>NZ_CM177736.1:0-3093229 GCF_057621575.2 Psychrobacter sp. CX10
GCCGTAGGCGCAATCGTAGCCGTAATCGTAATACGGACAACAGCTCACCGACCACATCGACCACTGATGTGGCTCAAGTTGGTCTAGATAACGCGCAGTCTACAAAGACGGTAAAGCAGTCAAAAACGTCTCCATCTTCTAAACAGGATAAGCTCACGACAGCTAATGCAAATAACCAATACGCTAAGGAGCGTGCACAGATTGAAAAATTATCTTTAGGTAATCCTGCCGGAGATGATGGCTTTAAGAAACGTCAACCAAGCCCGCTATTCACCATTAGTGCTGATAAAATGGCTAAACAAGTTCCTGGCCAATTAAACAGTCAAATAACAGGCGATGTTGATACTAAAGATAATGCTAATAAGGATAAAAAAGCTGAAAATAAACGCCAGTCTGATTCTTCATCTAATAATGAGGTGACTAAAAAGAACGCTCAGTCTAATGATAACTCTCTGAATCAAAAAAATGTGAGTAAAGCGTCTAAGACTAAAAAGGTAGAGCAACTTGCAAACAACGTTGTTGTTTTACCAAAGTCGGAGCCTGTTCCTAACCAGCGCCGACGCCGGTTACCCTCACAACAATTATCGCAAAATGAGCAGGATAAAGTCGCTTCAATATCCTCAGTTAAGACTGATGGTAGTGATGACGCGCCTCAAACCGCTACTAATACAAAAGCGGGTAAGACAAAAGCTAGTCAGTCAAAAGCTAGTAAGACGACTGGTGCTAAGTCAAAAGCTGATAAGTCAAAAGCTGATAAGTCAAAAGCCGCTAAGTTAAAAGATAGCCAGACAATAGCTTCTAAAGAGGATAATAAGTCTCGTACCAACAAAGGTTCTAAAAAAGGGGTGGTTGCAGCTGAATCTGAACAGAGTCCTGCTACCCGATCAAAGCAAATACCTGCGATAAGGCGGCGTAGGCAACCAAGCTCTTCGTTAAGCGTGAATGAGCGCAATCAATAAGTTTGAGTAAGTATAGATAGCTTGAGATTGACTAGATATAGTTTGGTATCTTACCTTACCTACAATCATGCTTATACGCTTTAGATAGGACATTAAATAAAATGCATGATACCGCTCATAATGATAGTTCATATTATCGTTGTTATCTTGGATTGGGCAGTAACATAACCAATGAATTAGGTACGCCTGAACAGCATATTAATCATGCTATTAATAGTCTTACTGAACACGATGCCATCAGCCATGTGCGTGCTTCGTCGTTATATGTCTCGGCACCGCTAGGACCTCAAGATCAACCTGATTTTATTAATGCGGTAGTAGAGATAGACACCGTTCTCACGCCGCATCAACTATTGGAGTTATGCCAACAGCTTGAACATGACGCTGGGCGCGTACGATTGAGGCGTTGGGGAGAGCGTAGTTTGGATGTAGATATTTTATTGTATGCAGACAAACAGTTGTCATCTGAAGTGTTGACTATACCTCATCGTGGTATAAAAGAACGCAACTTTGTACTGATACCTTTAAAGCAACTAAAACCCTCACTCGTTATTGATGATGTCACAATCTCTGAGCTTGACTTAGCAAATGATTGGCAAGACCTTCATAAATTACCGTAGTTAGTCTGTTCAATGAACCAATATTTAGGGTTTGCTATATAATACCTTATGTTTATTGACTGATGTATATAGACTAATACCTTGCTGCAATCGCAGTGCTTTAAAACGTATCATACGATAGAGCTACGAACGGGTTTAGTTACTTATGTTTCCAATATATTGTATTGGACTTGAATAAGCCTCTCAATTAGACCCTCTTAATAATACAGTGTACGCCCCAACCAGTTAATGACTAATTTTAAAATAACTAATTTTGAATAGTAATAGAATATTAAAGAGCGACCTTATGATTACTTTATCGACATTAAGAAAATTTAAGAAAGAAGGCAGAAGGTTTAGCTGTCTGACTTGTTATGATGCGATGTTTGCAAAAATGATGGAAAATGCCAATGTTGACACTATTTTGATTGGAGATAGCTTAGGCATGGTTGTTCAAGGGCATGACTCTACATTACCCGTGACTATTGAAGATATAGCCTATCATACAAAAAATGTTAGTCGTAGCAATAAACATGCGCTTATATTAGCAGATTTGCCTTTTATGAGTTATGTCACACTTGAAGATGCAATAAGTAACTCTCGTAAAATTATGCAGGCTGGCGCTCATGTGATGAAACTTGAAGGTGGTGACGAGCTTTGCCCCATCGTTTCCGCGTTAACCGCAGCTGGCGCGCCAATATGCGTACATTTGGGTTTAACGCCCCAATCGGTCAACGTATTTGGAGGATATAAAGTACAAGGTAAATCAGATGAGAGTGCCAACAAGCTATTGGCGGATGTTAAAGCAGTGGTGGAAGCTGGCGCGGCTATAATTTTACTTGAATGTGTGCCTGCTCTATTGGCAAAAAAGGTTTCAGAGACTGTAGACGTGCCTGTTATCGGAATTGGTGCAGGCGCAGATACCGATGGTCAAGTTTTGGTAATGCATGACATGCTCGGCGTCACGCATGGCCGTACTGCACGATTTGTGCATGACTTTTTGACCGACCCCCGTAATCAAGAAGGTGAGCATAAGGGCAGTGTTGAAGGGGCGTTTGCCTTGTATCACCAATCTGTTATGGAAGGCAGTTATCCTAAACAGCAGCATCAGTTTAATTAGCCCATCAGTCTTTATACAGCCCCTAATTAGCATTGTCTTTAGAATATATACATTTTTTAAGTTTTTGGAATAGTTTGAATGACCCAAACCTTACCCACTATTAATGCGCTACGTCAAACCTTAGCCTCATATCGAAATAATAATAATCGTAAAACAATTGCTTTAGTTCCAACGATGGGCAATTTACATGATGGACATTTATCTTTAGTTAAGCTTGCGCAGCAACATGCCGATGTTGTGGTTGTCAGCATATTCGTAAATCCAACCCAATTTGGTGTAGGGGAAGATTTAGACAGTTATCCGCGTACCTTAGCTGAAGATACTCAAAAACTAGAAATGGTTGGAACGGATTACATTTTTGTTCCCACCGTTCAAGATATGTATCCTGTTATGCCGCCGCCTACGCAAGTTCTGTCAGGTTCTATCAGCCAAATTTTATGTGGTAAATCTAGACCCACTCATTTTGATGGGGTAGGTATCGTTGTGACAAAACTATTCAACATTGTGCAGCCTGATATAGCCGTATTCGGTCAAAAAGACTATCAGCAATTGGCTATAATACAACAGTTGGTACGTGATTTGAGCTATGATATTACTATATTAGCAGGCCCTATCGTACGTACGCATGATAACCTAGCCTTGTCTTCAAGAAATCAATATTTAACACAAAAACAGCGCCAATTGGCACCTACTCTGAATCTTGAGATTACAAAACTGGCTGATGATTTAAAACAAGGTGCTGCTAAAAATATCAAAGATTTGCAGGGGTTGATTCAGCAAACTATTCGCCGCCTCAACGAGACTGAATTTGAAGTCGATTATCTTGAAGTCCGTAACCAAGATTTAACCGAAGTTAAAGACTTAAATGAGGATAGGCATCTTGTCATTGCGGCTGCTGCTCGATTAGGTAAAGCTCGGCTACTTGATAATCAGCAACTGGTATTGGACTAAAAATATTAAGCCACATAGGGTGGTTAACATTGTAGGAATTTCCTATTAAGGTCAATATTTACTAAAGCTTGGTATAAAGTATGGATATAGTCATTTAATTCAAACTTAATTTGATTTAATATAAAATTTTTACATTAATTCATTCAATATGTAAGTAACATATCATCTAATATAATGAGTTATGTCATCATATATGACAAATCTTATTTGGCTGCAATAATTTTAAATGATTGAAGAGTTTTAATTTTAAAGAATTTTTTAAATTGGAATTTAATTTGATAATGCCTATTAGTGAGACATCTATGCCAAGCATAGAAAATAACCAACAAGGTTGTGTCATGCAATCTGATATTCATATTCTAATTATTTCCGGACGCTCAGGGTCCGGAAAGACCTCTATTTTGAATGCGCTTGAAGACCTAGGCTATCATGCGATTGATAATATGCCGTTATCATTAGTACCTGAAGCCGTGAACAGGTTAATAGATGAAGGCCTTATTAAACGTCTCGCGCTAGGGATTGATATACGAACCTTAATGGCCGATTCCTCAAGTTTTTTAAATATACAACAGACATTAGTAGAGGCGTTTGGTGAAGGTAAGGTGCAAACCCTTTATGCAACTGCTTTAGAGTCTGTATTGGTAGCTCGATATGCCGCAACAAGGCGAGTACATCCGTTGATGACATTAGAGAATGGATCATCGAGTAACCTACCCAAAGCCATTAAAAAAGAGGCTGAAATTCTAGCGCCTATTTCTACTAATGCAGACATGGTTATCGATACCAGTCAACTAAACATACACCAGTTAAAAGAGCGTATACGTGAGTATATTGGTGCGGATAATAGGGTCACTATAAATATTCTATCCTTTGGCTTCAAATATGGGGTACCTATTGATTCAGATTTTGTTTTTGATGTTAGAATTTTGCCCAATCCACATTGGGAAAGAGAGTTAAGACCCAAAACTGGCCTTGATGAAGAAGTCGACACATTTTTTACGAAGTATCCCGAAGTTGCTGAGATGCAAAATGATATTGAGAAATTTTTGTTGCGCTGGTTGCCTGATTTTTTATACAACAACAGGCACACTTTGACTATTTCTATTGGATGTACCGGTGGCAAGCACCGTTCCGTATACATAGCAGAATATCTACATCGCGCACTCAGTACTAATCTCCCCACAGATATGGTCACCTATGTTAAACACCGCGAAAAACCACGTTGGACAATTTAGTTGATAAAGTGATTCGTTTAACTTTTATAAACATTCAACTTTTATAAACATATGGTCTATACAGGCTTTATACTGTGGGTCTTAAAATAAATTAATATATTGAGATTTTTATGATTGATTGGTCCGAGCATGATATGCGGGTGTCGCGTACTGAGCTTAAAAAAGCACATGAGCGACTCCAAAAATTAGCAGTACCTTTGGCTAATATGTCCAAAAAGCAAATAAAAAAACTACCCGTTAGTGAGTTCTTTTTAGATGAGTTAATGGCTTTGACTGATATTACCAGTGCAAATGCCCGTAACCGTCAAATTAAACGAGTAGGTAAACTAATCGGTGAAGAAGATCGGCACGCGTTGGTTCAGCAGCTTTTTGACACTCGTTTTAGTCCAGAACAAGCGGTCAAGATTGAAGGATGGTATACGCGTCTTAATATAAATGACGAGAGTACGTTAAAACAGTTCTGCAAACAGTTTACTGCTGCCGAACGCAATAGTGTCTATCAGCTTTTGTTATGGATAGAGTATGCTAAGCATATGAATGATGATGAGCTTTTAGAAGAGTCCGAAGCGGATTTAAAAAGCTATATAAGAGAAGTAGCCGTATTAACTCAATTGAGCTAATACGGTCATAGCATTTATAGGCTTTATAGTCAGCGAACTACTAAACGGTTA
Source organism: Psychrobacter sp. CX10 (assembly GCF_057621575.2). Classification (NCBI taxonomy): domain Bacteria; kingdom Pseudomonadati; phylum Pseudomonadota; class Gammaproteobacteria; order Moraxellales; family Moraxellaceae; genus Psychrobacter; species Psychrobacter sp. CX10. Next base: position 5,536 of record NZ_CM177736.1, read on the forward strand.
CGGTGTTAACCTCGCTCGCCCTACTATAGCAGTACTAGCAATCGGTTGACTTGTATCCATTTTAGATTTCTTTGACTATAGTAAAAATTTTGGGCTAACAACTTAAGCGAATACGGCTAAATACCCGTAACCTTAATGACATCGTACGCAGGCGTTTCATAAGGATGCGCTTGTTTTAAGGCCTCAATAACCGCTTTGATACTATCTTCAGCAACAACCATTTCTACCCGCCATTCGGTGACTTTTTCAATACTATCCTGAGTACCGATATATGGCTGGCTCCCTGCTAAAGGCTTGAACTGACCCGTTCCCTTAACTTGCCAGCAGCAGCTATCGTAGTTGCCAATCTGACCAGCGCCAGCATCAAATAAAGCAAGTTTCACTGGTTCTAGATTATCTTCTGGGATAAATACAGTGAGTTTATACATAATGCATAGCCCTATAAAGGCACACCAATACGCTGAGCGACTTCTTCATAAGATTCTATAACGTCACCAAGGCTTTGACGAAAACGGTCTTTATCCAGTTTCTTCTTAGTCTCTTTATCCCATATGCGGCAACCATCCGGAGAGAATTCATCGCCAAGTACAATACGGTCTTTAAATACGCCAAACTCAAGTTTGAAGTCAACCAACATCAAACCACCTGCATCAAAAAGCTGAGTAAGCACGTCATTAACTTGATAGGTAATCGTCTTCATTGTAGCCAATTGTTCATCGGTCGCCCAGCCTAAAGATACTGATAATGATTCGTTAACCATTGGATCACCAAGCGCATCATCTTTATAAAACAGCTCATAGGTAGAGGGCGATAGAGCTTGGCCTTCTTCTAAACCCAGACGACGCACAAGACTACCCGCTGCAAAGTTACGCACAACACATTCAACAGGTATCATGTCTAACCGTTTTACTAATACTTCGTCATCAGAAAGCTGTTCTTCAAAATGTGTCTCAATACCTGCTTCATCTAATTTTTGCATGATGAACGCATTGAATTTATTATTAACTTGACCTTTACGCCCTAATTGCTCTACACGTTCACCATTAAAGGCTGAGGTGTCATCACGAAAATGAAGAATGAGGTAGTCTGCATTGTCTGTTTCATAGACAGATTTTGCTTTGCCTTTATAAAGTAGGTCTTGTTTTTCTAATTGCATGTTCAACGTCCTATGCACGAAGTTAAGTAACAAATGAGGTTATGTAAAACTGACAGTCAATAAAACCAATCGTTTAAATTATTCAGTAAAAATATGAATCATCAGCGGCTTGAGCACTAACACTTAGTTAGAAGATAATTAGTTAGAAGGTAATTGACGATAAGGTGCTGGTAGTTCATAACGTTTACCAGCTTCATTCTCAAGCTCTAAGGTATTCGCACCAACTGATGGAGTTGGGTATAGAGGAATAAAAGGCGCTGTTTGAGTTTCGACAGGCAACTGCATAGGCTCAAGCTTTTCAGCCTTTTGATAGGCTAAGCTTCCATCTTCCACCTTCCCAAAAAGACTTTTGGTCGTTTGACAACCTGATAATAGCATAAGGCTACTTATACCTATAGCCATTGCTTTTACCACACCACCCCTACGCCTTAATGTGTGAGTTGCTGCATGACTTATTGCGCGTGTTGCGGCATGAGTTATTAAGACCGATGGGTACGCTACTTTTTTAATAGATTGAACCATGAACTGTCCTTTATCGCTTGTAATGACAAAAGTTTAAACGAGGTTAATGCGACTTTGTATTAACACGACATTAAATGAATGCTATTGCGTATGATATATTTTTAGCCTAATGCTAAGTTTAGTCAATTAAGCCTACAGCACGTAAGCCGGCGTCAACTTCATCATGATACTTTTCATCAAGCCAAACCATAGGTAGACGAATGCCTGTGTCTATTTTATCCATTTTGTGGAGTGCGTATTTTACTGGTATTGGACTTGATTCAATAAACATAAGTCTATGAAGTGGCTTGATGGATTCATGCGCTTCATTTGCAGCTTCAAAGTCGCCATTTAAGGCCGCAGAAAAAGCGATGCTCATAGCTTTCGGCACAATATTAGCAGTGACAGAGATATTACCTTTACCGCCAAACTGTATAAGTTCTAAAGCCGTCCCATCATCACCTGATAAGACATTAATACGATCACCAACTGCTTCAATAAGACGCTTACCTCGTTCGACCGAGCCTGTGGCATCTTTGATAGCAACAATGTTTTCAAAATCGGCCAAACGCTCAACGGTTTCCTGAGCAATATCAACCACAGTACGACCGGGTACGTTATATAGCATTTGTGGGATATCCACGGCTTCAGCAATGGCTTTATAATGCTGATACAACCCTTCTTGAGTGGGTTTGTTGTAATAAGGGGCAACAAGTAGCGCACAATCAGCGCCTGCATCCTTAGCTTCAGAAGTTAATTGAATGGCCTCTTTTGTATTATTCGCGCCTGTTCCAGCAATAACAGGAACCCGTCCGTCTACATGCTTCACAAAGTAGCGAATGACGTCACTATGCTCTTGCATAGAAAGCGTGGCAGACTCTCCAGTAGTGCCGACAGCAACCAAGCAATGCGTGCCTTGTTCAATTTGCCAATCGATTAGCTCAGCCAGACGTGGATAATCGACATCACCATTGGGCTGCATAGGCGTTACTAAGGCAACCATAGAACCTTGTAATTGTGATTGAAAGTCAGAATAGCGGTTACTCATAATTATGCCTTGTTATCTTTACTGATATTAGTTTACTAATATAGGTTTACTGGTATTAATATTTGAAATATATGATTACGTTATAGAATGCCCAAAATAGATGTCAAATAAACCTGTTGAAACAAGCTATTTAAACAAAATAGACATCATGGGCTATATATTGCGATTAGTGTAGCACATTCACCCTCACGCAATCATCAGCGTATTTTAGATTTAAATGTAGCTATGTAAATTAAGTTTTAAAAATAGCGCTTATCAGTACCTATTCAGTACCTATTATTAAGGTTTAATAGACTCTATCGCTCTATAAATAGCTTTGATTATTTCAAAGCTAATATGAGTATAAAAAGACTGTCAGTTTTTCCATTATTAATAACAAAGTCGAATGATAAGAAAGACGAATAAAAAATCCAATATTAAGAGACGTGTAACGAGGTTCAAACAAAATTTAGCTCATCAAAGTGGATAGGTATGGTTAAATTTAGACCTAATAGTAATTAATAATAAAAACTGAATTAGGTATCATACTATTAGTTACGAGATAATAAATAGTTACTAGTTAAATAGTTACTAGATTAACTATGAGTTGCTATATAAATTGGCTATTAAATAAGTTAAACAGATAAATAATAGAATATAGATAGAATACATAGAATTTATAACTGGGAACGAAACGTAATATAAAAAGGATGCATGAAGATGAATACTCAAAATAACTACAGTAATTCGAACGACAGTAATTCGAATAGAAAGTTTGATGTGGTTTTATATGGCGCAACAAGTTTTGTTGGCAAATTAACAGCCGAATACTTAAATAACTTTTTATCCAAAGATGAACAGAATAAAGATACTAATAAGATTGAGGTAAAGTGGGCGATAGCTGGACGAAACGCTGACAAGCTAGAACAAGTTAAAAAAGACATTGAAAACGACAACGTACAAGTTATTATTGCGGACAGTGAAGATCCCAAAAGCTTAGAAGAGATGGTTACTCAAACCAAGGTCATTATTACTACCGTTGGGCCATATATGAAATATGGTGAACCTTTGGTTAAAGCCTGTGTTGAAAATGGCACTGATTATGTCGACTTAACCGGGGAAGCCATTTTCATTAAGCAAATGATGGACAAATACCAAGACGCTGCTGAAGAATCAGGAGCACGGATTGTCAACTCGTGTGGATTTGATTCGATACCTTCTGATTTAGGAGTTTTGTTTACTCAAAAATGTGCAGAAGATACATTCGATCAACCCTGTGAAACCATCCATATGCGAGTTAAAGCAGCTAAAGGGGGTTTGTCTGGTGGTACTTTTGCTTCGATTTCAACGATACTTGAAGAAGTGGGAACCAATAAAAAGACACGTAAATTGGTCGCCAACCCATATGTCTTAAATGACGATCCTGAGCGTCCTAATGTGCGCCAAAGCAGTGTAAAAATGCCTGAGTTCGATGAAGAGAATGATCGCTGGCTCGCTCCTTTTATTATGGAGTCGATAAACACACGTATTGTACACCGCAGTAATCAGTTACGTGATTACGAATATGGCAGAGATTTCAAATATGATGAAGCGATGTGGATGCCGTCTGGACTCAAAGGCCGACTAATGAGCTATGGTTTGGTTGCAGGACTTGCTGGATTTTCAGCAGGTATTATATTTGAGCCGACTCGCGACGTCATTAATAATAAGATTTTACCTCAATCTGGTGAAGGCCCTAACAAAGATGAACGTGACAACGGTTATTTCGATGTACGCTTCTTTGGTAAGACCAATCAAGGGGATGAAATACGTACAAAGGTTACAGGTGACAAAGACCCGGGTTATGGTAGTACTTGCCAGATGTTGTCACAAAGTGCGCTATGCTTAGCGCAAGACATATCCAAGGATGATGTAACCGGTGGGTTTTGGACACCGGCGTCTGCTATGGGCACGTCATTACTTGATAGGTTACAGGCGCATGCTGGTATTAAATTTACCAAGCTTTCCTCATAGCTTAATACAGCCCCTGGGGATTAGTTATGCTAGATAGTAATCATAATATGAAGTATTTATTGTACCGCGGGCTAATATTCTAATTCACATTAAAGACTGTTAATTATTTAGCAGTCTTTTTTTATGGCAACTTTGATTAATTATTAGTTTACCTACTACTTCTGTTTTCGTCTTTATTAAATTGAATATAGTTTTAAAAGGGTTTATGCATCGAATGGGTCATTGATTCTAATACGATATTTTATGACATGAATGAGTCATTCAGTTTAAATAATCTTTTAAAATTCCAAACATATGTACATAAAACAACAATTTGTAAGAGTATTAAAACATTCTTATCAAAATGAAACCTTTAATCTATTATTTAGATCTTAAAGATCTTGCTGTGATTGTACGTACAAAATATATCTATAAAAAATATGGTTATAAATTAATCGTAGTACGCTCATTTACAGAGAATATCGCTACTTAGCCTATATTGATTTTATTGCTAGGTTTAATTCAAAGATTCATAGCTGTTGAATTATTCGCTTTAAAGGAGGGGTTACAACAAAGGCATGACACGAGTAGTATGCTTTTTATTCATATAATACCTGCTCTAACGATTAAAACTATAGAGGATTAATTATGAAATTGAATATTTTAACAGCAACAATTTTAGCATCAGGCGCTGCTGTATTTGCAAGCTCTGTCAACGCAGCCGTGACCACTGATAACCATGGTAAAGACAGCTATGAACAAGCTGTCTTTTTTATGCAATTTAACTCTTAGCTGGTATTTACGACCAGCTTAAAGAAGTCAGAATCAAGCACTTAGTTTGTTTTCTTAAGTCCTGCTTCTTTAAGTAGCGCACCCAATGACCCGATTTTATTAGTATCAGTGGTAGGTTTAGCGGATTTATTCTGCTTAGACTTATCTGAACGGGCATTTGATGAGCGTCCACTGCTGCTACGATTTGATGACTTAGGTTTGCCACGGCGTACAGGTTTATCAGTGCGAGTCGCTTGGGGCTTTGGACGCTTTTCAACGGTGCTTTTAACAGCAGCATCTTCTGATTTCATGCGAAATCCAATACGATTGCGCTTCTCATCGATAGAGATGACACGTACATTGACGATATCGCCTGGTTTTACCAAGTTAATTGGATCTTCCACAAAGTCATTAGCCATTTCTGATATGTGGACCAAACCGTCTTGATGAACGCCCACATCAACGAAGCAGCCAAAACCTGTGACATTAGTGACCACACCTTCAAGCTCCATACCTTCTTCTAAATCTTTGATACTGTTTACATCGTCTTTAAATTGAGCAGTCTTGAATTCAGGGCGTGGGTCATGTGCAGGTTTTGCAAGCTCTTGTTTAATCGCTGTAATGCTAATGTTGTCATCATTGGCAGCTTCTAAGTTATCGGTGGGTAATGTATTAATAATACTATCATTGCCCAAAACCTCAGAGATGTCTTTACCAGACTTCTGTAATATCTCCTTCACCAAGTGATAGCTTTCTGGGTGCACCCCTGTAGCATCTAAAGGCTCTTCACCATCGCGAATACGCAAAAATCCAGCGGCTTGTTCAAAGGTTTTGATACCTAATCTTGGTACCCCTTTTAACTGCTCACGGTTGCTAAAAGCACCATGCTCTTTGCGATAATTAACAATTTGTTGTGCAACATTTCGATTTAAACCCGCAATATGCGCCAAAATAGCTGGACTGGCAGTATTTACGTCAACACCTACCGCGTTTACACTATCTTGAGTCACTTTATCTAAACTATCTGACAATTGGGTTTGGTTAACATCGTGTTGATATTGACCAACACCAATGGCTTTTGGTTCTACCTTAACCAGCTCTGATAAGGGGTCTTGTAAGCGTCGAGCGATAGAGACAGCGCCGCGTACAGAAACGTCTAGGTCGGCAAGCTCTTCGCTAGCAAGCTCACTTGCTGAATATACGGAGGCACCAGACTCATTAACCACTACGGCCGTGGCTTTAATGTCCTTATCCTCTGCGATAAGCTCTTTAATCATCGCATCAGTTTCACGACTTGCTGTGCCATTACCGATTGCTACTAGCTCTACATCATAGGTCTTAAGCAGCTCTGAGATAGTTGTTTTGGCCTCATTCATTTTATTATCAGGTGCAAATGGATAGACAGTGGCGGTAACGGCATTGCCTTCGTTATCTTGCATAACATGGCCTTGAGCGTCTATAACAGTAATCTTAACACCATGACGAATACCAGGATCTACCCCAAGTATGACTTTACGGCCAGCAGGTGCTGCCATTAATAGATGTTTCAAGTTGTTTGCGAAGACATCGATAGCATTCGCTTCCGCGGCTAGGCGTTTCTCAGTTAGTAATCGATGTTCTAGATGAGGACGCCACTTGTCTTTCCATAAGCTTCTTGCTGCACCTAATAAAAATTCGCGGCGTGCATCTGGTTGCTTGGCGTCTATTTGCAAGTAGCTGATAATTTTTTCGATAAAAGGCGTATCTTCGCCATCTACTTTGAGTACTAAAACGTTTTCTTGGCGTCCACGCAGCATGGCGAGCAATCGGTGATTAGGAAGGCGTGATAAGTTTTCACTGTGCTCAAAATAATCTGAAAATTTCTCACCCACCTCACGCTTATCTTCATGAGCTAAGCTTGAATTAATAGTGGCTGTTTTAGCAAAGCCTGTGCGTAATGAATCCAAAAGCTCAAGCTGTTGTGTCCAGTTATCAATAATGATCGCTTCAACACCCGCCAGCTGCTTTTCAGTATCTGAAAAATCAACATCAATGACGCTACCAGTTTCATCGGTAATGGTTTCTGGTAATGTGTATTTACTCAGCGCGTCAAGCGGCGTAACTTCATTATCAAGAAGGTCATTAGCGACACTATCCAGACCAGCAGCACGCGCTTTAGCCGATAAAGAGCGACGGCGTGGACGATAAGGAAGATATATGTCTTCAAGCTCAAGCTTAGACGTTGCATTGTCTATACGAGCTTTTAACGCAGCCGTCAAATTGCCTTGGCTTTCAAGTAAGTCCAATATCTTAGCGCGGCGGGTTGCCATATCACGTTCATAATTTAACCCCTTTTCTAGGGCACGTAACTGACTGTCATCCAAACCTTGCGTTTTTTCTTTACGATATCGGGCAATAAACGGCACGGTGGCGCCCTCATCATAAAGCTTCACGAAAGCGTTAACTTGGGCAGGCTTGATGCCTAAATCTTTAGCAAGCTTGTTATGAATGTTAGCGATAACGTCAGCTGTAAGTGCAGAGGTATTTTGGCTAGAAGAAGAGTTTGAGTTATTAGTATCGGTTTGATTCATATCCGCATCGAAAAATTGATAAGTTAGGCTCGCATTATAGCAAAAGCTGGCTTAATAAAAACGATTTTACTGATTAATATGAATTTTATCATCATTAAGCGTATTTATTAACAAACACATACAGCTTTACTATCTAATAAGTATGTTATTTTTCCCACAATCTTATACACTGGAGAGTAGCGATTATGAATTGTTCAGATTGGTTCAGAATGACTCATAAAATTTAAAAGGTTATTTTCAAGTACGACGAATTTTCTAAATTTATATTTTACCTTCCAATCAATTTTATATTTAATTAATGACTTGAAGAGCTAGCGATACAGTGAGTAAGTCAACAACTATAAACGCAATAGGAAAGGATATGTCAGACAATAAAATCAATATTACAGATTCTTTAACCCATCGTATATTAGTGGTCGATGATGATGCACGACTGCGCTCATTGTTGCAGCGTTTTTTAGAAGATGATGGATTCGTCGTGCGCACTGCTCACGATGGCAGTCAGATGGACAAACTGATGCAGCGGGAGCTATTTTCTCTTATCGTCCTTGACCTTATGTTGCCAGGAGAAGATGGGATTAGTATTTGCAAACGCTTACGTGAGGATAATAGTGACATCCCTATTATTATGTTGACGGCTAAGGGTTCAGATAGTGATCGAATTGCAGGACTAGAGGCAGGCGCAGACGATTATTTACCTAAGCCATTTAACCCTAAAGAGCTATTAGCGCGTATCAAAGCGGTTTTACGTCGTCATAGTCGAGAGCTACCTGGTGCGCCCTCTCAGCAAGTTGAAGTGGTCGAATTTGGCCCTTGGACACTAGACTTATCTACCCGCACACTAAAACGTGATGGCAATGTAGTGACGTTAACAACGGGTGAGTTCTCTGTATTAAAAGCATTGGTACAGCACCCTCGCGAGCCATTGACTCGTGATAAATTAATGAATCTTGCACGCGGCCGCGAATGGGGCGCTATGGAGCGTTCAATTGATGTTCAGGTCTCAAGATTGCGCCGTCTTATTGAAGACAACCCATCGCAAGCGCGATATATTCAAACGGTGTGGGGAGTAGGGTATGTATTCGTTCCCGATGAAGAAGATGCTTAGAGCATGAATCTAAGATAGTTAAGTATTTGAACTATAGATTCAAGCAAACCGGCATACATATTATAAGCTATCTAAATTATAAGCTATCTAAGTTGACTGTCTTTACTGCCACGGCGATTAAATAATTCTTGAGCTTGGTTTTCTGCTTCAAGTTCGCTTTGGCAGCCAACACAATGCTGAACGCCGGGCAGAGCTTGTCTGCGTGCTTCTGGAATGCGTTCACCACATTCATCACAAAACTCTAGACTCACACCAGTAGGCAATGCCCGTCGTGCACGCGCCAATCCATCATTGACAGTAGCATCCATCTGTTCATGTTCTGCGCCATCTCGCGCCCATCCACCAGCCATAATATACTCCTTCGATATTTATTTTGCTATCGATTTATTAGTGTGATTCTATATACATTGGGGCTTTGCGAGAGTGTATCAAGGTCGTTAACGAAGTCTCAATAGTTGTATTACTCTATAAGAACAATATTAATTCTTAAAAATAATTTATCATTGTCAAACTCGCTGAATATACTAAGTAGTATTTGCGCGCGTTACCTCGATAGGCTGATTTGAGCTTTGATATAGAATAAATCCGTAAAAAAAGAGCGAAAAGTGTTTAACTTTTTGCTCTTTTTGTTTTCGCTTTTTTTGAATGATATGACGGCTTGCTATTTAGGCTGCAGCGCGATTACTTCACCACGCACACCAATACTTGCGTCACTCATTAAGCAAACATAACCTGACATGATATCTTCGGGCGCTTTTAGACTCATGGGGTTCTCGCCTGGATAGGCATGCGCACGCATATTGGTACGCGTACCTCCTGGGTTAATACAGTTAAAACGTAGGCTGGTAGTCTTATGTGTTTCTTGAGTAAAAATTTCGCTCATTCCTTCTACCGCTTGCTTAGATAATGCATAAGCTCCCCAAAATGCACGAGGCTGTGTGCCAACTGAGCTACTGGTAAATATGATTGACCCATTATCAACGTCTTTAAGTAGCGGCAATAGTACCTGAGTCAACATAAATACAGCGGTTGTGTTTACCTTTATAACTTGTTCAAACGTTATCACATCATACATCTCAAGCGGTGTTAGCGCACCTAAAATGCCTGCATTGTGTAGAACCCCATGCAATTCACCAATTTCAGTTTGAATCAAATTAGCCAGTTGCTGCATATCGCTATAAGTGGCAGTTTCAAAATCCAAAGGCATGATGGCAGGTTGTTTGCCGCCATTGGCTTCAATTTCATCATATACGGCTTCTAATTTACTAAGAGTCTTACCGTGCAGTAAGACGGTAGCACCATATCTTGCATACGTCAGCGCAGCCGTACGTCCTATACCGTCACTGGCGCCAGTGACTAATATGGTTTTTCCGTCAAGACAATTGGGTTCAGGTGAAAAATTGCGAATTTGATCATGAGATAAGGGTGTTTGAGTCATAAGAAGTTTGTCTTAAGATAAATTATAATTATAAATAAGGTTAAATAAGCGAGCGTGCAGCGATAAATAGAGCTATATGCAAATAAGCTTATAGATAATTAGGCTTACAAATAGTCAAAGACGTCAGAGCGCAATAATTTAACCAATTCTTCAGGAGTATGCACAATATAATCTGCACCCCAAGCGTTCAAATCTTCTTTATCTTCAGGCGGAATATAGCCATAACTTGCTAACACAGTGGTCATGCCTGCCGCTGTACCCGCTTGAATATCTCGGATATGATCACCGACATAAATCACACTGCTGGCAATACCACGCGGTAGTTCAAGCTTTTCTAAGGCAAGATGCATAGGTTCTGGGTCAGGTTTGGTATTACGTACATCGTCTGGACATACCAGGACAGAGCAGCGCTCACTTAAGTTTAGAATATCTAACAGCTTTGATGCCAGGTAACGCGGTTTATTAGTGACAATGCCCCACGGCGTATCATTTGCTTCATAAAAACTTAGTAACGGCTCTAATTTATCAAACACACGACTGTCGACACAGATGTTGCCCTCATACTCATCCAAAAACTGCTGACGGTAAGTTTGAACGTTTTCATCCGTGATAGGCTGATTATTAAATTTGAGCATAAGCATAACCATGGCGCCGGCGCCAGCAGATACCTGCTCGCGGATAGCATCATCAGGTGGTACTTGCCACCCATTTTGCTTAGACATTTCATTAATAATTCGAATAAAGTCTACCGCGGTATCAATCAAAGTACCGTCTAAATCGAATAGCACAGCTTTAACGTAGTTTATTGACATAAATATTTACTTAAATTATATATTAGCGAGATAACGAATTTAGGAGATAGCGTATTGAATATTTAGCGTTCTGGTTTAACTACGGCCATCATATAGTTAACGTCTACATTCTGAGCCAACCAATAGCGTTTGGTAATCGGGTTGTAATGTAAGCCGATCAAATCTTGACGTTCAAAACCTGCATTAATAGCCATTTTATCAAGCTCAGCAGGGGTTATGAATTTGGCATAATCATGGGTGCCACGGTCAAGTAGTCTTAATACATATTCTGCGCCTATAATGGCAAAAAGATAAGATTTAGGATTACGGTTGATAGTAGAAAGTACACAAACGCCGCCTGGCTTCAACAAGTCATAACAGGCTTTTACAATCTGACTTGGATCAGGCACATGCTCAAGCATCTCCATACAAGTAACCACATCATAGGTCTCAGGCGTTTGCGCTGCTAGCTTTTCAATCGCAATATGCTTATAGCGAAGTATGTTATCCAAACCACTCTGTTCAGCATGCACAGTGGCAGCTTTTAGGTTCTCGATGCCCAAATCAACACCTGTAGCATTAGCACCACGGCGCGCCATTGACTCAGTTAAAATACCACCGCCGCACCCCACATCTAATACGGTCTTACCCGTAAGGCCACTGTCCATATAACGGGTTACATTCTCTTCAATCCAGTTTAAACGTAGTGGATTAATATGATGTAAGGTTGCAAATGCACCTTGTTTGTCCCACCACTGGTTGGCAAGTTGAGTAAACTTGCCAACTTCACTCATATCTACATTGTCGCCTATATCAGTACTGTCGCTTATATCTAGATTGTTACTAGATACACGATTGTTCTCTTCTTGTGTATCAGTATATTGTTGATGAGTGGTGTTAGATGAAGACAATTGGTGCTCTGCTTTAGAAGTATTCGTGGTTACCTCTGAGTTCGTCATAGCCATGTGCTGTCCTAACTTTTGAATTTGTGATAAAGGTTTAAATAAAAGACGTTAATACATTATGTCTTCAGCAATTATGTTGCAAAAAATGTGTTTACTGGCGTTCTCGTAATTTTTAAGTCTAATATTTAATGTTTAAAATTTAATGATAAGCCTATATTACCACGCATATTGGAGTAGGGCATCTTTGATAATAATTTGCTACGATTGACACAAGATAACTTACGTATCTAATATCAATTTTGGCATGAATAACTGTCAATTGTAGAATAACAATCAGCTTTAGAAGGCATATAGTTCAGTATTAATAGATTGATGACGATTGAAAGATAGATAACGCTTGTTGAACGGTGTGTTAACTTTATAGAAAGGCATACGGTTCACATTATGATATAAAATACGGTATCATTACTCTACATTTTAAATTGTTGATTAAATGACGGTTTGAGTGACAACTTAAATTTACTGATGTGCTATCAAGTTATGGCGTATATAATGTGGCTTATTCATAGATAGCTCTGACTTTAACTATTTATAAATATAGATAATTTATAGACATCAAACAAAAGACATTAAACGAAAGACATCTAACAAATCTTTTAAAGGAAATAAAATGAAGTTCTATTCTAAACGAGGCTTTGCGATAGCCTCCTTAGCTGCGGTCGTAGGTCTGGTTTCACTACCTGCGATGGCAGCAGAGTATACTGCTGGTAAGGATTATGTGGTTCTAGATAATCCTGAAGAAATAAATGGCGATAAAATTATTGTTCGAGAGTTTTTTTGGTATGGATGCCCGCATTGCTACGATCTAAACCCTCATATGCAAAAATGGGCGAAAACAAAAGCTGATGATGTTGTTTTCCTAGAGTCTCCTGCAGCACTAAACCCGACATGGGAAGCAAATGCTCGCGGATTTTATGCGGCTCAACTGATGGGCTATCAAGATCAAACGCATGATAAGTTGTTTGATGCCATTCATAAGGACAACAAGCGTTTGTTTGATCAAAACTCATTGTCAACATGGTACGCAAGCCAAGGTGTTGATCAAGATAAATTTAATAGCTTGTACAACTCCTTTGCAGTAAGCACCAAGATCGGCCGTTCAAAAGCCGGTGCGAAGCGTTATCAATTGACAGGCGTTCCGGCAGTCGTTGTGCATGGTAAATATGTCGTGCAAGGTGAGAGTGCCAAAGTTCCTAAGGTTGTGGACTATTTGGTAAAAGAAGTACGCGCTGATATGAAAGCAGGTCAGTAGTCCCATACTGTTAAACTAGTAGTCGCTACATGTTTACTAAATAAGATGTTAAAAGACCAAGGCCACTTGGTCTTTTTTTTGGGTTCATTTTTTGTGCTCAGAATAAAGATGGCTATGTGCCATTAAGATAGTGAGTGATAGGAGTCGTCGAAATTATGAGTTAAGTTTTTTAGTATTTATTCGTATAAATTTGGCATTCATACGCAAGATTAGGTCTATAAGTCGTCTGCATTGAATAATGTCTAAAATAAAAAAATCCTAACTGTATGAATTTACTAAAAATATTTTATGGTGATATATGCTTATCAACTTTCTATAAAAATCTCTAAAAAAGTTATTGTAAATAAGAACTATTATCGTTATGATAGTTATTACTCCAAAAGAGTCGTTAGGCTGTCCTACTGAACGATATAGCTCAACATAATAGTATAGATAATAGTATAAATGCGCTTATTTATAAGATTGTTCATATTATTGTTGATTGGTAGGCAGCCTGACATTTAATCAATTTACTGTTAAGTCTACTGACGACAAATTTGCTGAAAACTAAATTTCTAACCGTCAATATACTTAATAGCTAATTTAAATGTTCAGCTCACCTCAATTATAAAGTTTTAGCGTGCTGTGACATTCAAAGAGGGATAAGACGATGATAGTCTGCATATGTCATGATGTTAAAGACCGTCAAATTAAGGCGGCGATGGCTTCGGGTTTAGATACGTTGCAAGCATTACAAACGGCGCTTGATGTGACCAATTGCTGCGGATGCTGTGAACCTATGGTGAATGATTTGCTTGAAGAACATCATGCTGATCAGGTGAATACCAGTTTGGTCAACCAGCTCGCCTATGCAGTTTAATTCAAGCCAGTTCAATTAAAGCCAGTATGATTCGCTAATCCTCTTATAAATACTCATTAATATACTTATTAGTAATGCTATTAATTGGTATTACGATCCAAGCCTATGTCCTATTAAGTTTATGCAAAATATTAATTCTATGCTCATTTTAGTTTTACCTATAGTCAGAGAATTATAAAATGGCGTCAAGGTAACCGAGCGCAAGTACTACTCATCAAGAAGTACTCATCAAGAACTACTCATCAAAAACTACTCATCAAAAACTACTCATCAAAAACTACTCATCAAAAACTACTCATGTAGGCATAGCGAGGTTTACGCCATAACCGGTTAGTAGTTCGCTGACAATAACTAAGCCAATTCCTTATTAATCCTTTGTTCGACTCAATATCTTGATGTTTCTAAAATTAATTGTATCTAAAATTAGTTGTTCCTAAAACTTATTAGATCTAAAAATTATTAGCACTAAGATAACTAATATATAAAAACCCTTTAAGTTTCAATACATTAAGTGCTACTGATTCTCATTAGCTATTCACACTTCGTTCTCGGTTCATAAAAGAACATCGTCACCTATAAATATTTGTTACTATATAAGAAATCGCTTCGTGCGACTTTCATACATCAAATTTAACTATATAGATCTGGATGAATATTATGCAAGGTAGTCAAAAAGTTATCGAATATTTAAACTTCTTACTTGGTGGTGAGCTTGCAGCTCGTGATCAATATTTCATTCATTCTGAAATGTACGGTGAATGGAACTACGGTAAGCTATACGAACGTATCCATCATGAGATGCATGACGAGACCCATCATGCACAGGCCATTATTCGTCGTATATTAATGCTAAACGGCACGCCAGATATGACGGTAGATGACATCAATATCGGTGATAATGTGCCGCAAATGCTACAGCTTGATTTAGATCTAGAATATCAGGTCCAAAAGCATTTAAAAGAAGGGATTGCTTTATGTGAGCAAGAGCGAGATTACGTGACGCGCGATATGTTGGTTGAGCAACTTGAAGATACGGAAGAAGATCATGCTCACTGGTTAGAACAACAGCTGCGTTTAATAGACATGGTTGGTCTTCAAAATTACCTACAAAGTCAAATCGGAGATATAGATTAATCGCTATTTGTCAGTGATTTATAGCTTTAATAGGACTTTAACTATAAAGTCTGCAAAGTATACGTAACATTCGATTTAAAGTGTAGGAGACAATTATGCAAGGTGATAAAGAAGTAATACAAGTATTGAATAAGGTGCTCGGGCAGTCATTGATTGCTATTAATCAATACTTTTTGCATGCGCGTATTTCAAAGCATTGGGGCATTGAAGAGCTCAATGATGTTTTTTATAAACAATCTATCCGTGAAATGAAATGGTCAGATGATCTTATTGAGCGTATTTTACTACTTGGTGGTTTACCAAACTTGCAAGACTACGGCAAGCTTATGATTGGTGAAAATGTGGCTGAAATTATCGATTGTGATGATCGTTTAGAAGATAAAAAGTTCGCCACTATAAAAGATGCCATCATGCTTTGTGAAGAATACAAAGATTACGTGTCTCGTAAGTTATTGCTCGATCTTAAAGATGGTAACGAAGAGTATATTGACTGGTTAGATACTCAAAGAGACCTCATCAGAGCAGTTGGTATTGAGAATTATATCCAAGAAAAAATGGATGACTAACAACTCATAAAATCACTCTATTTAAGCTAAAAGATTCTATTCAAGCTAAAAGAGATTTTAAAACCAGCCTAAGGGCTGGTTTTTTTGTGGCTTATAGATGAAATTTATTGTTTCGCATTATCATTATGTTTAATTGCACATTTGAATAAGCAATATTCTAATACGTAATACTATGCCTAACGTTATGTCATATCATCAGGTTAACTCTTTTTACTCTATATACACTTAAGGGTATACTTGGGTATAGTATTATATTGGTATTAGGGCGTGTCCCTATGTGCAAATGAAATAATTTATGGTCTAAAAATGGCTATATTTTCGCCAAACTGAGTCTAATTTGTAGCTAATATGACTATATTATCTTCGGAATTACATGTGTTTGACAAAAATCTATCTCATTTTTAGACTCATAATCCACATAGGGACACGCCCTAATAAATTTTTATAAATTAAGGAGTAGGTATGGCTGCATTACGCCCAGATATTGATCCAGATGGTTTGTTAGAATATTCGGTGGTTTATACCGATCGTGCTTTAAACCACATGTCGAAAGTCTTTCAACAAGTAATGAATGATTTGTCGAGTAATCTAAAGCAAGTCTATGCAGCGGATGCGGTAGCTATTGTTCCCGGTTCAGGTACGTTTGGTATGGAAGCCATTGCCCGTCAACTGGCATCTGATAAAGATTGTATGGTCATACGTAATGGCTGGTTTAGCTATCGATGGACTCAAATTCTTGAAAGAGGCAATATCGCGCGCTCAGTGCCTGTACTTAAAGCACGTCAAGTCGATGAAGGTGAAGGAGAGGACAGTCCAAAGCCATTTGCCCCATTTGCAATCGAAGAGGCTGTGGCTCAAATTAAAAAAAACAAGCCAGCTGTGGTATTTGCGCCGCATGTTGAAACCTCTTCAGGTATGATTTTATCCGAAGATTACATTAAGCAGTTGGCAGATGCTGTACATAGTGTTGATGGCTTATTAGTCATCGATTGTATTGCATCAGGGTGTATATGGCTAGACATGAAAGCTTTGGGAATCGATGTCATCGTTTCTGCACCGCAAAAAGGCTGGAGTAGCACCCCTTGCGCTGGCTTGGTTATGCTAAGTGAAAAAGCTGTTGCTCAAGTAGAAGCGACTGAATCAGATAGCTTTAGTCTAGACTTGAAACAGTGGTTAACCATTATGCGTGCTTATGAAAATGGCGGTCATGCTTATCATGCTACTATGCCAACTGATGGGCTACGTATGTTCCGTGATGTGATGTTAGAAGCCAAAGAGATTGGTTTTGAGACGTTAAGAGAGGCTCAGTGGGAGCTTGGTAATCGCATTCGTGACTTATTAGATGATCGCGGTATACAAAGTGTGGCGGCTGAAGGTTTTGAAGCGCCAGGCGTTGTAGTGTGCTATACCGATGATGATGATATGCATAAGGGTCGTGCATTCGCCGCGCAAGGTATGCAAATTGCAGCAGGTGTTCCACTACAAGTCGGCGAGCCTGATAATTTTAAAACCTTCCGTTTAGGTTTGTTTGGATTAGACAAGCTAACTGACGTTGATGGGGCTGTTGAACGCTTCGAGACTGTATTAGATAAAGTTCAACCTACTAAATAAACATTTAGCTTAACTTTTATATAGCGATAAATATATAGCGATAAATATATAGCAATAAAATAATTCTAAATAAGAACGCCAACGTTATGTTGGCGTTTTTTATTCTTTAGTTTTTATTGATTAGTTTTATTCTAAGTTTTCAGTTTTTTGGCCTGTCAATCATTAGTATACAAAAATTTAGAGTACTGATTTTTTAAAGCACCGATCTTTAAAGCACTGACTAAAGGCACGCCCTAATCTATTAATGCATGACTTTGGTTTCTTCATTGGCCATAGACTGCGCAGCGGTACGTAATTCGAATTTTTGAATTTTACCGGTACTTGTTTTTGGAAGCTCTGCAAAAATGACATGTTTGGGTACTTTAAATTTAGCCAAATTTTGGCGGCAATGCTCTATCACTTGTTCACGAGTTAGCGTGGCGCCTTCGGTTATTTCAATAAAGGCGACAGGAACCTCCCCCCATTTCTCATTAGAGGCGGCGACCACACCGCAGCTACTCACTTGGGGTAATTTATAAAGGGCATTTTCTATCTCAATACTCGAAATGTTCTCGCCACCTGAGATGATGATGTCTTTTAATCGGTCCATTATTTTGATATAACCATCAGGATATTTTACCCCCAGATCACCTGTGCGGAACCACCCGCCAGCGAAGGCTTCCTCTGTAGCTTTAGGATTCTTAAGATAGCCTTTCATCACCATATTGCCTTTAAGCGCAAGCTCTCCCATCTCATTACCATCGGCTGCTACCGGCTCATTAGTGCCTTGCTGTAATACCTCAAAGCCATCCATTAAGTGGGATACCGTGCCTTGACGAGACTTTTTGGATGCCCGCTCCGCCACGGACAGCTCCTGCCAGTCTTTATGCTCCGCACAGATGGTGACAGGTCCGTAGACTTCGGTCAAACCGTAAACATGAGTAATGTTAAAGTTCATGGCTTCCATCTTCTCAAGCATGGCTTCTGATGGAGGCGCACCGGCGACAAAGCCATTCACAGTGTGATGAATTAAAGCTTTTAACTCCTCTTTACCAGATGCAATCATATTGTGGACAATAGGCGCTGCACAGTAATGAGTGATGTCGTATTTGGCGATTAATTTTAAAATTAGGTCGGGGTCAATTTGACGCAAACATATATTAATACCCGCACGCTCGGCAATAGTCCAAGGAAAACACCAACCATTACAATGAAATAAAGGTAATGTCCATAGATAAGGCACATGTTTTGGCATATCCCAATCTAAGATATTCGATACTGCATTTAACGTCGCACCGCGGTGATGATAAACCACACCTTTTGGTCTGCCTGTCGTACCAGAGGTATAGTTTAAGGCAATAGCATCCCATTCATCGCTTGGATACATCTTTTTTTCAAACTGTTCAAGCGGATAGCTCGTGTCAAATTCACCTGATTGAATCAGCTCTTCATAATTCATGGTGCCAAAAGCTTCCACATTGGGTAGCGCTGCATCTGTCGAATGAATGACCATCAAATTAGGAAAAGCTTCGGCAATCAATTCGGCATGATCTGAAAACTCGCTGTCTAATATTAATAGCTTGGCTTCTGAGTGCTGTAAACAAAAGGTTAAAGCATTAATATCCAAACGCGTATTTAAAGTACAAAGCACCCCTTGCGACATGGGTACGCCAAAAGCGGCTTCTACCATGGCTGGTGTATTTGGTGCCATTATGGCGACAGTATCATCTTTTTTTATACCAAGTTTGCGTAAGGCATTGGCAAGCTTGCAGCAGCGCTCGTAGGTTTGTGACCAAGTATAGACAATAGGAGTTTGCTGCAAATCATCATAAATAATCGACGTATTATTAGGGTAGACACTAGCCGCACGAGATATGAACTGTATTGGCGTTAAAGGTTGATGATTGGCAGGGTTTTTAGTTAGACCAGTATTAAAATCAGTCATAATAGATAATCCTTTATCTAGAAAGTAATGAGTAGGGGTATGATGGTTTATGAATAAAAGTAGCCTATGTATGTAATGTTAAAATGCCGAGACGGTCACAGCATAGTTTTGCATGACTTAATCTATTCATCTTATGATACGATGCTATTATTCATCTATATTCAGTGAGTATATGTTAACTGAATTTAAAAGGTCAATAATAAACCTATAATTTTTTAAATGGTTTTAAGTGTCTTTTAGTTTTAACAAGTTCTCAATAATTTGTATATAAAAAACCTGCATTTAGAAGCGTGCGTTTAATTAAATAATGTATGAGTAACTAGTATGTCAGCAAATTAGTTATTCATGAGTTAGTTTTAAGTTCTAATCAACAATACATCATCTTTTAATAAGGATATTTCTTATGGCAGCCGCAGCTACCTCGAATGACCAAAGCACACAAAATAATGAAAACAATCAAGAAATTCCCGCGACAACCATCCCTTATCCCCATATTTTTGAACCGCTAAACTTAGGTCATACCACGTTAAAAAACCGTATTGTCATGGGCTCAATGCATACCGGGCTTGAAGATCGCTTTTATAACTATGGTAAGCTTGCCGCCTATTTTGAGGAGCGAGCAAAGGGCGGCGTCGCCATGATGATTACGGGGGGTATCTCACCTAATCGTGAAGGATGGTTGTTACCTGCCGGCGGTACCATGAATAATAAAGGCGATGTATTCAACCATCAACGCGTGACGCGTGCTGTACATCGTCATGACAGTAAAATCATCATGCAGATTCTGCACAGTGGACGTTATGGTTATCATCCCTTTGTGGTGTCTGCAAGCCCAATAAAATCTCCTATTTCACCCTTTAAACCGCGTCAAATGAGTATCTCTAATATAGAGAGTACCATTGAAGACTATGCGCGTTCTGCTGTGCTGGCTAAGCAAGCAGGTTATGATGGGGTGGAGATCATGGGCTCTGAAGGCTATCTTCTAAACCAATTTTTATCACGTCATGTCAATCAGCGTACAGATGAATACGGCGGTGATATTTATGGACGTATGCGCTTTCCAATCGCGGTGGTTAATGCCGTTCGTGAAGCGGTCGGTGAAGATTTTATAATTATATTTCGCTTGTCTATGATTGATTTGGTAAAAGACGGTAACGTCATGGATGAGGTCATAACCGTGGCCAAAGCGCTTGAAGACAATGGCGTTAGTATCATTAATACAGGTATTGGCTGGCATGAAGCACGCGTGCCTACCATTGTTACTAGTGTGCCGCGCGCCACATTTGTTGACTATACTGCAGAAGTCAAAAAGCATGTCAACGTACCAGTGATGGCGTCTAACCGTATTAACATGCCTGAGACAGCAGAGAGTATTTTGGCTTCAGATCAAGCTGATCTCATCCAGATGGCGCGCCCCTTTCTTGCAGATCCTGATTGGGTTAATAAAGCCCGTGATGGTAAGAGTGACTTAATTAATACTTGTATCGCTTGTAACCAAGCTTGTCTGGATCATACCTTTGAAAACAAACGCTCAACATGCCTTGTCAATCCGCGCGCATGCTATGAAACTGAGCTGATTTATGAGCCAACAAAGAATCCTAAAAAGATTGCGGTTGTGGGTGGCGGTGTCGCAGGTATGTCTGCTGCTACCATAGCTGCTAAACGTGGCCATGACGTAACGCTTTATGAGGCCAGAGACATCCTAGGCGGTCAGTTTAATTATGCAAAAGTGGTTCCAGGTAAAGAAGAGTTTTTTGAGACGACACGCTATTACCTCAATGAGCTTAACCATCAAGACGTCAAGATTGTACTGAACACCAAAGTCACTAGTGAGTTGCTTGATGACGCTGATTATGATCATGTCGTCGTTGCAACAGGCGTAGTACCCCGTAGCTTAGAAGGTAAGCTTGAGGGTGCGGACAATCCAAAGGTCATTAGCTATGCTGAGTTATTATCAGGTCAAAAAGCTGTTGGCGATACCGTAGCAGTCATTGGCGCAGGCGGTATTGGATTTGATGTGAGTGAGTATCTAACAGCGCGGCATGGACAACCGCTGCACGAGTTAGGCCCTGAAACTTTAAAAGACCCAGGCTATCGCCCTGAACCGCAGTCTATTGAAGAGTGGATGGAGGAGTGGGGTGTGAATGAAGATGTCAACTATCAAACCGATGGCGGCTTGCAAAAACCAGAAGGCATCACACCCATACGACAGGTTTATTTAATGCAGCGTAGTGGTGGGCGGCTCGGTAGTGGACTCAATAAAACAACTGGGTGGGTGCATCGAGCCCATGTTAAGTCGCATGGTGTCATGCAATTGCCAGGCGTCACTTATGACAAAGTGACAAATGAAGGACTATGGATAACAACCCCACAGGGTCATAGTCAGCTACTGCGAGTTGATAACATTGTCGTTTGTGCAGGTCAAGAATCAGTTAATGATTTAATGCCCCAGTTAGAGGACTATAAACGTGATCAGAATAAAAAAGTCAAAAAGCTAGGGACTCAATATCACATTATCGGGGGTGCAAAGTTAGCGGCGGAGCTTGATGCTAAGCGCGCGATACGAGATGGTGCTGAATTGGCGGCTAAACTATAGTAGTAAGATTATCCTACTATAAGCCAGTCATTATTTTCCCATTAAAAGAGCTGTTTATAACAGCTCTTTTTTAGTTCAGTTTAATTTAACTCTACATTTCGTTGACAAATCAGCAATATAGGTATTTACTTTAGAGGTGATCTAAAAGGGAATTTGTTTAATAAATTAAAAAGGGATTTTTATGTATAAAGCACATCTTCACACTGCGATCAAATTAGCAATAGGGTCAAGTATTGCATTCACCACGGCTTCAAATGCAGCCGGCCTAGAGTATACCAAACAATCAATATTGCCTTTTTTTGAAGCGGGTAACTATGCTGAAGCAACCTATGCTTATGTTGATATTGAGATTGAAGGTACCGATGTTGCTGGCGGGATAGGTAACCCAGCAGCAAATCAAAAGATTGATGACATGATGGATGACTTTGATATTCTTGGCGCTGCGGTTAAAGTTGCGCCTACGCCAAATACTGCTTTAGCATTGATATATGATGAGCCTTTTGGTGTGGATACCATTTATCAGTCTGGTAGTGAATTTAGTAATAATATGGGCACCACAGAAGCTCGAGTAGATACGCGCAGCTTAACTTTATTAGGCGGCGGTAAGATAAACAATAATTTCTGGATCTATGGAGGTATGGAGTACCAAGAAGCGGAAGGTTCAGTTGAACTGGCTCAGAACTTTGATGGTAATCCCATATTCTATGATTTAGAAATCAAAAAAAAAAGTGATACTCAAATACCCGTCGTAGGCTTTGCTTACGAAAGGCCTGAGATTATGTTGAGAGCGGCGGTTACTTGGCGCGGTGAGGGTGAGCATAGTTTGCAAGCTCACGAAAGCTTATTGGTAGATAACGCTTTACTTAATCCACTTGCACCGACGAATTACAACGACATACCTTCTGATATTAAGGGTTTTATAGGTCTACCAGACATACAATTTGGAGACACCAGCTTAACCTTTAAAACACCGCAATCTGTTAATCTTGATTTTCAAACGGGTCTAAGTGAAAAGTATCAGCTATTAGGTATGTTAAACGCGCGCTGGGCTGAATGGACAGCGTTTAATATTGCACCCGCTGGCATTACTGAGGTAGTGGGCGAGCCATTAGCCGAGTATAAAGATGATGCTTATGGTATTGAAATCGCTTTAGGCAAGCAGTTTACCCCAGAGTTTGCTGGCGAGATTAGAGCGGGGTATGATTCTGGCACTGCAGAACCACTGAGCTTACTAGGCCCTTATGATTCGGTCAAAACATTAGCAATTGGCGGCAGCTATGACGTTTCTGATAGTTTAACCATTTCAGCAGGTGGGCAATATCTGTGGTTTGAAGGTGGTACTGCTTATTCAAAACTACCTATTGATCAAAGCTTATCTGAAAGAACACTAGCAAAATTTGATGACGGCACAGGGTATGCGCTAGGCGTTAAACTTGGCTATAACTTCTAATCTAATTTATTACTAAATTTAAAAACGAATTTGACTCTTGATTAAACCACAGTCAAGCTTACCAGACTTAAATCAAAGCTTACTAAGATTTTATAATATCAATTAAACCCACATGCTGTGGGTTTTTTATTATGGGTTAATTACGTATTGTAATTAGATTAAGTCTTGTCCTTTTATTATTAAAGATGTGCCACATAATATATAGTCAGCGAACTACCAAACGGTTACGGCGTTGACCTCTCTAGGCCTACATGAGTAGTACTTGATGGGTAGTACTTAATGAGTAGTACTTGAACTCGGTTGCCTTGTTACCATTTTAGACTTCTTGACTATAGCTACCATTCATTAATATGGCCTAAAAAAAAGCCCAAAAAATGTCTTGACCCATCAAAGCTAACGACATAATTGTAAGAGCTATCAACGTAATAAAAGACATGGCTGATAACTTAAAATAAGGAAAAATTATGGCATACGAAAGATTATTTAAAACCATTAAAGTCGGTGAAAATACCCTTAAAAACAGAATATTTATGGCGCCCCTTACGCGCCTTCGTGCTGTTGAACCAGGTGACGTACCGACCGCATTAGCTGCAGAGTATTACTCACAGCGAGCAGGTGCAGGCCTCATCATTGCAGAAGCGACTCAAGTCTCGTTTCAAGCTAAAGGCTATGCAGGCGCACCCGGCGTACATACTCAAGATCAAATCACAGCTTGGAAGGTTGTCACCGATGCGGTACATGCCAAAGGCGGCAAAATTGTACTACAGCTTTGGCATACTGGTCTTGTTGCCCACAATAGTGTGCAGCCGGAAAATAAAGCGCCGATATCCGCATCAAACATCGAAGTGGGTGTTCGCACCACCTTACGTGATGATAATGGTATGCCTATTCGTGTTGACGCTACCAAACCGCGTCCTGCAACGATAGAGGAGATACATCAAGTCATTGCTGATTTTGGACAAGCAACTAAGAACGCTAAAGAAGCGGGTTTTGATGGTGTTGAAATACATGGCGCGCATGGCTATTTATTACATCAGTTTTGGGCTGAGCATACCAACAAACGTACGGATGAATACGGTGGTAGCCGCGAGAAACGTGCTCGTTTAATACTTGAGGTCATTGATGCTTGTATTGAAGCATGGGATAACAACCATGTGGGTATTCGTATCTCTCCAATGGGTACGTTCAATAATGTAGAAGCAGGCTATGATGAAGAAGAAGCCGTTTGGTTTGTTAAACAAATTAACAAAAAGAATGTAATGTATTTACATCTATCAGAGCCAGATTGGGCAGGTGGTACGCCTTATTCTAATGAATTTAGAACCAAACTACGTTCAGCATTTGACAATACTATCGTTGCCGCAGGCGGATACACAGCTGATAAAGCAGAAAAAATGATTGAAGATGGTTATATTGATGCTGTTGCTTTTGGACGCGACTATATTGCCAATCCAGACTTAGCAGAACGGATACAAAAAGGCGCTGAACTCAATGAGCAGCATCCACAAACGTTCTACGGTGGTGGGGCTAAAGGGTATACGGATTATCCCTATATGAATAAATAATTTATAAACAAATTGTTTATAAACGATAATTCTTAAATAAGAGCCATACTATAGTTTTAATTAAAGACATAAGTCATAAGCATGAATGCTAATCATCAGTGATAAATATAAGTGGCGGCATTAAGCGTGTTGAGCTAATGTTATTCTTACTTGCACTCAATTGCTTTGTCTATCAATGCTGATTACGACTATATTGTTAAGTATGGCTCTTTTTTTTATAGAAATAGATTATTTATATCGTCTACTTACAAACGATAGGAGAGTCTAAAAACGTATAAACGTTCTTAATCTGTGGATTCCAATAACTGACCTTTGAAAACTTGCATAAACTTTGAGTACTCATCTTCGATAGTTATTTCATTGAAGAACTATTGAATCAATCAGCTGCACACTGTTGCTCAAAATACCGCATAAGCCCATTAAGCAGTAAGTTCTCACGTATATGAATGGGATGCGCTAGATGCTGCGCTAAGATAGGGGCATCACCGCCCGTCAAAATAAATTCATAATTTAAGTGACGACGACCAATCTCATTAATAGCGCCTACTATCGATAATAAGATACCGCGATGCACGGCATCTGACGTGGTTGTGCCTTGAATAATACTATCAAATACGCCAGGTGCGATACTTATCTGCTTGGTACCTGACATAAGCGCTTCACGCTGCAAATAAATACTGGGGAAGATGTAACCGCCAGCATGGTGTGCATTATCGACCAGATCTATCGTTAAAGCAGTACCACAGCCCACGATACATTGTCTCTTTTTTCTATCTACGCCGCCTAAAATCTGTAACCAGCGGTCAACGCCCAATTGGGATGCGTCATAATCACTTGTCAATAAGTGATGCTCTGCATCTACATGTACGAATTCAAAAGGAACATCTAAGCTGGCTAGAGATTCAGCAACCTCTGCATTGAGGTGTTGACCAAGTACGGATGAGACTCCAATAAATTCTGGTGCAAGGTTATGAAATCTATCCGTCAAACCGATTAATAATTCATCGGGGGCTTGGAGATGCTGTTTGGCATCACTGGTGATAATCTGGCCCACATCATCCGTTAGCCAATATTTTAATCGAGTGTTACCTAAGTCGAGCCAAAGCTTTGCCATGAACGCTCCTTGTCTATAGTAAAAATACCCTAATGTCTCACATTTAAAACAGCCAATTATTGAAACAACCAATTATTGAAACAACCAATTATTGAAACAATTAATCTTCGTCAAACTCGCTAAACTTGCTACAAGTCGCATTTGCACTCGATTGCCTTGTAACTATCCTAGACTTATTTAACTATTGAATGATAATTAAAATTATAGGAAACAAATAGAGCAAAATAGTACGGTTCTAAAAAAAGACACCTTATAAAGGCGTCTTAATTTTTTTAAATAGCAATTTATAAGAGTAGCGGTTCATAAATATGAATAACTGATACGCTATATGAGCTACTAATGATTTATAAATGGATTAACCAAATTGCCTTATTAAATGCTCAATTAGCAATTAGCGTTTCATTAATGCGAAATTAACGCTCACTAAGATCACGAGCCACTAACTTTTTAAGTTCTTCAGGCGATGACCATAGACCTTCAAGATCATAAAACTCGCGCGCTTGCTTTGTCATAATGTGAACGACAACACCGCCTAGATCTACCAGCGTCCAATCGCTGTCTTTTTCACCTTCACGCCCAAGGGGCATAAACCCTGCTTTTTTAGCAGTGGCGCCGACTTCATCAGCGACTGCATTTACATGACGTTTGGATGTGCCTTCTGCGATGACCATATATTCCATCACGTCGGTTAATTCCTCGACATTCATCACTGTGATATTTCTAGCTTTCATATCACTGAGTGCGCCTTGAACCACTTCAAGGCAATACTGTAATCTTTCATCTGTCATTGATTCATTTGAACTGTTTTCTTGGTTCATAATTGTCCTATAAAATATGGATATGTCTGATTTAATAGTATCGTGGTTTTAATAAAATTTATATTATGGGGCTGTATAGAATTTATTGAGGCCGATAATAGTGCCTATTCAATCAGCGCTGCGTTATTAATTGGGCGCATATTGGGCGTATGAAACGGGCTTAAGCTTACTATTGCTAAAGTTTACTATAAATAAGGGCAATTAATTAAAAAACAAGGGTAATCAGCAAGGCCAATTAGTAAGTTAATTAGTAAGTTAATTAGTAAATTAATGAAGATCGACAGCTATCTAGGCAGATATAATTTATGTTCTTTAATATAATCATAAACTATCGATGGTAGCATATATTGTATAGTATTTGACCTGCACTGTGCTATTGCATGACGTATTGCACTGCTAGAGATGCTCGGAACACTATAAGTATCGATATAAATACTACCATACTGTTTATGCATCAGCGGCTTAGGCGAGGATGTAACCTGACACTTTAGACGTTCAGGTAGCAAATTTAGAATCTCACCTTGCGACTGAAGATGATTACGCGGCATTACCCATAGATGGGCATGTTCTGTGAGTTTATCACCCTCTTTCCATTTAGGAAGACTGGCAATATTATCTGCCCCGATAATGAAAATCACACTACTTTTAGGATGGCATTTTTGCAAATGTTTTAATGTATCTATGCTATAGATCGGTGGCTCTTGCCACAGTTCATATTCGCACACCTCAAAGATAGCCTTAGGCACAGTATCGTTTACTAAACTGTGTGTGAAATTAGGACTATCTTGATGCATATCACAACGATTATTGATAAGACTGGTGACCAGCTTTAGCATGGCTAAGCGGTGTTCGGGACTGGTTGTCTTCTGCTTTAAAGGCGAGCGGGCAGTCGGCAAAAAACAAGCTTGTATTTTAGCGGCTTGATTATAACTTCGCCCAGTCTCTGCTAATGACTGATTTAGTACGGTATAAACATGCGTGAGCATCTCAATGTGACTAAAATGAACTGGATCAAACGATCCACCCAAATACAAACGCATGGGTAAAAAGCAATCATTAGGATTGTTATGCAATGTAGACTTAGTGTGTGGTAAGGCGTTTGTCATTCTCTTTTCTATCAATATATATCAATAAAGTGTGATGCTGTATTAAACAGCTATTGTCATTTTTTAATAATACCTTTTCTGAACAATAATTTTTTGTCAAACTCGCTCAACTCAATACTTGTAGCGTTTTCAAGCGTTTTAAACGACATTTTAAGTTCCAGATTTGGAATAAACTAAAAAGACTGACGAAACTGCCAGCCTTTATTATCAGTCTTAAAATGCTAATTTCTAAATATCAGTCTTAAATATCAGACAATATACGATAGCCTATAAAGACATGTATATGTAGATACGGATGACCTATTTACCACTAAACTGTCGTATTAAACGTCTGGGCTACTGGCCTGTATCGCTGTTAGCGCAATGGTGTAAACAATATCATCTACCAATGCGCCGCGAGATAAATCATTTACAGGTTTATTAAGCCCTTGTAGCATTGGGCCAACACTCACGACGTTAGCACTACGCTGAACCGCCTTATAAGTGGTATTGCCCGTATTCAAATCTGGAAAGATAAATACATTGGCTTGACCTGCCACAGGGGAATCCGGTGCTTTTTGTTTACCTACACTAAGCACAGAAGCAGCATCGTATTGAAGCGGGCCATCTACCAATAAGTTTGGTGCACGCTCGCGTACAATACGTGTGGCTTCTTTCACTTTTTCTACATCCTCACCGGTGCCCGATGCGCCAGTAGAGTAACTTATCATAGCAACTTTAGGCTCGATGCCAAAGGCTTTGGCTGACGCCGCAGATTGAATTGCAATCTCTGCTAATTGCTCAGCATTTGGGTCTGGATTGATGGCGCAGTCACCATACACAACCACTTGTTCAGGTAATAACATGAAAAAGACAGAAGAGACCAAAGAGTATTCTGGCGCGGTCTTGATTAACTGAAAGGCTGGACGAACTGTATTGGCAGTCGTATGGATAGCGCCCGATACCAGACCGTCCACTTCGTCAAGATGCAACATGGTAGTACCAAGAACGACATTATCCTCCATCTCTTCGGTGGCTCTTTGTTCTGTCGCCTTACCTTTACGGCGCTCTACAAAAGCATCTATGTATTTTTGGCGATCTACAGTAGCAGGATCAATGATTTCAATATCGTCAGGTAGCTCGACGCCTCGGTTTTTGGCCACTTGCGCCACTTCATCTGGATTACCAATTAGGACACACTGGGCAATGTTACGGCTTTGACAAATTGCAGCCGCCTCAATAGTACGCGGCTCTTCACCCTCAGGTAAGACCACACGCATTTTGTCGCCTTGTGCTTTTTTAACCACTTGATGGCGAAACGCGGATGGTGATAGGCGTGGCTTGTAGTCTCGATCAAAGTACGCTTTTAGCCAGTCTAGATCCAAATGCGCCGCAACAAAGCGGGTAACCGTTTCAGCGCGTTCAATATCATCTTTAGGGATTTCATTGGTGATATTGGCCAGATCTGTCACTGTTTCTAAGCTATTGGTTTTGACGCTCATGACTGGCATTCCAGTACGTAGCGCTGGTTGACACAGCTGAATCACAGTATCATTTGGAGTAATACCGCCAGTGAGAACAATACCCGCCATAGGTATATCATTCATGGTGGCCATTGCCGCTGCCAGTAATAAATCATCGCGATCACCTGGCGTCACAATCAAAGTACCTCTTTTGAATACCTCACCAACACGAGAGATGGTACGGGCAGTTAAGCTAGTAGTTAACACGCGGCGTTGTTTGGCATCACCTTCATTGAGCCAAATGGCATTTAACTCTTTGGCAATATCCCAAGTACGGGGTACGGATAAGGTATTACTGAACGGTACCACGCCAATTAAGTGATAGTTATCTGTTGCAAAACTTGGCGAGTATGATTGCATGGCCTTTATAAAGTCTTCATCAAGCTCAAGATTGGCTTCCCCGGGAGCTACAGGCTGAGTGTCAAACGTATTAGTAACATTTTTTGCGCGCATTAAGATACTGCCCAATGTACGCTCGCCCGTTAGTCCGCCGAAGATACGCGCATGGACATCTAATTTATCAGCCAATTGTTTCGGGTTTTCAAGATCGGCCATGCTAACAAATATGACTTTGGCATCAAGTGCTGTGGCTAACGCAAAGTTTACCGCGGAGGCATAGCTCACCTCTTCCGTGGCTACCAATCCTTCGCAAATAACCACACTGTAGTCGTTATCTAACTTATCAAAGTTGTTAACCACCATTTCCATCAAGTCATCAACGTTACCATCCGTCATCATCCGCTCAACTTTTTCACGCGGTATAGATTCTGGTGGGTTCAAATTAAATGCTTGGCGGGCAAGCTCGCTTGAGCTGTCTAAAGTATGTTGTGAGTCATTAGAGTCATCTTGCAAAAAAGGCTTCATAAAGCCAGCTTTCATACCCAAGTAATCAAATGCTTTGATAAGACCAAGTCCAGCAGAAGTCAGACCGATACCGCGACTAGTGGGTACGAGTAATATGGTTTGCATAAATGATTCCTTATTTTATTGGATGAATGAGTCTAATGATTAAATGAGTCTAATGATTATATAAGTCTAATGGTTAAATGAGCCTAATAATTGCGCCACTAGGCTGTAATGAATTAGCAACAGTATAAAAAATACATATTCAAAATGTATGACAGTCACTTAAATGCCAACTATGAATTTGTCGATCAAAATTGAATTGGTTAATCAAGTCTAAGAACTCAATAATAACTTTTGTTATTTGAACCTTAGATTATAAACCCAAAACCTCTCTGGCTTCTTGAGCGATACGAAATTCTTCATCGGTTGGAATGACCCAAAGTTCATACTGACTAGACTCAGTATGAAAGCTGCCCTCAGCGCCGCCATACAAGGTGTTATTTTTATCTGCATCGATATCTAGGTTGAAGTGGCGCATGACGTCTAAAATGCCATTACGAATTGATGCTGAGTTCTCACCTATCCCTCCCGAAAACACAATACCTGTCAACACTGGTAGAGCACAAGATAGGGACGCTAAGTACTTACCCGCACGATAGCAGAACATCTCTACAGCAAGCTTCGCATCTTGTTGATCAGGATGTGTATCATCATTAGCAATGGATTCTACTGTGCGCATGTCGTTTGAGACGCCAGATACGCCAAGCAGACCACTTTCTTTATTTAGCATGGTGTCGATTTGTTCTAAGTTTAACCCTAAGGTACGTTTTAGATGAATGTGTAAACTTGGGTCAACATCGCCACTACGCGTTCCCATCATCAGCCCTTCTAGTGGCGTTAAGCCCATACTGGTATCTAAGCTTTGACCCTCATAGATAGCAGCAACCGAACTGCCGTTGCCTAAATGAGCGACTAACCATCCATGCGGCTCTTTAGTGTTTGTGAGCTGACTTGCGCGGTTCGATAAATACGCGTGCGATGTACCATGAAAACCATAGCTGCGAATAAAGTGTTTTTCATACATCTCTTTTGGAATCGCATAGCGATAGGCTTTAGGGGGCATAGTCTGATGGAATGCGGTATCAAATACTGCTACTTGCGGTAAATCGGGGTGAATGGATTGAACGGCTTCAATGCCAGTGGCATTTGCAGGGTTATGCAAAGGTGCTAAGGCTTTTAGACGTCTCACTTCATCGATGATGTGCGGCGTCACCTTTACGGCAGAACTAAATTCTCGTCCACCATGCACAACGCGGTGTCCAACTGCAATAGGGGATTGATCACCCAATAAAGACATAATTTTTATAAGAGCCGCTTTATGGTTGGCACCTGGGACACTTACTTCTGTCTTCTCACCGTCTAAGTCTTTATGCACAATGCGCGCATTATTAAGCCCAAGGTTTTCTGCCAATCCAGTAATACGATTTTGATTGTCTTGACTAATAAGTGCATATTTAATAGAAGAAGAACCACAATTAACAACCAAAGTTGGCTTTGTGATAATAGTATTGCTCATATTAGCGTCCTTAATACTGTATTGTAATAAATAAGTAGGTTGTAATAATAAGTAGAATGAGAGTTATACCAAATTTATAAATAAACTATCTTTGTAAAAACGCTAAACCTGCTATTTGTAGCGTTTGCACTTGTTTTTATTAATATGTTAATTTTCAGACTTGGTACTATAATGAATTCACTATATGCGATGTAAGCTGAGCTATGGGGCATATAGTATAAATTTAATTTTTGCCGGTTTTTAATTGTGCTTGTTTCTGGCTTTTATTATTTTTGAATGTTAAGCAAACCCTAAATAGATCCTAGAAAAATTCTCGGTTTCATATAAGAAAAAAATCCATAAAAGATTTTTTATAACATGAATGCATATGTCTAATTTTAAATAGGTTTCAAAGCAAAATATATATAAGAATAGTATCAAAATATCCCAAAGGCTACCTAGGGTTTTAAAATAAAATTAATCGAGTTTTGGGATACAGTTAATTAGGTAATCAAGCATAATTTTGCTACCATAGCGGCAACTTTGTATTAAGATAGAAAGTTATAAAACAGGAAGCTATACATGCCAAACTATCGCACTCAACACCTGCTTACTGAGCACTTAAGCAAAGTTAATGACACTT
This sequence comes from Psychrobacter sp. CX10, assembly GCF_057621575.2. Classification (NCBI taxonomy): domain Bacteria; kingdom Pseudomonadati; phylum Pseudomonadota; class Gammaproteobacteria; order Moraxellales; family Moraxellaceae; genus Psychrobacter; species Psychrobacter sp. CX10. The sequence continues at coordinate 38,396 of NZ_CM177736.1, forward strand.
CAATATTAATCATGCGGATTAACGCGCGATTGATACTAGGTTTAGTATGTGTATTGCTTGGTACAGTATCACTTACCGCTTGTGGGCAAAAAAATGACTTGTATCTTCCTAAAGATGCGCCAGACAACACAAGGTTCATCATTTATGGTGGCACTAATTCGCCTAGTATTGAAATTGATGAAGAGGCGTTAAAAAATATGGAGCCAGATCCCGATCCCGAGAATTACTAACCACATTCCTTATTTATTCATACAGATCCTTGTTTATTCATACCAATTAGTAGCAGTCTATCTATTAGTATCAGTCTATTTTAGCGATTACAGTTTTTGGAACCGTACAAATTATGAGCAACATAACAAATTTACCACCTATAGCAGAGCGTACAGATGATGGCCTACGCATTAACCCTGAAAGCTTGGTGCTTAAGCTACCTGCTTTAGCATATCAAGAGAGTGCATTAAGAATCGAATCAGTGCGCGCCGATGAATTGATCAAAACGTACGGCTCCCCTTTATATGTCTATTCTAAAAAAGCAATTTTAGACGCGTATCATGCCTATAGCGATAGCTTTTCTACAATTGAGCATCAAATTTGCTTTGCAGTTAAAGCGAATTCAAATCTTGCAGTGCTCGACGTGCTTGCCAAAGCAGGAGCAGGGTTCGATTTGGTGTCAGGCGGTGAGCTTGCTCGAGTCTTGGCAGTTGGTGCAGACCCAAAAACTATTGTATTTTCTGGGGTTGGAAAAAGCGCCTCTGATATCAAAGCAGGATTGAGTGCGGGTATCGGATGTTTTAATGTTGAGTCTTTAAGCGAGCTTGATACGATCAATGCTATTGCATTAGATATGGGCAAAAAAGCGCCGATTTCTATTCGGGTAAACCCAAATGTAGATGCCAAAACCCATCCTTATATCTCAACAGGCTTGAGGGAAAATAAATTTGGTATTGATAGCGCAATTGCAGTGGAAGCGTATGAATATGCTGCCAGTTTAGACGGTTTAGATGTCATCGGTATAGATTGCCATATTGGTTCACAGCTTACTGAAATTGATCCATTTGTAGCGGCATTAGACAAGCTTCTTGAATTGATAGAGGCGCTAAAAGCCGTTCATATTGAGCTTAAGCATATTGATTTAGGCGGCGGCCTTGGGGTCATGTATATTGATGAAGAAGTGGATGAAATCAGTAAGTTTGCAAACGCTTTATTACCCAAACTTAAGCAATTAGGATTAAAGGTTTTCTTTGAGCCAGGCCGCAGTATTGTAGCAAATGCAGGCGTGCTATTGACCACAGTTGAGGTGTTAAAACCCACTGCTCACAAAAACTTTGCCATCGTTGATGCTGCTATGAACGATTTGATTCGTCCTGCATTGTATCAGGCGCAAATGGCGGTGATACCAGCTAAGTACCCAAGTGATGCAGTTGAAAAAAGCTGGGACATAGTCGGTGCGATCTGTGAAACAGGTGATTTTCTAGCAAAGCGGCGTCTATTGTCACTAGAAGTAGGTGATATTTTAGGCATTACGGGTGCTGGTGCTTATGGGTTTGTCATGACGAGTAACTATAATTCGCGTCCGCGCCCTGCTGAAATTATGGTATCCAACGAGCAGCATCAGGTAGTACGTGAGCGTGAAACGGTTAACAGTCTATTTGAAACTGAATCGTTATGGCAAAAAGATTAGAAATTAAATAATCCGTTTTTAAGTTATCTAGCCTACAACAATCTTGTAGGCTTTTTTTATCTATAAAATAATGACACGCTTGGGATAAATGCAGCATATTCAATAACTTATTAAATCAATAATAGTATCAACTTGTTTAGATTATCATTGTCATAATGTGCATGTTAAGATAGTAGTATAATAATATTTAAGGAAAATGACATGCTAATAGAGTTTACAAAAATGCATGGGTTAGGCAATGATTTTATGGTCATTGACTTAGTTACCCAGCGATTAGAATTAACTACTGAATTAATTACACTATTGGCTGATCGTCATTTAGGCGTTGGGTTTGATCAGCTATTAATTGTTGAACCACCGATGCGTCCAGATGTTGATTTTAGGTATCGTATCTTTAACTCAGATGGCAGCGAAGTTGAGCAGTGTGGTAATGGAGCACGGTGTTTTGCTCGTTTTGTGCAAGCCCGCAAACTGTCTTATAAACAGCGCATTCGAGTTGAAACCAAATCGGGCATATTAACTCTATCTACCGATGACTACGGATGGGTAGAGGTGGATATGGGCAAGCCTAAATTTGAACCGGCAGAAATACCCTTTACACCAAAAGCAATCACTAAAATTCAAAATGCTTATCACCTAAATGTAGAGGGTGAACCTGTGCGTCTTTATGTCGCTAATATGGGCAATCCTCATGCCGTCATTCAGGTGGATGATATATTAACCGCCGAGGTTGAAAAACTAGGCAAAGCAATCGAATCACATCCTGCATTTCCAGACCGCGTGAACGTTGGGTTTGTTCAGGTAATGAACCAACGTCATATCCGCCTGCGGGTGTATGAACGCGGCGTGGGTGAGACGCAAGCTTGTGGTACAGGAGCGTGCGCCGCAGTGGCCACAGCAGTGCGCGAAGGTTGGCTTGATGAGGGTGAAGAGATTAGAGCGCAGTTATATGGTGGCAGCCTATTGATCAGGTGGTCTCCAGGATATTCTGTTAAGATGACCGGACCTACCGCATTTGTTTATGAAGGGGTTTTCAGCCCAGACGGTATCATGGCGCAAGCGGGTATAAAACCTAATGCATGATAGTGAAGCGTCAATTAAGCCTCAAGCCTCAGAGCAGCTCGAGGCTTTACTAGCGCCTGTTGAACAGTGGCTCGCTGAGCTTAATGTGCGTCAGCTGTCAAGCCATACTATCGACGCGTACTATGCAGCGCTGTATCAGCTTGCCAGTTTTTTGGAAGCCAATCATTTAAGCTGGACACGTTGTGATAAACGAAAGCTTGCAAAACATATTGGTAAGCGTCTTGATGTTGATGCCCTTTCAATATCCAGTGTGCAGCAAGAGCTATCTGCCATCCGCCATTTTTATAGCTGGATGGTAGAACAAGGCAGAGCACGTATCAATCCGACCACAGGCTACCAGCTAAAACGTGCACCCAGGCCCCTTCCAAGTATCGCGGACGGCGACCTAATTGCCCAATTACTTGAGCAGCCGCTACCAGATACCCCAGAACAAGCAAGGCTTTGGATACGTGATAAAGCTATGTTTGAGCTGTTATACAGTAGCGGTCTTCGAGTGGGCGAGCTTGTCGGATTGAATGTGGCGGACTTACGTATTGATACCACAAGTGAACGCGGTGAGGTACGCGTTACGGGTAAGGGGAATAAAACCCGATTAGTGCCCGTAGGCCGGCAAGCACTAAAGGCCATCACGATTTACCTACCTCATCGACATTTATGGGAAGAAAATAACGATACCGCATTGTTCATTAGCGAAAAGCTAGGGACGCGGCTAACCACACGAGCGGTACAACATCGTCTAAAACTGGCTGCCCAGCGCGCAGGTATTGCACAAAATATATATCCGCATTTATTACGGCACTGCTTTGCCTCTCATATGCTCTCGGGTAGCGGCGACTTACGCGCCGTCCAAGAAATGCTAGGGCATAGTGATATTAGTACCACTCAAATATACACGCACGTTGATTTTGCTAAACTGACTCAAGTTTATGACAAATCGCATCCTAGAGCCGCCCACGATAGAGCATTGAACAAAGTAGACCATGATAGGGTTGAATAAAAAAATAAAACCTAGTTTAAATCCTGTTTATGTCTAGATTTTTGTCATGATTCAATAGACACACTAACCCAGTCTATGACAGCGATTAATAGGTAGATTATTACGCCAGATTTGTTGCTGATCTAGGTCTAAGGTAGAAGTAATTAAGGCAAACTTATCTGTTTCAAGTGAAGTAAGACCACTATCCGCAATTAACTCTCCATTAGCATTGGCTATCATACTATGACCCCACGTGTCTCTACTGGAGTGTTTGGTATAATGAGTACCGCCTTGAGCTGATCCTACTACCATACATTGTGAATCGAGCGCTCTTGCTTTTAATAATAGCTCCCAATGCGCTTTACCGGTTTGATAAGTAAATGCTGAAGGTGCGCTTAATATATTTGCGCCAGATTGCCGTAAACGCTGAGCAAGGGCAGGAAAACGTAAATCAAAGCAAATCATCATCCCAAGCAATAAGGTTTGCCTTTTATTATGACCTTTATACTTTTCACCTTTATACTTTTTGTCTTTATACGCTTCATCCTTATATAAAGAGATATCTAATAAACTTGCCATATCACACTCGGCGACCACCATCTTATCTCCTGGTTCGAAGGTACGCGATTCGTCATAACTGCCCGTGCTGTCTGCCACGTCAGCTCTAAATAGGTGAATTTTATCGTAACGTGCACCCCGTTTGCCATCTGGCGCAAAGAGTTGACTCACTTGTCTAACACGGTTGCCAGAGACAGGTGTACCATCAGGACGATAAGGGCAAGGGAGTGTTCCTGCGACGATATACATTTGGTGTTCAAAAGCTAGATTGGCATACCAATCAGAAATAGCATCAAAGCGCTCACTTAATTCCTGCTGACCACCCATGCGACATGCATTTTCGGGTAATACCAGCAGATGAGTACCCGCTTCACTAGCGGCATGTACAGAACGTTCAATAGTTGCTAAGTTATCCTCAATATTAAACTGACTGTTCAGCTGTACACAGCCAATAATTGGTGAAGTCATGATTATTAAGCCTTAATAAAAAGTGTGGGTTTGGCGCTAAATCGACGTTATTAAATTCATTGCTATCCTTACTATATTAAATTATTTACTAAATAAACAGGTTAAGGTATGTTTAATAAACGCATATGCCAAACTTAAATAAGAATCTTACCGCAAATGTGTGGCAGTATAGTGAGCTGAAAAATAACCTATATATAAATACGTTTCAAACCAAATAACTGGAATTTACACCTACTTATGATTAGCCCTGCATATAACTTAGGTATAAACCTATCTAATTCACAGAAACTAACGCCGCAGATGCAGCAAGCCATCAAGCTGCTGCAACTCTCAAGTATAGAGCTTGAACAAGAAGTACAAGCAAAACTTGATAGCAATCCGCTACTTGAGCGAGTAGAAGAAGAGAGTATCGATGCTGAAGATTTTAACAGCATTGAGGAATTAACACGCCAAGAGTTAAACGAGTCGCAAGATGATGAACTATATAATCCTTATGATGAAGAGTACCCAAGCGATTATGATAATGGTGGCCCTGATACGAATGATTTAGGCTTAACCAATGACTATGAAGATACTGACTATCTAGATACTCCCTCGACAGAAGCCACTGCCAATAATGAGGTATATGAAACTTATGAGACGACAGGTATCGACAGTGATAGCAGCATTAATGACAGTAGTGAACGTATTGTTGAAAACACCCTAGAATTAACCATTGATACAGATTGGAGCGATGTGTACACCCATGCGCCAACCTCTATGGCGGCACCAGACACTCAAAGTATGACCGATTATCAAGGTGCAACTGAGGTCAGCTTACAAGATCATATACGTTGGCAGCTTAATTTTAATGATTTATCCGAAACGGATAATCTCATAGCAGATTATCTTATTGATGCGATGGATGAATATGGATTTATACATATTGATATCGATGAGCTAAAAGCAAACTTTGACGAAACTGCTAGTTTTTATCAATGGGATAATAAAATCGAACGCTCCCAAATTAAACGTATTATTAGCATTATTCAGCAATGTGAGCCTTTAGGGGTGGGGGCAACAAGCCTCGCTGAATGCTTGCAGATACAGCTTCGTACCCTGGATCCTAATACGCCTTACCTCAAACAGTCTTTAAAGATTTTAGATGAGCATGAATTACTTGTCAGCAATAATATCAAAGAGCTGGTACAAAGAACGGGCGTTAAAAATACTGAAATTAGGGACTGTATATCCTTGATTAGAACCTTAAATCCAGCCCCAGGTCTGGCTTTTTCAAGCGCTCAACCTGATTATGGTGTCAAGCCTGAAACCTTTGATATACCTGATGTCTTAGTCAGCTTAGTCCATGACAAAGAGAGTTCAGCACCCGTATGGAAAGTAGAGCTTAACCCAGAGACACTGCCAAAGCTTAAGGTGAATACCGAGTACGCCAACTTGATTAAACGGGGCGATAATAGTCCGGATAATGTATATCTGAAAGACAGCTTAATTGACGCGCGCTTATTTATAAGAAGTATAGAGGAGCGAAATCATAACTTACTTAAGGTGTCTATTTGTATTATCCAGCGTCAGCAGCGTTTCTTACTAGAAGGGCCAACTGCAATGCAGCCTATGATATTAAAGGATGTGGCAGATGAGGTAGGGTTACATGAGTCAACGGTTTCAAGACTTACCACCAGTAAAAGTATATTGACCCCGCAAGGGTTGTTTTCACTGAAGTATTTTTTCTCATCGCATGTATCCAGTGATAATGGTGACATTTCTTCAACGGCTATAAGTGCCATGATTCAAGAGTTTATTGCCAATGAAGATACTAAAAAGCCGTTGTCAGACAGTACGATTCAGCAGCTGCTTGAAGAAAAAGGTATCAATATTGCGCGGCGTACCATTGCTAAATATAGAGAAGGGTTGAATATACCCTCATCGACCCAGCGTAAGGTCAAATTTTAATACCCTTGAATTAAAAATAATTAAAATAAATTAGTCAGTTTCTATCGATAGCTTTGAAAACTGAAATAAGATAAATGAACTACAGCAACAAATGAAATTACCAAAAGTAATGTAAAAGTTACTTCTTAGAAAGAATACTTTTAGCATTCGGGTTTGTATTTGAGTTAAGGTAACTGAATGCTTGAATAAGAAAAGGATTGAAGTTTTTTGGTTTGTTTTATTTTTTGAAAAAATTTCAGATTATATAGTGTTTTGATTAACGTATCGGTATTTCTTACACTTTCTTACAATTTGAGTTCTTGTGTATTTGTAATATTCATGTCAAATTAAAGATGTTCCAAACCAAATTGTTTAGTTAATTGATGTTTTTGGAATAGTTATTTTAATAAGGAAATTAGAATAGCGCTTAGAGCAAATCTAAGATTTCTAGCAGTAAAAAATGTTTATTAATCAAAGATATGCGAACGACTCCTAACAGTGGACGAAACTGGCAACATTGTTATATTAAGGGTCTAATTGAGCCAGCACAGCTACTCAAATAATATTAAGGATGTAAGAATTATGAATATTTCAATCACTGGCCATCACATCACTATTACCGATGCAATGAAAGAGACAGTCATGGACAAGCTTTCAAAAGTAGAGCGTCATTTTGATCAAATTCAAAGCATAAAAGTAATTCTCTCGCTTGATAATAATAACTCTGAATCAAGCCATAGCGGTAAAAATAATCATAAAGCAGAAGCTATTTTGAGGGTTTCAGGCCAAGAAATGTTTGTACAATCTTATGATGATGATATGTATAAAGCGATACATGAAATGGCAGATAAGCTTGATCGCCAAGTTCGCAAGTACAAAACTCGTATGGAACGTAAAACGCGCTCATCCAAACGTCAAGATCGTTTTGCCCCGAGCGCGACTGATTCAGATGACTCTGCTCTTGCCTACTAATAACCAACTGGCTTATGCGCAAAGCATGAATCAAGGTTATGCTAAGCAATTCTAAAACTATTAGCCTAAAATTGTTAGCTTAATATAGTTAAATAGTTATTATTTTTAAAGTTAGCTTAGCGCAGCCCCTACTGGTCTAGTAGGGGCTTTTTTATTTGCTATTTAGAAAATAGAGTTAAGATAATAAAGCTATGAGTTGTATAGGACAACTATAGATGGTTTGACTAAAAGAGAGTCGTGTTGAGTTAGTAGTTAGCTCACAGTTAACTTATATGTACTGACTGCAAGCCAAATCCAGCCAAGAATCATCAATATACCACCAATCGGAGTGATAGCTCCAAACCAACGAGGCGCACCCAATGTCATCGCAAACAAACTGCCTGCAAATATAATTACACCAATTTGTAATAACCAAGCGGTTGTGCGAGTGGTATAACCGAGTTTGATAAGAATAGCAACCAATAGTAGCCCAAGCGCATGATAGAAAAAGTACTGTGAACCAGTATGCCACCATGCCAGCTGCTGCGGTGTAGCAAAAGACTTAATACCATGTGCACCGAATGCGCCCAATCCGACCGCCGCGGCTAAATTAATCGCTGCAATGCTAATCCAGTTCATGCGCTACTGCCTTACTTTTAAAGAACTTGCTTATAAAGACCTTATTTTTAAAAGCCTTGTATCTAAATAAAGATTGCCCAAGTTTATAACGCTTATAACGTATAACTAGGGTCTGTTGAACATTCAAATATCAGGACTGCTGATAGCTAAAATTGTTCCAAACTAGGCATAAACCGACGATAATGTCTAGACCTTAGCTAGGTTTATAACAACGTTTGGGGCAATTTTAGCATCAGCCCTACGGGGCGGGTCTATTTTTTGTCAATATATTGTGAAATTTTCTAACTTAGAATAACTAAGTGTCTAAAATTTCCCTGCATATTGCCTAAAAAATAACCGCCGCCAGTTCCATATTTGAATGTTCAACAGACCCTAAATTTATAATATAAAATAGATTAGAATTCATAAAATGTAATGGCTTTATAAGCCTAAGTCTAAGTAATTTATAAATTCAATAGCTTAAAAACTAATAGGCATTATAAAAGTAATCATTATGACTGAGTTTCAGTAGGCATTATGACACTTTCAATCGTCATGGCTTCACGAATCTTATCCATGGCATTCTTTTCAATCTGACGCACACGCTCGGCAGAAATATCGTATACCGCAGCTAATTCATGCAAGGTTGACTTTTGCTCAGATAACCAGCGCTGCTCGACAATATCACGTGAACGATCATCAAGGGCATCCATAGCTGTCATAAGTGCATTGGTATTGTTGTCTTCCCAATCTGCATCTTCAACCATTTCGGCAGGATCTGCGCCGTCTTCTAAAAATAACTGCGGCGCATAGTGTCCATCATCATCATCTGAGGATTGAGCTTCAAATGAAGCATCATAAGAGGTCAGGCGCGATTCCATTTCCAGTACTTGTTTGCGCGTGACATTAAGATCGGCAGCAATAGCATCCGCTTCTTCAAGCGTTAGCTGATTGTTGGTTTTTTTTAAGCTTCGTAAATTAAAGAATAGTTTACGATGTGCCTTAGTGGTTGCAACTTTTACAATACGCCAATTACGTATCACAAACTCATGAATCTCAGCTTTAATCCAGTGCACAGCAAATGATACCAAACGTACGCCCTTATTAGGATCAAAGCGTTTCACAGCTTTCATAAGCCCAAGGTTGCCTTCTTGAATCAAATCCGCTTGAGGTAGACCGTATCCTGAATAGCTACGCGCGATATGGATGACGAAGCGCAAGTGCGACATCACTAATAAACGAGCAGCTTCTACATCATCCTCGTCATAATAGCGGTGTGCAAGTTCCCGTTCTTGTTCAGGCGTTAATATAGGTATTTGATGTACTGAGTTGATGTATGCGCCTAAGTTGACACCAGGGGCTGATAAATTAACGGGCATCGCAGGCACTAAATCACGCGTACTGGTATCTGGGTGCTTGCTTACCCATACTGGCTGCTCTTCTTGATCGTCTGAATTTTGTTCAGCTTTCAACGATTCTGATACCTGTTTAGGCACTTCTTCAGAGTCGATATCATTGCCAACATCATCGTTATTCTCATTCAATATCACATCAGCTTCTGCCTCTAAATCGGCTGACGTTGGTTTAGAAATAGTCTTTGAAGCGACGCCTTTTGAAACTGAGTTGTTTGTATTTTGACTTTTAATATTCTTAGAATTAGCCATATATTAACCTTGCAATTAATAATTTTATTGAGAACTATTGTAAAGGATAGCGTTCGCTAGTTGCCATGTGTTTTAGTAATAATGAGGTGAAAGATTGTATCGAGTTTTTTAATACTATTGTTATTATCAAGGTTATTAGGCATTTTTGATTCAGGTGTTTTAGTTTCGATTGCTTTTGATTCAAGTACTATAGATTCAGAAATTTGGGATTCAGAAATTTGGGATTCAGTGCTTAATACTAAGGTTAAATCTGATTGTTTACAAAAAGATGCTATGTCAGTTTTGGAATTTGGATCCGTTGCGAGCACATAAACACCATCATTTTGTGTAACAGATCTTAGCGCCACTTTGGTTTTCAAAAGAGGCATCGGGCATGCCAGTCCTCTGCCATCTACCATTTGTGTTATCTGATGGGTTGTATGAGAATTTCTAAATGCATGTTCTATCGTCTTTTGCTCATCGATTGTTAATGTTTTAATCATTGATTCGATAAACTTATTTTGAGCGTCATTTTCAAGGTTGATATAAGTCATAGATAATTTTTAATAAATAAAGAAATAAAAGGCGTTGATACAGACCCTAATAGTAACTGTGCGCTAAGATATAAAACATTACATCAAAGATAGGATGTCATAAGATTAGATGGTTAAAATAAAAATTGATCAATACTCAACATAGCTACGCCATAAATAGTTACGCTTTACCACACTTCATTAAGCATGAACTATAAGCGTCTAATGGTAACAAGGTTCACCGTTTTATCTATTCAAGATGTGTCAAATATTGTAAAAATATATATTATATGAGTAGGATGCTACTTACTATTCAAACCTATCAAATATCGTCATCTAAAAAAGTAATGAATAATTACTAATCTACAAGTATTAACAGCAACTAAGGAAGACCACTTGCGAGCTATGACTTACAAAACCAAATTATTACCAGCTGTAGCTATTATGTCAAATATCCTATATAGCGGGCTTTTGATAGGGTGGTCTACTGCCATTCAAGCTCGAAATTTCGAGAATAACACGGATATTCAACTTACGAATAGTGAGTCAACTGCTTACGATTATCCAAAATATTCTTCAAAAAACTCTTTCAATAACTCTTCAAGTAAGCTTTTAAGTAATGTTTCTAAAAGTCCTTCTAACAGTCCTTCACATAGTCCTTTACTTAATCTTTCAACCAATCCAGCATACAACGCTGCTTATAACAAGCCATACAACACGACCTTTAATACCTCAAGGCGTGCCAACTTGAATGATTCGGTCTTACCTAACTTGCCAGATTTAGGTAGTGGGGGTGGGCGCTTTGAGTCCAATCAGCACAAAGCAATAGGCGAGTGGTCTCTTCAACAGCTGAGCAAATCTGCACCTTTGTTAAATGATCCGTGGAGCCAAGAGCAACTTGAAACAATAGCTTGGCATATTAATGCGCAAGCGCGAAATCAAGCGCCACTTGCTTTGATGGTAATTAATAATGGTTCAATAAATGCATTCGCTATTCCAGGTGGGGTAATGGGTATTCATACTGGAACGGTAACCTCTGCAAAAAGTATGGATGAAGTCGCCAGTGTTGTCGCGCACGAAGTTGCACATCTCAGTCAGCGCCACTATGAGCATAGCTCCGATGCCAGTACCAAAGCAATGATGCTAAAGATTGGTGGCGTTCTGGCTGCAATCGCTGCAAGCGCCGTAGATGGCGATGCGGCCACTGCTATCATGATGGGAAGTCAAACTGCCGCTTTAAATAGTCAGATGGCGTTTAGCCGAAGTAATGAGAGAGAAGCGGACCGTATTGGCATGCAGCTAATGTTTAAAGCGGGGTACAATCCACATGCAATGCCAAGTTTTTTTGCGACTTTAAATCAAAAGACCCAACTAAATATGAACAATCAAAGCTATTTACCAAGCTTTGTTATGACCCATCCATTAAGCTCTGAGCGTTTAAGCGATGCACAAAGCCGAGCCAATAGCTATCAACAGACTAAAATAACAAATCAGCGCGATGAGTTAACCTTTGATTTACTCAAATGGCGATTAAAACTACTGTCTAATCAAGTAACTAGGGGCGAGATGCAGCAAGCAGCACCAAATAGTCAAGGAGCAGCTTTGGCCTTAGCAAAGTGGTATGCTGACCAAGGCCAATTTCAATCTGCTAATGATTTAATTGAAACATTAAAGCAGTTTCCAGCCCCTAAATCATATCGTGATAAAACATCCTTTGATGTATTGACGGCTCTTACACAGGCAGATATCGCAGGTATGCAAAATAAATGGCATGAAGCAGAACAGCACTTACTACCTTATTTTAACTTATACCCTGAGCGGCGCGACATAAGTTTGGCCTTGGCCACTGTCCGGTTGCATCTAGATAAGCCTGCAAAAATAATCCAAACCATAAAACCTATTATTCAAAAACGTCCTTACGATTTAGAAGCGTTATTTATCATGCAGCGCGCATATGAAGTGATGGCAACAAATACAAATAGCCAAACGGATACTAATAACGCCTTGAGCTCAAACACCCATGCAGGCGATTACGGCGTAAATATGAATGCTATAAATACTCCAAAAAATGACGACGCTTTATCAATTATAGCTAGCGTTCATGCGTTAAGGTATCGTGCTAAAGGGGAGTTATGGCGGGCGAAATATGATAAAGCATTGATTTCATTACAACTAGCTAAAAATGTATTGGCTGACTCAAATAATCCAAGTGACATTCAATTGAATACACAGCCTTTAATGGCTTCAATCAATAAAGAAATAGCAGATGTTAAATCCGCTAAGAACTTTGAGCCCTAGTGTTTTTTTGCGGGAGTGCTTCTTTTGCGGGTAAGCTCAAGCTTTAGGCAAATAATAAGAGCCTCTACAGATTGAATCGGTAGAAGCCCTAGATTTGCTGAACTCAATAACATGTACAGGGCGATATAAGTATACAAGGTTACAGCGTAAAGCAGTTCACAGTAACCAACAGCCACTATAAAAAAGCGTTAGTTTGATAATGCTTTTCTAACCAATTGAGAGATCACAGAAGGATCAGCACGTCCTGCCGTTTTAGATTTCAGCACACCCATGACTTTTCCCATGTCTTGCATAGAGGTTGCACCTTGTTCGCTTATCTCAGCATTCACTAAAGCAGCCAGCTCCTCTTCGCTCATTTGCTGCGGCATAAATGTATTGATAATATCAATCTCGAACTGCTCTTTTTGCGCCAAATCATCACGACCATTGTCTTGAAACACGTGCAAAGACTCTTGGCGCTGTTTTAATTGTTTTTGAAGAATCTCTAGGACAGCAGCGTCATCAAGCTCAACACGTCTATCTATTTCTATTTGTTTGATTACCGACTGAATGTTACGCAGTACTTTGACCTTTTCAAGCTCACGCGCTTTCATTGAAGTTTTTACTTGATTGGTAATAGTATCCTTTATTGTACTCATATAATTCTCCTATTATTCTTATACTGATTGTATTTTATGACATTTGCGGTATTAATTAACGGTATGAAACAGGGATTTTATTAAGTGCTTATCAATAGTTTATTTATCATATAATCACTTGAGCATATTGATTACTATCTCAAAAATTATCAGAAGCTATCTTTTACCCATAAGCTCATAGTAGATATATATTAAAAGTTTAGCACAAAAAAACCACTTGTCTATCGACGCATACTTGGATAAAACAAGATGCTACGAACAAGTGGTTATTACCGCTATTAAAACAATCTATCTACAGATAGATTATTCTCAATTAGTACATACGAGTGGTACGAATTGATTCGCGCTGTAATTTCTTTTTGTAGCGTTTAACTGCTGCTGCCTTTTTACGCTTACGCTCTTGCGTTGGCTTTTCATAAAACTCGCGCTTACGTACATCAGACAAAACACCAGCTTTTTCGCACGCACGCTTGAAGCGACGGATAGCGATATCTACAGGTTCGTTTTCTTTAACCTTAACTGAAGGCATGCAGACTCCTTAATAAATAGTAGGAAAATTGAGACGTTGACATTAACAATGCTGTAAATTTAGTATTAGCCACAATGTCTCTTTAACTTATGGCATCAGCTATTGTTAGAAAAAATACTAAATCCTTATACTGGTATAAGAATTAAGAGCGAGAATATACTATGTAATCAGTATCTTGTCAAGTATATTAGAGCAACCCCTGACGCAATAATTATATAGTTTATTTTTTTCGTTTGTGTAATTATAAATAGTGAGATAAACCCATATTAAATTTAAGCTTTTGATATATGGCTTTAACAATATAATATTATCAATTTATTATTGATACCTTTATTATCTTGAGGGATTGTGAATAGGGGTGCTCTTAAGATTATTCAACCATACAGCCATTAATTTATACGTTTAATCGTCATTTATTGATAAGTTTAACCAGTTAGTTTAATAAAAATTAAGCTCATGTAATAAGCTTACCTAAAAGTAAATAAAAAAAGAGAATAAAAAAGAGCGATTAAACGAAAACGTAAAATGCTATTCAAATCAATATATTTACATACCGAATTATTTAATTATAAGGGAGCCAGTTATGTCCAATACTAACCAGCAACATCCATTTAATTCTGCAAGTCATAAAACATCATCATGTACGTTAGGCGTTAGCGCTTTGTTATTAGGCGCAGCCCTATCGTTGTCTGCCTGTGGTGGTAACGATCATCATGAAGTTAAAGCGGTGGATAAAGTAGATGAAGCGGCAGAGCTTGCTCAGAAGAACGCCCCTGAAGCTGAGGTTGTCGTGGTAGTAGAAAGCACGACAACTCAGCCTACTGGCGAAGACATGGCAACTACCGAAGATATGGCGACTGCTGAAACGGCGACAGAAGATGCTGCTGATGCAGAAGCCGTTGATGCTGATGCAGAATTAAACTCAGATGCTGAGGTTGAAGAAGCCGCTGCCCAAGTTGGTGCGGGTGCTAAGCTTTCAGCTTCTGCGGGTAAAGAATTATATGAAGCAAAATGTAAAGTCTGTCATGAAACAGGACTATTGGAAGCGCCTAAGTTTGGCAACAGCGTCGATTGGGCTCCCCGTTTAACGCAGGATAGAGAGACATTAGTTACGCACTCTGCTGAAGGTTATAAACAAATGCCTGCTCAAGCTGTTGGTGATGTGACTAAAGAGCAAGTTGCCGCTGCTGTGGATTATATGATTGAACACTCTTCATAAGATGAATAAGCATAATGTGCTCTAGCTATACTTATATTAAATACTATATCTAGAAAATGCAAAATACGCTTAGACCCGATTCAATATGCTTAAACCCGCTTGATTATTTGCTTAACTAACGCCATAAATGACTATATTATGGCGTTTTTTATTTGTTTAAAACAATAGTATCCATATATAGTGATGAATAACAAGTGGCGATGAGTGTCTATACGCGTACCTATTCGATTACAGATATGCATAACTGTAAATATTCAACGCGTATTAAATTCTTAGCATATTGAAGAAGGTGAAACTTGAAAGTATTGGGCTTAGAAACATCATGCGACGAGACCGGGCTGGCTATTTTTGATAGTGAGTACCTAAACTATGATACTGTTGATGGCATGGATAGTGTTGATAGCACGGATAATAAGTGTGAAAGTAGTAACGGTATAGTTGGTCAGGTTTTGTATTCTCAGATTGAATTGCACGCTAATTACGGCGGCGTCGTACCTGAGCTTGCGAGTCGTGACCATATACGCAAGCTAGTCCCTCTATTAGATCAGCTATTAGAACAATGTGGACTCACTAAGAACGATATCGATGCGATAGCGTATACCAAAGGTCCTGGTCTAATCGGGGCGTTAATGACAGGCGCTTTGTTCGGTCGTAGCTTAGCCTATGGTTTGGATGTTCCTGCTATTGGTATCCATCACATGGAAGGTCATCTATTGTCACCTTTGTTGGGTGCCAATCCTCCAAGCTTTCCCTTTGTATCTCTATTGGTATCAGGGGGGCATACCCTATTAGTAGCTGCTCACGGTATTGGCAACTATGAGATATTGGGGGAAAGTATTGACGATGCCGCTGGCGAATGTTTTGATAAAGCGGCAAAAATGCTAGATTTGCCGTATCCAGGGGGGCCTAATGTGGCAAAACTAGCCCAAAATGGCGATCCCACTACTTATAATTTACCTAGGCCGATGCTGCATCGAGGTCTGGATTTCTCCTTTAGTGGTATGAAAACTGCCGTCCACAACTTGATTAAAGATACCAACGGCTCAGATGATGATCCGGTTGTACGCGCTAATATAGCGGCAAGTTTTCAACACGCGGTTGTAGATACTTTGGTAAAAAAGTGTGTTAAAGCGCTAAAACAAACGGGAATGCATCAACTGGTTATTGCAGGGGGTGTCAGTGCAAATATCCATCTACGTAATACACTCGAGCAAGAACTGGCTAAAATAAATGCGACTGTCCACTATGCGCCGCTTGAATTATGTACAGATAATGGGGCGATGATTGCTTATGCTGGCTATCAGCGCTTACAGGCTGGTCAGCAAGATGACTTAGCGGTGAGCTGTGTGCCCCGATGGGATATTAGTGAGCTACCATCTATTGCCTCTTAACTTAAAGGCCAGCAATTAAAACCATATTCATTAACTAAATCTAGATTAATCACTATTATTAAATTCAGGAGGCGATATGCAGTGGCTGGCCATTGGGTTAGGAGCAGGACTGGGAGCTTGTTTGCGTGCATTATTGGCCCGCTTAAATCCACTGCATGCTTGGATACCATTTGGTACTCTGGGCGCGAATATATTGGGTGGTTTTCTGATAGGAATCGCTATGGTTGTTTTTCTACGCATGGGATCAGACTGGAGTCCAAATGTAAAATTATTTGTGATTACTGGTTTTTTAGGGGGTTTGACTACCTTTAGTACTTTTAGCAGTGAAGTGTTCGGGTTGCTTAATTCTGGAAAGGTTGCGGCGGGTCTTAGTTTAGTAGGGTTACATGTTGTTTTTACGTTATTTGCCACAGCAATTGGCTATTATTTGACTCGAACTTTAATTTAGGCTCAAGTGTCTGACTTTATCCTATTATCTTTCAACTCAATATTAATTTATCAAACATAACTTTAAAATGGTTTATCATAACTACCTAAAACATACTTTGAATCTACTCGTTATCTTATTTCATACTACCTCACCTTTAATTATCTCATTTCATACTATCTCAAGGTTTGACCATCTCTTCTAATAGGCGCGCAAATCCTTGCATATATGCAATGTCTTGGCTACTTTGGCGAGTAGCTGCAAATAGTTGGCAATATACCCCCTGATTTTTAGTCGGTGAAACTATGGTTTTGTCCTCAATTGATGCGATATTCAACGGTCGTGTCACAACCCATCCTTTCTTCTCATATTCAGCAGCGACCCAATCAGGTAAAGCTGCTACCCCGCGTTCACTGGCTACTAACTGAATTAGCATTGCTGTCAGCTCAGTCGTTCTTATCTTAGCAAAGCTCATATTTGCTGGCGCCATAAACTTATCAATGATATCAAGCCGTTTGGTTTCCACAGGATAAGCGATTAAGGTTTGGTCCACTAAGTCAGCCGGTTCAATACTGTCTTTACTGGCTAATGAATGTGTGGGAGATAGCACCAAACGGCTTTCATAGGTAAATAAAGGCTGATAACAAATACCCTCGATAGCTAGATCACTGGTTGTGATTAATAAATCTATATCACCTTCACTAAGCAGATGGTGCGGCTCGGGCTCAAACCCAGTGGCGAAATCAAGCTCAACATCAGACCATTCTTTACGAAATTGATTTAATATTGGCATCAACCAATCAAAACAACTGTGGCATTCAGACGCTATTCTTAAACGGCCGGCCTGACCATGGGCCAATCTTTTTAAATTATTTTTTGTTCGTACCACTTGTGGCAAAATATTATCTGCAAGCTTTAAGACGACATTTCCAGCTGGTGTAAATGATAGGGGACGTGTACGACGATTAACAAGCTTCAGACCATAATAGCTTTCAATTTCTTTTAGCTGGTGAGAGACGGCAGATGCAGTAACATGAAGCTCCTCTGCAGCGGCTGCAAGAGACCCATGCGCACGAAGGGCAGTCAGTGTTTGAAGATGTCTTAGCTCAAGCATAAGTATTTATCGTTTTAATTATGAATAGTAGAATGTGGTTTAAGTGACGACCGTTGTCTCTATTTTAACGCATTATGTTTATAATATTCATATGTTTATTTAGCTGTTTGTTCGACTGTTTATTTACTTATTCGTCTGTTAGCTACATGTTCGACTATTTATCTACTAAGCACATTTATTTAACAGGCACTTTTATTTACTAGGAACTTTTATTTAACAGGCACTTTTATTTACTAGGAACTTATATTTACTAGGAACTTAAATTAAAAGTCACTTTTATTCATAGGTCTGTCTATTGCTTGTATAAATTAATACTAACGTACTATCTATACCGACATTGAATTTAGGTTATTTAACGTTGATTTGTCTATTGATATAATTTTAATATAGAAATAGGTGTCTTTTCTGCTACCATAAATAATAATATCTTAGCTAACTAAAAAACTTTAAAATAATTTAGGGCAGTCAAAGGCTACCTAAAGATAGAGAGGGTGCATGGTTTTACAGAAAATACAGAGGTTTTTAGCATATGAAGCTGCAGGAGGTATTGTGCTTGCCATAGCAGCTATCCTAGCCATGATTATTGCTAATTCACCCTTATATGGCTGGTATGAGTCATTTATTCATGCACCAGTAGTGGTTCAAGTAGGTGATCTGATCATCAGTAAAGATGCTCATCATTGGATTAATGATGGCTTAATGGCGGTATTCTTTTTCTTGGTAGGACTTGAGCTTAAACGAGAAGTATTAATAGGTGAATTGTCTAATATTAAACAAATCATACTACCAGCGGCAGCAGCGGTAGGCGGTATGTTGGTTCCTGCGCTTGTTTATGTTGCATTTAACTACTCAAATCCTGAGTACTTAAAAGGTTGGGCTATTCCCGCGGCAACAGATATTGCGTTTGCCATTGGTATTTTGAGCTTACTAGGAAGCCGCGTACCAAATGCTCTCAAAATATTCTTAGTCTCTATCGCTATCTTCGACGACATAGGTGCTATTTTAATTATCGCATTATTTTACACCAGCGATCTGTCATTACAGGCACTAGCAATAGCGGCATTGTGCTTGCCTTTTTTGTATATCCTCAATCGCCGCAACGTAACAGCGATTACGCCTTATTTGTTCTTTGGCGTTATTATGTGGATTGCAGTACTTAAGTCCGGCGTTCACGCCACGCTCGCTGGTGTGCTCTTGGCTCTATTTATACCTATGGTAGACGCTGATGACCCCGAGCACTCGCCCCTAGAAGAGCTTGAGCATGACCTACATAGTACGGTTGCCTTTGCAATTTTACCGTTATTTGCTTTTGCAAATGCAGGCATATCATTAAAAGGGGCGGGTTTCGAGCAGTTGCTGCACCCTGTACCTTTTGGTATAACGGCAGGATTGTTCGTCGGTAAACAGATAGGCATTATGCTGATGTGTTGGCTAATTATTAAAATAGGTTTGGCACAGCTGCCTAATGGGACAAACCTTAAACAGATCTATGGTGTGTCGTTATTATGCGGCGTTGGATTTACGATGAGCTTATTTATCAGTGGACTTGCCTTCGGTGGTTCAACCGAAGGATTTGATCCTCGCTTAGGTATTATATTAGGCTCAATTATATCTGGTGTCGCAGGTTACCTATTATTAAAAGCTACTTTGAAGGAGGATGTGAATACTGCGACTTTAGATTTAACTAAGTCATAGGTCATACTCAGTTTTCATATTATGGATATAAAATTTACATAACTTAATAAAAATATTGAACTTGCTCTCAAACTCATGACAAGTCATAACAATCTAATAAAAGTATATTATTTATAATATTAAGTATTCAATAAAGTTTCTATTACAGTTTGTAGATCATGAAATTTAAACATAATTGATATCTATTAAGTTTTGTACCTATTCGTATGTATTATTTCTTTTAATGAGATTTAATTTTTTATGAGCTGTATAAATAAAATTAATTGTTAGATATAAATAAAACACTTTTAATAATTCAAATAATTTATTTGTTTACTAATTATAAGGACTCGATATGAAAAAGTTATTAGTAGGTTTACCTTTAACATTAATGTTAGCAGCGTGTGCAACTGATCCTGCGGCTACTCACGTCACAACTAATAAAGCGTACGATCGCATGGCTCCTGAGCAATTTATCTGTGAAGATAACTCAAAGGTTTATGCCAAATATTCATTAGATGGTACTGAAGCGATGTTGACCGTAGATTTGCCAAAAGCAGATTGGACGAACCAAAGTATCACTATGGATGCCGCCCAAGCTGCTTCGGGCTCACGCTTTGTTAATAACGATAGCAGCAATGTCACTTATGAATGGCATGCTAAAAATGATTTTGGACTAATGAATGTTATGTGGGCTGATGGTAAGGAATATATGGTTAAGTGCAAACGCCGTTAAAACCCTATTTTAGTCTATAGATATTAAAAGACAGCAATATGATAATTGCTGTCTTTGTTGTTTTGAAATCTATTAAGCGTTATACAATGGGCTAATTATTAGCGCTTGTATGTTTTATATTAGAGATTTCTAAAGACTTAAAGAGCAATCATCAAAAATGGACTTTTAAATATAGTTGTGACGTAAATAAATAATAAGGTGCATACCTTAATTGACCAAAGTTAATTTTCAGACACATTTATAACACTATAAAAAATATAAGATTCTTCAATCTATTTAAATTACTTCTGTTATAATACGCAGCTTGGTAAACCAGACGATCGCCGTTTTGAATAAAACCTTGCGTTTTAGGATAAAGGGAGGAAAGTCCGGGCTACATAAGGCAGCGTGCCAGCTAACTGCTGGGCGGGGTAACCCGACGACAAGTGCAGCAGAGAGAAGACCGCTTTATTAGATTTTATCTAATAGAGTAAGGGTGAAACGGTGTGGTAAGAGCACACCGCATGATTGGTAACAATTCATGGCAAGGTAAACTCCACGCGTAGCAAGACCAAATAGGTGTCCATTTTTTGTCGCCTGCAAAGGACACGGGTAGGTTGCTTGAGTGCACTGGCAACGGTGTACCTAGATGAATGATCGTTCACGACAGAACCCGGCTTATCGGTTTACCAATTTATTTTTTTTGATCTAGGGGTTGACGTCTTTATTATTATTTAGCATAATACCGCCCTCAAATGGCAATGTAGCTCAGCTGGTTAGAGCGCACGACTCATAATCGTGAGGTCGGGAGTTCAAGTCTCCCCATCGCCACCAAATTTGATAGTCAGTGCTATTCTAAAACCGATTACTTTGCTTATCACGCCAAGTAGTCGGTTTTTTTTTGCTAGTATTATCCTATTCGATGTTTAACAGCCCCAATTCAATCAACTCAATTTCATTAAATTTATACCGCTTACAAGACAGCTGAAAGCTGTTAGAATAGCTATAAGTACTATTTTAGATAAGTAATATTTCAGATAAGTACTATTTCAGATAAGTACTATTTTATATAGGTAAGATTTCAGATAAATACAATATCAGATTTTCTTTTAATTTATTTAATAACCTAGGTAGCTGCAAGACGTGACCGCATTATCAAACATTAGAAACTTTTCAATCATTGCCCATATTGATCATGGCAAATCAACTTTGGCTGATCGCTTTATCCAGACTTGTGGTGCTCTTCAAGATAGAGAGATGCAGGCGCAAGTTCTAGATTCAATGGATATTGAGCGTGAACGTGGAATAACTATTAAAGCGCAATCTGTGACTTTATATTATGATCATCCAAATGGCGAGCGTTATCAGCTGAACTTTATTGACACGCCAGGGCACGTTGATTTCTCCTATGAAGTGTCACGATCTCTTGCAGCTTGTGAAGGCGCACTATTGGTTGTTGATGCGGCGCAAGGTGTCGAAGCTCAGTCGGTTGCAAACTGTTATACCGCTGTCGATCTAGGGCTTGAAGTATTGCCCGTACTTAATAAAATTGACTTGCCGCAAGTAGAGCCTGAGCGGGTTATTCAAGAGATTGAAGACATCATCGGTATTGAAGCGATTGAGGCGCCGCGTGTCTCAGCAAAATCTGGTTTGGGTGTAGATGAGCTATTAGAAGCGTTGGTTGAAAATATACCTGCACCAACTGGCGATCGTGAAGCGCCATTACAAGCACTGATAATTGACTCTTGGTTTGATAATTATTTAGGTGTTGTCTCTTTGGTACGTGTCCGTCAAGGCACGCTTAATAAGGGTGAGAAAATACTGATTAAATCAACTATGGACTCGCATCTGGTTTCTTCAATAGGGGTGTTTAGTCCTAAGCCCGTTGAAACAGGTAAACTTGAAGCTGGGGAAGTGGGTTTCGTGATTGCAGGTATCAAAGACATTCACGGTGCACCAGTTGGTGACACAATTACGCATGAAAAAACACCTGATGTCGATCTAATCCCTGGATTTAAGCAGATAACCCCGCAGGTTTATGCAGGATTGTTCCCTGTTGATTCAAATGATTTTGAGAAGTTTCGTGAAGCATTACAAAAGCTTCAAATTAACGACTCTGCGCTATTTTTTGAGCCAGATACTTCTGACGCACTTGGGTTTGGTTTTCGTTGTGGTTTTTTAGGTATGCTGCATATGGAAATTATTCAAGAGCGTTTAGAGCGCGAATATAATTTAGATTTAATTACGACTGCGCCCTCTGTTATTTACGAGATTAAGCGCAAAGATGGGGAGACTTTATTAGTCGATAACCCATCAAAACTTCCTGACCCTGGCTTTATCGATGAGTTTCGTGAGCCAATAGCACGTTGCCAAATACTTGTACCTCAAGACTATCTGGGTAATGTAATTACGTTATGTATGGAGCGCCGCGGTGTTCAAGTTGATATGCGTTTTATGGGCAAACAAGTTCAACTCGTTTTTGATATACCACTGGGTGAAGTCGTCATGGACTTTTTTGATCGTCTAAAGTCAGTCTCACGCGGGTTTGCCTCTCTAGATTATGAATTTGATCGTTATGAAGCAGACAAATTGGTTAAAGTTGATGTCTTAATTAATGGTGATAAAGTAGATGCCTTGGCAATGATTTGCCATCAAGAACAAGCACGCTATCGTGGCAACCAATTGGTTGAAAAGATGAAAGAATTGATCCCGCGTCAGATGTTTGATGTGGCTATTCAAGCTGCAATTGGCAGTCAGATTATTGCTAGAAGTACAGTCAAAGCCATGCGTAAAGATGTTCTTGCCAAATGCTATGGTGGTGATGTCTCACGTAAGAAAAAACTACTTTCTAAGCAAAAAGAAGGCAAAAAACGCATGAAGCAAGTGGGCAATGTTGAAATACCTCAAGAGGCTTTCTTAGCGGTTTTACAAGTCGATAATCAGTAAACACACAATAATAACGTGTTGATACCAATCATCAAGCGCTGAAGGCAGCTATATGGATTTTGATTTTAACGTAATATTAGTTCCCATAACCTTATTCTTAGGGCTTATTTGGTTATTGGATAAAGTATGGTTCAAGCAGCATAAGCGTCAAACGGCGTCATCTTCTAAAGAGGTGCAAGCAGCACATGAGAATTTAGCTGCAAAAAAAGACGCGTATATTTCGGCGCTATCCAAATATGATATGAAGCATATCAATCCAGATGAGCTTCTAGACCCTACAGCTCTGAGCACTGCACCTATTGAAGTTAAGCAGACAGAACGTGAGTATCGAGAGGCCAATCGTCACTACCGTATTGCCACAACGGAACCTTCAACTCAATCCTCAAATGAGCATTTTCTAATTCGCTGGGCGCACGATTACTTTCCAGTACTGGCAGTGGTATTAGTGGTTAGGTCATTTATTATTGAACCTTTTAATATTCCATCTTCTTCAATGGTTCCTGCATTGTATACAGGAGATTTTGTTGCGGTCAATAAGTACGCATATGGTATCCGATTGCCATTAACTTACAATAAGGTAATGGATAACGGCAGTCCTGAACATGGGGATGTGGCTGTATTCCGTTTTCCTGAAAATCCTAAAATATACTATATCAAACGAGTGATCGGCTTGCCTGGTGACACCGTTAGTTTTAATAATGGTCAGCTATACGTCAATGGTGAGGCTATACCTACTGAGCAGGTGGACTTTTCTGCAGATAAAGCATTGGTTGAACGACTCTATACACCAGTAAAAGGAAGTGATCCAAGTCGTGAATGGGATTTATCGCCCGAACAGGCAGTACAAAATGCTTTCAAAGAAGAATCAGCGGCCAGTTATTATCGTGAAACGCTAGGTGAACATGATTATCTACGTCGCTACTTAGCTCCAAATCTACAACACGCTGCCTATTCAGAATTTTTGGATCAACCTATCTCGCACGCTAGCAACTGGGAGGTATACGTTCCTAAAGATAGCTATTTTGTTATGGGTGACAATTCAGATCGTAGTGAAGATAGCCGTTTTTGGGGGTTTGTTCCAGACAGTCATTTGGCGGGCAAGGCAGTCTACGTATGGATGCATAAAAAACCAGGTTTGAATTTACCGACATTTAGCTACAACCGATCCATTGATTAAACTCGTTGCTTGTCTAAATATGTAGTGATATAAGAGTAGTTTTTGATACATATATAATAAAATAGTTATAATCTTTTGCTATAAACGCTTTGCAGTCAACCTGTGAGGACACGGCCTAATTTGATTTTTAACGTCTTATTTTTAGACGTCTTATTCAAAGAATGATTATTTAATAGAATAACTGCTAAATATATAAATGGTGTCTCATTCAATATTTTGAGACGTGAAAATATTTCAATGAAGTAAAATGTAATGCCTAATAAGTTACCACCCCAACAGAGATATACTAAATTTGAGCAAGGTCTTTTAGTGCTCGAAAATAATCTTGGGTATAAATTTAAAGATACCAGTTTAGCGAAACTTGCCTTAACGCATCGATCATATGATGGCAAAATAAATTACGAGCGTTTAGAGTTCTTAGGAGATGCTTTACTAGGAATGATAATAGGTGAAGCTTTATATTATCAATATCCTAATCAAAATGAAGGTCGTTTAACCCGTATGCGGGCGACTTTAGTACGTCAAGAATCACTCGTTATTGTGGCTCAAAAGCTATATTTATCCTCGCATTTAATACTGGGCGTGGGTGAACGTAAGGGAGGTGGACGTGAACGTGCTTCTATTTTAGCCGATGCTGTTGAATCTTTGATTGGGGCAATTTATTTAGACAGCCAAAGCATAGATACGGTAAAGGAATGTGTTTTAGAGTGGTTCTCTGAATTAATTGATAATGTGAATGATCAACGTGTTCTTAAAGATGCTAAGAGCCGTTTACAAGAATGGCTACAAGGTTATAAATTTGAGCTACCTAACTATGCGTTGTTAGAAACGCAGGGTAATGCGCCTAATCAAATATTCGTGGTGCGCTGCGAGGTAGAAGTGCCGCACAGTACGCCTATCATTGAGTCTGGCGAAAGTAGACGTATTGCTGAGCAGAAAACGGCGGAGAAGATGATTAACCAATTAAATAAGTTGGTTAGCGAGCGAATTGTTAAAATCAAGCCTTAATACCTTATTAGATTTAGAAGGGTAGATTACAACAATTATATTAAGACGCATATATCGTATTTTCTATATAATCTCATTTCTTAAATTTTACACTTATAACTCGTTTATTATTACTTATAACTTATCTATTATTAACAGACACTGAATAACAGTCACTTTTACTTCTCCGATTGTCTTGTACTACTTTAATTGTAGAATAAAGTTTAAGTGAACTCACGACACGAATTTTGTTCTTTTCAGCGTCTATATTCATATGAATATCAATATTAAATATCGGATTAAATGGTTTATGAATAACACTTCAAATGATCAGGATCTAAAACAAGATACAGAATCAACTATTGATAGTTTTTTTGATAGTACACCTTTAGTAGAGGATTACCGCGCAGGTTATGTAGCAATAGTAGGGCGGCCAAATGTAGGCAAATCCACATTGATGAACCATCTACTGGGTCAAAAGCTTTCTATTACTTCGCGTAAACCACAAACGACACGCCACCGTATACATGGCATTTTATCTACCACTGACATGCAAGCTGTATTTGTCGACACCCCAGGTATTCATCGCAATGAGGTACGCCTTATCAATGAACGCATGAATAAAGCGGCTATATCTTCATTAATCGATGTTGATTTAGTGCTGTTTGTCGTCGATGGTGAGCAGTGGCGTGAAGATGATTTACTAACCCTCGATAAAATTGGAGAAACTAAGACCCCCGTCGTATTGGTTATTAATAAAGCTGATACTATCAAGGACAAAGGGTCTATTCTACCCCTTATAGAAACTTATCATGAAAGCTTTGATTTTGCTGATATCGTGCCAGTTTCAGCGCTTAAAAACCAAAACTTGGAGCGTCTGCAATCGGTGATTAGGTCACATCTTCCTCAAGGTGATCCTATTTATGACACCGAACAAATTACAGATCGAAGTGAGCGTTTCTTAGCCAGTGAGATCATACGCGAAAAAATTATGCGTCAAGCAGGGGAAGAAGTCCCATACGATTTAACCGTTCAAATAGATGAGTTTAAAGACGAGCATGCGCATGTTGATCCAAAAACAGGACGTAAACGAAAGGCAATGACATTTATAGATGCCACTATCTTTGTTGAGCGCAATGGTCAAAAAGCGATTGTTATTGGAGATAAAGGCTCAAGAATAAAGCAGGTCGGGATTGCCGCACGTGAGGACATGGAAGCTTTATTTGAACGTAAAATTATGCTAAATCTTTGGGTTAAAGTAAAACAAGGGTGGTCAGATGATGCCCGTGCATTGAATAGCTTAGGGTATTAAGTGATTGTCTATTAATAAATACTGATTTAACAACTATTGACCGAAAACACAGAGGGGTCGCTGATGCGTAATGAGCCAATACATGCTTATAGTTTACATCAACGGCCTTTTCAAGAAAAACGAACCATTTATTATTTATTAACCAAGGAATACGGGATATTACATGGCATCGCTCAAAAAGGTATCCCGCAATTTGTTCCACTTACCTTATTTGCAACAGGTAAAAAGTCCTTAAAAACCTTTCAGCAGATTACTATTGATCAAGCGGCGCTTAAAGCAAGTGCTCAAACAGCATCTCATACAAACGTCCAATCTTCACTTGCTAAGCATTCTACGAGCTATCAATCAGCTGAGCATGAGTCAGTAAATAAACCGCACGCTCATCAGACTACGATTAGTTTAGTAGGCCAGCAGCAATATGCAGCTTTATATCTGAACGAAATCACCATCAAGCTGCTTCCTGTAGAAGATAGTGTTCCTAGTGTATATGAACAGTACCAACACACCATTGCTCAATTGCATCAATCCTTATCCATGACTGAGTTGAAGCTTATTTTACGTAATTACGAAACCGTGCTTTTTCACGAGCTAGGTTATGCAATTGATCTTGATCAAGACAATCAGCAGGACACTATCCATCCCACTAATTGGTACCGATACACCCCAGATAGTGGTTGGCAGGTACTTGATGTAAATGACATTGATGTAAATAACGTTAAAGCGGGCAATTTAGGTAATTCAGACATAAAAACGCTAGCTATCAAGCCAATATCAGGGAAAGAAATAATAAATATGCGTGAAGGCGTTAGCTTGCAAACACTAAGTAGCTGGTCTATTTTACATCGTCAGCTTATAGATGCTTTGTTTGATTATCAGCCTCTGCATAGCCGGGTACTTTGGCAGCAGTTTAACCGTTATCAATAGTTGATTGTAGGAACTTAAGCGGTGGTCATTGTTTAGTGATAATGTACTTTGATTAACTATGTATGGTTTGTACGTCAAGTACGATTAAGGACAGTCAGTTTTTTTAAAGGCATAAGGTTTGTAGCGAAATAAACCCTGCTGATTTATAGAGATTTGATACATATCTGTTGTTTTGCCAGAGGTAGGGCAATACTTAATGTGTCCAAAATGCCCACGTGGTGAACCAGAATCACCATAAAATTTAATATAATTTCTTCTACCCGCTCTAAGATAGATGCTGCCATAATCTAAATTTAGCAGCTGCTTTGATATAATTTTATTAAGGCGTTTATCAAATTTATTATTACCATCGTTGTCACTAAATATTAAAATAGCATGATTAGCGTTTTTATCGCATACGTTATCTATGGTTGCTGGACATAATATAATATTTTGACTCTGAATAAGACTTTCTGATTTTGCAATTCTGTATGATTGAATAATGTAACTTCTAATCTTTTTTGATTCCCAGCTATGCAGGGTCGAATATAAATTGGGTATGGCAATAGTTAGTAATATAGCTATGATAGAGATTGTAAATATTAATTCAAAAAGGGTAATGCCCTTTATTGTTTTAATTAATGGTGTGTTTTTTGATATACTTTTACGCTTAATTGCTATACCTTTAATGCTCTTCAAAAATATACCTCGTTCATATATAGCGTCTTAATATTGTCGGTCGATACATAGCCATTAAATGGTGATTTAATATTCCGGACTATATTATTAGCTTATATAAATTTAAAAATTAGGTATACTAATCTATTTAAGTGCGCATATCTACTTATCTATCATATTTAATGAATATATAATGGCACATATATTCTGTAAACTATATTTATTAGAACGATAGACTTAAATTGATTTATATTTTAATGTCAAATTTTGTTACATTTGGTGAAAACTTAATGTAAATGATAGAACATTTGCAGGCCTTGTAATAAAATAGTCCGCAGAGAGTTATAGACACTTTTATTAACTTTAGTGTGTTTATAATGAAACTTTAAATATTTCTTATTTAACTTTATATTAACTTTTTATTAAGCTTTTGAGTATAGCAGTGATTATATTTGTACATGATTAGGTAGTTTGTTCACAAAAACTTGTTGTAAACTATTTTAATTGTATATAAGCTATCATATGAATGTTTAAATAGTATCTAAACCTATGCTAAATTGGGTGTGATGCTGCAAATTAGTGGTATATAAAGTTTATTCATACAATAATTGTCCTTTGGAGGAAGTTTATGAAACTTAATAAAATGACCTTAGCTATAATTGCTGCAGCTACTGCACCAATGATCGCTTCAGCTGGTGTAACCGTTAGTCCATTATTACTAGGTTATCATTATACCGATAACGGTGATACTGTAGAAGAAATGGAAAAAAAGCTTGGCTTCTCTGAAGAAAGCGATCTGTATACAGGTGCTGCTCTTGGTATTGAATTAACACCTTCTACTCAATTCCAAGTTGAATATGGTGTTTCTGATTCTGACGCTACTACTAACGATGGCGATGTAAAAATTGGTAAATCAGAGCATGAAATGATCTCTGGTAACTTCTTAGTAGGTTTTGATCAGTTTTACGGTTATAACGACAGCCCATTTCGTCCATACGGTTTGATTGGTGCTGGTCAGTCTAAAATTGAACTTACAAAAGATTCAGGTGCAACTGCCTCTACTAAAGATACTATTGGTAACCTAGGTTTAGGAGCTATGTATCGTGTCAATGATGCTTTAAGCTTACGTGGTGAAGCGCGTGCAATCCATAACTTCGACCATGATTGGTGGGAAGGTATGGCTTTAGCAGGTCTTGAAGTCGTTCTTGGTGGTCACTTAGCACCAGCTGTTGCAGCACCTGTACCACTTGTTGAACCTACACAACCTGTATTCGTTATTGAACCTGATAAAGACTCTGACGGTGATGGGGTGTTTGATTCTAAAGATCAGTGCCCTAATACACCACCTAACGTTGTGGTTGATAGCGTAGGTTGCCCAGTTCAAGAACAATTGATTGATGAACTGAAAATGGAACTACGTGTATTCTTCGATAACGACAAATCTGTAATCAAACAGCAGTATATGCCTGAGATTGCTAAAGTTGCTGAGAAGATGCGTGAATATCCTAACTCTTCAGCTAGAATTGAAGGTCATGCTTCAAAAACTGGTCCATCAGCTAGTTATAACCAACGCTTATCTGAAGCACGCGCTATTGCTGTTAAAGGTGCTTTAACTAATCAGTTTGGTGTTGCACCAAACCGCTTAAGCACAATTGGTTATGGTTATGAGCGCCCAATCGCGCCTAACGATACTGAAGAAGGTCGTGCTATGAACCGCCGTGTATATGCTGTTATCACTGGTAACAAAACAATGACTGTTGATAAAACTATAAACTAAAATTATTAGTAATTTCCTAATTATTTAATAATGATTTGTTTAGTTTCAAAAAAAGTCACCAACTTGGTGGCTTTTTTTAATGCTCTAGATTTAATAGTTAGCAACTCATGTCAACACATATTTAAAACTAATTATTAACTGTCATATATTAGTGTTATACTGCACCCCTTAAAAAGTAGTTATTTATTACCCGCAAAATATTGAGTCTTTAAAATTATGTCAAATGAAATAGAAAATTTACGCAATATCGCTATTATAGCTCACGTTGATCACGGTAAAACCACTCTTGTTGATAAACTATTACATCAATCAGGTACGTTCGATGATCGTGCAAATATTGCAGAACGCGCAATGGATTCAGGCGCAATTGAGCAAGAACGAGGCATTACGATTCTTGC
The DNA here is from genome assembly GCF_057621575.2 of Psychrobacter sp. CX10. Classification (NCBI taxonomy): domain Bacteria; kingdom Pseudomonadati; phylum Pseudomonadota; class Gammaproteobacteria; order Moraxellales; family Moraxellaceae; genus Psychrobacter; species Psychrobacter sp. CX10. Next base: position 69,019 of record NZ_CM177736.1, read on the forward strand.
AAAGAACACAGCCATCAAATGGCAACATCCTGATAGAGATACAGAATACCGAATTAATATTGTAGATACTCCAGGTCACGCCGACTTCGGTGGTGAAGTTGAACGTGTCATGTCGATGGTAGACTGCGTTTTACTTGTAGTTGATGCTATAGATGGCCCTATGCCACAAACGAGATTTGTTACCCAGAAAGCTTTTGAACAGGGTTTAAAACCTATTGTTGTTATTAATAAGATTGATCGCCCTGGTGCTCGCCCTGACTGGGTTATGGATCAAATCTTTGATTTGTTTGATAATTTAGGTGCTAGTGATGATCAGTTAGACTTCCATATTGTCTATGCTTCGGCCTTAAATGGGGTCGCAGGTTTAGACGCGGACAATCTTGCAGATGACATGACGCCACTATTTGAAACCATAGTAGATGTTGTTGAACCACCACAAGTAGATGCTGATGCACCGTTTCGTATGCAAATCTCTAGCCTTGACTACAACAACTTTGTTGGGGTTATCGGTATAGGACGTATTGAACGTGGTCGTGTAAAAACAAACACACCAGTAACGGTTATTGATAAAGATGGTAAAACACGTAATGGCCGTATTCTAAAGATTATGGGCTATCATGGTCTTGAACGTATTGAAGTTGATAACGCTCAAGCGGGTGATATTGTATGTATCACAGGTATTGATCAACTTAATATTTCAGACACCATATGTGATCCTGATCATGTCGAAGCGTTACCGCCTCTAACAGTCGATGAACCTACGGTTTCAATGACGTTCCAGGTTAACAATTCGCCTTTTGCTGGTCGCGAAGGGAAATTTGTCACCTCACGTAATATTCGTGAACGTCTAGATCGTGAACTTATTCATAACGTTGCATTACGCGTAGAAGATACTGATTCAGCAGAGAAATTTAAAGTTTCAGGTCGTGGTGAGCTTCATTTGTCAGTACTAATCGAGAACATGCGCCGTGAAGGTTATGAATTGGCTGTATCTCGTCCTGAGGTTATCGTAAAAGAGGTAGATGGCAAACTTCAAGAGCCTTATGAAAATGTTATATTTGATGTTGAAGAAGAGCATCAAGGCGCTATTATGGAACAAGTTGGGTTGCGTAAAGGTGAAATGTCAGACATGCAGCTTGACGGTAAGGGTCGTATTCGTATTGAAGCGACGATGCCAGCACGAGGCTTAATTGGATTTCGTTCTGAGTTTCTAACTTTGACCTCGGGCTCTGGTATTTTAACCTCAAGCTTCTCACACTATGGTCCGCAGAAAGCTGGTGAAGTTGGTGGTCGTACAAATGGTGTATTAATTTCTATGGCTAATGGCGTTTGTTTAGGTTACGCATTATTTAACTTACAGAAGCGTGGTAAGCTCTTCGCTGAGCCTCAGCTTGAAGTTTATGAAGGTATGATTGTTGGTATTAATTCACGTAGCGATGACATGGTGGTTAATCCAACTACAGCTAAGCAGCTGACTAACGTACGGGCGAGTGGTACTGATGAAGCCTTAACATTAGTTCCGGCGATTAAGCTGACATTAGAGCAAGCGCTTGAGTTTATCGAAGATGATGAATTGGTTGAAGTGACACCTAAGTCTATCCGTCTTCGCAAGCGTTATTTGACAGAAAGTGAGCGTAAGCGCCACGGCCGTAAGAAAGAGAAGTAATGGATAGTGAGTATTATTAAGTTGTTGATATATTTAATATTAATTTAGCTTACAAATTAAATACAGTAACGCTTATATCTCAAGGGTTAACATAGCACACTTATGTTAACCCTTATTTTTATAAATTTTATTTGGAGAACAGTTTATGAGTATGATGTCAGAATTTAAAGAATTTGCCTTGAAAGGTAACGTCATGGATCTTGCGGTAGGTGTTATCATTGGTGGCGCATTTGCTACCATTACGACTTCATTGGTCGAAGATATCATCATGCCAATAGTGGCGTTTATATTTGGCGGAGAATTAAACTTCGAAAATATGTTTGTTATTTTAGGAGACAAGCCAGAAGGCGTAATGATGTCATATGAAGCTTTAAAAGAAGCAGGTGTACCTGTTTTAGCTTACGGTAACTTTATTACTGTACTTATAAACTTCTTAATCTTAGCATTTATTATTTTTATGATGATCAAAGGAATGAACTCACTTCGCCGTAAAGAAGAAGCACAAGAAGATGCGCCTGAACCATCAGAAGAGGCTTTATTGTTACGTGAGATTAGTAGCAAGTTGAATAAATAGATAAATAGATAAATAGATAGATAGATAAATAGATAGATAAATAAATAGTTTGTATATAATTATTTAGATATTTGCGCTTCGTAATATACTTAACGAAATCTAATGCTATAAATGATATTTGGAAGCGTTGAAACTCAAATTTATAGTCAAACTAAAGGGGTGAACATTATTGACATGTTCACCCCTTATATTTTTATTAGTTAGTTCTATTGAGCGATACACATAGCTTATATAAACTATTCAGGTAGTACGATCACATTATCATTGGTATTAATTAAAATCTCTGAAGGCTGATCTACAATAATTCTAATCTGATTGTCAGTTTCTACCTGTGATTTATAATAATTATCTTCAGCGACGGTACATCCTAAACATCGATTCATGGCCTCCCAAGGCTCTGCGACCATTTTCTGCGCTGCCATATCACTGTTACCGCCCGCAATAGAGAAAGGAAGGCTTACGACATAAGCGGCCGTCCCAACGATGGCATTGACCAGTTGTAGGGGTTTACTAACCACCGTATCTACAACCATAGTTTCATAGGAGGGGCCGAAGTCCTGTTCATCAATCTCTATGGCAGCAAGACTTGGCGTCGCTATCGTTAATGCTAATCCAAGTGCGGCAATGGTACTAAATTTACTGTTTTTAAATTTAATGGTGCTGGATTTAAATGACATGTTATATCCTTAAGAGAAACTCAAGTTAATAATTCTTGGATTCGTCAACAAACTCTAGGCTTTGAAATTTGTATAAAAGTTTATTAAAGCAAGTTGTGTCTTCTTAATCAAGCGATGAATCAATTAATTCAAAACTAAATAAATATGAGGATCAGTTAAACATTCAAATATGGACTGGCGGTGACTATTTGTATTCAATAAGTAGAGAAATTTTGGACACTTAGTCTTTCTAAGATATAAAATTCATCAATGCAGTGGAATAAAGTAGTCCTAATATATGAATGTTTAACAGACCCTAGTTCAACCTTATACTAATTTAAATGCTGACAGTTAGGACAATAAGTACTTGATCGTCCTGAGATAACGGTCTTTTCTATAGTGGTGTCACAATTGGGACAAGGTTTATTAGGTTTGCCATAAATATTTAACGTTTGTTGAAAGTATCCAGTTGTACCTGCAGCAACTGTAAAATCACGTAGCGTTGTACCACCCTTTGTGATTGCACGTTTAAGAATTTCTTGTATATGAAAGGCAAGCTCATCCAGTTGTTGTTTATTTAATGTATGCGCAGGCGTACTAGGATGTATCTTAGCAAAAAACAAACTTTCAGTTGCGTATATATTCCCAACACCAACGACAAATGTTTTATCCATAATAACCGATTTAATTGGGCGTTTGATAGGCTGTAAAAGACGCTTTGAGCTCTTTTTAGACAACGTGTTTTGAGTAATACGGTGAATACGATCATAAAGGTAGTCACCCGTAAATGCATCGCTTAATGGCTCCGCGCCTAGATGATCAAATAGTTTATTAGCATAGTCATCAAACCACAATACTGCCCCAAATCGGCGAGGATCATGATAATGAAGCTGAACTAGGGGCTGATTGATCGCGTCTGGTTGATGTAGATTCAGCTGAAACTCAATTATTAGATGATCGTGTTTACGTTTTTCAGTGCCAGCTTCAAATTGCTGCAAGCTACCAGACATACCTAGATGAATGATCATCTTTTTAGTATATATTAAATGATCTAACTTATTACAATCTTTGAACGTGGGTTCATCTTTAGTAAAAGTTAAAATTAGATATTTCGCTCGACGTTCAACATGTGTTAGTACATAGCCTTTAAGTGAATCTAAGTCGCTAGGTATCGGCCAGCGTAATTTTGGTTGAAAGATTTGGATATTTTGAACTTGTGCGCCTAATAAGGGATCAAGGCTTGATTTGGTAGTTTCAACTTCAGGAAGTTCAGGCATAACGATGGTGCTCATCAAAACAACAGCTTTGTACTTACTGTTTACTTATTAGAAGATATGGGGTTTAAATAACTTTAGGTAATGAAGCAATAGTTTCTGTAATAAATAATATTTGATAGCATAAAGCTTCTCGAACCATATACTTAAATTTATACAGCGCGTCTTGCATGTAGAATACCGGGCTGCTGTTCGAGCTTAGCCAAAAGCTTGGACAATTGAGATAAGCCTGTCACTTCAAGTTTAAACTTTAAATGAGCGACATTATCATCATCACTATTGGTATCAACCCCTCTGATATTGATGTTCTCTTTATCAATTACTTGAGTTAAATCTCGTAGTAAGCCTCGTCTATCATAAGCTTCTACAATTATCTCGACAGGTTGGAAACTGGTTTGCTGAGAAACCCATGAGGCAGGGATCTGGCGTTCAGGCTCTCGCTCAATCAGTCGAGCGTACTCAGCACAGCCACGGTTATGAATTGATACGCCACTACTCAAGGTGATAAAGCCAGCAATTGGTTCCCCATAAATAGGCTGACAACAGTTAGCAAAACGCACCTGTATATTATCTAATCCATCTATATTAATTTTATAAGCATCTAAAGTGCCGGTTACTTTTGGATGGACACTTGGCGTATATTCTTTTTCTTCTTTGTCAGAAACTAAGTCAAGCTCACGAGATATGTGACCGGTTAGCTGATGCAGGCCAATATCACCAGTAACCAGCGCCACTAAGATATCATCAGGATTATTAACGTTAAAATGCTTGACGTAATCTTTAAGGTTGATGCTGTTCGGATGTAGAGACAAACGCGTCAGCTCTTTGGTAAGCATTTGTTTACCAATTTCTAAGTTTTTATCACGGTCTTGTTTATTAAACCATTGGCGTAATTTGGCGCGCGCCCGCGTCGTATGAATGTAACCAAGAGAGGGTACCAACCAATCCCGGTTAGGTTCACGCGAAGATTTGGTTATAATTTCTACCTGCTCACCTGTTTTCAATTGATAAGTAAGGGGAACATAGCGCTGGTTTACACGGGCAGCTTGCGCACTATTACCAACTTGCGTATGGACATAATAAGCAAAGTCCAATACGGTTGCGCCTTTTGGCAATTCAGTGATATCTCCGTCTCGACTAAAGACATAAATATGTTCAAGCTCGCCAAAGTCATCTAGGGGCTCTTCATCTTCATCATTATCAAAGTCATCAATGAGTTCACTGGGTAGGTTTTTATTGGTGGTATCACTACCCGCTAGCAATAGCTGACGTAAAGAATTTATTTTTTGATTCAGATAAGTATCTTGTTTGGTTTTGCCACCTTCTTTGTAATTAACATGCGCACACATGCCAAGCTCTGCTTCAAAATGCATTTGATGTGTGCGAATTTGAATCTCTAAGGATTTATGATCAGCAATAACCGCCGTATGCAGTGAACGGTAACCATTGGCTTTAGGATTAGTGATATAGTCATCAAATTGATCGGGAATATGACGCCACATGCCATGTACCAAACCTAGAGCGTGATAACATTCTGCTTGGGTATCTACTAGGACTCGTAGGGCCCGTATATCATAGAGCTGATGAAAAGACAGGCCTTTGAGCTTCATCTTGCGGTAGATTGAATAAATATGTTTCACACGCCCAGATACCTCAGCCTTGATACTAGCATCTGCTAAAACTTTTTCGAGCGCGTCTTGTACCTGTTCGATATAAGTTTCACGCTCACTACGCTTTTCGGACAATAGCTTAGCAATTTCTTTATAACGCTCTGGCGCAAGATATCGAAAGGCAAGATCTTCTAATTCCCATTTAATTTGAGCAATGCCCAACCTGTGTGCTAATGGCGCATAAATAGTCATGACTTCGCGGGCCACACGTTGGCGACGTTCTTCGCTAGCATAAGACAGCTCTCGCATCGCAAACGTACGTTCTGCAAGTTTAATGAGTACGACACGCACATCATTGGTCATGGTAATCAGCATGCTATAAATATTTGATAATTGCTCACGCTGATTTTTAGCAAAATGATCTTCTAAACGTTTATTACTCTCAATCGTATCAGAGAGCTGACCCATTGCGAGTGCATCTTTAACCAGCGTTGCAACTTCACTACCAAACTCTTCTTTAATACGTTCGCTTGAAATAAGTTTGGTACGTGCTGCACGATACAGCATTGCCGCTGTGAGGGCATCTTCATCTTGATAAAGATAGGTCAAAATATCTGTCATACCAATACCCGTCATATATGCAGTAGAGCGCTTTCCAGCTTCTGCCTGACTTGATTTGGTACCTATAATTTCGCATGCTCTAGCCAAATCAGGTAAATCCTGAATATCGACACGCTCAGAGACAGCCTTTAGCCACGCTGGTAAGTCAATAATAGTATTAATGGCTAAGGTGTCATCTTTGGCAGGCTCATCAGTAAAGTTGCATTTAGCCTCAGACTCTAAGGACATTGACTCTGAATATGCGGGGTCTTTATCATTATGAGAGTAGGTGAGACTATCAAACTTAACCCTTTCAATTAAGTTTGCATCGTTTAGGGGAAGATAGTCTGCTTGAATAGAGCGATCCATAGCGGTCGTCAGCTTAGAGGTAGCCAACTGCTTTTTTAGGTCTTCGTTCAATAGATTAAAGGAGGTGCGTGAACCTGGTTTATAGTATCCATGTTGTTGCTGTGCAATCATCTGTGCAGCTAGGGAAGCACTGTCTTCTGTAGTTGTCTGACCATCTATTAATGGCAATCCATCACGAACCTTTACCAAACCTTCCTCCCTAAACATAGATTTATAGCAAGCCACACAGCTAAGCTTTATTCTATTAACAATTTATATCCAAAATACTTTATAACTTATCGTTTTATAATTAATCGCTTTATACCCATTTCGATTCAGCCCCATATGATGTAGATCCAGTCGCTCTTAAACTGAAATTAGGGTCTGTTTAACCATCAATAGTTATATCTAACCATCAAAAATAACATTTCTGAAAATTAGAATATTAACCACTCATATAATTAAATTTCAACACGATAAGAGAGGAATAAGACTATAAAGCTCTATTATTAAAACTTGATGTTATGGTACCACTCAATTATCTCTAATATGCCTTAAAATTCAATACGAGCTATGTTAGCGGCTGTCATACGCCAGTAACAATACTAACCTTTACTAACCTTTTCAAAACGTGCAATTGATTCCACATGGCCGGTGTGACAGAACATATCCATGACGCCTGCATGAGTTAAACGATAGCCTTGTTCGATTAGCGCTTTAGTATCGCGAGCAAGCGTTGCAGGATTACATGACACATAGACTATACGCTGTGCATCAAAACGAGGAAGATATTGCATCATCTCCCATGCTCCCGAACGAGGAGGATCTATTAAGATGGCATCAAAGCCTTGCTGGGCCCACGGTTGGTCACTAAAATCCTGCGTAAGATCTTGATTGTAAAATTCAGTATTAGTAATCCCGTTTCGTTTGGCGTTGTCTGATGCGCGCGCAGTCATGGCATCAGAACCTTCAACACCAATTGCCAGACCTTGCTTACCATCGGCGCCGCCAACTAGACGAGCTAAAGGCAAGCTGAAGTTACCCAAACCACTAAATAAATCTAAGACACGTTCACCAGGTTGTAACTCAAGCAAATCACATGCCAGTTTGGTCATTTTGCGATTAACCGATAGGTTAACTTGAGTAAAATCAGTTGGTATGAACTCATAGGTTAAATCAAACTCAGGTAGCTGGTAGTACAAACGCCCAAATTGCTGCGTGGTATCATCTTGATCATGTAAGGCGATGCGCTCAATGCTATCGGGTCCTTTAGGTTGCAAATAAAGCTGCCAGTTACGTGCTTTAAAAAAAGCTTTGAGCTTATCAATGTCTTGTGAGTCTAAGGGCTTGAGGTTTCTTAAAATGAGCGCGACTGGTTGAGTACCATCTGGTAGTTGTGATTGAGTTTCACCCATCGCAAGTTCAATTTGCGCAATATTTGAGCGGGCGTCAAGAGAGCTTATTAGTGCCTTTAGGTTTTCAATTTCAAACCCTATACGCTCATCTAAAATATGACATTCATTTAATTCTGCTAAGAAGTTGCTATTACGTTCCCTAAACCCTACTAATGCCGTTTCTTTTTTAGGGACATAACGCACACCCATACGCGCCTTAGTGCGATATCCTAAGCGGTCACCAATGACAGGCGCAAGCCAATTATCAGGTTGCACACCCGCTTGATGCTCTAGCAGTTCGGCCAATACCGTCTGTTTGAATGCAATTTGTCCGTCTGGTTGCCAGTGCTGAAGGCTACACCCGCCACATACGCCAAAATGTGGACAAGGCGGTGTTTGACGCTCAAGATGGGCGTTATCAATCAGTGCTACCGCATCGCCTTCCTCAAAACTTTTACGGCTATTGGTTAAGCGTACTTGTACGCTTTCATTGGGTAACGCAAAGCTTACGAACACTTTTTTACCGTGTTTATCTTCAATATGACCATCATCAGTGCCGTATTCATTACCGTAAATAGCTACGCCGCGACCATCGTGGGACAGCCCATCTATCTTAAAGGGAAGTGGGGGTGCATCTTTTAATCGCCGACGCACTCTTGAGCTTGGTTTAGATAGCTTTTTGCTTGGGGCGTCAGCAATAATTTGTTTTTTAGATGTGTTTCTTGAGGGATTATCTTGCATCGTATCAGTATCGGTGGGCTGCATAGACCTGCCTTTAGGTTTGAAAGTACTTATAAGAAATGTTCAACAGACCCTAAACTACATGAATGTATCAAGGATAAGTATTTAAAACAGTTATATATAGAATTATCTGTCTTGTAATTGAGTAAAATGAATAAACAGATAGGTTGTAAATTACTAATAGGTTGTGAGTTACTAATAATATATGGAGATGATTTTAACACATTAATAGCAGAGTGAATGAACTGCGCTAGGAGACTAATGTAAAATAAAGGGGACAAAGAAAATTTAGTTTACTTAAAGCCAGTTGTCCAAGAAACTTTGATGACGCACATCGCCGTTTTCTTCAAGTTTTGAGGATAAATAAGAACGGGTTTGCGACTCCCATGCGATATAGTCATCATTGCTAATCTTACCAGATAAGCGTTGCCAACGAAGATAGATGAGCCATGTATTTAATACATCAGATTCACAATAAACAGCAACAGAATCTAGTTTATTATCGCGAACCAGATCGCCCACCATACTGCCTTCAATGTCTGTCTTTCCAGGAAAGCCATACAGACTTGCAACCACATCCATTGCCTCACGTCGGCTAGCTCCATATTGACTAAACCTGTCCATCAAATCTAAATGGCGAGTATGGAAGCGATTTACATAATTATCAAAGCGCATGTTTTGGAGTCTATCGCCTTGTTCGAACAATAAGGGAGCCGATATTTCATATTGCATGGCACGATAGATAAGTACGGGAATATCAAACCCCGAACCGTTCCAGCTGACGAGTTGTGGCAAGCTAGTAACGTCTTTAAAGGCGCGAAAGAACTTTTCGATAATTTGCCGCTCGCTCATAGTTTCAACTGTCAAAGAGAACAGCGACAAATTGCCGTCTTTGATATATAACGCGGATATACAGACTATACGCTGTAGAGGCAAACGCATAAATTCATGTCCAGCTTCTTGAACACGTAGGCTCGTTAGCGCCGTTAGGGTTTCTTCATCATTGAGTGACGCAAGCTCAGGATACACACGTCTTGCCCCATCAATATCAGCAATTGTCTCGATATCAAATACCATTAGTGGTGAGCTTAGGAATGGCGAGCTTGAGGACGGCGAGCTTTGGAATTCCGAGCTGGGATAAGACGAGTGGGAGAATTTGTTTGCCATTAGTAGACCTTAATGCAATCAATGAATGAAATGACCTTCAAAGTTTTTTGAAAGTTATTCAGCGGTGAATAACCCCGTTGATAAATAGCGATCACCGCGATCGCAAACGATAAATACGATAACAGCCTCTGGCTGAGTGTCTTTAATTTCTTTTGCAACTTCAAGAGCGGCCCATGCGGCCGCTCCAGAGGAGACGCCAGCAAGTATGCCCTCAGTACGAGCAAGTTTGCGCATATAGACTTCGGCAGTATATTGATTGATATCGATAACGCGGTCTACCACACTAGCGTCATAAATTTCTGGACGATATGCCTCTGGCCAGCGGCGGATGCCAGCGATTGAAGACTCATCATCAGGCTGAAGCCCTATTATTTGGATATCTGAGTTTTGCTCTTTGAGGTATTTTCCAGTTCCAGATATGGTGCCTGTTGTTCCCATAGAGCTTATAAAATGGGTGATGCGCCCCCCAGTTTGCTCCCAAAGCTCTGGGCCCGTTGAGTAGTAATGTGACGCACTATTATCAGGGTTTGAAAATTGATTAAGTAGAACGCCCTTACCTTGTGCTTGTAGTTGTAATGCTTGATCACGAGCCGCTTCAATACCCTCATCCACTTCAATAAGCGTGGCACCATAGGCTGCCATCGCATCTTTTCGCTCTTGGGTGGAATTGGTTGGCATCAATAGCACCATCTTATAACCGCGCATAGCAGCCACCATGGCGAGTGCAATACCTGTATTACCACTTGTTGCTTCAATTAACGTATCGCCAGGAGCAATATCACCACGCTTTTCAGCTTGTAATATCATATTAAGTGCAGGACGATCTTTGACGGAACTGGCAGGATTATTACCTTCAAGTTTAGCCAAAACTTGTACATGCTCATTCGCACCTTCAAGTTTGGGCAGCCGCTGTAGTGCGACTAAAGGCGTATCACCGACAAAGTCCGATAAGGTTTTAATTTTTGAGATTGGATCTGCATTGAGGGCAGGGGTATCTTGTGAGACAGGATTAAACTCTGACATAAAATCTCTCAATATTCATTTGAAATTGGGTTTGTAAAAATTTGGTTTGTGAAATAATAGCTCAGATTATATCACTTTGTTAAACACCAAGTTATCTGCAATAAGTGCAAAAACTGTTACACTTAGTCTATATAGCCCCTATATTTATATTCGTGCATTTGGGTGCTTATGTTGTATAAGCTTATGTTTAATAAGCTCAAGTTGCAAAAGCTGATGTTGTAAACGCCACTGCAAAACAGTAGGTATCATAAAGGTTTAACTATAATGCGAAAGAAGTTGCTAAAGACAAGTAGTGCCTACTCTCAGCTCATCCTAATGGTTTTTATACCTATCGTGATATTGGCAGCTGTTGGCGCGTATCTTGTTAAAACCGAATCTGATCGATCAATCCGATCGCAACAGCGAAGCCTTGCTATTGCAGCATTGGTGCGATATGAACCCATGATTGAGAGTATATTGCCAGATATTATAAGCCATCGGAACACATCTGAGGGTTATCCAAATGCTGATGCTAACGATGATATTATGAAAGGTAATAGTAATGCTCCTATTACTGATACGGCCAATGACGGGAATATTAGAGATAAGGGTATTGGAAAAGGGGATATTGGAGAGGGTGATGTTGAAGACGAGGAAAATATTGCCTCTCCAGGTAAACATATTGCTTCTGTAGATGAAATTAATTCTATAGATGAGATACATAGCAGCATCGGCTCATTACTTACCTCAATGAATAACAACCAACACATTCAGCGAATTGCTATCTTCAATGATCACGGTAGTATAATTGCCTCTTCAGGTAACCATGAGCCATTGAACGGACCCACCCATTGGCATGATTCGGAAAAAGAAAATAGTGCGTCACCAACTTTTGCAGAAAATATAGCGCAAAAGATAAGTGAAAATAATTCTACATTTATTGAAAGTATCCCAACCTCAATGGGTACGGCTTATGGGCATTTAATCGGCAACTATGCAGGGCAGCGCTATTGGATGTTCATAGAGATGGATGATGAACCTGTAACCATCGCTAGGTTAAAAGTATGGTTGGGTCTCGGTATCACCGGACTGTTTACCTTAATTATTCTATTATTAACCCTAAATATTTATGCCAAGCGCTGGATTGCGCCTATCTATGACTTGCGGCTCCATCTACAGCAAATCACCCCTGAAAATATGTTCCATCCTGTCAATATTAATTCAAGCGGCGAGCTGAATTTATTGCAACAAGATTTGGTTAAAACATTGCGCCGCTTGTATGCAGGCTTTCAAGATTTAAAAGATCATGCGGATCAAACGGAGGCAGATTTAAGGGATGCTTTTGATGAGATGGAGATGCAAAACATTTTCATACGTGAAGCACGCGACCAAGCTATAACAAGTAGCCAAGCAAAATCGGCTTTTTTAGCCAACATTAGTCATGAGCTGCGCACCCCTCTTAATAGTATTGATGGTTTTATTAACTTATTAGCGCGTCATGGAGATCTAACCTCAGAACAGGATATGTATGTACAAACCATACGCAAATCTTCTGCGCATTTATTAGCACTTGTTAACGATGTATTAGATTTTTCTAAAATTGAAGCAGGCAAGCTGGTATTAGATAAACATGAGTTTAGTCTATATTCTACTATCTACGACGTTATGGACATGCTATCCCCATTGGCAGCTGAGAAAGGTCTGCGTATGGCGGTCATGTACTATAACGATGTGCCAAATAGCATTGTCGGCGATGCATTGAGGGTTAAGCAAGTCCTTACCAATTTAGTAGGTAATGCTATTAAGTTCACGGATGTTGGTGAGGTTGTGGTGCGCGTGGGGATAGATCATGTTGAAGCGCTAGAAGCAGATGATTTATCCTTTAGTCATAGCACTAAAGACGAGTCTTTAAATAAAATGTCTAAAGCCAATATGGGTATGATTCACATCGCCATTCAGGATACTGGACAAGGTATTCCTGATAATGTTAAAAAAGAGCTATTTAAGAGCTTTAGCCAAGGTGATCCTTCAATCACCCGTCAATATGGTGGAACAGGGCTCGGTTTAGTCATCTCAAAGCAATTGACGCGTATGATGGGTGGTTATATTGGTTTTTATGACAATAACACCCAAGCTGAGAGAGATGGCCGGGCACTGGTTGATGCAAGTTATGTCGTACCTACAGTCACTAAACATCAAGTCAATACAGGAACTACCTTTTGGTTTAGTATTCCTTCAAATATAGTGCTAGATGACCCAGGTGATATTGTGTTCGGAGCCAACCTTGATGAGTTAGAAGGTGAAGAGGAATTAAAGCTTCCTGTTTTACATCCATTCGGCGAAGGCGCGCATCAACAAGACCAGCCTATTGAGATGCTGACTTGGATTAGCCACACACCTACCATGCAGGTATTTTCAGCAATGCTTCGGCCGCTGAGTATTAATGTTAGCGTCGCTCGATCACTTGCTGGAGCGCTCGAGAAGCTCAAGGAAAATAGCAATCGCTGGGACTGGGTCATTATTGATGGCGGTGATAGTCAAGGTAGAGAAGATAGGGCGGCGTTATTAAAACAAATTAGACTGCATTATCAGGGCAAACTTGCGATTTATGGATATCAAGTGTCTCTGGATGCGACCTTGCTGGAGCGCTATAAGGCTTCTGCATTGTATCAACCACTCGATAAACGTCAGCTTTATCGTCTGCTTGACACCAGCTCATCTGATAAGACCGCGATGGTGGCAGCGCCCACATGGAAAGGGATAACCGTACTGGCGGTAGATGATCATTTGCCAAACCTACTTGTCTTAGACGCCTTGTTAAATGAGCTTGGCATAGAGGTAATCACTGCCAATAGTGGCTATGATGCTATTGATATCATTAACAAACAGATTCTGTTCGAAACTCATCAATTAGCAACTGGAGATAACGAGGAATTTGAGCAGACAACGGATAGCCAGAAATCTAATCGCTTAAAGTCTGATAGCTTGAAGTCTCAGAGCATACAGTCAAGTCGCTTAACATTTAATAACCAGCAGCCTAGCCATCATAGAAAAATAGATTTAATCTTTATGGATGTACAGATGCCGCGCATGTCAGGCGATGAGGCCGCGAGTAAAATACGTCAGTTAGAAAAAGAAGCTCGAAAAGAGTTCAAGGATTATCAGCGTCATATACCTATTGTGGCCTTAACCGCACACGGTATGGCAGATGGTAAAGATAAGCTGATAGCTGCGGGTATAGACGATTATGTGGGTAAGCCTATAAGTCGTCCACAGCTACTACAAATCTTACAGCGCTGGCTGGGTAAAAGTAGTGATATATTAACCAGTGAGCTGAGTTCGATGCAGCCAATGTATAAAGATGCGCTAACTAATTCAGATTTAGCTGATCATGTTGATGCTGAGGATTTGATGGTGGTGGACTGGAAAGATGCGCTTGTACGTTCAGCCAATAAACCGGAGCTTGCAAAACAGCTGCTAACGATGATGCAAGAGTCTGTGCCTGATGAAATAGAAGCATTAGAAGCTGCTTGGGAGATGAAAGATCGTGAAGAGTTAGCGCAAATAGCACATCGTATATTGGGTGCTAGCCGCTACTCTGGCGTCCCGCAAATAAGGCAGGCCAGTCAAGACTTTGAAGACAAATGTTTGTTAAACGTGCAGCATACCACGCCGGCTCAGTTTGCGATGCTCGAAACATATTATGACGCGCTGATAACGGCGTTACAATCGCTGCAAGCTCTAGATATTCAAGCTCATATCAAGGAGCAGATGGCGGCTAAAGATGATAAGCCGCTTAGCGAGAATGACATGATTTGGAAAATGATCTAATGATGTGATTCAGTCAAAAACCAAATCCTATAGTTAAAGAAGTCTAAAATGCAGACAAGGCAACCAAATTCAAGTACTACTCATGTCGGCTTAGCGAGGCAACACCGTAACCGTTTAGTAGTTCGCTGACTATATTTTAATTTGAACCCCAAATAACTACGACTTTAAAAGGTGTCACCCTAATGTCAAAAATTTCTCAAAAAAACTACCAATTGTTAACGTTGTCTGAGGCGAACGATATTCTAACAGTAACGTTAAATCGACCACATAAAAAGAACGCCATGAGTCTAGATATGATGCGTGAACTTATTGATGTTGCAAAATGTCTCAAAAAAGACCGTACAACACGCGCAGTTATCATCAATGGATCGGGAGACATCTTTTGTGCTGGTATAGATTTAGGTGATTTAAATAGTCCCAGTAACGCATTGTTTGGGTTGTATGAGCTGATTAAGCCCGTTCAAAGTATTTTTCAGCGGGTGAGTTTGATATGGCGTGAAGTTCCTATGCCCGTCATCGTTGCCACACATGGTTATTGTATTGGTGCTGGCATGCAGGTAGCCCTCGGGTGCGATATACGCATAACCTCACCAGAATGTAAGTTCTCTATCTTAGAAGCTAAGTGGGGACTGGTACCCGATATGGGGCTTACGCAATCTGCCTTTCATGTCTTGCCCGCCGATGTGTTAAAAGAATTAACTATGAGTGCCCGCATGGTAGATGCTCATGAAGCCAAAGAGTTTGGACTAGTCACCCATATTGACGATAATCCTTACGAACGTGCTCAAGCATTGGCTGAAGAATTTTCCAATAGATCTCCAGATGCCGTATTGGCAGGTAAACGGGTGATTAATTGCATGACAAAACAAAGTGCTGGCGCTTTATATAAAGAAAAAATGTGGCAACTTAAACTGATGGGAGGGGGACGTAATCGTAAACTTGCCATTAAAAGAGCCAAAGACAGCAGTGTTGAATTCTTAAAACGACAGTTTAGTTAGTTATCATCAGGTACAGCATGCGTAATTTTAATTAAATCATAGAGTGAATCATTAGGTAAAAGTAAACATATTGGGTATCATAGCCGCTTATTTAGTTTTTAGTCGTTAGGCCTTTAATCGTTGATCGTTATGCGTTTAGAGTTATGCGTTTAGAATCGTTAGGCCATTATATAGGCTACGGTTAAAATATAGCGATTCAATCAAGTCATCGATAACTGCTCAGGATTAAACCAAACCCTACGATCTAAATAAAGACTGATATACCCTTTATTTAACACGTCATGTAAGAGCTTGAACATCCTTAAATATTAGATTAGCGTGCCTTTATGTCTACTAATTCCAACTATCAGAACCGCCCATTAAAAAGTAAAAAAGCATCCGACCCAAAGCTGCCAGTTGCTTGGATTATGATGTTAGGACTGATTGTAGCTATCGGTCCTTTATCTATTGATATGTATTTACCTGCCCTGCCTACTATGGCGGATGACTTTGAGGTGAGTACCGCTCGTATTGCAAACTCTGTACCCGCCTATTTTGCGGGGCTAGTATTTGGTCAATTGATTTATGGGCCACTAAGCGACCGTATAGGGCGGGTAAAACCTTTATATTTTGGCATGACCCTTTACGTTATCGCCTCAGTAGTTTGCGCGACGACTCAAAGTGAGTATGTGTTATTTGTGGCGCGGACTATGCAGGCTTTAGGCGCGTGTGTTGGCGCCGTGGTAACGCGTGCGGCAATCAGAGATACCCTTGCGCCCAAACAGATGGCAAAAGCGTTTTCAATAATGGTGCTGGTAATGGGTTTGGCACCTATTTTAGCCCCATCGCTTGGTGCTGCTTTTTTACAGTTTTTCGATTGGCATGCTATATTTTGGTTTTTAGCAGGTTTTGGGGTTTTAAATTTATTTTTAACTAAGTTCTTTTTCAATGAGACGTTGGCGGAGGAGAATAGAAGCTATCGGCCATTAAATACCATATTTGGTCAATATATAGATTTATTAAAAGATGCTTCTTTTGGCTATCCTGCTGTAGGTGCTGGTTTATTAATGGGCTCTATGTTCGTTTATATCAGTGCAGCGCCTGAGCTACTTATGGATGGGTATGGTTTGACTGAAGCCCAGTTTAGTATAATCTTCGGTATGAATGCTGCAGGTTTTATTTTACTGACGCAAGTTAATCAGTTCTTAACCAACCGCTTTCGTCTGATTCACTTACTGCGTTTCGGTGCAGTTATGCAGGCCATAGCTTCAGCGTGTTTGTTACTGCTCGGTATTATTTATGGAGAGCAAGCTTGGCTACCTTTGGTTCTGGTTAGTATCTTTTTTTGTATTGCAGGATTAGGATTAACACAGCCCAATGCGTCCGCAATTGCCTTGGCTTTTCAGCGTCATCGTGCAGGTATGGCAAGTGCACTACAAGGCTCATTAATGTTCTTTGTGGGTATCTTTGGCGGACTGTTACTTAATATGTTCCCTGTAAATCCTGTATTCAAACTCGGTGTTACCATGTTTATATTGATGAGTCTTGGTACCTTTTTAATCTTTAAAATTGACAGCTCGCTAAATTTAGATGACGCGGATTAAAGTCGATTAATAAAAAGTCGATTAATAAAAAGTCGTTTAAAAAAGTGAACGGTTGAGAGTATGGTAATTAGTTAGCCAAGTAAATAACTAGCAGATCAAATAACTACCAAACTGGACGGGCATGCGGGGTGGGCCAATATGGATGCATAAAAGAGTTGTATCGACCATGACTATATCCCCAAGGATAGGGAGCATACAAATAATCAAGATTTCGTTGACGCAAGTAATTGTAGCGACCGTCTCTATAGGCTTCTTCTAACGCCTCTATTCCTTTTAATGGACATACAGGCTGCCAAGTATACCCTTCACGCCCAAGCTTATAGGCATTTAGAGGCGTACAATATGACTTTAAACCCTCTTGACGTCCTTCTTCCCACAACATTCGATTGGGCGCACTGCCTAGTACATTCGTACAAGCATCAAGATGATTGCCAAAATAATCTCCCGAGCGGCCAAGTTCACCATCTTCAATACCAAGAACCTTCCAATTTGTAGTTTGACACTGCTGAGGGGATAGACCCTGAGTCGTGGCGCATCCTGTTAACACCAAAAAAGCAACTGCTAAGTGGTAACGGCTTAATATAATATGTGATAAAGTCATGTTATAAACCTTGAGTTTAGATAATGCTATCTCTTAAGTGTACCTTTGAATCAATACTTTATGTGTAAGTGTATATTATTTTAGGGTTCGTCGGATATTTTAGAGTTGATAGGCAATTGTTAGCCAATAATCAAACCACACTTATTATAAAAGATAGTGTTTTTGAGGGTTTAAATCCATAAGTTATTATAAGTTATTATAAGTTGTTGAATTAATGATAATTTAGGGCGTGTGGAACATTTAAATGTGGAACTGTCAGGTGCTATTTTTTAGTCTATATGAAATAATATTTTCGACACCTAGTCATTCTAGTTTAGAAGATTTTGCAATATATTAACAAAAAATAGCCCTGATCCCCTCTCGAGTACAGCTCTCGCCTTGCGAACGGGCAAAGCAGTGCTTTGCTCGATAACCGTTCTTAGGGCTGATGCTAAAGTCGTTCTAAACGATGTTGTTAATCTAGCTAAGGTCCAATACGCTTCAGGCATTATCGTCGATTAACGCCTAGTTTGGAACACAGTTTGGATTAATTGGTAGCTATCAGCATTCCTAATATTTGAATACTCCAACATGCCCTAAGCGTATACAAAACGTAGAGTTTTTATTTGGGCATTCATATTTATAATCGGATAAAGTCGATATGAAAACAGTATTAGTAGCAAACCAAAAAGGTGGCTGTGGAAAAACCTCTGTTGCCATAACATTAGCATCCGCTTTGGCAAATCAAGGTCAAACCGTGGCGTTAGCAGATGCAGACCCGCAAAAATCGAGTTTGCAATGGTTAAAATATAGACCAAAGTCTGCTGCTAAAATTTATGCCATAGACTGGCAAGATGAAGAAGATATTGGTGATTTACCCAAAAAAGTAGCCAAAAGTTTGGGTAAAAAAGATTGGTTAATCATCGATGCACCGGGGTCGTTGAGTGCTGAACGTGCAGAGTCTCTTATTAGTGAGGCCAAAGCAATACTAATCCCAGTATTACCTTCTATTTTTGATGCGGATAGTACCAAAAAATTCCTAAAGTCCATTCAAGACATAAAGCGCATACGTAAGGGTAAAGTAGATATACATTTACTGGCTAATCGAATACGCCCTCAAACCAGTACCAATCAAACTTTACAGAGATTTTTTGATGAGCTTGAACAGCAGCCTATAGCGTGGTTAAGTGAAAGAAGCCTATATCCACAAATGGCAGAGCAAGGGCTAAGTGTCTTTGATCACCATCAAAAGCGTTATCGAGATATCCAAGCGCAGTGGCAACCGGTTATGGATGCCTTAATGCCTAAAATTGCCAGTAAATACGAACGTGTTTTAACTGATGCGACCATACCTTCGAGTTTAGAAGAATTGTCGCGTCACTCTTCAACTGATAAGAAAAAACAGAAAGGCTCAGAACCTGAGATTACTTGGTATGAATAGTGGTAAAATCATTTTTATTTTTTTTACTTAGTCGTTTATAAAGCTTACGTTATTCTCATATCATATGGGTTATAAAATAACTATTAAGTTTTCATTATAGGTATCTTTAAGGTTTTGGTGTTTGTATGGGAATGGGTGGCTGGATAGCAATCGCGATTGTTTTGTTCGTACTGGGCAGTATTATGGCATTAAAACCTAACGCGGTAGATGTGCGTCTCGACAAACTTAGAATGGCTGCGCGCCGTTTGGGTCTGCATCCTAAAGTGATCGGATGTCCTGACTGGATTCGAGGGGTTAATAACGAGTATGGGCATGGAATGATAGGACAGTATGCGATTATCGTGGACGATATAAAGCTGCCCGAGACACGCTATCAGGTCATCGATGGTTTGTTGCGATCTGATAGCTCAGTAATCAATAGCTCATTAATCAATAGCTCAGTAAAAAATAGTGCTAAAAGCCACCAACCCTCTACCATTCAACATGTTTTCAATACAAAAGATGAGATACCTCATATTAACCATGCTCTAGATAACCATGCTGTAGTTAGCTATGCTCTAGATAAAGAGCCGCTTGAATTACCTGAGAGTATCCAACCATTAGTCAAAGCGGTATATAGCAAAGCAAATAGCATGGTTATATTTTGGCATGATAGCGGCTATGTTAAGCCCAATACTAATCCAAATTATAATCCAGAAAATATAGAACCTGATCTATTAGTAATGAAAGAGCGGCTTCAAGATTGGGCTATACAACTCTCCCTAAAACAATGATTTTATATTTAAAACAAGATTATTAATTAATAATAAGCAGTGCCCCTTGAAAATCTTTGTTGACAGCGCAACAGTTAGCAGTGTAACGTCTTATCAGTTCACGTGATTTGTATATAAAATATTCAAAAGAAAAATGTATTAACTCTATGAAAATTAGGGCGTTACCCTAATGTTTATCACCACGAATTTATTAAATAATACTTTCTAAGAAAAGTAATCTAGGATTGAAATATTAATGGCAAAATCCACACGTAAGACTAAATCTGCTCCTGCTGCCAATGCCAAAGGAAAAGCATTGGTGATTGTGGAGTCACCTGCAAAGGCAAAAACAATTAATAAATATTTGGGTGACGATTTTATTGTACGCTCAAGTATCGGGCATGTTCGAGATTTACCGACCAATAGCGGCGCGAAGAAAAAAACCACGAAAGATGACAATTTATCAAAAGAAGAAAAAGCCCAACAAGCCCTAGTTCGCCGAATGGGTATAGATCCTGAGCATGGCTGGAAGGCCGTGTATGAAGTGCTACCAAATAAAACCAAAGTAATTAAAGAGCTTAAAGCACTCGCCAAAGATGCGGATAAAATCTATCTTGCAACGGATTTGGATAGAGAAGGAGAGGCCATTGCTTGGCACTTACGTGAAGTAATCGGTGGGGATGACAGTAAGTATCGACGCGTGGTATTTAATGAGATTACCAAATCGGCCATACAAAATGCTTTCAAACAACCCAGTAAACTTGATATCGACCGTGTCAATGCACAGCAGGCACGCCGATTTTTAGATAGAGTCGTTGGGTTTATGGTCTCGCCGCTACTCTGGCAAAAAATTGCACGCGGCTTGTCTGCCGGACGTGTTCAGTCAGTGGCTACACGCCTAGTTGTAGAGCGTGAGCGCGAGATTCGTGCCTTTATCCCAGAAGAGTATTGGCAGATACATGCTGATACTACGGTTAAAAGTGACACTAAGAATGCTGCTGAAGATACGCCTATCCGCCTAGAAGCAGTTAAGCAAGATGGTAAAACACTTAAGCTTAGTAATAAAGAGCAAACTGATGCGGTACTAGAGGTTTTAAAGCCTGCTAAATATATCGTTAAAGAACGTGAAGAGAAGCCTACACAGTCCAAACCCAGTGCGCCGTTTATCACCTCGACGTTACAACAAGCAGCAAGCACACGTTTAGGCTTCCCAGTTAAGAAGACCATGATGCTCGCACAAAGGCTATATGAAGCGGGTCATATTACGTATATGCGTACAGATTCCACCTTCCTTTCTGCCGATGCGCTATCTACCGTACGTGGTTTTATTGAAGACAATTATGGCAGCAAATATTTGCCGCCAAAGCCAAACTTTTATGGCAGTAAGCAAAATGCGCAAGAGGCGCATGAAGCAATCAGGCCTACCAATGCCAAACTTAAATCAACTCAGTTAAAAGGCGTTGAGCGCGATGCCATTCGTTTATATGAGCTAATCTGGCGTCAATTTATAGCATCACAAATGCCGCCTGCCAAATATAAATCTGTTAATCTGTTTGTTGAGGCAGATAATGTAGAATTAAAAGCGCGCGGCCGTACCATGGTCTTTGATGGCTATACCAAAGTTATGGCGCCTTCTAAAACAGAAGACACGTTATTGCCGGATGTCAAAAAAGGTGACGAGCTTAATTTAGTTAAGCTTGATCCAAGCCAGCATTTTACTAAGCCGCCCGCACGTTATACAGAAGCAAGCTTGGTCAAAGAGCTTGAGAAAAAAGGTATTGGCCGTCCCTCTACCTATGCGTCTATTATTTCAACCATTCAAGATAGAGGGTATGTCAAACTTGAAAACAAACGCCTATATGCTGAAAAGATGGGTGATATTGTTACCGATCGCTTGACGGAAAGCTTCCCTGAACTCATGGATTATACCTTTACCGCAGGGCTTGAAGACGAGCTTGACCATGTGGCAAAAGGGGATGAAGATTGGAAAGATGTTTTAGACAACTTTTATAGTGATTTTAAAAATAAGCTTGAGCATGCCAAAGATAAAGAGGGTATGCGTCCGAACGATCCTACTGATGTGCCTGATGTGCATTGTGATTTATGTGACCGTCCCATGCAGCTACGTAATGGCTCAACTGGGGTTTTCTTAGGATGTACAGGGTATAATTTGCCGCCTAAAGAACGGTGTAAAGGTACCAAAAATTTAATGCCAGTCGAAGCTTTTGCTAATCTTGATGACAGTGAAAGTGATGATAATGCTGAAGTTAAAGAGCTGATGGAGAAAAAGCGCTGTCCAAAATGCAGCACTGCTATGGATGGTTATATTGTAGATGGTGGCCTTAAACTGCACATCTGTGGTAATAACCCTGACTGTGACGGCTATGTGCTTGAAGAAGGTAAATTTGAGGTACCTGGATCTGATGCACCGACTATCGATTGCAACAAATGCGATGGCCAAATGGAGCTGAAGACAGGCCGGTTTGGACCATATTTTGCGTGTAATAACTGTGATAATACCCGTAAAGTTCTAAAAAATGGGGAACCTGCGCCGCCGCGTATGGACCCTATAGATATGCCAGAGCTTAAATCAACTAAGCATGATGATCACTTTATACTTAGAGAAGGGGCGGCAGGATTGTTCTTGGCGGCTTCTAAGTTTCCTAAAGTACGTGAAACTCGTCCTCCTAAGCTTGCAGAACTTCGTGCTATCAAAGATAAAATGGAAGATAAGTTTCAGTATTTGTTTGAAGGTCCAGACGAAGATCCAGACGGCAATCCTACTATCCTGCGCTGGTCACGTAAGAAAAAAGAGCAGTACATCGGCTCTGAAAGTCTTAAAACGGGTAAGGCCACAAGATGGGGACTGTTCTGGCGTAAAGGCGAATGGGTAGAAGAGTAATTTGGCACTATTTCAATATAAGCCTATAAACTAGCTCAGTACTGATTTTATCTATTAATACAAAAGCCCAGCATTTAGCTGGGCTTTTGTTATTTCAAATAGTTGAGCATATAACATTTGAACATTTGGGTAGGGTATATATTATATTTAATGTTAACCATTAACCATTAACCGTTAACCATTTCAATAGGATCGCAGATCTTCATTAGAGCTACAGTTAAGCAAGATTAGCTTTCTTTTTGCTCAAGTTTTGCATTGAGCTTTTGTTGTCTGCGCGCTTCAATGACGTCGCTCGCTTCGGCACCGATATGTGCTTCACCACGCTCTTTAGCCAGTTTTATTTGATATTGGCGTTCACGAAAGCGCGCGCGTTGCTCTTCAGTCGCTTTATCAATACAATGCGGGCACGATTCGCCTTTTACATAAGCAGGGTCTTGCTTGTCTTCTTCAGTAATAGGCATACGACACGCATAGCATTGGTCGTATTCGCCTTTTTCTAAGTTATGATTTACTGAAACACGGTTATCAAATACAAAACAGTCACCTTGCCACAGCGACTGCTCAGGAGGGACTTCTTCAAGATATTTTAAGATGCCACCCTCTAAATGATAGACCTCATCAAAACCTTGTTCACGTAAGTAAGCCGTCGATTTTTCGCAGCGTATGCCGCCTGTACAGAACATCGCTACTTTTTTATGTTTATTGGGGTCAAGCTCTTGCTTAACGTACTCGGGGAACTCTCTAAAGGTATCAGTCTTTGGATTTACTGCATTCTTGAACGTACCGATTTGCACTTCATAATCATTGCGCGTATCGATAAGTAAAACATCAGGGTCACTTATCAAATCGTTCCATTCTTCAGGTTTAACATATCGACCTACAGACTCTAAAGGATCGATGCCTTCAACACCCATTGTTACAATCTCTTTTTTAAGTTTAACTTTGGTGCGAAAAAAAGGCTGAGTATCTGTAAAGGATTCTTTATATTCAAACTCACCTATAGCAGGGATATCTCTTAAGTAGTTTAAGACCGTATCAATACCTTTACGATCGCCCGAGATAGTGCCGTTGATGCCTTCAGAAGCAAGTAATAACGTACCACGAACGTCATTATCTAACATTAGCTGTCTTAGTGGCTCACGATAGGCTTCATAGTCATCAAAACGGACGAATTTATAAAGTGCAGTCACCACAATTGGGTTATTCGCATCTTGAGTTGTTACTATGTTCATTGTTCTCTCCTGCTGGCTAGGTCGTAAACCTAGTGCGTGAAATATGTACACTATAAAATATAGTGTACAGTTTGATGTCATTAATAAGAGGACATCCCGATATTAATTATCTAATGAATGAATATAGTTTGTTCAAATTAGTGTTTTAAAAGCATATAAGTATGTTTAATACTGCATGGTTTTTTAACCATTCGATTGAACCGAACTCTCTTCTCCTTGCTCAAATGTTTCAGGGTCATCAACGGGTTCAGGTTCACGTTCGCTTAAAGAGGCCTCTGGCGGTTCGATATCAGATGGAATCTTACGATTAGTTATCTCGCCACTGGATGCTTCAGAATCATCATCTTTTTCAGAAAGATTGATCACTTCTTGCTTTTGTAATTTAGATTTGGCTTTATTGTTGACACTCACCCATTGATATGGCGTTGATTTTAATTGAGTCCGCATAAAGTTAATCCAAATAGGTAGCGCTGCGACCCCGCCATATTCACCTCTACCCAAGGTAGAAGGCTGATCAAATCCTACCCACACGACAGCTACTTTAGTGGGATGAAACCCTGCAAACCAAGCATCTTTCATGTCATTAGTCGTACCTGTTTTTCCACCTAAATCGCTACGACCCAGTGCTCGAGCGCGTTTACCAGTACCAATTTGAATCACGTCTTTAAGCATACTGGCCATCTCATAGGCCACATTAGGTTTCAAAATTCTTGGTGCTTGTTCTGCCACACTATATTGAAAAAGCGTCGGTTTTAGTCGGTCATTAATAGGCGATGCATCATAACGTAATGCCTCAATCAACTTCTGTGTTTCTTTATCTATTGAATTATCATCTTCATTAGCCGCATCCGCCTCAGTCGGTTCAGCATCTGTAGCTTCAGTATTAGGGTCATCAGCATCGTTTCGTTCTAAACCTCCTTCTAGCTTTTGTAAGGTGGCTTCCCGCTGTTCTAGTGCCTCTTCTTGCTGTTTTTCATAGTCCTCAATGAGTGACTCATTTAACTTTTCGAGTTTGTCGTTAAAACATGTGGCGCATGCACGTTGCGGATTGGCTTTATATAACAGTTTACTATTAAAATCATAAATCTGGTCAATGAAGTAGGGCTGGATGCGGTGGCCACCGTTTGCAAAAGCTGCATAAGCCGTTGCCATTTGTAATGGGGTTGCTTGTCCCGCCCCTAACGCTAACGATAGAGTAGTGGGAAGCTTTTCTTTATCTAAGCCAAAGTGGTCTAGTAGTTGACGTGCCTCGGACGTACCCACCGCTTGCAATAGACGAATAGAAACCAGATTACGTGACAAATATAACCCGCGGCGCACGGTCATGTCGCCATAAAAACGGCCGTCGGAGTTTTTTGGTTCCCAGTCCCCTACACGTAGTGGACCATCAGACACCATGGTATCTGGACGATAACCTTTTTGCAGAGCAGCTGCATAATTGAGCGGTTTAATGGTTGAACCGGGCTGACGCCAGCCCTGTGTGGCTCGGTTAAACTTACTATAACGATAATCAAAACCACCAACCAGCGCTGTGATGGCCCCTGATTCAGGATCTAAAGCCACAAGACTGCCTTGCACATCAGGAATTTGCGTCAATCGCCATAGGGTTTTGTCTTCATTTGCAATCAAGCGCACAATATCATCTTTAGATACGATATCTGCAGCACGACTCGGATAACTACGAATACGGTTGGCATCTAAATAGCGTTTTGCCCACTGCATACCTGACCAAGGTACTGTGACTACCTCACCATTTTTAAGTTCTGCCTTGAAGCTTCGGTAATCAACGTCAGTAACCTTAGCAGGGAGCATATTCCCAAAGGTTATAAAATCAGATAAAGGCTCACCATTAGCTTCTGCTCCACGCCACCCATGACGATGATCGTAACCTATCAAGCCTTTTTTGATGGCAGTATAAGCGTCGATTTGCTCTTCGCTATTCACAGTCAACTTAACCCGCCATCCTGAGTTGACCACATTTTCACCAAAACGTTTTACTAGGGCGTGACGGGCCATTTCTGCCAAATAAGGCATATTAACATCAAGTTTTTCTCTATATAGCCGCACCCCAATCGGTTGGCTGATAGCATCATCATGTTCAGATTGGCTGATAAAACCAAGATCTAACATATGTCCGATAATCAGGTTACGGCGCTCTAACGCTTCATCTGGATTAGATACAGGGTTATTTTGTGAAGGCGCTTTTGGTAAACCAGCTAGCGTTGCCATTTCGGCTATCGTTAAACTATCTAGAGATTTACTATAATATTTTTTAGCGGCAGCTTTAATGCCGTATGCCCCTTCACCCATATAAATTTTATTAACGTATAGCGTGAGAATCTCTTCTTTATCTAATTCGTCTTCGATTTTACGAGCAAGATATAATTCTGTCAGTTTACGATTAAAAGTACGTTCTGGACTTAAAAAATAATTCTTAGCAACCTGCATGGTAATAGTAGAGCCGCCTGTTTGGCGAGTATCATCGGTAATGACTTCGGTAATAGCGCGGCCTAAACCCTTAACACTAATACCACTATGCTCATAAAATGATGAATCTTCTGCTGCCAAAAAAGCATTTATTAAACCCTTAGGAATCTCATCGTAACTAACCGGTAATGACATACGATTGCCATACTGACCTACCAGCTTGTCATCTTTACTATAAATCTGTAAAGGCATCTCAAAGTTTGAGCTTCTCATCTCGGTCACACTAGGCAGACTTGGCGAGATATACATAGCCATCCCATAAAAGCCAATAGGAAAAGCCAAAGCCAATATAATGACAAAAGCAATAATCGCTAATAATGCGTTTATAAGGTGATGAAGAAAACGAAAAGATGTAGATTTTTGAGACATAGCGACTCTATATTTTAAAGACAAAAGAATATGAAAGACGAAAGATTGTTTAAAACTAAAATAGTAGACTCAGAACTAGCGAAATGAGTAAAAAATTTCATTATTAAAATGGGGTTAATTATAAAGCAAACGAAGAGGTTGTTATAGCGCAAACTGTAAAGTCACTATGAAATACTACATTTCGAATAAATATAGTGCACAGTCACCATCAAAATTTTAAACCGCTATAATGCGATGGCTATTATACGATAAATGTATTATATAACGAGACTTATGGTTATATTAGATACCGTATATACCAGTTAATTCATAATATGGAAAATAACAATAAGATAAATAACAATAAGATAAATAACATTGTTAACGATGTTTTAATTAAAGACTATGATTAGTTCAAAGTCATCATGTCTGCATCAGGCTTGTACATAATAGTGATGCGCGGCTAAAATAAATTGTCGATTAAAAAAATAATATTAATTAAATCAACAATTTAAAATAATAACCCATATAGAAGCTTATTTAGCAAATAATTGGTGAAGAAAATTAATATTAGATAAAATAACTATGTAGGTTGACAAAACCTTTACAATTAAATAATGTAAACACAAAGTAACTCAAGATTACCGATTGTTATTATTTCGTAAAATTATTAATTAACTTGCTTGCTCTTAACTCGGGTACGCTTAGCTCAATTAATGCCTAATTCTAATAAATTTAACTAGGGGCTGTATAGAATTGATTCATGGAACTGGCAGTGGCTATTTTTTAGTCAATATGCAGGGAAATTCTCGCAGCTTAGTTGTTCTAAGTTAGATAATTTCACAATATATTGGCAAAAAATAGCCCTGCCCTGTAAGGCTGATGCTAAAATTGCCCCAAACATTGTTGTAAACCTAGCTAAGGTCTAGACATTATCAGCGGTTTACGCCTAGTTTGGAACAATTTTAGCTGTCAGCAGTCCTAATTAATAAATTCTATACAACCCCTAGTATCGAGTATAGATAACTCTTTTAGAAATATAACTTTTAAGTTATTTTTTAAATAATTTGAATAATAAGTAATTAAATAATTAATTTATGCCATTTAGTTTATAATTTGAATTAATAACGGGCATACAATTATCAAAAGGAATTTTTAGTGAGGCTATTTTCTTCAAAAAGCCGTCCACTCTTAGGTGTGGATTTGAGTGCTACCTCAATCAAAATGGTTGAGATAACGCACCAACTAGGAAGATACCACCTAAAAAATTACGGTGTAGACTATTTAGCTCAAGGTATTATAGTTGATGGTAATATCAGAGATATAGAAGCTGTCGGCAAATCCATATCACGGTTAGTACGTTATCTGGGCACTAAAACACGAAGTGCCGCTGTTTCTGTTTCAGGGGCAGCTGTTATTACTAAGCGCATTGATATGGAAGCTGATTTAAGTGACATCGAGCGTGAGGCTCAGATTCGCCTTGACGCCGATCAATATATTCCTTACCCATTGTCTGAGGTGAATCTTGATTTTGAGGTATTAGGACCATCTACGATTGATACCAATCTGGTAGAGGTGCTAATTGCAGCGTCACGTTCTGAAAATGTGAATCAGCGCGTAGATGCTTTAGCATTTGGTGGGCTTAATACCAAGGTAGTGGATATCGACTATTACGCTATAGAGCGTGCTTACCAGCTGATATACGATAGTCTGCCAAATTTTCCAAAGACAGTAGCCTTAATTGATATAGGTCATGACCATACGACGCTATATATTGCCAAAGATGGCGAATTTGTTTACAGCCGTGAACAATTATTTGGCGGTGTTCAATTAACAGAGGCCATCCAACAAAAATACGACCTAAGTTTCGATGAAGCCACGCGTTCCAAGCATGATCAGTCTTTAGGCGCGGACTATCGACATGACATTTTCATGCCCTTTATTGATAATCTCATCCAACAAGTCCATCGCTCCTTGCAATTTTATTTTTCTTCAAGTCAACAAACTCAAGTCGATCACATCCTATTAAGTGGGGGCAGTGCTTCATTGCCCGATTTGTCGTTTATTGTTCAGCATAAACTTGAAACGCCTGTATCTATTATTGATTCATTTCGTAATATGACCATTGATGAAGGTATAGATAAGAAACAACTGGCTTTAGATACGCCAAGTCTTTTGACGGCATGTGGGCTTGCTTTAAGGAGTCATGATTAATGGCTGAAATTAACCTTCTCCCCTGGCGTGAAGAGCGACGAGAACGCAAAAATAAAGAGTTTAGAATAATCTTACTCTTATCAATTTTACTGGCTTGTTTACTTGCATTTGCAGTGTGGACTTACTTCACCAACGAATTGAATGAACAGTTTGCTGCTAATGACTATGTTGCTGAGCAAAATTTAATACTGGACAAGCAGCTTAAAGAGATCGATGTTTTAGAACAGCGGCGGGGCGAAATTATAGCTCGCACCGGGGTTATTCAGGACTTACAGGGTAGACGACCAGTGCCGGTTCGTGTCTGGTACGACGTGGCGCGAGCGATTCCAGAAGCGATGTATATTAATGTTTTTGAGCGAGAAGATAATATCTTGTCCTTTACAGGCAAAGCTGACAACCCAAATGTGGTTTCAAGTCTGGTTAGAAACCTTGATGCAAGTGATTGGTTGGATAATTCAAGGGTTAAATTCATTAAACAAGACGTCGCAGCATACGAAACAGGGGTACCTAAAAATCTTAATCGAGACGATGAAACGGTATCGCCTGAGTCAAATTTTATTGATTTCGTCGTAACGTCACAAATTGTTGAGTTCAAAAATGGTGAGACATTTGAGCCTGAAACTGACTCAGAGAAGGTGGGTGAGTAATGGCTAAATATACTTTCGATAAACCAATAAATACAGGCTTTTTTAACAAACGCCGTTCAATGAATCTAAAAACATTTTGGCGTAGCTTACGTAATTTGGATATGCAGAACTATGGCAGTTGGCCGCTTGCTATCAAAGTATTCGTAATTGCGCTGATTATGTTGCTAATAGCTGCTTTAGCTTATGCCCTACCTATCAGTCAAAAGATTGAAGAGATAAAAGCTGCTGAAGCCGAAAAACAAATACTGTTGGATTCATATCGAGTTAAAGAGTCTAAAGCACGTCATTTAGATGCTTACGTGACTCAAGTTGCTCAAATGGAGATTGAGTTTAATCAACTGCTAGATCAGCTTCCTAAAAATACACGGGTATCTGAGCTGGTAGAAGGTATTAATATGACGGGTATTGGCAGTGGTATTCGCTTTCAAGACATCTCTATTGAACCAGAAGTTGAAAAAGAATTATTTATTGAACAACCCATACGTATTGTTGCCATCGGTGAGTATCACCAGTTTGGTGCTTTTATCAGTGGGTTAGCCGCGTTACCACGTATTATTACTATGCACGATTTTGAGGTATCGAATTCCAAACCGTCGCTTGAAACCTTACCTGAATTAACACTGAAGTTAGATACAAAAACGTATCGATCAAAAGACATCATAAATAGCAATCAAGACATGACTGAAGATACAGAAGAAACAGAAGAAGTTATCGAAGCAAATACAGCGGAGGGGGAGTAGATGTCGACTAATAAACCATTACTTCACTTTCCAGCAGAATATAAAAGCGAGCTGCCTAGCAAGTTATCTTTAACTCGCAAGCAATCTTTAACCAATAAGCTTTCTTTAACCAATAAGCATTCTTTAACCAATAAGCATTCTTTTAAAAGTATCAAAATTGCCCTGTGTTGTACTGCCATAGCTTTGGTAACTGGATGCAATGATCGAATTGAAAATACTGAAAATGAGATGGCGGCCATACGGGCATCAGAATCTATTCCAATAGAACCTATACCGGAGCCTGTATTGGTCGAGGACTATATATATGAGCCGGGTAATATGCGTAGTCCATTCATGCCATTAAGTTTGATGTATCAACAACGCACTGTCACCGAAAGTGATGTTGCGCCTGATTTGAACCGCAGTAAAGAAGTACTAGAGAGTTACGAGTTATCACAACTGGTATATCGCGGAATGGTGGTATCGCCCGAAGGAGTACAACATGGACTTATACAGCGCCCTGATGGGGTTATTGAAAGTGTAGAAGTGGGTAATTATATGGGACTAAATGATGGCCGGATTGTTGAAATAACACCGACTCAAATTAACCTAGTCGAGATAATACCTGACAATCGAGCAGGATTTGTAGAAAAACCTGCCTCTGTGGTTTCACCCATTTAACACCGCTTTAGGGATTTAAAAAATGATAATTAGTAATAAGACTACTCGTCTAAAACATCTTAACCAGTCATGCTTTGCTATGACAGCGATAGCCTCGACAGTAGTTATGGCAAGTGCCACCGCTCATGCTAACCAAACTTTAACGTCATTGAGCGTGACAGAGCCTACAGCATCTACCACGTTGTTAAGACTGGATTTCAGCGAGACTCCCACAGTTCCTGAAGCTTATCAGTTAGAAGACCCAGCACGGCTTGTGTTGGACTTCTCAGAGGTGTCAAATGGACTTTCTCGCTATAACGATTTGAATCAAGGGCTGATAAAAGACATTACTTCACTAAGTAATGACTCAACAACGCGCTTAATTATTGGGTTAGATGGTAATTCACCAAAAGATTTTATGACCCGCGTTGAAGACAACGCTTTATTGGTTAATATATCACGTCCTGTTACCCCAAATACACAGGCAGCGCCTGTTATGAGCGGATCTAGCGATGCTTACGCTAATGAAGTCATCGCTGCCACCTCATTGCCTAATGATGTTCAGAATGTACAAAATGCGCCCTCTGCTTATGTTCAAACAGCTTATCAGCCCGTATCAAATCAACCTGTATATGGAGAGCCAGTAGACGCTTATATACAAACAGATCGTGCCGCTCAACCTAAAGATAGTATGGTCGTAAAGGTAAACCCACTATTAAATCCCGCTTATGCCAATACCACACAAATTTATAACTATTCAGGCCTTAATAATGTGACATTTACAGGGTCAGGTGATGGCGGTGGTGTGATCAATATTGGTTTGGTGAATGAAAGCATTCCTATCGATATTCAGCGTCAAGGTAACAAAATCCTCATGCGTATGACTGGGGCGACAGTCCCCTCGAATCTCGTGCGCCAGCACAATGTAACAGGCGGTCTGGTATCGTCAGTCAGTGCGCGTAACAGTGGTAAAAATGGTGTGGTCACCATTGCTATGAATGATGACTTTGAATATCAAGCATTTCAATCAGGTAATTTAGTGAACATCACTGTCAAGCCGCAAAAGATGCTACGAGAGCCAACTATTGAAGAAAAGCAATATACAGGTGAACCCATATCAGTAGATTTTCAGAACGTAGAAATACGTAGTGTTCTTCATTTATTGTCACAGTTTACTGAATTAAATATCGTTGCCAGTGATAATGTGAGTGGTAATATTACTTTAAATTTAATCAATGTTCCTTGGGATCAGGCGTTAGATCTTATTCTTAAAAGTAAAAACTTAGATATGCGTAGTAATGGTAATGTCATCTTAGTAGCCCCTGCTACAGAGCTTGCCGAACAAGAGGCGCAAGAGCTTGAAGCGCAGCGTAAAGTTGAAGAATTTAAACCTTTAAGAACTGAATATATTCGTTTGAACTATGCCAATGCAGCCGATTTAATGAACCTTATATCTCAAGGTCGTAACTCAGGTGTAGATAACGAGTTAGGTCGAAGTAATAGAGATTCAGGGTCATTATTATCCGATCGCGGCACCGTAACGGTGGATACTCGAACTAATACTTTAATCATCAAAGACATATCAGAGAGCATTGAGAATATCAGGGATTTGATTGATAAAGTCGATATCCCCGTACGTCAAGTGATGATCGAAGCACGTATTGTCAGTGCCTCGGATAATTTTAGTAAAGAGATGGGTGTCAAGTGGGGTATCTTATCTAATGGTGCTGCAACCAATCGTGATTTGTTAGTGGGTGGTAGCGATCAGACTTTAGCTGATCTTAAAGACTTTACTTATGAGACTTCTAATATCAACGGTCAGCAGCAAACTTATCCCAGTTATTCGATATCGCGTCCTGATAACTTAAATGTGGATTTAGGCGTACTTAATCCTGCCGGTCGAATCGCATTTGGTTTGCTTAGTATGTCAGACTTAATGATTGATCTTGAGCTTTCTGCCATGCAAGCAGATGGCAGAGGTGAAGTTATTTCTACCCCTAAGATTTTGACGATGGATAAGCAAACAGCGAAAGTATCATCCGGGACCAAAATTCCGTATCAAGGGGAGTCAGAGGGCGGTGGTACAACCACACAGTTTGAAGAAGCGGTATTGAGTTTGGAGGTCACCCCAAATATTACACCTGAAGGCAAAATATCCTTAAAGCTAGATATCGAAAACGGCAGACCCAATCCCACTAGTGATGGCACCATCTTAATTGATAC
Source organism: Psychrobacter sp. CX10 (assembly GCF_057621575.2). Taxonomy (NCBI): domain Bacteria; kingdom Pseudomonadati; phylum Pseudomonadota; class Gammaproteobacteria; order Moraxellales; family Moraxellaceae; genus Psychrobacter; species Psychrobacter sp. CX10. Next base: position 102,668 of record NZ_CM177736.1, read on the forward strand.
TGACATGCTCAGCACTAACGTAATAATAGATGATGGTCAGACTATCGTATTAGGAGGGATATTCCGTAATCAAATATTTGACAGTACAGAAAAAGTACCTTTCTTAGGGGATATGCCGTATGTGGGACGTCTATTTAAAAAAGATTTGCGTAGAAACGACAAACAAGAGCTTTTAATTTTTGTGACACCAAAGCTTATAAATAATGGGGTTAGCCGTTTTTAACATTAAGCTTTCAACACTCATAAGACAATTTTAGTCATTATCACTAAGTATGTACTAAATCTCTCATCTTGAAATGAAATGTATAGAATAGGCAGTCTTTTGACTGCCTTTTTTGTAGCATACAGTTTAATAGCAATCAGTTTAATAGCGGTCAGTTTAATAGCGGGCAGTTTGAGAAAGTACAGCTCCTAATACAAACTTAATAAATCCCTTATAAATTGAAAGGGTTTTAGGATACATAATAGTTATTAAAATGTAGGTTTGATGGTCTAGAATATATATAAATATGTAAAACTCAATGGCCCATTGGCATTCAATTTAAAAATAACTGTATAATCTGTAATTTTACGTGAGATATGATAATGCAATCATCATTGCCATCATTATTTATTGTAGGCCCTATGGGAGCAGGGAAAACTACGGTTGGTAAACTGCTGGCTAAACACTTTAATCGTCAGTTTTTGGATAGTGATCATTATATAGAAGAACAAACAGGCGCTGATATTCCTTGGATTTTTGAAAAAGAAGGGGAGACAGGTTTTCGCGAACGAGAATCTCGTGCTATTGAAGAGCTGACTAAACTGCCGTCTATTGTTTTGGCTACAGGTGGCGGTGTGGTCATGCAGCCACAAAATCGAGAATATCTAATAAATCGTGGCATCACTATTTATTTACGGGCGAGCGTAAATGTTCAAATGAAACGAACTTCAAAAGATAAATCCCGTCCTTTACTGCGTGCTCCTAATCCGCGTGCAGTTCTTGAATCGTTATTTGAGGTTAGGGATCCATTGTATCTAGAAGTTGCCGACATCATTGTAGAAACGGGTGAGGGCTATCCTAGACATATGCTGCGTAATGTTGTGGCCGCTATCAATCATAAATATCCTGAATTTTTAACGACGTAATAATGGCCTAAACTTAGTCGCCATTTTTAAGAGCCGTATTTTAGTATATGGGTTGTTAGGCGTTTAAGACATATCACTCATTATTTTAATTTAGCATTTTACCAACCTATAGCTATACCTAAGCAATTATAAAAAAAGCTTTGACTAAAAAAGATATAGAGAGACATATGAAAACTAATTTGACCGTACACACTCAAAGCCACGATTATCCCATTGTGATAACGAGCCAATGCGATATGGCCACTGAAATATCTCCTTATATCAAAGGCAATCAAGTGATGATTGTGACAAACGATACAGTGGCACCTTTATATCTGGATGATTTAGTTGCAGGTCTCAAAAATCAATTTAATGTCATGTATGTGATACTGCCTGATGGTGAGCAATACAAAAACCAAAAGCATATTGATATGATTTATGATGCATTAATGGACAATCATTGTAGTCGTGATGTTACGCTTGTGGCCTTAGGCGGCGGCGTTATTGGTGATATGACTGGATTTGCAGCGGCCTCATTTATGCGCGGTGTTGATTTTATCCAAATACCGACGACGTTATTGTCGCAAGTTGACTCAAGTGTCGGCGGTAAGACTGGCATTAATCATCCCAAAGGCAAAAACATGATAGGTGCATTTTGGCAACCTCAAATGGTGCTTGCAGATATGCATACATTGACCACGCTGCCAGAGCGAGAATTGTCAGCGGGTATGGCTGAGGTTATAAAATACGCGCTTATTATGGATGAAGCTTTTCTCAACTGGCTTGAACAGAACATGACAGAATTGATGTCGCTCAATGAAAATGTATTGGCAGAAGCTGTGGCTAGATGTTGTCAGTATAAAGCTGATATTGTGGCTCAAGACGAGCGAGAAGTAGGCAAACGCGCCTTACTAAATTTTGGTCACACATTTGGTCATGTTATAGAGACTCATGAGGGTTACGGTCAATGGCTGCATGGCGAAGCTGTTGCTGCTGGTATGGTACAAGCCGCTCGATTATCGCAGCATATGGGCTGGATAGCTACTACCGATGTGATGCGTATCTGTGCAGCAATCGAAGCTGCTCATCTGCCTACTCATCCGCCTCGTATTGATACCCAAACGGCTTTAGGACTTATGCAACATGATAAAAAGGTTAAATCAGGACAAATTCGACTGATTTTGTTAAAATCTATAGGTCATGCAGTGGTTACCTCAGAGTTTGATACAAAACTTCTCGAAAAGGTATTGGCCAAATCTGCAAGATAAAGTAACTAATATCGGCTCTTAAATAACCTTCTTTATTAGTTATGGATATGCGCTTTTAATAATATTTGACTCTTTGACTGGACTTGCTCTATGGCAATTACCAAAAAACCTGCACCTATGAAAAACTCTGAAAAAGCTTTAAAACCTACTAAGACTAAAAAGCGGGTGATTATCAGTGTATGGTTCATAATGGCGTTATTAACCGTAGCTGCCGCATTGGCATTATGGATGTTTAGTGCCACACCGTCGAGCCCTACTCAAACGCAAAATGAAAGTGATGATCTAGAGATGGCTGAAGAGCCATCGGATACTATGTCCAAAGTCACACGTGTTGAACCTCTGCATGAATTAGATGCTGATGTTAGACCCATATCATTTGATGCGTTAATCCATGATTTAAGGGACTATCCACCAGAATTCAAAGACTCAAGATACCTTAAAAAGCATAAGAACAAATGGACCGTTCAGGTCATGGATGTGTCTGAACACAACATCATTACGGACTATCTAAACGGTCGTGATGATCGTAAAAAGTTCGCATACTTTCGTTATCGTGATGAAAACAACAAACCTCGTTATGTTGTAACTTATGATGTTTTAAAAACACCACAATTTGCTAAAGGTAAAGCCAGCAGTGTAGATTTTGGCTTACCTGAAAATGTTCGGGTTATTCCTGAAGAGATAAACTCGTATCTAGATATTATTGAAACCTATGAATTGTCAGGACCCATTAAAGATTTGTCTTCTAACCGTACTCGGGGTGTTAGATTAAAACCCACAGAACGCCAACTAGCATCACGTCGCCGAGCAGCAGCTCAGAATAAGCAAGATCAATCCGCTGAGCAAAATTCTGAACCGTCTGATATTGAATCTTCGGATGATAAAAACGATACCTTATCCGTTCAAGAAGATCGCGACTCGGTAGATGCGGTAGAACAAATTATAAATGATGATTTTAAAAACAATGCTTCTAATAATCAAGGCGAAGATAGGAAAATTGTTCCTTTAAGTGAGTCAGACCCTAATGCAAGTACAGGTAATAATTCAAACGACTCTGCATCCAATTCACGTAACAACAATTCAAACAGCAATTCGAATAATAATTCGAACAAAGCCAATAACAAGCCTAGACCCTCATCGAATACGAATAATCAGCAACAGGAGCCACAGCCAAAACCACAACAAAAGCCGCAACAACAAAATACAGCACCTTCTAAGCCTGAGCAGAATAAACAGGTCGATAGTATTGAAGCGATAATTCAGGAAAATAACTAGGGGCTGTATAGAATTGGTTAATTAGGACTGCTGATAGCTAAAAATTTTTCCCAGCTGTGTTCCAAACTAGGCGTAAACCGCCGATAATGCCCGAAGCGTATTGGACCTTAACTAGGTTTACAACAACGTTTGGGACAATTTACGCATCAGCCTTGAGAACGGTTCTTGAGCAAAGCACTGCTTTGCCCGTTCGCAAGGCGAGAGCTGTGCTCGAGAGGGGGCAGGGCTATTTTTTGCCAATATATTGCGACATTCAATAATTAAGGGATCTAACTTAGAACGACTAAGCTGCGAAAATTGCCCTGCATATTGCCTAAAAAATAGCCTCTGCCAGTTCCATGTATAAATTCTATACAGCCCCTAAATAAATGCTGTGTGCTTAAAACTATTAACTTTTGACCCTAATATTTGAAAAGTGCAATATAATAATAAGTCGCATTTTATAAGTCGCATTTTATAATAGCATGCAGGTACGTTCCTTAAATAAGATTAAGAATTGATGAATATGATTATAAGTTGTGAAAAATTTTGCCAAAAGCGTCTAAATTCATAGAATATAAGAATAAATATTCACATCGGTCATGAAATTTAACTGGATTTTACATAAATGTTTCTCTAGTATGGTTGATATTGATGTTTAGCAATGTTATTGCAGGTATTTTAATTATTGATAGTGAGTGAATAGGTTTTTCAATTTTACTTGTAATTAGTCTGCTTCTCATGATTTATAGCTATGTTCAACCACTCTATATTTAGAAACGTTTTTAATAAAAAACCAGCTACGTTAACGGCCTAGTATTGTTAACGACTTAATTTTTTAACCTGTATTAAACACTTGCATCCTAACCGTAAATTACTTTTATGCTATTTAATAGTTATGGCAAGTAAATAGTTAAAACAGTTTGAAAGTTAGTCTAGAATAAAAGTTAAACCAAGCCAGAGTTGTACAACTCAAGCGTTTATTAAGTATGGTCGCAAGTATCAATCAAGTACCTTAGAATTGAATACTGCTAAAAGTCATTACCGCCTGCTAAACATTTTGATATTGATAAACAACTAAGTCAGCCTAAAATCATAATTTTTATCTTGGCTAGCTTCATACATCAGCTGTCACTATTCTTACAGCTGCGCATACCTAAAGTAATTATGCATAACGCTTTATATCGCGTTATACCAACAAAGGACACGCCATGACCCAGACTTTTAAAGCCAATCCTACCTCTTTGAATTATCAGCATACTCAATCACAGCCATCTATCGAAGATAACAAAACTTATTTAGCCTCTCCGGATGACTTTAAAGACAACTGTGGTTTTGGTTTGGTTGCTCATATAGAAGGTGAGCCAAGTCATCATTTAGTCAAAACAGCCATTCACAGTTTGAGCTGTATGACACACCGTGGTGGTGTCGCAGCGGATGGTAAAACAGGGGATGGGTGTGGCTTGCTACTTGCAAAACCTGTAGAGTTTTTTAATGCCGTTGCAAATGAGCTTAATATCGAATTAACCGAAAATTATGCCGTGGGTATGGTTTTTTTAAATGAAGATGAAACGCTAGCTGCACATAGTCAAGAGGTATTGAATAAAGAAATAGAAGCTCAAGGTTTGACAGTAGCAGGGTGGCGAGATGTGCCAGTCGACTTATCTATAGTTGGTGAAATAGCACGCGAGACCCTACCAGTATTTAAACAGGTTTTTGTAAATTCAAAAGAGGCTATAAAAGACGAAGATTTTAATAGAAAGCTATATGTTGCTCGAAAAAAAGCAGAGATTTCACTTACTGATGATCCTTTGTTTTACGTCACCTCTCTAAATTGTCAGACGGTTATATATAAAGGTCTGGTAATGCCATCAGACTTACCTGCATTTTATAGCGATCTACGTGACAAACGTTTGCAGTCTCATATTGTGGTGTTCCATCAACGTTTTTCTACCAATACATTACCGCGTTGGCCGTTGGCGCAACCGTTTAGATATTTAGCCCATAATGGCGAGCTTAACACCATTACCGCAAACCGCAATTGGTCGGTTGCCCGTACTCCGAAACTTGAGACCGAAAAACTTCCTGAGATAACTCAATTGCATCCGCTCGTGAATCGTACCGGTTCAGACTCTTCAAGTTTAGATAACATGCTTGAAGTGTTAATCAGCGGCGGTATGAGTTTATTTCATGCCATGTCTATTTTGGTACCGCCTGCATGGCAGAATGTCGATAGTATGGATACCGATCTGCGCGCTTTTTATGAGTTTTACTCTCAGCATATGGAGCCATGGGATGGGCCAGCAGGTCTGGTTATTCAAGATGGCCGCTATGCGGTATGTATGTTAGATCGTAATGGTTTACGTCCATCACGTTGGGTGACTACCCAAAACGGTTATATCACTGTGGCGTCTGAAATAGGGGTTTGGGACTATGCGCCAAATGATGTGATTGCTAAAGGCCGCGTTGGTCCTGGGCAAATGCTGGTTATTGACACTCTAAATGGCGAAGTGCTAGATGATCAAGTTATCAGCAATCGCTTGAAAAAAGCGCATCCATATCGTAAGTGGTTACGAGAAGAAGCCACTAGAGTGCACGATAATGAAAAGATTGAAGAGACGCTACTTGATGAAGGCTATCGAGGTGAACCGCTTAAATCGCTTCAGAAGATGTTTAACATCACCAATGAAGAGCGTACTGAAATTATTCGTCCGAATGCAGAAAATGGACAAGAACCAGTCGGCTCAATGGGTGATGACACTCCAGTAGCTGTATTATCTAGTCAGATACGTAATGTCGCCGATTTCTTTAGACAACAATTTGCGCAAGTGACCAATCCACCGATTGATCCGCTGCGTGAATCTATTGTGATGTCACTGCAAACTTGTTTGGGTGCTGAAACGAATATCTTTAATCCGACGCCGCGTGATGCGCATCGTATTATATTGTCTACTCCTGTCTTGTCGCCAAGTAAAATGCAGCAGCTAGAAGGCCTTGAAGATCCGGCATTTTTGAGTCAAAGAATAGATATTAATTATGATGAATCTTTGAGCTTAAGCGATGCTATCAAGCAAATCTGTGAAACGGTTGAACAGGCAGTTCTAGACAACAAGACCTTGATTATTCTGTCAGATAAAAACATTCAAAAAGGTAAGATTCCTGCCAATGCTGCAATGGTCACGGGCGCTGTGCATCATTATCTTATCCAAAAAGGACTGCGTACCGATGCTAACTTAATTATAGAGACTGGCATTGCGCGTGATTCTCATCAAGTTGCCGTGCTTATTGGTTTTGGGGCAACCTGTGTTTATCCTTATCTAGCATATGATGTTATCGCTGATCTTGTGGCTTCAGGTGAGTTGTTAGGAGATCCAATTCAAGCGCGTACTAACTTCCGTAAGGGTGTGGATAAAGGTTTATTAAAAATCTTATCTAAAATGGGTATTTCTACCATTGTTTCATACCGCGGCGCTCAGTTATTTGAAGCGGTTGGACTGTCTGAAGAAGTGGTTAATTTATGCTTTAAAGGGGTTCAAAGCCGTATTAAAGGCGCAACCTTTGAAGATTTAGAAAAAGATCAAAGACTATTGGCAAAAAATGCCTTTAGTCGACGTACCCCAATCGATCAAGGCGGTATGCTTAAGTTCGTATTTAATAAAGAATATCATGCGTTTAATCCAGATGTAATCAATACACTACATAAAGCGGTCCGTACGGGTGATTTTGAAAATTATCGTGAGTACGCAAATCTTGTTAATAACCGCCCTGTTGCCACATTACGTGATTTACTTAAATTAAAGCCTGAGAGCAGTATCGACATATCTGAAGTGGAAGGTATTGAAGAGATTTTGCCACGTTTTGATTCAGCGGGTATGTCTTTGGGCGCATTGTCCCCTGAAGCACATGAATCCATAGCTTTGGCGATGAATACCATTGGTGGTCGTTCAAACTCAGGTGAGGGCGGTGAAGACCCAACTCGTTATGGTACTATGCGTAACTCAAAAATCAAACAAGTTGCGTCAGGTAGATTCGGGGTTACGCCAGCCTACCTACGATCAGCTCATGTGATGCAGATTAAGGTAGCTCAAGGTGCTAAACCTGGGGAAGGTGGTCAGCTGCCAGGTGGTAAGGTGAATACCTTAATTGCGCGTCTTCGTTACTCAGTTCCGGGTGTGACGCTGATTTCACCACCACCGCATCATGATATTTATTCTATTGAAGATTTAGCACAGCTTATCTTTGACTTAAAACAGGTCAATCCAGATGCGTTGGTTTCAGTCAAATTAGTCTCGCGTCCAGGGGTAGGCACTATTGCAACTGGTGTGGCTAAAGCTTATGCTGATTTAATAACCATCTCAGGTTATGACGGTGGTACAGCAGCATCACCTTTATCTTCTATTCACCATGCCGGCTCACCTTGGGAGCTTGGCCTTGCAGAAGCGCATCAGTCCCTACGTGTTAATGGCTTGCGTGATAAAGTTCGTATGCAGACCGATGGCGGTCTTAAGACGGGGCTTGATGTGGTGAAAGCGGCTATATTAGGGGCTGAGAGCTTTGGTTTTGGTACCACTCCGATGATTGCCGTTGGTTGTAAATACCTACGAATCTGCCATTTAAATAACTGCCCAACGGGTGTTGCTACGCAAAAAGCCGGATTACGTGATGAGCACTTTATTGGTGAAGCAGAAATGCTGATAAACTTCTTCAAGTTTATCGCGACAGAAACCCGTGAATGGTTAGCATTTTTGGGCGTGCGTAGTATGGAGGAGCTGGTGGGACGAACCGATCTTCTTGAAGTTTTAGAAGGGTTTACTCCAAAACAGCGTAATCTTGACTTAAGACCGTTACTTGAGGCGCACCCTGCTGCTCAAGGTAAGCCGCAGACTTGTCAAGTAGAACGCAATAAGCCATTTGATAAAGGCTTATTAGCAGAACGCATGGTTGATGATGCTATTAGTGCAATTCGTCAAGGTAAAGGCGGAACATTTAGCTATCAAGTAGGCAACTGTGACCGTTCTATTGGTGGACGTTTGTCAGGTGAAATTGCTCAAGTATGGGGCAATATTGGTATGTCAGATAAACCAATTAATCTGCATCTAGCGGGTACAGCTGGTCAAAGCCTTGGCGTTTGGAATGCTGGTGGATTAAACATCGAGCTTGAAGGCGATGCTAACGATTATGTTGGTAAAGGTATGGTAGGGGGTGAAATCGTTATTTATCCGCCAAAACACTCTAACTTTGCATCGCAAGATACAGCCATCATTGGTAATACTTGCTTATATGGCGCAACGGGTGGAAACTTATACGCATCTGGTACTGCTGGCGAGCGATTCGGTGTTCGAAATTCGGGCGCGCATGCTGTTGTTGAAGGGGTAGGCGATCACTGCTGTGAGTATATGACAGGCGGCGTTATTACCGTACTTGGCAAAACAGGTCTTAACTTTGGTGCGGGGATGACGGGCGGATTTGCTTTCGTATTGGATTTGGACAATACGTTCTTTGATCGCTGTAATCACGAGCTAATCGATTTACACCGTATTTCAAGTGAGCAAACGGAGGAGCACCGTAGTTTCTTAAGAAGTATCATTGAAACGCATGTAGAGAAGACGGGTAGTAGTTGGGGCCGTCAAATCTTAGCTGACTTTGAAAACTATGCACGTAAAGTGTTTTTGGTGAAACCAAAAGCGGCCAATATTACCTCACTACTACATAGCACGACAGCGGATCCTCAATAACGCAGGCCCATTTATTGAATTAAAAGATTAAAAGTTATCATCACATATATTTTGTCCAAGGGAGGAGGTCATCCCTCTTGTGGCAGGTTTTATAGGCACTCTTATCTGTCAAATTTTTATTATATTTGACTAGATAAGTGCGCCATAATTCCAACTTAAGGAGACAAAACCCTAATGAAGCGTATTATTAACAACTTTCAGTTTCTAGATGTGCCGCGTATGGATCCTGAAAAAAAAGATATTGTGACACGCTCAACAGAGTTTGTAGAAATTTATACACCATTTGAATCACAAGAAGCTGCTCAGCAATCGCACCGCTGCTTAGAATGTGGTAATCCATATTGCGAATGGAAATGTCCAGTACATAACTATATTCCAAACTGGTTAAAACTTGCCACCGAAGGTCAAATATTTCAGGCCGCTGAACTGTGTCATCGTACCAATACGTTGCCAGAAGTATGTGGCCGCGTATGCCCACAAGATAGATTGTGTGAAGGCGCCTGTACATTAAATGATGGCTTTGGCGCTGTGACCATTGGTAGTGTTGAAAAATATATTAACGATACCGCTTTTGCATTAGGATGGCGTCCTGATATGAGCGGAGTTGAATGGACAGATAAAAAAGTGGCGATTATTGGAGCTGGGCCAGCAGGTTTAGGCTGTGCCGATATATTAGTTCGCGCTGGGGTCAAGCCTGTTGTCTTTGATAAACGCCCTGAAATTGGCGGCTTATTAACTTTCGGTATTCCAGAATTTAAAATGGAAAAAGAGGTGATGCGTAATCGCCGTACCATATTTGAAGGCATGGGTGTTGAGTTTCGCTTAAATACTGAGATTGGTACAGACATTACAGTCGATGAATTGTTGGCTGAATATGATGCTATCTTCATGGGTATGGGAACATATACCTATATGCGAGGTGGTTATCAGGGTGAAGAGTTAAATGGTGTTTATGATGCCCTAGATTATTTGATTGCTAACGTTAACCGCTGTAATGGCTGGGAGCAAGACGAAGAAGAATATATTGATTTAAAAGAAAAACGCGTTGTAGTCTTAGGTGGTGGTGATACCGCCATGGACTGTAACCGTACCGCTATTCGCCAAGGTGCTGAGAGAGTAGTGTGTGCCTACCGCCGTGATGAAATCAATATGCCAGGGTCATTACGTGAGGTCAAAAACGCAAAAGAAGAAGGCGTTGAGTTCTTATTTAATCGTCAGCCTACTGAAATTATCGGTTTAAATGGTGATGTTACCGGCGTAAAAGTGGTGACTACTCAATTAGGTAAGCCCGACAACCGTGGACGACAACGTCCTGAACCCATTCCAAATTCAGAAGAAATTATTGATTGCGATGCGGTCATTATGGCATTTGGATTCCGTCCAAGTCCTGGAGATTGGTTTGAATCAGTAGAGGTTACAACTGATGATTCTGGCCGGGTTGTTGCTCCTGAAGAGCAGCTATATAAATTTCAGACCAAAAATCCCAAAATTTTTGCCGGTGGCGATATGGTACGCGGTTCTGACTTGGTCGTAACCGCAATCTGGGAAGGGCGCGAAGCGGCTAATGGAATCTTAGACTATTTAGAGGTTTAAGTTTAAGCGCTAAAGTTATTCAAACTTGAGTCATTGTTGATTAAATGTTGAAGCTTGAATTATTTAAGCTTGAATTTGATGCCTAAAAGTAAACGCTTTAATCGACGTTTTATTTATGTTTATAATATAACCCTCTATAGTGAGGGTTTTTATTTGTTTATTTATTTGTTTACTTATATGTCTATAAAAACGCTTTCTTACCATAACTTCAACAATTAAGAGATTATATATGCCAATTAAATCCCCTGCTGAACGGCCCAAAAATGGTAAAGAGGCTTTAAATTGGCTTCGTAAAGGTAATGAGCGTTATGTTAACAGCCTAACTTATATAGATGAATCACTGAGTGGGCGGCCAGAACTGGTTGAGGAGCAGCATCCTTTTGCGATTATATTAGGCTGCTCTGATGCCCGTGTGCCTGTTGAGATTGTGTTTGATCAAGGCTTGGGAGACTTGTTTGTTATTCGAGTGGCTGGTAACGTAGTGGCACCGTCACAAATTGGTTCCATCGAGTTTGCAGTTGAGAAATTCAATACAAAATTAGTCGTCGTATTAGGTCATTCAAACTGCGGGGCAGTGACTGCTTGTGTTGAAGCATTGATGGATCCGGAGAAATACTATACCCCAAATTTACAATCCATAGTCGATCGTATTCGTCCTAGTGTCTATAATTTGCACGAATTGGCAACAGCAACTGGCGCTGACGTTGATGCGCAAGAGCTTATTGACCGGTCTATCAGTGCTAATGTACGTATGTCTGTTAGTCAGCTTAAGCATGGTTCTCGACTATTAGAAGACATGCACCGTTCTGGAGAGCTACTTATCGTTGGCGCAGAGTATGATCTGACGACAGGACAAGTTGAGTTCTTACAGGATTAAGTCGTATAGATATACAACGCCTTTACAGCTCCTATACGGCCACTAGCTATTAATATGATCTTTATTTAAAACAAATAAAATAAGTGAGGATACTATGTCAACTACTCATATTGATCAGCCCCAATCATCACAAACAGTCGCTGGTGTTCAGCCCATTGCTACTCAAACTGAAGGATACACTTTCAATCACACCATGCTACGTGTCAAAGACCCAAAGGCCTCCTTGGTATTTTATACAGGCGTGCTTGGCATGACTTTATTAACCATCAAAAAATTTCCAGAAATGGAATTTGATCTATATTTTTTGGCCAAATTAACGCCAGAAGAGCGTCAAAATTTACCTAAAGAAGATGATTTGGCGATATACACGTTCCGCCAACGCGGTATTTTAGAGCTGACTCATAACTATGGAACTGAAACAAAAGAGGGGCGTATTTACCATGATGGTAACGAAGAACCTCAAGGCTTTGGGCATATATGCTTTAGTGTTCCAGATTTAGATGCAGCCGTTAGGTGGTTTGATCAAAACGATGTCGAATTCAAAAAACGTCCGCATGAAGGTAAAATGAAGAATGTGGTGTTTATCAAAGATGTTGATGGATATTGGATAGAAATCGTTCAAGCTGAGCTTATGGGGTAATGGGCTGCATACAGCATCATGTTGATTATAAATGTGGTTAAATTGAAAAATTGAAAACATCAGCCAGTATGATGGTTAATAGCGGATTAATAATGAGGGATGTATTGGATGGCAGAAGTTAGTGTAGGGGATAAGGTTGGCGAGAAGATAGACGAGTATCAAACCATCGCATCAGCAGGCAACCAAATGATAGATGGCTTTCTAGAACGCCTTCCTTATTTTATTGTTGCACTTGTTGTCGTGCTAATATTTTGGTTTCTCTCCAATATTTTTAAAACAATAGTCACTAAGCTATTGTCCAAGAGCCATACGCATCGTAATCTAGTTAAGGTATTTCAACGCGTAGGTGGCGCCTTAATTCTATTTATTGGTCTTATGATAGGTATGGTAATTGCTATACCAGGGTTCACGCCTGCAAAATTAGTAGGGGCGCTGGGTATTGGTTCGGTCGCCGTCGGTTTTGCTTTCAAAGATATTTTTCAAAACCTATTATCTGGTATCCTGCTATTGTTATCAGAGCCGTTTAAAATAGGGGATCAAATTATTTCGGGTGATTTTGAAGGTACGGTTGAAGATATTAAGGTACGCGCAACTACGATTAGAACGTATGATGGCAGGCAAGTTGTTATCCCCAACTCACAGCTATACACCAGTGCATTAACTGTTAATACAGCTTATAAGCGCCGCCGTTTAGAAGTGGAGGTGGGTATAGGGTATGATGATGATATTCGTACTGCTCAGCAAGCGATACTAGAATCTTTGGACAAGTCAGACACAGTCTCTAAGCTTGCTGAACCTTCCGTAATTGCAACTGCATTTGGAGGCTCTAGTATTGATTTAAAGGTGAGATGGTTTATTGATGATGGTACTCAGGCTAATAAAGTAGTGTCTATTGATGAGGTGATTGTAGGGATCAAGAAAGCCTTAGATGCGGCTGATATCAATATACCTTTCCCAATTCGGACCCTTGATTTTAGTGATGGTTCAGCAAGACAGCTCGCGGAACAAGTCATTGAAACTAAAGAGACACAATCAGGAAATAATCACTGACTTTAACTTATCTACTAAGGCCATATAAAGCAGATAAATGGTCTAGGTTCATTAAATTCGGAATAATTAAACGCAGGATAGTTAAACGCAAGATAGTTATACGCAGGATAGTTAAACGCAAGATAGTTGAACTGACCTAAAAAAGCCCTGATATCAGGGCTTTACTATAATCTTTGAATTATTTACGCTCTATTTATCATCAGGAACTTTAAAGTCTTCATGGCAAGATTTACAGCTATCACCCACAGGCTTTAAGGCAGGTAGAATCTCTTGTAAGCTAGTAGAGTTCTGGGCAACCGTATTAAGCTCAGCAGTCACTGTTTGGAACTTTTCAGCTTCAGCTTCAAAGTCAGCCGCGTTACTCCACACCGCTTCGGTAGCGCCGCCCATATCATTTGCATCGCCAAAGTGAGTCCATGGCGTTGCGGCACTATCAGGCAGATATTGAGCATTTTCTTGAAATACAGCAAGATCAAAGGTATCTGGATTTTCTGCCATACCTCCCATGACTTCCATAGCACCTTTCCAGTTCTTCATTGCGTCTTGACGAGCACCAACATCTTCACTAACACTAGTACCGCAGGCGGTAACGACTAGGCTAAGAGGAAGTAGAGTGGCTAGCAATATATTTTTTAATTGCATGGCTATATCCTTATAACTGTAGTTAAATTGAGGTAACGGTATTACAATATCTATACTATTCTAATCCGTATATTAATAGCAATAATGCCATAAGTGAACAATCTTTGAATAGGTCTAAATATTAGCATACCAATTAGCATAACATTGTTATCAAATTTTGTTTAAGTTATTAAGTTTTATTTAACGACAACCATTCTTGAGGTTTAAGATAAAATTCAGTTAGCTTATGCTCAGGGGTATTTGGCTCAGGCTCATAGCGATACTGCCATCCCGTTAACGGCGGCAAACTCACTAAAATAGACTCGATACGTCCATTGCTTTGCAGCCCAAATAAAGTTCCTCGGTCATAAACAAGATTGTATTCAACATAACGACCACGGCGGTACAATTGGAACTCGCGTTGTTGCTCAGTAACTTGCGTTTTTTTGCGTTTATTAAAGATAGGTATGATCCCATCAAGATATCCTTGACCTACCGCCTGCATAAAATCGAAACACGTTTTAAAATCCCATCCTCGACTTTCTGTATTGACATCATCATAAAATAACCCGCCCACGCCGCGCTGCTCATCACGATGACGTAGATAAAAATACTCATCACACCACTGCTTAAAATCAGCATAGATAGTGTCACCAAAGGGTTGACATAAATCATGACAAACCTGATGCCAGTGTACACAGTCTTCTAGAACGGGATAAAATGGTGTCAAGTCAAAGCCGCCACCAAACCACCAAATCGGATCTTCGCCTTCTTTTTCCGCCACAAACAATCGAACATTGGCATGACTCGTTGGTACGTGCGGATTGCGTGGGTGCACAACAAGCGAAACGCCCATTGCTTGTGCGGCACGTCCAGCAATATCAGGATGACGCGCAGTTGCAGAAGCAGGTAAATTACTGATATTGATATGACTAAACATAACGCCTGCTTTCTCTATAACCTCGCCATCTACCATGACGCAAGAGCGCCCACCACCGCCTTCAGGTCGTTGCCAGTCATCGGCAATAAAAGTAGCCTCGCCGCCGACATCGGCTTCTTGCTGTTCAAGCGCCGCACAGATCTTCGCTTGTAGATCCACTAAGAATTCACGCACCTTTAAAATTTCTTCATGGGTTGGTGAGCTGACTGCTGTGTCAGACGCGATAGGTGCACCGTTGGCATTAGGTGGTTCGGTTGGCAGTGACATGCAATACTCCATTTTGGACGTATAAAGTGTGTTGAACGTTAAACGTGTTAACTGTATTTGCTATGAATAAGCAAAGAATACACGTTAGTCATCAGATACTGGGTTAAATTGATGCGATGAGATGTCATCCGATAGATAATGTCCCATACGTTCACGTTTCGTTGCTAAATAATCTGCATTATAAGGATTTAAGCCAACAACCAGGGGTATGCGCTCTACCACCTCAAAACCCAAATCTTCTAAATAATTTAGCTTTTTTGGATTATTGGTCATCAAGCGTAGTTTTTTAACCCTTATATAATCTAGCATGGGTTTACACATCTCATAAGTACGCGCATCAGCTGGCAATCCCAATTCAAGGTTTGCATCTAGTGTATCATGGCCTTGATCTTGCAGCGCGTAGGCCCGTATTTTATTCGTTAAACCAATACCTCGTCCTTCTTGTCTAAGATACAATATTGCGCCGCACCCATACGCTTGTATGGCTTTCATGGTTGCATTAAGCTGCGGTCCGCAATCACAGCGTAGTGAAGAAAATGCATCCCCTGTTAAACATTCTGAATGAACTCTTACCAGAGGTATTTTTTCATCTTCGATAATCTCAGCGCTTTGAGAAGGCGCATTAACCAATGGTAGCCCGCACGTTAACATAACATGCTCTTGTTTTTGAGCATTTTCAAACACATATATATCGAACTCTCCATGAGCAGTAGGCAGTTTTGCTTTACTAACAAACTGATAAGGAGAGGCGGGTATGTTTTGAGATGTATTTGTATTTTTAGAATAGTGTTGAGACATTACAGGCCTAGAGAGCAATTTTAGTGAGTATGTAGGTTGAAGATTGTAGATATTAAAGTATGGATTGTTATGCACATATAAGGAAACCATCGCACATATAAGGAAACCATCATCCCATATTATAATTTTAAATTTAAACGGGTATAGATGGATATAACCTCAATGAGGGCATTAGTAACATAATTAAATCAAAATCATAGAAATTTCACATATGAAATATGATGTATAAAGCGCTTGATGAAAAAAAATGGTATTATGCCATACTCTTTATTTCTATACAGTGTTTGCTAGCGATTGACAGTGTCATAATAATAAGAAATTGATCGTATTGTTTTTCTAACGTTAACCTTATAGTTAAAACGTGATCCTAAATTTAAAAGCAGATCAACCAATAATAAATGCGCGTCATGCCCGTTATGCACTTTAATTTATAAACATTCATCCAAAATATTCATCCACAATGATGCTAGGCCAATAATGAAAACATGTATTTATAAGTGTTTGGCCATAATTGATATACTATTTAGATCAAATTTATTAGAAGCATCGCTATACTCAGATTTGTAGGTTTTGTAAGGTCTATGCAGCAATCATCTCATTCAAACTCTAACCAGACTGCGCCCTCGCAAACATCAAGCTCATTGCAAGACCGTGGTACTCAAGCCGACGCTGCTACATTAGGGCATCCGGGTATGCGCTTGTTTACTGATATTCCTGCTACCCGTCCTCTAACGCCTATTTTAGACAGTATCGAATCACCAGATGATATCAAGCCCTTGAGCCAAGAGCAGCTTATGCATTTGGCGGATGAGCTGCGTGAATACTTATTGTATTCAGCCGGTAAAAGCGGTGGGCACTTTGGGGCAAATTTGGGCGTTGTTGAACTGACCATAGCGCTTCATTATTTGTATGAGACGCCTAAAGATAAAATAGTTTGGGATGTCGGCCATCAAGCTTATGCGCATAAAGTATTAACCGGCCGCCGTGAGCTTTTGCCTACTATCCGTGCTAAAGATGGGCTGACTGCGTTTCCAGAACGTCAAGAATCAGAATATGATACATTTGGTGTTGGGCATTCTTCAACATCTATTTCAGCAGGTTTGGGCATGAGTCTAGCGCTGCGACACCTACAATCTGATGCCAAAGTTGCTTGTGTTATTGGTGATGGTGCCATGACAGGCGGAATGGCTTTTGAAGCAATGAATGACGCTGTTCAACAAAATGCAGATTTACTAGTCGTACTCAATGATAATGACATGTCAATTTCATGTTCGATAGGCGGCTTTTCTAGACATTTAGCGATGTTATGGGAGTCAGGCTATCAAGTAAACATTACGGAGTCTGGTAGACCAAAGCTTATTTATCGACCTGAAATTCCGCTTACCGAGCGTCGTGCTCGCCATAGTGAACAGCGTAATATTCCTAAAGTTGCAGACAATTTGTTCAAAGCCATTGGGTTTAGCTACTTTGGCCCATTTGATGGTCATGACCTGCCAGAGCTCTTGCGAGTTATTAACCTTGCCAAAAAAGTATCAGGTCCAGTACTGGTACATATCTATACCACCAAGGGTAAAGGCTTTGTGCCGGCAGAAGGTGATCCGGTCAAATACCATGCCATAGGTAAGCTGCCTGAACAGCTCGTTACCGTAGCTGACACCGACAAGGCATCAGAGACTCATAAAAAGAAATTTTCTCAAGTATTTGGTGAGTTTATCTGTGATAAAGCAAGTATTGATAATACGCTTATGGCCATTACGCCAGCTATGGAAGAAGGCTCTGGCATGACCGAGTTTGCTCAGAAGTTTCCTGAACAATTTTTTGATGTGGCTATTGCAGAGCAGCATGCTGTCACACTCGCCGCTGGTATGGCAACTATAGATGTGAAACCCATCGTTGCTATCTATTCCACCTTTTTACAGCGTGGCTATGACCAACTTATTCACGACGTTGCGCTGCAAAATCTAGATGTAATGTTTGCTATTGATCGGGCAGGCTTGGTCGGTGAAGATGGTGCCACCCATGCTGGTGTCTTTGATCTTGCTTATATGCGCTGTGTTCCAAACTTGATCCTCGCAACGCCTAAAGATGAAAATGAATGTTATCACCTATTGAACACATGTTATCAGCATAATGGTACCACAGCTGTTCGTTATCCTCGTGGCACTGGCACAGGTGCTGAAATTATAAAGCCTGCGCAAATCTATCCTTTCGGCAAAGCCGTCCTTGAGCAAACGTATCGATCTGATATGAGTATAGAGGAAGCAAGTATCATATCTGCAAGTACCATATCTGCAAGTACCATATCTAATAGCCAATTTGTTAATACTCAGTCAAAAACCTCACTATTAACAGATACGCTTTTAGAAGATAATACGGATAACCGTCATATTAAAGTTGCATTACTCGCATTTGGCCCCATTACTCATACTGCCGATATCGTTGCCCAAACACTTGTCAATAATAGTAAGTTGATTAAATCTTTAGCGAAAAATAGTGAGTCGACTCAATCTGTCGTGTTAGAAATAAGCGTCGTCAATATGCGCTGGGTTAAGCCGCTGGATACGCAAATGATTGATACCTTAATAGACCAAGGCTATAGTTATTTAGCTACCTTAGAAGAGCATGTCGTAATGGGCGGTGCTGGTAGTGCTGTCAACGAATACATTCTAAATAATTCAGCGTATAGCAAACAAGGGCTTAAGATAAAAAACATTGGTATTGAGGATGAATTTATCGCGCATGGTAGTCACGAACAGCAATTGGCTGAATGTGGCTTAGATGTTGATGGTATCATAGCGACGCTGACAGCAATGCTAGCTTGATGCTGAGAAGTGCCAAATAAATGCCGAATTAAAATAGACAGTTTCAAGTAAGTTAACCATAAAGGTTTTGCCACGCATGACGTTACGCCTATGAATTTGAGCATTTGAGTTTCAGACTAAGATTTTAAGCTTATAACCTTAAACTTAAGAAGCTAAGTTTAATGTAACACCAAAACTCAACTATTTAACCGAATTATTAACTCTTCTATAACTTATATAATAGCTCTCACACCTTATATATTACTGAAAAAACCAAAGTTGTTAATAGGAAAATTATGGAACCCATGGTCGTTATCGCAGCGCGTGCTGCTGAGAAAGTTGGCGCTGAGCTTTTAAAAGCCCATCATAACCGTCATAAAATTGAATTCGATACAGAATCAAAAGGCTTAGAAGGTTTAGTGACTAAAATAGATCGCTTTAGTGAAGAGCTGACGATTGAAACCTTAAAGTACAATTATCCTAACCATTCATTTCTAGGTGAAGAGTTTGGTATGCAAGAGGGGCAGGGTAGCGATTCTGAATGGTGCTGGGTAATTGACCCACTAGATGGCACTCATAATTTCGTTCACGGTGTGCCCCATTTTTGTATCTCTATCGCAGCTCAGCGCAATGGCGTTACCGAGCATGGTGTTATTTATGATCCTGTTCGTGATGAGATGTTTACTGCAAGCCGTGGCAAAGGTGCTCGATTGAACCAACGCCGATTGCAAGTAACCCAGCGCAAAACAATTGAAGGGGGATTGTTTACCACCGGACATCCGCTTGAGCGTCAAGAAGGCGATAAAGTGGTGTCTTATGCAAAAGAGCATTTTGCGACCCTACAAAAAATTGCCGAAGAAGGCGGGCAGGTGCGCCGTTTAGGTTCAGCTGCTTTAGATTTAGCCTATGTAGCTGCAGGACGCTTTGATGGTTACTTTGAAATGAAGTTAAAGCCGTGGGATATCGCAGCAGGTGAGCTTATTGTTAACGAGGCGCGTGGTGTGGTTGTTGATCACAATGGTGCTCAAAATGCGATGCAAACAGGGTCTATCTTCGCTTGTAATGTTAAGCTATTAAAACCACTCATGAAAATGGTCGTACCCACTTGGGGCAATGCAGTTCGCTAGTCTAAGCGTATTGGTAGCAGCTGTAATGCTTAGCAGATTTGCATTAATATGCTCTTATAGGTCAGGTTGCCTTAAAAATATAAGTCTTAAGACTACCTAAGCCCATATAAAACATAAGCCCATTAATCTTAATGATTTTTGGGCTTATTATTGCTTACATCAAGACTGGTTTTAAGGCTGTTCTATTAAGACGGTTTAGTGGTTAGATTAATGACATAATGGTAAGGCCCGTGAACAATTGAATCGCTGCACTCGCACCATAGTCAGCGACCTAATAAACGGTTACAGTGTTAACCTCGCTAAAGCTACAAGATAGTATTTGCACCTAGTTGACTTGAAACCCTTGTAGACTTCTTTGACGATATATTTTGTTTAAATCACTTTGTTTATATCGCTTTGATTGATAATCTTGCCTTATTATAAGTTAATAGAACGCTTATTTAATCATGCCATAGGATATCATATGAAACGCTGTATCAATGCCACGCTATCAACATCATTACTCGCCACTTTACTACTATTAACAGGATGCGATAAAGAAGCTACAGATGCTGAAGCAACTAAGTCCCAAAACATGGCGCATGACAATATGGCGCATGAGGGTAGCGCTCACACCGAAGATGTGGCGCCTGTAGGGCACACTCAAAGTCATGGAGAGTCGCAAAACACTACTGCGACCACTAGACCAAATTTTGGTATATTAGCCGCAGAATATGGTAAAGAAGTCAATGAGCTATTAGTAGACACAGAATTGGCGGATAAAACCTCTACAAATATAATAGAAGGCAACTCTGGAAATGGTTTTGTTATAGATTATCCGTATCAAATCAGCCTTAGTGGAGCTGTTAATGATTCAGGAAAATTAAGCTCATTAACCTATACCATGCCATTAAACGATGACATTGAGCAATCTAGACAAAAGTTGTCACAGCTTGTGACGGCATCAATGCAGGTTCTAAATCATGAGCAAACTAAAGCAGAATCAGAAGCCAAAGTCGCAAGCCTATTAGATCAAGCATATTCAAATTTTATTATGCAAGGTACTCAGCAACGCTCAATCGGTAAAGTAGATAATAATATTTATGTCTGCGATATATCAGACCGAGGAGTCCGTCTAATCATCGAGCCTGTTGAAGGCAGTCGTTACAACCAATTAAGTGACCGTAATAATAATTGAGTTTGTATCAAATGAGCTGTTTTCTATTTCTAATATAGAAAAACACCACAATGCCTAAAGCGATCCAAAATGCCAAACTAAAATAAGAAGGCAGAGAGATATTTGAATCAAAAAATGGTGTTAATAAAAACACTAAAAATGCAAAAGAGACGAACATACCCAGGCTACTTAGTACTTTATCTTTATTATTTTTAGCAATTTTATAAGCACATAAACAGGTCATAAAATACGCTACTGATGCACCAATAGAAGATAAATCAACAAACCACAATAGGGCAGTACGTCCAAAGAAAGGCACAATAATCGCACAAGCCCCAATAAAATAAATCACCCAACGTGGTATGGTGCCATTGCCTGTTTTTAAAGCGCCTTCACGTTTACCTACCTTATAATCATCACTCATGGTATCAACCAATCGACTTGAGCTGATGAAAAATCCATTTAATCCAGACACAACGGCACCAAACATGGCCACGGCCAAAAAGTAAAATATACCTTTGCCGACGAGGATTTTGACCGCTTCACCCGTTGCCCAAGCAGAATTAGTTAAAGAATCACTGGAGATGCCAAGCGCAGTGACTACATTTAACACATTATAGATAATAGCGCCTATCACAATGGCGAGCATGGTAATGTGGGACACTGATTTAGATGATAACTTATGGTCACCTGAGAGCTGAGCCACAGCATCGAATCCTATAAATGCCCAAGGAGCGAAGGCAATAATCCGCACGACTGAGGACATATTGAGCTCACCCCAATTAGAATTCAGGTTCTCAATTTGAGTGCTCTTTATATTAAGTATCGAGATTAGGACAATAAGTAATAATGATCCGACCAAAGCAAACACTAGTAAGTTTTGAGTTTTTAATGCACCCTTTATACCTTTAATATTGATGAAAGTGAACAACGCAATAATGCTAATAGAGACAATAATATCATTCAAATAAACAGGATAGCCTGAAACTGAATAAAGATATTGGCCTTGGGTATAAAATGGAAAAACGGCATCAAGTACCATAGGAACTGCGGTGGCATTTAACGGAATGATAGATAAATAAGCGAGTAGTAACCCCCACCCCGTAATAAAACCAGACTTTTTACCAAGTAGGGTTGTCGCAAAGCTGTATTCACCACCTGACTCTGGAACCTCAGTCATGACCTTTGAATAACTGTTTTCAATAAAAACGAGCATGATAATAGCGATACTAAAGCCAACTAATGTGTTTAATACCCCATAATTTGGTAAGAAGACATTACCTGGTAAGATAAAAGCGCCCCAACCAATTACTGACCCCAAAGCAATTGAGAAAATTTCCTTCTTACCTAAATAACTCATAACTGTCGTATACCTTTGTATGTTGTTGAGTAAGCCATCTAATCCTTAGATGTAGCCTTTGCTATTACTTATTATGTTATTAACTTTTATTATCTACTGTATTGCTTATTGAAAGGCGACTTTGAGTAAACCATCCTACCGAAAAGCGAATAAAAATTAGTTCTTATATTGAATTTGATTGTAGCAATAATTACCCTTAGTTAAATACCACCGTCTTGTTACCTGATACAATGACGCGGTTTTGCACGTGCCAATTGACCGCGCGCGCCAGCACATTGCGCTCGACATCACGCCCAATAGCGCGTAGCTCTGCCACACCCTGACGGTGAGTCACTCGATGTACATCTTGTTCTATTATTGGACCTTGATCCAAATCTGCGGTGACATAGTGTGCGGTTGCCCCAATAAGCTTCACACCTTTATTAAAGGCCTGACGATAGGGGTCCGCGCCGACAAAGGCTGGTAAAAAGGAGTGATGAATATTGATGATGCGCATCGGCCAGCGGTTGACAAAATTTTCGGACAAAATTTGCATATAACGTGCTAAGACTAATAAATCGTTGCCAGCCATAATGGTATGAATGTGTTCTTCAGCGTCCGCTTTATTTTCTTTAGTCACAGGCACATGATGGAAGGGTAATCCAAAGTTTTCGACGGCCTCTCTCAAATCCTCATGGTTACTAACCACACAACTAATCTCACAATCTAATAGCCCGCGTTGGTGACGCCATATTAAGTCGAGTAGGGCATGATCGAATTTTGAAACTAAAATACCTACTTTTGTTTTGATCGCATTGTTGTGTAGTTGCCATTTCATGTCGTAACGTTTGGCGACGGTATGCCCAAAGCTAGCTTGAAGGTTATCAATGATGTCATTTAGTCCAGTTAGTGCAAATTCTAAACGCATAAAATACTGACCACCTTCATGCGCAGTAGAATACTGATCTAAGGTGATGATGTTCGCCCCGTAGCGGTGGATGAATTCTGATACCGCTTGCACTATACCTGCTTGATCTAAGCATTTGATTAACAAAGTAGCGGTATCAAAAGCGGTTGTATCTGATGTCCTAATAAATTTTGATGGTTTAGCAGTTGTCATAAAAACTCATTCAATATATAAGATGGTGAGTTATTATAACGCTCTACTGCCATGCAAACATCAAAAATTAACGAATCACATAACATTAGATCAGAACTTTTAGATTAGAGCTTTTAGATTAGAACTTTTTTACTTAATAATCATATTATGCTGTTTGATAAACTAACAGTGGTACAATATAACCAATCAATAGTAATGGTCAGGCTATTATTATGCTAAAAGACTACTTATATTGTTCACAAAAAAAGGTAAATCGAGTATACGATTTACCTTTGCATAAACTATAAAATCAGCTATCTCTAAAACAATAAATAAAAACTAATAATGGAATCTAAAATATGAACAAACAGAATTAAAAGATTTAGGCTAACTACAATAGCTCAACTATAAAATACATCATATTTAAAAAGTAAGATGACAAATGAAGTGGATATCATAGAGGTAAGGAATAACCAGAAAAATAAGCTGTCAGAAGATAATTTTAGTTCTAATTCTTTAAATCCTATAGAATCAAACGTAATTAAATTAGACGTATAATCAACATTTTGACTATCAAAACGTTTCATGGCGCTGATAAAGGTTTCAACAAACCAAGGCTGCCAAGTATCAGGTTTAAAAGGTATGAATTCTGTCATAGCAGTAGGTTCAGTTTGACGTTTCCAACTACTATTGTTCAAATTAAGGCTATGCATGCGCCAATCAGAAAACGTATGGCCACTAACCGGTTTAGTTAAAATGACTCTAACTTTTCTATGGTTGGGATCTACAAATATTCTAGACATCAACTCTAATACAGCTTGTTTAGGACCCTCAAGGTATTGCAAAAACACTCTCGCATCATTACATAGAAACCCAGTAATATTAAATTTTTTGTTGAATGTAGTAGAGTGGTTTTGAATATGCTCGAATACTGATTTATCCGTCGTAAAAACATCACTTATGTATATTAATCTAATCGATTGATTAGGTTCTACCTCTACCAGATTCTCATAGACTTTCTCTATGCTTCTTAGTTTCATTATATACTAGCCCTGCCGTTTAAATGTATAGACAATAAATTAGCCAACAAATAATATGGCCAGTAATGAGGAATCTATTTCTACAGAATTGCTAACATCTGATATCACAAAGTGCATAGTTCAGTGAATACAAGGTGTCAAGATAAATATTAAGTCGCACATATTATTAAGGTATATAACATTGTCTAGATCATATTACAATATTATTAAACTTATAATAGGTTTTAATTTTGTTACTTAAGTATAACATAAAAAAACCTGCCGTATTGCTACGGCAGGTGATTTAATACTTATGTTTGGTCGGGACGGCAGGATTTGAACCTACGACCACTACACCCCCAGTGTAGTGCGCTACCAGACTGCGCTACGCCCCGATGGATTGACTATTTTACTCAATAATAGTTTTTTTGCAAGCCTCTATATAATTTATAACTGTAAATATAATCTAAATGATTTAAATGGGTGGTTTAGAGTAATACCACCCAATTTATATCAAACTTCATTCTATTATATAGCTCAACCTAACAGCTCTTTTAAAATTTGATTAACCTGCTGAGGGTTAGCCTTACCACGGCTTGCTTTCATCACTTGACCAACAAGACCATTAAAGGCTTTTTCTTTACCGCCTTTATACTCATCAACCATCTGTTGATTATTAGCGATCACTTCCTCAACCATGGCTTTAATAGCGCCCGTATCGGTCTCTTGCTTTAAGCCTTTAGCTTCTATTATCTTATCTGCTGCATCAGCGCCATCACCACCTTCACCATCATATAGGGCAGTGAAGACTTGTTTAGCAAGCTTTCCTGAGAGCGTGTTGTCATTTAAGCGTTTTAATAGGCCTGCCAGCTGCGCTGAACTAATTGGCGATTCACTTATTGTTTTGTCTTCTTTATTAAGAGCACCGAGTAAATTACTCATCATCCAGTTTGCGGTCAGTTTGGCATGTTCAGTACCCACTGATTCCAAAACAGACTCAAAGTAATCCGCGAGATCACGGCTATCGGTTAGCACACGGGCATCATACTCTGAAAGCCCAAGCTCCGTTTCGAACCGCTCGCGGCGCTGAACGGGAAGCTCTGGCATTGACTCACGGATGTTATCAACCTTCTCTTGTTCAAGGCGCACTGGTAATAAGTCAGGATCAGGGAAATAGCGATAATCATCGGCATCTTCCTTAGTGCGCATGATACGGGTCTCATCGGCATCAGCGTCATATTGCATCGTTGCTTGAATCACTGAACCGCCATCTTCTACAATATCAATCTGACGCTCAATTTCGCGTTTAATCGCATTTTCGATATTGCGAAAAGAGTTTAAGTTCTTAAGCTCTGTACGCGTACCGAACGCTTCTCCAGGCTGACGTACAGACACGTTACAATCACAACGGAACGACCCTTCAGCCATGACAGCATCAGAGATGTCAAGCCAAGTTACAAGCTGGTGTATGGCTTTAATATAAGCAACGGCTTCAGCGGCAGATCGCATGTCAGGCTCAGATACAATCTCAATAAGCGGCGTACCTGCACGGTTCAAATCAATACCTGTCATGCCAGAAACAGCATCATGCACAGATTTTCCCGCATCTTCTTCTAGATGACCACGAGTTATACCAATACGTTTGGCATACTCATTTTTTTCACCTTCATTTACAACCACATCAATATACCCTTTACCCACAATAGGATTTGCCATTTGGGTGATTTGATAGCCCTTAGGTAAGTCGGGGTAAAAATAGTTTTTGCGATCGAAGGTGTTTAGCATGCCAAGTTCCGCATTGACCCCAATGCCAAATTTCAACGCGCGCTCTATAAGACCTTCATTTAATACAGGTAAAACCCCAGGTAGACCTAAGTCAACAATATTAGCCTGAGTATTTGGCTCATTACCAAACTCGGTAGGCGACGCTGAGAAGATCTTACTGTCCGTATTGAGCTGACAATGAATCTCAATGCCGATAACAACTTCGTAGCCATCAATTAATAACTCTTTGCGAACTGGCTGATGTGTGGTGTTGTCTTCAGTGATAGCAGTCATTAGATGCTCTCCTGTGCAGTAGCTGATAACTTAGTGTGGTAATCCGTATGTTGCTGGAATAGATGTGCAGTAGACAACAGTTTGCTGTCATCCCAATGGTCTCCAATCAGCTGCAATCCAATTGGCAAGCCTAAATCAGTAAAGCCTGCTGGCATGCTAATCGCTGGAAGACCGGCTAGATTAACACCAATGGTATATACATCTCCTAAATACATGGCTAAAGGATCTAATGCCGTGTCAAGTTTGTAAGCTGCAGTAGGCGATGTTGGGCTGGCAATAACATCACACTTCTCAAAAGCTTTATTAAAATCTTCTAAGATAAGGCGGCGTACCTTCTGTGCTTTATTATAATAGGCGTCGCAATATCCAGCGGATAGGGCATATGTTCCCATTAAGATACGGCGCTGAACCTCAGGACCAAAACCCTCAGAGCGTGAGCGCGTATATAGATCTTCTAAATCCTTAGGGTCTTCACAGCGATAACCAAAACGCACACCATCAAAACGGGATAAATTTGAAGACGCTTCAGCAGGGGCTAGCATATAGTATGTAGCAAGTGTAATCTCAGGATCAGTGATATTAACCTCTACAATAGTTGCGCCTAGATCTTCATATTGTTTGAGGGCAGCGCGGACAGTCGCTTCAACCTCAGAATCTAAGCCTTTGTCGAAGTACTCTTTTGCAAC
The DNA here is from genome assembly GCF_057621575.2 of Psychrobacter sp. CX10. NCBI lineage: Bacteria > Pseudomonadati > Pseudomonadota > Gammaproteobacteria > Moraxellales > Moraxellaceae > Psychrobacter > Psychrobacter sp. CX10. Next base: position 130,103 of record NZ_CM177736.1, read on the forward strand.
GCCAATGCGTAAACCTTCAAAAGGTTTGTCCAAGCTCGCATTTTGAGCGGCATCATGCATGTCTGTCACATAGTTAGGAATGGGGTGTTTAATGCAGGTAGCATCGCGTGGATCGTGACCTACCATAGGCTGCAACAAATATGCACAGTCCTCAGCAGTGCGTCCAAACGTGCCAGCTTGATCCAAGCTTGAAGCATATGCAATCATACCAAAGCGAGAAACACGGCCATACGTAGGCTTAATACCGGTTAAACCACAAAATGAGGCAGGCTGTCTAATAGAGCCACCGGTATCACTACCTGTTGCAAACGGTACAAATGCAGCAGCCACTGCGGCAGCTGAGCCTCCAGAAGAGCCGCCCGGTACGCGATCCGTATCCCAAGGATTATGCACCGCGCCATAATATGAGCTTTCATTATCCGAGCCCATAGCGAATTCATCCATATTCAGCTTACCTAAGCACACGGCACCGGCATCCCGAATATTAGAAACCACAGTCGCATCATATGGCGATACGAAGTTATGAAGCATTTTTGAGCCAGAGGTTGTCAAAAGACCTTTGGTACAAAATAAGTCTTTATGGGCCATAGGTAAGCCAAGCAAGGATGCGTTATTACCTTTGCTACGTTTTTCATCAGCCGCTTTAGCAGCTTGTAGGGCGCCCTCTTCATCGACGGTGATAAAGCTATTGATTTTATTGTCTAAAGTATTAATACGCTTTAAAAAGTGTTCGGTTAGCGCCACACTGCTAAACTGCTGGCTGTCAAGGCCATCTATTAGCTGAGCTATGGATAAATGATGTAATTCAGACATAGTGGGTGTCCATTAATTAAGTGATAATTGTGTTATATACGGGTAATGCTGTTATTGTTTTAGATGACTAACTTAGAGGTTGTGAACTGTTAACTATAAATCAAAAACTATAAAATTTAAGAAATAGCGATTCCATAGGGTACTCATTGATATGTACAGAAGAGTATTTGATTTACGCTTTTTATTGTTATCTCTGGTTATTGCAATACCTTCAGTTTCTAAAAAAGGTTTTAACTAACAGCATTTTAATAAAAGGTATCTTATAACGGGTTTCTAATAACCTCATAATTCAATAGTTACTTCCTTATACTCAACAGTTACTCCATAACTTGGGGTACTAGATATAAGCCTTGCTCAACGGCAGGAGCAATTGACTGGTTCAGCTCTCGATCTATATGAGCGTTAGGAATATCAGCACGTAATTGCTGAGCGGCCTCATGAATATTGGACAGAGGCGTGAGATCATCAGTATCCACACTTGCAATTGTTTGCATCATGTCTAAAATTTTATCGATATCCTCAGCATAATCTTTGGCAGTTTGCTCATCGACAGCCAGTCTCGATAATTTTGCAACTTCTAAAATATCTTCAGTACTGATTTGATCGTCACGAATATCATTCAATGAATTACTAGACTCTGGTTTACAGTTATCGGTCATGGGTTTCATCCTGTTTTAAGTAAGCTTCTAATTTATTTATTAATTATAAGTATCTTTTATAAGTTTCAACTATAAGTGTCTGCTGATTTATCGCTTATAAGTGTCGTTTATAAGTGATATAGCGAGCGATGCAATTTTTGATATTATAAAGCAACTATAGGTTAATTTCAGTGTCAAACCATACATTGGATGTAGAATCTATACATAAGATGGCTTGGGCGCGTCTTCATTTGGAGATTTATAATTTATGGACTAATAATAGCTATATTTCAGCCAAACTGTGTCTAATTTCTAGCTAATATATCTATATAGACTTCTAAAACAATCTTGATTAACAAAATCTATCAAATTTTTAGCTGTATTATCTAATTGAAGACACGCCCTAGTCTGCACTAAGTTAAATGTAATTATTTGATTAATAAATCTAACAGCGAGGTTACAGAAATGAGATGTTTCAATTTTGCCACATATAACTTTGGTAAAATTAGGTGTTTTACATGATTTATGGCCTATTAAGCGCTATAATTTGCATCAAATTAAAAATTCACTGGTATTTTTTGAATTTCTCTTGTCGTTATACTTAACTTTAGTTAAAGTGTTGACTTATTTTTTTGACAACTTTTGAATAGTTTAGATTGGAACCTCTTTAGACTTATATTTTTACTAGTACATTTATTTATAAAAATAAGAGTCTACTGGACTGTGCCCTTTTCTTGTCAATGAATCCTATAAGCGCCTCACTTGAACCATCATTTTGTTTATAGATATTATGAGTCATACAGGCTTATAATAACGCTCTTTATTTATTGAAGTTTATAGATAGGTTTTAAATAAATGACTTTAGTCTAAACTTTAAGATAATGACCGCTTTTTCTTAACACGTAATACGCTGGAAACACGACACATGAACCCGTTTGGATTTTTATCTAACAATATCGCTATCGACCTTGGTACTGCCAATACTTTAATTTATACACCTGGTAAAGGTGTGGTTCTCGATGAGCCGACGGTGGTGGCACTGCGCAGTAATCGCACTCAAAACCCCACCGTAGCTGCAGTTGGTATCGACGCTAAGCAGATGCTGGGTCGTACCCCAGATAATATTACAGCCATCCGTCCTTTAAAAGACGGCGTTATTGCTGATTTTGAAGTCACTCAAAAGATGCTTAAGCACTTTATTCATAAAGTAAAAGCGAAGCGCTTACTGGCGCAGCCTAATGTTGTCGTATGTGTGCCTTGTAAGTCGACATTGGTAGAACGCCGTGCGATTCGTGAAGCGGTTACTTCTGCCGGTGCCAATAAAGTGTTCTTATTAGAGGAGCCAATGGCGGCAGCGATAGGCGCTGATCTACCTGTACATGAAGCTAGCGGCTCTATGGTCGTAGATATCGGTGGTGGCACAACAGAAATTGCGGTTATTTCTTTATCTGGGTGTGTCTATGCTGACTCTATTCGTATCGGTGGTGATATATTTGATGAAGCGATCATTACTCATGTACGCAGAAATCACGGTTGCGTCATTGGTGAGACCACCGCTGAACGTATCAAACAAACGGTAGGATCTGCCATAGATGAAGATGCAAAACTCGAAGTAGAAGTTCGAGGTCGTAGTATGGCTGAAGGCGTACCTAAGACCTTGACCGTAACCTCAGAAGAGGTACAAAAGGCGCTAGGTGACTCGTTAACAGGTATTATCAGTGCCGTTAAAACCGCCCTTGAGCAAACACCTCCTGAATTATCTTCAGATATCGCAGAGCGCGGTATAGTACTGACAGGTGGTGGAGCGTTATTACGCAATTTTGATAAATTATTGTCAAAAGAGACAGGTTTACCTGTAACCGTGGCTGAAGATCCATTGACCTGCGTCAGTCGTGGCGGCGGTGCAGCGTTGGACTTTATTAATAACAAAAGTCTAAACATGATTTTTGTTTAATTATAAGTTAGTAATAGCATATGCCATCTAGCCTTTTCGCTCAGTACAGTTTATCGTTACGCAAAACGGCGGCCGTATTGCTAGTGGCTATGACGCTGATGCTTTTAGATAGTAAAAATCCAGACTGGTTTACGCCAGTGCGTAACCTAGGTCATGCTGCCATGCAGCCCATTTATCAGGTTTCGGTTTTACCCAGCTTTGTGAGTCATTGGGCAGATGGTACGTTAAGAAGTAAAGAATCCCTCCGGCGAGAAAATATTCAGTTGCACGCTCAGCTGCTACACGCTCAAGCAAAGTTGCAGCAGCAAGACTACATTCTTGCCCAAAATGCCCGTCTTCAGGGCATATTATCAACGACCAAACCTGAACAATACGACCTAATCTTGGCGCAAGTCATTGGTACTGATACCAATCCTTTGAAGCAAATCGTCATGATTAATCAAGGCAGTAAAGATGGCGTTAAAGTTGGTCAAACTGCCATTGATGAAAATGGTGTGTTGGGCCAAGTGGTTAATGTCTATCCAAATACCAGTCGATTACTACTTATTATTGATGAACTGCAATCTGTCTCTGTGACGGTCAGACGTACAGGCCAGCGAGCGATTGTGTCTGGTACAGGCTCACCTAGTTTACTTAGTTTAGATTATATCTTTAAGACCTCGGACATACGCATTGGGGATGAGCTGGTATCATCAGGATTAGGAGGTCGTTTTCCTGCAGGGTATCGTATTGGGCGTATCGAATCTATTAATCCTAATCAAACTGACAACTTTTTAGATATTGGGGTAAGGCCTGCTGCAAACTTTGTTGATAGCTCATACGTCTTAATTATGCAAGACAGTATGAATACCCAAACGATTGCTAATTCATCAAACGGATCAAATAATATAGTGTCATTAGATAACGACGACGTCTTGCAGCTAACTGAAGCTGAACGATTAGCGCTAAATGAAAGCATAGAGCCTTGATTTAAATTTAGAGTTTAAAACAAATAGCTAAATAAACATATTGCGCTTTTGATTATCTAATTTTTAAATTCACTTTAGTGTCATGGCTTTATGCTTTAACTGGCCTTATTCTTTATAAACGTTATTAGCTATTTAACTTATAGAATTTGTTGAGGTATAAGCCATTATAAACGTGTGTTTGCTACTATGACTAAATCGCCACGTACTCCGATGCAAGCTTTGCTGATCGTTATCGCGAGCTTTATCGTTGCTTCCATTTTTAATACGTACCCGATGGATTTGACAACAGCCAAACTACGCCCCATGACGATGATGATGGTACTGGCTTATTGGGTCATGTTTAAACCACGGTATATTGGTGTAGTTACTGCGTTTGTTATCGGCATAAGTGCAGATTTATTTTTAGACACACGTTTAGGTCAACAAGCTTTCAGTGCGGTTATTATGGCCTTTTCAATTCGCTTTATTGGGAAGTATCTGAAAGAAATAAATCTAATAACCGCTTGGTTGGTTGCCGCAGCGGCGCTCACTATTTTCCAATTATGTTTGTGGTTATTACAATACATCACCCAAAATATGTTTTATTCAGAGGGCGTATACGGTCTTTTAATAAGTATTGCAACCTGGCCACTGGTTTACTTAGCCCTTGCTAGATTCTCTAAATAGTGTCTCCAAAGACCCGTGCGGATATACCTTACCTTGACCTATTCAAGCCAACTTTATAATTATTTTAACCAATGATTAAGTAAATAGTCTGAGCCTGCCATGCATATCCTATTAGCCTCCTCATCCCCCCGTAGACAACACCTATTAAGACAATCTAATATTGAATTCTCTACATTATCTGTTGATATTGATGAGTCCTTAATACCCAATGAACTACCTCAAGACTACATTGTGAGGATGGTATCAGACAAAGCGTCTACTGCACGCGAATGTCTCAATAAAGCTGACGCGGTAACACATAATCTAACCTTGATCATAACTGCAGATACCATAGGAGTATTAGCAGATGGTCGAAGTATTTTGGTTAAACCTGTTGATAAAGCAGACGCATTTATGATGTGGTCTAGGATGTCAGATACCACCCATCGTATTTGGACAGCCGTGCAACTTACCCTCATGGATGCCAACGGTAACGTTATAGAAACCAAAACAATTTTAGAAAAAACCGAGGTAACGTTTATACCGCTGACACCTCAAAAGATGGAAGCTTATTGGCAAACAGGAGAGCCGCAAGATAAAGCAGGAGCATACGCCATACAAGGACAGGGCGCCGCCTGGGTAGATCGAATAAATGGCAGCTATACCAATGTTGTGGGATTACCTCTTGCACAAACGCTACTTGCCATAGATAAGATGAATGCTAACTATCGAAAATTTTCCTAGCGTCAGAAATCTAACGATATACGACTAAAAGATAAAAAATTTACGACCAAAAGATAGCAAATGAAAACTACTAAGAGTCATCACAACTTTACAACGACAATGTTAAACTAGAAATTGTTAAACTATAAATACAAGTGAATAACTAAAACCTTATAACCTATAAACAAGCTAATCAATTAAAAGGACTGTTATGTCAGAAGAGCTACTCATCAATGTTAGTCCCATGGAATCGCGAGTTGCAGTTTTGAATAACGGTGTGGTCAGTGAAATATATATAGAAAGACATAATAAGCTGGGACTGGTAGGCAATATTTATATGGGTACGGTCGTGCGAGTTCTACCGGGTATGCAAGCAGCTTTTGTTGATATAGGTCAGTCACGCACTGCATTTTTACATGTGAATGATATGCGCCGTATACCGCGCGAATCAAATACAGATGAAAAACCTAAAACGGCTACTGCTGTCCGTGAATATCAAGAACCAACCATATTGACGACGATGTCTGTCGATAGAAACGATCATGTCGCCGAAACTCAAAGTACAATCCCAATTGCTGTTGATAATGCCGTCTCGGATGGGGGTGATGATACCTTCTCTAATCCACCTGATAATGAGCTATCCCAATACAATAAAAATGAGATTGGCTCTGGGATTAGTGAAGGATTGCGTGAAGGATCAAACGAAGGGCTACGTGAAGGATTACGTGAAAAGCAATCTGCTTTAGCAGATGAGTCAAACCATTCAGACAGTGATTTACCAGATACGGTAGGCAATGCCATAACGAAAGTGGATACCAAGCCGAAGGTTCATAATGATAGGCAAGTTATTGACCCACCTCGGCATGAGCTTATCCAGTACCGATTACAAGAAGGTCAAAAAGTATTGGTGCAGGTCACCAAAGATCAGCTAGGAACTAAAGGGGCCCGACTTACTACTAACATATCGTTACCGTCACGTTATTTGGTCTATTTACCGTCAAGCGAACACATCGGTATATCCCAGCGCATTGATAACGAAGAAGAACGTCACCGTTTAAAGACTGAGCTAGGTCTGTTAATGAAAACTGTTAACTTAACAGGTGGCTTAATTGCTCGTACGGCAGCGGAGCGTATACCGGTGCCAAAGCTTGAAGAAGACATCTACTATCTAGTGCAGCTGTGGCGTACCATTCAAGCTCGAAAAAACGAGTGTGCAATCAGTAGTACACCCGCAGTCTTAATATATCAAGAATTATCCTTACCGTTACGCTCTATCCGTGATTTGGTACACGCTGAAACTGATAAAGTAATTGTCGATCATGAAGCGGTATATCATGAAGCGCGTCAATTCGCCAAAGAATTTGTGCCCTTAATTTATCCTCGAGTATTACCTTATACAGGAGAGCAGCCTTTATTTGATGTCCACCGCGTTGAAGAAGACTTGAGAGATGCTCTAAAACGTCGAGTTGGATTAAAGTCAGGTGGCTATCTAATCATTGACCAAACAGAAGCCATGACAACGATTGATGTTAATACAGGATCGTTTGTGGGTGGACGCTCTCTTGAGGATACGGTTTATAAGACCAATCTTGAAGCAACACATGCCATTGCAAGGCAACTTAGACTGCGTAATCTCGGTGGTATCATCATTTTAGACTTTATTGATATGCTAGAACAAGAGCATAAAGATGATGTGCTAGAAAGCTTACAGCAGCAGCTTTCTCAAGATTATGCTAAAACCAAAATCACACAAGTTAGTGAGCTTGGTTTGGTGGAAATGACACGTAAGCGTACACGGGAATCATTGGAACAGCAGCTATGTGAACCTTGTAAAACTTGTGAGGGTAAAGGATTTATAAAGACAGCTGAAACGGTATGTTTTGAGATTTTTAGAGAAATTATGCGCTGTGCTCGTACTTATAATGCGCCTAAGAAGTTTACTGTTGTTGCTCACGCGTCAGTTATCGATTTATTATTAACATCTGAAGCGGATACCGTTGCAGATTTAGAATACTTAGTAGGCCGTGTTATCACGTTTGAAGTTGAAAATCTATATACTCAGGAACAATATGACATTGTATTAGATTAATATAATTATCCTAAAATGTTATTTAAATGTAAAAAAACGATATAAGATCTTTTATGTTGAATTTGGCAGGAAAAATTTCTTGCAATCGAACGTTTAATCTGTATAATACATCCTACTGAATTTATATGAGCGTATCAAGTCGGTGTGAGGCAAATGTGGCAACATATTTAGTAGTAAACACCATTTAAACTTGACGTTAATACAGCTGAAGCATCGTTTTCGGCACTAATTTCATACTTCTTTGCTACCTTCCTATATGGAAATGGTGGGCAAGGATTTAACTTATTTTATTTTTTGGTTTTATTTTATTTAATCGAAGAATAGATTTTTATATAACGGCTATTTATCCAACGTTACTTCTATTTAGAATATATCTTTATATGACGTAACAAAAGATGAAACCAATTATTAGGAGCTTGCTGGCATGGCTAACCAGAGAATCCGTATCCGACTAAAGTCATTTGATCACAGATTAATTGATCAGTCGGCACAAGAGATTGTCGATACCGCAAAGCGCACTGGTGCGCAAGTTTGTGGTCCTGTACCGTTGCCTACTCGCATAGAGCGTTTCAACGTCCTAACCTCGCCTCACGTCAATAAAGACGCGCGAGATCAGTACGAAATTCGTACTCACAAGCGTATGCTTGACATTGTGCAGCCAACTGATAAAACAGTTGACGCATTGATGAAATTGGACTTGGCTGCTGGTGTAGACGTTCAAATCGCATTGGGTTAATCATAACTGATGTTACTAATTAATGTGTATTAATTAAAATAGAGCGACTTATCATAATTACCCAAATTATTAATTGAAGATATAAAGAGGTTTAACATGGCGATCGGTTTAGTCGGTAAGAAATGCGGCATGACCCGTGTCTTCACTGAGACAGGCGCTTCAATCCCTGTAACAGTTGTTGAGGTCGATGCAAACCGCATTACTCAAGTAAAAACGAATGACACTGATGGCTATCAAGCCATTCAAATCACCACTGGTGAGCGTCGTGACAGCCGCGTAAAGGCAGCTCAAAAAGGTCACTTTGCTAAAGCTGGCGTAAAAGCTGGACGTGGTGCATGGGAATTTCGTGTTACAGATGAAGAGCTTGAAGGACGTGAAGCGGGTAGTGAAATTGCTGCTGATATATTCGAAGCAGGTCAAATAGTTGACGTAACTGGCACCAGTAAAGGTAAAGGTTTTCAAGGTGGCGTTAAGCGTCACAATTTCAGTATGCAAGATGCGACGCATGGTAACTCAGTATCGCATCGTGCACTGGGTTCTACAGGTCAAAACCAAAGTCCAGGTAAAGTTTTCAAAGGTAAGAAAATGCCAGGGCAAATGGGTAACAAACGCGTTACCGTTCAAGGACTTGAGATCGTATCAGTAGATGCTGAAAAAGGTCTTCTCGTCATTAAAGGCGCCGTACCTGGTGCCAATGGTGGCGATGTCATCGTACGTCCGTCAATCAAAGCCTAAGCAAGGGGATTAACGTGAATTTAAAAACTGTTACAGGCGCAGCGGTTGAGCTGTCTGACACGGCATTTGGTCGTGAATTCAACGAAGCCCTCGTTCACCAGGTCGTGACTGCATATTTAGCAGGCGCACGACAGGGTACACGCGCACAAAAAACTCGTGCTGAAGTTTCTGGCGGTGGTAAAAAACCATGGCGTCAAAAAGGCACAGGCCGCGCACGTGCAGGCTCAATTCGTAGCCCTATCTGGCGTAGTGGTGGTCGAGCATTTGCTGCAAAACCACAAGACTGGTCACAAAAAGTGAACCGTAAAATGTACCGTGGTGCTATGCAGTGTATTTTGGCTGAATTAGTTCGTCAAGATCGCTTGATTCTAGTTGATGATATTAATGTATCAGCTCCTAAGACAAAAGAGCTTATTAGCAAACTAGAAGAACTTAATGCACCAAGAGCATTAATCGTGACCAATGAAGTTTCTGAAAATCTATTTTTATCTGCCCGCAACATTCCGCATGTGAATGTTCTTGGTACAGATGAGGTGGATCCAGTTAGCTTGATTGCGTTTGATAAAGTCATCATGTCTGTTGACGCAGCGAAACAATTTGAGGAAGCACTAGCATGAATAACGCAAGACTTTATCAGGTCTTAAAAGGGCCTGTCTTCTCAGAAAAATCTCAGCTGCTAGGTGACTCGTTGGGTGTACAGGTTTTCAAAGTAGATGGAAACGCCACTAAGCGTGAAATCAAAAAAGCAGTCGAGTTAATGTTTGAAGGTGTCGAAGTAACTAAAGTTAACACCTTGAATGTTAAAGGTAAGACAAAGCGTTTTGGTAGAAGCATTGGCCGTCGTAATGACTATAAAAAAGCCTATGTGACTCTAAAAGCTGGTCAAGATGTAGCTACTCAACAAATAATTGGGGCTGATTCTAGTGAAGAAGTTGTAGATACTGCAACAACTACTAGCGAAACAGCGAACAACGAATAAGGATACAAATCATGCCTATCGTAAAAGCAAAGCCTACATCACCAGGTCGCCGTTTTGTTGAAAAAGTGGTGCATCCACACCTTTACAAAGGTCGTCCATATGCGCCACTTGTAGAGTCAAAAGGCAGATCAGGTGGTCGTAATAACAATGGACGTATAACTTCACGTCACATTGGTGGTGGACACAAACAGCATTATCGTGTAATCGATTTTAAACGTACTAAAGATAATATTCCATCGACTGTAGAGCGTATTGAATATGATCCTAACCGTACTGCGCATATTGCTTTACTAAAGTATGCAGATGGAGAGCGTCGTTACATCATTGCACCTAAGAAATTACAAGTTGGTGACTCAGTGATGTCAGGTGAATCAGCACCGATTCGTCCAGGTAACTGCTTACCACTTAAAAACATTCCAGTTGGTAGTACTATTAGTAATATCGAACTAAAAATTGGTAAAGGTGCTCAGATGGCTCGTTCAGCTGGTGCATCTGTTCAATTACTTGGTAAAGATGGTATCTATGCGATATTGCGTATGCGTTCAGGTGAAACTCGCCGTGTACATATCAATTGCCGTGCAGTTATTGGTGAAGTTTCAAACTCTGAAAACAACCTAAAATCACTTGGTAAAGCAGGTGCATCACGTTGGCGCGGTATTCGTCCAACGGTTCGTGGTACTGCGATGAACCCAGTCGATCACCCACATGGTGGTGGTGAAGGTCGTACAATGGGTAAACATCCTACTACGCCATGGGGTCAGAAGACTAAAGGTCTTAAAACGCGTCATAATAAGCGTACTGACAATATGATCATCCGTCGCCGTCGCGCCAAGAAGAAATAAGGAATAATTTCATGCCTCGTTCATTGAAAAAAGGTCCATTCATTGATGCGCATCTGTTTGCCAAAGTAGAAAAAGCTATCGAGTCTAACTCACGTAAGCCTATTAAAACTTGGTCACGCCGCTCAATGATCCTGCCACAAATGGTTGGTTTAACACTTTCTGTTCATAATGGTCGTACACACGTACCAGTTATCATAAGTGAGCAAATGGTTGGCCATAAATTAGGTGAATTTGCCCCGACCCGTACATATCGTGGTCATGGCTTTGACAAGAAAGCAAAAAAATAAGGTGCTCATTATGGAAGTAACTGCTAAATTACGCGGTGCCGCCATTTCGGCACAAAAAGTTCGACTTGTCGCAGACGAAGTTCGTGGTAAGTCTATTGAACGTGCTTTGGATATCCTTGCGTTCAGCAATAAAAAAGGCGCAGTTTTCGTCAAGAAATGTCTTGATTCTGCGATCGCTAACGCTGAACACAACCACGGTCTTGATATTGATACCCTTAAAGTATCAACTATCTACGTGGATGAAGGCATCACGCTAAAGCGTATCCTACCACGTGCAAAGGGTCGTGCTGATCGTATCAGTAAACGTACCTGTCACATCACTGTTAAGGTAGGAGAATAATTCATGGGACAAAAAGTACATCCAATTGGTATTCGTCTTGGCGTCGTTAAGAAGCATAACGCAAACTGGTATGCTGACCCAAAACAATATTCACAATATCTAATTAACGATATTCAAGTTCGTGACTACCTTCGTAAGAAGCTAGATAACGCGATGGTAAGTAGCATAATGATCGAGCGTCCTACTGGAGCTGCAAAGATCACTATTTCTACCGCGCGTCCTGGTATCGTTATCGGTAAGAAAGGTGAAGATATTGAGAAGTTACAAAAAGAGTTAACCAAAATGATGGGCGTACCTGCTCAGGTTAATATTCAAGAAATTACTTCTCCTGATCTTGATGCCCGTTTAGTTGCAGAAGGTATTGCCAGTCAACTAGAACGCCGTGTTATGTTCCGCCGTGCGATGAAGCGCGCCGTACAAAACAGTATGCGTTCAGGTGCTCAAGGTATTAAAGTCGAATTGTCTGGTCGTTTAGGCGGTGCAGAAATTGCACGTACTGAGTGGTATCGTGAAGGTCGTGTACCTTTACACACCCTCCGTGCTGATATTGATTATGCATCAATTCGTGCTGAGACTACTTACGGAACCATCGGTGTTAAAGTATGGATCTTCCGTGGTGAAATCTTAGACGGTATGGATAGTGTTTATAATCCGCCAAAAGAAGATAAGTCTCGTGCGCCAAAACGTCGCGGCCGTGGTAATCGCCGTAACAATTCAGACAGAGCAAACACAGATAGAGGTTAAGCTATGTTACAACCAAAACGTACCAAATTTCGTAAAATGCATAAAGGGCGTAACACGGGTTTAGCACATCGTGGTAGCACTGTTGCATTTGGTCAATTTGGCTTAAAATCAGTTGGTCGTGGTCGTATGACTGCACGCCAAATTGAAGCTGCACGTCGTACAATCACGCGTAAAGTTAAGCGTGGCGGTAAGATTTGGATTCGTGTATTCCCTGACAAACCTATTACTAATAAACCATTAGAAGTTCGTATGGGTAAAGGTAAAGGTCCTGTTGAATACTGGGTATGCGAAATTAAGCCAGGTAAGATGCTTTATGAGATCGAAGGGGTATCTGAAGAATTAGCACGCGAAGCCTTCAAGCTTGCAGCAGCTAAATTGCCCTTCAAAACTACCATTGTTAAGCGGACGATAATGTAATGAAGATCAGTGAATTACGAGAAAAATCAGTAGAAGAGCTGACTGGATTACTAGATGAGAAGCAACTTGATGCCTTTCGTCTTCGTATGGCGAAAGCCACCGGTCAACTAGGTAGCACACACGAAGTCAAAGCAAACCGCCGTGCGATTGCTACTATCAAGACTTTGATTAATGAAAAACTAAGAGGCGCCTAATGAGTGACGATATTCAACAAACCGAACAATCGGGCACAGGTGTAGGTATTGTTACTGGTAAGGTAGTCAGTAACAAGATGGATAAATCAATTACTGTATTGATCGAACGTAAAGTTCGTCATCCACTGTATGGCAAACAAATCCGTCGTTCTACTAAAATAAAAGCCCATGATGAAAATAACGTATGCAAAGAAGGTGATGTGGTTCGTATTACTGAAACACGCCCTATTTCTAAGACTAAATCTTGGAAGTTAGTAGACGTTATTGAAACAGCGGAAAAAATATAAGCAAATTGCAATTGGCAATAATAACTGGTAGAATACGCGCCCTTACGGTGACTTAGCAAATTTAATCACTTCATATTGCATCTGCTATATTAAGTGATTACATCAGTATAGTTATTGCCTTTTGAATATGATTGGAGTAACGCAATGATTCAGACTGAAACAATTCTGGAAGTTGCAGATAATAGTGGTGCACGCCGCGTACAGTGTATTAAGGTATTGGGCGGTTCACATCGTCGTTATGCCTCTGTTGGTGACATCATTAAAATATCTGTTAAAGAAGCAATTCCACGTGGTCGTGTTAAAAAAGGCGATGTTATGAATGCTGTGGTAGTACGTACCAAAAAAGGTGTACGTCGTCCAGATGGCTCAGTACTACGTTTTGATGACAATGCTGCTGTATTGCTTAATCAGAATAACGCACCGATTGCCACTCGTATATTTGGGCCGGTAACTCGTGAATTACGCGGTGATCAATTTATGAAGATTGTATCATTAGCGCCAGAAGTACTATAGATATTTAAAAGCGGGAGTTAACCTATGTCTAAATTACGTAAAGGTGACAGTGTTATCGTTATTGCCGGTAAAGATAAGGGCAAACAAGGCACTGTGCTAGCGGTTAAAAATGACCGAATTAAAGTGGAAGGCGTTAACATCGTGACCAAACATCAGAAGCCTAATCAAGCTACTGGTGCTGAAGGTGGCATCGTTAAGCAAGAAGCATTTTTACATATTTCAAACGTCGCAATTTATAATGCGCAAACCCAAAAAGCTGATCGTATTACTTACCAATTTGATGAAGATGGCAAAAAACAGCGCGTCTATCGTTCAAATGGTGAAGTAGTGGCGACTGCGTAAAACACTAAGGGTGTAATAGCAATGGCAAGATTAAAATCATTATACAATGACCAGTATAAGCAGCAAATCAAAGATGAGCTAGGCTTAGAAAATGTCATGCAAGTACCTAGAATTACCAAAATTACCTTAAATATGGGTGTTGGCGGTGCTTCGCAAGATAAAAAGCTTTTAGAAGGCGCTTTAGCGGATATGACTGCAATTGCAGGTCAAAAACCAGTAGTTACTAAAGCTCGTAAATCTGTCGCAGGATTTAAAATTCGTGAAGAATGGCCAATTGGTTGTAAGGTAACCTTACGTGGCGAGCAAATGTATGAGTTTTTAGATCGTCTCATTGCTATTGCTATCCCACGTATTCGTGACTTCCGTGGTTTTTCTCCAAAAGCATTTGATGGTCGTGGTAACTACTCTTTAGGTATTAAAGAGCAAATCGTATTCCCAGAAGTTGATTATGATAAAATTGATCGTCTTCGTGGGTTAGATATTACCATAACGACTACTGCTCAAGATGATGAGCAAGGTCGCGCACTGCTTAAAGCATTCGGCTTCCCGTTTAAATAGCATATAAGCAATAGGAATAAAGCATTATGGCAAAAAAGAGCATGATTAATCGCGAATTAAAACGCGAGAAAATGGTTGCTAAGTATGCTGAAAAGCGTGCTAACCTCAAAGCAATTATCAGTGACGTGAATGCCAGTGATGAACAAAGAATGGAGGCCATTCTTGAATTACAATCACTGCCACGTAATTCATCACCAGTTAGACTACGTAATCGTTGTGCCGTAACTGGCCGTCCGCATGGTTACTTCCGTAAGTTTGGATTATCACGTAATATTTTACGCGAGCGCGTAATGCAAGGTGATGTTCCAGGCGTTCGTAAAGCTAGTTGGTAAGGGAGTTATACTATGAGTATGCAAGATACAGTTGCTGATATGCTAACCCGTATTCGTAACGCACAAATGGCACGTAAAGTTAACGTTGCAATGCCTAGTTCTAAGTTACGTAAGTCAATAGCTGACTTATTAGTAGATGAAGGTTACATCGCTTCTGCTGAGGTAACTGATCATGAAAATGGTAAAGCAACTTTAGAAATCGAACTTAAATACTTCGAAGGCAAGCCTGTTATCGAAGAGATCAAACGTTATAGCCGCCCAGGTCTTCGTCAATATCGTGGAAAAGATAGCATTCCATCGGTTCAGCAAGGCTTAGGTGTGGCAATTGTCTCAACCAGTCAAGGTATCATGAGCGATCGTGCTGCTCGTTCGGCTGGTATTGGCGGTGAAATTATTGCGTTTGTCGCATAAATTAGAAATTATATTATTTGTCTTTTTAAATTTCTATTATTCAGGTATAATAAGCGCCTTTATTTAGGCCCTTAACAAAATGAATTTAGATATAAATTTATATTTAGGCCAAATAATATAGAGCTGATTATAATTATTAACAGGCCTAGTGCCTGTTAATTTTTTAATAATCAATCGTTATTTATCTGTTATTAAAGGATATTCCTATGTCTCGTGTGGCTAAAGCCCCAGTAGCACTGCCTAAGGGCGTAAGTGTTACTTTGAACGGTCGGCAGGTTGAAGTTAAAGGCAGTAAAGGTACTATGTCTTTACGCCTGCACGATTTGGTCGAGCTAAATCAAGAAGATGATCAAATTATCTTATCACCTGTATCTGAATCTAAAGAAGCGTGGATGCAAACTGGTACCATGCGTTCAATTTTGAACAATTATGCCATTGGTGTATCTGAAGGCTTTGAGAAGAAACTTCAGCTAATTGGTGTTGGTTATCGTGCACAAGTAGCTGGTAATAAAGTTACTCTTAATGTGGGTTATTCACACCCTGTAGAGTACACTTTGCCGGAAAGCGTAACTGCTGAAACGCCAACTCAAACTGAAATTATTCTAAAGTCAAACGATAAACAAGCTTTAGGTCAAGCTGCTGCGAAAATACGTGGTTATCGTCCTCCTGAGCCATATAAAGGTAAAGGTATACGTTATAGCGACGAGCATGTAGTTCGTAAAGAAGCTAAGAAAAAATAAGGTGAAATGATATGTTTGATAAAAAATCTGCTCGCTTACGTCGAGCTAAGAAAACGCGTGCACATATCCGTCATTTAGGTGTGCATCGGTTAGTTGTTAATCGTACTCCACGCCATATATATGCTCAAATCATTGCACCGACTGGTGGTGAAGTATTAGCTCAAGCTTCAACGCTTGATGAAACACTACGTTCTGGCGCTACTGGTAATGTTGAAGCAGCTACTGCTGTGGGTAAACTCATCGCTGAACGTGGAAAGTCTGCAGGTATCGCCAAAGTTGCTTTTGATCGTAGTGGTTTTAAATACCATGGTCGTGTTAAAGCATTGGCTGATGCCGCTCGTGAAAATGGATTGGAGTTTTAATCATGGCTAAAGTAGAACAAAATGACGGTTTAGTAGAGAAGTTAGTGTCTGTTGACCGTGTATCTAAAGTAGTTAAAGGTGGTCGTATATTCTCATTCACTGCTTTAACAGTAGTCGGTGATGGTAATGGTCGTGTAGGCTTTGGTCGTGGTAAAGCTCGTGAAGTTCCTGCCGCAATCCAAAAAGCACTTGAAGCTGCAAAACGTAATATGATTACTGTTGAACTTGACGGTGGTACCCTTCAGCATCCTATCGAAGCGCGTCATGGCGCAAGTAAAGTATACATGCAGCCTGCAAACGAAGGTACTGGTGTTATTGCCGGCGGTGCTGTACGTGCTGTATTAGAATCAGCGGGTGTAGAAGATGTATTAACAAAATGTTATGGTTCAACGAACCCTACTAATGTAGTACACGCAACATTCAAAGGTCTTCGCGATATGTCAACGCCAGCTAAAGCTGCTGCAAAACGTGGTAAAACTGTAGAAGAAATTTTGGGCTAACCATTTTTTATATATACTGTTTTAAAAAAATATAATAGTAGGTGAGTTACGATGAAAACAATGAAAGTTACTCAAATCAAATCTGGTGCCCATCGCCTTAAAAGCCATAAAGCCTGTCTAATTGGTCTTGGCTTACGTCGCATTGGACACACAGTTGAAGTTGAAGATACGCCTTCAACCCGTGGAATGGTGAATCGCATCAATTACATGGTTAAAGTGGAGGAAGCGTAATGGGACTTAAATTAAACGAATTATCACCAGGTGTTGGTGCTAAAAAGACTGCACAGCGTCGTGGACGTGGTATCGGTTCTGGCTTAGGTAAGACTGGTGGCCGTGGTGTTAAAGGTCAAAAATCTCGTTCAGGTTCAAGTGTTCCAGCTGGATTTGAAGGTGGTCAAATGCCACTATTCCGCCGTGTACCCAAGTTTGGCTTTACCAGTAAAATAGCAATGACTACTGCAGAAGTACGTCTATCTGAGTTAAACAAGATTGACGGTGATGTGGTTAGCATTGAAACGCTTAAAGCCGCAAACATCATACGTCATGATATGAAACGTGCACGTATTATCCTTTCTGGTGAAGTTAATAAAGCTTATACCTTTAAAGATGTAAAAGTGACTAAAGGTGCTAAAGCGGCGATTGAAGCTGCTGGTGGTACAATTGAGGAAACTCAGGAGTAAGTAAATGGCTAAGCAATCTTCGCCAACTGCAGCAATACCAATGAATCCACTTACTTTTATTCGTAAATACGATGAGTTGTGGAATCGTTTGTTATTTTTGATTGGAGCGTTGATTGTTTATCGTTTAGGCTCTCACATACCAGTACCTGGTATTAATCCGGTTAGCTTAGCTGATTTATTCTCTCGTAATGAGAACACCATCTTAAGCATGTTTAATATGTTTTCAGGTGGTGCTTTAGAGAGAATGTCTATAATGGCATTAGGTATTATGCCTTATATTTCAGCGTCTATTATTGTGCAAATGATGTCATCTGTGATGCCATCTTTAGAAGCTCTAAAAAAAGAAGGTGAGTCGGGACGCCGTAAGCTTAATAAATATACCCGACAGGGCACCTTATTTTTAGCGTCTTTACAAGCTATATTTATGTGTACTGGATTAATTAGTCAGAATCTTACGTTGTCATCAGGATTGACTTTTTACATACCTGCAGTAAGTTCGCTTGTTGCAGGTGCTATGTTCTTGATGTGGCTTGGTGAGCAAATTACTGAACGTGGCGTAGGAAACGGTATATCAATGCTTATTTTTGCAAGCATTGTTGCAAGTGTCCCTAGTATGCTAGGTCAATCTTTTGAAATGGTAAAGAGTGATCCACAAAGCTTGATCATGTTACTTATCTTTGCCGTACTAGGTATAGCAGTAACAGCTGGTATTGTATATATTGAACGTGCTCAACGTCGTATACCAGTGAATTACGCGCAAAAGCAGCAACAAGGCCGTAAAGTTTATGCTGACCAGCAATCTCATTTGCCCTTGAAGATTAATATGGCGGGCGTTATTCCTGCTATTTTTGCAAGTGCATTGTTAATGTTCCCTGCAAGTTTAGGTCAATGGGTAGGTAATTCAGCTGATCCAAGTATGTGGCAACAGTTTTTGCAAACGATGTCGTTAGTTTTGGCACCGGGTCAGCCATTATATTTAGTACTATTTGGTGCGATGATTATCTTCTTCTGTTATTTTTATACGGCATTAGTATTTAGCCCACGTGAAGTTGCAGAGAATTTAAAACGTAGCGGTGCATATATTCCAGGCATACGTCCTGGGTTACAAACTCAGCGTTACTTAGATCATGTTTTGAATAGATTAACCTTTATTGGTGCTATCTATATGACGGTAATTTGTTTAATGCCTATGCTATTACAATCGTCGTTCGGTATTCCGTTTCATCTTGGTGGTACATCACTTTTAATTATGGTGGTCGTGGTTATGGATTTCATATCCCAACTTCAGGCACACTTAATGACACATCAGTATCATGATCAAACGCTAATTAGATAATTTGCTTTTATCAGTGGTTTGCTCATTTAGGAGTTTAATATGAAAGTTCAAGCATCAGTTAAAAAGATTTGTGGTAGCTGCAAAGTTGTACGTCGCAAAGGTCGCGTTCATGTGATTTGCAAAGCAGAACCACGTCATAAGCAGCGTCAAGGTTAATTTTATTGAATTTAAATACGTTTATATTTATAACTTTTATAAACTTATATAATACAATAAAAACAACTTGAAATTTATTGGCGGATGAGTTATCATCCGCCACTTGCCGTCGTTTACTGTTTAAAATTCTATTAAGTTTTAGATGTATTTATAGTAAATGGCAAAATCTGAAACATAAGTCCTATTTAATACTATTACTTTAAGACTATTAGTCTTTTAGGGTGATAGTTATTGATTATTAGACTCATTTTTCATAATTGGAGAGAAATCAATGGCTCGTATTGCCGGCGTAAACATTCCGGATAACAAGCATGCAGTGATTTCATTGACTTATATATTTGGTATTGGTCGTACAACTGCTAAGAAAATTCTTGAAGCAGTAGGTATCGAACCTTCTACTAAAGTTAGTCAATTGGATGATACTCAGCTTGATGCTATCCGTGCTCAAGTTGGTAACTATATGACAGAAGGTGATCTTCGTCGTGAAGTTTCAATGAATATTAAGCGTTTGGTTGATTTAGGTAGTTACCGTGGCATCCGTCATCGTCGTAATTTACCTGTAAGAGGTCAAAACACAAAGAACAATGCTCGTACTCGTAAGGGTCCGATTCGTTCAATCAAAAGATAATTAACTTAGGAAGCTAAAAGATGGCTAAAGACACCCGTGGTCGCAAAAAAGCGGCACGTCGTTCGGTATCAGAGGGCGTAGCCCACATTCATGCGTCTTTTAATAACACCATTGTAACGATTACTGATCGTCAAGGTAATGCATTGGCTTGGGCCACCTCAGGTGGACAAGGCTTCCGTGGTTCACGTAAATCTACACCATTTGCAGCTCAGGTTGCAGCTGAGGTTGCTGGTAAAGCAGCTCAAGAAACCTATGGTGTAAAAAATGTCGATGTTCTGGTTAAAGGTCCAGGGCCGGGTCGTGAGTCTGCGGTAAGAGCTTTAGGTGCATTAGGTTTTAAAATAAATAGCATATCTGATGTAACCCCAATCCCACACAACGGTTGCCGTGCGCCTAAAAAGCGTCGCGTATAAACTATCGTTACCGTATTCTTAGCTTAATTATAAGAAAGAATACGGTGTGTGTAATAAGACAAAATACCGTTACTGGTTACTATTAAGACGTAACTCAAGGAGACACAAGCATGGCCCGTTATATTGGTCCAAAATTAAAGCTGTCGCGTCGTGAAGGTACTGATTTACAATTAAAATCAGGTGTTAAACCTTTTGACGTTAAGACTAAAAAAGCAGGTCGCGTACCTGGCCAACATGGCAACTCACGTAACAAAGCATCTGAATATTCGCTACAGTTACGTGAAAAGCAAAAAGTTAAGCGTATGTATGGTGTATTAGAACGCCAATTCGCCAACTACTATAAAGAATCTGCACGTGCACGTGGTGCAACTGGTGAACATTTATTACAGATGCTAGAACGCCGTTTGGATAACGTTGTTTATCGTATGGGTTTTGGTTCTACACGTGCTGAAGCACGCCAGTTAGTTAGCCATCGCGCTATTATGCTAAAAAAAGCAGGCCGTGATGAGTTTGTTCGTGTGAACATTCCTTCAATTCAGGTACAAGATGGCGATATTATTGCTGTGCATGAAAAAGCAAAAGAACAGTTACGTATTAAGAATGCAATTGAACTTGCTACTCAACGTGGTATTCCAGAGTGGATAGAAGTTGATCATAGCAAATTGCAAGGTACATTTAAGAAAGCACCAGATCGTATTGATTTGCCTGCAGAAATCACCGAAAGCTTAATCGTTGAGTTGTACTCTAAATAATCGCTAACAATAATTTGATTAACTAATCGAGGTGACAATATGATGCTAAATGCTACCGAGTTTCTGACCCCTAATGCCATTAATGTGGATGCGGTTGATGAAACCAATGCAAAAGTCACGCTCGAGCCGTTAGAACGCGGCTTTGGGCATACCTTAGGTAATGCTCTTCGTCGTATTCTTTTATCTTCGTTGCCTGGTGCAGCGGTAATTGAAGCAGAGATTGACGGTGTAGATCACGAGTATTCTACACTTGAAGGTTTGCAAGAAGATATTTTAGATTTATTATTAAATCTAAAGGGTCTGGCAATTACTATGCACGATCAAAATGAAGTGTTTCTAACGCTTGATAAGCAGGGCCCTGGCACTATCACTGCGGCAGATATAGATTTACCGCACAATGTTGAAATTGCTAATCCTGATTTGGTTCTAGGTACATTAGGCGAACGTGGCCACCTAAAAATGCGTTTACGTGTTGTTATGGGTCGCGGTTATGAGCCTGCTAATCTTCGTCGTGAAGATGGTGATACTAAAGCTATTGGACGTTTGAAGCTGGATGCAAGTTTTAGCCCAGTTTCACGTGTTGCTTATCAAGTAGAAAACGCTCGCGTTGAGCAACGTACGGATTTAGATCGTTTAATCATTGAACTTGAAACCAATGGTACGATTGATCCTGAAGAAGCAATTCGCAAAGCGGCTACCATCCTTCAGCAGCAAATCTCTATATTTGTCGATTTAGAAGCTGAAGAAGCCCCTGAGCCAGTTAAAGAGAAAGAAGAGGTCGACCCTGTACTATTACGTCCAGTGGATGATCTTGAACTAACGGTTCGCTCAGCAAACTGTCTTAAAGCTGAAAACATTTATTATATCGGCGATTTGGTACAGCGTTCAGAAACTGAGTTGCTTAAAACACCAAATTTAGGTAAAAAATCATTAACTGAAATCAAAGACGTTTTAGCGTCAAAAGGGTTGGAACTGGATATGCGCCTAGAGAATTGGCCACCTGCTGACCTTCGAGTTGATGATCGTTTTTCATACCGCAGCCGTTAACACTTAAGTAAGGATATTTGACCATGCGACATCGTAAGAGTGGAGTAAAGCTGGGTCGTACCGGCAGCCATCGTAAGGCAATGTTCCAGAACATGACAAACTCTTTGTTTGAACATGAACTGATAAAAACAACATTACCTAAAGCTAAAGAGCTACGCCGTGTGGCTGAGCCTTTAATAACTATGGCAAAAGAAGATTCAGTTGCTAATCGCCGTTTGGCATTCAGCCGTATGCGTAATAAAGATATGGTTGGTAAACTATTCGGTACATTAGGTCCTCGTTATCAAGATCGCCCAGGTGGATACATACGTATCATCAAATGTGGCAATCGT
Organism: Psychrobacter sp. CX10; assembly: GCF_057621575.2. Taxonomy (NCBI): domain Bacteria; kingdom Pseudomonadati; phylum Pseudomonadota; class Gammaproteobacteria; order Moraxellales; family Moraxellaceae; genus Psychrobacter; species Psychrobacter sp. CX10. The sequence continues at coordinate 152,596 of NZ_CM177736.1, forward strand.
GATGGTGATAATGCACCTATGGCATACGTTGAACTAGTAGATCGTGACTAATATTTATTAGTCCTATTTGCTTGGATCAAGAAAACCTCAGTAGCTTTTTAAATTATGTATTTAGCATAATTTGATTGAGTTACTGAGGTTTTTCTTATTAGTGACGTCCCCTAATTTATAAAGTCCTATGATCTGTAAAAACAGTTACTCAATAAATTCAGAGACATCACTAGCACCTTGACGAATTAATTCTGGCGGCACTTGAGTTAAATCAACGACTGTAGTTAGCTTAGTGGTTAAAACGCCTGCATTTATTAATACATCAATATTGCTATCAAGCTTTTCTTCGATATCGAATGGTTCATCTAACGAGAGCTCCATATTAGGTAATAATAATGAGCTGGTAAGGATAGGTTCGCCCATTTCTTCTAATAAGGCTTGAGCAATTGGGTTTTTAGGTACTCTGATACCAATGGTTTTTTTCTTAGGATGCGACAGCTTTTTTGGAACATCTTTTGTGGCTTCAAGAATAAACGTGATTGGAGCAGGCGTATTGTTTTTAAGAAGCTTGAATTGTAGATTGTCTACTGTAGCATATGTGGAAATCTCACTTAGATCCCGGCACAGTAAAGTAAACTGATGTTTGTCATCAAGTTCACGAATAAAGCGTAATTTCTCAAGAGCGGCTTTAGAACCTATTTTGCAACCAAATGCATAACTAGTATCTGTTGGATAAACAATCAGCAAATCACGATTTAAAGCATCAACGACTTGCTTAATAAGACGAGGTTGAGGGTTTTCTGGATGAATATACAAAGTTAGCATAACCGACCTCACAATAGTTCTGGTTGTTAAAGTAACTGATAAATTTCAATTAAATAATTTGTTTTATTACCTATGGATATTGAGTTTGAATGATACTGTATTATAGATCAACGTATTACAGATCAACGTATTATAGTTCACTGTAATGTTAGTACTAGATCGATGAAAATAATGTTTAATCTTTATCATGACATAAATAACATAAAGTCGTCAGTAGTAATTTAGCGTCTTTTGGTATGATATCTGGATTCTTGATATAGGATAAAGCTTGACGATATACATCTTGTTTGAAGGTACTCTTAGAGGTATCAAATGTAGCATCGAGATTATCCAAAGACACCTCAAATGTTTTAGAGCACATCAGAGTGAATAGACATTCTAATGCCTGAGGTTTGATTTCAACTCGCTCAAAAGCCTCTTGTTGTACTTCTGTACGTCCATCTGGAGCATACCAATATCCAAAGTCATTAAGGGTGCGACGATGATGCCCTGCTATAGCCCAATGGCTTATTTCATGAAGTGCGCTTTGTAAATAGCCATGCGCAAACATAATACGAGCAGGATTATGTTCGTCGGCAGCAAAATACTCAGGTTCACCATCACTACGATCTAAAATAACGTTATGAGCGGCAAATGCTTTGTTAAAAACCGTAATGAGCCAGTCAGCTTCTTGTCTCTCAAAATCAATGTGAGTTGAGGGCGCGGCCTCTATAACATGATTACTGGATTGTATTTTTGACCACTCATGCTTTAACTCTATCCAAGATTTAAAGATGGCACCTTCAGTTACGTAATCTAAGCGCTTTATATGCTCATAGCATGTTGAGAATTGAAATTTTTTAATTAGCACTTGCAATGGTAGACTTGAAAAAAAAGTTTTACCCATAATTATTATATCTAACGACCGTATTCATTCACTATAAGATGACAACACTAGAATTTGATAGTTGGCTTCAGTGACAGTTTGTTCAAATGTATAGAAACCTAAATGAAATTATTATATATGAGGCTTATTTTAACATCTTAGGCACTACTTTGAGGTAGAATAAATTGATAAGCGCCACTTATTGAACGTTTAACAATCATCAGCTATGTACATTATTTAACAGCAATAAATACCATCTAATAGATGATCAATGAGAATTTTATAACTATAGTGCATACAAATATATTTATATTGAGAGAAATATGACTACTAATAAAACTATGGAAAAGCCAACTGTTTTGGTAAAGGATAATCCAACAAATACTAAAACAGACCAATTGCCAAATCATATCAACCTAGAGAAATGGGAAGAGGTCGGCTATGTGTGGTCTGGAGCTGTAACGCCGCGTGATTTCAAAAGACTAAATGATGTTGTCGTCGATACGTATAAAGATGAGCCTATCGAAATAAAGTGTGTGCTCAAAAGAGAAGGCCAACTGCTAACGCTCACTATGGAATTTGATGGCGCTATTTGGGTGAACTGCCAAAGATGTTTAAAACCTTTGCAACTTGATGTCTCCCATGATGCTACATTAGTACTATTGCAGAGTGAAGAGCATGAAAGCTTGGTAGAGGAATCTGATGACTATCTACTTTTAGAAGAGCTTCTCGCCGAACAAATAGAGAACAGTAAGGGTGACCGCTTACTACCGCTTAAAAAGCTTATTGAAGATGAGCTTTTGTTGGATGTGCCTTTATCTGCAAAACATGATGATTGTGAAATGGCAGTAGAACAAGTAGGGGAGATAATTGAAGAGGATAACGAGAATCCTTTTGCTGCTCTTGAAGCCCTAAAAGGTAAGCTTTAAGTTTAGATATTATAAAATGAATAAGCTCTTTATTTTATGGCGTAAAAAGAGTATAATCCCTCGTTTATTATTCCCAGATTTTCAACCTATTTGATTTTTAATAAGAAATGCTCTTATTGAGGTCAATAGCGAACTCATTTTGCTAAATCCACGGCTGTGATTATTCAAAATTAACAACGTGGATTTTTATAATCATTCTTAGAATAGGAGCAAGACCCATGGCTGTTCAAAAAAGTCGTAAAAGCCGCTCACGCCGTGATATGCGTCGTTCACACCACCATATGGAAGTTGCTGAATTAAGTATTGATTCAACAACTGGTGAAAAGCATCGTCGTCATCATATGACTAAAGATGGTTTTTACCGTGGTCGTCAGTTGTTCAAAGCGAGCCAAGAAGACTAAACGATAATCATAGTTAATGATTAAAGTTTACGATAAGAGCTAAGTGTTATTAATGGTATTTACCATTAGTTGCTTGGCTCTTTTTTATTTATCTTTTTTTACTTACCTATTTTTAATCTTATGTCTTTAGTTTCATAACCGTATAAAAAAGCTTAAAAATAAGAAGGCTGAAAATGTCATTAAAAACGTCTGGTTCTGCTAAGAAACAAGAACATCATCATACACCTCGTCGAATTGCTGTCGTGTTCCCAGGTCAAGGGTCACAAACAGTTGGCATGCTAAATGAACTAAGTGAGTCTTATCCCATTGTTAAACAAACCTTTGCAGAAGCCAGTGATGCATTAGGGTTTGATCTTTGGGAGATATGCCAAAATGACACAGAGCTTGCTAAGACAGAATATACTCAGCCTGCTTTATTAACTGCAAGCATGGCGATATGGCGATTGCTAAAAGCGCAAGATAATATAGATATTGAACCTATATATTTAGCAGGCCATTCGTTAGGCGAATATAGCGCACTATGTGCAGCCGGTACGTTAAGTCTCGCAGATGCCGTCAAGTTAGTTCATACCCGTGGACAATTGATGCAAGATGCGGTGCAAGGTTTAGATACCAAAATGGCTGCCGTGCTAGGCTTAGAAGACAGTCAAGTTATTAGCGCCTGTGAAAGTATTGAAAATGGCCATGAGGATGCAGTCGTTAGTGCTGCAAATTTTAACAGCCCAGGACAGATTGTGGTAGCAGGTAACGCTAATGGTATTGAAACTTTAGGAAAACACATTCAATGTATGGGTAAACGAATGCTACCACTAAAGGTTAGTGTTCCCTCACACTGTGAGCTTATGGAGCCTGCAACCCAAACGCTTGCAGATAAGCTATCTGAATGTGAGTTTAAGCTGCCTGAGATTCCTGTACTACAGAATAGACATGCTACTGATGAAAAAACGGTTGGCGCTATTAAAAAAGCATTAACTGAACAGCTTAATCAGCCAGTATTGTGGACACAGACGATGCAAAATTTTGCAAGCAAGCACATAAATTTGATAATTGAATGTGGTCCAGGAACAGTACTCTGTAACTTGGCAAAGCGCCAAGAGGTAGCAATACCTTGTTTTCCAACTGATAAGCCATCACGCTTAGATAAGCTATTTGATGAGTTAATTAAGGAATAATCATGAGTCGTACAATTACATTGGTAACTGGTGCCAGTCGCGGTATTGGTAAGGCGATAGCCAAACGGTTTGCGAAAGAAGGACATTTCGTTATTGGTACTGCCACCACTTCTGAAGGTGCCGATTCTGTAGACGAGTACTTGCATGATGCCGGTGGCATAGGCCGGGTATTAGACGTTAATGATCAAGAAAATATTGACAAACTATTTGAAGAAATAGAAAGCGTATACGGTAGTGTGCAAGTACTGGTTAATAACGCAGGTATGTCTCAAGACGGTTTGTTAATGCGTATGAAAGATGAGGATTGGGATAAGGTTATCGATACCAATTTGTCTTCTATCTATCGTATGAGCAGGCGAGCCATAAGAGGTATGATGAAAGCGCGAAAAGGTCGCATTATCAATATTACCTCTGTGGTTGCTCAAATGGGTAATGCCGGGCAAGCGAACTATGCAGCCGCCAAAGCAGGAGTTGAAGGTTTTAGTAAAACATTGGCTCGTGAGATTGGCTCAAGACAAGTCACTGTTAACTGTGTTGCACCAGGTTTGATTGAAACAGATATGACAGATGAGCTGGATGAGCGATTATTAAACTCTATGCTAGATGCTGTACCTGTTGGACGGCTGGGTCAGCCAGAGGATGTGGCCGCAGCGGTATCCTATCTTGCAAGCGATGAAGCCAGTTATGTTACTGGATCTGTTATTTCAGTAAATGGCGGTATGTATATGTAGAATAGGGTTCTTATATTATGAACCTATACATATAAGTTTGCATAGCAAGTAGATTGGTCTAATATAAATTATATACTTTAGGCTTTCATTACTGGATAAGTCAGTTAAAATAACGTTTAGGCTTTTATAAATATTATTTACAGCCTTTGCAACTTAAAATAATAAGGATGGAGTTTCCTATGAGTGAAGAGATTGAATTAAAAGTAAAATCGGCAGTTGCTGAACAGTTGGATGTAAATGTTGAAGATATTAATAATGATTCATCATTTATTAATGACTTAGGCGCCGATTCTTTGGACTTGGTTGAGCTAGTTATGACGTTTGAAAATGATTTTGATATCACTATTCCAGATGAAGATTCAAATGAATTAACGACGGTTCAAAAAGCGGTTGATTATATTAAAGCGAAGCTTTAATTTTTAAGCTCAATATGCCATAGTCTGTTAAACTTAAACTGCTATGTTTATATAAGAGGCATATTCGTATTACAGGTATCGATATACTAATTTAAGACCATTGCTAATGCAGTGGTCTTTTTTATGGTCTAATACATTAGTATATTAAGCGTCTAGCTGCTAATTGTTAGATGCTAATTGATAGTTGCTAATTTTAAGTTTTTAGTTATAAAACGAGAATACGCCATGTTTTAGATATTAAAGACTTAATATTTAAAAGCATTTGAAGTTTATAAATTTGAAGTTATAGGATATAAAACTTAACAATTATCTACACACACTGTGTTATAAATATTAATGTTAACCACTATACTAAATAAGATGTGTGAACAACACATTAATACTAGCGGCTATTGCTAAAATGTTTTTACTGATAGCTTAAGAATTAATAAGAATCAGGTCTTAAAACATTAGATCCAAACATTAAGTTCAATTATAATTAAGTTCAATTATAAAGGTTATTTCATTTGAATTTATTATGTCTAGCGAATTTAATAGTAGGTAGTAGTCCGTACACTAATAATAACTTAAAGGAGTAAACAATGGGAATTTTTAGTTTTGCAAAAGACATTGGTGATAAAATCTTTAATCGCGATGATGCTAACAAAGAAACTGAATCACATGCTGATGCTAATAAAGCACCAACTGCAAACGAACCTTCTGCTCAATCAGTTGCAAATCTTTTACTAAAGCGTATTCAACAGCAAAATCTTAATATCTCTAATTTGAAAGTTAAATATAACGGTACTACAGATACTGCTGAAATCAGTGGTGATGCAGCTACCCAAGCTGACCGTGAGAAGGCTATTATTGCTATTGGTAACGTACAAAACGTCGCCAAAGTAATTGATAATATAGATATTAAAGAAGATGCGCCTGAGTCAACTATGTATACCGTGAAATCAGGTGATTCATTATCTAAGATTTCTCAAGAAGTTTATGGTTCAGCAAATGAATACAACAAAATTTTTGAAGCCAATAAACCTATGTTGACTAGCCCTGATAAAATCTATCCTGGTCAAGTACTACGTATTCCTAAGCCATAACCTTGTTATATAAACACAGCTTTAATGAATATCTATTTGATTAATATTAGGTTGGTAACATAAGAATATCTAATTAGAATTCAATAGATAGTGAAGTAAAAAATAAAGCTAATAAAGTGTATTAACGATAATAAAAGAGACGCCTGACTTATTAGCAGGCGTCTCTTTTGTTATCGTCAATATTTCTACAACCAGTTAGAACATATTAAGCTTTACATTTTAGTCAGGTCTGTATTCGCTAAGGTCTGTATTCGATGAAGCCTAGTATTCATTGAGCTAGGAGGAAGGTTCACTATTTGATTTAACAATTTGTTGTTTTATAGCCCATGATATATGTTCATCCAATATATGTGTGTGCTGTCCCAATCGTTTTTTTAACTTTAGTATATTGTAGTTTGAATAAGGGGCATTACCAATACCAATGGCTATATTGCGTAAAAAATTGATATAACCTGTACGTCTAATAGGACTGCCTTGCGTCCGTTCTAAAAAATCAGCTTCACTCCATTCCCATAAGTCAGTTAATAAGCTGCTATCTAAGTCATGACGCGCATGGAAGTCATCAATAGTGGTAACTTTGGCATAGCGGTTCCATGGACATATGAGCTGACAGTCATCACACCCAAACACCCTATTTCCTATAGCTTTACGATATTTCTCATCAATAATACCGTCATGCTCTATCGTCAGATAAGAAATACACGCATCGGCTTTTAGTTGATAAGGAGCGGTAATCGCTTGCGTAGGACAGATGTCAATACATGCCGTACAGCTGCCGCAATGAGCAGTTATAGGTGCGTCTTCAGGTAATGATAGGCTTAGAAATAGCTCCCCTAGTACAAAAAAAGAACCTACAGTCTTATTCAGTAGCAACGTGTGTTTACCTGTCCAACCAAGTCCAGCAGCATCTGCAAGCGGGCGCTCAAAAATAGGTGCGGAGTCACTGAAAGGTCTAAATATGAAAGGCTGAGTGGCATTTATATCTAAATGCTGCCATTCATTAAGTTTAGATTCTATAAGCTGGGCAAGTTTTTTTAAGCGAGATCGCATGGTTTTATGATAGTCACGTCCGCGGGCATAGCGCGCAATTATAGCTGTGTTAGGGTAGTTGTTATCTTCAATGCGCCGCGGTTTTGGCGCTGCTTCTAGATAATTCATACGTACTGAAATAATAGTGCGTGAACCTTCTACCAACAGCGCAGGGTTAGCGCGCTTGTCATGATTTTTTTCCATAAAATGCAGCTGACCGTAGTGACCTCTATCTAGCCATTCGCGCAGTCCTTGCATTTGAGCCTCAAACACAGGATTATCAACATTAATGAATCCACATTCTGCAAACCCTAATATATAAGCTTGTGCTTGTATCCATGCTTTAACGTCGCTGGCATCATTGAATTCATTCACGGCAATGTCATTTGTATTCGCAGAATGCTGATTTGCCGTTAAATTAGCATAAGGGTTGGCATCAGAATCTTTATGAGGATTTGTATGCAATGGTGAGGACATAATAAAGCTGACTTAAAAGATAATATAATAGATATGATAAGCTATTAAATGACAAGATAAAACCTTATATAAAACCTACTATAAACTAGGCTATAACCCAGACCACTAACGAGTCTAAGATTGGGGATTAAAATGAAGCGTGCATCATGTTCAACAGAATCAGATTACTTAAATAGCTTAAATAGCTCACATAACTCATATAACTCATATAACTTATATAACTGGGATAATAAGCATTTATTAGCTATGTATCATCCGTCACAGAGGGTTGATGTTCCTTTATTTACACCTAAGCAAGTATATCGCATCGAGAAACAATGGTTTGACGATGGGAATGATAGTTATGGTCTTATGCAGCAGGCAGCTTGGCAAACAGCATACTGGCTTTACCAAAATATCTGTCAAGATGCCATCAGATCTGATGCTAGTGGCACATCTATGTATAACGTTGGAGTTTGGGTTGGTGGTGGTAATAACGGGGGAGATGGCTGGCTGGTTGCCAGATATCTAAAGCAGTTAAACAATGAAGTAGCTGGTATTGAAAGGACTGGTATTGAAGTAGCCATTATTGAAGTCGCTGAGGTAGATACAAAAGATGCTAAGTTAGCCAAACAATCAGCACTGGATATGGGTGTTAAGGTAATATCGAACATCGACCATATTCAGAATAATCATTATCAATTAAACGATGTGATTAATAAGTTAGATTTAGACTTATGTATCGATGCGCTATTTGGTATCGGCCTAGATCGTAAGCCTGAAGGGAGTTATGCAGCAGCTATCGGGTATATTAATAATTTAAAAAGCCGTTCAAAACGGACGCTTACAATTGCTAGCATTGATGTGCCCAGTGGACTTGTGGCAAGTACAGGTCAAGTTTTTGATAACTGTGCTATCCGCGCGGATATTACCTTATGCATGGTTGCTCGAAAAATAGGGTTACATATTAAAGACGCGGCGGATTATACGGGTCAAATTATCGATTTTTTTTTAATACCTAGTGTGCTTACGTTTACACCTTTGGCGTGGCTGAAACAAATGCCTTATCCTATCGAAAAACGTCAAAACAATGCTTATAAAGGCAGCTTTGGCCATGGTTTAATTATCGGTGGTAATTTAGTATCCGGCTCTCAAGGTATGGGAGGGGCGGCATTATTATCTGCCAGTGCCGCATTTGCAGTAGGGGTGGGCAAGCTTAGTGTGGCATGCCATGAGAACTTTCATGGCAGTCTTATATCAAGCTTACCTAACGCCATGTGTATGGACTTACACGATGTAGAAGGCGTAATCTCGCTCATGCAGGACTGCGACACGGTCGCTATCGGCATGGGATTAGGACGCGATGACAAAAGTCATGATTTGTTTGCAAGCTATTTAGAAGCTTTGATGAATACTATGGCAGATATTATTATTGATGCTGATGGGTTGTACCATTTGCATACCCTAGCTGACGAAAAACCAGAGGTTATAGAGGCATTAAAAAAGTATGCAAACCAGCACAGCGTTTGGTACACCCCGCACAGTGGGGAGGCAGCTAGGCTATTGGACGTTTCTGTAGATGAAATTGAAGCCGATAGGGTGCAAAGTATTACAAAATTGGCAAAGATCTTTGGCGGTGATTGGGTGTTAAAAGGGTCAGAGTCTCTGATTTACGAATCTGAAACGCTCTATGTCTGTGCAGCAGGTAATCCTGGAATGGCGAGTGCAGGTATGGGGGATGTGCTCTCTGGTGTGGCGGCAGGCATACTAGCACAACGCAGCTTACAACCCATTAATCGTAGACTTAGCGAAGCGGTATTGATACATGCCACTGCTGGCGATTTACTTGAAAAGGAAGTAGGGCAGTGGGCGCTTCAATCCAGTGGTATGCACACTACTATAGGACGTATTATGCATGCGCTTAGTGTATCGCAATAGGACTGCGGTCTGTATAAAGTCCTATACTGCTAACCACCGCAATACTGTACTAATATTCTTTGGATGTTTTCACGCTTTAATTCTATTTCACGATTGTCCAAATATTTGCGTCCACCCTGACCATCAGGCTCATAAATACGCCCACCAGCGTTTAAGTTAGCCAAATTATCACGTAAAGACTGACAACGTTTGGCATTTTCGATCTCTGTTAAATAGCGCTGGCGCTCCGTTTCGGTGGCAGGATTGGCAGATTGAGATTGCGTATTATTTGAAGTCTGGGCTGATTCTGCTAGCTGACCTGGGTCTAATTGACGACCGTCGTTACGCAGAGTGATGATTTCGACCTCTACGTCATCACTACTTGGAGGAAACTGTGAGTATTTTACTTCACCAAAGTCACCCACCGTTTTATATACCGTTGTGGCATGACTGGGTACTGCCAAAGTAAAGCAAGCAATAGCGAGCGACGCGGTCTTAAAAAGTAATCTAAAATTCATATTGTGCCTAAAATAAACAGAGTTATTATTAAGTCATTCTTATTTAAATATATGGTCATTAATATTATAGTCTTCGAATAATAAAATTGCTATGCTATTAATCTGTGCTATTTTTTTGCTATATCCAAAAGTTGAACGCTGTATGTTAGTTGAACGATTTTTGTCATTGATTGCTATTTTATAATTGGTTGCTGATCACTAATCGATAGTCATAATGTCAATAATCTTGTTTAATCCTTATATATTTACCCTAATATCTTTTTATACCCTTATCTTTGGGTATCTCTTCTTGATGTATTGGAAACTGATGGTGATCATCGATAGCTTGACGGTCATTAAAATAATGAGCTAAGGTACGCTTAACTGCTTCAAAGGCGATATCATCCCAAGGTATTTGAGCTTCTTCAAAAAGTGCACATTCCAAGCTTTCTGTACCGACGCCAAATTTTCCATCTTTTAAGTCAGTTAAATATAAAACGTAAATTTGACCAATAGACGGGATATCGTAAATACAGTAAAGATGAGGATTAATAGCGACTGCATCTGCCTCTTCTATCGTTTCACGAGCAGCGCCTTCTGCGATGGTCTCACCAATTTCCATAAAGCCTGCAGGTAGTGTCCAAAAGCCATATCTTGGTTCAATAGAACGGCGACACAAAAGTACCTTGCCCTCATGTATGACTAAAGCCCCACATATTACTTTAGGATTCACATAATGAATATAATCGCAATTTGGACAAACCAAACGGGTATTATTGTCGCCCTCAGGAATTTTGTATTCTGCTTTATGCCCGCATTGTAAACAGTATGCCATGGTATGGATCTTCCTTTTTATTCTAATCTTTAAACACTTTTAATGGAAAATAGGGTATCAGTATTCTACCGCTGAGTGTTCTATACCGATACAAATAGTACATCATAAATTCGTGTACCCAAATTAAACCAGTAGGTCATCAAGATAGCATACTTAGATAGAATACGTTAGGCTAAAGCTCTATCCGCTTACTTATCATGACTATTTATTTATGACACAACATCGCTCTACCTCTGCAAATCACGCAAATAAGCATACCTCTATATCTCCTCGTTTTGATGAGTTGGCTATTATATTGCCGCCATATCTTCAACAACCACTATTAAAACAATTGGTGATGAAAGTACAGTTTAATATGCGGCAAGAACTTAATAGAGCGGACACTAAAGCTAATGTTAAAGCCGATGCAACAGCATATAAAAAAGATAGTGATGTAACATCTTTAGAATATAAAAGCACTGAGCATGAAGACACTGAGCCTACAAACAAATTAAAGTCCGCTAATAACTTAGAAGACAAAAATAACTTAAAAGACAAGAATAGCTTAGAAGACAAAAATAATTTAGAAAACAAAAATAAGTTAGTAAGCGCTAATAGCTTAAATATAATAGCTAGAGACAATGATGAACATGGTGAGATTATAGAAGCACAAATTTTGTTAGATGCTTTATTAGACACTCCCAATGCAGACGCATCAGTATTGGTTTTAATCACGAACGAACCCAAACCCAAGCTATTGCTTACAAGGCGTGCAGCGCATTTAAGTAGCCATGCAGGTGAGGTGTCATTCGTTGGGGGTAAGCACGATGAAGAAGACGGTAACAACGTCGTTACAGCACTACGCGAAGCCAGTGAGGAGTGCGCCCTACCTTCTAGCAAAGCTAAAATTGTCGGACAGTTACCCGCGCAAATTTCAAAATCGGGCATGAGTGTGCGTCCTATTGTTGCCCTTGTCGACTCTGGAGTAACTTATGTGCCAGAACTGGGCGAGATAGAACGTATATTTTGGGCAGATTTAGAAACCTTAATACAGGAACCAACGACTGAATATATCTTATCCTACACAATGAATGACAATTTGATTAAAATCAGAACCCCCAGTTGGACAGTCGATAATGAGATCGTTTGGGGATTAACAGGTCGAATTATCGCAAGTTTGTTCGAGATATGTTTTGATCGTAAACTTGATTGGTATTATTTACCTCTAACTTCTGAGTAATAAGGTTTATTAAAGGGCTTAATGATTGTTTATTTGATTGACTTTGTTATCAGTTTTTAATCGAATAGAGCCTGTATATATTTTTTGAATCCGCTTATATGGCTTGGATGTACGCTCAATACTCTGAGTTTCTATTTTTAAACTGCCATCGGTATGTATACCGAGCACTTTACCGCTTAATAGGTGAGTATCAGTATTATTCAATTGAGACGAGCTAGGCGATTCAGACGCTACATGGTTATCATGAGGTCCAGATGTAGGGGCTAAAGGGGTTGATATTGAACGAGGTTGTATCTCAACTTGTTTACCCGTAAGAACACTGGCGCTATTATAATCCTCTGTAAAATTATCAAGGGCATATGATGACGCCGTAAGGCTATTATACCGCTCTACCGCTTTAAGTAGGGCTGAGCCAACCGACGCATATAAGTCATCTGCACATAGTGAGAGGGTATTATCAGGATGGGTTGAATTGGCATTATGCAACTGATTCAAGTTTACTGCTTTATAAGCCAAACGCTTCTCCAAAGAGGTATCTAATGAAGGTGAGGCATTGATATTCATGCCCACTCCTATGATAACGCCAACAATCTTATCAGAAATTGAAACAGGTTCAATTAAGATGCCTGCAAGCTTGTTAAACGTCAACTTGTTTAACGTCAATAGGTCAGGTTGTGTATGATGTAGGGTATCGGCAGCTTGGATGTTATCAAAGCTATAGAATCCTATGTCATTGGCCCACTTTAACCCAATGGTAGGCTTGTCCGCTTGTCTTAATATCTGGTTAATACGCTGTATAATAGGTAAGCACGTCAGCTGATAACCCACTACTAAAGATAATAGCCCCGATATGGAGCTCTTAAGCGGATGATATACAGATAAATAAAGATTTCCTTTTGGCGAATACCACGAACGATCGTATTGACCCCGACCAGAAGTCTGCATCGCTGCCGTCAACATAAAAGGTGTATCTAGATTGATACGCCCACTCTTAACCCACTGCATAAGCTCACTGTTGGTAGAAGAACAAGACCCAAGATGATGATGTGATAAAGTAGAGAAGGTAGGTGCTGCTGAAGCATTCATATATTGACCTATACAAGATATACTGTGGGACTGGATACTGGATACGTAGCCAAGCTTTTAATTATCGCATTTCATGCTTATAAATAACTACGATATTTAAAGATATTTAAATTTTTAAATCAAAATAAGATTAGGGTCTGTTGAACATTTAAATATGGAACTGGCGGCGGTTATTTTTAAGGCAATATGCAGGGAAATTTTAGACACTTAGTTATTCTAAGTTAGAAAATTTCTCAATATATTGACAAAAAATAGACCCGCCCCGTAGGGCTGATGCTAAAATTGCCCCAACCGTTGTTATAAACCTAGCTAAGGTCCAATACGCTTCGGGCATTATCGTCGGTTTATGCCTAGTTTGGAACAATTTTAGCTATCAGCAGTCCTAATATTTGAATGTTCAACAGACCCTATAAACGAGAGAATAAGCATGATGATAGTGTGGTTCTTTGTGGCAGGTGCTTTTGCGGGACTGTGTGCTGGACTATTTGGCGTTGGAGGAGGGATGATTATTGTGCCTGCCCTTGTTTGGATATTCACCGCTTATCATTTTTCTCCGGAAATTGTAGCGCATTTGGCAGTAGGTACTTCACTTGCCACCATTATCGTTACGTCTATAAGCTCCTTGACCGCACACCATAAACGAGGCGGCGTACGCTGGGAGATATGGAAATTTATGGCAATTGGCTTAGTAGTCGGTAGCTTAATCGGAGCGGCAGTTGCCGATCAAATAAATGGGCTCATGCTTCAAGCTTTGATTGGTGTAGCGGCGCTTTTAGTCGCAATTAAAATGTTATTTTTATCAAATAAAGAGCAATTGGGCAAACCTCTACCTTCGGCGCCAGTGCAAGTAGGGGCAGGTTCAGGAATAGGGATGGCTTCAGCCATATTTGGGATTGGGGGCGGCAGTTTAACAGTACCTTTTTTGACATGGGCAGGGTTACCTATGCGTCAAGCCGTAGGCACCTCGGCAGCGTGTGGGCTACCGATTGCATTAGCAGGCGCGGCAGGTTTTGCTTGGTTTGGACAAGATGTGACTAATCTACCAGAGGGCACATTTGGCTTTGTTCATGTGATTGGTTTTATGTGCATCTCTATAGCCAGTTTTATTACTGCCAAACTTGGCGCAAATCTTGCCCATCAGTTGCCAGCGTCAACGCTTAAAAAAGCATTTGGGGTGCTCTTAGTGTTTGCTGGCAGTCAATTATTATGGTCTGGATTATCAGGTATGGGTGTGGTTTAACAGGTTCAAATTATTTTTTAACTTTCTATTTCTGTTTTTCTTCCCTTTACTCCCTTTTTTCTATCGCATCTAAACCTAGCCTCATCCACTGCATTGCCAGCGTATTACGATCGCTTATCATATTCCAAAGCCCATCTTCACTTAAAATAGAGTGGGCAGTACCTGAGTATTCAAGCGCTTTATCCTCTTCTCGATCTGTCATCCACTGCGGGCTTTGGTAATACGCTACTAACTCAGCATATAAGGCTTCCGCTTCCTGCCAACGCAGCTGAGCGTCTAATTGGTCATTGTAAAGCTCTCGCCAACGTTCAAATTTTTGTTGTAGTTGCTGCGGGGGTTGATCCGCATTATGGTCTCTATGATGATTTGCCATATTACTTACTCTGCATAAGTGGATAGATGTAATACAATACAATAGCGTTTTTCAAACCACACTATCAAGCCTAAATATTAGAATAAAGTATCAACATATAAAGATTTCAACCATTAATTTTTGTATGCAAACCTATCGCCGTAGTATTGTCCAAACTTATTTTAGAGATATTATATTTACTAAGTGAATGTCTGAAATCCTATACGAATTAGGGTAAAATACGACGACTTATATACTCGGTTAAGTCTTACAACCAGTCTCATAACTTGGCTAAAAACCTTGATCTAAAACGGGTATATTGTTTTTATTATTATAATTAATTATGTTTGTTTACCCTATCTATCTATTATTAATTAACATGCGAGTTTCATGCGTCTAAAGTCTTTAAAACTATCAGGATTTAAGTCCTTTGCTAACCCCACAACGTTCACTTTTCAACAAGGTATTACCGCCATTGTTGGACCCAATGGGTGTGGTAAATCGAATGTCATAGATGCTATTCGCTGGGTGCTAGGTGAGTCTTCTGCCAAGCAGCTAAGAGGGGGCGCCATGAGTGATGTCATCTTTGCAGGCACTGACACAAAAGCGGCGAAAAGTTTGGCAAGTGTGGAACTTACCTTTAAGCATACTCAAGATGAGCAGACTGGTATCCGCCATGAGTTGAATATTTATCACGAGCTGTCCGTACGTCGTCAGATAAATGCAGAAGGTAAATCAGATTATTATATCAATGGTACACGGTGTCGCCGGCGAGACGTGGTTGATGTATTTTTAGGAACAGGACTGGGTCCACGCAGCTATTCTGTTATCCAGCAAGGTATGATTGGACGTATTGTAGATTCGAGTCCAATGCAGCTGCGCGAGTTTATTGAAGAAGCTGCTGGCGTGTCGCGTTATCAAGCCCGCCGTGAAGAGACGCAAAAAAAGCTGGCAAAAGCTCAAGAGAATCTAGAACGCTTAAAAGATATTGAGTCCGAATTAACTCGACAAAAAAATAAGCTAGCTAAGCAAGCCCATAGCGCGACTCAGTTCCAAAAAGTTAAAGAAGATTTAAATGCCGTTAAAGAGCAGTTAGTTATCTATCAATTGTATCAAGCGAAAGCAGGTCAGCTAGAACATAAGAATGAACAACTAAAACTTGAAAAATCTATTAAAGAGTTGCAGCACAAAGAAGATACGCTTAAGACAAAATTAGACCAAACAAGTGAGCGTCTACATGAAGAACAATGGTTAAAAGATCAAGCACGTGACACCTTGCATGAACAAGAGATGCAGCGCCAACAAGTTGAGCATAAATTAACCAGCTTACAAACCACAATTGATCAATTGGTACATCGGCTACACGTTAATGCTGATAAACAAAAGCAAATGGCTCAGGATCTTGAAGAGGCACAACACGAAGAATCAATCCAACTGGCAAATATTGAGCAATTAACGCCACAACTTGACACCCTAAAGCAGCAACGAAAAAAACGCTTGGCACAAAATGGTCCATTACAAGCTGCATGGGAAGCCAATCGAGATGAGGTAGCCAAGATAGAAGCTCAAAAGCAGGCTTTGAATCAAAAAGCTGCCCTCGATAACCAGTCGTATGATCGACTACAGGTTGATCTGCAAAAGTGGCATCGATTAGACACCCAATGGGAACAAGAGGCATCGAAATGGGATGTCTCTTGTTCACCTCAACAACCATCTAAGCAGATATCTCGTCAGACACGTGAGCATATAGCCAATACGGATATTGTCGACACGAGCACTATTCGTACTCAAATAAAAAAACTGGATACAGACTTAGGTCAACTTGCCAGACAACAAGAGTCTATCGAAGACAGTTTAGAGATAGAAAAGCCCGAGCTCAAAACCCGTCAGGCTGATTTATCTAATAAACAACAAGAACTTGTGAACCTCGAAAAAAAGCATGCCAGTCTGATAGCTGAATATGAAACACTACATGCTATCGTTTATCCGAAGCCTAAAAAGACACCCATTGAAGTCGGCGAGCAAGCCGATAAAACACAACAAGATAATCAAGCAAAACAAGATGGTCAAGCGCAAAAGCTAAGTTCATTCGATGAGTTGAATCCTCAATATAAAGACGATGCGAATGCACTATTAGACAACTCATTGGAACTAAACGCTCAACGTCCAGGTATTGATAAATTATTAAAAAATTTGACGCCTTTACACGAGCAGATTAAGCTCACAACAAAAGGTGAGTCTTACGCGGGCATTTTAGACAAATGGCTTGCCCTGTGGATGGACGCTCGCATAGTGGATAGTGAAAGTCTTGATGAAAATAGCAATGGCAATATTATTACGAATATTAATACCAATACCAACGTTAATGCTAATACTAACGTCAACGTCAACGCCAACGCCAACGCCAGTGCCAGTGCCAACGCCAATACCAATATAATTAACGCGTTGGTTGCTAGACTGCTAAGTAGTCGGAATCTTATAGAAGGTCAAATTAAGGAACAAAACATAGCAGCCAAACTGAGTGATGAGAGTGATCAGGCCAATAAACACACTGAAGATGAGATAAAAAGTGTGTTTTATTCTAAAGATCAGAGCATTATTAAATCTGAGAAGCGCACGCGTTTTGATCACTTTATACCCTTGTCTGAGCTAATTACAGCACCGAAACTAGCGGTGTGGGCGCGTATTTATCTATATGCCGTGCCCAATGCAAATCAGCAAAATCATGACCTATACGAAAATCAAGATATTAAGAATGCGCTGTCTGTCTTATCTGAACAGGCGATGGTCATTACGACATCAGGGTGGTTGATAACTGCTGTCGGCGCCATCCATTTAAACAAACTGACTTCTGACACTTCAAATCAGCAGTTCTTGAGTGTCAAAATTCAACAATCACAGCGTCTGGGTGAGCTGGAAGAGGACTTGAATGATATAGAGCACAAAATTGAAACGCTACAAAAAAAGATCAAACAAGACAGTACTTTGATTGAACAAGCTTCGGTAAGTGTCGAAGAGCTTACTGCTAAGCTTTCAGACTTAACCCAGCAGCGCCACAATAACCAACAACGCCGAGTTGAATTGATTGCAAAACAAGAGCGACATCTAAATGAGCAAAACCGCTTAGATATGCAGCGTAAAGAGCTTGATTCTGAACGTCAACAATTAGATAAACAGTTGGCTGATCTGACTCATCAAGCCGCTACTAACAAAGAAGCATTGGCTTCCATAGAACCGACGTTAACCGCTGCAAAAAATAAGCAATGGGCGCTTGAACAAGAAAAAGCTGAGAATGACATCAAAGAGCGGGATGAAAATGATACGCTACGCCAGCTACAGTTAGAGTTAAGTCAGGCACAGCTCGGGCATAAGCACAGTCAACAGCAAATTAAACACGTATCAAATGATATTGATCGATTAAAAAAAGCACGTGTTAATCTTGAAGACGATCACGAAAAGCAAACTGCTAAGTTACCAGCCCTTGACGCTCAGCTAAAGCGTATTAGTGCAGATCATCATGAAATCAAAATTGCTTTAGATGAGCGCTTAGCCATTATATCCACGTTGCAAACCACGACTAATGAGCTGCAAAACAAGCGTGATACCCTCACTAATGACCTCAAAGCGCTACAAGAGAAACTAGCACATAGTGTCACTCAGATTGCTATCTTTGATGAACGTATTAGCGATACTAGCGAGCGCTTAAAAGCCTTAAATACTGATGTTAATCCATCTGTTTTATTAACCGACTTTATCGCACACAATCGGCGCATTCCAGAGGATAAAATCGAAACGCTTCAACAAGAAGCTGCTAAATTATCAAAGCAGATTGAAAAAATGGGACCTGTTAATCTTGCCGCAGTTATTGAACTTGAGGCGGTTAATGAACGCCTCTCCCCGCTAGAGCAGCAGATAGCTGATATCACTGCAAGTATGGACACACTGACAAATGCCATAAACTCCATTGATTCTAAAACTAAAGTATTGTTTTTAGAGACGCTCTCTTGTGTTAACCACGCTTTAAATGGATTGTTTGCTAAAGTATTCGATGGCGGTCAAGCAAGTTTAAGTTTGATTAAAGATGATGGACTCACTAAAGCGGAGCAGTGGCGCGCTGGTTTGGAATTAATGGCTCAGCCAAAAGGCAAGCGTAACAGCAGGCTGGCGGTATTATCTGGCGGCGAAAAAACATTAACGGCATTGAGCTTAATATTTGCTATATTTAAGCAGCATCCTGCCCCATTTTGTGTACTTGATGAAGTAGATGCGCCTTTAGATGATGCGAACGTTGCTCGATTTACCAATTTGATTACTGAACTTGCAAGCGATGTGCAGTTTATCTTCATTAGCCATAACAAACTATCTATGCAAATAGCAGATGAGCTTAAAGGTATTACAATGCCGCAGGCGGGCATTTCAACTTTGGTGAGTGTTAGCCTTGAAGATGCAGAGCAATATATTGAACCTGCTGTGTAATCAATCTATGCGTTTAATATAAGTAATTATGTTAAAAAGTTTAATAGTTGAATAGTTAAATAAATGTTAAATAAATTATATAATTAACTTATATATAAAGATAAACTTGAAGGGGTTAGTTGCTCCTTGTGATTTGCTATTAATAAAGTCGCATTAATATAGCACTCAATAAAGCACTTAATAAACAATTGATGGCTTAACCGAATAATGACGAGCACGGCTAAGCATGCTAGACTAATAACGTTTTTATTAATTTAATTTTTGGGACACGTAAGCCATGACCACTGTGCAATATATTCTAATTATCATCGCTATTGTTATTATGGTGGTAGGCCTGTACATGATAGTTCGTGGAATAATGAATCGTAAAAATAATAAAGCCCCGCAAGCTGCCATCCATCATAAAGATGGCATTCCTATTATTCCTCGTCATGAACGCAGCTTCGTTGATGACTCAGAAGAAGAGGATGCTGAGGATATCGTAATCACACCAGATCGAGAGTATCTTCAGCCGCAGATTGATGACACGCCGTCTGCCTCAGATACTGCTAATCATGAATTAACTGCTGATGATCATATTCAAGGTTACGAAATTAAAGACTCGGATCCAAACGCAGTTAGACATAATGATGCCAGTTTTAGCGAAAATGACACTACTGATTATAACGCTAATAATGATGCTGAATCTTTGGATAGGGTTAATACAGGCTATAGTGATCCTACCGATAATATGAGCGGTACAGATACAAATAATGACAACGTACAACCTACAGATCAAACAGCGACACCGATAAGCCAAACTAAGTCAACGCCAGCTTCTTTATCAAGTATGAATCAAGAACCACATGATAATGAAGATGATCTATTTTCAAGCCTAGCGTCTGCCACGGAAAGCCTTATGCCCGTTATAGAGACAGCTCAAGAGCCTGATTTTGAAAATAATAGTCCGGTTCTAGATGGTCATTTGCTAGCAGAGGCTGACCATGATCAAAATAGTCCACTTAATTATGCGCAAGAAAATATTAACATCACATTAGTGCCAAAAAATCAGCATGAAATGATACAAGGTAAAACCGTTTTAAAGCTGGTGTCTCAGTATGCACTCAAATACGGCGCGATGAATATGTTCCATCGTTATGAGCATAAAGATGGAACCGGTATATTATGGTTTAGTATGATGGGCGTTTCTGAAACAGGTGAGATTACACCATTTGATCTAAATGTATTACCCAATACTCGCTTTAAAGGGCTTGTATTGTTCTTATCGTTACCTCATCCCAAAGCTATGCAAGGCTTTGATAGCATGATGAGTGTGGTAAACCTGATATCTAACGATTTAAATACGTTAGTGCTTGATGAAAGTAATGAGATTCTAACGCGTGAGCGCAGACAGCGATTACGTGCACAAGTTCAAGACTATCAGGCCGCTCACAACGATTATTAATTGTTGTTATACTGGGCATCTTAAATGCTCATAAGTCTGATATTTTATAAATCTTCCTTAAAAAAAGAGCAAACTCATTGAGTCTGCTCTTTTTTTATATCTATCATTAACCTATCTTTATTATTAACTTATTTATATTAATAATCTCATTTTCAACTGTTTGCGTAGGCTGTGGCTTTAGCCCAGCATATTTGGTTAAAATATACATTTTGATGGGCTAAAAGCACCAGCCTACATTTGATTGTAATAAGTTGAGAGTGGGGTATTAATAACATAGCAATAAGCTTATTTAAGCATTGTTAAGTTTCATGCACCCTAATCATTTAACTGAATTTGTTAACCAAGTTAAGCGGTAAGACTTTCATGGCTTTTCCAACGAACAACCAAGGCAGGGCAGGTACACAAGCTTCCTCTACACCTGACTCAATTGCAGCAACCAGTGCTTGACTGCCAGTTTTCTCATCAACCTCGAAAGGTAGCTTTGGCGCACCTTCATTGATTTCTGTACGGATATAACCTGGATATATGGTGGTGACGTTAATGGGTAGATTATCCATAAGCATCTCTGCACGAATACCTTCTGCCAAATGTGCGAGTGCTGCTTTACTGGCAGCATAAACCGTCAAATGCTTTGGCATTCCGCGCATGGCTGACATGCTAGATATGACCACAAGATGACCGTGATTTTGCTCACGAAAAATCTCCATGCCAGCTTCACATTGAGCCAAGGCAGATATAAAGTCTATTTCAGCGGTGCGCCGATTGATATGAAAGCGACCTGTACCGACACGACGTCCTTCTCCCACACCTGCATTGACGACCACCCGATCAATAGTGCTAAATTGAGATTGAAAGGCTTTAAATACGTCAAATACCGAATCGTAATCACAGACATCAAGTGATTTGACTTCAATATGTACCTCTGGGTTTTGTTCTAATATTTCGGATTTTAGCGCATCTAAACGCTCTAACCTGCGTGAACATAAGGCTAAGTTATATCCAAGTTTAGCAAAGCCTCTTGCCATACCTGCTCCAATACCTGAGCTTGCGCCGGTAATTAGAACGGTTTTACCTTTGCCTACTTTTTTATCAACTAAATCGCTCATTTTGTTATTCGATAACAACAACGACTTAGTTTCGTGGGCTTTGTTACCTATACTGCTTTTTAAGTGTTTTTGCAATGTGCTAATAATTGAGTTTTTCACAAATATCCTTATTGTATGAAAATTGAATGAAAGTTGCATTAAAATAGTTGAACGTAAATATCGGTTTATTAATGCCACGTGAGGTAGCGTTCGCCATCTTTAAATAAATGACTGTGTTCGTTTAGCGACAGCAGGCGCGGCTTATCCTCTTTAAGCACGATGGAGGTGACGCCCGTGTTGATTAGGGTTCGATTAATCTGATACGCCGTTTTACTACTTTGATGTAATAAACCTGAGGCTAAAGCAGCAATAACACCCCCTGAGGTAAATATTAAGACAGTTTCAACCTCTTTTGATTTGGTAAATTCGATGACTTCATTAAGTGCATTTTGTACCCGCTGATTAAACTGTGACCAACTTTCAATGTAATCGTCATCATACTCGCCTGAATGCCAACGTAACATCGCCTCATTAAATAATTCACCCAAACGCAGTTTAGGTGTAGGAGCATTGGCAATGGCTGTCATAATGCCCTTTTCGCTGGCAAAACTTGGATCATACTTAACAAAAACATCTTTATGATTAAACTCATTTAAATGTTCAATGGGCGTAGATTGGGTCAACGGATGCTCAAGGTTCAAGCCATTATTGTAAGCCTCTAAAAAATGAACAGCAGAGTCTCGTTGACGGGCTAGTGTGCCGCTCAGTACCGCATCTATTTTACGCGTAGATGCTGCGTAATGAGCGCCCAGTAGAGATGCCTGCTTTATACCTAGACTTGATAATTTATCGTAATTACTTTGTCCAAATGACGCTTGACCGTGTCTGGCAAACAAAAGAGTAGTCATAATATCCTATGATGTTTATTTATCTTACTATGTATTTATTTATCTTTATGCGACTCTCAACTCACTAAAGAAATTGGTAGGCTAGGCGTGAAGACTAGCAACTTTAATCATTCTGAAAGGATGCTGGACTAAAGCCTAAGTCTACGTCAAGAGTTGAGAGCGACGTTTTTATCTGTTATCTGACATCCATCCTACCTAGTCGAGAGTCTTAATTATTCACACAACTAGACATCTGTCGATAACTGCTATTTAAACCATTTAGATGATAATGCTTTTTCAGTGACAGTTGAAACTGATGAGGGAAGTCGATTGCTATTTACTAAACGCGTCGCTTCATGTTTGGTGATCAGCTTTAATGCCCGCATATTTAACGCATGCACAATAATCCAAAAATCTTTGAATATCTTATTATCTGTTTGTTTATGATAATAACGATAATAGATTTGCTGCGCGATACCTGCCAAACGGAACAGACCGAAGACCTCATAAAACGCCCAATTATCTGTAGTCAAACCCGTCTTGTCTAGATAGTACTCGACTACTTCTTCACGGGTCATCATGCCGTCTAGGTGTGTTGGCTGTCGACGCGATTGACGCATAATAAAGTTATCATCCTTTTGAACCCAGTAGGCGAGGGCGCTGCCCAAATCCATCAGCGGATCACCTAGTGTTGCCATTTCCCAATCAAGTACCCCAATCACTGAAGTCGGATTTTCAGGATCTAACACAACGTTATCAAAACGCCAGTCATTATGGATGACACAGGTGCGGCTGTCTTTGGGTAAGTTACGCTTTAGCCATTGGCGGACAATAAAGAAGCTAGGAACATTTGGTGTTTTGGCCTTGGTATAACGACGCTCCCAGCCTTTAACTTGACGCTCGCAGTAGCCATAACCTTTGCCAATAGCATTTAATTCTGGATTGTTATTATAATCGATCTCATGTAGCTCAATAAGCGCATCGATAACATTGGTACACAAGGTGTGAACTTCTGAGCTATCAAGCGAGAGCTCTTTGGGTAAGTTAGCGCGCGGGATAATGCCAACCAGACGTTCCATGACATAAAAGTCGCAACCAATAACAGATTCGTCAGTACAGAGCGCTATCATTTCAGGCACGTACGTGTAATCATTTTTTAAAGCATGCTGTATTTTATATTCACGCACCATGTCATGTGCAGATTTGGCCTTAGTGCCAGAAGGAGGGCGTCTTAAGATAAGATCTCTATTTTCGTAATGAAGACAGTAAGTCCAGTTGGACGCTCCGCCAGAGAACTGTGTAACATCGGGCATACCTTGAACGTCTACGCCTTCTTTTTGCAGCCAGTCAGTGACGGCTTTAGCATCTAATGCTTCAGTTTCTCTTACGCTCGTGGGCTTATCAATTATTGAACTTTTAGAATGAGAATGGTTGGAGGTAGATTTGATGCTCATAACGTCCCTTTTAAGTAGCAAATAAGTAGCAAAAATTTTAAGGTAACTGCGAGGTATCATAAGCCAGTCGAGCCATTGAGATACTTGAAGCATCTTTGTCGAACTTTTCTGACCTAGCGACCTTAATGATTTAAATACACAGTTAGATGATTGCTATTAACCACGACTAAAACGTTAGTGACAACAATCACAACTACAAGTAAGCGTTGTCATAAACGTAATGGTTAAAGCAATCGGATTATGTAATTATTGATTACTTTGAATTATGATTAATTATTGTGAGTTATCATCTAAAATTATTATTTATCATTAGATTTAGAGCGGCTAAAGCCATGACGCTTAAGCTCAAGCTTAGCAATCATGCCTTTATGGACTTCGTCCGGACCATCTGCCAATCGTAAACTACGCGCCTGAGCATAGAATGCAGGCAGCATAGTATCCTGACATACGCCCATACCACCATGAATTTGCATCGACATGTCCACAACTTCTTGTAGCACATTAGGTGCTACCACCTTAATTGCTGAAATCTCGGTCAAAGCTTCCATAACTCCATCAGTATCCATTTTATGGGCTGCATGTAGAGTGAGCAGACGCGCCTGATCAATTTTGATGCGTGCTTCAGCAATGCGTTCCATATTGCCACCAAGCATCAATAGTTTTTTACCAAAGGCTCGGCGTTCCATACCACGATGAACTGCAAGCTCTAAAGCTCTTTCAGCAGCGCCAATGCAGCGCATGCAGTGATGAATACGACCAGGCCCTAAACGCCCTTGAGCAATCATAAAGCCCATACCAGGTCCACCAATAAAGTTGCTTACCGGTACACGGACATCCTTAAATTCAACTTCACCATGACCATGCGGGGCATCATAATCACCAAATACTTGTAGCATACGTTTAATCTCAACGCCTTTAGTATCAATAGGTACTAATACCATAGAATGCTGTTGATGACGGCCAACGTTCTCATTGGGGGTATGAGCCATAAAGATAATAAAATCAACATCGGGATCGCCAAGACCTGATGACCACCATTTACGGCCATTAAGAATAATGTCATCGCCTTCAACAATGGCAGTAGCTTCCATATTAGTCGCATCACTTGATGCCACATTAGGTTCTGTCATACAGAATACTGATCGGGTTTTTCCATCTAACAGTGGCTGCAAATAACGCTCTTTTTGCTCCTTATTTCCAAAGCGCCACAATAGCTCCATATTGCCACTATCAGGTGCATTACAATTAAAGATATTAGGGGCGACCAGACTACGACCGGTTAACTCTGCAATGGGGGCGTAGTCGGTAACAGAAAGACCCGCACCAAGCTCATCATCAGGAAGAAATAAATTCCATAGGCCAGCGTCTTTTGCTTTTTTACGTAAGGTATAATACTCCTCAGGCCATTTCCAAGTAGTCCAATCGCTATGATTATTATCTTTATGGCTGGCTTTAATGAGGTCTGATTCGAGAGGGGTGATTTGAGTTTCGATAAAGTCTTTTACGCGATTATAGAAATCTTGTCCACGCGGGCTTAGATCGTACATCATAAATTCCTTTTTATGGATTGGGGTTTTTAATTAAGATCAATGATTATGGCTATTTGGTATCGATATAAATAATAATAATTATGAAAAAATACTTATAGCATAATTAGATTTAATAAATGTGTTTGGAGCTATATTTTGGCGCGATATATAATGACAATATAGTTATAGGTTAGGTCGATTGTATACTCACAACGTAATAAATAGATTATAAATTGCAAAACCTTGAGTTTAATCAACAGGATTAAACCTTTATTTAAGTCTATCACTAAATTAAATTATGTATATATACAACCATTGACCACTGAGTAATTCTGTTTATATTCATGTATTTAGAATAAGTCTCTTAAATAACTTATCTAAAATAACTTAGCGAAAATGAGTAAGTTCTGTAAAGGGTGATGTGGATTGCTCTATGTAAGACGATAATTAATAAAACGATAGGTTTAAATAAAATCTCAGTTAATTTATGAGTTTATACCATAACCTTTGTGACAGATAAATCCTCAATACTTGTGTATATATCAACAGACACTAGTATGATAGAGGCTATAAAATTTGTAACATTTGCTAAGACACAATAAGCTGACTTTAGATTAAAATGATGACAAAAGCTATGACTAAAATGAATACAAAAACTATGCCAAAAACTTCTAGTAAGAAGATCTCTAATAAAAAGCCAACTGAAAAAAAGTTATCCAATAAAGAAGCAAACTTACCAAAAGATAATGAGCTAGAATCTATCGTAGATGAAATGCGAACCCTTATCGCTCAAGTACGTTATCATAATAATGCCTACTATGTTATGGATGCACCAACCATAACGGATAATGAGTATGATCAACTGCGTCTGCGTCTCATCGAACTTGAAGAACGCTATCCTGAGCTCACTCAATCAGATAGTCCTACTGCAAACGTAGGTGATGATCCATTACAATCTTTTTCACAAGTTGAACATGACATTCCGATGTTGTCATTAGGGAATGTCTTTAGCTATGACGATTTGGCAGAATTCATGCGCCGTATTAATGATCGTCTGAGTGAGTCTGACAAAAACCCAACCTATGAGATGGAGCTAAAGCTTGATGGGCTTGCGGTATCACTTAAGTATCATCAGGGTGAATTTGTACGGGGTGTGACGCGTGGAGATGGGCAAACGGGTGAGGACATTACCCAAAATGTAAAAACCATTAGTAACATACCCATGCTATTAAAGGCGGCTAAAGACATTGACGTCCTTGAAGTACGCGGAGAGGTGTTGATGCCCAAAGCGGGATTTAAACGTTTAAATCGTCTTGCTGAAGAAGCGGGAAGCAAAACATTTGCTAATCCGCGCAATGCCGCAGCGGGCAGCTTAAGACAGCTTGATCCCAGTGTTGCGGCAAGTCGTCCATTAGCTTTTTATGCTTATTCAGTGAATCAAGGCCTGCCAGAGCATATTACTACGCAATCGCAAGCGCTGGCGTGGCTAAAACAGATTGGGTTTACGGTCAGTGCAGTTAAGGTGGTTAATAGTATAGACGAGGCGCAATCTTATTATGAATCAGTTATCGAAACTCGATCTGATCTGCCGTTTGAAATAGACGGCACAGTGATAAAGGTTGATGATTTGGCGCTACAAAGCCAGTTAGGCTACCTGTCACGAGAGCCGCGCTGGGCAACTGCGTACAAGTTTCCTGCCGAAACTGTGATGACGACACTTAATAATATTGAATGGCAAGTAGGGCGTACTGGTCAAATTACACCCGTGGGTAAGCTTGAGCCCGTTCAAGTAGGCGGGGTGACGGTAAGTAATGTGACGCTGCATAATTTTGGCGAAATTCAGCGGTTAGATGTACGAGCCGGAGACACTGTCAGTGTTCATCGGGCGGGCGATGTCATTCCTAAAGTTACTCGCGTGTGGCACGATCTTAGGCCTGATAATACTCAGCCTGTTACGCTTCCTAAGCATTGTCCAGTATGTGATTCACCCGTTGTATTGCCAGAGGGTGAGGCATTGGCACGGTGTTCTGGAGGACTGTTTTGTCCAGCTCAGCAGCAAGAAGCTTTAATTCATTTTGTCTCGCGTAAAGCCATGGATATTGATGGGTTAGGAGAGCGCTGGTTAATTAGCTTCTTTGAGCACGACATTGTAAAAACGGTAGCCGATATTTATCATTTGCATGAGCATCAAGACGAGCTAATTAACTTTGAAAAATTAGGTGAAAAATCTGTTAACAATCTGCTCAGTGCGATTGAAGACAGTAAAGAGACCACACTGCCTCGGTTTATTTATGCGCTAGGCATCCGCGGAGTGGGGGAGACAACGGCGCAAAACTTAGCACAATACTATGGTGATTTACCCGCGTTAATGGACGCCAGTATTGAAGCACTAGAAGCGGTGCCAGATGTGGGTCATATCACTGCAGAATTGATTCACGAATTTTTTCGTGCGCAGCATAATGTTGAGGTTATTAAAGCCCTACAAAAAGCTGGCGTTCACTGGAATCCTGTTGAGAAAGTGAATGCTGATAATTTACCCCTAGATGGTGAGACGTGGGTGATAACAGGCACGTTAGTAGCCAGCGGTATGTCTCGTGATGATGCTAAGGCTAAGCTACAAGCGATGGGTGCAAAAGTATCTGGCAGTGTGTCTTCCAAAACATCTGCATTACTGGCTGGCGAGAAAGCTGGATCTAAATTAACCAAAGCTGAGAAGCTTGGCGTTCGTGTGGTCGATGAGTCAGAGTTTTTAGCGATGATTGATGAATAATACCTTTATCTTAAAATAGCCTTTCATTGTCAAACTCGCTGAACTTATTACTTGTAGCGTTTGCACTCGCTTTTCTGAATATGTTTATTGTAAGATAGGGTATAAACAAACGAGTCGGACGTACTAATAGTGAGTAGCCAAGGTTAAAAGACAGCTAATGCTGTCTTTTTTTGGTTTATGGCGTGCTGTTATTTTCTAATCAGTCAATAGACAGCATTTCAACTAATAGTCAAAGGATCAGCTAATATTAAATATCTCAACTAATTATCAGTATAACTTAATAACGTATTAACTTAATTCTATTAAATCAATAGATTAATAATATACGAGGCAGTGAACTAAAAAATATTTCAAACATTTTGGTGTAATAATTTGTAAATGAATTTAAGCGATGCTAATATATGGCTACAAATTATTAAGATATTCCACCGTCTATCTGAGCGAGTCTATTAGGGTATATAGCTATGTCAAATCATAAGACAAATCATGACTCTAACGCTTTCTCAAAACTCAAAAAATTTACGTTCAAACGTAATGATGCTTCTAATAATTCCTCTTCTATCATGCCTGCGACTCATTCATCCGCTACTAATAGTAATACCACTCTTATCATCGTTGATGTGGATAAGACCGAATCTATTAGCGTCAATACCCGTTTGCTCAGATCGTTTAAGCCAATTGTCATTGCTTTATTTAGCACCCTGATAACCTTTTTGATTTTGATCGTTATACTCATTGTATTAAATATCAGTAAAAGCATTCAGGTCGAGCGCGCAAAGAAAGCCGAAGCCGAA
Source organism: Psychrobacter sp. CX10 (assembly GCF_057621575.2). NCBI lineage: Bacteria > Pseudomonadati > Pseudomonadota > Gammaproteobacteria > Moraxellales > Moraxellaceae > Psychrobacter > Psychrobacter sp. CX10. Next base: position 182,081 of record NZ_CM177736.1, read on the forward strand.
GCGTATCAAGCTTCACTAGCGCTACGTAATGAGGTTGAGAAACTACAGACCCAATCATCTAAAGAAGTTCAAGAAAAACTTGGTACCTTAGAAGCAACAGGTAAGACCGTTGATAAATTACAAGACTATTTGGAAGAGCGCGGCGTAAAGTTACCTAATGAAGCTTTGGATAACTACCAAGAACAACCTGACCAAGATATTAAAGAACAAACCGCTAAGCGCGTAAATGAACAAACGACTGAAAATAGTGATCTTAGAAATCATCAAGGTGGTCCTGTTAATGATGATATCAGCCATATTGAAGGATATGGTCAAAGAATTGAAGTATTAAATGAAATAGCCCGCCAAGTACCTCTTGGATTGCCACATACGGGTGCTTTATCCTCAAGATTTGGCAAACGCTCAAACCCATTTACAGGACGATCTTCTGAATTTCATCATGGATTGGATTTCAAAGGTTCAACCGGACAGCCGATTAATACCACGGCCGACGGGGTTGTAATTACTGCAGGCAGGTTAGGCGGTTATGGTTTGGCTGTAAAGGTAAAACATGGTTACAACTATATTACGTTATATGGTCATCTATCTGAGGTGGATGTAAAAGTGGGTCAGAAAGTAAAAGCGGGCGACATCATTGGTAAGCTTGGCTCTACAGGACGCTCTACAGGGCCTCATTTACATTATGAAGTACGCAAGGGTAATGAATTTTTTGATCCAGAGGGATTTATCAGCCTTAATTCTGCGATATAGCTTATACCATATAAATCTGATCCCATAAAAAAAGCCATATACCATTCCTTTAAATTTAGTTCGTTCTACTAAACCTGTTAGAGTTAGTCGATTAAAGTTAGTCCGTTCAAACAAGTTAATAAATATATAGTCTACAACCAGTTACTTAATACGATTGATTAATGCAGTTTATTATTAGGGTTAAAAAATACGGTTAATAATTAAGAATAATTAATAAGATTGAAAAAAATATGCTTTTAAAAGCAGGTATGGATATGGACGAATAATGGTCAACGAATTTCTTTTATCTATGCTCAATACTATGCTTATGACTATGCTCATGACTATGCTCGCCGCCATGCTCTTGCCCAAGCTTTTGCTCATTAAATTTAACACCAATCCCATTTAAAACAACTCCTTAAGGAATATAAATGTTCGGTAACCGCAACGATAAAGAACAAAGTAAAGCCAATCCCATAAGTTTTGCCTCTACGACCAGCTCAAATAGTATTGATACGTTAATCAGTGATGCATGTGAAATTCAGGGCAATATAAATAGCGATAAGTCTATAAAAATTGATGGCAAGGTTATAGGAGATGTGACCGTTAAAGGAACTGTCGTCATATCTACTAGCGGCTGCGTGACAGGAGATATCAATGCAGACGCTTTGATTGTGTATGGTACGCTCGATGGTGATAGCACCACACAAGATATTCACTTACAAGAAAGCGGTCATGTTGAGGGCAATATAAAGACTCAAAACTTACAAGTAGAGCCGAACGCTACTTATAACGGTGTGGTAACAATGAGTGCGCAGTCTACTAATTCAAAGCCAGTGTTAAATTATGATCAGAAGAAAAATACGGCAACCGATGACGTGGCGTCCTAATCAGTGTTAATCTGCGTATTGGACGTCACTTCAATAGGCAGTATTAAACCCCGTGCATATTCATCTGAGATAACATAATTGAAGCGACTGGGTTCAACATGTGGCGCCGTATAGACCCTAAGTACACCGTCTTTTTCTGAAAAACTATGAGATTGATACCGATCACCGAGTTGATTCAATAATGCATCAACAGGCTCATTGCTTACCATACCTAGTGTTAAAATATGCTGAGCTTGCTGCGGGGTGATATTAGAAAAGGAAGCTTGCGCTTTGACAGGGGAGCTCTCTACTTCAAAAGGATAGTTGAAACTGCTAGGATCAACTGGTTCAATGCCTTTATCAACTTTAGACCAATCTATCTTAAGTACGCCATCAGGTGTTGAAGCTTTTTGAGGCATACCATCACTATTTATGTCTGAACCAGCATTCAAGTCAGCGTTTAAATCAGCATTAGAGTCAATGTTAACATCAATATCAACAGCAGCATCAGTTTCGTTTAATCCAGCATTTGAACTGGTGTTTGAATTGGTTAAAGTGCTATCAGAGGTGCTAGCTGGGTTTGAGGAGTCGTTACACGCAGTTAATCCCAATGCTGCAACGGTTGACATGAGCGCAATTGCAAACATTGATTTTTGACATGACTTTATAACCACAAATGATTGAGACAACATAATCAGAATTCCAAGATAGTATTATACCTTTTTTAAAAATAACCTACAGTCAAAGAAGTCTAAAATGGTTACAAGACAACCGAGTGCAAGTACTACTTCACTAGGATTAGCGAGGTTAACACCGTAACCGTTTAGTGGTTCGATGACTATATCTTTGTCAAACTCGCTGAACCTACCACTTGTAGCGTTTGCATTCGTTCTCTTCGATATATAAATTTTAAGAATTAGGTATTGGTTTAATCCAGCGCCGATGCTAACTCGACTAATTTGATAAATTCACGTCGACTTCCCGTACTGTCGTTGGGACTATCTATCCCTGATTTGGCCAAATTGGCAACGTCAGCATAGTTATAATCATTCACGTATTTACTTTGCGTTAGTAGTTGACCATATCCTGCGACTGCCATTGCAAAGTTTGTATCGGGTGATGCAACCGTGGTTCTGTTGGCTATTGGAAATGAAATAAGCTGTGAAGTATCACCATTTGGTGCTTTATAGCGAATCTTTAAAAAGCCCAACTCATTTTTGTTAGTCATATTACTCGTTGATGTGTCCAAATTTTGGTAACGACTAGGTTCTAACAACCCTTTTTCACCAACAGGTGTGACTTCGAATAAAGCAACGACAGACTTACCCGCGCCAAGCTCTCCTGCATCGACTTTGTCATTATTAAAATCTTCTTTTGCCAATACTCGGTTTTCGTAACCGATTAAGCGCCACTCCGATACAGTCGCTGGGTTGAATTCAACCTGAATTTTAACATCCTTAGCGACGGTATTAAAGGTTGCTGACATCTCATCAATGAGAACTTTTTTAGCCTCTGATAAGTTATCTATATAGCTATAGTTGCCGTTACCATTATTAGCAACTTGTTCCATCATATGATCGTTATAATTGCCTTGACCAAACCCAAGTGTCGATAGTGAAACACCATGATCGCGATTATCGCGTACGATGTCTAGCATTTCATCTACACTAGAGACACCCACATTAAAATCACCATCTGTCAGCATCAATATTCGATTGATACCTTGTGGTTTAAAGCTCTCATTAGCCTGTTGATAAGCCAGATTGATAGCCGCTTCACCGTTGGTAGAACCTTGAGCGTTTAAATTATCGATGGCATTAAGAATTTTCTGATACTGATTGCCGGGCGTCGGTGGTAATACCATCTCTGTATTACCTGCATAAGTAATCAAGGTTATCGTATCTTTAGCATCTAAATGTTTGGTTAACATCTTAAGGCTAGATTTGGCCAATTGAAGCTTATCAGCTGAGCCCATGGAGCCTGACACATCTACTAAAAACACTAAGTTTGCAGGCGGTTTGATTTGTGAACCAATGGTCTCATCTTCTGATTTTATACCTACTTTTATAATACGATTGGTTGGATGCCAAGGTGCTTTAACCACTTCGGTGCTTACTAAAAATGGCGCTGAGCCCTGATTTTGCGCGTTGCTAAAATCATAATTAAAATAATTAATGAGCTCTTCTACCCTGACGGCGTCCGTAGGCGGAAGGCTTCCATTGTTTAGAAAACGCCTAACATTGGCATAGCTTCCGGTATCTGTATCTATGCTCAATGTCGCATAAGCTTGTTCACTAGTGGCATTGACCGCATTGCGTTCAATATCGGCATAGTTTTCATTTTCATCCAAGTTTATGGGCCTAACTTCGCTTGATGGCTCGACAACGATTGCGGGTGCATACAATGCCATGCTATCTCTATTTTGCGCAGGTGGCATGCGTTTTGCTTTACTTGTCATGGAACGCTGCTGAGAAGGGGCAGCCTGTTCGTTACTGATCGTTGATGAGCTTTCGGCTGATTCGTATTGTTGATGTCCACAAGCAGTTAAAATCGCTAAACTAAGCACGCTCAAGCCACTTAATAAATAGTGACGCGGCTGTATACCACGAGTCTTAGTATCAGATTTATGAGCTTTTGCATGGTCTGGAGAATGAATCATTAAAATTTCCTTATTAAATGGCCTAGTATCGCATACAAAATTGTTATACCGTTTATATAGCTATGTGCAATGGCGTTACAATAAACGCTATTCACTAAACGCTATTCACCAAATAATATATGCGCTGTGACTCTATTCGCGTACTTATTTGGATACTAAAAAGACAGAAAAATACCGTTAAAAATAAATAAAAATTTGAGTAAATATCATTTATTTAGGCTCTATTCGATAACTAATTACAATCGCAGTATAGAAATAGTGCCCCGACACTATAAACTTTAACCTAATATTAAGAATTAATCATGGAAAATTTTGATTATTAGATGTAAATTTTGGCTCATAACGACACTGTAGGAAGAATAGCAATCTGATCATCATTATTTATAATAGCTATATTTATAATCTATAACACCTATAACTATCATCACTAGATCAAAAGTAGCTTTTTTTATAGTAGTTTTTATAGTAGTTACATTCATCATAGCGGTGCAGTATGAGTACTAAACGATTGAGGAGATTTTATGGCAGGCGGTAGTTTATTATTGTTGCTCGACGATATCAGCTTACTGATGGATGACGTATCAGTAATGACCAAAGTGGCGGCTAAAAAGACAGCCGGCGTACTTGGAGATGATTTGGCTCTTAATGCCGAGCAAGTAACTGGTGTTAAGCCAAGTCGAGAATTGCCCGTTGTCTGGGCGGTGGCGAAAGGCTCTTTTGTTAACAAGCTAATATTAGTGCCAGCGGCGTTACTAATCAGTTATTACATACCGTGGTTAATTACGCCACTACTCATGATTGGCGGATTATTCTTGTGTTTTGAAGGGGCAGAAAAGGTCATTCATAAATTTTGGCCAAAGTTATTGCCACATGATGAAGAGCATGAAGCGAGAATGGCGGCGAATGCGGATGGTAATGTGGATTTGGTAGAACTTGAAAAGAATAAAGTGAAAGGGGCCATACGAACTGATTTTATTCTATCTGCTGAAATTATCGTGATTGCCTTAGGAACGCTTACTGCGGCTAGCATGCTAAACAAAACACTTGTTCTATCCATTCTTGCTATTGGGGTAACAATTGGTATTTATGGGTTGGTTGCGGGTATTGTAAAAATTGATGACCTAGGCCTGCATTTGCTACAAAAGCCGGACTCAAGTGAAGGTATGAAAAAGGTAGGTGAATTTTTATTGGCGGCTGCACCAAAGCTTATGAAGTTTCTATCGGTAGTGGGTACTATCGCTATGTTCTTAGTCGGTGGGGGTATTATTGTACATGGGATTGGATATTTAGATCATGCTGTTGAGGATATTGCGCATTTAACCGGTATATTTGAAGGCCTTTCAACGACATTACTTAATGGAGTTATCGGGTTTGTCATAGGAGTAGTTGTATTGGCTATTGTGACAGGCATTCAAAAGGCCCGTGGTGCTCATTAACATTACCACATAATATAAAAGTTCTTCACACATAAAAATAGACCACTGTTTTCAGTGGTCTATTTTATTGCGCTAAACGTTTTAATAACATGAGTTATATCATTGGTAGCTCATATCTTTCATGAATAACATAGATTAGTCGTCATTATTATTGTTTGAATCTGCATCACGCTTATCGTCATCACTGGTTTTACGGCTTCGTGATTTAGGTGCTTTATGTGATGTCAAATTCAACAAACCAGTTTGAGGCAGCAATTGCTCAGAGATGTTCTCAATCATGCTTTTGTAGCTCTCGATACTGGTCTTATTCGAATTATCCTCTTCTGATGCTTCTTGCTCCTCAGCACGTTGACTGTGGGAGCTTTGATCAGTTTCAGCATGACTATCAGCGTCTAACTCGGCAGCGTCTAATATCTCTGCATTGTCACTAGTGACGTGCTCTACATTCGGCTCATTAGTAAGCGCATCTGCAGGTTGATCTACGCTTTGATCTACATCGCTTTGATTGTCAGAGCTTTGTTCAACATGTTCATCTTTTTGCGTTGATGGTTCGCTTGAGTCGTTAGATTGAACCGCAGCTAAGAACACATCCCAAGGCTGGCTTAACGCTTGTAAGAAGGCAGACTCCGTTTTACCCGACTCAATAAGCGTATTGCCCTCGGTACCAAGTACTCTACTGACAAAATTACCAACATTAAGCTTTAGTAGCTCAGACATAACATCAGCGGCTGAAAGCTCTTTTGATGCTTGATGATCATCTGATTGTTTGTTTTGATCCTCTGATACATCCTCAGCCACAGAGCTTGATGACTCAATCTCCATTTGCGTATGTTGTTTATCAGAACTGACATCTTGACCGTCGTCGTGGACATATTTTTGAGCATTGTCCTGACTTGCACTTGATTCATTCCCAACAGGCGTATAATCAGGATGCTGCCCGCGTGGGTCGTTAGTAGCACGTGGACCTACTGGCATACTCTCAGTTTCAGTTTTGCCTTGTTCGGTACTGTGCGTTGCCACGGCAGAAGTCATTTTTTCAAAGCGCTCTAAATAACTTGGAGACAAAGACTGATAGCCATAATTCACAAAACTAAAGGTCTGTGGTGCTTTAGCTTTAGGGCTCTTAGACCTATTAACAGTGGATTTTGACGCGCCTGAACCTGACGTTTCTTTATGCGCATTTAAGGCCGCTAAGAAGCAGGTAATAACACCATCTTTAGCCAAGCGCATACTCGGCTGCGCTAAGTGAGTATGTATAAACTGACCCACTGAGCCGCTAATCGTCGTAACTCGAGACGCTTGCTCTTCTGCTGCCGGCTTAGAAGCTTTATGGTACGCTGCTTTAATAATGCGTGGATCATTAGCAGCTTGGCCAAACTTCTGAGCAGTAACGTAGCGATCAGCGAATAATGACTCGACATCGAAGGTTAATGATGTGGTATCTTCACTGTCATCAACATTAGCGTCTTTGACCTCAGCATCTTTAACCTCACAAACGGCATCTTTAGTAGCACTAGAAGATGTGGCTGTTGACTGATCTTGCTGCGAGTCATCTTGATGAGGTTTTGACTTAGAATCTTGCGATTCAGATGACTTCTCAGACTGTACATCAGTCTTATCAGAGTCATCACTGTGCGAACCTTGATTATCAGTATCCACGGTTTGATGGGTACTTTGTTGCTCAGAATCTGCATTTTTAGAATCTGCAGCTTTAGAACCTGTTTCAGTAACGTCTTCACCATTACTACTACTGTGTTTTTCTTGATTGGCAGACTTGTCAGGTTTAGAGCCATCAAGTGATATGTGCACCACTTCCACTTCTTTAAGTGGGCTTTCAGCTTCTGTTACCCGTAAGTTTACTTCATTTGGATCTACCTGATTGTCAGTCTGTGCGCGCTCAGACTTATATTGGTTCGTTTTATCATTCTGCTGAGACTTATGTTCAGAACGAGGCTCAGAACCATTTTCAGAACGATGATCAGATTTGGAAACCTGTTTAGCGTCACCTCTTTGTATTGGACCTCTTGATTCACGCTTGCTATTCGGGTCGCGTTTTTGAAGTTCTGCTGAACCCAATTCACTTTGTACGTTTGATTTATTATTCGTACGATTATCAGAACGGTTGTCCGAGCGGGTGTCAGATTTTTGATGCCTATCGTTTGATTTTTTATCACTGTCTTTATCATGACGACGTCGATTATCTGATTTATGACGCTCATTACGTTTGTCATGTTTGTTACGATTACGTCCACGCGAGCGACGACGGTCTTTGTCATCATCTTTATCACTATCCGACTTAGCTTGGGTCGACGCGCTAGCAGAGCTAGACTGATCCTTGGTTTCGGTACTTGTTTCTGACCCTGTCAATGCAGCCGCGCTTACATTACCAAATGCGCCGCGACTTTCAGCGCCCGAATTTACGATTGCTTCAATGGCTTGTGCCGCATCCGTACTGCTAATAGTAGATGCCATTTGTGCTTGCGAAGTTGGCGCAAACAAGTTAGATAGCCAAGCAACGGCCGCAGGCTTTGCATTGTCAAGCTCAGCCTTGTTTTGATGCCTAGCCTGTGTTGATGAGGGCGGTAAAGTAGGGTTAGCTACAGCGCCCGTTTGTTTGTTATCAGCCGAGTTGCTATTAGCCAAATTTGAATTGTTAGAGGATGCATTGTTAGAGGATGCATTGTTTTGCGTTTTCTTACTTTGATCTTCCGCATCTTGTCTAGGTTGGCGCGTTGGCTGCTGCTCTGGACGTTCAGAATCAGCAGTTTGCCAATCAACATCATATCCAAGACCACTGGTTTCTTGCTGCTGAGTATCTGTAACCCGCTCATAACTTGCCGGCGCAAAGCCATGATGATTAAAATGGATATTAAAGTTAGGTGACTCTAGATGAGCATGCGGTAAAATTGTGATACGCGTGCCACTGTCCTGTTCTAAGTAGACTAAACTTTCACGTTTTTCATTCAATAAAAACGCTGCAATATCAGTAGGTACTTCGGCTTGTACTTCACCGTGACGCTCTTTTAGAGCCGTCTGTTCGATTTGACGCATGATAGAAAGCGACAACGAACGCAGGTCGCGAATCATGCCATTACCATGACAGCGAGGACATATGTAGCCTGTTGACTCTTCAAGTGAAGGACGCAGACGCTGGCGACTCATCTCCATCAAACCAAAGCGTGAGATATCTCCAAATTGAACACGGGCGCGATCGTACTTAGTGGCTTCAATTAAGCGCTTTTCAACTTCTTTTTGGTTTTTACTGTCATTCATATCGATAAAATCGATAACAATTAAACCACCCATATCACGTAGGCGTAATTGACGGGCAATCTCATCAGCGGCTTCTAAATTGGTATGAAAAGCAGTCTCGGCAACGTCGGCGCCTTTGGTGGATTTAGCAGAGTTAATGTCAATAGAAACCAAAGCTTCGGTTTGATCGATAACAATTGAGCCTCCAGACAATAGACGTACTTCACGCTGATAAGCCGTTTCTATTTGACGTTCAACATTAAAGCTTGTGAACATGGGCTCATAATCAGTGTACTTACGTAATTTATCAACCTGTTTTGGCATCACAGCTTTTACAAAGGTTTCAGCCTCAATAAACGCTTCTTCATTGTCTATCCAAATCTCAGAGATATCATCGCGCAAATAATCACGAACTGCACGTGTCACCACGCCAGCTTCTTGATGCACCAGACGTGGAGATGCATATTTTTTGTTTTGATCCTGAATGGCATTCCAGATATTGAGCAAATGATTTAAATCATGTTGCAAATCTTCTTGAGTTTTACCGATACCAGCGGTACGCACAATGACACTCATGCCCTTAGGTAGATCTAAATTGCCGAGCATTCGCTTCATGTCTTCACGTAATTTACCAGAAATCTGACGGGAAATGCCGCCACCTTTTGGGTTATTCGGCATAAGTACAAGATATCGGCCTGCTAATGAGACGTAGGTAGATAAAGCAGCGCCTTTGTTGCCGCGCTCTTCTTTTTCGACTTGAACAATGAGCTCATCGCCTTCTTTGATGAGCTTACGGATATTTTCTTCACGTGGATTACCAGATAGATACTCACTAGCAATTTCGCGAACGGGAAGAAAACCTTGACGTTTAGAACCGTATTCAACGAATACAGCTTCAAGTGAAGGCTCTACACGAGTGACGTGACCTTTATAAATATTGGCTTTCTTTTGTTCGCGGGTGCGATTTTCAAGATCAAAGTCGTATAAATGGTTGCCTTTACATAGTGCAACACGTACTTCTTCGTTATGGGTAGCATTAATTAGTATGCGCTTCATGGTGTGTCCTATTTGTCATGACACACAATGATTAAGGTTAGGATAGGAGCGTTTAACGTGATAAATGATTGAGAAATTTGATTTTCAAAATTTGATTCTCAATTGTATCGACGGCGTAGCCTTAGATAGCTTAAATAAAGCTAAAAAGACCGCGTTATTACTTACAAATTTTAAATATATTCCAAAGTCAAATGTAGATATTAATTAAGTTATGATCAGGTTATAAAATTAACTTTTTATAAGTAGTTATCTATTTATAAGTAAGCATCTATAAAGTATAAGTCTGCAAACCTTATATTTCAGTTGCGTTGTTATCAAAAGCCAAATAGGAGTGTAAATCACTTTAAAAAACTCCAATCAAATTTATCTTGGAATAGGCTTTGTATAACTATTAGGCAAAGCGTTCATGTCTATTAAAGTTATTAGCATATGCAGGTGTTGTAGGCACCGTATAATATAAGCATTTTAACGCTAGTATTTGCTAAGACTAATATTTTGAACGCTAATAATGATTGCAAGTTGATTCTGAATACAGTCAAGGGTAGGTTTTTTTGACAAGATAAGTTGTAAGGTTACCTTGAGTCTAATTTGGCCACTTTAACAATACTGTTTGAAAAAGACTGTTATGTAGCGCCTCAAACCTATTTAAGCGTTGTATTCAATATACTTAATAAATCCTAACTTAATGTTTTTATAACTTGTGTCATTATAACTGCAGCTTATTAGGCAATCATTTATTAAATTGATCTGCCGATAAAGCTACTTTATAACTTGTAATTAAAAACTTTTAATTATTAAAACTTGAAACTCTAAATTTGTAAATGTGCACAAAGTTAGACGGGGCGTACTTGGCAAATAATAGTTTTTAAAATAATAAACGCAGGATTATTTATGCGCTTAATTACAATTATTTGACCGTCACTTCGGTGCAATCTCGTCTTTTATTTATCATGTTTTACCAAAACCAATCGTCGTTGTTTACAGTATCAAGCACAAGTTGTAAATTTGCACTAATAGAGGAACAACATCGGTTGTTTGGTGTTAAATAGCGTGGTTAATTAGTCAATAACCAATAACCATGGCTAATATATCCCAAAAACATTAAAACATTGTGTTCATGTTAATTTTAAAAGGGTAGTGGTGCCAAATAAGTCGTATTGACAACGGCAGTTGTAAGCTGCTTGAGCCACTTTACCCGTACAGAGTTTATAAAAATAACGTTGTGGGCTGACTTTAATAATTTTTAATCAATATAAGACGCCTTAAAGTAGGTGTCTTATACGATGTACTTAAGAACCCAGTAAAGTAATAGCACACTCAAATCGAGCTTTTGCATATATCAATACACGGGATATAAAGTCAACGTGTTAGACTATACCAAATCTTTTGCAAAATACCTAACAAAATATGTCAAAAACTAATCGTAACCCTAATAAAAATACGTATCAAAACCCTACCAAAGACGCCACTTTAGAGCGAGATATGGAAGGCCTAATGTCCAGTGTGGGGGCTAGTGTTGGGGCAGTTGTAGAGACCAATGTAGACGCTGAACAAATGACGACGCGCCGTAACTCAACCCGTGCCCGTCCCCAAAGTGCTGATGAGGATATCGAAGACTTTGGCCAAGTCAATCATTTGGAAGTTACTCGTAATCAGCATGGACAACGCATCGATAATTTCTTATTGGCCCGTCTTAAAGGCATGCCGCGCGCTCATATCTATAAAATGATTCGTTCAGATGAAGTGCGGGTGAATAACAAACGCTGCAAACCCTATGACAATCTCGAACGTGGTGATGTGGTACGTATTGCGCCAGTCAAACTTGCTACGCGTGAAAAGCCTGTCATCAGTAAAGAATTTGCAAACAGTCTGCTTGATCGGGTGGTTTATGAAGATGCGGGGCTATTAGTACTTGATAAGCCGTCAGGTATGGCAGTACATGGGGGAAGTGGTGTGGATTTTGGCGTTATCGAAGCGCTGCGAGAGGTGACGGGTAAGAAATATCTTGAATTGATTCATCGTATTGATAAAGACACCTCCGGGCTTTTGATGATTTCAAAAAAACGCTCTACCTTAAAGCTTTTACAAAATCATTTGCGTGAAAAGACGATTCAAAAACATTATCTATGTATCGTAAAAGGTCAGCCTGCGCTTAATGACGTTAATATTGACGCCCCACTGCTTAGATATAAGTTACAAAGTGGAGAGCGCCGAGTTAAGGTGGATACTACAGATAAAGATGCAAAACCGAGCCAGACGATATGTCATGTCTTAGCTAGATTTGAAATTAACGGTCAACCAGTGAGTCTCATTGAAGCTAAGCCATTAACAGGTAGAACACACCAAATCAGGGTGCATTTGGCTTATATTGGTCATCCCATATTAGGTGATGATAAATATAATGAGCAAGACACGACAGGTGTGAGACGCTTATGTTTACATGCTTGGCAGCTTAATATACCTGAATATAGTGAGGCTATACGTGCACCGCTACCAAAGGATATGCAGTCTATCTTGCCATCAGATGTTAGGCTTTAAAAAAACCATTTAAATAGGTCTACTAGAACTCTATCAGCTATAAGCTGACTTTAGTTGGCTCGGTATAAACTTATCCGAGTATGACTCAAAAAGCCTTCCTAGTTATAAGCACTACTAATACAAGCACAACTAATATAAGCACTACTAATAATATGACTAAACCTCAATCTGCATTGAAACAAAAGTTGCAGGCTTATATTCAGCTGACGCGGTTCGACAAGCCTGTCGGTATCGAGTTATTGCTATGGCCAACGTTGTGGGCGGTTCTACTTGCAGCGTTAGGTGCTTCAGCGATAAATCATGATAGCGCTGCAATCGATTCGTCTATAACGGCACCTATAGATTGGTACACCCTAAAAGTCTTTTTTATATTCGCATTAGGGGCTATTCTTATGCGAGCAGCAGGCTGTGCTATTAACGACTTTGCCGATCGAAAAGTCGATGGTGCGGTTGAGAGAACAAAAGGACGCCCGTTAGCAGAAGGAAGGTTGTCTGGCACTGAAGCCATTGGGGCTTTTGTTATATTGACATTACTTAGTGCAAGTTTGTTATTTTGGTTGCCTATAGAGGTGTTTTATTGGTCTTTAGGCGCTGTAGTGTTAGCGTTTATTTACCCCTTTATGAAGCGCTTTACCCATTTGCCGCAAGTGTTTTTAGCGGCGGCATTTGGTTGGGCGATACCTATGGCGTATGTGGCCATTCAAGGAAAGCCAGACGGTTGGGCATGGATATTGTTTGTAGCTTATATGTGCTGGACTGTCGCTTATGATACGCAATATGCCATGGCAGATCGGAAGGACGATTTAAAAATTGGGGTTAAGTCCACCGCTATTCTATTTGGCAAATACGATGTGTTGATCATTTCGGTATTGCAAACCCTGTTTTTATTGCTCATGGGCGTGGTGCTGTATCACTACTTTGTAGATACTGTTCTTGGTCTTCTACCTATATTTGCATTAGGCGTGGTCGCAATCATGTTTGGTCAACAAAACAAAGCGTGTGCCACAAGAGAGCCAGCGGCTTGTTTTAGAGCGTTTTTGGCTAATATATGGGTGGGTAGATACTTATTTTTATTGATAGCGGTGAGCTATATTTGGGTAACTTGGTTTTGAATAAAGGTAGTTAATTTAGGGGTTCGGATTATACAGCAGTTAATACTTATAGCAGTTAGCGTTTAGAACAAACAAAGAATAAAGTGGCCAAGATTTGAGTGGTCAAGATTTGAGCGGCCAAAGAAAAAGCGGATGTCATATAAATGGTAAAACACACACGTCATACCCAGCTGGATAATAAAGACTTTGATGCCATATTAAAGAGTAAAGGTCTCACACGGGGGCAGATTATTGAGATGGAGCGTGGCCTAGCCAAGTTTGCCAATACTATGGACTCCGCAGTGCGCATCCCTTTTACTAAGCAAGGCGTCGGTGCAGATGCTGCCTTGTCGACTGTGCCAGTTGTAGGCGATGTGGCAGGATTGGTCTTGACAGGATATGCCTTTATCTTGGGGATTAAGATGGGAGTGCCAGTCAATAAGCTGACTCCGGCTGTTAGACTTGCATTGGTAGACTTAGTGGTGGGTATCGTGCCTGGCGTGGGCACACTCATGGATATATTTATCCGCCCAAGCCGCAGAACTCTTGAAATAGTTCGAGACCATATTCAGGATGAATACGGTATCAAAGAGACCTCGCACATCGACAGACCGTTTATGCACGAATCCCTGCAAGCCAAACAGCAACATTCTAAGTTTTGGCGAAATCCAGTTGTCGCATGGATATATTTACATATTCCAGATATTCTTGGCGTTATATTTTTAGTGTTTATTGGAGTGGTTATATGGACGATTGGTAGCTGGATTATTGATTTATTTAATAAATCATAGTACGGCACTGTATCAATAACTTATGCCTGTACGGTAATCACCAAACGTCTTCCATTGGCATGATTTCTATGCTCACACAAATACACCCCTTGCCACATTCCCAAGCCTAATTTACCGTTTATTAGCGGTATCGATAGGCTTACCCCTAACATCATACTCTTAAAGTGAGCCGGTAGGTCATCAGAGCCTTCAAGTGTATGGCGGTATTCGGGCTGATCACTAGGCGCTATTTTATTTAACCAGTCTTCTGTATCCATACGAACATCAGGATCCGCATTCTCATTTATAGATAGACTTGCAGAGGTATGCTGTAAGAATAAATGTACCATGCCAACCTCTGCTTCATTTGGTAGCAAATCACTTATAGTGCACTCAATGATATTGGTAATGATATGAATACCACGCGCCTTTGCTGGTAGAGTGATGATGGTTTGATAATGTGCCATGAGCTTACCTGTCTATAAAAGCTATTTATTTCTTATGAAAGCTATTAATAATATTGCTTACTATAGTCAAAGAAATCTAAAATGGTTATAGGCAACCGAGTGCAAGTACTACTATAGTAGGGCAAGCGTGGTTAACACCGCAACCGTTTAGTATTTAGCTGACTATACCTCAATGTTGTATTTAATCCACGTTAATAAATAAAAGCGACAGCCAGTAAAAAGCGTTCAAAGTTTAAAAAAGCCATTATCGAGTAAGTACTGAGCTTGTGAAACTTTGCTTTTTAAGGTGGTGTGTAGCGACTGTAGCGTATCGGATGGGATAGTCCCAGTTTCATATTGCTGTTTCGCAGTGCGTTTTAATCGGATTAAGCAGTCGTTAAGCAGTTGTTGAACACGTGATATTTTTTGCGTTAAGAGTTGTTGCTGGCTTTCTGATAACTCAATATGTGCTTGGGTTTCACCATCTTTAGCTGCTTTAGATGGTTGCAAAATCTGATCATTTAGACTGGCACGAAGCAGGTCAGGGAGGGCTCTGGTAAGAATGTCGTTAAATGAGCTTAATGGCAAAGGATCGCTTAAAAGCGCATCGCTATACGTCTTGGTTTGTTCAGCAGTTAGCGTTAGCGTACCAAGCTGCTTGATGATCGACTCTCCCAAAGCTGAGGTATATTGACTAAGGGCTAAATGGCTGTCCGCTTTCTGAGCGGTTTGAGCTATTCGATCGGTCTGAGCATTATCATTTGAATCGTCGCTAGAATCATTTGACAGAGAATGAGAGGTAGAATTGGACGTCAAGTTGGGTTGCATGCTTGAAAATTGATGTGCCGAAGGGGTCAAATTGACTGCATTATCGCAGTCTTTCAAATAATCTTTGCCGCGCTCAAGTAGAGATTGTTCAGTAGGTTGGTCTAATTCACTACTTTGTGAATGTTCTGGTGCTTTTATGGTTTGTTGACCAGGGCCTGCATCTTCGCCTTGATGGAATTCACCATATACGGTTTGTAGATAATTACGATTGGCTAAAATGTTGCTCGCAACTTGTGCTTGTCCATCGTTTTGAGAACGCACCATAAAATCTAGCATAGATGAGAGTTGACCATAGGTAACGTCTTTACTCGTAAGGTCATGTTCACTATCAATAATGGTGTTTTCAGCGTAATCGATCTCTAGTTTTAGATAGTCGTCTAATATTTCAGGAAGGCGGGTGCTGGCCAGTTTATCCACAGTGAAACGCTGGTCAGGTGCTAAATTTACACTATTTAAAGTTACATATTGTGCATGAATTTTACCCAGTAATTGTCTAAAACTGATGGGTAATGAAGGATGTCTACGATAACGATCAATAGTCTCTGCAATTTGTAGTTGCTGGGCAGTTGCTTTCGTAGGCTGTCCAGAGCTGCCTTTATATCCGATATGTTGTTGCCCCTTATTCTTATTCGCTAGCAAATTCTGTGACGACTTTTTTCTAACGACAAACGCCGTTGGCACGATAACCAACATACTGACAATAAGTAATAAAAGAGGATAGGACATAATTAATAATCTT
Organism: Psychrobacter sp. CX10; assembly: GCF_057621575.2. NCBI lineage: Bacteria > Pseudomonadati > Pseudomonadota > Gammaproteobacteria > Moraxellales > Moraxellaceae > Psychrobacter > Psychrobacter sp. CX10. Next base: position 198,494 of record NZ_CM177736.1, read on the forward strand.
CAATATAAAAGGGTGATAATTCAAGAATTTTAAGCGATTTAGAGAAGCTGTTAATCATAGTAGAAGAACTGATAATCAATGCAGTTTAAACATTAGAGATGGCTTGCGCATAAAAAAGTCAGATTCATATACTGTGATTTCGTGGTAGTAATATTGACTACCCTTAACCAGTACCAGTTTTAGAATCTGACCATCAATTACGGCTTTAAATTTTAAAACCTGACATCATTAACTTATCAATGAGTTTTAAGCCTACTGAACTCGAGTTTGGTAATCCCCTGTACGAGTATCTACGCGAACCACTTCGTTTTGCTGAACAAATAAAGGCACGCGAACGGTGGCGCCTGTTTCAAGCGTGGCAGGCTTGCCGCCCCCGCCAGATGTATCACCGCGCACACCTGGATCTGTCTCTACTATTTCAAGCTCAACAAAGTTTGGAGCAGTAACAGACAACGGCACACCATTGAACAAAGTGATGGTACATAAATCGTTACCGTTTTCTTTTAACCATTGCTTCGCATCTTCCATTGCAGTAGCATCTGCCTGAAGCTGCTCATAGGTTTCTGGGTGCATAAAATGCCAAAACTCACCATCATTATATAAATAGTTCATTTCGGTATCTACAACGTCTGCCGCTTCTAGACTTTCACCTGATTTGAAGGTTTGTTCCAAAACTTTACCGGTACGCAAGTTACGCAGTTTGACACGGTTGAATGCCTGACCTTTACCTGGTTTTACAAATTCATTTTCAATGATTGCACAAGGGTGGCCGTCATACATAACCTTTAGGCCAGCTTTAAATTCGTTGGTTGAAAAACTTGCCACAATATTGCTCCTGATACTAATTAAATTTAAAACTCATAATCATTTATAATACGCTCCATGATAAACCATTTGAACAAACAAACAAACCTGAAAATACCGATTTACACCGCAAACACTAGTGATATCAAGCATGCAATCAGTGTAAAACAATGGGGATCCGCCCCAAACGCAGAAAAAAGCACTTGGCAAGCTAAGTTAGCGGATGTAATTACTGACGTCGATACTCTATTGTCGCTGCTAAATTTGAGCGAATACAAAAATGAGCTTTATGCGCCGTATCGTTCTTTACTGTCGGATAGCTCTGAGATAACCAGTAACTCTGAAACGATGCAAAGCCCTGATATACCAAGTACCTGGGAATTACCCCATGCATTTAAACTAAGAGTACCAAGAGATTTTGTCAAAAAAATGCAGCTTGGCAATATAAACGATCCCTTATTACGTCAAGTTTTGCCAGATCCTCGCGAATTAACAAAGATAACTGGATTTGTGACAGATCCGCTTGCAGAAAATGAGATGAACCCTATTCAAGGTTTACTACATAAATACCAATCACGTATTTTAGTGACCGTTACGGGGGCCTGTGCGATACATTGTCGCTACTGCTTTAGACAGCATTTTGACTATCAAGCCAACATACCTAAAACCGAACAGTTAGCAGTTATAAAGCAATATATTCGTCAACATCCTGAGGTTAATGAGGTCATATTGAGTGGGGGTGACCCTCTAAGTGTGACCAATCGCCGATTGTTCTTATGGTTAGAAGCACTCGAAGATTTGCCGCAAATCACCACCATTCGCTTGCATACACGATTGCCCATCGTCATACCAGAGCGGTTAGATAATGAGTTGCTAAAACGATTGCAATCAAGCCGTTGCCGTATAGTTATGGTCGTACATACCAACCATGCCAACGAAATAGATAATCATACGGCACACTATTTGATGCAGGCTAAGGCCAGTGGTATTACGCTTTTGAATCAAGCGGTGCTACTTAATAATATTAATGATACCGTAGCGGATCAAGTCGCACTAAGCGAGCGTTTATTTGAAGTCGGCATATTGCCATATTATCTACATTTGCTTGATAAAGTAGAAGGCGCTGCCCACTTTGATATGCACCAACAAAAAGCCGTCGCTTTGTACTGGCAAATGTTGGCCAAGCTTCCAGGCTATCTGGTTCCTAAATTGGTGCAAGAGCGACCTAATAAGCCCTTCAAAACCCCTATAGATGTGTATCAATTTCAATCTAAGGATTAACCGCATATTGCTAGACTTTAAACTAGGGCGTGTCTTCATTTGGAACTTTAAGATTTATGGGCTAAAAGATGGCTATATTTTAGCCAAACTGTGTCTAATTTCTAGCTAATATATCTATATTATTTGCGAAATTATCCTTGTTTGACAAAAATCTATCTCACCTTTAGCCACATAATCCAATTGAAGACACGCCCTAATAATTATAGATAGCTTGTATCAAACCATCATGTCATAAATATTGAATAGTGAGTGTAAAATGTCTTTACGTTTTCATAGTTTAATTGCCAAAAAGTGTGTTTTGAAATTAAATGAACACTCTAAAAAATCCAATCAGCTACTTAATAATCCTTTTTGCTTTAAAAGCCTATGCTTTAGAAGGCTGAGCTTTAAAACCCCGCTTCCTACAAACCTTAGCAGGTTGTCTGTAGGTATAGCCATGCTGACAATGTTTGGCTGTACACCAACACCGCCAGATCACCGAGCGCAGGTGACAGCGCCTATTTATGAAGGAGGTGATGTAGATAGAGGTAAAGAGCTGTACGAAGAATACTGTGAACAATGTCACACACTGCGTCCAGGTAGCAACGAAAAAGGCCCGCAACTCGTTGGGGTTTATCATTCGCCCTCTGGTGTATTGGATGATTATAATTATAGTGATGTCATTGACAATGCAAATTGGGTCTGGGATTTTGAAACTTTAGACCCTTATATTGCTGACCCTGAAGCTGTGCTTCCTGATACGCGTATGCTTTCTGATCCAATTCCTAATGCGCAAATCCGAAAAGATATCATTGCCTACTTATCCACGTTAGGACGAGATGCGCCGCCCGTAGAGAATCAAGATCAGTAATTAAGGGCTTAATCCTAAGACGTACAGTGGTTGCGTCTTATATTTTGCCTACCGCTATTTGTGCTTACCGTTATTTCTGCAATAGAGGGTAAGGGTTTACAGCACCTGATGCAGTGTATACTCCATAATGAAGATGGGGCGGGGTGCCTTTGGCATTACCACTATCGCCAACATAACCTATGATATCTCCAGCCTCTACCCAGTCACCTACCTTAATGTCTCCATAATCCTCAAGGTGTGCGTAATAATGACCGACACCCCCGGGACCAGTAATAGAAACAATATTGCCGCCTAGGGTATTCGTTCCTACTTTAAGCACAATGCCCTGAGTGGTGCTCATAATGGGCGTATGCCGCTCCGCAAATATATCTATCCCTTGATGCGATCGCCCATTACTACGTGCAGCCCCCCATGTATCTGTCAAATGAGCGCCTGCTACAGGATTCGGTAAACTATTTACCGATGGCGGCTCTCGCCTTAGAAGTTTTGTATAATTGATAGAGTAATTGATTCGGCTTACAGTTGATTCAAGTTTGTTTGACACACTTTCGGGTAGTTTATCAGCTGCTTTGTCGATAAAATTATCTGACAAATAATCTAAAAATGGCTCAGGAATGTAAGCGGCATAATAATGACTAGGAATAACCACAACTAAAGCCCCTGCCAGCACCATTAAAGATACTAATTTAAACACCCATTTAATCATCCTAAAAATGGGATTAGCACGTGAAGACGATTTGGCAGGTGAGACTTTTTTCGAAGAAGGTTTTAGCATAGAAAAATGTGACGTGACTGATAAATAGTTAAGATCGAAGAATGAAGCATAAAGCCATAAAAGCTAATAAAATAGCTAATAATCGTCTAATAATCGTCTAATTATTATCTAATAAATAGTTAAAACCGTACCATCTAGGTACGGCTGGTTTAAATCTTAATGAGTTTTAGGGTTAACTAAACGCCTAACCTTAGATAGAGTGACCTTAATCTAAGACAAGCTATCTATCACAATATGGTCACAAAGTTACTAGTCATATGAACATCACTATGATGCAGTTAATCATCGTGTGGCTTGGATAAATTTGATTGGTTGTGAGCGTTTAAACGAGACTCAGCTTCCCGTTGATGATTTCGAGCCATACGCTGCTCAAGGGTCATCTCCGCATCACGAATTCTAGGATCTAAAGCTTCGGCATCTGGATGGGCGTCATTGAAATCTGTTTGATCAACGTTTTTTTGAATCGTATTATGTTCATCGACCATGGTAACATCGCCATCTTGCTCGTACCCATGAGCGCGATTCTCATCGCCCGTATGTTCCTCTATGTCTAAATTATTTCGTATACCCTCTTGTGCATCGTAATTATCAATGGCTTGAGCATCTTTATCAAGATCTTTAGCGATTGAATCAGAATTAGACGCACTCTGCGAGTTTGAAATGGCTTCGATGACATAAGGCGTTAGATTCTCAGCCGCACTTTCTAACGTGTGCGGATTTTCACGCGGCTGTGCATATGTTAAATGCTCATCAAAGGTATCTGTTAATAAAGCATCAAAACGAACGGCGTTATACTCAATCAGCTGTTCTGATTCTTCACTTGTGATATTACCATCCTTAAGCGCGGTTAATACGTGATCCTCAAAGGTTAACCCCATGAACTTACCTTTGTGTTCAGCTTTTTTGAAGTTTTGCCACAATGGTTCTACTTTAAGCAGCATTTGATACGCGTTTTCTAAACGGCCCGTGGTGTCTTCAGGATCGGTCGTATAATAAACAAACTTTTTAAGCTGATCACGAAATGGGTTGTCTGCGCCATCCTGCATTATCAGTTCACCCACGTGGCGTCTTAATTCATCACTAGGTTTATCAACAAACCTGCCACCAGGGAAGCAAACAAACTTAACTAATCCTGCCGCCATACGGTTTGGAAAGTTGGCATAAAACTCAAAAAAGGCATCTTGGATAGTGTTTAAAGAATTTTCAAGCGCCAATTGAGCATGCTTTTTTTCAGATTCAGACTGAGTGCCATGCGCGTAAAACTGCAAAATGGCCGTCATAATAAACAAATGGGCATGAATGTCAGCTAATCGACCAGAGAGCATCTCTTTACGTTTTATATCACCCGCCAAGATACCTAAGGCCATATCTGCCGTTAAGGCAAAGTTTGCACTCAAGCGGTTAATGGTCTTGTAGTAAGGGCGTGTAAAGCTGTCTGCAAAGTCAGGCGCTTTACTACTACCCCCAAAGTAACCGGCAATAAACGACTTAGAGCCGCGATTGAAGGTATATCCTAAGTGTTTAAAAAACATGTTGTCGAAATCTTTTAGCGCTTGCTGTTTATCATCGCTTTGAAGCATTTGTAGCTCATCAAACAGATAAGGATGGCAGCGCATAGCGCCTTGCCCAAATATCATGAGCGAACGGGTTAAAATATTCGCGCCTTCAACCGTGATAGAAACTGGAATAGCTTGATATGGCAAGGCTAAAAAGTTACGTGGCCCTAACTGAATGGCTCGTCCACCCACAATGTCCATACCATGATTAACCAAATCACGCATGGTTTCAGTCGCATAATACTTCGCCATTGCTGTCATAACTGAGGGCGTGCCGCCTTGGTTAAGACCACATGTTACCAAATGACGAAATGCTTCGAGCATATAGGTTTTGCTTGCGATGTCGCTACTGGCTTCTTGTACGCCTTCAAATTTGCCCACAGAAATTTTGAACTGCTCACGAATTTTAGAAAATGCACCGACATTTAAATAGCCCATTTCACCAGCTGCAGTAGATAAAGCAGGCAATGAGATACCGCGACCCACCCCTAAACACTCCATAAGCATACGCCAGCCGCGCCCTGCATTTTCAATACCACCAATAATAAAATCGAGGGGTATAAAAACATCTTTACCAACGACGGTACCATTCATAAAGGGTGAGCCAGGGTTATGACGTGGACCAACCTCTACCCCTTCATAATCTGCTGGAATAAGGGCGCACGTAATACCATAGTCCGTTTTGTTTTTATCCCCTAACAGCCCCTTTGGATCGTGAAGCTTAAAGGCCAGTCCGACCACTGTTGCTATGGGGGCAAGTGTAATCCAGCGCTTGGAGAAATTCATGTTTAAGCCAAGTACTTCTTCACCTTGATACTGTCCATAACAAATAACGCCAGTATCAGGTATAGCGCCTGCATCAGATCCTGCTTCAGGTCCCGTTAAGCCAAAACAGGGGATTTCAGTTCCATTGGCAAGCCCGGGTAACCAGCGCTGTTTTTGCTCCTCACTACCGTAATGCATGAGTAATTCACCCGGTCCAAGCGAGTTTGGAACCATACAGCTCACCGCTGCGGTCAAACTACGTGAGCCGATTTTGCTCATAACTCGGCTTTGTGCATAGGAGCTAAATTCACGACCTCCGTAACTTTCAGGAATAATTAATCCCAAAAATCCATTATCTTTAATAAATTGCCAAACGTGTGGCGGTAAGTCTTTTTCATGATGATGAATTTGCCACTCATCGAGCATTGAGCATAGCGTTTCGGTCTCATTATCCAAAAACGATTGTTCTTTATCAGATAGCGTGGGAAAAGGGTAGCTTGAGAAGGTTTCCCAATTTGGCGCCCCCATAAATAGCTCTTTTTCCCACCAACTCGTGCCCGCATCCAAGGCTTCGCGCTCGGTATCGCTCATGCTTGGCATGGCTTTGCCTAACGTATTATAGACAGGCTTACTTATTAAGGATTTTCTTAGGAACGGAATGAATAGAATTAAACAGATCAAAATTATTGGAATGCCCAGTACTAATGACCAAGGGTTTATAAATGCAGCAGCGATGGCAACTAAGATAAGAAGCGCGGCGCCAACTGTTCGACTAAGTCCCATTAAAAACACCAGCAATAGTGCAAGAAGCTGCATTAATATGGCAAGTATCAGTAAGCCAACAAAAGAGAATGCGATCATAGTCATAAAACCAAAATAAAGTGTTTAAATCAAAAGTATTTTAAATATGCCAAAGTAAGCACGTCACACAAATAAAGCAATAACGAGAGCTTAATTTAAGCTTATATACTATTTATAACAAATTTAGCGTAAAAATTTATTGTTTTATAGTACAAAGTATGAAGATTTAACGCTTTATCAACGAAATTATCAGTTTGATAGCTCTAGCTGATTCTAACTGGCCGTTATTTATATTAATTTTTATAAAATAAGTTTTTGATAAAATGAGTTTTTGATAAAATAGTTTTTGGGCAAGACAATGTAATCTAAGTGTGTTTTAAGTTGAATGAACAATTGGGCTGAAACGACAGCTTAGAAACCGTTCGTCTAGACAAGATTAAGTAGCAGAAAGTATAAAAATAGAAAGATTTAAATAACAAATTTAAAACGACTATGGACTTAAAATGATGATCGACCTTAAACGGCTAATAATTCAAAACGACGATTGGCTAAAACTTTAGTCTCAGCCAAAGCAAGCATTTTAGGGCATGTGCCTAATATAGCCCATTTAATATGATTTGATTAATATGATCTTATTAATAGGGTGGTTTGATATGATCTGTCTAATAAGGATAAGTGCCTTGTTCGGCAAAAGACAAGGTTTGATTGCGCCCAACGATGATGTGATCCGCTAAGTTTAAATCAACAAGATCACAGGCCTGTTTTAACTTTTCAGTCAAATGAATGTCTGCTTGCGATGGCGTCGCGTCTTGATTGGGATGATTGTGAGCGACAATAAGCTGACTGGCGCCATGTTCGATCGCATGACGTAGTACTTGTTTGATACAGACTGAACAAGATGAAATGCCGCCCACAAATAGCACTTTATAATCCAGTAATGACAAGCCATTATCTAAGCACAATACTGCAAATACTTCTTGGTTCTCGCGGCGTAGCTGCGTAGTCACATAATCCTTGACGACCTGAGAGCGGTTCAAACGATTGCCCGTTTTAAGCTCACTATTTAAATAGCGTTTGCCCATCTCCAAACTGGCGAGCAATTGGGCATATTTTGCACTACCAATACCATGACAGGACAGCACCGTCTGCTTTGGCGCAGCCAGTAATTCTGCGATACCTCCAAACTCATGAATAAGGCTACGTGCCAGATCAAGTGCAGAGTGCTGTTTGGTGCCTGTACGTAAAAATATGGCCAGTATCTCTGCATCAGTCAAACTTTCTGCACCATGATTTAGTAGCTTTTCGCGCGGTTGGTCGTCCTGATGCCAGTCTTTTATTGCCATATATAAGTAACTTGAGTAAAGAGGTTTAAAGAAATGTATAACAGACCCTAATTTATAGTCATAATATACAATTTAAGGCCGTAGTTTATCAAAACTCAACAGTATATGGGCTTAAATTGCGTTTAAATAATTGTGTTTTAAAAAAATAGTTTCAATATATAAGTTTTCAGAAATTAAGCTTTTAAATTAATTAGCTTCAAAAATTAATTGGAACATTTGCAAAAAAGTTTCAATATAGTCAAGTAAATCTAAAATGGTTACAAGGTAATCGAGTGCAAGTACTAGTATATTAGGGCGAGCGAAGTTAACACCGTAACCGTTTAGTATTTAGCAGACTATAATAGGTTAGAGCAGTAACTTATTAAGGTCTCTGGCCAAAAAGTTGTCCAATATGCGTCTAAACTTGTTACCATATGCGTTTATGTTTTAGCTCACTAAATTACTCGAAAAATCTTAGCTCAGCTGCTATTAATAACTATAATCAACAATAGCTATCACCAACTGCAACAAAAGGTATCCTTACCCTATGAGCCAGATATTCACTCCGGTCACTACGCAAACCAACAGTATAAAAAATATCATTGTTGCTATTACTGGGGGTATTGCGGCGTATAAAGCGGCCATACTGGCCCGTTTGCTAATAAAAGCAGACTTTGAGGTACGCGTAATAATGACTCAGGGAGCAAAAGAATTTATAACACCGCTAACCTTTCAAGCTTTGACAGGTAATGAGGTTCATACAGAGTTGTTAGATACCACCGCTGAAGCTGGCATGGGACACATAGAATTGGCCAAGTGGGCAGATTTGATGATTATTGCTCCTGCTTCAGCCAATACCCTAGCGAGATTAGCAATGGGTATGGCGGATGATTTGCTAACTACGGTAAGTTTGGCCACGGCAGCACCGGTGGTAATTGCACCGGCAATGAATCAACAAATGTGGGCGCATCCAGCAGTTAGACTCAATATAGATACCTTGGCTGATTTAGGTTATGACGTCATTGAACCTGATAGCGGCATTCAAGCCTGTGGCGATACAGGATCAGGCAGACTTCCAGAGCCTGAGGTTTTGCTACAGCATATCTTATACCGCCAAGCCAAACGTTTGGTACCACAAACATTACAAGGTAAACGAGTCACCATAACGGCAGGGCCCACCGTTGAAGCGATTGACCCTGTAAGATTCTTGTCGAATCATTCATCAGGAAAAATGGGCTTTGCGTTAGCACGCGCGTGTCAGAATGCTGGTGCTGAGGTGACCTTGATTGCAGGCGGTAAGGTAAGCTTAGATACCCCGCTGAATGTCAATCGTATCGATGTTCTCTCAGCCAACGATATGTTACAAGCAGCGACCCAATCAGCAGAGTTAGGGTGTGATATATTTATTGCTACTGCTGCTGTTGCAGACTACCGCACTCGAGATGCGGCGCCGCAAAAAATCAAAAAAACACAAGAGACGATGACATTAGAGCTGGTTAAGAACCCTGATATCTTAGCGACTATTTCGCACGCTCATCCAGATATGTTTGTCGTTGGGTTTGCCGCAGAAACTCAAGATGTTGAAAAGTACGCTCGTGGCAAATTGGCATCAAAAAACCTAGATATGATTGCTTGTAATGATGTCTCTCGTTCAGATATAGGGTTTGCTAGTGATGAAAACGCCATAACGGTATATTTTGCAGATAAGTACCAGCAGCCACCTTCAGCCTTAGATAAAGCCAGTAAGTATAATATTGCAAAACAGCTGGTACAGCTAATTGGTGAAACTCTTTAAACGCAAACGTTTAAAAAAGCGTTATATGTCACACTCACGACTATAAGTAAATTGTTAAGGGCAGCAATGATGCAACATAATACGATGAACCAAAATGCCGTCGACCAAGCCGACGTTATGAACTCAACCATTAAAACATTATTAGAGCACCGCTCAGTGCGTCAGTTTACCGACGAGCCTATCAAACCTGAGGTGCTAACGACTTTACTTGAAGCCGGGCGTGCGGTCTCTACATCAAACTTCTCCCAAGCCGTTAGTGTGGTGCGTATTACCGAGCCGAGCCTACGTGAGCAATTCTTTCAAATCTCAAATAATATAGATGAAGACGCTTATCAAAAGGCCTTAGGGTCTGGTAAAAAATTTGGACATACTTACGTCAAGTCAGCGCCAGAGTTTTTGGTATTTTGTATGGATACACACCGTCACAACCAAGTAGTTCCAGAAGCTCAGTCTGATTGGATGGAGGTCACTTTGATAGCTGCGGTAGATGTTGCTTTGTTTGCTCAAAATGTATTAACTGCTGCTGAGTCATTAGGCCTTGGCGGGGTTTATATCGGTAGTATGCGAAATGATATTACCCGTGCTAGTAAACTTATCAAAGCGCCAAAGCATGTGGCTCCACTATTTGGTATGTGTTTGGGTCATCCAACTCTAGAGGCAAAACAGGTGGGGTTAAAACCGCGCTTGCCTTTGTCTGTGCTATTATCTGAAAACCAATACTGCCCAGCCAGTGATGAGGCCTTGCAAGAATATAACGACATAGTGCGCGCCTACTATGAGCAGCGAGGGGATAAAGTCTCAGACTGGACACAGCATATGGTCAAAACCTATGGCGAGCCATTACGCCCTGATGTCATGGATTACCTCAATCAGCAAGGGTATGCTAAACGCTAAATACTTTACTTATCTAAACGTTATAGGGAATGTAACCATGTTAAATATGACTATGCCTGACAATGGTTTGAAAACTCTAGATTCAATCAAACCCGATAATGTAGTTAGACCGCAGCGAGTAAACCAGCATGCATCAAATTTGCAATTCGCTAATCAGCGACTTATAGGACGGAGTCTAAAAGAGCTGCATCTTAATAATCGACATATTCACATGCAGTTGCTGTTTTAATATGTCAGCTGAAACGCTTTTAAATACATTTATCTTTACCATAGCATCGTTACTACATGGCATTAGCGGATTAGGGGTAACGCTAGTTACTACTACCGCTTTGGCAAGTATGTACCCGCTGCAATATGCCATCATTCTTATTATATTCCCCTCACTTGCGCTCAACCTAATGACATGGATCATCGGAGGCGGGCGCAGTGTCTGGGGTAATATTACCTATTACCTCAAGCACTATTGGCTACTGGCACTTATGAGCTTACTTGGTAGTCTGCTGGGTGTTAAGCTGCTGATGTGGGTGGATAGCAGCTATATTTTATTATTATTGGCAGCAGTTATCGCCTTTTATGTTATCAGCAATGCGCTGGGTAAAAAAATCATATTGCCAGCCACCACTCCAGTTTTGATTGGCACGGGGATATTAGCAGGTATTATTGGTGGCTCAACCAACGCCATGTCGACCATTTTGCTTATGTATCTGCTCTCCATTACCGATGATAAAAACACCATCGCGAAGGTGGGTAATATGTGTTATCTGTTAGGTAAAGTGGCTCAAATTATTGTATTACGCGAGCCCATTATGGCGTTATCGAGTAGTGAGTGGTCACTCATTGCGCTATTAACTGTTATCTCTATTGCCAGTTTGCTTGTCGGTATCCGCTTGCGTCAGTATTTATCGCAGCAGCGCTTTCGTCAGTTGGTATTAGTTATCCTTACCGTATTAGGTATAAGAGTCGGCTGGCAGGGAATTATGGCACTGATATAAGTGATGCTGATAAGCGATAAAGATATCTTACCGATTTATGGAGTAGCCATTTATGCAACCAACCTCTAACAATCAATCTTCATCTAATTCTACCACCCCTTTATCAGACGATATCATGACCATTGACGACCTCAATGAGTTAGAACAACACATTCGAGCCCTAATCAAGATTGAATCACGCTTTGCACCTGTATTTGCGCAAGTGGGCGTGCCTAGTTTGCGCCGTAACGCGGGCGGATTTACCGAGTTAATGCGGGCAATGGTGGGTCAGCAGCTCTCGGTTGCAGCGGCGCAAAGTATATGGAATAAATTGGACAATGCAGGATTAACCATACCATCCGCTATAGACAATGCGGATGATGATACGTTGCGAGCCAACGGGCTATCTCGTCAAAAAATACGCTATATTCGCTCATTGGTGGCGCATGATATCGATTATGAGGCGCTAACAACTTTAGCGGATGATGAGATAATTAATACCCTAACCGCTGTGACAGGCATTGGTAGATGGACAGCAGAGATGTATTTACTGTTTAGTCTTGGCAGGGCAGACGTGCTGGCAGTGGATGATTTAGCGATTAAGGTGGGCGCTCAAGCCCTATTAGAGCTAAAGTCAAGACCTACGCCCAAACAGCTTAAAGCATTATCGCAGCCGTGGTCGCCGCATCGCAGTGCTGCCAGTTTGTTGTTGTGGGCGTATTATGGTTGGATTAAAGATAGGAATGCGATGCCGATTTAGCCCAGACAGTAGCGGTATACTGCCAGCTTAGGCGTGTAGCGGGGGCTAGGTTTTGAGAGCGTGTCGAGGTAACAGCAATCTCTCAAACCGTGCCCCCGCCACGCCTAGGCTGGGAGATATAGCGGATGGCTGGAGTGGCTACAAAAATAATTCTTATTTATCTTCTTGCAACTCAAGCAACCGCTTATACAACGCATTTTTCTTAACCCCAGTGATATCTGACGCCAACGCCGCGGCTTTTTTGACAGATAAATCCTCCAGCAGGCGTAGCAGTAAAGTGTCATGAATATTGTCATCGGCTGAGTCGCCGCCTACCTCACCGCCAACGACGACGACAATTTCACCTTTTTGTTGATTGTTGTCTGCGGCTACAAAATCAGCCAATTGTGCTAGCGTGGATTTTTTGACTGTTTCAAAGGTTTTGGTCAATTCTCGGCATAGAGTCGCAGGACGGTCAGCGCCAAATACACTTGCCATGTCATTAAGGCTTGCGACGATACGATGCGGCGCTTCATAGAAAATTAGGGTTTCCGTACGGTTGGCGTTGTGCTCTAGTTGTTTGACACGTCCGTGCGTTTTGGCGGGCAAAAAGCCGACAAAGCTAAATTTATCCGAGGGCAGCCCCGCCACGCTTAAGGCCCCAATTGCTGCGCAAGCGCCAACAATAGGCACCACATTGATATTGGCTTGATGCGCGGCTTGCACCATTTGATATCCAGGGTCGCTGATCAGTGGTGTGCCTGCGTCGCTTATGAGCGCTACAGGGTGACCGCTTTGCAACATTTCGATGATTTTTGGGGTTTGCACCTCGCTATTGTGCTCATGATATGCCCAAGTTTGGGTGTCTATACCGAAGTTTGATAACAGTTTACCTGACGTTCGGGTGTCTTCGCAGGCGATAATATCCACTTTTTTTAGCGTCTCAATAGCGCGTAGCGTCATGTCGTTCATGTTGCCGATGGGCGTGGCGACGATATATAAATTAGCTGAGGCTGATGCTATCGAACTTAGGGACTTTTGAGTGTCGTCGTGCGCTACCATATAAAACCTTAATACATCTAGACTGTGTGAAAAGTGTTAAATATGACACAAACTGCGTAATCTAGTTAGATTTGCAGACTGGGTCGATACTATCAGTTTATCATGTTGTGGTAATATTAAATCATATTACATGCTATTAAGTGAGTATCATGCCTGCAAACCCATCCTTATTAAAATCTCCCACGCAGCGAAATGGGGGGCGGTATGAGCACCTGGCTTCTGAATTTTTGCAGCATCATGGTCTTACCGTGCTTGAGAGAAACTGGCAGCAACCTAAGGTGGGTGAAATTGATTTGATATTGATAGAGCCTGGGCGCACGTGGGATATTTTAGTCTTTGCTGAGGTGCGTAAACGTAAATTATCAGTTTATGGCACAGCAGCGATGAGTGTGACGCGCGCTAAACAAAGAAAGCTGATTAAGGTGGCACATTATTTTTTGAAACAGCATCCGCAATATGCAAATCTTGAATGCCGGTTTGATGTGGTTGCCTATGATGAGTCTATAACCTATTCTAAAGCGCATTCTAATCAAAATGCGTTGTCTCAACAGGGGCTATCAAATGATAGGATAGTAGCGGCGCACGTTACAAACTCGCCTGAGTGGATACAAGGTGCATTTATGGCATCGGCTTGGTGAGTGCTTGATTTACAATGCGTTTTCTTGGCGAATGCTTTTAAGTGGCTGTTTACAAGTAACTGTTTGAGGGTAACTGTTTAAGGGTTACTGTTTAAATAGTTACGAAATGTGTCTTATAATATTATTGTTTATAGTTAAACTAAAGCTACAATAATTGAGTGCTATAAAATAGGGCATGTAACACATGTTATCAAAAACAGGATATTTAAGTAGCGTTCAATTATACTTTTCATAAATAGCCTTTAATGAATAGCGTTTAATGAGCAAATAAATTAAAGACGTATGAGCAAACATAAGGACATATTAATCATGGTGAAATCTGGTTGGCGTAGTAAGGCTACAACTAATAAAAGCGCGGGTATTAATATAAGTAAGGCTACTTTTTGCTTTATGTTAAGTGCTACATTCTTGTCGGGTTGTAGTACGTTGCAGCCCAACCAACCACCAGGGACGTATGGGGTTCCCGTTACAGATCGCACGATTGCACAGCGCATTTTGGATAAAAGTATTGAGAATACGGCCAAAGCCAACATTCATGCCTTAGACGATACTTTATCTCAGCGCAGCCGTCTTAGTGTAGACAGCTTTTATAGTAATGTATTACTGACAGGTGAAGTTCCTGATAATGAAACCAAACAAAAGATTAAGCAAATTGTGTCATCAATGCCAGATGTAAAGCAGACCTACGATTATTTGAATGTTGGACCGCAAAAAGGAGCCAGTTATACGGTTCATGACGGTTATATAACTTCAAAAATATCAGCGAAGGTATTAAATAGTAATGTCCTTAGTATTTCACAGATTGATGTTATCACCGATGACGGTGTTGTTTATGTCATGGGTAAGCTTACCCCAACCCAACGTGGCCATTTAATCAATATTGTAGAGCGTACTGTGGGAATAAAAGAGCTCGTATTATTAACAGACATGATAGACAATAATGGCGCCATAATTGATGAGAATAACATCAGTCAAGAAGAAGGGCTTGAACCGCCATTTGAGCGCTATATAATTACGGACTCTGTAGCAACGCCTGCCCCTGCCGCACAACCAAACAGTTATGGTCAGCCTAATCCCAATATCCAGCCGTATAATCCATCCAACGCTGGATATAATCAGCCTAGTCCATCATCATACCCAGCTAATCCAACTTACAACCCAGCAAATCCAGGTCCCAATACACCTAATACACCTATTCAGAATGGGACAATACCCAGCGCGCCTGCCCAAAGCGCGCCAGCGCAAGGCAATACAAGCCAGCAAGGATCAAATGGGGCTTCTACTAATGGTGCGTCAAGTAGTCCATATATAGAGATGTATAAGGATGAGGTACCTGGTTGGTAAAGAGTGTATGAGTTAATAGGGTCTATAGGTTAATAACACTTATTGTTTATTTATGAGGTATGTCGAACTATGCTTAATGAGCTGCGAGTTTAAATGTTTTAGGCAAATTTTGTTAAGCCTTGTTATAATCCCCTATTAACAGACCCTAACCATAATATGCATTATAATATCATCCCAAAATTTAATAATAGGTAGATTCAATGAGTATGAACGCTGACGATTTAATCGCTTTTCTACAGCCCCATTTCCCAGATGCATTTATTCAAGCAGCCAATCAAGGCAACAAATTTGATGTGCGTGTTGTCGATTCAAGCTTTGAGGGCAAACGTTTGGTGCAGCGCCAACAAGCGGTTTATGCTTTAGTCAATGATATTATTTCACGCGGTGACATTCATGCGCTCAACATTCAAGCATTGACACCCGCCGAATGGGAAGCGAAACAAGCGGGACAATAAATTCATTGATTTAAGGTATATGTTGACTGTTAAATGTAATGTCATAATATACACTTTAGCCATCTCTTAGCCTTGTTTTTAATAACGTTTTTAGAGTTAATTCGATTTAATTTTGTATTTTATATCCACCGCATTTATAATTTTAGTTAGTCTAAGTTTATGCTCATTATAAGATAAGATATTGCATTATAGATAATTTGTAATGCCTTAAACATAACTGATTACAGATGTTTATCTTATCGTTATCCCAGTTAGGACCACACTCAATGGATCAGTTTTTAATTAAAGGCCGCAGCCGTATCGCCGGTGAAGTCACTATTTCAGGCGCTAAAAATGCCGCTTTACCCTTATTGGCAGCCATGATTTTGGCAGAAACCCCAACCATCTTGAATAATGTCCCTTCATTACAAGATGTGCGCACTTTAATCAAATTGATAAGTGGCATGGGCGTTACGATCAATAAAGAGGGGAATACAGTTACCTGTGATACCAGCACTATTGAGAACTATTTTGCGCCTTATGAACTGGTTAAAACTATGCGAGCTTCTATCCTAGTGCTAGGGCCTTTGTTAGCCAGATTCGGTGAAGCTGAAGTGTCTTTACCAGGGGGATGTGCGATAGGCTCGCGTCCTGTGGACCAACACCTAAAAGCGTTTGAAGCAATGGGTGCGATAATTGATGTCGAAAATGGCTATGTGAAAGCCAAAGCGCCTGAAGGTGGACGTCTGATTGGTTGTGAGTTTAGCTTTGATATGGTGACCGTTGGTGGTACTGAAAACGTCATCATCGCGGCAACTTTGGCACGTGGCACTACGGTATTGGAGAACTGCGCGCGTGAGCCCGAAGTAGTAGATCTTGCAAATATGCTGGTAGCCATGGGGGCTAAAATAGAGGGTATTGGTAGCTCAACGATGACGATAGAAGGCGTTGAAAGCCTTAAAGGTTGTGACTATTCGGTATTGCCGGATCGCATCGAAACAGGCTCATATTTAGCAGGCGCTTTAATGACACAAGGAGATGTAACGACATTAAATACAGACCCTAGCTTATTACAGCCCGTGCTACATAAGTTTGAAGAGATGGGTGCTACAATTACCACAGGGGACGATTGGATCCGTGCGCAAATGACGGAACGTCCAAAACCTGTAGATATTAGAACGCAGCCACATCCAGGCTTCCCAACCGACATGCAAGCACAGCTTATGGCGGTATGCTGCTTGGCTGAGGGGACGAGTACCATAAGCGAAAATATTTTTGAAAATCGCTATATGCATGTGCCTGAATTAAGTCGTCTTGGTGCTAATATTACTATCGATGGGCATACTGCCATTGTCCGTGGCGTTGAAGCATTTAACGCGGCTCCTGTTATGGCAACCGATTTGCGTGCTTCGATGTCTCTTGTAATGGCCGCCGCCGCCGCTGAGGGCGAGAGTGTCATCGATCGTATATATCATATTGATCGGGGTTATGAAAATGTGGAAGAAAAGCTGCGTGGCCTCGGGGTAAATATTCAGCGAATCAACCCTAACAAAGACAATTCATAATCACCGGTTATCCTAAGATTTCAAAATTTTATAAGACGCAGCCATCTATGACTGAACACAACGAACTACTTAATCAAGCGGACAGCGACTATGCAGGTTTAACGCTGGCACTCTCTAAAGGTAGAATATTAAAAGAAACGTTGCCTTTATTAAAAGCTGCGGGTATTGAGTTACTCGAAGACCCTGAGAAATCTCGTAAACTTATTTTTCCAACCTCGCATGATATGGTGCGAGTCCTTATTCTCCGTGCTAGTGACGTGCCGACATATGTCGAGCATGGTGCAGCAGATTTCGGGGTTGCGGGTAAAGACGTGCTACTTGAGTATGGCGCTAAGCATGTGTATGAACTGCTTGATTTAAAGATTGCACAATGCAAGCTGATGACCGCAGGTATTAAAGGGGCTCAGTTGCCCAATCGTCGTCTACGTATAGCCACTAAATATGTGAATGTGGCACGTGCGTACTTCGCAAGCCAAGGTCAACAAGTTGATTTGATCAAACTTTACGGCTCTATGGAACTGGCGCCATTAGTTGGCTTGGGTGATATGATTGTTGATGTGGTTGATACCGGAAACACGTTACGCGCTAATGGTTTAGAACCAGTGGATCATATCTGTGAAGTATCTTCTCGCTTAATTGTGAATCAAGTGAGCTACAAACGTAAATTTGATCTTTTAGAACCCATTCTTGAAAGTTTTAAGAAAAGTATTGCCGATTAGAAACATGACGTCATTTAATTACTAGTTAACTATTAAAGCTCTATGATATAAAGCTATAATTATGGACAGTAAGATGTTAAAAAGTTAGTTGTTCTGAGTTAATTGTATGGTGAATGAGATACAATTACACTTATTGATGCAAAGCATCACTATCGTTAGTGATGCTTTTTTATGCACAAAACCTTAGTACACTATATGAGCGACTATAATCAGCGAAATACTAAACAGTTACAGTATTAACCTCGTTAAGCCTACGTGAGTAGCATTTGTACTCGGTTGCCTTAAAACCATTGTAGACTTCTTTGACTGTATTTTAAATTGAAATCATAGCATTTGAGCCCCATATTAGAGTCATAATACCTACTATATTTATTTCTATCCCCTATCTTTAAAGTTTATTGAATTTAACAAAGGACTTCGTATGCGTATCTTAACCAGTTCCGATGCCAACTTCGATCAACAACTGGCTGATCTGCTCGCTTTTGAAACTGTTAATGATACTGATCTGCTCAAAACGGTTGATGACATTATTCATCAAGTTAGGCAAACAGGGGATGACGCGGTATTGGCGCTCACCCAAAAGTTTGATTCACACCCAGCAAGCTCAATGCAAGATTTAATTCTCACACAAGATGAGTTAAAAGCTGCCTATGATGAACTGGACGAGACGATAAAAGCTGCGCTAGATACTGCAGCACAGCGTATTAAAAGCTTCCATCAGCGCCAAGTACAGCAAACTTGGGAATATACCGATGAGTTAGGTAACCGTTTAGGTCAAAAAGTCACCCCACTAGATAGAGTGGGTATTTATGTCCCGGGTGGTTTGGCATCTTATCCTTCATCTGTATTGATGAATGCGATACCTGCTAAAGTGGCTGGCGTTAGCGACGTTATAATGGTGGTG
Source organism: Psychrobacter sp. CX10 (assembly GCF_057621575.2). Classification (NCBI taxonomy): domain Bacteria; kingdom Pseudomonadati; phylum Pseudomonadota; class Gammaproteobacteria; order Moraxellales; family Moraxellaceae; genus Psychrobacter; species Psychrobacter sp. CX10. Next base: position 217,713 of record NZ_CM177736.1, read on the forward strand.
CCTGCCCCAAAAGGGGAGCTAAATAAATTGGTTTTAGGGGCGGCATATTTATCTAATGTGGATAAAGTATTTACGATTGGCGGTGCTCAAGCCGTTGCTGCTTTAGCCTATGGCACACAAACTATTCCTAAAGTCGACAAAGTTACTGGACCTGGCAATAAGTATGTGGCTGCCGCTAAGAGAGCGGTATTTGGTCAAGTTGGTATTGATATGATTGCTGGACCTTCTGAGGTATTGGTATATGCAGAGGGTGAGGCTGACGATAATGCACAGTGGTTGGCCATGGATTTATTGTCGCAAGCAGAGCATGATACTGTGGCTCAGTCCATATTTGTCACGACCAGCCGCGAACAGCTGGATGCGGTTGCACGAGCAATTGATGACGCACTTGAACAGTTGCCTAAAGCAGAAATTGCAAGAGAAGCTTTAGAAAATCGAGGCGCTCTGGTATTGGTAAAAGATCGTAGCGAAGGGCTTGACGTTATCAATAAAGTTGCTCCTGAGCATCTTGAGTTATCCTTAGATGATCCAGATGCAGTTATTGATGATATTCGCCATGCAGGTGCTATCTTTATGGGTCGACATACTCCCGAAGCTATTGGTGATTATTGTGCTGGTCCCAACCATGTACTACCAACCTCGGGTACGGCACGTTTTTCATCACCACTAGGTGTTTACGATTTTCAAAAGAAAACATCGCTTATTTATTGTTCTACTGAAGGGTCTAAGTCTTTGGCACAAGTCGCTGATATTCTAGCGATGGAGGAAAATCTTGAGGCCCATGCACGGTCAGCCCGATATCGCAACCAGGAGTAATAAGTAAAACGACAACAACTGTCGCATTATTTTTCTCTAATGCATTTATAAGGTAAATTTAGTATATACCAGAGTAAATGTCATGATAATATAGCTAACGATATTAATTAGTTATGGTGACATCGACTTACCTTGATAGGTATATCGCATTTTATACCAACTTATAAAGTCACATTTCTTTAATAGTCATTAGGCAAGATTAGATTGTAAAATAGGTCTGATAGTAGACTAAATAGACAGCGACTAACGTATTATTTCAAACGTTTTCTAATTATATAAGCCCTCTATTTAAAATAATAATGATGATGAAACTATGGAACAAAAAGTAGAGACTCGATTGTGGTCAATGAGAGCACGTAACCTGACACCCTATGTACCAGGTGAACAGCCAACACATGACGACTTATGCAAATTAAACACAAATGAGAATCCGTTTCCACCTTCTCCAAAAGTGGCTGATGCCATTGCCCAAGTTTTGCATAACCAAGCTGACGAATTAAGATTATATCCTGCGCCTGAGTCTACTGATTTGCGTGAGGCGTTGGCTTCTGCTTATGAGTTAGAACCAGATCAAGTGTTTGTGGGTAATGGCTCAGATGAAGTTTTAGCATTTGTATTTGCTTGTTTCTTCCTAAAGGAGCGTCCATTACTATCACCCGACATAAGCTATAGCTTCTATCCGGTATACGCAGAGACTTTTGATATTGAACTGGTAAAAATTCCATTACGCGAAGATTTTAGTATTCGTACCGATGATTATCGTCAACCTTGTTCGGGTATAATCGTGGCTAATCCCAATGCGCCAACTGGGCTGCTTTTACCTTTAGAGTCTATCGATAAACTTGCGTCAGAGCATCCAAACGCTGTGGTAGTCATTGATGAAGCGTATATCGATTTTGCGGTTTCAGAAGCGGATGAAGGCGTATCTGCGGTCAGTTTAATTAATAAACATGACAACTTATTAGTGACCCAGACGTTCTCAAAGTCACGTTCCTTAGCAGGTCTACGCGTAGGTATGGCGTTTGGTAATGCTTCATTGATTGAAGCATTGACTCGAATGAAAAATAGTTTCAACAGCTACCCATTAGATCGTTTGGCGCAAGCTGGCGCGCAGGCGAGCGTACTTGATACCGCGTATTTTGAAGAAACGTGTCAACAGGTCATTAAGCTGCGTCAGTCTTTAATCAAAGACTTAGAGGCCTTAGGTTTTGATGTCCTACCTTCTCAAGCAAACTTCGTGTTAGCCCGCCCTCAAGGGCTTGACGCTAAACAAGTGGCTCAGAATCTACGCGATCAAGGCATTATCGTACGCTATTTTGATCAGCCTAGATTAGACGAACATTTGCGCATTACAGTGGGTACAGAGTCTCAAAACAAACGTTTGCTTGACGCCCTAAAGCAGATGCAGGACTAACCAAACAAATTACTGAGTTTAAAAATTGCTAAATAAATTAATTAGTAAACTGACGAATAAACTAACAAATTAAAAGGACTGGCAGTAGCACAGCCCTTTTTTTATTGAATAAGTCAGTTGATGGCTCTTTAAACTCTATTTATGTCAGTTATGTCTGTAATAACATTGACAGAGTTTATTCTACAGAGCTGATTATTTTTTAAGTAAGTCGATTAAGTTTCCAACCTTATCAATACACTCTTGATATTCTAGCTGGCTTTCAGATCCCACAGTAATTCCTCCGCCTGCCCATAACGCGACAGTACCCTGATTATCAGCTTGCAATGAACGAATCAGAACGTTCCAGTTGCCTGTGCCATCAAAATTCATAAACCCCATCGTGCCACAATATGCGCCTCGAGCGCCAACTTCTAATTCAGCTATTATTTCTACCGCGCGTTTCTTCGGTGTACCCGTTATTGAACCGGCGGGTAAACTGTCAAATAATAGCGTTAATGGATGAACATCTTGCTTTAACGTCGCTGTAACCGAGCTTACCATGTGATGGACATTGCTAAAGCTTTCAATAGCAAAGAGTTTTGGTACTTTAACACTGCCAGTTTTGGCATATCGGCCAAAATCATTTCTTAACAGATCCACAATCATCACATTTTCTGCACGGTCTTTGTCGCTATTAGCCAATTGGACTTTGAGCCGAGCATCCTCCTCTAAAGACTGACCACGCGGTAGAGTCCCCTTAATAGGCTTGGTCAAAATCTGATGATCACCTTCATCGTTCTTATTAAAAACAATAAATAATTCAGGGGAGCAGCTCAATAATTCAAAGCTCATTTTAGAATGGATTGAATTTTCAGATGCTAAATAACTATTGAGTCCCAAATAGCCTGCATAGGGCGCTTTGGTATTGTTATAAAGTTTAGGCAAGTAGTTGACTAAAGGTGCTACATCTATATTAGCATCATTTATACTTACGGTATTTTGATCAGCGCTAAGGCTAGTGGAACGTTGGGCTGACCATTTTTGCGTTAAGTTTATCTGATAGCTATCGCCGTCATACAAATATTGCTGTGTTTTAGCGAATACGTTGGCATATTCTTGATAGGACCAATGTCTTTTTATATGTATAGGAGGGGCGTGCAAAGCCAGTTTGTCAGCTTCTAATTCATGAGATAAAAAGACTTCGACTTGCTGTAATAGTTGAATAGCAGCATTGATGGCAGTAGGATCACAATCTAACGTCCCACACAATTGCCAACTGTTATCATTGGCAGGTTTTAAATATATATCATAATGTCCCATAAAGGCAGCAGGTTGATTGCATAGCGCTATTGATTCATATCTCGGACTTAAAGATTTAGCAGCAATGTCATAACCGATAAAGCCCATTAATCCCTCGCTATAGCTAACTTGAAAATAGCTACCCTGAATATAGCTATCATCTAACAAGTCATCTTCATCTTGATCAGCGCTAAACTTATCAAGACCCTTACAATTATTATCTGATGTCAAAGTTGAAGCAGAATCATGCCGTTCAGAATACTCAATAAGCTCATTGATCCAGTTTGCGTATGACGTTTCATAAGTGTGATGAGTATAGTCAGTTAGTGTATTCGTACTGTCTACGATTTCATGAATGCCAACCTCATCCTTAGTTGCTGTTATAGCCTCACTTTGACTCTCATTATTTTGACTACTTTCATGTGTATTCTTAAGACATCGGGTGGGCGTCTGACGCATTCCTTTTATTATTTCAACTTTTATTAAGCTAGTCTCTGTTTTCAAAGTCCCTTTTGAAGCGTTATTACTAGGTATGTCATCAGCATGAGAGTTTTTATCATGATCTTTTTTAGCATGAGAATATTTAGAACAAATGTTAAGAAAGTCAGACGTTGAAATCTCAGCATCTATTTGATTACGCTGTATATTTTGTTCGATATTATGTGCAGATGGAATTGGATTAACTTGCCAATAGACCTTAGGTAACAATCCAATAATAGGATCATGGTCGTTATTTAACCAGCATACTTGCCACGGCAATGACTGGTTTTGAAGCCAACGAGTATCGCTATTATTCGACTCTATATTATTTGAAGTCTGAATATTTGAAGCGGTATCGTTTGACTGTGCTGCTAATAGGACATGTGTGATATAGGGTAGTAGCTCATGGGCAGGCAAGTGATTGAACGTAAAATGATGATAAATCATACAGGTTAAATATTTCCTAAGAAAATTACTGATTTAAGGTTTGTTGAGGTTGATTAAGTGTTAATAAATGGGTTTAAGATAAATATCAATACAACCCTTTTTACATTGCACCAAACCCTGATAACACTGTTTAAACTGATATTAAGAGAGTTAAATCCTATAATAAAATCATTATTTACATAATTGAATGGATAATTAATTAAGATTATCCTATTTTTATGGCAAATGTTTATTTTGTAATTTACTCATAATTCATAATATTAAATATGGGATAACAAATATGAAAGACAATTCTAAAGGTTCTAAAGCACGTAAATTAGTGTTAGGCGGTATTGATACAGCGGGTCATATTGCACGAGATAATCTAGAGCGGTTTGGATCTTTATTAGATTCGCTTAATGCTAAGTCTGGTAAAGCCAGTAATTATAGGGCAGTTGATTTATCTAGCTATAATTCCAAATCTGTGGACAATCTTTTTAGTCAACAAGCTGTCAAGTCCTCACAACAGCTGATCGGTAAGCGTTTTGCAACTTATGGTAAGTATGCCAAAAAAGTCGTTCCGAATAGTATTTTTGACAAAGCAACTGACAGTGCATTCACGCAAATAGCGAAACTTGCCGCCTCATGGAGCAAAGTTGATCTTCCCGAGGATCATCGTTTTGAAAATCTAGAAGATTTGGATGACCAGCAAAGAAATGCCTTAGCGCAAGATATTGCCAACCAGAATCGCGCTTTAGCAACGCTTGGCGGTGTGACTGGTCTTGCAGGTTTACCAGGCATACTTGCGGACACAATGTGGTTGTTATTAGTCTCTCTACGCACGGTGTATCAGATATCAACCGTATATAACAAGCCGTTAGTGGGTAAAGAGGGCGTGAAAATGGCTTATACCATCTTGTCTAATGCTGATCTTAGCAAAATGCAAGAGAAGCAAGCGCTATTAGCAGGCCTTGGTATGTCAAAAGGGTTGTTGAGCAATGCTCAATCTTCAGGGTTACGCAATGAGCTTAATAACATAGGTTTGCAGAGCTCTAACGTCAAATACTATGCAGAACAGGTTGATAATTTAGCCGATCAATTCAATATTGATATCGATAGTATGAATTTGAATTGGATGTTAAAGTTATTACCCATCTCTTCGGTAATGATTGCGAGTTATTATAACAGTCATTTGATTGAACAGGTTATTGGTGTGGCTAAGGCGACATTCGGTCCTGAGCCAGTGGAAGCTAAAGAAGCCTTAACTGATCAACGCGCGTCTTCTTCTGAGGATAAGGCGTCTGATGATGCTAATACCTCTCATGACAACGTATCTGACGACTATTCGTCTGACGACAACTCATCTGACAAAAAAGATACTGATAATAAGACATCTGATGAAGAAAACACCTCTGATAAGAGCGCTGATTCAGCTGAGTCGTCAACTAAAGATTAAATAAATTTAGTATATCGTAAGATATCCATATGTCGTGAACAGCTTAGCGGTGATTTAAACTTGCAACTGTGCTAAATAATCGGTAAAATCACCGCCTTAACTTCCCACTGAGGAAGGCTAGAGAAGCAAATGATTGGTGTTTTGTGCTGGAATAAGCCAGTGACAAGGTGGCTAATTATTAAATGCGCTAGTGCCTCAGTTACATACAGCTAAGCTGTATATCGGACACAGAGAGAAATTATTATGCGTAAAGATATCCACCCAGAGTACCAAGAAGTATTATTCCACGACACAAATGCTGACGTGTACTTCTTAACTCGTTCAACTGCTAAAACTAAAGCCACACGTGAGTATGAAGGTAAAGAATATCCTTACTATCCACTTGATATCTCAAGTGCCTCGCATCCTTTCTACACAGGCGAGCAGCGTAAAACGTCTAACGAAGGTCGTGTTGCTAGCTTTAACAAGCGTTTTGGTGCATTTGGCGGACGTAGTAAAGCTAAAAAAACTGACGCTGAGTAATACTCACTTATCTAAACTTAGTAAGTTAGTTAGTAAATTACAGCTTTTGAATAAATTTTATTTATTAAAATGCCACCGTTTATTGCGGTGGCTTTTTTATTGTATAAATTAGATCTTAGGGCTGCATAAAGTTAACCATGCTTAAGCTGATGCGGTCTAAAACCTGATGCTAATAACACAACGCCATACACAACTGCGCCGAGCGCACAAATAAGAAGCAATGCTATGACACGGTATAACTGTGACGAATGGGTAGGGAAATAGGGCAGTACATAATAAAGTGCGCCCGTCATCACTACACTTGCAGAAGCAAACTGTAAAATAAGCTTCCTCCAATGTGGACCAAAGCGGAACAAGTTGCGTTTGTGCAGTAGATAATACAAAAGCCCAGCATTAACTAAAGAGGCACCAGTGGTGGCAAGGGCTAGACCACCATGTAAAGGCAGTTTAAAATAATAAAAAATACCCACAAATATTAAGCTAAAAATCATATTTGCTATGACGGTCACAATCCCAATCTTAACAGGGGTCTTGGTATCTTGACGGGCAAAGAAGGCAGGGGCAAAAATTTTAATGAGCATAAACCCTAATATCCCTCCTGCCATACTACGTAATGCAAACCCGCTCATATTAGCGTCCTCTAACATGAACTCACCGCGCATAAAGAGTGTTTGCATGAGCACATCGGACAATACAAATAGGGCACACGCCGCTGGCATGCCGACGACAATAATTAGACGCGCCGCCCAGTCGAGTGTCTTACGAAACGTGACATCATCTTTTTTAGCTTCACTGGTCGATAGGCTGGGTAGAATAACGGTTCCAATCGCCACACCAATCAGTCCCAATGGCAGCTCTGTTAACCGCTCGGCTGCGTACAACCAGGAGACCGATCCTGTTATCATCAACGAAGCTAGTATGGTGTTTAATAACAAATTTATCTGAGTGACAGATACCCCAAATATGGCAGGCAACATTAAATTTAAAATTCGGCGTACCCCTTCATGCTGAAAATCAACTTTAGGTTTGACCAATAGCTTTTGCATATAGAGCTGAGGCAGCTGAATAAAAAATTGCAATAGACCTGCAATGGCGACAGCGTAGCCAAGAGCCATGATAGGTTTATCGAACATCGGTGAAAATATAAGCGCACCCGATATCATACAAAGATTAAGTAGCACTGGCGCAATGGCTGGCGCGGCGAAGCGTCCATAGCTTTGTAAAATACTGCCCGCAAATGCAGTCATTGAGATAAATAATAAATAAGGGAAGGTCAAACGCAGCAAGTCACTAGCCATATTAAACTTTTGGGGATCGTCAGCAAAGCCCGGTGCAAATAATGTAATTACCCAAGGTGAGGCGAGCATCACAACGATGGTAAGCATAGATAATATTAGTAATAATGCGCCTGAGGTGCGGCTAACTAATATTTGAACTTTTTGGAGGGTAAAGCGTTCTTTATATTCAGATAAAACGGGGACAAATGCTTGACTAAAGGCACCCTCAGCAAACAGCCGCCGCAAAAAGTTAGGGATTTTAAAGGCTACCAAGAAGGCATCCATCAACCCGCCAGCCCCAAAAACACCCATAAGAACCATGTCACGTACTAGACCTAGTATGCGTGAAAGCATGGTCATTGAGCTTACAACCATTGTAGAGCGAAATAATTTACTTTTTGCCATGTAATCTAAGCGCCTTTGTTACAAAGTATTGTCTAAAATTGCCAAAAATTGCATAAAAAAAATTCGCAAAATTTCAATTTATTATAAAATTTTGCGAATTATATCATTAACTGTCATTCCTAATGATATTTTAAAGATAAGATGTCAAATGAAAGATACGCTTAAATTAAAGGACTGCGGCGCTAAATACAGTCACTAATAATAAAAACCACTACTATTTATAAAAACCCCTATTATTTATAAATTCACTACCATTTATAAAAAATCACTATCCATTTCTATAAGCTGACTTAGCTTTTGGCGCAATTTAAGCCAATCAAAATGTTTGCCTGGGTCTGTTTTGCGCCCTGGTGCAATATCGCTATGGCCTGTGATATGGCGGCGGGTTTGAGGGTAAGCTTTATGAATAGCCGCAATAGCTGACGTCAAAGCGTCGTATTGTAAATCACTAAAGTCACGAAAATCGGTGCCTTCAAGCTCAATACCTATAGTGTAATCATTACATTCAGGCGTACCCAAGTAGCTTGAACGTCCGGCGTGCCACGCGCGATCTTCAAAGTTAACAAACTGAGTGATTGCACCATTACGTTCTATAAATAAATGAGCAGAAACCTTCATACCTTCTATAGTTTTAAAATAGGGATGAGCATCCCAATCTAACGTGTTGGTAAAAAGTGACTTAACATAATGCTGTCCCTTACTGTCTGTCTGTTCAAACTCAAAGGGTGGTAAGCTAATATTATGGATGACGATGGCACTAATGACAGTATCTTTAGGACGATCGTTAAAGTTAGGGGACGACAGCCATTGCGCTTCAAGCAATCTTCCAGAATCGATGCTTAGAGACACAGATGGGGTATCGTAAGTGGAGAATAGTTTATACATGGTCTCTACCAATGAAGGTCTCTATTAGGGTGTTTCTTCAATTCGTATCATGACAAAACAATGGGCTAAAAATACCTAAATCTTGACATACATCGTCAAATAACGGATTAATATAATGATATTATCTGCGTTAATTTCCTTGTATGACTGCGATTTATCTTATATTTATTACCACTTTCAAACTGAAGGCACGCACTAGTTAAGGTGACTGTTTATTTAATGTACAACAATATAAAAATCAAACGAGATTATTGATGGTATAAAATGTTTCGCATGCTATTATTTAATCATTGTATTCCTAAAAGATTTTGATGCAGACAAGTGGTGTGCATATCTTGCAACATGATAATTAATAAGGTTTGTTATGTCATATTCAAATTTAACGTCATTTGTTTGTTTCAACTATTTAAAAAAGGCGGTTAATCATAGTAAAAACAATTATTTAGACTTTATAATATTACCTTATCAATTTACTACTAAATTTGCCATACCTTTTGCATATTTAATATGTACTATGAGTTTAGGGTTGTCTCAAAATGTTCAAGCTAGCGAAATCGCTTCAAATTATAACTTTAATAATAACTTTAATAATAACTACCAAAAAACATCCAAACAAGAAACATCCAAAAATACTGATCATCAATATCTTATTAACCAGTTAATTAAAAAAGCCGATGAGCAAAACCTTGCGACGCATCCTACGTGGCTACGTCTTCATTATTACAAAGGGGGCGAACAGAATTACGAGAGTCAAATCGATTTGCCTCATTTTTTTATTAGCCAAAACGGTAAAGTAGATCCAAAAGCTGAATTAATTGCATTTATTGAAGCAACCATTACTCAAGGGATTGATGGAAACGATAGTGTGGCATGTCGGTTTCCTGCAAGAATGCATTGGTTAAAAAATGAACTGGGTTTAACACACATAACTCCTAACTGCCCTGATTTCGACAATTGGTTCAAAGCACTTGACCCTAAACGGTTGTCCGTCGTATTTGCAGAAGAGTACCCTGATCGACCTGTGTCGGCATTTGGTCATACTCTGATGTTAATAGATTCAGCTAAAAGTCTGGCAGATCCTAAAGCGATTGATGAAGCGCATGCCCTAAATGATACTGTAGCGGGAGATCCTGAGGATTCATTTATCATGTACGGACTAAATGCAGCATTTGGCGGCTATCCCAACGAAATTACTATAGAGCCCTATCCCATAAAACTGGCTGATTATTTGCAAAATGATAATCGGGATGTCTGGACCTATGCGTTAGATTTGTCGCTAGACGAGGTTCAACAGATTTTGCGTCATGTGTATGAATCTAAAGACTTAGAACTGCCTTATTATTTTACAAAAGATAACTGCGCTTCGGAAATATTACGCTACATTGATATCATTCGTCCCCAAGATAATTTATTAGATGAATTCACCTTAGCAGTGGTACCTTCTGATGTGGTTCGGTTGTTAAAACGAGAAGGATTAATTAAAGATTATGAGTATTTTCCAGCAGACCTTACCCTAAAGCAAGCGAAGATTAACAACTCTCAGTTAAAAGATATGCCACGTAGTAGTATTGACGATGATAATAAGCTGCAACCGACTAATTTAGTTCCTGTCGATAACAATCCTTTAAATGCACATGAATTGCAGCGAACGATGATTGGGGTAGGAACACATGATAATACTGGCTATATCAGCTTGGCGTATCGTGGCGGATTTAATGATCTATTAGATCGACCCAGTGGCTATCCGCAAAATTTCCATCTTGAAGCAGGTAATCTTGAATTAAGAGTATATAAAGATGACGCTAAGTCTAAAGGCAGCCATGACCATGTAGAGTTACAAGAATTAGCTATATTACGTGGCAGGTCTCTTAATCCATTGAATACCGCTCGTAACGGTGAGTCTTGGTTATCTAGTTGGGGCGTAAATATTCAGGCCACTCAAGTAAAAGATGGTTCTAATATGAACCGCGATAATGCAGATAATGATCCACATACTAGCCACCTTGTAGGTAGCGTCGCCTTTGAGAAAGGGGGATCAGTCGCTTTTGGCAACCCTACGGTTGGTTCGGGTGAATTACCACCACAGCTATGTTACGCACTCGGTACGAGTGTGGCACAGGTGGGTAAAGGATTAAATAAAGGATATAGAGTGGGCGCAGGCGTTAATTTGGGATGCCGTTATCACCTTAATAGCCGTGCCAGACTGGTAGGAGAGGTCAAAGTGCCATACTGGTACCACGGCGACTCTAAAAATGATCGTATCAAAGACAGTTATTGGCAGCCTATTGTTAGTTTAGGGGCTCAATATGATCTGGGTAAAAATCATGCCATTAGATTGCAAGGTAATTATGAGTTGCAAGACGATATTGAAGGGCAGGACGACATTCGATTATCTTATGTAAACTATTTTTAAAGCCTTTTAATTATGATTGTTCGATGGCTTTTACTGTTTAGGAGATGACGTTATGCTAGATTCTTACGACCCTATTAAATCGGCCTTACTAAAAGCTGGAACTTATAAGGCTGACCCTCTTACAACCGAAAGCTGTGAACCTGAAATTTATAAAGCGACACCAATATCAATTCCCGATTTTCTAGCAGGCATGTCTCAATTAGGGGTTATAGGTGTTATTGAAACCACAGGAATAGTAGAAGCTATTCATCGTGAAATCGTATTACGTCCCATTGGCTTATTGAATCATAAGTATGGCAATATTTGGAATAAGGGGATTAGTAGCCGCATTTATGGCTATATCAAAGGTATAACTTCAGTAGTAGGTTATAGCATTGCTTTTGGTTTTCGTCAATATAATAAAACTTTGGAACATAAATATTCTTATCCTTTACCTGATAAGTTTCATGAATTGGTTAATGTCATTAATGGGGTAATGGGTGATCATTTAGTGACTAATAAAAATCCTTTAGCACTATCTATGCAGTTATACGACAGCCGCGGCGAGCTAATACCTATTGCATATTATCCTCCAAACTTTAAAAGTTCAGCATACTCATCAGAGCCCTTAAACACACAAGCCATCTCATCAAGTTTACCTAAGTCGTCTACTTTGGCTTCCAACGTTGTTATTGTCTTACACGGACTATGCATGGGTTATCAAAACTGGCATCCAAATGAGGCGGATGCTTTAGGCCTATCGATTTTGAAAAAGATACCAAATACTACCGTGCTTTATTTAAACTACAATAGTGGTCAACGTATATCTGTTAATGGTCGCGAGCTCTCTAATCTAATGCAAACCTTAGTACAAAATTATCCTAACATTGAAACCATTAATTTGATTGGGCATAGTATGGGCGGTTTGGTATCGCGTAGCGCTTTATTCTATGGTAGATCATTCCCTAATAATTGGGTAGATAAGGTTATTAAACTTATTACACTTGGTACCCCTCACCACGGCGCTGTTTTAGAAAGAATTGGAGATAGCGTACAGCAAACGATCAACAGGTTACCCTTTGCAGGATCTCTAAGTAGACTTGGAGATATACGTAGTGCCGGTATTATTGATTTACGACATGGTAGTATTCGAGATGAGGACTGGCATACTCTAACTACCCGTAGCGTACTTCCTAATCATGAGCGTCTGGTTACACCATTACCTAAACATATGACCACCTATTTGTTAGCAAGTACGTTGAGCGAAGAAAAAGACACGTCTAAAGTTAGCCAAGTGCTTGGTGATGGTTTGGTCGATATTAATTCAGCGCTTGGTGAGCAGGACGAATATCATAATTTGAATGTACCAAAAAGCCAAAAAGCTGTTTTGTACGGTGTCAGTCATATAGCATTGTTGTCAGATCCGCAAGTTGTTAAGCAAGCCATCACATGGTTATTAGAATAAAATTAGTTTAGTTGAACTAGTTAATTTTTAGTTAAAAAAGCTTAAGATTAAATAGGTAGCTTAAACGACCAAATAGGTAAATGCTTTAATAATTTTTAATATTAATAAGTGTGTTTATCCTATACATACATCTTGCTTAACTGACTTAATTTATATTTAAAATAATAAAATAAGCTAAGGTGAGTTAAATGTCTCAAACCGATTCAATACAACCAACAACCGAACAGAATTTTTTAATAATAGGTCAGGGTGACATTGGATTGCCAGTGACCAATCAATTGGCTAATAATGGATTTGTGGTAACAGGTTTGGCTCGGGGCAGTCGCCAAGATTATGAGCTTAGTAACCACGCTTACTATATTCAAGCAGATGCACTTGAGATTACGGCAGATCAGTTAAGTCCCTTTACTCATATTTTGATAGTGGTAACGCCTGATAATTATGATGCTAAAGACTACCAACATACTTATTATGGTATAGCTGAGCATATTGCCAAGCTTGAGCCTCAGCTGCCAAAGCTTGAACGGGTAGTGTTTGTATCCTCAACAGGTGTATATGGTCAAGATAGGGGCGAGTGGATAGATGAGACAGTAGAGCCGTTGACGCCAAAGCGAGAAGCGTCAACATATATATTGAAAGCCGAAGAGGTCCTACGCCATGCATATGGACAGCGGTCAGTGATTGTAAGACCGAGTGGTATTTATGGAAAAGAGCGTTTAATGCGTGTTCGCAAAGCGAAAGAAGATCCGAAGCCTGCAATGCCCCCTTTTGCGTGGACCAACCGTATCATGGACACCGATTTAATAAACATTATAGTTCAAATAATGTGCTTATCAGCAGAAGATGGGCTCAAGCCTATATATATTGCAACCGATTATGACCCCGTAACTTCTTATACGCTCATGAGCTGGCTTGCGAAGCGTGTGGATAGCACACCGCCGGATTTGGCATCTGATGAGGAAATAGAGCCGTCATCTCAGACAAGTTTGGATACAAATATTAAGATGAGTGGTAAACGTTTACACAGCAATATACCGCGTCATTGGTTACAATATCCAGATTGGCGAAGTGGCTATATGCATATATTGCAACACCTTTAACGATAGATTGTGGATGTAATATGGCTATACGATACAAAATGCGTTAATACCCTTTGTTAAGCAAATAATAGATAGCTAAGTCACTGATATTCAACCAATTAGGTAATCACCCAAAACATACGATATAAAAAGTTAGTATTATGAATACAGATATCTACAATTTAGACGCTCCTTATCCAATAGGTGCGCCTTTTGAAAGAAATAATGAGGATCTGATGGCCAAGTCGCTATTGCAAAAACAGATTGAACAAGCGGGCATACAACATCCGAATTATGATGCGTCTACGACTGCATTAAATCCAGATCGTCCTTTGACAGACATACCTGTGCCTGCCCCGCGTTATAAACAATCGCTTGATCAGTTGTTGTCTAAGCAAGATCCAATGGCAACAAACTTGCCAATTCAAGAGGATGATAACTCAAGGTGGAGCTTGATCGCCTCTCCTGAACTCGCTTCACACTTTGAGCTATTGCAATTGGGGGGATTGATTAATCTGCCTTCAGGGTTTTTTGAACCCAAAGCGAACAGCAGCGCCCCTTTATTAACACCCTTGACTCAAATGACCTTGTTAGATATGTCAGACATATATAAGGCATTTAACCAGTATCCTAATTTGACCCGTTATGGATTTAATGACGACACTAATCACCCTAAAAAATCTAAAAAACCTAACAACTATGTCGCTGATGAAATTCAAGCTGATCAAACAAACTTTGCTAAAACAAACTTTGCTAAAATAAGCGCTGATAAAACAGACAAAGCGAGTACTGCACAATCAATAAAGAAAACATCGATCCATCAATTATCTGACCATCAATCAACGCTTGATAATGTTTCTGCTATTGAAGTATTTAATGAGGTACCAGAGATGATCAATGATATATTTGCGCCCAATTGGGAGACCATTTTATATCCTGAACGCTTTGATAATGGCGTCGATAGTATAGCGACAGATATATTGGCCTGTAGCACTGCGGTGCATATATTAAAGCAGTGCCAAACCCGTAAAACAGTCAATAGACGTCTCACCGTGGCGCAAATATGCCAACATATGCGCAGTTATGTACTTAGTCAGTGTAATATTCATCCGCAATTTGAAAACCAATACCGACAGATCAGACTGTTTGAAGGTCATGTTATTATGGCAGCAAGCTATTTGGGTATGGATGTTGTACATGCTAAACAGCACTCAACAGCAACCTCAAAGAATGCACAGGGTATGACGAGCGATAATGTAGGGCAAGCTGTTTATACCAATATATCCTCTCAATCTTCACTACTAACTCGGTATCCCAATATTAGTGACTATTATATTAATGGATGGTCATGAGCTAGGGCTTTGCTGTTTCTCACCTAAATTAGCGCTATAATACGCGAATTATTAAGGTTGAAAATTTTAAGGTTTTTCTTTTTATATTTTGTTCTTTATAGGGTTTTACATGGCAGCTTCTTCACACAACACGTTTAGTAGTAGTAAACTTATTCAATTAGCATTGTCCAATGATGTTTTGAAATTTGGCGAATATGTGCTTAAGTCAGGCCGTATTAGTCCTTATTTTTTTAACGCAGGCTTGTTAGCAACTGGAGAGACACTCTCGTTGCTGGCAAATGGATATGCGCAAGCTTTAGCAGATCAAGTCAAAGATGCAGACAGTGAGGAGCTCGTTATATTTGGCGCAGCGTATAAAGGTATTCCTTTTGTTGCTGCAACTGCGCAAGCGCTTTGGAATAACCATGGTATAAATGCACGATGGGGCTATAATCGTAAAGAAGCGAAAGATCATGGAGAGGGCGGTAGCTTGGTGGGCACTGATGTTAAAGGTAAAGCGGTATGGGTGCTCGATGATGTTATTACAGCGGGCACTGCCATGCGTGAAGTGGTTGATATTTTAGATGCCGCCGGCGCTACGGTTTCAGGTATTATTGTGGCTTTAGATCGTAAAGAGCGCGGTCAAGATGCGCAATCTGCCATTCAAGAGCTGTCTCAACGCTTGAATGTACCTGTCAAAGCATTGGTAGATATTGATGATATTATTGAGTACGTGGCAGTAAATGGGGAAGATACTCAGCTTGCAAAAATGCGTCATTACCGTGAACAATATGGGGTATAAGCGCTAAGATTATTGCCTTTAGACTATTACTTAATACTATTGATTTAGAACTACTGATTTAAAACTATTGATTTAAAACTACTGATTTAAAACTACTGATTTAAAACTACTGATTTAGAACTAGTCAAGCCAAATAAGTTTAATTATAAGTAAGCCGTATTTAATATAATCTAACCACTCAGATAAATCATTAATAAAAATTTATGCCTAATAAGGCGTATAAATGGAGTAAGTTACCATGAGTCAAACGTCAACGAGTCACTCACTGAATATCTTGGTGGTAATGGATCCGATATCTACGGTAAATTATAAAAAAGATTCGACATTGGCGATGATGTGGGCAGCCAGCGATCGCGGTCATAGTTTGGGTTACTGCCAAATACATGATTTATGGTTAGATCAAGGTACGCTGAAAGTCGATGCACAAAAAGTAACTGTACGCCGTGATCCTGAAAATTTTTATACGCTTGATTCAAAAACGACCCAGCTCATCACCGATTATAATGTGATTTTAATGCGTAAAGACCCGCCATTTAACATGCGTTTTTTATACAGTACCTATATGCTCGATCATGCTAAAGATGCTGGTGTGCTTGTTGTCAATGACCCTCAAGCAATAAGAGATTGTAATGAAAAGCTATTTGCGACATGGTTTAGTGATCTTATGAGCCCCACAATCGTGACCAGTAAACAGTCTCATATTCGTAAATTTATCAGCGAACAAGAGGATGTCATTGTCAAACCATTAGATGGAATGGGCGGTACGGGCATATTTAGATTGACTGCAGATAGCCCAAATATAGGTGCGACGCTAGAGATATTAACAGAACTTGAAACACTTCCGATAATGGCCCAACGTTTTTTACCCGAGATCAAAGAGGGCGATAAGCGTATATTAATTATCGATGGAGAGATTGTGCCTTATAGCGTGGCCCGCATTCCAACTAAGGGTGAAACGCGCGGCAACCTAGCGGCTGGTGGTCAAGGCGTCGCTATGCCAGTCACCGATGAGGAGATGGCTGTGGCAAAGCAAGTTGCACCTATTGTTAAACAAAAAGGGCTTATGTTTGTTGGGCTAGATGTTATCGGTGGCAAAATTACTGAAATTAATGTGACCAGCCCAACTTGTGTACGTGAAATCAATACACAATGCGGAACCGATATTGCTACCGATTTAATGATTGCTATCGAACGTAAGAGACTGTCAGTATAGCGAATCTTATAACAATTGATGTGGCTTTAGCATGTCCTATACGTTTGAGGTCCTATACGCGTACAGTCCTATATGCTTAACGAGGAACTTATGATACATAATGCATTCATCCGATTCTGTTAGTCATATAGTGATACATAGTTAATATGAATATAAGTTTGGTTTATTTGTTATGTCATAAATAATTGTTTTTAATAGTGTATTTATACTAATAGTTTAGTATTATAAAAATTGATGCATGATGTACATGGAGTACCTTAGTGCATCACTATAATTTATATAATGATTACATTATTTATAGTTAACATTTAAAAAGTGAAGACTAACTATTTAAAATAAGCTTTATATCTAAAAGCGCTTTAATTAATCAACAAGGATGTCATATGAACGCATTAGTAAAATCAATAGTACTTGTTACTGGTCTAGGTATTGGCTTGATGGCAAACGCAGCGGATCAGCTGAATAATACACAATGGACTACCTTTAATGATGGTAAGCCTGATGCCGTGCTAGAGTTTAAAGAAAGTCAAGGCAAACTGTCTGCTAAGATCGTTAAGGTGCTTGATCCGCGTGCAGCAGGTAAGAGTGTTTGCGATACGTGCGAGGGCAAGTTTAAAAACAAACCGCTAAGGGGTGCAACTGTGCTTTGGGGCCTAAAAGCAGATCCTAATAATCCCAATAAGTATGTCGGCGGTTCTGGTATTGAACCTGAAACGGGTATGACCTTCTCAGGTAAAGCTGAGTTAAATGGAGATACGCTAAAACTACGGGGTTATAAAGGTATTTCATTATTGGGCAAAACACGTATTTTGAAACGTCGATAGATTTAGGCGTACCCTGTACCCGTTTATACACATTTTATACTTAGTTTTTATTATTAATATTACTTACATATATCAGTACGTTAATGAGCCAAGTAGCACCTACTAAAAGCTACTTGGCTTTTTTATTATTTAAACTAAACTGCTTGGCTAATAGCAATTTTTCAAATAATAACTATTTTCAAATTGATAGAACTAAATATTAGATTTTATGTATGACGTCAATATTTTGGATTCAAACGGCTAAGTTAACTACCTTTAAGATAGTGATTTATAATAGAATTATTTGAAGTCTTAACTGAAATTGAGTTTTTTTGGTTAATTGTTATCCGTCATAATGTTTGAATGTTCAACAGCCCCTAGTTTGTGGTATGATTTTTTAATTTAATTTTAAACCTTTTATATTTTGTGGTTAATCTACGATTAACTTAAGGTTTTAATGATAATTTTTCGAACAATTGGTTAGGAGCGTATCTTGTGTCTGTATCTTCTGCAGTTAGCAGCCGTCAATTAAGTTCAGCAGCGAGCGTTGCACCCCAAGTATTGATGATGGCAGCAGGTACAGGTGGACATGTATTCCCAGCGTTGGCCGTATCTGAAGAATTGAGCAAACGTGGGGCAGATATTCATTGGTTAGGCACGCCCAGTGGTATGGAAAATGATTTGGTCAAACCAGTCGGGTATACGTTCCATGCCATTGAGATGCAAGGACTACGTGGTAAAGGGGTTGGACGACTCTTAAAATTGCCATTCACATTATCAAAAGCCATCTTAGCCAGTATTCAAATTATTAAAGCAAATCAAATTGATGTGGTGGTGGGTTTCGGTGGCTATGTAACGGCGCCTGGGGGTCTTGCAGCCAAAGCCACGAATGTACCGCTTATTATCCATGAACAAAATGCAATCGCTGGTATGAGCAATCGTTATCTCTCCAAAATATCTGCAAAAGTATTACAGGCTTTTCCGGATACCTTTGGTGACAGCGACAGTCCAAAAAATCCAAAGCTTGAAACCGTTGGTAATCCTGTACGTGACGCCATATTTAATATTAAACCGCCACAAAAGCGTTATGACCTAAATGATGAAAGCCCTTTACGACTATTGGTAGTTGGCGGCTCATTAGGTGCTCAAATATTAAATGAAACTGTGCCCGCGGCTTTGGCAAAACTTAACATACCAATTGAAGTCCATCATCAGTGTGGACGCAAACATGTCGAAATCACCCAAGCTAACTATACGTCTGTAGATAAGTCACTACATAACGTTGAAGTCATGCCGTTTATCGTCGACATGGCAAAAGCTTATGCGTGGGCGGATGTGATTGTATGCCGAGCGGGTGCACTGACTGTGACTGAAATTCAAAACGTTGGTTTAGCGGCTATATTTGTCCCTCTACCTCATGCGGTCGATGATCATCAAACAGCAAACGCACGTTCATTAGCCGTTGAAGATGCAGCCTATTTGATCCCTCAAAGTAAATTCTCTGCCGAGTATCTGGCTGAAATATTAGATGAATTAGATCGAGAAAAATGTCAATCAATGGCGATAAAGGGTAGAGAACTTGCAAACCCAGGATCTACGATGATAACTGCAGATTTTATCTGGTCATATATTGTACGCTAGTCAGTAAGCACATAATATTAACGTTTAAAGCAATAAATTTTTTAATAATAAAGTTTAAGATGCGACAGTAACGTCATATAAAATTTATCGACCCTCTAAATTTTATTGACTTTATTAATCCTATAAAGATGTACCGATGCGACTTTAGATTGCTAAATGTTTGAAATAGCAATGTGTTTAAAATAGCAAAGTATTCAACAATCAGACTTTAAGAGAGACGTATGTCAAACAACACCCAGCCATTACGATTAATCGAAATACCTGAAATGCGCCGTATTAAATGCATTCATTTTATTGGAATTGGCGGTGCTGGGATGTGTGGTATTGCCGAAGTACTTAAAAACCAAGGCTATGATGTGAGTGGCTCAGACATTAAAGAGAGCCCCGTGACCAAACGATTAGAGTCACTGGGTATTAACGTTTTTATAGGGCATGACTCAACAAATATAAGACGTGCGGATGTGCTCGTTGTCTCTTCTGCGATAGATCGTAATAACCCTGAAATTCGAGCCGCGTTGAAAGCACGTCTACCTGTGGTACGCCGTGCAGATATGTTAGGGGAGTTGATGCGATATCGGCACGGCATTGCTGTGGCGGGCGCGCATGGCAAAACGACCACGACAAGCTTACTTACCATGATGATGACGGAAGGGGGGTATGACCCAACGTACGTGATTGGAGGTAAGCTTAATGCGTCAGGTAAGAACGCTGCATTAGGCGCAAGTCGTTATCTTATCGCTGAGGCAGATGAGTCGGATGCTTCTTTCTTGACCTTACATCCTATGGCCGCTATTGTTACCAATATAGATCAGGACCATATGGAGACGTATGAGAATAGTTTTGATAAATTGAAAGCGGCCTATATTCAATTTCTCCAAAATATGCCCTTTTACGGATTGGCCGTTGTATGTGGCGACGACAAAGAGTTGTCTGCTATGATAGATGATATTGGACGCCCTGTTCAGACGTTCGGTTTTGAGCAGCATAATAGTGTCCAAGCCACTAATGTAAGCATTGAAGGCACTAAAACTCATTTCACCGTACTACGTAAAGACCGTGAACCTCTAGATTTAACCCTAAATATCCCTGGCGAACACAATGTGCTAAATGCATTGGCGGCGGTGACGATGGCAACGGATGAAGGGGTAGATGACGATGCCATTAAGCGTGCTTTGGCGAAATTTGCAGGTGTTGGGCGACGCTTTGAGCAGCTCGCTTGTGTCGAAAAAGACGATGGTGATGTCCTATTGATTGATGATTATGGTCATCATCCAGTCGAGGTGGCGGCAACAATCAAAGCGGCACGTGAAAGCTATCCCGAGCGCCGCTTGGTCATGCTATTTCAGCCACATCGCTATAGCCGTACCCGTGACTGTTATGATGATTTTGTCGAAGTATTATCTCAAGTTGATGAGCTGTTACTACTAGATGTATATAGCGCAGGCGAAGCACCGATATTAGGTGCTGACACCAGATCATTAGCTCGCAGTAT
Organism: Psychrobacter sp. CX10; assembly: GCF_057621575.2. Classification (NCBI taxonomy): domain Bacteria; kingdom Pseudomonadati; phylum Pseudomonadota; class Gammaproteobacteria; order Moraxellales; family Moraxellaceae; genus Psychrobacter; species Psychrobacter sp. CX10. Next base: position 238,890 of record NZ_CM177736.1, read on the forward strand.
TCGATTGCGTGGCGAAGTAGAACCTGAATTAGTAGATATCAATAACTTAGAACCTGTCATGCAGCGCATATTAAGAGCCAATGATATGATTATTGCCCAAGGCGCTGGCAATGTCGGTCAGATCAGTCAAGAGCTTGCAGCCAATAATTTATATATTCTAGAAAGCCCCTAGTTTAATTCGATTAATTATCAAACCCGTGTCTAAGAAGTCAATAACTATGAACCAATCTTCTTCTAATTTACAAACCCACGATTCAATGCCGATACAAGATGCGAGTATTTTTGGAAAAGTCGCCGTTGTCTATGGCGGTAATAGTAATGAGCGCGATGTATCACTTGATAGCGGTAGTGCGGTATTAAAAGCATTACAATCTAAAGGCGTTGACGCTAAACATTTTGACCCTAAAGATCATGATATTACTGAGCTTAGAAATTATGATCGAGTATTTAATGTATTGCATGGCCGCGGCGGTGAAGATGGTCAGCTTCAAGGACTTTTAGACTGGTTTGGCATTCCTCAGACAGGATCAGGCGTACTGGCTTCTGCTATTGGCATGGATAAGGTACGGACCAAACAGTTATGGCAAGGGTGCGGCTTATCTACCGCACCTTTTTCGCTGTTAACCTCCGGTACTGACTGGCAACAAATTGTGAATACCTTAGGCCTGCCTCTAATGGTCAAGCCTGTTCACGAAGGTTCAAGCATTGGGATGAGTAAAGTTAATACTTTAGATGAGCTGCCCAAAGCTTATGAGCTTGCTTCTGGTTGTGGTGATGTGGTTATGGCAGAAAAGTGGATAACGGGCCGCGAATTCACGATAGTTATCATAGATGACGAAGCCTATCCTGTTATCCGATTAGAACCCGCAGACATTTCAAACTTTTATGATTATGAAGCTAAGTATAGTCGTAATGATACTGCCTATCACATTCCATGTGGGTTATCAGATGAAGAGGAAGCATATTTACAGGCACTAAGCGTAGCCGCATTTAAAGCGGTTAATGCCTCAGGGTGGGGCCGAGTTGATGCGATGCAAGATGAAGAGGGAAACTTTTGGTTGTTGGAGATAAATACAGTCCCCGGTATGACAAGTCATAGTTTAGTACCCATGGCTGCAAAAGCAAGGGGTCTTGATTTTGAAGCGCTATGTATGCATATTTTATCGCAAACGCTTTAACATGCCATAGCTGATTTACAGTTGTAACTTTAAAAAATTATAAAAGGCGACTATCTTAGTTTAGCTGATGTTAAAATATAAGTTTTTATATTATTTTTAAAATTATTAGCATTGGTGCACATGCTATTTATAAACACAATATAAATATGTTGATATCAATAAGTTAGCGCCTAGCGTGATATAAACGTAAGGTTTAGTCATAAAACGATACATGGCAAAGAGTCTTAGCGCTATCGCTTAAATACTAAATACGTTACAATTATATGTTGTATATTAAATAAATATAATGGTAGCTTCTGTGAATAAGTTCTCTGTGAATTTAAAAGACTCGGTATCTCCAAAAGTTTGGATAGCCCTAGGCATATTGATTTTTATTATTATCTTTTACTTAGTTTCTGTTCAAATATATAAGAGTCAGCCAGCGAGCATTGTGATCAACCCTGAAAGTTTAACTACATCAGAGCTTGAAGCGTTAAATAATGTTCTTGCAGACCAAGAAGTGGGTAGTTTCTTTACAGCAGTCTTACCAGATATTGAAAGTCTAGTGATGACTGAAGACTGGATTGGCCAAGTTAATATTAAGCGTCAGTGGGGAGAGGGTATTGTCGTTACCGCATTACCTCGTACACCAGTTGCTAAGTTTGGTAGCGAACATTTTATTGACAGTACTGCCAACGTATTCCAGCCTGTTAATTTAGCTCAATTAGATCGAAATGATCTCATCATGCTTCAAGGCGAGAACGAGCAGGCATCTCTGATTATGCAGCAAATGCAACAAGTTAATCAATGGTTTAGTAAGCTTGATATGCAGGTTGAAGATATTATCTTGACACCGCGTATGACCTGGGTTATTCGATTTGATAATGGGCTGCGCGTTATTGTTGATAATGAACGAACTTCTCAGAAACTGATGAATTTGAGCGATCTAATGCAGAACCAATTGGCCAATCGTCACGCTGATATTGCTTCGGTAGATTTGCGATATAAAAATGGATTTGTGATAGATTGGAGAGATCAAGCTGTTGCTCAGTATAGTTAATTTATTAATAGTTAACCTATTTTCACACTTTTACACGTTGTTTTGATGCTATCTGAATTTAGATTGTTTGAAACGTTTTAATTATTATTGTACACATATATGTTCTTAACTTTATGAGTAAATCTGAAAATCTTTTAGCAGTCATTCATTTAAGCGCCACTGCAGTCTATGTAGTTATTGGCGATATTGTTGCTGCTAATGATATTAGGATTAAAGGTGTTGGAGAAGCAAAGACTGAGGCTTTTCAGCAAGGTCAAATCAAAAACTTTAACCAATTAAAACATAGTATCAAACGTGCCATTGTAGAAGCAGAAGAGATGGCCAATTGCCGAATTCATAGCGTTTGGCTAACCCACGCTACTCCTGAGCTTCAAAGTGCTAATTCATTGGGGCTAGTAAATATAGATAGCGGCTCAGTCGAAACGCAGCATATTGTGAATGCGCTTAGTAATGCTAAAAGTAGTGCGCTGGCCAATACCCATTATTTGATGCATCACTGTCAGCAAGGCATCTTTGTTGATAATCAAGATGAAATGGTTGATGACGCTATTGGCCTGCATGCCAATCAATTGAATGTTGCTTACCATCTTATGATGATGCCTGCGGCAAGCAGAAATAATATTCAAAAGCTGATTCAGGCATGTGATGTTACGATAGATCATATGCTATTTGATGCGGTCTCTACCGCAGAATATAGTTTGATGCTTGATGAGCGTCAGCAAGGTGTCTGCTTAATAGATATTGGCGCTAGCACGACCAGTATTTGCGTCTACAAAGAAAACAAGCTTATTTTTACGCACTGTATCGCAGAAGGTGGTACAAAAGTAACTATGGATATATCTGCCGAGCTTGAGCTGACGATGGCGGAAGCTGAAAAACTTAAATTACAGCGTGGGACTGTGGATTTATTAACCATTGACCCAAGCCGATTTGAGGTCATACCAGTGCCAGGTACGGATGATGAGAAAACCGTTAATCATTTAGAGTTGGCACAAATCATAGAAGCACGTTATATTGAGATATATAGACAGCTGTTTCAGATTCTAACCGACGAAGGTTTAATTGATTATCTGGAGCGGGGAATTGTATTGGCAGGTGGCGGTAGTCAAATTGATGGTATGGTTTTATTTTCAAAACGCTTACTGAATTTGAAAGTTAATATGACTAATTCGCACAGCGCTATATCCGCTGATGATAGCTCTAATGATGATGAAAAGATTAAAGAGCTGAATAAAAGAGTTAATCAGCGAGTTTTGCAAACTGCTTTTGGTGCATTATTATATAGCCAAAGTGAACAATTCAGAAATAGCGAAAAAAGCTCTACAGAAGCTTTAAAAGTAAGCAAGCTTGTACAGATTAAAAATAGTCTAAATCGTTTTTTTAAAAATATAATTTAATTTTCAATATTTCACTGTCACCACCATTTTATTATTGGTTTTATAATAAGATAAGTGAAGTGACCACAAGGAGTGATAATGTCTAAGTATACAATGGCTGATAATAGCCAAGATTTGAATAATGGTCAGGCGCGTTTCACCGTATTTGGTGTTGGCGGTGGTGGTGGTAATGCTGTAGAACACATGGTACAACAAGGTGTTAAAGGCGTCACGTTTGTGTGTGCAAACACAGATCGCCAAGCTTTAGATAGATTGACAGCAGAACATAAGCTGCAGCTTGGCGCCAATACCAACAGAGGGTTAGGTGCTGGCGCAAATCCTGAAGTAGGCCGTGAAGCCGCTGAGCAAGAAGAAGACGCTATTCGTAAGCTTCTTGAGAACTCAGACATGGTATTTATTACCGCAGGTATGGGCGGTGGTACGGGTACCGGCGCTGCACCAGTTGTTGCTCGTATTGCAAAAGAGATGCAAATTCTGACAGTAGGTGTGGTGACGACTCCTTTCAAATTCGAGGGTGGTAAACGTGTTAAAGCTGCCAAAGATGGTATCGACCAATTATCAAATTTTGTAGATTCAATTATCACTATCCCTAATGATAAGCTGCTTAAAGTTTATGGTAATATCTCTATGCAAGATGCCTTTAAGAAAGCAGACGATGTTCTCATGCACGCTGTTCAAGGGATTGCGCAAACCATATCTAGTGAAGGTGTTATTAATATCGACTTTAATGATATACGTACTGCCATGACTGCCAAAGGTCATGCGATGATGGGTATCGGTCGCTCAAGTGGTGATGATCGCGCGCGTCAAGCTACCGAGAAAGCAATTCGTTCACCATTATTAGACAATTTGCTATTAGAAAATGCTAAAGGTCTTATCGTTAATGTGGTGTCGTCAGAATCAGTAACATTAGATGAATTAAACGAAATTACTGAAGTGGTTAATGACATTACGGATATTGAAGAAGCAAATATCTTTATCGGTACCGTAATTGATGAGAAGCTTGGTGAAGATTTGCATGTGACTGTTATTGCAACTGGTTTAACACTTGATGAGTCTAAGAACCAACCCAATCAAAATATCCCAAGTCCATCGAGTGCAGAAAAGGTGAACCCTAAAGAGCATGCATCCGCTTATAAGATTCATCAAAGTAATCAACCTGATACGCATCAGCAAGCGGCGACAAATAGTCCAGCAGCTAGTAAAGTTGAAACCAAAACAAACAGTATTCAGGATTATTTAAAGCGTCAACAAAATCGCTAAATTCAGTGTTGACTTAACTAGGTAGAATAATAGGAGTGGGTAGCGACTATATTTGGCTACAGTAGTTAGAATAGTACAATTTAGAATAGTACAATTTTGAATAGTATAAGTTAGATAATACGCTCCTTTATTCTCGTTAAAAGCCAAGCAAACACTTGGCTTTTTTTGTGCAAGTAATAGTACAAATAATAGTATTAATTTTAATATAGTGGCCGTAAACTCATAAATATAACAAAACAGCACCGTTCAATTAGGATTTATCCATGATGAAACAACGTACCATTGCAAACACCATTTCAGTCGTCGGTATTGGTCTACACAGTGGACAAGAAGTAACTTTAACGCTCAAGCCTAGTGATGAGAATACAGGCATACGATTTGTTCGCACAGATATAGATAATGCGCCATTTATCAATGCTGACGCATTTTTAGTAAAAGACACGATGATGTCCTCAAACCTAATCGTTGATGGCGTCAAAATAGGTACCGTAGAGCATTTACTTAGTGCGATAGCAGGATTAGGTATTGATAACCTCTTAGTAGAAGTCTCTGACGCAGAAATACCTATTATGGATGGAAGTGCTTCTCAATATATAGAGCTACTGCTAAAAGCAGGCATCAAAACGCAAACTCCCCCCAAACAATTTATGAAGATATTGAAGCCAGTTCGTGTTACAGAAGGTGACAAATGGGCAGAATTGATGCCTGATGATAAATTTAGTATGGATTTTAAAATCTCTTTTAATCATCCAGGTATTCCCAAAGATACACAGCATTATACATTCGATTTCTCTACCCAAAATTATATACAAAACGTCGCTAAAGCGCGTACATTTGGTTTTATGAAAGACATAGAATATATGCAAAGCAACAACCTTGCACTAGGCGGAAGTCTTGATAATGCTATTGTTCTAGATGATGACGGTATTATGAATAAAAATGGGCTGCGCTATAAAGATGAGTTTGTGCGGCATAAAATATTAGATGCTATTGGGGATTTATATTTAGCAAAATACAGCCTAATTGGAATGTTTAAAGCTTATAAGTCAGGGCATGGTTTGAACAATAAATTAGTTAAAGAAGTCTATTCGAACCCAAATAATTTTGAAATTGTAACAATTTATGACAACACTGAAATGGCGAATAGCTATAAATTATAAAATTCAAGTGTTTTTAATATCTTTTTAATACTGTGTAATACCATTTAAAGAAACATTTTGGAAATATCTATAGAGGTGTAAACTTCTACTGTAAACCTATTTTTGGAAATTTGATGAATTAATTCATAATCCCCTAATTTCAATGACTTGGAAAGTCTCATATCAAAATAACCCTTAATAATCAGCCCTTTGAATTAATTAAATTTAGCTAAATATATTCCTAAATCCCAACAAAACCCCTTAAGAAAGCCACACTCTATTACAAAAAATAACTTTACAGATAGGTTCTAGTAGTGTTTTAAAAGCCTTTCAAGACTCCTTTTTAACCGTTTATCTTTAATGACATGCTTTAATGCGTGTGTTATAGTTCTTCTCGTTGTTTCGGTTAAGCCCTGATTAATATGGGTTTCACCTTTACAAGCAGTCTTAGTCGATTGCAAGGAATGTAGATTAGTATGTTTTTGATTCCCATCACTATGATGAATTGAAGCAGAATAAGTTACGATTACTTCTATATCTTTTAGTTGGCTGAATGTTAATGATTGTTCTTTTAGTATATTGATTAGGTTTTGAGACTGATAGTTAAGATGATTAGCAGCAGTTTGAGACTGGATTGAAATTACCAAACACTCATTTTCGTATTTAACTACTGTTAACGAATTTAAAATCTCTTCTGGTAATCCAAATTTGAATAAGGTTTTAATTTCAGCAGTTAGTTTTTTTAGCCTCAAGTATTGATCACCTAATGTCTTCGGTAAAGAAGATGCTGAAGATTTTTGATGATCAATACGCTTTGCTAAATGATTAGGTTTTACTTTATTGTTCATCTTGATTCTCAAATAGAATTAATAAGTTATCGCCTAGTATTATCATAAACAAATTATGATTTAGTTTTGGCTTAAGTTTTTGAGTATAGATATAGAATAATCGATTGTTCATTATATGTCACTTAAGTGGATTTACGAGGTTAGTTAGCCACTTTTAAGTACACTCGATATAGTGAATAAAGATGTATTTATATTTCGTAATATTATTTTGACTTTAATGATTTAATTGAGTCATAAATGAAATCAAATAGCTGTTAGACAGGTAAGTTAAGCAGCTCATTAAAAGTTTAATTTTAGGAGCGTTATGAAAAAGTCACTTATTATTTTGTCGTTAATGGGTCTTAGTGCCACTCAAGTAAATGCATCTGTTCAACATACATACCAACCAAGCACCCCATTAGCATCAGTTAGTAATACTTCTATTACGCCCCTGTTGAATTCAGCAGAAATTACTAGGGTTAATCAAATCTCAACCTTAGCGCCGACTAACAGTCATATTCAACGGGTACAAAATCTTGAGCTATTAAGTGCTCAAGCTCAGCAAAAAGAAGATAAATTATCTGCTTTGGCCGAAAAATTAAATGAAAAGTATGCGACGACATCTTTTGCGACTACCGCAAATAACCCGTCTCGTTACTCAAATCAGCTTGATAGCTCAGCACCACCAGCGATTGCTGCTGCACGTGCTGCAAGAGCAGCTCATTCTAGAACGATTGGCTTATGTGCACGTTATGTACGTAAAGCATTACAAGCTGCTGGATATAGCTTTACACCAAACCCATCGGCTTATCAGTACGCAACTCGCGGAACTTTAGCGCAAGCTGGATTTGTTAAAATTAGCAATAACTCTGCACCTCAAGTAGGGGATGTAGTAGTCTATAACCGTTCTGCAAAACATCCACACGGTCATATTCAAATTTTTGATGGTAATAATTGGGTTTCTGATTTCCGTCAAGCTAAGAAGAGTCCTTACAGCGCAAATTATTCTTATACAACATGGCGTGATGCCCGTTATATGGATAATGCTTCAAACAGCGGTATTTATCTGGCTATGGACGAATAATAGTTATTTTTAACAATAGCTATTTAAATTAATTGTTATCTAGAAAAATGATTATTTAAAGGTTTAAACAGCTATCGTTGATTTAAATATCTTTAATTAAAGCAATCTAAAGACAGTCCATCAAAAATTAAGCTCAGCATTTGCTGAGCTTTTTTTATATGTAGTCCTTAACTTTTTAATAAAGGCTAACCCTAAACTAATCTGCACTAAATTCAAGTTTTAAGCTTTAGTCTTAAGCATAAGTAAAGCCCAAAAAAAAGACTGCTAATTTATTGCAGTCTTTTAAGTCGTTTTTTATACGATACTAAGAATGATTTATTCACTGTAACGAATAAGGTTTGAAAGCTTAGGATTTGCATTCGGATTGCGTCTAAGAAGTAGTGCCATACGACCGATGCTATGAATAAGCTGTGCATCTGTCTTTGCTGCCAGTTCATCACCAAACGCTTCTCTTTCTTCTTTACTGCCTGGAGGAGTTTTAATTTTGATTAGCTCATGATCGTTAAGAGCCCGATCAAGCTCTTCAACTACGGACTCACTCAAGCCATTACCGCCGATGGTTACAACGGGCTTTAAGTGATGGCCAATGCCTTTTAATCGGCGCAGCTCAGTGGTGTCTAGTTTAGGGGTTGCTTTGTTTGAATTACTCATATTATCTCAGTATTGGTTATTAGGCCTAACTTGATCAGCCATTAGATTAGATGATTTAAATATTTTATTAACGTAGCTATATGATCGTAGCTATATGTTCTCTATAAACGATATGCAATTAAACTCACATAATTACGATCTTGCCTCAATTAAAGTCACAATGTAAATAACTCTAATCAAAGCTCGCCTATTATAATGAAAATTGTATAAAATTGCATATAAGGTTTGTTGAATAATTATTAGCTCAGTCAATAAATAACAATAAAAACAAGCGACTGCTTAAGATCTAATATTATTTAATGAATATACGCATTGAATCTTGTATAGTCTGCGAAATACTAAACGGATAAGGTATTAGCTTTTTTTAAGCCTACTATAGTAGTACTTTCACTCGGATGCCTTGTAACCATTTGAGATTTTTTTGACTTTAGTTAATACCTCAGTAAATATTATATGAAAGCTCAATATCCCATGCAATTAACCTTACGTCATTTAAGCGATTGATGTAAAATTAATATTTAATTCTTAGCATACGTCATGTTTTGATAAAGTATCACATCCATTGAAACTGAGAGAGAGTTGTGGCTACTCGTATTACAAATAAAGGCTTATCCAAAAGTAGTAAAGCTTGGATGAAAGAGCATCTTGAAGATCATTACGTTAATCTTGCGCAAAAAGAGGGTTATCGTGCGCGTGCTGCTTATAAATTATTAGAGATAAATGAGAAAACCAATCTCATTAAAAAAGGCATGACCGTTGTCGATCTTGGCAGTGCGCCTGGCAGTTGGTCTCAAGTCGCTGGAAGATTGGTAGGAGATAAAGGCATACTTATTGCATCAGATATATTAGAGATGGATGCTTTAGAAAATGTCACATTTATTCAAGGTGATTTTAGAGAAGAAGAAGTCTTCGATAAGTTAATGGCAGAAGTCGGCGATAGAGAAGTGGATGTGGTGTTATCAGATATGGCCCCTAATACCAGTGGTCACAAAGCTGTGGATCAACCGCGAATGATTTACTTGTGTGAACTCGCGGTAGATTTTGCCCTAAAAGTATTGCCTAAAGGGGGCTCGCTCATCATGAAGGTGTTTCAGGGTGAAGGCACTCAAGCACTTCGTAACGATATGCAATCGCAGTTTTCAAAAGTTCGCAGTATCAAACCTGCCGCTTCTCGAGCACGTTCAAAAGAGATGTTTTGGGTGGCAACCAAATAAACGAAGCTATCTAATCATTACACCCACCATGTAAGACCCAAAAAAATAAGTCCATTTAAGTGTTGAAGAGGATAAAAGTGCATTATGTTCTTGATTATTTATCATAGTGACCTAATAAAGTAAGTATTAGATAAAATAAATATAAGATACATTTTGCTAGATAAAAGCTTTCTTAAATTTTTTTTCTAGTAAATTATCCTAAATTTTTTCCAATAATTTTACATATATCGTTTAAATCAATTCGCTAAACGTAGCTTTATAGATATTGATTTTTATATATAAACAACAGAAACATATTCAAGATGTATAAAGCAGGTGACGATACATCATTGTAAGTGTGCACCGTGATATAATGGTAAATTAGACATAATTTTGAATACATCAAAAAGTAAGGGATGGTATAGCTTGTGAGCGACATGGTAAAAAATACCTTATTGTGGCTGGTTGTTATCGGCGTTTTAGTGCTGGTATTTAGCAACTTTGATAGCGGTAATGAGCCAGATGCGCTCAATTACTCTGAGTTTGTAACTCAAGTCACTGAAGATCAGGTAAAAAGCGTAAAAATAGACGGTGAGCAAATCACTGGTGAAAAAGTGAATGGCTCAGAGTTTGAGACAATTCTTCCGCCTGTAGCAGATGATCAGTTAATGCCTACCTTACGTGAGCATAATGTTGAAATTCAGGGTGCGGCACCAGAGCGTCAAAGCGTGATGATGCAATTATTAATCGCAAGCTTCCCTGTTTTGCTTATTATAGGTATCTTCTTATTCTTCATGCGTAACATGCAAGGCGGTGCTGGCGGTAAAGCGGGTGGCCCAATGAGCTTTGGTAAATCTAAAGCTAAAATGCTTGGCGAAGATCAAATCAAGGTTAATTTTGATGATGTCGCTGGCGCTGAAGAAGCAAAAGAAGAAGTTGTGGAAGTTGTCGACTTCTTAAAAGATCCGGACAAATTTACTAAGCTTGGTGCGACCATTCCTCGAGGTATTCTAATGGTAGGCCCACCAGGTACGGGTAAGACGCTTCTGGCTAAAGCCATTGCGGGTGAGGCAAAAGTGCCTTTTTTCTCAATCTCAGGTTCTGATTTTGTTGAGATGTTTGTTGGTGTAGGCGCATCACGTGTGCGTGATATGTTCGAACAAGCCAAAAAGAATGCGCCTTGTATCATCTTTATTGACGAAATTGATGCTGTTGGCCGTAGCCGTGGTACAGGCATGGGCGGTGGTAACGATGAGCGTGAGCAAACACTGAACCAGCTTCTGGTTGAAATGGACGGATTTGAAGGTAATGATGGTATTATTGTCATTGCAGCAACCAACCGTGCAGATGTTCTAGATAAAGCATTATTACGTCCAGGTCGTTTCGATCGTCAAGTGCATGTCGGATTGCCTGATATTAAAGGCCGTGAAGAGATTCTAAAAGTTCATTTGCGCAAACTACCCAATACCGTTGGGGTGAATGTAAATGCTTTAGCACGTGGTACGCCAGGGTTCAGTGGTGCTCAGCTTGCCAATCTTATTAATGAAGCTGCGTTGTTCGCTGCACGCCGTAATAAGTCTAGTGTTGATATGAATGACTTTGAGGATGCTAAAGATAAGTTATACATGGGTCCTGAACGTAAGTCTATGGTATTGCGGGAAGAAGAACGCCGTTCTACTGCTTATCATGAAGCAGGTCACGCACTAGTCGCTGAGATGCTTCCTGGAACAGATCCTGTGCATAAAGTTACGATCATGCCACGTGGTTGGGCATTGGGGGTAACTTGGCAGCTACCTGAATTTGATCAAACTAGTATGGATAAGTCTAAAATGCTAAACGATATCGCCATATTATTTGGTGGTCGTATTGCTGAAGAAGTATTTGTGAATCAAAAAACCACTGGGGCTTCTAATGACTTTGAGCGGGCTACTAAGATGGCACGTGCGATGGTTACCAAATATGGTATGTCTGATGCACTAGGCATTATGGTCTATGAAGAAGAGGATAGCTCTCAAGGTTATTTTGGTGGTATGACACGTACTATTTCTGAAGCCACTCAGCAGAAAGTGGATGACGAGATACGCCGTATATTAGAAGAGCAATATGATATCGCTCGTGAAATCATAGAAGCTAATAAAGATAAAATGCATGCTATGGTTGATGCACTTATGAAGTGGGAAACCATCGATAGAGATCAATTGCAAGATATATTGGCAGGTCGAGAGCCACGTGAACCAAGAGATTATCAAGTGGTTGACGTTACTCCAAAAAAGGATGAGGCGACAACTAGCAGTCCAACCCCGCCACCGCTTCCAGCGATGTAACTTAACTGTCGAATATTTTCAAACTTTATGTCAAAGCCTTCTCAACTGAGAAGGCTTTTTTATTTTTTACGCTTGTCTATTCTTTTATTAATATCTAACTGTAATATCTTTAACTATGACACAAACGCTATGTGATCGTTTTTAAGCGGTAGGAGTATTAGGATAGAATTAAATATCTGTTAGAATAGCTAACTATTGAACATAGGTGCTTATATACTTAAAATTATTCGCCATCTATATACTAGCTGATCTTATGACTAAAAGATAATCTTGTTATGCAATTACATCACCTACCAGATACCGTCCTATCGGTTACTACAAATAGCGGCTCGCATAAGACATTGGATTTATCCAAGCCTCATGTCATGGGCATACTAAATGTTACCCCTGATTCATTTTCTGATGGTGGACAATTCAACAATATAGACAACGCACTACAGCATTGTAACCGAATGCTGGATGAAGGGGCATCCATTATTGATATCGGTGGTGAATCTACACGACCTAATGCAGACGTGGTTGCTGAAAAGGAAGAATGTGAACGGGTAGTACCCGTAGTCGAAGCCATACGTAAGCGCTTTGGTGAATCGATATGGCTGTCTATTGATACCAGCTCTCCTGTCGTTATTGAAAAAGCGGTACAGTCCGGTGCCGATATATGGAATGATGTACGTGCACTCAAAAAAGATGGCGCTATGCAAATGGCAGCCAAGCTTCAAATTCCTGTTATTTTGATGCATATGCGTGGTGAACCTACTACGATGAATGCTAAAGCCCATTATGAAAATGTGGTAGATGAAGTGATTAAAGAGCTTGATGAGCGCATTCAGCTAGCTTTAGAGACAGGAATAAAACCGCACAATATAATTATTGATCCAGGGTTTGGTTTTGCAAAAAATCATACGCATCATAAGAGGTTACTTAATCAAATTAGTACGCTGCATGATTTAAAGTTCCCTATTTTATTTGGTATTTCACGCAAGCGATTTTTAGGAGAAGTATTGAATCGCTCTGGAGCTCCTGCATTTGATAATCATCACGCCATTGATCGAGACGGTGTGGGGATGGCCGCAGCGCTAGTGGCAGTTCAGCAAGGAGTAAGTATTGTTCGTACTCATAACGTGGGACTAACCAAGCAGGGCTTAGCATTATGGCAACAACTAAATAATTAATGGGTAGATATTCTTAATACGTTATAATTAAGGTCTGTTAAACGACTAATTAAATCAGTCATATAATAGAGCATGAATTTAAGACTCATTTAAGGAGTATTATTTTGTCCAGTAAACCAGAACCGACTAATGAACAGCGCCGTATTATTTATCAAGCACGTCGCGGCTTAAAAGAGCTCGATTTTTATATTGATCCCTACGTTAAGGATCATTATTTGACATCCGATAGCGACGAGCAAGCGGCATTTGCTCAGTTATTGACCTATGAAGACCCTGATTTGCTGAACTTTTTTATGAATCAAGACACCCCCAATGAGCCAGAAGTCGCTGATTTGGTATTAAAACTAAAAAACATTCAACATGGGGATAAACTCTCTTAGGCCTGAGCGTTTATACATATTAAACGTTTATTCATATTTAAAAAGTTTATGTTTGTTGCCAATGAATACTATAGATGCCAAAGTATATCCTCAGAGCCGAATGGTTAAATATTATAGTATTGGCTATTTATTTATAGTCAATGTTATGGGTATGGTCATAACTGGCACATGGTGGGTAGGAGCAATACTGCTTATATTTAGTGTTATCACTTATATGATGATTAAAAAACCTGCGATGCCGATTTTGCACATTACTAGTCCTAATGTGGATAACTTTGAAAGCAAATGGCAAATACTGTTCAGCGGCCGTAATAAAAAAGAATTGTGGGAGATGGAGCTTACTGATATTAAAGGCTTCGGCAATTTTATTCAGTTAAAGTTCAACGTTGTCCATCCGATGCCGTCAAAAAAGACGATAGTTCTGTGGCGAGATCAAGTCAATAATGAGTCGTGGCGCAGACTACAGGTGTTAAGCCGTTGGTAAGCTAGCTTTATTAAAGTGCATTAGTTATAAGTTGAGTTCTAACTATGCAAAGTTATTAAGTTGTTAAATTCAACAAGCTTTATGAATATTGGTTTAATCTAAAGGATATGTTTGTATTAAGTAGATAATTAGCACTTATTAATGAGTTTTACTTGTGGTTTTGATATAGTTTGTTTTTGAAGTGATTTATAAATAGATATTTTTTTAAATCGATAGCTCTATAAATCGATAACTCTATAAATAAATAACTGTATAAATAGATAACAAGTAAAGCAAACTAAAAGAAGATATCTGCCTCACTAATTAGATGCGCAAATTGATTAGATGTTTACAGCAGATATGATCATATCGTTTGTTAGACCTATTTAAAATAAAACCAAGGAGAAATCATGAGCCTATTAGGAAACTTAATTACCCAGGTTGCACGTCAAGCAATGGATCCAGAAGACGCCAGACGCAATCCTATTAATCAGCGTACTACTGGTAGTCAATCAGGCGGGCTGGGCAGTATATTAGGAAGTGTGCTTGGCGGCGGCGCTCAAACCAATACACGTGGCGCAAGTAATGGCTTTGGCATGGACGATGTGCTTGGAGGTATGATGAATAGCCAAATGGGTGGCAATAGTGCGGGTGGACTTGGGTCTATCCTAGGTAGTGTGCTCGGTGGTTCAGGCGGTATGAGCCGTTCGGGTATGGGCGGCGGCAAAGGTATGCTGGTTGCCGCACTGATGCCCATGGTATTAAGCTGGATACAGCGCAACGGCGGATTATCAGGTGCATTATCAAAGATTCAAGGTATGGGTCATAGCAATCAAGTACAATCTTGGATGAGTACCAATCAGCAAAATGAAAATTTAGATCCAAACGAAGTTAATCGCTTATTTGATAGTCACGAAATTCAGCAAGTTGCTCAGCAAACTGGCGCGGATGAAGCAGAAGTTCGTCAAGGCATCTCAGAATTATTACCAGAAGTATTCAATCAATTAACGCCAACAGGTGGTTTGGATAAAGAACAAGAAGCTAATTCTGAAATTAATGAAATTTTAAGCCAAATTTCAGCAAACTTACCCAGATAGTTTTATTGATTGGTTATTTATAACTGTATGAATACCAATAAATTTAAGTAGCTCTTAGTTTTACACGTTGTTTATTCTATATATTCTTTGATTGAACAGCGTCATACCAGATAACTTACATTAAGTTATCTGGTATTTTTCAATTAAATGGTTATATTATCCAGAGACAAACCCTTATTGCGAAATAATACACGCGATAAGAAATACTTAAAATGAAACACTTAAAACAGATACTAAAAACTGATACTAAAAAAGAGATACTTAAAAAGAGACGCTTATGTTTTTGGCCGTAGATACCGTTTTTGATCAATGCTCTGTAGCGGCAGTTTCAAAAGAGCTGACTGTTTTAAGCTGTCATACTAAAGTAGGTAAACGTGAGCAAACGAAGCAAATTTTGCCAATGATTGACATAGTAATGCAGCAAGCGGATATAAAGCTTAATGACTTAACAGCGCTTATTTTTAATCGCGGGCCAGGACCGTTTAGTGGTATTCGTATAAATACCGCTGTTATTCAAGCCCTTTCTGTTGCTCATGATTTGCCCTGTGTCGGTGTGTCTAGTCTTGCGGCAATTGCACAGGCAGCACATAGCAAATATGATTTTACCCATGTTTATACTGCGTTAGATGCTCGTATGAAGCAGGTCTACTTTGGTCAATATGAGTTTACTGAGTATAATGCGAATGGTGTCGATATGGGAGTGATGACGCTTGTAGAGGGTACAGAGGAGTCACTCTTAGATTATGATAGTAAAACCAAAAGCTCGATACCCATCCTTGGTAATGGGGCAGAACTGTTAGTAGCTCAAGAGAGTCAAAAAGTTGCATCTGATATCACACCCACTGCCGTCGATATTGCAAGACTAGGAATTAGACAATTCTTTGATATTGGCGGCGTGCCAGCAGCAGAAGCCCTCCCTGTTTATTTACGTAATAATGCATGGAAGACGTTAAAGGAACAAGGTAAGGCTTAGATCAATCCAAAAGCGTTAATCTATCGATAAATTGACCTAATATAAGTGAGTAAGAATTTTGGATTTATTACTAATATTGCAAGCAATCATCATGGGTATTGTTGAAGGTATTACCGAATTTCTACCCATATCTAGTACCGGATATTTGATATTATCTGCGGACTTAATGAACTTTTGGACCAAAGAAAAGGCCGATCTTTTTATTGTTGTGATTCAGCTAGGGGCTATTTTAGCGGTAATCTATGAGTACTGGGGGCGTCTATGGCATGCTCTAATGGGTTTGTTAACTGGTAAATCTGAAGGGCCAAACGCCCTTAAAAATCCACGTCAACTAGGTCTAAGTCTCATAGTAGCTACTATTCCAGTAATGATTGTTGGCTTTACCATGGCCGATCAGATCAAACAATATTTATTTAACCCTTATACTGTAGCCATAATGCTTATATTGGGAGGATTGCTAATCTTCTATGTTGAGCGTAAACCTATTCCTGTAGTAGCAGAAGAGGCTGAAGAGGTGGGTTTAAAAACGGCGTTAATGGTTGGGTTATTTCAATGTTTGGCGCTAATTCCTGGAACATCGCGGTCGGGTTCAACTATCATTGGGGCATTGTGGTTAGGGGTTTCTCGCAAAGCTGCCGCAGAGTTTTCTTTCTTCTTAGGGATTCCCGTTATTATCGGTGCAGGCTTATTGGACTTTATAAAGCATAAAGAAGCTTTAACTACGTCTGAAGACTGGATAGTACTAGGTGTCGGCATTCTAGTTTCTTTTGTAGTTGCTTTAGTCTGTATTCGTTGGTTAGTAGACTGGGTGAGTCGTAGGGACTTTACGATTTTTGCTTGGTTACGGATTATTACTGGAGTAATTGTACTATTTGTAGCTTGGTTATTTGGATATACCATTCAAGGTTAATAATGTAAAACTAGAAGAGGTTAAAAGGTAGCGATGATCGATATAGGTTATGACAATAAGATCACTCTTATTTATCCAGCCGCTATCTGCGATCATGCAGACTTAAGTATCGAATTATTACGGCATTTTTGTGAAAACTTAAAACTGCCATTGATTATTCAAGATAAAGTCATAGAGCAAAAACTAACTCAAAAAGTTCGTAAACAAATTAGTGAAACCCATGACGAGCCTGTGTTTATTATAGATGAAAAGTTACAGTTGTCTTTATTGACCGAGCAAATCAGCGTATCGCCAGAATGGAAAAGTTTACAGCGACGAGTAGTTAATGCCGGACGAAAATCTGAGATGCTATTGCAAGCCTGTAAATTAACTGCTGAAAGTCTTGTATTAGATGCTACTGCAGGGTTTGGTCATGATAGTTTGATATTAGCGAGTACAGGCGCTAAAGTCACCATGTTAGAACGCGATCCTAGGATGGTTTTACTGTTAAATTATGAGCAACACGTTATGTCGGAGCAAAAAAACTGGACAAAACTTATGTCTAGACTGCACATTATCTATAGTGATGCAGTGCAATATATGACTGCTGATAAGTCTAGTTTAGTACAATCGCTTGTGAATTTTGATGTGGTTTATTTAGACCCGATGTTTCCACAAGATAGTTATGAAAATACTACCACTGGTAAAGGTGCCAAGGTAGGTAAACACATGCAAGCATTGCATAATATTGCAGTTACTCCTACTAAAGACGAAGAAGATAAGTTATTAAAACACTCATTAAATAGTGTGGTCAAAGGAGGACGAGTAGTGGTTAAGCGTCCTATAAATGCTTCTTTATTTGCCGGCAGTCAACCCAGTGAAACTTGGAGTAATAATGTGCTCCGCTTCGATGCTTATTTTAAATAAGTAACTTGTTTAAATAAGTGACTAGTTTAAATAAGTGACTAGTTAAAATAAGTTACTAAAATGGCTAGTCAAAGATTAAATTTATGACTCAAATCTTTAAATTTTGATAGTAAAGTGCTGTTTTCCATAAACAGTATTAGGGCTTACTTAAATTTTATATAAATGCTAAGCTAACTGAAATTATTGTCCTAAATACACACCGTTTTATATGCGTTCTTTCAACAATAAGCAACTCTAACTCAATCATGACTCAATCTACCTTAAAGTCCAATAAAGATAATAGCATCTTTAATTTACCGAACAATCTAACCATTGCTCGAATTTTGATGATTCCGTTGTTTGTTGCCATTGCCTACTGGCCTCCCGCACTAGGTATAGGCGTTCCCATGATTTCAGATAACGCCATTGCAAATATAGGCATGAACATGGATGCGTTTAGCGATAGTATGATACGTCATCTTATTTTGACCTTGTTGTTTGTTTTGGCTGCAATTACAGATTGGTTAGATGGCTATTTGGCACGTAAAATGAATATTGTGTCTGCATTTGGACGCTTTTTAGACCCCGTCGCTGATAAGCTGATGGTCGCTGCTGCGTTAATTATATTAGTACAATGGCATCCAAACATCATTATGGCGATAGCAGCTATAGTTATTATTTCTCGTGAAATTGCAGTATCAGCGCTGCGGGAATGGATGGCAGAGCTTGGCGCACGTACCAGTGTGGCTGTATCATTCGTAGGAAAGCTCAAGACTACTTTTCAAATGGTGGCGATTACTGTATTACTTTTAAATGTTGAGTCCCTAGAGATCTTAGGCTACATACTTATGATTGCTGCAGTGATACTAACCCTATGGTCGATGATGATTTATCTAAAAGCAGCTTGGCCACATTTAAAGGAAAATTAGTATAAAGTTTATATTTAATTTCTACGAGTTTTTGATAAGTGCATCTATTATTTTCGATTTATTAATTAGGGTCTGTTGAACATTCAAATATTAGGACTGCTTATAGCTAAAATTGTTCCAAACTAGGCATAAACCGACGATAATGTCTAGACCTTAGCTAGGTTTATAACAACGTTTGGGGCAATTTTAGCATCAGCCCTACGGGGCGGGTCTATTTTTTGTCAATATATTGTGAAATTTTCTAACTTAGAATAACTAAGTGTCTAAAATTCCCCTGCATATTGCCTAAAAAATAACCGCCGCCAGTTCCATATTTGAATGTTCAACAGACCCTATTACTTTTATAACAAATTTGGTTATTCTTTAACTAAAAAAAGCGCTCAAATCTTTAATAGATTAGAGCGCTTAAAGTAGGTTATTTAGAGATAGATTATTTAGATATAGATTATTTTAAATATTTACTACATCCGATTAGTCAAAGTCTACCGTACCATTATTGCCGATATCTTCAGCGGTTTTACCGTCTTGGACCATAGCGCTTACCATCTTAAAGGCATTAATCACTGAGCTACCGCTAGTCCAGAATTCAGCACCGCGTGGTATAACTTTAATTAACTGTACATCTTCATCTTCTTTTCCCTGCTCAAAGAATGAGTTGTAGATAGGTGACCATAGCTCCTCTAGCTTTTGTTTATCTTCAACTAACTCTACATCACCAGTTATAGATACAAAGTTCTTTTCGTCAGGCGTAGCATAGGACAATCCAACATTTTTGTTGGTTTTTATATCGCCGACGATATCAGACGACTTATCACCGATGAACCAAATAACTTGGTTTTCCAAATCTGCTTTAGTAGTAGTCATAGGCCAAGCGTGAACATCACCTTTAGCATTCACAGTACTAAACATAGCGTACTTAACGTTGTCGATAATTTTTTTAATAGTATCAATATTATCTTGCTTACTCATATATAAATCCTTTACTTAATGGTTTTGAGTTGATGATAAGCCAAAAGTTATTCGATTTATTTAAATAAATTTATTGGCTAGATTGTATGCCGATTTAAGTGTAGATAAATACTATGACATTTCGTAGTTAAAGCACGTAATACGATGTTAGGCTTTGTAAAATAATATTGCTTTGAGTAATTCTAAATCCTTAAATGAATTAGAAATTGTTATCGGTTCTTTAGCCGTTGTCGGTCACTTCTTGTTATAATAAGCTTTTAATAATAGTGACTTAAATAGACAGTAACTTAAATAGACAGTGACTTTACAAATTGTGCTTATAATTACGGAAATTGCCTTATGATGATCCTCGCCGGACACCGTTTTTTAACCGACTTTCAAACCAAACAACTGATTGATCAGTTAAATAACCAAACGTCATTGAGAATATCAAGTATAGATACCCAGCAAATTTATGTCTTATCGCGTGAATTAAACGAAACCGAGCATAAAAAAGCCTTAGATTTATTAAATCATGGTACTGAAGTGAAACGAATGGAGGCAGCTGCTGGACAAAGCCAAGTTATTGTTAGCCCTAGATTTGGTACAATTTCACCTTGGTCTAGTAAAGCAACAGATATCTTTAATAATTGTGAGCTTAAGGTTGAACGGGTCGAGCGAGTCATTGTCTTTACCTTATCTGGCGACAATTTACCTAACGTTGCATCAGACAAACTTCCAAAACAAGCCGAACAAATATTGCATGACCGCATGACTCAAAGTTTAGTTTACGACTTTGCAAAACTTGAGCAGTTATTTGATGATCATAGTCCAGTTCGATTAAACCAAATTGATGTTATCGGTAAAGGCCGTAGTGCGCTAGAAGCAGCTAACCAAGAGTTTGGTTTTGCTTTATCAAGTCAAGATATTGACTACTTAATGGATGCGTATACCAATCCTGAAGGTGAATTAAATCGCAATCCAACCGATGTTGAATTAATGATGTTTGCTCAAGCAAATTCTGAGCATTGTCGCCATAAAATCTTTAATTCAGAATGGACCATTGACGGTGAAGTGCAACCGAAATCATTGTTCAAAATGATTCGTAACACGCATGAGAAAAATCCTCAAGGAATCCTGTCGGCTTATAAAGACAACGCAGCGGTTATGCAAGGCTTTAAAGCCCAGCGTTTTTATCCGTTACCTACCGTACAAATGGGCAGGTCGTTAGGTGAAGATGCTTTATCTACCGAGATGCATCAGTACAACTTTCATAACGAAAACATCGATATATTAATGAAAGTGGAAACTCATAATCATCCGACGGCCATTGCACCATACGCAGGTGCTTCAACCGGTGCAGGTGGTGAGATACGAGATGAAGGCGCTACTGGTCGCGGAGGCAAACCTAAAGCAGGTTTAACTGGTTTTAACGTCTCCCATCTACACCTACCTGATCTACCAGAGAAGTGGGAGCAGTCCGGTAAGGTAAATAGTAAAGACTATGGTAAGCCCGATCGTATGGCTTCAAGCTTAGAGATAATGACCGAAGCCCCTTTAGGTTCGGCCAATTTCTCAAACGAATTTGGGCGTCCTAACATTTGTGGTTACTTCCGTTCTTTCCAATTAGATACCAGTAAAGATCAAGATGGCAGCCAGATGCGAGGCTACCATAAGCCAATGATGATTGCAGGCGGTTACGGTAATATTAAACGCAACTTAGTAGAAAAAAACAGTATCCAAGAAGGTGACTTGTTAATCGTACTGGGTGGTCCTGCGATGCAAATTGGTCTGGGCGGCGGCGCAGCATCTTCTGTTGATAGTGGTGAGCTGGATGAAGGTTTAGACTTTGCTTCGGTTCAGCGAGACAATGCTGAGATGGAACGTCGCTGTCAGGAAGTTATTGACCACTGTTGGTCTCTGGCTGGTGATGATATAGGAGCCAGTAATTCAGGTAAGGATGGCAATCCAATTGTTTCTATTCATGATGTGGGTGCAGGCGGCTTGTCTAATGCCATGCCAGAGCTTGTCGATGATCATGATATGGGCGCGCATTTAAATCTACGCCGCATACCTTCTCTCGAAGCGGGCATGTCGCCTATGGCCATTTGGTCTAATGAAGCACAAGAACGCTATGTATTGGCGATTCACCCTGATAGCGAAGCAATGTTTGATCATATTTGCAAACGTGAACGCTGCCCATACGCCATTTTAGGCACAGCCACTACCGTTCGTCATCTACAGGTAGACGATGACTTACTAGAAGATCAGCCAGTAGATATGCCTATGCAAGTTTTGCTTGGAGGTACTCCGCAAATGAAGCGTTCGTTTGAACGTGAAACTGTCGAATTACCACCGTTAGATCTAGCAGGTTTGGGTGAAAGCTTTAATTTAAAACAAGCGGTGCATGATGTTCTGCGCCATCCAACAGTAGCTAGTAAGTCATTCTTAATTAGTATTGGTGACCGTTCTATCACCGGTATGGTTACTCAAGATCAGTATGTAGGTCGTTATCAAGTACCTGTCGCAGACTGTGCTGTGACCAGTTCAGGTCTGTTGGCAGATACCGGTGAAGCCATGAGCATGGGGGAGCGTCCTCCCGTAGCGTTAATAAACCCTGCTGCTTCAGCACGTTTAGCAGTCGCTGAAGCCATTACCAATATTGCGGGTGCTCGTATTGATAAGATTTCAGACATCACCTTGTCCGCAAACTGGATGGCCGCTTGCGGTGAAGACAAAGAAGATGCCGCTTTATTTGATGCAGTATATGCTATCGGTGAAGAGCTGTGCCCAGCCTTAGGTATCGCTATCCCAGTTGGCAAAGATTCGTTATCTATGCGAGCTGGCTGGACCGATGAGGGAGAAGAAAAATCTGTCGTGAGCCCAATGAGTCTGGTGATTACTGCTTTTGCCCCAGTCACTGATGTCAACAAGACGTTGACGCCAGAGCTAAAAAATACCGATTCTGCCTTATACCGATTAGATTTATCAAACGGTCAGTTCCGATTGGGCGGTTCAATACTAGCGCAAACCCAAAGTCAGCTTGGCAACGAATGCCCAGACTTGGCCAGTCCTCAAGACTTAATTAACTTCTTTAATTTTGTCCAAGCAGGTAACGAACAAGGTGTTATCAGTGCTTATCATGATATTGGTGATGGTGGGTTATTAGCGACGGTTGCTGAAATGCAGTTTACCAATCGTATGGCGATAAATCTAAACTT
Organism: Psychrobacter sp. CX10; assembly: GCF_057621575.2. Taxonomy (NCBI): domain Bacteria; kingdom Pseudomonadati; phylum Pseudomonadota; class Gammaproteobacteria; order Moraxellales; family Moraxellaceae; genus Psychrobacter; species Psychrobacter sp. CX10. The sequence continues at coordinate 261,963 of NZ_CM177736.1, forward strand.
AACTGATGAAAACCTTTTAGGCCAGCTATTTGCCGAAGAGCTTGGCGCTGTGATTCAGGTATTGCCAGAAAATGTTGAAGCGATCATGGCACTTTCAGAAGAGCATAACGTTGCTGATATGCTAAGCCTAGTGGGTCAAACTATTGAGACACCAGTAGGGGGCGCAAACCAAGACAAATTAACCCTAATTACTCCATTGCATCAAGCTGACAACGCATTTGTATTTAACCGCAGCGACTTACAGCAAACATGGACTCAAGTTAGCTATCAAATTGCCAAACGTCGAGATAATCCAGAATGTGTACAGCAAGAGTTTGACTTAATCGCGGATCCAAACCATCACGGTTTAATCGCTCAAGCCCACTTTGACTTAAATCAAAAAGTAGAAGAGCCGTATTTAGCAAGCCGTCCTACGAAGCCAAAAGTAGCTATCTTGCGTGAACAAGGGGTAAATGGTCAGTTAGAGATGGCAGCAGGTTTTGAGCGTGCGGGGTTTGATGCGGTAGACGTACATATGAGCGATTTGCTTGAAGGTCGTATAGATCTACGTGATTTCAGTGGCTTAGTCGCTTGTGGAGGTTTTAGTTATGGGGATGTCTTAGGCGCAGGTTCTGGTTGGGCCAACTCTATTTTATATCATGATGATGTACGTATGCAGTTTGTACGTTTCTTCACCCGTCCCGATACCTTTAGCTTAGGCGTGTGTAATGGGTGTCAGATGATGGCGCAATTAAAAGACTTAATACCAGGGGCGGAGAACTTCCCACGCTTTGTCTCCAATAAGTCAGCTCGCTTTGAAGCGCGTAGTGTGAATGTCAAGATTGAGCGTACCAAATCTATCTTATTAAAAGGGATGCAAGACAGTATTTTACCAATTGCGGTAGCGCATGGCGAGGGTCTAGCAACTTTAAATGAGACAGATATCGAAGGCATGTTTAATCATGGTCAAGTAGCGATGCGTTATGTAGACAGTCGGGGCAAACCTACCGAGACTTATCCATTGAATCCAAACGGATCAGTAGATGGGATAACAGGTATCTGTAGTACAGACGGTCGTGTCACACTTATGATGCCACACCCTGAACGTAACTTACGGGCCATTAATCACAGTTGGAAGCCTGAAGAATGGGATGAGGACGGTGCGTGGATGCGGATGTTCCGCAATGCTAGAGCGTTTGTTCGTTAAGCAGTTGTCTACCTTCAACGCCATTACATTGTCAATTTCACTCGATGTACAATATGTACAATGTATACATCGTCACTCGATTTCCTAGTACTGGCGTCAAATTGAACCAACTGTAGGTTGATATTAAAAGGTGAGTCACTTAGTGGCTCACTTTTTTTTAAAAGTCATGTTGTAAACTTAATTTTTATAAGTAAACTTACATTTTTAAGATTATAACTACAACTTAATTTATTGATTATTAAAATGATCTTAGTAGACTGTTAACTAATATTATGATAATTTAAAATTGGTGATAATCAATATAAAAAGTCACTTTTTTTACAAACATTATTTGGTTTTAAATTTTTTGATTACTGAAATTCGTCGTTTAAAATCAAAATCTTTCTAGTATTTAAAATAACATATACATTTAAGGACGCCTTTTGAAATTTATTAATAAAGTAAAAACGACTTCAATTATTACTACTATTATCGCCCTAGCTGGCTGTACCACAGTAGCTGATATGGCAGGATATAATACTGCTGCTTTAAATAATGATGCTGCTAGAAACTATAGTCAGGTTGTAGCGAATGCGAGTAGTCAGGGAGCTGTAGATAGAACGTCGAACACGGCTATTAGAGTTCAAAAAGTATTTGACCGTCTTAAGCCCTATGCTGAAAACGCTAACCAAACTGGCGTTCCCTTTACTTGGGAGTTGACAGTAATACGTTCTCCAGAGTTAAACGCATGGGCTATGCCTGGCGGTAAAATGGCCGTATACACAGGTATAGTGGAAAAATTGAATCTGACAGATGCTGAAATCGCTGCCATTATTGGGCATGAAATGACGCATGCTTTAGAGGAACATAGTAAAAAAGATGCAGGTCAAAACATTCTAACTGGATTGGCGATACAACTAGGTGGCGCTGCTATTCAGTCTAAGACTGGCTTGAGCTCAGAATCTATAGGTATGATTAGCAATCTTGGTATCGATAAGCCTTTCTCACGCGGTCAAGAATCAGAAGCCGATGCGGGTGGTTTACGTTTGATGGCCCAAGCTGGCTATAACCCTGCCGCTGCAGTTACGGTTTGGGAAAAAATGGAAGCAGTAAATGGGCGTACCAATGCTGTGGTTACTTTGATGTCGACGCATCCTAACTCTCAGCAACGTATCTCAAAAATTAAGGCTTTACTTCCTGAAGTAACTCCAATTTATCAAGCTGCTAATGCTAATTAGTGATTTACTTATAGGTTTATGACTTATAGGTTTATGGCTTGTAGGTTGCTTATACGCTATATGCACTATTAACGTTAAGAATTAAGTTAAATAGGGTCTGTCGCTAAGTCGCAGATCCTATTTATTTTGTATATATTTCTTATTCAACGCCTTCAAAATAGCATAAGTCTCTAAATCCATTTCTCCATCGACCTTTTGAGGTCTAAAGTGCAGTTGGAACGCATATATCACATCACGGCTAGGCTTGTCCCACGCCTCGCTATCATTAATTGCATATCCATAATCAGAGAATAGCTGCTTTATCTCGGTGACGGTCACGGATTCAAAATCTGAGCATTGCATAAAGTAACTTTTATCAATTTCATCGTACCACGCGCCAATGCCGTAATCTTTATACAACCGCTCCCAAGGAAATTTAGCCCCGGGATCAATCTTACGAGATGGCGCCATGTCTGAATGACCAATGATATGAGTAGGGTCAATCTCATATTTGGACGTTAACTGCTCAATAAGCTGAGCCAGCTTTTGAACTTGAGTATCAGTAAACTCGACAAAATGCGCTGAGGGGTGATAGCCATCATTGTCCGTATTAGTAGCATTGCGATATTGTTGTTTAATGCCCTCATTAACGATTTCTATGCCAATTGAGGTGTCGTTTAAAATACGCCTACCTGCAAACTCGCCAACACCAGCATGCCATGCCCGCTTATGGTCTGGGACTAATTGATAGATTTTATCGTCATTATTGATAGGAATAAGGTAGTGTGCGCTGACGTTTGCAGTGGTGAGTATGTGAAGGGAGTCTGCTTCATTTTCGGCGGTGTAGTGCAGGATGATGGATTTGATACGTTCGCTCTGACCTCGTGCGTGATAGCTGGTATTGTCTATAGCATAGGGTAGGGCAGTGTCTGACGCGCAGCTACTTAATAAGGACAACGTTAATAGGGGTAATGTTAATAGCGGCAATACAACGTTTACTCTTGTTACTGAAGTGGGGTATAAAGGTTTGTTCATATATTTTAAGAGCATAGGTTTCACTTTTACTGTGTAGGTTATTTTAGAGGCAGTTGTCTTCAATACATTCAAGTTTTGATTAGTGCTTTTTAATCTTAACCAAGTATTATGAAATACTAATCCATAAGGATGGTATTGTAGGAGATAGGCCTAATTGTTGCTGATAAAAATTTGAAGCTTAAACATATTTTTATCGCAGCACGTAAATATGATTTAAATAGGTGAGTTATAAATAATATTGAGTATGTATTTGATATAACTCAATTAAATCGCTCTTTTAAAAGGCTGAAATACCGAGTTGTAGGGCGTTGATTGCTTATATTAGCACTTAGATGATGGGTACTAAGTGAATTTTTAATCCCTTTTCAGCAACATTTATACCATATTGTTTCTTGAATAGAGGGGTTTAGATAATTTAATTATAAATGAACAATTTTTCGGTTTTTTTGTTCGACAAATGAAATTTTACATTGTATTATGAGTTTAATTTCATAAATAGACCTCATATAGATAGGTTATCTTATTAATTTTATTAGAATTCTACCTTAATCGATAAGCTCTTTACTATTTGTGTTAGTTATTTTTTTATAGTTCTTAATTTCATCCCTTAAATGGATTTTTTATTTTCGATAGGAGTCGATATGAAACGCTTAACTACTTTACTTGCTGCAACTGCTTTAACTGGTCTTTTATCTACTACTGCGATGGCGGCCTCACTTAACGGCACTCAGTGGCAAAGTGTTGATGATAAAACTAAAGAAAAGAAAGCTGTTATTAAAATGACGGAATCAAACGGCGTGGTAACAGGCAAAATCATTAAGGTTAATGATGCTTCTAAAGCGAATGAAGTTTGTACATTGTGTAAAGGGTCGTTAAAGAACAAGCCTATTGTTGGTTTACCAATTTTGACTAAACTTAAGTCTCAAGGTAACAATACTTGGTCTGGTGGTGATTTGGTCGATCCAGAAAGTGGTAAAGTGTACGGCGGTACGGTTAAGCTCGCTAGTAATGGTCAAACCTTGAAGCTAACTGGTAATATCAAAGGTATGCCTTTCTTGAAGCGTAGTCAAACATGGACACGCATTAACTAATTTATCGCATTAATTAATTTATCGTGTTAACTAATTTATCGCATTAATTTATAGTTTTGGTATTAGATAATAGCTATACAAGTACAGATATATATTTATTAGACAGATTAATAGCTATTAAATAAATTAAGTATTTTTTAGTGCTAAAAAAGGATAAAGACTGAGTCTTTATCCTTTATTTGTGTGTTATGTTTATATAAGGTTCTATAGTCAAATAAATCCAAAAATGGTTACAAGGCAACCGAGTATGAGTACTATTCAAGTAGGCTGTTCAAGGTTAATACCGTAACCACTTAGTAGTTCGCTTACGATATAGAGTGTGGTTTTAGCGTATGCTTTTATATGCTACGGTTTGGCAAGCTATGATTTGAAGGTTATGGTTTTAAAGGCTATGGTTTCGTTCACTATAGTTGTTTGGGCTACAAGTGACTTAGCATTTGGCATCATCAGTGTATTAGGTCAAACAATCTAACGTATCTGAGGGCTTTAAATTTCCATCCTTATCAAACCGATTGTTCAAGTCCCTCTTTGGAATCACCGTCAGCGTGGCATCACTTTCAAAAACGACTGCGGCAACATCATCATGATCGTGAATCCCCTGACCCCGTAATGCCCCTTCTATCTCTTGCTTGGTGAGCCGCTCCTGACGCATTGCTTCTGGTAAAAACTCTCCTTGATAAAAGACAACTCTAGGCTCCGATAAGATAATGGAAGCAAATTCGGTCGAGATGGAGGCATATTTTGTCACCATATATTGAAGTAGCAGCAATGTCACAATAGACGCCATACCTTCTATAACAGGCACACTTTTACCAACAATGGTGCTGCCACCGATTGCACCAATCATGACAGTAACGACCCAATCAAAATTATTGAGCTGAGAGGTCGATCGCTTCCCCGAGAGCTTGTGCAATACGACGATACACACATAGACAAACACAGACGCAATCACAATTCTAACCAGCGTCTCCCAACTGTCAAAATAAATCCTCTCCATGATCTGCTCCAAGTCGGTTCGATATAAAGCTATGTCTTCACTTTGTACAATACTATTAATATAGGCTAAGAATAACTAAAAAATTAGTGCTGCGCCGTCCAATCTAACATAGTATCTAATACATACCTAGCGTTGTAGGTATTGATCTTGTCTGAGCTGTTGATGATGCCGACTACCACATAAGTCTGACCTGACTTACCATAGACATAGCCTGCCATAGAGGTGACATTATTCAATGTACCCGTTTTTATCCAAGCCCGTCCTATCGCATTTGAATTAGGTTTTCTTTTTGCATGCTCTTTGATGGTGCCGCTCACCCCTGCGATGCCTAACGAATTAACATAGGTATAAAAATCTGGATGTGTATAAGCCGTACTTAATAGCTCAGCCAAATTATCAGCTGTAACGCTACAGTTTCGGCATAATCCTGAACCGTTGGTCATGATAGGCGGCGGCGTTTCTAGGTTATTTTGCCACCACTGATCAATAGTGCTCAAAGCATTGACATAGTTTGCAGAATTATAATTGTGAGAACTATAGTGGTTAGAGCCATACGCTGTTGGAGGTTTTTGACTGTGTTGTAGATCATCGGTTGCCTCAGCGTCTGATCTGGTCTGTGCTATTTTATTTGCATAAACAGGTAAGGATAAAGTGAGCTGCTCAGTCATGACATTATTTGAGTAATGATTGATGTCATGTATTTGTTTCGATAAAGGCAAAGAGGGGTAGCTGACAAAGGGTATCGGGAATGACGTTAATACTAAATCGTTTGTTTTAAGAGTGCCATTGTCCGTATTATCCGTTGTTTTGTCCATGTCTTTATAGGTTCCATAACGGGTTTTGAGTGGATGCTCGGTATTGATGATATCGCCTGCAACAGTGTTACTTAACCCCAAAAACTTAATGCTACCAGTCAAGGTATTGCCTAAGCTTACCCACTTTTGTTTGACAACTCGCTTGGCAAATTCTTTGGCATCTGGATAGGCAATATAAAAGGTATGCGCGCCGCAAGACTCTGGCAATGCGTTATTAAAGTGTAAGCTATCCTGACCCCATTTAGGCGATAAGGCCTGTTTGATGGTGGTACATCGGCCTGATTGACGCACATTAATAGTCTTGGGCAGGGTGTAACCCGCTAATTTGGGTTTATAAAGTAGGCGAGCTATATGTTGCTGGCTTTGGTTCGCCTCTTTATTTGGATTATCTTCATCCTCTTTATGCGGTATTGTGGTGACTTCGATACTACTAAAATTAATTAATAAACCATCTGGACTTGCGTTGTAAGGACGCAGTGGATCATTATCAAATGCCGCAGGGTCTTTGCTGATACCTTGGAATATAGAACTATCAAGGATGATATCGCCGTTAATATGCTGAATACCTGCCCGCCGAACTTGCTCTAGCATCATGCTTAAGCGCTGGTGGGTAAGCTTTGGGTCGCCACTGCCTTGAATGATTAAATCGCCATATAGCGTGTTGTTATGAATATGGCCGGTGTAAAATACGTTGGTAAACCATACAAAGTCCGGCCCTAACATATCAAGCGCTACAAAGGTCGGTATAAGCTTCATAGTGCTGGCTGGCGTGCGAGGCACATCTACTAGGTGTCTAATTGGATACGTCAATGGATCAGTATCAAATGTATGGTTTACAGGTGCGGATTCTACGTAGGTATCGAGCGGCGCTAGGATAGTGTCGTTAGTCAAATTGTCATCTGATTCTACATCGTTGGTATTATCACTTTTTATACGGCTATTTGAGTCACTATCTACAGATTGATTTGGAGCTAAGTTGTTTGAAGCTGAGCTGCTAGAATTAGAGCTACTTGAATTAAAGCTACTTGAATCCGAGTCGTTTGAATATGAAGCATCATACGGTAGTCTGGTCTTTGCTATGGCTTTTTTTGCATGGGCTGTGTTTATAGAGACTTTTGAATCAGCAGATGCCGTATTAACATCCGCCATCGCGTCTTTATTTTCTACTGCGATAATTATCAAACTAAGATCATCTTCGCTAATATTAGCATTGTTTATAGCAGAAGCTATGGCCTCTGGAAGCTTAGCGTGAAGTGTGGAACAGGCAAGAGTAAATGGCACAAAAAAAGCCACAGTGCGAATGGCATGACATAGCGACACTGATGTTGTGGAAGGTAAGATCATAAAATTAACAGTGAATAAAAATGATGAGTAAATTAAGCAATATCTATTAATTAGATACAAGTATATAAGTCAATAGCAGCAACACTTTGCTTGTTGCTAGGACTTCGCCCTAATATTCAGTAATTTAGGTACGCCAAACCCTGCCTATTATAACGACAAACAGCCTGAATACATACTATATCAAAAAAGTATCTAAAGAATTATGTTTATACCTTTTCTGAAAAACAACCTATCTTTGTCAAACTAGCGGAACCTACTACTTGTAGCGTCTGCACTCGCTTTCCTCAATATGTTAATTTTCAGATTTGGAATTAATAGAGAATCGAGTGTTCATTTACGCCATGCGAATAGAGGAGAAGCTCAGCTCGCTGTCACAAGATGCGCTATTGTTTGAGATGTAAAAAAGCCATTGCCGTCATGACCGCATCATTATAAGCGTCATGAGCCTCTAAGTCAGGAAGCTTTAATTGCTGACAAATGGCGGTTAAATGCTGCGATTGGTGTGCCACACCTTGTGTGCGATAGCCACTATAGCGGTTGTAAAGTGTACGTATATCAAGAATGGTATTAGGTAGTGCCGTGCCCATATAGGCTTTAATGAGTGGGTTTAGAAAGCCAATATCAAGCTCTGTACAAAATCCAACGATGGGACGGTTGCCAATAAAAGGCAATAATTGATCAAGCATTTGCTCATAGCTTAAGCCATTTTCTACATCGATCGGTCTTAATCCATGAATAATTATGGTGTCTTTTTTTGGCATAACAGGCGGTCGACATATGAGATGAATACCTTGACCTGTATCAATACGTGACCCGTTAATATGTATCGCAGCTATAGACAACAGGTGATCTTTTTTAGGGTTTAGTCCGGTCATCTCACAGTCTATAGCAACCCATTCATTAGGACGAGGCGGGTCAAATATCGGCATCAACTCTGGGCGAGTCAGCCGTTTTTGATACCAGTTTGACTTTAAGCGATTAAAAAAGCGCATACTAGCCAACCTCTAAATGATAGCGCTGACTGAGCTCATTTTTAAAGCTTTTGACCACATTTAAGCATTCTTTTAGCAGATCGCGTTCTAGGGCGGATAACGTGCTCGGGTCAACTTGACGCGCAAGCTTGTCCTCAGTCGTTAGCGCAATATCTAGACGTCTAGCCATAAAGAACTCTAACGCTTCGTTTAAGGTTTCAGACCGGTTTTTGTTGATGACCCCTGCTCTTACTAATTCTTGCAAACGGCCTTTGGTGCTGGTGACCTCAAAGATGTCATTTTCAAGCGCCATCGTACGGATACCATGCACCAATGGGAAAATTCCTGCTTTTTTAAGATCAATATCTTGCGGTGCAGGCTTGCCAATTAGGGGCATAAATTTTTGCCACCACTGGTTCACATCGCCAAACTGTAACGCCGCTTTAGCAAAGTTACGAATTAACATAGGGTCTGAGTTGTGAAAAGCCAGCTGGATATGGTCTCGTAAACTGTTTAATAAACTTTCATCCCCGCATACATAAGCGGCATCGAGAATAGATGAGATCCAAATGGCGTGTTCGGGCTCGCTTTGATTAAACCAAGTCGTAATTTGGGTTTTGAATCGATTGATTGGCAAGCGCCATATCGGGTTGGTTATCATGATGTTGCCATCACAAAGCGGATAACCCATATCCGCTAAGGTATGGTTAAAAGTATGCGCGTACTCTGCCATATTAGGGTCGTTAAAACCATTGCGGATGATCAAAGCATTGTCTTGATCGGTACGCATGATCTGCTCGCCGCGCCCCTCTGAGCCCATAACGATGATACAGGAGTTCTCATATACCATATCTGGAACAATAAGACGCCATAGCTTAGCAAATACCTGAGCATTTAGGGCTTGTACAATACGGCTAATTACACTAATTTTGATACCATTTTTGTGCTGCGCGCGAATGTATTGTCCAATTAAATCTACCGGCTGCTTTAACATCTCAATGGTGCTAGCTTGTTCAATCTGAATGGTAATAAGCTGTGAATGATGACTTAAAAATGCTAGTAAATCTGTTTGACCCAGTACCCCAATGATGTCTTTATTATCATCAATGACAGGCAGCCGATGTACTCGATAACGTATCATTGCTAATAAAGCTTCGCTAATGTCTTGATCGTGTGAGATGGTATATAGATTGAATTTAGCATACTTACTACAAAGCACATCGCTCATGTCTTCGCGCGCACTAACCGCTCGGCAAATATCAGCATCGGTTAATATACCTAAATTGCCTTGCTTTGAACGGGTAGGGTGGTAATCGACAGTAGGCTCGCGTTTTACTAAGACGTGTTTTAATCCCGCTTGGGTCATGGTGCTTGCCGCTTCATATAAGCTTGCTGCGTCAGATATGATATGCACATCGAGCATGTTTATGGCGGTAACGGGCTGCAGCATAAGCTGCTGCGATTCGGCTTGAGCCGAGCTCAAACTCTTATCAGAATGTGCTGAACCTGACTGTGTAGATGCACTTTGAGCGCCTACGCCGCGCTGCTTGTAGGCTTGCATTCTATCGGTAAGGTCATCACTGAGCAGGTTTCTAATATGACGATTTTGGGAGGAGAGTCTATCTATGGCTACTGGATTGACTTGTAATAATAAGCTGTCTTCAAGTGCCAGATAGTGATAAGTGTTATTAGAAGTGCCATCAGTTAAAAAAGAGCTTTCGGCCAGACCGTTATGTTCGTTATAAGTTTGAGTAGCGGGCTTGGCAGGAGATTTGCGAGCATCAAACCAATCGTTGCTATATGCAGTCGCAGCATAGTCGCTAAGCTCAACTTCATTGAGGCTTTTTTGAATACGGCCTTTTAAAACCACGTAGAAATACTGACACTCATCCAAGCTCAACGGATCATCTTTGGCGACATATAGTATTTGAGTTTGATTTTTTAAGCTTTCACGTTCAGCGGGTGTTAATACATCAAACGGTGGCTGCTTAAAGTCTAACCTATTCATAAACCACTCCTTGGTTCATTGGTCCCACACACAATATAGCGATTATAGTGTTATTTCACATTGTTTCTAGCTTATCACTTTATCATTGAGGATTTCACAATACTCTTCTATATGAATATATAGTATGCAAGCTTGATTGGGTCATCGATGAATACATTATCACTTAGCAGTTAGAGATTATAGAAATTAAAGCTTAGCATTTTATTTATATAAGTTATTCTTGATTATGTGCCCTTAACCGCGCCTATCGGCGTCAAATAGTATTTATAGCTGCAACAATTTTTTTATACGTTTTATGGCTTCTCGGCTTTCATCTACACTCGCAACTAATGCCAAACGTACAAATCCTTTACCCGGGTTAAAGCCATCGACTTCACGTGATAAATAGCGTCCTGCCAGTGCATTTATATTCAGCTCTTCATATAGAGCTTTGACGAAGGCTTCATCGTCAGGTTCGCCTTGGCTGTCTGTAAACATACTAGGCGCTTGAACCCATAAATAAAAGCCTGCATCAGGTTTGGTTAAGTTTAAGGCATCCCCAAGCTCGTTCATCCACAAATCAAATTTTTGTGCATATAGCTCACGGTTATGCGCAACATGTTCTTCATCTTCCCACGCAGAAATTGACGCGAGCTGATGATGAATGGACATGGCGCAGCCTTGATACGTGCGATATTGTAAATAGGGCTTTAATAGACTGGCGTCACCGGCAATAAACCCTGAGCGTAACCCTGGTAAATTCGAGCGTTTTGATAACGAGTGAAACACCACGCAGTTTTTATAATCATGTCGACCCATATTAGCGCACGCTTCAAGTAAACCAACAGGCGGCTGTTCAAAATACAATTCGCTATAGCACTCATCACTTGCGATAATAAAATCATGCTGATCAGATAAAGCTATCAAAGATTGCCAATCTGATTCAGTCATTACTGCACCCGTTGGATTGTTAGGGCTACAGACAAAAACCACTTGGGTACGATCCAAAATATCACCAGGTATAGAAAGATAGTCGCCTTTGAAACTGTTTTGTTTGGTACAAGGAATAAAGTAAGGTTGAGCCCCTGCCAGTAAGCATGCTCCTTCATATATTTGATAAAAAGGATTGGGCATGACAACTACTGGTTCAGATTCTATGGATTTAGATTTTGTAGACTGTAAAACGTTATCTACTTCTGAGTCTGTATTTTCATGACTTAAATCGAAAGAACTTGTATCAATAGCTGATTGAACAAAACTAAAAATGGCTTCACGCGTTCCCATCACTGGGATAATCTGGCTGTCTGGATTGATAGTATTTAGATGAAAACGACGGGTTAACCACGCAGCTATTGATTGACGCAGCTCAGGTAAACCATTGGTCGTGGGATAATTCTGCACTTTTAGCAAATTATCAGCAAGTGTTTCTATTACGAAACTTGGCGGCGCGTGTTTTGGCTCACCTATACCCAGTTTTATGACCTCATACACTTTAGTAGGCGTTGAGTCGGCTAATAATTTGCTCATTTTGGCAAAGGGGTAGGGGTGTAATAAGTCTAACTTTGAGTTCATGCTAAGCCTACTTTATTCGTTTGGGGTAATTCTAGACCGCCCCTAATTGTATTGAACTAAATGTCTAATACTATCTATTTAATTATGAATAAATAGTACTAAACAGCTTTAAATAAATAGATGATAGTAATTATGATAATAACTTATTTATCACTAATCTTGTGCTCGATCAGTCTTGTACTTGATTTGAGTCTAGCGCATCAATTAATGCAGATTTTAATCGTTCAAGCTTATCATCGTTTAAGGCTTTATCATCTATATCGCTGATATAAAACAAATCATCAGCCCGCTCGCCAAGCGTTGTGATACGCGCGGCATGCACTTCAATATCTTCATTCAAAAATATTTGACCAATACGAGCCAACAATCCTGGTTGATCAAGCGTGGTCAAACTCATGACATGTTGATGACTTGCTGCATTATAAGTAAAATTAATTGTGGTAGGAACTTGGAAGTTCTTGAGACGTCTTGGCAACCGCTTTTTGACAAGCTTAGGTGTTTCTGGGTTTTTGAAGGCATCAATAAGACGGTGCGTCAGCTCTGCTCTTGATTCGGGGTCGGTCAATAATGTACCTTGACGATCGAGTAGGACATACGAATCCAAAGCAAAGTCGCGAGTCGCCGTAATAATACGCGCATCTAGAACATCAAAGTTCATTTGATCAAATACAGCCATCGTAACTGCAAATAGATTGGACTGATCTTGAGTGTAGATAAAAATCTGCACTGCATCAAGGGCTAGTTCACGGTGTTCACGCAGGGCTATTAAAGGTTCGCTATTGGCATCAGAGGCTCGGCCAATTGGCGGATGATTTAGGATAGCTTCTGTATGCCACATGATGGCTTCAGGTATTTCACGTAAAAAGTACTCATCCCCAAGTTCATCCCATAGCGCCAATACCTCATCACGTTTCATGTGCTGATTGTCCACCTTATCCAACATCGCTAACGCCTGTTTGCGCGTAGTTTCAATCATTTCTTGACGATTAGTGGGGGCATCTAAGTCTGCGCGTAAGATGCGCCGTGTTTGCGTATATAGCTGTCTCAATAAACTGGCACGCCAGCTATTCCATAGCTGTGGATTCGTGGCGTTCATATCGGCCACCGTTAAGACATATAAATGGTTAAGATGAGTGACATTACCAACGATATCTGCAAATTTTGCGACCACCTCAGGGTCAGAGATGTCTTGTTTTTGTGCGGTCATCGACATCAATAGATGATAGCGGGTCAGCCATCCTATAAGTCTGGCGTCCGCCTCGCTCATACCATGTGCTAAGCAAAACTCAATCGCATCGGCTTCACCCAGCTCACTGTGGTCGCCCCCACGTCCCTTAGCAATATCATGAAAAATCGCCGCTAATACGAGAATCTCTTTGCGCTCGATACGTTGATATATAGAACTAACTAGGGCAAACTCGTCTTGATATTTTGGGTCGGTGAAACGGTGCAGCATACGTATCAGCAGTAAGATATGCGCATCTACCGTGTAACGATGAAACAAATCATATTGCATCAGTCCAATCAAGTCTTTGAACTGGGGCATATAGTTGGCGAGCACCCCATAACGTTTCATAATACGTAAACGTTGGAACAGATAGTTTTGCTCTTTTAAATTATCTATAAACAGTTGTTTGTGAACTGGGTTTTCCCGATAAGCGTGATCGATACCTCGAGCTGCGATTTTTAAAGCGCGCAGAGTACGGGTACGAATATATTTAATGCCATACTGACCCATTAATAAAAACATCTCTAAAATGGCTTCAGGATGCTGTGCAAAAACATGATGATGTGCGATGGCAATAGCGTTGTTGCCAATCTTATTAAAACGGGCGTTTAATACTATCTTTTTGGGACGTTCCGCTTCAGGCAGACGCGCTTCGATCAACGTCTCATAATAATGTGACGTTAGCATTTCTGACAACGAAGATATCTGCATAGCGCAGCGGTAGTAATCGCGCATAAAGCGTTCAACAGCGGCATTTGGCTCATCATCTGGCATTTGGATATAGCCCATACGCTCACCAATATCACGCTGATAATCAAACAGTAATTTATTTTCGTTACGTCCAGTCAAATGATGTAGATGATGACGTATCAACCATAAAAAGCCTTCGGCAAACATCAGCTCATCAAACTCTTTTTCCGTCATAAATTCTTGCGGTACAAGATCATATAATTTACTGATTCTAAAATAACGTTTTGTAATCCAGCCTATGGTATGAATGTCACGCAGACCACCTGGCGACTTCTTAATATCTGGCTCTAAATTATATTCCGTCGCGTTATGACGTAAATAACGCCGACGTGCTTCCTCCATTTTTGCGTTAAAAAAATCCTTTTGCGACCATACTTTTTTTACGATCTCGTTTGGTACTGTGCTCAAAGTGTCGTTGCCAATTAGTAAACGTGTTTCTAACATATTGGTAGCAACCGTGAGATCTTCAGCCATATTTAGACAGTCATCCACACTGCGTACCGCCAAACCAGGCTCTATGCCTACATCCCAAAGGCTTGCAACAAACGCATCAACTTTTTTGCCATCCTCAGCATCGACGATTTCTGGTGCGAGGAGTAGAATATCAACGTCCGAATAGGGCGACAGTTCACCCCGCCCATACCCACCAACGGCAAATAGCGCTAGGCTTGTTTGTGTCAGGCCATGATGTTCAAAAAGTGCCTTAAGTAGAGTATCTATGGCATGAGCACGCGCTTCAACAAGTTGCCGAATATTTACCCCTTTTACTAAAGCCGCTGATATATCGGCTTCGACAGTTTTAAGCCACTGCGGTATACCTAAGTTTCTTGAGTCACTATCAGACAGATTAGGTAATGGTGTAATAAGGGGATCAGTTTGTTCGTCAATAAACATAGTAATTACGGGTTCCAAGGGCTAGTGTTCTATACTTATCTAAAAAGCTATAAGTCTAAAAGGCTATAAGTGTTATTAAAGAATACGCTACGATTAAAGTTAGGTTGTGTGGCAATTGAGCAATCAATCGAATGTCCTCATACGCATATATATCTTACATACATCTCATTCTATTAATATATAATGAATTCAATAACATTTCACTTAATAACGTTCTATTTTTTAAAAAGATAATTGAAAAAAGGTCATTTTTAAAAAATAAACGATACCAAATAAACGATTAAAGATTATCGATAATAATGCCAAAAAAAAGACTGCCTAGGCAGTCTTTTACGTGTACTAAGTAGTTATAAAACTTAAATCTTCTTCTGGACGTGTGGTAAATACCTCACAGCCATTCTCAGTGACCATTAGGGTGTGTTCCCACTGTGCCGACAACTTACGGTCTTTGGTGATGGCAGTCCACTGATCAGGGAGTATTTTAGTTTTCCACGTGCCTTGATTAATCATGGGCTCAATGGTAAATGTCATACCAGATTTGAGCTGCATACCCGTGCCTTTACGTCCATAGTGCATAACCTGTGGTTCATGATGGAATTGGTTGCTAATCCCATGACCACAGAACTCTCTGACAATACTAAAGCGTTCAGGCTCGACTACTTGCTGAATCGCTGCACCAATATCACCAAGATGCGCACCATCTTTTACAGCGGTCATACCCGCGTACAAGGCTTTTTGTGCCACATCACAGATACGCTGTGCCATGATTGACCCCTCACCGATGATCCACATCTTAGAGGTATCTCCATAGTACCCATCTTTGATTACGGTAACATCAATATTGATGATATCACCCTCTTTTAATACTTTATTTTCCGTTGGAATACCGTGGCAAACAACGTGGTTAACCGAGGTGCAAATTGACTTAGGAAAAGGGGGTTGTCCGTAGTTTAATGGAGCTGGTATACCGCCTTGAACATCAACAATATAATCGTGCGCTAAAGTGTTCAATGCTTCGGTAGTGACACCTGCTTTTACGTGCTCATCAAGCATAACCAGTACATCGCTGGCAAGCTTGCCGGCCACTCTCATTTTCTCAATAGCATCAGGGGATAGAATTAAATCTTTTGAATCGTTCATAATATAATTATTTTTCGTAGATGGATTTAGTAGTATGTGTACTTAGAAGTTGTTTATTCAAGGATTTGTATGTTTATTTGATTAACTATTTGCTTGATCTATAGACATGAGAACTATTGATACCTTAATAATTAAGCAAATAATAGATGTTAGTTCGAAATGGCATGTGCAATTAAGCCAGTCGTTTAATGACTTAAGCAAGTCGTTAAAAAGTTTTTATTATTAAGTAAAAAACATTTAGGGTGCTATATAGGCTTATGTCATACAGCCCTATATCGTATAGATTATTAAGGTGAGTATTATAGCACACACCTTATAGCACGCACCCATAAACTTTGTTTAGGTGATTTTTTGTTTGGGTAATTTTTGTTTAAATGATTATGAAACTAAACCTCATAAATTTAGATAAAGAGTATATATAATAAGCCACATTAATATTAATCAGCATTACTTCTACTTGACAACTATTTATGTTAAAATATGCGCCTTGTTTTATTTCTAAAAATTGTTTGCTGAATTCGATTAGAAAATGGTAGTACGTTTGATGGTTAATGCTTTTATCGTTGAACGGCTTTATTACTCTTGATCGATAAATTCAAAGAACAGTGAATTGAATTAAAACGAGTATTTTAAATTTACATATAACCAATGACACACACATTGCGTTTAAGAGTTGCTGGGTGTTTGTCGACTTGATTAATTTGTTGTTTGTTAGTCTTATAGATAGTCTTCTTTTAGAGTTAGAGTATTCCTTGGACTAAATTATAAACAAATGCGTGTCGATAAATCGGTAATTTTTGCAGTGTGGAGGCATAACCCATATCTTAAGGAATTCACATGTCAAATAGTCCAACTAAAATGCCAATGCGCGACCTACTACAGGCTGGTGCACACTTTGGTCACCAAACTCGTTTTTGGAACCCAAAAATGAACCAGTACATCTTTGGTGCACGCAACAAAATTCATATCATTAATCTTGAGCATACGGTTAAAGCTTTTAATGAAGCATTAACGTTTGTAAACAACTTAGCTGCTAAAAACAACAAAGTATTATTTGTTGGTACTAAACGTGCTGCAAGCGAAATCATTCGCGAACAAGCTCAGCGTGCTGGTCAACCATATGTTGATCATCGCTGGTTAGGTGGTATGTTGACTAACTGGAAAACTTTACGCCAGTCTATCAACCGTCTTAAAGAATTAGAAAAACAAGCTGAAGATGGTACATTTGCTAAGCTTACTAAGCGTGAAGCTTTAGAACGTACCCGTGCTATGGAAAAACTAGAGCGCTCTTTAGGTGGTATTAAGAACATGGGCGGCCTACCTGATGCTATCTTTGTTGTCGATGTGGATCACGAAGCAATCGCTATTAAAGAAGCTAAGAACTTAGGTATCCCAGTTATTGGTATCGTTGATACAAACTCTAATCCTGATAACGTTGATTACGTTATTCCTGCAAACGACGATGCTATTCGTGCGGTAAGTCTATATGTGACACGTATGGCTGATGCTATCATTGCTGGTAAAGAATATGCTAAGACTCAAGCTGGCGGCACTCCTGAAGCACCAGTTGCTGAAGATGCGCCTACACAAGAAGCGCCTAAAGAAGAAGTGACTGCGACTGAAGCACAAACTGATTCAGCTGAGTAATTGATAAGTTAAGTAGCGACAATTATTTACAGAATAATTATTATTCACTTTATATTATTGTCTTTTACTTAAAGATATAGATATCAAATGACTTAGAGTGGCATGATGTGGTAAACCTCGTCATGCCCTTGTCATTTTCTGAACTTACACTCAGCTTTCATGATTTTTTAATTTATAATCATAATGACTCACTATAGAGGGAAAAATATGTCAAAGATTTCTGCTAAATTAGTAAAAGAGCTTCGTGACCGTACTGGCCTTGGTATGATGGAATGTAAAAAGGCACTAGAAGAAACAGGTGGTGACGTTGAAACTGCAATCGATAACCTACGTAAATCAGGTCAAGCTAAAGCGGCTAAAAAAGCGGGTAATATTGCTGCTGATGGCGCCATCATTATCAAACATGAAGGCAATAAAGCCATCTTATTAGAAGTAAACTGTCAGACTGACTTTGTTGCTAAAGATGACAACTTCACAGCCTTCGCTGAGAAAGTAGCTGAATTAGCACTTGCAAATGATTCGACAGATCCAGAAGCTATTGCTAACTTACAGTATAGCGATGATCAAACCGTTGAAGAAGCGCGTGTATCTTTGGTTCAAAAAATCGGTGAAAACATTCAAGTACGTCGTGCCAAGATTGTTGAAGGTGAAAACTTAGCTTCTTATCGTCATGGTCTACGTATTGGTGTAGTAGTATCAACTGAAGGCGGTAACGAAGAAAGCGGTAAAAGCTTAGCAATGCACATTGCAGCATTTAACCCAGTTGCTGTTAATGATACCGACGTACCTGCGGATGTATTGGCGCGTGAAAAAGATATCGCTGAAGCCAAAGCACGTGAATCAGGCAAGCCTGATAACATCATTGAAAAAATGATAGAAGGTGGTCTGCGTAAATATCTTGATGAAGTGGTATTGGTTCGTCAAGCATACGTTATGGACAATGACAAAAAGGTTGGCGATGTCCTAAAAACTGATGGCGTTACGATCAAAGATTTCGTACGTTTTGAAGTGGGTGAAGGTATCGAGAAGAAAGAAGAAGACTTCGCTGCTGAAGTTGCTGCTACTCAAGCAGCCGCTGCTAAATAAGTTCAATGATGAGATCCCATCTCGTTATTTGCTATTAGTCAGTTAGCCAAACCGTTGACACAGTTACAATATATTGAAACCCATCGCTAAAGTTAGCGGTGGGTTTTTTTATGCAAGTATGGTTTTATTTACGTTGGGATTTATTTTTTTTTAAAGAGTAATTTAGCAGGTAGCTTATAAACAGTTTACATCTATAGTCAAAGAACTACTAAACGGTTACTGCGTTAACCTCGCTAAGTCTACATGAGTAATACTTATATTTTTAACCATGTTTGCTATCTTTTTTGGCTCATTAAAGCAGAAAGCTGCACTACATAATTAAAGTTTAAGTCGTTTCTCATTATTGGAATTAATTAGCATCATATAACTTATTATACTCATCAATATATAAGCAAACTATCCTAGCTGATTTAAAACACTAAAAGGTTTTGAGGTTTTATCAAAATCCAAATTAGACTCAAGATGATTGAGATGTTGTCTGATAAGCTCAACTAACCGTTTCTCATCCCTTTTTTCAATAGCAGATACGATTTGCGAATGTTCCTCTTTTGGACATATATTGTTCTTAGACTGGGCATATAAACCAATAATCAATGTCGTTCGTAACGTCAATTCATACAAGATGCGTTCTAAAACCTGATTGTCAGCAATCTGCGCCAAGCGTATATGAAATTTACGCGATAAACGCAAAGCTAAAGGGTTATTTCCCTTAAAGGTCGCCTTATGTTCTTCATTTATAAAAGCATGCAGGTCCTCAATATCTTTTACCGTAGCATGTTCAATAATCCCTTCACCAAGACTACATTCAATAACACGCCGAGCTTCAAAAACGTGACGCGCCTCTTTAGGTGATGGTATTGAAACAAACGCCCCACGGTTGGGTTTTAATTGCACAATATTCATTGTCGCAAGTGTAGATAATGCACGCCTGACGTTCGCACGATTACATTTAAATAGGTCGCTTAACATCTGCTCCCCAAGTTTGGTACCTGCGGGTAAACGTTGTTCTGCAATCGCATTAACGATGGCGCTGATTATATCCTGCTCTGGAAACATAACTCTCTTTATGTTGTTTAATAATACTTACGAATAATTATGACATTATAAGAAGAGCTAGGTAATGAAACAACAAAAATTAAAAATATTGATTGAATTGTTAACAACTATAGTTAACAATAAAAAAACATTAGCAAACATTTTCTAACAAATTGTAGAGAGCCTGCATGAAAATTTTAGTGATTAACCCAAATTCTACCCAGTCTATGACGGATAAGATTGTAGAAAGTGCGCGCCAACGTGCAAGTTCTGGAACGGTTATTATCGGTGCTTCTGGAGCAGATGCGCCTGCGAGTATTCAAGGTCACCACGATGAAGCCTTATCAGTACCAGGGCTGATTAAACGATTGAAACAAGCTGAAGAAGAGGGAATCGATGGGGTGGTGGTCGCTTGTTTTGACGATCCAGGTATCGGCGCTTGTCGAGAAGTTTTCTCCGGTCCTGTTCTAGGTATCTGTGAGGCATCTGTAAAAGCCGCCAGTATGATCTCTACGTCATTTAGTGTGGTGACTACGTTGCCACGTTCGGTACCCGTTATTGAAGACTTGATCCATGGATACGGGTTATCGCATCGCTGTAGACGGGTGCGTTCGGCATCAATACCAGTGTTGGCACTTGAAGAGCCGGGGTCTGATGCTAAAGAAAAGGTACGTGATGAAATACTAAAGGCGGTACGTGAAGACAATTGTGAAGCTGTAGTTTTAGGATGCGCTGGAATGGCAGACCTAACAGAATGGTTAACTCAAGAGACAGGTGTGCCTGTAATAGATGGCGTGGTTGTTGCAACGCGCATGGTTGAAGCGCTCGTTGGTTGCGAACTTAAAACCAGCAAAATAGGGGCATATGCTGAACCTATCCAAAGCTAAGTGCAGCTTAGGACAAAGGTTTTGCATATATAGGATGTCAATGTAGGTCATTTTAAGGGTTAAAGCTAGCAGTTCACTATTAAATAGAGCTATTAAATCAAGCTAATTTTTGAAGAGCTAGCTGTTATCGAACTACGTTGCGCCTTTACATTCATGGAAAGGTAATTTTAGGAAAAATAATATGGGTCAAACAAACATATCTACTGCTCACGTTGGCGTGGATGTCATTGCAAATAAAGCAGTGGGTGAAGAGAGTCTTGCACCTCAAGCAACAAGAATTATGGGTCCTTGGTCGTATTTATTTGCGTGGCTAGGTGGTTGTGTATCTATCGGAACGTTTACAGTAGGTTCAGGGCTAGTGGGAACTCTGAACTTAGTACAGGTTGTGGTTGCCATCGCAATCGGTTGTACCGTCATTGGTGCCGCTTTAATGATCAACGGGCAGGCGGGTCATAAATACGGTATCCCTTTTATGGTGCAAGCGCGCTCAGCATTTGGCTTTGGGGGTACTCGTATACCTGCATTGGTGAGATCGGTGCCAGCGATTGTATGGTTTGGGTTTCAAAGCTGGATTGGGGCGGGTGCTTTAAATCTAGTATCGGCAACCTTATTTGGTTATGACAACCTTATTGTGTTTTTTATTGGATTCCAAGCGTTACAAATAGCGCTCTCTGTACTGGGATTTCATGGTATTAAGTGGCTTGAGAACATCGGTTCAGTGTTTATCATTGGCTCTTTGATTTATATGTTCTTTAGCGTTATGAACAAATATGGTGATGCCATTTCGACCAATTTAATTTCAATTGAAGGGACATGGGGTGCGCCATTTTGGGGAGCGACCATGCTGTTTTTGGGCGTATATAGCACCATGATATTAAATGTCTCTGATTATTCAAGAGAGCTACGTGAAGATGTGGGTATATTTCGCCAAGTGGTAATTTATGCCAACTCTATTTTACCAGCCACCCTTTTTATGGGTTTGATTGGGGTCATGGTTTCAGGGGCAACGGGAGAAGTTGATCCTATCAAAGTATTCTCAAGCGCGGTAGATAATAAGCTTTTATTGGTTGTGACATTATTATTTATTGCATTTGCACAGGTGACAACTAACATTTTAAACAATGTGATACCTGCAGCTTATGCGCTAATGGATGTCTTTAATCTAAAATATAAAACTGCGGCAGTCATCGTTGGATTATTAGCGTTTTGTACTTTCCCATGGGAGCTTGTTAAAGATGAATCGGCAGCGGGTCTAAACCTATTTATACAAACCTATTCAGCCTTTTTAGGACCTATTTTTGCTATATTGGTAGTGGACTACTACATCATACGTAAGCGGACACTTGATGTGTCTAAACTTTATGATAAAAATGGTCCATATCGAGGCGTTAATATGGCGGCGGTTATCGCAATGGTAATCGGCATCATCGTTGCGTTGACATTTAATAATATATCTTGGTACGCAAGTTTGATTCCAGCAGGTGCCGTTTATTGGATTTTGATGCAAAAGTTGCCTTCTTCTAAGCGCTTTTTATCATAATGCTATATTAATAGTAAAAGATATTACTTGAAGATATCATTAGAAGTAAAATTAGCAGATATAAACCTCAAAATTATAAAACCCATCATTGATTATTATTCAATGATGGGTTTTTAATTAAGCGTCGTTTAATGAGCTTTTATAGTCAAAGAACTTTAAAGTAGTCACAAGGCAACCGAGTGCAAGTACTACTAGGGTAGGCTTAACGAGGTTAACACCGTGACTCTTTATAAGTTCGCTGACTATAGTTAAAGCTATTTGGGTTCTTATAAATTTATAAACTACGTTTTACATTATTTATTTCACGGTTAAATAGTGCATTTAGTACAATGGCTGCTAAAGTCGCTGTACCGATTCCGCCCAAATCAAATTCACCTATATGCAGACTGAAATTACCTGTGCCCATGATAATGGTGACTGCGGCAATAATAAGATTACTGTTCTTATTAAAGTCGATATTATTGTCAATCCAAATTTTAATGCCTGCAACGGTAATTAAACCAAAGACCACAATTGAGGCGCCGCCCAATAGTGCCGCTGGAATACTTTGGATCAGCGCGCCAAATTTTGGTGACAGTCCTAAGAAAATAGCAACCAGTCCCGCCAGTACAAATATCGTTGTACTATATACCTTGGTGACTGCCATCACTCCGATATTCTCGGCATACGTGGTCAACCCAGTACCACCAAACCCAGCTGAGAAGGTAGTGGCCAGTCCATCCGCTAAGAATGAGCGTCCTATATAAGGAGTGACATGCGACTTAGTCATACCTTCCACTGCCTTAAAATGTCCAAGATTTTCAGCAATTAGAATAAAGGCGACTGGTGCTATTAGTACGATGGCGTTTTTATCAAACTGAGGGGTATGCAGGCTAGGCAGTCCAGACCAAGCTGCTTGATGTACGCTACTAAAGTCAATCGGGGTGCCATATCCCATCATATTGGTTACGACATAATAAATAATGTAAGAGAGTATTAAGCCAATTAATAGCAACAAGCGTCTTAACATGCCACGAGTAAAAATAGCCACACAACTGATGAGTATTACTGTTAGGGTAGCCACCCATGCATCAAACTGATTAGCAGATACACCCTGTATAGTGACTGGTGCAAGGTTTAAACCAATAATCATAACGATAGCACCGGTTACGATAGGGGGCATGAGTTTTTCGATCCATGCCGTCCCTATTTTCATCACGAGCAGACCAATAAGAGCATAAATAGCACCGCAGACCATAATCGCGCCTAGCGCAATATTAAGGTTTGGATTGGCGCCACTACCTGCATAAGCCGTAGCAGCAATAACTGGACCGATAAAAGCAAAGCTAGATCCCAAATAGCTTGGCATGCGCCCGCCAGTGATTAAAAAGAACAATATGGTACAAATACCTGACATTAATATAGCTAGGTTGGCATCAAAGCCCATGAGTAGTGGGGCTAAAACCGTAGCACCAAACATAGCAAATGTATGTTGTACTCCAAGCACAAAGCTTTTACCCGGGGGCAAATATTCATTGATAGCCACGGCATGCTGATCTAAATCACCTTGGAAAGGCTTCCATTTTGGAAACCATTTACCATTGTTAAAATCTGGATCATTTTTAAATGGTGTCGATTTGGCTGTTTGATTAGACAAAGGTTGATTAGACGAAGGTTGGTTATGCGAGGCGCTGGGTTTAGGTTCCATAAGAGGTCCTTTGGGTCTATAGCGGGCAATAGAAAGTACATTAAAAATTTTCTTGATTATATTATAGACGACTCACCCTATGGTAGTGACCACAATAGCGGACGTATATAAAAACGAATAGTCATTATTGCGCCATCAAACTTGCTGAACCTATAATTTGTAGCGTTTGCACCCGTTTTACATGGTATGATTTTTTTTAAAATTTAAGTATGACATCTAAATTCTATAGTTTTAGTGATAATAAAAATATCAAATCTAAAAAACAAGTTAGACAGGTTTGATAGAGATAGAAATAATTCTTTGAGATAGTTGACCATAAATAAGCCTACACTTCATATTCTATTTATTGTATTTTAAATCTACTCAAACCTGAATAATTTAAAGCGAACATTAGTTATATGATGATATCAAAAGACAGTAAAAGTTTTAAACAACAGCATGGTAGAACCACAGCGATAGATCATCATGATGATTTACAGGTTTTACGACGTATCCGAAAATATTTGCTGCCGAAAGACTTTAGAGTGTCACAAACGCTACTCGATGAGATGACCCAAGGCTATGATATTGGAGATCCTGTTGTCGATAGGCTTCTTAAGACTAATAAAAAGTTTGCTAAACCTTTACAAGCCTATGTACTTAATAGCTTACCAGATGCTAAAGCCTCTAGTACGACAACCTTAAAGTCTTCTTCAAAATCATTTTCTTCAGCATCATCTTCAACAACATCAAATAGTGAATCTTTAAAACATACTGAAAAACCTAGCGCTGAAAATACAACGAGAGAGCATAATATAGACTCAAGCTTAGTCTATGAAACTGATTTTCAGCTTCTGGCGGCGCAATTTTCTGCCCATCCTAAATGGTTTGATTCGGACTTAGCAGAAGTCGGCGCAAGGGCATATAGACGTTATCCCTTGATGCTTATTTGGTTATTAAGAAATGTTGCTTTGATGGCAGGCTATAGCATTCCAGCATTGTCGGTACCTTTGATTAAAACAGGGGCGCTGGTCCATGATGCACTACCGAGGTTGATGCGTACATATTCCTATATATTAGCCGTATCTGAGCATCCAGAGCTGAACAATGCTGATAGTGTTTTGGCTATTGGTAGTGAAGGGTGGCGGCAAAGTATACAGGTTCGCCAAATCCACGCCATCGTCCGTCATAAACTAATTAAAGAGGGATGGGATACTCAATATTGGGGAATCCCTATTAATCAAACCGATATGGTGGCAACTCATCTGCAATTCTCTTTATTGATTATGCGAGGATTGAGAGTACTTGGCGCCAGAATTAGCAAAGAAGAAGCTAAAGGCATTCTACATCTATGGCATCTGGCCAGCTGGTGGATGGGTATTGATTTAAAACGACTACCGAATAATGAAGCTGAATGCTGGACATGGCTGTATACATACCTTGCAACTCAGCGTTTGGAGTTTAAGGTTGGCAAGCCATTGGCAGATGCTTTACATCGCTTGCCTTCACAAATTATGGGCGAAGATAATAGGAAAGGTAGATTTGTTGAGCTTGTGAACGCCAGTGTGACCCGCACCCTCGTTGGAGATGATATCGGTGATGGTCTAGGTTTACCAAAGTCGCGCCTGCGCTATGGCGTTCTAGCAAGCGTGCCCATTTTATTTGGACTAGATACCCTTAGGCTGCATAACACCAAAGCTGCCCATAAACTTGAAGACTTTCGTGCCACACGTCAAAATAATATGAACTGGTGGCTAAGACAAAACGACAGTTATTACAAACAGTAAGTCTTTGACTTAATTAAGAGCTTTTACTAAGTTTACGGCTTAGCGTTAATAAAGAAATTTTAAGGGCTTTAGCTGATTTGTGATTTTTAGAATATTGAAGACAACCACAGTCTAAGCCTTAGTGACCATTTGGGTTGAATTCCCGTCAAGCCCTGAGTCATTTCACCTTCTTTTAATATCACATATGACGGTGTCACTTGCCCTTGCCAATCGCTGAATATCTTACCTGTCTCATCGTTTATCGTAGTGAAAGAATACTCATTGTTTTGCAGATACGTTTGTAACGCTTTATTATTACCGGATTGCGTGGCAATTGTCACGATGGGATACTGCCCAGTCTGTGCTAGTGAATTAATGGTGGGAGAGGTTACTTTACAAACCCCGCACCATGTACCCCAAAAATAGACCAATACTGGTGACTCGTGGCTCATTTTTTCAATGTCCACCATCTGACCATGAGTATCCCTCAATTGCAACTCTGGATGGACTGGCATGACAGGTTGCCGCCACCAGTTGATAACGGTATAAATAACTAAAAACACCGCCGCATATTTAAGCGTCGTGCCAACCCACGATATCCATTTTGGTCGGGTGTCTGGTTTGTTATTCATATTGAGCCTGCAAAATTTCATAGCAATTGGTTTAACGTTTGTTATAAGTCTTATCATTTTTTTAAGTATTTAAAAGTTGGACAAATTTAACAAGCATTAAATCCGCATAATTAAACACTTAAAAGTTGACACTTGATTTTATAAAACTTTTTCTAATTTTATAAAACTTGGTCTAATTATCGAACATACTCTAATCTAGGTTTGACGATACAGCTTGCTTGGCTAGAGATTGTCTTGCTTTTTTCTTCCATTTCAAGGTAAAGATATCTTCACGGCGGTCTTTAAGGTTATTGACCGACCCTTCATTTCGCACATGAATAAGCTTGTCTAGATTTAGATCAGAAAAGAATACCATTTCGGTATTGGCTTCGGTTTCTGCCATTATGGCATCATGAGGAAACGCAAAATCTGAAGGCGAAAAGACACTGGACTGCGCATATTGAATGTCCAAGCTCTCCACTTGCGGTAAGTTACCTACCGAACCACAGATCATTACATAGCATTCATTCTCAATCGCACGCGCCTGAGCGCAGTGACGCACACGCAGATAGCCGTTTTTGGTATCTGTCCAAAAAGGTACAAATAAAATGTCCATATCCTCGAGTGCTAATAGACGGGCAAGCTCTGGAAATTCAACATCGTAGCAGATTAAGATGCCAATACGGCCAGCGTCAGTATCAAACACCTGAACCTTATTGCCGCCCTCAATAACCCATGCACTTCTTTCATGCGGTGTAATGTGAATTTTGCGCTGTTCTTCAACAGTACCATCACGGCGGCATAGATAACTGACGTTGTATAAAATTTCATCATTCTCATCAAATAACGGCATGGAGCCAGTGATAACGTTCACGTTATAGCCCACTGCGAGATTAGATATTTCATATTTAAACCACTCGGTATAGTCTGCTAAAAATCGAATGGCAACATTTTGATCGGTTGATTCACACAGTCCCATTAACGGTGCATTAAAAAATTCGGGCAGGCAAGCAAAGTCCGCATTATAATCCGCCATAATGTCTACAAAGAACTCTACTTGCTGCAAAAGCTCTTCAGGCGATTCGACTTCACGCATCTGCCACTGGATGCCTCCAATACGTACTTCAGTTTTTCGAGTGTCAGGTCTATATACTTGAGGTTCATAATAAATATTTGCCCATTCCAGTAAGGTGGCAAAGCCTTTGGAGTGTTTATCATCTGGTAAATAACCGGACAAAATGCGCTTTACAATAAATCCATTTGAAAGCTGAAAAGATAGGGTGGGATCATAGATTTCACGTGCTTCAACGGCATCAATATATTCTCCAGGAGTGAGATGCTGATGATTGATGTATTGGGGGATGCGCCCGCCGGCCAATATCGCTCTAAAATTCATCTGGCGACACAGCTCTTTACGCGCATCGTACAAGCGTCGACCCAAACGATATCCCCGGTAGTCGGGGTCAATAAGCGCGTCTACGCCATATAATGCATCCCCTTCTGGGTTATCTTTAATAATCTCTCGTTGACCGAGTAAATCATCGTAAGTATGTGGGTTCGAAAAACGTTGATAATCGACACGCATGGTTAATACCATTCCGATGAGCTTATCATGATCGAACAAGGCTATTTGACCTTCTGGGAATGAATCGATTAACGCTGTGATAGTGTTTTTGGACCAAGCGCCGCCGAGTGTTGTATACACACGATCCATTAGACTTTTTAATTGTGGATAGTCTTTTTTTCTAATCTCAGCTATTTTTAGATGAAAATCTTCGTTCTTTGACATAGTTGGCTCTAATGAATTGTTTTAATAATCAAATGTTAGCTCTAATGGTAAGTTAGTGCTAATTGTTAGTACAAAGCTTAAAATAAGGTTGAATGATAGATGTTAATTTTGTAGTGGCAATATACCTAATGGCTATATATTGATAGTTTAATTTTATTATAATCATTCAAGGGCTATTAACCATACTCGTTATAATTGCTTTAATGCTTATTTATAAACTATATGCTTCAAGCTAGACAGCCCTTAATACCAATAACGACTAACGTCAAAACGACTAAACGTCAAATAATTTACCTCGATTCATAATATTGTTTGGATCGAATACTTTTTTGATTTGTTTTAAGTACTCTATCTCAGTGTCACTACGGCTATAGTGAAGATATGGTTTTTTGGTCATGCCAACCCCATGTTCAGCCGATACGGAACCCCCATATTTTTGCACCGTTTTAAATACCAAATCGTTTACACTTTTACATTTTTCAAAGAACTCATCTTTGGTTAAGTTAGCAGGCTTTAGAATGTTTAAATGTAAGTTACCATCGCCAATATGTCCAAACCAGCAAATTTCAAAATCAGGATAATTGGTATTTACTACCGCTTCAATATCATGGATAAATTGAGGTACGTAGCTGATTAATACGGACACATCGTTTTTGTAAGGTGTAAATACAGAAATGGTTTCAGAGATATACTCACGCAGTTTCCAAAGCTCGGCAGCTTGACTCAAGCTTTGACTCATCACCCCATCTACGATCCAGCCTTCTTCCATACACTGCTCAAACATCGCCATCGCCTTGTCCATAATAGGCTCATAGGGCGCTTCAAATTCTAAAAGTGCATAGTATTTTGTACGGGCTTCAAAAGGTTGTTGGACATGACCGGTTGCCATTAGCTTGTCTATTGCTACCTCATCAAAGAATTCAAATGCGGTTAGATCAATCTTCGATTGAAAAGCGCTCAAGGTATTCATAACATGATCAAACTCATCCATCCCAAAGACCATAACTGTTAAATCTTGCGGGACACGTTCAAGTTTGATTTGAGCTTTGGTGACAATTCCTAAGGTTCCTTCTGCCCCAATAAATAGATGACGTAAATCATATCCTGTGGCATTTTTTATCATGCCTTTATTAAGCTCTAATATGTCTCCATTACCAGTTACGACAGTCAAACCTAAAATCCAGTTGCGGGTCATGCCATAACGTATCACTTTAATGCCGCCAGCGTTCGTGCCAATATTCCCACCAATCTGACTTGATCCAGCAGAGGCAAAATCTACAGGATAATATAGTCCTTTGTCTTCGGCGAACTGCTGTAGTTGTTCGGTAATAACGCCGGCTTCGATTTCTACCATTCTATCCGCTGGATAAAACTCACCTATTTTGTTCATTTTGTCCATACTAAGCACAATTTCACCATTACTGGCTACTGCACCAGCAGATAAACCGGTACGCCCCCCACTTGGTGTAATAACGACATTGTATTGATTGGCAAGCTTAATAATAGACTGTACCTGTTCCGTCGAATTTGGAAAAACAATGGCTGAAGGTGCTGGCGCGAAATGTTTGGTCCAGTCTTTTCCCCAGTGCGCTAAGCTTTCAGAATCTGTTTTGATTTGATTGTCAGTAAAGCTATGCATATTGATTAACTGGTCGATAAGCTTTTCAATAACAGGTGACGCCACTTGTGAAGAGGTGTTTAAATCTGGGTCATTAATATGAGACTGATTCGCACTGTGTGCTTGTTCGTGCGCAGGTGTGGTGGCTTCATTGCTGATGTTTGAGGCTTCACCAATGTTTGAGTTTGAAGTAGCTGTCATAATTAATCTCTATAAAGGACTTAGGTACCATAAATTATAAATAGAATACGATGCGGGATCATAAATCCATAAAAAATTTAAATATAAGCAAAAGTTATTGAATATATTCATAATTGGCAAGGGTTTACTCGAAATAGGGACTGCCAAATATAGTCAAAGAAATCTAAAATGGTTACAAGGCAACCGAGTGCAACTACTACTATGGTAGGGCGAGCGAGGTTAACACCGTAACCGTTTAGTATTTCGCTGACTATACATATAATATGTTATAAAATTCCTGTATTATGACATACTGATATTAAACTATCTAAATTGCATGAATATAAATATACAGCCTATTCATTTAAAGTTATTTAATTTTAAGAATAGGATGTCGTAAGTTTTCACTAGTCGTGAGTTTTTACTAAATAAATTACGTTCTATTATATTGATTTTACATTTAATGTGTAAAAATATTAGGGTATGATTTTACACCTGAATTTATCAAACTATTTAGAATAAGGGCTAAAATATGGCATTATCGCTTGATAAAGACAAAATACGTTTTTTGCTATTAGAGGGTGTGCATGAAAATGCACTAAAAGTGCTAGATAAAGCAGGATATACAAATATCGAATATCTATCGCATGCACTTGATCCAGAAGAGCTTGCAGAAAAAATTAAAGACGCTCATTTTGTAGGCATTCGTTCGCGGACTCAATTAACCCGTGATATTTTGGAACAAGCCAACAAACTGATTGCTGTTGGTTGTTTCTGTATTGGAACGAACCAAGTGGATTTAGAAGCGGCTCGCGAATTTGGTATTCCAGTATTTAACGCGCCATATTCAAATACGCGTTCGGTAGCCGAATTGGTATTGGCAGAAGCGATTATGTTATACCGCGGCATACCTGAGAAAAACGCAGTTGTGCATCGTGGCGGATGGGGCAAGTCTGCTAAGAACTCGCATGAAGTGCGCGGCAAAGTGATGGGCATTGTAGGCTATGGTTCAATTGGCTCGCAATTGTCTGTTCTTGCTGAAAGTCTAGGGATGAAAGTTATCTACCACGATGTGGTGACTAAATTACCTATGGGTAATGCAGAACAGGTAGGCAGCTTAAATGAGCTATTGAATAAAGCGGATATTGTCACGCTACATGTGCCGGATGTGCCTAGTACACGTTATATGATAAAAAAAGAGCAATTCGATCAAATGAAAGAAGGTAGCTATTTCATTAATGCAGCACGCGGCACTTGTGTAGAAATTGATGATCTGGCAGATGCGCTTGACTCAGGTAAAGTGCTCGGCGCTGCGATAGACGTATTCCCTAAAGAGCCTAAATCTGCTGATCAAGAATTCGAATCACCATTACGTAAGTTTGATAATGTGATTTTAACCCCGCATATTGGCGGTTCTACTCAAGAAGCCCAAGCCAATATAGGACTTGAAGTAGCTGAGAAATTTGTTAAATACTCAGATGCAGGTGATACGACAACGTCTGTTAACTTCCCTGAGGTTAGTATACCAGTCAAAGAAGGCTCGCACCGTCTACTTCATATTCACCAAAACGTGCCCGGCGTTTTGTCGCAAATTAACAACTCATTTGCAGATGCAGGAATTAATATCTTAGCTCAGAGCTTAATGACTGAAGGCGATGTGGGTTATATGGTTATGGATGTGGATGACAGCAATTCAGAGGAAGCACTTGTTAAATTGCGTGATATTGAAGAAACGATCCGCGTTAGAGTGTTGTTTTAATTTAAAAGGGTTTTAATTAAAAACGGCTGTATATTTTAATTAAGCATTATGAGTTTAAAGAAGCTGGCATCTGCCAGCTTTTTTATTAATTTCAATTTTGTCATTAATAATCTTTATTGAAGCCATATCTGGATTAACTTGAATTTTTTGAATAAACACAAACACAAACTATGTGTCTTGAGATAAATCAATATACTATATTTTCGGTTTAAATATGTGAGTTTCTAGAATTAGAAATAGAGAGTAGTAAAGAAGTATAGGTATTTACTATTTATTTAACAGTTATTTAAATTTACACGCCGATAAATGTTTATATTATATATTTATGTATAATATTTTATAGTCATAATTGCTTACTAATTCTCACTTACTAACTCTCATTAATTGCAAATTCTCATTAATTGCAAACTCTGAAGGTGACTCAAAATGTATGTTGAATCCTTTTTACATGACGATACTGAAACCTATACGCACGTTTTAATCGATACCAATAAGATGGTATGTGCAGTCATCGACCCAGTACTCGATTATGATTTTAAATCGGGTCATACCAGTACCGAATTTGCTGATCTAGTTATTAATTATATTAAGTATAAAGACTTAGAGGTTAAGTATATTATTGAGACGCATGTCCATGCCGATCATCTAAGCTCAGCGCAGCATATTAAACATCACTTAGGAGGTGAGTTGGTAATTGGGAAACATATCACTGAAGTTCAACGCATATTTAAAGACATTTTTAACTTTGATTACAGTTTTAAAACTGATGCCAGCCAGTTTGATAAGTTAACTGAGGAGGGCAGTGAGTTTATGCTTGGAGATATTAAACTTAGTGTCTTGCACGTTCCAGGTCATACTCCTGCAGATATGGCTTATATAGCTGAAGACACTACCAATAGTAACGAAGCGCTGGCTGTATTCGTAGGCGATACTATTTTTGCGCCAGATGTTGGCACTGCTCGGGTAGACTTTCCGGGCGGGGATGTTGATGAGTTATATGCTTCAATTCAAAAGCTACTATCTTTACCAGAAGATACCAAAATATATTTGTGTCATGATTATCCTCCTGAGCACCGCTCGCATTCACCCATCACCACTGTGGCAGACCAAAAAGCGCATAACAAACATATAAAAGACAGTATAAGTAAAGAAGAGTTTGTCAGGTTGCGTACCGAGCGTGATGCCAAACTTGAGATGCCACGTCTTATTATTCCTTCCGTTCAAGTTAATATACATGCTGGTAAAATGCCAGAACCTGAAGATAACGGAGTACGTTATTTGAAAGTGCCGATCAATACGCTTAGTTAATTAACTTCTTTTAAAGCCAAACCGTAATAATTCTATTATATAATATTAATCGATAAGTGCATTTTATGCAGTATTGTTAATTTTTTTGAGCCAGAAATTTTAATTTTATTTAAGCTAATATTAATAAACTACTGAGTTTACTGTTTTGATTTTCCAATAACTTATGACATGCGTATAATATAATAGTTTAATTCTTTTTTAGAAGTCATTAGCTTATACAGTACAAGTTGTAATATTACTTCACAGCACAAACTTTTTAAATAATCTTCATTTCATATCACTTTTAAATTTTATACCGCCATTTAACCACACTATTCATCTATTAACCGAATGCAAGCTTAAGGGGTACAAATTGTATGAAAAACACAAAATATAAACTACTAATCAGCGCAGTCCTATTGTCCATACTAACCACTCAACCAGCAACAGCAGAACCAACAGAAGCGTCAGTAGTCTATAACCCGAATAGCATGCAGCACGTACAATGGTATAAATCAGGTAACACCGCCTATCAAGAAGAGGTCGCGCTTAACCTGCCCAATAACGAAACCAACCTCATATTCGTCAGACCCCTAGACGCTGATGGCATAGACACCAGTGCCAACATCGCCATCGATGACAGATTCCAAGTCAGCCTACAACCAGGACACTACTCGCAAATCAGATATTGTAGTGGCGTGCACAAAATAGACATCGCCACCACCGAAACCAACCTCAACAACTTTGAATTAGCCACAAGCTACCAAGTAGACTTTCCCGCCCAGCAAAACAACTACATCTATGTCGACGTAGATGACAGCACAAAGCAGCCACAGCTAAGCAAGCTCACACCAGAGTATGCCAAAGAGCTTATCAGCAGCTATCCAGAACAAACCCATCAAATCAGCCGCGTACAGCGAAACTGTCCAGAAGTAGTCGTACCTGAGCCTGTCATCAAAGTAGAAATAGACAAACCAATCAACCTAGAAGTCCTATTTGAATTTGACAAAGCCATCGTACAACCCGTATTCAACCAGCGCATCGAAGCGGTTGCCAACTTCATGAAGAAATATCCAAATACAACCACACTCATAGAAGGCCATACAGACAGCATCGGTAACGACAGCTACAACATGGACCTATCACAGCGCCGAGCAGAAGCCGTCAAACAAGAACTTGTCAACAAATACGGCATAGACGCCACAAGACTAAACACGCAAGGCTTTGGAGAAACCAGACCTGTAGCAACAAACGCTACAAAACAAGGGCGATATAAAAACAGACGCGTCGTTGCCACCGTAAGCGCAACCGAATAAGCAAACTAATATAAGCAAACTAAAGAACAAACAAAATTAAAAAAATCAGAAAATAGGAACACCCCATGAGCACAGTAATCGTAAAAGTAAACAACGCCGTACAAACCATAGCAGAACATCAAGTTGTCACCAAAGACGGACAACCAACAGTCATAAAAGCGACTGAAAAAGCAAACTATGAGCTTGTCAATCCGCAAACAGGCGTAGCGCCTGATCACATAGTGACCAAACGAGTCGGTAAAGATCTACACGTCTCAATGGAAGATGGTGGTCAAGAAAGCGATCTAATCATAGAAGGATATTATGATCAGCCAGATGGCGCATTGATTGGCCAAGCAGAAGATGGCAGCTACTATTACTATGTACCAGATACAGGTGAGGTGGCCGATTATGTGACTGAACTTGAACCTGGTGCAACAGAGGGTCAAGCGTTAGGGGGTAATGCACAGCCTACCCCTTATTGGGTCGGTGCGACTGAAGATGGCGGATTTGCATGGTTGCCATGGCTTGCAGGTCTAGCGGGCATTGGCTTGATAGCTGCGGCGCTTGATGATGACGACGATGATACACCTACGCCTGCACCGGCGCCTGATACCACCGTACCAGATGCCCCTTCAGTAGACAGCGTAACCAATACTGACACAGATGGAGATGGCGTAGAAGACACCACTACGTTAACGGGTAATACAGAACCAGGTGCAACGGTTACAGTAACTGACGAAGATGGTAATGTCATCGGCACCACAACTGCGGATGAAAATGGCGATTACACAGTAGACGTACCTGTAATTGATGAAAACGAAACTGTAGACGTAACAGCAACAGATGATGCGGGTAATGAATCCAATCCAACAGAAGTACAAGGTACTGATGACTCTACAGCCCCAGATGCCCCTTCAGTAGACAGCGTAACCAATACTGACACAGATGGAGATGGCGTAGAAGACACCACTACGTTAACGGGTAATACAGAACCAGGTGCAACGGTTACAGTAACTGACGAAGATGGTAATGTCATCGGCACCACAACTGCGGATGAAAATGGCGATTACACAGTAGACGTACCTGTAATTGATGAAAACGAAACTGTAGACGTAACAGCAACAGATGATGCGGGTAATGAATCCAATCCAACAGAAGTACAAGGTACTGATGACTCTACAGCCCCAGATGCCCCTTCAGTAGACAGCGTAACCAATACTGACACAGATGGAGATGGCGTAGAAGACACCACTACGTTAACGGGTAATACAGAACCAGGTGCAACGGTTACAGTAACTGACGAAGATGGTAATGTCATCGGCACCACAACTGCGGATGAAAATGGCGATTACACAGTAGACGTACCTGTAATTGATGAAAACGAAACCGTAGACGTAACAGCAACAGATGATGCGGGTAATGAATCCAATCCAACAGAAGTACAAGGTACTGATGACTCTACAGCCCCAGATGCCCCTTCAGTAGACAGCGTAACCAATATTGACACAGATGGAGATGGCATAGAAGACACCACTACGTTAACGGGTAATACAGAACCAGGTGCAACGGTTACAGTAACTGACGAAGATGGTAATGTCATCGGCACCACAACTGCGGATGAAAATGGCGATTACACAGTAGACGTACCTGTAATTGATGAAAACGAAACCGTAGACGTAACAGCAACAGATGATGCGGGTAATGAATCCAATCCAACAGAAGTACAAGGTACTGATGACTCTACAGCCCCAGATGCCCCTTCAGTAGACAGCGTAACCAATATTGACACAGATGGAGATGGCATAGAAGACACCACTACGTTAACGGGTAATACAGAACCAGGTGCAACGGTTACAGTAACTGACGAAGATGGTAATGTCATCGGCACCACAACTGCGGATGAAAATGGCGATTACACAGTAGACGTACCTGTAATTGATGAAAACGAAACTGTAGACGTAACAGCAACAGATGATGCGGGTAATGAATCCAATCCAACAGAAGTACAAGGTACTGATGACTCTACAGCCCCAGATGCCCCTTCAGTAGACAGCGTAACCAATACTGACACAGATGGAGATGGCGTAGAAGACACCACTACGTTAACGGGTAATACAGAACCAGGTGCAACGGTTACAGTAACTGACGAAGATGGTAATGTCATCGGCACCACAACTGCGGATGAAAATGGCGATTACACAGTAGACGTACCTGTAATTGATGAAAACGAAACTGTAGACGTAACAGCAACAGATGATGCGGGTAATGAATCCAATCCAACAGAAGTACAAGGTACTGATGACTCTACAGCCCCAGATGCCCCTTCAGTAGACAGCGTAACCAATACTGACACAGATGGAGATGGCGTAGAAGACACCACTACGTTAACGGGTAATACAGAACCAGGTGCAACGGTTACAGTAACTGACGAAGATGGTAATGTCATCGGCACCACAACTGCGGATGAAAATGGCGATTACACAGTAGACGTACCTGTAATTGATGAAAACGAAACCGTAGACGTAACAGCAACAGATGATGCGGGTAATGAATCCAATCCAACAGAAGTACAAGGTACTGATGACTCTACAGCCCCAGATGCCCCTTCAGTAGTTCTTGGTAACGGTGATGACTTCATCACTAGCGACGAAATCGATGATAACGGTAACGTACCGGTCACAGTCACCCTACCAGAAGGCGTAGAAGTTGGTGACACCCTAAGTGTCAATGGTGAAGACAAAGTCCTTACCCAAACAGACGTAGACACCGGTGAGGTTGTGGTTGACGTACCAGCACCATCAGAAGGCGAAACCTTAGAGGTCAATGCCACCATTACTGATCAAGCGGGTAACGAAAGTGATCCGGCAACAACCAGCGCCACCGTAGACACCCAAGCACCAACCGCACCGACAGTTGCTATTGGTAACGGCGATGACTTCATCACTAGCGACGAGATTGATGCAGAGGGTAACGTACCGGTCACCGTCACGCTACCAGTAGATGCCGAAGCGGGCGACACAGTCACCGTAAACGGTGAAGACACCGTATTAACAGAAGACGACATCACCGCAGGTGAAGTGGTCGTAGACGTCCCAGCACCAGCCGAAGGTGAAACGCTAGAGGTTGAAACCACCATCACCGATACTGCCGGTAACGAGAGCGCGCCTGTTAATGACAGTGCGACGGTAGATACCAGTGCCACCAATGCCCCAGTACTACAGATTGGTAACGGTGATGACTTCATCACTAGCGACGAAATCGATGATAACGGTAACGTACCGGTCACAGTTACCCTACCAGAGGGTGTAGAAGTTGGTGACACCCTAAGTGTCAATGGTGAAGACAAAGTCCTTACCCAAACAGACGTAGACACCGGTGAGGTTGTGGTTGACGTACCAGCACCATCAGAAGGCGAAACCTTAGAGGTCAATGCCACCATTACTGATCAAGCGGGTAACGAAAGTGATCCGGCAACAACCAGCGCCACCGTAGACACCCAAGCACCAACCGCACCGACAGTTGCTATTGGTAACGGCGATGACTTCATCACCAGCGACGAGATTGATGCAGAGGGTAACGTACCGGTTACGGTCACGCTACCAGTAGATGCCGAAGCGGGCGACACAGTCACCGTAAACGGTGAAGACACCGTATTAACAGAAGACGACATCACCGCAGGTGAAGTGGTCGTAGACGTCCCAGCACCAGCCGAAGGTGAAACGCTAGAGGTTGAAACCACCATCACCGATACTGCCGGTAACGAGAGCGCGCCTGTTAATGACAGTGCGACGGTAGATACCACTGTACCAGGCGATAGCAATGGCGATGGCACATCAGATACCGCACCAGTAGTCACTATCACCGAAGATACAGATGGCGATGGCTACATCAATGCCGATGAGCTAGAAGGTCCGGTTGACGTCACTATTGAAACGCCTGTCAACACCCAAATCGGTGACACCATCACGGTAACCAACCCTGATGGCAGCACAGAAGACTATGTGGTTACCCAAGACATACTTAACACCGGTCTACAAATCAGCTACCCACAAAGCGACTTCCCAGAAGGTGAAGAAGTAACGGTTACGGCGGTAGTTAAAGATGACGCTGGTAACACCACACCAGAAGGTAGTGGTAGCGCCACCGTAGACACCCAAGCACCAACCGCACCGACAGTTGCTATTGGTAACGGCGATGACTTCATCACTAGCGACGAGATTGATGCAGAGGGTAACGTACCGGTCACCGTCACGCTACCAGTAGATGCCGAAGCGGGCGACACAGTCACCGTAAACGGTGAAGACACCGTATTAACAGAAGACGACATCACCGCAGGTGAAGTGGTCGTAGACGTCCCAGCACCAGCCGAAGGTGAAACGCTAGAGGTTGAAACCACCATCACCGATACTGCCGGTAACGAGAGCGCGCCTGTTAATGACAGTGCGACGGTAGATACCACTGTACCAGGCGATAGCAATGGCGATGGCACATCAGATACCGCACCAGTCGTCACTATCACCGAAGATACAGATGGCGATGGCTACATCAATGCCGATGAGCTAGAAGGTCCGGTTGACGTCACTATTGAAACGCCTGTCAACACCCAAATCGGTGACACCATCACGGTAACCAATCCTGATGGCAGCACAGACGACTATATTGTCACCCAAGACATACTCAACACCGGTCTACAAATCAGCTACCCACAAAGCGACTTCCCAGAAGGTGAAGAAGTAACGGTTACGGCGGTAGTTAAAGATGACGCTGGTAACACCACACCAGAAGGTAGTGGTAGCGCCACCGTAGACACCCAAGCACCAACCGCACCGACAGTTGCTATTGGTAACGGCGATGACTTCATCACTAGCGACGAGATTGATGCAGAGGGTAACGTACCGGTCACAGTTACGCTACCAGTAGATGCCGAAGCGGGCGACACAGTCACCGTAAACGGTGAAGACACCGTATTAACAGAAGACGACATCACCGCAGGTGAAGTGGTCGTAGACGTCCCAGCACCAGCCGAAGGTGAAACGCTAGAGGTTGAAACCACCATCACGGATACTGCCGGTAACGAGAGCGCGCCTGTTAATGACAGTGCGACGGTAGATACCACTGTACCAGGCGATAGCAATGGCGATGGCACATCAGATACCGCACCAGTAGTCACTATCACCGAAGATACAGATGGTGATGGCTACATCAATGCCGATGAGCTAGAAGGTCCGGTTGACGTCACTATTGAAACGCCTGTCAACACCCAAATCGGTGACACCATCACGGTAACCAACCCTGATGGCAGCACAGAAGACTATGTGGTTACCCAAGACATACTTAACACCGGTCTACAAATCAGCTACCCACAAAGCGACTTCCCAGAAGGTGAAGAAGTAACGGTTACGGCGGTAGTTAAAGATGACGCTGGTAACACCACACCAGAAGGTAGTGGTAGCGCCACCGTAGACACCCAAGCACCAACCGCACCGACAGTTGCTATTGGTAACGGCGATGACTTCATCACTAGCGACGAGATTGATGCAGAGGGTAACGTACCGGTCACCGTCACGCTACCAGTAGATGCCGAAGCGGGCGACACAGTCACCGTAAACGGTGAAGACACCGTATTAACAGAAGACGACATCACCGCAGGTGAAGTGGTCGTAGACGTCCCAGCACCAGCCGAAGGTGAAACGCTAGAGGTTGAAACCACCATCACCGATACTGCCGGTAACGAGAGCGCGCCTGTTAATGACAGTGCGACGGTAGATACCAGTGCCACCAATGCCCCAGTACTACAGATTGGTAACGGTGATGACTTCATCACTAGCGACGAAATCGATGATAACGGTAACGTACCGGTCACAGTTACCCTACCAGAGGGTGTAGAAGTTGGTGACACCCTAAGTGTCAATGGTGAAGACAAAGTCCTTACCCAAACAGACGTAGACACCGGTGAGGTTGTGGTTGACGTACCAGCACCATCAGAAGGCGAAACCTTAGAGGTCAATGCCACCATTACTGATCAAGCGGGTAACGAAAGTGATCCGGCAACAACCAGCGCCACCGTAGACACCCAAGCACCAACCGCACCGACAGTTGCTATTGGTAACGGCGATGACTTCATCACCAGCGATGAGATTGATGCAGAGGGTAACGTACCGGTTACGGTCACGCTACCAGTAGATGCCGAAGCGGGCGACACAGTCACCGTAAACGGTGAAGACACCGTATTAACAGAGGACGACATCACAAACGGTGAAATCGTGGTTGACGTTCCAGCACCAGCCGAAGGTGAAACGCTAGAGGTTGAAACCACCATCACCGATACTGCCGGTAACGAAAGCGCGCCTGTTAATAACAGTGCGACGGTAGATACCATCGTACCAGGCGATAGCAATGGCGATGGCACATCAGATACCGCACCAGTAGTCACTATCACCGAAGATACAGATGGCGACGGCTACATCAATGCCGATGAACTAGAAGGTCCGGTTGACGTCACTATTGAAACGCCTGTCAACACCCAAATCGGTGACACCATCACAGTAACCAACCCTGATGGCAGCACAGAAGACTATGTGGTTACTCAAGATGTATTAAACACCGGTCTACAAATCAGCTACCCACAAAGCGACTTCCCAGAAGGTGAAGAAGTAACGGTTTCAGCGGTAGTTAAAGATGACGCTGGTAACACCACACCAGAAGGTAGTGGTAGCGCCACCGTAGACACTCAAGCACCAAGCGCACCGACAGTCGCGATAGGTAACGGCGATGACTTCATCACCAGCGATGAGATTGATGCAGACGGTAACGTACCGGTCACCGTCACGCTACCAGGTGATGCCGAAGCTGGCGACACAGTTACCGTAAACGGTGAAGAGACCGTATTGACAGAAGACGACATCACAAACGGTGAAATCGTGGTAGACGTTCCAGCACCAGCCGAAGGTGAAACGCTAGAGGTTGAAACCACCATCACCGATACTGCCGGTAACGAAAGCGCGCCTGTTAATAACAGTGCGACGGTAGATACCATCGTACCAGGCGATAGCAATGGCGATGGCACATCAGATACCGCACCAGTAGTCACTATCACCGAAGATACAGATGGCGACGGCTACATCAATGCCGATGAACTAGAAGGTCCGGTTGACGTCACTATTAAAACGCCTGTCAACACCCAAATCGGTGACACCATCACAGTAACCAACCCTGATGGCAGCACAGAAGACTATGTGGTTACTCAAGATGTATTAAACACCGGTCTACAAATCAGCTACCCACAAAGCGACTTCCCAGAAGGTGAAGAAGTAACGGTTTCAGCGGTAGTTAAAGATGACGCTGGTAACACCACACCAGAAGGTAGTGGCAGCGCCACCGTAGACACTCAAGCACCAAGCGCACCGACAGTCGCGATAGGTAACGGCGATGACTTCATCACCAGCGATGAGATTGATGCAGACGGTAACGTACCGGTCACCGTCACGCTACCAGGTGATGCCGAAGCTGGCGACACAGTCACCGTAAACGGTGAAGACACCGTATTGACAGAGGACGACATCACAAACGGTGAAATCGTGGTTGACGTTCCAGCACCAGCCGAAGGTGAAACGCTAGAGGTTGAAACCACCATCACCGATACTGCCGGTAACGAAAGCGCGCCTGTTAATAACAGTGCGACGGTAGATACCATCGTACCAGGCGATAGCAATGGCGATGGCACATCAGATACCGCACCAGTAGTCACTATCACCGAAGATACAGATGGCGACGGCTACATCAATGCCGATGAACTAGAAGGTCCGGTTGACGTCACTATTGAAACGCCTGTCAACACCCAAATCGGTGACACCATCACGGTAACCAATCCTGATGGCAGCACAGACGACTATATTGTCACCCAAGACATACTCAACACGGGTCTACAAATCAGCTACCCACAAAGTGCCTTCCCAGAAGGTCAAGAAACGACGGTTACGGCGGTAGTTAAAGATGACGCTGGTAACACCACACCAGAAGGTAGTGGTAGCGCCACCGTAGACACTCAAGCACCAACCGCACCGACAGTTGCTATTGGTAACGGCGATGACTTCATCACTAGCGACGAGATTGATGCAGAGGGTAACGTACCGGTCACCGTCACGCTACCAGGTGATGCCGAAGCTGGCGACACAGTCACCGTTAACGGTGAAGACACCGTATTAACAGAAGACGACATCACCGCAGGTGAAGTGGTCGTAGACGTCCCAGCACCAGCCGAAGGTGAAACGCTAGAGGTTGAAACCACCATCACGGATACTGCCGGTAACGAGAGCGCGCCTGTTAATGACAGTGCGACGGTAGATACCAGTGCCACCAATGCCCCAGTACTACAGATTGGTAACGGTGATGACTTCATCACT
Source organism: Psychrobacter sp. CX10 (assembly GCF_057621575.2). Lineage (NCBI taxonomy): Bacteria > Pseudomonadati > Pseudomonadota > Gammaproteobacteria > Moraxellales > Moraxellaceae > Psychrobacter > Psychrobacter sp. CX10. The sequence continues at coordinate 304,740 of NZ_CM177736.1, forward strand.
AGCGACGAAATCGATGATAACGGTAACGTACCGGTCACAGTCACCCTACCAGAAGGCGTAGAAGTTGGTGACACCCTAAGTGTCAATGGTGAAGACAAAGTCCTTACCCAAACAGACGTAGACACCGGTGAGGTTGTGGTTGACGTACCCGCACCATCAGAAGGCGAAACCTTAGAGGTCAATGCCACCATTACTGATCAAGCGGGTAACGAAAGTGATCCGGCAACAACCAGCGCCACCGTAGACACCCAAGCACCAACCGCACCAGAAGTAGCGATAGGTAATGGCGATGACTTCATCACTAGCGACGAGATTGATGCAGAGGGTAACGTACCGGTCACCGTCACGCTACCAGTAGATGCCGAAGCGGGCGACACAGTCACCGTAAACGGTGAAGACACCGTATTAACAGAAGACGACATCACCGCAGGTGAAGTGGTCGTAGACGTCCCAGCACCAGCCGAAGGTGAAACGCTAGAGGTTGAAACCACCATCACGGATACTGCCGGTAACGAGAGCGCGCCTGTTAATGACAGTGCGACGGTAGATACCACTGTACCAGGCGATAGCAATGGCGATGGCACATCAGATACCGCACCAGTCGTCACTATCACCGAAGATACAGATGGCGATGGCTACATCAATGCCGATGAGCTAGAAGGTCCGGTTGACGTCACTATTGAAACGCCTGTCAACACCCAAATCGGTGACACCATCACGGTAACCAATCCTGATGGCAGCACAGACGACTATATTGTCACCCAAGACATACTCAACACGGGTCTACAAATCAGCTACCCACAAAGTGCCTTCCCAGAAGGTCAAGAAACGACGGTTACGGCGGTAGTTAAAGATGACGCTGGTAACACCACACCAGAAGGTAGTGGTAGCGCCACCGTAGACACTCAAGCACCAACCGCACCAGAAGTAGCGATAGGTAATGGCGATGACTTCATCACTAGCGACGAGATTGATGCAGAGGGTAACGTACCGGTCACCGTCACGCTACCAGTAGATGCCGAAGCGGGCGACACAGTCACCGTAAACGGTGAAGACACCGTATTAACAGAAGACGACATCACCGCAGGTGAAGTGGTCGTAGACGTCCCAGCACCAGCCGAAGGTGAAACGCTAGAGGTTGAAACCACCATCACGGATACTGCCGGTAACGAGAGCGCGCCTGTTAATGACAGTGCGACGGTAGATACCACTGTACCAGGCGATAGCAATGGCGATGGCACATCAGATACCGCACCAGTCGTCACTATCACCGAAGATACAGATGGCGATGGCTACATCAATGCCGATGAGCTAGAAGGTCCGGTTGACGTCACTATTGAAACGCCTGTCAACACCCAAATCGGTGACACCATCACGGTAACCAATCCTGATGGCAGCACAGACGACTATATTGTCACCCAAGACATACTTAACACCGGTCTACAAATCAGCTACCCACAAAGCGACTTCCCAGAAGGTGAAGAAGTAACGGTTACGGCGGTAGTTAAAGATGACGCTGGTAACACCACACCAGAAGGTAGTGGTAGCGCCACCGTAGACACCCAAGCACCAACCGCACCGACAGTTGCTATTGGTAACGGCGATGACTTCATCACTGCTGACGAAATCGTAAACGGTGAAGTGACAGTAACTGTCGGCTTACCAATAGACGCTCAAGTAGGTGATGTGGTCACGGTGAATGGCGAAGCACAAGCGCCATTGACTCAAGCACAGCTTGATGCAGGTGTAATTACCACCACGGTAATAGCGCCAGCTGAAGGAGAGATCTTGGACGTTGACGCTACCATCACTGATGCTGCGGGTAATGAGAGTGAGCCAGCTACTGATACCGCAACTGTAGACACCTTAGTTCCAGGTGACTCAACGGGTGATGGTAAACAAGATACAGGTCCAGTGGTTACTATCACAGAAGATACAGACAATGATGGTTTCATCAATGCAGAAGAACTTGATGGTGCAGTTGATGTAGTAATTGATATGCCAGTTAATACTCAGGTAGGTGACACAATAACAGTCACTAACCCTGATGGCAGCACCAAAGACTATACCGTTACTCAAGACATTCTAAATAGTGGTCTTAGCATAAGCTACCCAGCAGATCAGTTTGCAGACGGAGTAGAAAGTACCGTTACTGCTACTGTTACTGATGGTCGTATCCCTGAAGCTGACCTAGTCGAAGGTAGTGATAGTGCAACTAAAGACACTGCAGCACCAGCTGCGCCAACAGTTGCTATTGGTAACGGCGATGACTTCATCACCGCTGACGAGATTGATGCAGAGGGTAACGTACCGGTCACCGTCACGCTACCAGATGATGCCGAAGTAGGTGATGTGGTCACGGTGAATGGCGAAGCACAAGCGCCATTGACTCAAGCACAGCTTGATGCAGGTGTAATTACCACCATGGTAATAGCGCCAGCTGAAGGAGAGATCTTGGACGTTGACGCTACCATCACTGATGTTGTCGGTAATGAAAGCGCGCCAGGTACAGACAGTGCAGCGGTAGACGCTGTTATTCCAACTGCTGCACCAGTTGTTACCATCAACGATGTAGATAGCGATGGAAATATTGATAGTGAAGATTTAAATGCTGAGGGCACTGTAACGACGACTATCACCTTCCCAGCAGATTCAGGCTTTAGTGAGGGCGATACTGTAACTATTACTAAGCCAGATGGTACTACAGAGCAAGTTGTTTTAACTGACGATGACCTGACCAATGGTATTGAAACCACGTTTATACCATTAGATGAGAACAACACCAACGTTATTAGTGCTGTAGTAACTGATCCTCAAGGTAATATATCTCCTGAAGGTTCTGATCAAGCCATTACTGACTTGGTGTTCCCTGAAGCTGCACCGATTATTAGAATTATTGAAGATTCGAATGACGACGGTAGTATTAATTCTAGTGAACTACAAGATACAATTGATGTCAGAGTGATATTACCCGCTGGTACAGTAGAAGGTGATACGCTTAGTGTTACAGGCCCTAATGGTACTGTAGACTACACAGTGACCCAACTAATGATTAATAATGGTTTGATACTAAACTATGATCAGTCACTAGTGGCTGAAGGCGACACAGTAAACGTTTCAGCTGTCATCAGAGATAGCGCAGGCAACCAAAGCACTGAAAGCACTGATAGTGCAGTTCTTGATACTTTGGTAAATGCTCCGACTGTAACGCCAAGTACTGATGACGGTAGTGTTACGATTGATCCTCCTGCGGATACTGATGTTGCTTCTATGACCATCAATTATCAAGACGAGTCAGGTGTATTAGTTGAGTTAATTGCGGTAAAAGACAACTCTGGTAATTGGACGTTACCATCAACTGCCCCGACAGGCGTTACTATTGATAACGGCACAGGCGTAGTGACCATTGCTGAGAATTCAGTTTTAGATGGATCTACTGTCACTGCTACTGCAACAGATGCAGTAAATAATGTTAGTGATCCTGCTACCGGTATTGCAGGCAATGACACGCTTATACCTGGTGATAGTGATGGTGATGGTATACCAGATGCGGCAGGTGCGCCAGTGGTCGTGATTGAAGATGGCGGCGATGACTTTGTTAACGCTAGTGAATTAGATAGTAATGACGAAGTGGGCGTCACTGTGACTTTACCAGCAGATAGTGGTTATGAGGCTGGAGACGTTATGACCATAACTAAGCCAGATGGCACAACTGAACAAATCACGTTAACTGATGATCTAATTGCTAATGGTGTTATGACTACATTTACACCTATTGATGGTCAACTAAATACGATAACTGCGGTAGTAGCCGATGCTGAAGATCCAACTATTACTTCTACTCAAGGTGAAGACACTACACAAGTTGACATAACGGCACCTGATGCACCTACTGTAACTTATGTTGAAGATAGCTCACCAGACGACGGACAATTAACGCTTCAAGAATACTTAGCAGGCAATGTCGATGGTCATGATGTAATCTCTGTTCAGATTGATATACCAGCTGGTGTTGCGGTAGGCGATACGTTGACGGTAACTAACCCTGATGGTACTCCGCAAGAATACTCAATCACTCAAGATATGATTGATAATGGGTTACAGATTGATTATCCAGTCTCGCAGTTTCCCTACGGTATAAGTAAAGCAGTAACGGCGAAAATTACCGATGCAGCTGGCAATACATCGCCCTTAGCATCTGATTCGCTAACCAATGCCATTGAAGCGCCGACGATCACTGTTGACCTACAGGACTATATTGATGCTACAGACCCTGCAACTGGTTCTATTAGTGGTAACGACGTTACGGGTACAGGTATACCAAACAGTACTGTCACAGTGCAAGATCAGAGTGGTCAGGTTGAAACCGCAACTGTGGATGCAGATGGTAACTTTATTGTCACTTTTGCTAATGCTCCTACAGGTAGTGTTGAAATCAGTACAGTCGATTTATCTGTATTAGCTACCGTGACGGGTACGGTAACTGACGTGGCTGAGGGTGAGGAGGTGACACTAACCATCCAAGAGTATGATGAAAATAGACTACCGATTGGCGATGCCATCGTAACCACGGCCATAGTCGATGCCGATGGTAATTACTCTACAGAGGTTGATGTATCTGGTTTGAATAATACAGACCAAACTGGCGATGCTGCTCAAGACGAGCACACCCTGGGTGTAGTAGCGCAAGCTACTAACGTGGGTGGTACCAGTTCAGCCACTGACTTACTTTCAGAAAAAGCGGCAGATACTGGATTTGTTATCGATAATCCAGCTATACAATCTGCATTTGATGGAACAGGATTAAACAATGATATGTCATTGGTTTATGGACCATCGGAAACGCAAATTTTACGTGATCAATTCCCAAATTATCTTACGGGCTATACCATTTCTGAAGAAACCAGCTTTACTGACCCGCTATTGTTTACTAATTATAATGACACTTTGATAGTTGATAATTCATTAAACATCTTGGGTAACGATGCTGATGCTCCTAATGATGGCGGAGATCCGAATAACTATGGATCTACAGATGCGGATAGAAATCTAATATCTGTTGATACAGGTGATGGGGATGATACCCTAGGCTTTACCAGCATCGATACTGGCGTAGATGCTCGAATTTATATGGGTGAAGGTAATGATGAATTAATTATCTCTGAGGATGATATCCCTACTGTTGCACGTGTATTTACAGAATCAGGTGATGATATTGTCAGAGTTGCTGACAATGTAAGTGGCGAAATTTATACTGGTAGTGGTAGCGACGAAGTATACATTGATGGAAACTTATTTTCTGACGGTGTGGCAGTTACTGGTTTGGTTGATTTAGGTAGTGGAAGGCCGATGCCGAGCTCCTATCTCACAGAATATCAAGATGGGTCAGGGTTAAGTCTAGGTAATGATGATAATACTGATAGTGCATCGGATACTAATTATTTAAGAGTAGGTGGCACAATTACTGGTGAAGTATTTGGTGGGCTGGGTCAAGATACTATTGAGGTCACAGGTAATATCGGTGCTGGTAATATTGCCTACGATAATACTGCAAGTATTGATACTGGTGGTGGTGATGATAGCGTAACAGCTGAAAACTTGGTTAACGGTCAAGTAAGTACTGGAGACGGTAATGACGTAGTCAATGTAGGCGATGTCAGAAATCAATCCTTTGTTAATAGTGGGGCAGGTAATGATGAAATCAATTTGACTGGTAACCTTGCTACCACATCATATATCTGGTCTGGTACCGGTAATGATACTATTAATATTGATGGCTTCATCAGTGCGGCTTCGGAGGTATTATCTGGCGCTGGTGATGACAACTTAAAGGTTGGTGGTGATATTGACGGCGATGTGAATATGGGAACAGGTAATGATTCTATAACTGCTTCACGTTTCACTGGTGACAGTGCTACTGGAGCTAAAGTAGAGATGGGTGATGGGATTGACTCTATAACCTTGACCGATGTCGTGACAGGCGCTGGTGATAATGCTAGATTAGATAACATTACCAATGTAGAGTTAATAGATTTAAGCTCCGCCGGTCAACAGGTTTTAGATTTTGTAAATGCAGAAGCGGTTCGTCAGAATGGTTCCGGCAACGATGATAATACCTTATACATTAACGGTACCAGCGAAGATGAAGTCAATATCGGTAGACAAAGCCAAACTGGTAACAGTTATAATGACGTAGCGTCGGATTCAGGTCAATGGCAATTTGACACTGCTAACGACAAGGTTGTAGATAGTGTTAATTATAATCTATGGACTTACGATGGTGATAATGGTCAAGCCCAGGTCTATATTGCTGATACAATTAATGTTATTTAATCTACAATAAAACTTTAATGTTAAAAATGGTTAAAAAAACGCCTTTTTACGATTAATGCCAGTCAGTTAAGTCTAAATCCGAAGAAAAGTAATAAAATAGCTCATCTATAACTAGATGGGCTATTTTACTATGAGACTACAAAAAGCTATTATTTAGACGCATAAAAGGATCCCAGACACCTTAGAACAATTCAAAGTATTAATAGACCCTAACTGGATACAGCAGGCCTAAGAATATACATGCAGAGCTAGCATTAGAAGGCGGAAGCTACCTGCCTAACACGTTGTTTGGCTGGACATCGGCTCCGCCTTATATTGAAACCTTTCCATATGGTATATCACAGAGCAAATGCGGCTTAATCTAGACTCACAAGCTTGAGTACCCAGTGCTGTTGTACAAGCAAGACAACGCCTCGGGCATGAATCTCTATAGCAGCTATTTAATCAATTAAGTGCGCACTACCAAACGGAATTATAAGACCAGCAACAAGACTTTATGGGACTTTGCGTCCAAGCCGTAGTTCGAGTCGTATACTCATTGCATACACCAATGGGAACCTTCAGCACTTTAGCTCACAAAGGTAGAACCCAACAGGCGACTTATCCATAAATGCGTTCGGTATGCCTTATCAATACTGAAACTCATGAGATCATTGGCACAGCTCTTAGAGATATGGGTCAAGGAGAGATCACTTTAGCTCGTCAACTAAACGTTCAAGTTTATAACATTACGCCCTTCAATAAAGCCTATTTCTCAGCAGACCTACTGATTAGTTAGAAACAAACTTATCCAAACAGACACTGGATCATGCGTGCTAAAGATAATTTGCGTTACAGTGTGATTAAAACCTTCAGCGAAGGGGACTACTTGATACAAATGCCAGTTTCTCCTTAGGCTCAAAATAAAATCCCAAACCTACCCGATACGTTGCAAGCTCGATTAATTGAGTGTAGTTATGAGGGTAAGACATGACGATATATTACCTCTTTAATAGATGATAAACGCTTTATCAAGAATAAAGTGGTACAGCTGTAATTGCAGCGCTGTGAGATCGAGATGATGTATCGAGAAATTAAGTCAGATTTACATAAGGGGCTATAATTAAGAAGTAAGCTGCCACAGCTTGTGTTACGAGAGTTATGGGGCTTATGATTGCTTATATTCTAATAAGACGTTTGATGCGCTATATGGTTGTTATAGCTAAGGTTTGCCCTCTACGAATTAAATTTCATATGGCGTCTATTAAGATTGTTGATTTGTTACGGTTTGCGCCTTTACAGGCTTCAGGTGTCTTACCAAAGCTGTTAGATGCACTTTTAGAGTTGGAGAAATTGTTTGTCATTCCTTAGCGTATAAAGCGATCTTGCCGGAGGGTAGGTAAGGGTAAACCACTAAAATATCCTAAAAAAACCAGGCAGCGTAAATTGAATGGCATTACTCGCAATGAGGGCGTTTTTTTATGCCAGTTCATAATGGAATAAGTTTAGATGCAGATCTATCCAATAATAGAACTATAAGAATGAAACAATTAATGCGCAGTACGATAGGATTTAAATCAATGAAAATTTTGATTGAAATCATTGATAACTAACACTCTTTATATAACTGTCAATGGTTTGAACCAATTCAATATAACTTAACTTTTCAAGTGACTTGTACTTATTCGATAAGAATTAATAAATTCTATATAGTCTAAGCGGCTATTAATTATCAAGGACAGTCCTTAAATTTCTATAAATAATAACTTGAATCGGTTAATGATGATGTCTGTGATGGTGCCCAGTATGACTGGCTGCAAGTGTATTCTCTGGATCGTCTAACGAACACACAATGGCATCAAGCCGATTATGCGGATGCTCAATCGACTCAACCTGAATCGTTGTATGGCTAATACCCAGTTTTTCTAAACTATGCTCTAAATCATGAATGAGTTCACTGGCTTTTAAAATACGCAGGTTACCATCGACAACTACATGACATGATAGAGAATGAATGCCACTTGTTATGGTCCAAACATGTAAGTCGTGAACAGTAATAACGTGGTGATGCGACTCTATGGTTTGTTTGACTTCCTCTAATGAAATCTCTTTAGGGGTTCCTTCCATTAGAATGTGGGTTGACGCTTTTACTACTCTAAAGCCGCTTATTAATATAAGAATAGCAACGATAACAGACGCGACAGGATCCGCCCATACCCATCCTAACCACATCATCAAGAGTGCCGCTATAATAGCTGCCAATGAACCCAATAAGTCGCCAATAACGTGCAAATAAGCACTGTGCATATTTAAATTTTTCTCACCAGGGTTAGATGAGTCATGCTGATGGTCATCATTATGAGAATGGTGATGTCCATGTGCTGACCCATCACGATGTAATAGCCAAGCTACCAATAAGTTAACGCAAAATCCGATGCCTGCGATGATCAACATACCCATTGATGCCACTTCTGGCGGTGAGGTAAATCTGTCGATGGCTTCCCACATAATCATAATAGCGATAATGATCAACGTGGCGCCATTTGCTCCAGCAACTAATATCTCAAATCGTTTATAACCAAAAGTCTTTTGTTCATTGGCGGATTTTTCACCAATATTAAAAGCGAGTAACGTCGCACCCAAAGCTGCAGCATCAGATAGCATGTGTCCTGCATCAGATAAAAGCGCCAAACTGTTGGTTAAGACACCACCAATAGCTTCAATGAGCATAAAAAATGTGATGATTAGAAAACTAAACAACAATGTGCGGCGCTGTTTACTCATATCTCTTGCAGTGGGTTCATTATGAAAATGCGGGGGATGATGCGCAGCAGTAGGTTCTGAATTATCGTTCAAATTTGGCTTTTGCGAGGTCATAGCGTAACACCTTATTAAACAAACACAATTCAACACTCTATAGGCATAATAAAGTCTAGAGGCTAAGCATTCTATTAATCAGACCAGTAGCATGTTATAGTCGGTCAATTACTAAACGGTTACGGCGTTAACCTCGCTAAGCCTCCATGAGTAGTACTTGCACTCGGTTGCCTTGTGACTACTTTAAAGTTCTGTGACTATATATAATAAGCCATACTCCCATATTACCACCCTATAGGATCTATATCTAACGTAAGCTTTAAGTACTTAGCGGACGGTAGCTGTATGACTTGTGGCCACCATACGTTTAATATCTGGTGTAGGTCAGAGCGCTGTTTGGCAAGTAACAAAAGCTGACTATGATAGCGACTGTTCTTCTTTTTCATAGGCGCATCAATCGGGCCCAAAATAGCCAAATTGTGGGGCGGCAATATACCGACCGCATCTTTAAGCGCTTGCGTTGTTCGCGCTAAAGTTTTACCTTCGCAGCGTATTAAAGCTGCGAAAGTGTAAGGAGGAAGACCAAGGAGCTTGCGCTCATTGAGTAACTCTAATGCAAAGGCGTGGTATCCTTCATGCACCAATTTTTGTAATAACGGATTATTAGGCCTCACTGTTTGAATCAGCACTTTACCAGGCTTACTACCGCGTCCTGAACGTCCAGCAACTTGTATCATAAGCTGAGCGGTATGTTCAGGTGATCTAAAGTCGGGAGACAAAAACCCCCTGTCTGCATTGGGTAAGCAAACCAAGGTAACGTTTGGGAAGTGATGGCCTTTTGCGATCATTTGTGTTCCTACCAATATAGCAGGATCGCCTGTGTTTATACGGCGATATAATTCATCCCAACTGTCTTTACGGCGCATGGTATCGCGATCAATTTGTATAATAGGGTATGTACGGACAGACTTTTGAGGATTGGAGAATAACGCATGCAAGCTTTCAGTCAGTCTCGTTGTTCCAATCCCCACCGCACTCAAATTAGTACTTGAACACTCAGGGCAGGCCAAAGGAATAGAGGCTTGCCAATCACAGTGATGACATTTCAAATAGCTGGGCTGATTTTGATTAAGCTGACTATGGTGCAGGGTCATATGCGCTTCACATCGCCTACAGTCTGCTTGCCACCCACAAGCGCTACATAATAATATGGGAGAATATCCACGCCTATTTAAAAAGACGAGCACTTGTTCGCCAGATTCAAGCGTATGACGAATGGCATCTATGGTTTCGTTTGTCAGACCTGTATCTTGGTTCTCTTGAAGGTTTGGCAGTAGGTTATTTTGTTTATCATCTGTATGTGTAGGCAGGTCGCTATACTGCGTCGGCTTATCACGCGCATCGACTAAATACAGAGTTGGTGCAAGTGCGTTTCCTGCCCGTTTGGTTAATATGAGCTCGGTAAGCTTACCCTCTTGAACCAATTTTAAATGATCTAGTGAGGGGGTGGCAGTCCCTAAAATAACTGGTATATTTGCTTTGAAACCTCGATACAATGCTACATCGGCAGCATGATAACGCAAGGTGTCTTGCTGCTTAAAAGACATGTCGTGAGATTCATCTATAATGATAAGTCCAAGCTTATCAAATGGATACAGTACTGATGAGCGGGTACCAATTACAATTTGAGCTCGGCCTTGGCGGCAGTCTTCCCAGCCTTGCATACGCTGTGTATTATTTAGATTTGAATGCAGCAATAAAATATTGGCAGAAAACCGTTCGGCAAACCGTGCTCTGGTTTGCGGGGTCAGTCCTATTTCTGGAACTAAGACTAAAACTTGTTTACCCGCTTCAAGTACATGCTGCATTGATTGCAAATAAACTTCCGTTTTACCACTACCTGTCACCCCATTTAATAAGAACCCTTCATAGATTTTATTATTAAAACAAGTAACGATAGCATCGACCGCAAGTTGCTGCTCTTTGTTCAAATCAAGCGGCATTTTAGCTAGCGTTACCGGCTTGGGTTTAGGTTTTGGAGACATAAAGTGTTCAATAATCCCCAATGTCTCTAACCGTTTCAAAAAGGGGCGCTCCATACCTTCCAACAATAACGTATCTTCGCTAGCGCCTGTTTCGCCATGTAATTTGAGCATCATAAACTGTTGTTTTTGCTTGTGCGCATTCGCTGCAAAATACTCATCTGTGATATGAGGCAAAACCCGCCAATGAGTTTCTAATAAATCAAGCGGTTTACCGTCTCTAATGAGTTTAGGTAACATGACAGATAGTACATCGCCAAGAGGGTAGTGATAGTAGCTTGCGAGCCATGTTGCAAAATCCAGCATATGCTTATCAAAGATCGGAATCTCATCTAAGCTTTCTATGATGGTTTTTAGTTTATTCTCAGGAACATCGCTTTGAGTTAGCGGTACGTGAGCCACAACTATGCCAATGAGCTTTTGGCGTCCGAAGGAGACCTTAACACGGCCGCCAATTGGGGGAAGAAAATCAAAAAGATCTGGGGTACTGTCTTTATTTGATGAATTCTCGATGGTTTGGTTGTCTTTATTCTGATTTTCGTTATTGTGATTGTCGTTATTCTGATTGTCGTTATTAGGGTTATCGTTATTTTGTACATCAATTGATTGATTGGCAGGGGGCAGGTAATCAAATTCTCTATAAAGAGGTACTGGCAGCGCCACACGGATTAACATTAAGGTGACCTCCTCATTAGAACCCAAACCTATTTAATTAAAAAGTGACGTATGTCATTATCATACATCACTCGTTTTTAGTCTTATACACTTTCCCTAGGCATTTAAATGTATGAAACACTTAAATAAACTTATGTAGCGTATAGATCGTTAAGCACATGGCATAAGGCACAAAAGCATAAAATACTGAATAGGCGGATGTGTTAGGGCGTGTTGGAGTATTCGCAAATTAGCATTGATGATAGCAAAATCGTTCCACACGCCCTAATCTTCTATAAATAATATAGATTCAATTTCTACCACAGCACCTTTTGGTAAATCGGCGACTTGTACCGCAGCACGAGCGGGAAACGGCTCAATCAAACGGTTCTTGAAGACAGTATTTAGTGTATCAAAGTCGCTTAAGTCTGTTAAAGAGACGTTAAATTTAACCACATCTTTAAGTGTACCCCCAGCTGCGTGACAAATTGCTTCGATATTATCCATTACCTGTAATGCTTGCGCCTCAAAGCCTTCTGATAATTGCATGCTATTGGGATCGAGTCCTATTTGACCTGAAATATATACAGTACTACCATTTGGGCCAGATATTTTAACAGCTTGAGAATAAGTGCCGACTGCTGAAGGCGCTTTATCAGTATGAATGGTCTCACGAGGCATAATGGGTCCTTATTATTAGATAAATATTATAATTAAATTTTTATTATTTTAGCCAGCTTCTCTTGAGTATTTATTGTCTATTGGTTCGACGCTTTAACTTAACATTTTAGATGAGTTGTTTATAACCGTTATTACGATGTTATAGACGGCTACAAACGATATAACCGTCTAATATTACCAAATCCAACATGGGGGCGTAGTGCTTCAATACTTTCATGTAAGTGGTTACGACTGCGCACAATGATATGAATTATTGTAGATTTTGCTCGAACATCAACTTTTTCAACACCGATGTTAAGTTGACGTAAGGTATAAACCACATCGGATACTTGTTCATCATTTAATGCTAAGTTAATTTTTAAGTACGCCGTAAAATGAGGGCGATCGCTTGGATGTTCTATACTACGCTCTATCTGCTCTTCACTATACCAGTTTAGCTGAACAAGCTCATAAGGCTTGTCTTTGAATTTATTGACAATTGAATAACAGCGATGACGATGCACCACCAATCCATGTGTGGTTAGATGTCCGATTATAGGATCACCAAAGATTGGGCGACAACACCCCGCAAAATGAACTTCGACACCATTAGCATTTGACAATAACTGATTGGGTCTATCAAATCCCTTCTGATTGGCTTGTTCATGAATTTTGGTCACATCATCGCTAAATAGCCGTGATACAACGAGCTGGGGTAATAAAGTACCGGCACTCATACTTTCAAATAGCTCGCCTTTATTCTTGGCATTTTGCCACTGCAATAAATCATCCCAATCAGAGTCTGTCACATCATCGATTGATTTATCATAGGTTTGTAAGGCACGATCTAGCGCTTGTCTGCCATGTAATTGTTGCTCCTCTACGGGTAAGCTGCTAAACCAGCGTCGAAGGGTGCGATGAGCTTTGCTAGTTACCACAATGCCTAGCCATTCAGCTTTGGGTTTTGCGCTGTGATCGATTTCAATTTCGACAGTCTGTCCAGTTTTGAGGGTTGAACCAAGTTTGGCTTCTTCACCATCGATGATAGCACCGACTGCAATATTACCGACCTTAGGGCCTACAGCGTAAGCAAAATCCAGCGCAATCGCACCGCGTGGTAGCTCATACGCGCGGCCTTCAGGGCTATAACAAATTATTTTACGAATATTTAAATAACTGATAAGGTCATCAAGCGTATCAAGCAAGCCTTCATAATCTTGCGCTTCTGAAATCTCGGCATCGCTATCAGAAATAAGCTCTTTCATATTGCGTAAAGAGGCTTCAATCACTGAGCGGCTAATCTCAGAAGCTTGCTCCGCTCCAATAACCCCAAGTCTTGCCGCATCTTGCATCTTTTGAGTTAATAAGGTGACCTTGATGGTGTCGTTATCACGCACATAAGTTAAGGTTAATGATTGGTTGCCGCCGGGTAGGGGATGGCGTATGTTATCGGCAATAAACTCCCTTGGTATGTCGTATCTTTTGATAAGGTAGTTAGCAAGCAAATCACAATCTTCGATACTGTGCGTGACAATCTCAAATGCGTAATGTCTGAGTAGATCATCAATCTCACCGCGATTTCTAAAAAACTGACGGTACATAACCACTTGATTTTCAAGTACCCGCACATGGCCGGACACATGATGTCGATCTAGGACGCGGTTTAGATATTGATGAATGGCTTCTTTTTGGTATTTTCTACCCAGTCCGTGTTGAAGCAATTTGTCCGACATCTTGGTATACATAACAGGATCAAGATTTCGATAACACAGTATCTCCATATAATCGGCAATATCATTGAGTCCCATCAAACGTGCAAAGGGGATATAGAATTCTAAGGTCTCTGCAGCTGTCGAGCGTTGTTTTTCAGGTCGAACCGCATCCAAAGTTGACATATTGTGCAAACGATCAGCAAGTTTGATAATTAATACACGAGGATCATCAAGCGTTGCTGTCATGATTTTATGAAAGGTAGCGGCTTTGTTTTGCTCTTTATTGCGTTTTGAGGATTTAAGTTTGGTGACGCCATCTACTAACCGAGCCACTGTGGCACCATATCGAGTTGCTATTTGATCTGAGGTAACCTCAGTATCTTCAACCGTATCATGTAATATAGCAGCGATTATACAGTCGTGGTCTAAGCGAAAACCTGCGAGAATTTCTGCCACCGAAATTGGATGCGTAATATAAGGCTCGCCAGACTTACGTTTGTCTTTTATATGAGCCTCATCCCCAAACGCACAAGCATCTAATACATCCTGCTTTTCTTCATCATTAAGGTAGTATATGGCACGATATAAATTGCGCTGTGCATCATCTACTAAGTGATGACTAAGCTTAGGTAAGCCTAAAGAGTGTCCCGTAATATTTGCTATATCTTCATCATTAGAATTAGGTAAGCTTATATCACCTGTATCAATAGGGTCAATAACGTTGTCTGAGTGGGAAATGTTGTTAATTTTTTTGCCATTCATATTAGTATTAAAGTCGTCAATAATTAGGTCAGTATCAGAGGATGTTGTCGTATCAGGATGAGTGGTAGTAGTAATGGAAGTAGTTGTACTATTACAATTACTAGAATCAAGAAGCGTATTTGACTGAGAATCTGAATTGAACATAAGCATCTTGACCTTAATTGATTATGAATTGATTGACAGTTTATTAACAGTTGATTAGCAATGTCACGAATGTACGGTCTAAGAGTAGAGCACTATGTTAATCAACATACCAATAACCAAAGCATAACCCAGTTTGATTTATATTATATAGCCTAAGCAGCTAAACGTATCAAACACTATCTTTTATTTACTCAATATTTTGTATTTAATAAAGCAATACCCATAATTAATCTTAATTAAGGAGGATTGTCAACCGCTCGACCGATAAAACTACAAATTAACGCTCGTTTGGGGAAAAATATAAAGAATATCAATGTGATAAACCTATTAAAGTTTATATGTGAATATCCAACATCTTATATAAAATTTTAAAGCTAAAAAAGCCACGAATTGTGTATTAACAAATCGTGGCTCAAAAAAGCGTTAACTTAAGTTTAGAAACTCTGACCACCGCTAAGTGCTAAATCTAGCGAATTGGTCGCAAAATGATGATCAGGCTGATTAAGAATATCTTTTGTGACTAAACCTGATGCAATTTCACGTAATGCCAATACGGTTGGTTTGTCATTATCTACTTCTACTAAAGGCTCAGAGATACCTTTTGCAAGTTGATGTGCGCGTTTGCTGGCAACCAAGACTAGCTCAAAACGGTTATCTACTGCATGTAAGCAATCTTCAACAGTTACACGTGCCATAAAATCCTCTTTTAATCACATTGTGATTGATATTAAATATTGATAGTCAATCAATTAGTATACCAAATATTGCGGCTAATAACTATATTATCAAATTGCTTTATTGATAAATGACTATATTAACAAGTGAATATATTAATAGTGTCTATTTAAAAAGCGACTATATTAAAAGCGACTATACCAACAAGTAACTATACCAACCATTAAATATATTAACTAATAGCTATGACAACTAAAAATACTGTCCAAATTAAACCTATCTATATTAAATAGTCATGGTATCAACACTCATTTGCTATGCTAAAAATAAATCAGCTGCTAGTCTTTAATAAGATCATTGATGGTTTCTCGATATCGAGACTGCTGGCGAGCAAGCGTTTGACGCTTAGCAACAATAATAGACTTAAGATCTGATAAAGCAGCTTCAAAATTATCATTGATTACCACATAGTCGAAGTGCTCATACTGCTTCATCTCAGTAACAGCACCCGCTAAGCGTTTTTCAATAACTTCCTGCGAGTCTTGACCACGTGAAGACAAACGCTGGCGTAAGGTGGCGCGGCTAGGGGGGAGTATAAAAATCATCGTCACGTCATCAAAAAGCTCTTTTATTTGTAGAGCACCCTGCCAATCAATCTCTAATATCACATCGATTCCGGCATTTAATTGCTGATCCACACTTTGGCGTGACGTGCCATAGTAGTTATCAAATACTTTGGCATGCTCTAAAAAGTCACCCGCTTGTATGCCGCTGACAAATGCGGCTGTGTCCGTAAAATGATAATGTTGACCTTCTATTTCACCTGGACGCGGACTACGTGTTGTATGGGAGACACTAACTGCTAGGTCATTGGTGGTCGCAATAAGCTGCTTTACCAGCGACGTCTTACCTGTACCTGATGCTGCCGTTATTATAAATAGTGAGCCTTTCATAAGTTAATTCTCGTTTAATTATAAGGTGTTGTATATTGAGCGTTTTACTTTGAACGTCTTATTTGTCATATAGGGTTTCTATCAAGTGTCGAGTAAATAGCGACGCAATAGCGTATTAATGCAAGGAGGATAATCTACCCATATCGCTTTAAAAAGTGCTATCCAATTGGATAAATGTAAATTACTACTCTTAGGGTGTGCCGCCGATTTAAAAGATATGCTAAAGTAGTCAGAATTTAAACTGTTTATTCGCCCCTAATTGAAAACATTTTTTGAAGACACATATAGCACATTATAATAGTAGCAATCTTTCAAGTCCTAGTTTCTATTGTGCCAATGATTATAGTTCTAAATTTAAAGTTCATTTTTAGTTTAAAGTTCATTTTTAGTTTAAAGTTCATTTTTAGTTTAAAGTTCATTTTTTAATTCTAATTGGTGTTACCAAATTTTTATCTGATTATCTATTGCAAAGGTTGTTTATGCAAATTTATCTTGCTAATCCTCGTGGTTTTTGTGCCGGTGTTGACCGTGCCATTGCCATCGTTAATGAAGCCTTAGTACGCTTTGAGCCTCCCATTTATGTGCGCCATGAAGTGGTGCATAATAAGTTTGTTGTTTCGGACTTAGCACGTCGAGGCGCTGTATTTGTCGAAGAATTACACGAAGTGCCAGATGGTTCGATAGTGATATTTTCAGCACACGGCGTGTCCAAAGCTGTAGAAGACGAGGCACAGCGCCGAGATTTAACGGTGTTTGATGCCACATGTCCGCTTGTGACCAAAGTTCATATTGAGGTTTCAAAATTTGCCCGTGATCAAATGGATACCATTTTGATTGGTCATCATGGACATCCTGAGGTTGAGGGTACAATGGGGCGGTTTAGCACCAAATATGGTGGTCAGATCTATTTGGTTGAAAATGAAGACGATGTTAAGAATCTTGAAGTTGGCAATCCTGATAACTTAGCATTTGTCACCCAGACTACGCTATCTATGGATGATACTGCTGTTGTCATCGATGCGCTACGTGAAAAATTTCCTCAAATTCAAGGCCCGCGCAAAGATGATATTTGCTATGCAACACAAAATCGTCAAGATGCTGTGAAAGATTTGGCAAAGCGCTGCGAGGTGGTACTTGTGGTCGGGTCACCAAATTCATCAAACTCAAATCGTTTACGCGAGCTTGCAGAGCGTATGAGCTGTAAAGCTTATCTGATAGATAACGCAGGCGAGATTAGACAAGAATGGTTTGAAGGGGTTAAAGCGGTCGGGGTGACAGCTGGCGCGTCGGCGCCTGAGGTATTAATTCAGGAAGTATTGGACCAGCTGCAAACGTGGGGCGGAGATATGCCCGATGAGTTAAAAGGTATAGAAGAAAACATTACCTTTAGCTTGCCCAAAGAATTACGTATTCCTATTAAAGAAGTACGTTCATAGCGCGCTAATATGGCGTGGCTAGTACAATAGAGCGTAGGTTCGTAGAATACAGGGCGTATGCTCATACCAAAAAGACAGTTAGCTTTAAAATGGCGATTTAACTATTTATTTTAATTGATACGTTATTTCAAGCGATACGTTATTTCAAGCGATACGTTATTTCAAGCGATACGTTTTAAGCTATATTTTTAAAGCTATTTATATAAAAATAATTATTTACAGCATTTAATCAACCTTATAGGAAACTTAATGACGGCATACTATCAGTGCATCGATCGCATTTATCAGGACGATAAAACTTGTGTGGCGCATTATAAACCCACACACCATGCTCAAGGGGCTTGGAATAGCCACGAGCAGCACATGGCGCCAGCAACTGGTATCTTAACGCATGAGCTTGTTCAATATTCCCCCCAAGCTAACTTACGTATTGCCAGAATAAGCCTTGATATTCTAGGTTTGATACCCTTGAGGAATTTACCATTACCACGCGTTGTATTCGTCCTGGTAAGACGATTGAGCTGGTAGAATCAGTCATGAGTGCTAATGGGCGTGACTGTATCATCGCTAGAGCGTGGCGGTTATTGACTCAAGATACCAGCGAGATAGCAGGATTGGAAGATCCAGTACTCTCATCGCGCCCTGATGAGCTACCTTCGTGGGAAGAAATGAAGGGCTGGCCTGGTGGATTTATAGAAAGCATTGAGCTTGCTGCAGACCCTAACCGTCGTCCGGGTAAAGGACTCGTATGGCTGACTACTGAGCTTGATATGGTAGAAAACCAAGACACCAAAGATTTCATTCGTTTAATGGGGCTGGTAGATACGGCCAATGGTGTCGTTCCAAGAAAGGGTTTAAAACTGTCCGAGATGACGTGGGCTTTTCCGAATACGGATTTACAAATTCATATGCACCGATTACCCCAAGGCAAATGGTTGGGGATAGAAGCGGTACAGCAATATGGTGATGACGGTATTGGTCTGACCAGTGCTATCTTACATGATGAAAAAGGCCCATTCGGGCGTAGTGAACAGATTTTAACCATACGTCCCATCCCTTAAATTTAAGATAAACGGGCTTCTAATTTTTTTATTAAAAAGACCACCTGTTATGCGCAGGTGGCCTTTATTTTGTAGGGTTTATTTGAAAGCAAACTTTTCATACTAAAGCAGACAAGCCACTTACCTTTCAGGACGTAAGGATTTGTCTCTCACTAATTTGTAATTTAAGAATTCTGTAATTCCTAACTTACCCAGTTCACGACCAAAGCCCGAGCGTTTAACGCCGCCAAACGGTGTGTTGGCTTCACTACCTGAGGGAGCGTTAATCGTGACCATACCCACTTCAAGTGCATCAGTTAACTTATCTGCCATCTCTTCACTCGTCGTATGTATGGATGCGCCCAAACCAAACGGGACGTCATTCGCAAGTTTTATGGCTTCATCAACATCGGCGACTTTATATAAAACCGCAACGGGTCCGAACAGCTCCTCCTTATATACGGCCATATCGCTTGTCACGCCAGTTAATACCGTAGGTTCAAACCATGCGCCTGGTTTGTTGGCCTGATATCCACCGTCAACCAATACATTAGCACCTGCATGAATCGCACTATCTAATTGTTTTTGAAGGTTTTCAGCGGCTGCAATCGAGGATAGAGGTCCCATTTTTGTTGTTTCTTGCATGGGGTCATTCGGAGACATTCCCCTAACAGTGGCGTTGAATTTTTCAACAAACTTGTCATATATAGATTCGACGACTATCAGACGTTTTGCGGCATTGCAAGCTTGCCCTGCATTATCAAAGCGACCATTGATCGCATATTTTACTGCTTTATCCATATTAGCGTCTTCTAAGACGATAAATGGATCGGAACCGCCAAGCTCAAGAACCACCTTTTTAAGGGCGCTACTGGCGACTTGAGCCACCGCTTGACCAGCTTTTTCAGAGCCAGTTAATGACACGCCTTGGACGCGAGCGTCTTTGATAATATCTGCTGCTTGATCGTTAGTTGCATATATATTGTTGTAGACGCCTTGAGGCAAACCCGCTTCTTCAAACAAAGCTTCAATAGCTTCCGCCGTTTCAGGGCACTGAGGAGCGTGCTTTAATATAACTGTATTACCTGCCATAAAGTTTGGAGCGACAAAGCGAGCGACTTGGTAATGAGGGTAGTTCCAAGGCATTATTCCAAATAAGACCCCAATAGGATGCTTCTCAACACGAGCATTGCCTCTATCTACCTCAATGGTATCTGGTTTTAATAACTCTGGCGCATTGTCAGCATAGTATCTAAATATTTCAGCGACAAAGGCCAGCTCACCTTTAGCTTGGGTGATAGGTTTGCCCATCTCACGCGTTATAATCGCTGCAAGCGCATCGATTTTATCCATATATGTATCTGCAATAGTGTGTAACAGCTTGCTACGTGATTCAATAGAGGTAACTTTCCATGAATTATATGCACTTTGTGCCTGCTGTAATACGTTTTCTACCTCATCTTGAGTAGCGGTAGGATACGTCTTTTCAATCTCGCCAGTGGCAGGATTAGTAACTTTATATAGGGTATCGGTACTCATATAGTTCTCCTTTTTTAAGGTTTAATAGTTCTTTTACCGCTTATTATTTAACGTTAATCCTGTTCTCACTTTACTCTTCGTTCTAGAAACAAAATATTAATTAGACAACATGTTAGATAGACAACATGTTAGTTAGACAAAGTGTTAGTTAAACGACGTGATATTAGACGCTCTAGTCAACGTATTGCAGGCTGGTGTTGAGTGATACAGTGAATATTACCACCGCCATATACAATCTCACGTGTTGGAACGCCTACAACGTTGTGATTTGGAAAAATATCACGCAATTGTTGTAATGCCAATGCGTCATTGTCATCTTCATATTGAGGTACAATAATGCCCTCATTACAGATGAGAAAATTGACATAGGATGCGATGCATAATTCGCCTCTATGCCGAGCTTTGGCCTGTGTGACATTGCTGCCCATCAATGCATCAGTGCTGTCTATTTCAATGTTGCCTAATACAGCGCTGTCAATTCCAGTGTTGTCTAATACAGTAATATCCTGAGGTAGGGTCACCGCATTCAATGTGCAACAAAGTTTGTGCACAACCAGTTTGCGGCCCCGAGCATCAGTCATGTTGGACAATTGTTTGTAACATTTTTGAGCGACCGCATAAAAAGGATGGTTTGGGTCATCTGTATAAATACAAACCACCTCACCAGGTCGCACAAAGCAAGCAACGTCATCGACATGACCTGTGGTTTCATCAGGATCAATGCCTTCATCAAGCCATAATACTTTTTCTACATTTAAATACTGTTTCAGCTTGTATTCAACTTTTTGCTCAGATAAGTTCGGATTACGCCCTTTACTCAATAAGCACATTCTGGTGGTTAACACCGTACCTTCACCATCCACGTGAAATGCGCCACCTTCTAATACAAAATCAGAGGTACGATACCGCTTAATTCCTAACTGCTCACAAATGAGGGAGGCAAGCCTATCATCATTATCCCATGGCGAATACAAGCCGTCATAGTGACCGCCCCACGCGTTAAACGTCCAGTCGCATGCTCTAAGCTCTATGGGATAATCTAATTTATTTGAGTTATCAGAATTTGCAAACTTATTGACAAGAAAGCTGGGCCCTGTGTCGCGCGCCCATGCATCATCATTTGGTAAAGATATAACATAAATATCAAAAGTTTTAGTATGGGCAAGTTCACTTATTGATGTTATGTCATCATCTTGAATGCTCGCATGGTGGTGGTCTTCTGATTCAACTTCTAAAGCTGTTTTATTGAGCCTATTATTAACGCCATTATTCATGCAGTCTGTTATTTGGACGCTATCGACCGTATTAATTTGATTAACGCCTACAGATTGAGACAGACGGTCACTGACTTGCTGTCTGCATGACTCGGCGTGCTTAGGATCTGCGATGATAGTCACGTCACAAAACTCACTGATCGCCATAGCCACATCAAGATATGCCTTTTGTGCAGGAATCGCATGATCGCGCCAGTTATCTAAGCGATAAGGCCAAACCATCCAAACTCGAGAGATAGGGGCGTACTCAGCTGGCATATAGAACCCATCTTGAGCGGGCGTGCTATTCAATACGGTTGAGGTCATGATGACTACCTAAAAGTGTTGAGGTTATTGACCATGTGTTGTCAAAATGCCATATGTTTCGGGTCTTCTGTCTCTAAAGACGCCCCAATGGATACGATCTTTTGCAAGCTCATCAAGATCAAAGGTTGCTGTAATGACTTCTTCTGCATCGCGTGAAGCCTCTGCCACGATTTCACCTTTGCCATCGGTTATAAATGAGCTACCATAAAAGGTAAGGCTGTCAGTTGACGCTTTATCTAGTTTTTCAGTTCCGATACGATTGGATGCCACAACCGGCATTAGATTGACTGCTGAGTGCCCTTGCATGCAGCGTTGCCAATGCGCTTTACTATCAATATTTAGTAGAGGTTCTGAGCCTATGGCTGTCGGATAAAGCAGTATTTCAGCACCCATCAATGCCATACTTCGAGCACATTCTGGAAACCACTGATCCCAGCATATCCCTATACCAAGTTTTGCAAATTTAGTATCCCAGACTTCAAATCCTGTATCACCTGGGGTAAAGTAAAATTTTTCAGCATAAGGAACACCATCTGGAATATGAGTTTTGCGGTAAGTTCCTAGAATCTCTCCATCAGCATCAATGACAGCGACACTATTAAAAAAATTATTGCCAGCGCGTTCAAAAAAGCTAACAGGTATAACGACATTCAAAGACTTTGCTAGCGTTTGGAAATGTTGTATTGCTGCATTGTCATCAATTGTGGTCGCCAATTCAAAATAATCAAAGTGATGCGATTGACAAAAATAAGGGGTTTCAAACAGCTCTTGTAATAAAATAATATTGGCGCCTTTATCAGCAGCGTCGCGAACCAATCTTGTGGCAGTGTCTATATTTTTTTGGATATCCCAGTGACATGACATTTGGGTTGTTGCGATAGTTATGTTGCGGTTGATGTTATAGGTTACTTTGCGCATATAAATGTTTCCTTTAAATATATTAAGGGGTTATTGGTAACAAACTTGATTTAAAAGTATGTTGTCCAATAACCCCTTAATATGACTGGATGCTGAATGTATAAATGGATATTTAAATGGATATATAACTGGATATACAGATATATATCCTCAAACCATCAGTTGTATTAAGCCATCATAATACCTAGCCCGATAAAGCTTGCGATGGCTAAGACGGCACCTAATAAAGCATAAGGGAACTGAGTGAAGGCATGCTGCATTGGAGTACACCCTGCGCCTTGTGCGGCCAGTAGTGATGAGTCACTAAAGAAACAAGCATGACTACCAAATGACGAGGCAGATAATAAAGCGCCAATCACAAGCGGCGTACTCACCCCTAAAGCACCAGCGACAGGGAATACTATCGGCATAGCTAGTACATATAGACCCCAACTTGACGAGGTGGCGAACGTTAAGAATGCCATAACCACAAATATAACCGCAGGGAATGTCGTGAGTGTCATGTAAGGCGTAATGGCTTCAATCACATAGGGCGTCATACCCAATTCATCATTAATTGCTTTTAAGAAAAAGCCGCCAATGACCGTCGATAATGGATATAGCATGACTTTAAAGCCATTAAATAGAGACTCAATTTGAGTCTCAAAGCTTAATATACCTTGTACCCAATAAAGAATAACGGTCACAAAACAAGTCAGTAATGCCCCTTTTAATAAATCTACTTCAAAATAAACGGTAGAACCGATAAGTAGAATCATAGGGATAGCAAAGTTTAGTATGTTTGCTTTGAATGAAAGTTTGCGTTTGGCTTTGACGTTAGATACCAAATCATTATCAACAAAGTCTGGCGGAATAGGTTGACCCGCTTGAGCTCTTTCTTCTGCTTTTTTCATTGGCCCCCAGTTGCCAATAATTCCGAATGCAACTAAGAACACAATTATTAAAGCCAGCCAAGCATAGGCCATAAAAGGTATGGCGGTAATGTATAAGCTCATGCCGCCGCCTTCGCCGGCAACACCATTTTCTTCAAGCAGGCCTGCAAAGTACACCGCCCATG
This sequence comes from Psychrobacter sp. CX10, assembly GCF_057621575.2. Lineage (NCBI taxonomy): Bacteria > Pseudomonadati > Pseudomonadota > Gammaproteobacteria > Moraxellales > Moraxellaceae > Psychrobacter > Psychrobacter sp. CX10. Next base: position 329,041 of record NZ_CM177736.1, read on the forward strand.
TAGATATTGGCACGATGACACACATAGGTGCAGCAGTCGAGTCAACGATATAAGCAAGTTTTTCGCGAGAGACTTTATAATGATCGGTTAGTTTTTTAACAGACGTAGATACTGCTAAACAGTTTAAATAGTCATCAATAAATACAATCACACCCAATAGGGCAGTGGCTACCAAAGATTGACGACGAGATTTGATGATGTCTTTTAACCAACCGCTAAATCCATTAAGGGATCCACTTGTTTCTAAGAGCTGAATAAGACCACCCATCAGACCACAGACCAAAACGATCCATACAATAGTTTCATTACCAAGCACGGCTGAGATATTGTTGGCAAACGGATCAATCAAATCAAAAGGGTTTAGCATAACCAACCCAGCCACACATCCTGCAATCATTGATTCGAACGGACGACGAGAGATAATAGCAGTCACTAATACCAATAAGGTCGGGAGTAGTGAGTATAACCCCCAAGAGTCACTGTCTTGATGAAAATATGATAGGGAAGCAAAGGCTAAATATATTGCAATACCTACGAGTAGCGTCAAAAATAGACGCTTGTTATCATAATGCCCACTAACGGCATCGTTTAGCTTCATGTTCATTATTACATTCCTTATATAATGTTAAAATTAACCACTTGATGACAACGTTGAATTGTGAATGTTGAAGATCATGGTAAATCTAGTGAAGCTTTTGAAGTCATCCCTTGACTTCAAAGACAAACTGGACTGAATTTAAACACTTTAAGATCTACTCAGCCCAAATTTTAATGACGAACTCCGTTCGCAGCTCCTATTTATATCTACACTTACATCTAGATTTGTACCTATACTTATTTTGTACCTATACATATACTGACAACGACACATATATTGACAACTACACTAAAAACTTATAAACCTGTTTTATCTTTTAAGGCATACCACCATGAGCCCATGACTGAGTACGGCACACGTAATGCACGTCCGCCAGGAAAAGGTATCCATGGCACATTGGCAAAGACATCAAACTCTTTAGTATCCCCATTAATGGCATTGGCTAGGATTTGACCGAATAGGTGTGACCCTGTTACGCCGTGTCCGCTATAGCCATGCGCAAATAACACTCTGTCGTGTAGCTTACCGAGCTGCGGTACACGAGAAAAAGATAGAGCAAAATTTCCGCTCCATGCATAATCAATTTTTGCATCGCGTAATTGTGGGAATATTTTGTACATATTAGGGCGTATTTTGGATTCGATATCCGCCGGATCTTGCCCGCCGTACACACTACCACCGCCAAAAAGTATGCGCTTGTCAGCAGATAGACGATAATAATCTAAGATATAACGCACATCTTCCACACAAACATCGCTTGGAATAAGCTCATCAGCCAAGTCGCCTAGAGGTTCGGTGGCAATAATTTGAGTAGAGACAGGCATAATACGGTCAGTAAGCTTTGGTATGACCTTGTTTAAGTATGCATTACCGCATAATACGATTTTTTGACAGGTAACACTGCCAAATTCAGTAATGACTTTAGCGCCTGCGTCATCGTATTCAATATCTACTACCAGTGTATTTTCATAGATAGTACCGCCATTTTTTTCAATCGCGGCCGCTTCACCCAATGCCAAATTTAGAGGATGTAAGTGTCCCCCAGAATGGTCGATCATACCGCCGATGTAAGCATCTGTATTGACGTATTCTTGAATGCCCGCTTTATCTAAGATTTCGCGCTCATGCATGCCATGGCTTTCCCACAGTTCATGCGTTTCGACCAGATCTTTCATTTGACTGGCATTAAACGCTGCAAAGATGTTTTTTTCTTTAAGATCGCAATCAATGTCGTAATCGTCTATAAATCGACGAATGACTTTATTGCCTCGTGTTACCAGTTGACCAACGAAGTCTGCGGTTTGATCGCCGTAAGACTTCTTAATCTTTTGCAGGCTAGCATTTAGTCCGTTGACGATTTGACCGCCGTTACGTCCTGACGCGCCCCAGCCAATTTGTGCACCTTCAAGAAGTACCACATCATGTTGAGTCTCGGTTAGGTGCAGTCCAGTAGACAGTCCGCTATAACCACCGCCTACAATACAAACTTCACAAGTGATGTCTTGTTTTAGCGTAGGGCGTTCTGGTTTGTCATTACGACTTGCCGCATAGTAGCTATCGGGATATTGTCCTTGGTCTGAATAATGCGGAATATTACGAGGGTTATTTGACATGATTAGACATCCTGTAAATAGGTAAGATATTCAAGATTGGTAACCTGTAGCGCAAAGCGTTTTGCTTCTTGCTTTTTAAGGTCTATCAACAGCTCGATCATTTGCTTAGGGAACAACGACTCTATCGTATCGCTATTTTCGAACTCGCGAATAGCTGAAAACCAATCCATGGGTAAGGTGTCCAGGCTTTCTTCATCGTAAGTAATATTATTAACGGGTTCAGGGGCTTCAAGCTTGTTTTGAATACCATGTAGCATGCCGGCAAGCACAGCGCTACAGACTAGGTATGGGTTTGCATCGGCACCTGAAACGCGATGCTCAATACGGCGGGCTTTAAAGTCGCCACCAGGGATGCGAACTGCCGCGGTTCGGTTTTCATAGCCCCAAGATATGTTGTTGGGAGCTAGAGTACCTGGCGAGAAACGGCGATAAGAGTTAACATGCGGAGCAAACAGTAAGGTACAGTCGGACATGGTAGACAATAGTCCAGCGACTGCGTGTCTAAGCATGTCAGAACCCTCTTCGGTGCCATTGTCGAAAACATTATTGCCATCTTTATCGAGTAGGCTGCAATGCACATGAAAGCCATTGCCTGATTGGGTGCCATATGGCTTGGCCATAAAGGTTGCGGTCAGCCCGCGACTGGCGGCCACTGACTTGACCAATTGTTTAAATAATACCGCGTCGTCGGCCGCCTTTAGTGGGTCGTTGACATGGAGTAAGTTGATTTCAAACTGGCCACATCCGTTTTCAGCCAGTGCGGCATCCACAGGAATATTTAGTTTACGGCACTCGTCATACACCTCGTCTAAAAACTCATCAAACTGCAATAAGTCATTAATACTTAAAATGGAGGTCTTATTAAGTCTTAGTCCATTTTTGGGACGAATAGGTGGCTGTGGCGGTTTGCCTTCAGTGTAATCAACCAAATAAAACTCAAGCTCAGTGGCCATGACAGGGGTCAAACCAAGCTCTTTAAACTTTTGACTAATATGCGCTAAAACGTGGCGGGGATCACCGTAATAAGGCTGATTGTTTTCTTCATATAACCAAACTGGTAATAAAGCTGAAGGCTTACTGGTATTAATTAGCGTAAATGGCTCACGTCCAGTAGGTTCGGCAATTGCATCGATGTCGCCATTGGTTTGCGAAGATTCTATAACGTCTGCACCCCATATATCGACGCCTAGGATTGAGAGAGGCAATCTAACGCTGCCGTCCAATGCTTTAGATAACTGAGAGTAGGGAATACGTTTGCCACGCATGATGCCATTCATATCGCAAGCTGCGACATAAATATATTCGATATTATTTTCTATATCATTATTTGTGTCTTGATCTAGATTATTGAAATTTTCAGTATCAGAATCATGGTTTTTGATTGAACCATGATTATTGATGATAGAAGAATCAGTTGAGGAATCTGATGAATTTGACTGAGAGTTTGAACTTTTATTAAAGGTTTTCATTGTCTTACATCCTTGATACTTCTTTCAGGTTTGGATTTCCAATTGCAAATAAAGAAAAATAGTGTGCTGCTCTCTAAATGATCCTGAATTAAATATATGTGTGAAATATATAGTTGTCAATAAATATTAATTATGAAGGCAAAATGAGTTATATATTATTCAATATGCTAAAACCATGCCAATTTGAAATATATAATTTACATATTTAAATTTGAGTGCTATTTTTGATTTGTGATATAAGTTTTTAGAAACGTCTACAATAAATTGCTTCAATACTATTAATATTTTCAGTATCAAGTTTTTAATCTTTTTTAAGCAGCTTTCTCTTTTCTCTAAAGTTTTTGCATTACTATTTATATTTTCTCGTTTTCAAATAAAGCTATTTTAATGTAATAAGGATGTTCGTATGAGTACTTCAAGACCCGTTATTGGCATCGTTTGCTGTCATAAAATGGTAGACAACAAACCTTCACAAAATGTGTATGATAAATATATCAAAGCCATTAAGTATCATGGCGGTGCGCCCGTTTTATTACCCCATGCTATGGCAGAAGAATCTAGTTTTAACGCTGTTATAGGTTTGCTTGATGGTATCTTATTAACAGGGAGTTATAGTAACGTTGCGCCCGCACGCTATGGGGCTGAGCATGACGAACCCAAACAAGACCTTGCAAGGGATGAGCTAACCTTTAAGCTACTTGATTACGCAAGACACAATAAGCTACCGTTACTGGCGGTATGCCGTGGACACCAAGAGATGAACGTATATTTTGGCGGGTCGCTGCATCCTGATTGGCGCGAGGTGGAGGGATTTTATGAGCCGCATTTAGAAGACAGCAGTCAACCCATTGAAATACAATATCAGCCAGTACATGATGTTATTATTAGCCCAGGCGGGCATTTAGCCGTGTTCGATGAACGCTGGCGGGTCAACTCTTTACATAAACAATGTATCAATAAGGTCGCGCCTGATTTGTTCGTAGAGGCCATTGCACCAGATGGTTTGGTCGAAGGTATAAGTTTGCCTAATCATCCTTACTTATTAGGGGTTCAGTGGCATCCAGAAGCACATTATGATAGTGATGATATGTCCAAGTTTTTATTTTCAGGATTAATAAAGCATGCAAAAAAAGTCAGAGAAGAAGCCTAAAAAAGTCCCTAAAAAAGCGTCTCATAAAACGACAAACGATGCCGCAAAGAGCGCATCAAACGTCAGCGTGGATAAAACACAGAACCGAACAGAAAAACAAACCGCAAATAAAGAAGTTCAGACGGTTGATGAGACTGTTACCGAGATTAAAAGCAACATCGAAAGCAACATTAAAAGCGACGCTGTGCCTGTATCTACTGATGCGCTTCAAAAATCTTCTAATTTACATTCTGAAGCTGATACGATGAGTGCGCATGTTGATGAAACCATTGGTGATAAAATCAATCAGCTGCGGTTGTCCAAAGGGTTTTCACAGCGTAAGTTAGCGCGGTTAGCAGGCTTAACAAACACTGCCATAAGTTCAATAGAGCGTAACAAAGTCAGCCCAGCCGTCAATACGTTATCAGCGATATTAGAGGTGTTAGATTCTAATCTTCAAACTTTCTTTAGTGATGACTGGGGGCGGATGCAACCTAAAGTCGTGATAACGCCTGAGGACTTAGTTGAATTAAACGATCTTGAGAGCGGTGTATCGCTTAAGCAAGTGTATGCCTTTGCACCCACACGGAACCTAGGTTTTTTAATAGAAACCTATCAACCAAATAGCTCAACCGAAGAGAAGATCACCCATGAAGGTGAAGAGATAGGCACAGTGATTGAAGGGAAAATATTGATTCAAATTAATAACCTGTCTTACATGCTCAACGAAGGAGACAGCTATGCTATTGATACAACCCAGCCGCACACCTTTATCAATCCTACCTCGAAGGTGACACGTATTATAAGCGCTCATACTCCTGCAACGTATTAATTAATGAACCCTACAAAAACAAAGACGGTTTTTATTAAAATCTACAGTCATCAGCACAATAATACGCATCAACCTCTGGCTTATTTCTCTGATGGTCAAATGCGTGATCCCCTTGAAATACCAAAGCGACTCGATGTGCTCTTTAAAGCACCCAAAGCATTAGGCATAGAAGTGACGTAAGCCAAAGATATGGAGATAACCTAGCAGTACATGATTTTGGGTGTGTGGATTTTTTTAAGAATTGCTACGCGCAGTGGAAAGCTGTCGTTGAGGATTTGGGAGATCAAGTCCAAACGGGTATATTTATGCCAAACAATAATCCAGGTATAGGGATTATGGCAAAGGCTGTCAAATATCAAGCTGATAACAGTGTACCCTTAGGTAAAGGGTCATGGAATGACATCTATTGGTCAGCTTAAATGGCGTCAACTGCTGCAGATGCACTACTTAAAAGTGAATCATAAGAAAATGAATCAAAAGATAACGTCATTCAAGTTTGTCTATCATGGCCACCGGGTCATCATGCGGGTAAAATTAGTGCAGGCGGATTTTGTTACTTAAATAATGGCGCCATAATTGCGCAATATTTGCGCCAAAAGTATGCAAATATCGCCATCGTTGATATGGACATGAATTATGGTCAGGGCGTACAAAAGATATTTTAGACCGTCAGGATGTGCTATATACCTCAGTACACGTATCAACAATTAATTTTTATCCAGCGGTGACTGGCCATGGGCATAAAAAGGGTGAGGGTGAAGGCTATGGGTTTAACCTAAACTTTCCAATGCCGTATGATGCAAGTTAAGCGGACTTACTTAGTTATGTAAATCAATCGCTAGAGGCAGTCGCTTTATATAACCCTGATGTGGTTATTCATATATTAGGATTTGATGTGTATGAAGAAGATCCAGTAGCTCGATGTGCAGTGAGTACAAAAGGCTTTGAAATATTAGCTCAAAAGATAAAAGCGCTAAACAAACCTTTGATTGTATTGGTAGAAGGTGGTTATACGGTGGATAAATTAAATATTAATCTACAATCATTCTTAAAAGAGCTGATGACCTAATTTGCTTATCTAATTTTGCTCATTATTCTATATTGCATTCACTATATATAAAAGATAAACCAGTCAAAATTTGAATGGTTCTTTCATTTCAATATAAATAAAATTTATCGCTAAAATTTAGCAGCTGGTTAGTTGAAAAATTTAGAGTTCGCCCCTATTAGTTAATAAAGCAACTTAAATAGATAGAAAGCTAATAATACAGCTAATGCGAAAACTATCCATCCAAAAATTATCAATAACTAAACCAACAATCAAAGAGGATACTATGAGCGAAAATAACAATTCCAACCAGGCCACCCAGCACATTTTTGAAGCTGAAGTTGCTCAGCTACTGCACTTAGTGACTCACTCCCTGTATTCAAACTCTGATATCTTTGTGCGTGAGCTGGTCTCCAATGCCTCAGACGCTTGTGATAAATTGCGTTTTGAAGCCACCTCTGATGACAGCCTATATGAAGACGATGGTGAGCTAAAAGTACGCATTGATATTGATGAAGATGCCAAAACCATTACCTTTATCGATAACGGTATTGGTATGAATGAATCAGATGCGACTGAAAACTTAGGTACGATTGCCAAATCGGGTACCAAAGCATTTTTAGAGCAATTAAGCGAGTCGCAAAAGCAAGATGGTCAGCTTATTGGTCAGTTCGGCGTCGGCTTCTACTCAGGCTTTATTGTCGCTGACAAAATCACGGTCGAATCTCGCAAAGCGGGCGAGCCTTCAGATCAAGGCGTACGCTGGATATCTGATGGTACAGGCAAATTTACCACCGAAACCATCACTAAAGACAGCCGTGGTACGTCTATCACCCTTCATCTTAAAGAAGAGTTTAGCGAAGGTGAAGACAACTACCTAGACCGTAATAAGCTTAAGCGTCTGGTAAATAAGTATTCAGACCACATAAGCTTACCGATTCAGATGCGTAAAGAAGTCTGGCAAGAAGAGGTTGAACCAGATAGTGTCGAAGGTGAAGTAGATGAGAATGGTGCGCCAGTTAGTCCGCAATCTGAAGGTAGCAAAGGTGAAATGGTACTGACCGATGAGTGGGAAACCATTAACAAAGCCAGCGCCCTGTGGACACGCTCAAGCTCTGAGATTGAAGACGAAGAATATAAAGAGTTTTACAAAAACGTCAGCTATGACTTTGAAGATCCATTAGCGTGGACGCATAACCGTGTTGAAGGTCGTGTGCAATATACTCAGCTGTTGTATATTCCCAAAAAAGCCCCATTTGATTTATACGCCCGTGAGCAGCAACACGGCTTAAAGCTATACGTTAAACGTGTGTTTATCATGGATGACGCTGAGCAACTATTACCAATGTACTTACGCTTTGTGAAAGGTGTGATTGACTCAGCCGACTTACCGCTTAACGTGAGCCGTGAGCTATTGCAAGAATCACGCGATGTGAAGTCTATTCGTGATGGTAACGCGCGCCGTGTATTAACACTGCTTGCCAGCTTAGCCAATAGTGAAGACAGTGAAAAACAAGATAAATTTAAGCAGTTTTACGCTGAGTTTGGTGATGTCATCAAAGAAGGCCTTGGCGAAGATATGGGTAACCAAGAGCGTATTGCCAAACTCCTTCGCTACGCGACCAGCAACAACGATGCGCTAGAAACCAGCTTTGCTGACTACAAAGAGCGTATGAAAGACGGTCAAAAAGCCATCTACTATCTAACCGCTGAAAACCTAGCCGCTGCCAAAAATAGCCCACAGCTTGAGCTATTCAAGAAAAAAGGCATCGAAGTTATCTTGATGACCAGCCGTGTTGACGAGTGGGCGATGAACTTCTTAACCCAGTTTGACGGGACGCCACTCCAAAACATCGCTAAAGGCGCAGTTGATTTAGGCGACCTACAAGATGAAGCTGAAAAAGAAGAAGCTAAAAAAGCAGAAGAGAACTTAAAGCCTGTGGTGGATAAGCTCAAAACCGCTTTAGGCGAGCGTGCAAAAGACGTACAAGTGTCAACTCGTTTGGTAGATAGCCCAGCGTGCATCGTGGTTGGTGATGGTGAATTAACGCCACAAATGGTACAAATGCTGCAACAGATGGGTCAAGAAGTCCCAGACATCAAGCCAACGCTTGAGGTGAATCCTAACCATCCATTGATTCAAAAGCTTGAAGGTAGCGAGCAGTTTGACGGCGATTTTGACAAGCTGGCCCAAGTCATCTTTGACCAAGCGCTACTTGCTGATGGTGGTCAGTTAGAAGATCCAGCGGGTTATTTGAAGCGTGTGAATGAGTTGCTGTTGAAGTAAGCTATGATCAATTAACTCGTCGTTAGAACAAAAAAAGGACTCATATTTGAGTCCTTTTTTTAATTTTAGTGTTTGATTATTTGTAGCTATCCCCGCTTTTCGTTACTATCTTGCTTGCCCACGGTGGCGGTGACTACAGGCTAGAGCCGTTCCAACATTCGAGCGACCGCCTCTAGCCAAGTCACCGCGACACCGTAGCCAAACAAGTATATCCACTACAATCGGGGCTAAACCGCTCCTCTTATAAATAAATATCTTAACTTCAGTAAGCATATGGATATAATATATATTTTCGCTATTAGCTAATTTTAATTTGCTAATAGCGAATATTTATCATTGACATAATTTTTATTGTATCTATAATAGCTAGTGTTAGTTGATATACGGACGAAAACTCGTCATATGTATTAGGTAAGATTTTTTACCTGCGGAGAATTTATTTTCTCTACCTTTTGCTGGGCTCATGCGTCATCGATTCGACGTATACTAATAGTTCAGTAGCGTGCATGCTTGCGACGAAGCAAGCATGCACCTGTAAGGATTGACCGCTGATTTAGTCTATTTTTCCAATGACGACGAGAGTATTAGTAATCCTACTAATACTGAATTGGAGAAAAATTTATGAAAAAATCAACTAATAATCAGCACCCGCTTAAGGGTAGTAAAAAATGGTTAAAAAGGTTCACCTTTTTGCTATTGAAAGTATTTAAAGTCATTTACGTCTTGCTTAAGATGTTTGATACTATTAAGCACTACTTTAGTGACAGCCCTTAAGCGTTGTCCTTGACAGCTTTGTTACGGAGTCCAACATGCTTAGTGATGCGTTGAAAAAAATACGTTTGTTTCATAGTTTGAAGCAAAATGAGCTTTCACAACAATTGAATATTTCTAATTCTTATCTATCTGAAATTGAGAATGGGAAAAAAACCCCAAGCCTTGAGCTTTTACAAGGTTATTCAGAAGTTTTTGATATACCTATTTCATCACTTTTATATTTCTCAGAACAACTTGAAAAGGAAGGCGAAATATCTAAAAGCTTTAGGATAAAATCAGCAAGCTTTATTCTCAAGATATTAGAATGGAGTAACAAAAGTGAACAGAAAGAAATTAAAAGTAAAGTCTAAGAAAGTGTATCCTTTAAATCAGTGTAGGTTATATAGGGTTACTAGTCGAAAAAAACTCTGTGATATTCTCGGAATCTCAAAAGAAGAACTAAAATTATTAAGTGATATTTCTAAAAATCAGAATTATTATAATTGTTATACAAGTCCTAAAGGACGTTTAATCCAAGAGCCTTTAAGTCTGATGTATCGTGTTCATAACCGTATAGCTAATTTGTTATCACGAATTGAAACACCTGAATATATTCATTATTCAAAGAAGGGACGTTCTCACTTGACTAATGCGAAGGTTCATTTAGGTTGTAAACAACTAATGACTTTTGACATCAAATCTTATTATCCAAGTATAAGTAGTGAAGCGATACGAGTTTTTTTTAGAGATAAATTAAAATGTGAGCTAGATATTGCTTATATATTATCAAAATTGTGTAGTATCGAGGGCTCTCTCCCAACTGGTAGTCAAATCAGTGTTTATCTTTGTAATTTAGTCAACCTTGATATGTTTAACGAAATGAACTCATTGTGTCAAAGGTTTGAACAAGATTTCACCGTCTATGCTGATGATATTACTATCTCGGGACACTCTGTAAATGATAGTCATCTTAACTTGTTTAGGAAAATCCTAGAACGGTATGGTTATGTGGTTAAAGAAAGTAAAACAAAAAGATATACTTCAAATCAAACACCGATAGTCACTGGCGTAGCGTTAAATAACGACTTAGATATAAAAAATAGCTATTTTAAAGATTTGAGAGAATTCTGCGAAGGCATTAACTATAATATACACTTAGAACCTTATGCGAAATTAAGAGACGAGTATTTATCTTTAAATGGTAAAGTCCAATATTTGAAACAATTAAACAGAAATATACCTAGTTTTGTTATTCAAACTCAAGCAAAGTTAAAAAAGAAGCTTGGTGACCCTCTCTAGATTATTTATATTAAATTCTTTGGAATAAAATATATTTACTACAATCAAAACCTACCAATATTCACCCTCAACCTCTCAAAAAACAGTTGAGGGTCACAATCGCAAGCTTGTAACTCAGCATCGCTCATTACGATATCAATTGAATCTCCATTCAAATAAATCACGCAAGGCACTTTGTCTTGGACAACATGCATAATGTCATCGCTTACCTCGTCTAAATGCAAAGTTTCTATAGGAATAGGGAAGCGCTTAACCTGCTCTTGCCAAACAGGCTTAGCTTTAAAAGACAATCCATGTGTGATATCACATAGCGCGCAGTGTTTGCTCAAAAATACCTTTTCAAAAGCATACTTTAATTCGCCTAATATCGAACCATTTGCATTATATATACCGATGATTTTCTGCATTTTATTCCCTTTTATTCAATGTATAGCAGACTCAAGTCATCTTAGGATAGGCTCACGCTAGTTGGGTTCAGTTGAGTTGAGTTAAACGCTAGTTAGTATTTTTAAGGACTAAACTAGATTTAAATAAGATATAAATTCTTAGGCATCATCTGTCTGTAACTGGTTTATAATCGCTACAAAATTATCCACGCCTTGAGCCCCGGTCACTAAATGACGATCGTTAAAGATAATGGCTGGCACGCCCGTGATTCCTTGCTGAGTAAAGTAGGCTTCTTGCTTACGCACCTCATTGGCATAGCGCTGATCTTCTAATACTTTTAAGGCGTCATCTCTATTTAGTCCAACAGATTCAGCAATAGCTACCAATACATTGCTATCTGAAAGATTGCTATTATCAGTGAAATGGGCTTTAAATAAAGCCATTTTTAGCGCATGTTGCTTGATACCTAGCTTATCGTTACCTAGCTTATCGTTACCTAGCTTATCACAGTCAAGTTCGGCTCCTGCCCAATGTAATAACTGGTGCGCATTAAACGTGTTATGCATCCGCATCTCATCATTAAAATTCATATAAAAGCCTAAGTCTTTAGCACTTTGAGTAATTTTTTCACGATTTTGCTCAGACTGCTCAGGAGTGATGCCGTATTTTTCCATGAGATGCTCACGCACATTCTGCCCCTCATTTGCCATGTCAGGATTAAGCTCAAACGGCTGCCAATGGATATCATAATCAGTGTTAGTCTGCTCAAGTGCTTTTTTTAATTGTAGATAACCGATAAGGCACCACGGGCACATGACATCTGAAGCAATGTCGATTCGAAGTTTTTGATTTGAAGATGTCATATTAGTTCTCCTAAAAGCATGTTAATTTTTTTATTTGCTTCAACTTTTTATATTACTAAAAATAGACAGGGTGGCTAGTTGCTAATTGTAAGGGTTGCTAAATGTAATAGTTGCTCTCAATACTAGTTTAAAATAGCTTTAATATACTGAAACCGTCATAATATTAGAGTAGATAATAATTAATCGCCTACTAATGATTGAGCAATAATATGACCCAACCCATCATTACCTCATTACTTGACAATGACTTATATAAGTTCACTATGCTGCAAGCCATGTTGCATCAGTTTCCTCAAACGCATGGTGTGTATCGCTTTCGTTGTCGTAATTATAAAGATACGGCTTACCCTCTGCCAGATATCAAAGACGCCTTAGAAGAGCAGATTGATTATCTATGTGATCTAAGCTTTACTCACGATGAGTTAGATTATTTAAGTAGTCTACGGTTTATACGCTCTGACTTTGTTGATTACATGGAGCTTTTTAAATTAAAACGTCGTCATATTACTGTCAGTGTCGATCAAAAAAACCGTTTAAGTATTGATATTGAAGGTCCAATGATTCAAGCGATGTTTTTTGAAGTGTTTGTCTTAGCTATCGTTAATGAGTTGTACTATCAGCAATTGACTACTGCCGAAGTTTTGGAAGAAGGTGAGCGCCGATTACAGCAAAAAGTAGATTTACTGCAAGACTTGTCACTAAAACAAGAGCGTGGTGCACCCCCTTTTATTATTGCTGACTTTGGGACACGGCGCCGATTTAGTAAAGCGTGGCATGGTTATGTATTAGAAACCCTACGTAAAGCTGCGCCAAGCATTGTGCGAGGCACTTCAAATGTGTATTTGGCGAAAAAGTACAAGATGACCCCAATTGGTACGATGGCGCATGAGTTTTTACAGGCGTTTCAAGCTTTGGATGTTCGTTTGCGTGATTCTCAAAAAGCAGCCTTAGAAGCTTGGGTACATGAGTATCGCGGTGATTTAGGAATTGCTCTTACCGATGTGGTCGGAATGGATGCTTTTTTACGTGATTTTGATTTGTATTTTGCTAAGCTATTTGATGGGCTGCGTCATGACAGTGGCGACCCTTATAGTTGGGGTGATAAAGCCATCGAACATTATAAAAAGCTCAAAATTGATCCTAAGACCAAGGCGTTAACGTTTAGTGATGGTTTGGATATAGAAAAGGCGTGGGAGCTGCATAGCTATTTTAAAGACCGTATTCAGACCAGCTTTGGTATTGGTACTAATTTAACCAATGATATGGGCTTAACTCAGTTAAATATAGTGTTAAAGCTGGTTGAGTGCAATGGTCAACCTGTCGCTAAGTTGTCAGATAGTCCGGGTAAAACGATGATTCATAATGATACCTATTTGGCATATTTAAGACAGGTTTTTGATATTGAAAAATATTGATGAATAGTTATTTCAGGTCTTGATAACTAACCCAATAAGAAACCATATCGCTATAGTTATAATGATAACTATAGTTTCATTTTAAATCATTCTATGCTTATATAGTATGACGAGTTACGACGAACGAGAGCCGTATTCATAAAACTATATGAACGCTAAGTTATATCTATCAGCACTGGTTATAGAATAATAATTTAGCTCACAAGTCGTCATTTTAAAGTTTGAACAAGCACACAACTATAACATGGAGTTTTAGCTCGGTTTATATATTGACAAGGAGAGTTTATATGTTCAGAGACCTTTTACATCAGCGATACCCGAATGCCGCTTCCAAAAATGCCCCACTAATTATCAGCCATGATAGTGGCCCGACTGATACGCCTTTAATTGAAGATACTATTGGTGACTATTTTGACAAAGTTGTGACACAGTATCCCGATAAAGAAGCGATAGTATCTCGCCATCAAGACATCCGATTAACTTATCAACAATTGCAGCAGCAGTCCAATCAGCTTGCCAGTAGTATGATCAAAATGGGCTTAGAAGTTGGTGATCGAATTGGCATTTGGTCGCATAATAATATTGAATGGTTGTTGATGCAGCTTGCCACCGCCAAGGCAGGTCTTATTTTGGTCAATATCAATCCAGCCTACCGCATATCTGAGCTTCAATACGCTTTAAATAAAGTAGATTGTAAGGTTTTGGTGTTTATGCGACATTTTAAAACCAGTGATTATGTACAAATGGTTCAAGAAATGGCACCTGAGATTTATCATCAGCAATTTGAAAACTTAGCGCTTGATTCATTACCTAATCTAAAGCGTCTCATATGGATTGATCCACCGGATACTCAAGAATCGTTTAACTTCATGCAGAAGTTTACAGATTGGATGGCAGAAGGAGACAGCAATGATCCTGAGTTAGCAAAGCGGCAGAGCAAGCTTGATGCTAATGATGCCATTAATATTCAATTTACCAGTGGGACAACAGGCACGCCAAAAGGTGCGACGCTAACGCATAGGAATCTATTAAACAATGCCTATCATCTCGGTGAAGCATTATGTTTATCATCTGATGATAAGTTATGCTTACCACTACCGTTATATCACTGCTTTGCAATGGTATTGGGTAATCTAACCATGTTGTCGCACGGCGGTTCACTCGTGTATCCAAGTGCCAGCTTTGACCCATTACAGGTATTAAAAGCGGTGAGCGAAGAGCGCTGTACTCTATTACATAGTGTGCCTAGTATGTTTTTAGCGGTGCTCAACCATCCTGAGTTTTCAAAATATGATTTGACCAGTCTGCGTAGCGGTGTCACCGGTGGCGCAAGTTGCCCGCATGAACTCATGCAGAGAATTATCGACGACATGCACATGAGTGAGCTCACTATCGCTTATGGTATGACCGAAACCAGTCCGAAGTCGACGCAAACCTTGCCGACCACAGAATTTGAAAAGCGTATTACCACCGTAGGCGTGGTACAACCTCATCTAGAGGTAAAAATCGTTGATCCCGAAACTGGCGAAACCTTGCCCATCGATGAAGTAGGCGAGGTGATGACGAAAGGGTACGCGGTGATGAAAGGCTACTGGAATGATACTGTAAAAACCAATGAAGCTATCGTAAATGGGTGGATGCATACCGGTGATTTGGGCAGTATGGATGAACAAGGTTACATCTCTATTGTTGGACGCAGTAAAGATATGATTATTAGAGGTGGAGAAAATATTTATCCGATCGAAGTAGAAAACTATTTATATCGTCATCCAAAAATATCAGACGTACAAATTGTAGGCGTGCCTGATGAGCGTTACGGGGAGGTGCTCGCAGCGTGGATTATTCCAAAAGCGGATCAGAGCATAACAGAGCAAGAAATACGCGACTTTTGCTATAACCAAATAGCGCATTTTAAGATACCAACGTACATACGTTTTGTTGATGCGTATCCGATGACGGTCACAGGTAAAATCCAAAAATTCAAAATTGTAGAAATGATGAAAGAAGAGTTGGAAGTGACAGTTTAGTTTAACTTATTCAAAAAGCTATGCTTAGAGTATGCCTATAGAATAAACTGCCATGTGATGACAGTTGATAAATTAATAAACCCAACTTTTATATCAAGTTGGGTTTTTATGTTTTAATTCAAATTTTTGCATTATTAGATTTTAGAACGATGAATTAGGCTGCTTTAAAAATTCTATCTCTTCATCTGTAGAATCTCTATCTAGCACATCATTGCGATGCGGATAACGCCCAAATCGATCAATGATTTCTTTGTGTCTAATCTCATATTTTAAGGTATAGTCATCGTCTAAAGCCTTAAATAGCGGCAAACCTTGCTCATGAATTTTGGCAGATTCAGAATGCATAAAGGGCATAATTGCAAACTTCCTACGCTGTAAAGGGATGTCAGTATAGTCATCACGTTTTACTAATTCCTGTGCTAATACCAACGCCATATCATCCTGAGCAAAGGCATCAGGGGAGTCTCTAAATAGATTGCGAGAGAATTGGTCAAGTACAATTATTTCAGCTAATGCGCCTTGAGACGTATCACGCCAATGAGCACACTCTCCAAGCCTTGCCGATAGTAGGGTATCTAAAAACTTTTCCCTAATTTTATGATCAAAGTTATCATTTTTTTCGAACCAATAAGGCTGGTTGTCTGGATCAAACCAGAAGTCCAAGACTTCTTTTGCTTCAGGTGCTATTTGAGTAGTCATGTTTTTATTGTCTCCTAAAGTGATTGATAAGCAACAAGTCTATAACCGTTAGACTATATAGTTATTTTTCTACTATAATTTTTATGGCTTTTAATCAGGCATCGAATAGTTTAAATAGAAGATAATACAGTTTTTTAGCTTACAAAGTTAAATATAGGTACAATATAAGTTAAATATAGGTACAATATCATCAGTTAAAGCTATCTATCAGGTTATAGAACTGCTGAGAATACTATCTAAAGATAGCATCCATTACTAGTTTGACAAGCTATTCGAGTGACGTTAATATCGTATTGTATGTTTATTTGAGTGCATTGGTTACTCTTTAAAACTTATAATGAATGGACTTAAATAACTGCTATAGAGATTGGCTAAATATTCAACTTACTGAATATTTAGAATAAAAATAACTAATAAAAAAGACGATTATCGTCTTATTTCAAGGAACGAAGATATGACTAATACAAGGAAACTGGCAGCAGAATTCTTAGGGACGATGTGGCTAGTATTAGGGGGCTGTGGTAGTGCGGTATTTGCTGCTAACTTTGGGGGAGACGGTAACCCATTAGGTATAGGGTTTGTCGGTGTGGCATTGGCATTTGGTCTAACCGTATTGACAGGCGCTTATACATTCGGTCATATTTCAGGCGGACATTTCAATCCTGCAGTTAGTATAGGTCTTATGGTAGGCAAACGATTTCCTGCTTCTCAATTACCAGGATATATTATTGCGCAAGTATTAGGCGGTGCTCTTGGAGCGTTTATTATTTACCTTATTGCTACGGGTCAAGCGGGCTTTGCCATTGATGCGAGCAGTGCCGGTGCGTTCGCTACCAATGGCTTTGGCGACTTTTCACCAGGCGGCTACAGTATGACAGCAGCATTCATTGCTGAAATTGTACTTACTGCTGTATTCCTACTTATTATTATGGGCTCCACTCATAAGAATGCACCAGTCGGGTTTGCGCCTATTGCTATTGGTTTAGGTTTAACTTTAATTCACTTAATTAGTATTCCAATCACCAATACTTCTGTTAATCCTGCACGCTCTACTGCGGTTGCATTATTCGTAGGTGGTGATTCTATATCACAACTATGGCTATTTTGGGTAGCACCAATCATTGGTGCAGCGATAGGCGGAGCCATATATGCTTGGTTAGGACATGACCGTCCGGATATCGTTGGTGAGTGAGTTGTTTTAATAAACTAAATAGTTTTAATAAACTAAATAGTTAAAGAGACCTTATAGGTCTCTTTTTTTTGCTTATTAATAGCTATGAAAGGTTATAAAATAATTAATAAGACAACACCTTTATGATCTTGTTAACGGTTCATATCTCCTTATGAGTATATGCTAGAATCATAAGCGTAAATTTAATAAGAATTAAAACCAATAATATATAACCATTTAAAAAATTTAATGAATTTAGTCTGCTTTAATTAACCTTATCTTTTGATCTATAAGATAAAGATATTGTATTAATCAAAATAACTGCTTAGATAACTGCCATAACTTCAATAAATTACCCTAAAAAGTACGCTAATATGATATGTAGCAAAATTACATTACTTTGAATGACTTAATCTTTGATGCCTAATTACTCATCTATTGAGTACCCGTTTGATATAAACCCACTGTTTGATAGGAATACTGATATGTCAGCTTTAAGTTTAAAGAGTAATAATCGTTGTTATCATGGTGAGCAGCATTATTATACTCATCAATCTAGTACTACCCAATCAGAAATGACGTTTAGTATTTACTTACCTGATGAGGCCTTAGCGGGTAAGACTTGCCCAGCAATCCTATACTTATCTGGGTTAACGTGTAGCCCTGATAATGTGACTCATAAAGCGCACTTTCAGCAAAGATGTAGCGAGCTTGGCATGATTTTTATTGCGCCAGATACGTCGCCAAAAGGGGAAGATTTGCCAGATGATGACCGTTACTTTGTGGGTCAAGGCGCAAGTTATTATGTGGATGCCAAACTAGCGCCTTGGGCAGATAACTTTCAAATGCACAGTTATATCATTAATGAATTTTATGAGCTGGTTCGGAGTCAATTCTCTATAAGCAGTATAGGTATTACAGGTCATTCCATGGGCGGGCATGGGTCCATCATGTTTGGATTCAAATATCCAAGTAAGTTTGTCAGCGTGTCTGCCATTGCACCTGTCAGTGTTGCTAGTGAATCGGACTGGGGTAAAGCGGCATTTGAAGCTTATTTCGGTGCAGATTCCAACCAAGGGGGTTTAAGTTGGTCACAATATGATGCGGTGACTGCCATTAAAGAGGCAGGCAAAAAGTATACCTCATTATTAGTTGATCAAGGCGGAGCCGACGATTTCTATAAAGAAGGCGCACTTCGTCCTGAAGCCCTGCAAGCAGCTTGCCAAGATGTTGACCAGCCCCTAACACTTCGTTATCACGCAGGATTTGACCACAGTTATTATTTTATCCAAAGCATTATTGATGATCATGTTGAACATCACTATAACGCCGCTTTGATTCATGGATAGCTGTTATAATAACGGGGGCTAATAGGATGGCTAAAGCTCCCTAATTTAATTAACTATAGAATAACGCCTTTTTTATTATCCAAAAATTAAACCTTTATTTTGAGAAATCGTATGAGCAGTACACAATCCGCAGCTTCTAACGCTAGTCAATCAGACTTTCTTATTGCCCCCTCTATTCTTTCAGCCGACTTTGCGCGTTTAGGAGAAGAGGTAGAAGCAGTCCTTGAAGCGGGTGCCGATGTTATTCACTTTGATGTCATGGACAATCATTATGTGCCAAACTTAACGTTTGGAAGTATGATTTGTAAAGCCTTACGCGATTATGGGGTTGAGGCGCCAATTGATGTTCACTTAATGGTTTCACCTGTAGATAGTATGATTGAGCAGTTCTTAGAAGCAGGGGCTAGTTTTATAACTTTTCATCCAGAAGCGACGCATCATATCGACCGTTCATTGCAAATCATCAAAGATGGCGGCGCTGAGTGCGGGCTTGTATTTAATCCTGCCACACCGCTACATTATTTAGATTATGTCATTGATAAAGTCGATCAGATACTACTAATGAGTGTTAACCCTGGGTTCGGCGGTCAATCGTTTATTGAAGGGACGCTTGATAAGATTACCCAAGTGCGAGAACGGATTAACGCCAGTGGTCGAAACATTAGATTAGAGGTAGATGGCGGGGTTAAAGTTAACAATATACGTGCGATTGCAGAATCAGGTGCAGATATGTTTGTAGCAGGTTCAGCCATCTTTAATCAGCCTGACTATAAGCAAGCCATCGATGCAATGCGCCATGAGCTCAGCTTGGTTGGCGCCACAAAAGTTTAGTTATACCAATTCTGAAAACTATCATATCGAGTAAAACGAGTGCAAAAGCTACAATGAGTCTAAACACTACTTATTGTAGGCTCAGCGAGTTAATAAGGATAGGTTATCTTCAAAAAAGGTATTAATTTGACATATAAAGAGATGAAATGACTGACAATACAACTTTAAAAAAACAACCCGTAAATCCTCAAAAGCAACCCAGTTTAGTACCCAAAAATTTTACTATTGGTTTGTTTTTATTCTCATTGGTATTAAGCATAGCAGGTTATGTTTTTAGATTAATCTTTGGTGACCCTTTAAATGAGGTGTTACGGCATGCCGCTGTTATAGTCCCTTTATTTGTAATTGGTATCCCTTTACTGTTTTGGGTTGGGGCGCTAATTATGAATAAACTCAATAATATGAATATTCAGCGCCGAAATGCGTTGACTTTAGGCTGGTTAACCTCATGTGTCACCATGCTATGGCTAATGGGAACTTATAGTTAAATAATCGGGACCTATTTTTAAACTTTAGTTTGAGAATGGGTACATATCGTTGTATTAACCTAATTATATGAAGACTCGTTAAGGAATTCATTTGTCAATATTTGACCCGCGCTCTTTTTATTATCCTTATCCAAAAGACATTCCTAAAGGACTCATAATAGCCCTTATTATTGGATGCTTATTGTTCGGTTTATCAAGTTTACGTCAAGGTACTGACCTACAGGGCTGGCTTGCCGTGCTTGAGCAGTGGTTATTCATGTTAATCATAGTTCCTACCGCCACAGCTGTGGTAGCCTTGCCTTTTAAATACCGTGATCCAACTTTTGAGCTTAAAAATGCATACTATCTTGGTATGTTTGTTGCGCTATTATTTACCTTAGCCAAACTACGCTATTGGCGTTAGGCCATATTACGGATATATGAATGTATGTTGTAAGTTATGGCTTAAATTGAGCTTAAGCTAAATAAACCTTGAAATTTGTGTCATTAGCGTCCATTGTTTATAGACAGACTTTAATTGTAAAGCTAAGTTTAAAGCAAAACGATTAGATGCTATACGTTAAAATGCTAAGCAATATATTAAAACGCGATATGAGGTTAATAGGGAATGGTATTTGATTTTGACAACGACAGTAATATAAATATCGATATTGATACAGATACTGGAGAGCGCTCGACCAAACGTAAAGGGTTCGCACAAGAGACGGTGCTTGAGCTTATCGAAGACGTGGATGGAATGATCGTTTTACGTGATGCAGGCGATGCGGACAACCCACTATTGACAATCAATTTTTCTGATAAAGTACAAGATATGCTAGGTAGTGATGTTCAATTTGTGGGACATCAAATGGTCCACGCTGCTATTCAGGCTGTTATGAAAAAGCAAGTAGGGCAGTGGCACGCTAACGTTTATGATGAAGAGCCTGAGCATTACAGCTAATTTAATAACATCAAAAGATTTCACTAGATAAATACGTTTGAGTCTATAAATCTACAACTATAAATCTATAACTAGCGATCTATAATCAATAAAAGTAACATAACAAACTAACATTAAATATTCATCCATTAAAAAAGGAGATTATCATTTGATAATCACCTTTTTTATAGCGTTATATTGTCAAAAGACATTAGAACACTATTTGATTTTAGCTTCTTTAAAAATAACGTGTTTGCGGGCTTTAGGATCAAACTTTTTGATTTCCATTTTGCCAGGCATAGTACGTTTGTTTTTGGTAGTGGTATAGAAGTAACCTGTACCAGCAGTAGATACTAACTTAATCTTGTCTCTCATGATGCATTCCTATTAATTTGTAAAATACGATGACTAAAAGCGAGTCATCTTGCTAGTCGATTAAAAGACTAAACTTTTTCACCTTTAGCGCGTAAATCAGCAAGAACTTTATCAATACCTTGCTTATCGATAATACGCATACCTTTAGCAGAAACACGAAGACGAACAAAACGATTTTCAGATTCTACCCAAAAACGATGATTATGTAGATTTGGAAGAAAGCGACGACGGGTTCTGTTAAGCGCGTGCGAAACATTGTTACCCACCTGAGGGCGCTTTCCTGTCACTTGACATACTCGAGACATGACGGACTCCTAATATAGTTGTAAGACATAACGAAAAGCATGCTAATCATGCTTTATAAATAAGGTGTCTTACCTACTCAAAATAACAATTCGATATGCGGCTATGGACACATAAGATTGATACTTGAATAAAATGTTAACAGAAAGTTTGCGGTCATAACTTTTTAACGCCACAACGAAAAAAGTGGGTGACCTTACTAAAATTTTTAAGGGCGTATTTATACCATACAATCAGATATTTATCAAATAAATTGTTAAAAGATTATCGCACAATACCACGCATAAATTAAGTTTTAATTATAAGATAGTGTCAAATTTCGTATATACTAACTGTATTTGATCTTAATGATACTATTTTTGTTGTAAGTAACCATTAAAAACAGTAAATTATATCTTAGAACATATTGCGAAACACTATATTTATTTAGATGGTATATTTATGTAGATGGTATGTCTGCTAAAAATGTTATGACAAGTTATGGACGACTGCTTTATTTTGATCTTTATAGGTCCTTTTTAAACTTTAAATAAGCAATTTAATAAACATACTTACAAATCACTCCAAATCGGTAAGCTTAGGATATTAGGAAACAGAACATGATGGTTAGATCAGCTAGAGTATTTCAATTAACGGCGCTAACAGTCTCACTAGCATTAGCAGGGTGCGGCGGTAGTGATAACAGCGGCGGCGTTGATTCAGTTAAGCCTGGGCTACCTGAAGGAGGATCTCAAGGTAATGGGGGTGCAACAGGCAATGGCGGATCTAATCCTCAAAGTCCTATCGAGTCATTGAACGTCAGTATTATATCAATAAAGGATGTAAACGGAAATGATACTCGATTTATTAATCGTAATGGCGTTACTGCCAAAGTAACGGTAACGGATCAAGCAGGTCAACCCATCTCGGGAGCTTTAGTCACCTTTTCCGGTGAGAAAGTACAGTTCGGTAGTTCTAATAATGCAGTAATCACTAATACCAATGGTGAAGCGATTATATCTGTCATGCCTGAATCAAATACCGATACGGGAAGTTACACCATGAAAGCTACGGCCACTTATAATGGGATGACCAGTGATGCCGCTGATGCTTTTTATTCCATTCAAGCTGTGAGTGTCCGCTTGAGTAACTTGCAGACAGCCAAAACCAATTTGGAAACTGGTGGCTCAACCCTTGTTACTGTTGAAACTACCGATCAAGTAACTGGTGCGTTTGCCAACGATGTCAGCGTTAACTTTAGCGCGACATGTGGTAGCTTTGATACCGCCTCATTATCATCAACTAACCAAGGTAATGTGAGTACGACTTATAAAGCGGTTGATAGTAATGGTCAGCTTTGTGAAGGTGTACATACCATTAGTGCTACAGCACCAAGTGCCAGTACTTCTGCTTTACAAACCACAGTAAACATAGCTGCAATCGAAGCTACGTCGATTATTTATACCACAGAAGCAGGTATGACATTAGGTGCTAAAAGTAGTGGGTCTGCGAGTAGTAGTCAGATTGAATTTACCGTTTTCTCAAATGGTACGCCAGCTTCTAATCAAGAGGTGGACGTTTATTTATTACGTGCACCGAATGATTTTAGTTTTGTCAGAAATGGTAACCGTAATAGCCCTCAGACGTTAACCAGTGATGCTTCAGGTAAAATTAACGTGACGGTCTATCCTGGTGATCTTCCAGGTCCTGTAGAGCTTAAAGCTGCGTTAAAAGCTGACCCTTCTGTTTTTGCGTTGTCTAAAAACTTAGCCGTGGCAACTGGTCGACCCGCTCAATTTCGCATCACGCTTGCACCAGAACGCACGGTCATCCAAAACGACATCATATCAAGTACAGGTATCGTCGTTCGTCTTTCAGATCGTCAGGGTAACTATGTACCAGAAGGCACTGTGGTCAGCTTTGTGACCGAAGGCGGTACGGTGACACCAAGTTGTGCTACTGACGATCAAGGCGAGTGTTCAGTGACGTTAACTTCTCAAAACCCTCGTCCTGCTGACGGCCGCGTTAGTGTCTTAGCCTATGTAGAAGGGGATAAAGCCTATTTGGATGTCAATGGAGACAACATTTATACACCGGGAGTTGATACGCTGACACAGAATATAGGCACGTTATTCCGCGATGATAACGAAAATCTTCAGTATGATATTGGAGAATATCAATATAGCCGCGCTTTATTAGGTAATCCTTTATCTTGTGCGCCTTCACTGTTTACGCAGCCTAACCGTCCTAATACTTGTGATGATGCTTTAGATGCTGTGTTGCGCAAACAGATAATTTTAGGATTTGCAGCGAGTACGCCAACCATTGTCAATAAGGAATATGATCAATCAAGCAATACGATCACATTTGGTCTATACGGCAATGGTATGCTAACTCTGCCTATGCCTTCAGGAACTAATGTGTCTATCGTTACTGATGATAGAACAGATGACGGTGTAGATTGTAATGCTGAGTTGATATCTGGGTATGAAGAAGTTCCGAATTCTGTCGATTTAATGCGAGTCTACAGTCAAAATGGCACTATGACTAATGGATTTTTAAATAGTGATGTTGTCAAGTATGCCGTCGATGTGCAAAACTGTACTAGCAGTGATAAAGTTGAGCTTAACATCACATCGCCTGATGGCGGGGTAGTGAAAACTCGCCTAAATCCGTTAATTCAATAATTTTTGATTCAGTAATGCATTAACTTAATAATACATTAACTCAATAATGCTTTAACTTAACAGCGTATTTCCTTTATACGTAATAATAGACAAACCTAAGCTTAAAAGCTTAAGAAATGATTATAAATAAATGCCCTCAACATTTTGAGGGCATTTTTTTGATAGGGATTAATTTGTAGTATCCTAATATTTAGATCTTTATTGAATAAAATTATCAGCTTCTTCTAATCAGCTTCTTAAATAAGAGATGCTAACAATATAGAAAACGCTGAGAGTCTATTGAGCACTAACAGTTAAACGTTAAATCAATTACACGATCTTTAAGTCTCACTCCGTATAAATAGGTAGCTACCATCCATGTGTAAGGTATCAAAAGACGCGCCTTCAGAGCAAAACCTCTCAGCGACTAGCTCTTCACAACCATACCAGCTGTTTACAGTGCAAAGCAGCACACAACCTCCTTATTCCTTACTTGCTGTACTACTCTCCTTATACTTAGCACAAGGATTGCCCTCTGGATTTATAACGCAGGCGTTGCCGGCAATTTTAAGAGAGTACAACGTGTCGTTACAAATGATCGGCCTATCAGGACTCATACTGATCCCTTGGTCATTGAAGTTTTTATGGGCTCCACTGGTTGATAGATATTATTTCAAATCGATAGGTCGGGCGCGTAGCTGGATAATACCGATTCAATTACTATCAGCGCTATTAGTGGCTTGGGTAGGTCTATTCGATCCTTACGCACTTAGCTCACCGGCGACGTTATGGACAATTTATTTGCTCTTGTTTTTATTGAGTTTGAGTGGGGCCACGCATGATGTAGCAGCAGATGGATTGGCGACCCGGTCGCTCTCTGAGATTCGATCAATTACTAAATTACCACCCTACGCGCAATCCTCTACTAACGCCACGCATAATAACGTACTGTATAAGGATAATAAAAGCGCTTCGAATAGAAGTGAGATGAAGGTACATATTAACGACCTATCAGCATCCAACAATATATCTACCGTCACCAATGCGTCTAATATGAGTGATGCGCTGACTGTAGGTACAAAGCACTCACATAACCCCTATCGGGGAATGGGTAATGCGGTGCAAGTAATTGGGTATCGGCTCGGGCTTATATTGGGCGGTGGGGTTTTTCTATTGGTATTAAGCCAGTGGTCGTGGCGTTATAGCTTTTTTGCTATGTCAGCACTTATCTTGCTCAACACCCTCCCTATATGGCGGTATGATGAAAACAAACGTGATATACACTATGATCATAAGGTAGAAGGTGATCATAATCTAATATGTCATGATGCTAATTTGGATGTGTATCAAACGCATGGAGATAAAGAAAATGCAATAAATTCGCAATTGAATCTTAAGTTTAGCTTTGCGGATATTGGAAGATATATTAGCGAGAATTACAGCTACTTTTGGTCCAATAAGCATATGCGCGCATGGCTTTATGTACTACTCACATTCAAAGTAGTAGATGGTATATCTAGCGGCATGGTTAAGCCTATGATGGTAGATATGGGCATTGCCACACGAGATATCGGCCTATGGGCAAGCGTACTGGGGTCAATAGCGTCATTAATTGGTGCAGGCATAGCAGCTATTTTATTAAAACGGTTTAGACCTCAAAATACCTTAGTAGTGTTTTATGGTTTGCAAACTTTGACTACCGCGCTATATATGATTGTTGCCATAGGCTTTGAGCATCCTAATTGGATAGCACTTAGACAGCACGTCCCATTTTGGTGGATATATGCGGCTAATGCGATTGAGCACATGGCAGCAGCACTTGCGCTAGTTGCGATGTTAACGATGGTAATGCATTACGCACGGCATGATAAAGCAGGTAGCGACTTTACCACGCAAGTATGTATTTTAACGGTATTTAGTGGCGGGGCACATTTAATCAGTGGCTATATCGCAGATTGGTTAGGATATACGGGTCACTTTACGCTAAGTGTCGTTTTAGGCGGACTATGCCTTATACCACTTCTGTATTGGCGACGTGTATTTGGCGCTATAAACCCATAATATGAGTCAACAATCATAGAAGTTAAGCTGCTAAGTTAACAGTAGTTCTAGAACAAATTTACTGCCAATAAAACCAATAGCCAGTATGATAAAGGCCACTATCGTCATATTGGCTGCACGGCGCCCGCGCCAACCTGAGCGCCAGTGACCAATTAATAGGCCGCCAAATAATAGCCATGATATACAACTTAGTATGGTTTTATGGGCAATATGCTGAGCCATCAGATCTTCTACATAGATGAAGCCAATGGCCAGTGCCACGGTCAGAATACTAAAACCTACAAGTATCATGTCGAATAATAAAGATTCCATACTTTGTAATGAGGGCAGTTTATTGACCCAAAAGCGGTGAGCGGTTTTGTGCTTAAGCTCTCTGATTTGGAATCGCAATATAATGGCTTGTACCGCTGCCATCAGTAGGACACAGTAGGCCGCAATAGATAGAATAATATGGGCTTCTAATCCTGTGCTAATATTGGTGATAGGATCGTAAGGTGCATTAGCAAAATAGCCTAAGCAAAGCCCCCCTATGGCGACAGGCATGGCAATGACGCCAAGGCTTAATATAGAACGATAAAAACTAAATAGAATGTAAAATAATAGAAAATAAAAGCTGGTAAGACTGGCGATATTAAATACGTTAAAGTTCAGCCCATAAATAGTAAATATATTAGGGTATAGAGCGATGCCATGTGCAATGATACCGACTAACAGCATCCCCAAAGTGAACCCTTTGGCAATGGGTTTCATGCGAATCAGTGCCCATATTAAGTGGCAACTCACTATAACGTAAACAATAAGCGCGATAGTAAAAGCTAGCAACACGGTGTTTAAGTCCCCAATGCAAATCTTCAAAGAAAGTCGCTAATGAAAGTCCCTAGTTAAAATCCAGTAAACAAGTTAGACGACATAATGTTTGATATACTAGGTGCACAAAGATAACTAATTAATTCAATAATTCGTCAATTCAATAATTCATTAGCTCTATGCCTAATTTATCTTAATGTCTGAATCAGCTAAATATCTAGTTGAGCAAAGACTAACGATAATCAAATTTTTATCTGATTATATAGTGTTAATTTAGCATAGAATACGTCTTATTAGCGATTGCAGTATAGTTAAACTTGCGAATTTGTTAAAATAATAATACTCATATCGCCACATACACATTAAATATAGCCATATTATAATTCATAACTTAAACGATTGATCGAGAAGCCTTATATGTTTGATACATTAACCGAAAGACTTTCTGGCAGCCTGCGTAAGATATCAGGTTCAGGCCAGCTGACTGAAGATAATATAAAAGACACGCTTCGTGAAGTGCGCATGGCGCTGTTAGAAGCTGATGTTGCGTTACCCATCACTCGCGACTTTGTAAAGCGTGTTAAAGAAGAGGCATTAGGCCAAGAGGTGCTAAAAGAGCTTGCGCCTGGTCAAGCCTTTGTAAAGATAGTTTATGATGAACTGACTGAAATGATGGGCAGTGCCAATCAACAGTTAGAGATGACGGGCAAACCGCCTGTGGTCTACCTACTTGCAGGCCTTCAAGGTGCAGGTAAAACGACAACAGCAGGTAAGCTTGCAAAGTATTTACAAGAGCGCCATAAGAAAAAAGTTATGCTGGTGTCAGCTGACGTCTACCGTCCAGCTGCAATTAAGCAGTTAGAGCAGGTTGCTGGTCAAGTAAATGCAAAGTTTGTCAATTCTACAACGGATGAAAACCCAATCGATATTGCCAAACGTGCTATTGAAGAGGCAAAGCTTCAGTATCAAGATATTCTTATCATCGATACGGCAGGACGCTTGCATATCGATGAGAAAATGATGGATGAGATCAAGGCATTGACTGCTGCGGCCAATCCATCAGAAATGCTATTTGTTGTTGACGCTATGACCGGTCAAGACGCGGCGAATACTGCAAAAGCCTTTAATGATGCATTGCCTTTAACGGGCGTTATACTAACCAAGACAGATGGTGATGCTCGTGGTGGTGCTGCTTTGTCAGTACGCGCCATTACTGAAAAGCCGATTAAGTTTTTAGGTCGCGGTGAGAAGCTTGACGCTTTAGAAGCCTTTCATCCGGAGCGTATTGCTCAACGAATCTTGGGTATGGGTGATGTCTTAAGTTTGGTCGAAGAGGTCGAGCAGAAGATTGATCGCGACAAAGCTGAGAAGATGGCGAAAAAAATCCAAAAGGGAGGTAACTTTGACCTTGAGGATTTATTAACTCAGTTTCAGCAAATGAAAAACATGGGCGGAATGACAGGCTTTTTAGATAAGTTACCGGGTATGAGCGGTGCTGGCGTGAAAGAAGCGCTTGAAGAAGCTAAGCCTGAAGAAAAAGTAAAAGAAATGGAAGCGCTCATCAACTCTATGACGCCCTATGAGCGTAAAAACCCAGACAAAATAAACCCAAGTCGTAAACGCCGTATTGCGGCAGGCTCTGGTAAACAGATTCAAGACATTAACCGCCTTTTAAAGCAGCATAAACAAATGGCTAAAATGATGAAAATGATGTCTAAGCCTGAGGGCATGGGCAAAATGATGAAAGCCATGCAAGGATTAACTGGTATGGGCGGCGGCGGTGCTGGTGGCGGCGGGCCCTTATTTGGCGGCGGTAATACTGGTGCTAAAAGCGCAAAAGGTAATGCGGGCGGTATGCCGCCGTTTGGATTAGACCCAAGTAATATGCCGAGTAAAGAAGATATGGAGCGTCAAATGAAGGATTTAGAACAGAATTTACCTCCTGATTTTAAAAAGCGCTTTTAATATTTATTAATACAAAAAGCCAGCCTTTATTTTTAAGGGCTGGCTTTTTTTATTTAAGAATTAACGATATACATTCAATATAGTCAAAGAAGTCAAAATGTTTACAAGGCAACCGAGTGCAAATACTACTTATGTAGGCTTAGCGAGGTTAACGCCATAACTGTTTAGTAGTTCGCTGACTATACAGCTGGTATTATGACTTAGAGTCTGACAACCAGTTAGTTTTACGTAAGCTCTGTTTGGTCTTACGCCGCTGTTTCTTCCGAGCTAATTTGACATCGTCTCGTTCATGCAGACCCCCTTTTTCTATTAATGGATTTAGTGCTAAATAATTTCGCGGCTTCACAACTTGCCTTGAGGATATTATTTTATCATCTTCAAGCTGCCGCTGGATCTGCTTTGATTTCTTTAATTCATTTTTTAAACTCATACTATTCCTATCGTATTTAGGAGTGGAATATAGGGGCTGTCTAGAATTAGTATATGTCACTGAGAACGGGTCTCGAGCAAAGCACTGCTCAAGTAGGGCTGATGCTAAAAATGCTCCAGACGTTGTTGCAAAGCTTGGCAAGGTGCAATACGCTTCGGTCATTAGCGCCCGTTTGCGCCTAGTCTGAACCAATTTTAGCTATCACCAGTACTAATATACTAATTCTAGACAGCCCCTAGTGAGTGTTATCGCCTTAAGGTTAATCTAAAGGCGATCTTTAATAGTGACTCAAGCTATTTCCACGTAAATTAAAATGTGTTAATTGACAATGATTAAAATCTTGGGACATTTTTTATTCTCCTTGTACTATAAATAGTTCTTATAAATAGTGACTGTACTTTGTCTTGATTATTAAAATAGTTACTAATATTTGATACTTAGATCTAATATTTAGTTTCCAAGATAACTATTCTTTTATTAAACTATCACTGAATACTATCAGTGTTTAATGAACGTTATCCTTTAATACACATCACTTGTTTTAGGGTGTGTACCACTTCCACCAAGTCGGATTGGTTGTTCATCACCGTGTCTATGTCTTTATAAGCACCAGGGATTTCATCCATGACGCCTTTATCTTTTCGGCATTCTACATTTTTAGTCTGAGCTTTTAGCTCATCTATGCTAAAGCTGCGGATCGCTTTACCACGGCTCATCTTACGGCCAGCGCCATGTGAGCAAGAGCAAAACGATTCGCTATTGCCAAGACCACGTACAATAAAAGATTTTGCACCCATCGAGCCGGGTATAATCCCAAGCTCTCCTGCATAAGCACTAATAGCCCCTTTACGAGTCACATAGACGCTTTCACCAAAATGAACCTCTTCATTGACATAGTTATGATGACAATTAATGGCCTCTTTGGTTAGTCTAAATTTAGGCAGTTTGGCCTGTGGTGATTGCATGGACTTGATGACCAGGCGCATCATTTCTTTACGATTTTGCAAGGCATAATCTTGTGCCCATTCAACAGCTTCTACATAATCTGTAAAACTATCTGAACCCTCAGCGAAATAGGACAGGTCACGATCTAGTATATAACCAAAACGTGATTCTCGCTCTTTTTTAGCCAGTTCGATAAAGTAGCGTCCAATACAGTTACCTATACCGCGACTACCAGAGTGTAGCATCACCCAAACATCATTATTTTCATCAAGACAAAGCTCAATAAAGTGGTTGCCGCCGCCCAGTGTTCCTAGCTGCTTTGCCCATGTAAGGTTAAAGCCTTTAAGCATTTTAAGTAGGCCAGGATGTTTATCCGTAATACGCTTTAAGCGATTACCTAATGGGTCGAGGGTCGAAACCTTTGCTTGGATTTGCTTGTGCTTGTTAAAGCCGACAGGCACTTGATGTTCTATCAATTGGCGCAACTGCTTTAGATTACCGGGTAGATCATTCGCTGTAAGTGAAAGCCGTACGGCGTTCATACCGCAGCCAATATCGACACCAACCGCAGCAGGAATGATTGCAGACTTGGTTGGTATAACACTGCCTACCGTAGCGCCTTTACCCACGTGCACATCAGGCATCACGGCAATATGCGAATGTACAAACTTTAGTTGTGCCATACTCCTAAGTTGCTGAAGAGCGCCTTGCTCGATGTCAGTCGTATAAATTTTGACTGGAACACCATGTTTACCATTTTCATTTAAAATAAGTTGAATACTCATATCGCTTATATTTCCATTCTGTTTTTCAGTATTGCTATGTCAGTTGCTGCGTTAGCTGTTGTTTCTTAGCTGGTAGTTTAGTTTAGCTATTAGCTTTGTTCAGATAATGACAATATGTAGCTCATTTAAAACCTAAACGCACTTTATTGCAGACAAAGCAATACCGCCGTTCTATTCTGAAAATCAAAAATGTTTACTGCTCGTTTATATCAGCAGATAAAATCAAGATTTGAATAGAACGTTTTTATTTTTTAGTGTTGTTTTCTTATAACAAATCGAAGGGGAAAGACAGCGTAAACGTAATCTTATAATAGAGCCATTGATCAAAGCTGATTATCAAAGCCATTTATCAAATGCATTGTTATAAACTACATAGCAAAGCGACATAGCTAAATCGCAAGTTAGAATCACAATGGTGATAAACATATGATGATAATGACATACCAATAAGCTTAAAACTTAAGATAACAGGCGTGATATTATAAAGCTGGATCAGAGCGAGATTAACGCACATCCAGTAGCTAAATAAATCATTAATGTGTCAACAACGAAGAGAAGTTAGGAAAGGAAGTTGGTTTAGAAATAGGAATTTATAAAATATAAATCACATGACTTTATTCTAACCATTAACCAAACTTTTTAGAGGTTAACACTGCTGCAAACTTAACATTTACTGCTGTCTTTTTAGGTAAATAGGACACGATGATTCCTCCATAAGTTGAGTTAATAAAAATAATTAGAATGTAGTAGGACTATTGAGTATTTAAATAAAGTCAAAGAAGTCTAAAATGTTTACAAGGTAACCCAGTGCAAATACTACTTATGTAGGCTTAGGGAGGTTAACGCCGTAACAGTTAAGTAGTTCGTTGACTATATCAAACTACGGTCTAAGTGCGCTTATAATAACCCTATAAGCTTTAATGTCAAGGCATTATAGAAATTGAATATTAATAATTTATGAAAACTAGCATTTTAAAGTCGGTAGATGGTAGATTAAAAACACATAGATACTGAGTATAAATAATTGATAATATGAATAAAAGTATCGACCTAAAATTGTTAAGTATTAAAATTAGACCCAACTCATTCAAGGACGACTAAGTTGTGATGACTAAATTACTATACAGCCATTTTTTTATGCTCACTTGTCTGTGCGCACACGCTGCTCAAGCCGCCCATACTCAGCAAGATTTGTTGAATCAAAAGCAAATCGATCATCAATCAAACAATCAGATTACGCTCTTAGCACTGATGAAAGAGTCGGCACCGTACATGAGTGGTCAAACTAAAAAAACCATCAATACATATTTGGAACCACTACCAGATTCAAACGGCAAAACCATATTACAATCCAACATAGCAAGCTCAATTAAATCAAGCTCTAGTCATTATAATTACTTATTAGGTGTGGGACGGGCGGATATAACGGGCGCAATTGCTGAAACTGGTATGTTTGGTTATGCCGCGCGCCAAGAGGTGTCAGGTTTAAACGATCGATTGTATTCTCATGCTTACATCATTGATGATTCGCCTCAGCAACATTCTTCGCATTCTATAGGGCGTGTGGTGTATGTATCGGCGGACATGGGCGCAATGTTTAATTCAGTTAAAAGTGCGGTGATCAAACGTCTTAAAGCCAAGTATGGCAATATGTATCGAGATGATAATGTCATGCTGACAGCCACTCACACGCATGTGGGTAATGCTGGCTATTCGCACCAAACCCTATATCAATTTGCAAGCATGGATAGCACCCTAAATGGATATAGCTCGCAAAACTTTGAAGCCATCGTCAATGGTATTGTGGACTCTATTGTGCAAGCACATAATGGATTGGCGCCGGGTAATCTGTCATTGGCTCAAGGAAGATTGGTCGGCGCGACCATCAATCGATCACTTGAAGCTTATTATCAAAACCAAGACGCGCATCATTATGACTCAACCGTAAATGAGGTGATGACGCAGCTTCGTTTTGATAATTATCACGGTAAGCCGCTCGGTCTGATAAATTGGTTTGCTATACATCCCACAAGCTTTAGTAATCAATTTAATCACCTTAGTGCTGATAATAAAGGCTACGCGCAACTAAAAGCGGAGAACTATTTTAGCCAGACTGACCAATCCGATCATGCCAATACTATGGAGTCCCGATTATCAAATCAATTTGAAAACGAGGTTATTACGCCTGATTTTGTCGCAGCTTTTGCCAATGCGGATGAAGGGGATGTGGTGGCAAATGGGGGGAATGCCAACTCGAGCGAAGGATATGAAGGCAGTCAAGATGAATGGGCAAATGTAATCCGAGATGGCAGTCTACAATTTGAGAAATCTCTTGATCTTTGGGATAAAGGCGTGCCATTAACAGGCCCTGTTGATGCCCGTTTACGCTGGGTGGATCTAGAAGGCTACCAAGTCGATGCACAATTTACAAATGGTGCTGGCGCCAAACAGCTATGCTCGCCGGCACGCGGATTTTCATTTGCCGCAGGCGCGGAAAATGGACCATCTGACATACCTGGTATTTATGAGGGAATGACACAAGATACGTTTAGAGTTAATGACAGCATTAATCAGGTAGACACCTCTTTTAAAGGCAGCGTGGTTAGGGCTGGATTTAATGTATTGTCTGGACTGTACCAAGATGAGTGTCAAGGTCAAAAACGAACCTTGCTACCCAATGGAGCGTGGGGTTTGACTGACACACAAAACCCTTTTCAGCTGATGCGTATTGGTAATTTGGCAATCGCTGGTATACCTGGCGAGCCGACCACAATAATCGGACGACGATTGCGTAACACCATTTCTGCTCCATTACAAGATAAGGGGGTTGTTACCGTCGTCATTAATGGGCTTGCCAATCACTATAATGGCTACTTGACCACAGTTGAGGAGTATTCGCAGCAGCTTTATGAAGGCGCATCCACCGAATATGGCCCTTATCAAGCGGCAGCCTACTTACAGGAGTTCAATGTGCTTGCCCAAAGTATGCATGATGGCGTGGTTAATAACCAAAATGCGTTGGCGCAGTTGAACCTTGAGGTCGCAGCAACCGATAACAGTAGCGAGACTTTTAGAGAACGCTCATTACCCCGCTATGATGTCAAACCCGAGGATCAGGCATGGGGGCAGGTTCTCACACAGCCAGATAGTAGCTATAAAGTAGGCGAGGTCGCAACCACGATATTTAGAGGCGCACATCCCAAAAATAATTTAAAAACAGGGGGTACTTTCTTAAAAGTACAACGTCTCTATCAGAACGAATGGAGGGATAATTTAACAGATCGAGATTTTGATACTTTGTATACGTGGAGAAGAGATGGTGCATTATCCAGTCAAATCATCATACAGTGGCGAATCCCTTTCGATGCCCCACATGGTACCTACCGGTTAGTCCATCAAGGCAATTGGAAAGCCAAGTCTGACGGACGCATACGGCCGTATAGCGGCTATTCTGATTCATTTGTGGTAGTAAATAATTAACTGTGTTAGGGGCTGTATTAGAATGACGTCATATTGATGACAAATGACGCTTATCCCTACACGTTTAAACTCATTGATAAATCTACTGAACTAAGAAGCTTATGATAAACCCACTTGCGCAACTTGCAACCCTCAAAAAATTATATGACAGCAAGATTCTACCTGTCATTATAGACAAAGCGTGTAGTTTAGATAGTATCAGTAAAAAAAGACAACTTGTGGTTCCTAAGGCCAGTGGTGTGGTGCTTGAGGTGGGCGTTGGTAGTGGACACAATGCCAAGTTCTATAATAGCGAAAAGGTGACCCGTGTGATTGGCGTTGACCCTTTCATACATATCAACGCGCCGCAGCGTTTTGAAAATGCAGGTATTGAGTTTATTGTGAAGATGATGTCTGCCAAAAAGCTACCGCTTGAAGATAATAGTATCGACAGTATTGTTATGACGTTTACGCTTTGCTCTATCGATGATCCTACTAAAGCGCTAAGCGAAATGAGACGGGTACTAAAACCTTCTGGTAAGTTATATTATGCCGAACATGGTTTGGCACCGCAGCCAAAAATAATAAATAAAATCCAAAAAACCATCACCCCTGTATGGAAGCCAATAGCGGGCGGGTGTCATCTGGATAGAGATATTGAAGCGCTTATAACGCAATCAGGATTTGAAGTAGCAGGCGAGCAAGGCTATGATGATCGAGTGAGTATGGTTGCGTATTACTACTGGGGCGAGGCCGTTTAGAGGCTAAATAGGAAGGCTAAATAGGAAGGCTAAATAGGAAGGCTAAATACGAAGGCTAAATACGAAGGCTAAATACGAAGGCTAAATACGAAGGCTAAATACGAAGGCTAAATACGAAGGCTCAGGAGTAGGGGTAAGATAATACGGTATTAAACAAATGCTTTGATAAAGATAAGGCCTTATTCGTTTATACAAATAAAACCTTATGTTGCAAACTTAGCTTATAAACTATATTTTTTTGCGCTTTCATCAGAGTTGTACAACTCACCAAAAGTTTCTCTTTGCTGCAAATGCCAACCAATAATAAAGGCGCTGATACCGACTATAGAGAGATACAGCGCAGGCGCAAAGCTTATCTGACTAGTCATCTTAAACAAAAAGTAAGGTAGGACGGCACCCAATATTGCTGATATTGTGTTATAAGACACTGATACTGAAAATAGACGAATGGTAGTTGGAAAGAGTTGAACAAATATGGCGGTACATAGCCCAATCATACCAGTACAAAATCCTAATAACCCGTACATAGGAAGAATATAATCGCCCTGTCCATTCGCCAGATACGCATAAAACATCCAAATCTGAATGGATAACGCCAACGCTGCCAACATAAATGTCTTTGACATACCGATTTTATCGGCCAAAACGCCATAAAAAATACAGCCCACTATCTGCGTTACCAACGCAAATAAACTGGCATACATCACAAAATTAGGCTCTGTTTGGAACTTTAAAGCAATAAGTTTGGGCAGTAATATCATCACTACCATAATCAAGCTGGCTCTAACAAACGAAATCGCTGAAGATAATACAGCGGCGGATCTAATACCAACCACATTATCGCTTGATAACATATTGGAGTCACTATGACGATTAAGTTGGTGATTTTCAAATACCGGGGTCTCTTTTATACGGCGCCACATCAAAAGCATTAGAGCAGTCAGCACGCCACCCATAACCGCAGGAATACGCCATCCGTAGTCAACTAAAGCTTGTGGCTCTAAGACTCCGACCAGTAATTTAGCAAATACAACCGATATGACAGAACCAAATATACCGCCGGCCACCGCCAAACTACAATACGTCGCCAAACGGCTTCGTTTGGTGTGCTCTGCTATAAACACCCAACTAAGCGGGGCATGCGCGCCAAATGCGATGCCTTGTAGCATACGAATAAAGATAAACAAGATAGGCGCAAGAATACCAACTTGCGCATAGGTGGGTAAAAATGCCGCTAACAATGTGGTAATAGCCAATAAAGCGATACTAACAAAAAAAGCAGGTTTACGACCTTTTTTATCGCCATATCTACCAATTAGTATCGCCCCTAGAGGACGAGATAAAAAGCCAATACTCATTAAACCAATGATCTTTAATTGTATTAAAGCCACACTGTCTGTATTTGGGAAGAACACCTTTGCAATCACGTCGGCGATATGAAGATAGATAAGAAAGTCAAAAGCTGCCAATGCATAGCTAAAGCAAACAAATAGAATTTGATAATTGATAACCTTCTTATCTAGATAAGAAGAAATAGAAATATTTGAGCCATTATTATTGTGCGTTTTAATCATACAATTGATTTGCACCGCTTATTATTGACCTAAAATTAAATATTAATTTATATAAATTACATATTAATAACAAAACTTACGTATTGTATGAGTATACACTGTTTTTAATTACAAACCACCATTAAAAATACTAAATGCGCTATCTAGTCGTATTTATATATATAGAGTTCAACCATACTGAAACGTTATAAACTATTGATTAGCGCAGCTATTTGAAATACAAAATCTTTCACATTATCTACCACATTCTTTATATATATAAACTAAGTAAAATTAATAGTAATAGTTAGTAAAGGTAATAATTCAACCTTATTTAATATATATCAACCTATTTATAAATGAATAAATTAGGTCTAATAAAAGGAATTAATATGAGGTTGCAAATTTTAATAGATGTAGCTATAAAAATGTCAGCAGACATGAGTGTTAGAATGACAGCTAGAAGGTAAGCTTGAAAGAATCCTAAAAAGAGATCACAAATGACAGCCCAAACTAAATAAATAAATTAATAAATGAATAAATGAATAAATGAATAAATGAATAAATGAATAAATGAAATAAAAGCAGAAAAATCTATTGAAATAAACTTTACTCTATCCATGTTCGAAAAGATTTATAATCCTCCGCAACTTTTTTGACTGCCTCTATAACAGGTACATGACCAATGTCTTGCATCATAATGACTTTGGCTTGTGGAATAATGGTCTTAATATGCTCTGCGGTTTCAGGCTTAATAATGGCATCCTTATCACCCCAAGTCACTAACGTCGGAATATTATGCTCAGCGATGACTTTTGCCCGCTTCTCAACGTTATCATTAGTGATTTGCTCAAGAATTATTGTCTCAAGTGCTCTGTTTGCCTGCCTCTGATCTGCCATTACCACTTTTATAAATCGCGGCATATAAGGCGTTTTATGCATGGTTAATTTAAGCAGTTTATCGATATCTTTATAGCTACTCACCAAGAGCGGATTGTTATCAAGCGTTGCATTTTCTAATGTTGTATTCTCTACAGTGCTTTGAGGTCTTACCGTCCAAAATCCTGCGCTATCTATCAACCACACACTACCCACCTCATCTGGATACATCGCCCCATACGCCACAGCGATAGCACCGCCCATCGAATTACCACCAATATGCAAATCTGAGGTTAATCCCTTCGCGTGCATCAACTCATGCAGTCGCTTAGCTTGTGCATCGGAATGATAGTCTGCATCCATTGGCTTATCCGAGTCCCCAAAGCCTAATAAATCAGGAATAATCACATGATACTCATCAAATTTTTTGGAGATTCGGATAAAGTTAAACATACTTCCGCCAAAGCCATGTATCAGTAGCAGCGGCTCACCTTTGGGCTTGCCTGCTTTACCTAAATCGGGGCGACTTTCGGCATAAACTAAGGTGTCTCCGGATGTG
Source organism: Psychrobacter sp. CX10 (assembly GCF_057621575.2). Lineage (NCBI taxonomy): Bacteria > Pseudomonadati > Pseudomonadota > Gammaproteobacteria > Moraxellales > Moraxellaceae > Psychrobacter > Psychrobacter sp. CX10. Next base: position 367,745 of record NZ_CM177736.1, read on the forward strand.
AACTTAAACGACTTGAGCTCTAAATTTGCTTGATGACGCGCTAGATCCATTAGTTTATTGGTAGCGACTCTAGTGACAGCGTTAGATGATGTAGAACGCAAAGCTGACAAGCCTAACGCTACGGGAATGGCAGCAAGTGCAAATTTTTTATTAAACAAACGGTTCAATATAGCCATTTAAGATCCTTAGATAGTATATGCTAGAAATAATAGCGCGTTATAGTCAGTCTCCATACTATCATATAGCTTGAATTTGGACGCTTCGTTGATGAAAGCGCTTTAAAATTGACAAGATATGAGTCAAAAATCATCAAACCAATTATTTAGATAACTGATATAGTAAATGTTAAGATCCAAACAAAACATATTGTATATCACCCAAACCCTTCTTTTAAGAATACAGAGACAAAGTTGACAACATGATGCAAACTCTAAATACACCCTTTGGCTTTATAAATAAAATGTATCAAAAAGCCCTTATTGTACTTACTATTATACTGCTGCCAGAGGCTCAAGCTTTTATGGGTTGTCATCTTAATAAAGGTCATGAGCTTCCTGAAAACGTATCATTGACATGGTTTTGTACTTTTACGCATGAATTGGCTTCAGCAGTGCATGTACCCACAAACAAATATGGAGCGGTTAACCGTCAAGGTATTCCCGTTATACCTTTCGAATATGATTCTCCTGTCAGTTTTAGCCATGGTAGGTCGCTCGTTCAAAAAGGTGATAAATGGTTAATTATTGACACCAATAACAATGAGATAGCTACATTCGACTTTCAAGATGCTCATAATTTTAGATCCATAGGATTGGGACTGTTCAAAGAAAATGGCAAGTGGGGCGTTATTAATACTAAAGGTGAAAAGATTGTAGAGCCAAAATTCGACAGCTTCGTCAATGGTTTTGGCTATCCGAGCCTAAATGAAGAAGTCGTTGCTATATTCGAATTAGATGGTAAACAAGGTGTAATCAATAGGACGGGCATCATCATTGTAGAACCTATATTTGATGATATTCAGCCTCATGAAAACGTGATGTTGGTTTATAAAAACGAAAAAATGGGTATTTATGGTTATGATGGACAAATGATTCAACCCGTCGAGTTTGAACCTGGTATAGGATTTTATTCAGACTCTATATGGCCAGACGAAAACGGAATGATTGTTGTAAGAGACGATAAAGTAGGTGCCGTAAATCGAAAAGGTAGTATGGTTGTTCCTGTAGAGTTTGATAAGGTTGATGTCATAAGCCATGATCGATTTAAAGTTTCTAAAAATAATAAATATGGAATATACACCAAGGGCGACCTAGAAGTTCCAATGATGTTCGATTCTATCGCTCAAACCTCTAATTTTATGACTAGAGTTGAATATAATGATAAATGGGGGTATTTAGATAATTCTAATTCACTCATAACTATCGACTATAATGAGGCCTATGACTTCCACGAAGGACTTGCCTCTGTGGGTAATTCAACTTCATCACAAAGCAGTAACGATAATCTATTATGGGGCTATATTAATACGTTAGGAGAAGAAGTAATCCCTTTAGAATATGAGGAAGTTAGACCATTTAAGGAAGGGTTAGCGCCTGTCAAACTTAAAGGTAAATGGGGTGTTATAGACTTTCAAAATTATAAGGTCGCGCCCTTTAAGTATGATGGTATAAGTCAATTTGAAAATGGATACGCAATCGTTTCAAAAAGAAAGGTAGATAAGCCTATTTGTCCAACCCAAACCAATCCTTCTTTATCTTTTGTAGAAGATGTTGAAGAAGAGACGATGCTTGAAGTCGATAGTTTGATAGACACGCAGATAGACTGTGAAACCCCTCTTTATATAAACTCTTATGATAATAGAGAGCAGTCAAATATGAAATATGGATTAATAAATACCCAAGGTAAGGTGGTGCTTCCAATCAGGTTTGACAACGTTACTCAAGTTTATGAAGGGATGATAGGTATAAGAAATGAAAATAAGTGGGGGTTTATGTCTCAAAATAATGATTTAGTGATGCCCTATCAATTTGATGAAGTATCCCCACCTTTTGAGAACGGTACCCTTTATACAAACATGTGCACTGATGATGAAGACAATACTATTTCTTGTATGGCGGATGAGGTGAATAACCATACAAGGCATATTGATAAATTTGGTAATGTTATAAGAGAAATTTGGAGTAGCAGCAGATGAATTAAAATAGTAGGTTGAGTACTACTATCGGGGCGAAACCACTTTTTCGAAGTAATGTTAGCGTGTTTACACCCTAGTACCAATAATGAAAGTCGTGGGTTAACACCCACGCTACCGGAAACATCTCAAAAGTTTTAGCTACAAACTCAGATTTAATCACTTCTTCGCCACTTTTATATCCCTGTCTTTACGCGATGCATAGATCTCGAAACAGTACTTAGGACGAATTCAACAATGCTTAAACGATCAGTACGCTTAAACAATCAGAGTATAGCGTGTAGGCATCATTCAAGTGTCTGTATCTTTCCACTATCATCGATTCTATACAGTTTTGGGGTATGTGGATCGTTATAGGTTAACTCAATTTGCTGATAATCATTGGAAATAGCGAAGCCAAATTCTGAAAGATAGTCCTCTGTACCAACTCTACCAATGATCATACTGTCAATGATATGACCGTTGAAAGTAACCAGCCCATATTCCTCTACATCTGTATAATTTCTAGCTAAGATATAAACCTCAATATCATTGATATTTGGTAGTCGAAGCACTGTTTCAGGCTCATAAACTAAATCAAAATCTTCACGTAAGTTAGCTGTTACATCTTCCATATCATGAATGGGATATCTAGCGGCGCAGTAATCCTCATAACATGTAGCAAAATCTCTAAGTGTGATGGGCAGATTAGTAATCTCTAGCTGAGAAGCTCTATTCAGATCATTACATTCTTTTCGAGGCGTAAATTGATAACTCGTTTTGCTACCGTTTTTATTTTCTAAATCTAGGCATTGTCTACTCGTTTGCTTTACTAAAGTGGCTTTTTTAAGAACAGAAACGCCTAAATCAGCTGGAAACTCCTTTAACTCCCATTTTATTTGATCGGGAGCAAGCGTGAGGATTGCTTTACCTTCTAAATTGCCAAAAGAGCTGGTGAAATTGATCAGATACTGATTATTACCTAGAGCCTCTCCTCCAAAATCACTATCACAATCGATTTTTGCACCATATCTACTTATGTAACAGTATTCACCGCCGATTTTTATTTCAGATATATGGTTAATAGTAAGAGATAGGGTTGATATTAATTGATTGTCTTCGTCATACCTGTCCTTATTCCAATTCCCTAAGTATGACAAATATTTAGAGTTCCCGTTATCCATGGCAATGTGTTCGCTTTGTGCTGGATAATTCTTTGATTCATAACTGCAACTCACTTGAGTGAAGGCAATAGCAGATAGTATGAGTAAGTTTATAAGTAAAGACATATTTATATCCTAATGCCGTATAGAACAGTCGGTGCCATTATTATATATCGATTTTTAAAGCTTAACAGAAGGTTGGTTAGAGCGGTAGGACGAAAGCGCACTAATCTAAATCGTTTAATGATACAAAATATGCCCATATATAAGCGCTGTAATACCTTAGTAGACATATGCTTTTTAATTAACTTATATAAGTGAGACAGATTTTAATTTTAAAGGTAATGTGGAATAGCATTTGCAGCACATTTAAAGCAACCCATGATTTTAAGCAATAAGTTGCGCTTTAAACAAACCACTATTGGAGCAGATGATGACACGCGATGAGTTAACAGAAACGATTATCTTGGCTAAAAAAGACAAAGGGTTAAGTTGGCAAGAAATTGCCGATGCGGTAGGCATGGGCGTGGTGTGGGTAACCTCAGCGTGTTTTGGTAATAATAGTATGCTAGAGGAGCCTGCTCAAAAACTATGTGAGGTGCTGGACTTAACCGACGAGGCAAAAATAGTTTTGATGGAATATCCAACCAAAAGCTGGGGCAAAGATGTGCCACAAGACCCGCTTATTTATCGTTTGTATGAAGCGGTAGCAATATATGGTCCCAGCATTAAAGAGGTGGTACAAGAGCAATTTGGCGATGGCATCATGAGCGCGATTGATTTTTCTATCGATGTTGATAAGGAAGAAGATCCAAAAGGTGATAGAGTCGTGATTGTGTTTAATGGTAAGTTCTTACCTTATAAAACGTGGTAAAGTTGATTTATTGTTGATACCTGATAGATATTTATGATGTTTCAATAACAAAAAACGGGCACTACAACTATCACGTTAAACTAAAGATATTGATGGGTTATCAGTCCGACGACTATTAGCATCAATACACCGCAAAGTGCTTGCCAAAAGCGTAATGGATCACGCTCAATAAAGGATAAGCTTGCTTGAGGTCTGAAGTTCTGACTGGGATGATTTAACTCATAAATAAATTCAGACACTTCGCCATAACGTCGCTTGGGATCAATAGCAAGGGCTTTATTGATGGCATAAGTTATCCACTGTGGCACGTCAACAGCATACTCACTTAAAGGGCGCACCGACAATTGTTGTTGAGCTTTTTTTGTGTAGGCACTGGTTAATTTCATTCCATAAGGCAGATGACCGCTTAGCATCTGGTAAGTGATCACACCTAAACTGAAGATATCACTTTGTTCGCTACCCAGACTGCTAAGCATGTATTCAGGCGCACTATATTGCAAGCTACCAGGGATATCAAACGCAGAGTTTGCCATATTGGTGTCATTTGTTAACCCGATTAGTAACGCTTCACCAAAGTCGATAATTGTCACTGTACCTTGTTCGTCAATAAGTACATTTTTTGGGCGTAAATCACGATGAATAATCTCACTACGGTGCAATGCCTGTAGTCCGTTAGCTATTTGTTCGATTATAGCGCGAACTTGGTTAAGGCCGGGCTTCGGATGTTCGTGCATCCACTGGTCTAAGCTTTGTCCTTCAACATAGTTACTAAGGGTATAACATTTAGTTCGTGGTAGAGACACTTGTGGTGCACGCATTAAGTGGTCGTTGTCCAAACGTCTTGCTATCCATTCCTCCATCAGCATGGCATCTATGTGAGCTTGATCGTTCTGCTTTTCGACCGAGGGGGTTTTTAACACATAAATAGGTGAATCCCCATGTTTATTTGAATTGATTTCATCATCGTTATGAGTAGTTACCAAATAAGTATGACTACGTGGGGTTATACTTAAGGTTCTGATAACCCGCAGACCATCTATCACATCATCTTTACGTAAACCATCTACAGCAGGTAAGTGACGATTTTGAGTATAGAGCTCGCTTAGTAACGCTTCAGGTAGGGCATGGATATCTACTATTAACGCACTAACATCGTCGTTGGAACCAGCATCTACTGCGAGCTGACACAACTGTTGGGCACGGTTAACCTGTAGATTATCTTCGAAGTTAGTATCAGCAGAGCTTGTATTGATTGCACTGATATTAACAGTATCAACCAAAGTGTTGTCAGTAATAAACTCATGCACACCATCGGTTACCAAGCAATAAGACGCTCCCTCTACCGCTTCATAACTGATGTAATCCAAACGCAAATGGTCATCCAGTCCTAATCCTGCACTTAAATAGACCTTATCATCATCATATATTTGGCGATGCTCTTGGGTGAGCTTAGTTACCTCGTTATCTTGCACCACCACGGCGCGTACATCGCCTGTACTAAAAATATGTATAGTACGTGATTGTACAATCATGACAGTTAACGCGCACACATAGCCTTTGTCCTTATTAAAGCTGTGCCCGCCTTGACGGCTTTGGCTAACTAACCACGAATTTAATGCATAAAGTACTCGAACCCCAGCCGTTTTAACTGACCACGTTTCAGGAGTAGCAAGGTAATCGTTAATAAAGCCATTGACCGCAATTTGACTGGCTTCTTTGCCAAATACACTGCTACTAATACCATCGGCTAACGCAAATATAGCGCCGTAACTGCTAAATAAAGAAGGCTTAGCATGTGGTGGTATATAGGCAAGCAAAGCATCTTGATTCTCACTTTTATTAGTACCTGTCTGCGTATAGTGAGTTAAAGTAAGCGTTGGGGTTAAATTAGTATGGTTCGGTGTATTATTGAACGAATCTATACCGTTACTATCAAGGTCATCATTAGCAATAATCTCGTCTAATTTTGATTCAGTCATAATTTATATCCACCTAGGGCGTTTCATCAATTCGTACAATTTCATTTAATTGGGCTAAAAATAGCTAAATCTTGACATACTTCGTCAAATAATTGGTAAATATCGCGATATTTAATGCTTTATTTTCCTTGTCTGACTGCGATTTATCTTATTTTTATCTCCATTTTTAAAATGATGATACGCCCTAGCACAATCAAACTATTCTTTCTAAAAAACCTCACCTAAATATTGATCAGGTGAGGTTCATTAACTCTATTTGCAATTACCAAAGCATCTAAAGTCTGCTTATAGTTGCTTTTACACAAACTATTCGGTTATTTAACGTACTGCATTTTAAGTCATAGGATTAATATTGCGTTCTGGGCGGGTACGAACGTGAGTAAGATATAACGGTAAACCGACAAATACCAAACCGCCTACCAAGTTACCCAAAGCGGTAGGAATTTCGTTCCAGACTAAATAGTCCATAACCGTAAAGTCGCCACCCATAATCATTGAGAACGGGAATAAGAACATATTAACAATCGAGTGCTCAAAACCCATATAAAAGAACAGCATGATAGGCATATACATGGCAAGCATTTTACCCGTAGCAGAGGTAGAAATCATTGCACCCACTACGCCCATCGACACCATCCAGTTACAAAGCATGCCACGAATAAAGATAGAGAGCCAACCGCCCCAACCGTGCGACTGATACCCTAAAGTACGAGATTCACCAATCGTACCTACTTTAGCTGCAATTGCGCCGCCATCGGTTTGATAACCGTAGGTTAAAATAAACGAAGCTAAGAAGGCAACGGTGATCGCACCGCAAAAATTACCTATAAACACCAAGCCCCAGTTACGCCATAATTGACCCATCGTTGCCCCTGGTCGTTTATCGATAACTGCTAATGGTACTAAGGTAAATACGCCAGTCAACAGGTCAAACTTCATGAGATAAAGCATGATAAAGCCAACCGGGAAGAGTAGCGCGCCTAATAATGGATTGCCCGTATTGGTGGCGACGTTAATAGCAAAAAAGGCAGCCAATGCCAATACCGCACCTGCCATAAAGGCACGAACAAAGGTATCGCGGGTCGACATGGTCATCTTCGAGACGCCCGAATCGACCATTTTGGTTGCAAACTCACTCGGATCAATATAAGACACTGTCTATCTCCTAAAAAAATAACAAATATTTATTAAAAACTGATATTAATAATAATGAAGCAATATGCGTGCCAAGTGATTAGACGGGCATACGTGTATCTGGTGATTGGGTTATTTAAGTTTTGATAAGGCAAGAGAGTTGTCAGTATTAGCAGTATTGAGAAAGATTAAGCTTTGATAGGTTAAAATGTTTGATAGGGAAATAATGCGATTTGAGAATTCATCGATTATCTTATCTTAATGAAAATACGATTTGCATGTAAAAAAATCACTTGAATGCTAAGCTGTGACAATTGAGCTTTAACATTCTACATAGCTAAAGATAAAGTGGTGAACATAATTATCAGCAAACATCCCATATAAATAAACACGCATAATATTAGGACAGGTTATGACCAAGACTTAAACTAAAAACAACACCGCAAACATAGAGAGCTATCAAAGAGAAGATGGACAGGCTGACATTCGCGTCCAGTTTGAGGATGATAGCGTCGACGAACTTATGAAGAGTCACGGTGTTAACCTCGCTAAGCATACTGAAGTAGTACTCGCACTCGATTGCCTTCTGACTACTTTAAAGTTCTTTGACTATATAATCCTATTAGAGATTGACGATGCCCTTTAAAAACGCCTTAAATACCAGCCCAAATCAAACCTTAAATCAAAAAAAGAAGCATAAGATCGCTTTTAGTTCGCCATCCTTTATAACAATGGCTACGGTCGTCTTTGCCTTGTTTGCAATGCCTCATCAAGCCAATGCCCATACCGACTGTTATTGTCTTATAACCGATAATATAACGGCTGAACAGTTCTATAAACAAGGCATGTTTATTTTAAGTAGTCAAAACGGTAATGTGGATAACACAGAAGCACTAAAGTGGATACAACAAGCTGCAGATATGGGTTATCCACTCGCCCAGCAATACGTGGCTACCCATCAAATATTCCATTCAGATACAACCGCCAATGTTGATACGGGTGTAGAGATGTACACAAAGCTTGCCAATGAAGGCGATGCTGGCATGCAATTTGCGCTTGGTATGATGTACGAATCGGGCAGTGGGGTCGAGCAAGATTACGCCAAAGCGCTAAACTGGCTGAACAAAGCTGCCGATCAAGGCGATGCAGGTGCGCAACATTTTCTTGGTGTAATGTATGAAGAAGGGAAGGGCGTTCCTCAGGACTATAGTAAGGCAAGGGAGTGGTACTACAAAGCGGCTATGCAAAACGAAGGCATCTCTTTATACAACCTTGGTTTGATGTATTTAGAGGGTAAAGGGGTCGCCCAAAATTATAACCATGCCATTGACTGGTTTGAAAAATCAGACACGATAGGTTATGTCGGGGCTCAATATAAATTAGGTGAGTTATACGAGCAAGGGTTGGGTGTGCCGCAAAACTATGAGACGGCTATTCGCTATTATCAAAAAGCCGCCGATGATGAGTATCTTGAAGCGATGTATAGACTCGGTGAGATGTACGAGCAGGGTATTGGTCTACAGCAAGATTATAAGCTAGCCAAAGCGATGTATCAAAAAACGTGTGATATTCAACATTATGAAGAGGGGTGCGACAAGGTTAAGGCATTAGTTGCGAAAGGGTATTAACCCTTTATTTAATAGATTGTGAAGCCTAATACTAAAAAAAGAAATGGTGATAACTATCATGAGCAAACATTCCATTCATTCCAGTTTTAGAGAAAAGCTTATCGAGCATGTCTTTGTCAGTGAGATGCTAAAACTATCATGGCAACAAGGCGATTGCGCACTAGAGGTACTAAAGCCAGAAGTGGATAACGCAGGCTGTGATATCGTGTTAGAGAACAACAACGTGATACGCCACATTCAGCTCAAAGCCTCCAAACTTGGCGGTAGAACGTCCCGCCAAAAGATAAACACCAAGCTCGCCACCAAACCGTCAGGATGCGTGGTATGGATTGTCTTTGATGAGGACACGCTCGCGTTTACCTCGTTCTACTTTTTAGGAAGCGCGGCGGGCAAGCGGTTACTGGGGCTAGACGATGCTAAAATTGCCAAGCACGTTAAAGCAAATAGCGAGGGCGTCAAAAATGAGCGGCCTAATATTCGTACTGTGAACAAAGGGCAGTTTACCAAAGTTGATTCCATTGAGGCGTTGTATCAGATGTTGTTTTTTAGTAGTTTGTGAGGTGTGGCAAAATAAACATATAGCGGCGTAAATAAACGTATTAAAGATATAAGGATAGGAGATGACCAAGCCTCAGACTAAAAACAACATTGCAAGCAACGGTGCAAACCCAGCTTCTATATCCATACATCTTGCAACCCAACCCTTAATTCAAGACAAGACTGTTTAAGATAAAATTATGGCTCATAAGAAAAAGAACGCCCGCTTAAAAGAATGCCCTGTCTGCCAGCGTGAGTTTAGCTGGTCTAAAAAGCTTGATAAAAACTGGGACAGTATGGTGTATTGCTCAGATAAATGTCGCCGTGTGAAGAAGTACGAAGGTGTGCAAAAACCCGAATAGACGGTTAACCCTAATACGCTGGTAACGCCGCATTGCTAATTAATGCAAGCTGATTAACATCAATCGTCGCAACAAACAGGTCATCCGTCTTGCGATACACCACCGCATAAGTATTATCGCCTATATATTCAGTGTCTAAAACCTGATAAATATCCTCAATCAACTCGACATATCCCGACCCATCAGGTTTCGATAGCGCATAGGTAATGTCATCATTAAAGGTGAGCCTTTTATCGCCATTGGTATCCGCCTTGACTACCTGATAGGCATAAGCGTTAACAGCCGTTTCTGATTCGCCAACTTGTCTAAATTCCGAGGCTTGCTCAGCGCGTAACGGGTTTGACTTCATCAAATAGTGGTTTTGGTTAATCAACCAACGATGCGCCTGTGTCTGTAAATTATAAAACAGTAAATTACGTGTTGAAATGGTTTCTTTACTGCCATAAGAGCTGCCGCCTCGCTCATAAGACTGACTCGTATTAAGCGGAACTTTCATAAAGCTCGTGCCTGTTACCACGGACGGATCGCCGTAAAACAAGTCCTCATTAATCTCAATACTGTCCTCAACGTTAACCATGTTCTGTCTTGAAATACCACGCGTCATATCGCCTAAAATATCTACTGCTAACGCAATCAAGCCGATAATTACCATTAATAGTGCACCTGTACCAGCTAGGGCAATCACAACCGCATTAAAGCGCCAAAGTTTACTATAAAATGAGGGTTTTTCCATAATGGGGCTGCCTAAAGGTGAATAAACGTAGAATGAGGGCAACCAATGAGGGCAATCAATACTGGCTAAGTACCAAAAGGCTGTCTCAATGCTAAAAACTCTCGTGGTTGGTTAAAAGGCACTCATCTATTAATGCGTGTTGGCTCATAAAGATTGTCCCATAATTCTACATAATCTGTCCAATCGGGGTTAGAGATGGCATAAGTGCGCTTATCATCATCGCTTAATCAATTGCTGTTATCGGTATAAGCTTTTCTGAAGACTTCAGTTATCGCAGAATTTGCGACAACTGCCCAAGATGATAAAACCTATCAAGTCGAACATTAGAACCAAAAAGAAACACTGATTAAGCTGATTATCAATGTGTTGGCTTTAGATGAAGGGTAGGCGAGGTTTTATAAGTAGCTATTCCCGCTTGTATGTTAAAAAAGCCATAGATAAGTGTTAACCTTAGCTATGGTAGCAGGTAGAGTGAGCTAGTGATCCCGCTATAGCCAAAGAGCTCGACGCAAAGATAAAGCCCTCTACCTGTATTTCTTTAGATTGAATGGTATCAAAGTGCCTTAGAAAATAAAACTAAGAGACACTGTATTCACAAGGGAAATGCAAAGAAATGACCTATCAAGTATACGTTGGAATTGACATATCCAAAGCTAAATTTGACGCAACATGGCTAAACAAAGAAGGTAAAAAGGTTAAAAACAAAGCCCACAGCAAAACCTTTACTAATGACGAAAAAGGCTTTGCAATCTTTACCAAATGGCTAGCTAAGCAAAGCACAAACAAGAAACCGGATGAATGTCTTATCATCATGGAAGCCACAGGCATATACTATGAGAACCTAGCCTATGATCTACATAGTAAAGGCTATACAGTATCCGTTATTAATCCGGCATATGCCAAACAATTTGCAGGTGCCATCGGCAGTCATCACAAAACCGACAAACAAGACGCGTACGTACTCGCGCAATACGCCTATACAAGGCACCCTAAAGCATGGCAGCCAGAACCTGAGCACGTGAGAAAGCTCAAGTATCTGCTAGACCGTTTAGACACGCTCAAGGCTGATAAAAAGCGAGAAAGCAACCGTCTAGAAAAAGTTGAATCTAGAAAAAGCTATGACAACGATATCGCCCAATCTATAAAACAAGTGATAGACACTTATAACGAACAAATAGATATCATCCAAGCCAAAATAGATAAACACATAGGTAATCATCCTGACTTAAAGTTAGGCTATGACAACCTAGTTAGCATTCCAAGCATAGGTAAGACAGTCGCACCGAATGTATTGTCGCTACTCCTATCTAAGGACTTTAAGGATGCTTCGCAATGTGCCTCATTTGTTGGATTAACCCCTATACATATACAGTCAGGAATCTTTAAAGGAAGAAGCCGTATTAGTAAAAAAGGGGATGGCAACCTACGATCGAAGCTGTTTATGTGTGCTTTATCTGCAATTAGTTGCAATCCTGATGTTAAGCAACTATATGAGCGACTGCTGAAGAGAGGAAAATGCAAAAAAGTGGCTTTGATTGCAGGTATGAGAAAGTTATTACAGATTTGCTATGGTGTGATAAAGCACCAAAGCAAATACAAACCTCAAGTTGCTATTTGATAGTAATTTGAGTTGACATATAAGATGGTATCTTTTCGTTCCTATCTTGTCTACCCACTGTGGCGGTGACTAATAGCCAGTAGCGTTCCTGTTGTCTCGATACCGCTACTGGCTAAGTCACCGCGACACAGTGGTCAAACAAGTATATCCGCTACAATCGGGGCTAAACCGCACCTAAGGCAAAGTTAGGCTATGGTGATTTAGCTGTGTGATTTCCTCTCATAAATAGGTCAATGAAATGGTGCGCAGGGCGCACCCTACATAATCAATCTGACATCAGGCTATAATTGTTTAGCTGTGAAAGCATCGTACTAGCTTTTCGTAAGTAAAGAATTGAACGAATATGATCTCCCGTAGGGTGCGCCGTGCGCACCAATTCATACAAAACAATGGTAAAAATAATGCCGCGATATATACGCTTTAACGCTCAAGGTGGCATCTACTTTTTTACGGTAGTGGCGTATGAACGTAGAAAAATAATGTGTAATGACGATTTTCTTAACGCATTTAGACAGAGTATCAAACTCATTCAGCAACAATTCCCTTTTGAAATATTGGCATGGGCGCAAATGCCTGACCATCTCAATTGTATTTGGCAGTTGCCAATGGATGATGCGAATTTTAGTATGAGTTGGTCGCAGATTAAGCGACTTACCACACAGGCGTGTCCGCAGTATCATCTGCCCCACGATAAATTAAGTGCATCAAAAATAAAGAGAAATGAGAAAGGCATTTGGCAAAGACGGTTTTATGAACATAAGATACGCAATGAGCAAGATCTAATCGCATATATGGATTATTTGTGTAAATACCCCATCTTTAACACAACATCATCGTAGAATCGTTAAGCCACCTGTCTGTACTGGGCAGGTGTCATATCATCAAGTGAATCATGGGGTCTTTGGGTGTTATAAACCTCAATCCAATCTTCAGTCAGTTGATTGACCTCGTTTAAATTGTTGAAAAGGTAACAATCTAAAACCTCATTGCGATAACTGCGATTAAACCGTTCAATATAAGCATTCTGATAAGGACAACCAGGTTCGATATAGTCAATGTAAATACCGTGAGCCGATGCCCAATCAGTGAATACGTGTGAGGTAAACTCACTACCATTATCCACACGAATTTGCTTAGGGTAACCATGCCACTCGGCTAGCTGATCAAGGTAGCGAATCACTCGAAGTGAGGGGATGCTGGTACCAATATCAATGCCTAATACTTCACGGTTATAATCATCAATCACATTAAAGGTTCGAAAGCGAATATTGTTATGTAGCTTATTGCTCATAAAGTCCATAGACCAAGTATGCCCAAATGCACTTGGCACACTTAGCGGCTGAGGATTGCGTGCTGGCAGTCGCCTTTTAGTCTTACGGCGTAGGTTTAAGTTTAACGCTTTGTAAACACGATGTACGCGCTTGTGATTCCATGAATAGCCAAGTGCTCGCATACGCTTAAAGCACTTTGGAAAACCCCAGCGATTATGCTTGTCAGTAAGCTCATTTAAGACATCAATAATCTCACTGTCATCAGATAGTTTAGGCTTGTAGTAATAAGCAGTTCGACTCATGCAGACCACCTGACAGCTAACCACAATACTAACACCATACTGCGCCTGCAGTTCTTGTGCCCAGACTTTACGTTCAAGGACAGGCGCTATAGCTTTTTTATGATTTCTTCCTGCATTTGTGATTTGAGGCTTAAATCAGCATACATCTGTTTAAGCCTACGGTTTTCTTCTTCTAGTTCTTTTAGTCGCTTGACGTCAGAGGCTTCCATACCTCCGTATTTAGACTTCCACTTGTAGTAGGTTGAACTAGCAATACCGTATTTACGGCACAGCTCTTTGGCAGGTATTCCAGCTTCTGCTTCTTTTAAAATTGATACTATTTGGGTTTCAGTCATTCGTTTGCTCATGTTAAAACTCCTTATGGGTATTTTATAAGAAATTCTACGTTTGAGCTGTGTTATTTTAGGGGATAGTTACATTTGCATTACAACCCTGTTCAGCATGGATTGGTAGATAATGTGGCCGATTGGCCGTATTCCAGTTTTCACAGGTTGGTTAGGGAGGGCAGTTATCCTGCAGATTGGGGATGTGGTGAGGTTGAATTTTCCGAAGGTTCTGAAAAAATTTATAGTAATTTTTAGAGTATTAATAGGCTTTAGTTAGGTTGTTATTAGTGCGAGAGGGAGGCGACCTACAGAGACTATTTATAATTTATAGAGTTTTTATCTACCCATTCAATAATATAATTTTTTAAAGTAATTAATTTCTGTTTATCGATTAAGTTTCTAGGATCATTTTCATCTAAATACACACCCCATTTCCCAAACTCACCCCCAGGGTTAATATTTCTACATTTAAAGAACTCATTATATGAATAGTATTCGATTAGTAGTTTCTCAAGAGCACCAGCATAAACTGCTGGTAATTGATGGTAATGAATAAAATACTCTCCAAGCTCTCTAATTCTTTTTACTTTAGGTTGGGTATGTATTCTTTTGCGATAGTCAGTAGTTATACCAATGTAGATTTCATTTTTAAAAGTAATTGTATATATATCCCAATAGAAATCCACAGCACCTTTTGGTCGATTAATTTCATTATGTATAGACTGGTAAATATAATCACATTGTTTTGAGTGGTAATCTTTAATTAATTTAGGGATAGTAAAGTTGTAGGAAGAATCAGATATCTTAAAACTCATCGAACGTTTTACACTTTCAGCATAGTCTTTCGGTTTGCCAGCCATGTAAGTATCAATGAGTTTTAACCTCTCTGATTTAGCAATATTATCTAAACGTTTTTTTTCTGCAAATTTACGCTGACGCTCTTTTTCTTTAAGGTCACTTAAATATTTGTCCCTTCGGAAAATTGAGTTTAAAAAATCTACTAACATAAATTAAAACCTTGTTTAAAAGACTATATAGCCACTACGTATTTTTTCACGTGAATCCTTTTCTTCAGAAGATAGTGGTCTAAGATATAAGTTGGTTAAGTAAATTAATGAGTATTTTTTAGAGTGAATATTTTCTTGAATTTTATTAAATGATACACCAAGAAATACTTCAATAGCTTCTTTACAAATTAAAGGGTTATTCCAATATTCAACATCTAGCACTGTGAGAGTCATAGGTAGGTTGTCTTTAGTATATTCGCATATAGAGGCTACGACCATGTGATAAGAAGTAAGAGCAGTAATAATATAGTTTTCTTTATGGTAGTGATAATTAGTATAATCGTATTTTACTATGAAATGATCGTCTATAGCTTTGCCTTTAGATGATATAACTTTTCTAACTTCAGTTGCTTCTAGTGGGCGCATTAAATTAGCACTACCTTCGAAGGTCTTTTGTGATTGTTCCTTATCGAAATTCTTATTTGCTTTAAAACTTATAGTCTTAAGTTCTTTGGGTTCAAAATTTTTAGGATTATGTTCAAACATTAAAATCTACCTCAAAATTAATTTTTTCTTAATATGTTTCAATAACAATGATGCACACGGCGCATACTATTTTAAATCATCCCTAAGCCAAATTAGGAATTATCTACTTCTTATTTGAGTTATGATTAGCAGGTTGGGCATATTTTAAGTAGTATTATTTAATGAATTGCAATAAATTGCTCATAAAGTAAAGTCATTTCTTTTGTTATGGTTGTCGCATGTTCAGGAGAACAACTAAAACATTCATCAGCATAACATTGCTTGTTATCTGGCAGTCTAGTCCACTTGAATCTTGGTATACGATTACCTTCATCAGTTAAACGCGAATGTGTCATAGCTTCTACCGCAACAGTAGCGTGTAGTGTATTCAGAGGTGTAATACTAAAGCATTCCCAATCAGTTACATCACCATAATTCATTCTTTTTAAAGCCTTGATTCGTGCAGGTTTGTTAGAACGTCCGACTTTTACCATATTTGTTGTAACACTAAAAAGTACATAGACATGGTATTTAAGATTTTCAGGTATTTCACAAGGTTCAAAATTTATCATGATTTTTTGTTTATAGGGTGCTCTGTGCGCACCGTTAAAGTTTTGGTTAGTGTACGGGACTAGAAATTATATTATGAAATTAAGCGTTGTGCTTTTTAACATGTTCAAATATTGCTTCACATAGCATCTTAGCTGATTCGGTTAATTGCCATTCCTCATCTTGCATAAGTTCAACAATATCATGGCAAAATTCAGTCTTATTTTTTATCGTACCTTGTCCACTTTCTGAAAAGGTAAAAGGTTTATCATCTTTATTTAGCTCAGGTAAATCATTAGTTTTACGCATTTTGTCTAGAACATTATCAAGGTACTTTCCAATGCCTTTAGGAGAATCTTCGTAGCTACTACTGAATAAGTTTGAATAGATAACTTTATAAGCTAGTTTGTTCTTATTGCCTTGGCTCGCTAAACCGTTATCAGGACACCTTTTAAAAAACATTTTCATCAAAAGCTCTTTTGGTAAAGTGTTTTCAGTCTCTTTCCCTCTAGTAATAACAATTCGGTCACCTAACTGTTCGTCAATCGCTTTAAACCTCTTTTTGTTTTTAATATCACTATCAGCAACTACTAACGCATTTGATGTCACTAGCAAAGCATCCAATCCTTTAATCTGGCTACTATCAATGCGGTCTAATGAGTTTTCGCTAAAATCCCAGTGTTCGAGATTAGAACCTTGATACTCTACAAACGTATAATGATAACCATCAATAAAACGTGAATAGTCTTTCCATTTTCCTGCATCATTGTCTTTTAATTCTTCTAAGTATTTCTTTAAATATTGCACGAAGTAAAGACGGTCAGTGATACCTTCTACCCAAATAGTACAATTGGCTAAAAAGACAGATGACGGGGATACGCCAAGCGTTTGTAAGATAGTGCGGTCGCCATTACAGCGTTTAATAACGGTTTCGTTTTTGCTTTTATCGTCTTCTAAGGGTTTCTTATCAACACGATACAAAGCAATACGATTGTCTTCATTAATCATGTCTAGTAGATAATTAGAATGACTGGTTGCCATATAATAATGGTCAGTCTCGTCTAATAGAAATTTCATTAACTGCTTAACGTAGCCTGCGTGCAAGTGCATTTCTGGCTCTTCAATGAAGAAAAATGAGGTTTCTGTAGTCAGAAAAGCTTTATAGGTTAGGATAATAATTTGTTGCAGACCGTCGCCAAGTTTTGAAATAGGGAACTGGTCTTCAACACCGATTTTAATCTCTATACTGTCACTTTTTAAATGTGGAATAATAGTAATAGTTTCATTATTGAAAAAGTAATGCGATAACTTTTGTTGATATTCCTGTATACGTTGTCTTTCTTCAGGTTTGCCTAAAAGGGAGTCGGTCAAAAGTTCGAAAAAGTCTTCTCCAGAGATGATTTGATTATCTTTGAAGGAGTAGTCTTGTAAAGTACGGTTTAGTAGTGGAGAGATATTATTATTTAATTCATTATTTGAATAACAGATTTTCTTCAGACTCCTTAAAGCGTCTAAATAAAAAATATTATGACTATGAAGTCTCAGTTGATAAATATCACTCTGTAGGGATTTTAGATGTTTAATTAGTAAATTGAATTTGTCTTTAGGGAAAAAATTTAGTGTTTGTCTCGGGATTAAACTAATAATACTTGTTTCATAATCATTCGAGTATGAATTTAAAGAATTTACATTAGTGCCCTCAATTCTATTCTTTATTTCTTGAACTCTATTAATTAATATTTGATAGTTGTTTTCAATACTATGATACGTTTGCAGGTGCGTAATATTTGTACCAATATCTATCTTAGAATTTAAACTTCGAAAATAATCATCTACTTCATTTAGAATTTTTAAAACGGACTTTGGTGTTTCGTATAAGATTTTATTTTCATTAATGATGGAATATGCAAGGTTACGCATAAAGCGACTTTTACCAGCATTGTTAGCACCCACAAGTACGTTTAGACGTTTCAACTCAAACGGGTTATCTCTATTTAAACCTTCTTCTGAATCAAAGTCTGTGAAGTCTTCTTTGAACCATAGTTTTATTGATTCATCCATGGGAAAATCCGTTTGTGACATAATAAGTTAAATAGGGTGCGCCCCGTGTACCAATCGAATTATAACAATTATGCTCAATTGTTTTTCAAAAAGGTGCGCACGGAGCATCCTACAGCATAAATTTGGTTCTATAGACAAGCGTTGCACCGTAGAAGCGGTTTAGCCGTGATTTGAGAACCGTTAAAAAATTGCACTGCAATTTTAGGTTCGCAAGAGAAAATCCCTTAAAGGGGGTTTTCTGGAAGGATATACTTGGCACAGCACAGTGTTGCGGGCGCTTGGCAAGTGGCGTTATCGAGATGACAGGAACGACAGTTGCCATTAGCGCCCGCCACTGTGCAAGCCATGATTGAAGCGTAAAGCGCGAATAGCTACATATTTAGATTTAACCACTTCTCTGCAGTTAGTATGCCCTAGTCCTTGTGCGTTCAGCACAGTTAATATTATCGAAATAATTATAAAACGCCTTTAAGACAGTCTAATAAAAATTATATACTGTATTCTCATGTTATTTAATACACATAATTAAAATTCCTACTTTGGTAAACCATAAGTCTATGCAAACCCTTTATTTAGATAATCCAGTAGTAAACAAAATCTTAAAAGCGCGCTATATCCTTTCTATAATTATTTTATTCATTCCTTTACAAGTACAAGCAAGTTTTAGCTGTCAACTTGATAAAGGTTATCAGCTGCCTAAAGAGTTAAATTTAATTGCATTTTGTTCATTTAACGATGAGTTAGCTTCTGTAGAAAACCAACTATTAAATAAATATGGCGCCGTGAATCGTCAAGGCGAAATAGTCATTCCCGTAGAGTATGACACTCCCTTTAGGTTTGTAATGGGCAGAGCGCTGGTTAAAAAAGGTGAGGATTGGCTAATTATCGATACCGATAATAAACAGATAGCCAAATTTGATTTTCAAGAGGCAGGGAGTTTTGGTGCTAAAGGATTAGCAGAGGTTAAACAAAATGATAAATGGGGGTTTATTAATACCAAAGGTGAAATTATTGTAGAGCCAAAATTCGACAATATCATTTATGGTTTTGAGTACTCAAAGCTTAATGAAGAAGTGGTTGCAACGGTTGAGTTACAAGGACGGCAAGGCGCTATCAACCTAAAAGGTGAAACAGTAGTACCCGTTGTATTCGATGAGATTGATACTGAAGACCATATTATATTGGTATATCAAAATGACAAAATGGGAATATACGATTATTCAGGTCGGGTGATACTGCCAGTCGAATATGAGCCTAGTGGTTTTTATTCAGACTCTAAATGGAATGACAGAAATTGGTTACGTCTTGTCAAGGATGGCAAAGTGGGAGCCACCGATAAAAAAGGTCATATTGTTGTCCCGATCAAATATAATGAGGTTGAACTCATCAGTGAAAAGCGCTTTAAAATCTCTAAAAACGGTAAGTATGGAATATATGATATAAATAATCATCATGTTCCATTACTTTATGAATTTATTGGGGAGTCATCAGATAACTTAATTCGAGTAAAGCTTAATAGCAAGTGGGGATATCTTGATACGTTTAATGCATTTATGCCAGTTGGCTATGATCATGCTCATGACTTTGATGAAGGTCTTGCAATCGTTGGTAATAACAAAGAACGTAATCAAACGCTCAACTCGAAAGACGATCTGTTTTTATGGGGATTTATAAATACCCTAGGTGAAGAAGTTATTGCGGTAGCTTATGAAGACGTTAGACCGTTCAAAGATGGTTTAGCACCTGTCATGCTTAAGGGTAAATGGGGGGTTATAGACTCTCTAGGTAATAAAATCATTCCTTTTGAATACGATGCAATTAGTAGTTTCGAGCAGGGCTATGCAATAGTGGCTAAACACAAGGGCAATGTACCACTTTGTAAAGATTATCGTTACGTCGACTTTGAAGATGATATCCGACTTGAAGCAGAGGCAGAAGCTGAGGCAGAAAATGAGTTAATGCCTGACGTAGAGAATGCAACTAGTGATAAAATGAATTTAACCTCGGAAACTTTGACTTGTAATAGTCGATCGTTTTACATAGATGACATAAGAGATAGAGAATACTTTGGTATGACGTTTGGTATGGTCAGCAGCCAAGGAAGTGAGGTGCTTCCTGTTAAGTTTGATAATATTACTAGGGTATCGGAGGGTACGGTAGGAGTAAAACAAAATGACATATGGGGATTTATGACGGTACAGGGCGAATTCGTTCTACCTTATCAGTTTGATCAAATAATCCCTCCATTCAAAAACGGTACTATTCAGGTGGATATTTGCACTGATGATAGTGGTAATCGTATTTCATGTGATTCTGATGAAGTGAATATTTATTCAATACACATTGATAAATATGGCAATGTCATTAGAGAGGTATGGGTTAGTCATAGAATCGCAGAAGAGGCTGATGGCGTAGATGATACCATTAGTGATTGAGTTTAAATAGATTTCCATAAGACTTAGTTAATAGTACTTAACAAGTTAAATTACAAATAAACGGACTTAAAATAAAGAAGCCCGTTTATTTATTATTCAACTCACCCTAAGCCAAATTCGGATTCAACCACTTCTCAGCCGTCTGCATATCCCAGTCCTTACGCTTGGCGTAGTCCTCCAACTGGTCACGCCCAATCTTACCCACATTAAAATACACACTTTCAGGGTGTGAATAATAAAAGCCACTAACAGATGACGCTGGCCACATGGCAAAGCTCTCGGTCAAGGTCGTGCCAATGGCATTGGTAGTATCGAGCCAATCAAACAGCTTGCCTTTTTCGGTATGCTCAGGGCAAGCAGGGTAGCCGGGGGCAGGGCGGATGCCGACGTATTTCTCTTTAATTAGTTCTTCATTGGTCAGGTTCTCGTCAGGCTGATAACCCCAATACTCGGTACGAATCAAACTATGTAGATGCTCAGCAAAGGCTTCGGCTAAGCGGTCACACAGGGCTTGAACCATGATGGCATTATAGTCATCGCCTGCTTCTTTATACTTGTCCGCAAGCTCGGGCGCGCCCACGATAGACACAGTGAATCCGCCGAGATAGTCGGTAATGGTGTCCGACGGTGAGATAAAGTCGGCTAGGCTATAATTGGGCTTGCCACTGGCTTTGTCCGACTGCTGGCGTAGGTGCTCAAAGTGATGGGTGGGTTGTCCGCCATCGGTAGGCGCTTTGTCGTACACGGTTAGGGTGTCATCACCAGTGCGACGTGCCGGCATGAGTTTGAACACGCCTTTGGCAATGACCAGTTTTTCGTCTATCATTTTGCGTAGTAAGTCTTGCGCGTTACCAAATAAATCTTTGGCTTCCTCGCCAACCACATCGTCATCGAAGATTTTCGGGTATTTACCCACGAGTCCCCATGAGATAAAGAATGGCGTCCAGTCAATGTATGGCAGTAGGTTGTCGATAGGGTAGTCGTCTAAGATGACTTGCCCGAGCGTGTTGGGTACAGGTGGCGTGTAGCTGTCCCAATCAAATTGGAAGCCCTTTTCGATAGCGTCTGCATAGCTTAATTTAGCGGCTTTAGGCTTACGGTTGGCAAGGCGGGCACGTACTTTTTCGTATTCGGCACGAGTCTCTGCAATGAGCTCGACACGGTGTTCTTTTGACAGCAGTTTGGTGACCACGCCTACTGAGCGAGAGGCATCGGTGACGTAGATAACCGCATCGTTTTGATAATTGGGTTCGATTTTGACTGCGGTATGTGCTTTGGAAGTGGTCGCCCCGCCAATCATCAGCGGTAGCGTCATGCCACGCTCTTGCATTTGCTTGGCAACATATACCATTTCGTCAAGGCTTGGGGTAATCAAACCCGACAGCCCGATGATGTCGCATTTCTCTGCGATAGCGGTGTCTAAGATTTTATCGCACGGCACCATCACGCCCAAATCAACCACGTCGTAACCGTTACAGCCGAGCACCACGCCCACAATATTTTTACCAATATCGTGTACATCGCCTTTAACCGTTGCCATGAGCACTTTACCTTTGACTTCACCCTCGACCTTTTCTTCTTCGATATAGGGATTTAGCCAAGCGACCGATTGTTTCATCACACGGGCAGATTTCACCACTTGCGGTAGGAACATTTTACCGGCACCAAATAAATCACCGACCACGTTCATGCCGTCCATGAGTGGACCTTCGATAACGTGTAGCGGTTTGGGGTATTTTAGGCGTGCCTCTTCAGTGTCTTCATCGATATAGGTGGTGATGCCTTTAACTAAAGCGTGTTCGATACGTTTTTCAACCGATTGCTCACGCCATGATAAGTCCACCGTACCATCATTCTTTTTACCGCCTGCAACGTAGCTTTCCGCCACATCCATGAGACGTTCGGTGGCGTCTTGACCGCTCTCGCCTTGATTGCGATTCAGCATCACATCTTCGATGGCTTCACGGGCATCTTTTGGAATTTCGTCATATACTTCGAGCATGGCAGGGTTGACGATACCCATGGTCAGCCCCGCTTTAATGGCGTGATATAAGAACACGGCATTGATGGCTTCACGGATGGGATTGCCACGAAAACTAAACGACACGTTAGAGACACCGCCCGATACCATGGCATTGGGTAAGTTGTCGGTTATCCATTGGGTGGCATTAATAAAGTCGGCGCCGTAGTTGTTATGCTCGGGGATACCAGTGGCGACCGCAAAAATGTTGGGGTCAAAGATAATATCTTCACTGGGGAAGCCCACTTCATCGACAAGTACGTCATAACTGCGTTTACAGATTTCGATTTTACGCTCGTAGGTGTCGGCTTGACCGTCTTCATCAAATGCCATAACGATAATGGCGGCACCGTAGCGCATGCACAGCTTGGCACGTTCGACAAATTCATCATGCCCTTCTTTTAAAGAGATAGAGTTAACAATCGCTTTGCCCTGCGTGCGTTTTAAGCCTTCTTCAATAATGTCCCATTTAGACGAGTCAATCATCAGCGGTACACGGCTGATATCCGGCTCACTGGCGACAAGGTTTAAGAAATGCCCCATAGCCGCTTTGGAGTCGAGCATGCCCTCATCCATGTTGACGTCGACAATTTGTGCGCCGCCCTCAACTTGATTTAATGCCACCTCTAATGCTTCGGTAAATTCGCCTGTTTTGATGAGGCGTAGGAATTTTCTTGATCCGGTAACGTTGGTGCGCTCGCCCACATTAACAAATAAGCTGTCTTTAGTGATGTTAAACGGCTCAAGACCAGATAGTCGGCAGGCAGGGGTAATGGTAGGTATTTTGCGTGGAGGGTATTTTGCCATCATATCTGCTATGGCTTTAATGTGGCTTGGTCGCGTACCACAACAACCGCCGACGATGTTTAAGATGCCTGATTTACCGAAACCATCTAGCAGAGCGGCAGTCTCTTCGGGCGTCTCGTCATATTCACCAAATTCATTAGGCAGACCTGCATTAGGGTGTGCTGAGATATAAGTATCGGCAACGTCCGATAACGTTTGGATATGTGGTTTTAACGCATCGGCACCGAGCGCACAGTTAAAGCCAACCGATAATGGCTTGGCATGACGAATCGAGTTATAAAACGCTTCGGCGGTTTGCCCAGACAGCGTACGCCCCGACGCATCGGTAATCGTGCCTGATATCATTATCGGTAGCTCAAACCCTAACGCTTCAAACACGCCCGTGACTGCAAATATCGCCGCTTTGGCGTTTAGCGTATCAAAAATAGTTTCAATCAAAATCAGGTCAACGCCGCCTTCAATCAGCGCATACGTTGCCTCGGTATAGTTGTCGACCAACTCATCAAAGGTGACGTTACGAAACGCAGGGTCATTGACATCGGGCGATATCGAGCACGTACGCGACGTAGGACCAATCACGCCTGCCACGAAACGGGGCTTATCTGGATTTTGAGCGGTAAACTCATCGGCAGCCTCACGAGCAAGTCGTGCCGCCTCACGGTTAATCTCAGGCACCAGATATTCCATGTCATAATCTGCCATCGAAATCTGCGTACCGTTAAAGCTATTGGTCTCAATAATATCCGCACCAGCATTTAGGTGGTCAATATGAATCTCTTTAATCATTTGCGGCTGGGTCAGTACCAGCAAATCATTATTGCCCTGTACGTCTTGCTCAATATCGGCAAAACGTTCGCCTCGATAATCCGCCTCTTGTAATTTATAGGTCTGAATTTGCGTACCCATAGCGCCATCGAGCATTAAAATACGTTTATCAAGCTCGGCAACAATGCGTGCGCGAGCGGTAAGTTGCTCGTCTTTAAATGGCAACTCACTGGGCGGAATAAGGTTAAAATTATCGGGGTTGTGCTGTTTGTGTGTTTTGTCTTGAGGAGCAGCGTTGTCTAGGTTATGTTCAGGATGTGCACAGGTCGTCATAGGGCTTTCTTATAAAAATAAAATATTAGTAAAATAGCGGCTCAATAGGGGCAATAAGGTCTTATTTTATATACGCATATTAAAATTGATAAAAATAGTATTTATAAACTACTAGTTTAGCATATTAAGCGTTCCTGCCGCATTTGAGTTATATATTTGCCTATTTTGATGATGTCTTGTGATATTCAAATAGGATCAGGCTAGAGGTAAAATTATTCATGCAAATAACAAAAAGCCCAATATATTAATATTGGGCTTTAAAACGATTTGAATATTCTGATTTAAAACATGTTTAATAAATTAAGTATTATAAAACATCTTTACGCTTAGCAGCTTCCGCTTGTTTATGACGCTCTTCCCAGTAAGTGGCGTTTTTGATGCCAAACTTAGCAGGATTAAACACAAAGCGCTTAGCAGTCGTACCGCCGCCTGCTTTGAGCTGAGCTTCGTAATCCTTAAGAATGTCAAGTGCAGGGCGAGCCACAAAGAAGATAATGATAATGCCGATAATATTTAACCAAGCCATTAAGCCAACACCAACATCGCCAAGACCCCAAATGTAGCCTGAAGTATTTAGCGCACCATAGGCCACCATAAACATAATGACAATTTTAACGGCGAATAAGCCGCCCTTGGTTGCACTCTTACCACCAAATCGCGTTAAGTAAGAGATGTTAACTTCAGCAATATAGTAGTAGGCCAAAATAGTAGTAAAAGCAAAGAAGAATACAGCAACTGCAATAAAGGTATTACCAAATGTACCGTAAACAGATTCCATCGCCATTTGCGTAAATGATGGAGAGCTTATAGCTGTATCCGCAGCAACGTTTTGAACTAAAAATTCACCGTCTGGTAACTCACCTTGGATGTTATACATATTAGTCGACAAAATCATAAAGGCGGTTGCAGAACAAACCAATAAGGTGTCAACATATACTGAGAACGCTTGTACCAAACCCTGCTGAGAAGGATGATCAACAGAGGCAGCCGCCGCAGCATGTGGTCCTGTACCTTGACCAGCCTCATTTGAGTAAACGCCACGTTTAACACCCCAACCAATAGCAGCACCGAAGCCAGCTTGTGCGGTGAAGGCATCGCCAATAATCATACCGAACACTTCAGGCACCATGCTAAAGTTAGTAAACATAATAAGCAGTGCGAGTATGATATAACCTAGCGCCATAAAAGGTACGGCATATTCGGTGAATTTGGCGATACGCTGAATACCACCAAAGATGATAAAACCAAGCACGGCAAGGATAATAACAAGTGCAATAATACGGGTAGAGCCGACTTCCATACCAAACAAGTTCATGGCAGAGCCTTCACCAGCAACTTGTGCGACGGCGTTAACCACACCGTTCGCCTGAACGCCTGGTAAGAAAATACCACAAGCAATGATCGAGGCAATCGCAAACAAAATGCCATACCATTTTTGACCCAAAGCTTTTTCGAAGTAATAAGCGGGACCACCGCGGTATTCACCGGTGACAACATCACGTTCTTTATAAATCTGACCAAGCGTTGATTCTACATAAGCAGTTGAAGCGCCTAAAAAAGCTACAACCCACATCCAAAATACCGCACCTGGACCACCGAAGCCGATGGCAGCGGCAACACCTGCAATATTACCCATACCAACACGACCAGCTAATGACACCGCTAGTGCTTGGAATGAGGATATACCATCGTTATCAGGTTTACGCTTAAATAAAAGACGAATCATCTCGCCAAAAAGACGAACCTGAACAAAACGGGTTAAAATTGAATAAAATAAACCTGCGCCTAAGCACAGATAGATGAGCGCTGGGCTCCAAATAATGCCATTTAAAGCACTAACAATGCCTTCCATAGTTCTATCCTAGTGTAGAAAATTGAACGGGTCTGGAATGTTCAACTAAATTAAATCACATAGGTGTACAGCGCTTATTTAATTAATAGAATCTAAAAAACCCATCAATGCAATTAGATAAACACAAACACCACTCGAAATAAACCTGTGTCAATGTAAGAGTATTTGTTCAAATGTTACACAAATTTACCACTACGTAACTTTAATTTGCCACAAAAGAAACAAAAATGCCAGATTATTTTTAAATTAAATATGGTTATATCAGTTATTTTGTATAGATTTAAAGCTATAAAAACATCATCAAACTTAATAAACTCCTGCTTATAAGGTTCATGATGAGTAAAGTTTAGTTAATCTTACAATTTATTCAGTGGATAGGGTTTTGAGCACAATATTGATATCCAAAATTTACAGTCCCTATATTTACTATTAGTACTCATTAGCGTTAAGTTCACTTTAATATTTTTAGCTTAAGATTTGGAGAAATTTAATATGACACGTCAATCAATTTTTAAACCATTAATGCTATCTATCGCCATCGCTACTTCTGCGGTTAGCTTATCCGGCTGTGGATACAATAATCTTCAAGCTCAGGACGAGCAAGTTACTGCAGCATGGTCTGAGGTGGTTAACCAATATCAGCGCCGTGATGATTTGGTACCTAACTTAGTTAAAGTTGTGAAGCAATATGCGGATCAAGAGCAAGAGGTGTTTACCCAAGTTGCTGAAGCGCGATCACGTGCGGGTAGTATCCAGCTAACACCAGAGGTGTTAAATGATCCTGAAGCGATGGAGAACTATCAAGAAGCTCAAGCGCAGATGTCGGGCGCCCTGTCTCGCTTGATGGCAGTATCAGAGCGTTACCCAGAGCTCAAATCAGATGGATTGTTCCAAGACTTGCAAGCACAGTTAGAAGGTACTGAAAACCGTATTACCGTCGCTCGCAACCGTTATATTGAGCAGGTCCAAGGTTATAATACAACAGTACGTCAATTCCCAACTAATATTACTGCCAAAGTATTTGGTATGGACACCAAGCCTAATTTTACAGTTGAAAACGAAGCAGCGATATCGACTGCACCAGAAGTTAATTTTGGGGAATAACCTGCTTGTACAAATAAACTAATGCAAAGGTTGGTTTCAATTTAAGAGTGAAAAGAGGTAGTCTAAAAATTAGACAAATTTATAAAGTAATACGCGTTATTAGATAGAACTTGTTTGTATAACCGATATTACAAATGCATTGTACTACCTCCTTTTCACTCTATATATGATCAAGCGTCTAACCTTAAAGTTGGTCTTAACTTAAAAAAACTTTTTCATTGAGCTAATTTTAAAAGCATATTATTACTGTAGACACTCATTGAAAATGTTCACTGAGTCTTGGCTTCAAGTCAATACAGTTATTCATATACTAGTTTTATGGTAATGGCATTATAAATTTAGGTGGTAACGATTAATATGCAAAACTTAAAGCAACGCTTGTCAATCATTACATTAATAGGCGCTAGTTTGTTTGCCATGCCTTTAAGTTATGCTGACACTGCGACGGCGACTGCAAATCAGAGCGTAGATAATGTAAATACTCTAGATAACACAAATAACTCTGGCGTACAGTCAAGCCAAAGTGTCGAAGATTTGATTGCAATTACCCAAGCTGGTAGACAGAACGAAGCAATCAATGATGCTGTGCTAGGCAATGAAGCTATTAGAGACAACCTGCCTAACCTGTCCGAAATTGGAGAAGCTTCTACGGATGATGTAGATTCATCAACTGGAGTAGCAGCGGATAGTCCTGCGCCGCGTCAGTCTACGGCGCAGAGTGTCGATAATGATAAATTAATCCTTAACTCGCCTGTCGTTGATCAAGCCAATATTTTATCCCCTCAAGAAAAGCAAGTTCTCAGTCAACGATTACGCAATATTTATGATCAAGGATTAGCGCAAGCGGCGTTAGTTACCGTACCATCGACCAATGGTATGGATATATTCCAGTATAGTCTGGAGGTTGCCGAGCGCTGGGAGTTAGGGGAGGCCGCAACCGACGATGGGTTGCTCATATTGGTGGCAGTAAATGATCGAGATGTCTATATACATTCAGGGTATGGGCTTGAAGGTGTGCTGCCTGATGCTGCCCTTAATCGTATTATAGATGAGGATATCACACCCTTTTTTAAGCAGGGTGATTATGCCGGCGGTCTTATAAAAGGAATTAACCGTATTGAAGAGCGGTTAGTGGCTGATCCAGATATATTAGCCCAATCTGATGAACTCGCAAAAGAGCGCCAACGAGGTCAAGCCATGGATGCAGAGGCGCCCTCATTATTTGGCACTTTAATTATTGCGTTTATTTTTGGTATGTTTTTGACGTCAGTTTTTGGTCGTATATTAGGCTCTTTATTTGCTACAGGTGGCTTTATATTAATGTCACTGAGTAGCGGTGGCGGATTTATCACGACTCTATTCTTAGCCTTTTTCTTATGGCTTTTTCTAATTTCTCGCGGTGGCGGGAAAGGTGGTGGAAGAGGGGGCCGTGGTGGCGGTCGACGTGGCGGAGTTGTTTTCTTCCCAGGTGGCGGATTTGGCGGCGGCATGGGTGGTGGCGGTTTCGGCGGCGGTGGATTTGGTGGTGGCGGCTTCGGCGGCGGCGGCGGCGGTTTTGGTGGCGGCGGTGCTGGCGGATCGTGGTAGTGATCACAATCATATGCAAACAGCGAACATATGCTAACAGCGAATCGCTCATATGTGAACAGTTTATAGGCTAACAAGCCATGTTCGTACAACCATACCAATAAACCACATATTTATTGTTTATAAATTAATTAAACGCTAATCACATTGAAGTAGACTTTAGGCTTAAGGTAACGCGAATTATGCAACACCCATCACAGCAATCACCAAATCATCAAGATAACAACACTGATGTTCCCTTAACGCATCCTAATATTGCTGAGGGACATGACGTGTTTAATGAACCTAGCTTTTTTAGGTGGTGGCGACAAGCATTGTTTGTACCTATATTACATAATCGCTGGGTTTCAAATGAGGCTCTATCGCGATTAACTGCAAATGTCGCACAAGCTGAAAAAGGTCACCGTGGCGAAGTTTTCTTAATTATAGAGAATCATATTCCGATAAATATGGCATACCGCATTGGTAGCCGTGAGCGTGCGATAGATCTGTTTAGTTTGTACCGTGTTTGGGATACAGAAGAAAATACAGGCGTGCTCGTGTACGTTAATATCTGTGAGCATACCCTCGAAATTGTAGCTGATAGGGGTATCAACTCCCATGTAAGCCCAACGGTATGGCAAGCGATGTGTGACAAAGCCATAGCGGGTATGTCAAAAGGTAATGTCGAAAAGAGCCTATCGGACTTACTTGAAGAGATTGGTCAATTACTAAGACAGCACTATCATCTTGAGCATGATCCAGAGGGTAATGAATTATCAGATACAGTTGTATTTCTAAAGTAGTTATCAATAACGAAAAGTAGCTCTCAGAAAGCAGCTATTAAATTGTCACTATATCTACAAGCTGTTATTTATAAACAGATATCTATAATAAATAGTAATTTATAAACGAATACCTATAAGCTTTCTACCAATTTGGGCAGTACTTCGCCTGCTTTACCTTCTAGAACCACATCTATTATAGGATTTTGAGTGGGATTTAAATTAATCTCGATAAGTTTAGCACCGTTTTGTTTTGCTACTTGTGCTAATCCTGCTGCGGGATATACCAAACTTGATGTACCAATACTTATAAATACATCACAGTGATTAACTGCATGTTCAGCAAACTGCCATTCATCTTGTGGAAGCATTTCACCAAACCAAACAATATCTGGGCGAATGTTCCCGCCACATTCAGGACAACTAAAAAGTTGTTCGTTGTCGTAATCAATAGGTGCATCATAAGCTTTATGACAATTACTACACTTGTTTTTCCATAGATGGCCATGTAAATGGGTAGCTTTCGCTCCTGCTTGCTCATGCAAGTCATCAACGTTTTGGGTAACTAAATAGACAGTCTTATCATTTGTATCAGCCCAGGTCATCAAGTCCGCTATTGCGTAATGAGCGGGGTTAGGCTGCTTGTCCTTTACCAATCCGCGTCGCCACTGATACCAGGTCCAAACCATTTCAGGATCACGCTCAAAAGCCTCGATGTTGGCTAAATCCTCGGCACGATAGTTCTCCCAAAGTCCAGTTTGCTTATCACGAAACGTAGGAATGCCACTTTCAGCGGATATTCCCGCACCTGTTAATATACAAATGCGCTCTGATGTGGCTATAATGTCAGAAGCAGTATGATGATTAGATAATTTATTCATAATGTACTTAATGTCATAAAATTTGGTATAAATGAATTAAAGCAGTTGTTCATTTATTAGTTGTCTATTTAATAACTGTCTATTTAATACAGTAACAGATTTGGAGGCGTCATGAATCATGAATTTAGTGGAACCCTGTTACTGAGTATTATCTTAGTTACTTTGATTGTGTTGTTCACATTGGCATTAATTAAAAAGCCAAAACTTAACAATTTCAAGCGGTCACGTGGTTTAAAGAATACTAAGAACGCTAAGTCTGCATCATCTGCATCGCCAAAATTTAGAAGTAAAGTGGGGGAGTTTAGTAACGCTTCGAATTCCCAATTAAAAACCTTAAAAAAACGCGTAGTCAATTTATTTCCATCTTTGAATGCGACCGTCAAGAATCATCAATTGATGCTAAAAACTGGCTCAAAAAAAGTTGCGATGCTAACACTGGATAAAAACGCAGCATTGGGTCGTCGTAAGCTTGGTGATATAACAGTGATTAATTTTCATAGTATGCCAAGTAAGGATGAGCTTAAGATTGAGTTAATTGGCATGGTGAATACGCCTTAGCTTTTAAATGTACTCAAAAACTTTGGCATAAACTTACAAGCTTAAAGTTCTTTAACGCCCTAATTAATTCAGGTGTCATGTACAAATTTAATTGAATTGCACATGAAAAATAAAAAAAGCATTGAAGCCACACGTCTATGAGGTTATTCAAATTCGCAGGCTTGATAGCTTTATAACCTAGGGCGTGTCCCTATTTGCAAATGAAATAAGTTATGGTCTAAAAATGGCTATACTTTCGCCAAACTTTGTTTAATTTCTAGCTAATATGCCTATATTATCTTCGAAATTATTCGTGTTTGACAAAAACCTATCTCATTTTTAGCCACATAATCCAAATAGGGACACACTCTAATCATTTTTAAATATTAAGCTAAGCGTTTTAATGATTTGCAGAGGCCGTTAAATAAAACATGAAAGAAAACTTTAAGGTAAATATTGTTACTGTACTACATCTTTAAATACGACCCTCAAACTTACACTTCACAAGCCGCACTAGCAGCTTATGTTGATTCATAAGTGCCTTTAGCATCCAGTCCTAAATCACTCAAATCCTTTAGATATTTTTCGGTGACTTCGATTAAGGGTTGTTTCCACTCAGGATCGTTTATAGACGAAATTGCGACACTGAGTCCAAAACAAGCCTTACTTGATCCTCGCATGGCAGCATGGCGCCGCATTAGGCAATGCAACACTCCCTTAGCGGCTATTGAAGGTAATTGTCTGGGCGGTGGTATGGAGTTATTGTTCTCTTGCGATTTAGCAGTAGCACATACTGATGCAAAGTTTGGCCCATCAGAGCTCAAGTTAGGCATTATACCAGGGGCAGGGGGCACGCAAATTTTGCCTAGATTGATTGGTAAAGATAGAGCAGCGCGGATGGTTTATACAGGGGAGATAATGCCAGCATCCAAAATGTATGATTGGAGCGTAATGATAGACTTGTCTGATGACAATATGTTGGAGCAAGCGAGGACGATCGCTACCAAAATCGCTAGAAACGCCCATTTGCAATCAGTCAAGCTAAACGATCCTTGAACAATTCGGTATAAATGAGGTTAGAGACAGCCATGAATTTTGAGCGTCAAGCCTTTTCGCTGCTGTCTTCTACTGAAGACAAAGTAGAAGGCATAAGTGCATTTAAAGAAAAACGTCATGCTATATTTAAAGGCAAGTAGATGTATAAGGTTAGTGGGTTCAATAGGTTTATATCAGTGATAGGTGTTGTGTTGTGTAAATATACCCCAAAATAACTTATTACAGTCAAATGCAGGCTGATTTTTAGCCCATCAAAACTTATTTTTTAACCAAATAAGCTGAGCTAAAGCCACTGCTTAGAAAAGAGTTGAGGGAGAGGAAGGTATTTATCTATTTATTTGTGTTATCTGTCTACACCATTATCGACTAAATGTATGGCCACGTGAACAAGAGGATTTGAGCAAACAATAGAACGAAGTTAAATAAATAGGATGAGAAAATTTATAATGGTGCGCTTGGCGGGAATCGAACCCACGACCCTCGGCTTCGGAAACCGATACTCTATCCAACTGAGCTACAAGCGCATGATTTGAGCCGTGTAGTTTACCAAAACTCTGTCATAAAACCAATGTTAACCTTCGATTATACTAAATAACATAACCCGTAGGTATTGGATGCAAGCTTAACTATTTTTTGCTACATTATAAGGTTATAAAAGTTAGACTTAATAAATAGTGTTCGACTAAATAGAGTTTAGTAGAGTTTTTTATACATTTTAATAAGAAGATATTTGGCAATTTTATCTTTTGTCGAAAGAGTCACTATACAAATATGGCTTTTAAATGCTATTTACCCTTATAATATTAGGGAAAAGAGCTTATGATACTTAGTTATTAATAATTTTTGATTAATTCTTCTAATCAAACGCGACTTTCCAGGCCTATTAACTACTTTATTTGGTAGATTATCCCAGAAATGTTGCTCTAAAATGAGATTGTGACGCATGAAAAAAATCGCGATGCTAACCGCCGCTGCTATCCTTGGTCTATCCAGTTATTCTATGGTTCAAGCGGACGATCTGGTCGAACTTCCCACACAGTCTAAAGAAGTTGCTGATGTTAAAGGCACGGCAGCCATTTCTTCTAATAGTGAAACTAATGAAGCTACTGACGAGGCGGCAGTCACTGGTGATGTAGAAGCTGACCAAGAAGTTGACGCTGAAGCTACTCAAGAAGCCGAAGCTGAAGTTCCTCAGGATCCACCGCATGTTCAAAAACTAATTGCTCTATATCCTAATTTAATTGATCGTATACGCCCTTATGGCAACGTTTGTTTTGCTGGTGATAAAAACTGTGATATTACTTTAGTCTCAAGTTCAGCGGGTTCTGCGGATGATCCTCGCGATGGTGAAGCGGTTTATAATGCGGTATGTCAAACCTGTCATGCAACGGGTGTAGCCGGTGCGCCTCCTATTGGAGACAGTGGCGCTTGGGGACCTCGTATTGCTAAAGGCACAGACACGCTTTATGATCATGCTATAAATGGGTTCCAAGGTGAGAGCGGTAATATGCCGGCACGTGGAGGTGCGGACATTCCTGATGAAGAAGTTACCAATGCTGTGGACTTCATGATAGAACAGTCTAGTTAATAACTCCTTCATCTTTACCGTTGTTATACTGAACTTAAACTAAGTGATTTATTAACAACGATAAGATAGGGCATTAGTGGCTGTACCCAAGTCAATAATCAATCAAGGTACTTACTTTATGGTAAGTGCCTTTTTGTTTATTGTTTAAGTTGTTTTTATTTGGATTTTTTAGGTTCTAGTTCTTTACTCAAGTTATTCAGGTTCAAATAATACTTATTTAGATGATTTGATTTAAAGTCTGTGGCTAAAATTTTTACGTATAGCTGATTAGGGATTTAATTATTTGGCGTTGTACTAATCTTATAAACGCTAAGGTTTAATTCAGTAATTTTATCTCCATATACCTCTCAACTCGTATAACATCACTACAAACAGTTAAGACGTTATGCGGAAACAATGAGTGTCAAGCGACTTGGTTTTGAGCAAATTGTCATTGTGAACAAACATCAATTTAGAGCCATTAGCCATTTAGAGCGAATAAAAAGCTAACATTAACAAACAACTTTCTGAAATAGGGATCCCATGACTCATTCTACGCCTGCCTTAGAAGTTAAGAACCTAACCAAAGTCTATGGAAATGGTTTTGCCGCCCTTAAAGATGTCAGTCTAACGGTGCCTCAAGGCGGTTTTTTTGCTTTATTGGGACCCAATGGCGCTGGTAAATCCACCATGATAGGCATTATTAGCTCATTATTTAAGCCTACAGAAGGTAGTGTGTCTATCTTTGGTACAGACTTGTTAACACAGCCCTCTATTGCCAAACAGTATTTAGGTATCGTGCCGCAAGAGTTTAATTTCAATCAGTTTGAAAAGGTACAAGACATACTGCTTACCCAAGCAGGCTACTTTGGAATCGCCGCTAAAGACGCTAAGCCTAGAGCCAAAAAGTTATTAACTGCTTTGGGTCTTTGGGATAAACGTGATAACAAAGCACGGGAGCTTTCAGGTGGTATGAAACGCCGGTTAATGATTGCTCGTGCGCTTATTCATAAGCCAAGATTACTCATTTTAGATGAGCCTACCGCAGGTGTAGATATCGAGCTACGGCGTTCGATGTGGGACTTTATGCAGCAGATAAATGAGGAAGAAAATACAACCATCATTTTGACGACTCACTATTTAGAAGAAGCGGAGCAATTGTGCCGCCGAATTGCGATTTTAGATCATGGTGAGATTCGTATTAATACGGAAATGAAGGATTTATTAGCGCAATTGTCAGTTGAAACTTTTGTTCTTGATTTGCATAAAC
Source organism: Psychrobacter sp. CX10 (assembly GCF_057621575.2). Taxonomy (NCBI): domain Bacteria; kingdom Pseudomonadati; phylum Pseudomonadota; class Gammaproteobacteria; order Moraxellales; family Moraxellaceae; genus Psychrobacter; species Psychrobacter sp. CX10. The sequence goes on from NZ_CM177736.1 coordinate 402,962, forward strand.
CCTACACTAAAACCATAGAGTTAACCGGCATAACCGCCGTCACCCAACCCGATGAGCAAACTATTGAAGTCACCCTCACCGAAGGTGAGTCATTAAATAGTGTGTTTGAACAACTTAGCCTGCAAGGGGTTGAAGTATCGAGTATGCGAAATAAAGCCAACCGTCTTGAAGAGTTGTTTATGCGTTTGGTCGAAAAAGGGGTAGAAGGTAAGGACAGTATGAAGGAGGCGGGACTATGAGTGATTTGCAACGTAATGCATTAAATGAAAATACATCAAACGTAAATACAGTAAACGAAAAGACAGCAAACGAAGATACAGTACGTAAGCCTAACGACAATGAAGGCTTGAGCTTGTCGCAAAAGTGGATTGCTTTTCGCACCATTCTTATCAAAGAAGTTCGGCGTATTTTACGGATCTGGCCTCAGACGTTGCTGCCCCCAGTGATTACCATGAGTCTTTATTTTGTAATTTTCGGCAAGATGATAGGATCACGTGTCGGTGAAATGGGCGGCGTGCCTTACATGCAGTTTATTGTCCCCGGTCTTATTATGATGTCAGTCATTACTAACAGTTACTCAAACGTGGTCTCTAGCTTTTTTAGTGCAAAATTCCACGGCAGCATCGAAGAGCTGTTGGTATCACCTGTGTCCAAGCATTCTATATTGTTAGGTTATATTAGTGGCGGTATCTTTAGAGGGTTAATGATCGCGTTGATCGTTTCTATCGTTGCTCAGTTTTTCACCCAGCTGGGTATAGAGCATTTTTTCATAATGCTATTTACAGTCATTGGCACCTCAGTGTTATTTTCATTAGGTGGGTTTATTAATGCGGTATTTGCGCGTTCATTTGATGATATCTCTATTATTCCAAGCTTTGTACTGACACCACTGACGTACTTAGGCGGTGTGTTTTATTCTTTAGAGAATTTGTCTTCATTTTGGCAAAACGTATCGTTATTAAACCCAATAGTTTATATGGTTAATTCTTTTCGCTATGGAATATTGGGTTATTCTGATGTGAATGTGTGGTATTCCATTTTTGCTATTTTTCTGTTTTGTCTTATTTTTTACGTGATCGCTTATCGTCAGTTACAAGATGGCTCACGCATTAGGTTGTAACTTTAACTGTATTTTGCACTTTGGAATTTATAGCAAATACGTTTAGGGTCTGTTGAACATTCAAATATTAGGACTGCTGATAGCTAAAATTGTTCCAGACTAGGCGTAAATCGTCGATAATGCCCGAAGCGTATTGGACCATAGCTAGGGTTACAACAACGTTTGGGACAATTTTAGCATCAGCCCTGCGGGGCGGGTATATTTTTTGCCAATATATTGCGAAATTTTTTAACTTAGAATGACTAAGCGTCAAAAATTTCCCTGCATATTGCCTAAAAAATAGCCACCGCCAGTTCCACATTTGAATGTTCAACAGACCCTAATAACATCCATATTCGATATCTATTGTAGGAATTTTTATGAGTATACATGGCGTATTAGGAGAGAGCACAAGCTACCCGACCACTTATCAGCCAGATACGCTTTATTCCATACCCCGATCTAAAGGCCGAAATGAAATTAATTGGCATTCCAATAAGCTTAAGCAAGGTGTTGATTGGTGGCATGCTTTTGAAGTGTCTTGGCTTAACAATCAAGGCGTGACGCAGGTTGCTATTGCAAGATTTACCATTCCTGCGAGTTCTACTAATATTGTAGAATCCAAATCTTTAAAGCTTTATCTCAATAGTTTAAATTTCACTAAGTTTGCGAGTTGGGAAGCTGTTGAACAAACCATTGCAAGCGATTTGTCAGCTTGCGTTGAAGACGCTGTCGATGTGGATTTGTTTCATCCTGATACGATTAGCAAAGATGATCCGCATCATTCAGGCTTCTTGATAGCCCATCCGCAGGGTGAATGCATTGATGATGCTTTAGATGACACAGATATAGAAGCCGAACTGGTTGAACATCCAGATGTTAGCTTACTTAAAAGTCAGGATGGTAACGTGGGCTCAGAAGTAATTGAGTACGAATGGTATTCAAATCTTTTACGCAGTAATTGCCCGGTGACCAATCAACCAGATTGGGGTACGTTAGGCATTAAAATGACCTCTAAAAGTACAATCGATAAAGCAAGTTTACTGGCATATATTCTAAGCTACCGTCAGCACAATGGCTTTCATGAGCAGTGCGTTGAACAAATTTTCAGCGATTTAACCCAAATATATGTTCCAGAAACTTTGATAGTACGTGCTTGGTATACACGCCGTGGTGGTATAGACATCAATCCTTGTAGAGTCAGTGATATGAATTTACTGCCATTACCGAGTCGATTGGTACGCCAGTAGGTTAGACGATTTAGCCACTCATTCGTTTTAGACCCTAGCGTCTGAGATTAGACCCTAGCGCCTGAGATCAGACTCTAGCGCCTTAAAAGAGTCAATAACGATACCGATGCGCTCAATGTTAAATAAATAAACATTTGACGCCCTATTAAATTTATTTAGTTGACAACACAATCAAAACATAACATCATGGGCTTTTTGATTAGTCAGTTATCCTGCTCTACCGAGTTAGGTAACTTAAAGTAACTACCGATGTTGGATTACCATCCCCATTATGGTGTTAACTTTTAATGTGATGATTGAATAGCACGATTTTATGTGCTAGTTCAATTCAAGGACTTATCGGTCTACAGTGGCTAAGTTGCCAGTCTGGATTTACAATAGTTTTGTATATTCGGAGTGGTGGGTATAAATAGTTATACCTTTTAACCCGTATTGTGTACCAAGCTTTACTTACGTATTGTTTAAACCGTGCATAAATCTCGTTAAATTCTTAAAACTGTCTTACGTCATCTCTATTAGATAGCACAGATTGCTTAATCTGACTATTCGTGATTATAAGATGACACGTAAGAGCTCTCTTCTAGAGTATAGTTTATTCACTGAACCTTTATCCGTATATCACATGGCTAATGCCTGATGGTATTTTTGTCATGTCTATAGAGCTAATAATTAAGCTAGATATGATTTGAGATAACCGTTTAAAATATGTTTTTTGGAAGCTTTTATGCTTTCAAAACATTAAAACATCCCGCAATAAATAAAGGTGATGACAGTGACTCAAACAACTCAAAGTCCTAATATGACAGGGCACACACAAACTGCACACGCTGCAATTAACTTTGGTAAAAAGCGTGAACTCCTAGAGCATGGCGAAGGGCCAATTATGCTGTCAGGGGGTGAAATGCTAGTTCAATCTCTTATAGATGAGGGCGTAGAATATATCTTCGGTTACCCTGGTGGTGCTGTATTGCATATCTATGATGCAATTTTTAAACAAGACACCATTGAGCATTTATTGGTACGTCATGAGCAAGCTGCTGGACATATGGCTGATGCGTACTCACGTAGAACGGGTAATACAGGCGTTGTCTTAGCCACATCAGGCCCTGGCGCTACCAATACCGTCACTGCCATTGCCACTGCCTTTATGGATTCAATTCCTATGGTAGTCATTTCTGGACAAGTACCTAAATATCTGATTGGTGATGATGCATTCCAAGAAACGGATATGGTAGGCGTATCTCGTCCTATAGTTAAGCATAGTTTTCAGGTGAGACATGCCAGCGAAATACCAGAGATTGTTAAAAAAGCATTCTATCTTGCTCAATCTGGCCGTCCGGGCCCAGTTGTTATTGATATTCCAAAGGATACAACAGCGCCGCATGAAAAGTTTGAATACAATTATCCAAAGTCAGTAAACATGCGCTCTTATCAGCCTTCTGTCAAAGGTCATACAGGCCAAATTAAAAAGGCGATTGAAACGCTTCTTGCCTCAAAGCGTCCTGTACTATATGCAGGTGGCGGCGTTATCTTGAGCAATGCACATAAAGAATTGACTGAGCTTGCGCACAAATTAAATCTACCGGTTACCAATACATTGATGGGTCTTGGAGGCTTCCCAGGCTCTGACCGTCAGTTCATTGGTATGCTAGGTATGCACGGTACTTATGAAGCGAACATGACCATGCATCATGCTGATGTGATATTAGCCGTTGGCGCACGCTTTGATGATCGAGTCACTAATAACGTTCAAAAGTTCTGTCCAAACGCTACTATCATTCATATAGATATCGATCCTGCCTCTATTTCTAAAACGATTAATGCCGATATTCCTATTGTAGGGGATGTAAAAGCGGTTCTAACTCATATGAATGATCTGTTAGAAGGTGATGACAAGCAGCTAGACCAACCTGCACTATTAGACTGGTGGTCACAGATTAATGAGTGGCGTAAACGGCATGGACTACGTTTTGATACCAGTACCGAGAACGGCATGAAGCCTCAAGCAGTGGTAGAAAAACTCTATGAGCTTACCGATGGTAAAGCAATTATCACCAGTGATGTGGGTCAGCATCAAATGTTTGCCGCCTTGTATTACAAGTATGATGAGCCGCGTCAGTGGTTGAACTCTGGTGGTCTTGGCACAATGGGCGTTGGCTTGCCTTACGCAATGGCCGCTAAGCTGGTTGCACCTGAGCGTGATGTAGTGTGTATAACGGGTGAAGGCTCTATTCAGATGAATATTCAAGAGTTATCAACCTGTTTCCAATACGGACTACCGGTTAAGATATTATGCCTAAATAACGCCCAGCTAGGTATGGTAAAACAGTGGCAAGATATGTTGTATGAAGGTCGTCACGCATCATCATATATGGAGTCTCTACCAGATTTTGTAAAACTTGCCGAAAGCTATGGTCATGTTGGTGTTAAAATTACTGATCCTGAAAAGCTTGATGAACAACTAGCAGAAGCGATGGCGATGAAAGATAAGCTGGTCTTTATTGACGTTTATGTTGATCGTAACGAGCATGTTTATCCTATGCAAGTGGCCGGACAATCTATGCGCGATATGTGGTTATCAAAAGGGGAGCGTACCTAATGCAACAACATTTAATTTCTGTACTTATGGAAAACGAAGCGGGGTCGCTTTCACGTCTAGTGGGGCTATTTTCACAACGTGGTTATAACATCGAAACCCTTAACGTCGCACCGACTGACGATGATACTATCTCTCGCTTAACCTTAACGACCAATGCCAGTACCGATAAGATTGAACAAATCACCAAGCACTTGCATAAACTTATCGAAGTCATTAAAGTTATTGATTTAACAAACAATGCCCATGTAGAGCGAGAGCTAATGCTCATTAAAGTACGAGCTACAGGCAGTGCAAGATCTGAGGTAAAACGTAGTGCTGATATCTTCCGTGCGCAAATTGTAGATGTTACCTCAAGTATTTATACGCTACAAATAGTAGGCGATGAAGCAAAACTTGATGGCTTTATAGAAGTCATTGGGCGTGAACGTATTCTAGAAGTGGTGCGTTCAGGTGTGATTGGTATCTTACGTGGCGAGCGTACGCTTAGTGTATAAATTCAAAGTCATGGGTGTATTTTAACTATCCTTATGATTTAATTTTTTTATTTGCGTATAAATGCAATTGGATTAAAAAAGCAACTGATGTATAAAAAGTAAATAATTAGGAATAGTGCTAAAAACAATTATTTTTTATAACATGACACGATAAGCACGTATAATCAGATAAATAACACTTGTATTACCCTATCATTCATTAATTTCAAATCAATTTGAAAGTTTATTAAAGGACAAATTATGAACGTTTATTACGATAAAGATTGTGATCTATCAATCATCCAAGGTAAGAAAGTAGCCATTATTGGTTATGGTTCTCAAGGTCATGCACACGCATTGAATTTACAAGATTCAGGCGTTGATGTGACAGTTGGGTTGCGTGCAAACTCTGGCTCTTGGAAGAAGGCTGAAAATGCTGGCTTAAAAGTAGCTGAAGTTGCTGACGCTGTTCAATCTGCTGAAGTAATTATGATCTTAACGCCAGATGAGTTCCAAAAATCTTTATACGAAGACGTTATTGAGCCAAATATTAAAGAAGGCGCAACCTTAGCATTCGCTCATGGCTTTGCTATTCACTATAATCAGGTTGTACCGCGTGAAGATTTAGACGTCATCATGGTAGCGCCTAAAGCACCAGGTCACACGGTTCGTTCTGAATTTACTAAAGGCGGCGGTATTCCAGATCTTATCGCTATCTATCAAGATGCTTCAGGTCAAGCTAAACAAGTGGCATTATCTTATGCAGCTGGAGTTGGCGGTGGTCGATCAGGTATTATCGAAACTACTTTCAAAGATGAAACTGAGACTGACTTATTTGGTGAGCAAGCGGTACTTTGTGGTGGCGCTGTAGAACTTGTTAAGATGGGTTTTGAGACGTTAACAGAAGCAGGTTATGCACCAGAAATGGCTTACTTTGAGTGCTTACACGAGCTTAAGCTTATCGTCGATCTTATGTACGAAGGCGGTATTGCGGATATGAACTACTCAATCAGTAACAACGCTGAGTACGGTGAATACGTAACAGGTCCAGAAGTTATTAATGAGCAGTCTCGTGAAGCCATGCGTCATGCCTTAAAGCGCATTCAGTCTGGTGAATACGCTAAGATGTTCATTACAGAGGGCGCAACAAATTATCCATCAATGACAGCGCGTCGCCGTAATAATGCTGATCATGAAATCGAAAAAACAGGGGCTAAGCTGCGTGGTATGATGCCATGGATTGGTGGTAATAAAATCATTGATAAAGATAAGAACTAGTTTCTCATTAATATCATCTTAAACAAGCAGGCTTAAAATTTAAGCTAAATGTTTATTTCTCGATTTTTATGTAATATATAATTTATACGTAAAATATAGGCCCACATGCTAAATTGTCATGTGGGTTTTTTAATGAAACGACAATATTGACGTGCCTACTCAAACACTTAATGAAAAGGATATTATTAAATAATGGAGATACGAGATATTACGCTAACTAATCTTGCACTGATTTACATCGCTTGTAGTGCTTTGGTCGCGTTGCTGATTATTATTGAAGGTAATATGCTCAAAAAAACGCAAGGCAAATTACCAAAGTCTAAGTTATTCGCCATTAGTTCGGCAATAGAGACGCTGTGGCTGCTCGTATCAATAGTGGCTATTTACTGGCTAGATTTAGAATCAATACAAAAGGCTGTGCCATTTGCTTATATTATATATACGGTTTTTGGCTGGATATATGGGTCTCGGCTCTTACGCAAAGGTGGTATGCCTGAGTCGACTGATAAGCTCATCATTCCTAAATCGTATATAGCGTTTAGCCAGTCTTTTGCTATGTGTTATGCGCTCTTATGTATGGCAGTACTCATGACATCCTTACTATCATTTAATAAGTAGATGAATCAATTAATTTAAAAGGTTACATCATTATTACGAAAAGCATATATATCGATTATATATTACCTCATATAAAACTAGGATAAGCGGTTTAAAGCTGTTATACTATCTGACAGTAAGTAAGTTACTTTTTGAATGATTAGCAATGCTAGTTGTTCAAACATGACTGCGTTTAAGTAGAAGTGTAAATAAGTAGTTATTTATTAGAGTTAGTGATTAGAACCAAGATTAGTCATATTCTAATTAAGACTACTCTAAATTACGCTTATACGGGTTATATTACTTTTGTAATTAATCTACTAAGCATCATGACTATAGTTAAATCAATTATATATTAGGAAAAGTTATGTCAGAACGTGTTCAAGGTACTGTTAAGTGGTTCAACGAAGCTAAAGGTTTTGGTTTCATCGCTCAAGACGATGGTGGTCAAGACGTTTTTGCTCATTACAGTGCTATTCAAGGTAGTGGTTTCAAAACCCTAGCTGAAGGTCAAAAAGTATCTTTCGTACTAGGCCAAGGCCAAAAAGGTCCACAAGCTGAGCAAATCGAAGCTGAATAATTTCTTTAGGTAATACCTAATGATATATACATTAATTATCTAAATAGATGATGATGTATTTAAAAGACAACCTTTAGGTTGTCTTTTTTTGCGTAATTTTTATAAATATTTAAGGCTATTCATACTGTTTAGAATAACGTCAATTTGGAAAGTTGCACCTAGGTGGCTACAAAATATTTTAATGAAAATCCTATTTAAAGCGTCATTAAGAATTTATGACCCTTTATTCACGTCGAAAGCTTGACCTATCAAAGCCTGTCACGCAATATATTGACGTTCAATAAATAATAATTATTTGTGCACCTTATTCACTATCATTTCATCTCTGCAACTGTGTGGATATATAACCTGCTCTATCTATACCACCTTAATTAATTAAATAAATGATGAATAGTATTCGGAATGTAGAAGTTAATTAAACTCTTACAAATTGAAATTTTAATTTGTAAATATTCTAGATATTATAGAGTTAGTAATGAAAGCCATATAATTTTTTTATTCTAAGATAATTCATAACATAATAAACGAGGAACGTATGAAAGCATTAGTCGCTGTTAAGCGTGTTATTGACTATAACGTAAAAGTTCGTGTTAAAGCCGATAATTCAGGTGTCGACCTGAGCAATACAAAAATGTCTATCAACCCTTTTTGTGAAATTGCGGTTGAAGAAGCAGTACGTTTGAAAGAAGCTGGCGTTATTGACGAGATTATTGTCGCATCAATCGGTCCTAAAGAAGCCCAAGAACAGATTCGTGCTGCTTTAGCGTTGGGTGCTGACCGTGGTGTGTTAGTTGAAACTGATGACAAACCTTATCCGCTTCAAGTTGCTAAGATTCTTAAAGGTATTGCTGAACAAGAAGAGACTGATATTATCTTACTTGGTAAGCAAGCTATTGATGATGATAACAACCAAACAGGTCAGATGCTTGCAGCGCTAATGGGTATCGGTCAAGGTACATTTGCTTCCGAAGTCAGCGTCGAGGGCGACACTGTAAATGTTACCCGTGAAATTGATGGTGGTTTACAAACGGTTGCGTTACCATTACCAGCTGTAATTACTACTGACCTTCGTCTTAATGAGCCACGTTATGCGAAGCTTCCTAACATTATGAAAGCTAAGAAAAAACCATTAGATCAAAAGACCCCAGCGGACTTTGGTGTCGATATGTCATCAAAGCAAGAAGTCATTAAAGTGACGCCACCACCTGAGCGTTCTGAAGGTATTAAAGTGGGTTCAGTTGATGAGTTAGTCGACAAGCTAAGAAATGAAGCTAAAGTTATTTAAGATACTGCCCTCATTCTATCGCTTAACCTCATAAACCCATATTAAATTTTGAAAGGATTATATTCTCATGGCAATTTTAGTATATGCAGAACATGATAACAAAGAGCTTAAAAAAGCCACTTTAAATACGGTAACCGCTGCCTCACAGATGGGTGATGACATTCATATTTTAGTGGCAGGTTCAGGCTGTCATCCAGTAGCTGAAGAAGCTGCAAAAGTTGCAGGTGTTTCTAAAGTATTTTGTGTAGATAGCCCAGCATACGAATATCAATTGGCTGAAAACATAGCTTTGTTAGTGAAAGATTTTGCTGATGATTATAGCCACATTATAGCGCCTGCAACTACCAATGGTAAGAACTTCATGCCACGTGTTGCTGCGCTATTGGATGTCAGTATGATTACTGATATTATGCAAGTTATTGATGCCAATACGTTTGAGCGTCCTATCTATGCCGGTAACGCTTTAGCAACTGTTAAGACTTCTGAAGATAAAGTACTTGTCACTGTACGTACAACCGCCTTTGATCCTGCTGATGCAGAGGGTGGTTCAGCTACTGTTGAACAACTCGATAACTCACATGATGCGGGTAAATCAAGTTTTGTTAAAGAAGAGCTTGCTGCATCTGATCGTCCAGAGTTAACTTCAGCTGAGATTGTAGTTTCAGGTGGTCGTGCTTTAGCAAATGGTGAAAACTTTACTAAATACATCGAGCCATTAGCTGATAAATTAGGTGCTGCTATTGGTGCTTCGCGCGCTGCTGTTGATGCTGGTTATGTACCTAACGATATGCAGGTTGGTCAAACGGGTAAAATCGTTGCACCAAACCTATATATCGCTGCTGGTATTTCAGGCGCTATTCAGCATTTAGCAGGTATGAAAGATTCTAAAGTTATTGTTGCCATTAACAATGACCCAGAATCACCGATTGCAAGCGTTGCTGATTACTTCTTAGAAGCAGACTTATTTGAAGCGCTACCTGAGCTGACAAGCAAGCTGTAATACATTAAGACACGCGCTATCTTGATCCAAAGCCTTCAACGCTATGTTGAAGGCTTTTTTTATGGCTTAACTTCATTCTGTTCTGCTTTATACTATAGTCAAAGAACTTTAATGTAGTCACAAGGCAACCGAGTGCAAGTACTACTGGAGTAGGCTTAACGAGGTTAACACCGTGACTCTTTATAAGTTCGCCGACTATAGACATTAAGCTTAAAGAATAAGCTCGTTAAATATTATATATATTAATAAGTGAAGTATGGTCTATGCAAAATTTTCCCAAACCTTCTATTTATCAGATCACTGCTAATCAAATTAAAGCGCATAAAGTTGATATGATGCTGTTGCAGCAAGTTATTGAAATAGAAAAGCTGGTTCAATTCGATAGCTGGAGCTATCAACTAATTCAAGAGCTATTGAAGTTAGACATAAATCAGTGTTGGTGTGTTCTAGCAGATGACATTCTAATTGATACTGATACTGATACTGATACTGATACTGATAAAAATACTGACCTTGCTGAAGATGTAAATTCAAATACATGCATAAAGCAAAATGCTAATAAGCAGGTAATGGCATACTGTATTATTAGTATGGTATTCGAAGTAGCCGAAGTATTACGTATTGGAACCCACCCAAGTTATCAACGTCAAGGTTTAGCGATAAAGTTGCTACAAGTGTTAATAGATAGTATGCAAAACAATAACCTTGAAAGAATACTCCTTGAAGTTCGTGCTGATAATTTTCAAGCCATAGCGCTATATAAGAAGCTGGGGTTTAAAATCATTCATACGCGTAAAAACTATTACTCAATCCCCACTGGTAACGATAAGGCGCCGAGTAGTAATACGGATGCGTTAATTATGCAATATGAACGGGAAGGGTAGAGATAAGTCTAAGGTGAAGGTTAAGGGAATATGTAAAAGGTGGAATCGATTAATGCTATTGCCACTTAATTTTAGAGTGCGTTATTGACTGAAAGATTTTTGACAGTCAATTTAAGACTCTATGGAAAGTTAAAAACTCTATATAGGTCATACATATACTTATCGCATCAAAAAGTTAACCACTGAGGTATTAAGCTGATTTAGAATGTCATCACTATCAGGCGCTTGTTCAAAGTAGTGCCATTGATCGTTAAATAGCAGCTCAATAGGAGCGTACTCAGTCTTATAACGCATTTTTTTGACACTTGGAATCCAAAACCCTAAATATAAATAGGGAAGTCCCAACTCTTGAGCTAATTGAATCTGTTGCAAAATACAATACACCCCTAAGCTTCGAGAGTTAATACTGCGATCAGAATCAAAATAAGTGTATATGCTTGACAAGCCGTTATCTATCTTATCTGTCACTGCCACCGCTATGAGTCTTCTATTGGGTTCTCTAAACTCCATAAACACACTGTCAGCAGGGCTATTCATTAAAAATTGTTCAAAAGTTTGTAGACTGGGTGGGTACATATCCCCATCGACGTGCCGAGCTGAAATATATTTTTGATATAAATTATAATGTTCTTGAGTGGCCCTATGTGCAGCGCTTATAGACAGAGTCACATGGGCATTACGATTTAAAATTTTTCGATAGCGGCGGGACAACTTAAATTCATCAACAATGACACGGCAGGAGATACATTGCATGCAGTGGGAACAATGCGGCTTATAAAACGCATTGCCACTTCGTCTAAAGCCACTGTGGCTTAATTGAGCGTAAAATACACTGTCAATGGAGTCCTCAGGCTCAATTAATATAAACGCCAATTGTGACATATGCTCAGGAATATAGCTGCATAGACTTGGCGGCGATAACTTTAATAACACCTGATTTAGATTGTTACGGCTGGTTTGCGTTTGCAGATCATTCGCATCCTGTGGCGGCGTTTTGTTTTCAGGTTCAGAACGATTCATGGCGTATCCTTTTTGGAAGTCGATAGCTTACCTTTATGCGAGTGACACAAAGGATTTAAAGTGGATACGTCGAATATATTAGAGACAAGACCCTGTACGGTATAACTCTGTGACGAAAAGTCATGCCAGTTTAGACTCGGCTGCACTACCAATTGTTCAAGAGTTTTTAAAAAAAGCGCTCTTGGCATAATGGATGCCCCTAGGCTTTTAAGATGCGGATTAGGCAATTGGCAGTCAATTAACTCAACCTGGGATTGTTTGCACAATTTATTTAAAGCCCAAAAGGCTATTTTTGAGGCATTGCTTTGTCGATGAAACATAGACTCACCGAAGTATAATTTGCCAATCTTCAAACCATACAATCCACCAACCAATTCGTTATCCTGCCAGACTTCAATGCTATGCGCATACCCAAGCTCATATAGGTGAATGTAAGCCTCGATCATCTCGTCATGAATCCAAGTATCGTCTGCGTAGCTACGGGGTAAGCTACAGGCATGAATAACTTCTTCAAATGCAGTGTTAACCCGCCAGACCCAGTCGCTCGTTTTAGCCAGACGCTTTAAAGATTTACTGGGTTTAAAATCATTTGGATTAAGAACGCACCGAGGCTCTGGACTCCACCATGCCACTGGCTCATCTTCATTAAACCATGGAAACAACCCTTGGGCGTAAGCGTCTAATAGGGTCTGTGACTCAAGATCACCGCCCATCGCAATAAGACCCAATCCATCGGGATCGGCCTCAATAGGGTCGGGGAACACATAATTGCTTTTAAACATAGTGGCTTTTGAATATAATTGCTTTTAAATAAAGTTACTTTTAGACATAGTTGTTTTTTAACATAGTTGTTTTTTTAACATAGTTGTAAGAAAAATAGTACTTATAAATATAAGGCGCTATGAGTCTAGCGCCTTAATATCTATGAATTTAATATATAGTGAAATCAATCTAAAAGAGTTACAAGCTAACCGCGTGCAAGTACTACTATAGTAAGGCGAGCGAGGTTAACACCGTAACCGTTTAGTATTTTGCTGACTATACCGCTTATTTAAGAACTTATAACTTAGATAGATATAAGTTCAAAACGCGTATACGAAAGTTACGCATCTGCGTCTTGCGTCAGTGTAGACGCATAGGTATGATCATGAGCGTCTGCTTCGCCAATCGCGTCTAAGTATTTTTCAGCATCTAGAGCTGCCATACAGCCGGTACCTGCTGAGGTAATCGCTTGACGATAAATATGATCGGCCACATCACCCGCTGCAAAAACGCCTTCAATACTGGTTTGAGTGGCATTGCCTTTAGTACCGCTATTCACGATAAGGTAGCCATCTTTCATATCTAATTGATCAACGAACATATCGGTATTTGGCTTGTGTCCAATAGCCACAAACATACCCATAACATCTAGATGCTTTGTGCTACCATCCTCAGTCGATTCGATAACAACACCATTGACGCCCATATCATCGCCGACCACTTCTTTGACTTTATGGTTCCATTCAATAGTTACATTGCCATTTTTTTGTTTTTCAAACAACTTTTGTTGTAGTATCTTCTCTGAGCGCAGACTGTCACGGCGATGAACTAAGATAACTTCTTTTGCAATATTAGATAGATATAGCGCCTCTTCGACGGCTGTATTACCGCCACCAATAACGGCTACTTTTTGATTTTTATAAAAGAAGCCATCGCAGGTTGCACAAGCAGAAACGCCTAAACCTTTAAATTTAGTTTCTGACTCAATGCCTAGATATTGCGCGGAAGCGCCTGTAGCAATAATGAGCGCATCGCAGCTATACGTGCCAGAGTTACCAACAAGTTTGAAAGGGCGTTCAGTTAAGGTAACAGAATTAATATGATCGTTTAAAATCTCAGTTCCGAAACGTTCAGCATGCGCTTTCATACGTACCATTAGATCAGGACCTGTAAGCCCGTGCGCATCGCCAGGCCAGTTGTCAACTTCGGTAGTTGTCGTAAGCTGACCGCCCAACTGCATACCTGAAATAATGACAGGTTTCAAATTGGCACGCGCCGCATAGACAGCCGCTGCATAACCAGCAGGACCAGAACCTAGTATAATGAGTTTTTCATGACGATTTGAAGAGGTGTCTTGTGTCATATCGCTTCCTTAATTTTTAAAATAGTTGGGTTTGAACAATAGCTATAAGTAACGAGGTTATCGTTATAAAAATGTATTTGCGGGTTGATGACTAAAATAGCAAATGAATTTAATTTATTATATTTATAAATGGAATAAAAATATCATCCTATGCACGAAAGTAGGGCGTAATTTGCTATTATAGAGGGTTATGGTGCTAGGGTTAAGTCCTATTGAAGAATGCCATACAAGATTTATGATAAGTAGAGTTCCATATTTTACCAGTTTAAGATGAGATAGCGTAATGATAACGGCTCAACAAATTTATACTGCCAAAAAAGCCATGTTTACTGCACTTGCCGTCATAGTATCTGCCTATGTGTTTGTTATTTTGATTACCTATAGCCCGAACGATCCTAGCTGGTCGCGTATTAGTAGCGACATGACGACAGTTAGTAATATGGGCGGCGCTGTGGGCGCGTGGGTTGCAGATCTGTTTTATACCTTTTTGGGGTGGTCGGCTTGGTGGGTCATTATATTTTTAGCTTATGAAGCTTTGAGTCTTTGGTGGGAGCGTCAACAAACATTTGGTTTGATCCGATTGATCGCCTATCTTTTTTTAATCCTTGGTAGTGCAGGTTTGGTAGCAATCATTCCTCAGCTGCTAGGTTTTGCAGATGCTAATGTGGCTCGAATTGGTGGTGTTCTCGGGTCAGAAGTAGCCGCGCGTTTGTCAGCCCTACTTACCTCGTATGGGGCAGGCTTGTTTCTATTATTATTCACGTTGATTACGATTACGTTCGCCTTTGATGTGCGCTGGAAACAGCTGTTTTCCAAATTTACAAGTTTATCTTGGCTAGGCAGCGGTATTAAAGAGCGCCGTAATGACATGCATAATGATCAAAACGACTATACTGATACTCACCGTAATGATGGTTCGAACGAGCATGCAGGTACAGATGATGCGATAGCGAGCGATGAACGAGCACTGAAAAAAGAGCACAATCTATTTGATAGCATTCGCTCAAAATCATCTGCGCATAGCAATCAGCTCAAACTCAATCTTAAAGAGCAAACGGATACGCATTCCAATACGCATAGGCTAGATGAAAACAATCAAAATGAAAATGAATTAGATAATGGCTCTGTACATACATCTCTAGAATCATCTTTAATAACGAATAGCCCAGGGGCTGACTCAAATTCAGCGCCAAATGGTCAGAGTCAAACGGTAAGGTATTCAGAATTTAACAATGTTCTGGATGAGTTTTTGGTAAATTCAGGTTTAAGTGAGAGCATACTTGCGCTTCGTGAAGAAGAAGCTGCGGCTAATCTTCAACAGCCAAAATCAGCGACAAATAAAAAACAAGAACCTAGTTTCGCTTGGAATGATCCAAAAGCCATTGACAGTTTGCTCGATGAAGATGCATTACCTGTTGCCGTCGCTGATAATACGACTTTATCCAATCAAGCGAACCAAGCTTCCTTACACGATGAACCTGCATCCACATCGCCAGAAACGAACGATGTCGCTATTCCAAACGCTGTATCAGAGACTGCACTACATTCTAAAACAGAAACCGTTTCGTTAGACCCTGATTATGATAGCGATGGATTAACTAATTCACTGGCAGCTGAACAACTAGCTTCTGATGGAACTACTCATGTCACTGGAGCAACTTATGTCACTGGAGCCATGCAAAGTCCAACTCAAAGCCATATGAATGAGACAGAAACAGGAACAGGAACAGGAACAGGAACAGATATAGAGACAGGGACTGAAACAGGTAAAGACAACCGTACTCACTCAACCCACGCATTAAATGGTTCTAAAAATAAGTACACGCATAGCGAACTTAATGCAGATACAGCCGGTAATGCTAGTCTCAACACTCAAGCTAGTGGCAGTGGCTATACAAATAATGATAATGGTACGCCTATCAATTCGGATGTCCCCAAGCAGGCATATAGTGCTCATGCTACAGATCCTGTTATAAAAGCAACTGAATCATCGTCTGCATCTACATCTGACTCACTACAACATGATGTGGTTGAAAAGAGGGTTGCGCAAGATAAGGTTAAAGAGGTTGAGTCATTTGTAGACCTAACGCCGACCAATACACCACCATCTAACCCAAAGCAGCTACCAACGCTTGTAGACGAATCAGCACTTTCAGATGAACCAAAAGTGTCCAGCAAACCGGCAGTACCTGAAATAAGATTTGCGACGCCAGACGGTGATTCGGGTAATCATATTGAAGACATGGTACCAGAACAGCGTTATAGCGAAGAACCCGTACTGCCAGACATTCACGATGATTCAGCATATGCGAGCGCCAGCCGCGCCATGCAAACTGCAAAACATCGGGAAAGCTTATCGCCCATTCCTGAGCTGTCGATTTTGGACAAGCCAGACCCTGATCGCAAACCCAGCTATACCGCTCAGGAGCTCGAACAACTCTCAGAGCTGTTAGAAATTAAACTACAAGAATTCAATGTCAAAGCTGACGTTGTGAATGCCATACCAGGCCCAGTCGTTACCCGCTTTGAAGTTGATTTAGCAGCAGGGGTGAAAGCTAGCAAGGTGACTGGCATATCTCGTGATTTGGCTCGTTCGTTGTCAATGGCATCATTACGTGTGGTAGAAGTGATACCCGGTAAGCCTTATATCGGTATTGAAGTGCCGAATAAAAAGCGTGAAATGGTGAGGCTAATAGAGCTGTTAGAAACCAAAAAGTATAAAGATCCCAATGCTCAAATCAGTATGGCGATGGGTAAAGACATTGGGGGTAACCCCATCATAACCGATCTGGCTAGAGCGCCGCATATGCTGGTAGCGGGTACGACAGGATCAGGTAAGTCCGTACTGGTAAACTCAATGCTACTTTCCATGCTACTCAAATACAAACCCTCTGAGCTTCGCTTAATTCTAATTGATCCAAAACAGCTAGAGCTTGCTAATTATAATGACATTCCGCATTTATTAACGCCTGTCGTGACTGACATGAATGAGGCGGCAAGTAGCCTCGCTTGGTGTGTAGCCGAGATGGAGCGCCGTTATCAATTAATGAGTTTATTAAAGGTTCGTAAATTAAGCGAATTTAATAAAAAAGTCATGGCAGCAGAGCAATCTGGCAAGCCCATGATTGATCCACTATGGCGCCCTAATGAGAGCGTAAGTATTGATAAAGCACCAAAGCTTAAAACGCTACCGATGATTGTAATCGTCGCCGATGAGTTCGCTGATATGATTATGCAAGTTGGAAAACAAGCAGAGGAGCTAATCACTCGCTTAGCTCAAAAATCACGAGCTGCAGGTATTCATCTTATGCTTGCAACCCAGCGTCCTTCTGTAGATGTAATTACAGGTCTTATTAAAGCCAATATTC
Source organism: Psychrobacter sp. CX10 (assembly GCF_057621575.2). Taxonomy (NCBI): domain Bacteria; kingdom Pseudomonadati; phylum Pseudomonadota; class Gammaproteobacteria; order Moraxellales; family Moraxellaceae; genus Psychrobacter; species Psychrobacter sp. CX10. The sequence goes on from NZ_CM177736.1 coordinate 420,520, forward strand.
CCGTACGTGCCGCACTGCGTGTTAACTCCAAAGTGGATTCTCGCACTATATTAGATGCAGGGGGTGCAGAGGACATGCTAGGTAATGGCGATATGCTGTTCTTAGGACCTGGTCAGATTGAGCCGGATCGTGTGCATGGTGCTTATGTGAGCGATGAAGAGGTCAACCGTGTTTGTGATGCTTGGCGTGAGCGTGGTGCCCCAGATTATATCGATAATATGGCCAGTAATTTTGAATTATCGAGTCCAAGCAATAGTGGGGCAGGCAATACTTCAGGCGAAGATGATGCTTTATACGATGAAGCCGTGGCCTTTATAATGGAGACTCGGAAAGTCTCAGCCTCTAGTATTCAGCGTAAATTCAGTATTGGCTATAACCGTGCTGCCCGTATTGTAGATTCTATGGAAGAAGCTGGATTAGTTAGCCCCATGGGCAAGGGCGGAAAACGCGAACTGCTAATGTAAACGTATATACTTAAATTAGTATGATTAAAATGATCTAAATCTAAACCAAAAAGTGGCTAAGGCCACTTTTTTTACGCGTACTATAGAATAAGATTAACCTTACTTATTAATGAGTTAAATAGAATGCAGAATTTAGGATACTTAATCATATATTAATAGTAATGGTGTTAAGTTAAGAATATCTTTATGGTATAATAGGCGTGTTAAATGGTTATAGCCATTAATTTATATTAAATAATAAGGAATAATTATGAAAACTATAATACATAGAGCAGATACTCGCGGTGATGCCAACCACGGTTGGTTAAAAAGTAAACACACCTTTAGTTTTGCTAACTACTATAATCCTGATCGTATGGGCTTTGGTGCCTTACGCGTAATTAATGATGACCATGTAGAAGGTGGTAAAGGATTTGGTACGCATCCGCACCGTGATATGGAAATTGTTTCAATTCCAACATCAGGTAAGCTTGCACACAAAGATACCATTGGTACAAATGGTATTATAGAAAGTGGTGAGATTCAGGTAATGTCAGCGGGTACTGGTATTGCGCATAGTGAAATGAATGGAGAAGCTGGCGAACCTGTTAAGTTTTTCCAAATTTGGATTACACCGAACAAACACGGTGTTGAGCCACGTTATCAGCAGCTTAAGATTGCTGATATGTTAAAGCCTAACGAGTTTAGCCAAATATTATCTCCTAATCCTGATGATGCAGGTGTATGGATTCATCAAGATGCCTGGTTCCATATGGGTAATCTGGATAAAGGTGTTACCGCGAACTATACGCTAAAAAACCCTCAAAACGGTGTCTATGCTTTTGTCATTGAAGGTAGCGTAAAAATTGGTGATGAAGTGCTTAATAGACGTGACGGTATGGGTATCTTAGATACTGAGGGTTTTGATGTTGAAGCTTTAGAAGATGCGTATGTCTTGCTGATGGAAGTACCCGTTAAATAATTTAGATAACTTATATACATTGTTATTCAATATAAATTACTTAACAATATACTATTAAGTTGAGACAATTTACGTAAGCTAAATGAACTGCAGCTTTATAGAACGCTTATGTAGCAATCCGTATATTTCTGCATCAAATATTGTAATGCCAAAAGCCAAACCTTAGGGTTTGGCTTTTTTATTGCCTTTGCTATAAGCTATAGTCAAAGATGTCTAAAATGGTTATAAGGCAACCGAGTCGTAGTAGTGCTTTTGTAGGCTTAGCGAAGTAAACACCGTAACCGTTTAATAATTCGCTGACTATAGCTATTAAATTTGTAGAATATAAAGCTAAGTAATACCTTTTTTAAAAACAACCTCTCTTTGTCAAACTTGCAAAGTCAATTACTTGTAGCGTTTGCATACGTTTTCCTCGATAGGTAAATTATCAGATTTGATATAAGACTAAGAGATAGATAGCTTTTAAACAGTTTTTAAACTACGATTTTCGAACCTTTTTTTTAAACCATATTTTTCATTACTTGCTATGTTATATACCATAAAAATAAGCGCACTACGCATAAATAGACAAGGATTTCTATGTTTAAAGAATATACACAATACGACGCCATTGGACTGGCAACACTTATAAAGTCAGGCGAAATCAGTGCCAAAGAAGCCTTAGAGGCTGCAATACATCGTGCAAACGAACTCAACCCTCAATTAAACGCCATTATTCATCGGTTTGATGAGCGAGCTTACAATGCCGCTAATCAAGGCTTGCCAGAAGGCATCTTTTGCGGTGTGCCTTATTTATTAAAAGATTTAAACTTCTTATTTGCAGGCGAGCCTATTAAGATGGGAAGCCGTAGTATTCATGTTGTGCCCAATCAAGACAATGAGTTGGTGCGGCGGATGCGAGCGACGGGTGTCAACACATTTGGCAAAACCAATACGCCTGAGTTTGGCCTTATGATTACCACTGAACCCAAATCCTTTGGGCCAACGCACAATCCTTTTAAAAAAGGCTATAGTAGTGGCGGATCCTCTGGTGGGAGTGCCGCAGCAGTGAGCGCGGGCATCGTACCTATGGCAGGCGGTGGAGATGGTGGGGGGTCGATTCGATTTCCCGCAGCGTGGTGCGGTGTGTTCGGATTAAAACCCAGCCGCGGGCGTAATCCAAGTGGTCCATTAACCTCAGAAGGATGGGAGGGGGCTGTTGCCGACCACGTCATAACCCGCAGTGTGAGAGATAGCGCCGCAATGCTCGATGCAACGTCAGGGCGTGAGATAGGCTCAGCGTTTGTGAGCACGACCTCAGGTAACGACGACTTCTTACAAGCTACTAAAACACCGCCCAAATCGCTTAATATTGCTCTTATGCCAACACCTTTATTCCCAGGTGCTACGGTAGATAAAGAAGTCGAAGACGTTCTTAAAATGACAGCCAGTCAGCTAGAAGATATGGGTCATAGCGTCGAGCAGGCCGTACCAAACATTAATAAAGATAGAATGTGGCGAGACTTTTTTACAGTAGTCTGCGCGCATACGGCCTATCATATTGAAGACATCGCCTTACGCTATGGCAAATCGCATGTTAGCAATCTTGAACCCCAAACCCTCAATATGGCCATGATAGGTCGCTCACTAAGCGTCATGGATTTACTAAAAGCCAAGCAGGGCTGGCATGACGTGCAATATCAAACAGGATTACTCCTTGAGCAGTACGACATGATTTTATGTCCTACCGTACCTACTGCCGCTGTAAAACACGGTGTCATACCACCTAGCCGTCTCGATGAGGTGCTTTTGAATATAACAGGCTTAGTTGATAAAGGGATCAATATTGGCAAATGGATTTACAATTCCAATTTGGTAGAAAAGCTCAGTGCGCCTGTCCTTAGTAAAATGGCGTTTACCACTTTGGGTAATATCACAGGTCTGCCTGCAATGTCAGTACCTTTAGGGATGAGCCAAAAAGGGTTGCCAATTGGCATGCAATTTATTGGTCAAATGAACGATGAAGCTCGCTTACTCGCGCTAGCCGCGCAGTTTGAAAAGGCTGGTTTATTTACCAAACCAGCAATATAATAAACTAAGCAGTATACCTAACCCTACAGTTAATAAAGGCGTTTAAGTCATTGATACGCTAAAGAAAGCGCCTAATCATAAACCCTAACTCTATAGCAATGCTCGTTAAACTTTTCAAATTCTATGTTAACGGGCAAAAACTGCTGAATCAGCCACGCTTGCGTCCTGCTATGATTGCTTATAAGCCGAGATGAAAACTCACCGCCACCCGACAAAGCCAAAGGTAATAGCAATTGATCGGTTAAATACTCATCCACAACTGCATCTGTTTTGTAAAGATAGCGTTTTACTAAACCAGTAAATCGCGTACCTACCTTCTCGGACGATGTGTGTTTTTCTCCCAGTAACGTAAACACTTCTTGATGTACAGGCATACTATCTTGATTAAAATGTTTTTTCACTAAATGCTTTGCTTCAACGTTTTTAGATTCAGTCTTAACGTCGTTAATAGTATGTGTCACTATGGCATAACAGCAGTTACCCTCTCCAATACCTGACTGCTTTTCTATATGCGTGGTTATCAAAGCCGTATCTAAATTTAACTTAGATAATCTATCTGTCGCAATTAGCAGCTCACGCTGACAGATATCACTATCAAGATTTAAATGACTAGCGACCAAATGAATGCCAAGCAAGTTCCCTCGTTTAGTAAGATTAAAAGGTGTCGCAGTGGCACGACGTAAGTAAGGCCTAATCTTGACCCTGATTTCACCGCCGCCGATAGGCGCGTATCCAGACTTAATCAATTCATAATCTATCTGCATGCCAAGCTTAGACAATGCTGGTACAAACCCATACTGAACAAAATCAGCAGTTGGCGCAAATGGATTGTGTGTACCGCCCTTTATCGTAATGGTTGAAGATTGGTTTGAGCGATTCGCTGATGCTGCAAACAATAGCGCTGGGAGTATGGTCTGTAGCACTAGATTGGTACTACCCGCCGAGCCTATATCAAACACATAATCGCCTGCCGTCACCTCACTGGGCTCAAACCTTAAGCTTGTGCTATTTAAATGAGCGCCAGTAACGGTTGCATTAGATATCTCTTTTGAAGCTGTAACACACATAAGGTGCTGACGCATCAAACCAGGTTTTGCACGACCAGCACGGATGTTATTCACTTCAATCGGCGTACCTGTCAGCATAGATAACGCCAGCGCTGTACGGATGATTTGTCCACCGCCTTCTCCTATGCTGCCGTCTATTTTGAGCCGTTTTTTTATTGCTGCATCCGTCATGGTGCCTACTTTTTATTTAAAGTTATTCCAGGTTATTAAGGTTATTAAGGTTATTTATGTTTATTAAGGTTATTAAGGTTATTTATGTATATTAAGGGTTATCTGAGTTTCCAGAAATAGGCGGCTATTTATAGTCAGCGAAATACTAAACGGTTACGGCGTTAACCTTGCTAAGCCTACATGAGTAATACTTGCACTCGGTTGCCTTGTCACCATTTAAGACTTCATTGACAATATCTTTTAGCCCATTTAAATATTATTGTACGAATTGAAGCCATGCCCTAATGGATAAAACCTATGGTTCGATTCTTTTTGACCACTTCACGATATGATTTGTCTGTCAAATTGACCAGTTCGGCAAGCGAAATTGGAGAATCCACCGTTAATGGCAACTCAGATTGCATCAAAGGATCTGTACCATTTAACTTATGCTCAAAATCTTGAGCTTTGGCCGCAATACGCGCGTCGTCTGATTCATTGTCTTTTTGGTCAATACTGTCTTCACCACTATCGTATAAGGTATCAGACTCGTCCGTGTCTTGATCATTAGAATTAGTATCAGTATCAGTATCTGACGCATCAGCTTTGTTTGCATAGGCTGCCAAATACGCATTGGCTTTAGCCGTTTCAAGTTCATGAAACTTATATTCAGCAATCAGGCGTCCTTTACGCATCAGAGCAGGATCAATCTGTGAAATATCTGAATTAAAAGTACAAATCAATTGACAAGCCAGCACATCAGACAGCATGCCATCTGCAATATTCAAGATGGAAGACACCATGTCGGTATTGCTATTTTCTGGAGTACGCTCCCCAATATAATTCTCACAATCCTCTAATACCAATACTGAGCCTTTATTCTCAATGAGTAGCGTAATAAACCCAGGATCTGCCAACATATGAATCATGGTACTGGGCACAAAGATAAACTTTTTATCGGTCACTTGGCTGGTCAGCCATTTAATATAATTTGATTTACCCGAGCCTGCAATACCATGTAGCAAAACAATGCCTTTATGCGTCGTAGATAGTGATTCGACAATATGCGCATGAACATCGGCGAAGTCATCGTTGTACATCAGACTTATATCAATAGGGTAGGGGATAATTTTGTGGGTATTAAGCTCAAAGCCATCATTCGTCTTAACCAATATAGACACTTTTGGCTCTTTGGGTTGATACTTATCGACAAACGCATCAAAAAAAGCATCCACATCTGCCTTAACATTGTCGCGTCCTTTGTCAAAATAGACGTTTTCTAACTTAAGCAACCCGTTTTCGAACAGCTCATTTTCATAGTCATTAGACAAATTTGTATTGAGTACAACAAAAATCTCATATTCTGGATGAAAATAGCACAGCTCTTTTTGAAAAAACGCATTCGTCTTTTTAGAATAGTCCAAATGAGTGAAATCCGTACACTGAACTAACTGATTAAGCTTATCTTGAGCGATAACCAAATCCGAACTGCCGATGTATACCCCACCAAACAAATGATCGAGCAAATCACTATAAGGCTGGTATTTTGATGCCCATAAGCGATTGTCCACCACAATACGGTTACCATCACAATGATCCGTAATTAGGTATTGCCGATCGACATAATACTTTGATTCTAAAATTTTCATAACTCACCATCGAAACGCTTTATATAAAATGCAATATCATACTGCGTTTTTGCTTAAAAATCCTTAACATTGCTAACGTCTGATGAGGCCTAGCAGGTTTAAGGATTATTTATTGTCTTAATAAAATTGAAACCGACTGTCAGTGTCTGGTAGTAAGGTCTAACAAGTGCATAGTACAGTGTGATGAGTACGAGGCATAAGGTGTAAAAGTAACGCCTGCCCACGACGCATCGGGTAGGCCACTGCAGTATATTTTCAACCCCCTGCTGTGGAAGTACGGGTCTGACACTCGCCCAGTCGGTTCCAAACTGGTAGTCTATCAAATGGATATTTGATAGAGTATTCTTTGAATATAAGTTTAATCGAGCAATTCAATCTGCCAATTATTAGCTTGAATCACAAGGTTGAGCTTACGCAATTTTATGGCGATATCATCGGCTTGTTTTTGTAAGCCAGATACCGAAACAATCACATCCCACTTGATCTCACGATAACTATAACGGTCTTCCTCGTTCCGTGTTGCCTCTATCATATCAACTAACAGCTTATGGCGCATCTCAAGCGTATCACGCTCTACAAGTAAGCTTAGCATAGACGCACCGTTATCAGTGGTCGCCGCCGCGTTGGTACGATGAATACGTTCAATTAAGCCGGACAACTCGGTGATAATTTGGCTTGCCTCAATCATCAGCTCGTTTGGTTCTTCACTTGGTGTATCGCCTTCTTGCACCTTAACGTTATTTTTGATGCGCCCTTTTAACTGCGCCAGTTTTTTTTGCATATCGCTACGGATGAGTAGGGCTTCGGCAAGTTTCATTTTTATTCTCCAGTTTATTTATTTTTAGTTCTTTTAAGGCGATACTCTCGGTAAGTAGACTTAACTATTTTTGTAGCTTAGACGCTGGTTTGGTGTTAAGGGCGCATGGTTAAGCTTAAGCAATAGCTATTTCATATAAATAGCCTAAGCGAAAATAGTAAGGACGTATCTCTATACAGCAGACGTCAAATACTCTGGCATAATCGCCGTTAGTATTATCATGGTTCAGTAATTCAACTAACCCTTGTTTGCCCTTAAAACCATTGCAACTAGACACCAAAGCCTCATAAGGTACATGAAAGTTTGCATAGGCATCCTGCCAAGCCTTATAGGTTAGCGTACTTTTATAACGTTTTAAAATGCACTACTAAAAATCTAAATATGAGTATAATAACTGCATTTATTTAACATAGCTAAAATAAGCACTATCAAATAACATAAATTCAGTCTTATCCACGTCATTAACATTCACAACCATCGACTTTACAGGAGGTTTTTGTTCATCACCATTCCAAACCGTAAAACTATCAAACTGATAGCCTTCATTCACGATATTCTTAATCACCTGAAACAAAAATTTTGTATTTAGAATATTACTATCATTTCTGTCCTCTTCAAGCCAGTCTTGCAAACCGATAAACTCATAGTCAAAAGCATTACCATCATATATTCTAAAACCGCAACTACAGTGATTGACGCCATAGGTAGCAAGGCGATAAACATTGTCGTATTCAAGATTGACTTTGTTTTTCTCAGCAACAGTTTGCTCAAAATACACATTCATTTGATTTAACTTTGCCAGATCAACGGGGTAGTCGGTACTTATAATTACCTCATAACACATAGTTTTATCCTTATTTCTCAAATGATGGCTGTGCCCAAAAAGTAACGTTAGCATCATCTATTGGATTCACATCTAATCCGCAATATTTCACTTGTGGGTTTAAATGTGGAAACTGTGCTATAAGCTGATAACCCCAAATTTTTTCTAACATCTTACCCATGAATTCTACTTGGACAGGATGCAGCTTATCTTCATAGGAGGACTGCATGAAATATGCAACCTCTCTGAAGTTAGTAAAAGACTGATAATCGATAAAATTTCCATAGTGGTGCGTTTCAATATCACCAGCCATTGTATTGCGGTTGTATTCACCTTTAAAAAATAAACCACCGTTATATTCTTCAAACTCAGGACAGAAAACAGTAGTGTAAGCTATAGTAAGTTGAGGTTTTAAATGAAAGTTTAACCAGTCTTCAATAGTAAAGTCTTCACCATTACAAGCTTTCCAATCAACAAGTTCTGGGATTAAGTCAGTATCTTTATATTCTTGGTATTTCATAGTTTGTAATCCTAAAATGAACAATTAGCTTGAGTCTATCTCCTTCACTATATAGAGAACGGCTAAGGGGGATTCTATCCCTTAACACAAACCACCTGCCGAAGCGTATGCACAACTTCTACCAAATCATTTTGCGCCGCCATGACGTCTTCAATATCCTTATACGCGGCAGGAATCTCATCAATAACGGCTGTATCCTTACGGCACTCCACGCCTTCGGTTTGAGCAATTTGATCCTCAACTGTAAACTCTTTTTTGGCTTGAGTACGTGACATAACCCGCCCAGCCCCATGCGAACAGGAGCAAAACGACTCTTCGTTACCCTTACCTCGTACGATAAACGATTTAGCCCCCATAGAGCCGGGAATGATTCCATATTCGCCCATTTTGGCACGTACCGCCCCTTTACGGGTAACAAATACTTCTTCGCCATAATGCTCTTCTTTTGCTACATAGTTATGGTGACAGTTTACCGCTTTGACGGCTGCATCGAATGGTTTAGGGATAATTTCATGCAAAGCTTTAATCGCTTTTTCCATCATGATTTCACGGTTCTTGTAAGCGAAACGCTGCGCCCAACCTACCGCAAACCAATAATCTTCAAAATGCTCGGTACCCTCAGCAAAATAAGCCAAGTCTTTATCGGGCAGATTGATGAACCATTTGCGCATATCTTCTCGCGCTAATTCAATAAAATAGCGTCCAATAGCATTACCCACACCGCGTGAACCTGAGTGCAACATAATCCAAACTTGATTGGTTTCATCCAGACAAACCTCAACAAAGTGGTTGCCTGTTCCTAGCGTTCCTAGGTGATTTAGATTGTTGGTGTTTTTAAGGCGAGGGTGCTTTTGACACAGATAATCAAAATCAGCCTGCAAATCGCTCCAACCATTTAATACTGCTTCATCAGGATTGGTCCAAGCGCCCACATCACGGCGTGATCCACGACCACGGGTCTTGCTACGACCATGAGGAATGGCCTTTTCAAGTTCAAGACGCAATCCACGCAAGTTATCGGGTAGATCGCTTGCAGTCAATGTGGTCTTAACCGCCATCATTCCGCAGCCAATATCCACCCCAACAGCAGCAGGAATAATCGCTTCTTTGGTAGGTAATACTGTACCGATAGTGGCGCCAATACCTACATGCACATCGGGCATTACCGCGAGCCATTTATAAATAAATGGCATTTGAGACGCTTTAATAAGCTGTTCGTGTGCTTTGGGGTCAACAGGCACGCCCTTTGTCCAAAGCCGAATAGGGGCTCCACCTTCTTGAAGTATATTATGAGTGGTAGGTTGCATGGTTTGCTCCTTATTAAATAGTTCGATTAATAAAAATCAATTTTAAATAGTTCAATGAATACATTGGATTAGAATTAATATTGGTTATTGCATTATTAATACTGCGAAGCGCGTGCCAACCTTTATATAAATATTTAAAATTTATATAAAGTACTGATTTTAATAGAAAAATAAATTATAAATATTTTAATTTAATATAATCGACAAGGAGTTCATTGAATCTGATATAGTTATATTTCTATATTCGTATAAAAAAATATAAATAATATCTAGTTTCAATTAGCACTAGTGGGTCATAAATGAATAAAACTGCCGTCATCGGTTTTTTAGGAACAACTTTAGACAATGGATTTAACGACAAGCGCTGGCAACGTTGGCGCCCGACGGTGAGCCTATGTTTGCACGATGAATTGCTGGTTGATGAGCTTCATATTCTTTATAGTCCTCAAAACAAGCGGCTCTTGAGTATCATTGAAGATGATTTAAAAAAAGTATCACCCAATACCGAAGTAGTGGCTCATCCCTTAACCTTAGCGCATCCTTGGGATTTTGCCGAGGTGTATGCACAGTTGTATGACTTCGTAACTGGTTTTGAATTCGCCAATAATACGGATTATTTGGTTCACCTCACCACGGGCACACACGTTGCCCAAATATGTTGGTTTTTGTTGGTTGAAGCTGGGTTTATACCGGCAGACTTAATACAAACCTCGCCCTGCCCAAAACCTGACAAAAATAACCCACAAGGGCGATTTCAAACCATTGATTTAGATGTTTCTAAATACGATGGACTGCGAGAGCGTTTTGAAGCCGAAAAAGCTCAACACTGGCAGACTTTACAAGCCAATTTAATAACCCAAAATAAAGCCTATCAAAAGCTAATTGAAGACATCGAAAAGGTAGCCACGCGTTCAACAGCGCCTATTTTATTGATGGGGGCAACAGGGGCTGGGAAGTCGCAACTAGCAAGCCAAATTTATGCCCTCAAAAAACTCAAAGCCGATACGAGTCTTACTCAAGTTAAGCTTGGCACATTTGTGGAAGTGAACTGTGCGACGCTTCGCGGTGATACCGCAATGAGTGTCTTATTTGGTCATGTTAAAGGCGCTTTTACAGGTGCTTCTTCTAATCGGGATGGATTGTTAAAATCGGCCGATGGTGGTGTTTTATTTTTAGATGAAATAGGAGAGCTTGGGCTGGATGAACAAGCGATGCTACTCACAGCCTTAGAAGAACAACGATTCTATCCTGTGGGTAGCGACCGACCAGTAACAGTGTCGTTTCAGCTCATGGCGGGTACTAATAAGGATTTGCGTCAAGCTGTTGTAGCGGGTGAATTTAGAGCAGACTTGTTCGCTAGGCTGAATACTTGGACTTTCTTTTTACCATCGCTTAAAGATCGATTGGAAGATTTGTCCGTCAATATTGATTATGAACTTGCAAGACTGGGTAGCGAAGATCAAAATCAATATCGCTTTGAAAAAGAAGCTCGCAATCTTTACGAAGACTTTGCTACTAGCGAGCAGGCTACTTGGGCAGGTAACTTTAGAGACTTATCCGCCAGTATGACGCGTCTTACCACATTAACGGACAGTAAAGTCATCAGAACCGAAGATGTAGAGGCTGAAATTGAGCGTTTGAAAAACCTTTGGTCAATTACTCACAACCAAAGCCATATGCTAAACACTGATGCGCTAAGCTCAGCGCAACACCAGTTAGAACAACTAAGTGATGGCGTATTACATGCAGAATTGAATGGCTTTGCTGATAATAATTCTATTGGTAATTCAAATAATGATACTAATAATAGTGCTAACAGCGAATTTGATGATAGTTTTATCGATAAATTAGATGCTTTTGATTTAGATCCTTTTGACAGGGTACAACTGGCCTATGTTATCTCAGTATGTCAGCAGCATAAGAGCCAAGCAGCGGCAGGACGCTATTTATTCTCAAGCTCACGTAATAACCTAAAAAATCCAAATGACAGTGATAGGCTACGTAAGTACTTAATGAAATTCGGACTTAAGTTTGATGAGTTATAGCGTAAGTATGTAATTACGAACTTTAATATGCGATTTAAAAGATTGTACAAGCATTTTCTACATGAAGTTCTAGCAAGTCCGACTCTCTACCTAATAAATATAAATGTAACGTACCATAATCATCAATAACGGCATCTTCATTAAATAATTGATGTAGTGGCTCCCTTTCTAATAAATCTCTAAGATTGTCAGTATTGTTTATATATCTATCGTCTGTTGAGAAGTCATATAGCAGCTGATTTCTGAAAGCGGGGTTTTTTAAATCTCGTGAATATATTTTTTTCTCATTCCAATCGGCATATACAATACATTTTTTTTGATTATCAACGAGTATTTCATTATCTTGAGTGACAAACATATTATCTATAGTAACATAGTACTTTAGACCACATGCGTATCCACAAGATAGATTAAAGTTATATAAATCATTATTTAATTTCTTAACCTCACTAACTCTACCTATATCAAAGTTGATAATTTCAGTTTTATTGTTATTTTGTTTACGATAAAAAGAGCAAGTTTCTGTATTACATTCTCGGACTACCGTGAATTTATAGTCTGGTTTATTTAGATTATCTTGATTATAAGATTTAATTGAACACGCTTGAATGGATAGACAAACTAAAAAAAGCATGGCGATTTTTACTAGATATTTCATGTGAACCTCAGTTTGTTCATGTATAAGACTTACTTACCCTTTTCACGAAATGAACTACCATGTGAGAAGGTACCAATATCTTAACTAAAAACGCTGAAGTTTTTTTAAAAAACCAATCCGATTTAAATTTTATTAATTTACCCATCTCCACTACCATCCATATCGAAGGGACCTTCAGGGTTAGTATTATCAAATGGAATACTTGTATTGTATTGATCCGTTAATGAGTCAATCATTTTAGGCGTAAAGTCGCTATTTCCATCGAAAAAGCTATCACCAATATCAGTTTTTATACTGTCATAATCAAATGGCTCAGAGGTTTGGAGTGCATACTGCTCCAAATGAGGTCTATCGCAGTACAACACCATTGCGTAGTAAGCATAAACACTCATTAAGCCTGCTCGATCCATACTGCTCTTTACTTGAGCAGGGGTATAATAGTTAGACTTACCATAATCTTTAGATAATACCTTAGGTAATTTCTTAATATAGGTTTGTATGGCTTTATTCTTTTGATAGTTTTCAAATATTTTCATAGTTTTAAAGTATCTTATGTTGATTCAATTGGGCTCAAATATCAAATTTTAGACCACTTCTCCGCATGCTTTGCCACTTGCCCATGCCCATTGAAAGTTATAACCTCCAAGCCAGCCGGTCACATCAAGCACCTCACCAATAAAATATAGATTGGGCATAAGCTTACTCTCAAAATTTTTGGAAGATACCTCATACGTATTTATACCGCCCCGTGTTACTTCCGCAGTACGGTATCCTTCCGTTCCTGATGGCTTTATGGTCCAGTTATTTATTCTATCGCCAATACCGTCTAATGTCTCATCTTTGATATTAGCCAGCGTCGTATCTTTAGCTTCAGACCAGTGCAATTCTTGTAACGCCAATAGCAGCTTTTTAGGAAAGTAATCCGCCAATGCACTGCGAATTAACTGTTTAGGATGTGATGACTTAGCGTTGATTAATAGTGCGGTGACATCTATATTAGGTAATAGGTTAATGTGAATGGTTTCCCCAACTTCCCAGTAGTTTGACAATTGCAGCATGGCAGGACCGGACAAACCCCGATGGGTAAATAGCATGGGCCGCGAAAAGGCTATACGGTCATTAAAAGCAACCACGTCCAAGCTAATACCAGCAAGATTTGCTATAACCTCGCCAAGTTTATCTGTAAATGTGAAAGGCACTAAACCTGCTGATGTTGGTATGATGTCATGTCCAAATTGCTGTGCGACATGATAGCCAAAGCCAGTAGCTCCCAATGTCGGGATGGACAACCCACCCGTAGCTACTACCAAAGAAGCACAGTGGAAAACACCGTCTGAGGTGACAACCTCAAATCCTTGATGAGTATCTTGATCTAAGGAGGTTGTATTTGAGGAGTTTATACCTAAGGGATAAGTACCTAAAGCAGATATGCTTATAGAAGATACGGAAGTGACGCTGGTTTTTAATTTAACTTTAGCGCCCGCTTGCGCGCATTCATCTAACAACAAATTCAATATATCTTTAGAAGAATCATCACAAAATAGTTGTCCATAATCTCGCTCATGATAGGGGATGTTATGTTTCTCAACCAGTCCAATAAACTCCCAAGGACTATAGCGTTTTAAAGCTGATTTACAAAAGTGGTTGTTATCACCAATAAAGTTCTCTGCTTCCACGACATAGTTGGTAAAGTTACAGCGTCCACCACCAGACATCAGTATTTTTTTACCCGCTTTATTAGCGTGTTCAATAACCTGCACACAACGGCCACGCTGGGCAGCGGTCATGGCACAATATAGCCCCGAAGCACCAGCACCGATGATAAGTACATCGACGTAAAGAATAGAGGCGTCTGTATTATTATCAGGCGTACTATTATTGTCAGATTTTTTTGAAGTTATGATGGGGTGGGTGGTCATAGATTCAGCTTAATGTTTAATTTTATGCGAACGATATATGGACGAAAATACATGAATGAAAAATAGGCAATAAATAAGTCATTGGATATAAACTTAACTCAAAAGTTGTTTTATTATACGTTTTTTGTAAGAAAGCTTAGTTAATAACACCTGTAAGCTATTTAGAAGTTTACAACTGTACCAAAATCTATTAAAACTATATAATCTATTAAGACTATATAATCTATCAAAACTATATAAGTATCAAAGCTATAACGCAGCCGTAACGAAAAAAGTGTTGATGCAAAAGACGGTATAATACCAACAAAACTGCCATACTTAATCATTTCATTTAATGAATAAGTTGGCTTATTATGTATCAATATCATTTAATAAATATGGCAATTAAGGTGTGAGTTTATTTGTCAGGTAGGCATTTTAACATCTAATCTAATAGACTATATTCATTATAGATGCTTTTATTATTTGATTTTAATTAGAATGTCTAAATAGTGAGCTTTAGATACAAGGCTTTAGAAATTGAAGTTTTAAATTCAAGGGTTTAAATACTACTATCTGAATAACCATTCTTAAATACTTTAATAGCCCTCAAATTTGTTATGCTAGTATAAGTAATTAAAAGCTAGTAAAGACTGTAAATAACAGGAAGTGTGAGCAGTAATGATGTGAGTTAATATATTTATGCCGTTGAGTTACTGATAGTAATTTTATTGAAATAAAAAAGGACTTTTATATGAATCAATTTCCAGCGAGTGCAGACTTTGCTGCACAATCAAACTGTAATCCCGAAAAATATACTGAGACCTATAAAGACTCAATTGGGAATAATGAGTCATTTTGGGCAGAACGGGCGAAACTGATAGATTGGATAAAAACACCTACCAAAGTCAAAAACGTTAACTACGATTTAGATAACTTCTCAATAAAATGGTTTGAAGATGGTGAGCTGAACGTATCCGTAAACTGTTTAGACCGTCATTTAGAAGTCAATCCTTATAAGCCTGCTATTATCTGGGAAGGCGACCACCCGTCACTACACAGAATTATTTCATTCAAGGAGCTGCATGCTGAGGTTTGCCGTTTGGGTAATGCCATGCGCAAGATGGGTGTCACAAAAGGTGATCGAGTTATTTTGTACCTCCCAATGGTGCCAGAAGCCATTGTATCAATGTTAGCGTGTGCACGTATTGGCGCTGTACATACGGTTGTCTTTGGTGGGTTTTCAGCTGAGAGTCTTGCCAGTCGTATCATTGATAGCCAAGCCAAATTAGTCATTACCGCTGATGAAGGTACACGTGGCGGTCGCCATACACCGCTCAAAGCCAATGTCGATAGAGCACTGGATGTAGATGGCACCGATTGTATTGAAAAAGTCATTGTGGTGCATCGTACGGGTAATTCGGTACCAATGAGTGGACGCCGTGACGTGTGGTATCACACTGTGATTGATAACGCTCAAGAAGACTGTAAACCTGAAACGATGAATGCCGAAGATCCGTTGTTTTTATTATATACCTCTGGATCTACAGGCAAACCTAAAGGAGTCGTTCATACGACTGGTGGTTATCTGACCTATGCAGTATCGACATTTAGAGATGTATTTGATGTCAAACCCGATGATGTGTTTTGGTGTACAGCGGATGTGGGCTGGATTACAGGACATAGTTATGTGACGTATGCGCCTCTAGCAAACGGTACAACGTCTGTCATGTTCGAGGGGGTACCGCAGTATCCAACATGGGCGCGTATTGGTCATATTATTGACAAGCATGATGTCAGTATTTTATACACTGCACCCACCGCCATTCGGGCGATGATGAAAGAGGGTGATGCGTATGTCAGAGAATCTGATCGTTCAAGTCTAAGGCTTTTAGGTTCAGTAGGAGAGCCCATCAATCCTGAAGCATGGAACTGGTACTACAGTGTGGTAGGTGAGAGCCGTTGCCCTATTGTTGATACATGGTGGCAAACAGAAACCGGTGGTATCTTGATGTCTCCTATTCCTAATACTGTTGATATGAAGCCAGGTTCGGCCATGAATCCGCTTTACGGTATCGAACCGGCTATTGTTGACTCAGAAGGCACTGAACTTGACGGGCCAGCAGAAGGTAATTTAATCATCAAAGGTGGCTGGCCGGGACAAATGCGCACTATCTATGGCGATCATGACCGTTTCTTAGAGACTTATTATAGTACCTATCCGGGTAGCTATTTTACAGGTGATGGCGCATTACGTGATGAAGATGGACATTACTGGATTACTGGCCGTGTCGATGATGTACTTAACGTATCAGGTCACCGTTTAGGTACTGCTGAAATTGAAAGTGCGCTGGTCTCGCATCCGGCTGCAGCAGAGTCTGCTATTGTAGGTATGCCGCATGACCTAAAAGGTCAAGGGGTTTGTGCATACGTTATTCTAAGACATGGCGAAGAGGATAGTGAGCGCTTACGTAACGAGATTAATCGACACGTTCGCACCGAGATTGGTCCTATTGCAAACTTAGATGCCATTTACATTGTGGATGCCTTACCTAAGACCCGTTCGGGTAAAATAATGCGCCGTATTCTACGCAAACTAGCAGCAGGCGAGTATGAGGGCTTAGGAGATTTATCGACGTTAGCAGATGCGGCAGTAATTGATGATTTAATAAATACAGTTAAGTCGGGTCAATAAATCGCTTAGTCGATAAATATAATTAATTTAAGACCATAAACCCTCCATTTTATTCAATAAATTTGAATTGAATGGAGGGTTTATTTATGCTGAAATAGATACGGCTTTTTTAAACTAGCAGTTCTTTAATAGCTATAGTTATAACTTCGAATACTTAATTTAAATTCTTCCTTTTATTCTATACTTTAATCAGCGTTGTTCTTATGACATCTTCAGTTAATTACAAGTCACAGTTTTTAGATAATACTCCCAGTAAGCCTTGTAGAATCGCTATTATAGGCGGAGGATTAACCGGGCTTATTACTGCCGATTTAATAGAGCAATACGCTCAACAGTCTAACGTTCCTATAGACATTAAAATCTTTGAAAAATCAGCAGGGGTTGGTCGCCTTGCTACACGCTATAAAAGCCCTGAACAGACGTCTAATCTGTCTGGCAAGTGGCAGTTTGATTTTGGTGCGCAGTTTTTTACCGCCAAGTCCGATGCGTTTCAAACTTATCTTAAACCTTGGTTAAAACAGGGCGCTATTACCCCGTGGCTTGCAAAGACTGCAACACTAAACCCAATAAATTTAGAAAATGATGCTCATACTGACGCTTCTATAAAGCCATCGGATCAATGGAGCTTGAATCATCCTAGATATATCAGTTGCCCAAAAATGACTACATTAGGACGACAAATTGCAAATAAGCTTAAGCACACGACGCTATGTTTTAAGACTCGAGTGGTACCTTTACAAGATGGTTTAGATAGTTCTAATTTAAATGAATCTACTCGCATTCAGTCTACCAGTACTCCATATACAAATGCTGAGCACGCTTGTACTGAGTCGACAACTACCCAGCTATTCGATGAGACTGGAAAGGACTTGGGAAGGTTTGATTGGGTAGTTTGTACTGCTCCACAAGCTCAGGCTTATGAACTTATTGAGCAGACCTCTTTTAAATTTAAACAGCAGGTCAAACAGCACAGCATGCTTGCAAGTTATGTATTAATGCTTGGATGGCAAGATTCTCAAGATGGTGCTCAATCAATATTTAATGACATCGAATGGGATGTACTTGAAATGAGAAATAGTCGTGAAGACTCACCAGTGTTAAGTAAAATGTTTATAGAGAACCGCAAGCCAGGACGCGAGCATATATTGCCAAGTATGACTGTTTACTCAGGTAATGAGTGGGCGCAAAAACATGTCAATGAGGATATGGACAGTATAATCGACACTCTATTGCATGAGACTCAAAAGATAATGGGCTGGACACAACATCAAAAACCAGTACATATCGACTGTCATCGTTGGCGCTATGCTGCAACTGAACTAAATATTCAAAATTCAAACCAATTGGCGTATGTTGATACAGACAAACGATGGATAGTCACGGGTGATTGGTGCGATGAAGGGCGTGTTGAAAGCTGCTACCATGCTGCTTTAGCTGCCACTAAGTCAATACTAGGAATAACATCAAATCGAATGGATTAAAACGCATCGACTTTAATAAATATCTTTAAATAAATGTTTAGCCAAATAAGCTTTAAAATTTGCTTTATTGCGACTAGAGATTTATTAATACGATTGACTGCTTAATCTCAATGGCTGTGTCTCCAGTTAATAAGATCTACAACATCTTGTTGAATACCCGCTTTAAGGGCATCCAAACCTTCATACTCACGCTCCCCATGTAAAAAATGCAGAAAACGTACATTCAAGATACTTCCGTATAGATCGCCAGAAAATTCGGGAAAGAACACTTCAAGACGCCAATCGCGCGGGCGATCGACAGAAGGTCGAATGCCAATATTCGCTGTACCAAATAAGCTGTGTGGGCGTAAGCCTTGGATGCCTTGTTGACTCGGTTTTGCAAAGGTTTCAAATGCATTGGGTACGCAGTCCCCTGATTCATTTACAACCGTGACATCCACACCGTATACGCCATGTAAAGCAGGACGAATACGATTCAGCGCTATATTTGCAGTAGGAAAATCAAGCGTACGCCCAATTTTATCGCCGCCAACCACCATTCCAGTGATGCTGTAATCGCGGTTTAGCAAATGATTGGCAGTTGTTAAATCACCTTGGTTTAACAGATCACGTATTCTTGTTGAGCTTATACGGTCGTCTTCAAGTTGAATGTTTTGACCGTCACTGTCTATCTTAGAATCTGTAATCGTATTTAGGTTCGTAACTATAAGACCATAGTCACGCAAAAATTGACTGTCGCCACTGCGGTCTTGACCAAACTTAAAGTCATCACCCAATACTAAAGCGGTGACATTTAAATTTTGCGTTAATATATTTGCGTAAGCAGTAGCCGATAATGAGCGAAACGCCTCATCAAACTTTGCAACCACAACTGTATCTATGCCAACCGCTTCCAGTAGGTGCAGCTTCTCATGTAGTGAGGTCAAACGGGCAGGTGCGGCGCTAAGATCATCTTTGAGCATCGCAAAGTATTCACGAGGCTGAGGTTCAAATATCATAACCATGGTTGCAGATTGGCTTTGCTGAGCGGTTTGTTTAAGCTTAGTTAGCATCGCCTGATGACCAAGATGGACACCATCAAAGTTGCCAATTGTCATGATATTTTTAACGGGTAGCGTATCGCTATCTATTTGGTCAAGTTTAGCCAAGTCTAAAAAAATTGTTTTCATAAAGCCTTTGCGGTTAGCGTCAGTTTAGTATCAGTTGATATTCAAAATAAGATAGTTGATGCCTATTATAATGTAAAATAAGAATGAACGAAGTTTAAAATAAAACAAAACTATGGTTATAGTCAACGAAGTCTAAAATGATCATAAAAGCAATCGTGTTCACGTACGTCTCATGCCGACTTAGTGAGGTTGATATCGTAACCATTTAGTGGTTTGCTGAATTTGAGATGGTTTAGAGTATATGATAAAGGGCTTGATATAGAATCTGTTAAAGCGCCTGATAAAGAATTTTTAAAGCGCCTGTTAAAGAGTCTATTAACTCTACAAACTCATTACTTGTGCGTGCTTAATTTAGGAGTATAACGCTTGCAAATTACCGAAATCCCGTTATTTTTGAATAATAATACCCAACCCAACGTCTTTATATCATTAGCACAGCCTGATGACCTACCCCAAGTTGTTGAAATATATAACCAAAGTATAGCTTCAAAAAAGTCAACGGCGGATTTGAAGACAATCAGTATTTTAGATAAGCAAGGGTGGTTTGATGCTCACTTAAGTAATGCAAAAAGACCGATATATGTGGTCAAAACGGCATCAAATGAGTTGGTAGCATGGGGCAGCTTTAGTGATTTAAAAAGCCGTGCTGCATATAATATCAGTAGTGAAATCAGTATTTATGTCAACAATCATTTTCAGCGCATGGGCATTGCGGATAGCTTATTAACGTGGATGATAAAACAAGCCCCAACACTTGGCATCATAAATATCGTAGCGCTCATATTTGCGCACAATACGCCGAGTATTGATTTATTTACGAAGCATGGATTTAAACGATGGGGGCTTATGCCTGATATTTGTGATATGGGTGACTTTACTGCTGACGTTATAACCCTAGGTAAAGTTGTTTAAGTATGTTTATAACGCTAAATTTGATATAAAACCGTTCTCGAATATAGCCATACAACAATAATAGACTTAAGTAAATAAGCCGTTAGCCTAACAACTTCCACACGCCGTCAACTTTTTTTAAGCTAAACTCCGCAACATCAGGTTTATCAACACCAACTAACGAGATTTTGCCAGTGACAACGGCTTGAGTTTTGTCCTCGTTAAATGTCACGTCTTCGATAACCACTTGTTGGACGGTTTTTTGAAAGAATATCTGAGTCTGTTCAAGCTCGTTGGCAAAATCTTCAATATCGGTCTCGTAATATTGAACCGCATCTTTTGCATTACCATAATATATCGTATTAAGCGCTTTTTTTAATGTAGCTTCTGGCGATCCTGCCTGAAAGTTGGACACCATGCTTATAACAATACTAGGCTTATTTAACATCAAGTCATTCATATCTAATTGATTCGCCTTAGACATAGCATCATTTGCAGCGTTAGAAGCGGTGACATCAGAATTAGAGGTTTCTAGACTGTTTGTCGTATTAGTTTCGCTCGTCGTTTCTGTAGTCATAGAGCCATCACCGGCACTATTATTGTTATTGTCAAAATTGTCTGAATCTTCACTTAATTTCGTGGGCTCAAGCGTGCTGTCTTCTGCATTAACGACATCATCAGGCTTTGAGTCATTACGGTCGCAGCCAACAACGCTAACAACGCCAACAACAGTCAGACTGCTCAAACCAATGAGTAGCGTATTAATTACCATTTTATTCATACGTTTAAGATGACGTTGTTTAGTAGAATTTAGCATACAATTTCCTTAATTAAAGACCTAAGCTTAAAAATCCTTGACGAAAACATATTTAAAACTGAGTTTCATTGGCCGTCTGATTTTCACTAGCGAATTATGTTTCACTAGCGCTAACACTTTTTGCAACTTTGCCGATACTTAAGCCTTGAACCAAAATTGAGAAGATGACGATGGCATAGGTTAAGGTTAATAAAACATCTCTTTCTGGTCCTATAGGCAGTTGTAGTACCAAAGCAACTGAAATCCCGCCGCGCAGTCCTCCCCAAGTCAAAACCTTCCAAGCCCCTTCAGGTAGATCAAGCTGTTTACTTAAGGATTTGGTGGTCATGCCTACGACAATGAATCGGGCAAGTAAAGCAATAATGATTGCAAGCCCAGCAGCTATAAATAAATTACCAGAATACGCAATTACCACGACCTCCAAACCAATGAGCACAAATAAGATCGCATTTAAAATCTCATCAATAAGTTCCCAAAACAAATCAACATAATGGCGGGTCTCATCACTCATCGCATAAGCACGGCCATGATTACCAAGCATTAAACCCATCATCACCATAGCTAAAGGGCCAGATAGATGGAAGTGGCTGGCCAATGCATAACCGCCTAAAACACCTGCTAAAGTAATAAGTACCTCTTCTTGATAGCTGTCAATACTTTGTAATAAGTAATAGATAATACTTCCTAATACAAGACCAAAAAGAATACCGCCGCCAGCTTCTACGGCCAACGCATGGGCGATATAAGATCCTGTCGGTATGTCGCCACTGGTCAAAATACCCAAAAGTAATACGAAGATAACGACGCCGATACCATCATTAAATAAAGACTCGCCAGCAATCACAGTCTCTAAGCTTTTTGGCGCACCTGCCGAGGCTAATATGCCCATTACTGCAATTGGGTCGGTGGGTGAAATGAGCGCGCCAAACAATAAGCACCATATAAACCCAAGCTCAAACCCTAAAAGTGGCATGGTCAAATAGATGGCGCTGGCAATCAAAAATGATGAAATTAATGTGCCCAATACGGCCAATAAACCAATGGGCAGTTTGTAAGCACGTAAGTCCCTAATATTAACGTGTAAAGCGCCTGCAAACAGCAACATTGAGAGCATTCCATCCAATAAAACTTCGGTAAAATCTAACTGTGACAGTAGGCTTTTTTCATAGTCAACAAGCTCATCAAAGCCTAGGAGCCCTAAAAAAATAGCAAAGATTGACACCAGTAGAGAGATAACCATCACACCTATGGTGGTAGGTAGACCGATAAAGCGCTTATTAACGTAAGCGAGAAGGGCAGAGATGCTCAAAAATATAGCACTAATATCAAGTATGCTGAGTCCAGAATTTTGCGTCATATGATTTATCTACTTTCTTTATATATTAGGGTCTGTTGATTAAATTTATTGCTTAGTGCTGAACACGAATTTTTGTATGTTTTAGCATCAACAGATGCTTTGATAGTGCTATCTGTCTGGGTTGTCATCTTCGGTAATAATGGGGGCATCTTTAGGTGAATTTAGTACACCTAGTAGCCCATGGCGTTTGCTAGACCAAACACTTGAGTGGGCATCTGATTGGACGCTATTATTGGTATTCTCTAAGCGGTTTGATTTGTCTATGTCTGTACCGTCTTTCGGTATAACCGCTTCAGTGTGAGTATTGTCCTCTACAACAGGCGCATCCGCCTCAAAGGCCTCGGGCTCATACTTAGGTTCAGAATTATTATCTTTAGATCTCGCCTGTGAAATAGCAGAGCGATAATTCTTTAAGTCTTTTTTGCTATCGGCATATTGAGAATCGGATTTCTGCTTATGGGCGGGGACTTTTTTGCGCGGTTTACTGTTTTCAAATATTTGATGTAAAGATAGATCTAATTCCTGCTTAGCACAGCGCTCAGTATTAATCAGGCGCTGGGTTAATAAGTTTATCCAAGGGTCATCACGATTAGGATCCATGGAGTCAAGCTCATCTTTAATAGGTAGTGGGTAGGGTAGAGTGCGGTAAAAATCCCAAAGGGTAATACCTTTTAAATCCTTTTTAAGAACGTAATCGCCATTTTGAGTAATGGTAATTAGGTTGCTGTCTTGCAGGTAGTTTAGATAAGTGAACCATTTAGGTAGCTCTTTGCGTCCCAATACATTTCTTAATTCTTCTTCACCTACCGACTCACCTTCTTTATAACGATCATAGGTAAGGTTTAGCATATCGAGTAAGCTTAATAAGGGATGACGCGGATACACTTCACCCGTGGCATAAATAGTTAAGGTATAACTAATCTCTACCCCAAGTAAAATGAGATTCCATGACAAATAAATCCATAGTAAAAAAATTGGTAACGCTGCAAATGCACCATAAATGGCTTCGTAACTGGTAAAGTTCGACATGACCGTACCAAAGAAATATTTGATTAATTCAAATAAAATGGCAACAATCAAACCCGCTATAGCGGCACTCTTAAACGGTACTTTCGCTTTAGGAATAAACCAATACATGCCAATAAAGCCGGCGATAGTGATCAAGTATGATACAGCTTGAACCCAAAAGGTCCAATCAATTCCATAGCCTGCAATTTGTTGATTTAAAAAATTTAAACTTTGTAGTGTGCTGGAGACAATAAAGGCAGTACCTAAAACCAGTGGGCCTAAGGTTATGATTGTCCAGTAGCGAATCACACTTTTAAAGCCACCTGAACGATTTTCTACCCGCCAAATTTGATTAAACGCGCGTTCTATCGTAGTTAATGTCATGATCGTCGTGACGAATAACACCATGGCGCCAATGGCAGTTAGATTACTCGATTTTTCTGCAAAATTATTGATATATTCACTGACTTGAATACTCGATTGAGGCAATAAATTGCTGTAGATGAGTTGAGAGATCTGCTCCCGTACTGACTCCAAAGCTGGTACAGAAGATAAGATCATTAATAGTACCGTAATAATCGGTACGATAGATAACATGGTGGTGTAAGTAAGCGACGCCGCTTTTTGTTGGCAATTATCTTCTAGATAATGACGTACCAAAAATCTAACAAAGCTAAACCAAGTATGATCATAAAATGGAAGTTTTTTTAACAAGTTAGTCATGTCAGTAATATTTCTTCATGGAAGGTGTGGGTAGTTTATCAAAAAAATCAATAAGCGTTAGTAAGTTTCTAAATTTCAGTCATGTTTGTGGCATAATAATCAAAATATATGACATATTAGGCGGTCTGAAAACGCATGCAATCGTTTCATTAATCAATATTTGATTCATCAACATTATTGTCAATTAATAGTTTCGTATAATAACAGTGTCGTTGATTAATAGATTCGTTGATAAAAGAGTAGCAGTACTATTAAGTTTTAGAATAACAAACGAATTTTATATATCTATTTCTATATACCTATTCCTATCATTCTTTAAAGGCACTACACACTATGTCCAATCAAAACACTATGTCCAATCAAAACACTATGAGCACTCAAAACACTACGACAACTCAAAACACTACAACAACTCAATCAGAACATGCAAACTCAAACCATGAAGGGAAAAGAATGAAGCAATCTAGTTATGTATTGGTATTATATTATTCTCAATATGGCACTACCAAAGAATTAGCTTACGCCATAGCGCAAGGTATCGAAGATGCGGGTATGACGGCGCGTATTCGCACGGTGCCAAAAGTGGCCACCGAAACCACAGAAATTAAACCCGCTATACCAGAAGACGGCGATTTGTACTGCACGATGGAAGATTTACGCGAGTGTTCGGGATTGGCTTTAGGTAGCCCTACGCACTTTGGTAATATGGCAGGCGCAATGAAGCATTTTTGGGACAGTACGGTGACATTATGGTTGGCTGGCAATTTACAAAATAAGCCTGCGACTGTGTTTACCAGTACAGGATCAATGCATGGCGGTCAAGAAACGACATTGTTAACCATGATGATGCCATTATTACATCACGGTATGATGGTTTTAGGATTACCATACTCAAATCCAGAGCTTGGTCGTACTAATAGAGGCGGTACCCCTTATGGTGCCAGTCACGTAAGTGGGTCACAGCATAACGAGCCTGTCACAAAAGATGAGCGTGCTCTTGCAATATCCCAAGGTAAACGTTTGGCCAATTCTAGCCGAGCGTTAATCAATGCAAGCTGGTCTTAATATGGGAACTGATGTAAATCCAGATAATGGTTCAAAAGAAATTAAATCGAGTACTACAAATGAGGTTACTAAATATCAGCGCTGGTTATTTGTTACTTGGATGACATGGCTGTTATATCGTGCCATTGGTTTGCCGCTCATGCTAAACCTACTATTAATAACGCAACCAGACTTAATAGGAGGTATTGCATGGCAACTGCTATGGTTAGTGCCTGCATTTATTCTAACTCCTTGGATAGTTAAGGGTAAGTCTGCTTATGCGCTACTCTTAGGTAGTATGTTCACCTTAGTATATTTGGGCGCAAGTGGAGTGACGACGTTTTCAAGATTTTATGATAGTGGTATTAACGTCTTATGGGTATATCTAATTGATACGGTATTGATATTGCTGATTAATATTTGGATGTTTAAATTATTAAAACGTCTTCCTTCAATGAATAAACGAACACCTAGTTAGACTTCAATGCTGTAATGACATTGTTTTGTTAATTGTTAAATTCTATTTTGGAAAATCTAAAGTAGACTTACTCATAAAAGTGTAATATTATTTAGCGATTGATACTAAATGTAATTGATATGTATATTAGTATTACAAACTTAATTGAAGTCTATATTACAGGATATTTAATATGAAACTATTAACATCGTTATCAGCGATTACTCTAAGTATGCTTATGGTGACAGGTTGCACCGAATCAGCCACTGATACAGCTGGCGCGGATGCATCTACAGCCGATACTAAGTTCATCACTATTGGTACGGGTGGTGTTACAGGTACATATTATCCTACGGGCGGCGCAATTTGCCGTATGGTAAAAGCTGCCGAAACCCCAATACGCTGCTCTGTTGAGTCAACAGGTGGTTCAGTATATAACGTAAACACTATCAAAGCCGGCGAGCTAGATTTTGGTATCGCTCAAAGTGATACAGCTTTTCAAGCTTTAAATGGTGAGGGTAAGTTCGCCGATGCACCTGTTGAAGAGCTACGCAGCGTATTAGCCATTTATCCTGAGTTACTATCATTAGTAGTACGTAAAGATTCTGGTATTAAAACATTAATGGACGTTAAAGGTAAAAAGATTAACGTTGATGTACCAGGTAGTGGTAACCGCATGACGGCTGAAGCTGTGTTTGATGCTAGTGGTATTAGTATTGATGACCTAGCTTTTGCTAATGAGCTTAAAGCCTCAGAAGGCCCAACCATGCTTAAAGATAATAAAGTTGATGGTTATTTTTACATGGTAGGTCACCCAACTGCTAACATCAAAGATGCATCAAACTCAGTAGATATCGACCTAGTGCCTATTGATGGTGAAGGTGTTGATAAGCTGGTTGCAGAAAACCCATATTACGCGAAAGGCACTATCCTTGCTGAATACTATGAAGGGGTAGAAGCGGACACACCAAGTATCGGTGTGAAAGCGGTATTGGTAACTCGCGAAGATATGGCAGACGATGCGGTCGCTACGATCACACAAGCGATACTTGACAACTTTGATGAATTCAAACAGTCGCATCCTGCTTATAAAAACATTACTAAAGAGTCGTTACTAGAAGGCTTAGCTGTACCTCAACATCCTGCAGCAGCAGCGGTATTTGAAAAAGAAGGTATTATGTCAGCTAACGCTCAGTAAGGTATCTTGTTATTATGCGTTAATTACTGAATAGGCACAGATCATTTGGTCTGTGCTTATTTTTTTGAAAATTATTCTTGGAGAATGACATGAATAATAATACCTCTGAGGCTAGCATGAATGATAACGCCTCTTTGAATAGCTTGGATGATGCTCATACAGACACTGCTGATGTGTTAGAAGGTAAGCGTGTATTACCTACCAATTCGTTTGGCTATATCTTTATTGGTGTGATTGCTTTTTTGTGGTCATTTTTTCAGCTGTATGTAGTTTTAATTCCATTTAATGATGTGTTTGTTAGATCAATCCATTTGGCGTTTGCATTGCTGATGACATTTTTGATGTATCCGATGTTTCGTACCAAAAGAACCATGTCTAGCATACCAATATGGAACTACGCGCTAGGTTTTATTGCAGCGGCAACATCACTTTACATATTTATATTTTATGATGCGTTAAATGCGCGCTCTGGTGCTTGGCTACCAATGGATGTGTGGATTGCTTTAGCGGGTACGTTATTGCTACTGATGGCTTCACGTCGTGCACTGGGCCCTGCATTGGCTATTATTGCCATAGTATTCTTAGCCTATGTTAAATTTGGTCAATTTATGCCAGATATGATTTCGCATAAAGGGGCCAGCATTAATAAAATGATGGGACAAATGTTCCTGACCACAGAAGGTATTTTCGGTGTTCCTCTAGGGGTTAGTGCAAGTTATGTGTTCTTATTTGTGTTATTTGGTGCTTTACTCGAGCGCGCAGGGGCGGGCAAGTATTTTATCGATTTAGCTTACGCGGCTTTGGGCCGCTTTGATGGTGGTCCTGCCAAAGCGTCAGTAGCAGCGTCTGGTATGATGGGTATCATATCTGGGTCTTCTATTGCCAATACAGTGACAACAGGAACCTTTACCATTCCGCTCATGAAGCGCCTGGGTTTTCCAAGTCACAAAGCTGCTTCTGTAGAGGTTGCCGCCTCAACCAATGGTCAGCTAATGCCACCAATTATGGGGGCAGCGGCATTCATTATCGCTGAGTTCTTGGGCATGGACTATGCAGGCGTTATTATGGCCGCCGCCATTCCAGCTTTTGTGAGCTATATTGCCTTGTTTTATATCGTGCATTTAGAGGCAAAAAAGTTAGGAATTAAAGGCGAGGCTAAAGATCGCTTGCCTAAAGTTTGGGGCGTGTTTGTCAGTGGTCTGCATTTCTTATTACCTGTCTTCTATCTCATGTACACGCTTGTTGTCCTGCGTATGTCACCACAGCGTGCAGCATTTAACGGCATTTTAGTATTAATGGCAATCATGGTTGTGCAGCCTTTTGTTAAATCTCTATGGGCTAAGAATGGTTTAAATCTTGTTGAGAATTTTAAAATAGTGGTTCATGACATCACTTCTGGTATGGTCAATGGCGCTAAAAACATGGTACCGATTGCGATTGCTACTGCAGTAGCGGGTATTGTTGTGGGTTCAGTGACGATTACAGGAGTCGGCCTCATATTAGCGGATGTTATTGAAGTATTGTCTGGAGGGTATATTCTAGCAGTACTCGCACTAACTGCCATTGTTTGTCTTGTACTGGGTATGGGCTTGCCAACCACTGCAAACTATATCGTAATGGCCTCTTTAACCGCGCCAGTTATCCTAGGATTAAGTAGTGATTTAGGTTATATGGTTCCGGCTATTGCCGCCCATTTATTTGTATTTTACTTCGGTATCCTTGCTGATGATACACCGCCGGTTGGGATGGCGGCTTATGCAGCTGCAGGTATCGCAAAATCTGACCCTATCAAAACAGGGATACAAGGCTTTGCTTATGATATACGCACCGCAATTTTACCGTTTATGTTCTTTTTTAACCCTAAGTTATTATTAATAGAAGGTGTTGATCCAGCTAATCCAAGAGATCCTTCAGGTTGGGAATGGATTACAAATCCCCTCGAAATTGCTCTTATCTTCGGTATGGCGGTACTGGGTATGTTGGCATTTTCTTCAGCGACTCAGCGCTGGATACGAGTCAAAACCAATTTGCTAGAAGTTATCTTATTAATAATGATCAGTTTGCTACTTATGATACCTAATGTGGTTCAAGAGGTATTAAGCTTACCTCATGAATATGTCAGCTATGCTATAGGTGTGGTCTTATATGCTGTTATATATTGGCTACAATCCCAGCGTTTTAAAAACCAACATAGCCATTTAAAAGCCGTTTAAAGCCCATTAATTAGCTGTTTTAGTATGTTGTTAAGTCTAACGTTTATATATAATTTATCAATGAGCAGTTGTCATTGATAAATGTCTGTAAATAGATGACTTTAAATTAATGGTTTTTTAATATAGTCAAAGAACTACTAAACGGTTACAGCGTTAACCTCGCTAGGCCTAAATGAATAGTACTTGCACTCGGTTGACTTGTAACCATTTTAGACTTCTTTGACTATAGATGTATTTATAAAGTCGAATATTATATTGATAAAATAGCCGGTACAAATAAAAAAAGGAACTCTATAAAGAGTTCCTTTTTTATATTTAAATAAGTGTTTGTAGTTTATAAAGTCTATAGTTTATAAAGTCAATAGTTTATAAAGTCTATAGATTTAAGTTACTTCAACCAAGTTTAGCGAACTTTAGTCAATTCCATTTCCATCTTCTTACCGTCATTAATTTGCGTAACTTTGACTGGTAAATAATCCAAACTAGGCGCTAGCCAAAAGCTGGTTGATCGAGAGTTATCATCGTGTATACGATCAACTCGAACTGTATTATATGTACCTGCAGGTACAGTCACAGTGGTATTGCCTAACTTTCTAAACGGGGTTCTCTCAACCTTGTCTTTTTTGACCATGTAATAGTTACCAGAGAAGTTACCTGATAACAAGTCTTGTCTAATTTGAGCCTCTAAGCTTAAGTCATCATAAGCTGTAGAAGGCGCTGATAAGTTGTGAGACTTACCGCGATAGGTACTGGTCACACGTTTACCCGCATTACTGAAGTTCATTTTATGGGTTCGACCTACACCAAATAGCCTATAAGATGTACTTGCACTATTTGGTATGACGTTGTTACCACTTAAGGTAAAGTTACTAGATTGATTTGCGGTAGCAACACCAGCCACTCTAGCATTTACTTTGTAATTCCATGAGTTGCCAGATTTAGTCAAGCTACGCGTTGCTGTACCTTTATATTTATTATCAACCGTAAAGTTATATTCAGCAGTAGCGGGCGCTAATGTGCCGGCAATAGCAGCAGTTGACGTTACAGCTGCAGCAGTTGCTAGACCCATACCAGCCACAAGTTTAGTAACTTTTTTATTATTTAATTTATTAAACATTTAAATGACCTCGAAATAATTATTTGAATATGTGTAAAATCAAAATTGTATCGTGTAGTTAGAGTAATTGAATCGAAATTAGTAAATATGCATAAAAATCTAACACTGTAGTCAGCGAAATACCAAACGTTTAGAGTGTTAACCTCTCTCGCCTTACTAAGGTAGTACTTGCATTCGCCTGCCTTGTCATCAAGTTAGATTTCTTTGACTATATAAACATGAGTTTGATATAAAAAAAGAATTAGATATTTATTCATGAATTATATCTCTAAACATCGATATCTACACACTTTGATTGTAGACTATACCTTATATATGGTCATACCTTGTTACATTTACAACGTCTGCATTTAGGGTATTTTGTAAGCAATCCTTACCAATTTGGTAGGTTCATTAAGTTAAGTAACTAAATATCGTTTTATAGGTATCGGCCTTACTTTAATAACCCTATAATTCCACATTTTCTAAACTTTAGATTATAAAAAAGACAGCCAAAGCTGTCTTAATTTACTAATAAGTGCAATTAGATACTAGTGTCCGCTACCATTAATTGTACGAACCATCTCTTCCACCATTTTCTTAGCATCACCAAAGATCATCATGGTTTTATCAAGATAGAATAGTGGGTTATCAAGACCTGCGTAACCTGTACTCATCGAACGCTTAATAACCATCACAGTCTGCGCTTTAGAAGCTTCAAGAATTGGCATACCGAAGATTGGTGAGTTTGGATCGTCTTTAGCAGATGGGTTTACAACATCGTTTGCACCAATTACTAATACCACATCTGTACTTGGGAAGTCTGAGTTAATCTCATCCATCTCTAAGATATCATCATAAGGCACATCAGCTTCTGCCAATAGTACGTTCATATGACCGGGCATACGACCCGCAACAGGGTGTATCGCAAAGCGTACGTTGACACCTTCTTCTTTTAATAGCTCATACAGCTCTTTAACGGCGTTTTGTGCTCTACCCTGCGCCATACCATAACCTGGAACAATAATAACGTCGCTTGCATTACTCATTAAGAATCCAGCATCTTCAGCTGAGCCTGACTTATATGTTTTGGGAGCACCGTCATCATCACCGCCAGTCACGGCAGCTGTACTGATACCACCAAACAATACATTCACTAAAGAGCGGTTCATAGCCTTACACATAATGTATGACAAAATAGCGCCAGACGACCCTACTAGTGAGCCTGCAATTATAAGCATTGAGTTGCCAAGCGTAAAACCAATACCCGCAGCTGCCCAACCAGAAAAAGAGTTCAATAGTGATACAACGACTGGCATATCGCCACCACCGATTGGGGCAATCCACATCCAGCCAAATATAACAGCTAAGACAGTCATGGCATAGAAGGCAGGCATTGATTCAGTAACAAAATAAATGCCGCCGAACGCTAGCATGGCCACAAACAAGATAAGTTGAACTGGCTTGACCCATGCACCGCTGATTGTTTTCGCCCATTTTTTAGCAGCGAGCTTACCAAACGCAAATACAGACGCTGAAAAAGTAATCGCACCGATAAAGCAGCCAATGAATAATTCAATGCGAGCAATAGTACTATGTTCTAGTGTCGTATTTAACACAGTGGCTAAAGCAATAGCAACTGCTGCAAGACCAACAAAAGAGTGCATCAACGCCACAGTCTCAGGCATTTGTGTCATCGCAACTGTTTTAGCTTTCCACATACCAACGATAGCGCCCAAAATCATAGCACCAATGATAAGCCATAGAACAGGACCTTCAGCTAAGAAAAATGTGGTTAGTACCGCAATTGCCATCGCTGCCATACCAAATCGGTTACCACGAATGGCAGTTTTTGGACTGGATAGACCCCGTAAAGTTAAAACAAAAAGTATAGCACCGATGAGATAGAACCAATCAGCGTTGGCGGCGATCCAATTCATGTGAGATAAATCCTGACTCATGCATCACCTCCCTTAGTGTCCGCTACAGGTTTAATTTTTTTAGGTTTGGGTTTAAACATAGCGAGCATACGTTCAGTGACAGCAAAACCACCAAAAATATTAATACTTGCTAAGAATACGGCGAATGCGCCAAGTATGCTGGTTATGGATAATGCACTACCACCAATATAAATGGTTTGGAGCATAGCACCAACGATAACGATACTAGACAAGGCATTAGTAACAGCCATGAGCGGGGTATGAAGCGCCGGGGTCACGCCCCAAACTACATAATAGCCCACAAATATTGCAAGTACGAAAATGGTAAATATCGCGACAAATGGGGTGCCACCAGTTATGGCTGCCCCCAATGGTGCGGTTGCTAATACCGTAGCAAGCATAGTCTTCTCCTGAAATTTTTCTAAATTTTTTACGTAAGCATACCGTGTTCTTATAAATGTAAGCGTCTTAAAAACGCGTACTTTGAGCCCTCAAGCATTTAGTAATAAAACATATGAACCAAACATTTGAACATGGCCTCAAGCTAGATAGCTATTTAGTTACCAAGTTACCAAGCTATCTATCTATTTACGCTTTAATCGCACCTCACCATTATGAGTCACTGCCAAGGCACCTTGAATTTCATCTTCAAGATTAATGGCCAATGCATTGTCATTCTCTTTATCAAAAAGGGTGGTGATAAAGTTTACTAAATTGTTTGCATACAGATCTGAAGACTGCGCAGCCAATAAGGCTGGAATATTGGCAGCACCAACGATACGTACGCCATTATCTGTCACAATAGTGTCACCGGATACCGTACCTTCAACATTACCACCTGAACTTGCCGCCATATCAATCAATACAGAGCCTGGCTTCATTTTATCCAACGTGGCTTTGTGAATAAGACGAGGCGCATTGCGGCCAGGTATCTGCGCCGTAGTAATAATGATATCGGCGTTCGATGCCGCTTTATCGACAACTGCTGCTTGATCTTTCATATATTGCTCAGACGGTGTCCATGCATACCCACCCGTAGATTTCGCTTTCTCTTTTTCTTCATCGCTCATCGGTACATCCAGCCATTTGCCGCCAAGTGACTCTACTTGTTCCTTGACAGAGGGGCGTAAGTCACTCGCTTCTACGACTGCGCCTAAACGCTTCGCAGTTGCAATGGCTTGAAGACCTGCAACGCCAACACCCAGCACAATCAATTTTGCTGGTTTAACTGTACCCGCTGATGTCATAAACATGGGGAAGGGGCGGGCGTATTCATTCGCTGCCATTAGTACTGCTTTGTACCCAGCAAGGTTGGCTTGAGAAGACAGTACATCCATATTTTGAGCACGAGATAGGGTACGAGGTAGTAATTCCATGGCAAAGGTAGTCGCACCCTGTTTTGCATACGCGTCAAGATGTTCGTTACGGTATGGATCTAACATACCAACTACTATACTTCCGCTCGATAGTTGAGAGATTTGCTCGGGTGTTAAATCTTGAACCACACACACAATATTAGCATCTTTTAAGACGTCAGACTCACTAACCACTTTAGCGCCTGCAGCTGAATATGCGCCATCATCGTAATACGCATGATGCCCAGCACCAGATTCAATAATGACATCGTGTCCAAGCTTAATAAGTTTTTTCACTGCATCGGGAGTTATGGCAACTCGGCCTTCGTGGGCCTGTTTTGCTTGGATAGTGCCTATTATCATGTTCGCTCCTAGCTAAATAATGGTTATAAATCTTTTGATCTATTAACATTCAAGTATTAAACGTTTTTATTAGTGGGTAAAAACCCTTCACTAAAAAAACTAATAATTAAAATAAACTAACGGTTAAAAAACCTCTGGTTTACGTGAGTAAAACCAAAGGTTATAAATTAAATAAATGAGTATTAAATATATATCACTGATATTTATTATAAGAACATAAACCTATAAATTTCATTCAAGAATTATGACCGGTGAGTTACATTTGATAACAATCTGCACAACTTAATTTAATAGATTTAACATTTAAATTATTTTATGAATCTACATATATTAATTTAAATACAAATTTATAGGTTCTTTTATATCCTATAATAAACTAAAAGGTATTTATTTAAAATTCAACTCAAATATGAGTTTTAACTCATATAAGCTTTATCTCTCTTTATTCAAAGCCCCCTATTAATAACCTTGTACATAACTCTCTAAATTAAGTCTTAAGTCTCTACCTGTATAGAAACACATAGTTATGATAATCTACAGACATATTTATAAAAACTATAAATCACGTTTATAACTTATTAAATTGTTTAATTAAGGACATATCTATGTACTTTGTTTTATCGCCTGCGAAGAGCTTAAATGAAAGTGATGCAGTTCCAGTAAAAGTTGGTAATTATTACAGTCAACCAGCACTGATTGAACACGCTCAATCTTTAATGAAGATTTTAAAGTCTAAAGAACCAACAGATTTGCAAGAATTGATGGGCATCTCTGATGACCTAGCACAATTGAATGCTCAAAGAAATCAAGAGTGGGTGTGGAGTAAACAAAAACCTTTTACAGATGACAATGCAAAGCCAGCAGGATTTTTGTTCGATGGAGATGTCTATACAGGTCTAGATATGTATAACATGGATAAAGACGCTGTTATTTATACCGATAAGCATTTAGGCATCTTATCCGGATTATACGGCATAATTAGACCTCTCGACTTAATCCAACCATACCGGCTAGAGATGGGTACAAAGCTTAAAAACGAACGTGGCAACAACTTATATGAGTTTTGGGGCGAGCATATTGCCATTATCATTAATCAATATATGCAAGATACGGCTAAAGATGAAGACAATGTGCTTGTTAATCTTGCCTCTAATGAATATTTTAAATCCGTTAAGAAAAAAGCATTGAATGCACCTATTATTACCCCACGTTTTGAAGATGAAAAAAATGGTAAGTTTAAAGTCATCGCTTTTTACGCCAAAAAAGCACGCGGACTAATGATGAGATATGCTGCGGAAAATAAAATCACCAAGGTAGAAGATTTAAAAGGCTTTAACTTAGATGGTTATTATTACGTGGATGAAGCGTCTAATGATAAAACGTTGATGTTTAGGCGGGATGAGCGTTAATAACATTGCAGATAACGTTGCTTATAACGCTGTCAATCAATCTATCATAGTACCCGATATAAAAACCCCAATAAGCAATTGCTTATTGGGGTCTTATTAACGCGATTAAGCGTATAAACAGCTGTGTATAATAACTACAATTTAATTTAATTCATATTGTAGCGATAAACGATTTATCGAGGTTCGCGAGCGAAGATAGTACATTAAGCTCGTTAAACAAAGAGGAATCGTTTTGCAGCAAATATGCATAACTTACATCATGCCGCCCATACCACCCATGCCGCCCATACCACCAGCACCGCCCATGCCAGCCATAGGATCAGCAGCTTCAGGCTTGTCAGTAATCATTGCTTCAGTAGTCAGCATTAAACCTGCCACAGAAGCTGCATGTTCAAGGGCAGAGCGTGCAACTTTGGCAGGGTCAAGGATACCCATATCTAACATATCGCCATATTCGCCAGTTGCCGCATTGTAACCATAGTTACCAGAACCCGCTTTAACTTCGTTAACCACAACAGATGCTTCATCACCAGCGTTAGTAACGATCTGACGTAAAGGCGATTCCATCGCACGGCGTAAGATATTGATACCAGCATTTTGGTCGTCATTATCACCGGTTAGCTCGCTAATCGCAGCCATAGCACGTACTAATGCAACACCGCCACCAGGAACCACACCTTCTTCAACCGCAGCACGAGTTGCATGAAGGGCATCGTCAACACGGTCTTTCTTCTCTTTCATTTCAGTTTCAGTTGCTGCGCCAACTTTAATAACCGCAACACCGCCAGACAATTTAGCCACACGCTCTTGAAGCTTCTCTTTGTCATAATCAGAAGTAGATTCTTCGATCTGACGGTTGATAGACTCAACACGCGCATCGATATCCGTCTTCTGACCAGCGCCATCAACGATAATGGTATTCTCTTTACCAACAGTAACTTTCTTAGCAGTACCCAGTTGCTCAATCGTTGCAGTCTCTAAGCTCAAGCCAATCTCTTCAGAGATAACCGTAGCGCCTGTTAGGGTTGCAATGTCTTCTAACATCGCTTTACGGCGATCACCAAACCCAGGTGCTTTTACCGCACAGGTCTTCAAGCCACCACGCATGTTGTTAACCACTAACGTAGCTAGCGCTTCGTTTTCAACGTCTTCGGCAATAATTAATAGCGGCTTGCTTTGCTGCATGACTTGCTCAAGTAATGGTACGATTTCACGAATGTTGCTGATTTTTTTATCGACTAATAAGATATAAGGGTTTTCAAACTCAGCGGTTAAGCTGTCTTGGTTGTTGGCAAAGTACGGGCTAATATAACCACGGTCAAATTGCATACCCTCAACCACTTCAAGCGTATCTTCAAAGCTTGACCCTTCTTCAACAGTAATAACACCTTTTTTGCCAACTTTACTCATTGCTTCAGAGATAAGCTGACCAATCTTAGGATCAGAGTTTGCAGAAATTGAACCTACTTGAGCAATCGCATTTTCATCATCGGCAGGGGTAGATAGTTCATGGATTTTTGCCACAGACTCACGTACCGCCTTATCGATACCACGTTTAAGATCCATTGGGTTCATGCCAGCAGCAACCGACTTCATACCCTCAACTAAGATAGATTGAGCCAATACCGTCGCCGTTGTTGTACCGTCACCGGCGACATCATTAGTTTTGCTTGCCACTTCACGCACAAGCTGCGCGCCCATGTTTTCAAACTTATCTTCAAGTTCAATCTCTTTGGCTACCGAAACACCATCTTTAGTGATGCTAGGCGCACCAAAAGACTTATCGATAACAACGTTACGACCTTTAGGGCCAAGGGTCACTTTAACCGCATTGGCAAGAATATTTACGCCGTCCATCATTTGATTGCGTGCGTCTAAACCGAATTTTACGTCTTTTGCCATGAGAATTATTCTCCAATTTATTATCGTTAATTAGTAAGTATTTTAGTTTTAAATATAATAAGTTTTCACAGATAGAATTAGGTATATTGAAATAATTTATCTGAGATAAATGCAATTAGCCTTCCAATACACCAAGTACATCAGATTCTTTCATAATCAACAGCTCCTCACCGTCAACTTTAACAGTTTGACCCGCATATTGACCGAATAAAACCTTATCACCAACTTTCACATCCAAAGCGCGAACGTCACCGTTATCGCGAATTTGACCATTTCCAACCGCTAAGATTTCACCTTCAGACGGTTTTTCTTGCGCAGAGCCAGGCAATAAAATACCACCTGCAGTTTTTTGTTCTTCTTCAACGCGGCGTACGACAATGCGGTCATGCAAAGGGCGAATATTCATGTGTCTCTCCATAAAAAATTTGATTACGTTAATAATTGATAAGGTACCCATACCGCCCAAATCTATTATTATTGATTAAATGTTAACTAAACAACATTAACCTTGGGATTGAGCTATGGGGCTGTATTAAAAATGGGGTTTAGTGACATAATTTTCAACCTAAAATGATTTAAATAATTGATAACTTTTTTAAAGACCTCAAATCAAAGCTGACAATTTCAAAAAGGCGGTATAGACTTAGCAGCCACCATATGACTCAAACACGTCCTCAATAAACAGTACATAACAATCAGTACACGACAAACCACAAAAGACATCAACCAAAAATGTCGTAAGGATTTTCGATCATGAACATGCTTATCCGTTTCTTTGTTTTAAAAAAATTGTTAGCGCGAGAGCTTGCAGATGCGCAGAAGCACACCGAAGTACAAGACCCATCAACTAATACACAAAGCCAGCACACGCAGAGCAACCACACAGAAACATTGGCACAAGTAACAGAATTATCTGAAGATACAAAAGCGTTGTTTGATCCATTTATAAGAAAATACAGAGTGCTACCGCACGACATGGGATTTCGTAAACACCTACCAAATTACCGATATCTTTCTTTTATAGAATTAAATATAACAGGCTGGTTAATAACGCTGGTCAATAAAGAAAGTTTGGGAGATCTTGAGTGGATAATCTCGATGCAAGAAATGGTTTATCTCAAAGAAATCAAACTGTTGAACAAAATGACTGTGACCAGCACCTTAGAAGGGTGGGATAAAAAATACATATATTTCCAGCATCATTTCTATGTCAAAAACAATCTAATGGCAGTTGGATTAACTAAATTTGTATTAAAAGAAAACGATCACGTCTTAAAGCCCGAAGACCTTGGCATGAAAGATGAGTATTTAACGGAGATTATAACCACATGGAACACCAATCAAATGGCTATAAAACATCAGTAGAATAAATTTGAGCCAATCTCGCTTTCGCTACTATCTTGACTTGCATCGTGGCGGGCGCTAATGAAACGTGTCGTTCCTGCTACTACGATACCGCCACTTTTCAAGCGCCCGTACCACGATGCTGCACCAAGTATATCCGCTACAATCGAGGCTAAACCGCACCTTCGTTGTCGCCTTGGCGCAAAACTTGAAAATGAATGCTAAAATAAAACACATAGTCAAATAGATGGTAGGGTGGGGTTATTAAAGACTACCGCACCAATTAGAAATTTAAAACTCAAATTCACAATGAATAGCTTATAAAAGGACATAACCATGAACCAAAAACTAAAATGGACAGACAGCCTAGACATCGCCATTGAACTTGTTGAGAAATTTCCAGAGACCGACCCGCAATACATCCGCTTTACTGACTTACATCGCTGGGTAACAGAATTAGAAGACTTTGACGACGACCCAAACAAGTCAAACGAAGGTATCTTAGAAGCGATTCAAATGAATTGGATCGATGAAGCAGATTAGTTTAGCTGTATAAAATCTAGGTATATAAAATAAAGTAATTATAAGCCAGTTTCTTTAAAAGAGACTGGCTTTTTTAGGCCATGCTATTATTCCTAAATATTAAGCATTGAGATTTTGATAAACATAAGGACAGTTTTTATAAGTAGACTCATCTAAACCGCCGATAGGAAGGACTAAATGCGCCGTAGGTGTTTTAACAACGTTTTTACCTATGGCTTAACTTAACTCACTCTCAATATTGCTTTTTGAATCAGTGGATAATTTGTTATAAAAGCAAACACCAACTTCAATTTTTGGTTCATGTGGTTTAGGAGTTATAAATACCATATCAGCATTATATTTCTCAATAATAGATACAATGGCAGTCGCCTCATCTTCTAATATAGAAGTGTTGTAAACCGATATAGGCTCTACTTTATTTGTATTATCTGATGAAAAATTAGAACGTTCTGCTATGGATTGACAGCTTGTTATGGTCAATATAACGCTTATCAATAGATGAGGTAAAGATTTTGAAATACCGTTCATACTAATTTTTCTTAGATTAGATTTATTGGTTGGTTTGTAACTTTTGAAGCTGATAAAGCGCACTAAAAAATAAGCCTTCCTGTTCTTCTAACTTCAATATTAACTCCAGTTAGCTGTTTTAGCTCATTTTCCATGTGCAAATGACGAGCAGGGGTTAGGGTTGGTTAATCGAAGTAGTTGACACATATTCAACTTAACCCAACAGCAACTCCTCTAACATTCGCTCATAAATCTGCGCCAATTTACCCAGATCGTCTACTTCAACTTTCTCATCGACCTGATGAATGGTGGCGTTACGCACACCAAGCTCCACTACTTGCGCACCGGTTGGGGCAATAAAACGGCCGTCAGAGGTACCGCCAGATGTTGATAGCTGGGTATCGGTACCAGTGACTTCTTTTATAGCGACTTTACACGCATCCACTAATTTACCCTCAGCAGTTAAAAAGGGATTGCCTGATAGCTTCCACTGAATGTCGTAGGTGGCGTCACTGTTATTAAAGTGCTTGTCAAAGATGGCATGTGTTTTGGCACGAAGCTCATGTTCTGTCGTCTCTGTTGAGAACCTAAAATTAAACACCACGTCAACTGTTTCTGGAATGACATTATTAGCACCTGTACCGCCATTAATGTTAGAAATTTGCATGGTCGTGGCAGGGAAGTGGTCGTTGCCCTTATCCCACACGGCATTTTCAAACTCGGTCAGTGCTGGCAAAAGGGCGTGAATGGGGTTAACTGCCAGATGCGGATAGGCGACATGACCTTGCTTACCTGTTACAGTCAAAATACCGCCCAACGAACCACGGCGACCGTTTTTAATAATATCACCAAGCGTGTCCGTACTCGATGGCTCGCCGACAAGACAATAAGTGATTTTTTCATTACGTGCTTCTAGCGCCTCCATCACCTTTACCGTACCGTTTATAGAAGGGCCTTCCTCATCTGAGGTGATTAACATCGCAATCGAGCCGTTATGGTCAGGGTGATTTTTGACAAAGTTTTCAGCGGCAATGGTAAAAGCAGCGATACCTGTTTTCATATCAGCGGCACCACGACCCCAAAGATAGCCCTCTTTAACGGTTGGTTCAAAAGGTGGTATTTTCCAGTTATCAGGGTTGCCTGTGGGCACGACGTCAGTATGACCGGCAAAACAAACCACAGGGTCCTGGTTACCACGTCTTGTCCATAGGTTTTTGACCTCGGCATTAAGACCTGTAGCTTGCTTATCACCAAAGTACATAAATTCGCTGTTAAATCCTAATGGGCTTAATCGCTCTACCAACACATCCTGAGCGCCTTTATCATCAGGGGTAACAGAGTCGCGGCGCATGAGCTCAATACTTAATGCTAAGGTTTGTTGTTGATGGGTTGATTGGTCAATAGTGTCTTTAGCGCTCATAATTTCCCTTAAAGGTATAAAATATAAATACTGATAGCAATAGGCTGTCAGAGTATAGGTTGTCGTTGTGAGTTCTTAAAGTTTAAAGGCTGTATAGAATTCATTATTAGTAGACATTAAGGTTGAAAAATAATAGCCTTATAAAGGCTCTGCAACGATTAATGCGTCATCACGGCGTAGCCAAGTGGCAATAGAGTAGCGCTGGCGATGAGCAATTTCGACTTGATGTTGCAGATCGCTATCAAAGATAACCAAACGGTTGGCTTTAGGCAACAACTGATGCTGCTGGTTGTTCGAGTCGATAATAGACAGCTGACCGCCATCCACCTCACGCCACTCATCATTTAAATAAAATACCGCAGAAATGACCCGCTCATCACGCCCAGCAGGATTATCAGCATGCCATTTATAACCAAAACCAGCAGGATAGCAAGCATAGTGTGCTTCACTGTGGCGGATACCAGCGAATAAGGTGCGATTAAACAGTTGCGCCAATTCATTGATGCTTTGTAAATAATAAAAACCGGCATAAAAGTTTTTGGTAATCCAGCGTATACGGTCACCACGGATATCTGTTTTACGTATGCCCTCAGTAAGTAACGCCTCTCGATAATCAACAAAGCCGCTTTCTGTTTGCAGCGCTAACAGGGCTTTAGTCGAGTACACTTCATCCAGCACAATAAAACCGGAACCGACAAAGCTATCTATAATGTCGTCTGTTAGACGCTGCGCCCAGTTAGCCTCAAAGTCAGATTGTGACAATGCTTGCTGGGTCAATGATAAGTCAATGACGCCCAAATCTACTACACTATCCTCAGTGGTTAGCACTTGCATAATATATTCAGCTGTTTCTCTTGAGGTGTCAACCTCCTCAGGGGTTAAAGGCGGTGGAATAGCGACAGTAATGGGGTCTTGCAATCCCTTATCAATGGGCGCTATGTTACTATCAATAAGCGTCTTACCGACTGTAGTCATGAACCGATACCCTAAAAATAATAGTATTAACTTTTAATATACTTATTTTATAACCGCTTATGCTACCATATAACGAAATTTAGATACCCAAACATTCTTTATAATACAAGCAATCTTATGAACTACCAACACGCTTATCACGCCGGCAATTTTGCCGATGTCGCAAAACATATCCTACTTATTCAACTACTTAATCAATTGAGTAAGAAAGGCAAGCCTTTTTATGCCTTAGACGCTTACGGTGGGCGAGGTCTTTATTCTTTAAGTAGTGATGAAGCACGAAAAACAGAAGAAGCTAAGTCTGGTGTCCAAAGAATTCTTGGCGCAGATTTGGCTGATGCGCCAGATGCAGTACGTCAATATATTGATGATATCCATCAAGCTCGTCAAACCTATGACAAGCATGTGTATCCAGGGTCACCTTGGTGGATAGCCCATCATGTTGAAAAAAATCCAGACCTTAAGATTAGAGCTGAAGCTTTTGAATACAAGAATTCAGAATATGATGCGCTTAATTATCAGCTTTATCAGCTGCCCATAGGTATCCACAATCGTAATGCATTTGAAGGTATACCAGCAGTAATACCGCCAGAGGAGCGTCGAGGTCTTATTTTAATAGATCCTCCCTATGAACAAGAGCATAAAGATTTCTCTCAGCTGATTGATCTATTGACCTTCTCAATGCAAAAATGGCAGCAAGGTGTGTATGCGTTATGGTTTCCGATTAAAAATATTGATGCTGTAGAACTATTTTATAAAAAAATGAAGCGTACAGATATACGTAGACAGCTTTTATGTGAATTGAATATTTATCCCAATGATGTTGCTGCTGGCCTTAACGGTACGGGTATGTTAATTATTAATCCACCTTGGCAGTTTGAAAAACATGCACGCGAGATTTTAAACTTCATTCAGCCACTGATGCGCCCTGAGGATGCACCAGAATTGCCTAAAAGCCAAGCTGTCAATGTTCGCTGGCTAGTTGGTGAGTAACGAGTAGTCGTTAGTTGAATAGACAATAGATAAATAGTAGCTGCTTACATTATTATAAATTAATTCAAAGTGAGTACTTTGGTTATTTATCAATAAAGGACTTAGTATGAAGAACCCACATCACTCACATACCGAAAGCCAAACGTCTGATTTACCATCATCTGTAAATCCGAATGATTTAATTGGTGAAGGTTTCGATGCTTTAACGTTTGAAGTTATTGAGCAAGAAGTAGCAGACGGTAATCCTGTGGTCAGCCGTGGTGTTTATTTAGCCCCAAACTTAATTACTACCTTGTCGTTGTTATCTGGATTCTTCTCTATATTATCGAGTATGCAAGGCGAGTTTTATAAAGCTTCGTTGGCTATTTTTCTATCAGGCATATTAGATGGGGCTGATGGTCGAGTCGCCCGTATGCTTAATGCACAAAGCCCTTTTGGAGAGCAGTACGATTCATTAGCGGATATGTTAGCCTTTGGTGTGGCGCCTGCAATTCTTATCTATAGTTTCGCTTTACAGCCATTAGGAAGGATAGGTATCGGATGTGCGTTTATATTTACAGCCTGTGCAGCTTTTCGTTTAGCGCGTTTTAATGTGCAAATTGGTGAAGTGGATAAAAAGTTTTTTGTTGGTTTGGCAAGTCCTTTAGCTGCAATTCTTGTTACAAGTTCAGTCATGGTGGCTATTGATCATAATAGCTGGGTAGGCATCTACGACACTCAAATTATGTATTTGTGTGCAGCTTGGGTAGCGATTTGCGGATTGTTGATGGTAAGCAATCTCAAATACTACAGTTTTAAAGAATTCGATAAAAAGAAAGTACCTTTTGTCGCGTTAATTATTGGAGTGCTAATCATGGCGATTGTGCTATCTGATATTCCTCTTGGAATTTTGGCAATTGGTATTATCTATGCATTATCTGGAATCGTGTCCACTATTAAAGCTTCGGTTAAGCATACATAATATAATAGCTACTCCATACAACGTATAGATTTGTACTGGTTGT
Source organism: Psychrobacter sp. CX10 (assembly GCF_057621575.2). NCBI lineage: Bacteria > Pseudomonadati > Pseudomonadota > Gammaproteobacteria > Moraxellales > Moraxellaceae > Psychrobacter > Psychrobacter sp. CX10. The sequence continues at coordinate 464,853 of NZ_CM177736.1, forward strand.
ATAAGTCAGAAAATGTATATAAGTTAATTCATATATATTAAATACTTATAAAACTCTAACTCTTAGAATGAAACGATTAAAAAGTAAAAACTAGTTGACTCAAAAAATAAAACGCCTATAATACGCAGCTCATTAGGACGCACTTAAAAAAACGAGAGTTTTTAAAGTGAAAACCCTGAGAAAATTAAAAGAAATAAAAAGTTGACACACCGAAAAATGGTGATAGAATAGTCAGCCTGCTCGGCACGAAGAGAGATGATCTCAGAGGTGTTAAGCAAGAAATACACTAGTCTTGGACGACAAGCTAGTCATTATTTAAAAGCTAGAACTAAAGAACAACTTGTGTGGATTTTTGCTGATTAAGAATGCTAAAAATGAAGTTGGGATTGTTTGTATCTATTAATAGGTATGGATAATGACTAACTATAAAAAATTATCATTTAATACAGCAGAAAAACTCGAAGTTAATTCATTATATGAAACATACGAAAAGCAATTTGCTAGTATTAAATGAGCCAAGATTAGTAATCTATCTTACTTTTAATTAAGTGAAAGGTTACAAGCAAGATTAAACTGAAGAGTTTGATCATGGCTCAGATTGAACGCTGGCGGCAGGCTTAACACATGCAAGTCGAGCGGAAACGATGATAGCTTGCTATCAGGCGTCGAGCGGCGGACGGGTGAGTAATACTTAGGAATCTGCCCAGTAGTGGGGGATAGCACGGGGAAACTCGTATTAATACCGCATACACCCTACGGGGAAAAGGGGGCGCTTGCGCTCTCGCTATTGGATGAGCCTAAGTCGGATTAGCTAGTTGGTGGGGTAAAGGCCTACCAAGGCGACGATCTGTAGCTGGTCTGAGAGGATGATCAGCCACACCGGGACTGAGACACGGCCCGGACTCCTACGGGAGGCAGCAGTGGGGAATATTGGACAATGGGGGCAACCCTGATCCAGCCATGCCGCGTGTGTGAAGAAGGCCTTTTGGTTGTAAAGCACTTTAAGCAGTGAAGAAGACCTTATGGTTAATACCCATAAGCGATGACATTAGCTGCAGAATAAGCACCGGCTAACTCTGTGCCAGCAGCCGCGGTAATACAGAGGGTGCAAGCGTTAATCGGAATTACTGGGCGTAAAGCGAGCGTAGGTGGCTTAATAAGTCAGATGTGAAATCCCCGGGCTTAACCTGGGAACTGCATCTGATACTGTTAGGCTAGAGTAGGTGAGAGGGAGGTAGAATTTCAGGTGTAGCGGTGAAATGCGTAGAGATCTGAAGGAATACCGATGGCGAAGGCAGCCTCCTGGCATCATACTGACACTGAGGTTCGAAAGCGTGGGTAGCAAACAGGATTAGATACCCTGGTAGTCCACGCCGTAAACGATGTCTACTAGTCGTTGGGGGACTTGATCCCTTAGTGACGCAGCTAACGCACTAAGTAGACCGCCTGGGGAGTACGGCCGCAAGGTTAAAACTCAAATGAATTGACGGGGGCCCGCACAAGCGGTGGAGCATGTGGTTTAATTCGATGCAACGCGAAGAACCTTACCTGGTCTTGACATATCTAGAATCTTGTAGAGATACGAGAGTGCCTTCGGGAATTAGAATACAGGTGCTGCATGGCTGTCGTCAGCTCGTGTCGTGAGATGTTGGGTTAAGTCCCGCAACGAGCGCAACCCTTTTCCTTAGTTACCAGCGGTTTGGCCGGGGACTCTAAGGATACTGCCAGTGACAAACTGGAGGAAGGCGGGGACGACGTCAAGTCATCATGGCCCTTACGACCAGGGCTACACACGTGCTACAATGGTAGGTACAGAGGGCAGCTACACAGCGATGTGATGCGAATCTCAAAAAGCCTATCGTAGTCCAGATTGGAGTCTGCAACTCGACTCCATGAAGTCGGAATCGCTAGTAATCGCGGATCAGAATGCCGCGGTGAATACGTTCCCGGGCCTTGTACACACCGCCCGTCACACCATGGGAGTTGATTGCACCAGAAGTGGGTAGCCTAACCTTTTAGGATGGCGCTCACCACGGTGTGGTCGATGACTGGGGTGAAGTCGTAACAAGGTAGCCGTAGGGGAACCTGCGGCTGGATCACCTCCTTATAAACGGCATTCGGTCAGCAAGAATTCACAACAAGTTGTTCTTTAGTTTTAGTCAAAAGCTTTAATAAGCTTTAGAAGATTGTGCGATAGCATAGCTTTTTGAAAATCCTATTTAAAGGATTTTCCTTGCGAAGCTAAAATTGCAATGCAATTTTTTAACGCTTCTCAGGGTCTGTAGCTCAGCTGGTTAGAGCACCGTGTTGATAACGCGGGGGTCATAAGTTCAAGTCTTATCAGACCCACCATATGAGATCTTGGAAAGTACAAGGCTTCTAGAAATTTCCCTTTAAGGAAATTTCTCTTGCGAAGCTAAAAAAGCGGTGCTTTTTTTACACGCTTCTCAGGGGCCATAGCTCAGTTGGTAGAGCGCCTGCCTTGCACGCAGGAGGTCAGGAGTTCGACTCTCCTTGGCTCCACCATTACGTAGTAGAGATAGTAAGAAGATAAAATAGAAGTAAGCAATCAGTAAAACGATTTCTTACTTCTGTTTTATACAGAAACAACATAACGATCTGATGAAGACGTTATTACTATTTAAAAACATAGATATGAGTTGTAATATTCGGATAGACGATGAATCATTCACTGAGCCATTGTTTATCCATATAACCGACCTTTTAACGACATCAGTTGTTATCCCAAGAGGTTGGTTATAAAAAGTAATAAGAGAACTGAATCAAGCGTAAATTATCAAGGTGATATCGTTATAATTGCTAATTCATACTTTGTAAGTTCATGATTTATGAATTGGTTAAAACACCTCGGATTACTTCGAGGTTGTCTTTAACCAATAATAGAACATAGCTTATACCTCAAGTCTACTTGGGGTTGTATGGTCAAGTAATTAAGCGCACATGGTGGATGCCTTGGCAGTCAGAGGCGAAGAAAGACGTGACAGCCTGCGATAAGCTTCGGGGAGGCGGCAATATCCTGTGATCCGGAGATTTCTGAATGGGGAAACCCACTTAGCGTAAGCTAGGTATACCAGTTTACTGGTAGGCGAACGAGGGGAAGTGAAACATCTCAGTACCCTTAGGAAAAGACATCAAAAGAGATTCCCCTAGTAGCGGCGAGCGAACGGGGAGGAGCCGACGGATTTTAGAATAGACGAACAGAGTGGGAAATCTGACCATAGTGGGTGATAGTCCCGTAGTCGAAATTCTAGATGAAGCATATTAAGTAGTGCGGGACACGAGAAATCCTGTATGAAGATGGGGGGACCATCCTCCAAGGCTAAATACTCCTGACTGACCGATAGTGAACCAGTACCGTGAGGGAAAGGCGAAAAGAACCCCTGTGAGGGGAGTGAAATAGAACCTGAAACCGTGTGCGTACAAGCAGTGGGAGCCTCCTTGTGGGGTGACCGCGTACCTTTTGTATAATGGGTCAGCGACTTATATTCTGTAGCGAGGTTAACCATTAGGGGAGCCGTAGGGAAACCGAGTCTTAATAGGGCGTTTAGTTGCGGGGTATAGACCCGAAACCGAGTGATCTATCCATGAGCAGGTTGAAAGTGCCGTAACAGGCACCGGAGGACCGAACCCACTGTCGTTGAAAAGCCAGGGGATGACTTGTGGATAGGGGTGAAAGGCTAATCAAACTCGGTGATAGCTGGTTCTCCCCGAAAGCTATTTAGGTAGCGCCTCGGACGAACACCATTGGGGGTAGAGCACTGTTTCGGCTAGGGGGTCATACCGACTTACCAAACCGATGCAAACTCCGAATACCGATGAGTGATATCCGGGAGACACACGGTGGGTGCTAACGTCCATCGTGGAGAGGGAAACAACCCAGACCGCCAGCTAAGGCCCCAAATTCCTAGTTAAGTGGGAAACGAAGTGGGAAGGCATAGACAGCTAGGAGGTTGGCTTAGAAGCAGCCATCCTTTAAAGAAAGCGTAATAGCTCACTAGTCGAGTCGGCCCGCGCGGAAGATGTAACGGGGCTCAAACTAGGAGCCGAAGCTGCGGATTTGAAAATTGTTTCAAGTGGTAGGGGAGCGTTGTGTAAGCCTGAGAAGGTGTGTTGTAAGGCATGCTGGAGGTATCACAAGAGCGAATGCTGACGTGAGTAACGATAATGGGTGTGAAAAGCATCCACGCCGGAAGATCAAGGGTTCCAGTCCAACGTTAATCGGGGCTGGGTGAGTCGACCCCTAAGGCGAGGCCGAAAGGCGTAGTCGATGGGAAATCGGTTAATATTCCGATACTTGTTTATGATGTGATGGAGGGACGGAGAAGGTTATACCGGCCTGGCGATGGTTGTCCAGGTGAAAGGATGTAGGCAGATGGCTTAGGTAAATCCGGGCTATTAATGCTGAGATCTGATAGCAAGCTGTACTTGTACAGCGAAGCGGTCTATACCATGCTTCCAGGAAAAGCTTCTAAACTTAGTCATAAACGAATCGTACCCTAAACCGACACAGGTGATCAGGTAGAGAATACCAAGGCGCTTGAGAGAACTCTGCTGAAGGAACTAGGCAAAATGGTACCGTAACTTCGGGAGAAGGTACGCTGCTGATGGTGAAGGACTTGCTCCGTAAGCTATTAGCAGTCGCAGATACCAGGCTGCTGCAACTGTTTATTAAAAACACAGCACTCTGCAAACACGAAAGTGGACGTATAGGGTGTGATGCCTGCCCGGTGCTGGAAGGTTAATTGATGGGGTAAGCCGTAAGGCGAAGCTCTTGATCGAAGCCCCAGTAAACGGCGGCCGTAACTATAACGGTCCTAAGGTAGCGAAATTCCTTGTCGGGTAAGTTCCGACCTGCACGAATGGCATAATGATGGCAGCGCTGTCTCCAGCAGAGACTCAGTGAAATCGAAATCGCAGTGAAGATGCTGTGTACCCGCGGCTAGACGGAAAGACCCCGTGAACCTTTACTACAGCTTTACATTGAACTTTGACCTGACTTGTGCAGGATAGGTGGGAGGCTTTGAAGCAGATACGCCAGTATTTGTGGAGCCAACCTTGAAATACCACCCTGGTCATGTTGAGGTTCTAACTCAGGTATAACAATACCGAGGACAATGTATGGTGGGTAGTTTGACTGGGGCGGTCTCCTCCTAAAGAGTAACGGAGGAGTACGAAGGTGCGCTCAGAACGGTCGGAAATCGTTCAAAGAGTATAAAGGCAAAAGCGCGCTTAACTGCGAGACCCACAAGTCGAGCAGGTACGAAAGTAGGTCTTAGTGATCCGGTGGTTCTGTATGGAAGGGCCATCGCTCAACGGATAAAAGGTACTCTGGGGATAACAGGCTGATACCGCCCAAGAGTTCATATCGACGGCGGTGTTTGGCACCTCGATGTCGGCTCATCTCATCCTAGGGCTGAAGCAGGTCCTAAGGGTATGGCTGTTCGCCATTTAAAGAGGTACGCGAGCTGGGTTTAGAACGTCGTGAGACAGTTCGGTCCCTATCTACCGTGGGCGTTGGAAATTTGAGAGGATCTGCTCCTAGTACGAGAGGACCAGAGTGGACGAACCGCTGGTGTTCGGGTTGTCATGCCAATGGCATTGCCCGGTAGCTACGTTCGGATTGGATAACCGCTGAAAGCATCTAAGCGGGAAGCCAACCTCAAGATTAGATTTCCCTTAAGAGTCGTTGTAGACTACAACGTTGATAGGCAGGGTGTGGAAGCGCAGTGATGTGTGTAGCTAACCTGTACTAATTGCTCGATCGGCTTGACCATACAACACCCAAGTGGTTTTAAAGTTGTACATCAGCCAATTATTTCGATATCACCTGATAATTACTTATATATTTGATTATTTATATCACTTATATACAGTGACTTGATTCAGGTTCAATACAACAACTCATATCTATACCCTCTTTGCTGACGACAATAGCACGATGGAACCACCTGATCCCTTCTCGAACTCAGAAGTGAAACATCGTTGCGCCAATGGTAGTGTGGGTCCGCCCATGTGAGAGTAGGTCATCGTCAGCTCCCTATACCCTAAAAGCCCCCTGTACTTGCGTACAGGGGGCTTTTGTTTGTATCAAATATTATTTAAATTTAACTACTGAACGAATTTAACTTCGCGATTTTGAAGAGGTTGTACAGGTCTATAGTTACCATCATAAAGTTTCTTCATCATTCTTATTTCATTTTGCGATACAGCAATAGGTTGTGAAGCTACAAACCATTTGACCTTTTCAGAGCAAGGCGGGGTAGTTAATGAACCTTGATAGCTAAAATATGAGGCATCATTTGGCAATAGAGATGATACTTGAAAACCCTGTTGCAAATATAATGTGTTTTTATCAGTGGCTGCGGCACTATTTATTAATAGTTGACCTAAAGTAGTTTCAACAGGAGAACTAGGGTTTAGCATAACGCCTAATACTGCTAACTCACCTTTAGAATTAGCATGTACAAAATGTAATTCGCCTGGGTAGTTTGATCCAGATATTTGATGTTCGCTTGGGGTATGAAAGTGGAACTGTTTTAGCGTATATTTTTCATTATCAATTACGGTAACATTCAAATTATTTTGTGGTGTATATACAACTGTATGCCCATTATTCAAAATTTCAATGTTTGATGGTACAAACCTAGACATTGGCGCTGTCATTTCAGATTTCTTGGCAGTTGTAATATTGATAGGTGATTGTTCAACACCTGCTTTACATAGCTCATTACCGTGTATATCACCCCAATAATCTGGTGCTGTACTACCTGTATAAGACCAGGCAGGATGAGCATCGTTCGTCATTGAAGTGGTATGATTTGGGGTATGTTGAACTGTACTTGTACAAGCACCGATCATAGTGATAGTTGCTAATCCTAAAGCAGCTTTTACAAATGTATTTTTGATCATAGATTTGTCTCCATTTAAATTTATTAAGTTATTATTGTTATTGTCGAACCTTTCTCATTCACTCAAACTTGTTTAAGCAAACGCTTCTATATATTACGCATTAAAATTATAGTTTAAAACCCTAATATTTAAATTTGTTTAATGTAAGTCGATGACTGTCGTCAATTAAGTTAGATTTTATCAACAGAAATACAATGCTGCTTTTTAAACGATAAAAGTAAATTTAATTCTACTAAATACAAGTAATGTGCAAAAGAGGTGGTACTAACACCATAATTAGAGGCGGTTATTAAACATTGGTTACGACTATAACCAATCCAGTTGTTTGCCTCGAGTATTAGAGATTTTGTAGGCTTTATAAAGTAATAAGAATTGGTTTGATTAAAATTTATTAAGTTATTAGATGAAACAGAGGGTTCTTTAACTTGTGAAAGGGTAGTTAATTGTTCAGATATATACATCATATCTCCTTTATAAAATGAGTGATCTTTAAGGCTTGTTTGAGCCATCACTTTGTTTAAATATATATAGTGACAGCTCACAACGAATTATTCTTTAAATTAAAAATAAGTTAGGCAATCTTGTACCAATCAATTTTACGAGTCATGATCATTACACTTGCTAGTATAACGAAGCAGAATACTGCACCCAGTAAGAGATTTAAGTCTTTGGTCGTCAATATGCCGTAGAATGCAGCATACAGACCTCCAAGTATGGCAGTGAATAGTAAGGCACGTTTTGCGCTACCTAATAGATAATAAGAATACCAACCTATTAATCCCACACATGCAGATGCAGCAGCAGTATAAGCCATCCAAAAAGCGATTTGCTCAGCTAAAGGTAGGAGTAACACATAAAAAGTGACGAGTGCGCTTCCGACTAGTAAGTATTGAATGGGATGAATTCGACTAGATTTGATGACTTCAAATAAGAAGAAAGTGCCAAAAGATACCAATATCAATAGTAATGCATACTTCATAGTACGTTCAGTTTGCAAATACACGTCGTTTGGCTCTGCGAAATTAACGCTAAACCCGCTCAAGTTAATGAGTTTGCCATCATTTTGATTAGCTGCACTTGCTTCATCCGTGTAGCGTAATTCCTCTTTATATTTAATTGAGCTTAGCGGTGCGTCAACATTTATATAACAGCTATTAATGCTCAGCTCTTCAAAACAAGCCGATAAATGTTGATTGTTGGCTATAGTTAAATATTGATTTTGCCAGTTTGCTGTAAAGCCGTTATTCGAAATCTTTTTTGTATTAGGCAAAGCTTGTCCGATAAAATTTGGGGAATGCCAGTTACTCACGACAGCAAGTTCGAAGTTTTCTCCCGTAGGTATGGTATTTAATGTACTAATACCCGCTAAAGGCAATTCAATCGAAACTTTAAAGGTCGGATTAATATTACTGTCCCTGTTGGCTAAACGGCCCGATTCCAGAGGCGTTTGTAATGAGGTAGTATTAGTAGCATCAGTATCAGTATCAGTATATGTATTCATTATGGCATCAGGAATAATGCTTAAATTACCGTTTTTAATCTTGTTTGTTATCGTTGAGGGTAGGGCCACTTCGACATAGTTAAGATTGTTTAATAAGTTGGACTGTGGGTAGGTCGCTTTTATTTTAGTATCGTCAATTGTCACTGTTGGTAATGTCGCTACACCGCGCAAATCTGACACCGGTATGATTAATTTGGCTTGATTCCAATGAATGGCTTTACTTTTAGAGGTTGAATCTTGTGGAGAGGGTAGCAAAGATGCTTTATTTGAAGTGTTTGAATCTAATGCGCTTGGAGTATTTTGGCCATAAGATTGGTTGAACTTTAAATCGCCTGTATAGCTGATGGCGTTATATATACCCCGCTTATAGGTATCTGTACTAACCTCTAGATGTTGTTTAGCGGTAGTTTGAGAGGCAAATAAAGTCACGATACTGGTATAAGGAGACTGGCATTTATAGGTAGGGGTAGTCTCGACATTACTAGTATTTTGTGCTGCGTTGATTATGGGGCCTGGGTTATTCGTATTACATAGTGGCGTTATGGTAATTGGTACTGCAATAAAAGGATTAATTACTTGTTGGGGGTTAACATGTTGTTCGGCTATTTCAGTTATAACGCTTTCTGAATAGTTCTGTCTTTCTAATATCAATGATCGGATCATGGTCAATCCGACCGCAAAGATAAGACACAATCCTGCGATAATCGATAATTTTATAAATAGTGTTTTTTGCATTGTACATTCCTCTTGCTGGTTTAATTCTGACTAATTTATTAATGCTTTCAAGCATGTTAAATCAGCTAAGAGGAAGAGATATGTGCTAACAATGAAAAGATAGTGAAGATTGTATAAACGAATGAATAATGAATAAGTAAGACAAGCTGATAAGATTCGCAATTAAGGCGACTCAGAAGTTCAGGGTATTTTTAGATAAAATGTATCAAATCAGAGTTTTCGAACACGCTTTAATTGACGATTTTGTACCCAAATGAGCAGTATGTAGGTAATGAGACCAAGCGCAACCAGATGGTATAAATAATAACTGACTTGACTTAATGACGCTCCCATCTGATTGAGTTGTACCGATGCATTCATACCTGAGGTGGAGGGAAACAGCCAGCGTATATACTGCAAAGGTTCTGGAAGCTGACTAACTGGCCAAGGGTAACCACTCAAAAAGAACATAGGCAAGGAGCTAAATATCAAAATTTGCATGCTACGTTCACGCTGTTTGAACCACATACCAAATAAGCTGCCAGCAGTAGCTACAGTTACGGTATATATACCCATAAATAATAAACTACCTAGCATATTGTGACCTCGAGGATAGTTTTGTATTGAAAACACCCAGCCATAATAAAAGCAGCCCATTATGAACGTACACATACTAAGGGCTAGTATGCGCCCAAGCCAACCCGTCGCACTGGCATTTTGGCGTCTTTTTTCATACCAAGTACCAATTAATAAAGCCGTACCGATTAATAGTGTTTGCTGCAATATTAAAATGGCTACTGCTGGAACAACGTAAGCCCCATAACCTTCTGAACGATTAAAAAGGGGATCGATACGCAGAGGCACAGCTTGGGTACTATTTTTAGCAATATCAATGTAGGCGCCTTGTGCCACATCTCGTTTTATTTTTACACCTGCAGAAACGGTTCCTACCGCTGCGGTGAATCCAGTTTGTAACTGTTTATTCAATAGAAAATAACTGTTATTTCCTATTATAGATACATAGGTCGGTTTGTTCGATAGGACATCTTTTTCAAGATTATTAGGAATGATTAAGTAGCCTGCGATATCATTATGATACATCGCATTAACCGCCGCTTGCTGAGTGCTATATGTCCGTATTGATAAATTTGGACTGGCATCACTATACCTAATGATAGTTTGGGAAAGCTCACTACGATCTTGGTCAATAATTCCAGCAGGTATCTCATTGACCACTTCGCCACGATAAGGCCAGGGATAAAAAAATCCATACAGTAGAGGGGCTATGATGAGCATCAAGAGAACCCCTTTATCTGAAAAGATCATTTTAAGCGTGCCTAAAAAGCCCTCTAAAAAGGTTTTATGATAAATATAAGTTTTATCACGTGTATGAGCTTCGGGTCTATTTTTTGGTATAATCATTAGCGCGCTCCCCATTTTTCTGGGTTTTTAAATGCACGAACACTAAGCGCCCCAGTAATAATGAGTAGTACTATCACAGCAACAACTAGTCCAATAACAGTTGGTATAGAAATCTCAATCGGTGCTAGCATTTGTAGCTGTGCAATATGTACCTTTAAATAATGTGTTAAAGGAAGAATATTTGCCCAAAGTCGCGCCCCATCACTCATTGCTAATAGTGGAAAAGTGACACCCGCAAAAGCAAACGCGGGAGCAGACACAAAAGCAGTACTCGACAACCCCATTCGTAAGGAGTAAGACGTTAAGCTAAAAATAGCACCCATCCACAGTGATATCATTACCAATGCAACATAGGCGATGAATACTGTAAAAATTGATAACCAATCTGCTGGATGCACCCATACGGCTAGGGAGATGGCTAATGCGCCCCATAGCATATAAAATAGTAGCGTCCATATAAGCTTACCATTAAGACCTACCACCAATGCTAAAATCGACACCTTGTTAGGCATACGCGGTTTGGCGCTTTTATTAAAATTTATTTCATATCGATATAAGGGAGACATCAAACTAAACCTATTGAAACCAATTGGGGTAAACGTTTGTGTTCTAAGGCTTTGATAGTCTATGGGCAACTGCCAGCTATCGTGTAGGCTTGAGTGCAAGTAAGCTAGTTTTTTATCAGGAGGTATATGTTTTAGCGTTTGAAAGTCTGGATAGGGCATCTCTGGATATACCATATTGTGATACCAAAGTGAGAAGGTTTTGTCCCTAATCTCACGCCCAATTGTCGTTGCGCCAATAATCATGGCCAATATGTGGAGCAGAGCAGGAATAACTGTAGACGCTAAAAACTGCTGGTAGTTAGCGCCAATATTAAATAAACTGACACGCTCAACAGCAATAGGCGAATGATCAATAAATGCCTGATCGGGATAGCTGCCTCGCTTTATCTTTTGCTTAATTTCAACACCCGCTGATAATGTTCCGACAACGGTTTGCATCCCTTTTTGAATAATTCCAGAATGCGTACCGTATTGGGCATTTACTTTTAGAATAATAGGCGCTGGAGCTGAATTATTTATTTGATCTGCGAAGTTCTCTGGAATAATAACGACGCCATATATTTGTTGATCTAAGATGGCTTTTTGCGCTTCTTTTGCACTGGCATAGAAACCTTCAACCTTGATATCTGGACTTGCATCTATAAAACGCGTTAACGTTCTGGAGTAGCTGCTATTACTATTATCAACGACGCCAAGCGGTAAATTCACAATATATGGGTTTGAAAAAGTCCACCACACACTCAGTATGGTAAGCAGTGGTAGCCAAAACATAATGACATAGTCCCACGAATTATGAAGGAGGAACCGACCTTCATAACCTGCGCTGCGCTTAAAAACAGACAGCAGTGATGAGCTTTTGGCATCTTTATTGCCAAAGACAAACTTTGGAGTATCACTCTTAGACTGCGACATAATCTAGCCTATTTATAGCAATCTTAGTTAACCTTATTTGGATTCTCATCCATATTATTTAGATCGACCACCACGCTCATCCCTGAACGCACTTTTGGATCAGGTTTGATAGGACGCGCTTTAACCTCAAAAGTTCTCACATCAAAGTTATCTTCGGTATTTGTAGCTCGCCATGTCGCAAAATCTGACATTGCCGCTGTATTAAATACTTTAAACCGCATTTCATAAGTGTCATCTGCAGTGGACAATGCAGGTAATTTACCAATGAACTCCGTACCGATACTAAACTGACCTAAGTTATTTTCGGTGACATTTAAGACAGCCCATTGATCTTTAGGTTCAACAAGCGTCATTATGGGTACACCTTGACCAATCACCTCACCTGGGTTGATGATTACGTCATCAACAATACCAGATACCGGGCTCTTTAGATTGGCTTCGTTTTGCGCCGCTTGTGCTTCTTGCAGCTTACCTTCAACTTGCGACAGTTGCGCCTCTACTACTTGTATGTCCTCAGAGCGGTTGCCTTCTGTTGCCAGCTCAAATTGTAGTCTAGCGGCCGCCGCTTTATCTTTACTGGCAAGATATTGAGTATAAGCTTCATCACGCTTTTGTCGTGACATAAGCCCTTCTTGATATAGGCGTTCAATACGTCTATACGTACTTTCAGCCAATTCTGCCGCCGCTTTATTGGCTTGATAATTGGCTTTGGCTTGACCGACTTCTTGAGGGCGAGCACCATTTTTAGCTTTATCAAGTTGACTTTGTGCTGCTTTACGTCCTGCTAAAGCTTGCTGAATTTTGGCGTTGATCTCTGGCGAGTCCATTTCAATCAACTGCTGACCTTGTTTGACGTAATCACCCTCAGTGACGTATATTTTTGAGATGCGTCCTGGAACTTTGGCTGCTATGTAGGTTGACTGCATCTCCATTTGACCTTGTATTGTACTTGGCTTCGCAGCGCTCGCTTTACTTTTCATCAAACCATAAACAATCGCCCCTAATACCATAAGGACGACGACAGTAATCACGATGTTTCTGATAGTGATTGAGTTGGGCTTTTTAGAGGATGTCATGAATTTATCCTAACGATAAAGTTTTAAATATGATTTATAAATTTCTAAATATGATTTATAAAGTATGCTGAATAGCCGCTATTAGACAACTTTTGTAAGCTACTAATTTTTATATAACGTTATAGTGTCTATCAATCTGTTTATAGACTCACTTACTTAAGTGCAATGAGCTTACCGTATTGTAGTAAGCAAAACGCGCTAATAATTTTAAAATACGCTGGCAAGTTTGATGTCTGCCGACGCCTGATATTCATGAAACATTTCTGGAGAGCCTATACTTTCACTTAATGCTGCTAATGCTTGAACATAATCGTAAGCAGCCGCAGTTTGCTCGGTGCGTGCTTTGAAGAATTTTGTCTGTGCGGTAGTCACATCTAGTGTGGTGTTTACCCCTTCTTGTAGACCGAGCCGTCTTAGACGCAGCAACTCTTTTGCTAAGCGCACATTGCTCTCTAAAGATTGGTAACGAATACGTGCGTTTTCTAAAGACTGCCAGTTTTTTTCTACCAATAATAATATATTGTCACTAACCTCAATTTTACTCAACAACGCTTGACGCATTGATGCTTCACCCGATGCCAATTGCGCTTCTTTATTAAGCCCGCCCCATAGCTTCCAACTTGCCGAAACTCCCGCAATCCAGCTTGGGTCACTTTTAAGCTGATGGTAACCAAATACAGAAATCGTAGGCTTATAGCCTGTGTCTGATAGGCTGTATAATGACTGCGCTTGCAAGTACTTTGCATCTACCTTTTTAAGACCTGGATGATTAGCAAGTGCCAATTCCTGAAAATGTTTTAAAGACGGCAGAGGCTTTGATAAGACAAATAAAGGAGTAGTCGGTTTTACTGGTTTTTGAGTTCTTAACAAACGTTGTAAAGCGGTTAATGCCAATTGGGCATCGTTACGCGCTTTAATAGACTCACTTTGGGCGTCAGCTAATGAAGTTTGAGCTTCCAAAAGCTCTACGCGTGCGACGAACCCTTCTTCGTACAATCGCTGTACCATATGATTGGTTTGTTCAACGGTGTCCAAAGCATCATCACGAAGATATGACACAATTAAGGCTAATTGCGCTTTAAAATACCGTTCAATCAACGTAGTTTGCAATGAGTCATTATCGAGTAGAGCATCCGCTTCACTTTCATCAGTACGGGCATCTGCTAACGAGGTGATCGCTTCGGTACGTCCCGCAGTATAAACAGGCCATAACATAGCGACGCCTGCACCTATTGTGCTAGATTCTTGTTTTAATTCATAATTATCTGGAATCGCGCTATCAACTATTAAAGGTAAGTCTATATTTGAAAGTGCTGGGCCGTTACCTAATGCACCACTTTGCGCCAATTGCGTTAAGTCAGTAGCGACCTTGGACTTAAAGCCTGTTAAGTTTACGTCTGTATCTACCCTATAGCGAGTAGCGCCGGCACGCAAAAATACCAAAGGTTTGTTCAAGTCTTTTGTGGCATCTGATCTTAGCTCACTGGCAGCAATCGCCGCATTATTACTCGCAAGCTTGGGAGACACTTGTAACAAAGTATGCCGTGCTTCTTGCAAACTAATTCGTTCTGGAACATCAACGACATACGTATTATCAATCAAAACACCTGTGATTGGATCGACAATTTTATTTAAAGGAAAAGTTTGATAAGTGCCGGCTTCAAGATTGTCCGCAACTTCGTTAACTGTCGGTATGTTATTGGTAAAATTTGAATTTGCAAAGTACGTATTCGCACCCATCGTCTCTATGGATGCGTCAGTTGGATATGGGTTTGTTATATAAGCATCTACGCTGTAAGTGTCTTCGGTAGAGTTATTCGTTGTTAAAGCTTGAGCTTGTGACGCTATGATTGATACGCCGAGTGTCATTAGCGCTTTGCTTAAACCCACTTTGGTAGGTAGGGGATATACTAGGGAATGGTCGCGTTTAATACGGTTTTTTCCAATACAGTGTTGCTGAGTAGATTCAGAACTATCAAAAGGTTTGGAAGCTTTCATAACAGGTAATAAATAGCGTTGAAAATGACATCTACTTTTTATTAAAGACAAAGCTTTATAAGGTAAGATCAGCGGAGGAAGGGTTTTAATATAAGTCAAAGGTTTAAAAGATGGCAGGTCTTTTAAATATAGTAAGGATAAATAAGGCTTTCTTATTAAAGAATTATCTCCATAAGCGTTATGATTAAGTGTATTGTTACTATTCATCTTAGATAATGACATATAGGCGACTGATTAATTGAGGAAAAAGACGTTTTATATTATACATTCGTAGCATAAATAAAGATAAGCTTTAATTATATGCATCAGCTTTTTAATCTGGCCGAAAAAATAGGGGAGTTAGATAGATCATCATAATTAAAGATAAAGACACTTTAAGGTGTGATAATTTAAGATTTTGCTAAAGATAGTAAACTTAAGCTTGTAATCATAACACGCGAATATCATGAACAAGTATATTATTAATAAATGATTAATAAACTGAATGTATGCTAAAGATTCTCTTTTATTTATTTTTTGGAATAGGTTTGGTTTAAATCGCCCTTGAAAAAATTTAAAATTTAACAAAAACAAGCCAATTCTTGACCGCTATACAGGGTTAAGATTTGGCTTGAGTTTTGAATCTAGTGGTTATGCATATTATACGATCAACTATTTAAAGTAATCATTCGGTTATTTGATAGTTTACGCCTTTTCAAGCTTAGGTCTTGCTTTATTAATAGCAGACAGTAGAGCCTGCTTAAACTGACCTTGAGTAAAGCGGACTAGATCAGAGTGAGCAGCACAGAAATTCATCGTGTCTTTCCATTCATGAGCTAAGTTTTCTGCCCAATCACAATAGGCTTTACCTGCATTTGGTTCATCTTTTAGTGCTTTTTTAGTAGTAGGGTGTAATGACAGCTCTGGCATTATGGCCTTGAGGATTTTTGCGGGTGGAGATACGAATGTATCATCAACATGTAGGGTTTTGCTGGTAGGATGGTAAGCGAGTAACGAGCCTGCATGAATATTCTGATTCGGATGAATATAATAAATACCTTCAGGTACTGAGAATTTAAGCTCTGGATAACGCTGTGTAACCGCATCACTTTCTACCAAATCATCTGCCCAAGTCACTAATGGAACTTCGGTTTTGTGTCTTTCACTACCGTAGTGAATGGCATCAGGGAAATCTTTGGCCATTTGTTCACAATGTACCGTATGAAAAGGATGCAGATTTAAGACCGCTTCCACGTCTTTACCTTGATTGGTTAAGCGCATGACGTCATCACGAACATTGCCAGTTAAAGTATAGCTGTCTAAAAATATATAATTTCCAGAATTAAGCTGTACCAATGAGCACTGTGTACCAATGTCAATGATACCACCCAGTTTAAATGAGCCACGGATATTCCAAAAACCTGAACCTAAATTAATAATTTTATCTGACATAACTCTCTCGTTGTCT
Organism: Psychrobacter sp. CX10; assembly: GCF_057621575.2. NCBI lineage: Bacteria > Pseudomonadati > Pseudomonadota > Gammaproteobacteria > Moraxellales > Moraxellaceae > Psychrobacter > Psychrobacter sp. CX10. Next base: position 481,419 of record NZ_CM177736.1, read on the forward strand.
ATTGGTTACTTAATTTATTATAAGACTTTAACATTATTGTCGTTTACTAACTGTACCTATTTAACAGGGTTAAATATTCAGTTGTATATTAATTCTGTTGATTTAACGTGACAGTATAGAAAAGATGTCTAAATAGGTTCTAAGTCAACAGAGTGCAAGTACTACTCATGTAGGCTTAGCAAGGTTAACGCCGTAACCGTTTAGTAGTCCATTAACTATATTTGATAGATAAGCAGGCGAGTCAGCGTTAATGATTTACTACTAAGACATAAAAAAGCACCTACCACGATAAACGGTAGGTGCTTTTATGCGTTACCTGAAACTATAAGCAATAAGTAGCTATTTATAAGTAAATATCAATAAGCTTAAGTACAACAGGTAACAGTCACAAGTATGAGCTAAGTTCTCAACTCAATGATACGCTTAGCTACTGCTTGAAATATCTAGATGCTTACAACAAGCTATCTAAATGACGAGCAGGGTCAGTCTCACGGGCCGCTTTTGCATCTTCAACCGTTAGTCCAAGAGCTTTGGCAACGCCTTCAGCGTACGCTGGGTCACACATATCACAGTTACGGATATGACGATACTTAATAAAGTCTGGGGCATCGCCCATCGCACGAGCGGTATTACCATATAACGCTTCTTTTTGCTCATTAGTCATCAGATTAAATAGCGCGCGCGGCTGACTGAAATAATCGTTTGAATCTTCACGGAAATCGTAATGAGCTGCATAGCCATCAACTTTCATAGGTGGCTCAGCATATTGCGGCTGATCTTGCCACTGCTCAAAGCTATTTGGCGTGTAGTGTGGTCGACCATCATAGTTGTCATCAACCCGAACCTGACCATCTCGGTGGTTACTCGCAACAGGGCAACGCGGTTTGTTGACTGGAATCTGCTTGTGATTAACCCCAACACGATAACGCTGTGCGTCAGCGTAGCTAAACAGACGGGCTTGTAGCATGCGGTCTGGAGAGGCGCTAATACCAGGTACTAGGTTGTTTGGTGCAAATGCAGCCTGTTCTACATCCAAGAAGTAGTTTTCTGGGTTGCGGTTTAATTCAAACTCACCCACTTCAATTAGTGGATAATCACCTTTTGGCCAAACTTTACTAAGGTCAAATGGATGATAGGGTACTTTGTCAGCATCTTCTTCTGGCATGATTTGAACATACATTTTCCACTTAGGAAAATCGCCATTATCTATCGCATTTAGCAGATCTTCTTGATGGCTTTCACGGTTCGTCGCAATAATATCAGCAGCTTCTGCATCAGTTAAGTTTTTGATACCTTGCTGAGTACGGAAATGGAACTTCACCCAAAAGCGCTCATTGTCTTTGTTAATAAAGCTATACGTATGTGAGCCAAAGCCATGCATATGACGGTACGTGGCTGGAATACCACGGTCACTCATCGTAATGGTAACTTGGTGGAACGACTCAGGAAGTAGGGTCCAAAAGTCCCAGTTGTTAGTTGCTGAGCGCATATTTGTACGTGGGTCACGCTTAACCGCTTTGTTTAAATCTGGGAATTTGCGTGGGTCACGCACGAAGAATACCGGCGTGTTGTTACCCACTAAGTCCCAGATACCTTGATTGGTATAGAACTTGAGTGCAAATCCACGAATATCGCGTTCAGCATCAGCGGCACCGCGCTCGCCTGCAACGGTACTAAAGCGAGCAAACATTTCCGTCTTTTTGCCGACTTCGCTAAAGATATCAGCACGGGTATATTTGGTGATGTCATTAGTCACCGTAAATGTACCGTAAGCACCAGAACCTTTAGCGTGCATACGACGTTCTGGTATAACTTCACGGTTAAGGTCGGCAAGCTTTTCATTAAGCCATAAATCTTCCGCTAATAGAGGACCACGTCGGCCTGCTGTTTTACTATTGTCATTGTCAACAACTGGCGCACCATTACTCATGGTCAAATTGGTTGTTGAATATGGACATTTTTTATCATTCATATCGCTCATGGATGTCTCCCTAGTGATAAATTAATTTAATCATTGGTAAATAGCGATTTACCCTTATAAGTCATGTCGGCTATTAACGTCATATATACCGCATTAGCCTATATGCTTTAAGCCCTAACTAATAAGGGTACAAATAATTAAAGTTGTTATGGGTTTAATTAACCCAGTAATTTCATGTTTTTATTGCCCAAGCTTTATCAAAAGCTTATAAATTAAGATCTACCACATTAAACTAGCTTAGCATTAGTATGGTACTGATATCGCTTAGTGCCTATTAAAACCTATTGACTATGATTTTAATATTAAATTAATCATAAGCTTTTGATTGATTTAATTAAATAACACAAAAAATTTTAATTGGACGTTTAAAAATTTAGTTATCACTTTTTAATAGCTATACCGCAAGGACGGTAGATAAAATTGCTCAGCGCGTCGCAGCAAGTATTGACGAGTGCAGGTATGTTAATTTAGGAATAAAGGGTTGTTGGAGCTTATCCCGCTTGTATGTTAAAAAAGCCATAGATAAGTGTTAACCTTAGCTATGGTAGCAGGTAGAGTGAGCTAGTGATCCCGCTATAGCCAAAGAGCTCGACGCAAAGATAAAGCCCTCTACCTGTATTTCTTTAGATTGAATGGTATCAAAGTGCCTTAGAAAATAAAACTAAGAGACACTGTATTCACAAGGGAAATGCAAAGAAATGACCTATCAAGTATACGTTGGAATTGACATATCCAAAGCTAAATTTGACGCAACATGGCTAAACAAAGAAGGTAAAAAGGTTAAAAACAAAGCCCACAGCAAAACCTTTACTAATGACGAAAAAGGCTTTGCAATCTTTACCAAATGGCTAGCTAAGCAAAGCACAAACAAGAAACCGGATGAATGTCTTATCATCATGGAAGCCACAGGCATATACTATGAGAACCTAGCCTATGATCTACATAGTAAAGGCTATACAGTATCCGTTATTAATCCGGCATATGCCAAACAATTTGCAGGTGCCATCGGCAGTCATCACAAAACCGACAAACAAGACGCGTACGTACTCGCGCAATACGCCTATACAAGGCACCCTAAAGCATGGCAGCCAGAACCTGAGCACGTGAGAAAGCTCAAGTATCTGCTAGACCGTTTAGACACGCTCAAGGCTGATAAAAAGCGAGAAAGCAACCGTCTAGAAAAAGTTGAATCTAGAAAAAGCTATGACAACGATATCGCCCAATCTATAAAACAAGTGATAGACACTTATAACGAACAAATAGATATCATCCAAGCCAAAATAGATAAACACATAGGTAATCATCCTGACTTAAAGTTAGGCTATGACAACCTAGTTAGCATTCCAAGCATAGGTAAGACAGTCGCACCGAATGTATTGTCGCTACTCCTATCTAAGGACTTTAAGGATGCTTCGCAATGTGCCTCATTTGTTGGATTAACCCCTATACATATACAGTCAGGAATCTTTAAAGGAAGAAGCCGTATTAGTAAAAAAGGGGATGGCAACCTACGATCGAAGCTGTTTATGTGTGCTTTATCTGCAATTAGTTGCAATCCTGATGTTAAGCAACTATATGAGCGACTGCTGAAGAGAGGAAAATGCAAAAAAGTGGCTTTGATTGCAGGTATGAGAAAGTTATTACAGATTTGCTATGGTGTGATAAAGCACCAAAGCAAATACAAACCTCAAGTTGCTATTTGATAGTAATTTGAGTTGACATATAAGATGGTATCTTTTCGTTCCTATCTTGTCTACCCACTGTGGCGGTGACTAATAGCCAGTAGCGTTCCTGTTGTCTCGATACCGCTACTGGCTAAGTCACCGCGACACAGTGGTCAAACAAGGATATCCACTTCAATCGGGGCTAAACCGCTCTACATATTAAAGATCTGGTGAACGGTAAATTTATTTCAATCAATATATTAAACCCTTTGAGGACGGGGTATAAATTTTAAATCAAAATTTACAGTACGATTTTTTAACGCATCTTAAAATGCACTTGTGATGTGTTAAAGCATATAAATTGATTTCATAGTTGTTGAAATTTAAATTGTTAACTTTAAGTAATCTAAAGTCGATCTCTATAAATGCGGGGAACCGTAGTTTTAAATTATTGTAGAGGTTATATGTGGATTTAAATATCGATAATGCGCAATAGCTTATAATGAATATATTAATAATTAGCCATTATGGTCTATAGCGTTATATTTGCTGTGAAATTCAACTATATCAGGTCTTCGTTATGCGTGTAAAAAGTAATAATCGATCCAGAAACTACCATTTTGATAACAGCATGGTGAAGTGCAGTCAAGGTAATTTAAATATTTAATCAAATGGATGGGTATTTTAATAATCAATTCATACTACTCGCATTATTATTCGTATAAAGACAACCTCTTACAAGAATTAGTTGTTAACTAATAAAAAATAACCTGTCATATAGCAGGTTATTTATGGTTCAGTTCAATCAAAATTTTTAATTATGGCGTACCTGCATGCCCCACCTCAACTTGAACAGATAGCATGCGTCCTTTGGTTTCAGACTTGCGAGAAGCCTCATCCCAGTCTGGCGCCGCACACATAAATAATGTCTTACCGTCTTGTCCACCTAGAGTCACCGCAAAGACACCATCAGGTGCAGTATCGATAGTTTCTAAAATCTCACCACCCTCAGCTATACGTACAACTCGCTGATTCAAAGTATCCGCGATCCACACAGCACCTTCGACATCTAATGTAAGACCATCAGGTAATATGCTGGCGTTTTCAATGCGTAGACCAAGATTGGGTTCATTACCTAATTCTCCAAAATTTGCAAAGTCTCGTTTATCTCCGAGGCTACCATCTTCTTTAATATCAAATTGAGTTATTTTATTGCCAAACAGTTCATTAACTATCAATGTTTTATTATTTTCAGAGATAACCATCCCATTTGGAAATGCCAGCCCGTCAGCGACAATCTGTGAGCTTCCATCAGGTTTAACCAATACAAGCCCTGTATTTTTATGATCAGCACCACCCATCAAATCAAAACCGAAGTTGCCTACATAGGCATTGCCATTAGTGGCTACAACCATATCATTGGCATGACCATCGCAATGTTCCCAGATATCAGCATGTACGACCAAGTTACCATCATTTTCTAGTCGTAAGACTTTGCGGTCTTTCATCGATACCACAAGCATACGCCCATCAGGTAACCATCCTAAACCGGAAGGCTGTTGTTGAACATGCACAATCTTTTCCGCTATTCCTTCTTCGTTGACTCTATAGACACCTTGAGTATAGAAATCAACAAACCATAATGTATTTTGATACCAACGAGGTCCTTCTAAGTAATGAAAGCCGTCTACACAAACTTTTATTTCATTTTTCGACATGATCATTTTCCTTGAATGATAGATAAAATTATTTAAAGAGCATTTCTAATCAGGCTATTTCCTCATATATCGTACTGACTTCTTCTAAAGTCATATCTTTTGGATTGGTTGCGATAAGTCGTGAATAGGAATTGATAACTATTTCAGCTAGGGCAGGAATATCGTCCTTTGAAATATCCAGTTCACTCAAACGATATTTAAGACCACTATTTTCCAAAAACTTTTTTAGTTGATTAATAAATGAAGTCGCTGCATCTAAATCTGTCATTCCAGCTGTTTGAGTAGGCATAACAGTATGAGCGAGCTCTGCGTATAGAGGAGCAGCTTCTGATAAGTTAAATGTGAAAACACCACACATTACAAGCGCATTAGCATGTCCATGTGGAATATGGAAATTAATACTTAGGGGGTAGGATAGTCCATGGACAGCAGCCACAGAGGCATTGACGAAGGCGATACCGGCTAACGTAGAACCTAACAGCATATTAGCTCGAGCATCAATATTGTCACCATGGTTCAATACTGTTTCAAAATTATTCCATAGTAATTGTAAGCCTTTTAAGACTAGTGCATCTGAAATAGGATTCTTTTTAGTACGACTTGTATAGGCTTCAATACAATGCACCATGGCATCAAGTGCGGTTGCTGTAGTAATATGACGAGGTAGTTTAAGTGTTAGGGTTGCATCTAATATAGCGACGTCAGGTAGTATTTTAGGAGTATAAATAGCTTTTTTACTTCCATCTTTTGCTGTGATTACAGATACAAACGTGGATTCTGCACCTGTACCTGCAGTAGTCGGTATTGCAAAAAGTGGTAGTTTTTTAAAGTTGCTAATATCCTTATCCAAAATATCATTAACGAACTTAAAGTCGTTTGGGTATAAGGCAACAATTTTTGCTGTATCAATAGAGCTGCCTCCGCCTAAGCCAATGATCAAATCGCATTGATTGTTTCTTGCAAGCTCAATAGCACTTTCAACAACTTCAATAGGTGGGTCAGCAACGACATTATCGAATACAACGACACTAACGTCTGCTTTCTGTAAGGCTTGCTTTGCGATATCGACATAGCCTAACTCGGAGATTCCAGCATCTGTAATTATTATGGCTGAGGTGGCAGAGTACTGTTTTGCTAAACCCCCTAGCTTTTGGTGCATGCTATGAGCTTCGCTGACAATATGACCATTAGTATAAAATTCAATCCCTGTCATTCTGTTCTTCCTTGAGTATGTACTCACTTATTTGGGCCAATAGATAAAAAAGTAAGAGTACTTTTATATGGATTAGGCTTTTATAAGGCGTTAATGCATGTCAAAAGTACTAGGTAACAACTTGTCCTATTGACATTTTTACTTTTAAAACGTTATCAGCTCAAGCGGTATACTACAAAAAAAACGTATTAAAATTATCTGCGTACCACTATCTGAGTGCCACTAAAGTAAACAATATATTAATTTATTAGCGCACTTAATTATCCGTTTAGAATTATCACATTATCATAATAATAAGAGAGTTGTCATTAAATGATTTGACAGCTATCATTTTAGTTAATAATTTCACATAATTGTTTAAGTGTATTCTAAATATATTGACCTGCTTATATATAATTATGGCTAAGAGCATATTCAAATACCCATTTAATAATACAAATCTTGAGTTAAATGGGTGAACTTATGACTACTATCAAAAAGAAATGAAAAAATTGATAAGTGTTTTATTGAATTCATTTAGAAGATATGAATAAATTTAACCCACAAAAAAACCCCCGATACAGAATTAACTGAGAATCGGGGGTTATTTTGTTTACTAAATCTTGGTAGGCGTAACTAGATTCGAACTAGCGACCTTTACCATGTCAAGGTAGGTCCACCAAAAAAATGGGCACTAAAAAATTATAGTTTTTTGACCTTCACTCTATTCAGGTTGATCTTTGCCTTTACTGAACTTACCATAACATTCGCCATTGCCAATGCTAAATTTAGTCTATACCTAACAATCACTAATCACACAACAACAATCACGCTAACCAGTCAAACTTATAACTTAACCAACCAGCACAGACGGCGACTATACCCGTGATAAGTCCGCCCCAAGCAAAATCTACTATTGCTGCCGACGTACTATATTCTTTAAACAGGGCAAGAGCGGTAAAGTCAAATGTTCCGTACGCCATCAAACCAATCAGTGCACCCATTGCAAACAGTTGCCAAAGTGGGGCATGAGCTTTGACTTGAGGATAAATAACCAATACGCACAAGGCAAAAATATAAAACAAATAAAATACTGCCGCCGCCATCAAATTTGGTGATTCAGACAGCAAATGCCCAATACGTGGCTGATAAAACGCCTGTGTCATGGTTTTTAACCACACGCTATCAATCAATACAAACACTATAGCTGCACTGAGATAAATCCAAACATATGCTAAATTCATAAGACCCTCCTTGTCATATGACCCATTAAGTAACCTGAATCAAAGGATTAATTTATAGTCATTGATTAGTTATCATGGTTAACGATTATCAGGTTTAACTGCTTTGACTTGTACGACACCTGTGGTACGCTCTAAAAACCCTGCCTCACAGTAGCAAAAGTAAAACTGCCACAGTCTAATAAATGCATCATCGTACCCCATCCCTCTTATTTCCTCAATATGAGCCATAAAGGCTTGGCGCCAATCTTGCAGAGTACGGGCATAATCATAGCCATAATCTTTAAGAGACTTTATCACCATATCTGTATTTTGGGTAAGTTGAGTAACGATTTCTTGGTTAGAGAGTAGGCAGCCACCAGGGAAAATATGCGACTGAATGAAATCAACCGAGTTTAAATAGTCGTTGTACCCTTGGTCATTATAGGTAATCGCTTGCATTGCCATAATGCCATTGGGCTTAAGTAGCGAGTTGCATTTTGAAAAGAAAGTCGGTAGATAGTCATGCCCGACTGCCTCGACCATCTCAATGCTAATAAGCTTATCGTACTGTCCGGCCAGCTTACGGTAGTCTTCATTTAATAAGGTAATGCGATCACTTAGCCCTACATGCTCCACTCGACGTTTTGCCTCATCATATTGAGCGTCCGATATGGTTGTCGTCGTGACCCTACATCCATAGTTTTGTACGGCAAAAATAGCAAATCCACCCCAACCTGTACCAATTTCTATCACATGGTCGTCTTTCGAGAGCTGTAATAACTCGCATAAGGTCTTTAGTTTTGTTTTCTGAGCGTCATAAAGTGAAGTATTAGGCGTGGGATAAATAGCTGACGAATACATCATACTGTCATCCAAAAACGTCTGATACATCTCATTGCCAAGGTCGTAATGTGCCAAAATATTGGATTTTGAATTGCTAACCGTGTTTGAGCGAGATTGATGTTTTTTTAATTCAAATGTCTTGGTAAGCTTACTTAATATGCCATCAAGCTGGTTGCTTACTTTATGGTTGCGCGCCCCAAGTCGAATCAATGCTGTCAAGTCATCCACGTCCCAGTCACCATTGATATAACTGTCGGCAAGGGCAATATCTCCACCAGTAATCAGCTTGCGATAAAAACCTTTATTAAGTACCTGTACCGTTGCATGAAGAGGGTGATTGCCTACCGCTCCACTGCTCTTTATAGGGGTGATATGGTTTGATGGATGTCCAAAGGTGAACGTTTTACTTTCTTGACGTCGTTTGCGTTGAGTTAATTTATCACTCAAATTATTAGGTTTTTTAGCTTCGATAAGCGTAATACTACCCTGCTTTAAATTCGTTAAAGCTTTGAATAAAAAACGACGTGATGCCATATCTACGCACAGCATGATAGGATTGATGACTTGGCTTTTGGCTACTTGCTGGGCACACATTTGGGTTAATTTCTCAGTGGCATACTTTGCTTGTCTGCCCGTTGGATGTTTGGTTTGTGGTGACATGAGTCGTCCTTTATACTGTTGTGTCTTTTTTTGGCTTTGTTTACTATGACTTAGCGACTTGTTATAGCCAATGTAACGCACTTTTTTTACCGCATATAATATAAAAGCGTGCCAGTAAATGCGAGCCATCGAGCTATAGTTCATAAAGGGAGTGCTTGTGATACTGTTGACGATATGTTGAGCCGTCATCGCTTGTGGCGTCATATTAATACCTGCCTCAAACACGGTACCCCTACTGTCAGACACCTGAATGCTAATAGCAATTGGTATTAGCCCAGATTTTAGCGGGGGTTTTAGCACTGGTTCTAAGTCATCTTTTTTAACATTTATTTTCCATGTATACACTTGGTCAAGTGGATTAAATGGCGATACATGAAAGCCCTTATTGTGGCTAAATTCACTTCGATTACCGTCTAATTCAAACCCATAAAAATGACGCTTATCCCAAGGCGTATTACTTACTTCAGCAAGCAAATGGCTGGCATCACCATTATCATCAAAACCAATATAGAAATTAACCGGGCTAAAATAAACACCCAGATTACGTCCAACCACTAATCCCAAAATATCGCCTACTGGTTGGCTATTGGTAAGCCGTTCAAACTGCTCCAAAACGTTGGCACGCCAAAGTTTCGCATTTTTCTGATTGATATCTTTTAGATTATCATCGAAAGAGTATTTTGATGAGTGGTTATTATTAATCGCATCAGAAGCATTGAAGTTAAATGCCTCTAACAAACGTTGCAAATAATCGTTATTATTTGGGTTGCTCTCATCTAATTTATCAAGTTCAAGATAATCAGTAACATTAAAACTTTGCAGACTATGCCAACCTTTAAATTGAGTGCTAAAGAGTTTGAATTTATTAAAACGCTTGTTAAAGACGCTGACAAAGCGTCTACTAAATTTTAACCTTATATTGAGCAAATCATTTATGCCCAGTTCCTCAGGTAAATCACCTGCGACCAGTCTGTTTAAGCTAAATCCCCAATAGCGATAGGGATAGCTAAAACGGTGTTTAGTAGGTAAGTGACGAACATGCCATGTTGTGCCTGTTAAAATTTGATGTGGCAACATTTCATTGGACAGCACTTGATGAGAAAACCCTTCACCTTTTAAAGTATCAGCGTTATTCTTAAAATCAGACTCGTTATTAACTGGCATGGTCATATCTGATGCTTAATTTAGTAATTTTTCAATGTCAGCGGTAATAGCTTCAGGCTTAGTAGTGGGAGCATAGCGTTTAACAACGTTGCCGTTTTTATCGACCAAAAACTTTCCAAAGTTCCATTTTATAGCGTCTGTCAGTATTCCGCCTTTTTGTGCCTTTAACCACTTATAGATTGGATGTGCATCGTCCCCATTGACATCTACTTTATCCATCATTTGAAAACTGACACCATAGTTGATTTGGCAGAATTCTGTAATCTCCTCGCTACTGCCTGGTTCTTGTTTACCAAACTGATTGCTAGGAAAGCCGATAACCACAAGCCCTTTATCGTGGAACTGTTTATGCAAGGCTTCTAAGCCCTCGTATTGGGGCGTTAGCCCGCATTTACTTGCTGTATTTACAATAAGCAATACGTTGCCTTTATAATCGCTAAAGTCTTTGTTTTGCCCTGTTATTGTATTAGCACTAAACTGATAAATGGTATCTGTCATTTTGATGTCCTTAACATTTTTAATGTCGAATTTTTAAACTTAACTTTATTTAAAAAGCTTGATTAGTTCATGATTTGTACTGGCGGATATCACTTGACGCTTATTTAATAGGTTCGTATTTTTATCCGCTTTCACAGGCAAAGCGTCATAATCAAACACGGAATTAGGCTCAATCACATGACTTAAATGCGAAGGGTTAACTTTGTCCATTATGGCGATATTCACATTCAAGTTTTTGCAAACCCTTAACGCACTTCTTACCCCGTCTTCGTGAAAACCGCTAAACCAATACGCCCCGCAAAAGTGCGTATGATTATCTTGACTGGCTAGGCCTTGCCACTGCTTTTGAGCAAGTGTCATTTCAATGTTATAGATAGGATGACGGTAATCAATACGTTTGATTACCTGAGCATTATCTACATGCTTGTTGAGGGTAACGAGATAATTATGTTTTTTGGCTAAGCGTTGCAGGATGTTCATGTTGTAGGTCAGAACGGGCTTTAAAGGGTGAAAATTCGTTTGTGTAGATGGCTTTAGACTCGTGGGCTGTTGATTAGAGTTTGGTTGTAGATAGTTCCAACTTGCCCAAGCCAACGGTTTTTTGGGCAGTACGCTAGTATCTGTATGCAAAATGGCTTCATTTTCGGTAAAGCTAAACGTGCCTAATATCTGATCTTCTTGCTCGTTGATATCATCTAATAAACGTTTTGCCACATCAGCATGACAGGCGAATATCACCTCATCAAAGTCAGCAGATTTTTGATTACCGTTAACGTCTTTATAGCTGACGATGACACCTGACTTACGACGAGTGACAGATTGCACTGGGCTATTTACAAAAGCGTTACCACCGAGTCTGGCATAGCGTTTGATCAGCTTATTAACGTACTGCTTTGAGCCACCTTTTATGGTAAACCACTGTGGACGGTTTACCAAATCTAGCAGACCATGATTGTCAAAAAATTGTGCAAAAAATATTAAGGGAAAAGCTTTAGAGTCTTTTAAGCCCATTGACCAAATTGCCGACACCATGGGTAGTAGATAATTTTCTTGAAACAGTTTGCCGTATTTTTGCTTGGCTAAATAATCACCTAGGGTTTCTTCACCAAGTTGTTTAAGTTGGTTGATTTTATCGGCTAACAGCTTCTGATTTTTTTGAGCTTTGCGGTTGGCATGCTTATTCTGGCGTGTTAGTTGTTCAATGTTTAGAGTAAGCTTTTTAATGGCTAGATTGAGATATTTATAGTCTTGATGGCGCTTCTTTATATGCTTATTAAAGGTCATTATATCTTTCGCAAATCGCCAAAACTTTGGGCTAATCACGTTTTTACGTTGTGACATGAAGCTATTTAATGTATGCCCGTTGTACTCAAAGTTAATAGCAGGGTTTTTTACCGAGAAGCTCATATCTGTCTTTTGAAACGGCACCTCTAACTCATTCAATAGTCTTAAAAAATTAGGGTAAGTACGTTCGTTAAATACGATAAACCCTGTATCAATAGCAGATTCCTCAATATGGTTTTTGCCAAATCGCTTGGGTGTATTTAGTGTGACGTCAACGGTATTCACATGCCCGCCAAGATAGTCATTGGCTTCAAAAATAGTCACAGTATGGTCGCTTACTAAGTAATGGGCACACGTTAGACCCGACACGCCTGACCCAATAATGGCAATGGATTTTGATTGTGAATTATTATTTTGAGCATAGGTCATAAACTTTCTCTTGTTTTATTTGTTTTTAAAAGTTTAATATTTGATTATTATTGTTTGTTATATAGCTTATTAGAGACAAACCGCCATACCCCATTAGGTAATATCCCTAAGGTTTTAAGTGGCGTCGTGAGCTGTTTTGGAAAAGCAATGATATCCTGACCTTTATCAATGCCATATCGTATCTCGCGGCTGGCTTGTTGGGTGGTTTGTAAAAAAGGCATAGAGAAGTCATTCTGTTCTGTCATTGGCGTATCAACAAAACCTGGTATCACTAGGCTGACATTAACACCTAGTGGTTTTAGGCTGATTTGCAAGGTTTGCATCAGATAATGAATTGCCGATTTAGAGCTACCGTATCCTTCAGCACGACGAAAGGGGACTAACGCAGAGGCTGAACCGAGTGCCACCAATCTTCCTCGAGACTTTTTAAGAGCAGGTAAAACTGCCTCGATGGTATACACCACAGTGCTTAAATTGACATTGATGTTTTTCATGACGGTTGCCGCATTAAACCCAAAGTTACCGTCTTCCGCTGGGTCATTTCGAGTTGTAATATCAATATATTCACAAACTCCCGCACAGCAAATCACTATGTCTATCGAGACAATTTGACTCAATTCTTGGGTCACTTGTTCAGGGTTGGTCAGGTCAACATGTATAGGGGTTGCTCCGAGTGTCTTTAAATCGTTTAATGACTCGTCATCACGCCCTACCGCATACACCGTATCATTATTTTTTAAATAATCTAATGTGAGCTGACGCCCAATACCTGATGTTGCTCCCGTAATAAGAATACATTTAGTCATTTGAGTCTCTTTATAAGCTGTTCATTGTCAGACACAAAGTAAAATAACCGTATGGTTGACGTACTTATTGAGTATGTTTGGTATGGATAAATTCACTCAAATCGTAGCTTTGAGATTTTTCAATAGTCATATATCTATGATAATCATCATCAGACATATTAGGCGAGCGTGACAATAGCCATAACTATTAACGACTTGGTGGACCTGCTAAAGAGTAGGTATATTTTTGAATTTGTCCATTCGCATTTTGTCTTCATCTAAGGCTAATATCCAATGAATGTAGATATAAATAAGGTGCTCAGCAACCTAGCACTGCCATACCTCAATACTATCTTCGGAATTCGCATTCTATCCTCCTCTTTATGAAAAAAACAAACTGCTTAATAGAACAAAAAAAACGTTATATTAAGCAATTCATCATTAATAAAAAGCAAGGCCACTTTTAAAGACAGGAAAGATTCTACTCTAAGGTAAAAGGACTTTATCAATCACATGAATGACACCATTTGAGGCGGGCACGTCAGTTGCGACCAAATAAGCCATTCTACCTTTACCATCTTTTATCTTGCCATCAGATGTCACTGTAAGCTGACTGCCTTGAACAGTTTTTACCATACCTGGTTTTACTTGCGATGAATAAACGGTTGCTGGAATAACATGATAAGTTAACACTTGGGTAAGCAGTTCTTGATTAGCCAGTAGCTGGCTCTTACTCATACCAAGCTCAGCTAATAAGTTAGCAAATGCCTGATTGGTTGGTGCCAGCACGGTCAAATTAGGCGTAGTGGCAAGAGTGTCAACAAGACCTGCGGCAACCACGGCTTCTACTAAAATACTGAAGTCTTCATTACCTTGAGCGACTTCAACAAGGTTTGCTGTCGCCATTTTTTTACTATGGTCGCCGTTGTGTTCAGGTGATTGCTGAGAATGTGCCATGTTTGAGGGTCCACTCATACAGGCTGTTAATAAAATAGTGGATAAAGTTACCATAGATAAGCTTGTTACTTGCTTAAGTTTCATTATGAATTCCTAGATTTAGTTTTATGGGTTTGGTTGCATTGATGGTTCTAACTTCAACGAATCAATAGCTGTCATCTTTGAATAACTATGTACTACTTTACTAATAGCGATAAAAAGACAACCTGTGCTAAGTCAATTGGCTAATCTTTTACTTTTTAACTACTCTACAGGCGGCAAAATCACTTTATCAATAATATGAATGACGCCATTGGTGGCCTGTAAATCTGTTGCTGTTAAGCTTGCCATGCGGCCTCTACCATCAGTAATTTTTAAATCATCATCAAAGCTAAAAGTTGAGCCCTGTAAGGAGGTCACCTCACCTGTCGAGACTTCTGAAGAATACACTAAATCTGGCACTACATGATAGGTCAACACTTGGTTTAGTAGTGCTGTATCTGCAAGCAAATCAGCTTTACTGATATTAAGCTCAGTCAATAAATCGGCAAAGGCATCATTGGTTGGTGCGAACACGGTTAGATTAGGCGTAGTCGCCAACGTATCGGCTAAGCCAGCTGCAATGACCGCTTCCACCAAAATACTAAAGTCATCACTACTCTGAGCGACTTCCACGAGGTTCATATCTGCAGGCATAATAACCGTATCGATAATATGTACGACACCGTTAGCCGTTTGTACATCTGTCGTGACTACTTGAGATTTATTACCTTTAGCGTCTGATAGATACACATTACCATCAGCATCTTTCATAATTTTTAAGGCATTGCCGTTAACTGTTTGAATAGGTGCACCAAAACTAATATCAGCAGCTGAAACCCGATTATCTGGAATAACATGATAGGTTAGAACATTGGTCAGTAGGTTTTTGTCAGCAAGGAGTTGCTCTTTAGTCAACCCTGTTGCCGCTAAGAGGTTGGCAAAAGCTTGATTGGTAGGCGCAAACACCGTAAACGGCGCAGGACTACTTGTCGCTGATAACGTATCCGCTAAGTCCGCAGCAACGACAGCTTCTACTAGAATAGATAAATCTGGTGTTGCCTGTGCAGCAGCAACCACATTATCGTAGTCATAACCTTCTACTTGAACCATATGTTCATCGTCGTCATTACATGCGGTTAAAATGGGCAAGCTGACTAAGCCGAGGCTTACTGAAATAGCTATTTGTTTTAACATAATTATATCCTTATAAAGTGTTTTAATTTAATGCTCTCAATAGGGTAGTACATGTCATACCTAGCCTAATAACTATATCTATTCAGCCTTATCTACTAAGCACAAATAGTCTTTATTTACTCGGTATTTTTAGAATATATAGTATTAATGTAGAACATACAAGTTATTTTTATACTGTTTAGTATAAAAGTGCACTAACTAGTAATATCAAACCAACTTCGGTATACTGATAATACGATTAAGATAATTAAATAGGTGAGACAGTCGATGAGTACAACGATAGAGAATCCAAATAAAACCGTTAAAAATGTCAAAACACCCAAGCTTAGTTTTAAACAAAAGATGATGATTGAGCGCGAAAAACTTATCATAGAAACTGTAAACCAACTGCTAGCCACCAAAGGCTATGACGCTATGACGGTTGATGAGATTGCCAATACAGTGGGTATCGCTAAAGCTTCGTTGTATCGTCATTTTCCTAGTAAAGAAGCCCTTGCGGTAGGGGCATTAGTGGACACGATGCAATCAGGCTTAACTGAAATTAACGAAATAGATCAAACGAATTTGCCCGCTATTGAGAAGCTAAAGACCATCACTCAATGGGCAATGAGGCTAAAAATTAACCAGAAAATGCCTAATCTACCTAGTGAAAATTCACAGCTTCGTGAGCACCTGATGGCACACGAGTCCTATTTGGATATGTTGGTGATTATGTCAGACAGTCTTGGTGAGTGGATTGAACAAGCAAAAGCGGATGGTAAATTAAATACTGAGGTTTCCTCTCTATGCATCCTTTATACTTTATATGCGAAGGCGTGTGACCCTGTATTAGGATTTTTAAAAAGTAGTGGTATGTATGACGATGACCAAATTATCGATATGATCACTTTGACTTATTTTGAAGGGATTGGAAAAAGCGGTTAGATAAAAATAAAGAAGAGTGACGGCATTAAGTATGGCAGGCAGTAGTAGTGAACCCTGATAGGAGCGTCTTAAATGAGTGAAAGACTCGAAGATCTATACCCAGATTTATATATACAACGTCAGCACACCATGGGGTTAAAAAAAGCGCAACAAATAACAGATGACTGGATAGCGTCGGCTGCGACAGATTATCGCATGACGTGCACGCTTGATAGATCTGACAATGGTGATAAGGTTAAATTTACTCGCATAGGGGTGTCTGGTCAGTTTATCAGTGCGCCTGATAAATTTGAGCTGTATGCCAAACTTGGGTTTTTATTTAAAAGTTTTAAACATAAGATTGAAGAGCAGATTGAAGCGAATTTGGATAAGGTTTTTAATGAATAGATTGGTATAGTCGTCATTACGCTCATTGAGACTGCGCTAGACAAGTAACATTATAAAGCCTACAGGTAGTCCATCACGAGACTTACCGCCTGGTTTGGCAACTTGAACAGTGTCTATAAGCATTACCGTAGATGGTTAAAAAGCGACAGGTTCAGTAACCTATTTAATGCCTTAGATGATCAAGATTTAGAGTATGCCGTGATTGATGGCACTATCGTTAAAGTGCATCGCCATGGACAAGGCGCAAAAGGGGGGCTTGTCGTCAGGCAATTGGTAAATCCAGAGGCGGTATGACAACTAAAATCATGGCAATGGTTGATGCGTTAGGCAACCTCTGATTTTAATCTATTAAAAGTACAGCAGCATGACATGGCTGGTGTTGAACCCTTAATTAAAGACAAAGAGTTTGGTGCATTACTTGCTGATAGAGCCTTCGATACTGATTGGCTACTACTGGACTTAGAAGAGCGTGGTAGCAAAGCGGTCATACCCCTTAAACGTTCTCGTCTAAAGCAAAGAGATTTCGATAAAGAGATGTACAAATGGCGGCATTTGATTGAGAACTTCTTTTGTAAACTTAAAGATTTCAAAAAAATTGCCATGCGTGCTGAGAAAACGGATGAGTCGTTTGCTGCTAATATCTATTTAGCTGCAACTGTTATCCATTTGCGGTAATTGTCAACACGCCCTAGCTTCATCTGACTTCTGTTGACTAGCGCTTCAAAAGCGCTACCATCTTGACGAGTCATGTTAGGTACGTAGCGACTGTAAGTATTAAACAGCATCTTGGTGGTTGAATGACCCATCTGATATGCAATCCATTCAGGGCTTTCACCAGCAGCCAACCATAGCGTTGCAGCTGTATGGCGCGTCTGGTAAGCATTGCGCTTTTAAAGGCCTAATGCCTTGAGCGTAGGGTGCCAAACTCGTTTGTTGATATTGTTATAGTCAAGTGGCTCTCCCGTATGAGAGCAGAAAACATAGTCAGATTTGCCATAAGTGACCTTGTATTGCTCCTTTAACGCATCATAGACCAGTTGTGACATTTGGATTGCTCTATAAGACTCTTGAGTTTTAGGTGGAACGATTTTGCCTTTAACCAGCGCCTGATTGATTACAATCTCTCTTCGATTAAAGTCAACATTCTCCCAAGTTAAGCCGTCAATCTCGCTGGTTCGCATACCTGTAAAAAAGCGCACAAGATAGTAAGCCTTATAGTCTACTCTGACACCGTTTAAAAACTTCCAAACCTCCTCTAATGTGAAGGGCTGAATGCCAACCTTAGGCTCTTTAAGTGCTTTGATGTCTTCATAAGGATTTTCAAACTTGTAGCGTTTGGCTGCTTCTTTTAGTATCATACCCAAAGGTACCATGATAGAGTTTATGCGTGCCGCTGACAGATGTTTGTTAGTTTTTCAGTGCGTAACTTTGGCGAGTGATGAGCGGAAGGCTAATACATCTGTCTTTTTTATGCCTTCAATGGGCCTGTTTTTAAACTCAGGCAGTAAGTACATATCCAGTATTTCTCTAACTTTGCGTCTTTGGGTAGCACGCCATTCAATCTCTTTTTCTGAAAACCAGAGCTCTGCAAACTGGGTAAAAGATGGCACATTGGTTGTGATGCATTCTTTTCGCTCACTTAGATACATCATCCGTTCAGCTTTATCACTCTTAGGAAAGTACTGAGCATAGTTGAATGTATTAGTACTATCTCAGCTTCCATCCTCTCAATTATCTTTTGAAGCTTCTTACGGTTTTCAGGGGTATCAATCAAATTAGTTGTTTCGCGACAACGGATACCTAAGTACCGAAAGTTGACAAACAGTTCTTTACCTCGGCTTCTAATTCTGGCCATAATAGTCTCCTTATTGTAATGCCATGGCGTTGATACTCCCAGATACGCCGACACGCTTGTCTTTTTCAATTTCTTACCAAACATAAAGGATTTTTCTACCACCTAATGGTCTGATGTAGTGAATGCCTTCAATTAAGACACTGTCTTTGAGCTCATTTCCAATTGTACGAGGGGTGTACTTGATGCGTTCAGAAAGCTCTTGGGTTGTTAAGTAAGTATGTGACATAATACATTCCTTATATAAAGTTTAATCATCATGGTACTTTTAAATGCCATAGTTGTAATTTAGCACATATTTGTAACTATGAGAGTACTTTTTACAACTAAGATTGGAGTTTTTCCGTGGTAGTTAATCATTTACCGACTTTATTAGCGAAAAGAAGACTAAAGGTAGCGGATGCCGTACGAGCGACAGGAATTAGCAAAACAACGTTACATAAAATATATAATGACCAGTCATCAAGAATCGACTTCGATACTATTGATAAGCTGTGTGAGTTTTTAGAGGTTGGGGTCGGGGATATATTTGAGTATGTGCATAGTGAAGAAGAGCTGGATTTGAAAAATTAGAGTAGAGGTCAAATTTAAGAAAGTTATGAGTGCAAAAAATATAATAGGGCAGGCACAGCTTGGGCACAATCTGGGCACACGGTTTTTTTGCAGTTTATAAAGATAGACTGAATCGATGGATTGTGGCGAGAGTTATAATTAGTTTCAGCCCTTATATTACGGGCATAAAAAAAGCCCCAATCATAAAGATTGGGGCTTTCGAATCTGGTAGGCGTAACTAGATTCGAACTAGCGACCTCTACCATGTCAAGGTAGCGCTCTAACCAACTGAGCTATACGCCTATTGAGGTGAAGTATTTTAACAAGTTTTTCACGCTTTGCAAGCTTTTTGTTCTACACCTTGCGTATAAAATTTAAATAAGATTACCAAACCTGTTTAAAACAAAGCTACGCATCGAAAGCCTTTTGGCAGGCTTGCACCAAATAAGGGTCGACAGACTCCTGATTCAATAGCCATTTGAGATATCTAGCGCCCTCAGAGCTAGCAGCGACATCTTCAATCAATTGACCTTTATACTTACCAAAGCTCAAGTGGGTTGGGATACGTGCCATTTGGCTAAACTCGTACAAGCTAACAATGTCGTTAATATCATGTTCTCTCTCATTTGCCAAATCAATCAAACTTTGTAGAACCAATTGTGTAAAATAGATATCGTTAATAGCAGCGTGAGCATGTTTGGCTTCAGCACGGGCAACGTCGTAATGAAAATGATAAAGCAAGGCAACTAAAGTGTGGCTTTCTAGCGTTGGCAATAAATAGTTTGCCATGACTTGGGTACAAATAAGCTTGGGCGTGCGCATCACACCTGCATTTTTTAATACCTGCATATCAAAGTCAATATTGTGCCCAATAAGATACTCAACATTATCAGGCAACTTAAAGTCGGTATGTGGCGACTCGTCTATAATATCCTCTTCACATATATGCGACGTTGCCATCGAGCCTAAGCTGATCTGCTTTAAAGGGTTAAATCGTTTCGCTCTTGGCGCTTGCAAAACGATGACCTCGCTGTCTTTAATATCAACAATAGAGTAAGCGGCTTCCGTCATGTGTGGCTCAACTAAGCCTGTGGTTTCGGTATCAAATATATAAATAGTCATCAAATAGCCTTACTAAATCTGTAAGCTGTATTGTACTCGACATCTGTTATAAACTGACAGGTTTAAAGTGTTATTTATCCAGTGCTTCATTTAAACATAATGAATTGGCATAATATTAAGGATCATCCACCGTTTATATGACTCACAAATCAACAAAAACATTTCCATCGTATAGGTTAGTGGTCACTATATTTATGAGTGTTGCCGCTCTTCATTTGGTAGTAGCCGCAGTAATAATAGACAATCTTAATACGAACATCAAACCTAAAGACATCCCTAGCCCGGAGCCTATTCAAATTACAGTATTATCAGAACGCATTACGCCATCTACTGACATAGATACTAAACAAGCATCGAGAGGTGTTCGTAACCCTACGCAAGAGGCTACAAATAATAATAAACAGCAAGCTTCAGATATTACGTCTTCTAATACTAATACAACAGGGACTACAACGGAAACAGCATCTAATAATACACAAGAGACTCAGAACCATACCCGGTATAATAACAACAACAATAAGACGCAGACTACCAATGATGATGACACCCCTAATGTTGCTGCATACGGTTCAGTTGAATCTCAATCCTCTGAATCTAATAAAAACACCAAGGACGATAACCGCGATATAAATATCAATAAAAATAACAACGATAAAAGTAACAACAATAACGTGAGTACTGGCACTAATGATGGCACCCAGCAGACGGTAACGACAAACAATGCTAGCAGAAAAGATATAACGGGTGTAAGCCAAAGTGGTTTGGATAGCTCACCTGATGATATTGTTGTGTCCACACCAGCTAATAACCTCCAAGATACGCCTATCGAAATTACTATTCATGATCCAAGATGGGAGAGAAAACCAGACTTTACCTTTAGTTCTAAAACTGGCTCTGATAAAAATAAGACCTATGACGTTGTATTAAAATTAAAAGTTGATAAAAATGGTAATATCAAAATTTTAGAAGTAGAGGGTTCAGGTGATATCACATTTGATAAAGAGGTTATACAGGCGGTAAAAAAAGCCAAACTTCATCCCTTTAAAGTCAACGTTGTTGCAAATGAGGGGATTGCGACGTTACACGTTGAATTTTAAAATTTTTTTATAAATATAATTTTACTTAAGGATATCTATGGGTTTTGACGCCTATTGGCAGTATACCGATGTCATTACAAAGACATTATATTTTATTCTAATTGCCTTATCCATTTTGACTTGGGTGACGGGCATATTGCGCATTATAAAAAGTTATCGTTTGAAAAATAAAGTTGCAGATGACTTAACACATGCGCTTACTGAACAATCCAAACATTGGCACGCTTTACCATACGATCAGCGTAAGACAGCTACTGAACAAGCGTTGTTACAACATATCGGCCGCTACCGCTATCAATGCGAAAAAGGGCTCTCCATTTTGGGAACCATTGCGTCAGTCGCCCCCTTTATTGGGTTATTTGGCACCGTGTGGGGAATATTTCACGCTTTAGACAATATTGGCGCTTCAGGTAACGCCACCCTCGAGCAGGTTGCAGGGCCAGTAGGGGAGGCACTTATTATGACGGGGTTAGGTTTGGCAGTTGCAATACCCGCGGTTGTATTCTACAACGTGGCGGTACGATTAAACCGCCGAATTCAGTTCATTGCTAATGATACTGCTTACGGTATATTAGGCGACAGCACGACGACGCATCAAAAATAATCTGATTCAGTGTGGTTATAAATTATGCAGGAGCATTAACAGGAGCATTAAATTACATGGCTTTTAAACTAGGCGATGATGACATACCCAGTATCAACGAGATGAACCTTATTCCGCTCATTGATATCATGCTGGTGTTAACCATCATATTTATGATTACAGCTTCAGTAGTAAACCCCGCTATACCGCTTGAGCTTCCCAAAGCTGCTGCAACCACTCAAGAGACTGCCGCACCCATCATTCACATCAGTGTCGATGCTAAAGGCGGTTTATATTGGAACAATGAAAGCGTTACCATGCGCCAGTTAGAATCCCGATTCAATCAACTCACCCGTTTAGATGAAACTCAACCAAATCAAACTCAACCAAACCAAGTTCAATCAAGTCAAGCTCCTTCAGCTCAAAATAAGAATCAAAAGCCCAGTATTCATATCTATGCTGATAAAAACGCTCGTTATGAAAGTGTGGCTAACATACTAGCGATGGCGAATAACGCTAACCTAACCCAAATTGCATTTGTAGCAGATCCTTAAACTATATACACATAATCGATATGTAGATAAATAGCCTAAGCAATTAAAAGAATTTAAATAGTTAAGTAGTCCTAATATTTGAATGTTCAATAGACCCTAATATTAGTTAGATTCATCTTAAATTGAATAACATGATTTTTATTCACTATGATATTCGTTTATGATATCTCTATTGAATTTATAACTATTTTTACATCTATTCCGTTCGCTATGGTAGAAATGACCAAAGCCGTACGTCTTAAGTACGCCGCGTAATTTATAACGTCTCAACCAAGACAAAAAGCCCTTAACACCAACGTGTTGAGGGCTTGTCATATATTATGCGCTATGATTTATTAATTAAGGGTTATGTAGATAGTAGGGGGTTGTGGTTAATTAGAAGCCAATCCCGCTATTCGCTACTATCTGTCGTCTTAAGCGGGGCGAGTGGCTAAGATTTGGCGTGTCGCCTGCTACGCGCGCCACGCCAAATCAAGCCACCGCAGCCCACTTAAGCCGCCAGTATAGCCGCTGCTATCGGGGCTAGCGGTCAGACCATGTTCTTAACCAGCGCCGTCGTGGTTTGGGTGTGGCACACCTTGTTAACCACTCACTTTAGCAATTACGTCATCACGGCTTAACAATTGTTTTTCGCCGTCATGGCGGTCGACGTACTCGTATTTGTCGTCAGTGTGATCATCAGCTAAATTGCGTTCAGATACTACGATACGGTGCGGGATGCCAATCAGTTCTAAATCGGCAAACTTAACGCCAGGACGCTCATTACGATCATCTAAAATCACGTTTAAGCCTTTTGCTTTAAGCTCCTCATATAAGGCTACGGCCGTGTTCATGACTGTATCCGTTTTTGATTTCATCGGTACAATAGCAATGTCAAACGGCGCAATCGAATCGTTTATATTAGGGGTTTTTGTCCAGATGATACCGTTGTCGTCATGGTTTTGTTCAATAGAGGCGGCGATAATACGGCTAACCCCAATACCGTAACAGCCCATCATCAAGGTTTTAGGCTTACCATCTTCGCCCATAACCGTACAGTTAAGCGCTTTAGAATACTTATCACCCAACTGGAAGATATGACCTACTTCAATACCACGTTTGATGCTTAAGGTGCCTTTGCCATCAGGGGATGGGTCGCCCTCAACGACATTACGAATATCAACAACCTTGGTAATTTGTGCATCACGCTCCCAGTTCATGCCCGTGGTGTGCATATTATATTCATTGGCACCTGATACAAAATCTGCAAGCGCCGCCGCTGCACGATCAACATACACAGGCATATCTAAATCGACGCCGATGTAGCCCTTTTTCAAACCAGCGTCTCTCATCTCCTCCTCGCTTGCCATCGTTAAAGGCGTAGCCACTCCTGCTATTTTTTCAGCTTTGATGGCATTTAAGGTGTGGTCACCGCGTAAGATTAATGCGACTAACGGCGTTTGATTATCGGTAGTCGTCTCATTATCGGCAGTTGCCTCATCAGTAGCGCCATGTACAATCAGCGTTTTAACTGTTTGCGATAACGGAATGTCTAAATGTTTAGCAACCGCTTCGCAAGTTGGCATTTTTGGGGTGTCTACGTTTTGACGGGCTTGACTCGGCGCAGGGCGCTCATCAAAACATACTGCTTCTACCAACTCAACGTTTGCTGCGAAGTCTGACCCATTTGAAAAAGCAATCGCATCTTCACCGCTGTCTGCTAACACATGGAATTCGTGCGAGGCCGAGCCACCAATTGACCCTGTATCCGCCAACACTGCTCTAAAGTCCAAACCCAATCGACTAAAAATCCGCGTATACGCATCGTACATCTCTTGATAGGTTATCGCTAAAGACTGCTGATCTAGGTGGAACGAATAGGCGTCTTTCATGGTAAATTCGCGAGCGCGCATAATACCAAAACGGGGGCGGATCTCATCACGGAACTTATTTTGAATCTGAAAAAACGTCATGGGCAGCTGTTTGTAACTGCGCAGCTCGCCATCGGCAATACTGGTAATGACCTCTTCATGGGTCGGGCCTAATACAAAGTCTCTATGATGACGGTCTTTAAATCTTAATAATTCAGGGCCATAATCTTCGATACGCCCTGTTTGCTCCCAAAGCTCAGCAGGCTGGGTCATTGGCATTAACACTTCTTGAGCACCAATATTTTGCATCTCTTCACGCACAATTTTTTCAACTTTTTGTAGTACCCGAAGACCGATGGGCAACCACACGTATAGCCCTGACGCAAGCTTACGGATTAAACCTGCTCTGACCATCAACTGGCTCGAGGCGATATCGGCATCACTTGGCACTTCTTTTAACGTCGCTAATAAAAAATGACTGGCTCTCATAAAAGACTCAACTTTAACTATTTAATATCGAATAGGGGGGTGGCGTGTTATAAATTTTGGTTTTATTCCATTACCCTGACTATGTTAGGTAAAGTCGTGTCATGACGCAATCATTTTTTAATGTTGTAGACGCATCTGGGGCAATAAATGCAAACAGTTAGTGTAAACAGTGAATGGGAAACCTAATACAAACAACTATTAGAAACGGTTAATGCTAATAGTTATAGGAAATAAACAGCGATATTGAAATAACATTACTTTAAAGCGTATTTTTAACGACATAAAGATTGAATATACCCACTATCACCACCATTTAAAGAGTAGGTAATGCTCACCGATTTAAAATTTTTCAAAACTGCTATTTTTAACAAGGGTAGACCCCTATGACAAACAAGCGTCTTGACACCGCCAAACCCAGTCGAGTTTGGTTAAAACTAGGCATGTTGCTTATCATTATTTTACTCACCGCTTTAGTCTGGCAGATGATGACTACTGATGACACACCTGAAATCCAGACCGTCACACGAGATGGGGTGGTGTCTCGTATTCAAGAACTCAATCGTTTAGAGACGATGGCTTATAATGTAGATACGATTATTACCAGTGAACAAGAAGGCACATGGCAGCGCCTATGGCAGGACGAACAAAAGGGGTTGTTTCTAGCGCAAGGTCGTGTGGTCGCTGGGGTAGACTTAAGTCAACTTAGCTCCCAGATGGTTCAAATCACTGACCCAACGCCAGAGCAAATAGAAGCGGCTAAAGCGCAGATGGCAAGTAGCGATAAGCGCTCAACCGTGACTATTATGCCGAACATTATGATTACCTTGCCCCCAGCGCAAATTTTTACGGTCTATCTTGATGACGTTGAAGTATATGACTGGCAATCGGGTGGGTTTTTTGGCATGACTCAAGCTGAACCTGAAATATTTAAGCAAGCGCAAGCCAGTGCAAAAAATGAGATACTCGAACGCGCTTGCCAAGATGGTGTCATGCAAAAAGCAGCAGACAATGCGCAAAAAGAGATGCAGCAGTTATTTGCAATGACGGGCGCAACGGTCACAGTACATACCCAAGGTACAGGGGCATGTCGACCCATTGATTAAATGTAGTAGCTAATCACGCTTTACGCTCCTATCTTGGCTGGTAGAGCGACGGGCGCTACATCCAGTGTCGTTCCTGCTACCTCGATAACGCCACTGGCTAAGCGCCCGTAACGCTCTACTGCGCCAAGTATATCCGCTGCAATCGTGGCTAAACCTGACCACTAAATTATTGAGAGCACTTTTAAACACAAAGTGAACTCTTTTATGAATTTAGTGGTCAGGTAAAAAGCCGCCCGTAGCCACACTTGGTTTAAACGATATAGCGTTTGCTTTAGAGTTAAGAGGGTATAAGCTTATTTCTTAAACTGTTCGATCGCATATAGTCGGGCTTGTCTATGCTCGACCATAGGCTCAGGATAATCGATATGCCCAAACTCTCCATTCTTTTTTAAGACATTGCGCAGCTTGTTTTCATCGTACAAGATTTTAGCTGGAACGTCTTTTAATTCTGGTAGCCACGTTTTGATAAATACCGCATCTTTGTCGTGGGTCTTGGCTTGGCTAAACGGGTTCATAATCCGAAAATAGGGTGAGGCATCAACCCCCGTTGAGGCGCTCCACTGCCATCCACCGTTATTAGATGCAAAGTCACCATCTATCAGCTGTTGCATAAAGTAACGCTCACCGAGTCGCCAGTCAATCAGTAAATCTTTGGTTAAGAACATCGCTGTCACCATGCGTAAGCGATTGTGCATAAAGCCTGTTTGATTCAGGCAACGCATAGCGGCATCAACGAGTGGTACGCCAGTTTTGCCGTCGCACCACGCCTTAAAGTCTTCCTCATCATATGACCAATCTATCTTTTTATCGGTATCTATTTTATAGGCTTTGCCTTTAACGATATCAGGTCGGTTATGGATAACGTGACGGTAAAAATCACGCCATGCCAACTCACTTATCCAACGTTCTACATCAGTTTGCGGTATGTCATCTTTCAACAATAATTTACTGGCTTGCTGATAACAAAGGCGTGCGCTAATGCTACCGACCGTTAAATAGGCAGACATTTGGCTGGTTGCCATTAAGGCAGGTTTATCGCGAGCGGTGTTGTAAACGCTAATGTCCTCTTTGATAAAGCTCTCAAGGCGCTTGCGAGCATTGTCCTCGCCTGCGGGGTAATCTTGATGGGTGTGCTTTAAAAGTTCATTGATGGCGGATTGTTCTAGCTCATAATGAGATTTAAATTGCTCTAGTGTTTGCTGATGATAGTTTTCAATGTTTGCTAGTCGTTGCTCTAAATCATTTTTAGCACTGTCTTTACTAAAGTTGTTCTCTAAATCATCAATGGCTTTTGGCGTAGGATAAACTTGAATAGGACTGGTGTCGATAATGGATTGCCATTTTTTATAAAACGGCGTGAAGACTTTATACATGGTATCGTCATTGGTCTTGACCGTATTGGGTGGTAGGATACATTGGTCATGGTAGCGGTTAAATTCGATATTATGTTTGGCGAGTTTGGTTGTTAATGCTTTGTCACGCTCTTGTTCGTTTACTTCGTACTCGATGTTAGCGAATAAGTGCGTGATATCTTGTGCAATACAAAGCTGCTCGATATCGTCAATGCTATCGTCATAAGTGTCTGCATAAGTCACTTGTAGCAAGATTCCTAACTCATTGAATAGAGTGCTAGCAAGCTGTTTTAAGGTTCTAAAGATAAAGTCCATTTGTGCCAGCGACATATCATGCTCTAGCCATTGGCTCGGTGTTACGGTATATAACGCTGAAACTTTTGTGTTAGCAGCTTGTATGTCAGTAGATTTGCAGTCGTAGTTTAAGGTTTGGTTCACTTCATCAAATAACATGGTTAGTGCCGTATTATCATGCAGGCGTAGGTCTCGGCGAAACCACATTAGATAGTTTTTTGGGTGTGGAGAGGTATCAGAGGTCATAGTTTACCTTTGTTAAGTCATTGAGGATAAAGTTATTTAACTTATGCATAACCAGATTATATTACGACTGGTAATCATTTTTGAATCGTCTGAAGGTAGAGCCAGACAATTCCTAAATAATTACCAGTCGCTTATAACCGTTTAAAATCTTTATTTAAATAAGTTCGGTTATGTCGGTCATCATAAAATGCTTAGAGTATGCTAGGATTAAGTTTCTTTAACTATTGAATTATGTAAAACATGAATAGTGATAATGAAAAGGAAAATAAACGCCATGCAGGTTAAGTTTTGTGGACTGACACGGCAAGAGGATGTAAACAATGCCATTGAGTTGGGTGTTGATGCGCTCGGTTTTGTGTTTTATCCACCAAGCCCGAGAGCAGTGACTGCCAAACAAGCTAAAGCGTTAATCAAGCATGTACCAGCATTTGTTAGCGTGGTGGCATTGCTGGTAAATATGGGTGAGGAAGACTTAATTAAATTAGCAAATACGACGCCTTTTGATGTGATTCAGTTTCATGGTGATGAATCTGCAAAAGACTGCCAATGGCTGGCAGATCGGGTAAATAAACGCTGGATTAAAGCGTTACGGATTGATAAACAAACGCAATCGCTAGATAGTATAAAAGCACTAATAGATGAGTATGCCAAAGCGGGCGCAAGCAGTATTTTATTAGATGCGTATCATAAGGATGCGTATGGTGGTACGGGGCATCGCTTTGATTGGTCGCTTGTGCCTAAAGATGCGAGTTTACCGATTATTCTGGCTGGGGGGCTTAACCCTGATAATGTGGGTGATATCGCTAAACAGAATTTACCGATTCAAGCGGTAGATGTGAGTGGCGGGATTGAGTCGGCAAAGGGGGTTAAGGATTTGGAGAAAATGAGGGTGTTTGTAGAAGCATTAACCTAATTTTTATTTTGTTTTATAACCAAACTTACGCAAATATAATTTACCACTGTGTTAAACGACTGGTGATTATTTTTGGAGCGGCTACGCTCTACTTTTAGACGATTCAAAAATGATAGCCAGTCGTCATATCTTTTTGATATGTACAAGTTCAGTTTATAAGCATGAGAACCATTATAATTTCACTTACTCTCTACTAAATATAGTGTGATATAAGTGTCATTAATAACTAAATATGTTATTAGTGAGTGATATATTTATCATAATACCGATATTTAGCTTATGAATTACACCAATGGCGGTTGATTTGATTGGGGTAAGAACTAAACATGTCTAATAATTTATTGGAAAGTGATTTAATACATAGTCATAGACAACGAGCATCGCATATTAAGCCTAATCTTGATGGTTTGAGTCGTACTAAGGCGAGGGACAGAGTGATTAAATGCCTTGAGGATAATGCCTTATCTCAAGGCGAGGCACTAAAAATATTACGTGTGCAAATATTAGGCATCAAACAAGATGAGTTTGCACAAATGGTAAAAGTATCTCGCAAAACGTTATCAGACGTTGAAAATGATAAGGGCAATTATAGTGTTGAAACGCTAAATCAAATTTTCCGTCCTTTTAGCTTAAAGATGGGGTTGGTGCGGATTTAGATAGTATTCAATGGTCATGCGTTCAATCTGCCCATTTAAATGATGGATATGAGTGGCGGAATTGAGTTTGCTAGAGGGGTTAAGGATTTGGATAAGATAAGGAGTTTTTAGTGAGGGGATTAGATATATTTAGTCCAACCTATGCCTACTATATTATTTTTATAGGAAATAAGTCATGATTGATTCATTAGTTAAAATTAAAAAATTGGTTGTTATTGGTTTATTTTGCATACCTTGTTGCGCTGGAGCTCAATCTGTAAATAATGAGTTAACCTTTGATAATGCAAATCCATTTTACAGAGATATTAATGACATTCAAGTGAGTGACATAGACTATGACTTATTTAAAGCCAATCTAATGTTTAGAGTTATTAAATCATTTGCATACAACTGTAGAGCTAATGATCCAAATGTTAGTAATCAAATTTTAGAACGGGCTATGAGTCTGTTTTATGAAGAAAAACCAGAACTGTATGAACGTATAACTAAAACAGATACATTGTGGGAGGAAGTTAATCCTTTAACAAATGATGCAGGTAATTTAAACGCCATAGAAATTAATACTTTGCATATGGTTAAAGGACTGAACTTTCTTATACAAGGTAATGAAGTTGATGTTTCATCTACTGATTGTCAGTCTTTTTTGAGTAATATCAGCGATAATAATAGACAAAATGCATATTGGGACAATTATTTGAATCAAGCTATACCAATTATCAAAGAAGCTAATGATTTTTAAAGGCTATAGGTTGGCTTGTTAGATCATCATTTATAGAAGGATACTAGTATAGAGATGTGCTAGCTTTTTCTACTAAAAATACTGTTTACAACTGACTAACTTAGTGTAGTCATAAGCCGTTAGTTATCACTCACATTACAATACTTGTTGTTTTGAGTAAGGGTTACAGTGGAGGTGCGGTTTAGCCTCGATTGAAGCGGTTATCCTGCTAGACTAGGCGAGTTGCGGTGACTATGTTGCTTGGAAACATGTTGTTGATAATAAAGGTAGTACGGTACTTCATCTCTAGTTGTGAGATGTGTGGAAGAATGTTGGTTTACAAACTTTTGAAGAAAGAAAATTAAACTATGTCGATTTATCTGGCTTAGATGAAGATAAAGCTAATGAAGTAATATGTAGTGTTAAAGTTGAAAATAACGATGAGATTATTTTGTTTTTTGATGAGGAACATGTTATTGATATTTGCGAAGCATGGACTGGCGTAAATCCATGTAATTTTGATTCTAAACCAGTCCTAATTAACTGCTTACCAAATGACGGTATTTGTGGGTTTTTGGAGAAGCGAGCGTAGCTTAGCTATAACTAATATGCAAGATAACTTAACTATTAATGATGAAAAGCGAATTAGTGAGATACTTATAGAGTTTCGCTCCTTTTGTAAGCGTAGTAGATATTGCGATTATTCGCCAAAGTTAGAGGCATTGGTTATTAATCTGATTAGAGCTTTTCTAGATACAAAACTAGAAGAGGGCGTTGGATTTTTTGAGGCCACAGCTATTGATGATTATTATCCTAGAGATAGTGATGAATGTAGAGCAATGCGTCGCTTAGATGAGCACGATTACTGGGAGAATATTTACTTTAATAGTCATCAATCAAGAGACACTGAATGGCATAAACATTTCTACCCTATGTCTGCTATTGGTTTTATGGATGCTCAAGGGGTGAAATTTGTATTACCGTGTTGTTTATTATGGGCGTTAGAATACTATGACTACGAGGATAATGCGAAAGACATTCCTTGTGTTTCTAGGGTTGTTTTAATAACGGCGCACTTACTTAGTGCAGAACAAAAGTTAGTCGTGCTAGAGATTTTGAATATCTTAATAGATCGTGCATTTGAATGGAATGAAGATTATGAATATGATGATCTGAAGAATGCTATTCATAAATTGTCCTCGTAGTTGTTAATATTAATAGTTAATAAAATGAAATGTTTTTCAAAACGAAGTAGCTTAACGTCGAGGTGCGAGAGCCAAAGGATGAGTAAAGAATTCTGCAAGTTTAAGCTTCAAAGTCTCATTCCAGCCTACCCTTACGTTAACCAAGCTAGTAGAGTAAAGTGCAAGTAGTTACAACATCAAAGACTACAGTAACATAATTGTGCTTGAGCGCTATACACTATAAACTACACCTACTTATAAATGAAATTTAGATATAAGCTTTTATGAGCCTAATATGCCTAATAAGCTTGAGTCTATCCGTTTGAGAAGGCATCAATATGGCAATGTTAATGAAAGCTGGCAAACGTGACCGATGGCAACGTTTAACCTAAAATAATGTAAATAAATATTGAATATCATAGCTATATTAAATTTAAAGAATTAAAGTGAGCGTTTATGAAAAATTTTGATAATGTACCGCCCTGTGATGATACAAGCAGGGATGAAGTGCCTGATGATATGCCTTTAGACAATGTGACCGATTTTAATCAGTATCCTGATGCCAGTGGGCATTTTGGGATTCATGGTGGCCGCTTTGTGTCTGAAACCTTGATGGCAGCACTAGAAGAGCTTGAGACGCTGTATTATCAAGTAAAGCAAGACCCTAAGTTTTGGGAAGAGTATCATAATGATTTGGTGAATTATGTGGGTCGTCCAACGCCGTTATATCATGCGAAACGTTTGAGTGATGAGATTGGCGGGGCGCAGATTTATTTTAAGCGTGAAGATTTGAGCCACACAGGCGCACATAAGATAAATAATACGATTGGTCAGGCGCTCTTGGCAAAAATGAGCGGTAAGAAGCGTATTATTGCCGAGACGGGCGCAGGTCAACATGGTGTGGCGACGGCGACGATTGCGGCACGTTTGGGGCTTGAGTGCATTGTTTATATGGGCGCTGATGATGTAGAGCGTCAGAAGATGAACGTATATCGTATGCGCTTGCTGGGCACAAAAGTAGTACCGGTGACCTCGGGTTCACGTACTCTAAAAGATGCGATGAATGAGGCGATGCGTGATTGGGTAACCAATGTCGATACAACCTATTATATTATTGGCACGTGTGCCGGTCCGCATCCTTATCCGCTCTTGGTGCGTGATTTTCAAGCGATTATCGGTAAAGAGGCTAGATTGCAGCATTTAGAAAAGACAGGTAAGTTGCCTGACGCGCTGGTGGCATGTGTAGGCGGTGGCTCGAATGCAATTGGTCTATTTTATGACTTTTTGAATGACAGTGACGTAAAGATATATGGTGTTGAAGCGACAGGCGATGGCTTGGAGACGCTTCGTCATTCTGCACCACTGGCAAAAGGTCGGGTAGGGGTGTTACATGGCAATCGTACGTACTTGATGGCAGATGATGATGGTCAGATTCAAGAGACGCATTCTATTTCGGCAGGTTTAGATTATCCGGGTGTGGGTCCTGAGCACAGCTTTTTGAAAGATATCGAGCGGGTCGAGTACGTAGGTTGTACCGATAAACAGGCGCTTGAAGGCTTTCATGAGGTGACCCGTAAAGAAGGTATTATTCCTGCGTTAGAGTCGGCTCATGCAGTGTATTATGGATTAGAGCTTGCGAAGACGATGACTGCCGATCAGAGTATTATCGTGAATATGTCGGGTCGTGGTGATAAGGATTTGCATTCGGTTATGCAGGCTGAGGGGATTGAGTTGTAGGTTTGGATTAGTTAGAAGTTTTATTAGAAAAAGTTATGCAAACGATTACTTTAAGAGTTGATGATGAGTCGGTTGATAAGGTTTTAGAGTTGTTGTCTTGTTTGCCCAATAAGCAAGTTGAGGTAATATCAAAGCCTAACCAAGACGCTTCCGACTACGTGGATAATCAATCTGATAAACTTTCTGGTATGTTTGCTCATTATGTGACCCAGAGGGTAACAGATGAGCAGTTCAATAATGCTATTACTCAAGGTATTACTAAGCGAGCAATGGCGGGTAGAGGTCAATAATTTACGTTGTTGATACAAAGGTTATGCTTCGTTATTTATTAAATGATGAGGTGCGCCAAAGTGAAATAGCGTCTCGTTTTTTATATGATGTGTTATTAGAGTTTAAAATAGCAACGTATGTACTTAATGAAGTTATTTGGTTCTTAAGAAATACCTTAAAAGTTAAGCGTTCAGAACTGATTGATTTAATCGAAACTTTGCTATCAAAAGAAAACTTTACTTTAAAAGTTGATGAAGTAAGCGTAGGTTTAGATTTTTTAAAGTTTGGTGGTGACTTTGCCGATGGCGTCATTGCTTATCAAGTCATTCAGTATGATAATGCCAGTTTATTAGGGCGTGTGGTACATTCAAATGTGGAACTGTCAGGTGCTATTTTTTAGTCAATATGAAGTTAAATTTTCGACACCTAGTTATTCTAGGTTAGAAAATTTTGCAATATATTGGCAAAAAATAGCCCTGACCCTACGGGCTGATGCTAAAATCGCCCTAAACGTTGTTGTTAATCTAGCTAAGGTCTAGACATTATCGTCGATTAACGCCTAGTTTAGAATGATTTTAGCTATCAGCAGTCCTAATATTTGAATGTTCCACACGCCCTAACCTTTGATAAGAAGGCGCAAAAGATAGCTCGTGCGTTAGATATAGCGGTCTCTAAGACAATTTGAAGCTACACTAAATTATTTAAAATATTAATTCATAGATATTATAGAGAAAATAATGACCCGAATAGAAAAAACCTTCCAAACCCTAAAAGCCCAAAACAAAAAAGCCTTAATTCCTTATGTTATGGCAGGCGACCCTGCACCCGATACGTTTGTCGGATTAATGCATGACTTAGTGAAGCATGGCGCTGATATGATAGAGGTCGGCTTGCCTTTTTCTGACCCTATGGCAGATGGTCCTACAGTAGCAACTGCTGGCGAGCGTGCTTTGGCAGGCGGCACGAGTACCCGCCAAGCGATTGAGATGGTCAAAGCGTTTCGCAAAACGGATAGCGAGACACCAATTATTTTAATGGGGTATCTAAACCCAGTTGAGATTATCGGGTATGACAACTTTACAAAGCTGTGTGAAGAGGCTGGGGTAGATGGGTTATTGATGGTAGACCTGCCACCTGCCGAGGCAGGTACTTTTACCCAGTATCTATCTGACCATGCGATGAATGAGATATTTTTATTATCACCAACCACATTGCAACAAAGACGCAAACAGGTCATGACCCATTGTAGTGGTTATATCTATTATGTATCGCTAAAAGGGGTGACGGGTTCTGCTACCTTAGATACGGATGAAGTTGGCAAACAAGTGCAAGCGATAAAAGCAGAGACGGATTTGCCAGTATGTGTCGGCTTTGGTATTAATAGTGGCGAGTCTGCTAAAGCGGTTGGTCAACATGCTGATGGCGTGATTGTTGGTAGTGCGCTGGTAAAACAGTTTGATGGGTTGAGCGCAGACAGTGATAAATACACAATTAGCGACGCTCAAGCGAAGATGATGGCGACGATGGATGAATTGCGTAGTGCTTTGGATAGCTTATAGTTGGTTTGCTAGCTATTTTTAATGAGTTGAATAGGCAAAGTTAGAGTACTCAACCAAAACGCTATTAAACCATTAGTTTTTAAACTACTAAACCTATCTAAAATAGTTAGACTATTAGACAGATCACTCGACTTGTAATTGGCTAAATAAGACTATGACAAAAATTGTGAATGATACTGACCTACAATCAGAATTAAAATCTGTTAAAGATAAGGTGAAGCCGGCTTCTTCATCTGATGGATGGCTAGGACGTCCTGTACCTACCGTACACAAAAATAGTCTGCCCCAATTAACAGCGGTTGAAACAGAACCTTCGACCCAATGCCCGCAGTGTCATTCGATGACTACGAACACGGCACTTATATTTAATAGCTACGTTTGTCCTCACTGTGACTATCACCTTGCTATGACAGCGCGTGAGCGGTTGACTGGTTTTTTAGATCAGGTTGATAATGAACTGGGTCAAGAGTTTAGTACGGGCGATCCCTTAAGCTTCGTTGATAGTAAACCTTATCCACAACGCTTAGCATCTATGCAAGCCAAGACACATGAAACGGAAGCTCTTATTGTACTTGAAGGAAAGCTTAGAGATATGCACGTTGTCTCTTGTGCTTTTGATTTTCGCTTTATGGGGGGGTCTATGGGCTCAGTCGTAGGTGATAGGTTTGTAGCAGCTGCAGAAACTGCACTAGATAAAAAAATCCCTTTAATTTGTTTTGCTTCGTCAGGCGGCGCTCGAATGCAAGAGGGGCTTTTATCCTTAATGCAAATGGCACGAACAGCGGCGGCCATTGAGCAATTGCGTCTTGCTAGTGTGCCCTATATTGTGGTTTTGACCAATCCAGTTTATGGCGGGGTCACCGCATCATTAGCTATGCTTGGTGATATTCATATTGCAGAGCCTAAGGCAATGATAGGTTTTGCTGGTAAACGCGTTATTGAACAGACGGTAAGAGAAACGCTTGATGAGCCTTTTCAGCGTGCTGAATACTTACTAGATCACGGGGTTATCGATCAAGTTGTCCACCGTCATCAAGTTAACGATACCATTTATCGTTTACTTGCTAAGCTCACTTATTATTAATACATTACCAATTTGATTTCTTAAGCCATATTTAAACAAAATCGACGTCTTATTTATCTTACCGAGAAAATCTGTGACCATACCGCCTGTTTTTACTCCAAACCAAGCTAGTTCGTTATCGGATTGGCTTAATTATATACAGCAAATTCACGTATCTGCCATTGATATGGGGCTGTCTCGTGTCATTCCTGTTGCTGATACGTTAGGGTTAATCCAAAGCGCCAAACAAGATGCTTATGTATTTACGGTTGCTGGCACCAATGGAAAAGGATCAACGACGGCAGTGATCAGTGAGGTATGCCAACATGCAGGCTATAAAACAGCATTGTATCAATCTCCGCACATTATAGATTTTAATGAACGAGTGCGTATCAATGGTGAGCCTGTAGGTGATCAGGTCTTAGTTGATGCAATTTACGAGGTTGAAAAAGCTCGGCTTGAGTGCAATTTAACGTTATCGTTTTTTGAGATGACGACACTAGCCGCCATGCTCATTTTTGCTCAGGCCAATTGTGATGTGTGGGTGCTAGAGGTAGGCCTTGGTGGGCGCTTGGATGTGGTGAATATTATTGATCCTGATTTGGCAGTTATTACCAATATAGGTATCGATCATGTGGATTGGCTTGGGGATAATCGAGAAAAGATAGGGTACGAGAAGGCAGGCATATTACGTGACTCTATTCCTTTAATCTATGGTGAAACGGATATGCCTGATTCTGTAACCGTCAAAATAAAAGACGGTCATAATACCTGTTATCAATTTGATAAAGACTATAGTTATATCGATCTAGGTGACAAGAGCAATCATGCTGATAAAAGCAATCAAGGTGATAAAAGCAATCAAGGTGATAAAAGCATTCAAGCAGATAAAAGTAGTCAAGCCGAAAAATGGCTATTTAGCAGTGCTCACATTACCATGCTATTACCAAAACCTGTGTTATCCTTAGTCAATACTACCAATGCTATATCGGCATTATTAGCAAGCCAACTTAATATTACCCAGCAGCACATCGAGTCTGCTTTAGCAGAAGTTTCATTAGCAGGACGCTTTGACGATAGGCACATTGCCAATCGTAACTGGATGTTTGATGTGGCTCATAATGAGCGTGGCATGGAGTTTCTGTTAGACCAATTTGCTCCATTGTGGGAACAGCACAAACAAACTTACCCAGCTTCAAGCTTGCATTTAGTATTTTCGATGCTTGAGGATAAAGACATTGCGCAAGTCGTAAATCTATTGGTAAACAGTCATATAGAAATTAAACAATGGCACATCGCCCAGATTGATCATCCACGAGCGGCTTCTGTAGAATGCTTACTCAAAGTATTGAAACAATATGGTCAATCTAGTGTGATAGAGTATGAGTCACTGCCTCATGCTCGAGACTCAGTCATA
Source organism: Psychrobacter sp. CX10 (assembly GCF_057621575.2). NCBI lineage: Bacteria > Pseudomonadati > Pseudomonadota > Gammaproteobacteria > Moraxellales > Moraxellaceae > Psychrobacter > Psychrobacter sp. CX10. The sequence continues at coordinate 518,954 of NZ_CM177736.1, forward strand.
AAGAATACGACAGCTGAGGATTTGATCTTAGTGTGTGGCTCATTTCATACCATTGGAGAAGTTTTAAAAGATTTCAATGAATAAATTGCACTATGATACTATTTATTTAAATTGAGTCTTTTTATTTATATCGAGTCTTTTTGTGTGTAAATTCTTCTGTAGTAGTCGGGTATTTCATCAAAATAAGTAATTAAATCATGTCATTTTTACCCTATAGTTTCGCCAAACGTCATCAAATCTTATTAGTTCCTTCTATCGATGTGACGGTTTCGCCAACACTCTTGTTTACAGAAGCCACACCCGTTAATGCAATTAATGAAGCCATTCATTTCGTCTCAAGTCAAAGTGGCGGAATGAAGCCTGACCTCGTTAGTGTCAGTGGTACTGAGCTTGAGCAAAAAATGAACACGGCATATGCCAGTAATACAGGAGAGTCGCAGCATATTGCGGCAGGGCTTGAAGATCATCCAGATTTGGTTAGTTTGGCCGAAAGTGTGCCTGAAACTGAGGATTTAATGGATAGCCAAGATGATGCTCCTATTATTCGACTGATTAACGCCCTATTATCTGAAGCCATTCGCCTAAACGCTTCAGACATACATATTGAAACGTTCGAAAAAAGATTATCAGTGCGCTTTAGAGTAGATGGAGAGCTTAAAGAAATAGTGAGTCCAAAACGTCAATTGGCGCCGCTTTTAGTGTCACGTATAAAAGTTATGGCCAAGCTCGATATTGCTGAAAAGCGCATACCACAAGATGGGCGTATTAGTTTGCGTTTAGCAGGACGAGAGGTTGATGTTAGGGTATCTACACTACCTTCAAGCTTTGGCGAGCGCGTAGTTATGCGTTTGCTTGATAAGCAGGCAGGACGCCTAAACATGACCTACCTTGGGTTAGATGACAAAGACTACGAACAGCTCAGAAAGCTCATATATAGACCTCATGGAATAATATTGGTGACGGGCCCCACAGGCTCTGGTAAAACTACTACCCTGTATGCGGCATTAACCGACTTAAATGATCAAACGCGAAATATTTTAACCGCAGAAGATCCAATCGAATTTCAACTTGATGGCATTGGTCAAACTCAGGTCAATACAAAAGTAGACATGACTTTTGCTCGAAGTTTACGCGCCATGCTACGCCAAGATCCAGATGTGGTTATGGTTGGTGAGATACGTGATTTAGAAACCGCTGAAATTGCCGTGCAGGCATCGCTAACAGGTCATCTTGTTTTATCCACCTTACATACCAATACCGCCATTGGTGCAATGACTCGCCTGCAAGATATGGGCGTTGAGCCATTCTTATTATCCTCATCATTAATCGGAGTAGTCGCTCAGCGTTTGGTACGCACATTGTGCCCGCATTGCCATACATGGAAATCAGCTGATCCAGTTCAAGCTGAATTGTTTGCTAATATTAAACATCACCAGCCTGAATTAATAAATTCACATAATATGTCAGACAATACCTTATTATTACCCATATCTGTGGGGTGCGAGTTATGCAATCATTCAGGTTATAAGGGGCGTACCGCAATATACGAAGTCGTGCCCGTTGATGACACATTACGGCGTATGATTCATAGCGGTTCCGCAGAGTTTCTATTAGAAGAATATGCTAGGAAACTAACGCCTTCAATACGTGATGATGGCTTAAAAAAGGTTCTTAAAGGAAAAACATCTTTAGAAGAGGTTTTGAGAGTGACTAAAAACTCTGAAGGGTCTAAAAATGAAGCTTTGGAATTATTATAACGTCGTACTTTAAGTCAGAGATAAATATAGATTAAATTTAGTTTAACTGGAATAATTTTTATTTAAATTTAAGATAGTATGGTAAAGATTAATAATTGAATTTATTAAAATTAGCATAACTGGTTTAATTTATCTTCTTAGTCGTTTAAACTGTTTAAAAAATATTACAAATATTTAAACCCTATTTAATTTACTTTGTATTGGTATTGGTCAACAATTTCAAAGCAATTGATGTAAAATCATATAATTAAATCATTCGTTAAGTAATACTTATAGATTCTTATCGCTAGATTATGTTCTTAAATAAGTATATTAACCTCATTATGTATTAACCTTAATTAAATAAGTTCACAGAATTATGATACTTAGATCAAAAACCGGAAATAGTCATATAACTAAGAAAATTATATTATCTTTAAGCTTTATGACAGGCGTAGCTGCAACAGCTTATGCTGATACTTCTTTAACTGATGTTACGGTTAATACATTAATTTCACAGGCGATTGAGACGCATCCCTTGGTAGGAGCTGCGCGAGCTGAACGTGACGCCACCGCAGAAGGGGTCACTGCCGCTAAGTTAAATGTGCTACCCACGCCAAGCTTTACCACTAATTATGATGACAACAATGATATTGTCTCTGAGGTTGCTCTTAGACAACCTTTATGGACGGGGGGTCAGTTAACAGCTAATGTCAATCAAGCAATATTTGATGACAAAGCGGCTATTGAGTATGTGTTTGAGCAACAGAACCAAGTTGCAAAAACTACCATTGAAGCATGGCAAACTTATATAACTGCTGTTGCCCAGCAGCGCGTTTATGTAGGCACATTAGAGCAACTATTTAACTTTGAACAAATGATGAAACGCCGTGTTAATCAAGGCGTATCTGCACGTATTGAGCTTGATTTAGTTGGTAATCGTATTCTACAAGAGCAAAATGCTTATGAAGCGGCTGTTGAGCAGCAGCGAATTGCGGCAGCACGTTTGGAACAAATTATTGGTCGTCCAATTACTAAAGGAAGTGAGTATAACGTTCCTAAACTTAAAGTATTGTCCGATAGAGCTATAGAATCGTCTTTGAATTTTGAGCAATTGGCATTTGGCGACAATAGTTTCTACAATCCGTCAGTTGTCAGAGAATTCTTTCAAATTGAAGCCGCCAAACAAGAAGTTAAAGCGCAAAATGCTGCAAAATATCCCACTGTCTTTGCTGAATATAAACACACATACGATCATGATGAAAGTGAAGATGATGGTCAGTTTTATGTGGGTTTAAACTATCAACCAGGCGCAGGGTTTTCTAACTTTGCCTTAACTCGTGCATCTCAAGCAAGAGTCAATAGTCTCATTCAGAATCAAGAAGCCGCACGCCGTGATGTCATGGAAGACATTCAAATTCAATATCAACAATTTAATAGCGCAAAAAGCCGAGAACAGGCTTTGATCGCGGCGGTAGCTGGGGCACAAATCGTTGTTAGCTCTTACCAGCGCCAATTTAAAGCAGGTCGTAAATCTTGGTTAGAGGTTTTAAACGCAGTCAGAGAACTTAGTGGCTATGAAATACAGCTCGTCCAAGTGCGTGCTGATATTTTGGCTTCTTTTTATAAACTGCAAGTCGATTTTGGACTGATGCCTTGGCAGCAGTTTGAGCGTAATCGAGAGCCGGTTAAATTGTTCAAAGTCACAGATACCGTAAAAGAATGGATAGACGTAGATCGAAGCTCGCTTAATCGCCCATTTGCTAATAGTAATAGTGAAGTCATTCAAGATGATAAGGTATATGGTTATGTAGAGCCTGAGACGGCTATTTATGTTGAATCTGATTCCGCTGTTGAACCGACTATAGATACGGATGTATCTATTGAAAGTGTGGGTGAAAGTAGCAGTGTAAATAGTAGCCAAAACGTCGGTCGAAAAGTAAATTATACAGACGTACAAATTATAAATGATGATACAATTATTTTATTTGAGGAAGAATAGCTTAAGCTTGTATTAGCTTATACAAAGTATTGTTAATACTCATTCAGATAAGAACCTTAATCAAACGCATTGTTTGAAAAATACCGATGATAAGCCTATAAGACTATTATTCGATACTCACGAGTTAGCAATTTTAATAATTATAAGTAGATATTATGAATGATAACCAAAATACATCAAATTATAATGAAGGTGATGGTTTGGAATCACAAGGGGACCTAGTCGTTAATACCCCTGAACAGTCGACAGCTCAAACACTTGCAGATGCCTTAAAACATATGCTTGGGCATCAAGGGTATCCTATCGATAACATTCGACTACAAGATGTTATACGCAAACAAGATACTGCTAGAGCCAACAAAGAAGGTAGAGGTATCAATACTCTGGGCGGTATAGTTAGAGTATTAAATGGACTTGGTATTGAAGAGGCGCCTGAAATATTAGAGCAGCCAGATCCAGCTTTTATGCCACTTTTAGCCTATCACAAACGTTATGGATGGGGTGTTTTGGATGGTCAAACGCCTCAAGGTGCCTGGAACTTACGTCAAGAAACTCAAAACCATTCTGTACAAACCTCAGATATTAATCTAATACTACGTTTACGACTCAAAGACGATCATATATTAAAACGCACGGCTTCTTTTACTGACCTATTGAAAAAAGACTTATTTAATTATAAAGGTGTGGTTATCGAAGCCGTAGTTGCTTCATTTCTCATCAACTTCCTTGCCTTGGCGGTCTCGTTATTCTCATTACAAGTCTATGACCGCGTTATTCCTACTCGTGCAGTGAGCACCTTAGTTATTTTAGCGAGTGGGGTGGCGTTATTTATATTATTCGAAGCATTCATGAAGTTTGCACGTTCTCGAATTATGGATAAGGTAGTTGTCGGCTTAGATCAATATTTATCTCGTGAAGTCTTTCAACGTCTTTTACGCGTTCGTATCGACCAGATGCCAGGATCTGTGGGATCAATGGCTGCTCAATTAAGAGGCTATGAACAAGTACGAAGTTTCTTTACGGCAAGTACCTTATTTGGTTTGGTTGATTTACCAATGACGATCATCTTCTTAGTATTGATTGCCTACATTGGTGCACCCGTAGTGGCTTTGATCCCAATTATCGCAGCCGCTATTGCGATTACAATGGGTTTAAGCGCCAGAAAGAAGATTGATACTATTGCTGCTGAAGGCGCTTCGGCGTCCTACTATAAGACGGGTTTGTTGGTAGAGACAGTAGAAGGCGTTGAAACAATAAAAGCTGGTTCTGGTAGCTGGAAGTTCTTATCACGTTGGTTAGATGTCATGAATGTCACAATCAAAAATGATTTGGATATGAAGCATGCCAATGACAACTTAAGTTATTTCTCACAAATGCTACAACAGGCCAGTTATGTAGGTATCGTCATTACGGGTGCATTTGTCGTAATGAATGGTGATATGACCATGGGTGGTTTGATTGCTTGTTCTATTTTGGGGGGGAGGGTATTAGCACCTGTGATGGCCATCCCTAATCTGCTTGTTCAGTATTCGCATGCAAAAGCTGCTAAGAGTATGATTGAGGCAATTTTTGCCTTAGAACAAGACAACCATGGGGTCAACTATCCGTTATCTCCAACTAAAATTAGAGGACATTATCAATGTGATAATTTAGTGTTCAATTATGCTGATAATGATCGTCCCGCAATTACCGTTGAAAAATTAGTGATTCAACCTGGTGAAAGAATAGCAGTGTTAGGTCCAATTGGTTCAGGCAAATCCACATTATTAAAACTCCTTTCAGGATTGTATGCGCCAACCTCTGGACGATTGTTGCTTGATGGATTAGATATTCAGCAAATTAGCCGTGAAGCACTGAGTGAGCAAGTGGGTTATTTGCAACAAGATCACCGATTGTTTCAAGGCACCTTACGTGAAAACCTGCTCATTGGTATGCCTGCACCTAAAGATGATGTGCTATATGACGCATTACAGAAAACAGGACTAATTAATTTAGTAGCCAATCATTCAAGTGGACTTGATTTGCTCATCAGTGAAGGGGGGCGCGGATTATCAGGCGGTCAGAAACAATTAGTGGCCTTTACACGCTTATTATTGACCAAACCTTCAGTGATGTTAATTGATGAGCCCACCGCTTCGATGGATAATCGACAGGAACAGCGCTGTCTTCAAGTATTACGAGAAGAGCTACAAGATGGACAAACTTTCGTTGTGTCTACACATAAAACTGCCCTGCTAGATTTGGTTGATCGCATCATTATTATGGATAATCATAAGATCGTTATGGATGGTGCAAAAGATGCCGTACTTGAACAGCTTATGCAAAAAGAGCAAGCCAAGAAAGAGGGCGCGCTTTCGAAATTAGAGAATTTAAATGCAGGTCAAAAAACTTTAGCGGATTCTCCGGCCACGCCACCCAATCCGAATGAACCGCAGACCCCTCAAAGCAAAGGTCCTAGTAATAATTCCAATCAGTCACGCGCGTCAGCAGACTCCGCTAATAGCAAAAATAGAATTAATAAAATATCTATTACTCCAGCAACTGCGAATTCTGCAAAGCAAACGACGACTAAGACTAGTAATGGTACAAATCCAGCTAAAACTGGAGTATCTGGCTCTGTTATAAAGGGTGCTGGACAAGGTAATGCTGGACAAGGTGGCGCGCGAGCCGCTACACCTAATAAATCAAAAGCAGCACCAAAACCAAAACCAAAAGTTGAGATTAAAGCAGTCTCAGAAAAGCAAGCCAATAGCGGTAGTAATATTGGTACTAATAGTCAATCGGCTGCTGAAAAAAGTAGCACATCAACAAATCACTCAATAAAAATTAATGCGACCAAAACTGATACAATTGCACATAATACTGCCACTCAAGCCAATCCAAACAGCGTTAAAAAAGATAAGCCTCGGATTTCAAAAAATATTGTTGTAAAACCTAAAATGGAAGAGAAGTAAACATGTCTGACTACCAATACAAACCAACGAAACCTAAAGTTGGCCGGGCTCGTTTAAGTATATGGATTGCCGTAGCTGGCATTATCATACTTTTGATTTGGGCTTCTTTTGCTAAGATTGATCAGGTAACACGCGCCAAAGCAACTGTTATTGCCAGTGATAGAACTCAAGAAGTTCAAGCATCTGAAGGTGGGGTTTTAACCGATATTTTAGTATCAGAGGGTGATGATGTTGAAAAAGGCCAATTGTTGGTCGTATTGGAAGATGAACGTGCTCAGGCAGCCGTGGATAACTCAGCGACCAAAATTGCCGCACTACAAGCCAAAGTAGCAAGACTACAAGCTGAAATATTTGACCGTCGTCTCGAGTTTCCTGAAGGGATGGACAAATATCCTGATTATGTGCGAAATCAGACTGAGCTTTATAACCGTAGAAGGCAAGCTATCAATGAAGAGGTTTCATCGTTAGAAAAAATGCTGGTTCTTGCCAATCAAGAACTTAAAATGAACGAGCCTTTATTGGTTCATGGAGATGTTAGCCAAGCGGATGTGATTAAATTACGTCGTCAAGTAGCTGATTTAGAAGCTCAAATAAATAACAAACAAAATAAATACTTTGAGGAAGCTCAAGCTGAAATCACCAAAGCTCAAGAAGATCTTGATGCTGAGCTTGAGCAGATGCGCGATCGGGCCCAGGTCCTTGAAGAAAAACGCTTATTATCTCCCCAAGATGGTAAGGTTAATAGCATCAATGTTACAACAATCGGTGGTGTGGTTAAACCTGGTGAAGTGATTATGGAATTACTGCCTACTAGCAGTGATCTTATCGTTCAAGCTCAAGTGAGCCCCGCTGATATTGCTTATGTTAAAGAAGGTCAAGCTGCTTCTGTCAAACTAGATGCCTACGATTTCTCAATTTTTGGTGCGATGAATGGTACTGTGATCTATATCAGTCCAGATACCCTAATTGAAAAGACTCCAAAAGGAGAGGAGCCTTACTACAGAGTATTGATTAAGATTGGTAAAGCTGAGTTTGCGGATCGTGGTGACGAGATTGTTATTAAGCCAGGTATGACGGCTAGTGTGGATATTAAGGCTATGGAGCGCACAGTATTGTCGTACTTAACTAAGCCTATTACCAAAACTTTATCAGAAGGCTTAGGAGAGCGTTAATATCAGCATTAATTGAGGGTTGTGTATTTAATTGCATATTGATCAAAGTGAATACAACACATTTAAAACCTAATTAATTTTTAAATAATGTTTGACACCAAATCTTAATTCTATATAATACACATCCACAGAGCGGGAACTTAGCTTTAATAAAGCGCAGTTTGGCTCTTGCGAACCTAAAATTGCAGTTCAATTTTTAACGGTTCTTAGGGTGATTAGCTCAGTTGGTAGAGCGTCTGCCTTACACGCAGAATGTCGGCGGTTCGAATCCGTCATCACCCACCACTTATTGCTATTTATACTAATAGCAAAGTGGCTTAATATAGTTATACGACCTAAGCAGCGGTAGTTCAGTTGGTTAGAATACCGGCCTGTCACGCCGGGGGTCGCGGGTTCGAGTCCCGTCCGCTGCGCCATATTTAAAACTAGTTTTTTAAACAAAGTTTCAACCCTAGGTATTAAGTTATCTAGGGTTTTTTTGTGGACAGTGTTATGTAATAGTTGATTGGTGTCTCTAGTAAAGATATCTATCTACTAAACAGTTAAGTTCTCAATCCCTTGAAGCTTACGCAAGTAGATGTTAAGTTCGGTTATTCTATAATTATTTTATAATTCTATGTCTATAGATTCTTACTATAGCTATTCGTTAGTACCATTGAGCTTTAATATTTCAATTAAATCTTTTTCATTTGCGACGATGTCAGCTAAAGTATAACTTAGTATCACTTGAATGAAAGCTTGGGTTGCTTCTTCAAATACATATTTAAGTTTGCATACGGGGCTAATTTCACACTGTTCAGTAGTTGATCTAATGGATAGTTTAGTTGAAGTATTAGAGCTTGGTGATGGTTTGGACGCTATTGAAGTTTTAGAAGCTATTGAAGATTTATCAGATATTAAGTTCTCTGACAAATAGCTAGGCTTATTGGTTTGATATTCAAAGCAGGGTACCACATAAAAGTCAGCCTCAGTATGACGAATCACCTCACCTAGGTTGATGTCTTTAGGGTCTTTAAATAAACGAATGCCCCCATTTTTGCCCCGTATACTCTGTATGTATCCAAGTTTGGCCAGATGATGAATAATTTTAGTGAGGTGACTTCTCGAAATACAATAACTATTCGCAATATTAGTTATAGTCGCTAACTCTCCTTGTTTTGGGACTATGGCTAAATACATTAGGGTGCTTAAAGCATAATCGCTATAGTTGGTCAAACGCATACAATGTATTCCTATCTAATACCTTTCCTAAAAAACAACCTATCTTTATCAAACTTACTGACCCTACTTTTGTTCGCGTTTGCATTCATTTTTCTCGACAGGGTAATTTAAAGATTTGATATAATATTACATCTAAAAATGTTGAAAGTTATCATAATTATATTTATAAAATTTATAAAACCACCATTGCATTTACTTACCCACAGGTTATAAAAGCATGATTAATTATGTATTGGTCGCTCATTTATTAGGCGCAGCTGTATGGACTGGTGGTCACTTAATATTGTCAATCGTAATTCTACCTAAAGCGCTTAAAAATAAAGAATTATCTAATCTAATGGCATTTGAAGCGCAGTTTGAAAAGGTTGGCATGCCAGCCATAATACTTCAAATACTAACTGGACTATGGATGGCGTATAAAATGATGCCCGAACTATCAATGTGGTTTGGTTTGAACAATGATATTAGTAAGTTGATCGTATTAAAGCTAAGCATATTGCTACTCACTATACTTGTTGCTTTTCTTGCTCGGTTTAGAGTAATTCCAACGTTATCAGTTGATAGGCTTAACTTTTTTGCCATACATATTTTAACCGTGACTTTATTATCCGTAAGTTTTGTCATAGTCGGATCGCTGTTTAGAAAAGGACTGAGTTGATTTTATAAACTATTATAAACGGTTATGAACGGTTATGAACGGTTATGAATAGTCTCATTCTAATCCGAATGTTAAAGAGCAAACTCTAATCCAGCAACCAAAATAACTAGAAGTACCAGTGTATGAATTATAAATTTAACCGAACAAACCATCTTCTCTTTGTTTAGACAGTATAGGCAAGTAACTGATACAGAATAGTACGAAACACATTATCCACAACGTTTGGGCAATCATTATCCACATGATATAATTTTCTATAAATACTAATGGCATGATGACTCTACAGACAAAGACTAGAACCATAAGTATAAAAATATAATTTAAAGTGTTAGGCGGCGTATGAATACTACGTCCAGTATGACCTAAAGACACGCGTGACATCATGGATACGGTCATCATACCCACACCAGATACAGCCAGCGCGTGAACAGCGATGCTGTGGCTAAATCTCATCCAAGGTTGAACTGCAAATAGTATAAAACTAATACACATGCCTAAAAAAGCCACAAATAATGACCAAAGCAAAGGCTTTTGCCATAGCCTATAATGGTACCAACCCATCAATCTAAATAAATTAACAATAGCCACCATACTTGCGCTAATAGTCACAAGATATGGATATGGATAAAATACGTCTGCAATGCTAAATACTAAAAATGAAACCAAACTCAGCACATCTAATACTTTGCTATTTTTAACCGTTATGTCATCATCACTATCGAAACTTAGTCCTCGCGCTATAAAGAAGGGTACCACACGGCGACCAATGGTAAGTACAATGCCCATAACAAGGTACAAGCCCAAATATACCCCAATACGTAAGTAATCTTGATCCTTACTTAAAATACCCAAGTAGCACAAAGCATTACCTATAGTTAGTAATATTAATTTGGAGATAATGCCCATTTGACGATATTGTTTTACGGCAAGTATAGCTTTAATAACCGTCCATGCGCATAAACCTATGAACAGTAAGTCAAACAGCATAGCGATGTATAGCCAGACACTTACTGAACCAATTCCTAATCCTAAAGCTGCCCAGCCAATTCGAGCAATACACCAACAGCTAAATATCGCACCCAATCGATACCCATAGGGCATCATAATGCCCGTCCATGTTTTTACAGCAGTTAATAAAAAGCCTGCAATAATAGCTAATGCGTAACCATATAGCATTTCATGCGCATGCCAATAAAATGGATTAATATGAGTCACATCAATTTGAGTCTTTCCCATAAACACAAATGTCCATAGCAACATGGATACAATAGCAAAGACTGCGCCGGCACTAAAAAATATTCTAAATGATAAGTTTAAAAGTGGGTGTGGTGATGAAGGCTGCTCGTTAGGGGATTGGATCTGAAGCATAGGACACTCTAAAGATATATTTAAAATGAATGTTTATATTAACGTCTACCTCGCTCATTTCATAAACTTTTAGGCGGTTTATTTAACAAAAAACCTTTGCAATAAACGAATATTGCAAAGGTTGAGGATTATAATAGTTATATGTTTTTATTATTGATAAAACTTAAAATTTATATTTATTTAATTTTTGCATTTGTTCAAGTCGAGAATTAAGTATAAAACAAAGTTATTTGAATGTAAACGATAATTATTATCAAATGCAATATGGTGTCATTTAAAATGTTTCATGCTCGAATATAAAACCTTAGTATAATGAGTGGTTAAGTCATGCTAAGACTATAAACTTTGACTATAAGCTTAGACAATTATAAAAATATGAGTATATAGGTTGGATAATAAAGTGAGTTTAAATAAAGACAAAGCCTGCGAGTTGGCATCCGCTTTAAGTGATGAAGAGTTACTGCGCTATTCACGCCAAGTTCTATTAGATGAGTGGGATATAGATGCACAGCAACGTCTTAAATCAAGTATCGTTATTATAATTGGGGCAGGAGGGCTGGGATGTCCTGTTTCTGAAACCTTAACCCGAGCGGGGATAGGATCGTTACATATTATAGATGATGATATGATAGAGATCAGCAATTTACAACGCCAGACCTTATTTATACATAAAGACGTTGGCAAGTATAAAGCAGAAGTAGCGTATCAATCACTACGTGAAATTAATGAATTCACGGCGGTTAGTTTTTCTATCCAACGTATTAAAGATAACAATATCAAAGATGAGCTCAACGCAAAAATTGAAACCAACCAAAATACTCTAATATTGGACTGCACAGATAATTTTGAGATTAGAGAACTATTAAATACGTATTGTGTTGCTAGTGGCATACCGCTATTATCCGCATCTGCAATAGGTATGTCAGGGCAGCTTGCCCTTTATGAGCCTTATAAAAATACAGGGTGCTATAACTGTGTCTTTGGGACAACACTTAGCGCTCAAGATGCAGAATCAGAACAAAGAAATTGCGCAAATTCAGGTGTACTGGCAAGTACAACAACGATAATGGGTAACCTACAAGCCAATGCTGCCTTACAGTACTTAGGTCTGCGCAAGAATGTTTTAAAGGGGGAGTTATTGCTATGGGATGGGCGCTCAATGACTCAAACTAAACTTAGGTACAACCAAGTTAAAAACTGCCCAATATGTACCTTTTAAACCGAAAAAATTAGAAAATTTAGTGGAGTTGGTAGTTTAATAAAATTAGTAGTTTAATAATAATTTATCCGATAAGACGCGATACGATTAACAGACTTTAATAATCAATGTATTCTTTAACTAAAGGGCTAAGGTCTATTTCTACCCCCAAGTTAACCAAATTCCAATACTGGCCAGACAGGGTTCTATCCAGCATCATCGTCGTGGCAGAGGGCTGAAATTGCTTATAATATTTAAGTCCTTTTTTTGCAAGGTCAATCGCCTCTTTATGAACCTCGCTTTTAGCAAAGTTAAAATCCCCTTCGTGATACGGGGGTATGGATAATGGTTTTAGACCGACTGCTAACCAGTCTTGATAAAATTCGCCAGGGATAGTGACATCATCTTCACGGCGTACCCCTAAAGTGACTAAGTCCTGCTCTAAAGCGGTCACATCACCCCTTAAAGCATGACGAGCAAAGCGTCTGAATAATTGAATTTCAGCATCACTGTAACTACGTATTCCGCCAAAGTCGTATGCAATGACACTACCATCTTCCCTAAATGCAAAATTACCTGGATGCGGGTCACAATGCATACGGTACAATTCAAATATTTGACCGGCGCTAAAGTGAAAGAGTTGGGTGGCTATTTTTTGCTTGATATCATTGTCCCAAGTTTGAGCCACGCTAAGTGGTTCACCCATCTCCTCCGTTAAGGTCAATATGCGTCTTGTCGAATGGCTTTTTATAACTTTAGGTATGATTAATCCTGAATCATCGGCATGAAAAGCACCAAATATCGCTAAATTATGAGCTTCTTTAATATAGTCCAATTCATCTTTTAAACTGTTTCGAATCTCATTAAATATCTGGTCTTGTAGCTCACGGCTCATATTTAATACGCCCGCCATCTTCAGTGCCAAACGGACTTGTTTTAAGTCGCTATCACAATTTTTATCCACATCGGGATATTGCACTTTAACCACAACATTTTGACCGTTAGGTAGTGTCGCTTTATGTACTTGTCCTATTGAGGCTGCCGCAAAAGGCACGGTGTCAAAGTTGCTATAAGCCTCATCAATAGGTGTGCCTAGTTCACGCTCTACTTGGGCTTTAATCAAGCCATAAGACATAGCAGGCGCATCTTTTTGTAGCTTCTCTAAAGCAGTTGCTACTTCAGGTGGAAACACGTCTTTGTATTGAGACGCTATTTGACCCACCTTCATGACGGCACCTTTCATCTCGCCTAGTGTCTCAGCGATTTGAATACCAACTTCTTGCATCATTTGAGAGCGTGCGTGAGCGCGTTTTTCCTCATCAATTGATAAGCTTTTGAAGGAGTTTTTAGCGGCTTTACCTGCAATGCTAGCTGTCATACCTGCAAGCTTCATAAAGCGTTTACTCGATGTTGCCATACTTTACTGCCTTTTAATCTTAAACCAATATACTCAATCAATCATATAATCATAATAGAGTTTAAGAATAACTATGTTGTTTTTTTATCAGTTATATTCTAAATAATGTACTTAGACCCTATAAAATAATTAAGCGCCATGTCATACCCTCGGTGTCCTAATCCACAAATTACCCCCTCAGCACGATCACTAAAATATGAATGCGTCCTAAACGGTTCGCGCGCGTGTATATTTGACAGATGCACTTCTACAAAAGGCTTGTCAATAGCTATGAGAGCATCTCGTATACCAATGGAGGTATGGGTGAAGGCCGCAGGATTAATAATAACAGCATCAATTGAATCTTTTTTATCAGCCAGTAGACCATGATATTGGATTTTATCAATTAATTCGCTTTCACTATTTGACTGAAAACATATGACTTCAACATTATGTTTAGCTGCGGTTAGATTTAGCCGAATTTCAATATCTTTAAGTGTGGTGGAGCCATATATATCTGGTTCACGCAAACCCAATAAATTTAGATTAGGACCATTTATAATCAGTATTCGTTTAGGCTCGGTAGAAAGGTTCGTATGAGGCTGAGTCGTAGACATTTATATTCCATCAAATAGCGGGTTTTAAGAGTTAAGTTAGTAATTTTCTAGAATTTTATCGAGCAAGAGAGCATGTCGCGTTTATAAGTAAATTTATTGGTACAATAAATAGTAGATTAACTTGTATGATTTGATATATAAAATACAAATAATAGAATACACATTTTAAAAGTGATTAAATAGCAAAAGTATAATGATTACAAATATATCTAGAGCAATAGGACGCGTTAGTCAATATCAAATGTGAAATAATTGTTAAAATACTTTGTGTTAGCTATAGGGCGTGATATGATTAGTTTTAGATAATAAACGTGTCTATATTGTTACAGTAATAAGTCATCTATACAAAATAGAATCAACTTATTAATTAAATTTAGGCTTGGTCGTATTATCATATGGGTTTACCATATTATCGTACTAGTCAGTTAATAGTTAGCATTTAGTCTAATTACTCCTAGTCTAATTCAATTTTTTTATTAAGTTTTTAGGATATACATTATGTCAGCTCGCGAGCAAGGTACTGTTAAGTGGTTTAATGATTCAAAAGGATTCGGGTTCATTCAGCGTGAAAGTGGCGAAGATATCTTTGTACATTTCCGTGCCATTCAAGGTGATGGTTATCGTTCACTTCAAGATGGTCAAAAGGTAGAATTTACTGTGACTGAAGGTGAAAAAGGCTTGCAAGCTGAAGAAGTTACCAAATTAGACGCTTAATCTTAAAGCGACAAAATTGTAAATTTTTTAATAGTATATTTCTGAGTAAATAGCAAATTTACTGAATTATATTTGTTAGAAATATTTTAACAATAATGACCGATGCATTTAATTCAAGTATTATCGTACTTCGGATTATAGCATCGGTTTTTTATGGTTATTATAGATGGTTATTGCAGATAGTTATTGCAAATGGTTATTAATAATGGTTATTACTAACAGCTACTGAAAATTGCAAGAATTAATAGATAGAATGTTCCACACGCACTAATATTGAGCTAACTTAATCCTAATAATTTTCAACTCATAACTCATAACTCATAACACTTAATCCTTAATTCATAACTTATAATTTATAACTCACAATTCTAACAATATATAGGAAATATAATGGATACGTTCTTAAGATTTGAAGATTTAGGAATAAGTCACAGTATTTTAGAAGCCGTGGAAGATTTAGGATTTAAGGAGCTGACTCCGATTCAAGCCAAAATATTACCTTATACTTTAGCTGGACAGGACGCGATAGGGCAAGCGCAAACAGGCACAGGTAAGACAGCCACTTTCTTGATTACCATCATAGAAACCCTATTAAAAAGACCTTTTGAAGAAAATGAAGCAAGATATCTGGGTGAACCAAGAGCATTGATATTGGCACCTACGCGTGAGCTTGCAAATCAGATTTTTGAGGACGCCCTATTATTAACGAAGCACACAGAGCTACATAGTGTCTGTCTAATGGGTGGTATTGATTATGAAAAGCAGCTATCAGAATTAAATAAAGGATATACAGATATCTTAATTGCAACACCAGGTCGACTGATTGATTTAATTCATAAAAGTCATATTTTCCTAGATAGGATAGAGGCATTTGTGCTGGATGAAGCGGACAGAATGCTAGATATGGGCTTTATTCCTGATATCAAACGTATCATCCGCTATATGCCGGACACTACAGATCGTCAAAGCTTATTATTTTCTGCAACGTTTAATCAAGATGTCATGAATTTAGCTTACAAGTGGCTACTTAATCCTGTTTTCGTTGAAATTGAACCTGAACATAAAACAAGCGATCTTGTTGAGCAGAAGTTCTATCTCACCACTGAAGCAGATAAGTTTAAAGTATTAACTACTATACTACACTCAAATGATGTGGATAAAGTTATTGTTTTCTCGAACCGTAAAGATCAAGTTAAGCGATTATTCAACCGCTTAGGCGCTGATTTTAATGTAGTGATGCTATCTGGTGATGTGGATCAGAATAAACGAGAACGTTATTTAGATAAGTTCAAAAATGGTAAGGCCAAAGTTTTGGTGGCGACCGATGTCGCAGGTCGTGGTATCCATGTTGACGATGTGAGCCATGTCATTAATTATACCCTACCGGACCAACCCGATGATTATGTCCACCGTATAGGGCGTACGGGACGGGCAGGTCAAACGGGTATTAGTATCAGTTTCGTCAGTGAAGATGATGCGTTTAATTTACCTGCCCTCGAAGCGCATTTAGATACAAAAGTTAAAGTAGAACAGTTTAGTTAATACTAGGGCATGGCCCTAGGGCTCGACATTATTAATGCGTCATGTGCTCTGAATGCAATGGTTCATCATACATAGGTTTAGAATGATTGCTGTGTTCTGAATGATTGCTGTGTTCTGAATGTTCAGGCGTCTGTTGCGTTTCTGAAAGCTGATCATTTAAATGCTGATGTTCTGAATCGGATATAGCATTGTCAGTGTTGTGGTGAGCGGCATCATGCTGCATATTGTGTACCTTAAGCTCATCAGTTGTCTGCGCTGTAACTGAATGATGATCCATAGAATGATTCATGGAATGATTCGAATTGGCATGTGCAGAATGCGCGCCATGTCCACCCATTTGCATCATTATCATTGGAATAAAGATAACGGCTAGGCCTGATAAAATCATAATCACGCCATTTAATTGACGCAATCTAAATCGTCCAATTTGCTTACGTAACCAGCCCACAGTCTCGTGCGTCGCTACCAGCATAGGGACGGTACCTAATCCAAAAACAAACATTAATAAAGCGCCTGTGACTAAGTTATTACCGACAACTGCTAATAATAAAGCACCATAAACTAAACCACATGGCAAGAACCCCCAAAGCAGGCCTGCGGATAACGCCCTAGTAAAGCTTGTAATTGGAAAGACCTTTTGACGCAGCGGTGAAAGCTTTTGCCATAACCGCATGCCTATCTTTTCAAGACTGCTAAGATATGGCAAACCTAACATGCTAAAACCAATAAAAACTAAAACAGCACCGAGTAGAATTCTAGGTAGACTATTGCCCACCATTATTGGTTGTAAAACGGCAATGCCTATTAAGCTTGCAATAATGCCTAAAGCCGAATAACTCAATAGACGACCCAGATGATAAGTTGCAATAAGTCCACGTTTTTTAGCTGGGCTAACCTCTTTCATGGATAAACCGAATGCTGTTACCAAGCCGCCGCACATGCCTAGACAATGTGGTGATCCAAAAAACCCCATGGCAAACGCCGCGACCAAAAGAGAAATAGTCATGTAGGTATCCAATATAATGAAGGTAATGAAATAATGCGTTATAAGCTGAAAAATTAGATTATGAAATGCTTTGAGAGGTGTTGACCGAGTTTAATTACCCTATAAATTCACCCAAATCGTTTTGGGTGTATATAAACTAAAATAGACTCAATAAAGTCTTAAAAACGGGTATCGCCGACATCTTTATCTTTTGACGTTTCAATCGATGCATTATCTTTAGACTGATTTGTAGAGGTAGGTTTGGCCTTAGTAACAGGTGTTTTGCTTAAAGATTGACGACGATCTTGCTTGTCGTCAAGGATTACCCGTTGTGCTGCATTGTCTAAGTCGTCGAATTGATTAGATTTAACCGCAAAGCGCACGGCCCAAATACCAACCACAAAAAGCATCAAACTAAGCGGAATTAGCAAATATATACTGACCATATCAAGCCACCTTGTTTAAGTCATGCGACATACGACATTCATAATCTTTATGAATAAAACCTAACTTTTTTCAAAATTTATAATTAAATCTTATAGGTAAGTTTTATAAACAGATAGCTATTATACCGTTTTTTTAAACACATGCGTCTTAGTTTAGACAACCCTATGGTTTAGGATAAAAGCAGTGTATTGGCTCTTGATTAAGGTTACTAAAATGTATACATGCTAAAAAGTCTTTAAGCTGTCAGGTTTTCGGCTACGTCGTAGGGTATCAAAACTAACTTCATTCGCTGTACGGCAGTTTTTTTGCGGAAAAAACACATCACGTGTATAAGCGGCTAATTCATATACGGTACGTCTGGAATGTTGTGCGTTATTGATTGGGTCAAGCCAGCCTTTATTAAATGGAAGTTTAGAAGGAATCGGTGAGGTATGGATGTGATTTAGGGCAAACTGGCGCCGAGCGCGTGGCATATGATACGCATCTGTAATTAAAAATACATCTTCCAGATTAAGTCGTTTTGCGGTAAAGCGTGCATTTTCGCAGGTATTCATACTGGCATTTTCGGTTATTGTATTGTCAATACCGTAACTTTTGAGCCAATCCTGCATCCATGCTGCCTCTACTCCTGTCAATACGATAGGCAAGGGGTTTTTATTATAGTGCCTCATTACCGTATGCATACGTATTAAGCTGTACTCGTTAAGCACGATATTGTTGGTCTGAGGATGACGCAGAGTAGAGGGTAGGGGTGAATGTTTTTGAGACTCATCCTCATTAGTAGTCATTACGTTTGACGTATTAGAGGATGAAATTGAAGATTTAATTTGGCGGGTATTTGACTTAATTTCTAGCGATGTATTATTAGTACTAGCGTCATTGCCTTTATTATTCTTATTGTTAATGGGCTCATAAATATCGTCGCGACTAGTTTCACGATTTGCTTCGGTAAGCCCGCCACCAAGTACCACATAGGCAGTTGGCTGATGATTAAATGTAAGGTCTATATCAATAGCATTACTTGTCGACGTATCAGGGGTAGGTGCGGCATCATTATTGCCAGATATGCTATTTGCGGTTGGATGTATAACAGATTTACTACGATGAGCCACATGCGGTACGGGTAGGGCGTTTAATATCCTTAAGCCTACTGCTGAGAAGATAGGCGTATAATAGCTGATCATAACGATGAGTCCTATTAATAAAGCAGTGAAGGTGAATCTCACGATCATATTAATAGTTTGTTTTAGCAGCTTACGCATTGAATAGGGTACCAATATATTAGGGACTGTATAGAATTGCTTAATTAGGACTGCTGATAGTTACCAATTAATCCAAGCTGTGTTCCAAACTAGTCGTAAACCGCCGATAATGCCCGAAGCGTATTGGACCTTATCTAGGTTTACAACAACGTTTATGGCAATTTTAGGATCAGCCTTGTGAACGGTTCTCGAGCAAAGCACTGCTTTGCCCGTTCGCAAGGCGAGAGCTATGCTCGAGGGTGCAGGGATATTTTATGCCAATATATTTGGACATTCAATAATTAAGGGTTCTAAATTAGAACGACTAAGCTGCTAAAATTTCCCTGCATATTGCCTAAAAAATAGCCTCTGCCAGTTCCATGAATCAATTCTATACAGTCCCTAATCTACAATAATCTTAAATTGGGTTAACAACTGCTCTGATTGCCTAACGTATCTACCCATACAGGCTCACGTTCCAAAGCAATATCAAATTTTTGCTGAATAGCCCGTTGAATAAATTGCTGCGTGGCTAAAATATCGGACTGGTCTGCTGGTACATTATTCTCTGTGCTGTGATTAACCAGTACCAAAGCCTGTTTGGTATGCGTTAAGATAGGTTCTATTCCTCTACCTTTTAAGCCTGCGGTGTCAATTAGCCATCCTGCAGCAACTTTTGTGCGGTCGTTATCTATAGGATAACCCACGATAGTTGGATATTTAGTCTTTAGATTTAGATAGTGAGTGTTATCAATGATAGGATTCTTAAAATAACTACCGCAATTAGGTAAAAAGCTTGGGTCAGGTAACTTAGATTGACGAATAGTGATAATAGCGTGCATAACATCAAGTGGGGTAGGCGTGGCCCGCGAATTGGTGTGGGCTAGCTCTAAAGCCAACTTGGAAACATCACCGTAGTTAGCATTGATTTTACGAGTGTCTTTATGCAACCTAATGCCGACACGAGAGATGAGCCAGTCACCAGATTCACGTTTAAATTTGCTATTGCGATAATCAAACTCACAGTCATCAGTGGAAAGCTTATACCAACGAAGGCTTGGTATATGAAACGCTTTGACTTGGGTAATACAATCTTCAAGTTGCACCCCATAGGCACCTATATTTTGAACAGGGGATGCGCCCACAAGTCCTGGGATAAGGGCTAAGTTTTCAAGTCCATACCACCCTTGATTGACAGTATGT
The DNA here is from genome assembly GCF_057621575.2 of Psychrobacter sp. CX10. NCBI lineage: Bacteria > Pseudomonadati > Pseudomonadota > Gammaproteobacteria > Moraxellales > Moraxellaceae > Psychrobacter > Psychrobacter sp. CX10. The sequence continues at coordinate 539,408 of NZ_CM177736.1, forward strand.
ACGATCATTTCATGCCAGTTCTCACCGCTCATTACTTCAATATCAATATAATCTTGGGTGTTGTTAACTATATGCAGACCTTTAAGATCTGGATGTATGACCACTGCATTTAACTTTGAGGGTAGTATTAAATTACTACCGCCCGAAAGTATAAAGGTGGAAGACTTTGATTGATGATAGGTTTCAAATACGGCTTCAATGTCTGATTCATCTTTTAAAGTTATCAGTTTATCTGCCAAACATGACAAGCGCATGGTATTAAATGGCATTAAATTAACATGATTCTGTGTCTTTAAAGACATAGTATAGCTCAGCAGTTGACTAGGTAAGCTTAATCGAAAGTAACGTTTTACAATAAGGTGCGAACGTTAACTATTAGATGCTTAACAAATAATAAGTATGTAAATAAATAAACGTAAAAGATTTAACCAAGAATTATTCAAATAGTTATAAAACTAATAAAGCGTTTATTTTATAACATTATGCAACGACTATACCAAGCTAATATATTTTGGGTTAGCACTGAACTAAATTCGCAACGCTCCAGGTTAGGAATGATCTAGTTTAGCTAAGTAAAGCTATGATATAAAAGTAGTTAATTTTTCCAGACATCTATCCATGCATCTACAGATGATTCTACCATCTTAATAACTTCTTCAAAACCGTCTTCACCGCCATAATAAGGATCTGGCACATCTTGATTAAGGTAGCTGATATCTTCGCCACTCATAAGCGCTAAACGACCAATACGTTTGTTTGGATTGTTTTGTACGGCCGATTCTCTAATACGCTCTAAGTCTTTAAGATTCTGTGAATCCATAGCTAATATAAGATCGAATTTATAAAAATCTTGTTCTGTAACCTGCCGAGCGACCAAGCTGCTAATGTTATAACCATGTTGCTTGGCATGCTTTTGGGCGCGTTCATCAGGATGTTTACCGATATGCCAATCACCAGTACCAGCTGAATCAATGTTGATAGACAGTCCAGCTAAAGCTGTACGCTGCCTCATAATGCCTTCAGCGGTTGGCGAACGACAGATATTACCCAAACATACGAGCAAGACAGACTTAGGTATGGCATCAGCTTGAGACATAATTAACCTTAATAATAAATGATTGAGATCTTTTAAAAACATTAGCTATTCTATCAATCTTAAAGATTAAACGGTATAAATAATAAAGACTATAAAAATATAATTTGCTGTTTATTGATTAATTGAAATAAATCTTTAGACTTATTCGCTAAACTCAATGGTTAAGCTCATTGGTTAAGCTCATTTGCTATTCAATCAAAAGGTTAGATAAAATGACATTAGCTAAATAGTTCTAATAATCACTTGTCTGAGTTATATTTAAAACGCTGTAAATGGCGGCGCTGTTTTTTATTAGGCTTCGTGTCAGGACGGGCCAGATTAGCAAGCTTTCTTTGCTCCGCATAATATTCACGTCTACTAATGCTTTCATCCGTCTCTTCGTATAACGTCTGTGCAACAGTAGCATTACCGCGCTGAACCGACAGGCCTTTGACGACCACTGTCTTCTCTGTCATCGCGGTGGCTGAGCCTTGACGAATGGTAAGCTCATCACCAATACTGATCTCTTTACTGGTTTTGACACGGCTACCATCATAATGCACCTTACCCCCTTCAATGGCTTGTTTGGCGAGGCTTCGCGTGCGATAAAACCGCGCCGCCCATAGCCATTTGTCTAGGCGAACTTTATGAGCTTCGGCAATTTGACTTATAGCTGTTTTAGATATGGTTTTTTTAGACATAGCTTTTTTAGGTTCTCACAGTTCAAAATATACTATTAATTTATACCACGCTATAGACATTGATTTATATAAAAGGATGAAAGAACGGCCCTAAATCGCTACTTTAGGAATAATTGATATCCTACATTATCAGTGACTGGTCGGCAGTCATACCCAATATCTTGTAAGGTGCCTTGTAGCTCACGAGTATTAGTATCTGACGCTTGAAGACCTACCAAAACCCGTCCATCGGCGGCGCCATGATTTCGATAATGAAATAAGGTAATATTAAAGTCTTGACCCAGTTTTTCTAAAAAGTTCAATAATGCGCCAGGTCGCTCTGGGAAAGCAACTTTAAAAAGCTGCTCATCTTCGACATTGGCATGTCCGCCAATTAAATAGCGAATATGGGTTTTTGCAATATCATCATCGGTCAAATCGTGTGCATCGTAGCCTGATCTCTCCAAAGATTGAGCGATGGCATGTCTTTCTACATCACCTTCTTTTAGAGCAATACCAACGAATATTGAGGCTGGTTGCAAAGAATCTGGCGCTTTATTGCTCCTAGCACGATAGTTGAACTCAGTAATGTTACGCCCTTTTAAGCTACGACAGAACTCAAGGAATGCACCGGTACGCTCAGGTATCGTCACTGCAAAAATAGCTTCTTTCTTTTCGCCAATTTCTGTACGTTCAGCAATATAACGTAGGCGATCAAAATTCATGTTTGCACCGCAGACAATACCGACGCAGTTTTTATTGGTCAAATTGTGCGCATTTAGAAACTTTTTCATACCTGCGATAGCTAACGCTCCAGCCGGTTCTACGATACTACGATTTTCTTCAAATACATCCTTAATCGCCGCACAAACCTCGTCATTGGTACACGTAACAACGTCAGGCTCGACAATCTTTCCTGAGCCATTACTTTTATCTAGATTAACTACTTCAAACGGCAATTCGCCAATTTGAGCTACTGCGACACCATCCACAAACAAACTTACTTGTGGCAGCTTAACACGCTCATTGGCTTCAAGTGCAGCCTTTAAACACGCTGAACCTTCAGGCTCAACAGCAATCACCTTAACATGCGGCGCAACTTCGCCCAAAAATGCAGCAACTCCTGCTATGAGCCCACCGCCGCCAACCGCAACAAATACATATTCCATATCACGCCACTGTTGTGATAATTCAAGCGCAATAGTCCCTTGCCCTGCAATCACTAATTCATCATCGTATGGCGGTATGTAGGTCAACCCTTCATCTTGAGCTTTTTTAATCGCATATTGATTGGCGCTATCAAAGCTATCCCCATATAGGTCAACATTACCGCCTAGTACTTTCACCGCTTCAACTTTAATCTCGGGCGTTGTTGTGGGCATGACAATGATATTGTTAAGGCCAAGTTTGGACGAGGAATAGGCTACCCCTTGAGCATGGTTACCAGCGGAGGCACAAATAACGCCTCTAGACTTTTGCTCATCATTAAGTTGGCTAATACGATTATAAGCGCCACGGAGTTTAAAAGAAAAAACGGGCTGCAAATCCTCTCTTTTTAAGCGAATATTATTATTGAAACGCGCAGAGAGTTTCGGTGCATAATCAAGCGGAGTATGTATCGCAGCTTCATATACCGTTGCTTGAAGAATATTACGGACCCACTTTGAAAGCATATTTGTTCCTGAACATTAACTTGAAGAAGTTGATAGTTTAAAATTATATATTATAGGAGGGGTAAGCCTATTCTGTTTTTTAAAATCGTGCAAGGTCTACACCTAAATAATTAGTCATATAATGGCATTAGAGTCTGTTGAACATCATATTAAGATATAATATGTTTAATTCTATACAGCTTTGAATCTATCAATACCTATTAAAATCTTAAAAAATTCATTATAAGGGCAGTCATGAGTCATCAACAGCAGCTAAAGCAGCAGGTCGCACAAGAAGCAATTCGTTATATTCAAGATGGCATGATTCTGGGTGTGGGGACAGGAAGTACCGTCAACTGTTTAATAGATTTATTGCCGCAAGTAAATTTAAAAGGTGCTGTAGCAAGCTCTCAAGTAACGCAAGAAAAGCTTGAAGCGTTAGGTATAGAAGTGATGGATTTAAACTTCGTAGGAGAGCTGGATTTATATATAGATGGGGCCGATGAGGTAAATCCCAATTTGCAGCTCATTAAAGGTGGGGGCGGGGCGTTAACCCGCGAAAAAATTGTCGCAGCGGCGTCAAAAGAGTTTATATGTTTGGTCGATGAGAGCAAAATGGTGACTCAATTAGGGCGAGAGTTTCCTGTACCCATAGAAGTCTTACCACAAGCGCGTTCTTATGTGGCACGAGAATTGGTTAAGCTTGGCGCAGACCCCGTGTATAGAGAAGGGTTTGTTACAGATTATGGCAATCTTATTTTAGATACTTACCAGCTTGAGATAGACACTGCAGCCAACATGGAGAGCACCTTGAATAATATCGTTGGGGTAGTTTGCAATGGTATATTTGCAGCAAATCAAGCTGATAAATTATTAGTTGCTAAAACCGCTGGCGTAGAGACGTTGACTAGGTAGTCGTTATCTTCGGTTATCCCTATAGATTTGAGTTGCTATAGTTCATTCGTAGCATCTATTAGTATAGCTGCATTATTTTCAAGAAACTCCTGATGAGTTTTTTGATTTAGTTTATTCAATGCTTCATAAGGTAAGGATACCAAAAATATGCCAAAGATAACGATCAATAACGCTAAAATTTATTATGAAGACAGTGCGCCGGAACAAAATGAGCTGCCTGCCGATCAGCGTAAGCCAGTAATGATGTTTGCTCATGGGCTGCTTTGGGGTACACATATGTATGATAAGCAAGTCGCGCATTTTAAAGAGGATTACCGCTGTATAGCTTTTGACTTTAGAGGGCAGGGTAAGTCAGAAGTGACCAAGACTGGGTACGATATGGATACCCTTACTGATGATGCTATTGCACTGCTAGAAGCGTTGGATATTCAAAAATGTCACTTTATTGGGTTATCAATGGGTGGCTATGTCGCACAGCGCGTCGCCTTAAAACGCCCAGATTTACTAGAAACACTTATGCTACTAGATACTGGCGCAGAGGCTGAAAACCCTGTTAAGAAAGTAGATTACGAAAAGTTAATTAAAGTGATTGGTCTTGTCGGTATAAGAGATTTTATTGGCAAGAAAATCATAGACATCATGTTTGGTAAAACATTTATTAATGATAAGTCTCGTAGAAAAGAGCTTAAAAAATGGAAGAAATTTCTCAAAAACAATAATAAAAAAGGCGCTGTTAAAGCAACTCGCGGTGTGATAGATCGAGAAGAGGTGTTGAGCCGATTGCCTCAAATAGATCTGCCAACGCTCATTGTTGTCGGTGATGAGGATGTGCCAACGCCATACCCAGAAGCTCAAAAAATGCATTTTGCAATTAAAGGGTCTAAGCTTGCGGTTATTAAGGGGTCTGGACATACTACGACAGTAGAAGAACCGGAGCAGCTTAATAAAGTGATTGAGACCTTCATTGAACTACAAGCGGGTTAAAGTAGACAGCCTCTAGTTTTGATAAACAAATCAGACCAAGCATAGCTTGGTCTGATTTGTTTATACAATAAAGCTCTTTGTTAAATGCTTGCTATAAATCAGTATGAAAAATAAACTATAACATCAGCTGAGTTTAATTTTGTCTTTTAACAAAAACTCCATAAGCGCTTTTTGTGCATGTAGTCGGTTTTCTGCTTCGTGCCAGACAACAGAACGAGGGTCGTCTAATAAGTCGTGAGATATCTCTTCTCCTCGGTGCGCTGGCAGGCAATGCATGAACAGAACATCAGGGTCAGCTTTGTCTAGCATAGAGGGGGTAACTTGATAATTGGCAAAGCGTCTAGCCCGAGTCGCTTGTTCGTTCTCTTGACCCATACTGGCCCAGACATCTGTCACTATAAGATGCGCATCCTTTGCAGCATCTTGAACGTCATCTACCAAACTAACACAATGTTTGAACTTCTCCATCAATATTGGGTCTGGCTCAAAGCCGTAAGGAGTGGCCACTCTTAGCTCAAATCCAAATTGGTTCGCCGCCATCATGAAGGAGGAGCACATATTATTACCATCGCCTACCCAAGTGACTATCTTATCTTTAATACTGCCTCGATGTTCATAATACGTTTGCATATCAGCTAAAAGCTGGCAGGGATGAAAATCGTCTGTTAAGGCATTAATTATAGGCACAGAAGAATACTCTGCGAACGTTTCAACCATCTCATGTTCAAAGGTACGAATCATGATGATATCAACCATACTTGAGATGACCCTCGCAGAATCCTCAATGGGCTCACCGCGTCCAAGCTGGGTGTCTTTGGGTGATAAAAATATGGCATTACCACCAAATTGCCCCATACCTGTCTCAAATGAAATACGAGTTCGGGTAGATGATTTCTCAAATATCATACCCAAAGTACGTCCAATAAAGGGTTGGTAGACTTCACCAGCGTGTTGCATCTTACGCAGTTCACTCGCACGCTTTATGAGCGCTTTAAGCTCAGTGGGAGATAGGTCTAATAAGGTTAAAAAATGGCGCACGCTCATGAAATTCTCTTCATATAAATATGATTCAATAATACAGTTTTATATAGCAAATCAAACAGTATAGCGAAATTTATAAAGATGTGAAATATTTTGACCGTTTTAATATGAGGTTAACTCGAAAGTCTAAATCACATATCTTGTAGGACGCTGGGTCAATCGGCAAAATAGCTCGTAGCTTATGGTATTCGCATAGACTGCAATGTCATCTATACTAGGCTCATGAACCTTGTTGCCCCATAAGACAACGTCGCAAGCGTACTTAGGATTTGGAACATGAGTGAGGTCAATAGCGATCATATCCATAGCCACTCGTCCAATAACCGTGCAAGCATAATGTATATCATCTTGTATGACGCTGACCCATGCAGCCGTATCCAACACTCTAGGATACCCATCCCCATACCCGATACTTACGATACCTTTCACCATAGGTTTTAGAGCTTTAAAGCAGCTACCGTAGCCTATAGGAGTGCCCTTATCAATAGGATGTATAGCCATTAACTTTGCTTCAAGTCGCATGGCTTGAATGAGTTCTAAATCAGCTGCATTTAATGACGATATGGGCGAGCTACCGTATAACATAATTCCGGGTCGTACCCAGTCATAATGACATTCTGGAAAATTAATAATACCTGCTGAATTGCATAGCGATGCTTTTATAGGTTTATTAAGCTTCGAGCGCAATTTTGTAAGCACTTGATAAAATATTTTAATCTGATCATTATTTAGAGGATAGTCTTTTACATCCGCGTTTGCAAAATGGCTAGTTAAGATAATCTCATAGCCTGCATCAGATAATTTGCTAGCTACTGTTTCAATACTGTTAGCATTAAATCCCAATCGATTCATACCCGTATTCAGCTTAAGCCAAATGGTTCGGCTCTCCGGCTTTTTAGGTAATTGATTACTAGGCGAATGCTCGATAGATAAATGTTCACTAGGTATAGACTTTAGCGCCCATTCTAGTTGATGATTATTATGGATTAAACACTGGCAGTCGGCGTCAATAGCCTGATGCCATTCGTCTTCACTAAACACGCCTTCAATAAGAATTAGAGGCTTTATCCAGCTCAATTGACGAATCTGTTGAGCTTCTTGGAAGCTTGCCACACCCAGACCATCTGCGTTAGCAAAAGCGGTTATACAGTTTTCGATGCCATGACCGTAAGCATCGGCTTTTACCATGGCTAATATTTTTGTTGTTTTAGGTATGTTGCTTCTTATTTGATTAAGATTATGTGCAAGTGCAGCGGTGTCAATTGTAATAGTAGCGGTTCGCATCAAGTATCACCAAATGAATTTTATCGGTTAATAACCTATATTTTGTAACCTATATATAGTCAAATAAGTCTAATATGGTTACTAAGCAACCGAATATAAGTACTACTCAAGTAGGCTTAACGAGGATACTATCGTAACCGTTTAGTAGTTCGCTAACTATATTTAGCGCATGAACTAACAGACCCGAATCAAAGAACTAATATTAGTAAATTCTATATAGCCTCTAGTTCACGATACGCCATAGCACGATCAATATAGCTATAAAATAAAATAGCGGGGATAGCCATCCTATAACTTGGGTGGCTATAGCAATGCTAATGCCAAAGCCTAGTAGAGCCATCCAATCCAGTCGTCTATTATTTAATATATCAGCGCGAATGCTTTGAATTTCACGCAATTGTTGGTCTTGTCTTGATCCTAATGACGCCATACTTTGTAAGCTTTGATCAACCAGTTTGGGCAATTGAGTTGTGGAAAGCATCAGTTCAGGCAACTGCTCGCGTATCTCTCGCATATTGCGGGCAGGGTCAAGTTGCTCCTTAACCCAGCCAGTTAAAATAGGCTTAGCAAGAGACCAAATATCAAGATCAGGGTACAAGTCTCTACCAAGACCTTCGACATGAACCAGTGTCTTAAGCAATAACATTAGCTGGGGAGGTATACTCATATGGTGGCGACGGGCAATATCTAGTATCTCCATTAGTACACCAGCAAAGTCAATTTCATTTATAGGTTTTAGCACCATGGGTCCAACCGTGCGGCGCATGTCACGAGTTAGGGCGTGTTTATCTGTATTAGGCGGGATCCAGCCAGCTCTGCTAACGATATCAACTAAATTAGAAAAATTATTATTCATAACCGCTAATAGCATACGTGCCACTATCATTTGGTCATCGCGGGATAATTCGCCCATTATGGCGCAGTCGAGACCTATATAGCGTGGATAATAACGATAAGGTTCGGGCGCGGTATCTGGAAGGGTCTCAACAAACACATTACCAGGATGCATATCGGCATGAAAAAAATTATCACGAAAGACTTGGGTGAAAAATATCGTTAACCCTTTCTCAGCCAATGCCGCGCGATCATAGCCTTTTTCATCAAACACATGCGTTTGAGAGATGGGTACACCGCTGATACGTTCCATAACCATGACATTTTTAGACGCCATATAAACTTCTGGGACATACATCATCGTTGAGCCAAGAAAGTTATTGCGCATCTGCGTAGTGTTGTCAGCTTCATACGTCAAATCCAGCTCATTTAGCATAATTTGACGGTAATCTTCAACAATATCGATAATATGAACTGCACGAGCTGCTTCAATGCGCGCGGATGCCCATTGCGCTAAGTCGCGCAATAATTCAAAATCTTCAATAATGCGATCACGAATATCAGGTCTAACTACTTTTACCACCACCTCTCGTCCATCATGTAGTGAGGCGGTATGTACCTGTGCAATAGAAGCGGCGGCTAATGGCTTAGTATCAAAACGTCTAAATAGCTCGTCGATGCTCTTACCTAACCCATTTTTATTACTTTCAATCTGTTCTATAGCTGTCTCTACGCCAAAAGGTTTTACCCTGTCTTGAAGTTGTACTAGCTGTTCAATAATGTCAGGCGTCACTAAGTCACGCCGTGTAGAGAGCAGTTGACCCAATTTAAGAAACAAGGTCCCCATCTCTTCGAGCGAAAGCTTCACACCATTGGGATGATGTTTTTTACCCCAAGCGCTGGGATGAGTTTTAATAAGCCTAGCAGCAGGTTGTAACTGAGGGGCATCTTCTATAGGAAGGTGCGTATCAAGGCGATATTTGGCAGCAATTTGCCACAATTCCATCAGACGTTTGCGATGAGTTAACAGCATAATAAGAGACATTCACTAAGACATATTTGATGAGCATTATCATATCATGCTCATGCGAATATAAGAATAAAGGTTAATAGGTTTTAAGCCAATAAATTAAATATAAAGCTAAAAAATTAGATAAAAAAGGGTTATCATCCGTATGGACTGATAACCTATTAATTCATTAGAGTTTCTATAAATGATTAAAGACTTAAATCGTTGACACTAGATTCTATTAAACATTAACTGAAGTTGAACGTTAGCTTAAGTAGATTGAGCATCAATCACTGTACTTATTGCTGTTCTTATCGCTGTTCTTTTTACTTTCATTATTGATGACCTTTAAGACGCTCTTGCTCGGCTTTAATCATAGCCAAACGGGCCTCTTCGCGCTCAACATCTGCTCGAAGCTTTAGCAATTGCTGTTTCAAATCATTCACTTCTTGTTCAACAACAGGGTCCTGAGGCGCGTTGCCAGCAACATTATTAGCCCAATCAGCCACGTCGTTAAAAGCATGTTTTGCAGTATGTGCTACATTCCCTTTTAAGGAACGAATAAGTAAATTTAGTTGAATCGCTAGTGGGGTACCAATCAATGGCTCAAGCTGAGATGCAATATCAGGGTTAAAACCAGATATAAGCTGCTTGACCTGCATCAAAACTTTGTAGTCGCCTTCAATAGGTAGGTTACCACTTGTATCGCGCATAAGGTTTAAGAGTTCAGCGATATTATCAATATTAATAGTACAATCTGGTTGGGTATGACCTACCTTAACGTGTTGTTGACGCGCATAACTACGTTCGCTATCCGTATCATTATCTGCATACGTGGCGGTTTCAAACACGCTATCATGAATTTGGCTCACGGGTTCCAGACGAATATGGTCCTCATTGAATAACACATCAATACTAACCTTTGGCATAGCAAGATTTAATCGCAAGACTTTACCAGACAATGGTGTTAGTCCAGATTTAGTAATATTGTCACTCAATAATGCAAAGTTAACGAGCTTTTCAATACCTGCTAAAAGCAAAACCGTTATCATATATATACCTGAATTAAAATGAATTGAATCATAGTCTTAATGTGTAAGACATAGTGTAAATCTAAGCGCATAAAGCTTTTTTCAAAAGCTACTGCTTAAAGCCGCGGTGCACAGCGACGATACCAGCCGTTAGGTTATGATAATCACAGTTTACAAACCCAGCATTTTGCATCATGTTTTTTAGGGTTTGTTGATCTGGATGCATACGAATAGATTCAGCAAGATACTGATAGCTTTCAGAATCATTTGCAACTATTTTGCCCATTAATGGCAAAGCTGTAAATGAATACAGATCATACGCTTTAGATAAAGGCTCAAACACAGGTTTTGAGAACTCTAAAATAAGTAACCGTCCACCTGGCTTAAGTACACGGTACATGGAGCGAAGCGCAGCCTGTTTGTCGGTGACATTTCGTAGTCCAAAGCTTATAGTTAATAGATCAAAACTATTGTCTTCAAAGGGCGCTAAAGTTTCAGCATTTGCTAATACAAAATCAACATTGTTACATCCCGAATTGATGAGTCTTTCACGGCCAACATCAAGCATGGCAGCATTGATGTCTGAGAGGACAACCTTACCGGTTCTACCTACTTCCTTACTAAACGCTTTGGCCAAATCTCCAGTACCGCCAGCAATATCCAATACATGCTGACCTGCACGCACACCTGATAAGCTTATCGCATAGCGTTTCCATAGGCGGTGAATACCAAAGGACATCAAATCATTCATGATGTCGTATTTCTGCGCAACGGAAGTAAACACGTCTGCCACGCGGGCTTGTTTTTCAGCTTTTTTTACTTTTTTGTACCCAAAGTGCGTTTCTTCTAAGCCATCGGTATCTGCAGTATGCGGATTATTGATATCATCTTTCTCATTGAACTTCGCATAATCAGATTGACCCGTTTCTGCACGAATAGACGCCTGCTGATTAGCTTGAGCTCTCGTGTCGTGACTGGATGTGGTTGATGTACTAGAGGTATAAGGACGTGTGGTTTGCTGACCCTGAGGAGTTCCTGCTGGTAAGTCATCTACACTGCTAAATTGGTCATTTAAGACAGTTTGATGCTCGTCTGTAGGTTGAAAAGATTGTTTCACTTTGCCGTTTAGCTCATCATTATGTTTGATGGATTCTTTAACCAATTTATCTTGAAGACTGGCAGTATTGTCATCAGAAGTATTGGTAATATTGTTTTGTTGATTCATTATGGATCCTGATTAAATATAATAAGAACGTAAGGCTAAGGTTATAAACGAATACTTAGCCATTGACCAAGCTTTGATTTGTAGGGATGTACTGTCTAAAATAGGTTATTAGATGGCATTGTATTAATACCCTATAAAAGCCTTAATAATATTTTGTTTTTATATTAATATTGACAGTGAACTGATAGATCAATGATACCTCAAATGGATGGAAGATGCTTATGGTTCTATTGGAAATTTAGCCTATAGTACTTTGAACCACAAGCCACACTGTCTTAATTATCGTTCGTTAAGTCGGCGCTCATTTAGCCATGTACTTCATTGATTATCTCAAGTTCACGCTTACAAAACGGATCGATAAAGTTTTTAACACTTTTAAGAGGTTTCATCGCATTTAGACCAGATTCAATGAAATTATATAAGGGTTGTAGATTGTGCTTGTAAGCAGATTTTTTGGTGAGCTTAAAAACTTTATGTAATATAAAAGAATTTAGATATTTGTCGCTTCGGTAGCACACCTGTCTTAAGTCTTCTATTTGTTGTTTGCGCGCACTGGATGAGTCAACTGCTCTATAGGCTTCATGCATATTGGTTTGATTCACTTCCAGATTATTCTCAAGTAACCATTTCGCCAGATCTACATCAAGTTTAGTCGAGTTGATGGCAGTGCGAATACCCAGTACGCCCGTTTCTAGAGCGGTAGCAGGGGCAATCTTTTCTACCTTTTTAGCTTTTGGTAAAATCTTTTCAAGTTGTTGGATGACTTCATTTAACGAGTCACCGCCATACAGATTGTTTAAAAAATAGTCTGCCATGAGTCTGTTTTTAGGTTGTGAGAATAACTCGCTATGGGTATTACTAATACGCTTTTTTTGCCATGTTTGAACCTCATGTAACTTAGCGTTGAGCTCAGGGTTATGATGATGGGGAAGGTTCCAATATTCTTTAATATCCTCACTTAGCTCAGTTAATGCAGTCATATACTATCTCCAAATTTAAAAGGGTTAAAATAGAGTTAGGCTAACAGTTCATATCAACTTACAGCTGATAAAATATGTTTAGCAGACCCTAAATACAAAATTTCAAATAACAAATACTAAATAACTAACGTCAAATAACAAACGACAAATAACGAACATTAAATAATTAGCATCAAAATTGTTATCACAATCACTAAAACAATTGTGAAATAGTTTAAAGCTGTTGATAAATTATCATATATTAAGTGGTGCAGAACTTATATTTCAAATAAGTAAACATATAAACATTGCCCAAATTGATTACTATTTTATATTAAATAGCATCATGCATAAATTAATAAAATAATTTAACTAGGGTCATATAGCCTCACACCTCTAAATATGATTTAGTAGGACAATATAAAAACCTATTAGTTGGCAACTGCAACTTAATGGGCATATATAAATTCTTTAATAAATTAGAGCTAAATTCTCTATGCTAAATTGTATGCAGTAAAACCAACACATTAAAGCGCTATACTTGAGAGATATTTCTTCAAAAGTATAGATAAAGATCTATTGATAGAAACTATAAATTAACTCTATCCATTAATAACTATAAATTAATAACTATAAATTAATAACTAATCAAGGAAAACATATGTCTAGTAATGACAATACTCAAATCGTTGATGCCATACTGGGAGCTGATCCTTTGAGTAAATTTCATATGGATGAAAATACGCTTCGACTGGAGCTGGTTAAAGCTCAATATGCACTGCGTGAAACACGCCAAGAGGGTCAAGAGACTGGTCTGCTAGTACTGGTAAATGGTATGGAGTTTTCAGGCAAAGGTGCTGCGGTTACTCAATTAAGAGAATGGGTTGACCCTCGGCTATTAAATGTTGAAGCAACCATTGGTACTGTACCAAGCCTTAGTGAACCTATATGGCAAGCACATGCCACAAAGCTTCCTAGGCACGGAAACATTACAGCTTATTTTGGAAATTGGTATGCAGACCTAATTGTGGGCGCTATGCAGCTTATGAAAACTGAGGCGGAAAATAAAAAAGACAATAAAGACAAAAAAGATAAAAAAGGTAAAGAGGTTAAGGGTAAAAAGGATGAGATAGATACATGGGCGGCATATATTTTAAAACAGCTGAGTGTTTTATCTGAATTTGAAGCTCAATTATCTAACAATCATACCAAGATATTGAAATGTTGGTTTCACATCGATGAAGATACTTTGAAGGATAGATTGAAAGATGCGAAAGAAGATCCGCATTGGCTATATCAAATGGACTGGAATAGTAAAAAACAAGTAAAACGCTTTAATAAAATAGCCAAAGTGATTTTGAGTCATCAATCAGATTGGGTCGTCATCGATGGTAGCGATAAAAGAAATAAACACGATAAGAAAGTTAAATATAAAGATATAGGATTTAATAAAGAGGCGAATATTCAATTTTGCCATGAGGTTTTGCAAGCGACTCAAACCGCTTTATTAAGTAGTCATCAAAGTGACAGTAAGCATCCTATTATCGATCATGTAAAACGAAATATTAATGCCGCTTTTTCATGGACCGATATACCAGACAAATTAACAGATATCGATGATCCAGATATGGATAAATCCGATTATCAAAAAGCGCTTGCTAAAAAACAGTCAAAGTTTGCTGAATTAATCAGAACAAGAAACAACAATAAGAATGACGACTCAGACCAGTCATCGCACCATGTGATATTTGCATTTGAAGGTATGGATGCAGCTGGAAAAGGAGGAGCAATTAAACGCTTAGTGTCTTCTTTAGATCCACGCGAGTACCAAATATATAATATTTCCGCACCCAATAACATTGAGCTGCAACATCCGTATCTGTGGCGTTTTTGGACCCGTTTACCAGAGACTAGCCCTTGTTTTAAAGATGAGCGATTAAGCCGGGTGGCTATTTTCGATAGAACTTGGTATGGACGTGTCTTGGTAGAGCGTATCGAGGGGTTTGCAAGCGATGCGGCGTGGCAAAGAGCGTATGATGAAATCAATAAAATGGAGAGAGACTTAGCTGATAAAGGAACCATAATTATTAAGTATTGGCTTGCCATAGACAAACACGAGCAGCTCGAACGGTTTGAAGATAGGAAAGAGACCCCACACAAACAGTTTAAATTAACCGATGATGATTGGCGTAACCGGGATAAATGGCATGATTATGTGCAAGCGGCCGCAGATATGCTGGCTCGTACCAATACTAAATATGCTCCATGGCACGTAGTAGCGACCAATGACAAACGTACTGCACGCCTAGCTGTTCTGGATCATGCTATCGCTCGACTAGAAAAAGCGCTTGGAGAATAGCGCGTAAAACAGTTGTTTCAAGTTTGATTTATCAAAGGTATAATATGTATAATTTATGTTGAGGGTTGATTGAGAACCCTATATGTTGACGGTTAATTGAGAACCTTGATCGTTAGGTAAATTCGCGTCACTCTAGTGATCGCTTTGACTGAGCAACATATTAAGCATATGAAGAATCTATAAATATTAAACTGTTTTATTTATACATTTGAATTTTCATTGGAACCCCGAAATATCGGGGTTTTTAATTATTTATCATCTGATTGGCTAAGAAATCCCATGCTTCCACAGACAACTACGCCGGGTAAGACTCAATACCACGGTTCTAAGAAGGCGAATATTCTATTCGGTCTGTTTCTATTTGCTGTCACCGCTTTTTTTATGTGGTGGGGCTTGGATTATACAAACCATAACCAAGTCATGTTGTTTATCGTTGCCACTTTATTTGGCATCTTTATGGCATTTAACATTGGCGGTAACGATGTGGCCAATTCTTTTGGTACATCAGTAGGGGCGGGCACGCTATCTATCCCCCAAGCACTTGCAGTTGCTGCTATTTTTGAAGTGTCTGGAGCGGTTATCGCAGGTGGAGAGGTGACGGACACCATCCGAAAAGGTATTGTCGATTTAGATGGCCTAATGGTAACCCCTAATCAGTTCATTTACGTGATGTTATCTGCATTAATTGCGGCAGCGTTTTGGTTATTATTTGCAACTAAAAAGGGATTGCCCGTATCTACCACGCACTCAATCATCGGTGGCGTCGTCGGCAGCTCCATAATCATGGGTATTCAAATTGGTGGTACTGATTTAGCACTAAGCACCGTTAAGTGGGATCAAGTTGGTCAAATAGCGTTGTCATGGGTCTTGTCACCTGTACTCGGTGGGGTGTTGGCTTATATATTATATAAACAGATTAAAATTAATATCTTAGGCTATAACGACCGTGTAGAGGATAGAGTTAAAGAGCTTAAGGCAGCAAAAAAATCACTTAAAAAGCGTCACAAAGAGTGGGTGAGTCAACTAGCTGAATCCCTTCAAATTTCTTATACCTCCAAAATGGTTCGTGACCAAGAGATATATAAAGATGAAGATACAGAGCGTGATGACTTAGAAACGGATTACTATCAAGAGCTTTATGATATCGAACGTGAAAGATCTAATATCGATACCTTAAAAGCTTTGCGTAATTGGATGCCCTTAGTGGCCGCTCTTGGCGGTGTGGTTATGACCGCTATGGTTGTGTTCAAAGGTCTAAAAAACATAGATATGAGTGTATCTACGTTAACTAGCGTGCTGCTCATGTTCATGATTGGCGCGCTGATCTGGCTTACTACCTTTATTTATACTAAAAGTATCAAAGGCAAGCATAAAGAAGACTTGACCCGAGCCACTTTCATCCTGTTTAGTTGGATGCAAGTGTTTACAGCTGCAGGCTTTGCCTTTAGTCATGGTGCAAATGATATTGCAAACGCGGTTGGACCGTTTGCAGCAATTATGGATGTAATTCGTAATAATGCCATATCGTCTGAAGCCGCCGTGCCTGGTCCCGTCATGATTACATTTGGTGTGGCGCTAATCGTTGGCTTATGGTTTATCGGTAAAGAGGTGATTCAAACCGTTGGTACAAATCTTGCTAAAATGCATCCTGCGTCTGGCTTCTCAGCCGAACTATCCGCAGCTGCTGTGGTAATGGCGGCATCAATGCTAGGCCTTCCTGTTTCTAGTACTCACGTTTTAGTAGGGGCTGTACTTGGCATCGGTATGGTGAATAGAAATACCAACTGGGGTCTTATGAAGCCTATTGGCCTAGCGTGGGTTATTACCTTACCTGCCGCAGCAACGATGTCTATGATTAGCTATCTTATCCTTAGTAATATTTTTTAGTCTTTGATATTAAGTTTAACTTTTAGAGCTTCACTTTTTTTGATTTAACACTTAAGGCTCTAACACAAAAAGCCCTCAATATATTGAGGGCTTATAATATGCGAATAGTGTCACTCTCTAAATATAATGAGTAGAGATTAAGTAGTCAATTATAATGCTAAAAATTAAACATTATTACCATGTTGTTTGTTCTGAATTTTCTTAGCTAATTTGTAGCACTCGTTAATATGCTGAGTGGCGATACGCTTAAAAATCATATAGCCGATAGTAGCGGCGACTAATTGACCACCTAGTGGCACAAATTTAGTCACTTGTTTAGCAACAATACGACCACCATAGCCCTGTACCGTCTTCTTAACCACACCACGAGTTGCCATCAATCCTGCAAAGTCGACAGCACGATCTTTCATTTCTTTCCAATGAATTTCACGTGCTTGTATATCAATAGCAGATTCACGATCTGAGATTAATCCAAAACGTTCGCTAATCTCTGGTAACAATTGAGTTAATAGACTCGCATCAATAGCTACATCAAGAAAAGGAACCGGTATGACTGCTGCACCAGCAGAATACTTTGCACGAGATTTAACCAGTTCAAGGCATTCTTTTCTTACTTTATCTAAATCTAAATCTGGATCAATAGTATCTGGTAGTTTTTCTGCGGCTGGTACTGTTTTCATAGATTGTCCTTATATCGTTTAATTAAAATAGTAGGGTGATAAATAAAATTTTAACTTTTCTGAAATCTACCTATCATTATCAAACTTGTTGAACCTACAACTTATAGTATTTAAATCGTTATAGCGTTTAAACTCGTTTTTATAAATATGCAAATTTCAGTCTTGGTACAACGTAAATTGAAGACATGCACTCTGAACTAAAGCAAATTGTCATTATTGCAAAATAATAAAACAATAGACATATTAAAATGCATATGAATAATATTAAATTTTAATAGAACTAGATACACTGACAAGATGAAGTTTGTATCTATCGCTCTTTGAAGGATAATTTTTTGTAAATATACTATTGTTTTCTATAAGCTTTTTAATTATAAAGTATTGTCTCAATTCAATTCAAATTTCTAACAATAGATAAGACCCCTTATGCTCAAGCTTTCAAATCGCTATACAGGCCAGTTACCCAAAGATCTACCCGACACCTTTAGAGGCCTTTACAACCAACATCCAACATTAGTACGTCTATTATTAGCCCGAGGCATCACTACGCCAATAGAGCTAGATTATTCTTTATCCAGTTTGCTGCCAGCTGATGGGTTATGCGATATTGATAACGCAGTCCAAATTTTGGATGATGCCATTGAAACGAATAAACGCATTTTAATCGTAGGCGACTTTGATTGTGATGGGGCAACGAGTACTGCATTGATGATGCGAGTACTAAGTAAGATGGGCGGCAATGTAGATTTCGTAGTACCTGATCGTTTCAAATACGGTTATGGTTTAACACCTGAAATTGTCCAGCTTGGTATTGATGATTTTGAGCCAGATGTCATTGTGACTGTTGATAACGGTATTTCAAGCCACGATGGTGTCAAAAAGGCTTTAGAGAATGACATAACTGTTATTATTACGGACCATCATCTAACGACTAAAAAAGCCCCTGACGCTCACGCTATCGTTAACCCGAATCAGTTAGACTGTAATTTTGAAAGTAAGTCCTTGGTTGGGGTGGGGGTAGCTTTTTATGTATTGGGCCGATTGTCAAAGTATCGACGGGATGCTGGGCGATCTAGTGTTCAAGTTAGTCAGTATTTGGATTTAGTGGCTTTAGGTACAGTCGCTGATGTCGGTATATTAGATTTTAATAATCGTACCCTTGTTAGTCATGGGCTGCAAGCCATTAAGATGGGTCGCTGCTCGGCGGGAATACTTGCCATACTTGAGATGGCAGGACGTGATCATAAAAAGGTAACTGTGCAAGATTTTGGCTTTGTTATTGGACCACGTATTAATGCTGCAGGTCGAATGGATAACATGCGAGTTGGTATAGAATGTTTGGTAACAGATGATATCAATATCGCTAGAAATTTAGCTTATCAGCTAGATAAGCTTAATAAAGAACGCCGAACAGTTGAAGGCGGTATGCGGCAAGAAGCAGATGCTATTTTAGAAGTATTGAAAAGCCACGATTCTAATACTAAAAGTATGCAGCCTAATTCAAATAATTTCGAAAGTGATGTAGAGTCCGAACTCAATAAGAGTACTGATTCTAAGGGTACTGGTTCTAAGAGTACTGATTCTAAGAGTACTGGTTCTAAGGGTACTGGCTCTAAGGGTACTGACTCTGGTTTAAAAGCCGAATCAACTTCAATTAGCGAATCTCAATCTAACCAAGCGTTAAGTAAGCCTGATATAGATAAAAAAGAAAATCAGTACAAAGAGTCAACACCTCGTGCGATGGTTTTATTCCAAGAAGAATGGCATCAAGGTGTCATCGGTATCGTCGCTGGACGTCTTAAAGAGCAATACTATCGGCCTACTATAATTTTTGCTCCTGCAGATACCGATAAAGTTCAAGATGAAGACCTCATTAAAGGTTCTGCGCGATCCATACCTGGTCTACATATTAGAGATGTTATTGAGGGTATAGCGGAGGCAGAGCCAGAATTAATAAGTCATTTCGGTGGGCATGCTATGGCGGCTGGTCTGACACTTCAAAAGAAAAATTTCGAATCATTTTCTAAGGCGTTTCATACCGCCATGCAGGAATTAGATGCTGAGATTTTTGAAGAAGAGAAATATACAGATGGTCAGCTTGATGCAGTGGACTTTAATCTTCAGTTTGCAGAGTTAATAAACAATCACTATATATGGGGGCATGGCTTTGTCGCCCCTCAATTTGATGGTGTGTTTGACATCTTAAACTTCCGTATTTTAAAAGACAAGCATCTTAAGTTATCTCTTAAATATCCAGGCGTTATGTATCCTATTGACGCCATATGGTTTAATTATGATGCCAAAGCGTGGGATTATAAAGCAAGTAAAGTACACATCTTATTTGAGCTGGACATTAATGAGTGGAATAGTCAAAAGAGTATTCAATTGATAGTTAAAGATCTTAACGTAGCGTCAACAACACCTTAATTGAGTAACCGCAAACAATGAATAGTCGATACAAATAATGTAAAAGCTAACTCATTCTGAATTTACCTTTCTTGCTATATATCTTGCTATATATCCTGCTATATATTTTGCTATTTAGTGCTGTAAAGCTCAATATCAGGAAACCGCCAATCGTAACGTATGGCTAATGAGCGAATGACAAAAATGGTCAACATAGTAAGAATTTCAGCAAGCCAGGTGTGTACACCAAATTTGGGCAAAATAAAGTAGAGACTGCCGCCAAGTAAGGCAGGCGTGATATATATCTCATGTTGTAGAACCAAAGGAATCTCATTACAAATCATATCGCGGATTATACCGCCGACAATTATCGTAATAACACCAAGCAGTAGAGACACTGCAATATTAGCCCCCATGCTGGAGGCGACTTTTATCCCAATGAGCGTAAATGCTGCAAGACCTATCGTATCAAAGAGCTTCAGTAGAGCATCTACATGGCGAGAATTAGGATGAAAAAATATCTGGAATGTAAGCGATGTAATGGTGATTACCACCAGATAATGCATATCCGTCATCCAAAATAAAGGATGACGGTCTAATATTACATCACGTACTGTACCACCACCTATGGCAGTCACCATAGCTACCAACAGACACCCAAATACATCAAACCTTTTATGCTTGGCAAGTATAGTGCCTGAAATACTACAGGCTACGATACCTATCATATCGAAGGTAAAAATAAGTGAGTTAGGGTCAAAGGAGGTGCTTAAGGTTTTAGTCAAGTCGCTAACATAAGTAAGCATGAATGGTTGTACCTTGTTCAACTAACACATGGCGCTTAAGAATTATCTATACCTTATCGTTCTACATAAGCTATTTGACTAAACGTATAGAGGGTAGGTGCCAATCAAAAACAATGGCCAATATTCTGACTAAAAAGATAAAGCCCAATGTTAATAGATCATTTATACCAGGGTCTAGACCAAAATGCGCCATCATAAAGTAAAAACATGAGCCTAAAACACTGGCGGTGATGTAAATCTCTTTTTGCAAGACTAAGGGTATTTCATTACAGATAATATCACGTATAAGTCCACCCACAATGGCGGTACAAACGGCCATTAATACTGCAATTACCAGATCGACTCCTTGGGATAAAGCAACTTTTAAACCAATCACACTAAATGCTGCCAGCCCAACTGCATCAAATAATTTAACAGCATTATCTATCTTATGATACAGATGAAAGAATATCTGTAAGATCAGTGAAGTTAAGGTGATGACAATTAAGTAATTTAAATCTGTCATCCAAAATAGGGGATGACGATCTAACACTATATCGCGAATAGTACCGCCACCAATGGCATTTGCCATAGAGACTAAGATACAGCCTGCAATATCAAATCCTTTATGCTGCGCCAATAATGTACCTGCTATCGCACAAGCAACAACGCCAACCATATCGAAAAGATAAATTAACATGTCAGGATTTATAAAATAATTGGGCATGTTTGGTCACATTAGCTAAGTGGTAGAACGTATCGTTTAAGCGTCGAGGTAGAGAGTATTGGTATAGAGTATTGGTATAGAGCACCGTGTTTAGATTTTAAACAAATTAAAAGGCCCCTTTATCAAGAGACCTCCTATTCTATACAGACCCTCGTAACTTATTTCAAAACACGTAAACCGGGTTTGTTTTCAGGTTTGGGTTTATTTTTTTGAGCGCTGACCGACTCTTCCGAGGTATAGTTTTCATATTCATTTGGATCAAAAGGCATAATAATATTTTGATTTTCTTTAGCGAATATCGCCATTACAGCTTGCATAGGTATCCATAACTCTCGTGAAACGCCACCAAAGCGGGCTGCAAAACTTATAAAATCATTAGTGATGTTCATATTGCCAGTCGCTCTACCTGCTATATTTAAGACAATCTGTCCATCTTGCACGTGTTCTGTCGGAATAATTAAATTATCTTGAGTAGCATCCACTAACAAATATGGCGTTAAGGCATTGTCCTCTAACCATTCGTAGAAAGCTCGAATCATATAAGGACGGGTAGGGGTAAGGTTTAATTCTTCTGACATATTAAATTCTTCTTAAGATAACGATGGGTTCTAAATTCAGTCTAAATCTAAAGTTTTAATAAAACTATCGCGTTCAAATATACGCTGCTGATAATCTATCAGTGGTCGAATTAAATGAACAGGTAATTGTATGTCCATTTCATCCAATTTGTATAGCATAACCCCAAGTAGTACATCACACCAGCCAAACTCATTCGACATGAAATAAGAATGTTGGCTAAAAACAGGAGAGAGAGTAACTAAAGCATCTGATAACTTCTGACGCGCTATATCTGCTTTGGATTCATTAATACTGTCTTTATGCGTCAACAAAATACGGCCAAGCTTTAACCAATCATTTTGAATGCGCCATGCCAATTGTCTTTGAATCGCTTTTTGTTTTGGCGTATCAGGAAGTAACTTATGACCATGATAGCGATCTTCAAGATATTCAAAAATAACATTTAGTTCATATAAACTAAAATCACGATGAGTTAAAACTGGCAAAGTATTATAAGGGTTTAGCTGTCTTAAATCTTCAGGACGTTCGCTATCAAGTAATGACAAATAGTAACTAATTTGCTTTTCAGCCAATAAAAATCGTACAACGTGGCTATTGTAGCCATCATCAGCATACAAGATAAGTTGACTATCGGGAATATCATTTGAATCGATCATATAAAACTTAACGCCATGAATAGACTAGCATCGTAACTAAACTAAACACGTTAATCAATAGGGGAATAGATACCAAGGTCTAAGAACCTTATATGATATTATTATCATTGAAAATATAGCTTGATTAATTAAATCCAAACTAAAATCTTAGTTTGATATATTAATGTCATAACTGAGACTTAAATATAGTCTGTTAACTACTTAATGGTAACATCGTGAATTAATAGTAACAGCGTGAACCTCGCTAAGCCTACACAAGTAAAACTGGCACTCGGTTGCCTTGTAAACAATTTAGACTTGTTGGACTATAATATAAATAGATTTGTTTGAGGATATTTAACTAAGCGAATTAAAACCAAAAAAGAGACGATAATCATATCGTCTCTTTTTTAATTATTTATAGAGTAAATTAAGTATAAATTACCTTATAAATTCAAGTTATTATTATTAATGACAAGATTACTTAACATCTTTCCAGAACTCTTTATTGAGTAAGTAAACTGGTATTAGCAATACCAACAAGAAAAGTATCACAAAGTATCCATAACGCTTGCGATCTTCACGTACTGGTTCTGCCATCCATGCCATAAAGTTCACTAAATCTCCAACACGATTACGGTATTCTTCTTCACCGAGTTCATTTTGCAAATTCAATAAAACATGAGGCATAGCGGCATTTTTTAAGACCAAGTTATTAGCGCCCCAAGGACGGCTAGGATCTTCATAAAAACTTAAAAGATACGTATATACCCAGTCATCACCTCTTAAACGTGTCTCTAAAGACAGATCTGGTGGTGGTGCACCAAACCAAGACGCTTGAACTTCTGGATCAATACCATTTTCAATATGATCACCGATTTGATCTGTGGTCACCATTAGGTATTTTTCAACAAGTTCGGGTGGTATTTCTAGATCTTGTGCAATACGGGAATGACGAACGTATTTCGCTGAATGGCAGCCAACACAATAGTTCATAAACATCGTGGCACCACTTTGAAGTGACCCTTTATTGTTAAAATCAATCGGAGCACTACTACAGGCTAAATGTTCGGTTTCACCCTCTGCATTGGTGAACGTTCCGCATCCACCACCGCCCGCTGCTTGCGCAGAAGTAGTCGAAGCTAGCGATAAAGCAACACCAAATCCGAAGCCGATTAATGATTTTTTTAAAGCACTCATTAGTGACCTCCAGTAACACGTTCAGGTGGCTGCTTACACGTCTCAATAGATGTATAGATAGGCATCAATAAGAAATATAAGAAGTACAGTATAGTAAAGATACGGCCTAGGATAGTATTAACTGGTGTAGCAGGGGCAACACCTAAATAACCTAGAACAATAAAGCTAACGACAAAGATACCTAAAGCGATTTTTGATAATATACCTTTGTATCTAATAGATCTAACTGGAGAACGATCTAACCAAGGCAATAAGAATAACATTGCAATAGCACCACCCATACCTATAACACCACCGAGCTTATCAGGAATAGCACGTAAGATTGCATAGAAAGGCGTGTAGTACCATACAGGTGCGATATGCTCTGGAGTTTTAAGCGCATTAGCAACTTCAAAGTTAGGTTTCTCTAAGAAGAAACCACCACCTTCAGGGAAGAAGAACACAACTGCAAAGAAGATAATGAAGAAGACCACAATACCAACCATGTCATGAACGGTATAGTATGGATGGAAAGGAACACCATCTAAAGGTACACCATTTTTATCTTTTAGCTTTTTAATATCAATACCATCTGGGTTATTAGAACCAACATGGTGAAGTGCAACTAAGTGAATAAATACTAAGCCCACCAATACAAGTGGAATTGCCACAACATGTAAAGCGAAGAATCTATTCAATGTGATTCCAGATATTAGGTAATCACCACGAACCCATTCAGCCAGGCCATCACCAATAACAGGAATGGCAGCAGGTAAGTTAAGAATAACCTGAGCACCCCAGAATGACATATTACCCCATGGTAATAGATATCCGAAGAAACCTTCAGCCATCAAGCACAGATAAATACCCATACCAATTAACCAAATTAGCTCACGTGGTTTCTTATATGAACCGTATAACATACCACGGAACATATGCAGATAAACTACCACAAAGAATGCGGATGCACCCGTGGAATGCATATAACGAATCAACCAGCCGCCTTTTACATCACGCATGATGTATTCGACAGAAGCAAAAGCACCTTCAGCACTTGGATTAAACATCATTGTAAGCCAAATACCAGTAACTAACTGGTTGACTAAAACAATCATAGATAACACGCCAAAGAAATACCAGAAGTTAAAGTTTTTTGGCGCATAGTACTTAGACATATGATATTCATATGTTTCAGTAGCGGGGAATCGGGCGTCAACCCAGCCCATGACTTTCTTTCCTATACTCATAGTTACGACTCCCCAACAGTTAAGATAGGACCACTAATACTGTAATCAGGAATAGGTAGATTGGTAGGTGCAGGAACACCGCTATAAACTCGGCCCGCGAGATCATATTTAGAACCATGGCATGGGCAGAAGAATCCCCCATACCAACTGTCTCCACCCAAATCAGCAGCACCTACTTCTGGTCGATAGTTAGGTGCGCATCCTAAGTGAGTGCATACACCTTCAACGACCAAAATCTCAGGTTCGCGTGAGCGAATTTTATTCTGCGCGTATTCAGGTTGTATAGACTCTGTAGAATCAGGATCACTTAGAAAAGGGACTACCTCATCCAAGGTATCTACCATCTCTGCAGTACGCTTAACTACAAATATAGGTTTACCACGATATTTAACCACGATCATTTGGCCATCTTCGATAGCGCTGATATCTTGAGTAATAGCAGCGCCTGCAGCTTCTGCCTTAGCACTGGGGTACCAAGATCTAACAAATGGTGTGGCCACCGAAGCAACCCCTACTGCACCGATAGCTGCAGTAGAAGCGATAAGAACTCTACGGCGTTTTATATTGACGCCTTCGGCATGGCTCATTAACAACTTCCTCCAGATAAAAGTCATGAAATAACGAATAAGATAAACATCGCTATTTCAAACTGGTATGTATCATTCAAACTTAGTGAGACTATATAACTAGATTGTCTATTATTATCTCTAATATATAGTATACATAGTCTGCTTTACTAAATACTGAATAATTTTGGCTTTGCCTAATATTACTAATTGTGTCTATTCTAAGCTATTTTAGTAATAAAATAAATTCGCTTCTGCAAAAATAAAAAAACCCTTGAGTCAACAAGGGTTTTTTATTAGATAAGCCGATAATAGCTCAAACAACAGATTAACGTTTCGAGAATTGAGGACGCTTACGTGCTTTACGTAGGCCCAATTTCTTACGTTCAACTTGACGTGAATCACGAGTAACGAAGCCAGCTTCTTTAAGGGCAGGCTTTAAGGTTTCGTCAGATTCAATCAATGCACGAGTAATACCATGACGAATAGCACCGGCTTGACCATTAATACCACCACCTTTAACCGTAGCGTAAATGTCATAGCTTTCACCTGCATCTAGTAATTCTAGAGGCTGACGAACAACCATACGTGATGTTTCACGACCAAAGTATTCATCTAGTGGTTTGCCGTTGATAACTATATTGCCCGTACCTTTTGATAAAAATACACGAGCTGTTGAGGTTTTACGACGACCTGTTCCGTAATTGCGTTCCATAATTTGCTCCTGATTATGCGATTAAATGTCTAGTTCTTGAGGCTGCTGTGCGGCATGAGGATGCTCAGTGCCCGCATATAGCTTCAACTTCTTGATAGTGGCATAACCAAGAGGACCTTTAGGCAACATGCCTTTTACAGCTTTTAAAAGAACATCTTCAGGCTTATGAGCAATCAACTTATTAAAGTTGGTCTCTTTAATGCCGCCAGGGTATCCGCTGTGACGATAATACTTTTTGTCTTGAGCTTTTTTACCAGTAACTGTTATTTTGTCTGCATTAATAACAACGATATAATCGCCAGTATCAACGTGAGGGGTAAATGAGGGCTTATGCTTACCGCGCAGACGAGCTGCGATTTGGGTAGCAAGACGGCCTAATGTTTTACCTTCAGCATCAACGATATACCAGTCGTGAGTTACTTCAGCAGGCTTTGCACTTAATGTTTTCATGATTTGACCTTGAGTTGTCGTGTGAAATAGCTTTCTATATAAATACAGGTAGGCTATCCCACCTTAGTTGAGAGTGTTGGGGGAAACGGGGCTCTCAAAAAACAGACGCACATTGTATGCATTACTGAATGAAAATGCAACCCAATACCGTTAAATACTAAGGCTTTTTGAAGATATATTTAACCGCAGTATGAAATTATATTTCTAATTGAATCAAACTTGCATATATTTGACCCACTTTGGTGGTCTTTAATACCTGATAACTTCTATCTAAGAGTGCTAATGTCTCATCTAAAGGGCGTCTATCTTCTATATATAATAATGACTCAGAATGTACGAGATTTTTTTGTAGTAATGTGGTTAACATAGGCACCCATAGGTCAAGATCGTAGGGAGGGTCTATAAACACTACA
This sequence comes from Psychrobacter sp. CX10, assembly GCF_057621575.2. Taxonomy (NCBI): domain Bacteria; kingdom Pseudomonadati; phylum Pseudomonadota; class Gammaproteobacteria; order Moraxellales; family Moraxellaceae; genus Psychrobacter; species Psychrobacter sp. CX10. Next base: position 566,725 of record NZ_CM177736.1, read on the forward strand.
TCGAATACCATGTTATGAACTGCTTGGTTAGAAACGGCTATGTTAGTAATGCCGTCACAAGTAGAGCCAGACAACCTTGGTAAAATGGATATGGCATCTCCAATCATTACCGTGAATTTATTAGTATTAATATTTAGCTTTTCTGCCGTATGCTTAATAAGGTTTGCTTGCTGTGCTTTTAGCTCAATGAAAGTGACATGACCAGCCCCTCTCGATAAAGCTTCAAGTCCTAATACACCACTTCCTGCACAGGCATCCAAAACAGTAGCCTCGTGAAGATCAAACTGTATCCAATTAAATAGGGTTTCTCTTAACCGGTCAGGACTAGGCCTTAATCCAGGGGCATTAATAAAAGGTATCCATTGTCTTTTAAACTGACCGCCGATAATGCGCACCTGACTGACGCCGCCAGACTTCTTTTTGGATTTGGACATGAGGTTCTCAAGATTATTACCATGTAAGACAAATTATATAAATACTATTTGCTTTCAATATATTAATTATTGTTTAACTATTTTTGCTCTTTAACTATATCTGTTCAACAGACCCTAATTACCAGTACTCTCTATTTGTTCACCAAGCTCACTTTGATTTTCTTCTGCTTCTCGCTGCGCTTCAAGTTTTGCTTTATCAAGTGCTTTTTGAGCTTTTATTTCGGCAAGCTCATCAGCTGTCGGTGGTAAAATAGGATTATTTTCACGCCGCAATACCCAATAATCGAATAAAGCACGCCCAATAGGTGCCGCCGTTTTACTACCGCCACCCCCATTTTCTACCAATATAGAGAGGGCGATACTTGGTTTTTCAACGGGTGCAAACCCAGTAAACCAAGCATGATCCCAGTGACGCTTATCGAGCTCATTCTTATTGTAACTTTTACCTTGAGCAATCGACTTAACTTGTGCGGTTCCTGTTTTTCCTGCAATACGATATTTGGGCGTATAAATTCGTCGACCCGTACCACGTTTAATGGTTTGTTCCATCGCGTTTTGCATTTTAAGCCAGTCTGAATTTGAGCCATTAAACTCTATGACACCCGTTGGTTTATCAATGGGATGAACCTCAGCAGCACCCTCGGATCGCTTTAGCATATGAGGCGTTAAAATTTTGCCTGAATTGGCGGTCATTGCAGTTGCATTAGCCACCTGAAGAGGAGTCGCTAAAAAATAACCTTGACCGATACTAACAGAAATAGTTTCGCCTGGAAGCCACGCTTTGCCATACGTCTCTTCTTTCCATTTAGGAGAGGGCATTATTCCAGATTTCTCATGCGGTAAATCAATGCCAGTTTTGGATCCAAAGCCAAACTTTATCATCCAATCATGAAGGCGCTGAATCCCAAGTTTATAAGATAACTTATAATAATAGGTATCGACTGACATAACGATAGACTTGGTTAAGTTGACAGTACCATGCCCCCCACGCTTCCAATCTCGAAAGCGGTGACTGTCACCAGGTAAGGTAAAATAGCCTGGATCATAAATTGTATCGTTCCAGCCCATCGCACCGTAATGTATGGCAGATAGCCCTTCAAAGGGCTTGATAGTAGAGGCAGGAGGGTACATGCCTTGGAGCGCACGATTATAAAGAGGCTGATCGGGATCATCACGCAGCGCTCCATAGTCGTCAAATGAAATTCCCGATATGAAGGGATTTGGATCAAAACTTGGGTTACTAACAAACGCTAGAACATCGCCATTTTGAGGGTCAATGGCTACAATAGCACCGCGGCGGCCATCAAGCTGTTCTTGAGCTACCTTTTGTAAACCATAGTCTAAGCTTAAATATATATCGTTACCGGGCACTGGCGGGGTGCTTTCAAGCTTGCGAATAATCTCACCATGCACATCAGTTTCGACAGCTTGATAACCTGGTCGACCTAAGAGTAATTCTTCATAATACTTTTCGATACCAATTTTACCGATCAGATCTGTACCTGCGTAAAGGTCTTTATCGATCTCTTTGGTCTCTTTATCATTGATACGCCCCACATAGCCAATAACATGCGCAAACAGCTCATCATAAGGATAATAACGAGTCAGTTTACTTTGAATATTCACACCTTTGAAAAACGGCTTACGCTCACTAAACTGCGCCATCTGAGTTTCATTTATATCAATTTTTACCGCCACTGGGTCATTTTTTTTGTTTTTACTAATACGCGCTAAAATATCCAGAATATCTTCTTGGCTAAGATCAAATATGGGGGCAAGTAGGTTTAGCGTACGCTCAGGATCTTTGACCTCATCGGGACTCAGCATTACCGTAAAAACGGGCTTGTTGTCAGCTAGTAAGTGCCCATTTCTATCATAAATGTAACCACGAGAGGGGGGGTCGGAGATTAACTTAACGCGATTATTATCTGCCTGAGTGGTATATTTCTCGTAAGAATGTACTTGCAAATACCAATAGCGAACCATTAGACCTATAAGACCTAAAGCTATAAATAAGGCAGCAAAAATGATTCGATTCAAAAATACTCGATTTTCTTGGCGAGTATCGGTTGCTATGGGTTTATTCATGAAGGTTTTTACTTTACAGACTTAGATAAGATAAAAAGGGGAGCGTTGGATTATTAGACATCAAATTTATTTGATATTAATTAAATTTTTATCAAACACATACTTTGCAGATTAAAAATAAATTATATCACATCGTCTAATCCTTATAAGAGATTCTTAATCTTATAAGAGTTTTAACTAATAATAGGTGGCTATGCAAATTTATAAGAATCTGCATAGAAGACACAGTAATTAATCTATAGAACTGATTGGCTTATATTTATTGCTTATAAATTGTTGCAGTTTAGGTCTATATAGCGCTATTATCCCTGTTTACAAGGATAAGTAATCGGTTAATCAGTTAAGCACTAATGAATGTGGTAAAATCGGCGCTTAAAATTCAAAATAAACATGGAAATAGATTTTTACTTTAGTTAAAAGTCTAAGTATTTATAAGTGATGTATCAAACATGCTATCTTCTATCTGGCAAGTTCTAAATTCTAACCCTGAATTCTTTGCAATGCTGACGATTCCTTTTGTGACAGCATTTGTGACGTGGGCGCATGTTTGGATGGCATTAAAAATGCTATTTTACCCCATCAAATTTTGGGGTATAAAAATACCAAATTTGCCTTATGGATGGCAAGGCATTGGCTGGCAAGGTATCGTACCGCGTAAGGCGGGCAAAATCTCGGGCGTTATTGTTGATCAAACCTTATCAAAACTCGGTTCATTAGATGAGTTCTTTAATGCTATGGAACCTGAGGAGATGGCCGATTTCATCGCTAAAAGTGTTGATGCAAATTTGGATCAACTCATCGATGAGATAATGATGGAGCGTTCATCAGCATTATGGAGCAATATGCCCTATGCGGTTAAAAGACGTATTTACACACACGCGCATGAGCAGTTACCCACCATAATGAAGAACCTAGTTGTTGACATGACTTATAATGTCGAAGAGCTGGTTGATATGCGCAAAATGATCGTACGCACTATGGAAAACGACCGCCGATTAATGGTCAATATGTTTTTAAAAGTGGGTCAAAAAGAAATCAATTTCATCTGGCATATCAGTGCTTTAATTGGTTTTATGTTTGGTATTGTGCAAATGTTTATTTATGTTTTGGTGCCACAGCACTGGACGGTGCCATTTTTTGCGGCGGTGTGGGGGTTTTTAACGAACTGGATTGCTATTTGGATGGTGTTTAACCCCATTGAGCCAAAGCCTGTAAAATATTTAAAACTATTTAAACGTATCAAAGGCTTCCCATATATCATGCCAGTCTTGCCTCACATAGATACCTATTATTGGCAAGGCGGTTTTATGAAGCGTCAGCCTGAAGTGTCTGAGGTGTTCGCAGAGATTGTGGTTAGAGATTTGGTGACGCTAGAAAATATCATGAATGAGATGATGTATGGCGAAAGGTCTGCTCAGACCAGAGATCTCATGAAGAGTCACTTATACGAGTTATTAGAGTCGCCAGTAGTCAACACGGCATTACGTATAGGTTTAGGACGTCGTGAGCTGGGTCAACTTAAAAATACGATTATTGATAAATCTATTGATGCAACAATGATTCCAATAAGAGACCCTGGCTTAAATGAAAGCCGTGCCAGCAAAATATATGGCATGTTCTGCGAGCGTATTAAGGCCTTATCTTCTCATGAGTTCCAAAACTTGCTGCGTCCAGCTTTCAGAGAGGATGAAACTACCTTAATCATTTTAGGCGGGGTTACAGGCTTTTTGGCAGGTTGGCTACATCTTATATTGGTCTTCTTCCCAGTAAGCGGTTAAAATATCATAAAATTTGGGGTGTCTTTGCTCATCGACTTTAAGTAAAGGCATTTTTTAATCAAAGGCACTGGTTATTCAAATCAATTTCAAGACAAAGCCATTTTACAACATTTATTTTAAGTAGATAGCGCTTCAACACATGGACTTTAAGAGTCGTTAGAAGTATTGTGTCCTGCCAAAGTAGAAATCCATTAAATATATACGTCTATATCAGTAAAGGCTTTAGTTTTAATAACTGTAATTCAAAACTATTGATAGATACACAGCGTAATTAGGGCGAGAGAATATGTTAATCACTGAGTTAGGTTATTTTGCGTTAGTTGCGGCCATGGTGCTGTCATTATTGCAAGTAGTGTTACCGACATTTGGTATCCTGCGTTATCAACCTCATTTACAGCGTTTGGCGCCAAGTTTGGCATGGGCTCAATTTGTGGCTATATTTACCTCATTTTTAACGCTCATGGCTGGATTTTACTATAATGATTTCAGCTTAGTGTATGTTGCTCAACATTCCAATTCACTTTTGCCTTGGTATTATAAACTCTCTGCCACATGGGGCGGTCATGAAGGCTCACTGCTGCTTTGGGTTACTATATTGGGTGCGTGGACAGCGTTGGTTGCATGGTTTAGTCGCGGCTTACCATTAAATATGCGCGCAAGAGTGCTCGTCATATTGGGTGCTGTTCAGATCATGATGCTGCTGATGTTAATTTTCACCTCCTCACCGTTTGATCGCACCTTACCTAATATTCCAGTAGATGGCGCTGACTTAAACCCACTGCTTCAAGATCCAGGTCTCATCTTTCATCCACCCATGCTATATATGGGCTATGTGGGTATGGCAGTACCTTTTGCTTTTTGTATGGCTGCTTTATGGGCTGGTCGTTTAGATGCGGTTTGGACACGCTGGTCTCGCCCTTGGGCATTGGCTGCTTGGGGGTTTTTGACTTTAGGTATCGCGCTAGGCTCTTGGTGGGCCTATTATGAACTTGGCTGGGGCGGTTGGTGGTTTTGGGACCCTGTGGAAAACGCGTCATTGATGCCTTGGCTTGCTTGTACTGCTTTAATTCATTCGCTAGCCGTTACTGAAAAACGCGGTGTCTTTAAAGCATGGACCATCATGTTGGCTATTTTTGCTTTTGCTCTAAGCTTATTGGGAACTTTCTTGGTACGTTCAGGGGTGATTACTTCTGTCCACTCTTTTGCCGCTGATCCGACGCGTGGTCTAGCTATTTTGGCTATTTTAGGTATTGTCATCGGCGCAGGACTAATCGCATTTGCGGTACGTGGATGGAAGCTGACTGTCGAAAGCCATTACGAGTTGTTGTCGCGTGAGACCCTATTAGTTATTAATAATATTATTATTCTAGTTGCAACTTTAGTGGTGTTACTTGGGACGCTCTATCCAATTATTGCTGATTCATTTAATCTCGGTCAGGTATCAGTTGGGCCTCCTTACTTTAATGCGTTATTTGTACCTTTGACATGGCTTTTATTATTAGCCATGGGTATGGGGTCAAATATACGCTGGAAGCGTGAAAAACGCCCTTTAATGGGTATTGGTTTAACGATATTAGTGAGTAGTGCGCTTTTGGCAGGCATACTAACTTATCTATTTACGCACAGCTTAAATCTGCAAATTTTAATAACGGCGCTATTGTGTATCTGGGTTTTAGGTTGGTCTTTAAATGATATTAAAGACAAAACTCGTAATGCGTCTTCATTTTTGAATGGTTTAAAACGTTTGAAACTAAGCTATTGGGGAATGCAGGTCGCTCATATTGGGGTTTTGATTCTGGCACTAGGCATTGGAGTCACCAGTGCGATGAGCGTTGAAAGAGATGTTGCTATGACCGTGGGTGATCAAGAGGAGGTTAGCAACTATAGTTTCTCACTTGTTAATTTTGAAAACGTTCGAGCCAAAAATTATGATGCTACTCAAGCTGAAATTAGAGTTGAAAAAGACAATAAATATGTGACTACTTTATATCCACAAAAGCGTAATTACGTCGTTAGCCGTATGCCGATGACAGAAGCGGGTATTAACACTACTTTATTAAGAGATTTATATGTGGCATTAGGTGAACCAATAAATCCGAAAGATCCCAATAGCAAATGGGCCGTACGTATTTATGTTAAGCCAATGGTGTCGTGGTTATGGTTAGGCGCCTTAGTAATGGCTTTAGGTAGCGTGCTAAGTATGCTAGATCGACGTTATCGTCTTAAGAGAAGGTCTTAAAAGTTAAAGATCCAAAGTCATCTTAAGTTAAAATGCAAGTGAAGTTATAGATTTGGAAGACTTAATAAAAAGACTTGATAGTTCGGATGGCTTAAGGTTGATATTAACATAATTTTTTATAATCGTTTTGCCAATAAAGCATTATATCCTGCTTATTATGATATTAATTTCATATGCTTAATGTTCTTTATTAAACCATTTAGACGATCTTTCACCATTAAAATGAGCATTTAGAGAGTTTAAAATGTCAGATCCAGTCATGAAAAAGTCACAGATGAAAGTTTGGTTCTTAATCCCTTTTATCGTATTTGTCGGATTAATCGTTATGCTGTTTGCCAAGCTAGGTAAGCCTACTGATGTTGTCATCGATAATGCAATAAATAGACCAGTACCAGAATTTAACTTACCGTTATTATCAGATCCATCAACTATGGTGACGAACAGTGATTTGCCCCAATCACCTTATCTTATAAACGTGTGGGGATCATGGTGCCCAACTTGTATTGTAGAACATCCTTTTTTGATGGAACTGCGTAATCGTCAAGTACCTATGGTCGGTGTTAATTACAAAGATGAATTAGAAGATGCTCGAGGTTACATCAGCCGTGGCGGAGACCCTTTTCTATTTAGCTTTAGAGATTATTCTGGAAGTTTTGCGATAGATTTAGGTCTAACAGGTGCGCCTGAAAGCTTTATCGTTGATACTCAAGGAAATATACGTCAGCACATTGTTGGGGAAATTCATGAGCAAAATTGGCAAGCGCGTATAAAGCCATGTATGGAATTGTTGAGTGAATTAGGTAATGAAAATCTTGATTTAAGTACGCCAGAGGTTACGGCACAGATTGCTGAGGTGTGTAAATGAGTATACAAACCAACGATTTTGTTACTAAATTTCGAATGAATGCCTTTAAACTAATCAGTGTGATTGTTATTACTATCAGTATGTTCGGCTGGAGTAGTTTTGCTAGTGCTGCCATTGAAGTCTATGAGTTTGACAGTCCGCGTCAAGAAGCGCAATACAAAGCATTGATAGAAGAGTTTCGTTGTCCAAAGTGTCAAAATCAAAATCTAGCGGGCTCAGATTCACAGATATCTCAAGATTTAAAGCGAAAAACCTATGAGATGGTTATGGCGGGTCAAACGGATGCGCAAATACGTGAGTATATGTATGAGCGTTATGGGGATTTTATTAGTTACAAGCCGCCTGTAAGACCTTCAACGTGGATCTTATGGTATTTTCCGCCCATATTTTTAGTGTTGATCGTGTTTTGGTGGTTTTGGCGCACAAGAAAGACGCATAATAGCAGCAGACAAATGGCTAGAATGGCTAGGGAGTCGAATTTAAATGCAGAATCGTCCGATACGCTTGAGTCTAATTTGTCAGAAGATGAAGCGTCTAGATTAAATGAGCTATTAAAAAAGCATAACGAGCCGCATAGTAAATCTTCATATACTGTAGATAGTTCAGATGATTCAAATTCCTGATAAATTCTATTAAATATTGTTATATAAATCATTTATTAATATCTGTTTCAACTTTAAGGAGTAAAACATGCCAACGTTAGTGATTTTTATCGCGCTGGCAATCATACTAGCAATCTTATTAGCCGTAATAGTATTGATTCCATGGTTGAGAGCAGATAAATCTGTACAGAACGATAAGCTTATTACGCTCAATGTTGAAGTCTTTAAAGAGCGCTTAAAAGAATTAAAATCGGATTACGATGCTGGTGGCATGAGCGCAGAAGAGTTTAAGGTACAAAAAACAGAACTTGAACGCCAACTTATTTTAGCCAGCGATGACCAGATTTCAAAACCAACGAGTGGTGATGAGGCTAAAGAGGTCATCACAGAAGCTGATAAGCAGACGCGCAAAAGCGTTGTCTCTCAACAGGAACGTACCTTTACTAAAAGCCCTAAGGCACGTTTAACAATATTACTATGTATACCTTTATTAATGATTCTCGCTTATATAGTCTCTTCGAATAGAACGCCAGTTATGGAACTGTGGAGTGCGCAAGATAAGTTAGGCCAAGTTGCTGATGACCTATTAACGGGTATAATTGATAGTCCACCCGAATGGGCCGTTGATGATAATGTAGGTTTATTCGGTGCAATACAAACCAATGTCCATCATCATGCTCATGATGCTATGCGCTGGTTACGTTTGTCAGATGTTTATTTAGCTTTTGAGGCTGAAGAACAAGCGATGGAAGCCCTTGCTCGAGCCTATCGGTTAAGCCCTGAAGATGAAGACATCGCAGTGAGATTTGCTCAGACACAGTTTTTTACGAGCGGTGGTATGCTAGGTCCAGACGGCCGCAAAGCACTTGATAGCGTTTTAAGAACCAATCCATATCATCAAGGCGCTCAAATGCTCATAGCTATGGCCGAAGCTCGTGAAGGCAACTTTGATCAAGCTCAGCAATGGATTGATAAGTTACGTATTGGCATCGAAGCAAGAGAGGGCGATCATAGCGATGCGCTGCAAAGCTTAGATAAATTAAGTAATAGTATTGCCGCTCAGAAGCGAGCAAGTATTAATGCAGAGTCATCTTCTGACCCTATACATTCAAATGCTTTAAATCAGCAAGCTCAGTCTAATTCGCAAGCTCCAACAGATGCGCAAGCTAGCGGAGTTGATATCACTGTATTATTAAACCCAAGCTTGTATCCGCTAGTAGAGCCTAATGACGTGCTATATGTTACGATTAGAGAAGCCAGCGGCGGTGCACCTATTGCGGTCAAACGGTTACCAGCGGCAGATATTACACGAGCCGAAGATGGCTATATATTACAATTGTCTGATAGTGATGCAATGATGCCCTCACGCACGTTATCTGCAGCAATTGACCAGAACGCAGACCTAGTAGTGACAGCTCGTATAAGTAAATCAGGACAGGCAATTACAGAAGCGGGCGATTTAGCGGCTGATAATATTCCGTTAGCATATGATGGTTCAAATACACTACCTAAAGTAGCAATCGAGATAAATCAGCAAGTACCTTAAGCTGATTAAGAGAGTTGGACTGCTAAATTTACCTAGTTTAATTAGAAAGGTATAATTGAACAGATATGCAACGAAATATTTGACCACTAAGTGTCAGTTATATTGCATTAAATGAATTAAATAGCTTGAGCTTTATTAAAGTGCAGGGTATGGTATTTGTTCATTATATTTAGCGGCTCTTAATACAGTCAAAGGAATCTAAAATGGTGACAAGGCTACCGAGTGCAAGTACTACTATATTAGGCTTAACAAGGTTAACCCCGTAACCATTTAGTATTTTTCTGACTATACAATAAGAAGCCAGTATTTAGCGTTTTATTAAAATAAAAGATGGTGAAATAATAGGCTACGTAGCTTAAAACAACAAAAGTTCAAGACAACTAAGTTTAGTACTCAAAATTTCAAGACCATCTAGCGCTAAGCCATAAAGTACTAGACAACTTATAGCTAAACACTGTGATATAGGTTTATATAAAGACATAAATTACCTATCACTTAAACCAAGAGGATAACAACTTATGATGCGTATTATACTGCTAGGACCTCCGGGGGCGGGTAAAGGTACCCAAGCTCAATTTATCTCAAAAGAATTCGATATCCCTCAGATTTCAACAGGAGATATGCTGCGCGCTGCTATTAAAGAAGGAACAGAGCTCGGTAAGAAAGCGAAAAGTATCATGAAGACGGGCGGGTTAGTATCCGATGACCTAATCATCAATCTTGTCAAAGAACGTATCGCTAAGCCGGACTGTGCCAATGGTTGTATTTTTGATGGTTTTCCACGCACTATACCACAAGCGGCTGCCTTAGTAGATGCGGGTGTAGACATTGATCATGTGGTTGAAATAAGTGTGCCAGACGATGAAATAGTTAATCGTCTTTCTGGCCGTCGTCAGCATCCTGGATCCGGACGTGTGTATCATATGATTCACAATCCTCCTAAGGAAGAAGGCGTTGATGATGTGACGGGTGAGCCACTAATACAACGTGAAGATGACAAAGAAGAGACTATCCGAGATCGCTTAGCTACCTATCACGATCAAACCTCTAAACTTGTCGACTTTTATCAGAAAAAAGCGAATCAAAACCCAGATGCTGCTCAATATCATCAGTTTGATGGTACTAAAGACATAGAAGTGGTTAAGAATAATATTCTAAAAGCTTTAAAAGGGTAGTTTATTAGTTTTAGTACGATAAGTAACATCAATAAAAAAAGCTTCTATATATGCAGAAGCTTTTTTTTGTTCGAAGCTTTTTATTCATGTAGTCAGCGAACTTGTAAAGAGTCACAATGTTAACCTCGTTAAGCCTACCCTAGTAGTACTTGCACTCGGTTGCCATGTGACTACTTTAAAGTTCTTTGACTATAGTATTAGGAGATACTTACAGGGGTTGCCTCCATTAAAGACACGCCCTTATAATAGATTAAATAGAAAAAGACCGCAAAAGCGGTCTTTTTAATTTATTCAAATATAAGTATTTAAGCTAAGTCTTGAACATGAGATATTAAGCTTAACATTCAGTTGGATTAGACACTATAGCGTTAAACCTTAAATAGTGCATATCTGTAAATAGTGCATATCTGAATGATTAAGCATTACCTTGAACTTGCTGTTGGCTTTGTGCATAAGCTTGATCAAAGTTAACAGGAGCTAAAAGTAATTGTGGGAAGCTACCACGGGTCACGATATCACTAATTACTTCGCGAGCGTATGGGAATAATACGTTAGGGCAATATGCGCCTAGGATTTGACCCATTTGATCTTCTGGGATGTCTTTTAATAAGAAGATACCACCTTGATGCACTTCAGCGATAAAAGCTGGCTCACCTGAGTTTTGAGCATTAACGGTTACTGTTAATATAACTTGATAATGATCATCATCAAGTTTTTTAGCGTCCGTAGCTAAGTTAATATCAAGCTCTGGTTGCCATTCCTTAGTAAATACTTCAGCACCTGGAACTTCAAGAGACATATCTTTTACGTAGATGCGTTCTAATGCCAATTGAGGTTGTGCTTGTTCTTGCTCTGCCATGATAGCTGTCCTTTATTAAAATTAAAAAAATAAATAAAAATGAAAGATAATCAGAGTAAATTAAAATTAAATCTTAATCATCAAGGTACAAGTAGCACCTTAACATAATACGATTAAGCATTAACCATTTCATCAAGTTTACCGTCTTGGTTTAATTGATTAAGCTCATCAAATCCACCAATAAACGTTTCACCAATAAATATTTGCGGTACAGTACGATAGTTATTAGTTTTTTTCATAAGATTCATACGCTCATCAGAGCTAATGTCGTGCATGCCAATCTCTTCAAATTCAATATCTTTAGAATTTAAAAGTTGTTTTGCATTGGTGCAATATGGACAAATTGGGGTAGTATAGACCGTTACAGTAGCAGTCATGATAAATCCTTATATTGTATATAGTGAGTTTATAAACAAATTTAAATAAAATACTTATGTGTCAATAGGGGACGTCAATATACGGTGTAAATTCAGGGGTATTAAATCAAACAAAATTAAAGTTAATAATTAACGCGCTTTAGCTTTGCTATTAATGGTTTTACCTTTGGTAGACTTGCCACCGACTAAAGGCATACCTGCAGCTTGCCAACCACCTATGCCACCATCTAAGCGGAACACATTAGGCTTACCTATCATCTGTACTGCTGCACCTGCTTGTATGCCCATATCACATACCACCACGATAGGTGCGTCAATCGCTTGAATTTCAGTAAGCCGATCTTTAAGACTCGTAAATGGAATGTTACGACTACCTTGAATGTGACCAGTTTCAAACTTTTTATTAGAACGTATATCAATAATCTGTGCATTTTCAGAATTTACAAGGGTTCCCAAAGCATTAGGTGATATCTTCTTACCACTTCTCTTATTCTCAACTGCAAAAAATAGAACCAAAAGTACAGCTAAAGTACCAAATAAAAATGGGTGGTTACCCATAAATTCAAGCCAACGATCTAATGACAAAACACTTCTCCAATAATAAACTTTATGTATAATATTATAACGTGATAGACCTTAGAATGCATCATACAATACAGTCAACCCTACATAAACCTTGTATCGTTTTAAATATTCTATAAGACGCACTGCTTCCATGAAAGGCGCTGCTTTAAAAAGCGACATAATATTAAACCTTTTCAGTTAAACGACCGTCTGCTGATAATGCTGTATTTAAATTACCTATAATCCTGAGTATCTGCTTCAGCTTGTAAGGTAACGAGACTCTCAACGCGCCGTTTTAGTACTTTATTGTCATCAACTGCTTGCCATAATGCACACCCTTTACTATTGTGAGTGTGCTTACAGTCTCGAAACTTACAGTCTGCTGAAAGTGGATATAACTCTTTAAACCCTGCTATGACATCCTCTGGGGTCAGATGCCATACTCCATATTCACGTATACCAGGCGTATCCACGATGCCCCCTTGAGACAAATCATTCGGAACAAAGGGTAATAAACAGCTTGTCGTTGTTGTATGTTGACCAAGTTTTGAATTGGTCGAGATAACGTTAACGCTCTGATCGGAGTTGGGCAACATAGCGTTTACTAAGGTGCTTTTACCGACACCAGATTGTCCAGCAAAGATTACCAGCTTGTTTTTAATTTTGTGCTGTAGCTCATCGACACTAATGATCCGCTCCATAAGTGAGTCTTGGATGGTGTCATTGTCTAATTTAGACGCTGATTGAGATGCTGATGGTTCTAACGGTGCAGATTGATAAAGACTGTTCTCAGGGCAAGGAGCAGCAGTTAATACAGTTTCATAGCCTAGATTTTTGTAGTCAATTAATAGGTTTTCAGTAGGGGCATGATCTTCATTATTCAATAAATCTGCTTTATTTAATACTAATAATGGGGTCACACCCGCATGATGACAAACAACCAAATATCTATCAATAAGACCAGGTGCGGCGGCGGGTAAAGGTGCAAATACAATGGCTAAAATATCAATATTTGCAGCCACTGGTTTTAGTTTATGATATCGATCTGGACGTGAGATGATAGAGGTACGGTTTTGAACAGATTCGATTCGACCAAACCCAGTATTTGGGTCAGCCGTCCAGCGCACCTTGTCTCCTGTGGCCAGCATAGGAAGATTAGTGCGGGCGTGGCAGCGCCATATGTCATGCATCTTCATCTCTTGCCAAAAGGGCTCAGGCTCACCCTCAGCTACAATAGGCGGTTCAGGTATATGTTTTGGAAGTGACGTAACCTGTACCTCAAGCTGCTTACCATAGTGCGCCATAACAACACCATCCATTAGACTATCATTGTCTAAGTCTTGCTGTTGGTCTTGCTGTTTACTAATGCGGCGAAGCTGTTGTTTAGTAAGTTTGCGTTGTCTTATTAGCGCCATATTATTTGATTACCGTGTTTAATGTTTGGATGAATTATTTAATTAAATTCGGTATGAAAAGCCGATTATAAAATGTAGTAGAATTTACTAAGTTTTATAATTCTAAAGCTTAATAACTAGAATTGTATGAAGTCTCTGCATGAAATTTGTTACTATAGACATTCTAAAAATCTCATACAGTCAGTGAATAACTAAACGGCTACGGTATTAATCTAGCTTAGCTAACTGCATATTAAGTTCACAAGTATGTTCATTCGATTAGCGTGTAACCATTTCAGACTTCATTGATTATAGATGATATTTTGAAAGGTTTAATTTCATAAAATAGGATTAATAATGGGAACGACCAACCACCCTAACAAAATAAAAATTAAAAACCAAGGTAAAAAAGGTTTGGTATGGATAGACCTTGAGATGACTGGGCTTGATACCATGCACGATGATATTATAGAGATTGCGACTATCGTGACTGATGATGATCTTTATGTATTGGCTGATGGCCCTGTTTATGCCATCAAAGTGTCAGATCAGAAGCTAAACGCGATGGATGAATGGAATACGAAACAACATGGCGAATCTGGCTTAATTGATAGAGTACGTAGAAGCCAAGTGACGTTAGAAGAAGCTGAGGCAGGTACGATAGCATTCTTGAATAAATGGGTTGATGAAGGCAAATCGCCGATGTGTGGCAATTCTATCTGTCAAGACCGCCGCTTTTTGGCAAGGCAGATGCCAGCACTGGAAAAGTTTTTTCATTACCGAAATCTAGATGTATCTTCAATCAAAGAGCTTTGTTATAGGTGGCGACCAGACGTACTCAAAGGGGTTGAAAAGACGGGATCGCATCTAGCAATGGACGATATTCGGGACTCCATTAGAGAATTAAAGCATTACAGACAACATTTTTTTAAACTTTTGGATTAAATTGCCTAAAATTAATTGCTCTAATTAGCAATTGTTGAATTAAACATCCGCAACTTAACACTGGTTAACCTAAAGTAGTTTAATTAAACAGTGCGTAGTTTGTGCTTAAAGCGCACCAATTGGAAGTTTTCAGATTCTGATGATTGTGAGTGTTCATGATTAAAAGTACTAGGTTCTAAAGTACTAGGTTCTAAAATATCAGGCTCTAATGTAGTTATTCCTATAACTGCCTCTACATAACCTTTAGATGAATAAGTAAGCTTTAATTTATCATCGTTAAGTTTGGGGTTGTCATGGTTTATATTTAATGCATTTTTTATAAAATGACTGCTTTGCTCAAGATTACTTTGCTCAAGATTGGTTTGCTCAAGATTGCTTTGCTTATGTTCGAAAATGAGTTTGTCAGTATTAAGTACTCTCCAATCGCCTAATACATAGCGAGGTTTATCATCCATCGTTTGATGACAAGCGGGTCGATGGGTATGACCATGTATAAGGACATCTACCTTATGGATAGCTTTGTCGACTGCCGCATAATTAACATCCATAATCAACTCATTTTTGGATGATTTATCTGAGGCACTTCTTTTTCGAATTTTATCAGCGAGTTTCTCACGCTGCGATATAGAACGTCTTAACAGTCCCCATTTTATTGGTCGAAAGCGTAAGACCTTGCGCATGCGCTGATATGCCACATCGTCTGTACAAAGGGCATCCCCATGCTCAAGCCTTACTGTTAAGCTGCCAATTTTTGATGTATAAGGTTCTTTAATAAGTTGACCATGAAAGGTGTCGCATAGATCTTGTGAGATTAGAAAATCTCTATTGCCATGCATCACGTAGGTTTGACACCCTGTTGTGTGTAATTGTTTTAATTGTAAAATAAGTGGGGTTAACCAATGTCTCTGTTTTTGAGCATGAGATAAGCTTAAATAGGCATCGTCACCAATCCAAATATCAAACCAATCCCCGAGAATATAAAGCTCATTAAGGTTAGGTAACTGACAACAGTCATCTAATAGAGCTGAAAAAGCCTGCACTAATGCAGACTCCTCAGCTGACAAATGTAAATCACTAACAAACACACGCTTTATATCATGCGGGCGTGTGGTTATTAAGTGATTATAATTGATAACATAAGGTCTATCGGTGTCATAAATGTCTGAATAAGTCATTTTTACTTTTTTTAATCAATAAATTTTAATAAATAATATTGAGCTAATGTTATCGAGCGTTGTTAATAACTTGTTAAGGCATTATTTGCTAACGACTGTCGCTGTGTTGATGAATACAGCTTCATTAGGCACATCGGCATGCATACCAGAACGTCCAGTAGATACACCTTCGATTTTCTTAACAACATCCATGCCGTCGGTCACTTTGCCAAATACAGTATAGCCCCAACCTTGCATGTTTTTACCAGTATGATTTAAGAAACCATTGTCATTTACATTGATAAAGAATTGACTGGTAGCTGAATGTGGGTCTTGAGTACGTGCCATGGCAATTGAACCTTCTTCGTTCTTAAGGCCGTTGTCCGCTTCATTTTCAATCGGCGCGTTAGTCGATTTTTCTTTCATATTTGCGTCCATACCACCACCTTGAATCATAAAGTTTGGTATAACACGATGAAAAATAGTACCGTTATAATGACCTGACTCAACATAGTTAATAAAGTTATCAACCGTTTTAGGTGCTTTTTCTTCATTTAGTTCAATAGTAATGTCACCCATTGAAGTGTTAAGTTGTACGACTGGATGTTCGCTCATTTGAGTCTCCTTATAATTGGTTTTAGAGATAGCGTCATTTTCGTGGACACTATCATTGACATGGTTGTTTGAGTTGGCACAGCCCATAAGGAACATGGGTAGTAAAAAACCACCTATGCCAAAATTTCTTAATGCAATCATTTCACCCTCGATGGTTTGTTAATTACCAAACGTTAATTAGCTTTAAGATGGTTTGGAACTTTCAAATTTATTTTTAATAACATTTATTTTGATAACAGGCTATATATAAAAACTATTAGTGACTTCCAAAATATAGATATCAGTAATTAAAGTTTTTTTGAACAAAGCTATTCTTGATCAAAGTAATTAGGGATAAAGGCAATTATACAATAAGTTATTAGCGATTAAGTTATCAAAGGCGATAGTCTAACGCCTTTTTTTATTGATGTCATGTGTCTAGCTGTTACAGGGTTTGGTAAACCTGTTAGAATAGGCTTAATGATGTATTTTAAAAATCTAGTTTTTAAATCACCTTCTATCTATCCAAATATAAATCTTCCTAATTTAAGTGACAGGAGCACGCGTTTATGAGTCATGCGAACAGCGTCAAAGGCAACCTTGGCAACCCTAAAAATAACAGCAATTCTGCAAATAGTAATTCTTCTAATAGCACTCAAGACGCTCAAAAAAATGATTTTATACGTCATATTATTAGAGAAGATTTAGCCGAGAACAAGTACGATACAATCGTCACACGTTTTCCGCCTGAGCCAAATGGTTATCTGCACTTGGGACATGTTAAATCTATTTGTCTTAACTTTGGTGTGGCAAACGAATTCGGTGGCGTGTGCAATTTACGCTTCGATGACACCAACCCGTTGGCTGAAAAACAAGATTATATTGATAATATCGAAAAAGATGTGAAGTGGTTGGGGTTTGATTGGGTAGGGGAGCCACAACATGCTTCAGGTTATTTTGATCAATTGTATAAGTGGGCGGTTCAGCTAATAGAACAAGGCGACGCTTACGTTGATCTACAAACACCAGAACAAATAAAAGACAATCGAGGTTCGTTCAAAGAACCTGGTACGCCGTCTCCACAACGTGATGCGAGTATTAAAGATAATCTAAAGTTATTTGAAGATATGCGCGCAGGTAAGTTTGAAGATGGTGAAGCGGTGCTACGTGCCAAAATTGACATGGACAGCCCTAATATGAATATGCGAGATCCAGTGATTTATCGTGTACTTCATCAAGAACATCATCAAACGGGTGATAAATGGTGTATCTACCCTATGTATGATTTTGCGCATCCTTTATCAGATGCCATCGAAAAGGTAACCCATTCGCTATGTACCCTTGAATTTGAAGATCACCGTCCATTCTATGATTGGGTAATTGAAAAAATTGGTGAAAAAGGAGGTATCTATAGAGCGCCGCATCAATATGAATTTAGTCGCTTAAATGTGGATCATACCTTAACCAGTAAACGTAAGCTTAAACAATTGGTTGATGAAGAGATTGTAGAGGGCTGGGATGACCCACGAATGCCAACTGTCGCCGGTATGCGTCGACGCGGTTATACGCCTGAAGGTCTGCGAGATTTTTGTGAGCGTGTAGGTATCACCAAAGCGGATAGTGTTGTTGACTTTCGGTTGTTAGAGTTTAGTGTTCGTCAATCATTAGAAAATTCCACAGCTCGTGGTATGGCAGTTTTAAAGCCACTTAAAGTTACAATAACAAATTTTGATAAAGCAATCAGCGAGTGGCAAGATCTAAAAGCTGAGAGTGTGACTGCGCGATATGATGATGCCAACAAAACCCTATGGTTAACTCAGCCAAAACATCCTAATGTTGATATGGGTGAGCGTGAGATTCCATTTACAGATACCATCTATATTGATCAAGGGGACTATGAGCTCGAACCTCCAAAAGGTTACAAACGTTTGTCTCCTGAAAAGACTGAAATACGCTTACGAAATACTTATATATTATCAGTGACTAACCATGTTCTAGATGATAATGGAGATGTCGTAGCATTGGAAGCCACGATTGATAAGACCACCTTAGGTAAAAACCCAGAAGATCGAAAAGTAAAAGGTGTTATTCATTGGGTATCTGCAAGTCAAGGGGTGCCGGCTAAAATACGGTTATATGATCATTTGTTTAGCATAGAAGATCCAAGTAGTGTTGACGATGTTCACGATGCGTTAAATCCCAATTCATTAACTGAGCTTGATGCCATAGTTGAGCCTTCACTTGCTAATTGTGAAGCAGGAAGCCGTTTCCAGTTTGAACGTGAAGGGTATTTTGTCGCTGATAGTAAGCTGCATACGTCAGAAAAGCCAGTGTTTAATGAGATTGTTAGCTTGAGAGATAGTTTTAAGCCTGACTAAGAAATGCTGTTTAGTTGAACTCGCAATTTTTAAGCGAGTTTTAAAGACATACTTAAATAAAAAAGAGTATGTCTTGTTTTATGGTTGAACAGTGAAAAACACTTAGCTTTGTCTTAAGTCTTTGATATATAAATGAATTTAAAAATAGTATTAAAATAGAGTCTAGTAATTGAACAATAGTTCATAAAATGGTGTATTCTGTCATTATTAGTAATCAATTCGAGACTAAAATGCAATTAGACTGCTACAAATGCAAGACTAATACCATGGAGCCCAATCTGCTTGAGGGAAGTTTAGAAACCTTGAAGTGTTCGACCTGTAAGGGTCTCTATCTTAATTTATCCACTTATAGAGCGTGGTTAGAGGCTAAAACACTGTCGCAGCGTAATGCTAACAAACTAAACTTGAGCAGTCAGCCTGATACATTTAAGTTTATAGAAGCTGAGAACACTCAGGGCGCTATAATCTGTCAGCAATGCGGCAAGTTCACAATTAAGTACGATATAGATAATGAATTTGATAACACCATTAATGTTTGCGAAACGTGTGATGCCATATGGTTGGATAGGGGAGAATGGCAGCTCTTAAAGTACTTAAATATTGAAAATAAGCTGACAAAAGTAATTAGCGACTCTTGGCAACGCCATCTAAGAGCGCAAGAAATGGAGAATGACTTCAAAACACTTTATCAGCAGAAGTTGGGTGATGACTACAATAAAGCAGAAGCGTTTGCACAATGGCTAGTATCACGTCCTAATAAATTTGAAATAATCCATTATCTTACAGAACGAAAGCTGTAACTTATTTTTAACGAAAGCTTACAAATTATGCTTATAACTCATGCTTATAACTTAAGATTTAAACGTTAGCTTTCAACTTAAGCAGTCAACTTATGTTTTAAAAACAGGTTTAAATAACAGCTTTCATATATTATGACTTAATCAGGGCCTGTTAATACTAAATTAATAGGCCCTGAATTTTTAGTCCTTTGATTCATTCCTTTCAAGAAATCTTATATTTAATACCGTCTACTTAATACCATCTATATCAATGAGCTACGAAAATAAGTTCTAAGCATTTTGGGTGTCATGACTGTTAACATTAGATTCAGAGTTATCATTATCTATAACATCAGTCGTATCTGTCCCGAACTTCTGACGCTGATTTGCAAAGAATCTCTCAATTCTATCCATCGCTTCTTCCAAATCATATAGGTTAGGTAAGAATACCACTCTAAAGTGATCTGGTGCATCCCAATTAAACCCGCTACCTTGCACCATCAGTACTTTTTCTTGATTCAATAATTGCATCATAAAATCTGTATCGTCTTCAATAGGATAGATTGAGCGGTCAATCTTAGGAAAACAATAAAAAGCCCCTTGAGGCATGGTGCACGAAATCCCTGGGATTGCATTTAACCGCTCAACCGCCATTTGACGTTGTTTATACAAGCGTCCATTAGGTTCTGTTAACGCTTTCATGCTCTGATAACCTCCAAGGGAAGTTTGAATAGCGTATTGAGCAGGCACGTTTGAACAAAGGCGCATAGAAGCCAGCATATCCAAACCTTCTATGAAGTCTTTGGCATGACTCTTATTACCCGAGAGCATCATCCAGCCTGCTCTAAAACCTGCAATGCGATGCGACTTTGATAGACCGTTATAAGATAATATCATCACATCTTGCGATAAAGTACACATGGGGGTATGAACGGCGTCATCATATAACACCCGATCATAAATCTCATCTGCCATGATCACTAAGTTGTATTCGCGAGCGAGATCTACAATTTGGTTCAACAATTCATCTGAATACAACGCACCAGTTGGGTTGTTTGGATTAATCACTACGATACCGCGCGTTTTATCCGTAATCTTAGCTCGTATATCTTCGATATCTGGTTGCCAGTTATCCGCTTCATTACATCGGTAATGCACAGCCGTTCCACCTGCAAGGTTAGTGGCTGCGGTCCACAGCGGATAGTCTGGCATAGGAATAAGCACCTCATCCCCATCATTCATCAGCGCTTGCATTGTCATAACAATTAATTCAGATACTCCATTACCTAGGTACACGTCTCTGATATCTACGGCAGACAATAACCCTTTTGATTGATAGTATTGCAAAATGGCTTTACGAGCAGAGAATATACCTTGTGAATCTGAATAGCCAGTAGCATTATGAAGGTTTAGCGCAACGTCTTGCAGAATCTCATGCGGCGCTTGAAGACCAAAAGGCGCAGGATTGCCAACATTTAGTTTGATAATTCGTTGTCCTTGCTGCTCCATTAAGTTGGCAGTTTTAAGAAGAGGGCCTCTAATGTCATAGCATACATTCTGCAGCTTTTCAGACTTTCTAAGAGGTTTGGGACTATTATGATTTGAATGTGTCATAGTCGATTCGCTTATACGTAATGGTGATGGATTTGAATGAGAACCGTTTTGGCTAGTTTTGCTTTGCGAGTCATTCTCTGCTTTATTATTTTGACTAGGGTTGCTGTTATTGTTATTAGAATTCGTATCGAGAGAACTATTCCTAGAAGTAGTATCTTGCTCGTTTTGAGCACTGTTAATTTTTCTACTTTTAGTAGGGTTACTGGTTTTGTTTAGATGGTATATTTTTTGATCGGGCTCACCTGTCAACAAATAACCTTCTGAGCAGTCTAGTAATTTGACCAAGGTAGGTATTTTTGAGGCAACAATACCATTTATGCCCCTTTCCCAATTTGATATTGCACCTCGGCTGACTTTCGCACCTGCCTCAGTCATTAGTGTTGCGAGCTGTTCGGCAGTAAGTCCTTTTGACTTACGCAAAGCGCTTAATCGTTTGCCTTGATCTTTGTATTCTAATGAGTCAGTCATAATACTGTCCAATATGGTATTTTGAGAACGATAGAGGTTTGAAGCTAAATCTAATTAGAAAGTTTAATAATTAATTATATTAGATCTATAATGCAAGATATTATTGCAAAACTAGACTGAGCGCAAGTATATATGATGCAAGTTTTACTTGCATTGATTGATTGTTATTTATAGAACGTTAAACATTCAAGATAACTGCCGATTATATAATCCACCAATTATAATAATTGATTTTAAAATGTGATTTACTGTTGAACAAATTTTGAGTACTTAGGTTTTATTGAACTCAAAGTGTTACAACCCCATCTATAGAGTATTGCGTTCCTATATATAGAAATCTTTAAAATGTAATCTAATACAATATGAATCCCTATTTATATACATAAGTCATATATAGAAGTTTAATCACTGATGTGGATATTTAGAAATTTTATAAATCAATCAAACCTAAGGAATCATTATGCAAGATTCACAATTAACCAAAGAAGAGATACAACAGCTTACTGATGCAGACTGGCGTGAGCGCTTGACCCAAGAAGAGTACAACGTTCTACGCCAAAAGGGTACGGAGCGTCCATTTACGGGTATACACAACGATATGAACGAACAGGGTACCTATCGCTGTAAAGGCTGCGGTACTAAATTGTTCGAATCAAAGAATAAATTTGATGCAGGATGTGGCTGGCCTAGTTTTGATGCTTCGGTTGACGACTCTGCAATAGATGAACATCTTGATACGTCGCATGGTATGCGCCGTGTTGAAGTTACCTGTAGCAATTGTGGTGGCCATTTAGGTCATGTGTTTCCTGATGGACCAAAAGAGACAACCGGCATGCGTTACTGTATAAACTCGGTGGCTATTGATTTAGAGCCTAGTGATACGCCTTAGTCATCAAAAACTAGGGGCTGTATTGAATTGATTTGTGGGACTGGCGGAGACTATTTTTTAGTCAATATGCAGGTGAATTTTAGCAGCTTAATCGTTCTAAGTTAGAATCGTAAGTTAGAACCGTTAATTATTAAAAGTCACATTATATTGGCAAAAAATAGCCCTGCTCCCCTCTCGAGCAAAGCTCTTGCCTTGCGAACGGAAAAAGCAATGCTTTGCTCGAGAACCGTTCTCAAGGCTGATATATAATAACAAGGATGCAATTATGACAACGATATACGATTTTAAAGCCAATGATTTAAGTGGTAATGAAGTTGATTTTAGTGACTTTAAGGATAAGGTTCTATTGATTGTGAATACTGCCAGTCAGTGTGGGTTCACACCTCAATTTGAAGGTCTTGAAAAGTTGTATCAAAAGTATAAGGATCAAGGACTTATCGTAATAGGCTTCCCATGCAATCAGTTTGGCAGTCAGGATCCCGGTTCGAATGAAGAAATTGGTTCTTTTTGTCAAAAAAATTATGGCGTTAGCTTTTTGATGATGGAGAAAGTTGATGTTAATGGTAAAAATGAGCATCCGATATTTACTTGGCTTAAAAAGCAAGAGGGTGGTTTTTTAACAAGTGGGATCAAATGGAACTTTACAAAGTTTCTTGTAAACTCTAGTGGAGAGGTGACTGATCGCTATGCCTCGTTATCAAAACCTGAAGCTATTGAAAAAGACATACTAAAACTGCTTTAAAGCCGTTAAACCCTTATTTAACTTTATTAAATGAGTAAAACATGAATTATAAGCAGGTAGACTCGTTGATTATTTAATCTGTTGTCTGAATTAACTAATTCGCTTGCTTGCTCATTTGATTACCTGCTTATTTGCTTACTGGACTTAATGGATAGTGCTAAATAGCGTTATCCATTTTTGTTTGCGCGTTTAAATGTTAAACTGTATAGAAGTAGTGAGCTGTAGAAGTAATTTACATCTGATTCATAAACAGTCAGCGTCTACAAATTAAAAGCGCTTTATATCGATCTATTAAACCTTCCTGAAAGTGTCAGATAGGTTTTATTTTAAAAAATTAAAGTAGGTTAACAAAAGTAGTGAGAGAGTAAATGAGAATAAGAAAACTCTTTAAGTTTGAGAATGCGCATATAGTGCGTAACTGTAGTTCGGATAGATGTAAACGTTCGATCCATGGTCATAGCTATCAAATTGAGCTTATATTACAAGCTGATAGACTCGACAACGGACAAATGGTGTATGATTTTGGGTTATTAAAATCCTCTATTAAAGACATCATTGATAGCTTTGATCATGCCATCTGTTTTTGGAACAGAGATGACCCTGAATACATAGCAATGTGCAAAAAATTCAGTGCGCGGTGGATTAGCCTACCTGTTTCTCCATCTGCCGAGCAGTTTTCAAGGGTTATATTTTTTTGGGCACAAAATATTCTGAATCAAACTAAGATGGTCAATGGCGAAGCAGGCGTGAGTGTGTATTCCGTCATTGCTCATGAGACCGCAACTGGCTACGCACAATGTTTTGAGGAAGATGTCGCTAATGAAGATATGGGTATTCTTAAGCTCGAAGATTTTGAATTTAGTGATCAAGTTAAGCAGGAATGGCATGATCCCGAGATGTACTCTAAATTGATCGCAGGGGAGCCGTTCATCAATCCTGAGGTTCAGTTACAAATTAAATAGACCTTCCAAACATCCATAGAAATTTGGTCAGATTCACCTCCAAATTATCCCATAAATAAATCCTCGTTAAAGCTAATGTCTAATCAGGTTATACTTTTAATTCACTAGCTTTAATTTAAGTAGCTTTTGAGTGAGAACAATATGCCTCAAGAATCCACATCTGAATCTACCCCTATTATTTTATATTCTGAACAAGATACCAAAAGGTTTGCTGAGTGGTTAGCCAGTAACGAAATATTGGGCAGTGTATGGCTGATAGGGGATATGGGAGCTGGTAAAACAACTTTGACGCGCTATTGGTTACGCGCTCTAGGTCATGAAGGTGCTGTTAAAAGTCCAACCTATACCTTGGTAGAACCGTATGGATTGAATAATATGATTCAGAGTAGAAATAGCACGCTTGAGCGCGTTTATCATGCTGATCTTTACCGTTTACAAGATCCTGAAGAACTATCATTCATTGGTTTTGAAGAATATCTCGAAGATGACCATGCGCTTGTCATTATAGAGTGGGCCAGCAAAGCTTTAGAGTACTTACCAACACCGCTGATGAAAATTCATATAAAACTGGTTGAGTATGAAGGGAGTACTGTTAGACAAGTCCAAATTGAATCAGATGAAACGCTTGTTCTTGATGTTGATAACTATAAATAAAGATATAGTATTTAGTAGCTATCATTTGAATATCATAAATCTGCTAACAATAAGATGATACCAGTAATTGAATAACAGTAATTAAATAACAATAATATGATATCAGTAATTAAATAATAGTAATTAAATAACAGTAATTAAGCCACAGTAACTAAAGAACAAAATTGAGAAAATCGTTTTAATAAATTAAATTGAATAAAATAATGAACTTAAGCAATGGCCCTACAAACAACTTAAAGACCCTAAGTCAAAATGACCTAACAATGTATAGGCAGGGCAGCTCATCGTCTCGTAAAAATAATCTTTCACCCTCTAATGTGCCGTCGAATACCGCCTTAAATTCAAATCGTATCAAAAAACTATCACCACTTTTGGTCAATCAACTTGCAGCCGGGGAAGTCGTAACACGGCCAGCTTCGGTGGTAAAAGAGTTGGTAGAAAATGCTATTGACGCTGGTGCAACGTCTATTGATGTTCGAATTACACAGGGTGGAATGGGGTTTATAGAAGTAAGTGATAATGGCTACGGCATACATCCTGATGATATGGTTATGGCGGTAACACGTTTTGCCACCAGTAAAATAGCAGATGTGGCGCATCTACAAGGCATAGCGACGCTAGGTTTTAGAGGAGAAGCTCTGGCCGCTACTGCTTCAGTATCTAGACTGACATTAACCAGTAGCGCCAATCATAGTGGTATAGGACGTGCACTTAATGTAGCAGGTATTTTAGATGATTCGCCAGAACTCGTTCCCGTTGTCCACCCATGCGGTACAACCGTTACTGTTAGGGATTTATATTTTAATGTACCCGCGAGACGTGCTAATTTAAAATCGATTTCGACTGAATATGCTCATATTGAAGAAGTGGTTAAGTATTTGGCTTTGGTAGCCAGTGACATAAGTTTTAATCTGTGGCATAACGGTAAGAAGCGATTTCATTTCGAGCCAATTCAGCTTACAGATGATGAAGGTTTTGATAATATTGATGTGAATGTTTTGGATCATAGCCATGCTCATAGCAATAGCAATCGCCATGTGCCTACTGGTTTTCATCAGTCAGTTTTGTCTCGAATACGCTCAATTTTTCCAACCACACAGTCATCTTTATTTGATGTCTATAACCTTCAGCCTATTGCAATAGATTTAGAAGGATTGAGGGTTAATACCAGTCCGCCAATAACCCCATACTCTCATAACGAGACTGTCCTAGACGAGACTGTCCTAAACGACAATTCGCACCCTATAGATATTCAAGGTTTCTTGATTCCAAGCGATCAAAAGCATATTAATAACATATCTAAGTTGATATATATAAATGGACGGCTGGTTAAAGACAGTCGCATTTCTAAATGCATGCGAGACTGTGCTAAGGAAGTGAAAAGTTTAGGGTATGTTTTATTTTTTAGATTGCCAAAACAATGGCTAAACTTGAATGTGCACCCATCAAAGCAATGCATAAAAATTCAAAACTTAGGTAACATTATGGCTTATTTAGATGTGGGTACTAAGGATGCGCTGCGCGAGTGGAAAAAACGTCAGGTTAATTTAGAAACGGTTGAACAGCCAATCCAATCGTCTTTTAAGACGCCTCTAAAATCATCGTTGTCATCACATCATAGTCGACAAAATAGTCCACAAATAAACAACGAGGATCTCATTGATAAATCAGAGCTTGAGTTAGACGTTGGCAGCTTTGGTAGTGGTCGTTCTAGTAGCAGTTGTTCTAATAGCAAACATTATACTAGCAGTCGTTCTAAACATAGCTATTGCAGCGATACTGCGACATCCTCTACAAACACGGTACATTTGGGCATTGCTCAGGATAATTCACGTCAAAATGTTAGAGAGTCATCATTTCAATATCTAGCTAATTCGAGGGAACATAACCAATCCGATTTGACCTATAGTGAACATAATATAAGATGTTTGGGTATCTTTAATAACGACAATACCAACAACATAGTGGTTGATGCGTTTAAAGATCAGCTATCAGATCTAAGTGATCATTCAATGCTGGCCTTAGTGCAAATTGACACTGCTATGTGCTTGCTTGGATTGTCAGATTTGATGACGTCGATAAATATTAATTATATGGCAGATAATAAAATTAATGCTGCGCACATCAACCAATTGTTTGACCGTGTTTTAAGCTTACAAACAGACGTTGACCCAAAAGATATCGTTGATAATTTATCTGCTGCAGCGCTCGCCGAACTACAAATGCATGAGATTGTTGCAATTTTATTAAGTCAATCTAAATCCCTATATGATTCTTAATCCAAAAGAATATCCACATAGTTTATTCCTCTCATAAATCATCTTACATAACTTTCAATCGAGTATAACGTGTTCAATACCATTACAGATACCGCTCATTTATCAAAAGATTTGGATAAGTTACCTGATAACGCTGTGCTATGTTTGATGGCGCCTACGGCAAGTGGTAAAACGTCACTTGCATACGAGCTATATGATACTGGCCGAATCGAGCTTATATCTGTCGATTCTGCATTGATATATCGCGAAATGGACATTGGTACGGCGAAACCAACCCAAGAGGAACTTGAAAAATATCCCCATTATTTAGTTGATATCATTGACCCAACTGAAACATATAGTGTGGCTAATTTCGTGGAAGATATAGACGCATTAATAAATGACGTACATGCGAGAGGTAAGATTCCTCTGCTAGTCGGAGGGACGATGATGTACTACATGGCTTTGTTTGCTGGACTATCCCCAGTGCCTCAAACAGATTTTAAAGTACGAGAAGAGGTTGAACAGTGGCGACAAGAAGCTGGTATTAATACATTGTATCAATATTTATCAGAGGTTGATCCTGATATCGCCGAACGACTAAACATTAATGATTCACAGCGTATTACCAGAGCCATAGAAGTATTTAGACAAACTGGCAAGCCATTAAGTTATTGGCAGCAACTACCAAAACAGGCATTATCTGATAATCCAAATCAGCTCTGGATAGGCATAGCAGTAATGCCAGATAGAAAATGGCTGCACGAACGGATTGAATTGCGACTTAAGATGATGTGGGAGGAAGGGTTCGTTGATGAGGTCAAATACTTATTAAATAAATACGCGTTAACAGATGACGCCCCTTCTATGCGATGTGTGGGTTATCGTCAAGTTATTGATTATCTTATACAAACTAAAGATTCAAGTGTTCAACACTTACAAATTAAGTCAGACCATAACGATAAAGAGTCACAAATACAGCTATCTAAAAACCCTGATTATGATAAGGATATTTCTTGTCAACATATGAAAAATAAGGCATTATATGCAACTAGACAGCTTGCAAAGCGCCAATATACATGGCTTAGAAACCTATTGTCAACATATGGTACGAAAGAGGACGGGTCATTAAATTCAAATAACAAAATAGTCCTTAAGTTTTCAACCATGGAAGACGCTAAACGTTATATTATTTCATTAATATAAACTTTTAATCTTTTGTAATAGTTCTTTTTATTTATATGTGGTAACAAATTTAGTGTCATTTTATGACTCTTTTAGTATGATAAATGATAACGTATCCATAAAGTTATTTTAAATACTAGATTAGTCTGATTAAATAGTACATATTGAAATAATTAAGATTTTAAGAGGCTAACTTAACTTTGTCATCCATAAATAATAAATTAGAAAAAGGAGACACAAATTATGTCTAAAGGACAGACGTTACAAGATCCATTTTTAAATTCATTAAGAAAAGATCGTATTCCAGTATCTATATTTTTAGTTAATGGTATCAAGCTGCAAGGTCAGATTGAATCATTTGATCAATATGTCGTTCTACTAAAAAATACCGTGAGTCAAATGGTCTATAAACATGCCATATCAACTGTAGTTCCTGCTCGTAATCCTCGTAGTAGTAGCACGACGGCTCAAGGCGCTACCACGTCGCAATTGTCAGGTTTCCAAGGTGGGTTCGGTGCGGCACCTACCCCAACTGGGTTTGAGTCTGGTAGTTTTGCTAACAAACGCAGCAGCTTTAACCGTGGCGGCTTCCCTGAACGAGGTTTTAATCAAGAACGTGGCGGCCTTACTGAAGACCGTGACTTTGCCAATAAACGTGGCTTTGATAGTGATAAAGGCTTTGAGACGGACAATTCTTTTGATAATCGGTCTCAACAAGGTTTTGAAAATCGCGGATTTGCAGATAAAGGGTTTGCATATAAAGGGTTTGAAGATAAAGGTGCTGATACATCAAATATCTCAAGCTCAACATCCGATTCTAATAACTTAAAATCGGACTTTAATAGAAACCCTGATAATGAGTCTGGTGGGTTTAATAAAGAAGATTAGTATTTATTTAATTAGTATTTAGTTTTTAATTTATAAATATCATATTGTTCTGATTAATTAAACGTTAACTATATAGATTATTTTATAACTACTTGTGTACGCTTTAAAGCTAATAGAAAGCTAAGTGAAGAGTATTTAATATCTATTTAATGATTTAGGACTGTCTATCATCAACATTAAGTCAATAAATTAAATAATAACCAATATACTTAATATACGAATAGAACCTGCTTCAAGCAGGTTTTTTAATGACTATCGATTAATTTATTTTTATACCTTTTTAAAATCGCTACTATGAGCTCTTTAAAAACTTCTGATATTTTTTAATTGAGTGTCTATACATGGGTCTTTATAACCTAGCCCTCATATAACGATTACTGAATTACAGATGCTTTACATAGACGTTTGATATCGACCAATCTTAATATGCTAAACTTATGCTGTTAATAAGCTCATTAATAGACTCGTTATTTATTTATTAAACATAAAAACTGATTCATTAGCAGGCTAATTGTATCTTTAATTCGTATCTTGAATATATCTACTAAAAAGAAAATAATAAATTTATGACATCTCATACCTTATCTGATAAAGAGAAACGTTATATCGACTATGCTTCTGATGCCATTCGTACTGAACAGGCAGCTTTAGATTTATTAATAGGCCAACTTGATGAACGTTTTGTGAGTGCTTGTGATTTGATACTCAACTGCAGTGGACGAGTTGTTGTCACTGGGATGGGTAAATCAGGCCATATTGGACGTAAAATTGCGGCAACTTTTGCCTCTACTGGAACCCCAGCGTTCTTTATGCATCCAGGTGAAGCAGGTCATGGGGATCTGGGTATGTTAGTCACCGGAGATGTGCTATTAGCCATTTCAAATTCTGGCGAGTCAGATGAAATTAAAACATTACTACCTGTTGTCAAACAGTTGTCTATACCGCTCATAAGTATTAGCCGTGATAAACGTGGGATGTTACCCAAAAATGCAAACGTTGCATTAACCCTAGGCGCTTTTGATGAGGCATGCCCGTTAGGGTTAGCGCCCACATCAAGTACAACAGCAACATTGGCACTCGGTGATGCGATTGCAGTAACGCTTGTGCATCTACGAAATTTTACATCCGAAGATTTCGCAATGTCACATCCAGCAGGTGCTCTGGGACGCAAGCTGCTTATGCGAGTGAGTGATCTGATGCACAAGGATAAAAGTGAGCTTGAGTTGCCAACGGTCAATACGAGTACAAGCCTGCATGAAGCATTGTTCACCATGACTAGTGGACGTCTTGGTATGGCCGTGGTTATTGATTCAGACAGCAAAGTGGTGGGTATTTTTACTGATGGCGATTTGCGCCGAGCTCTTGAAAAACATATTGATTTAGACACGTCTATGCAGCAAATAATGACCCCAAACCCTAAGCAAATATCCAAAGATACACGTGCGTCTGATGCCTTAAGTATTATGAATGAATTAGAGATTAGTCAATTGTTAATTGTAGATGAAAACCTGCGCTTAGAGGGCGTTATTTCTATACATGATCTTATACAAGCAGGGGTGACGTAACACGCTCTTTAATCTGCAAATTTTTTGAAGGTTTAAAGGTGTTTTATATTCAACAGCCTCAATATAATTGCTTCAATCATGTATATAATAATCAAACAATAGACTTTAAAGCTTTAATGAAATGCTAGGAACATACTTAGTTAAATTAACACCTATACTAATTAACATGATAACTATTTAAGAGAGTTAATATGCAAGACTTAATTCAAGACGCTAGCAAAGTTAAGCTATTGGTTTTAGATGTGGATGGCATTTTATCCGATGGTCATATTGTCTATGATGCTAATGGCATCGAAACTAAGAGCTTTAATGTTAAAGATGGGATAGGGGTAAAATCTCTTAAATTTGCGGACGTTAAAACTGCGATCATAACGGGCCGAACGAGTCCTATGGTAGACAAGCGGGCTAGCGAAATGGGCATTGATTATGTTGTACAAGGCCGTGATGATAAATTATTGGCTTTAAAAGAGTTAATTGAAGAACTTCCTTACGAACTTGAAGATTGTGCTTATATGGGCGATGACTTACCTGACATCAAAGCATTACAGACTGTTGGTTTTTCTGCGACGGTAGCTAATGCACATTCTGAGGTATTAAGCAGAGTCATGATGGTGACTACACGTGATGGTGGAGAAGGCGCTGTACGTGAAGTCTGTGATGTTATCTTAAAGGGTCACAAGAAGTATGATGAGTTTCTAAGCCAATATTTGGTTGATTAAGTTTAAAAACTTATAGTGATAAGACCAGTTGCTAGTTCGTTCACTAAATCTTTAAACTATCATTCATATCATTCGATGATTTAAGCATACGCTTACGCTTTAAAGCCGCTGAGCTACTGATCAATTTAGACCAAGCATTCAAACTACCAAGCAAATAATTATGTTAGCTAACTACCATGCAACTAATTATGTTAGCTAACTATCATGCAACTAATTATGTTAGCTAACAAGCTATCCGTTTGATAAGCTATCGGTCTCATAACTCATACGAATGAGACTTAAAACATTAGGTTTTTAAATTTATAATATAATTGACGTCTTAACAAACGAATCTACTGTAGAAATATCATGAATACACGCTTTTTATTTGTATTGTCTCTTGTCGTGATGGTGTTCGCTGTCTGGTTTTATAGAAACCAAGGTGATTTAGATTCTGTCGTAAACTTGGCTGGAACTAATATTGAGTATCAAGCAACCGATATATTGGCTGTCCAAACAAATAATGAGGGTGTGGCCGAGTATGCATTGACTGCTGATGAACTAACCCATTATTCCGCTCAAAATGCAGATAAACTTATTGGAATGACGCTTAATTGGCGACCAAATGCTTCTCGAAATGTGGTGATAAATGCAAATGAAGCCACTATGTTTCATGAGCAAAATAAAGTTGTTATGACAGATAATGTGTTGTTTTCAAGCCGAAATGCTTATGCAAATTCTGATACTATTAGCGCTCCGATTAAACTTGAAGCGCAGAAACTTATTGGTGATTTGATTAGCAAGCAGGTATATAGTGATACGCCTATTCAGGTTGTTCAAGCTAATAACAGTTTTAAAGCTGCCGACTTTTCTGCAAACTTGCAAACAGGAGAGTATGATTTTTCTATAGTTGCAGTCACATTCATGCCCCCAAAACGTAAAGATGTTCCTTTATTTTAATAACGCCTTGTATGCTATTGCACAGTAACTAATTGATGAGACTTTTGTATCATTTAAAATCACTAATGAGTAACTAATCTTACCTCTTACAATACTAAAAGTTTTAAGGTAAATATATTAAACTCAAAAACACTAAAGTTAATAAACGGCCTTACCTCATAATCAAAAATGAAATAATTGATATAACATTGGGAAATAAATAGTGAATAAACGCTCTAATTGCATAGCACCGACTTGGTCATTTAATTTGATAAGTGCGGTTAAAATGACAGCTATTATTTCGACGACTATGATGGCGTCTATGACTGTCAACGCTTTACCTTCTGATGCTAATCAGCCCATACGATTACTCGCAGACAAAGCAACTTACAGTGAGCGTACTGGCGTAACCTCTTATTATGGCGACGTGACGATAACCCAAGGCACACTTAAACTTTCAGCTGATAAAATAGTGGTTAATTTATCGGGGTCACGCAGTATTCAGTCCGCAGTTGCTACAGGTCGTCCTGCTACTATGCAGCAAGTAGTGACTCAAGAAAAGGGTCTAGCGAAAGGCCAAGCAAATCGTATCGATTACAATGCTCAAACTGGGATTGTAACACTCACCGGTAATGCTAAGTTGTCACAAAATGGCGCAAGCTTTTCTGGTAATGAGATTCGCTATAGTTTGAAGCTTGGTGATGTTGAAGCAACTGCTGGCGGCAGTCAGCGAGTTGAGCTTATTTTCCCGCCTAGTGAGAGTACCAATCGTAGAGGAATTAGATAACTCATGCACAATAAGCCTACGTCTGCACATATAGAACATATTGATAGTAATGAGCTATCAAACACACAAACATCTGATAAATCTGTATTAACCATGCGCAATCTTGCAAAACGCTATGGTAAGCGCTGGGTCGTAAAAGATGTGTCATTTAGTGTAGAGCAAGGTCAAGTTGTTGGGCTGTTAGGACCTAACGGTGCAGGAAAAACAACCAGTTTTTATATGGTTGTTGGTCTTGTGAATATGGACAAAGGCACGGTCAAACTCGGCAACAACGATTTGTCTAAATACGCCATGCATGAACGTGCACGTGCTGGTATTGGATATCTTCCTCAGGAAGCATCCATTTTTAGAAAGCTCAGTGTACAAGATAACATTCTAGCTATTTTGCAAACGCGCAAAGATTTAACTAAAGAGGCCCAGCAAGCAGAACTTGAAAAACTTATTGCAGATTTTAATCTGGGTCATGTTCGTCATTCTTTGGGTATGAGTGTATCAGGTGGCGAACGAAGACGTTGTGAGATAGCCCGTGCTCTGGCGGCCAATCCAAAGTTTATTTTACTAGATGAGCCATTTGCGGGTGTGGACCCAATTTCTGTCAGTGATATTAAAGAGGTTATCATCACTTTAAAAGAGCGGGGTATTGGCGTGCTCATAACTGATCATAATGTTCGCGAGACGCTTGCTATTTGTGAATCCGCTTATATTGTTAGTGAAGGTCAGATTATTGCAAATGGCACACCCGCTGAGGTGTTAAGCAACGATCTGGTCAAAGAAGTCTATTTAGGTAAAGATTTCCAAGCTATGATTTAATAATTTAGATGATTTGATAGTCTAATATTACCTAATTATTTCGTCATTTTGTGACGTGTATTCTCATTTTATTATTCTAACTACTTCACTCTTAACCAACACAGCTGGCATTTTTGTCGGCTATTTTTGACTAAATTCAATTCGTTTCAATTTACAATCTACAGTCTAAGCTGCAAGCTGCAGGCTTCAAACTCTCAATACGAGTTATTAAAAAAATATCTATCAAAGTTACTGTTATCAACCAAGGTTAATTCATGGCGAAATCCAAAACAAGTTATGTGTGTCAAAACTGTGGAGCTTATTTCGGTAAATGGTCGGGTCAATGCTCAGATTGTGGCGAATGGAATACCTTAGTGGAAGCCCCTAATGTGAGTATGCCGCATCATAAGACGCCTAGTAAATCATCAAAGCCCTCATATACAGGAGCGCCTGCAAGAGATGGGTCCACGATAGCAGCAGAACGGAGTAACTATTCAGGTTCACAAAGTGGGGTCGTGACACTCAATTCAATTAACGTCACCTTCGATACCAGGTTACCTACAGGTATTAGCGAGTTTAACCGTGTTTTGGGCGGCGGATTGGTAGCAGGGTCTGTCGTCTTAATTGGCGGTGATCCTGGGATTGGTAAATCAACAATATTATTACAAACAGCAGCTTACATGGCTGACCCTGAATCACTATCAGGTAGTGCGCTATACGTGACCGGTGAGGAGTCGTTATCTCAAGTTGCAATGCGCGCTCAACGTCTTGGTTTACCAGCCACTCATTTAAAGGTGATGACTGAAACAAATGTAGAAACAATTTGTGCAGCGTTGACTCAAGAACAACCCGCGGTAGCAATCATTGATTCTATACAAACGATTTATACCGATGCGATCAATTCGGCTCCAGGTGGGGTAAGCCAAATACGTGAGTCTGCTGCCATGCTAACCCGCTATGCTAAACAAACAGGTACGGCGTTATTTCTAGTGGGGCATGTGACTAAAGAAGGTACGCTGGCAGGCCCACGCGTACTTGAGCACATGGTAGATACGGTACTGTATTTTGAAGGCCAGTCCGATTCAAGATTTAGAATGATTAGAGCGGTCAAAAATCGATTTGGAGCGGTTAATGAGCTCGGTATTTTCGGTATGACTGATACGGGTCTAAAAGAGGTGGCAAACCCTTCGGCAATATTTTTAAGCCGCTATGAAAAGCCCATTTCAGGTTCTGTTGTTATGGTAAGCCGTGAAGGTACGCGGCCTTTATTGGTCGAGGTACAAGCCTTAGTAGATGACTCGGCAGGACAGCCTAGACGAATGGCGCTTGGATTGGATCAGCAGCGGCTGGCAATGCTATTGGCGGTTATGCATCGTCACGGCGGTATTCATACCAGCGGTCAAGATGTCTATGTCAATGTCGTGGGCGGGGTTAAGGTGATGGAGACAGGTTCAGATTTGGCAGTATTACTGGCTTGTGCTTCTAGTATTAAAGAAAAACCTTTACCCTCGTCATTAGCTGTGTTTGGAGAGGTAGGGCTCTCTGGAGAGATACGTCCTGTACCAAATGGTCAAGAAAGGCTTAAAGAAGCAATGAAGCACGGTTTTAAACATGCCATAGTGCCCAAAGCAAATGCGCCAAAGGATTTGATGGGACAATTCAAAGATATAAATGTGATTACAGCCGATAGGTTAGATGATGCCATAGACCGGGCTTTTGAAATAAACTAATACGGCCGCTTAGGTCATCAATTAGATCGACGTTAATAATATTTATAAAAATGATGAACGGGCCCCTGACCACGGCCTACCTTTAATTTTGAGGCATTCTGTAGAGCGCCTGTTAAATAGTCTTTTGCTTTATCACATGCTGTATTTAACGTATCGCCTTGACCCCAAAAAGTTGCGATAGCTGCTGAGAGGGTGCAGCCTGTACCGTGACTATTCTTAGTAGAAATACGCGGACTCTCATACCAATAAAACTCTCCGTCACAAACTAACAAATCTGGAGAGCTGTCCATTGTCAGATGGCCACCTTTTAAAAAAGTAGGTACCGCAAAACTTTTAGCCTGCTGAATCATATCTTCGCGATTCTGGGCTTCTGACATATTCAGTAAATAAGCAGATTCGGGTAAATTAGGTGTCATTAAACCTACGTTCGGAATCAATAGCTCTCGCATAGCCTGAACCGCATCAGATTCTAATAATCTATCGCCACTTTTTGCAACCATAACAGGATCAAGTACCACCTTTTTTGGTTGGTATTTGTTTAGCGCATCAACAACGCAGCGAATAACCTCGGAGTTGCCTAACATGCCTATCTTAACAGCATCGACTCGCACATCATCAAATACTGAATTGAGCTGCGCTTGTATCATATCAATGGGTAATATTTGTACCTTTTGAACGCCTTGAGTATTTTGAGCTACCACACCCGTGATGACACTCATTGCATAACCCCCATTCGCGCTTATGGCTTTAATATCTGATTGAATGCCCGCTCCGCCTGTACAATCGGTGCCTGCAATCGTTAATATATTAGATATCATTTTATTATCCTTAAAGACGATATGTAGTTATCAGAAATTTTTAAAGCGTGTTAGGTACTAGCGTCTAAGGTACTTTACTTAGGTACCATGTGTAGGTAACTTGTTCAAACATCTTACTTTGCTATCAGCAGTCCCAATTAATCAATTCTGTACAGCCCATAGTAAGTTTTTAGAGATTTATTAAATCATAAGCCGCTTGTTTAGGGTTGTGCGCAGCGCAAATGGCCGACACGACTGCAATACCATCACAACTGGTATTATAAATCTCCTTTGCATTGTTCAAATTTATACCACCGATTGCCACCGTAGGCAGTTTACTAGCTTGAGCGAGTGTATCGATACCTTGTACACTTAAGGGTTGGGCGTGATTTTTTTTAGTTTTGGTGGGATATACCGGACCAATACCAAAATAATCTAAATCATCAAGAAAATAAGTCTGGGCTTCTTGGCATTCTTCTAAGTTTCCTATAGACAGACCTATTAATGCCTGTGGTCCTAAGATACGACGGGCTTCTTTAACATTCATATCCCCCTGACCAATATGCACGCCATTAAGTTTTGCTTTATACGCTATATGAACCCGATCATTTAGTATTAATGGTACTCGGCCATCTATGGCTTTCTTAAGCTCGCAAGCAGTATGATATAAGTCGTCATCACAAGCTTGTTTGTCACGCAGTTGTACCATTGTGGCACCGCCTTCAATTGCTGCACACACGGTGTCGATAAGCCCTCGTTTTGCACACATACTAGGATCAGTGACCAAGTATAATCGTAAAGCAGAAGCTATCTTTTGTTGAGCAACCAGAGTCATCATCGTCCTCCCTAATCTTTAATACTTATAATTATCAATACATAGCGTTTAAACTGCTATAAATCATTAGCTATAGTCAAAGAACTTTAAAGTAGTCACAAGGCAACCGAGTGCAAGTACTACTGGAGTAGGCTTAACGATGTTAACACCGTGACTCTTTATAAGTTCCCCGACTATATTAAACCCCACTCTCAACTTATTAAACTGCCTAGTAGGCTTGTGCTTTTAGCCCAGAAAATCTCAAATTTTTTATTCATATTGCTGTGCTAAAGCCATAGCTTACGTCAAGAGTTGAGAGTGTGGTCTATCAAATAATAAACTATGTATCAAATAATGATGCGCTAACCTTTGAGTCTCTAGCAAGTTGTAAGGCATCTAGGTTATGGAGGGCATCTAAAAATTCAACATAAAAGCTACCTGGACCATTGCTAGTTTTGGCTGCAAGTTCGCCAGCTAGACCATAGAAGCAAAGAGCGACGGCAGCAGCTTCACCTTTGTGCTCAGTATTTGAAGCAACAATACCTGCTATAAGTGCAGATAAAGCACAGCCTATAGCGGTGACTTTTGTCATCATAAGATCGCCATTTTCTATAGACCAGCAGTGCTTACCATCAGTAACCCAATCAGTTTCTCCGGTTACTATGACAACGGATGCATGTTCTAATAAACTGGCAGCGGCACGCTTTGCTGATTGAACACTATCTCCACTATCTGCGCCTTTACTAGAGCTACTCATTCCCGCTAAGGCTAAGATTTCTGATGCGTTTCCGCGTATTACGTCGGGTTTGAACTTTAATAGCTGCTTGCAAGCAAAAAGACGAAAGGACGTAGCGCCTACTGCAACTGGATCTAAAACCCAAGGTATATTATTGTCGTGAGCAGATTGTGCTGTGGCAAGCATACTCTCTAAGCTTTGTGAGCAAAGCGTGCCGATATTGAGGGCTAATGCATGGGATATTTTGACAAAATCAGGAGCTTCTTCAATAGCTATTACCATAGCAGGAGATGCACCACTGGCTAATAAAACATTAGCAACCGTATGGTTAGCAACATCATTGGTAATATTATGAACTAATGGAGAATGTTTTTTGAAATTAGTAAAGTGAGATTGGATAGATTTAGATTGCATATTTCCCTCTAAAGAAAAAGAGGGCGAAAGAAAACACACAGAGTACCGCAGCAGTTTAATTAAATGCCATAATTAAAAAATTAATTTAAATTACAAATAAGCTTTGCAGTACTGCTATACACTCCCTACGCCAGTATAATCTGGATCAGGTTCAAAGGGTACGTCTCAGCCAATAGATGGCGCCCCTGTGACTAACATTGATCAATTGAGTTTATATCATAGCGAAACTGATTAAGTTTAACAAGCCAGTGCGGTTTATTACCGGTATAACAAATCGTTTTTAAAAAGTTTAGGACATAAAAAAAGACTTACCTAGGTAAGTCTTAAGATTATTAAAAATAGGCTTTGAATTTATATAATATATGAATCAAGATCTATCCTAAAACTATAATAAATAATTAACATAGTTTTAGTTTATATATAGGTTATGGATTATTGACACGTTCGATAACAACATTAGCAGTACCACGATTAACTAAGCCAATCTTTTTAGCTGCGCCGTAAGAGAGGTCTAAAACACGATTACCATGGAAGGGACCACGGTCATTTACTTTAACAACAACACTGCGGCCATTGTGCTTATTAGTTACTTTTAGATAAGTATTAAAGGGTAAAGATCGGTGTGCAGCGGTCAAAGAGTTCATATTAAAACGTTCGCCACTAGCCGTTTTTCTTCCATGAAATTTGCCGCCGTACCAAGATGCACGACCGTTTTGTTTAAAGTTATTGACTGAGTTTGATGCAACTAACGTTAAATGAGATAAAACATCATCATTATTGTTAGAGGCATTGACCGTTCTAGATTTAATTAAGCTGCTATTATTAGCTAATGATGTAGGTTCAAAGGACGCTTGGAATAATGAGGGTGATTGTTGTTGGTGTGCTAATTGGCTTAGTACCATATCAATATTATTAGAGTCTTTGGCTCCACCAACTTGATTATAGTCAGTGGCATGAACTAAAGAGGTTGCACCGATCATACATGCAAAACCACATAGTGCAGATGAAATCTTCATCATAATTGCCTCATAAATATCTATTGAATAATAATTCAAACTCGAGAAACTATGCATTCTTTAATAAATATTGCGCATAGACAAGTTAAAATGGTGTTTTAGTATTAGTTATATAAAGTACGACTTTATTATCACTATTAAATGTTTCATTGTTGACGTTTTGTAACTTAACATTAAATAAGTATGTTTTACAAGTGACTAAACAGTTTATTTTATAAATAAGTTGGTTTACATTTTTCTATACAATAATTATCTATATATATTATTATTCGAATAATTAATTCAATATGTTTATTTAGGCGCTAAAATAAAAAAAGCTAAGCAATTGCTTAACTTTTAATTATTCAAAAGGATTATTCATAGATAACTTCAACAACTTCGAATTCAACCATACCGCTCGGGGTTTGAATTCTCGCTTCATCTCCTTCTTCTTTACCTATTAAACCGCGTGCAATAGGAGAATTAATAGAAATCTTATTAAGCTTAAAGTCAGCTTCATCATCGCCAACGATTTTATAACGCTTTTCTTCTTCATTATCTAGATTTTCAATGACTACCGTCACGCCAAATACCACACGACCTTCTTGAGGAAGGGTAGTCGGGTCAATGACTTGGGCGCCAGATAATTTGGCTTCGATGTCTCGAATACGTGCTTCACAAAACCCTTGTTGCTCGCGGGCAGCATGGTATTCAGCATTTTCTTTTAAATCACCATGCTCTCGTGCTTCAGCGATGGAAGCTGTGATGCGAGGACGATCAACGGTTTTAAGTTGTTTGAGCTCATCTTCGAGCTTAGCGTGTCCTTGCGGTGTCATTGGGTAGCGTTGCATATCAATTTCCTTTGTTAAACATTTGCATTGTGAATCATTCAATAAACTATGTGGTTTATCAGGTTGTAAGGATTAAAAAAACATAAATACCATAACACCATCCAAAGTGGATGGCGTTATGAGTGTAACTTTTAGGGTCTAATAGGATTTATATATAATAAAGTATTATAAATCAACCATTATTAGAACTGCCATAATAAGATGATGATTCAAAGTATAGCTACTTTTTAAATATAGCTACTATAGTCAGCGAACTACTAAACGGTTTCGGCATTATCCTAGCTAAGCCTACATAAGTAGTACTTGCACTCGGTTGCCTAATAACCATTTTGACTGTTTCGACTATATATACAGACCCTAAGCATTTAAATAAAACCCATACCATTTAACTGAAAAATTGCTAACCGCATCTACGATTAGCAATTATTTAGGTATCAAGTTGGCCTATAAAAGCGAATAAATAAAAACTCAAATGCAGCTTAAGTAATACCAAACAACCTAATCAACTATAGCCGACTGATGAAGTGGCTAGCTATATTTAGTTATTAGCTTAGCTATTTAGCGCTTGAGCATGTAGCGCTTGTAACTTATAA
This sequence comes from Psychrobacter sp. CX10, assembly GCF_057621575.2. Classification (NCBI taxonomy): domain Bacteria; kingdom Pseudomonadati; phylum Pseudomonadota; class Gammaproteobacteria; order Moraxellales; family Moraxellaceae; genus Psychrobacter; species Psychrobacter sp. CX10. Next base: position 607,864 of record NZ_CM177736.1, read on the forward strand.
ACTTCAAAAGGTAAGTCGATCGCATATGATTTACATATGGCATCTGCCGCACCTAACGTAGTCACATAAAACACTTTACTTTGTAAAGCGTTACGGCGGATTGAAAAAGAGTCTTCTTGAGCTTGCTTACCTTCAGTAGTATTGATGATAAGGTCAATCTCACCATTTTTCAAGGCGTCAACCACATGAGGTCGGCCCTCAGTTACTTTATTGATACGCGTACATTCAATACCTTGGTCATTCAGATATTGCTGTGTACCCGCCGTTGCAACAAGTTTAAAGCCATAATCGACTAATTGGTGAGCTATAGGCGTAAGACCTGGCTTATCACTGTCTCTTACAGAGATGAATACGGTCTTAACCTCATCGGCTTTAGGTAATCCTGGCAGACGTTCGTTAGTACCAATAATTCCTTTATAAAAGGCTTCTCCGAAGGTTTTACCAACTCCCATCACCTCGCCAGTAGATTTCATCTCAGGGCTTAAAATAGGATCAACGCCAGGAAATTTAGCAAATGGGAATACCGCTTCTTTAACGGCATAAAATGCAGGCTTAATTTCTTGAGTAAAGGCTTGATCTGCTAATGATTGACCAGCCATACAGCGAGCAGCTACTTGCGCTAATGATGTGCCAATACACTTAGATACAAAAGGTACGGTACGCGCAGCGCGTGGGTTTACCTCTAAAATATACACCGTGCCATTTTTGACAGCGAATTGTACGTTCATTAATCCCACAACGCCAAGCTCTTTTGCCATGGCAATGGTTTGCGCTCGCATCACATCACAAACTTCTTCTGATAACGAATAAGGGGGTAGTGAACAGGCGGAATCTCCTGAGTGAACACCCGCTTGTTCAATATGTTGCATAATACCGCCGATGACCACCTCATTACCGTCACTTACACAATCAACGTCAACTTCAATCGCATCGTCTAAGAATCGATCAAGTAGCACAGGCGCTTCATTTGAAGCTTGAACGGCGGTGCGCAAGTAATGCTTAAGCTCATCTTCGTTATAAACAATCTCCATTGCACGGCCACCTAAAACATAGGATGGACGTACCACTAATGGATATCCGACTTCTTTAGCTTTAAACAATCCATCTTCTAAGCTGGTTGCTAACGCATTAGGTGGCTGAATTAAGTCGAGTTGATGAATCATATGCTGAAAACGCTCGCGGTCTTCAGCACGGTCAATCGCATCAGGCGACGTACCAATGATGCTGACGCCAGCTGCTTCTAAGCTGCGAGCAAGTTTCAAAGGTGTTTGACCGCCAAATTGTACAATAACGCCTTGAGGTTTTTCGATACGGACTATTTCAAGGACATCTTCTAATGTAATTGATTCAAAATACAATCTATCAGAAGTATCATAGTCAGTGGATACCGTTTCTGGGTTACAGTTCACCATGATGGTCTCGTAGCCATCGGCACGCATGGCGAGCGCTGCGTGAACACAGCAGTAATCAAACTCAATACCTTGACCAATGCGGTTAGGACCACCACCGATAACCATTATCTTCTTATTATCCGTCGGGTTGGCTTCACACTCTTCATCATACGTTGAATACATATATGCCGTTGAGGTGGCAAATTCAGCAGCACATGTATCCACTCGTTTGTAGACTGGATAAACTTCTAAATCCCAACGTTTTTTACGCAGTTGTTTTTGCGACACACCAAGCAGTTTTGCAAGACGAAGATCAGACAAACCTTTACGTTTAAATCGTCTTAAATTATTGGCATTTATACCGCCAAATCCAAGCGATTTCACATGCGCTTCTGTGTTAACGATATCTTTGATCTGAACTAAAAACCACGGGTCGATATTAGTATAATTAAATACATCATTGACACTCATGCCAATTCTAAAGGCATCTGCTAAATAAAAAATACGTTCTGGCGTCGGTACTGTGAGACGCTGCTTAATCTCTGCTTTAACTTTATCTGCGCTGATCTTACCTTCTGCTAAGGCAGCAAAGTCAATCTGCTCATCAAAGCCATCAGCGCCTGTCTCTAACCCACGTAAGGCTTTTTGCATGGACTCTTGAAAGTTACGCCCAATCGCCATAACTTCACCAACAGACTTCATTTGTGTTGATAAAATGTTTTCTGCTTGTGGGAATTTTTCAAAGTTAAAGCGTGGAATCTTAGTCACAACGTAATCAATTGATGGCTCAAAGCTTGCAGGCGTTTTACCACCAGTTATATCATTATTAAGCTCATCAAGGGTATAACCAACCGCTAGTTTTGCAGCTATTTTAGCAATTGGGAAGCCGGTGGCTTTAGAAGCCAATGCAGATGAGCGTGAGACACGTGGGTTCATCTCAATGACTACCATACGCCCAGTCTTTGGATTGACACCGAACTGTACGTTTGAGCCACCCGTTTCAACGCCAATCTCGCGCAGTACGGCGAGTGACGCGTTACGCATGATTTGATATTCTTTATCAGTGAGCGTTTGCGCCGGTGCAACTGTGATCGAATCCCCTGTGTGTACGCCCATTGGGTCAACGTTTTCAATGGCACAGATAATTATACAGTTATCGTTTTTGTCGCGTACCACTTCCATCTCATATTCTTTCCAGCCGATTAATGACTCGTCAATCAATAATTGATGGGTAGGGGAGAGATCAAATCCGCGCTCACAAATTTCAATAAATTCGTCACGGTTATAAGCGATACCGCCGCCTGAGCCACCCATGGTGAATGATGGACGTATAATACATGGAAAGCCCAGCTTGGCTTGTATATCAAAAGCTTCATCCATAGATTCTGCGATTTCGGCACGTGGACACTCAAGACCAATACGCTTCATTGCTCGGTCAAATAAATCACGGTCTTCAGCCATCTCGATCGCTTCTTTGGTTGCGCCGATAAGCTCAACGTTATGTTTTTCTAAGACACCGTTTTTGTCTAAATCTAGAGCGCAATTAAGCGCAGTTTGACCGCCCATAGTAGGCAAGATAGCATCAGGACGTTCTTTTTCAATAATCTGTTCAACGGTTTGCCACGTGATAGGCTCAATATATGTTGCATCTGCCATGACAGGGTCTGTCATGATGGTTGCTGGGTTTGAGTTAACTAGGATAACGCGGTAGCCCTCTTCACGTAAGGCTTTACATGCTTGAGCGCCTGAATAATCAAACTCACACGCTTGCCCAATAACGATGGGACCTGCGCCGATAATAAGAATGCTTTTAATGTCGGTACGTTTTGGCATAAGTTTCTCTTTTTATAAATGGTATATATTTGAACGATTTAAGAATATAGGTAAGATTAAAATGTCCGTTAGCTTTGTTTATATGCATTCAACATTTCTGCAAATTTCTTAAATAAAAGGGCAGCATCTTGCGGACCAGGGCTAGCTTCAGGATGACCTTGGAAGCTAAAGACAGGCTTGTTGCTTAATTCAATACCTTGGTTCGTACCATCAAATAGCGAACGATGCGTTGGTTTAACATGATCTGGTAGAGTACTTTCATCAATAGCAAAGCCATGGTTTTGGCTGGTAATCAAGACTTTTTGAGTCGCCAAATCTTGAACAGGATGGTTGGCACCATGATGTCCTGTTTTCATTTTCAAAGTATCTGCGCCGCATGCTAATCCTACTAACTGATGCCCTAAACATATGCCAAAAGTTGGTATGTTGGTTTCTTCAATTATATGACGAACAGCGTCAATAGCGTAACCACACGCAGCAGGGTCTCCAGGGCCATTCGATAAGAAAATACCATCTGGATTCATCGCTAAAACATCTTCAATAGGCGTTGTCGCTGGAACAACCGTTACTTTACAGCCGATATCCACCAGCATACGTAAGATATTGGTTTTGGTACCAAAGTCATAAGCAACCACATCATATCTATGTTCAATATGCTCGCCTAACTGTTTGTAGTAGCCACCGGTTTCGCTTTTTGTGACCCCATGCACACCGCGGTCTGCTAATTCCCATGTTCCTGCCGTCCACTCAAACCCTTCCGGATGGCAAGACCACTGTGCTAAGTCCATACCTTTAAGACCTTCAAAACCTCTAGCAAGCTCTAAAGCTTTTTCTATGTCGACATCGGTTAGGGTATCGTCGTTACTGGCCGTTAAAATACAGCCATTTTGCGCGCCTTTTTCACGTAATAAGCGAGTCAATTTGCGGGTATCAATCTCGGCAATGGCGACGGTTCGCTGACGTTCAAGATAATCTGACAAGCTTTCAGAATTACGAAAATTTGAGGTGGTCATGGTGGCGTCACGAATAATTAACCCTTCTGCCCATACTTGATGGCCATCTGGTGAGGTGCAATCAATGTTTCCTGATTCTGCATCCTCTGTATTAGTACCGGTATTGCCAATATGCGGGTAGGTTAGGGTAACGATTTGTTTGGCATAACTAGGGTCAGTAAGTATTTCTTGATACCCTGTCATAGAGGTATTAAATACGACTTCACCGATGCGATGACCTTTAGCACCTATAGAGATGCCGCGGAAGATACTACCGTCTTCTAATGCCAAAACAGCTTCGGTTTGTTTGAGATAAGTTGTGTCTTGTTGTACGCCCATATGACTACCCTTGTAATTCGTGATTATCATGACCTGATATTTGGAAAAAATGACGGTTTGCTGCTGCAATAAATATGTAATCTGTTCCAAATGATAGAACTAATGCTGATAGAAATGATGCTGATGGATATGATACTAGGTTTAAACCCATTCTTATAAAAGCAGTTTGAATAGATTAAGCCTATCAATTGGATGATATGTTTATAAATTAAAATGTGATTTTTGCAAAATTTGGCCACAAAAAAGCGAGTAGCTTAACAACAGAAAACAACGAAATCACTAAAAGGTATGATATTAGTGAGCGCTGTTAACTGTGTCATTTCTACTCGCTTAGGTACAGATTTTGCATATTATACAAAACCTAACAGTAAATGGCTACTGAATCCTAAAAAAAATATTAAAATGACATAAGTCTTTTTAGTAAAAAACTTTTTAGTCTAAACTTCATGTAATCTTAATATAAATATGATTATAGTCAGATAGAAAACCCATATATATCTTGTATCACTATATGAGTGCATTGTTATAAATTAAAAGTGGTAATTAAGAGTTATTAGATAATTATCGGGGTCAACATTGGCACTAATATGTAGTTTGTCCTCAGTATAGCTTTTGGTAAAGAATAGACTACTGGCAACCCCTAAAGCTGCACCAGCTAAAACATCAGAGGTGTCATGTTTGTCCGCTTCAATACGGCTATAACCAACAAAAGCAGCGCCTACATAAGCAGGTAAGCTTTGCTTAAACCCATATCGCTTGTGTACAAAACTGGCACCTTGAAATGCTATTGAGGTATGACCTGATGGAAAAGAATCATCATCACTTTTATCCGGTCTTTGTTTATTGACAACTTCTTTTAGGGCATAAGTTGCAGCGACATTAGTACCAAACCCTTTATATAGCTGCATTCTTCCTTCTTTATCATCCATATAATGCGCAGTGCCATAAGCATATGCTGGAATAGCTACCATAATTATATCGCCTGCGGTTTCGATATCCGAGCTGCCAGCTGTTGCTGAATGGGTAGCGAGCATAATACCGCTGCCTATGTATAAAGTTGCACGAAGATGTCGGTTTAGCATCAAGAGGTTCCTATAGGGTCTAAGTTTAAAGGGTTTTATATATTTAAATCGCTTCGAGTTTTGTTTGTCTTTGAGGGCTAAGTGTGTTCATGACGTCTTTTATATTGGATAGAATTAAATAAGGACAATCCAATAAAGGCGACACCAATAAGACCAGTAATTAACTCAGGAACATGATATTTCATGGACACCAACATGATTACTGCTAAAGCACCGATAGCATAGTGTGCGCCATGTTCAAGATAAATAAATTCACTTAATGTTCCCTTATCTACTAAAAAGATAGTCATGGAACGAACAAACATAGCACCGATTGCCAAACCTAACATAATAATAATCACGTCGTTGGTAATAGCGAATGCACCAATCACACCATCAAAACTAAATGAGGCGTCTAATACTTCTAAATAGATAAATCCAGCGACGCCCCCTTTTAAAATTGTCGTTGAGACGCCTGCTGTATTTGTGACCACATTACCATTCACGTCAACAACGACGTCATCCTCGTCGCTATCCTCTTTACCCTCTAGCAAAGTTGAAAGTACATTGACGCCTAAGTAAACCAATATACCCCATATACCAGCAGTCAAAATAACTGATTCTTTGGCTTCCTCAACCCACGATAATGAAATCATTAATACCACGATGGCAACAAAGGTACTCATAGCATCAACCTTACTAAAGCGGTTTAATTTACTTTCCAGCCACGAAAACCATTCCACCTCTTTGTCACCGAAAATAAAGGTTAAAAATACCAATAATAAAAACATACCTCCAAACGCTGAAATTTCAGCATGATGGGCGTTTAGATGAGTGGCATATTGTGCTGGATCATTGAGTGCTAGCTGAATGACCTCAATGAATCCAAGGTTAGCAGTCACCGCCACAATAACGATTGGGAATACCAAGCGCATACCGAATACTGCAACTAAAATACCTACTGTTAAGAAAATCTTTTTCCAAAACTCATTCCAGCCTTTTAGAATGGACGCATTCACTACGGCATTATCAAATGATAATGAGATCTCCATAACTGCCAGTATGGCTGTTACCGCTAATGCTGAAAACATCGTGGTTACACCACCATGCGAAAACCCCCACCAAGCGGCGGCAATTAGACAAACAATTGTAAAAATAATATCAAATAAAAAGTGACGCATAGAATGTCCAGTAAATAAGGAATTTTAGATAGGAATGATATGACAATTTTTGATACTAAACGTGAATCAGTTTATGATAACGCTTTAGTGTCGTTATAGGGTTTATTAAACATTTAATAGAATCCTAAACGAATAATAATGATGCAGATGATATCATGACCTATACTGACAAATAAATTAAGTTAATATAAAAGGTTGCTGTGTCATATCGATTATCAATTTATAATAGCCACTTTATTCGTTTTGTTTTTATAGAATTAGGCGTCCGTACGAGTTTTGATAGCTATCATAAGTAAGGCTTCTATCATAAGTAAGGCTTCTATATTTGAATACGTTATTAGGGGCTGTATAGAATTGCTTAATTAGGACTGCTGATAGTTACCAATTAATCCAAGCTGTGTTCCAAGCTAGGCGTTAATCGACGATAATGCCCGAAGCGTATTGGACCTTAGCTAGTTTTACAACAATGTTTGGGGCAATTTTAGCATCAGCCTTGAGAACGGTTCTTGAGCAAAGCACTGATTTGCCCGTTCTAAAGCCGAGAGCTGTGCTTGAGAGGGCAGGTCTATTTTTTGCCAATATATTGTGACATTCAATAATTAAGGGTTCTAACTTAGAACGACTAAGTGTCTAAAATTTCCCAGTATATTGCATAAAAAATAGCCTCTGCCAGTTCCATGAATCAATTCTATACAGCCCCTAGTTAATCAGCTAAAAAGTTACTCTGCGTTTTAAAACAACAATTAAATTTAAATAAGGATATTTAAAATGATTTATCAATTTATGGACAAAAAACCTGAATTTGCAATCCCATTTAATGGATGGGTGGCTAACAATGCCCAAGTAATAGGTGATGTGTACTTAGGGCATAAAGCCAGTGTCTGGTTTGGTGCCGTGATCCGTGGGGACAACCAGCGCATTCATATTGGGGACTATTCCAATGTTCAAGAAAACGCAGTGATACATACTGACGTAGGCGTCGAAGTAAATATTGGAGATCACGTTACCATTGGCCATCTGGCTATGCTACATGGATGTACGGTGGGCAATAATAGTCTTATCGGTATTGGTGCGGTGGTGCTAAACAACGCGAAGATAGGTAAGAACTGTATTATCGGAGCTAAGGCACTTGTGACAGAAGGTAAAGAGATTCCGGATAACTCATTAGTCATGGGAGCGCCGGCAAAAGTTGTAAAAACTCTCACTGATCCTCAAGTGGCGATGCTAAAAATGTCTGCACTGCATTACGCGGAAAAATGCCAGCAGTTTAAAACTGAATTAAAAGAGGTAGAGCTGCCAGATTAATTAAGTGTTAATTTGATTTACATCAATCACTTATTCATACCTCTTATCTACTTATAACAACTGTAAACACGGAAGGTTAAACACAACTCAGTTTCTTAACACATTAATTAATACAGTAATTAACACAGCAATATATTGGAAAAACTAACTAGGTATAAATTAAAATAAGGCGTTTTATGAATAGTCAGTCTGCTAACTCAAATAATTACACCATCAATGAACTGGCTCTATTTGATCTGGATCACACTTTGCTTGATGTAGACAGTGATTATTTATGGGGCGAATATATCGTTAAGAAAGGACTGGTGGATGAGGCGCAATATCGGACAGCGAATCAGCGATTTTATGAGCAGTATATAGAAGGCACTTTAGACGCTACCGAATATAACGAGTTTGTCGCAGAGTTTTTAACTACTTTACCGATGGATAGACTGCTAAAGATACGCGAAGACTATATTAAAACTGAGATTGAACCGCACATACGTCCAAAAGCTATTGATGCTATCAAACATCATATTGATGCAGGACATGATGTGGTCATAATTTCTGCCACCAATGATTTTGTCGTGTCTGCCATCGCTGCGAAGTTTGGTATTAAAGCGGCTAATATTTTGGCGACTCCGCTTGAGGTTAAAGATAATCGGTATACTGGAAAATTAACTGACAAGCCTAATTTTAAAGAAGGTAAGCTATATCATCTAGAGAAATGGCTCAATATGCGCATGCAAGATGGTATTGAATACACCAAAACGTACGCTTATTCGGATTCAAAAAATGATTTACCTTTACTTGAATGGGCAGATGTTGCCATTGCGATTACACCCGACGATGTATTACATGCGTATGCACTGGCTCATCGCTGGGCAGTAGAAGATTGGTCTATTTAAATAATAGCCTAAGCAGTATGTCGTCATTAATAAATTTAGAAAAAGCAATCAATGCTAATCCCGTTATACCAAATAAAATTTTTGATAAAAACCTAGCTTATTTAGCTATACTTAATCAAATACTTACTTAACTAATAAAAAGTATCGTATTTACTCTTTACGCTATTGATATGTTATTTAAACGATGGCATATCAGGTAATGTCATGATTTAGAATGCTTCAAAACTTTAATTAAACATTGAATAAATACAAAACCCTGAACTTTGGAATAGTTATGGAAACCAATCAATATCAAGAACAAATTAAAGACCTAACCGAACGAGCAAAGGATTTACGGAGGTATCTTTGACTTCGATGAAAAGGTCGAACGCTTAGAAGAAGTGAACCTCGAGATGGAATCACCAGAACTTTGGAATAATCCCGAGCGTGCCACCAAAATGAGTAAAGAGAAAAGTCAATTAGATGGGGTTATCGATACCATTACAGGATTAGAAGCCACCTTAGAAGATGCGTCTGCTATGCTAGAGTTAGCTATCGAAGCGGATGACGAGGGTTTACTGACGGACGTTCAAAGCGAGCTAAATACTGCTCAATCTCAAGTAGATGACTTAGAATTCAAACGTATGTTCGATGGCGAGATGGATACCAATAATTGTTTCGTCGACATTCAATCAGGCAGCGGTGGTACAGAAGCTCAAGACTGGGCAGAGATGCTACTACGAATGTATACACGCTGGTGTGATTCACACGGATTTAAAGTTGAAATTATTGAAGAGTCTGCTGGCAGTGTTGCAGGTATTAAATCTGCATCGTTTAAAGTCACAGGAGATTATGCATTTGGTTGGCTACGTAGTGAGACGGGGGTTCACCGTTTGGTACGTAAGTCACCTTTTGATAGTAATAATGGACGTCATACCTCATTTGCAGCGGTATTTATTTCACCAGAAATTGATGATGATATCGAAATTGATATCAATCCTGCCGATCTGCGCATTGATACGTATCGATCGAGCGGCGCGGGTGGTCAGCATGTCAACACAACAGATTCAGCAGTGCGTATTACGCATGAGCCTACAAATACCGTCGTACAGTGCCAAAATGAACGTAGCCAACATGGTAACAAAGCCACTGCCATGAAAATGCTCCGGGCCAAACTGTATGAGCTTGAAATGCAAAAACGCATGGAAAAGCAGCAAGCTGTTGAAGACAACAAATCGGATGTGGGCTGGGGGAGTCAAATTCGTTCATACGTTTTGGATGATTCGCGTATTAAAGACTTACGTACAGGGGTGGAAACTTTCAATACGGGAGCGGTACTCGATGGTGATTTGGATCAGTTCATCGTCGCCAGTCTGAAAGCAGGTCTATAGTTTTACATAAACGCTTTTTAAAAAACGATTCCGCTAGAGCTTATGTTTGCTTAAAAGGCTCTAGTAATGGATCCAAAACCGTTTGCAATCCAAACGCTTCGATACTGCCTGTAATAAAATCTGCACGTTCCTGTAAGGCAGGCTGGCCATCGCCCATCGCGACAGCATAACCGACCGTATCGAACATTTCCATATCATTAAATCCATCACCTATTGCCATAGATTCATCAACCCCAATGTTAAAATGCTGGCATATATCATGCACACCGCGTGCTTTTGATGCGTCACTAGGAAGAATATCGCCGCCAACGCTGTGCCAATATACAAGCTTTAAACCGTCTTTAGCAAAATCTACATCTTGCATCTTATTGGTTTTATCAAAAAAGAAAACAGAACACTGATAGACCGTATTATTTTTAAAATAGTCAGGATCTACAAATGAGCTTGGGTGATGCTCGATAAATTCGCGGATACGTTCATTGGCATGTGACCATACCACGTGCTCAGCTGAGTCAAATTTGTGAATAAAATGACGGCTATTACATAGCTCATTAATTTTAAAGGCCTGTTTTAACGTAAGTGGATAGTGACTAATTAACCCCTGGTTGTTAAAACTATATTGACCATTCATACATATAATGGCATCAAATACGTCAGATTCTAATAGACCTAAAATGTCTTTGGGTAACATCGATTTTGCTCGGCCTGTGGCGATAACCAGCTTGATATCAGTTTGAGCCAATGCTTCCAAAGTTTTTTTATTATGCGGTGCTATAATCCCATCGCGGCTCAGCGTATCATCAATATCAAAAAATATGATTTTTGGAACAAATGCCGAACCATTTAGTTGGCGCTGTACGCAATGAGTATTATTATTTTGAGTTATAGTCGTACTATCATTAGACATAACTTACCTGTTCAAATAGGGTTTAAATGTTTATAAATATGACTAGATCACTAGACCACTTTAGCATATTTAGCTTAAATGAAACGTAACCTTCAGTTGTCTTCATACTTCAAATCAGATGGTTTATTAGACTAAAATTTAGGAAAATTCAAATTGACTACGTTAACTTTACCCAATATTGCTCATATCGACAATCTTCCACTGCAAAAGGAATTGCAGCGTATATTAGACAAGAAAACCAAACCGATTGGTTCATTAGGTAAACTCGAAACACTCGCTATAAAGATGGGGCTGATTCAAGATAGCGTGGCGCCTAGCGTTAATAATGCAATTATTCGAGTGTTTGCAGCAGATCATGGTTTGGTTAAACACGGCATCTCAGCCTATCCAAGTGAAGTCACTGCACAAATGGTGCTAAATTTTCTAAACGGTGGTGCGGCAATTAATGTGTTGGCGCGTCAACACGATATCGATCTGAAAGTTATCGATGCAGGCGTTTCAGTATATTTCTCAGAATATAATGTGTTAGACCATCCTAGTCTTTTAAATTACAAAGTGAGGTTAGGTAGCCGTGATGCGCTTATTGAACCTGCTATGACACTTGAAGAATGTATTCAATCACTTCATTCAGGTATGGACATTGCTAAGCAGCTTGACGGGGAGTTATTTATTGCAGGGGAGATGGGTATAGGTAATACCTCGTCAGCGAGCTTGCTGCTTGCAAAAATAGGCGGTTTTCCAATTGAAAAATGTATTGGTAGAGGAACGGGGCTGGATGATGCGGGACTCAGCCGCAAACAAAAAGTCTTAACTCAAGTCTTAGCACGGCATACTCAAGTTACGCAGCCTCTTGATATTCTAGCCTCAGTTGGCGGTCTTGAGATAGCTATGATGGCAGGCGCTTTTATACAGGCTGCGAGTGATAGAAAGGTTTTACTAATTGATGGATTTATAAGTAGCTGTGCTTTGTTAGCTGCTGAGCAAATAGCATCTGGTGTTAAAAATTATGCCGTATTTGCACACCATTCTGTAGAGCCTGGTCATCGTTATTTACTTAAGCTATTAAATGCTCAGCCATTATTGGACTTTGATATGCGATTGGGAGAGGGAAGCGGAGCCGCTTTGGCTTATCCTTTATTAAAGTCTGCCTGTGCAATAATTAATGAAATGGCAAGCTTTGAAGATGCGGGCATCAGTGAACAACAATGATTTACTTTATCTAATTGAATAAAACTTAAAATAAAGAACTATAAATAAAAAATTAATAACCGTATATGAAAGAGTGATATGTCAAAAGACAATCTATCGAAGCGCCAACATTCTTTTTTAATAAAAGCTATCAAATATGAATGGCAACTGTATCTCGTAGCGCTTCAGTTTCTGACACGCATACCCATTAGCTTTAATAAATATCAACCTGAATGGCTACATCAAAGTAGCCGACACTTTCCAGGGGTGGGTTTGCTGGTAGGAGTATTATGTGCATTGATTTACTGGCTGACAAGTTACTTGTTTACACCCATTGTCAGCGCTGCATTAAGTACGCTTTTTGGCATCAAACTTACGGGTGCATTTCATGAGGATGGGTTAGCAGATACTTGTGATGGGTTAGGCGGCGGATTAACCCGTGAGCGTACGTTAACTATTATGAAAGACTCGCGTATAGGCACTTATGGCACGCTGGGGCTAATAAGTGTGATATTACTTAAAATCCTATTATTGGCATCAATGCCATTATCATCCGCACTTGTAGTTATAATTGTTGCGCACACCGCATCCAGACTATTGTGTACGAGTCTTATCGTATTATTGCCTTACGGCGGTGATATTGATCACGCAAAAGCAAAACCTATGGCTCAACAAATGTCGCCTGTTCAATGGTTGGCGAGTACTTTATGGCTGGTTCTTTTAATATTAATAATGTACTTAGGCTTACCCGAATTATGGCACCAAATCCATATTGCACAGTGGACATTGGCTGCACTGATGGCGATTATAGTGACGTATTATATGTATAAATTATTGAAGAGACGACTGACAGGGTATACGGGTGACGGATTAGGCGCTACCCAGCAGGTAGTTGAAATAGCTATTCATCTAGGGCTTGCTGCAAATATTTAATAAACCAGTGTTTATGATCTAATTAAAGTAACCATATTTAAAGAGTAAACCGCTTTTAAACTATCGCGCAGTTAGATGATAAAAAGAGAGTTAAGCATGAGGTTATATGTCTGGCGGCATTCCAAGCCTAAATATAAAATTGGCGTTTGTTACGGTCAGACTAATATAAGTGTCGACTCACGAAAAATTAAAAGACTTGCCAATCAGATACATAGCTTTGTAAAGAAGCACCAGCTTCCTAAAGTCGTATGGGTTAGCCATTTGGATCGCTCGAAAAAAGTTGGTGAAATGCTTGAAAAAAGAGGTTTTGAATGCCATGAAGATTCAAGGTTGGCGGAAATAAATTTTGGTGAATGGGAAGGGAAGCACTGGTCTGATATAAATAAACTCCAAATTGATAGGTGGTGTCATGATTTTTTAAATTTCGCCCCTCACGACGGTGAAAGTTTGCAACAACTTTTTAATAGAGTGGATAAATGGGTAAGTGAAAGGCTCAATGAGCCTAACGTGTTAGCCATCAGTCATGCAGGCTGGATTACATCGGTCAAGATGATATCAATGGGCCTAGAAGCACCTAAGCTTGCAAGCGATTGGCCAAAACCTATTAAATACCGACAACGATGTGAGCTTGAATTCAGCAGTAAAGAGAGTGAAAAAGAAAACAAGAAGGAACTCAATTAAAAAAGCGAGAAAGAAAGCGCGCGAGTAATATCTTCAATAGCTATAAATACATAATACGGACTCTAATAATAGATTAATTTAAAATATTAATATCTACACTATCAAAAATTAGATCACCCAAACATTAAAAACTTTCTAAAATAAATTTAAGTTATAATGCCCTCAAACAATATCTATAATTTATTAGTCATTTAATTTTTGAGGATTTATGGAGATATTTGCCACAGCTTTGACATTATTTTTAATTATGGATCCCTTGGGCAATATTCCCATATTTCTAAGCGTCCTAGATAAGGCTCCTGAACAAAGACGTAAATTTATTATTATTAGAGAGCTCTTACTGGCACTTGGTGTGATGGTACTGTTTTTATTTGCAGGCGGTAGTATTCTGCATACCTTAGGGTTAAGTACGGAGGCTGTTGCCATTGGTGGCGGGCTTGTGATGATGATTATTGCAATACGCATGATCTTCCCACAGCCAGGTGGGGTTATGAGTGATGATGATATTGATGGTGAACCCTTCCTTGTGCCTTTAGCCATTCCATTAATAGCAGGTCCATCCATTTTAGCGACACTAATATTGTTAACAGAGAAGAACCCTCAGAGTATTCCGAAAGCGTTGATGGCACTATTCTTAGCATGGTTTGTTACTTCAATAATCCTGTTTTTCTCAACCAAGCTATATAGTATATTGGGTAATAGGGGGTTAAAAGCCATAGAAAGATTAATGGGGATGATTTTGATCTCAATCTCTGTACAGATGCTATTAAATGGTTTCTCATCTTTTTTGCAATAAATTATAGTTTTAAATAAAACAAACCTCCATATTGGAGGTTTGATTCATTTAAGCCTACAAATGATTAGAAGTTATAGCATTGGTACGGTGCAATACTCTGGATCAGTAGCCGTTGTATTCACAAATTCAGACATCTCTTGCTCAGTAGATAACCATTGGTCTACGGATTCAAAAGAGATATTGCATGATTCGTCCACAATAAGATCAAAAGCATGCCAGAAGCTATATAAATTGGTTGCATTGTCTTCAACTGAAGGAACTAGGGTACGTGACCTAAGGGTTGGGCCTTCTAATAACACATTGATCGGTGAATTCTTGAGACCAGGATTATAAGTTCCTGAAAAATTATTGACACCATATTTATATCGCCCTACCATTAATTGACGGACAGTAATAAATTCGGGACCATAACTATCTATATCATCCACGTCTAAATTAACGAACGGAGCTTGAAATAAATTTCCAGGATTCTCATAATATATATGTTCACCAGACGGCGTTACTATGTGTGAGTCAACATCAGCGGGTTTTTCTCCCCAAGTTAATCGTACAGATAGACTATTATCATCTGTGCTAATAACCAGACAACTTTGACCTAACGAATAATTAGATCCTTCTGTAGTAACTGTTACCGCATTAGAATTATAATTTTGTAATTGGGAATATACATATAGCTCACCCGTTTGGCGCGCTGGAAGTATAAAGTCACCTTGTGCATCCGTATAAGCTGTTGTGATCGAAGAATAGTTTATGCCATCACCTTTAACAATGGCGCCAGAGATACGATTGCCATTTGTATCTTCAACACACCCTGTAATATCAACAGTTTGCATCTCTTCATCAACATTCCATGCACCGATGGTGTCTACCTCTGATGTATACGCTTGACTATTATCATCCAGTACAACTAAATCAGCGACACCATTCTCAATCCAGCCACCAAGTTGAATATCATAATAAAATAAGGGCATTTGTTCGTGCAATTGATCAAGATTACTACGTGTTGAAACTGGGATAACAATAGACGCTATATTACCTTGTTGAAGCTCTAATTCGTTTCCATCTTCATCAATCGCAGATATGATAAGGGCGCCAAAGCTTTCCATAAAACCGCCATCTACGATCTCATAACCGCCTGGCATTTCTTCTGGGTCTACGCTAGGCGTTACCGCATCTATCGTAACTGTCACCTCTCCAACGATTGGCTCTCCATCGGTACGAACCAGCGCATTAGCAGGAATAACAACTTCGGCACCATTTTCTGGGACATAGACAACGATTTCGGAACTCGCAGGCAATGTGGTATTGGCTACGGTCGAGTCATTACTAATTCTATACTCTACTTCAAGTGATTGATTACCAGCTATGGTTGTTGCATAGCTACGCTCTGGGTAACCCTCAGCAGTCACTGTTAATAAAATAACATCTCCAGCATTAACACCTTGAATTTCGAATTGACCATTATCATTTGTCGTATATTGCATCCCATCAGCTATGATGGTTGCATTTGCAATAGGCAGTAGGCTTTGTTCGTCAACAAGCGTACCTATTAAGCTATTGGTAACGATAACTTCAGAACCATTTGATGAATTATCTGAATCGTCGCCACAAGCTGTAAGTAATATAGTTGAGGTTAAAGCAACTAAAAGAGTTTTGGTAAAAGGAGCTAAATGAATATATTTCATGAACAGTGCCTTCTAAGTAGATAAATATAAATAAAAAAAGAGGTGAGTTAGTTCTAAAAAAAATTAGGAACTAATATAAGATTTATTAAAAGATTCAGAACAGATAAATACGCTACTTAAACTTAAACTTTAAAATAAATCGTTTTAATATGATATTAAATACCCTAAGTGCATAAGACACCATTCAGCCCAAAGGTAAGAACGATAAAAATAGTATATATATTTTAAAAAATTCTTATTTATTTTAGATAATCTAAACCAATAAAGATAAAAGTCATAAATACAATATTTATATTGAAGCATTTAATACAATTAATATTACTACGGTAATCATTGATAAACAAAGGGTATTTAAGCAAATAAACTTTTATCATTGATTTTTTAAATTAATAGAATCTAAACGCTTGATATTAAAGTATATTACAATCAGACTTATTAATTATATCTAAAATGAATAAACAAAGTATTTATTTGCATATGATGAAATTCTGATATATTCAAAAATACTTGAGAACAAACTGCATCTAAAGAGATGACAACTTTATATAACAATAAATGAAGGCCAATTAATGACTGACACATTACAAAGAGTTGACCAGGTAGAACTAAGTGGGCTTAAAGAATCTGCCTCTAAAGCCTCTCAATTACTTAAATCCCTTTCGCACTCCAATCGTTTATTATTACTGTGTAGTTTGGTTGAATCTGAAGCTTGTGTTCGAGATTTAGAAATATCTACAGGTATCAAACAGCCGAGTTTGTCTCAGCAATTAGGTGTTTTGAGAGAAAACGGCTTAGTAAATACCCGCCGGGAGGGCAGACAAATTTACTATAGCATCGCAAGTGACGACGCATTGGCTGTGATGAGAGTATTGTATGAGCGTTTTTGTACAGCGCCTAGTTAAAATGACTATTTATTAGAAATGGTATGATTTATAATATATAAAATTATAATATATATTAATATATACTATTTAGTTCGAATAGGAGCGTTTATGCCCGCATGGATCGATATAGCAAATTTTACACCATGGAGCGCTTTAATCGGTGGTCTTATAATAGGATTTGCAGCCTCTGTCTTAATAGTAGGTAGCGGTCATATCATGGGCATGAGTGGCATATTAAAGAACTCTATAACTCAGTTGCCAAAGCCTAGTTGGCAATTGTTTTTTGTATTTGGTATGGCCTTAGCAACTTGGGTTTATGCTTTACTTATCGGCTTTCCCGAATTAAATATGGCCCAACCTATATGGAAAATTATCCTTGCAGGGCTGTTGGTCGGTTTTAGAACTAGATTGGGTTCAGGCTGCACAAGCGGACATGGAATTTGTGGTATTTCAAGGCTGTCGCCACGCTCAATCACCGCCACCTTACTGTTTTTATCAAGTGGCATTCTAACGGCAACTTTTTTTGCAATGATTCAAACTTAGTCAGTCCCGCCTACAGTTTTAATATTTACCTTTCTTTTTTCTATTTAATTTCTCTCTCATAGTCATTTTGTGAGCCTGTTATGATATCAAACAACCGACTAACGCTGACATTTAGTTTCATTTCTGGTTTTATATTTGCCATAGGGCTCATCGTATCTCAGATGGTTAATCCTGAGAAAGTATTGGGATTTCTACGACTTTTTCATAATTGGGATCCTTCATTAGGTTTGGTTATGGGTGGGGGTATCGCCGTCGCTATGCCAGTCTTCTTCTATATTAAATCACGTAAGAATCAAGGCAAAAAAGCATTAAATAGTGCTCCCTTTGACCTGCCTACGACCAGTAAAATTAATTCAAAACTTATAATAGGCAGTTTGATGTTCGGAATCGGTTGGGGTATGTTAGGGTTTTGCCCTGCACCTGCATTGGTAACAGCATTTGCAGGTTATACCGAATCTATTCTATTTGTTATAGCCATGTTAGCTGGATTTTGGTTGCACGCTAAACTCATTAAAACTTAACGTTCAATACTTGATTCAAAAAGCTAACATTATTCTTACTTATAATTATCTAAGCGTTATACTATTAGAGTTTTAAAAAATAATAATATGTCCTAATACAATCAATAATAAAAGACTCTGAATCATTGAAAAGTAATAAATATATAGAATGAGATGAAATGTATTGATATACTAAATTAGGGGCTGTATAGAATTACTTAATTAGGACTGCTGATAGCTAAAATTTACCTGCATATCGACTAAAAAATAGCCTTTGCCAGTTCCATGAATTAATTCTATACAGCCCCTAGTAGGAATAGAAATTAGAAAATAAATTAAAGATTAACAGGATTTAATCTTTTGTTATTTATTCAGATTTTATTCAGGTCTGTTTAATTAAATAGATCAGTATTTCTAATCAGTACATATACAGTATCTCGCTAAAGGAGTAGCAGAAAATGTCACAAGATACGTCTATCAACACCTCATTAAGTCAGCTTCCAGAACACTCTCAATATAAAAGCCAAGACCAAAACCATAATCAGTTTAGTCAAAATAATGACACGAGTGACATTCAAGCCTATCAAGCCTTCTATCAAACCTTCAATCAAGATGTATTGGTGCAAAAGATTTTCAAAGATACACCAGAAGATGCATTAAATGCCTATGTGGCATGTTGCGGTAGACATGTCCGCAATGGATTAGGCGATAAAATCGCGCTCGTCCATCAAAATACCAATGAAAAAGTGACACAGCTAAGTTTTAATGACTTAGATCATAAAAGTGCTCAGGTTGCTCACATGTTGCAGCAATATGGGGTCCAGTCTGGTGACAGAGTAGCAACGATGCTACCGCGTACGCCAGAGCTTTTAATAATTGTATTAGCAACCTGGCGCATTGGTGCTATCTATCAACCATTGTTTACAGCATTTGGTGTTGAATCTATCGAATATAGGTTGAATAAAGCGGATACTAAGGTGGTGTTTACTAATCCTGAAAACCGCGAAAAATTTGATGATATCAAAAACTTGCCAAAAATGGTGTTTGTAACAGACGACCATACGTTGAATGAATCGAATGAGAAGCAATCAGATGTCGATTACGAAGATATCGATTACGAAGATGCCAATTTGAGAAATGCCAATTTGAGAAATGCCAGCCAATTTGATACAAAATTTGAGCCAATCAATCTCGCACCCGATGCCCCTTTCTTACAGATGTTTACCTCGGGTACTGTTGGAAAGTCTAAAGGCGTGAGTGTTCCTTTAAGTGCTCTACCTACCTTTTATTTATACATGTGTTATGCTATTGATTTGTGTGAATCAGATAACTACTGGAACATGGCCGATCCTGGGTGGGCATATGGATTGTATTATGCCATTACTGGGCCTTTGCTTATGGGCATGACTACCTACTTTAATGAAGCCGGGTTTGATGCGCAAAATACCTTTGATTTTCTAGTACGCCATAAGATAACCAATGTTGCTTCCTCACCGACAGCATTTAGAATGATGAAGTCGAGTGGTGTATTTGAAAATGTTGCTGACCAATTATCATTACGAATTGCCAACTCAGCAGGTGAGACGCTCAACACTGAGGTTGTGACTTGGGTCAAAGATAATTTAGGTTGCCCTGTGTATGATCAATATGGACAAACAGAAACTGGAATGACCTGTTGTATGCATCATGCACTTACCCACGATGTGCCGACTGGTAGCATGGGTGTGCCAATGCCAGGGCATAAACTGATTGTATTAAATGATCAGTTAGAGCCAGTAGCTGATGGGGTACAAGGGCAACTGGCAATTGTTGTTAGTGAATCCCCTGCATTCTACTTTAGCGGATACAGCTGGGATGAAAAGCAGTCTTTTTCAGGTGATTATTATCTGACTGGCGATATCGTAGAGCGGCATAAAGATGGAACATTCTGGTTTGCAGGACGCGATGATGATATCATCATCACTGCAGGTTATCGGATAGGTCCAACGGATGTAGAAAACTGCGTCATGGAGCATGAGGCAGTGGCTGAATCGGTGGCAGTGGGTGTGCCAGATGAGATGAGGGGGCATGTTATCAAGTCATACGTGGTATTAATGCCAGGTATAGAAGGCACAAAAGATTTGGAAGATGAGATTAGATCTTTGGTACACAAACGCTTATCAGCACATGCTTATCCAAGATTTATTGAGTTTATCGAAGCATTGCCTAAGACGCCTAGTGGTAAAGTTCAGCGTTTTTTACTGCGTTAATAGGCGCTTTTGCTGCGCCAATAACTTAAGATGCTTTAATAGCTCTTCAATAGTTCAATAATATCAATTCAACAAACCCTAATTTTTAACTTCTTTAAAATATAACCTAAAAAGGACAATAAATGAAAATTGAATCAAAAACGTTTATCGTAACTGGCGGCGCTTCAGGTTTAGGTGAAGCGGTGACTAGAGAGTTGGTATCTCGTGGGGCGAACGTTGTCATAGCTGATTTAAATGAAGAAACAGGCGCGGCCTTAGCCAAAGAACTTGGCGATGTTGTGCGTTTTGTACGCTGTGATGTGACTAGCGGTGAAGATGTTTCAACCGCTGTTGAAACTGTCGAAAATGAATTTGGTGCACTGGCGGGCAGTATTAACTGTGCGGGCATTGCAATCGTACAAAAATTGCTTGATCGCGATAATAATCCTGCTGACTTGGATCAATTTAACAAAGGCATACAAGTTAATTTGGTAGGCAGTTTTAATGTGGCACGTTTAGTAGCTGCAAGTATCGCTAAGCAAGTGGCGAATAATGGGGGTCCTAATAATATAGACCAAGGTATTATCATCAATACAGCTTCAATTGCTGCGTTTGATGGTCAAGTGGGTCAAGCCAGTTATGGTTCATCAAAAGCTGGGGTAGTTGGTCTGATGTTGCCCTTAGCACGTGAGCTGACACGACATGGTATTCGAATAATGACCATAGCGCCTGGAGTGTTTGCCACCCCTATGATGGATTCTATTCCAGATAAAGCACGTACACAGCTTGAAGCAAGCGTACCTTATCCAAAACGCTTAGGCCAGCCCGCTGAGTTTGCTAATTTAGTAGCACATATCATTGAGAACGCCTATCTTAATGCCGAAGTAATACGCCTCGATGGTGCGATCAGAATGATCTAACATTATTCGCATTTCCTAAAATTATAGTGTTTGAGATTAATGTAATATAGCTGCGTCTTATCAGATGCAGCTTTTTTTTGACATAAATTATTCATATAAAGGTTAACGCATATTTATTTGAATTAGAATAAGTTGCGTGTTTGGGTTCAACTATAGTCGGCGAACTTATAAAGAGTCACGGTGTTAACCTCGTTAAGCCTACCCTAGTAGTACTTGCACTCGGTTGCCTTGTGACTACTTTAAAGTTCTTTGACTATATATGACGTTTTATTACAGTAAGTGCGCCCAATAAAACATATAACGGTGAATTACGTAACCGGGCTTTACAGTTTTACTATGCGTAAATGCTGTGTTATGCAAGAGACTTCTAATAGAATAAGAAACCATAACACTTAAACTTTTAAATGTATTCTAAAAAGTCTTATGTAATAAAAGATACCAAGATTATAATTAGCCTTCGAGGTTTAAATGCAGACTAATAAAAACAGCCCCAATAAAAATAGCCTTTCTAAAAATGGCTCAAAGCAAAAGACCCCTAAGAACAACAAAGATAATAATAAACTTAAAAATGAGACGTCTAATAAGCAGTCAGTTGCCAATGATACCGATAATAAGTCGGTATTAGATGAGCTGTCTGATACTGTAGATCGACATAATTATGAAGCATTAGCCAAACGCGCAAACTTACGTTATGTAAGCGATAATGAGCCGGGTTATACGCGAAAACGTTGGGGTAAAGGATTTAGTTTTAAGGACTATAACGGTAAGACGATTAAGGACAAAAACTTACGCGCTCGGTTTGATGCTTTAGCGATACCTCCGATGTGGTCTGAGGTTTGGATATGCAAATATGATGATGGTCATCTTCAATGTACGGGCAGAGATGAAAAAGGACGTAAGCAATATCTGTATCATGAACTGTGGAATAAGGTTCGTGATGAGGCAAAGTTTGATGCGATAGTAGGTTTTGCTGAAAACTTACCAACGTTACGTGCTCAAATAGAAGCAGATTTAAAATCGGAGTTTTTAAGCCGTGATAATGTACTCGCTGCAGTAGTAAAGTTACTAGAAACCACCTTAATACGTATTGGAAATGATAGATATGCCAAAAAAAACAAAAGCTATGGGCTTAGCACATTAAGAAGTAAGCATGTCAGTGAAACAGAAGAGGGGTTAGCGTTTGATTTTGTGGGCAAAAGTGCCAAAGAGCATCATATAGAGCTTCAAGATGAACGACTTATAGATATCGTCAGGGCGTGTTCCGATTTACCCGGTTATCGTATTTTTAAATATATTGATAATGAGGGTAAAAAACAAATTGTTGAAAGCCAAGATATAAATGAGTATCTACGTATCCATACCGGGCATGAGTATAGTGCAAAAGATTTTAGAACATGGATGGCGTCGGTGTTAGCTGCCGATTATTTATATGAGCAAGCAGGAAATGACATATTAGAGAGTAAAAAAAATAGCAAAGCGCGCCAACAGCTGATAGTTGACGTGGTCAAACAGGTGGCTCAAGACTTAGGTAATACGCCCAGTGTCTGTAGAGCGTCATATATTCACCCTATGATTTTAAACAGCTTTTTAGAAAATAACTTTATTGAACGCTATAAAAAAGGACGTGTCGGCCGGACACGTAAATTCCAACAATTGAATGAAAAAGCTTTATTAGCGTTTTTAAAATCGTTCGATTAGTTAAGGGCAGTCTAAAATTAGTATATGTCACTGACTAAGACTATTTTTTTGGCCGTACGCAGTATAATTTTCGATGCTTATTGAATCTAGGTTAGACCAGCTTTTAGAAAATTTTACAATGTAGTGGCAAAAATAGTCCTGTCCCTTATAACGGGTATCGAGCAATGTACTGCTTTACCCGTTCGCAAGGCAAGAGCTATGCTCGAGTGAGGGGCTGATGCTAGAATTGACCCAAACATTGTTGCAAATCTAGCCAAGGTCTAATACGCTTCGGGCATTACCGCCGCTTTGTGACTAATCTGAAACAATTATAGCTATCGGCAGTACTAATATACTAATTCTAAACAGCCCCTAGTATATCGCCCTAAATATTTAAGAGAGAACTGACATTTTTTCATGAGTCCAATTTTACCTAATCCCTTGTTTCTTGCAGCAGCTACTACTTCAATTCCAATTGAGGGTATATGGTCGTGGTTGCAAAATATATCGCTGGGGGACTGGGCATGGTTAGGGGTCGCAGCCCATATCATTCTAACAATTTACATGTTTGTAAGGGTGTTATCCACTCAGCGCAATACCAGCATTGTCATCACTTGGTTGGTATTAATTATTGTGGTTCCTTTTTTTGGTATTATTGCCTATATATTAGTGGGCGAACCTTATTTAGGTAAAAGTTATAAATTAAGAAGCTCCAAGGCGCAGAAGATGCTTAAACAATTGACGGATCATGAGGGTATCACTTATGACACCGTTGAAGATATGCTTCCTGAGCGATATCAGGGGGTTAGCCGTATTGGAACTTATGATACAGGTTTTGGGGTTTATGATGGTCATACCATGCAACTGCTAACCTCAGCAGACAGTACGATCGATAGCTTGCTTGTAGATATAAATAATGCCACTCGTTTGGTGCTTATGGAGTTTTATATTATCTATCCTAAGGGACGGGTTCAGGAGATCTTTGATGCACTCATTAAAGCTTCCAAACGCGGGGTAGAGTGTCAAATACTTGCAGATAGTGTCGGCAGTTTTAGCTTTTTTACCGATGATTGGTATGAAAAATTAATCCACTCTGGCGTCATTATTCATCAATCGTTGCCAGTTGGGCTATTTAAAACGTTATTTAAACGCACAGACTTGCGTAATCATCGCAAAATAGTGGTAATAGATGAGTATATAGGCTATACCGGTAGCTTTAATCTGGTTGATCCAGAGTTTTTTAAACAAGACAAAGCGCTAGGTCAATGGATTGATCTTATCATGCGCATAGAGAGTAAAGAACAACTTAGTGTAGTAACCGCGCTGGCTGCAGTAAATGTTACGGACATAGGTGCAGAAAGCTCTGAAAATCTAAAAGTATTAAGTCAGCGTATCGATGAGAGCATCAATACCTATACACGCAAGCTGTATCGACCCAAACCTACGATTAACGATCTTAATGATAAGGTGCCGGGTTATATTGCACGGCAAATTTCAGCGTTAAATCTAAGCGATGAATATGGTCAAGAGTTTCAAACACCAAATAGCCATTCAACTTCAATGTCTAAGTCAACATCAACATCTATATACAAGTCAACGTCAACATCAACATTTGGGGATATAGCGTCTCAAGGTTATTTAAAGCCGATTAAGCAAATGCCTGTGGTTCACAATATCATAGCGCAGTTGATACCCTCTGCCCCTAGGCTCACAGAAAACGTGATATATAATACGTTACTTACCGTATTTCATAGAGCAAATTTTAAAATTCAAATTACGACCCCTTACTTTGTTCCTGACGAAGCGTTATTAGCTGCCTTAACCACAGCCGCCAAACGGGGTGTAGAAGTTACATTAATACTGCCCAAAAAAGTTGATTCATTTTTGGTCCAACACGCGTCGCAGGCTTCTTATTCTATATTAATGGAGGCGGGCGTTAACATCGCTCAGTTTAAAGGCGGCCTATTGCATGCTAAAACTGTCGTTATCGACGATGATTACTGTCTGTTCGGAACTGTTAACATGGATATGCGCAGTTTTTATTTAAATATGGAAGTTAGTCTAGCGTTATATTCTCCTGCAATAGTGCAGCAGGTGTTGACCTGTCAACAAGCCTATCTAACCCAATCCGAAATACTGGATTCACAACACTGGGAGATGCGCCCAACCTACAAAAAATTGTTCGATTCAAGTATTCGGCTATTTAGCCCCTTGCTATAATATAATGTTGACTATAAATGAATAATATTGGCTTATCTTATATCCATACTATTTAAACTATTTTTTATAATGTAAAATAGCCTATCCCTATACAAATAACGAGCACATAAAGCGTAATCATAAAGCGCTTGAACTTAAATCGTCTGAAATAGTAGAACTTCAACTTAAATCTAATAAAAATTTAACAGTTTAAACTATCTTTACGCGTTAGTTGTGTACAAAAATTAGTCTTAGATTTGCAAGCCATTGCACCTTATTAGGTATTTTATTACATGCCCGCGCCAAATTCTCTTAATTCTTCTGAATCTGCTTATGCGCTATTATCTGATGTAGCTGAAACATCAAATGCGCTTAAGCCCCCTTTTTACTACCGATTGCTCATAAAGCTTTTAAAGCCTTTATATCGCGTTGCTTTATGGCGCCGCCATCAAAAAAGTAAAAACTTAGACACGCCTACCGCTGATTATGAACAAGAAATTGACGCACGGTTTGGTCGTCAATATCCAAACCCGCCTACGCTCCCACATACTCATACAGGTACTGTAAATACTCAATTAGATAAGTCATCTGTGTTTTACGATAAGACAGTTTGGTGTCATGCAGTGTCACTGGGTGAGACCAATACCATCGCGCCTATGCTAAAGATTATGCTCGAGCAGGGTGCAAAGTTATGGATTACTAATACGACGCAAACTGGCTTTGCCCGCGCGGAAGAATTGTTTGCTACTTATTTGCAAACAGGTCAAGTGGCACACACATTTGTACCCGTGGATGATAAAGCAGTGGTAGAAAAGTTTGTAAACCACGTTAGACCTGACATTGCTTTATTTGTTGAAACTGAGTTGTGGGCGAACATTCTAAATGTCCTCAATAGGTTAGGCATTCCTTCTGTGTTAGTTAATGCCAGATTATCTCAAAAGTCTTTTCAAAACTATGCCAAGTATACTGATGTCATTACCAGTATGGTACAGAATTTGACGATGATAATCGCTCAAGACGTCGATACTGCGAAACGATTTCGTAGACTGGGCACCCCTGTTCCTAAAATACGCCGTGCGGATTCTTTAAAATGGTCTACGGGCTCTGCGCCGAGCTTAACAAAGTCCCATTTTATGTCTAAACCTTCTAATAGGGCAGATCAGATTGACAGCGAATCGGCTCAAAAGTTTGCTGAAGATTTGAGTGCTCTTGATAGACCAATTTGGGTGGCAGGCAGTACCCATGCTGGCGAGGAACAGGTTGTATTGGAAGCACATCAAGCGATCATTAAGATGCCTTCTCTTAATAACGCGTTATTGATTTTGGTGCCACGTCATCCTGAGCGATTTGATAAGGTTGCAGATCTCATTTCAGCGACGGGCATGACGCTACATCGACGCAGTAAAGGGGACAAAATAAATAAAGATACACAGGTTTATCTTGCTGATACTATGGGTGAGCTTAACGCATGTTACGCCCTATCTGATGTGGCTTTTGTTGGCGGGTCGGTAGTCAATATAGGAGGACATAATCCTATTGAAGCGGCAAGTTTGGCAAAGCCAATAATTATGGGTAGCTATACTCAATCCTGTCATGAAGTCGTGAGCGCCTTATATGATGCTGGCGCGCTTAGATTGATAGAGCCTAATACGGGTCAATCCAAACGTCAAAGCAAACGAAATAAAAGTCAGCTTAAAGATGTTGCGACAACACTTGCTAAGATAGTTAGTGACTGGCTTTTAAATCCAGAATTAGCCAAACAAGCAGGCGATGCTGGATGGCAATTAGTAACTCAAAAAAGCAACGCCATGCAAAATCAACTGGCCATGATAGAATCTTTATTAATTGATCTTGAACCTACGATAGAAACGTCGCTTCAAGCAGATGATTTAGACCACTTTGTAGTTAAATCACGATCATAACTACCCTATGAATATTATTCTATTACCAAGTACTGCTACGTTCGGTCAAGAGTTTACAATCACAAATGAGCGTCAGATAACTCATATCCTTAAGGTACTCAAGCTTGAGGTAGGGGATTTAGTAAAAGTTGGCATTGTATCGGGTAACATCGGAACGGCAACTATAAAATTTATAGATAGTGATAAAGTCATTTTATCAAACCTTGTCAGTCAGTATTTTCCACCAAACAAGCTTAATTTGACGGTTGTTCTGGCGCTACCAAGACCTAAAGTATTGCGCCGATTAATCATGGATATGACCGCTATTGGTGTGGATCATATAATATTAGTCAATAGTTACCGTACCGATAAAAGCTATTGGCAAAGCCCCATGTTACATCGTGTTGATGAGTTTATCGAATTAGGTTTACAACAAAGTGTCGATACCGTAAAGCCCATAGTAAGTTTTAAGAAACGGCTTAAGCCTTTTGTCGAAGATGAACTAAGTGTGATGACCCAAACCCACACATGTGTGGTAACGCATCCTTATGCACAAACCTCTTTTGGACAGTCTCAAAAGATCAATAGTTTTCCACAAATAGTCTGTATAGGTGCAGAAGGCGGGTGGATAGATTATGAGATTGAGCTATTTGAAGCAAATGGATGTACCGCTGTGTCTTTAGGAAACCGGATATTACGCACTGAAGCGGTTGTGAATGCATTGTGTGGTCACTATCTATTTTAACTGGTTGAATAATGTACTTACCAAACTATATGTTGAGAGTTATAGAGGCCAAATAAATGTTTAAAAGTTATCATTATTTACACAGTTTTATTATAAATGTGGTATCCAACATGATGGCCTTTATGTCAATTGTTTTCTATTATGATGACAAAGCTAATGGGTCAATAGCCCATAAACTGTGGTTGGTTTTAAGTGTTACTATACTCATGCTTGCAGGATGTGATAAACAAGCTACCCAAACAAATTCGGACACTATAGACACGGAGATACTAAACGCACAAGCACCCATTAGAATTGGAACAGATATTGAGATAAACTATCTTAAGCCTATAAGCGATGCTTATTACGAACAAGAAGGTTTTGAGATTGAATGGGTTCCTCTTGATACTGAGCTATTTAAACTCGACAGAACGTCGAATTTGCAGCTATCAGATAGTATAAACATCCCTCAAGATATCGATATGCTACTCATGCATAGTGCACATACCCTTTTTAACGCTGCTAGTGCTCATAAACTTCAGCCCATAGGCTCAAATAAATTAAATGATGCCGTGCCAAAGCAATATCAAGATACCGATGGTGAATGGTTTGGTATAAGTAGCTATGCACGGACTATTATTTACAACAAAAATAAAGTCAACGAACCTGAGCTGATTAATTATGCAGGGTTAAGTAACGATAAATGGCACAACCGATTATGTATGACTGACATAATGCTACCTGAGAATCAATCGATAGCTAAAATGATGTGGCATTATCGAGGGAGTAAACCAACTGCAAAAATCCTCTCTAATTTAGACCGCAATGTGTCAGAGTATTCGATAAATGAACAAGCCGTTATAAATAGTATTGAACAAGGTCGGTGCGATGTAGGTGTGGTCAATAGTGATATATTCTGGCGCTATGCTAAATCTAATCCTTCAACACCCGTTAGACTAACTTGGTCTAACCAAATTAATCGCGGCACTCTGACGGATGTCATTAGTGCCGGTATACTAAAATCTAGTCTTAAGGCGGGTCAATCCTTAAGATTTATGGAATGGCTGGTTAGTGACACAGGACAAGCATTAATAGCCTTCAATACCAGCACGTTTCCTATTATTAATATTAAAGATCCAAGTATTAACTCAGGTGCTATTCGTCCTAATTGGACTCAGTTCAACCCTGATGATAAGCCTTTGTATGACATTTATGAGAACAAACGGGTGTATAAGCCCACGCAAATTGAGTCTGAGGAAGCGTTGGAAGATAATATTTGATGTCGTTTAGTTTTTAATGACAATTAATGGCATTAATTATAAAGTTGCAAGTGAAGACAAACCCTAATAATTACTTCTAAATATTAACTTTTATATAGAACGTTTCTCATTTGTTATTGATAATTATTATTATTTGTATTATTATGCCGTTTACTATTAATAGTGCAGCAATATTAAAAATTATCATCGATTTATCATAACTAATGAGGGCCATATGAGTAACGCAATAGAGGCAACATCCGGCAAACTAAGCACTACCAAAATCACATTATTAAGTGCAGCAATTATGGGTGCATTCGCACTTACAGGTTGTAATCAGACAACTGAAACTACTGAAGCTGAAGCACCTGTTGACACGGAAACCACAAAAGCTGTCGAAACCGAAGTTGTCAGTTCTGAGGCTGCAAATACTGATGTGGCAAGTAAAGGCCCAGTCACTATCTATTCATCACGCAATGAACAGTTGATTCAGCCGTTGTTAGATCAGTTTACTTCTGAAACTGGGGTTCCAGTTGAATTGGTTACTGATAAAACAGGCCCATTAATGGCACGTTTAGAAGCTGAAACGACAAACACACCTGCTGATATGTTATTAACTGTTGATGCAGGTAACCTGTGGCAAGCGGGCGAACAAGGCCTACTACAGCCTTTAAACTCTGAAGTGGTTAATACCAACGTTCCACAGAAGTATCGTTCATCAGATGATCTATGGACAGGCTTATCGCTTCGTGCACGTACCATTTTTTATGATCCAGCTAAAGTAGATGCATCAGACTTATCAACCTATGCTGATCTTGCTGATCCAAAGTGGAAAGGTAAATTATGTTTACGTACCTCTAAAAAAGTCTACAATCAATCTTTAGTCGCCAGTATGATTGAGCATTATGGTGCTGAAAAAACTGAAGAAATCGTTAAAGGTTGGGTAGATAACTTAGCGGCTCCAGTGTTTAGTAATGATACTAAAATGCTAGAAGCAATCGCTGCTGGTCAGTGCGAAGTCGGTATCGCAAACAGTTATTATTATGGCCGTATCTTAGAAGATAATCCAGATTTCCCAGTTAACATTTTCTGGGCAAATCAAGGTGACGGTGCAGAAGCTACCGGTACGCATGTGAACGTATCGGGTGCTGGTATTGTAAAAAATGCTGATAACCCAGAGGGCGCGCGTATGGTCATCGAATGGCTGTCATCTGATACCGCTCAGGGCGAATATGCTAGCAGTGATAAAGAATTCCCTGTAAAAGAAGGCATTAATAAGTCAGAAATGCTTAATTCTTGGGGCGACTTTAAACAAGACGATATCAATGTAACAGTATTTGGTAAGCGTCAAGCTGAAGCTGTTCAGTTGATGGACCGTGCAGGATACGAATAATAATACCTTATCTGAAAACGATCTATCATTGTCAAACTCGAACCTAGTGATGGTAACGTTTGCACTGGTTTTCATCGATATGTTAATTTTTAGATTAGGTATAATAAGCAGTCTCATATTCACTTTATGATAAATAATAACGATTGCTAAGGCGTATACATTTCAAGAATGTATACGCCTTACAAAAGGGTATTATGAAATCAAATACAATAAAGCGTGACTTAATAGCGAAATTGGTCCTTGGGCTAATTTCGCTATTTATGTTAATACCAATACTCATTGTGATGCGATCATGGCTAGAACCAATGGCCGATGTCTGGTCGCATCTTTTAGATTATGTCCTACCTGATGTTGTCAAAAATACAATATTGATATTAGCACTGGTCACGCTAATTGCGGGTAGTTTAGGCACTTATCTTGCGTGGCTGACAAGTATGTACCGATTTACTGGTCAGCGGTTTTTCGTGTGGGCCTTAATGTTGCCATTTGCAATACCTGCCTATGTCCTCGCTTTTGTGAGTGTTGGTCTATTTGATTATAGTGGGGTCGTACAAACCACACTACGAGATATGGGCATCACATGGTCATTTAGTCAAATTCGAAGTGTATGGGGTGCAGGGGTTATCCTCTCACTTGTATTTTATCCATACGTGTATTTACTTGCGCGCCAAGCATTTTTATCTCAAGGAAAAAGAGCCTTAGAAGCCGGCCAAATGCTAGGATTAACTAAGCGTACTGCATTTTTTAAAGTGGCGCTTCCTCAAGCGATGCCTTGGATTCTTGGCGGACTACTTTTAACGTGGATGGAAACCCTAGCAGACTTTGGTGCGGTCTCGGTATTCAATTTGAATACGTTTACTACCGCGATTTATAAAGCTTGGTTCGGATTTTTTAGTTTAACCACGGCTGCGCAATTAGCGGCTATATTAATTCTTACTGTTTTTATAATTTTATCTTTAGAACGATATTGGCAACGAAAGCGAAGTTATTTACCCAGTGCAGGTCAGCGTGAACGAGAAAAGTTAACCGGAGTCCCTAATGTGCTTGCGGTACTGTCTTGTAGTATCGTATTTTTATTAGCATTTGGGTTTCCAATGCTGCAATTAATTGCTTGGGTAATAGATAATTATCATATTGATTTAGATACCCGCTACTGGGGGTTTTTGTTTAATACATTATCAATCGCTGCGACTACGTCAGTGGTCATCGCCATAATAACTCTAGTTATGGCATGGCTTTTAAGGCAATATCCCAATAAAAGTAATCAGTTAATTGTGTCTTTAGCGAACTTAGGATATGCGGTGCCAGGTACGGTATTAGCGGTCGGCGTATTTATACCGATTGCGTGGGTGGATAACTTGTTTATTGCCTATAATATTACTGACGCACAGGTATTAAGTGGCAGTGTCCTTGTAATGCTACTAGCATTGACAACCCGCTTTTTGACAGTGGGGTTTCAGCCTATTGATCGTCAATTAAATCGATTAACACCCAATCAAGAGCAAGCGGCGCAGCTACTTACTACCAACCGCTGGAAACGTTGGCGCAACGTCTACATGCCTGTGATAAGTCCAGGTGTGTTTACCGCGCTTATTATGGTATTTGTGGAAGTTACCAAAGAGATGCCCATTACATTAATGACACGACGTCATGGATGGGATACGTTGGCAGTTAGGGTGTTTGAAATGACCTCAGAAGGTATGTATGAACGAGCAGCATTGCCAAGTTTAACGATTGTTTTACTTGGTTTAATCCCTGTCATTCTACTCATTCGTCAATCTGACAAACTATAGAGTCTATTGGCTTCAACTATATTTACAGTGATAAACACACTTTATATCTGCACTTTAAAAATAAGTACGTGTCTACATATTAAGTTAGGGCGTGTGGAACTTTCGACCATGGCACTGGCGGCGGCTATTTTTTAGTCAATATGCAGTGAAATTTTAGACGCTTAGTCATTCTAAGCTATAAAATTTCGCAATATATTGGCAAAAAAGAGACCCGCCCCTGAGGACGGATTAAGCAAAGCACTGCTTTGCCGTTCGCAAGGCGAGAGCTGTGATCGAGTGAGGCTGATGCTAAAATCGCCCCAGATGTTGTTGTAAACCTAGTCAAGGTCCAATACGCTTCGGGCAGCCTAGTCTGGAACGATTTTAGCTATCAGCAGTGCTAATTTGCGAATGTTCTACACGCCCTAATAAGTTTAAAGATATATAAATGAATAAATGCATATAAACGACATTAAGCCTAATGGTGAAAACAAATGACATCCAAAGTACCTAATCCTTCACGTCCTGATTCAGAGTCATACTTAGATATCAATAATCTAAGTGTTAGCTTTGGAGATACAGAGGTGGTAAAGTCATTATCAATGCAATTAAACCAAGGTGAAATTGGATGTCTACTTGGATTTAGTGGCTGCGGTAAAACGACGGCGTTAAGAACAATAGCTGGGCTTGAACAACCTCAGCAAGGACTGATTAAATTAAATCATAAAACTTTAACCTACGTTATAAATACTCATATCAAAAAACAGGTAGCGCCTGCTAAACGCGATATGGGAATGGTATTTCAAGATTACGCATTATTTTCACATCTGACGGTAAAAGAAAATATAGGGTTTGGCTTACACCGATTGAACAAAGCTCAAAAGGCTGAACGTATTCAAGAAGTTCTACAATTAGTAGAGCTCAGTGAGCATGCTAATAAGCGGGTAACTGAACTCTCAGGCGGACAGCAGCAGCGCATTGCATTAGCCCGCGCACTAGCGCCTAAGCCTGAGTTATTGCTTTTGGATGAGCCGTTTTCAAATTTAGACATGATGCTGCGAGAATCTCTTGCCAGCAGAGTGCGAGATATATTAAAAAAGACAAATACAACGGCGATATTAGTAACCCATGATCAGCATGAAGCGTTTGCAATTGCGGATAAAATTGGTGTCATGCATCATGGTAAGATTGCACAGTGGGCCACACCAGATAAGTTGTATCATGAGCCCAATAGCCCGTTCATTGCCGAGTTTATTGGAGAAGGCGCGATGATTAATGGTGTAATAGAGCAGGGCGTTATCAAAACGGCCCTTGGTGATATTATGCGCCAACCAGAACCCATCCACGCTCGTGGCACCGCTCCCCCTCTAATCATTAGCGATTCAGAACATCAATTAACCTCTAATAGGACTATCGAATCAGACAATAAAGCACAGTTTGATAAAGGTGAAGTATGTCGCTACGATTATCCCAACGGAACGCAAATCAAGATATTGATACGTCCAGATGATATTGTTCATGATGATGATAGTCCGCAACAGGCTGAGGTCGTTGAGCGGGTATTTAGAGGTGCGAATTTTCTTTATCGATTACGCTTAGATAACGGAGAAGAGGTGTTGTCTTTAGTCTCCAGCCATCATGATCATCCTATTGGGTCTAAGATTGGTTTTTATCCGATAATGGCGCATGTCGTATTATTTCAAGGTAATGGCTTAGATGTCACCACTTGGCAACGTATTTGAATCTTATAGCAATACTTTAAAGCGGTTTTATAAATTAACGATCTCATATGTCCTTGATAAAGCCCTTAGACTTTCAAGCTTGCATAAGTTTTGACTAATTAAGCTGTTGTAAATTACACTGTTTCTATTAACCATTAATTATTATACTAACAAAGTGTGATTGGCTCACCTTATATTAAAAAATCCTATCTAAACAAACCATTTTATCGTCATATATAGTCTCCCATAATGGTGTGTCTATACGCCCGTTACATCTTATTTTGTGTTAAAATAGCAAAGATATTTTTGATACAAAAACTTTTAAATAGTTTGTATTATTTTTAGATCATTTCGGAGCCAATTGTTCCTTAATTATTTAATGATTTAAAGCTATTAGCAACACGGAGATGTATATATGAGCGATTCGGTCAGTCCTATTGCTATCGTCGATGAGATGAAGCAATCCTATCTTGATTATGCTATGAGCGTCATTGTTTCTCGGGCGCTACCGGATGTACGTGACGGGCTCAAACCTGTGCATCGCCGTATTATGTATGCCATGCATCAACTCTCAAACGACTACAATAAACCTTACAAGAAGTCTGCCCGTGTGGTTGGTGATGTTATTGGTAAATATCACCCGCATGGTGATACAGCAGTTTACGATGCCATCGTGCGAATGGCACAGGATTTTAGTCTTCGCTACCCTATGGTAGACGGTCAAGGTAACTTCGGCTCTATTGATGACGATCCTGCTGCTGCCATGCGTTATACCGAAGTGCGCATGACCAAGCTTACCCATCAAATGCTCGCTGATCTTGAAAAAGATACGGTAGATTGGGAAGATAACTATGATGGCTCTGAACGTATGCCGAGTGTTCTGCCCGCGCGTATCCCTAATTTACTAGTAAATGGAGCAACAGGTATTGCGGTTGGTATGGCCACGAATATGGCACCGCATAACTTAACTGAAGTACTGGATGCTTGTTTGGCTTATGCAGAAGATTCTAATATTTCTAGCGAAGCGTTGACCAATTTCATATCAGGCCCTGACTTTCCTACTGGCGGCATTATTCATGGTCGTTCAGGTATTGTTGATGCCTATCGTACGGGTAAAGGACGTCTTCATATTCGAGGACGTTATCATATTGAACCTATGAGTGACTCTGGGGCGAACCGAGATCGAGAGCGCATTGTATTCACCGAAATTCCATATCAATCAAATAAAGCCAAACTTATCGAGCGTATCGCTGAATTGGTTCGTGATAAGAAAATCGAGGGTATTTCCGAGATTCGCGACGAGTCTGATAAAGATGGTATGCGTATAGCGATTGATCTTCGCCGTGGAGAAGTTGCCGAGGTCATCGTTAACAACTTATTCTTGCAGACGCCTTTAGAGTCAAGCTTTAGTATTAATATGGTTGCGCTAGACAATGGTCAGCCAAAGCTTATGACGCTAAGACAGCTTATTGCTGCATTTGTACGTCATCGCCAAGAAGTTGTGACCCGCCGTACTATTTATGATTTAAATAAAGCCAAAGCTCGCGGACATCTGTTAGAGGGCTTAACTGTTGCCTTAGCCAATATTGATGACATCATTGCAACTATCAAAGAGTCTGCAAATCGTGGTGAAGCTCGTGAAAAGCTATTGGCTGAGGTGTGGGATTCAGGTACAGTGGTTGCTATGCTTCAAGCGGCAGGGCGTGGGTCACTTGAAACAGGGGATCTTCGTTCTGTACGTCCAGAGTTTATTGATGATGAAGATCTTAAAAACCCTTTTGGTTTGATTGATAACGGGAACAACTATCGGTTGTCATTAGATCAAGTCAATGCAATTTTAGAGATGCAATTGCACCGTCTTACTGGACTTGAACAAGAAAAGTTAACGGAAGAATATCAAGATTTATTGCGCCAGATCGCAGAGCTTGAATCTATCTTAGATGATTTTGATAAGCTTATGACGGTAATCAAAAACGAATTGATTGAAATTCGTGACAATTTTGGTGATGAGCGCCGAACAGATATCGTAGATTCACGTATTGATTTAAGCCGTGAAGATTTAATACCGGAGCAAACGGTTGTATTGACAGTGTCGCGTACAGGATATGCAAAAACCCAGCCTATTGGTGATTATGTTGCTCAAAAACGTGGGGGCAAAGGTAAATCTGCTACTGCCATGAAAGAAGATGATGTGATCGATCATTTGGTAGTGACGTCTACGCATTCTACCGTACTGTGTTTCACTGATAACGGGCGAGTGTTTAGTCTACGCGGTTTTGAAGTGCCTATTGCTAGCCGTGGTGCTCGTGGTCGTCCTTTGGTCAACATCATTGGATTAGATGCGGATGAAGTTGTCACCACAATATTGCCTATTCCTAAAATGGTTGAAGAAGCCCCAAATACAGCAGCTGTTGTAGATTCAGACGATTTATATATCGACAATGATGAAGATAACAACAACAATGATGCGGCAGTAGAAGGTCCGTTTGTTTTCTTTGCCACTGCTAATGGTGCGGTTAAACGAGTAGAGTTAAAGCATTTTGCAAATATCAGATCGAATGGGTTAATAGCCATAGGTTTAGATGAGGGTAACAAGCTGGTATCTGCTCGAGTTACCGATGGCTTGCAGGAAGTCATGCTATTTGCCTCAAGTGGTAAAGCCATTCGCTTTGATGAAAATGACATACGTGTCATGGGACGAACTGCAAAAGGCGTGCGTGGTATGCGAATCAGCAAACAAGAATCTATTAAATCTTTAGTCGTTATTGATGAAGATGTGAACGAGATACTGATTGCTTGTGAGAATGGGTTTGGAAAACGTACTTCTATTGATGAATTCAAGACTCAGAATCGTGGTGGCGGTGGCGTAATCGCTATAAAAACCAGTGAACGAAACGGTGCATTAGTTCGGGCTACAAAAGTGCAACCTGAAGATGATGTCATCTTGATATCAAACAAAGGTACTCTAGTGCGCACACCAGTTGCTCAAGTAGCCACATCAGGGCGTAATACTCAAGGTGTTACCTTAATTCGTTTATCAGAAGATGAACAATTAGTATCGATGGCACGAGTTGAAGATACTGGTGAAGAAGATGAGATACTTGAGGCTATCGCTGATGCCACTGCATTAGATGATGACGCGGCAGTTGATAATCAAAAATTAATTTAAACTTTCATTCTCTATATACTTATATTTAATATTGATATTAAATTTATGTCGTTGATATAGACAATAGAAATCTAATGCCGACATATAGGTTGTCGGCATTGTATTATCCATACCACTATTTTATTAGGAATCTTTATGTCTAACCTTCGAATACATCATCTAGAGAACTCACGGTCGTTTAGAATCGTTTGGCTATTAGAAGAACTAGGTTTAGATTATGAACTTACTCAATATGAACGAACCAAAACATTTTTAGCACCAAAAAGTTTAGAACAAGTTCACCCGACTGGTAAGTCTCCCATACTTGAAGTAACTGGTATAGATTCAGACAACCCTGAACATACTCAAGCATTAATTGAATCAGGTCACATTATAGATTATTTGACTGCAAAATATGATGCTGACTACAAGCTGCATCCTAAAGTGAATCCTGAAGATGTGGTATGGCGTAATTATAATTTTTGGATGCATTACGTCGAAGCATCAGCGATGCCAGGACTCGTTATGCGTCTGATTTTTAATAAAGTGGTTGAGCGCTCTCCTGCGCTTATCCGTCCTATTTCAAAAAGTATTCGTAAACAAGTTGAATCCTCAATGATTGAGAAAAATATCAAAAAATCATTGCAAATGGTCGAATCTCAGCTAAGTAGTAACAAATGGATAGCGGGTAATAACTTTTCAGCAGCAGATATTCAACTGGCTTTCTTTATTGAAGCGGCGAATAGTGGTGAAGGTTTGGATGCAGTGAAATATACCAATACATTAAATTGGCTAAAACTGTGTAAAGCACGACCAGCTTATCAAGCAGCGGTTGAAAAAGGAGGAAAGCTTGAGTTCTAGAAGGTCGAATCAGATAGAGAACTCTTATAAACCAGAAGTATTAAAGTCTTGGAAGACGAAATTACTTATACTTATATTATGTGTAATAAGTTTTTATGCTGGGTGGCAGGCAAGTCGATCGTATCTTATAAAGAACTGTCAACAGGCAGGCGCTATTGTAGAAGTTCAAAACGCTTTGATCTTGTGTCAAATGCCAAACAAGTAATTGGGTTAAAAAGTATACTCTACAAGTCAGCGAATAAATGAGCGTACAATTTTGGTATTGTACGCTTTTTTTATGTTTATTTAATCTGCAAATATAGCTCCTATTCAAGTTATAAATTTAAGTTTTACTATTTTAAGCTTTATTATTCTAAGCTTTAATTTATTGAACTGTTTTAGAGAACTATCTAATCAATTAAGCTCTATTTTTGTAAAATAAATCAAATCTTATGGTTTAATTAGACAAGCTAACTACGTAGTCATATTAAAACTTGACATAAATAAATATCTTTGATTTTTATTGAATTATTAGTTAATCATCCATATATAGTTACTAGAGTAAAACGTAAGCTTAGTATCATAAATGTTCTAACCATTTATTATGATTACATTACGAGTTAGAGCTTATAGTTACGTTTATATAAATAATAAAAATATTAAATTTTATAAGGATTATTATGAGATTAGATAAATTTACGCAGAAGCTTCAAGCTGCTTTACAGCAAGCTCAAAGCTTAGCAGTGGGTAGAGACCACACCAGTATTAGCCCTGTTCATTTAATGGCAGCATTACTTGAAGATGAGTCTAACTTGTCTGTATGTCAGCAAGCTGGGGCGAGTATACCTGCGCTAAAAAATGGCGTTGCTAAAGCGTTAGAGAATGAAGCAGTTATTGCAAACCCAACAGGTGAAGTAAACTTAAACCCTGAAGTCGTTCGAGTGCTGAATTTAGCAGATCGTCAAGCGCAAAAAGCGGGAGATGAATACATCGCGACAGAATGGGTTTTATTGGGGTTATCTGAGCAAGGTGATACTAAAAAGATATTCACTCAATCAGGGGTGACCTCTGAAAAACTAAAATCGGTTATTGAACAAATTCGTGGAGAACAAACTGTGGATAGTCAAAACGCTGAAGATCAACGCGACGCTTTAAATAAATATACAATTAATTTAACCGAACAAGCAGAGACCGGTAAACTCGATCCCGTTATTGGACGTGATGAAGAAATCCGCAGAACCATTCAAGTACTGTCACGCCGTACCAAAAACAATCCTGTATTAATTGGTGAGCCCGGTGTTGGTAAAACCGCTATTGTAGAAGGTTTGGCTCAAAAAATTGTGAATGGTGATGTACCAGAGGGTATGCGTTCCAAAGAAGTGTTATCACTTGATTTAGGGGCTTTAATTGCAGGTGCCAAATATCGTGGTGAGTTTGAAGAGCGTTTAAAAGCGGTACTGGCCGACTTATCTAAGCAAGAGGGTAATGTCATATTATTTATCGACGAATTGCATACCTTAGTTGGCGCTGGTAAAACTGATGGCGCGATGGATGCGAGTAATATGTTGAAACCTGCACTTGCACGTGGTGAGTTACAGTGTGTGGGCGCAACGACATTAGATGAATATCGCCAATATATTGAAAAAGATGCTGCACTTGAACGCAGATTCCAAAAAGTACTGGTTGATGAGCCTACGGTTGAAGATACCATCGCAATATTACGGGGTCTAAAGGAGCGCTATGAATTGCATCATGGTGTCGACATTCAAGACAGTGCCATTATTGCCGCGGCGCGTATGAGCCACCGTTATATTACTGATCGTAAGCTACCCGATAAAGCGATTGACTTGGTGGATGAGGCTGCTAGCCGTTTGCGTATGGAAATGGACAGTAAACCAGAAGCTTTGGGTAAAGTGGATAGCCGCTTAATTCAATTAAAAATGCAGCGCGAAGTTCTTAAGAATGAAGAAGATGCGGGAGCTCAGGCAGAACGAAAACTTCTGGATGAACAGATTGAAGAGCTTGAAAAAGAATATGCCAATTTAAATGAAGTATGGCAGGCAGAAAAAGCACTGCTCAAAGGCAGTCAGCAGTTAAAAGATGAGTTAGATAAAGCCCGTATCGCTTATGATAAAGCAAGTCGCGAAGGCGATTACGAAACCATGAGTAAGCTTCAATATGAGACCATACCTCAATTAGAGAAGCGTATTGCCGAGTCTGACCTAGCAGAGCAAAAGCAACAGTCTGAAGAAGGTGAAGATATTAAGCTGCTACGTAACAAGGTCACTGATAACGAAATCGCTGAAGTGGTTGCGTCTGCTACTGGTATTCCGGTAAGCCGTATGCTTCAAGGCGAACGTGAAAAAATGTTGGCAATGGAAGAGCGTTTACACGAGCGTGTTGTCGGCCAAGATGAAGCGGTTCAGTCAGTTGCGAATGCGGTACGTCGTAGCCGTGCTGGTTTGTCAGACCCTAATAGACCTTCTGGGTCCTTCTTATTCTTAGGCCCAACAGGTGTGGGTAAAACAGAGCTAACTAAGTCACTCGCCAAGTTTTTATTCGATTCTGATGATGCTATGGTTCGTATCGATATGAGTGAGTTCATGGAGAAGCATAGTGTGAGTCGATTGGTTGGTGCGCCTCCTGGCTATGTGGGTTATGAAGAAGGTGGTGTTTTAACAGAAGCGGTACGACGTAAGCCATATAGTGTAATCTTGTTTGATGAGGTTGAAAAAGCACATCCTGATGTCTTCAATATCCTACTTCAAGTGCTAGATGATGGTCGTCTTACTGACTCTCAAGGCCGTGTCATTGATTTTAAAAACACCGTCATTATTATGACCAGTAACTTAGGATCTCATAAGATACAAGAAATGGCAGGTGATGATTATGAAGAGATTAAAGCGGCAGTCATGGATTCTGTTGGTCAACACTTCCGTCCAGAGTTTGTGAACCGTATTGATGAAATAGTAGTCTTTCATCCACTTGGTATGTCGCAGATGGCTGGTATTGCTGAAAGACAACTTGAGCGTTTACGTGAGCGCTTACAAGAGCGTGAAATGGATATCAAACTCACGCCTGATGCTTTGAATCTGTTAGTAGCCGTTGGCTATGATCCCGTTTTTGGTGCTAGACCGCTAAAACGCGCTATTCAGCAGCAAATTGAGAACCCATTATCACTCAAGTTACTCGCTGGTGATTTTGTCGCTGGAGATACGATCAAAGTTGATATTGATGACAACGACAACTTGGTTTTTTCTAAATAATGGTCTAATTAAATAGGCAAGAGACCTAACACTTTGTTGGGTCTTTTTTATGCATGTTATATTTAAATAGTTATAAATTCAGTTAAAATTTAGAACAAAAACGTGACTCAGTCTTGTAATAGATATGTTTCTGATAATTGATAATTAATAATTGACTTGTTAATGTATCATTTTTTTTAGGACATAAGGTATTCTAATGGATGACTTAAAAGTTGGGCGCTTAGGTCCTTTTCCTAGGGTTAATAAGCCTGTATTTATAGCCTCGGTTATTTTAATCGTAGGCTTTATTGTATTTGGTGCTATTTTCCAAGACTTAGCAAGTGAGGTGTTTAGCGCGAGTCAAAGCTTTATTACCCAAAGATTCGGCTGGATGTTTATTATTTTGATGAATGTCGCTGTTGCGTTTTGTCTTTATTTGATTTTAAGTCGGTATGGTGATATCAGATTAGGGCATCAAACTGAAGCCCCTCGATACAGTTTGCTATCGTGGATTGGCATGTTGTTTTCTGCTGGTATCGGTATTGGAATCATGTACTGGGGTACTGCCGAACCTGTCTATCATTTCATGGCACCTCCAATGGGAGAGCCGCAAACGATAGAAGCTGCAAAACAAGCGATGAATATCTCATTTCTACATTATGGTATTCATGCTTGGGCAATTTATGCCTTTGTTGCTTTATCTTTGGCATATTTCCATTTTAGACGCGGTTTGCCGCTTGCAATACGCTCAGCCCTTTTTCCTATTTTGGGTAAACGTATCAATGGTAAATGGGGCCATACAGTAGATGTGTTGGCTGTCTTTGGTACGATGTTTGGGGTGGTTACGACACTTGGCTTAGGGGTCTTACAAATCAATTCAGGCCTTGAAGGATTGTTTGGACTACCCAACAATGTGCCAGTGCAGATAGTTTTAATCGCATTCATTACACTTTTGGCATGTGGCTCATTAATGCTAGGATTAGACAAGGGTATCAAACGTTTAAGTGATTTAAATATATTTTTAACCTTTGTGTTATTAACATTTGCCTTTATATTAGGGCCTACGCAATACATCATGGATAGTTTTGTTGAGAACATTGGTAATTATATAAGTAATGTCGTTGAACTGGCTTTTTGGAATGAAGCCTATACTAAAACAGACTGGCAATCTTCTTGGACTATTTTCTACTGGGCATGGTGGGTAAGCTGGTCACCATTCGTCGGCGTATTTATTGCACGTATTAGCCGTGGGCGAACCATCCGAGAGTTTTTATTAGGTGTGCTTTTTGTGCCTATGACCATATTGTTCTTTTGGTTTACCACTTTTGGTGGCGTAGCTGTCAATATGGAACTTATAGGTGATGCTGGATTTATCGAAGTCGTTCAAAATGATTATGGTAATGCTATCTTTAAGCTTATGGAATACTATCCATTAACTAAAATAACGACTATGTTAATCATTATTATGATTGTATTGTGGTTTGTGACGTCATCAGATTCGGCAAGTTTCGTAATTGATATGTTGACCTCAGGTGGAGATACCAATCCACCCAAAATACAGCGTTTATTTTGGGCAGTAACTCAAGGTTTAGTAGCAGCGATTCTACTGGCAGCAGGCGGGCTAAAAGCACTACAAGCAGCAGCAATTGTTGCAGGCTTCCCGTTTGCTATCGTTATATTTGTGATGATATTAGCACTCTTAAGAGGGCTTAGCCGTGATAGATTAATACTATATCGTACTCAGCAGCGCTTTATTACTGAAGAGTCGGCAGAGCATAACTCAGCGAATGAGTTTAAGGATGAAGATCTTCTTAAAGGTCCACCTAAAATAGTATCAGGTGAATAGCCCGTACGCTCATAAGTCGATTGAAAGCCAATTCCAATGAATTGGCTTTTTTATTTGTTTTTTAAAGGCTGTAATCATTTAGTATAGTCAAAGAACTTTAAAGTAGTCACAAGGCAACCGAGTGCAAGTACTACTAGGGTAGGCTTAACGAGGTTAACACCTTGACTCTTTATAAGTTCGCCGACTATAGTTCGATGACTATATTAATCCAATTCTATAAGTTCAAATTATATTTTATAAAAAATTAACCCACCTTAGGGTGGGTCAATATTTTTAAAAATAAGAAGTAACAACTTAGATTAAATAAGTGGTTCTTTAAAGTATTAGCTTTTAGATTCTAACTAACTAGTTTTTTGGATCTTTATTAACCTGTACATACTTGTCAAAATTGTCCGCATAATCGTCAAGATTATCACTAAGCATCTGACGGTATTGCTTGGCGTAAAAGTCAATGATGTCTTCTTTCTCTTTTGCTAAATCACCTCCCTTAACAAAGCCTATTGATGCCACTGAAGCACTATAGCGAGCAGCCGCATACAATAAAGAGGCGCCTACT
This sequence comes from Psychrobacter sp. CX10, assembly GCF_057621575.2. NCBI lineage: Bacteria > Pseudomonadati > Pseudomonadota > Gammaproteobacteria > Moraxellales > Moraxellaceae > Psychrobacter > Psychrobacter sp. CX10. The sequence continues at coordinate 651,769 of NZ_CM177736.1, forward strand.
TGACCAGAATGAGATTCAGGTCCCAACTGACTGTTTGCTAATTGAATAATGGCGTCGGCACGTTTATAAAATGCTTCAATATCTTGAGATATTTCTGGGATTTCTGGTGTATTAGAAGTGTCTGTCATAATAAATAACTTTTGAATAAATGAGTAAATGATTCAATTTATAAATTAGCATCAGCACGAAGTATTTCGGCTTTGTCTGTTTTTTCCCATGTAAATGCCGTTTCTGAACCTTCACGTCCAAAATGCCCATAAGTAGCCGTTTGTTGATACATAGGCTGTAACAGGTTTAACATGTGAGTGATGCCATAGGGGCGTAAATCAAAATGGGTGCGAATAAGCTCAATAATAGTTTCTGAGCTTACTTTTGAAGTACCAAATGTATTCACTGAAATGGAGGTAGGCTCAGCGACACCAATAGCATAACTGATCTGAACCTCACAGCGCTCTGCCAGTCCTGCTGCAACGATATTTTTGGCAACATAGCGACCTGCATAAGTGGCACTGCGATCAACTTTGGAAGGGTCTTTACCACTAAAAGCACCCCCACCATGACGCGCCATACCCCCGTAGGTATCCACAATAATCTTACGACCTGTTAGACCCGCATCACCTACTGGACCGCCGGTAACGAACTTTCCAGTAGGGTTGATGTGGTATCTTGTGCCTTGATGAAGTAGGTCAGATGGCAATACATGTTTAATAATATTCTCCATGACTGCTTCTTTTAAGTCTGACTGAGAGATGCCTTCATCATGCTGCGTAGAAAGAACAACAGCATCGATAGCAGAAGGGACACCGTTATTATATTGTAGAGTTACCTGCGCCTTAGCATCAGGGCGTAACCAGTTAAGCTCTCCAGAACGGCGTAATTCAGATTGTCGTTCCATTAAACGGTGCGCGTATTCGATAGGCGCGGGCATCAATACTTTGGTTTCATTGCTAGCGTAACCAAACATTAAACCTTGATCACCAGCCCCTTGGTCTTCAGGATTAGAGCGATCTACACCTTGCGCAATTTCATTAGATTGTTTACCAATCATATTAATAACCGCGCAAGTATTACCATCAAATCCTAAATCAGAATGGTTATAACCAATATCATTAACTGTTTGACGAACGATACGCTCCAGATCTACATTGGCATTTGTTGTGATTTCACCCGCTAATACTACAGCGCCAGTTTTAACTAAAGTTTCGCAAGCAACACGAGCATTTAGGTCTTCTTTTAATATGGCGTCGAGTATGGCGTCTGAGATTTGATCTGCCATTTTATCTGGATGACCTTCGCTAACAGATTCTGAGGTAAAAAGTTGATAATCATGCATAGTTTATAAGTCACTTATATTTTAAGCTTAAATTTTATGGCTTGAAATGGGGGTATATTAGATATCAGATTTTAACACATTAGGATTATACAAACATTAAGCATGTTATTGTGTAGCAAAAACTTGTTTATTCTTGAACATGCATTCGTCGTACACGGGGCATTTACCACACTTTGGGGTACGCGCTTGGCAGGTATAGCGGCCATGCAAAATCAAATAATGATGCGCGGTTAAGATATACTCATCAGGTACTCTTTCAAGTAATTTTTTTTCAACGGCCAATACCGTTTTGCCGGTAGCAAGGCCTGTTCTATTACTGACTCTAAAGATATGCGTATCCACGGCCATCGTTGGCTGCCCAAAAGCAGTATTTAATACAACGTTAGCCGTTTTTCGACCGACTCCCGCCAGTGCTTCCAAATCCTTACGGTTATCTGGAACTTGACTATTATGTTTATCTATTAAATCTTGGCACGTTCTAATAATGTTCTTCGCTTTAGCATTATATAAGCCAATCGTTTTGATATAGTCTTTAAGGCCGTCTTCACCGAATGCTAAGATGGCTTCAGGCGTATTAGCTACTTTAAATAGCTTCGAAGTCGCTATATTTACACTCACATCAGTAGCCTGTGCAGAGAGTATAACAGCGATAAGTAGCTCAAAGTTATTGTTATATTCAAGTTCGGTTACAGGTTCTTCGATAGCTGCAGAAAGCTTATCGAAAAATAGACGTACATTGCGATTTGGTAGCCGCCTTGATGGGGGTGTTTGGGCTGTTTTATGCTTTACAGTCAGGCTCATAAGGTTTTATTAGGTCAAAAAGTAGTGAGTTAATATGTTTTATATTTTTAGTTTTTAGTTTTTAGTATGGATGATCTTGATGGTATCGGGACTATTTATAAATAAATATTCTAATCATAAAATTGATCTGATTAAAAGGACAATTAAACCTTACTTAAATTAATCTGTTATCGCATTTAATTCTTGTTTTAGCTTATTAAGCTCGCTCTGTTTTTTCTCATTCGCTCTAACACTAAGCTGCTTCTCGAGTTTTTTTATTTTAGTGCGTAGCTTGGCTGACGCTATGGTTTTCTTAGCTTCATCAGCGTCGATATTCAAATGATTGATTGATGCATTCCCAAGCTTGGTTTCAACCATACTCGTCACTGGCTTTGCATTGGTATTATCCGCCATTTGCTTAGCGACTCGATTTATATGGGTATGATACCGCTTACGTAAGTGAGATTGTTCAAGGGAGCGGCTTTCAGGAGATTCTAATTCAGCGGCTCTAGGCACTTCAACTAAGTCAATACAGTCAACAGGACAGGGAGGTAAGCATAGCTCACAACCTGTACAAAGATCAGTAAATATAGTATGCATGTGCTTACCTGTGCCTACTATCGCATCGACAGGACATGCAGGTATACACTTGGTACAACCAATACAATCATCTTCTCGTATAACCGCGCGTACCTCTACCGGTCGCTGTGTGACAGGATCTACAGGCCACTGTGATTCGCGAGCTTTAAGCGATTGGCGGCCTAGTATACCTGTAATAGCATCTGTCACAGGCTGACCACCAGGCACGCATTTGTTATGCGGTTCGTCATCTACAACGATTGCTGCCGCATAAGGCAGACAGCCATCAGAATGATCACACAGGCCGCATTGAGTTTGAGGCAATTCGGCATCAATCATAGAGATGATATTGCGCTGTTGCTGTGTAAGTTTTACTAATTCTAGACGTTTAAATAAAATAGGAAGGTTGTCTAATCGAGTATTACTCATGGGTGCCTTGGCTTAATTTCATTAAACACGAAATACTTAATTATAAAATAGGTTAGGGATTACATAGAATAGCTACGGCTAAAAAGATATGGCGGCTAATAGGAGCACGGCATATAGTCAGAAAAATGCTAAACGGTTACGGTGTTAACCTCGCTCGCCCTACTACTAATTGTACTTGCACTCGGTGGCCTTGTAACCGTTATAGATTTATTTGACTAGCTATTTTATAAATTAAACATAAACAAAATTAAACAGTATAAAAATTAACCAGCGATAACCTTTGATCGTAATTCATTAATAATAAGCTCACGTGAGTGACACATAAGTTTTAAAACGGTCATGTGCAACGAGACAAGATGATTTAAGCCGCCAATTGAGTCATCAGCTTATTAAGGCTTTCATTGCCAACGTTCATAGCATGATTGCCAACGGGATGGTTTTTCTGTAATGCGCTCAGTGTATGATCAACAGCAAGTATGACGTCCGCTACTTTAGCGTATTTGCGGTAGTTGGCGTTTTCATCATTTTCTATAATATTATGATCAATATATAGCGCATCACTCATATAATTAGACAATCGATTGATTACATTAGCAGCATCGGTAAGTTCTAAAAAACTTAATGCTCCGGCAACTTGTTTAAGTTGTCCAGGCACGTCTTTTAATACATCGACATCCTTATTAGGATTGGTAATGTCATCCATAAAGTTACTAATTGAATGTTCTATAAGGGATAAGAGTTTACGACTTTCATTGACCAAGGAGTGATAGGCGGTATCAAGTTGGAAAATGGATATGTTTTCATTATTAAAAGGATGAATTTGAGACCCTGGTGTGTGCGCTTTAGAAAGATTTATCGCTGCATTTTCAGTAGTCATCAGTCTATTTAGTAAAGCATCTAGATCCGATAGATTAGGCGTCGTCCATTTACCCACTATTAACGCACTCTCATCAAGCTCTTTGGCCGCATTGTTCAAAGATAGCATGCGCATAGTAGACGCTAACTGCTTAAGCTTAGCCACAATAGGCTTCACGTCATCAGGTTTGATCGCTGAACCTGTATCGACGTTGTTGTCATATACCAAATTACTAACTTGGCTTTTAATATCACTAACTTCACTTTGGATGATATTGTTTAAAGTATTGGTAATGTCCTGATCAGGGCCGAACATAAACTTTCTTAACTGTCCTCGTTGTGAGTCTGTTAAGGTATTGGCGTCGAGCTGTTTTCTAAGCTCAATTGCCAATTCATGATTGCGTAAACAGGCGAAACTGACTAAGTCAGCAAAGCGCTTATCATCTGCTGGCAAGTAATTGTGGAACTGTTGGTCCAAAAATATAAAAATGTGTTTATGTTCGCTCGGTAAAGGTAGTAATTCTTGAATCTGATAAGTAGCTGCTGCAGCTGCTTTCCAAAACAGCGAGTCTGACCTTTCTGCCACATGAGCACAGGATTGATACATGGCATTAAGTTTTTCTGAATCTTTAGCATTAAGCTCGTTATTGTCGTTGGCTAGAATAACGTTAAGCCCAGTACGATAAACCGTACTCAAGAGCTCTGAGTCTAGATCGAGACTCGCCAAAGACTTAAAGTTTTGTGCAGGGTTCGCGAGGGAGACGTGACTATAATCATAAGTGATTAAATTATCTAAACTTAACGGCTGTTTACCGATAACCTCATTAAGCTGATTAATTACAGGTAATAACAAACTTGGTTCTAGAGTTTCATACAACAGCACAAATTCTATATAACGATTCAACGTCATAATTGCTTGAGAGGTCGCCATAATTAATAGCTCATTTGTGTTCTCACCGATGTCATATAGTCGCTGCATCGATTCTGATAACAGTTCGGCAAGTTCTCCGCCACCTGATAAAGATATGAGCTTTAGCACCTCGGCAAGCTGTTTGAGCATAGCTACTGAATCTAATAGTAATGGCGCTTGCTCTTCATTATCATTAAATTCACTTAAATGACGTTCCGCATTTTTTAAGGTGACAGTTATTTCAGGTCTAAGCAAATATAATGAAGACAAATCAAAATTAGTGACACTTATTGCTTGAGTGCTTAAGGGTTCTTTTGTCAATGTCATCGTATGCTACCTAAAATTGAAGGGTATTTTAAATTAAATTTTCTTAAATTAGATGCTTATTAAATTAAATGCTGGTTAAATTAAATGCTATTTAAGATCGAACGCTTTAAAATTAAACTTATTATAATTAAACGTACCTAAAGTGTATCTTGCATAAATATTGCATAGATATAATACTATCTTAATATATTAATATGAAAAACAATTTAAATTCTAACATTAAACGCGTGCTTTAATCATTAACAATAGTAACTATTCATACTAACAATCAATAGTAAATTTTAATAGCAATTAACAATACTAACCATCAATCTTTGTACTTACTAATTGCTATCAAATAAATTATTTAAATGTATTTAAAAATGAATTTTTAGATATTAAGTCCATAAAAAGGTAGATTTAAACATTACTAAGTCTCTAGTACACTTAATAAGTATTAAAAAGAACCATTAACAACCAATAAATAAAGCATTTTCTAAGATAGGTGGGTTGTTATAAATTAATTTCTCATCAATATTTGATTCAGATGTCATCTTTAATGTATTAGAAAGCTGAGTACGCAAGACAGATAAAGAACTATTCACATTAGCGTCATTAACTTCTGTTAAATAAGCCACATCCTGTACCTCTAATAGTTGTGGATGGTCTTTAACTAGACCTGCAACCCATGCAACATGTGCTTTAAGATTCGAAGGAGCTGCTAAAATCTGCGAGGCCAATTGACTAAAATCTTCATGTGAGTTCGATCCTTCAGATTGAATGTCTTCATCAATTGCAAGGGTAACTTGCCCGCCTGTCATGGCTAAATAAACTTCTGCTAATATCTCAGAGTCTAATAAAGCCCCGTGGAAAGTACGATCCATTTTACCCACATTTAGACGGCGTACTAAAGCGTCGAGGGTGTTTTTTTGGCCAGGGTATTGTTGTTTGGCCATGACTAATGAATCCGTCACTTTAATCACATCTGTAAAGTCGTCTAAACCTACTTTAGCGAACTCCATTGATAAAAAGCTAATATCAAACGGCGCGTTATGAGCGATAACTTCTGCACCATACATAAATTCATATAACTTATGAGCGACTTTATCAAAGGTTGGTTTATCCGCTAAGAATGCTTCAGAAATGCCATGAATTCTGATGGCATCTTCATCCATACCGCGCTGAGGATTAATATAAACATGAAGTTTTTCACCCGTGAACTTACGGCCAATTAACTCGACAATACCGACTTCAATAATACGATCACCTTTGAGCGCATCAAGCCCCGTTGTTTCAGTATCCATGATAAGTTGCCGACCGGATTGACCACGGTTTATAGGTTCGGGTAATAATGGCTTGAACCCAGGGTTTGCTCGACTTGTATCGCCGTCAAATTCAATATTAGTTGGTTCTTCAGCTGACTTTACTTGTAGGGTAGTTTGTACCGATTTAACCTGTTGTATTGGTTGTATATGTTCAGGTTCAGAGACTAAAGTCATGTCATCAGCATTCATTTGATCTGCTATATTTGTGTCTGCTAACTCATCGAAACCTAGCGGATCTCCTGAGATCCAATCTTCACTTTCAGACCCACTACTTTGAACATGGCCTTGGATGGGTTTTTGATTGGAGATGTCATTTTGCGAATTAGTCATAGTATTAAAAGAACTTGTAGAATGATTAGTAATAGAGGTGTTGGTAGAGGGTAGGGCAGAGTCTGAATTATTTAGTTTTTTTTGGTTGTTTTGTGAATCAGTAAGGGTAGAGACAGAGGCATCGATATTCGATTCTGAAGAAGCTGAAATACCCCGATTGGCCAGCTCATCAGCTTTTTCATTACCTTCATGTCCCGCATGACCTTTTACCCAGTGCCAACTGACGTCACGATTACGCTGTAATTCATCGAGTCGCTGCCAAAGCTCTTTGTTTTTAACAGGTTTATTACCAGACGTTTTCCAGCCTTTATTTTTCCAACCTTTAATCCATGAGGTTATTCCATTTTTTACATAGCTTGAGTCAGTCCATATTTCCAGTAGTTGATTATTAGGACTTTTTTCAAGAGCCTTAATGGCACCCATTAACTCCATTTGATTGTTGGTTGTATGGGATTCACCACCATAATGCTCTTCGACTCGGCCATCACTAAATACCAGATAGGCGCCCCACCCACCAGGACCAGGATTGCCTTTACATGCGCCATCAGTGAAAGCGATAGTGGTATTAGGTTTAGGATTTAGAACGGACATAAGAGCTCACTAGCGATAAATGAATTAGTACAGGATATTAAAAGACGATTTAGTAACGTTCATTATATCAAAGATACAGCTTATAAAAATGGTTAAACATTCAAATAACAATAAGATCGATTTGCTATAATAATGTATTTATTATCAACGACACGCTCTAATATAATAACGGCATCTATGATCCGAAATCCTTATATAATTAATAACTATGTTCTATTAAATTTATATATACGGCAGATCGAGAGAGATATCAATCATAGCGTCTTATCATCAATGACTTATAAAACATAATAGGAATCTATATTGAATATCTATAATAAATTGATATCTACTATAGTTGTTATCAGCTTAATTGCATTAAATACAAGTTGCAGTGAACCTGAAAATAATAGCATGGTGTTTTCTGGCTGCTACTCAACACTAAAGCCAAATGGACCTGCGCAAATTAAGGTCAATGTGAACAGTGATGATGTGACGATGCAAATGAGAGCATCGATATCCGCTACTGGAAGAGTTTGGGATGATCCGGCATCTTTAGACCTAATACCGATCAATGATGCTGAAAAGTATTTTGATATCGATCCTAATAATGTAACCAGTATGGTCGGGCGCTCTGATAGATTCTTTGTATTAGGTCATGTTACAGATTCTTATGCAAATATTAATCCACTATTAGACAGCCAGTATTTGATATATATTCTTAATGCTTCCAACACCGTTTTTAAAGTCGATTGTGATAAAATTCAACCAGAAAAAGGTTCTCATAGTTCTATACATTCAAAATCCTCAATTCATAATAAGAGCTACATTCATGACAGCAATATTAGTATTGAGCCTGCTCAAAATACTGAACCACAATAACATTTAGGATATTTATCTATGGAGTTTCTTGGTTATCTAATTATGGGTGGTTTGGCATATGGTGCTGGGTGGGGCGTTAGGACTCATATACTCGACAAAAACCCAAAGCCTGAAAAACCTTATGGACTAAAGCATCCTCTGATAATACGCTACATGCTAATATTCTTTATTTTTATGTTAATTGTATCCGCCTTATTAGGACGATTTGTGTTGGATCATGCTCATTTAGACATACCTTTTATTGTTATTAACAGTTTGGTAGCAACCTTTGTGTTTTCTTTTGGGGTAAGTCCGGATAATGTGACTTATGATGTACCGGATTAAACTGTCTACGATTCTTAACGTATTTATCCTAATTATTTCAATTTAATGTTTTTTAAACTATTTATATTAAAGTTATCTATCATTTAAAATGCACAAATCTAATTTGAATCTCCTTCATCTTTAACCCACTACATTATTTTTGGGTTGATTTTCACTACCAGTATCTTATTAAACCGTTTTTTTTATAATTTTTTTTCGTACTTGTTATACCTGTACATATATTTTCAAATAAAATAGGGCCAAATACAGGCCCTATTTATCTCGTGGTTTAGATAACTATTTATACAGCTATCTTAATAAATATATAACGATTATTCTGCAGGTAAAACAACGTACCCATCAGCTGTAGAACTAGGTTCATAAGGCGTGATGTCATTAGCTTGCGGTGTGATTATTTCGACATCGGCAACAACCGCTTCAGCTTGTCTATCTCCATCTAAGTCTACAGGCGCAGCTTCGCTATACGTGAACAACGTTGCAGGTTGAGCGGATTCAATAACATCTGCTTCTTCGGCTGAGATTAGCTTAGGTGCGCTCGCAGCTTTGACAGCATCTATTGCTTTTTGCTCATCAGTTTGGGTGTTCAAAATATTTATTAGATTTGTATTTTGTGGCGTTGGTATTGCTTTAGGCTCACCTAAATTAGCACCGCCACCAAGCACTTGATATAACTCAATCTGATTAAACAATCGTTCCTGCTCTAAACTTAAAATAGAGAGCTGCGTTGAGAACAAAGAACGCTGCGCATCTAGAACACTCAAATAGTCATCTACTTGTGCAATATAACGCGCTTCAGAGATATTAAAGATTTCATTATAGTTCTCTTGTTGACGGTATTGAGACGCTGTTCTTGCATCTAATGTGGCTCTGTCTGCCAGAACATCACTCACCTCTTTAAATGCAGTTTCAATGGTGGACTCATACTCAGCGAGCGCTTGTTGTCTTTCAACTTGGGCAACATCATAGTTTGCATCACGTTGACCAGCGTCAAAAATTGGCAGATTAATTGAAGGTCCAAATGACCAGCTCGCTGCGCTACTCTTAAATAAGTCTGATAAATCCCCACTAGAATAGCCTAAATTTCCAGTCAAACTTATAGTGGGGTAATAGGCAGCTCGGGCAACATTAATATTAGCACCTGCAGCTTTCAAACGGTATTCAGCCTGTAACACATCTGGTCTATAAAGCAGTAAGTCGCTTGGTAGGCCTGCACTCATAATGGTATCAGTAGCAATCTTGCTTACTGCTGGATCGGGTAATAGATCGTCAGATAATGGCGCACCTATCAAGTATTTAAGGGCATTTTTAGCTTTTAGTACACCGCTTTGAGCATCCAATGCTGCTATACGAGCAGTTTCAGCTGAAGCCGCCGCTTGTAGAGAAGGAGCTTTGGAATCGATACCGGCGTTGAGACGTGCACGAGTGATACGTAGAGACTCTTCACGACTTTGTAACGTTTTGGTGGCGAGCTCTAATTGCTTTAATTGATAGCTTAAAGATACATAACTTTTGGCAATATTCGCTATTAAACTTGTCTGTACGGTATCTTTAGCGGCACTCGTCGCTAAATAATTTTGTAAGGCTTGTTCCTTTAAACTTGAGATCTTACCCCAAAAATCTAGCTCGTAGCTTGCTAATCCTAAGCCTACATTATATGAATCGCTTGGATTACGGTCGCGTATATTGTTTGCACCACGTGAATATCCGCCTTCTAATCCTACAGTAGGTAAGTCTGAACTATCAGAAATACGATATTGAGCCTGAGCTTTTTGTATGGCCAGTATGGCTTGCTTAATGTCTTTATTGTTTTCAAGACCAAGCGCAATCAATTGTTTTAATTTTGGGTCAGTATAAAAAGTTTGCCAGCGTACACTGGCTAAACTTGAAGGCACTTGGCGATTTCCATAAACTTCATATCCCTCACCTGGGTTTAAGGGAATATTCGGACGCGCAACGGCCGTATCGGTATTCATAGTAGGGATAGTTTGACACGCGTTTAGCGCAATCACTATAGCTGAAAGACCGAATATACGTGACACTTTTTTGGGCATTGATATTGTACTTGTATTCACAGTTCGACCTATTAGATTAGTTTTTATATTTGGAAATGTCATCATTGTGTATTATCTCCAAAATTAGCAGATTCGGGTGATACGACCACCTTAGTATCATATTTCGTAGCCTCATTGTGGCGTTTGTCACCTTCACTATTGCTACCATTACCACTGTTGCTACTGTTGCTATTAGAGCTGTCACCACTATTGTTATCAATATCTTTATTTTTAATTTTAAATATAGAGCGTACCCAAACGTAGAACATTGGAATAAAAAAGATACCAAGTAACGTTGCGGTTATTACACCACCAAGAACACTAGTACCAATAGCATTTTGGCTACCCGACCCTGGACCACTTGCAATAAATAACGGTACAACACCAAGTCCAAATGCTAATGACGTCATAATAATTGGACGTAGACGTTGACGTGCAGCAATCATAACAGCATCTTTTAGAGAGTTACCAGCTTCTTGGTGCTCTTTGGCAAACTCAATGATAAGAATAGCGTTTTTAGCAGACAGACCTACAACGGTTAATAAACCGACCTGAAGGTATATGTCGTTATCAAAGCCTTTAAACCACGTTAATAATACGGCACCCAGCACCCCTAATGGTACCACTAATAGTACAGAAAAGGGGATTGACCAGCTTTCATACAACGCAGCCAAACATAAGAACACAACAAGAATTGATAGAGCATATAGCATAGGTGCTTGTGCGCCCGACTTCTGTTCTTCTAAAGACAAACCTGTCCATTCAAAACTCACGCCTTCGGGCAACTGATCGACCATTTGCTCCATGGCAGACATCGCTTCACCAGTACTTAGTCCAGGAGCAGCTTCACCCTGGATATTCATGGAAGGGAAGCTATTGTATCGTGTTAGACGGGGAGAGGCATAGCGCCATTCACTGTTAGAAAACGCATCAAATGATATCATCTGACCAGTATTATTACGCACAAACCATTTTTGGATATCACTGGGGTTAGTGCGGCTTTCTGGCTCGCCTTGCACAAATACTCGCTTAATACGGCCTCTATCTATATAGTCGTTCACATAAGTAGAACCCCATGCAATAGATATTACGCTATTGATCGCTGGCATAGGCAGACCGTACGCAGCTGCTTGCTCTTGATCAATATTGACCTTCAGCTGAGGCGCATCTTCTTGTCCATTAGGACGAACATTTTTAACTTGATCGCTTTGAGAGGCCATACCTAATAACTGGTTGCGCGCTTGAAGCAACTGATCGTGACCTATGTTTTCAACATCTTGAATCATTAAATCAAAACCACTCGCATTTCCAAGCTCCGTAATAGCAGGTGGTACAATTGCATAGACTTGAGCTTCGTTAAGTTGGGTGAAGAAATACCCCATGGCTCTTTGTGCAACCGCTTGGGCAGTGTTTTCTTCCCCAACACGACCTTCCCAATCAGATAGACGTATAAAGGCAAGTCCCATGTTCTGACCTTGACCTGCAAAACTAAACCCTGCTACGGTAAATACTGAATTAACATTATTTTCTTCTTGAGAATGATAATAATCATTTACTTTATCCAGTACATCTTGCGTTTGATCAAGGGTTGATCCAGCTGGCAACTGAACCAAAGTAATCATAATGCCCTGATCTTCTTCGGGCAAAAACGACCCAGGTATTCTTAAAAACACCACGGTCATAACCGCAATAATGGCAGCATAAGCAATAACATAAAGCCATTTTAAGTTGATGCTCTTACCTATAATACGTTCATACGAGCGACTGGTTTTATCAAATACACGGTTGAACCAACCAAAAAAGCCTTTCTTACCTTTTTCTTTATCGCGTTCACGTTTAAGTAAAGTCACGCATAATGCTGGAGTAAAAATTAACGCTACCACTGCAGACAGTACCATACTGGTAATTAAGGTAATAGAAAATTGACGGTAAATAACACCTGTAGACCCACCAAAGAATGCCATAGGTACGAAGACTGCAGCTAGTATAAGTGCGATGCCAATAACGACTTTACTAATCTCGCCCATAGACTGAATAGTGGCATCTTTGACAGAGATATTTTCGTCTTCTTCTAAGATACGTTCGACGTTTTCTACAACAACAATAGCATCATCAACAAGCAAACCAATGGACAATACCATGGCAAACATGGTTAAGACGTTAATACTGAAACCGGCAACATATAGGACAGCAAATGTCCCTAAAAGAACGACAGGAACAGCAAGGGTGGGAATAATCGTCGCACGAAAGTTCTGTAAAAACAGGAACATGACTAAGAATACTAAAATAATAGCTTCGATTAAGGTCTTGACTACTTGTTCAATAGAAAGTTTAACAAAGGGGGTTGTATCATAGGGTACGACTGTTTTTAGACCTGCTGGAAAATTCTGTTCCAGCTCCGCCATGCGTTCTTCAACAAGTTGTCGAGTGTCTAGAGCATTAGAGCCGGGTGCTAATGAGATGCCAAAACCAGAGGCATCATAGCCATTATAACGTGAGATAACACCATAGTTCTCACTACCCACTTCAACTTTTGCAACATCGCCTAGACGTACTTGTGCGCCAGTATTATCAGTTTTTAATAAAATATTTTCAAACTCTTCTGGTGATTGCAAATAGCTTTGCACACTGACCGTGGCGTTGATTACCTGATTGTCAGTGTCAGCGGGTGCTTGACCTAATTGACCGGCAGAAACTTGAGTGTTTTGTGATTGAATTGCCTGGACTATATCGCTAGGCACAAGGTTATACCCACGAAGGCGGGCAGGGTCTAGCCAAACACGCATCGCATAAGACGAACCGAAAAGCTGGACATCTCCAACCCCTTCAACGCGGCTTATTTGATCCACGATATTTGAAGCAACATAATCAGCAATGTCAACATTGTCCATTGAGCCATCTTCTGATACGAAGCCCTGAACCATTAAAAACCCACTAGATGACTTAGTGACATTAACGCCTTGTCGCTGAACTATTTCAGGAAGGGCGCTCATGGCAGACTGCAACTTGTTTTGTACCTGAACCTGAGCAGTATCTGGATTTGTGCCATTTTCAAAAGTTAGAGTTACCGAACCCGTACCACTTGAAGAGCTTGAGGATGACATATACATCAAGCCATCCAAACCTTTCATCTGCTGCTCAATAATTTGAACAACTGAATCTTCTACAATTTCAGCGTTGGCACCGGGATAGACTGCATTAACACTAATGGTAGGCGGTGCAATTCGTGGGTATTGTTCAATCGGTAAATTGATAACCGATATAACGCCCAACAGCATGATTAATATTGCAATAACCCATGCAAAAATAGGGCGGTGAATAAAAAATCGTGACATGATAATTTCCTAGTATGCCTATTCTTGAATTATTGCGCAGTTTGAGCTTGTTCTTGATTAGCAGGACTTTGTACAGCCTGCTCCTCGGACCCTGACTGTTGAGGTGATGCTTGTTGAGGAGATGCCTGTTGTGGAGCTGACTGTTGAGACTCATTCTGCTGAGAAGGCGGGGCATAAGGCCCTTTAGATGCTGCTTGTGGAGCGGATCTGTTAAGTTGGTTAGGCGCTGGAAGCGGTTTAACAACTACCTCTTGATCAGGCTGCACTTTAGAGCCACCTATCGCCACAATTTTTTCGCCAGCATTCAATCCATCAGTGACAACCCAGTCCCCTTTATAAGTTCCATTAACCTCAACATCTCGTACTTGTATCTTATTTTCGTTATCAACTATATAGACTTGAGTCTCACCTTTAGGGGTACGTATCAGAGCGCCTTGGGGTAAGAGAACAGCATTATTAATCAATCCTTGAATTATTTTAGCTTTTACGTACATACCGGGTAGTAATATATAGTTATCATTTTTGAATATAGCTCTTAATGTTACAGCGCCGCTATCTTCATCAACCTTAGCTTCAGCCAAAGATAATTGACCGCGCACCGGATACGTACTGCCATCTTCAAGTATAAGCTCTACGGTGCTGCTACCTGAATCAAGCTTACCTGAAGCTTGTTGTTGTTTAAGTTTTAACAAGTCTGAAGAGGATTGGCTAATATCGACATAAATAGGATTTAGTTTAGATATTGTTACTAAAGGCTCGGCTTGGTTAGCATTCACTAAAGCACCGACCGTAACATTTGAACGGTCTGTTTTACCGCTAATAGGTGCGCGCACGATGGTACGGTTTAAATCTAATTGACTGCCTGATAATTGAGCTCTAGCAGTCTCAACAGCAGCTTGTGAGCTTGCAATATTTGCTTTAGCTTGTTCAACAGCTGCTTGTGAGCTAGCAAAAGCAGCTTGCGCAGTTTTAAAATTGGTTATCGCTTGCTCAAACTGCTGTTGTGAAATAGCTTTCATTCCAACCAAAGGCTCTAATCTTTGAACATCAGAACGCGCTTGTTCCAGCAGTGCCTTTTGAGACTCTAAATTAGCCAGCGCATTATTGTAACTGGCCCTCGCTGTATTGACATTAGCCATAGCTTGTTGAACAGCTGCTTGCGCCGCAGCTTGACCAGCTTGATAGTTATCGACGCTTAACCGATATAAAGGCTGATTTTTATTGACCATACTTCCTTCACGATACAATATCTCATCGACGACGCCTGTTGCTTGTGGACGAACATCAGCTTGTTGATAAGCGTGTGTTCTACCAGAAAACTCTTTTATTAAAGGGACTGTTTGAAACTGCGCATTAATTACGTTGACAGTAGCAGGAGGCATTTGTTGTTGAGCGGCAGCCGCTGAAGCTTCATCTTCCTTTTTATCACAACCTTGCAACAAAATGCTGGATACAGCCAAGCTTAAAGCTAAAAAAAGGGGAGAGTGATTCATTTAATAAACCTTAATAATTGGGTCAACACAAGCAGTTAAATAAGTAGGGATATTTGATAATTTAGCTTGTAGAAAAGATATATTTATTATCACCTATTTAGCAGTTAAAAATCAGTGATAGGGATTTTTTTAATCGTTTCGAAATTGTAATATTTTGCACGAGGTTCTAATTGATTGGTTGTGAAATCTTCATGTAAACACGCTGTAAAATATGATTTAGTTGATTAAGCTTAAATCGATGCTTAATAGACGTATATCCAATATGCCAATTTACTATAAGTAATTTTTTTTATAAGTAATTTTGTTTAAAGCGAATAATTTAAACTAATCGATTGGTCGCTAATTGTGTGAGCTGCCATAACCCTAAACGGTATTGATTGTCAGGCAAAGCTGTTAACGCCTGTTGTGCCAGACGCGTCTCTTCTAAAGCGCGCTTACGGCAGTATTCTAAAGCCCCAGAGTCTTTTACCAAACTAATTAGTTTTTGAGGATCTCCAACCTTACCTGTCTGAACTGCGATACGAAGTAGGTTATAATTATCTTCATCGCTATCTTTTAATATTTTGAGTGCCACAATGGTAGGTAAAGTAGGCTTGCCTTCAGCCAAATCGTCGCCAAGGTTTTTTCCCATAACCTCACTATCACCGCTATAATCAAGGACATCATCTATAATCTGGAATGCGTTACCAAAGTGCTGACCAAAATCACTAAAAGGTTTTATAAATTCTTTTTTATTTTGCAAAATAGCAACACCACAAGTAGCCATCATGAATAAACGAGATGTTTTACCATCTATGATACGCATGTAATCCTCTTCTGTTGCTTCCGGATTATGCTGATGTTGAAGCTGTAAAACTTCACCTTCTGCAATATCACACGTTCCATCTGAAAATAATTTAAGCAAGGGTAAACTTTCAAAACCTACCAGTAGATTAAATGCACGTGCTATAAGATAATCACCCACTAATACAGCCGTTGGGTTATCCCATGTTGCATTCGCAGTAGGACGACCTCGTCTTAAGCCCGATTCATCAATAACGTCATCGTGAACGAGTGTGGCTGTATGTAGCATTTCAGTAATAGCAGCCAAATGCATAGTGTCTCTGGATTGCTCATCTTGACATAGACGTGAACATAACAAGGTAATAAGGGGCCGCATTCGCTTGCCACCAGCATTAATTACATGTTGCGACACGCTCATAACAAGCTTAACTTTGGAGTTTAAACTGCCAAATACTTGTTTATCCATAATATCGAAATCTTCTGCAACGATGTTTTGAATATCAGCGTATTCGATATGAGTGGTGGCGTTATTTTTAATTAAATCATTCAGTTCTGTAGAAGTTTTAGAGGTCATATTTCGAGTCATCTCATATTTCGAGTCATCTATAGTAGAATTGCGATTTTAGTATAAAGATGAAAATTATTACGTTGATAAATCGTTTAAATAGCAAATAGCATCTAATATTCTAAACCAAATATGGTAGCTGTATAAAAAATTTATATCACCAAACCTAAATTAGGTTTTTGAATTATTCTAGCATAGGTTTATTTTATAGACAGGGCTTGCAATTACATCAATAAATGCGTAAAATTCCGTCTTCATATTTAACGTAAAGCTTCTATACATAGCGAGTTTAAATTGTTGTGATTTCTTCGTAGTTATTAGCCTAATTAATTTGGGTGTCATTTATCAAACACCTGTCTTAATTTATTAAGTTTAAATTACCCTCTTGAATTTACAAAGCCTTGAATTCGCTTAATCTTGAATTTTAATTGTATAGAAAATTTTCCTGTAACTTTCCCTGTAGTGATCGTCGTTCAAGCGATACGCTGAAGCGTTATTTGAGCTTTATTTGAGCAGATAATAACCACGTCACACGGGTTAAATGGAGTCATAAGATGTACGCAGTTATTAAAAGTGGTGGTAAGCAGCATCGTGTAAATGTTGATGAACTACTAAAAGTTGAGCTTCTTAAAGCTGAAGAAGGCGAGACCATTAAAATCGAAGATGTATTAATGGTTGTAGATGGCGATGATTATAAGATCGGTCAGCCAGTTGTTGAAGGTGCTAGCGTTGAAGCTGAAGTAGTAGAGCACGGCCGTGGTAAGAAAATCCGTATCGTTAAGCATAAGCGCCGTAAGCATTATCATAAAGAGCAAGGCCACCGTCAGTGGTATACGCTTCTTAAAATCAAAGCGATTAATGTTTAATAGCTAAATAGTTCTTTTCAAATATTAAGAGAGTTGATTTACATTTATCAATTTACAGTTATTGATTAATAGCCTATTATTCATCGTCTTAATACTTAAAGTTTTTATATATTAGTCTCAATAAGGAGATTTCTCATGGCACATAAAAAAGCCGCAGGTTCAACTCGTAACGGTCGTGACTCTAACCCTAAAATGCTTGGTGTAAAAGTATTTGGTGGTCAAGATGTTGTTGCTGGAAACATTATCGTTCGTCAACGTGGTACTGAATTTCATGCCGGCGAAGGCGTAGGTATGGGTCGTGACCATACTTTATTCGCACTAACTGATGGTGTTGTTAAGTTTGACACTAAAGGTAAATTCAACCGTCGTTATGTTTCTATCCAAGAAGCTTAAACAACGGTCAAATCAAATTCAAGATATTTATATTAATAAATAACTTAAATTATGATTTTGATGTATATGTTGATATATAGATACCAAAACCCTGATATTGTCTATCAGGGTTTTTTTATATGCTTATTTAATACTTAAACAAGGTTGGCAGCTATATATTAGTCGCGAACATGCAATAGATTTAAGATAATATCTAATCAAAATTAAACTGCGTTACATAACAGAAGTTATTTTTGCAATTATCATCTAGTCACGTAAGAAAAGAACTGGCAAACTAGCGTTCAAGTTATCAATTCAATTGACTGATATTAATTAACTATAGGTAAATAATATGCAAATAAATATCAACCAAAATAATAAAATGAAACCACTACTGAAGAAATTAATGGGCACTGCGCTATCTGGCGCTTTGATTTTTGGTATGCCAGTTATGACCATGTCTCAAGCAGCACAAGCTACTACAGCCGCTGACAACTTAACAGCCGCTAAACGGTTGAATGCATTACTCAAGAATACAAGAAGTATGACCGCTAATTTCACTCAAACCACTAAGGGTGAAGGTGGTGGTAGAAGCGGGCTAACTGCAAAAAATGGTACTTTTTCAGGCAAAGTAAGTTTGAAACGTCCAAATAACTTTCGCTGGAATATAACGTCACCATTTGAACAGTTAATCGTCACTAATGGTAATGATCTATGGGTATATGACAAAGACTTAGAGCAAGTGACGCGTCAAAACGCAAGTCAACAGCTAGGCAATACGCCAGCCTTACTTTTATCAGGTGAACCTTCAAAGATTTCACAGAACTTTAAAATAACTCAGCCTAATAAAAATAAGAACTATTATGTCTTATATCCAAAATCTAACGCAAGTAATTTTAAGAGTTTAGCGGTTAGTTTCAATGGCGGTAAGCCGGTGATGATGGTATTGAATGATTCGTTAGGACAAGTTACTTCTATTAATTTTAACAATGTTAGGTTAAATACTAGCATCCCTAGTAGCCAATTTAGCTTTACACCGCCAGCTGGTGTAGATGTAATAAACCAATAGTATAGATAGCTTAATAGTCGTATTATTATTTAATATAATATTTCTTAATATAAAATTAACCCAAGCTTAAAGCTTGGGTTTTTTAGTATATAATATTAATTAATAAATACTTATGAATAGTTTGATTAATAATCATTTTTTTGAATGATAAGAGATGGTATCAATTAACTTTATTTAAAACGAGAAAACTATGATAGCTACCCTCAAAGTTAATAGTTCTAAACGCGCCGAGCAGGAGCGAACTAAAGAAACCAAAAGTAAGATACTTACCGTAGCTATTGAAGAGTTTTCATCTTCTTGTTATGACGGTGTCTCCGCGCGTTCGATAGCTGCTAAGGCTGATGTTAATCATACGTTAATTACGCATCACTTCGGCAGAAAATTGGACCTATGGAAAGCATCGGCTGAGGTTATTTTTGATACTTACATATCGGAATCTGATAAACGGCGTAAGCAGATAAGCGATGTGGATGAACGTATACTCATTCGTGAACTTATTCAACATTATATAGAGTTTAGTGCTCACTATCCGTACTTCTATCGATTTATGATTCAAGCCAATCAAGGAAATCCTGACCGCATAAATTGGTTTACAGACAATTATATTGGCCCAAATGCCCGATCGGAATTAAATCTGCTTAAACTCGCTCAAAAATATGGACTTATGCCTAAAGGTGACAGTATTCATATACGCTATATCTTTATTGGAGCCGTCAATTCTATCTTTATTTATGCACCTCAATTCTACCGTATATCTGGTAAAGACCCTTACTGCGATAAAGTAATAGAGCAGCATATTGATTATGTGATGTCGATATTCGGAACAAAGAATATCAATTAATTTTATTTACCCTTCGCATCTGCCCATATGATTTTATGCAGCTGCAATTGTAACCTTACAGGCAGTGCATCTTCGAGTATCCATTCTGCTAATTCACGTGCTAAATTGGGTACTTTTACAGTCTGTTCTATATTCTCATCTATATTAAACATAGGTGAAAACCATACGGTTCCTACCAATTTATCAAGTTCATATTCTTTAAGCTTTTGTTCGGACCATTCATAATCACTGCGATTCATAATCACAAATTTTAATTGATCATGGTCAGTCAAATGTTCAAGATTTGACCAAAGGTTTTTATCGACTTCGCCGCTACTAGGTGTCTTTATATCCATAACTTTACTAACAGCTTTTGGTACATCCGCAACAGATAGGGCGCCAGCGGTCTCTAATGATATTTCATAACCGTCTTCAAGCAGTCTCTTAATTAGAGCTATACAATTAGGCTGCGCTAGAGGTTCTCCGCCAGTAACACAGACACGTTTACAAGGATATTGGGCAATCTCATGTATGATTGTATCAAGTGATAGTCGCTCTCCACCTACAAAAGAGTAGGTTGTGTCACAATACACACAGCGTAAAGGACACCCTGTTAATCTAACAAAGATTGTGGGTAACCCTGATGTTAATGCTTCTCCTTGAAGCGAATAAAAAATCTCAGTCATGCGTAAACCAGCTTCAGGGTCAGTAACCGGAATACTGGGGCTACGTAGTGGTTTATTTTGAGTCATAATAATTTGCTCTAAATGAATAAAGGTGCTTAGAAGCATTCTAAGCACCTTATTAAATCGTCTGATAGTTTTGTATTAACAAAAGTAAAGCTAATTATGGGTTAGACTGAATTAAAGTCTAAGCTAATCGTAATAATTCGTTGATGCTGGTTTTTGAACGGGTTTGTGCATCAACTTTCTTAACAATTACCGCGCAATATAGGCTATGTGAACCATCTTTGGCAGGAAGACTACCAGACACGACCACTGAACCAGCGGGTACACGGCCATAGTGTATTTCTCCAGTTTCACGATCATAAATCTTAGTTGATTGACCAATATAAACGCCCATAGAAATAACTGAGCCTTCTTCAACAATGACACCTTCAACAATTTCAGAACGCGCTCCAATAAAGCAGTTGTCCTCAATAATCGTAGGGTTAGCTTGCAAAGGCTCTAATACGCCACCAATACCAACACCGCCTGATAAGTGAACATTCTTACCAATTTGCGCGCACGAGCCTACTGTCGCCCAAGTATCAACCATTGTACCTTCATCAACATATGCACCAATATTGGTATAGCTTGGCATTAGTACCACACCTTTAGCAATGAATGATCCACGGCGCGCTACTGCAGGGGGTACGACTCGGACGCCAGCTGCTACAAACTGCTGCTCAGTCCAATTTGAAAATTTAGTCGGTACTTTGTCATAAAATTGTAGATGCTCACAGCTTGGCATCGGATAGTTATCATTCATACGAAAAGATAATAAGACAGCTTTTTTAGCCCACTGATTTACGGACCACTCGCCATCTTTCTTTTCAGCAACGCGAAGAGACCCGTTATCAAGTTGTTCTAAAACGGTATTTACGGCATCTTTTACATCTTGAGGCATAGAACTAGGGCTAAATTCAGCACGTTTTTCGAAAGCTTGTTCAATGATTTGTTCTAATGACATAATATTATCCATTTATTCAATTTATACCAACTCATAAAAATAATCTGTCTTTATCAAACTCGCTGAACCTACTACTTATAGCGTTCGCACTCGTTCTCATTGATATAATAATTTTTAGATTTAGTATATGTTATTTAAAGATTATAAAAGCGTGCAATATTCTAGTAATTTGACGTAGAGTATTGTCGCTAATTTCATCAAAATTAGCAACTTATTCGAGTGGACTATATTTGATACTAGGAGTTAGGAGTTAGTATTTATCCAGTTAGATAAGTCTGCATAGACAGTTTCATATTCCTTTTCATGCAAAGGTTCATGACGCATTAGAGGATATAGTATTTGATCTATATTTTTGAAATCTTGCTTTTCTAAGCTTGACGTCACTTTTCTTATTCCTTTACCCATGTTGCCAACGGGGTCATTTTCACCGCTAATAAACAGCATAGGGAAGTCATGCTCTATAGTAGAAGCCCAGTTTTTAGATAAGCCTGTCTCCATAAGTTCAAATAATGTGTAAAACCCATTATTTGTAAAATCAAAACCACAAAGGGGATCTTTTATATAGGCTTCTATAGCTTCTGGATTTTTACATAACCAAGCATATTCAGAATCCATTTTCTTATCGGTGAGTTTGGCATTCAATATCTTATTCATGATATTTGAGAAGGCGGCATTATGACGTTTAGGTTGAAACTTGTTTAAAACCTTACTTAAAGGCCTTAACGCATTTAATAAAGGATCATAGTCACTACTACCCATTAATATGGCACCTGCAAAATCGTGACTATGAACTTGTAGAACATTACGCACAATGAAAGAGCCCATTGAATGACCCATTATAAAATGTGGGGTCTTTGGATAGTGGCGTTTCAAAACGTTCGCCATGATAATAGTGTCTTTAAGAAGAGTTTGGGCGGGATGCGCCTGCGTAAAATAACCTAAGTCATCACTATTTCTAATACTACGCCCATGGCCTAATATATCGTAGGTTAAAACCGCAATGCCTATATTTGATAAATACTCAGCAAAATCGGTATATCTACCCCCATGCTCCATCATCCCATGAACTATTAATAAAGTTGCTTTTGTATCGCCGCTTGGTTTAAATAAGGTGTGATGCAGCGTGTGTATTTTATCAGATGAGAATATAGACTTAGCCATAGAAATCCTTTAAAGAGTATTTTTTAAATATAATTGATTATGAGAATCTTATGTTTAAACCTAAATAAATTCAATGAGCGTATTATAAAATATGGTAGCAATTAAATAGTCATAAAGCTGTACATAACAATATATCAATAGTTCAAGTCATATTTTATAAGCAAATAATTATATGTTGAACCCTATTTTAGATATAGACAGTTATATACGGCTATGCATTAAACAGTCACATAAAAGTAAGAAGAATTAACAAAATTCTATAAGTTATTAGTATTTTATGTTATAAATATTATGGTTATCTAAATTGTAACCATATTTATTGATCTAAATATAGATCATTATCAACTTAATACTAACAGCACTTAATTCTTAAGCCTACTTTTAATTTTTATAGGGATATAAATATGACAGCTTTGTCTACACTCCATACCGCAATTAACTCGCATAAAATAGGGTTAGCTTCGCTGATTTTATTAACAACTATGGGCTTAACCGCTTGTTCTGATAATAGTACTGATGCAGTAACTGAAGGTGATACGCCTGAAGAAACGGTTAAAGGCACTGACACTGAAAGTGGGACTGAAACGGTGGCAACTGATAAGCTTGAGACCAAATTTGCAACACTAGCGACAGGCGGTGCTTCAGGTCCTTATAATATTATAGGCACCTCACTAACCGAAGCTTTTAATCAAACCTATGGCGTAAACTCCAAGACTCAGACCACAGGCGCATCAGTGGAAAACATGAATCTTATCAATCAAGGTAAGGTCGAAATGGCATTTGCCATGAGCGATGTAGTAAACGATGCTGTTAAAGGCCAGAATAACTTTACTGCACCCATTACTAAGGTGCAGCAAATCGCAGCTTTATATCCTAACTATGTTCAAATCGTAACCTCGAAAGATTCAGGCATTACCAACTTTGAAGACTTACGTGGCAAGCGCATTGCAGTTGGAGCTCAGAACTCAGGAGTTGAAGTTAATGCACGCAACTTGCTTAAAGGCTTTGGCATGAGCTATGAGGATGTTAAAGTAGATTATTTGGGTTATGCTGAAGCAGCAGACGCTCTAAAATCTGGCAAATTAGACGCAGCGTTTTTAACCAGTGGTTTACCCAACTCTTCATTAATGGAACTAGAGCAAGGTTTTGATCTACAATTGGTTAGTATTGATCCTGCTAAAGTGAACGAAATCGCTCAAGATCAAACTTATTTTACGACTAAAGAAATTCCTGCCGGCACTTACGGTAATGAGACAGCCATACCCACTGCCGCGATTATGAATGCGTTTGTTGTTAGCTCAGATTTGTCAGAAGATGATGTGTATAAGCTCACAAAAACGTTTTTTGATAGTCAAGATAAGCTTAAAACGGCACACCAAGCAGCGGCTGGCATTAGTCTAGAAACTGCGCAACAAGGATTGGTCGCGCCGATTCATCCAGGTGCTAAGCGCTATTATGATGAGCAAAATGCTAAATAGATAGCTATGGCAATCGGCAATTAGCAATCGTTTATCGAGAAAGTTAATCTTAATGATATTAAATAACCGCGATCAGCACTGGCAACACCACCATGCTGGTCGCTTTTTATTTGTAAAGACTTTAATAATAAGCCTATTAGCTTTTGGCTTGCTAATTTATTTGGTTAGTTACTGGTTTTTGATACCTCATAGCGTTGTAACGGTGAGTTTTAACAATTATCAGTGCCTACTTGAAGATGATTTTGAAATCAAATGGATGCACTCGGTTGAAAAACAGTGGTGGATTGAGAGTTATAAAAAGCAGGGTGATCAGCTCCTATTAACAGATACCTATTTTGAAACCTTTGGTGCGGGTACACCATCTACCGGGACAATAGGTAGGCCAGACGGTAAATACCCTCAATATACCCATTATTCAATCAATACGACATTGCCATATTTGAACTGGATGATATCAAGCAATATTAAAGCGCAAATAATACTTAACCACAATAATGACACCTTCGACAGTTTACCTATTTATAAATGGGTAGACGGTTATACCAACATTTATATAGCAATACGGAAGCTCAACCTATGGAATCTAAGACGACAGGAATCTTGTTATGAGTACATCCCGCCCAAGTAGCGGAGGCATAAATAATCCCGCAACATCTAGTATACCCACCAGCGCTATTCCAGCACCAGGAGCAGCTATTCCACCCTATGATGAGCTGCCTAATGTTGATGATATTGATGAAGATGCACCTACCGCAGAGCAGCAGCAGAAAATACTAGAGAAGTTCGATCGCGAGTCGATTACAAGGCATCTTAAAAATAAAAAGGTAAGTTGGTTGATTGCGGCGATAGCGATCTTATACGCAATTTTTCATTTATACATTACTTTTAACCCCATGCCTGCTTTGTTACAGCGTGCTATACACGTAGGCGTTGGTTTCGGGCTTATCTTCCTGATTTATCCTGCTACTAAAAAAGCATCACGTTTAAAGGTGGCTTTCTATGACTGGATTTGGTTCTTGATGTCCTTGTCAGGTGTTGTGTATTTAATGATGGAGTATCAAAACATTGTTACGATTCGCGGCGGCATACCCAATACATTAGACATTATATTTTCTATAATTACCGTACTTTGTGTATTGGAAGGTACAAGACGTATCACTGGGTTTATATTGCCATTATTTGCATTGGTATTTTTAGCATATCCATTTTTTAGTCATCTCGACTTTATGCCGGATAGATTACTGACCAGACCGTATGATATGGGTGATATTTTTGGGCAGCTTTATCTTAAAACTGAAGGATTATACTCTACAGCCATTGGGGCGTCGGTAACGTTTATCTTCCTATTCATTCTTTTTGGCGCATTTTTATCACGTTCAGGTATGGGGCAACTTTTTAACGATTTAGCGCTTGCGTTAGCTGGGCACAAACAAGGTGGGCCTGCAAAAGTTGCGGTGATTTCCAGTGGCTTTATGGGAAGTATCAACGGTGCTGCGGTTGCTAATGTCGTGGGTACGGGTGCGTTCACTATTCCTTTAATGAAAAAGGTGGGTTACCACAAAAATTTTGCTGGTGCAGTGGAGGCAAGCGCCTCTGTAGGCGGGCAGGTACTACCTCCTATTATGGGTGCCAGTGCTTTTATTATGGCCGAAACCACAGGCGTTAAATACAGTACCATTGCTTTGGCGGCTTTATTACCAGCTGTGCTTTATTACTTAGGAGTGATTGCACAAGTTCATTTTAGAGCCGGAAGACGCGACCTAAAAGGTATTGCTAAAGATAGCCTGCCACAGTTAAAAGAAGTGATGCGCGCGCGCGGGCATATGCTATTGCCTATCATCTTTTTGGTAACGTTATTAGCCAAATCGGTACCAGTTGGTTTTGCTGCGGCTTACACCATCGGGTTTACGGTTTTAATCAGTATGATTAAAAAAGAAACGCGCATGAGCTTCACGGATGTACTTGGCGCTTTAGAAGACGGAACGCGTCAATCGCTGGCGGTAATGGCAGCGTGTGCGGTGGTCGGTATTATCATTGGTGTGGTGAGTTTGACCAGTTTTGGTACAGTAATGACTTCATCAATAGTGACCCTAGGGGCCGGCTCGTTATTGCTAACCCTTATATTAACAATGCTGGCTTCAATGGTACTTGGTATGGGATTACCTTCTATTCCAGCCTATATCATCACTGCGACTATGGCAGCACCGGCACTGGCTGGTTTTGATATTCCTATTCTATCAGCACATATGTTTGTGTTTTATTTTGGTATATTTGCCAATATAACCCCACCTGTTTGTTTAGCAGCCTTTGCTGGAGCAGGGATAGCTGGTGGTGACCCGATGAAAACTGGTTTTCAATCTCTAAGATTAGCTTTGGCTGGGTTTATCGTGCCGTTTATGTTTATTTATAATCCAACCATGTTGATGATTGATCCAGTAGGATTGGCAGTAACCGCTAAAGAATTCCCTTTGCCACCTATATTAGACATTATTACTGTGGTATTCACTTCAGTAACTGGTGTAATAGGGCTAAGTGCTGCGGTTGAAGGCTATTTTAAAGGTCCAATGAATGCTGTCACTCGTATTATATTAGGAGTGGGCGCCTTGTTGCTTATTTATCCTGAGCTGATGACCGATGTGGTAGGTGGAATAATTGTACTAGGTATAGTGGTTTTAAATATCACTGCCAATAAATCAAATAAAAAACCGGTACAAGTTTCTACACTATAAAGCTAAACTATAAAGCTAAATTCTGTGTTGAATCTAAATAGGTTCTATTTTAATAACAAGTTAATCGTTTTAATATTAAGTTAATAGTTCAAACTTAAAAAGGAGACCTAGTTATTAGGTCTCCTTTTGACTTTATTTCGTAATTATGGTTTTTATTAACAACCAAGCTTACCTTCAGCTTCTAAAGCCTTTTTACTACGAATAGGCGTAGGGCAGTCTTCACCATAGTATTGACGATCTGCAAAGTAACTTGAGCGTACCATCGGTCCTGCCCATATACTAAAGAAGCCTATCTCTTTTCCATAATCCATATAACGCTGGAACTCATCAGGGTGCACATAACGCTCAACTGGAGCATGGTTTTTACTAGGTTGCAAATATTGACCAATGGTGATCATATCAACATCATGTGCTTTTAAGTCATCAAGTAAAGCATAGACCTCTTCTTCAGTTTCACCAAGTCCCACCATGAAGCCGCACTTAGTTGCGATATCGGGACGACGTGCTTTGTACTTTTTAAGCAGATCGAGTGAATGTTGATAATCCGAACCAGGGCGAAACGCTTTATATAAACGAGGCACCGTTTCGATATTATGGTTAAACACATCTGGTGGTGTCTCAGTTAATAAATCTAAAGCCACCTCCATACGTCCTCTAAAATCAGGAACAAGGATTTCTATCAAACAGTTTGGGCTTAAAGCTTTTGATTCATTGATAACCTCAACAAAATGTTGAGCACCACCATCTTTTAAATCATCGCGATCAACTGAGGTGATAACCGCATACTTAAGACCTAGGCCTAAGATAGTTTCTGCGGTATGACGTGGCTCATCAGGATCGAGGTTGTTTGGTCGGCCATGTGCCACATCACAAAACGGGCAACGGCGTGTACATATATCACCCATAATCATAAAGGTAGCCGTACCATCACCGAAACACTGAGGTAGGTTGGGGCAGGCGGCTTCTTCACACACGGTATATAGTTTTTGTTTACGCAGTGTCTTTTTGATGCGATCGACCTCGGCAGGAGATGACATCTTAACGCGAATCCAATCAGGCTTCTTTTTAGCCTTATCTGTAGGAATAACTTTGATAGGAATACGTGCAACCTTATCATAGCCGCGTAGTTTCTCACCTTTCACCGCTTTTTTTGGCTTTGGCTTCGGTGACGGTACATGAGTTTGTACAATTACAGTCATAATAAACTTATCTCTTAAACCGTTATTAAATAAGGGTTTTTAATCAATCATTCGATCATAAATAATTATTGTATTATATCAGAGTATCGATGTTTTAAAGTCATATTCGTGCACAAGCGTCTGATGCTCAGTGCAGATCCAATTTCGCTTTTGATCTCTTACTTATGAACGACTAGTTCTGAATAAGTAATTACCCAACTCACAACTTTTTAAACTGCCTTGTAGGCTATGACTTTAGCCCATCAAATTAAAAATTTTTTTCATATTTCTGGGCTAAAATCACAGCCTACGTCAAGAGTTGAGAGTGAAGTAAGTAATTATAATCAACTATTTATAATCTATCTCCATTTCTTCAAACACTTCAATAGCGGCCCTAAAAGCTTCTTGAGTAGTAGGCGCCCCGCAATACAGCAAGCTGTGCATTAAGACTTCACGTATCTCTTCTACAGAAGCGCCATTGTTAATAGCACCTCTAATATGACCTTTTAATTCATTTGGACTTTTTTGAGCAATTAAAAACCCTAATGTTATTAAAGATCGATATTTAAGAGGTAATATTGAGTCATCCTGCCACGTCGTTCCCCATGCGTGTTCAATAATCCAGTCTTGAAGAGGCTGGGTAAAAGAGGTGGCAGCATCTAAAGAACGCTGGACATGCGCCTCGCCCATAACTTCGGTACGAACTTTAAGACCTTTATTATATTTATCGTTTTTTGACATACGTGGTTATCCCAATATAGTGATTATAATTTAACATTAACGTATAAATTGTCTAAATGTTATGAACGTTTTATATATTCACACGTTATAAAATTGACAATACTGATGTTCAGCACCATCAAGCTACGTATGAATTTATATCTTAAAACTCTGTGGCAAATCTACAAAAAATACTAATTTATCATAATTATATTAGGGGCTGTATAGAATTGATTAATTAGGACTGCTGATAGCTACCAATTAATCCAAGCTGTGTTCCAAACTAGGCGTTAATCGACGATAATGACTGAAGCGTATTGGACCTTTGCTAGGTTTACAACAACGTTTGGTGCAATTTTAGCATCAGCATTGAGAACGGTTCTCGAGCAAAGCATTGCTTTGCCCGTTCGAAAGGCGAGAGCTGTGCTCGAGAGGGGGCAGGGCTATTTTTTGCCAATATATTGTGACATTCAATAATTAAGGGTTCTAACTTAGAACGACTAAGTGTCTAAAATTTCCCAGTATATTGCCTAAAAAATAGCCTCTGTCAGTTCCATGAATCAATTCTATACAGCCCTAGTAATTTAATAAACATTGTGAACTTTAATACTCTTATTACATTTAATGCCAAACTATTAATAAATGGTGTAGATATAATATCTAAAATAAAACAGATAGGCATAACTTTTCCATATACCGTATTTCAATAATAAATGATGATTATAGTCCCTTATTACTAATGTATAACGCTATTAGGATTAACTTTTGCCGCGTTTTACGCTATATTAGTAGGGATATTTAAACCCACCTGCAAGGCCCTGGCAGCCAATACATAAATCCACTGAAATCAGATGATTGGTCAGTGGATTTATCAATGTAGCTACCTTAGCCTGCATTTAAATTTAGAGGACGCTATTGTGTTAGATGCATATCGTAAACATATTGAAGAACGTGCCGAACTCGGTACAGTACCACTACCTTTATCTGAGCATCAGACTGCAGATTTGGTAGAACTATTAAAAAATCCTCCAGCGGGTGAAGAAGAGTTCTTGATGGACTTATTGGCGAACCGCGTACCAGCGGGTGTTGACCAAGCAGCATATGTAAAAGCCGCTTTCTTAGCAGCTATCGTAAAAGGCGAAACAACCTCACCTCTTATTGACAAACAAAAAGCAGTCGATATTTTGGGTACCATGCAAGGTGGTTATAACGTATTACCATTAGTTGAAGCTTTAGAAGACGAAGAAGTTGCTGAAAATGCTGCTGAAGCGCTTAAAAAGACATTATTAGTATTTGATGCGTTCAATGACGTTACTGACAAAGCTGAAGCGGGTAACCAAAAAGCTAAAGAAGTGATTAAATCTTGGGCAGACGCTGAGTGGTTCTTAAACCGTCCAGAAGTACCTAAAATAACAACTTATACTGCGTTTAAAGTAACTGGCGAAACCAATACTGATGACTTATCTCCTGCTCAGGATGCTTGGAGTCGGCCAGATATTCCACTGCACTCATTAGCCATGCACAAAAACTCTCGCGACGGCATTCAAGCTGACGAAGAAGGTGTCCGTGGTCCTATGACACTTATTGATGAGCTTAAAGAAAAAGGCCATCCACTAGCTTATGTTGGTGATGTAGTAGGGACAGGTTCTAGCCGTAAGTCAGCTACCAACTCTGTACTTTGGTTAATGGGTGATGATATTCCTAATGTACCTAACAAGCGTGCAGGCGGTCTTGTATTAGGTGGTAAAATTGCGCCTATCTTCTTTAATACGATGGAAGACTCAGGTGCGCTACCTATCGAAGACGTTGAAGTTGATAACATTGAAATGGGTGATGTGTTTGACATCTATCCACATGATGGCAAAATCACTAAGCATGATTCAGATGAAGTATTATCTACTTTCAAACTGAACTCTGCAACGCTTCTAGACGAAGTACGCGCCGGTGGCCGTATTCCTTTAATCGTAGGCCGTGGTCTGACGAACCGTGCACGTGACTATTTAGGTTTAGAGCATTCAGACGTATTTGCTAAGCCTGAGCAGCCTGAAGAATCTGACAAAGGCTATACTTTAGCTCAGAAGATGGTAGGTAAAGCTTGTGGTATGGAAGGTGTACGTCCAGGGATGTACTGTGAGCCTAAGATGACAACCGTTGGTTCTCAAGATACTACCGGTCCTATGACTCGTGATGAGCTAAAAGATTTAGCTTGTCTAGGCTTCCAAGCCGATTTAGTCATGCAGTCTTTCTGTCACACAGCTGCTTATCCAAAGCCTGTCGACGTTGAGACGCAGCACACCCTTCCTGACTTCATCATGAACCGTGGCGGCGTAAGCTTACGTCCTGGTGATGGTATTATCCATAGCTGGCTGAACCGTATGCTTCTTCCTGATACGGTTGGTACGGGTGGTGACTCGCATACGCGTTTCCCAATGGGTATCTCATTCCCTGCAGGTTCTGGTTTGGTTGCATTCGCTGCTGCGACTGGGGTTATGCCACTAGATATGCCTGAGTCTGTACGTGTTCGTTTCGTTGGTGAGCGTCAGCCTGGTATTACTTTACGTGATCTAGTACATGCTATTCCTTTACAAGCGATCAAAGAAGGGTACTTAACGGTTGATAAGAAAGGTAAAATCAACGAATTTAACGGCCGTATCTTAGAGATTGAAGGTCTAGAAGATCTAACTGTTGAGCAAGCATTTGAATTGTCTGACGCTTCAGCTGAGCGTAGTGCTGCTGGCTGTACCATCACGTTATCTGAAGATTCAGTTAAAGAGTATCTAGAGTCAAACATCACACTACTTAAGTGGATGATCTCAGAAGGCTATGGTGATGCACGCACACTTAGCCGCCGTATTGAAGCAATGAAAGAGTGGTTAGCGAATCCAAGCCTCATGCGCGCTGATGCAGACGCTGAGTATGCTATTGATATGACCATCGATATGAGTCAGATTAATGAGCCAGTATTATGCTGCCCGAACGATCCAGATGATGCTAAGACGTTAGCTGATGTTGCTGGCGACAAAATTGATGAAGTGTTTATCGGTTCTTGTATGACTAACATTGGCCACTTCCGTGCAGCGGGTAAATTACTACAAGAAGTACCTGCGGGTAGCCTCAAAACTCGTTTATGGATTGCGCCTCCAACTAAGATGGATGCACGCCAGTTAATGGAAGAGGGGTATTACAACGTTTATGCTCAAGCTGGCGCACGTACTGAAATGCCAGGGTGTTCACTATGTATGGGTAACCAAGCACGTATTGCGCCAGGCTCTACGGCGGTTTCAACTTCTACGCGTAACTTCCCGAACCGTTTAGGTCAAGGCGCGAATGTATACTTAGCATCAGCTGAGCTGGCTGCAGTTGCTGCCGTACTTGGTAAACTGCCAACGAATGATGAATATCAGCAATACGCTGGCATGCTAAACAGCATGGGTGATGAGGTATACCGTTACATGAACTTCGATCAGATGGAAACCTATTCTGAAGAAGCGGATAAGATTAACGTGGCACAATTGGCTTAATTTTATTTAAGTAATATCTTATAAACAAAAGCTCTCGTATTAGTATACGGGAGCTTTTTTGGTTTCTATAGTCAGCGAAATACTAAACGGTTACGGTGTTAAACTCGCTCACCCTACTATATTAGTACTTACACTTAATTGAAATGTAACCATTTTAGTTTTTTTAACTATTTATGTTGTTTTAATTAATATGATAAATTAAGTCTATCAAGGTAAGTTTAAAATATAATAATTTAGATTGGCTGAATTTGAATGGCTTAGATAGTCAATTTATAGCCAAAATAGAAGCTACCATTGGGTAGCCTTAAATTAACTCGTTATATAGCAAAGTTATTTGACAATATAAACGGGTTGTCGTTTTTCAACAAAGGCGGTGACCCCTTCGATAAAGTCATCCGTTTTTGCTAACCGAGCTTGCTGATGAACTTCCATATCTAAAGCTTCATTTAAGCCTGCATAGGCATGTGTGTTTAACATATGTTTCATAGTGGCTAATGCAACGCCTGGTAGACGGCTTAAACGCTTCGCTAAAGTGAGTACAGTATCATCGAGCTCATCTTGAGTGACCACTTGATTTATTATATTTAAATCTGCCATATCTTGAGCACACAATTTATCACCGAGCATCACAAGCTCAGTTGTTTTGGCAGCGCCCACCAGTTGGTTCAATAAGTAAATACCCCCAGCATCAGGTACAAGACCAATATGAACAAAAGCCTGTAAATATTTAGCAGTATCGGTAGAAATTCTAAAATCGCAGGTTAATGCTAAGTTCATGCCTGCACCTGCTACAGCGCCTTCAAGTTTTGCAATGATAGGTTTGTGAATTTTACGAAGTTTTAAACTTACCTCGCCTGCGCCTTCTACCATCGATTCTAATTTGCTAGAAATTTTGTCTTTATCAATCCCATCAGATAGCATCTCTTTTATATCGCCACCGCTAGAGAAGTTACCACCAGCACCTTGCAAAATAATCACTCGTACCTGTTCATCTTTTTCTGCCGCGTCTAGCACTTTTAGAACACCATTTTTCATAGTGGTGTTAAACGCATTTAAGCTATTTGGGTCATTTAAAGTGATGGTAGCTATGTGATCTTCAACTTGGTATAACACGGTATCTTGAGATTGGGTCATTAGCGAAATCCTTAAATTATAAATAGTTATAAAGATATGATAAATCGATCAAAACAAGGGGTTTACCTTTAATACATATTGGCACTTGAACTTAGTAGATATAGGGGCTGTATAGAATTGATTAATTAGGACTGCTGATAGCTTCCATTTAATCCAAGCTGTGTTCCAAACTAGGCGTAAACCGCCGATAATGCCCGAAGCGTATTGGACCTTAGCTAGGTTTACAACAACGTTTGGGGCAATTTACGCATCAGCCTTGAGAACGGTTCTCGAGCAAAGCATTGCTATGCCCGTTCGCAAGGCGAGAGCTGTGATCGGGAGGGGGGCAGGGATATTTTATGCCAATATATTGTGACATTCAATAATTAAGGGATCTAACTTACTATTCTAACTTAGAACGACTCAGCTGCGAAAATTTCCCTGCATATTGCCTAAAAAATAGCCTCAGACAGTTCCATGAATCAATTATATACAGCCCCTAGTTAAAGACTTTAAAATTATTGTAAAATGTTTAAAAGAATTAGCGGCTGCACGATTAATAAGCGCTTTTCTCATTAAGCGCTAAAGACAATAAGCGCCATAATCAATAAGCGCCACAATCAATAAGTACATCGAAAAATTTAAGAGCAGGCTTCTGCCACGATTCGTAGAAATTTATCAACTTCATGTTCTGGAGTAGCCCAAGAGGTCACAAGTCGAACAATACTGCGTCCATCATTTAATTGCTGCCACTCATAGAAACCAAAGTCCAACGCAAGCTTTTTAATGAGATTAGTATCTAATATAGCAAAGACTTGATTGCTATGGGTAGGAACAGACAGTTCAATACCATAACTGGTGAGTCCATTTGCAAGTTTTTGGGCCATGTTGTTTGCATGCATGCAAAGCTCGATATACTTATTGTCTTTTAATAAAGTGGCAAATTGTACACCCAATAAAAAACCTTTAGCCATTAAAGCGCCCTGACGTTTTAGATAGGTATCAAAATCTATAGCAATATTTTGATTGGGTATAATAATAACTTCACCAAATAAAGCCCCCATTTTGGTACCTCCGAGCCAGAATATATCGGTCAGTTCTGCAAAGTCGGCTAAAGTAACGGTTCGTTCATTGTCTTGAGTAGTTGTATAAGCAATAGCTGTACCTAAGCGAGCACCATCCATAAACAATAACATGTCATGTTTACGGCAGTAGTTCGATAACGCTTTAAGCTCTTGGTAGCTGTATACTGTACCAAGTTCTGTTGAATTGGAAATATAAACGGCTTTAGCACGGACCACATGTGGTTTAAAACTATGACGTACCCTAAGCGTCTCGATAGCGTCAATGGTTAATTTACCGTTTGTCGACTCAGCGATAATAACTTTATGACCTGTGGCTTCAATAGCGCCTGCCTCATTCACCGCAATATGACCAGTATCACATGCAATAATACCGTCTATCGGTGATAACATAGCATCAATACAAACTTGATTGGTCAAAGTTCCTGTCGTACAAAAATATACGGCAATGTTTTCGTCTTTGAGTTCTTTTCTAATTAAGCGCCGCGCAGAGTCACAGTAGTCATCTTTGCCATATCCGCCATATTGATGTAAACCTGTCGATTGAATAGCTTGAATTACATCGGGATGAGCGCTTTCGCTATAATCATTATAAAAATGAAACATATGAGAGTATTCGCTTTTATGGTTTAATTTATTAGGACTAAACTTTTTTATTCATCATTTTCAAAGGCGGCATCTGCCATAAAGTGATCGGGCGTTAGGTTTATGAATCGTGTGTATTGACCTTCAAAGGCGAGTCGAACCGTTCCTATAGGGCCGTTACGCTGCTTACCTATGATAATTTCGGCCACACCCTTTAGATCAGAATTTTCGTTATAAACCTCATCGCGATAAATAAAGGTGATTAAATCGGCATCCTGCTCAATCGCTCCAGACTCTCTTAAATCTGACATGATAGGACGTTTATTGGGACGGTTTTCTAAGCTACGGTTGAGCTGAGACAAAGCGACCACAGGACAATTTAGCTCACGCGCTAAGGCTTTTAAACTTCGAGAAATCTCTGAGATTTCTTCAACACGGTTACCACTTAAGCTAGGGACTTTCATCAGCTGCAAATAATCGACAACAATCATGCCTAATCTGCCATCATGATTTTTAGCAATTCGGCGGCAACGTGAACGTAACTCAGAGGGGGGTAGGGCGGTGCTGTCATCGATATATAAATGCTTATCTTGTAAATGGGTTATCGCATTCATCATTCGCGCCCATTCGTCTTCATTCATCTGTGCTGAACGCAAATTGGTTTGATTAATTTGACCCCACGACGACAACAAACGAAGCACAATAGATTCCGCAGGCATCTCCATCGAAAATACAACAACTGGTAGGTCTTCATTGAATAACACACCTTCAGCCAAGTTCATCGCAAATGTCGTTTTACCCATAGATGGACGTGCTGCCACAATAACTAAATCACCAGCTTGCAGTCCTTGAGTTTTATTATTTAACTCAGCAAACGGGGTTCTTAAACCTATTAGACCGCCAGGGTTGTTTTTAATTTCATCTAATTGTTCGACCACATTGGAT
Organism: Psychrobacter sp. CX10; assembly: GCF_057621575.2. NCBI lineage: Bacteria > Pseudomonadati > Pseudomonadota > Gammaproteobacteria > Moraxellales > Moraxellaceae > Psychrobacter > Psychrobacter sp. CX10. Next base: position 687,950 of record NZ_CM177736.1, read on the forward strand.
ATAACATCAGTCACTTCTCGAGGGCCACGTTGTTCAGCACGTTTATTATGTTGTTCATTAATAGAGAATATTTTTGATTCAACGGTGTCTAAAATATCACTAACACCCCGATCTCTAGGGTCATAAGCCAAAGCCAACATCTCATTACCCGTAGTGATCAGCTGTCTTAACGTCGACAATTCACGTACGCGCTCTGCATAGGATTGTAGATTAAATAGAGTGCCCGGGCTTTGGGTCACAATATCGGCCAAGTAGCTTTCGCCGCCTGCCGCTTTAAGTAGCTTTTGAGAGCTTAACCAATCATGAACCATAATGGTATCATAAGGCTCTCCAACCATCGCTAAATGTGTAATTGCAGCAAATATATGCTGATGTCGACCCGCATAAAAATCGTCTTTTGATACGATGTCAGAAATTTTATCAAAAGATTCCTCAATGCTCATCAAGGCAGCAATTAAAGCTTTTTCAATGTCGATATTATGAGGCGGCTGTTGACTGAGTAAGTCAGTCAATCCTGCATCATTGTTACTGTCTTGTGTGTTGTTCTTGGACTTTTTTTTGGTTTCTGCCATAGTTATATAATCTTATTCTTAACCTTAATAATAGTATCGTTAAGAAAACTTAATATTAATAGATTTAAATGAATTCGCGAGTTTAATAGATAGGGTTAAATTGAATAAAGAATCGAAGATCGTAGCAGGTAAAGTTTACCACATTGCCCGTGTACAAAAGATGAATTTAGCATTTAATAAGCCTATAAATGTATGAGCAAAATAAATATTAACGATAGCCATGCGAGTAAAGCAATATGAACAATAGCAATATTAACAATAGTTGTCATAAAAATAGCAGTGATAAAGATAACAATATAAATAACAATAACAATATCAGCGATTCATTTTCGAATGACTCTAATTCTTTAACAAAGCTTAGGACAAAACAGTATAGGCTACCTTTAATAGTTACCTCAGGTGAACCTGCCGGCATAGGTATGGATATTATTTTACAGCTTGCGGCATCAGGTAAACTTAGTGAACTAAATCGACCAGTTATCGTTTTGGCTGATGAGCAAGCATTAATAGAGCGTGCTAATCTTATATTTAATAAAGCCATCACAAAGGATTCTAAGCAGAATCAAACTACAACCTTGCCTAACGAGCTTAGCGCTATTAAATGGATACGACTGTGTAACATCAATGAATTAACGAGTATTGAAGATAGCCATATTGAAGATAGCAGTATTGATGAAAACAGTATTAACAAAACCAGTATTTATAAAGATAGTATTTATAAAGATAGTATTGATAAAACCAGCATTAAAAAAAGCAATCAAAGCAGCACACTTGAAAGCACTAAGCCTGATAGCACTAATCCTAATAGCACTAATCCTAATAGCACTAATCCTAATAGCATTAAAATTGAAAGCACTAAGATTAACTGTTATCTAACCCAAGTTACTAAAGAAAATCCTATGCACAATGATGAAGGATTTTATTTGATAGATGTGCCATGCACTGAGCCAGTCATTCCTGGAAAATTAGTGGTAGATAACGCCCATATGGTTATTGAACAGCTTGAACTGGCTAGCCGCTTAGCTGATTCAGGTAGTGTTGCCGGTATTGTGACCGGACCACTGCAAAAGTCGAACCTTATTGATGCTGAAATCACGCTTGATGATGGAACGATGTTCACAGGTCATACGGAGTATTTTATGCAAAAAAGTGGCTGTGACAAAGTGGTGATGATGCTTGCGAATAATGCGATGAAGGTTGCCTTAGTCACAACACATTTACCCCTTAGACAGGTTGTTGATTATGTGACGCCTAAGAACGTGAGACAAACTGTTCAGATTGTATTGAATGATCTTAAATCAAAATTTGGCTTATCTGATCCTAAAATACTGGTTTGTGGATTAAATCCTCATGCAGGTGAGGGCGGACACTTGGGTGAAGAAGAGATAACCATTATAAACCCTGTACTTGAGGACTTTCAAAAACAGGGGGTTAATATATCTTCAGCGATGCCAGCCGACACTGTATTTACTTCAAGACATCTTGAGGACTGTGATGCGGTGATTGCTATGTATCACGATCAAGGGTTACCTGTTCTTAAGTCGCACGGATTTGGAGATACAGTGAACCTAACCTTAGGACTACCCTATATTCGAACCTCTGTAGATCATGGTACCGCTTTAGACTTAGCCGGTAACCTTATAGGTCAAGGAGAAGCCAGTAGTAGTAGCCTATGGCAAGCGCTTTTTATGGCCGATAATATGGCGTCCTCTCAAGAAATGTTGTGAAATCAAGGGATCATAATTCAACCTCTAGTTGTGCTAGAATGAAAGACCAAACTAATATTATCGGTAACAGCTATATATTTATGACGCATTCAAATTTACCTAAACATCCTCTTGCTAATAAATTACAACGTACGGCCAAACATCAGCCTAGAAAGCGTTTCGGTCAAAATTTTTTACACGACAGTAGCATTATCGGTCAAATAGTCGATTCAATTAATCTCAATAGAGAAGATAATTTAGTTGAGATTGGACCGGGTATGGGCGCCTTAACTGAACCACTGTTAGAACAAGTTGATGCCATGACGGTTATTGAACTGGACCGAGATTTAGCGAGTAGTTTGCGTATTCGTATTGGCGCAAATAGCCATGAAAATTTTAAAATTTTATCCGCGAATGCGATGGATTTTGATTACGCGACTTTATACGATGCCAACAGTGACGCACCCAAAAAACTGCGTATAGTAGGCAATCTACCTTATAATATATCAACACCGCTATTGTTCAAACTTCTTGAGTATTCAGACATTATTGAAGATATGCACTTTATGCTGCAAAAAGAAGTGGTTGAACGCATTACGGCTGATGTAGGTAGTAAGATATATGGCCGATTATCAATAATTATGCAGTATCACTGCGAAACCGAATATCTGCTTACAGTACCACGTGGGGCATTCAACCCACCTCCAAAGGTAACAAGTGCCGTATTTAGATTGCGTCCCCATCGTGTCAAACCTGTCATAGCAGAAGATGAACAGACTTTTGCTATCGTAGTACGCGAAACCTTTAATCATCGTCGTAAAACACTACGTGCTATTTTTAAACAGTCATCATTTTTACCTCAGTTGACAGACGAAGATTTCGCTTCAATTGATATATCAAGCTCTGCACGTCCCGAGACATTGGACGTGAACCAATTTGTAAAACTGTCAAATTTAGTTACCCAACGTCAATAGTGTCCACTTCATAAAGTTATGGTCAGTAGAACAGTTTAAAGTAAAATTTTAAATATAAATTTAGAATAGTAAAAAATTAAGTATAGTAAAAATTGAGTGATTTTATGAGTTGTCGTGCCGAATATGTGATTGGCGATTTACAAGGATGCTATGCTGCATACCTTGAATTATTAGATAAATTAGACTTTGATCCTAAACAGGACAAACTCTGGTTTGTGGGAGATATTGTTGCGCGTGGAGATGATTCTCTTGCGACACTAAGACATGTAAAAAATCTATGTTATCAGAATGCGGCTGCTATTGTACTCGGTAATCACGATATAACACTCATTGCAGTATGGCGCGGTATAATTAACCTTAAAGATAAAGACAAGACCCAACCTATATTTGAAGCTGAAGATTGCGACGAGCTGCTTCAGTGGTTACGCAAACAACCTTTGCTTAGATGTCCCGACGACAGAACTGTCATGGTACACGCCGGAATTCCACCACACTGGACCATTAGTCAAGCCCAACGCTACGCGCGCGAGGTAGAGGTACAGCTTTCAAGTAGCTTACATCAATTAGATAGGGTGCTACCGCATTTATATAGCAAGTATCCTGATGAATGGTCTGAGCAGCTAAACGGATTCAGTAGAATAAGAGCCATTACCAATTACTTCACTAGAATGCGCTTATGTAAAGCAGATGGTTCACTGGAATTTGACTTTAAATCAAGCTTAAGTGATGAGATGCCAGATAGCTTTAGACCTTGGTTTGAATGGGATGTACCGCGCAAAAGAAAGATATTATTTGGTCACTGGGCGGCATTAAAGGCTGAAATAGACTTACCTCATGCACGAGCATTGGATGGCGGATGTGTGTGGGGTAATTGTTTAGTTGCCTATAGATTGAGCGATGGCAAAACCATTACATCTTCTAAAAATTGTCCCAAGAATTAACAAACGTTAGTAAATCGGATTCTTACAAACTTTGATGACCTTTGAGCTTTAATGACCTCTTAACTTTAAGGACCCCTTAATTTGGAAGATTAGGGGGTTTTTTAGGTTTTGGTAAGGAGTGTTTTTTATCCCCCTGTTCTTGAATGGACAGGTTTTTATTATTAGAAGTCTGTTGGTTTGAAGATAACTTGTTGTGTTTGTCTACAGAGGTTAATTCAGCAATGCGCGTCGTTTTATGAGGTGAGCTGAGTTGTCTATCAGGTTTGTCAGTAGCTTGTTTATCGCTAACTTGTGCCCCGTTATGGATCTTATTTTGCATTAAATTTTCAGGTATATCATTCGTTAATATTACCTTTTTAGCGGGTTTAGGGTTTACTTCTTTCCCATTAGCGCTGGCTAGATTCTGCTGCAATTGTTTCTTATGTTTTATCTCATCTATTTTGTCCTTATCAATGGTCATACCTTTTGGTAACACTTGAATCTCGGATAAGTGACGAACTGCTGACTTTGATTGTATATTTGCTGATACAGCATTTGATGGCGAGTTAGCAGTATGGCTACTGTCATTATTATCTTCATAAATCATCTGACCTTGTTCATTGATATGTGCATATTGCATAGGCTCAGGTCTTGGCCAAAAGAAATCACGGGTATTGGTAACCATATGATTGAGTAATAAATGACCGAGAGTTTTCCATTCAGAGAACTCAACGCCTTTTGATCGAAGAGCAACCATTAACGCTAATGAAAAGCTAACCATCAGGTTAATTATACCGATTAAGGCAACCCCTAATAAAGAGATAAGAACCAAAGTGATGCTAAAGTAGTCCGCTGGAATGTTAAAAATACCATGTGCAAAATTAGCAGATGAAAACGCAATATGGCGTATATCAAGAGGTAAACCAAATATAAACCCAATAGTTGCGGTACTACCTAAGAATACACCGAACATAAAATTACCCATTATTGCACCCAAATTGGATTCAACAAATGCGCCCAATCGCTCCGTCTTTTTGACAGACATAAATTTTAGTAATAGTTTGTGTCTTCCTATCCGTTCACCAATATCATTAAACACAGCTAGGTTGTCATAAAAACCTGCTATCAGACCTGCCATAAATAAATAAACGCCCGCAATAGCCGCATGAAAAAGAGCTAGGGAAGTAATAGGGTTTAAATCATCAAGTAAATATTTTGCTTTATCGAAGTTTATAATTGGATCGCCAGTAAATTGTACCCATGCAAAAGAGATAATCAACGCCAATGGCATGGCTATCAAAACATTACCCATAATGGCTATAAATTGAGTACGTAAAATATCAACCATGATTTCTGATAGTTTAGAGAGTCGTTGAGTCCGCTTGCCTGACCCGTCAGAAATTGTTGAAGCAATAGCAGCTGCTGTCATAGCGGGTTGTTTGGTAGCTACGGTTCCATGAATAATATGAATAAATACAAAACCCAGACCATAAATCATACTGTAAACAAATGCGCGGCCCATAGGAGCCAAATCTAAGTTATAAGCTAGTATTTTAAGCGTTGCCATAAATGCGATAACAAAACCGCCAATAGCAGCCTTCTTAAACATTTTTTTATAGCCCGCTTTATTAGTACTGATATAGTGCTCGCCAACGCGACCTGAATTTTCAGTGACTTTACGAGATAGCAGCTCCGTATTGGTGCGAAATAGATAACGTATGCTGTACCGCTGTTTAGCACTAAAAATAAGAACTTGACTCAGCTCAACAATGGCCTTATCGCGATTTAGATGTTCGTTAGACAATAATTCACTCAGTACTCTTAGGCGGTTAATTTTCTGCTCCAACCGCAGTAGCATATTGGTCAAACGTATAGATATGCCAGTTTTATAAATGCGCTTGCGAATAGTGGATACGGTATTATCACACTGTTCGAGCATCACTAATAAGGGATCAGTAGAGACAGGCTCATCTCCTTTATTTTCTGGACGACCTTCTAAACCTTGCTCGTTACGATATTCGTTAGCAAACAGGAGCGTCTCTTGGTTTTGAGCAACAAAAGCAGCTGAATAATCAATCATCTCGGGGTAGGCTTTCATTAAATCTTGATGCAATCCCAACCCATTTATACGATATGACAAGACGACCATGGCGTTAATAAGGTTGTTCTTTACCTCAGCGACCAATTCGCTGTCAATATCGCCTTGAGACAATATGTTGATTAATTGCTCCCACAATGTGGTGTCAATTAAGTCTAGCCATTGATCATCATCTCGATCATCGAAGAGGTAGTCTATAATCTCTATCATATTGTCATCATCAGGTAATAACGGTAGAAAGCGATGACCAACCAACCTCATCACATTATGTACAAAACCGTAGCCTAAGATACCCGTGTCGGTAAATAGAGACATTTTATAGTGCGTATTTAATAAAGTGAGAACAAAGGTGGTAAGACCAACCGCATAATCAGGGTTGGACTTTAATATATCGATAAGCTCATCAATTTTGACATTCGCGGATTGCTGAGCGTTTTTATCATCATGACTGACCCTAAGCAGATCAATAAGCTGTTTAAGAACATAGGGCTCTGGTACATGTTGTAGCGCTGTTATCTTATTTAAAATACGCTCAAGCTCACTCACTAAAATATCCTCTGAATTATTAATGTCAAATCAATTTTTACTTTATGATTATAAGGTTAGAGATGTTAAGTTTAAAATATTTTTAACGGCTATTGAAATATAGTTAATCTTAAGATTTATTACTTTTTACTTATAACATTGTGTTAATAGTTTCGTGTATAAAGCCTGCCGTGTATAAAACAGTCATGCTTTTATCATCTATGACCGTTCTTTACTAATGCAAATATCATGCTATATTACGCGCTAATAGTGAGAAATGTTTATAGCTAATTTGTAGTATAATTCCTGAGAGCATGTATCAGATATAATTAATAAAACTATTAATTAATTTACCAAGAAGCCTTCATTAAATAAATCCTTAATAGAAAAACAACGCTCAACAAAAAAACGCTCAATAAAAAAGACAACCCTTGGTTGTCTTTTTAAATTAAATAATAAGAAAATAAATATATAACTATAACCTAGCTGACATTCTCTTCAAAATAAGATTGATCGAATGCCATAATGGGGTCACTACCTGCTTTAACCATGTCAGCGTGAGCACGTATGCGTGGTAAAATGCGCCCGATATAATAGTCAGCTAATTTTAATTTATCAGCATAAAACTCGCCTTCTTTATCATGTGCCGCTTCTACCATCATGGCAAACATGAATGAATAGCATAAATAGCCCATGGCATGTAGGTAATCCACCGCGCAGCCATTGATTTCACTTTTACGAGTCGATAAGTTAGTTAAAACGGTTGATGTAAGCTCTTCGATCGTATCAGCAGCGTCTAATGTCGCTTGTTTAATCTTATGTTCAGCTTTCATAGTAGATACGAAATCACGAATCTCACCTAAGAAATTCTCAAGGTATTTACCATTATTACGAACGACTTTACGACCTAATAAGTCGAGAGCCTGAATGCCATTTGCACCTTCGTAAATTTGAGCAATACGGGTATCACGAACGATTTGCTCCATACCCCATTCACGAATGTAACCATGACCGCCAAATACTTGCTGACCATCAACGGTGGCCTCTAATGCTTTATCGGTCAAAAATGCCTTAGCAATTGGCGTTAATAACGCAACACGACTCGCTGCAGCTTTGGCATTTTCAGCGTCGGTACTAAATTTAGATTCATCAAGTTGTTTAGCCACATACATCGCAAAGCAACGTGACGCTTCAGCATTAGCGCGTGCATTTAACAACATACGGCGCACATCAGCATGATGAATAATGCTGTCAGCAGGCTTCTCTGGGCTTTGAATTTGAGTATCGCTACGACCTTGCCCACGCTCTAACGCATAGGCTGCGGCATTTTGATAAGCAAGCTCAGTACCACCTAAACCTTGTAGACCCATGGTTAAGCGCTCGTAGTTCATCATTACGAACATTGATGATAACCCGGTGTTTTCAGCACCAACCATCCAACCTTTGGCGTCATCAAAGTTCATTACACAAGTTGCCGAGCCTTTGATACCCATTTTATGTTCGATAGAACCTGCTGCTAGCGAGTTACGCTCGCCAACAGTGCCATCATCATTAACTAGGAATTTAGGTACGATAAATAGTGAGATGCCTTTAGAGCCTTCTGGCGCATTGGGTGTCTTTGCCAATACTAAATGAATGATGTTCTCAGTTAAGTCGTGCTCACCGGCAGTAATAAAGATTTTAGTACCAGAGATGGCATAGCTACCATCATCATTTGGTACGGCTTTAGTTTTGATGATGCCCAAGTCCGTACCCGCATGAGGTTCGGTAAGACACATTGTGCCTGACCATTCACCAGAATAAATTTTCTCAAGGTAGGTTTCTTTTTGTTCATCACTTGCAGCAGCTAGTAAACAGAGTGAAGCACCGACAGAGAGGTTAGGATATAAAGCAAACGCTTGGTTTGCAGTAAATACCATCTCCTCGGTAAGCATTGTTACCATTTTTGGAAAGCCTTGACCGCCATACTCAGGATCGCCGCCAAGACCAATCCAGCCTGCTTCAGCATACTGTTTGAACGCATCTTTAAAGCCTGCAGGTGTGGAGACAACACCATCGCCTTCATACTTTGCGCCTTCTTCATCACCACTACGATTAAGAGGTAATAAAACGTTTTTAGACAGCTTAGCCATCTCTTCAAGCACCATGTTGATGGTATCCATATCAACATGAGCTAAATTTTCATTGGCTTGCCAAAATTTCTCGACATCAAATACGTCATTTAACATAAAACGCATTTCATCTAATGGGGGATTATAAATCGCCATAATGATCCTTTTATTCTTTATGATTTTGGGATTATTTGTGAATATCTACTTAACTAAACTTACACATATCAATAAGATATGACGACCGGCAATCATTTTTGAATCGTCTAGAAGTAATGCGTAGCCGCTCCAAAAATAATTACCAGTCGTTAATCAAAGGGGTAAATTATATTTTGCTTAAATTCAGTACTTAAGACAAGTGCTACACATCGATAGTAGCACTTGATTGTTAGCCTAAGTAGCGTTTATTCGTTACAATTAAATTAGAAAGCGAACTGGTCTACATCCATGCTCATAAATGGCTCAACACCAGTGGCGATACGAGCCACATGTGTACGAGTACGTGGTAACAGCTTACTAAAGAAGAATTGTGCTGTCTTCACTTTAGCGTCATAAAAACCCGTTTCAGTGGTATCACTTGCCAGCGCTGCTTTAGAGACTACTGCCATACGTGCCCATAAATAAGCAAAAGTGACGTAACCGCTATAGTACATGTAGTCAACAGATGCCGCGCCAACTGCCAATGGGTTTTGCATGGCTTCTTTACCGATATTGGCAGTAATATCTGCCCACTCTTTATTTAAATCAGCAAGTGGCTTGATAAACTCACTCATTGATTCGTCACCTTCATGCTCTTTACAGAATTTATGAATGACTTTAGTAAAGTTAGCTAGCAGCTTACCTTGTGAGCCCAATACTTTACGACCTAACAAATCAAGAGATTGAATTTCAGTAGTGCCTTCATACAAGCAAGCAATACGCGTATCACGAACATTTTGTTCCATACCCCACTCACGAATAAATCCATGACCACCATAAACTTGAACACCATGATTAGCCGCTTCATAACCTGTTTCAGTTAAGAAGGCTTTGGCAATAGGCGTGAGTAACGATAACATTTGATCGGCGTACTGTTGTGCTTCGCCTTCACCTTTATTTACGGTATCGGCAAAGAAAGATAAATAATAGATTAAAGCACGGCCGCCTTCAGCAAACGCTTTTTGAGTCAATAACATATTACGTACAGGTGGATGTACAATAATAGGATCGGCTTCTTTTTCTGGTTCTTGCGGGCCTGCTAATGAACGCATAGCCAAACGATCTTTAGCATATTCTAATGAACCTTGAAATGCCAATTCAGATGCCGTTAGACCTTGCACAGCCGTACCAATACGAGCCACGTTCATAAACGTGAACATACAGTTTAGACCACGATTTTCAGGACCAACGAGATAGCCTGTTGCTTGGTCAAAGTTCATCACACAAGTGGCAGATGCTTTAATACCCATTTTATGCTCGATAGAGCCACAGGTAACGCCATTACGCTCACCTAAGCTGCCATCGGCGTTGATATTAACTTTAGGCACTATAAATAATGAAATACCTTTCGTACCTTTAGGGGCATCTGGAAGACGCGCAAGAACAATATGAATAATGTTCTCTGTCAAATCATGCTCACCTGATGAGATGAATATTTTTTGACCTGTAATGGCGTATGTACCATCATCGTTTGGCACAGCCTTAGTGCGAATAAGACCCAAATCAGAACCGGCATGCGCCTCAGTTAAGCACATTGTGCCCGACCATTCGCCCGTAACCATTTTATTAAGATAGGTTTGCTTTTGCTCATCACTACCATGATGCTCAAGGGTTGCAATAGCACCATGACCTAAAAGTGGATACATTGAAAAAGACCAGTTTGCCGTACCAATGATTTCATTAACGACCGTGCCTAATGAAGAGGGCATACCCAAACCACCAAACTCTTCATCAGCGGATAGTGCTGCAAAACCTAATTCACAGTACTGTTGGTACGCTTCTTTAAAACCAGTCGGGGTGGTGACCACGCCATTATCAAAATGGCAACCTTCTTCATCACCGGTACGATTTAGCGGCGACAATTCGTTTTCGGCATAGCTTGCAGCTGCTTCAAGATAGCTATCGACAATGTCACTTTCAACTTCTTCATACTCAGCCATGCTTTTATAGTGAGAAGTGCTGTCTAAAAGCTCATGTAAAACGAACTGCATGTCTCTGATAGGGGCTTTGTATTGCATACTAATATCCTTTATTGGGTTCATTCAAATGAATAGGGCGAATCACGATTCAAGATGGGCAAAAGATGAGAAAAAATTAAACGATAAAGAAAGATTAATAATCACTTACGATTAAAAGTCATTTATATAATGAACTTTCATGGCGAATTGCAGTTATTAATTTCTACAGTTAATATCTGGGTTTAATTTCTATAAATAATTTTAACTATTAGGACATAAAAGATAGATGTTAAGCCATTATATTACAAGCCTTTGGCTAGACTTATAAGTCACAAAAACTTTGTTGAAAAATTAAAAATGATGCTGATTTTTGAAGTATTAGTACTTAAGACGCTTATGTATAATATTGAACAGATGACATTTTTGAGATTGCCATTAATGTTGAGAGAGCGGCCACAGGGGCAGTCTCTGTGCGCAGTACACGGTTACCCAGTTGCCAAGGCAAATATCCCTTTTCACGTGATAATTTATACTCTTTATCAGATAGACCGCCTTCGGCACCGATAAGGATATTAAAGCGGGGTGTCACATACATTGACGTAGAGGAAGTCGTGGAGAGTGAAGTGTTAGAGGTAGAAGAAATGTTAGAAGTAGTGAGCGATTTAGAATCAGATGTAGCTTTAGCACCTGATGACATCATATCACTAATATATTGATGCACTTTAATTTTTAAGTCTTCTTCAGTATTAGGTACGGCCAATACTAAATTTAATGACGGGTTTATAGCATTATAAATTTCAGGGTTGTTTACATTATCAGCTTTATCTGTTAACTGACCAGGTGCATGACCGCTTGTTTGACCTCTAGTATCATCTAAGCCTTGGTATAAATCATATTGATTAAAGTAATTGCTGTAATAGTCGCTTTCAACCAAGTACTGAATAGAATCATGTACCTGACCTCTATCACCTTCTAAATACGATACGATGGATATTGGTGAAAATACTAAAGTAGGGCAGTTAAGCCCACACTGCTCACAGGCGGATAAAGCAACTTGTTGCCAATGTTTAAGCTTTTTATCAACTTGAGAGGATTTAAGTTTAACTTCACCATATTGGCTAGTAAGAAGCTGGATTGAAGTGGCGCCTAGTTCAGTCGACTTTTGAATGGCATAGTCCATTCTGTCTCCGCGACTCATGACAATGGCTATATTTGTTAGATAATCAGACGTTCTATCAATGGGTGAATGAGATAAAAGCCTAACGGTTGCGTTTTTCTTATCGATTGACTCCAGCTGTACAGTTGACTCGCCGCCTAAACCATCAAATAAGATACTTTGATCACCTATCTTGGCGCGCAATACGCGGCACCAATGATGAAATACATTCTCAGGTAGCATAAGAGAACTGCCAATATTAAGGCTATTTAATGACGGGGAAGCGTTTTTAGAAACATCCCCAAAGTTCGTACTTGAAATTGAAGGATAAAAAAAACGACGCATGGGATTATCCCTCTTCTTGCACAGCATGTTGAACAGGGGATAGACCTAATGAACCTACCAAACGTTTATTTGGCTCAATGCGATTCATGCTATAAAAATGTAATGCAGGCACACCCTCACAAATTAAATTCTCACATAGACGGTGAACAACTTCAAAGCCGAACTCTCGAATAGCTTTACGATCATCACCGTAATCTGCTAACTGTTTGCGGATATAACGGGGTATATCAGCGCCACAGCTATCAGCAAAACGGACCAAATTATTTGAATTTGTAATAGGCATGATACCAGCTACTAGCTTGTGCTTATCCGTATCAACCCCACGCTTTTCAAGCTCATCACGGAGATACAAATAACTCTCTGTATTGTAAAAAAACTGTGTGATAGCTGAATCTGCACCAGCATCAAACTTATTAATTAGATTCTGAATATCAAAATCAAAGCTTTTTGCTTGAGGATGCATCTCAGGGTAAGCTGCTACTTCTATCTTGAAGTGATCACCTGAATGCTCACGAATAAAACGGACTAAATCGACTGCGAAAGGTAACTCGCCCATCCCAACTTGACCTGAGGGCAAATCACCACGCAGCGCAACAACACGATCTATATCTATGGATTTATAGAAATCTAAAAGTTCGGCAATCTCATTCTTATCATCACCGATACAAGAGATATGCGGAGCGATAGGGGTGTTTGCACGCTTTTGGAGCGCTTCTACAATACCTAAGGTACGCTCCCGGGTAGTTCCGCCTGCACCATAGGTTACTGAAAAATATGAGGGAGATAGCTCATTTAAGGTATCAAACGTTTGGCATAACTTTGCCACCCCGTCATCAGTCTTGGTAGGAAAAAACTCAAAAGAAAATTGAGGTTTGTTCATGTGTGGTCCTTTGTAAGGAGTTAAAAGGCACTAATGTTTGCTAAAAATTAATATAAAAGTTTCAATAATTTAACTGATTAGCGCCTTATAATATAAAGAACTATAGATAATTTAGCTTACTGAATAATACCCATAAGAACCTAAATATTAAATAATTTTATAAGGTTCTCATTAGGGCTTTATTTCTTAATTATTAATACTAACTAAGCATAATAGGCTAGTGTTTAATACTTGTAATCTTCAGGTTTGAATGGGCCTTCAACAGGCACACCCAAATAATCTGCTTGTTCTGGGGTAAGCTTGGTCATAACCCCACTGAATCCTGCGACCATTGCAGCAGCTACTTCTTCATCAAGCTTCTTAGGTAAGACACGGACATATAAATTATTGCTACGGTCATCTATTGGAAGCTCTGAGAACTTTTGCTCATGTAGATACATCTGTGCCAATACTTGGTTTGCAAATGAACCATCCATGACACGTGAAGGGTGGCCAGTCGCATTACCAAGATTCACAAGGCGACCTTCTGCTAATAAGATTAAATAATTACCGTCATCATCAGAGCGGTAAACTTGATGTACTTGAGGTTTGATTTCAACCCAGTTCCAATTATCACGCATAAATTGGGTATCGATTTCAGTATCAAAATGGCCTATATTACAAACCACAGCACCTGATTTTAAAGCAGCTAACATATGCTTGTCGCATACATGGTAGTTACCCGTTGTCGTAACGATAAGGTCTGTATCTTGTAATAAACGTGTATTGATATTTTCAGCAGTATTGTTATTCGTACCATTAATATAAGGTGAAACCAGCTCGTATCCATCCATACATGCTTGCATGGCGCAGATTGGATCAACTTCAGATACACGTACTATCATGCCTTCTTGACGTAAGCTTTGTGCAGATCCTTTACCCACATCACCATAGCCAATAACCAATGCACGGCGACCTGCAAGTAACATATCTGTTGCGCGTTTAATCGCATCATTTAAGCTATGACGGCACCCATATTTATTATCATTTTTTGACTTAGTCACCGCATCGTTAACATTAATAGCAGGAACTTTTAAAGTGCCTTTATTTAACATATCAATCAAACGGTGCACGCCTGTAGTCGTTTCTTCAGAAATACCGTTAATGCTATCAAGCATTTGTGGATAGTCATTATGGATTAATGCGGTTAAATCGCCCCCATCATCTAGTATCAAATTAGCGTCCCAAAGCTGACTGCTTTCTTCACCGCCCACATGCAATTGTTGACGTAAACACCATTCATATTCCTCTTCAGTTTCGCCTTTCCATGCAAATACAGGAATACCACTAGCCGCCATGGCTGCCGCAGCGTGATCTTGAGTAGAGAAGATGTTACATGAAGTCCAGCGTACTTCCGCACCAAGCGCCACAAGCGTCTCGATAAGTACGGCGGTTTGAATGGTCATATGAATACAACCAAGAATTTTAGCACCAGCTAAAGGCTGCTCGTCGCTATAGCGCTTACGCAGTCCAATTAGGGCAGGCATTTCTGCTTCTGCAAGTGAAATTTCACGGCGGCCATAATCAGCAAGCGTGATATCGGCAACTTTATAGTCAGTAAAACTTGTATCGATGTTAGACACTGCGTCCATCTCGAACTCCTAGATAGAATTAAATTTATGGTTAAATTTACGCAGGTGTCGTTGATTGTTTAGTTAAAAGTTTAAGACATTATTAAAGTAAAAGTAGAATAGAGACAACTAAAGTAGGTTGGATACATTTAAAACATTAATAGTAGGTTGTACCCTTATAGAATTTATATAAGGATACAATAAAATGATAACTATTGAGTTTTAAAACTACTTTTAGTTAGTGCTAATATTCTATCGCTACTTGTTCAAAAGCCTATAAACCTTTGTATACACTAAGACTATCGGATGCTATAAATACATAAAATGTTTAGCACATAAAAATTATTATTGGAGCTAGTCAATTAAAAATAAACAAACTTATATGAATGAAGTATTAGATAATAGATATAAGTTAAGCAGCAATATAATAATTTTTAAATAGCGTCCATACCGATATACCGAGCCTGACAGTAACGTTTAACTAATCTGTATTTAAGTGATATAATATATATCGTGCTAAACATACTGACGCAACACCTCTCGGTAGCTGCATATTGTAATGGAAGTAAGTACGATTGTCATCTTCTCACTTCTTAAATCATTATCACCGATTTAGATTTAATAATTGGTTTTTATACTCAACTATTCAATATTTAGTTGTAAAACAGCTCATCTAATCTTAACTGATTACAAATTGTAAGTAAAAATTACAGAAACTCTATTAAAAAACAACTATGAGAGGATGACTTAAATTGTAAAAAAGTGTTTAATAGTAATACATTAATACGGGACGTCTTAATTGAGCAATTAAAGGATTAGCAGTTCAGGTGGTTTTATCTGGATTGCTTTTTTAGTTGCGTAATTTAGGCCTAATACAGTTTAAAATTTGGAGATATTATGAAACTTTTAAAATTATCAGCTTTGGCTGCAGCAGTGTTAGGATCAACAGCAGCTATGGCAGCTACGGATGCCGTCGTTGTTACTGATGCGAATGCGGTAGTTGTAGAAACTCAACCTGCTTATCAGTATGACCGTAACGCTGGGCTTGTTAGAAATACTGCTGGTGCGGTAACGGGTACTACTAAGACACTTTTCAATACCGTAACTAATCCAGCCGCTATTAGCGCTGAAGTTGGTACAATGGGCTACGGTGCTAACATCGCATGGGGCTTAAATGAAACTACTGAGCTTCAAGCTGGTTGGTCAGGTATGGATTTTGACGGCGATCAAGATTTAGACAGTAATGATTGGATTAACTGGTCAAAAGCTTTTGGTGACGGCTATGGTCGTTACGATGGTAACATTGCTTATGATTTTGATTTTAGTAACCCATACATTGGCGTTCAAATGCGTCCATTCGCAAACGACTTTACGATTGCTGGTGGTGTAATGGTTCCTGATAACAAAGTTAAAGCGACTTTAACGTCTAATAGTTCTGATGCTACAGTTTCTATCGACGGCTACGAATATAACATTGGTAACGAAACTGTTAATATCAAAGCTGAAAACAAGAACACTTTAGCGCCTTATGCGACTATCGGTTACCGTCCTAATATTAATAAAAGATGGGGTGGTTTCTTTGAAGTAGGTGCGGCGTACATGGGTGAGCTTGATGCTAAAGTTTCTGGCGGCGAAACTGTAACTGGCGTAAATGATGCTGGTCAAGTTTCTACCTTAAACTTTAATGAAGCTGCTAAACAAGAAATTCAAGAAGATGATTTCTGGTATCCAATCGTTAAAGCAGGTGTTACTCTACGCTTCTAAGATTTAATACTATTGATAGTAAACTATTAGTTGCATGATTTAAAAAAACGACTCAATTGAGTCGTTTTTTTTATTTTTATACTGCTATAAAGAGTACTGATTTTAAATAAAACAACGTGATAGAGTTTGACAATCTTTTTAGATAGTCATTATGGCGTATTAGACTTTGTAAAAATCTGAATTTATAGCGCCAGAACTAAATTACAATCTGGTATCCAAATATAGCTAAAGTTATATGGGTCATCTGCATAATAAACTGGTGCAGTATAGTTTTGATTATCATTAACATCCTGCCCGTTATATTTATAAATTATTTCACTAATGATATTATTAAATGCCGCTGTCTTAAATAACGTTGTCTGAAATAACGTTGACGGCTCTCTTGAGTAATAGATTTTAAGCAGATGGCAGGCAGGCAGACTTAAGTCATACTTTAACTCTTTAAACAAACCAACTGTAATGTCCTCATTCCCCAATCGTTTAATCCTAGCTTCTTTAAGTGACCAAAGTAGCTTTAACGCAAGTTTGCATTGATGCGTATCTAATGTATTTAGCCACTTTAATTCATATGGATGATAATAGCGATGGGCTACTTTTAGAGAGACATTTGATAATTCTATATCTAAACCAATAGGTGAGTGATAGACCACACATGCTGCAAAATTTTTAGAATGTGAAAAACTCACATAGTAGTTGTAAGGCGTTAATAGGTAAGGATAAATTGAGTCATTTAACGAAATGTTGTTTACATCACCATTATTTGAAAATTGACGTAAAGTGTGAGTGGTTGCAAATAAATGCATGTCGTTTTTATAGTGATGACTCAAATCATTAAGTAATTGGCGTACCGCAATTTTTTGACGAGAGTTTTGATTTGTTTTTATTTTAGTATAGGAGTTAGAATCTGAAGAATTGATTTTTTTCTGATCTTGTATTGATGGGCTATCGATACAAGTACCAGCACTCATATCATCAGTATTGTTAAGATCTTCTATCTGACCTAAGGCTAACCAGATAGGCGAGAGAGACTTAGCTGCATAAGCTGACAAAGATGGGCTTAGCGCTGAGGTAGGTTGAATAATATCTTTACCCTGATTAGCAAGTTCTGCCAAGTTCAAACTAAAGAAGAAACTATTCGCTATCATAAATTAGCAGTCTATGAGTTAGTTAAGTATTTATTAGTATAAAATTGAAATTATTAAACGTTAATTGTTCATATCTTTATAAAACTAATAAACCCAGTGCTAGCTGGGTTTATTAATTAATATGAATAGTACTCAGTTTGCAGTCTATAACTTATTAAGACTATTCTTAGTAAGATAGTTCTGCACGGCGGTTTTGAGCATATGCAGCTTCATCGTTACCAACTACAGCAGGACGTTCCTCACCATAACTAATCGTCTCTACACGAGCATTGCTAATACCTTGACCAGCTAAATAATTACGTACTGCATTTGCACGGCGCTCACCTAATGCATGGTTATATTCGCGGCTACCACGCTCATCAGTATGACCCGCGACTAACACGGTAGCATTAGGATTATTACGCAAAAATGCAACTTGTTCATTTAATACGCTTGCAGCTTCACTAGTAATTGCATTGCTGTCAAATGCAAAGTACACGATACCCCTTACATTTTGCGCAGCTGCTTGTATGGATGCTGGGTTAGTGACTATCGTACCCGTTCCATATACTGCATTTCCCGGTACGCCCATAGGGGCTACAACGACTTCAGAGGTCGAGCGTTTATTAGCACAACCTGAGCTAAATGTCATTGCTGTTGAAATAATTGCTAAACCCGTTAATTTAGTTATGGTATTCATATTACTATCCTCAATGATGTGTTCTTTATTTAATGTATATATCAATTAATACCGGCTTAAATAATCATTAATTATTATTCATGACTTATGGATAAGAATATAGCACAAATAATATCTGATGTTATTTTGTGTAAGTAGGCTTACTGTAAATATGATTAATCTTGCATGTTTTGAGACCTTAACTTATAGAAATAATAGACATAAAGTCAGTCAAATAAATGAATTATGTTAACTCATCAATCTATTACCAGATTTTACCAGCGGTATTTATCATAATTTTCTGGATTAGCCCAAAATCTTGAATTTAGCCAATCTGGACGCTGTTTATAATCGTATAAGTTAAACTGCCAAAATTGTATGTTGTTATTAGCCTGTGTTTGATTATCAGATGTTAATAAGGTGTATCCTAAGCTGTTTAGAGTTATACAATTCTGTTGTGACTGGTTTTGATAGGGTACGTCATATTCAGTGCGCGTAAATACAATACATTGATGAGCAAATAAATCCCTTAAGCGCATTGCAATGATATTCAAAGTTTTTGAAGTATCGGTATGATTATCATATTTTCTAAGGTCTTCGCTTTCCTTTTTTTGATGACCATTGTAGTCCGATATAGTATTAAATTCTGAATTATTAGTCACACTTGGCTCAATAAAACATCCTAAATCGAATCTTGAGTTGAAAGGTGTTTCTAAGAACTCATTCATTGAAAGCGTGGTCATACTAATTTGAGGGCGTAAGTCACAAATTATAGTGGATACCTCAGAGTTTAAGCTTTTAGTACTCGTGAGTATTACGTTTAGGGAGTGATGCTCATCAGTCTCAAGATAGTTAATAACACTGAGAATATGATGTGTTATAAAAGATATTGTATCTAGATCAGAGTGATTTTTAATTGTCATAATTTATACTTATTAATTGTTCTTAAAATAGCGACTTAAATCCATCTACTTCATTCGATTATACTAAAGAAGGTTAGAAGTTATAAGAGACTGTTTAATTAGAGACTTTTTTGAAGAGTTAAGACTTTTAGAGGTTTAAAATTTTGTTTAAGCAACAATATACATTGAATGACTTATAAAAATCTATATGCGTCTCATCATTCTATATTAATTCTATTTAAAATGACGTGCAGTTTAACGATAGATGAGAGATAAATGGATTTATAAATGAGTCGATAATAATTAATTTACATCACTAAAATGAGAGCTCTAATGTCTGAACTTTATAACAATAACATTACAGATGACGATAATGCATCATTAATAAATAACACAATGCCTGATGCGCCCAATCATAACCCACAAGATACGAGTGTACCTGCAAAAGTATATCTTAAGGATTATGAGCCACCAGTATTTGAGGTTGATAGCGTCAGTTTAGACATCAAATTATTTGAAAAACATGCTGAGGTTGAAAGTATATTAAAAATGTCCC
Organism: Psychrobacter sp. CX10; assembly: GCF_057621575.2. NCBI lineage: Bacteria > Pseudomonadati > Pseudomonadota > Gammaproteobacteria > Moraxellales > Moraxellaceae > Psychrobacter > Psychrobacter sp. CX10. The sequence continues at coordinate 708,025 of NZ_CM177736.1, forward strand.
GTCAATACCCAGGAGACTTGGTGTTGTTTGGACAAAATATGACGTTGTTATCGATAAAACTTAACGAAAAAACGCTTGATGCAAGTGGTTATACCCTTAGTGATACCAGTCTTATTATTCATGACGCACCTGAGAATGCCAAACTTAATATCAAGGTACAGCATGAACCGCATACCAATACTGAACTAGAAGGTCTATATATCGCGGGTGAGGGTAGTGATCAGATGTTCGTGACCCAGTGCGAGCCGGAAGGGTTTCGTAAAATAACGTACTACCCCGATCGACCCGACGTATTGTCTGTGTTTACGACACGATTAGAGGCAGATATGGCCTATCCAACTTTGCTAGCGAACGGTGATTTGATAGAAGCTGGTGAGGTTGATGGTGATAGTACGCGGCATTATGCGATATGGCATGATTCAAGCAAGAAACCCAGCTATCTATTTGCGTGTGTTTTTGCCAACCTCGCCGTATTAGAAGATAGCTACACCACCATTGAAGACAGGGACGTTAAGCTTGAAATTTATGCCAAAGCGCATGATATTGATAAATGCCTCGTCGCTATGCAAGCACTAAAAGACGCCATGAACTGGGATGAGGTGAACTATGGGCGGGCATATGATCTTGACCGCTATATGATAGTCGCAGTCAGTCAATTCAATATGGGTGCTATGGAGAATAAAGGTTTAAATATCTTTAACACATCTTGTGTGCTTTCAAGTCCTGAAACCACCACGGATAGTCGTAGTTTTAGCGTTAAGTCTATTATCGCTCACGAATATTTCCACAATTGGACAGGCAACCGTGTTACATGCCGTGATTGGTTCCAGCTATGCTTAAAAGAAGGTTTAACGGTATTTAGAGACCAGTCTTTTTCAGCTGATCATCAGTCACCTGCGGTTCAACGTATCGATGATGTGTCCATGCTTAGGGCGCATCAATTTAGTGAAGATGCAGGTCCATTGGCACATCCGCCACGGCCAAATAGTTTTATAGAAATTAATAACTTCTATACCGCGACTGTCTATGAAAAAGGTGCTGAAGTGGTACGCATGCTCGCCAATACTTTGGGCGATGAATACCGTCAAGGTACGGACACCTATTTTGAACGCTACGATGGTCAAGCTGTCACTGTAGAGGATTGGTTGTCTGCGCTAAGTGCTGAGGGTAAATCGGTAGAGCATTTTATAGACTGGTACACACAGCCCGGTACGCCAGAAGTTGTTGGTAGCCAGACGTATGTATTTAATGATAAGAGCCAAGCGGGCGATTTGACCGTTACCTTGTCTCAGCATACTCGACATGTAAAAGGCTTTGATGCCCCTAAACCTTTACCTATTCCTATTGCTACCGCTATCTTTGATAGAGAGACTGGTGACTTGATTGAAGAATGTCTCTTAATGTTAACTGAGGACACTCAAGAGTTTGAATTTAAGAATTTAAAAACTACTAAAGGTCTAGAGCCTGTAGTCTCTGTCTTACGCGACTTTAGTGCGCCGGTGCAATTAAAGTATGACCACAGTGAAGAAGATCTCGCATTTTTGTTAGCCTTTGAAATCAGTGGGTTTAACCAGTGGCAGAGTGCCCAAGCTTTAGTTAATCGAGTCTTATTACAAGATATAGACGCTAAAACGTACCTAGATGCGGTTAAAAAAGCCTTTTTAAGTCTTGTCGATACTGACGCTATGTTGGCCGCTAGGATATTGGATATACCTGCTGAACGTGAGCTTGCTACCGCATTTAATTCAAATTACGACCCTGAAATAATTAAACAAAAACGACAAAAGCTCAAAAAGCAATTGGCCAATACATTAAAAGAAGACTTATCTGAAATATATGCCAATTTACCTATCGAGCCCTATACAGATACGCCAGAAGCACGAGGTATACGTGCATTACGCAATGTGGTTTTAGACATGGCGTTTGAAGCACAAATTGAAAATGCTCTTGAATGGGCCAAAGCGCAGTATAATAATGCCTATTGTATGACAGAGCGCTTGGGTGCACTTAGTAGCTTAGTTCATCATCAGCAGGCCTACGACAATAGTGCTGATAAACAATCAGATACTAAAGGTGCGTCTTTAAAAGATGCCTACCTACAGGATTTCTACAACCGTTTTGAAGAAGAAGCTTTGGTCATCGATTTATGGTTTAGTATTCGGGCCGCTGATGACAATGCCTTGATCGATGAGGTACAAAAACTGATTGTGCATCCAGATTTTGATTGGCATACGCCAAACCGCATACGTGCTGTAGTTAGTAGCTTTGCTTCTAATCCTACGAAACTATGGACCAGTAAAGGTATTGATTTATATATAGAGGTGGTACAGAAGCTAGATGACAGTAATCCTGTATTGGCATCTCGTTTATTACAAGTATTATCAAGATGGTATACACTGATAGAGCCTCTACGCAGTATGACTGAACAAAGACTTAAAGCGTTAAGTAAAAATGTTACCTCGAAAAATGTTATTGAAAGTTTGCAGACCATACTAAATGCAGGTCATGAATAGAACTGATTGGTTTGTTATATATATAATTCCAAAAAAAACGCCTAACTCAATGTTAGGCGTTTTCTATTAAGGTTTACTAAATAAGATAAATAGCTATTTCAAAGATGATAGTCATTCATAATATTTAAATCATTTATAGCGTTGCTAGCGTACTTCAATCACATCTTTAATGGTATTTCGCAAATTACGTAATGAGGCTACGGTACTGTCCCAATCAAGACAGCCATCTGTAATCGATTTGCCATACTCAAGATCACTTGGATCTTTGGTTAATTTTTGATTGCCACCTTTTAGATGGCTTTCAATCATTAAGCCCATAATAGATTTATTACCATTGGCAATTTGCTCAGCCACATTTTGTATAACCATAGGTTGCAAGTAAGGGTCTTTACCAGAGTTTGCATGGCTTGAGTCAATCATGATTTTGACCATAGCATTGCCTTTTTCCAACTCATTTTCAGCTTTTTCGACAGATGATTGGTCGTAGTTTGGCTTTCCGTTACCCCCACGTAAAACTACGTGAGCGTATGGATTTCCTTTGGATTTAATAATACTGACTTGACCATCACTTGAAAGGCCTAAAAAGTTATGCCCATATTTAACGGCATTCATGGCGTTGACAGCAACAGTCATGCCGCCATCGGTACCATTTTTGAATCCAACAGGGCACGACAAGCCAGAACTCATCTCACGGTGAGTTTGACTTTCAGTAGTACGTGCACCGATGGCAGACCAACTAATAAGATCCTGCATGTACTGAGGTGTGTTTGGATCTAATGCTTCGGTCGCACAAGGTAGACCTTTTTCATTCAAATCTAATAGAAGCTTACGAGCCATACGCAGGCCTTTCTCTATATGGAAACTGTCATTCATATCGGGGTCATTAATCAGACCTTTCCAGCCAACTGTTGTTCGAGGTTTTTCAAAATAAACCCGCATAACAATATACAGACTGTCTTGCACTTCTTTGGCAAGCTCTACTAATTTATCAGCATATTCATGCGCCGCTTCTACATCATGAATAGAACAAGGACCCACCACAATCAACAAACGCTTGTCTTTACCATCTAAAATGTTTTGGATGGTAGTACGACCTGTTAAAACTGTTTCATGTGCTTTTTCAGATAGTGGATACTCTGATTTAAGTTCTGCTGGGGTAACAAGCGGTATAAATTTTTCAATATTCACGTCGTCAATGTCTGCTGTGTGGGAAATCGAAGATGTCGTCATAAGCAATCTGCCTAGTTTAATTCGTTATAAATTCGGTTGAAAGTTTAATTAGTGGTGATCACTCAATAAAACGACATTATAATCATACTAAATTATAATTTTTATGGATGATGTAACCATTCCTAATTGATTAAAAGTAGGTTACTGGGCACCAGTTATAAGCCATTGATCATTTAATATCGTTTATTAAGTATGTTGACATCACTATTCGTATCAATATCAATAGATGTAAAACAAAAAAAGTAGCGAATTAATTCAATATTTTTTAAGTAGTTACCTATTATTATGAGGGCATTGAATGATATTGACAAGTGTTATACGTTTTTGATTACCTGATATAAGGAATAGGGGGTAAAAATTTTTGTTATAATATTTAAGCCTTTGAACTATCAATCGTTTAAATTTAGTCAATAGTTTAAAATTTAACCATAAGATAAAATTGAACCAAAAGTTAAATCCAGCCTTTTAAATAGAAAGTCGAGTTGATAATGTTAGCATCCGCTGCAGATTCATATGTACCCAAAGATCAAACTTATACAGATAATCAAGAAGCTCACGAGGCAGTTGTACCTCGGCCGCTAGTCATCGGTATTGTTGCGGGCGAGGCCTCAGGTGATAGTCTCGGAGCTGACTTTATGCAGCAAATGAATAACCTATACGAAAACGTCATTTGGGTGGGCGTCGGTGGGCCAAAAATGGCGGCACAAGGGCTAGTGTCTTTATTTGCTTTAGACAGATTGGCGGTTATGGGACTTGTGGAAGTGATGTCTCGGTTGCCAGACCTATTGAAAGCTCGAAAAGAGCTGGTTAATGCTTTCATAGAGGCTCATATCGATATGTTTATCGGTATTGATGCGCCAGATTTTAATTTAAGGGTATCCAAAAAGCTTAAACCTTTAGGGGTATTTTGCGTTCAATATGTGAGTCCTTCAATATGGGCATGGCGAGAGTCACGTATCGAATCTATCAAAAAAGCCACTCACTTGGTACTGTGCTTATTCCCTTTTGAGCTTGAGGTTTATGAGCGGCATAATCATCCTGCGGTATGCGTCGGCCATCCCTTATTACATAGCATACCCAAAGAATTTATAGAGGTCTCAACGCACGAGCAGCGTTTAGAGAGGGTATGGAATAATCATGAGCTACATACCTATTTTGCAAATCGTAAAGATGATATCAGTAATATCATTTGCCTCATGCCTGGTTCCAGACGCTCTGAGATTAATGCAATTTTACCGCTTATGTTAGAAGCCATAGGCCGATTGTTGTTAATTGACGAAAACTTATGTTTTATAATCCCAACTATTGATAAGAACCATCAATATATTGTTCAAGATTTAGTAGACAAACAAAATGCATCGCTCAGATCAGTGGTGGCTGTTGCCTATGACGAGAAGCAAACCAATGCTAATTTTAGCCAATCTATCATGGCCATGTCGGATTTAATTATATTGGCTTCTGGTACAGCCGCGCTTGAAGCAATGCTGCTCAATCGTCCCATGGTTGTGGTTTATCAATTAAACAAACTCACTTATTCCATTGCAAAGCGTTTGGTAAAACTGCCTTATGTGTCTTTACCAAATATATTAGCTGATGAGCAAATAGTTCCAGAACTTATTCAAAAAGAAGCCACTGCTGAAAATATATGCCGCACTGTCAATCGGCTTATACAAGATCGAGAGTATGTCGAACAACTTGAAAAGCTTAAACAAACCTCTGACTGGCTGCGTAAACAAAGCAATCAAAGTGCAGTTGCTGCTGTTATCAACACATGGCATGATTATAATGAAAGTCATTAAAGATTGTATCATCACATAGAAATTAAATATTTATACTATATAGAGGTCTAATAAAGCGTAGATGAGAATACTTAATGACACGTTGTATCACTTACCTGAAACCTTCGATTCAATAAATGGATTTTCATTTGATTTACAAAACCCTTTAAAAGATCCTATCCAAATTAATGGTCATATCAACGATCTAGAAATTATTAAAGATATCAGATCACATCTTAATTCAAATACTATAGATGAGATTGATGAGATTTGTGAGCCTTATTGTATGCAAGTAGGGATTGATGAAGTAGGGCGGGGGCCATTATACGGTAGTGTGGTGGTGTCGGCGGCGGTTCTACCTTCAAGATGGTCGGGTGAGATTGACGCCAAGCTATTGAACAATACCCCCTTACAAATTATGACGGACTCTAAAAAGCTAACTGAAAAAAAGCGTGAGTTGTTATTTGAACCGATAAACGAACTTGCTTTATTGATTTTAACCGTAGACATACCTGCATGCGTAATTGATGAGATTAATATACTGCAAGCTACATTATTAGGAATGCGGCTAGCAAGTGAACGAGCGATTTGTTCAATGGCTGTATTTTTGGAAAATAATGTTCAGAAATTTATAGGTATGCATCATGATGAAGTCAAAGAGTCTATATTAGATAAAACAGAAAATAACGACACCTCGCATTATCCACATACAGATTTATCAAGGCACCATAATTTATCAAAGCAAGATAATACATTTAAACAAATAGACTTATCAGAAATGGTGACATTTGAATTATTGATTGATGGTAATACAGTTCCCAATTTAAATAATAGAATATTTAAGAAGGATAGGATTCAAATCAGGTCTAAGTTTGATGACGATAATGATTTAAATGATAACTTAGATAACTTTATTTCAAATAACGGTAACTTAGACGAAGGTAATACAGATATCGGTAATTCAATGACTGAGTCGTGCTATTCATTTAAAGCGCAAGCCTTGGTCAAAGGAGATGGTCGTCATACCGCCATTGCAGCAGCCAGTATTATTGCAAAAGTAACACGAGACCGACATCTGATCCAAGAGGGTTTCATATACCCAGGATATGGCTTAGAAAACCATAAAGGGTATCCTACTAAGCCTCATATTGAAGCCATAGCAGAGCTTGGTGTGTTGCCCAAGCATCGTCGTAGCTTTAAACCTGTGCGTGACGCACTCTCAACATCCAAATAGACATACTAAAAATATATAGGTATCAGAAGCCATCTTACTTCTTATTGATTTAAACAATTTAGACATCTTGTTCAATTAGTTATCTCATTGATTTATTGTTCTTCGACTGGATATTTATTAAGGTGTTCATGCAATATTTTACGTAATGTTAAAATAGCTTCTGGCGTTTCATGAATGCCATGACCACCTGATAATATGGTTTCACTGGCCGCACCTTCTAAATGTGCACTCTTATAAGGCACAATTCCATCTGAGAGATTAGGTGTGATCGTTTGTGTCAATTCATCTTTTAAATCACCGATAGTTAGATTCGAATACTCACCATTGGTTTTATTTTCGTTATCCACTTTTTCAGATTCTGCATTAATAGCAGCTACCTCTGGCGATAAACCATCTAAATCAGAGAGCTCTGTATCGGGTGCACTGGTGATATTTAACCTCATTAAGCCTTGAAACAAATCCGAATCTCTATTTGCAATGATCGAGTGATAGGTCACACCGTCCGCTATTTTAAGATCAGCAGTGAGTTTCATAAATGAGGATTTGTCACTCAGCTGGCTGGCACCATTTTCAAAATATAATGCACCTAAAGGATTAGAGGCTAATTCTCCTTCTGAGGCTATACTGGCTAGATTTCCCTGAATAGTTTGTATAAAGCCGATAGGCAATTGCACAATGCGGCGTAACAGTTGCGTAAACCATCTATCGGCAAAGTTAGTACCTCTAAATGGCGCTGAGATGAATATGGCAGTATCAATACTGTCTATTTTATTTAGATACAATCTATTTTTAATATTGAGCTCATCAAGCTTATTAGACAATATTTTATTTAATTTATGAGCCGGCTCTTGACGGCTAAGTTCTATAAATTTTTGTTCAAGATTTTGATTTGATACCAGCATTCTTCCGATGACTGCACCCATACTGTGGCCGATTAGCACACTATGATTACTGGCTATATGTTCAGCGCGTGGATCATTTAGATCATACGCTGTTTCAATTAATTCTTGAATACGGTAACGGTTCTCTAAAATTGGTATGTTGGTTGGGTAGAAAATTTGCCAAACTTGATAATTGTTTCTAAGATTAACGTCATTACCTATGTCATTCGTGACACTCACCCAAGTCGCTGGACTAGATGCTAACCCGTGAATCATAATAATAATACGTTTATTAGGGTCGTAAGGCTCTAGCATAAACAATTGTGGTTGGACCAAGGACTGTTGTTTGGCTAATAAGTTAAAATAACCAACATTATTAAGTCTGTTTTCTGCTAACCACATGCCATAGCTTGCTGAGAAGTTGGCAGCTAAATAGTACGGATTGCCTAATATGTCAACGGTTTCGGTATGATAAGGGTTATATAAATTAATATCATAATCTTGACTTTGTAAGACATTTTCTAAAGTATCACCCTTGGGCTGAATAATACTTGATAGAAGCAAATTGCCTGTCAAATGGATACGGTCTAAAGGATCCTCAGAGTTAAGAGATTCGTTGTCAGAGGTTAATAATCCTTTAATTGATGTGTTCAGTCGGTCTTCAAATAAAGTCACATAACTCACGCCAAAGCCTTCTCGCTTACTGACGGTGTTTAGACCAGAGAAGCTTAGATCGTGACTGGCATAAATTTTATCTATACTTTGGTTATAACGGCGTGAGTTTTGAAGATATTCTGGTTCATTAGGAAGGTATAAGTCTATAGAGGAAGGTTGAGCAGTAATAGAGGGTGATGAACCATTGTCTTCATCTTGTGTATTAATCTCAGGCTTTGACACTTGCTTAAGGTCAGTATTACTATTAGTGTTTAAAACAGCCGGCTCTTCTTCAGCATTGATAGGTACAAAATACTTATTGTCTTCAATAGGCGGGAAAGTAAAATTTAAAACTTTTATCTGCCCACCATAAGATGCGATACCAGAGCTATCGACGTTGTCCATAGACTGCCTAGCATCTGAGACTAAGTCAGTACTTAAGTACGAGGTAACATTTGCAACTTTATGACTGATATTTCTATTGACATAGAGACGCTTAATGAGGGAATCAGAAGCATCGTCATACACATCTTGAGTTTGGATGTCTAAATCTGTTGGTAAATGGTTCGAATTACTTAATAATTGCTTTGATTCCTCGGCATTAGGCGCTAACTGTGCATAAAACAGATAGCCGTAGCTGTACTTAATAGCGTTTAGTAAGTAAATACGATAATAGGTATTGCATTCAATAAGCTCATTAGTACGTGCTATTTTCTCAGCATCACTCAAGGGAGCATTGGCGTAATAAGGGTCAATAGGGGGTCTGACTATTTCAGGTTCGCAGCCTTCTTTTGACTCGATACTTTTAGCCTTAGCTAAGTAGAGCTCAGCATATAATGCTAAGTTTTCGCGGCTGTTCTTATTGAGAGTACCTCGATCGATGTTCTCTAAACATTCTTTAAAACTAGACAAGCAATTATTTGCATCTATACCCTTAGATCTGAGTACGGATGTGGTTCTTCTACTTAATGTGCTGGCGGTTACAATATTACTACGTTGGTTTTGTATGGTTCGACTGGAGCTGGTTGTATTTACTGAAACGGTGCTACACGAAGTTAACAATGATGCATTTATCATTAAACCTGTCAAAATGAAGGGCTTCAACATTAAAGATTTAAAGCGGGTTTTAATAGTCATTAGATAGGCTTAATATTATAGATAAAAAGTTGAACCAAAACCAGAATTATTCAATCATACCTTAAAATTATGACAGATATAGAAACTTATATATGACTGGTAAATATAAATCATTCTGAACTATAAACAAATCAGTTAAACTCCATACCAAATACCAAATACCAAATACCATTTAAAATTAAAAAAATAAGCCACTTACTCAAGTGGCTTATTTCTAATTGTAAAATTCAAAGTTAAATATGAAGACACGCTTTAGTCTTTAAATCTATTTTATTTGAATGTATAGGTCAATGAGGTTAAAAAGTTCGTGCCATTATCAGTGCTATAACCTGGTGAAGTGACATAATCTTTATTGAAGACATTATTTAATCGAGCCGATAATTTCAGTGAAGGCGACAGTATATAGTTACCACTTATATTCACTAAGTTGTAACTGTCCAGCTGGGTATTATTTGCACTGTCATAATAATAGTCATCAACGTATTGATATTCTGCGCGAACATCTAAGTCAGCAATACGATATCCTACATAGACCATGCCTTTGTTTTCTGGTCGAATCGGCAGGTAGTTGCCATCGTTAGCCCGCTGTTCACCACTCTCATTTTTAGCTTTCTGATAGTCATAGCTGATTCCGAATAAATAATCATCGATATTCCAATCAGAAACCAAAGACACGCCACTTATTTCAGCTTCTTCTATATTAATATTTTTCCCATATGGAAAATCTGCGGTACTGATACCGTCACTTGCTATCATATCTTCTACGTTACTTCGATATCCCGTTAAACGTGTAGACTGATTAAGGGTAATATATTCTAAGAATGCTTCATAGTTATCGCTAGTTTCTGGGCTTAAGTTAGGATTGCTACCCCAACTCTTTGGACCATAAAGATCATTAAATGTTGGAACGCGGTAGCCTTTAGCATAATTAACACCAGCACGAAGCTGCGGCGTAAAGTTATAAGCAGCACCTAAGTTATAAGTGGTTTCGCTATCAAAATCTGAATAATCGTCATAACGTACGTTAGCCTGAGCATCAATATTATTATATGAGGTTAGATAACCTAAGAAACCACTGGTTACTTTGCGGTCATCTGCATCATAGACATTAGAATCAAGCTTTTGTTTTAAATGTTCAGCACCGTATATCAATTCACCTGTAGGTAAGTTGTAAGTGCCTATCAAATTAACTTGCTGCTGTTTGGTGTCATACTGACTTGGGTTTGATAAATGTTGAACATTCTCATAAGTAGATGATTTATCAACGCTGTATCCATAAGACAGTTTTGCATCATATTGATCTGTAGAATAAGCTATATAAGCATTACCAGCGCCATTTTCTTGGTCAGCGTGCGCATTGTCTAAAGCAGCAGCGCCAGTTTGCCAATCATCTGCTGAATCAATATCTGTTGTTGAATCCATGAATATACCACTTGCGCCAACATCAATATAATCATTAATTTGATGTTTTAGATTCAAGCTATAGCTGTCACTCTCAAACCCGTCGTCGTCTTTATTGTACCCATAGCCACCAGGTAACACAGCGCTGTAGCCTTCAGTTTCATTGTGCACAGCAGATAAGCTTAAACTTGATCCCTGATTATTTAGTAATTGTGCCGTCGCACCGTACAAATAATGATCATTGCTACCCGCTCCAACTATCACCGAGAGCTGGTTGTGTTTAATATTATTACCTTTGGTAAATATCTGAATAACACCGCCGACAGCGTCTGCACCATAGATACTTGACCCTGATGCCCCATATAGGACTTCAATACGTTCGATTTGTTCTGCGGGTAATAAGTTTAGGGTAGCGCCTCCAGCACTAACAGAGCTATAACGCATGCCATCGATCAGTACCAAAATACTTTTATTATCGTACCCACGTAGATAGAAGTTTCCACCTGTCCCCAAACCACCGTAGCTAAATTGACTAAAACCTGGCTGGCGTTTTATAACTTCTAACGCAGATAGTCCTTGGTAGGTATTTAAGGTTTCACTGCCAATAACTTGTGTTTGCGCTATTGTATTGTCTATAGCGAGTGGTGTGCGTGTGGCTGTTATCGTGATTTTATCTAAAGTAGCTGTCGGCAAACCATCTACAAAACCCTGAGCGGCATACGCTGAAAAAGAAGACAGACACGCTATGGTAGTTAAGAGAGTAGTGGATGCATTGAATAAACTTTTGTACAAAGTGCTATAAGAGGTATTCATTATTGACTCGAATATAATAATTGTTTGAAGTGGTAAAATAGGTCTATAAAACGATTTGAAGAACCTTGTGCACGTATTATCCATTATTAGCATCAAAAAGTAAGGGTTTTTAATTGATTTATACTCACTTTTCCACAAATTTGATTCAATAAGCGTCAATCTGTACGAATAAAAAAATTAATTTATAAAATTTACTAAAAATAAGCAGCTGATAAAGTTTGTAGCCTATTAAAGCCATGCTAGAATTATAAGTTCTTTGAATCTAAATGCTATCTAAAAATAGATGTTACTTATATTTGAACAAATCTATAGCGGTAGATAAAAGCTGAATTTATACCAATAAATTCAATTGCAAATGATATATGACATTTATTTAAATAAGACTAAAGGTTGTCTAGATGCGCCACCCTATAAACCAACCCAACGCTAAATATAAATCTAGCACAATGACACGTTTATTCAGATCACAGTCGGCTAATTCACAGTCTGCTAATTTGATTAAAGCTGGCATGAAGACCACCAGTTCATATATTGAAAATAAAAGTAACTTTGCTAAAGCGAATGATTTAGAGGCACATGATTTTGAGGCACATGATTTTGAGGCACATGATTTTGAGGCACATGATTTTGAGGCGAATGAAAGCTTGCAATATATTGACGTCAAATTGAAAAACGCAGATGCTAAGTTTAAAGTTGTGGACGTCAAATTAGAATCTATACATTCTATAGCCAAAAAACTATCTGTCTCTCTTCTTATTATGTTAGCGTTGTTTATGTCGTTTGGCGCTCATGCTGAAAATGAATCTACGGATGCAGTGGCAGCGACAGTAGCACCAGAGCCTGAAATAATTGATCCTTTCGGTCGTCAAACACCGCGAAGTACCGTTCAAGGATTTATTAGAGCGCTATCTGAAAATAATGCTTCACTTGCTGCAAACTATCTTAATTTAAACGCGGGTGACAACCCTGTCCAAATAGTGCGCCAGCTTAAATTAGCCTTGGATCAAGGGGGAAGGCTGTATGCTGAACTGCAAATCAGTAATAGTCCCACCGGCGATTTAGCCGATCAGCTACCTTCCTCGCTTGAAAAAGTAGGTACAATCACCTCAGGTGATCAAGTGATTGATATTATATTGGTACGCAAAAACTCGGTACACGGTAATCAATACTGGCAAGTTTCCTCCGAGACCATTCAAGCTATCAAGAATACCAAATTTGCCACAAACACCTCACTTATAGATAAATACACATTTGAACCCTTCAAAGGCAAGACCGTAGGGGGTTATAACTTAGCAGATATATTTGCAGTATTGGTTTTAGCACTAATATGCATAGCTGCAAGCTATATCTTTGTTGGTGTCATTTATTTAGTGCTCAAAAAATATTATCCACGTATACGTAATAAGCCTTTACCAGCAGATTCTAAATTTATTTTACCGTTAGCGCTTGTTTTGACGTCAATCATTTTATATGAAGTGATGGTGTATGCCGGAGTCTCAGTGACGGTTAGAGAACCTGTGAACCGTATCAAAGACATTGTTGGCTGGTTTGCTTCAACATGGTTACTCTTGCGTATAATAGATGCTATTTTTAACCGTGCTGAACGCCAAAGTTATAAGAAAAACCAAACCGAACGTGTCTCCATCTTAAGCTTACTGCGAAAGGTTATAAAAACACTATTATTAATCCTAGCCTGTATATTTATATTTGGGAACTTAGGTTTTGATTTAACAACTGGTATCGCAGCGCTGGGTGTGGGTGGTTTAGCTTTAGCGTTCGGTGCTCAAAAAATGATTGAAAACTTGGTCGGTAGTGTCGTCGTTGTTGCAGATCAGCCTGTAAGAGTAGGGGATTACTGTAAGTTTGGACCGTTGGAAGGTACAGTCATCGACATAGGTATTAGGTCTACCCGTGTACGAACACTTAATCGTACCGTTGTAACCGTGCCAAATGGTGACTTTTCATCCATGTCCATCGAGAACTTTGCGTCCCGTGATATGTTTCACTTTTTGCATAATATTTATATTAAAAGAAACATCAGTGCCAGTGATCTTGACGAGTTTTTAAAGGATATGGAAGAGTTTATGAATAATCATGAACTTACCAATTCTGAATGGACGCAAGTAAGAATTGCAGAACTGCGACAGGACTGTTTGGTTATTGAGTTTCGCGCGTATGTGTATGCGAGCGGAGCCGATGAGTTTTATGATAAGCAGACACAACTGCTTATAGAGATTCTAAAAGAAGTAGAGAAGTACAACGTAGAACATGCACTTGAAACTCAGCGTATTATTATTGATACTGAAACCTCAGAAACGACACCATCAACCGCTCCTAAAACCTTTGAAAATAAACCCGTTGATGAATAAACCAGTTGATAAATAAAACATCTGATGAATTTAAGTATTGTTATTCATATCTTACAGTAGTTAATCGAACACTATAAAGCCATTACCTAGAAGTAGTGGCTTAAGTGATATCATAAGTTAAATAATAAAATATTAAATATCTACCATTCAATATTTTTTCAAATACCCTAAGACTTATTATTATCGGTTTTATTCTTTTTTAGTAACACCAGTACTGCACCATTGCCGCCATCTTTAGGCGGTGCAGAGCTAAAACCTAGCACTTCAGGCAGTTGTCTTAACCAGCCATTAACACATGTTTTTAATACAGCATCAGTACCTTTACCGTGTACTATTTTAACGACAGTTTCATTGTTCTTTTTAGCCTGAGCTATTAGGGCAATTACGGCTTCTCTAGCTTCATCAATGGTAGCACCATGGATGTCTACCGCATCATACCAGCGTAGCTTACCTTGTTTAAGCTGATTAAAGACTTTATTCTGTAACGTCGGCGTTTTGTAGATTAAATATGAATCTCCACTGACAGGATTGAGTAGCGCTTGCATATCTGATAAGCCTGATTCTAAAGTCTCAATCTCATCTCCTTGGGCCGCTGCACGCTTTGATAATGTATCAGCGTCAGGTTTAATTTTAGGTTCTTTAACCTCAGAGATTGTGTTGTTATCTTTTATAGGCTCAACACCTGCCATGGCTTGCATAAACAATATTTTTTCATCATCTATATGCTCGCTATCCAACTGTTTGACTGTTTTTTCAACTTGTTTTTTTGTGGGTAGCGCTACAGGATCAGTTGGTTTTACATTTTCTGGATCATCGGGCGAGGTAGCACGGCCTTTACTCAATTCACTTTTCAGCTCTTTAAGCTGATTTTGCATGTCTTTAGAAAATAATGATTTAGTCATATTGTCGTTCACTTTATTTATTTAATGAGCTTAGGGCGTGTACCTATTTGCAAATGAAATAAGTTATCGTCTAGAAATGTCTATATTTTCGCCAATCTTTGTATAATTTCTAGATAATATGCCTATATTATCTTCGAAATTATTCGTGTTAGACATAAATTTATCACATTTTTAGACTCATAGTCCTAATAGGGACACGCCCTAAAGTTTAATATATGTTCGTGTTAATAGTTGAATTTTGTATAGTTAATGGCAGAAGTAGAAAGTTATGTGCAAACTATTTGAGAGCTAATTTAAAGCTATAAGGTATCGATTATAACGACTCTATTAAGCTTTTAAGGGTATCCCCAGGATGGTCTGTTTTCATAAATTGCTCCCCAATTAAGAAGCTTGAAATATTGTTATCTAACATAAGCTTCATATCATCAGAATTGTGAATACCACTTTCGGTCACTAATAGTTTTGATTCTAGTTTAACATCTGTTTGAGTATCTATATATTGTTTAAGCTCTATAGAGGTTTCAAGATTCGTATTAAAAGTGTTTAAGTCGCGATTGTTAATACCGTAAATATTATGCTGAGAATGAGACAGCTTTAAAGCTCTTTCTAACTCTTGTTGGGTATGCACCTCAATTAGAACATCCATATCAAAATCACAAGCTACTTGATGTAATGAATAAAGCGTATCATCATCCAAACAGGCCACAATCAATAAAATACAGTCTGCACCTAATAAATAAGACTCGTAAATCTGATAAAAATCTATTATAAAATCCTTACGTAAGATAGGCAGAATGCTGGCTTCTTTTGCTTCTTTTAAATAGGTGTTACTACCTTGGAAATACGGTTCATCCGTTAATACTGACAAGCAGGTTGCGCCTGCTGCTTCATACTGTTTGGCAATAGAAGCGGGATTAAAATTAGGACTAATAATACCTTTTGAAGGAGACGCTTTTTTAATTTCAGCAATAATACCGGGCTGCTTCAGACAGCTTTTATGGCGTAGAGCGTTTGCAAACCCTCGACGCGGTGCGTTATTGGATTCAAACAATTCTAAAGCTTCTGATTTTATATCATCAATGGGTTTATTAGCTTTAGCTATAGATACTTCATCTTTTTTGGTTTCGATAATTTTTTTTAGTATCGAAGGTATTTCAAGGGTGTTATTCTGCATCATAATAAACTCGAATTTAAGAACACTTTATATATATCATCTTTTCTAATGTTTTGGGTGTTGTCAGGTTTAGCGCTGACAGTAAAATGAAAATAGTAATACTATAAGTTAATTAAACATTAGATTAATTTGTAATTTAACAACATTATGATTCATCAAATGCTTGAGTAAAAGCCGCTAATTCATTCATTTTTTCCAGCGCCTTACCGGATCGAATAATATTCTGTGCTTGGCTGACACCATTGGGAAGATTACTGGCAAGTCCTGCCACGTAAATAGCCGCGCCAGCATTCAATGCAATCATGTCTCTTGCTTTATTTACACTACTTTTTGTTGACTTGTGGCCCGACAAAGCAGCTTGAATAAGATTGAGACTTTCATCAGAAGAATTCACACTCAAGCCGATTAGCGTTTGCGATTCTATACCTGCGTCTTCAGGATATAACTCATATACCGTCACTACTCCATCTTTAAGTTCTGCAACTTTAGTGCTGGTAGCAAGACTGATCTCGTCCAAGCCATCTTTAGAGCCTACCACCATCACATGATTTGCACCTAAGTTTTTAAATACATGAGCCAAAGGTTCGCACAACGTGTCTGCAAATACACCAACGAGTAAATTTTTGACACCAGCTGGGTTGGTTAAAGGCCCCAGTATGTTAAAGATGGTACGAATCCTTAGCGCTCTACGTACAGGAATTGCATGTTTCATGGCTTTATGATGATTAGGTGCAAATAAAAAGCCAATGTTTTGCTGCTCTATACATTGGCGGGCTTGATCTGGAGTAATACTTAAATTTAGACCTGCCTGCTCAAGCAAATCAGAGCTACCAGATTTTGAAGACACCCCTCGATTTCCATGCTTTGCAACATGCGCGCCTACAGCGGCAGCAACGAATGCAGAAGCGGTGGAAACGTTAAACAAATTACTGTCATCTCCACCAGTACCAACAATATCAACCAGATTTTCGCAGTTTGGTTCAATTTTGGTCGCAAAATCTAACATGACACTTGCAGAAGCGGTTATCTCGTCGATGGCCTCACCTTTCATATTTAATCCAGTGAGGATAGCACCCATAGCTGCGTATGAGCATCGCCCATCCATAATTATCGTCATTACTTCACGCATCTCTTTGACCGTCAAATCGATGCGTTTGGTAATACGGTTTAATGCGGTGGTCAAAATGTGGTTAACCTGATCATCAGTTAAATTTGCCGTAGAAAAAGCTTCATTATGTGTCATAAGTTTCAAATTATTAGTAGTTTAAGAAGATTTAAAGTCCATGATTTATTTCAAAAATCATAACATTTATGGCATACATCATCATATTATGTCATAAGTTCTCATATCAGAACATTATACTATAGTCGAAGAAGTCAAATGGTTACTAGGCGCCGAGTGAAAGTATTACTCTTTAGGCTTAGCAAGTTTAACGTTTCAACCGTTTCGTTGTTTGTTGACTATAACGTGACGGTATTTTCTAAATTCAAATAGCTGACAACACTATAGACAGATTTAAATTTAAACCCCTCTCTCAACTTATTACACCCTATAGTAGGGCGTGCTTTAGCCCAGCCAAATTTATCTATTAATGTAATATGCTGGACTAAAGCAACAGCCTACGCAAAGTTTTGACAGTAAGTTAAATCTCATAAAATTTATAAATGAAATTCACAATAAATATCAAGTCTATTGAACTCAAAGCGACTATATTTAAACCAAATCATTGAGTTTTAAAAAGTTTTTAAATAGCTTCAGCCCGTCGTGACTTAGAATAGATTCAGGATGAAACTGAACACCTTCAATAGGAAATTGCTTATGGCGTATGGCCATGATTTCATTGAGTTCCGTATCCAACTCATTTAGTAACATATTAGGATTTGATAGATGGATGTTTGGATTTGTTGGGTGGCTTTGCGCAGATGAATCAATAGGCGCTGAGCTTTCTATGCTTTTAGTGGATAGTGTGTTGTGTGACGTGTTTTTAAGACGATCTTCACTACGCGTCCAAGCCGTCACTACTAAGCTTGATGGTAATGTCGCTTTATCAACAATTAAAGAATGATATCTGGTAAATTCAGTAGGGTTATTTATACCTTTAAATAAGCCTGCTTGATTATGATATATTTTAGAGACTCTACCGTGCATCACTTTTGGTGCATGTATAATTTTTGAACCAAATGCTTTTGCAATAGCTTGATGACCTAAGCAAACGCCGAGAATAGGAATACTATTATAAAAGTGATTCACGCAGTCCAAAGTTATACCAGCCTGAGATGGGGTACCAGGGCCAGGGCCGAGAACAATCGCTTTAGGAGACATATGCGTGATTTCTTTGATACTAATGTCGTCATTTTTACAGACGAGCACGTTGGTATCAAGCTGTTCTAAGTATTGCAAAATATTGTAGGTAAAGCTGTCATAGTTATCTATTAGCAATATCATAATTTAATTGGCACTTTGTAAATAAATTTATAAGCGATATTATAAGTGAGTTAAAGAGCGAGATTATAAGTGTATCAACGAGTGAATTAATAAGCGGGTTTATAAGTGTGTTGACAAGCGAATTGATAAGACAATTAACAAGTCAATTAATAATAGAACAAATGACAACTTATTGAATTGAATGACACGCATTCAAAAAATAAATAGGGTGATATCATTTCATACTAATATGCACTAAAATAGTTCTTTCCTGTTTACTATTGCACAATAAAAGTGCCTTTATAATTTAAAATTTGTTTATTGACAGTGCATATAGATTTTTAATAAATCTCTAATAGCTGATCAAATTACTCATTCCTTATTAAGGCTTGAAATTATAAGCGATAGGGCCGTAAATTTCACCCTACTAAATATTGGTAAATGATTCTGGCATATGATTTGCAATATCTAAATCAGAAAATCTTAAGTTAAAAAACTTAATTTATGAATGAGAAGCCATTAGATAAGGACGTCATTTAAAGTATATATTGATACGGCTCTTTGATTATTATTTAAGTTACTGATTTAGTTGCTAGAGTGGTATATAAGCTGTTATCAAAAACTGATTTATATTTTGAGGTTCATCTTTTAAGGGTTTATATTGAAAGACTACTAGGTTTTTATTCTGCTGTCGCCTATACTATTTTAAGCCTTTACTAAATCATGAAAGCCTATAATATGTATGTGGATGAAAGTAACGTATCAATAGGAATAACTTAGGAATAACTTAATTTTTTAAACGTGCTATATAATCATATATTGCATAAATTTTTAGAATTAGTTGCGTTTGAACTAACGACAACTAAGTATTTGTTACTAATAAATGGAGAGACATAAAATGTCGAACAAACTTTTTGATCTAATCAATGAATCTGGTGCTAAATGGGTAGATTTTCGTTTTACCGATACCCGCGGTAAAGAGCAACATATCAGTTATCCAGCGTCTACAATCGACGAAGATGTCCTTGAAGATGGTAAAATGTTTGATGGATCATCAGTAGCAGGCTGGAAAGGTATTGAAGCGTCTGACATGATTCTACGTCCAGATCCTGAAACTGCGTTTGTAGACCCGTTTTATGATGCAACGACAGTTGTTGTAACCTGTGACATCATTGAGCCTACGACGATGCAGGGTTATTCTCGTGATCCACGTTCAATTGCGCGCCGTGCAGAAGAATATTTAAAATCTACAGGCATTGGTGATACGGCTTACTTTGGTCCAGAGCCTGAATTCTTCGTATTTGATGACGTTAAATGGTCAGTAGATATGTCAGGTGCCCGCCATCGTATCACAGCTGAAGAAGCAGCTTGGTCTACTGATAACGACTATGATTGGGGTAATATGGGTCACCGTCCACGTGTTAAAGGCGGTTATTTCCCAGTACCACCAGTAGATAGCTCACAAGATCTTCGTTCGGTTATGTGTCAGCGTTTAGAAGACATAATGGGTCCAGACCGCGTTGAAGTACATCATCATGAAGTTGCATCATGTCAGTCTGAAATTGGTGTGTCATTCAACACTATGGTTCGTAAAGCTGATGAAGTTCAGCAATTTAAATACGTAGTCCATAACGTCGCACATCAATTCGGCAAAACTGCGACCTTTATGCCAAAACCTATCGTTGGTGATAACGGCTCTGGTATGCACGTGCACATGTCAATCTCTAAAGATGGTGTCAACACGTTTGCTGGTGATGAATACGCTGGTTTATCAGAAAATGCACTATATTACATCGGTGGTATTATCAAGCATGCTCGTGCGCTAAATGCGATTGTTAACCCATCAACTAACAGCTATAAGCGTCTAGTACCACATTATGAAGCGCCTATCATGTTAGCTTATTCAGCTCGCAACCGTTCAGCATCTATCCGTATTCCATATGTCAGTTCACCTAAAGGTGTACGCGTTGAAGCACGTTTCCCTGATCCTACTGCCAACCCATATCTAGCTTTCGCGGCTTTATTGATGGCTGGCCTTGACGGTATTCAGAACAAAATCCATCCAGGTGATGCAGCTGATAAAAATTTATATGATCTTCCTCCTGAAGAAGAAGGTTCAATCCCAACTGTTGCTGAGAACCTAGAAGTAGCGCTTCAAGCTCTTAAAGATGACCATGAGTTCTTACTAAAAGGTGATGTATTCACTAAAGACATGTTAGATGGCTTCATTGATCTTAAAGAAGAAGAAGTTCAGCGTCTAAATACAACAGTACATCCAGTTGAATTTGATATGTACTATAGCTTATAAGCCGTTGTAGACTGCTTCTAATAATCAAAACAATAAAATCCCTGACTAAAAGTCAGGGATTTTTTTTATTAATCTTTAACGCTCAATTACTTCATCCAAGGTATGAGCTCAATCGTACCGCTAGCAGTAACGCTCAGCTTAGTATTACCGCCTTCAAAGTTTTGAGCGGGTACACTACCTTTAAAAGAAGATTCGCGCATCATCATTACCGGACGTGGCTGATAACCACCATTGGTATTAAGAGAAACATTGACGATTTGATACCCGCTCATATCCCAAGTTTCAGTTAAAGATTTCGCTTGCTCTTTAAATTGCAGTGATGCTTTTTTGATTAACGCCTGTTCTATTTGTTTTTGTTTGTTCTCAGAGACGCCAAAGTTAATATTTTGGATGACTAAGGTATTTTGTAATTTAGAAATTAGCTCGCTAGTGCTAGTAAAGTCGTTGCTATTTAAATCAATACTGACAGAGCCTGTCCAGCCCGTTATTTTGCCATCTTTATTATATATTGGATGGTTATTTTGTTGACCGGTAGTTGCAGTCACGGTAGGGTAGCGTTTGGCGATATTAAGTGCTTGATTAATAGCGGTATTTAACTGGGTAGCTAGTAGATTTGGGTCAGAGGATTGTACTTGTTTGGATAAAGTAGCCGTTACTTCATCATTTTCGACCTCTTGTCTCGCTTCTACATCAAAGCTGATTTGATTGTAGCCATTGGGTTCTGCATGCGCAACTTGAGTGATTGATGCAGCACAACCGATTAATGACAATAAGCTGGCTTTAGTTAGCGTTTTAGACATTGATTTAAACATAGAGTGAATCCTTACCCGTAAAGTTATTATATTAATGAATTGGTTTATTTAACTATACTAGTTTATTAGGAATATTAGTATTGCCACTTATAAACATACCAACTAAATAGTAGCAGTTTTAAATATTGCCGTAAGTTCTAAACCTGTGAATATTGTTTCAATAAAAAACTGAAATTTAATTATTCCAAAACGCGCAACTTCACTACATCAATGATACTTTACATAAATGATGCTTAGTCAATAAGGGTTACTATTAATTCGAATCTACTTGAAAACAATGAAAGTTTAGGTATAATACGTGTTTGGTGGCTCCATTGGTAGCCTCGCAACAGTGTACTACGAACCCCGCCAGGACCGGAAGGTAGCAACGGTAGTAGATATATTGTGTGCCGAGGATGTGCTGATGGGGCCATCATTTTTTATGTCTAAAATCTATTCATAGTTATTGTTTTATAAAGTTTATGAGTCATGATGGTCTGCCACTATAAAGTGTCAGACTTTTTTTTGCACAATTTAGATGATTACTACACAATGTATAGTTTATTGATTGCTATGATAAGTGCTTACACTATATGAGTTATATTGAATCGTTAGATAATATCGATTCCTCAATAAGTTTTGGAAAGTCATAAGTAATTAATTGAATCATAGGCTATTGACTGAATCATAAGCTATTGATTAAGCACTGTGGTATTAATAGGTTCTCAAGTTGTTTATTAACTAATCCTTGATCAATTCGTAAGTTATAAAAATTATAAAAAAGGTGACTGCTATGAAAGCCGAGATTATCGCCATTGGAACTGAGATATTAATTGGTCAAATTGTGAATACCAATGCTCAATATATGGCTAAAGAATTGGCAGATTTGGGCGTGGATGTCTACTTTCAAGGCGTGGTAGGTGATAATATGATCCGCGTTAAAGAGGCGCTGAGCATCGCCAGTAAGCGTTCAGACCTAGTAGTTTGCTGTGGAGGTTTGGGCCCAACTGAAGATGATTTAACCAAAGACGCTATCGCCGAATTTACGAACTCTAATCTGATTATCGATAAAGCAGCGGAACACAAAATCCTTGAATTGTTTAAAGGCGGGGGTAAGTCACTAATCGCCTCTAATAAAAGACAAGCCAATATTATTAAAGGCAGTCATATACTTAATAACGAAGTTGGACTTGCTGTGGGCTTTGTTCATCAATACCAAGGCACCTATTTTGCAGTGATACCAGGCCCACCTAGAGAAATGAAAGTAATGTTTGAGTGTGCGCTTAAGCCTTATATTGATAACTTACTTGGCAAGCGAAAAAAGCTTTATTCAAAGTATCTTAAGTTTGGCAATATCGGTGAGTCTGCTGTGGAGAATACTCTAAAAGATTTAATTAAACACCAAAAAGAGGTATCAATTGCCCCTTATGCCGGTATAGGTGAGATTACAGTTCGGTTGTCAGTTAAATCACAGAGTGCTGAACACGCAGAAAAGGATATTAAACCAATCGTAAGTCAGATAAAGGAGTTATTGGGTAACTATCTGTATAGTGAACAAAATGAGTCACTTGAACAGGTATTAGGTCAAATACAGATTGATAACTTTGGGGTTATTGAAATTAACACCAGTGCTTACTTGAGTCATAGAATCTTAAGTACGGACGCCACCTATGAGAATTTATTAGTTAGCACTACCAAAACTGAAAAAATGAATATCACGCCAGCATTGGCAAAAAGTCAGTTTATAGAATTTATTAACCAACACCAGTTAGAAAATGGTTTGGGTTTATTACATTGCAAAGTCTCTCAAACATCAGTGACAGCATCTGGTCGCCCAAAGAAACGGTTCTTTATTGCTTTGTGTATTAACAACCAAGTGACAGTTATTGAAAGAACCTTTATCGGAGATAGACAAGCAGTTCAAATACGAGCGGCTAAAACGGCATTATTTATGTTCATCAAACAATTAAAAGAGCAGTGATACATCAACCCTTTAATTTACATCAACGTTTTAAAATGCATCAAGACTTTAAGTTGCATCAACTCTTTAAGTTGCATCAACACTTCAAAATGTCAGAATGTCGAACTCATAACGGAAATTTCGAACATACGAGAGGTTAGAGTAGATACGTTATTAAAGCAGATTATAGTATAAACATAAAAAAAGCTTGCCACATTAATGTGACAAGCTTTTAAGAATATGGTGGAGATGGCGGAAACTAAACTTAATAACTAAGATATTGATATTAAAGGTATTTATTAATTTAAATTTATTTTATACCAACAAATATACCAACAATAAAAAAAGTTACCATCAGTTTTTAGCTTAAAATAATCTGTAATTTTACATCAGAATAGAATTGTTACTGATTGTAATTTGATAATCAATACAGATCGAATTTATAAACTATCACATTTTGGTTAACTGCCATTGCTTCTAACTTATCCAATAAAGCATCTCTACCAAACAGAATAAGACAATCGCTATCTTCAATAAGTTGCTGTGGGGTGTCCACTGTTATAACTCTCTTTTGAGCGACACCAGCATAACGGCGAGCCCATCTGTTCGCTTTGGTATCTTTACCTATGACTATATCAAGGCTCATTACGCTATAGTTCTTTATAACCTCATTACAGCACTGTATAAGCCTCGGATAGTGGCGATAATTGAAGTTCTTACAGGTCTTAATCGCTATTCTGTGGTTATATGTCGCCATAGTTGCATCAGTATTGTTTATTCAAAATATGGTTAGTTGTTGGCAAGCGAGCTGTAGTTTCATTTTAAATGTGAGCCTTAAATACATGATAGGTAATTCTGCATTTCAAATGCTAAATAATTTGCATCTGTGTGGAGTTAATTACCATGCAGTTAACTGACTCTTAAGTCATCAGATGATACGCCTACAATATTACCTTGATATGACTGTTCACGTGCGTGTGCGTACTGTTCCAAAAACCTCTTTTTATACTGTAAAAAAATCCATTAATGAAGTGCTTTATAAGCTTATTAGTAAGTTACCAAAGCTTTTAATTTTGCGACTATGAATATTTGTGCAAGTGGGCGGTACTTTGATGCTAACTTTTAAACTTTTTTACCACCTCTCCCTAACGTGTCCGAAAATTATCAAAATTCCATTATCTTTTTAAGCACTGGGTCATTGTTATATTTCTCTCGTTGCTCCAATGCAGTGCCACCACCTAGTAACTTGCATTTACTCATAGTACAACTTAACGCTGTTTTATAATCGTTTTCTGTAAGTGCTAATTGTCTTATTTGATCTATTTCCTGTAGGACTGTATCGAGTGTGATTTCATCTCTTAATCTACTGCTCATAACTTACCTCTTTTTGTCCATCAGGGTTTATTCTTGCATCCTCCACTTGGATAACGACTTTAACAGGCTGGACTTCCTCATCTTCAATAACTCCATTATCCAGCCCAAATAATTTAGCCTTACTCATAGTAGCACTGATCATAGCAGTAGCCTTGCCAGTGTCTTTGGCTATCTGCCTTGCATCGTCTAATTCTGCTATAAGATCGTTAACGGTCATATTTAATAACTCTGTGTTGTGTTGTTCACTGGGTCAACTATCGTCCTAATGACTTTTATATTATCCTCTGCTATTTCGTCCATCAGATTTGACACACTCTGAATGTCATTATCCGATGGATTAACTGGATTTGGATTTGCCAGTCCTAATAACTTAGCTTGGGTCATAGTAGCATTAACCAAACCATTCACGTTCTCATTCTTAATGGCTATATCTTTGGCAAGCTGTAAATCCTGTATCAAGTCGTTTAAATCTGGCATTCTCATTCATTCGTCTCATTGTTTGGTAAATAGGCAAGCGTGGCATTTATCGCTTGTTTAGCCACCGTATGATATTCATTCAATAATCTATCGTATGTTTTTTGGTGCATATAACGAGGTCTATCTCCTATGCCATGTGCAAGCCCACCTTGCCAGCCTAAACGCTTTCTAAGCTCTGCTATACGCTTAAAATACCTATCAATGGGCTGTATAAGCTGTGTTTGATAGTTAGCACCTATGCAGTGTCTACAGACGTATATACCAGCACAATAAAGCACACTGACACGCTTAAAACACTTAGGGCACTGCCACCAGTAACGCTTACCGCCATAATTTGGCTGTGTCGTTGTCACTGGTAGATCATATTGATAATTTTGCTGTTTGTAAGAGTAGTTTAAGGTAATAGCAGATACTTTATCCGATACTCTCAATTGATCTCTATATCTGCTAATTGATAGTCTGGGGTAGTCTCTGAGACTGTGAGCAGTAGCTAATATAGGCATTAATATCTAAATCATTAGAAAGTTTAGTTATATTATAACATTTTAGTTTTAATTTTTTCCTATAATGATTTAATAAATTCTATAAACTTAATAAAGGTTTATTGTTTATTAATTTTGACATTCGTTACACTTTCTTGCATATTCTATTTATGAGTTATACGGTAAGATAATTTAAAAAATGAGTCTCACTATGAATATTAAAAAAATACTGTTGGTTTCTTTGGCAGTTATTCTAACCTTGACAATAATATTGTATATCCCTCAATTAGCTATAGTTCTTATCATTGGTGTTTTGCTTTACAAATGGATTAATGCAAAGAAAAAAATAGAAGAATACGAAGAGAAGTATTCAAAAATCATTGACGTTGATTCAGCAGTAGATAACTCAAAAGCAGAATTAGAAAAAATTAATTTTGAAATCGCAAAACTCAAGGAAAATTATACAGAAAAGCGAACTCTATATGATGAATTAATACACAAAGTAGCTATCTTTGATGAACGTTTAGACTTTGCTGAGATGGGGCTATATGAACCTCATTTTGATTTTGATGTTTCAGAATCATATAAGAATAAAATAAAAGAGGTTAAAGAAAAACAGAAAGAAATGATTAGAGATAAGTCAGCTATTACTTGCACAATTGAATGGCAAGTTAGTGGTAGCAAGGCTGAAGGGCGTAAAATGACTAATAGGGGCATTCGTTTAACTGCTAGAGCATTTAACAATGAATGCGATGCAGCAATTGCTAATGTGTCTTGGAATAATATTGAAAGAATGGAAAAAAGGATTAAAAAAGCATTCGAAGCTATTAATAAGCTAAACGAGACCAATAAAATATATATTTCTCATCCGTATTTAAAATTAAAACTTAATGAACTATATCTAGCACATGAATATAAAGAGAAGCGACAAATTGAAAAAGAAGAACAGGCCGAATTGCGTAGATTAGAGCGTGAGGAAGAAAAGTTAAAGAAAGAAGCAGAAAGAGCTTTAGCTGAAGAGAAAAAATTGGAAGACTTATTAAGTAAGATTCAAGAAAAAGCAAAGCATTCACAAGGCGAAGAACTTGAAAGGCTGAAAGCAGAAATAGCCCAACTTGGAGATGAACTTAAGGACATGCAGAAAGAACACGATAGAGTTAAAGCAATGGCAGAACAAACTAAATTAGGATATGTGTACGTTATATCTAATGTAGGATCATTTGGAGAAAATGTTTATAAAATTGGAATGACAAGAAGATTGGAACCAATGGATAGAGTAAAAGAGCTTGGTGATGCAAGTGTACCTTTCTATTTTGATGTTCACGCAATGATATTTAGTGAAGATGCACCAGCTTTAGAAGCAACAATTCAAAGAGAGTTTGCAGATAAAAGACTGAATTTAGTCAATTTCAGAAAAGAATTTTTCAATGTAACTCTTGAAGAAATTAAAGAAAAAGTTTGGGAACTAGAACCTGATGTTGAATTTATCGATGAAATTGAAGCTAGAGAATTTAAAGAATCCTTATCATTAAGAAAAAGTACAAGTTTTGAATCAACTTCAGATTTGCCAGCTGAAATCTAATATAAGATTTTAAATAATTATGAAAAAAATGAGGAACTATCAATTAAGTTTTCCTCATTTATTTAGTTTAATTCTACTGGCTGAATAGTTGTTAGCTAACTTACCCTTCTCCTCTTTACTACGCTCTTTAGCTAAGTAACTGCCACGCTTAAAAGCTTGATTAAATTTATCTTGTTCACCTCTAGCAATTATGTAATAACAATTTTTAGGTGTGTAAGCAGATAAATCATATATTGATGCCATATAATCAATGCGATCTATTATTCGTTGGGGATAAATCACCTTGTTAGCGTCAATCATAAGGATTAAGTGATAATGTTGTTTTTCAGAGTCTTTTTGCTCTCTTACCCATAAATGACCAATGTCTCTAGTTTTATAGTTGTTTCTAAACCATTTTTTCAACTGTCTGAGAAATTTACTCATCACTGAATTAGTTTCAGTATATTCATAAATTCTTATGTCAATTCTTAGAAACATTATTCTGCTATGTTTCGATAACATTATATTCATTTGTTCATATAATGCTTTTAAAATTTCAACATAACAGCCGTATGAACCATTGGCGTTTATGGGTAACTTCAACCCATTCAGCTCTATGCTGTTTTTATAGGTTATCTGCCTCATATTAAGCCTGTATGTAGTAAATGCTAATAGATAATATGAAATACCGACCTGTTTTTAATAATTTACCTAACCCCTAAAGCTATATGGTGACTTAGCTAAAGGGGCAGTGATTAATTAAAATTTCAGGGTACAATATTGACATTAGTTTACGGTTGTAAACTCAATTAACATTTACTTTCAAACGGCTTTTAGTGGTCATAGATAACCTTAATTTCCTAGCTAATTTGCCAAAATTTGGGGGTCTATGAGGTGATAGCAGGGTATCAAGGCATAAATACACCTTTAGACTTCCTGATATGCCTATAGACTCCCTTATTTTATCTTTGCCATTATCTTTTACTGCTTCTCTAAGATAAAAGCAAACTGGTTCACCTTTTAGATATTTTCTATTTTGGTAATTATCATCTAAGGGGCATATAGGGGCGTTGCAACTATCAAACCGTTTGCATCTGTGCATATTCATTGATCAACCCCCTGAATGAAGTTTGTAACTAAAACAGGGGCTGGCTTGCAAGATGGTAGTATGAGCATTAGTAATGCAATGAATATAACCAGTATGAAAGTTGAATAGTTTTTAAAAATGCGTTTAAATATATTTGTTCGTTGCTTTGGTCGGCTGTGAACATTGTTTGAGGGGCGGTTATTTTTCTCCATAATTAACTACTCCCTCTAACAATCCATCATTTTTATTTAATCGCTTGTTATATCTTTCTATATCTTCAGTATCAATCCAATAAACTGCATGTTTAACATTGTTGACTACCATTCTACTTTGGATATTTAAGCCTTGTTTCCTGAGCCTATAAATCACATCACGATACGCAAGGCAACCAAATTCCAGCATCAATTCTAACCCTGTAAGGGTCTTACCAGACAATAGATATTCTTTAACTTTTAAAGTTTTATTAGTTTTAATATCCATGATTAAGCCTCCTCTTTATCAGTTGAGGTAGGCAGTTGGCTCTCAAGCCATGCTAAAACATCAGAATTACGCCATGCCACCATAGTAGGTGATAACTTAACGCTGGCAGGGAAGCGCCCATCATTACTCCATTCGTGTAATGTGGTACGGCTAAAAGGTAAGAATGGCAGAATGTCTTTTGCTCTGCTCATTCCTTGAGATGGTAGGTATTTTGCATATTTACTTAGTGATAAATGCTCAGCATCACAATTTGATTTTTGATTAAAGTCGATAACTTTACTATTGGTAGGATTATTCATATATATCTCTCCATACTGTTTATATTTAACGGTATCTGTAGTTACCGCTTGTATGGAATGATAGGTATATTCATAAGGCAGTTAAATCATGTTGCTAGTAGAATGCACAGTATGCTTAAAGAATGTACAATATGCTTGCATTCTGTAAACGCTAATCTTCTTTTGACGCTTCACTAAGCTTTTCATAAATCCATCTATATTTTTTACCTTCAGGGTTTTCATTCAGATGGATATAGTCAGTAGCACTAGCAATAGTGTGGTGTTTTCCTTCTCTCATAATTCTCAAATATTTTCGTTTTAGCTGTTCGGTTTCCTCATTACGAGGTTTCCATCTAGTGTTAGCGGCTTTAGTACCTTTATTAGATAATGCTTTATCTTTAATTTCATCGTAGTCTAAACCAATTGAAAAGTTAAGAATCGCTTCGACCTGTTGTTGTTTCACATAACAGTCTATTCCACGTAAAAAGTAACCCTTTATAAACATTCGTCTTGCTAGTTCTCTATAAACTACCCATGAAGTAAACCCAATAACTCCTTTAGATTCTTTTTCATATTTATTGCATAAAGCGTTAGTAGTGCTTTCAATAAGCTCATCTATATGTATATGAAAAATTATCTCCAGCTCTTGTTCTGAATGCTCGCTGTATTTGTTATAAAAGTCATCAATGTAATTATGAATATCTTTTAAGAAGTTTATTAAATCACCGAAGGTACAATTTGAATGAGCTTGGGCAACAACTATAAATATAAATGGTATAGAACCAATTTTATCTAGCTTTGTATGCTCAATTATTTCTTTAGATAGCTTATCGAACATAAGTTCACCTTTAGCACACCTTTAGATAAAGTAAGGTGCAAGGCGGTGACTGCATAAAGGTGTAAATGGCAGTCTTTCGGGTAATTACTCCTAGCCTTGCAAGCTGTTGTGAGATTTATCTCATATTTGGGGTTTTGGCAGTTTTGTCAGTTGGTCATCTAGCCATTTTGTATTTTTTTGGACTTCGGCATGACTATAAGATTATCAGTCTTACCGTTAAAAGCATCGTCAACATAGTTAGCCCAGTCATTCATCATCTTAGTGCGATAGGGCAGGTGTTGAGCGCCATTATATGCCTTGCTTATTTTGTTTTCTCTATCATGTGCAAGTTGAAGCTCAATAGCTTCGTGCATATACTCTTTTTCATGTAACGTGGTGCTGGCAAGCCCTCTAAAGCCATGACCAGTCATTCTTCCTTTATAACCCAAACGCCATAAGGCAGTTATAAAAGCATTTTGGCTATATGGTTTACGTGTCGATGGATTATAGAAAACGTATTGATCTGAGAAACCTAACTCTTTAATCTTTTTGAGCAAATCTATTACTTGCGGTGCTAAAGGTACAAGGTGTATCCGTTTAGCTTTCATTTTTTCAGCAGGTATGGTTATTAGTTTGCGTGTGAAGTCGATATCCTGCCATTCAAGATATCTAACCTCATTTGTTCTAAGGAATGTATAGCACATAAACCATAATCCATACTTAACCAATACATCACCATCATAAGCATCTATATCTTGTAATAGCTTGGGGAGTTGTTGTGTAGTTATTCGGCTATGGTGTTTTGTGCGGTGAGGTTTGATAGCTTCAGTTAAATCATTAGCTGGATTGCTAGTTGCTAAACCTGTGCGTATGGCGTGTTTAAAGATTTGACCAACTTCTCTTATGGTTCGTCTAGCCATTTCATTAGCACCTCTTTCTTCAACTGCTTTACCAATTGCTAAAACATCGGGAGAGGTAATGTCGTCAATTAGTTTGTGACCTATAGCAGACTTAATATCACGTTCATAAGCTGAATAGTTTCGGCTAAAGGTACTAGGTGCTAAGTATGTTTTACGCTCTGCATACCAAGATTGAGCTATAGTGTCGAATAGTTTTGAGCCATCTTGGCTGGCTTGCTGTTCCTTTTTATGATCTTTTGGATTTATACCATCAGCGATCTGTTTTTTTATTTCAAGGTTTTGTTGTCTAGCGTTTTGCAATGATAGGGCAGGGTATTTACCTAAAGTAAGGCTTTGCTGTTTGCCATTCCATCTATAAGCGCTAACCCAAACTTTATTACCTGTGTGTCTTACCCACAATTGAAGTCCATCACCATCACTATGCTTGTCAGGTCGGCTCGGTGTGCATTTTTCGCTTGGTGTTAATTTATTTATGTAGGTATGAGTTAATGACATGTTGGTATATTCCTATGTTGTGACTATCTATACCAACAAATATACCAACATTCTATATGTAACACCATAGCCCAATATATTCGCTAATCCTCTAAAACGCCCATTAAAAAAGGCTTACCGAATGTTACGGTAAGCCTTGATTAAGAATATGGTGGAGATGGCGGGAGTTGAACCCGCGTCCGCCAGCACTACGCTCATGAGTCTACATGTTTAGGGTCTGTCTTTAGTTTTAGCCCGCACCGAACCGACAGTCAGGTTGGATTGGGCGATCCTTTAAGTTTGAACCCAAACAACTAAGGCAGTTGCTTAAGCGAACCCATATGCGTGCGCTTCAACTCGTCTAACCCACTATGGGTAAAGGGCAGAGGAGTAAGCAGGGTTTAAGCTGCTAGAGCGTAAGTTTCGTCGTTTGCGACTATAACAATATATGTTTGATTTACGAGAGGACATATACTCTCGACATGCATCATTGAGTTTCATCACCAGCGTCGAAGCCAGAACATCCCCAATTGATAGAACGACATATTATACTATATTTCAGTGTTTTAAGCAAGTTTGATCCATTGAGTCTTATTGGATGCTGTCCTTAAAAAGCACTTATTTAATAATAAGGTATAACGTCTCACACAACTTATATATTAGTCTTAAATAAGAAATATCAAGACCTTTAGTATAAAACTTCTATATAAGAATATAGTCAGCGAACTACTAAACGGTTACGGTGCAACCTCACTCGCCCTAATATAGTATAGTCGGCGAACTTATAAAGAGTCACGGTGTTAACCTCGTTAAGCCTACCCTAGTAGTACTTGCTCTAGGTTGCCTTGTGACTACTTTAAAGTTCTTTAAATATAGTATTCGCACTCGGTTGCATAGTAATTATTTTAGATTATTTTAACTACAGTATTAAAATGACGATATAAAAAAAGCCAGCCTAAGCTGACTTTTTACTAAACTATAAGCTTTATAATACTCTTATTATTCTGAAGCTTCTTCAGTAGAGGTAGCTTCTTCTTCAGTCTCTTCGCTAGAAGTTACTGCAGTTTCAGCTTCTTCGTTAACAGGTTCTTCAGAAGCTTTCTTAGCGGCTGCTTCTTCAGCTTTCTTTCTGTCAGCTTCTTTCTTAGCAGCTGCAGCTTCGGCAAGACCATCTTCAGACATAATGGTTACTAAGATATTAGCAAAGATGTCATGGTGAAGCTGGATATCAACCTTGTATTCACCAATCTGACGTAAAGTACCTTCTGGTAATTTAACTTCAGAACGGTCAACTTCAAGACCTGATTTAGTAAGTGCATCAGCGATATCACGTGTACCTATAGAGCCGAATAACTTACCATCTTCACCAGACTTAGCGCGCATAATAACATTAACATCAGTTAATGCATCCGCACGTTCTTTAGCAGCTGCAATTTCTTCAGCTTCAATGGCTTCAAGCTCAGCACGACGTGCTTCAAATCTTTCAACGTTCGCAGCTGTTGCAGGTAACGCTTTACCTTGAGGTATTAAAAAGTTACGACCGTAACCTGATTTAACATCAACAGTATCGCCAAGCTTACCAAGGTTGACGATACGCTGTAATAAAATAACTTGCATGAGTCACTCCTAAGTTGGCTTACTGATGGTTGTCAGTGTATGGTAGCAATGCTAAATAACGGGCTTGTTTGATAGCAGTTGCTAATTGACGCTGATACTTGTTTGAAGTACCAGTGATACGGCTAGGTACAATTTTACCATTGTCACTAATATACTGTTTTAATAGCTCAACATCTTTATAGTCGATGTGAGTGATACCTTCAGCAGTAAAACGGCAAAATTTACGACGGCGATAAAAACGTGCCATGGGTGTTCTCCTTAAATGAGCTTAAATTATGCGTCAGACTCGGCGTTCTGATCGTTTTCATTGTCTTCACGTGGCGATTTGCGAGTGCGTTTTTCGTCAGCACTTTTAGCTAACTGCGAAGGCTCAGTAATCGCTTCATCACGACGAACAACCAAACTACGGATAATCGCGTCGTTGTAACGGAATAGCTCTTCAAGCTCTGATAGAGTTTCACCATCACACTCAATATTGAATAATACATAGTGAGCTTTATGGATTTTGTTGATTGGATAAGCCAACTGACGACGGCCCCAATCTTCAAGACGGTGTACAACACCACTATTGTCTTGAACTAATTTAATATATCGCTCAACCATACCTACTACTTGGTCGCTTTGATCTGGGTGTACGATAAGCACCACTTCGTAATGTCGCATTTAGGACTCCTTACGGATTAATAGCCATTGACACCATTGTCAATAGCAAGGAGATTTATAGCAGATGCAAATTTGGGTGAATTTAATTACACCACTTATTAAAATACATCTACAGCTAAATAAATTTAAACCACTAAATAAGCAACTTAAAAATAAGATACTTAAAATGAGCCATATAAATTATTATTTGACTAGTTTGCTATAAAGCGCGGGATTATATCATTTGTACACAAAATTGACAAGCTTTGTGTCAAAAGATTGCAAACATGAATAACTGATTGTGGCGATGCTAAAATGCGTTTAGAGTATGTCATAACTTAAATAAAAATTGCAAAAATTATTAAATATCAGCTCTTAGTTTAACTCAAATTGAATCATTAACAGCTCTTGCTGTGCATTTATTCAGTACTAATATACAGAACTAAATTATAGGTTATAAAAGGTATGAATCGAAAAGCCATTTTAATAGGCGCAACAGGTCTGGTCGGGCAACATTTGGTTGAGTACTTGAGCCGAATGTATGACAGCTTAATTATCATCTCAAGAGTTGCGCCGAAGCATATTGATAGCCATATGCAGTATTATCATTTAGGCGACTTTAGCAACCTAGAACAAACCATGACAAACATCGATATCGGTGCAAATACTGATGCATTTACCTGTCTTGGTACCACCAAACGGCTTGCAGGTAGTGAGCAAGCGTTCAAAGCCGTTGATTATGGTTTTAATTATCAGTTTGCGAAGCTATGCTGCAATAAAGGCGTGGAACGATTTTATTTACTATCTGCCAAAGGCGCAGATACCAACAGTCGATTTTTTTATAATCAAGTAAAAGGTGAGCTTGAAGAGTCAATAAAACAACTTGGATATAAAGAGCTAGTTATTTTCCGCCCCTCCTTACTATTGGGTATGCACAAAGGGCGGGTGCTTGAGAACTCTGCGCAAGTTGCATTCAAGCTTGTCTCACCTTTGGTGTCAAAATCTTTTGGTTCGCGTCCTATTGAAGCACAGCGGGTTGCTGCAGCAATGGCATTAAGCGCCCAGCAATTATACGATCGTCATAAGTACGTCGATGGATATACAGATAAAGAAAAAGTCAAAAACAAGATAACTATCATTGAAAACAAACAACTGCTTGCGATGACACGTATAAAGTCTTAAGCTTATTTATCAACATAACTAAACTTATGTTCATATATAAATCACCAAACCATATATAAAATACCAAACCATGCCTAACTAAACTATCTCTAACCAAAAGATGTCTAACTAAAAGGGTAAAGCGATGACTGAAATGACCAAAACCAACTTTGTAACCTGTGATTTATTAGATGCCAACCCTCAAAGCCAAGTTTGCTTGCCTAATATAGAAGGCAAAACCTTTAAAAGCTTCGGCGGTAAAGACAAATTCTGCGGTGAAATCGTAACAGTCAAATGCTTTGAAGATAACAGCCGCGTCAAAGAGCTCTTAAATAGCGATGGGCGCGATGACAACGGCGAGGCGAAAGTCTTAGTAGTAGACGGTGGTGGCTCAATGCGCTGTGCGCTGCTGGGCGATATGATAGCGCAATCAGCAATTGATAATGGCTGGGCAGGCGTGATCGTATATGGGTGTGTACGTGATGTCGATGATATGGCGCAAATGGATATTGGCGTCAAAGCGCTAGGATGTATTCCGCGAAAATCAACTCGGCGCGGTGAAGGTCAAACCGATATCGAAATACGCTTTGGTGATTTGACACTCACCTCAGGAATGTACATATATACCGATAACAATGGCATTATAGCCAGCGAAAAACCTTTACTTTAAAGACATATAATAGTTGTTAAAACGATATACGCTAACATAAAGTCAATTATGTTGGCGTTTTAACAATTTGATAAGGCATTTAATGTTCTATTGATTTAGCATAAATGGGTTAATATATTCGCTAATAGCTGCTCCAATGAGTTCATTGAAAATAACTGTGAACCAATTACCCAAAACCATTAAAATTTAATTAGAAGCTTTAATAGGTATGAACGAAGCCATACCTGCTTTACGCTACTATCTTGGTTCGTCCTTGGTGAATCGCTACATCTTATCGCGTTCCTGCTACCGCGATAACGCGCTAAGACTAGCGCTTCACTCAAGGACATTACCAAGTATTTCCGCTGCAATCAGGGCTAAACCGCACCACCTATTAACTGGCGGTACGTACAATCAGCCGTTTAAGTCAGCACTATAATTTAGCGCTAAAAGTCATCGCTAAAAGTCAGCACTTTAAATTAGTGTTTGAAGTAAGCACTTTAAAAAAGAGTCTAGGGCGTGTCCCTAATTAACAAATTGGCTATCAATAAGATCGGCTACCCTTAAGGATAAAAATTTCACCATTATGCCCAAACACCATAAGCATCCGTTAACTGATATATTTACCCCCATCAACAAACAACTATTTCCGATCAAAGCAGCACAAAGGCGTTGGCTATATCCTGCGCATGCTGCTGCGGGAAGTTTGTGGCTTGCAAGCCTAACAGATTGCCCAGAGGCTAATGTCGAAAACCGCTTAAAGGTCATGGTGACCAAAGATCAAAATCAGCTCAATCAAATTGAGACAGAGCTGGCTTTTTGCGGCGTAGATGCTTATGTATTTCCAGACTGGGAAACCCTAACCTATGATGAGTTGTCGCCGCATCAAGATATCGTTAGTGAACGGATAAATCTACTTACCGAAATGCCAAAAGAGGGTATTTTACTCATCAGTATTCAAACCCTCATGCACCGCGTTGCACCCCCAAGCTGGCTTATTGGGCAGCACTTTGATCTCAGTGTCGGAGATGTATTTGATATTGAAACGCAGCGTGAAATGTTGGCTACAGCAGGATACCGAGCTGTCGACAATGTGTTTGAGCCAGGGGAGTTTGCCGTTCGCGGTAGTGTGGTAGATATATTTGCTATGGGTCAGCCCTTTCCTCTACGCCTAGATTTGTTTGATAATGAAATCGAAACCATAAGATTTTTTAACCCGCAAACCCAGCGTACCTTATCTACCCAAACCCTCGTAGAGCTGGTATCAAGTCGTTCAGATACAGACAGTGCCAACAAGCACGATTTATCCGTAGAATCATTGTCTTTACTCCATAAATTACCCGATGTTTCTAAGCCCATCACTGAGTTTCAGATATTACCTGCAAAAGAGTTTCCACTTGAAGAAGGGCGAGATACCTTCCGCAACAACTTCGCTGCCATGTTTCCAAAAACCAGTGCCCGCAAGTTTGAGCTACATAAAGATGTGATGGCAGGAATCGCCAGTAGCGGCATTGAATACTATCAGCCTTTATTCTTTGATCTTGAAGATTGGTCTCAAACTGGTCATCTGTTTTCATACCTACCAAAAGATGCTTTATTCATTGCAGACGAGCATATTGCTGAAGCTCAAGCTGACTTTTGGTCTCAAATTCAGCGCCGTTATGAAGAGCGTCGCCATGATATCGATAAGCCTATTCTAAACCCAGCTCTTTTGTATTTACCGAGTAATGCACTGAACGAAAAGCTCAATGACTACTCGCGTATTGTCTTGAGTCATCAGGATTTAGACGCAGAAAATGACAGTCAAAGTGGTAAGGTTAAGCTGCCAGTTAAGATGCCCCCAGATCTGCCCGTCAGTCATCAAAAAGCCGAACCGCTCGCTAAGTTATTGGCCTACGCCTCAGAGCCATGGGAAGATGTTGGACAGCGTATAAATGGTGCAAACCCTCAAGATGTACGCCGTCCAATATTAGTCGTCGCAGAAACAGCGGGACGCCGTGAGATACTTTTAGAGCTATTTAAAGGTAAGCTGGATGTCAAAACATTTAATAATCTGCATGAATTTTTAACCAGTCCGTTATACAAGTCACCTCAGCAATACGACCTCGATCTTAAACCCATTGTTGGCTTAACTATTGCACCTTTAGAGCGTGGGGTAGTGATAGAGGGTGAGCTTTCTATCATTAGCGAAACCCAGCTCTTTGGTAGGCAAGTATTACAGACGCGTAGACGTCGTCAAAGTGATGTCTCAGAAGAGTTCTTGATCAAAAGTGTCACTGAGCTGACTGAGGGCAGTCCAGTTGTACACATTAATCAGGGCATAGGGCGTTATCATGGTCTAATAACCATTGATGCAGGTGAGGGTGAGCAAGAGTTTATTCATCTTAAATATGCTGACGATGCCAGTATTTATGTACCTGTCGCAAATCTACAGCTCATTAGCCGATATAGTGGCGGCGATCCAGCATTAGCACCACTGCATAAAATTGGTAGTGGTAAATGGGATAAAGCCAAGCAAAAAGCGCTCGAACAAATTCATGATGTTGCAGCAGAGCTTCTTAATATGCAGGCTCGGCGTCAAGCAAAAGAAGGAATTAATTTTAAGGTTGAAACAGATCAATATGAGCTGTTTGCCAGTCAGTTTGCATTCGAAGAAACACCAGATCAGGCCAATGCTATTCGCGCAGTAATGCATGACATGAAGCAAAACAAACCTATGGATAGGTTAATATGCGGCGATGTCGGCTTTGGTAAAACCGAAGTTGCCATGCGAGCGGCATTTATTGCAGTAAATAGTGGTTATCAGGTCGCGTTACTGGTACCGACTACCTTACTTGCCGGTCAGCATGAAGACAACTTTAAGGACCGCTTTGCAGATTGGCCTATTAGAGTCGAGACTTTATCGAGATTTGGGGGTAAAAAGTATCAAGATAAAGTTTTAGAAGATTTGGCAGCTGGAAAAGTAGACATTGTTATCGGGACGCATAAATTACTGCAAAAAGATGTAAAATTTGCCAATTTAGGATTGATGATTGTCGATGAAGAGCACCGCTTTGGGGTGCGCCACAAAGAGCGCATTAAAGCGATTCAAAGCGATGTGGATAGTCTATCCATGACAGCGACGCCCATACCGCGAACATTGAATATGGCCCTAACAGGTATGCGTGATATGTCAATCATAGCTACGCCGCCAGCGCGAAGACTGTCTATTAAGACTTTTGTGATGCAAAAGTCCGATCAACTCATGAAAGAGGCCATCTTGCGTGAATTGCTGCGTGGCGGGCAGGTCTATTTACTGCACAATGACGTCGCAAGTATCGAGAGAATGGCTGAAAACATTCGTGAGTTAGTACCTGAAGCAAGAGTAGGGGTTGCGCACGGTCAAATGAACGAGCGTGGTCTTGAGCAAGTGATGCAGCAGTTTTATCACAAAAAGTTTAACGTATTGGTATGTACTACCATTATCGAAACGGGTATTGATGTGCCCAATGCCAATACCATAATTATAGAACGTGCTGACAAATTTGGTTTAGCTCAGCTACATCAGCTGCGCGGGCGAGTAGGACGAAGCCATCATCAAGCATATTGTTATTTACTGGTGCCATCGGTGAAAGGGCTTAAGGGCGATGCCAGAAAACGTTTGATGGCGGTGGAGCGTGCAAATACTCTAGGTGCTGGCTTTATGTTGGCAAGTGAAGATCTTGAAATTCGCGGTGCAGGTGAGTTACTTGGTAAACAGCAAAGTGGCAACATGCAAGCTATTGGGTTTAGTTTGTACATGGATATGTTAGAGCGGGCGACTAAAGCCATTAAATCTGGGAAAGAGCCTGATCTTAATACACCTTTATCACTCACTAGCGAAATCAATCTACATTGTTCCGCTTTAATTCCTGAAGATTATGTCAATGATGTGCCGCAGCGTTTATTGTTCTACAAACGTATCAGTAATGCTGAGGATAAAGATACCCTGACAAATATTCGTACTGAGATGATTGATCGATTTGGTGCGTTACCAGATCAAACCAAACAACTCCTTGCGATTCATCAGTTACGCGTTAAAGCTGAACCATTAGCCATTAATAAAATAGACGCAACCACAAACAGTGTGTCACTAGAATTCGCTCCTGATACGCCAGTGCAAGCGCTGGCTATTATAAAACTAATTCAGTCAGATGGTAATCGATACCGCATGAACGGTGCATCAGGGATACGCTATACCAATCCTGATAAGCTCGATACGCCTCAAAAGCGCATTGATGTGGTACACGAATTATTAAATCACTTCTCCAAAAACGTCAATGAAAAATCCAACGAGTAGATGTCGGTTACACAACCAGTCAATTGACTTTGAATTTGGTTATATAGCCAAACTTCATAGCCTTAACCACACTACATTGCCATAACTTCATCAGGACAGCTGTATTGAACACCCTAGATAGTCATAAAATTGTCATCAATACTTCATAGCGTTGTCATTTATTGTATTTAGTATATATTTCACTAAATAAAATAGTGAAGGAGGCAGAAGTGAGTTCGTATACAATATTAAGACCTAAAG
The DNA here is from genome assembly GCF_057621575.2 of Psychrobacter sp. CX10. Taxonomy (NCBI): domain Bacteria; kingdom Pseudomonadati; phylum Pseudomonadota; class Gammaproteobacteria; order Moraxellales; family Moraxellaceae; genus Psychrobacter; species Psychrobacter sp. CX10. The sequence goes on from NZ_CM177736.1 coordinate 748,172, forward strand.
TAATAAATAGCAGGGGCGTCAATAGCAACGTATTTACAAGCACTCCATATATTAATAATAAACGAAATGTGCATTTTGCGATTGAACTTGAAGAATTAAATTCGCCAGAATGGGGTAACGATGAGGCAGATGACGCCGTGGAAATGTAATGTACAATTAATAAATAACTCAGTTTAAAAGTTATAATCGATACCAAGGATGACTATTAGAACAAAAGGACAATAATAAGAACGACTAGTTAAGACGGTATTTGAAAACTATACCTATTCGTAAAGCAGCCTTAAGGCTGTTTTTTTTGTGTATGGACTTAGGGTCTGTTGAACGTTCAAATGTGGAACTGACGGTGGCTATTTTTTAGACCATGTGCTTAGATTTGACGAGTTTATTTATATAGTTAGCGAACTACTAAACGGTTATGGCGTTAACCTCACTAATTCTACATGCGTAGTACTTGCACTCGGTTGCATTGTCACCATTTTAGACTTCTTTGATTATAGACTGCCACATCCAAGTAAACCCAATTAAACCTTATCAACATCTATAATATCTAGGCAATACCTGATAAAATAGCTAACAAATAATTTATATAAAAATCAGAGAGCAAATATGTTTCAACTTCATCCGACACTTGCCAAAGACTCGTTTTTAGTAGGCGACTTTCCTTTGTCTACTTGTCGTTTAATAAATGACTGCCAGTTTCCTTGGTTGATTATGATACCTAGAGTTGCTGGAGTACAAGAAATTTATGAACTATCAGCTGAAGATCAAGCTCAGTTTTTACGTGAATCAAGCTGGCTATCAAGCCAATTAGCAAAGGCATTCAATGCAGACAAGATGAATGTGGCTGCACTCGGTAACCAAGTCCCTCAGCTTCATTTTCATCATATTGTACGTTTTCAAAATGATTTAGCATGGCCTAATCCAGTATGGGGAACGCCATCCGTACCCTATACTCAAGAAGTATACTTAGCCATGAAACAAACGCTAATGATGGCCTTAAGAGGACATAATCATATGCCTTTTGATTGGCAAATGACATAACCGATAATGACATATATAAAATAAAAAAAGACACCCTTGAGGTGTCTTATTTATATAACTTTAATGAATTAACGTAATCAATGATTCTCTTTAGCATGATTAAGTGTGTATTTGGGGATATCAATCAATAGGTCAGTGTCTTCAACGATAACTTGACAAGATAAGCGTGAATCAGGTTCGAGTCCCCAAGCCCTATCAAGTAAGTCAGCTTCAATATCATCCATCTCTTCTAAGCTATTAAATCCCTTACGAATCACAACGTGACACGTTGTACATGCTTTTGACATCTCGCAGGCATGTTCAATCTTAAATCCCTTTTCTAGAAGACCTTTACATAGGTTTTGTCCATTGTCTAATTCTACTTCCGCCCCTTCTGGGCATATTTCGTGATGAGGTAATAATGTAATTTTAGGCATAAAAGTATCCAAAATAGTAAGATATGATCATTTCAAATATAAATTGTAAATAAGTTCCTATTTAGTCCAGTCTTCTGCACTGGTACCTGATAACGATTGTTTAATACTTAAGTTCATAATACGAGCAGCGAAGCTATCACTTAACGGTTTCAATTGTGATTGTTTGGCATCAACATTATCTTTGATAGCACTTAGATCCTCTTTTGCGCTGGCTGAAGTCTGGCTTAAAGCAGTTTCTAAATCTAGTATGGCTTTACTAAGATCGTTTAATTCAGTTTCAGATAATAAATTACCATATTCATGCATAGCAGACTTCAATGCAAGTATCTCACGTTCAGCTTCGACTTTCGCTTCAATCAAGCTGCGTGAAAGCTTATCCTGCTCAGCATATTCAAACCCAGAGCGTAATAGCGCTTCTTGTTGTTCGTCGCTCAGTCCATAAGATGGCGTGATTTTAATATCACTTTTAACGCCCGTTGTGGATTCTTCAGCGCTTACAGATAATTGACCATTCGCATCAATATCAAAAGTAACTTCTATACGTGCAAGACCTGCCTTCATAGGTGGAATACCAAATAACTCAAAGCGGCCAAGTGAGCGACAGTGCTCGACTGTATCGCGTTCGCCTTGCACAACATGTATCACCATTCCTGTCTGACCATCTTGATAAGTCGTAAAGGTTTGTTTTTTAGCGACAGGAATAGGGGTATTACGCGGTATCACAACTTCAACCAGTCCGCCCATCGTTTCCAAACCTAGAGACAGTGGTGTCACATCTAATAATAAGACATTGTTAGACTTGTCATCTTTAATGAGCTGATCTGCCACTTCAGCTGCACCTAAAGCCACTACTTCATCTGGGTTTAAATGAGACAGTGGTTTGATACCAAAAAAATTATGCACTGAATTTTGAATGACTGGCATGCGCGTAGAACCACCCACCATGATAATATTATCAAGTTGATCAGGTTTTATATTAGCATCACGAATAACTTGTTCACAGGTCGCTAAAGCTCTACGAGTAATCGGTTCAATGATTTGAGTTAATGAATCTGAATCAAGCGTGCCCTGCCAAGTTGTATTTGCTATATCTAAAGTTACGTCAACACGATCAGTATCGGAAAGCTTTTGTTTGTACCTTTCAGCTTGGCGTGCAATTTTAGATCTCTGCTGAGCAGACAAATCCGCAGGATTTAGACCGGCTTGTTTTAATAGCCAGCCCATAATCAGGCGGTCCATGTCATCTCCGCCTAATGCGCTGTTGCCTCCTGTAGCAAGTACCTCAAATACCCCATCATTCATCTTGAGTAACGACACATCAAAAGTACCGCCGCCCAAATCATATATCAAATAAATCTTTTCTTTAGTATCCGTAGCGTCTCGATCAAGACCATAAGCAACTGCTGCAGCTGTAGGCTCATTTAATAAGCGTAATACCTCAAGTCCCGAAAGCTTTGCGGCATCCTTTGTTGCTTGACGCTGAGCTTCATCAAAATAAGCAGGTACGGTAATGACCGCACCTTGCAGACTGTCATCTGGTAACGCTAGTTCAGCACGATTTTTTAATGTTCGAAGTATCTGGGCTGATACTTCAACCGGCGAAATATCACCTTGTGACGTGATAAACGAAGGCATGGATGCTTGCTGGGCATCAGTGCTTTTCAACTCATAAGGGTGCGAAAATTTGATGTCATTGATGCTTCGACCCATAAAGCGTTTAGCAGAGATGATGGTGTTACTGGGATCAGTTTCGAACTGCTCAAGCGCCAAGCTACCTACAACAGGATTAGACGTATTTAAGTTATTTCCATAGTAAACAACCGAAGGTAGTAGGGTATCTGTAGGGCTTTCATTCGATAGAGTCGTGCTGCTTTTAGGGTTATGAATAACAGCAGCTTCGGTTGAATTTGTCATGTCCTTTAGCGACTTAGAAGTAGGCGCTTCTATTAAAGATGCTTTACCCGAGCGCACTACAGCGGCCATAGAACGTGTCGTCCCCAAATCTATACCAATAGCATATTTATGTTCATGCGGTTTGGTACTTTTGTTAGGTTCAGCAATCTGTAATAAAGACATATAAAACTCAATCGGTTAAGAAAATATGAAATAAAAAAAAGAAAATTTACTATAAAGCGATAAATAGGGTCAAATGACACTTTTCTTAAGTAACAGTCTTCTTAAGTTACTGTCTTCTTAAGTGACAGTGTTCATAAGTGACAGTGTTCTTGAGTCTAACTATGCAAAATAAATAGTATAAAAACAAACCATTACTCTATAAATTCAATTTTATAAATGTAACTTTATAAATGTAACTTTATAAATACAAATCATCATCATTGTCATGACTTTGCTGACTGGTATCAATAGCGGTATTAATATCTCTTTTTAGCTTAACAAGAAATTTAAGCTTTTGCGTCGCATCAATAGCACTGTTCCAGTCTTGATCTAAATAAGCGCTTTTAAATCGATCGGAATAGTCATCAATACGGGTATCAACGCTTGCCTTGAGGGACTGTATTGTATCGATATCCTGATTACTTTCAGCATCCTCTAATGAAACTCGTAAATCCATAGCATCGTCTAAAAAATCTAAATCGCTTATAGACTTATCGGTATTAAGCTCTTGATTAGAAAGCTCTAATAGATAGGTTGCACGGCTATCGGGATTTAATAGTATCTCATAGGCGTGATTTATAATCGCAGAATTTTGCTGAGATTGAGCAGTGCTACTGCCACTTATATTATCGGGATGATACTGCTTTTGAAGGCTTCTTAATTTTTGATTTAACATTGATGTATCAATATCAAAAGCCACAGGCTGATCATATAAATCAAAAAAGTTTGAAAATGAAGGGGTAATATTAGACATAAGTTTATTATATTGAAAAATGAATAAGGATGATAATATTTAAAAGTGAGTTATCGTAACATGTAAATAGGTAAACCCTTAGATATCCATACTAGAATAAGAAGCAAGCTTACTAATTATAGGAGTTATATCAGTTATAAATATTATAATATTAAAAACTAAAGCTGACGAACAACGTCGTCAGCTAAAGGTAATAAGGTAAGTAATAAAACAGTTTAGTAATAGAAGCAATACTTCAAAACTTATGATGCAGTATCATAGATGATATAAGTTAAACGGTGAAAGATTCACCACAACCACATTCGCCTTTTTTATTTGGATTAGTAAATTTAAAGCCTTCATTAAGACCTTCAACCACATAATCCATTTGTAAACCATCAAGATAAACCATGCTTTTTGGATCGACAAAAATATTGACACCATTACTTGTGTATTTTTCATCGACCTCATCAGGTTCATCAACAAATTCAAGTACATAGGCTAGTCCTGAGCACCCAGCAGTGCGAATTCCCACCCGTATACCTTCACCATGACCACGATTATCTAAATAATCTGTCACATGTTTAGCTGCGCGTTTGGTCAATTCAATCATATAGACTTTCCTACTTATTTTATTCAGTAGCTTTTGATTTAATTCAATAGCTTAAACTCATTAGCTTGTGTTTCACCGACACTATTTAACTCATATTAAGCATCAATTTTTAAATTACTTTTTGCTTGATAGTCATGAATAGCGGCTTTAATCGCATCTTCTGCTAATACTGAACAATGCACTTTAACTGGCGGTAGAGCAAGCTCTTCGGCGATATGTTTGTTCTTAATCTCACCAGCTTGATCCAACGTTTTACCTTTTAACCACTCAGTAACTAATGAGCTTGAGGCAATAGCTGATCCGCAACCATACGTCTTAAATCTTGCATCTTCAATAATGCCATCATCATCTACTTGGATCTGTAAGCGCATGACATCACCACAAGCGGGTGCACCAACCATACCAGTACCGACATTAGTCGCATTTTTATCTAAATTACCAACGTTACGTGGATTCTCATAATGGTCAATTACTTGATTACTATAAGCCATTGTATTACTCCTAGGTTTTAACCTATCAAAATATGAATATTATTATTTAATACTTACTTGCTAGCTATTTTAATGGTTAGCTATTATTGATGTTCATTTAATATTAATGTTCAGCCCATTCAACCGTGTTTAAATCAACACCGTCTTGATACATATCCCAAAGTGGAGACAAATCTCTAAGCTTATCTACCGCTTCATGAATTTGAGCTAATATCACATCAATATCTTCTTCGGTAGTATAACGACCGAAACTAAAACGTATTGAGCTATGAGCCAGTTCGTCCGGACGTCCGATAGCACGAAGTACATATGACGGCTCAAGCGTAGCAGACGTACAAGCTGATCCAGAAGAGACGGCCATGTCTTTAAGCGACATCATTAACGACTCACCCTCAACAAAGTTAAAACTAATATTGATAATATGGGGCACGCTATTTTCAAGACTACCATTTAGATAGATCTCTTCGATATCTTGTACACCAGCCCAAAGCTTATCATGCATCTTTTGAGCATGAGCTCTATCATTTTGGAGACGCTCACCAGCAATAGCAAACGCTTCCCCCATACCAACAATCTGGTGTGTTGGCAAAGTGCCTGAACGCATACCACGCTCGTGGCCACCGCCATGTTGTTCAGCACGAATACGTACACGCGGTTTACGGCGTACAAATAAAGCGCCAATACCTTTAGGACCGTAAACTTTATGACCTGAGAAACTCATCAAGTCAATTTTCATGTCTTGCAAGTCTATTTCCGTCTTACCAGCAGCTTGTGCGCCATCTACATGGAATATAACACCAGCTTCTCGAGTAATCTCGCCAATAGCTTTTACATCAGTAAGTGTACCGAGCTCATTATTAATCATCATCAAAGACACTAAGATGGTATCTTCGCGCATAGCTTCTTTAACTTGCTCTGGTAGGATTAAGCCTGTACTTTCTTGCGGAACAAGATAAGTGATTTCAAAACCTTCTTGCTCAAGTTGACGACAAGTATCAAGGACAGCTTTGTGTTCGATTTTGCTCGTAATAATATGTTTACCACGACCTTCGTAGAAGTGAGCGGCACCTTTAATGGCTAAGTTGTCCGACTCAGTCGCGCCTGATGTGAATACAATCTCACGTGAGTCTGCATTAATAAGGTCTGCAATTTGCTGGCGCGAGTTTTCTACTGCTTCTTCAGCTTGCCAGCCATATCCATGCGAGCGTGATGCTGGGTTACCAAACATGCCATCAAAGGTCATGTATTCAGCCATAACTTTAGCAACCTGAGGATCTACAGGAGTTGTTGCTGCATAATCAAGATAAATAGGGCGATCTAAGTTACTCATACTGGTTTAACCTCACTGGCTGAGAATATAATATTAGGGTTTAGGTTATTTAATGAAATATCAGTTGCGGTCTCAGAAATCAATTGTTGACGCGCTGCAACATCACTCACATTCTCCATTTGTAATAATTGATCTAGAGTAATGTTTCTTAAATATTGTTCGATATGTTTTGATAGTGCACACCACAAATCATGGGTTAAGCACATCGCACCACCTTGACAGTTGCCCTTACCATCACATTGCATCGCATTAATAGATTCATCAACGGCAGTGATTATGGTCATGACATCAATGTCAGCTAAAGGTTTAGCAAGATGATAACCACCAAAGGCACCTCGAGTACTAGTGACTAATCCAGCTTTTCTTAATTTAGAAAAAAGCTGTTCTAAATAAGATATCGAAATTGATTGGCGTTTTGCTATATCAGATAAGGAAACAGCGCTTGAAGTGTCACTATCTTGAATAGCCAAATCAAGTAACGCAGTAACCGCATATCTTCCTCGAGTAGTTAAGCGCATCGTGCCTCCAAAGCTTACTATGAATTATAATAAAGCTATTATAATTAAACCTGAGTAATTTAGTCAAGATTAAATATTGTATTGATAGTAAAGTTTTTGTAAGGCAATATATCTTAAAAAAATAAAACTTAATTATCGAATGAAGAGATTTAACTGGCAAAAAAATTAAAGTAGTTATTTAACTACAATAGGTGGATGTTACTTGCTATATGGGGGGGATAGATTAAAACGCAAGCTATAGGCAGGTAGAATTAGCACAAATAGGGCTAATTATTTTAGTCATTTAAAGTATCTTAACGTCTCTTTAAAAAGGGCTAAAATAGAGTGAATAGTACATAACAAAACAGACGTATTGAAATCTTCAATACGCCTCTTTTATATAAAAGTTTTAATAATGTATAGAATATAAGAGATATTAAGTATGAGAGATATTAAGTGTAAGAGGTTTTAATATGTCATAGTAATTAGATATATATTACCTTATAAGTAAAGCAAAGTTCTCGACTCACGTACCTAATCAAGTACTTAAATCACTTTAATACTTTTACTACAATATCCATCCAATTATAGCGCCGATAGCAACTAAAGAGACAACTACTAGCGCAATCAAAGTGACTTTCTGCTTACTTTGTACCTCTTTTATAGTCATTTCAAGCTCATGATTTCGCATACTTAAAACATTAAGCTGTTCTTGTTGTTCTTGAATTCTTGCTTTGTAGTCTGGCTTATTTTCCTCAGTAGATTTGGGTTTGTCCGATTTATTGTCACCCTTAAATGTACGTATTAAACTTTGGAACAGACTAGCAATACCAAGCTGAACTAAAAAGTGGCGCAATTGGACCACAGTTTCAGTTGCTCCTCGCATAGTTAATTTACTGATTTGCTTAGGGTCATTGCTGATTAACGAATTAATAAGTTGATGACTATAAGCATTAATGACGACATCGGCTTTTTGATGATCGTCTGCTAGTTTGGTATCTAATAACACCCCGCGGTTGTTAAACGTCGCGAAAACTTGAGTATGTGGCAAATAGCTTCGTATACAAACCGTCGTATTAGACTTAGCTAATGGGTACATTGCTTTACGCAGGTTGGGATCAAACCTTAACACGATGGAAATAACAGATTCTGCTAATACCAGTACCATATTTAATATAGAGTTTGTGATAGGATTTTGATTCATGCGAAACCTTATTATTATTTAAAAAAGTCTATTGTTAAAAAAGTATGTCGTTATAAAAGTCTGTTACTAAATTTTAAATAGACTGGAGTGTGTAGGGACAAATATTGAACACGTAAGGGTTAACTATTTTTATTTAAACTATTAACTATAAACTAACAATTATCAATTATTTTCAATTCACTAATATAGAGTTAGATTCTAAGCCATCAAAACCGTCTTAAATAATAGCATATTGCAGATAATTCAACATAACCACTATAGTAATAAATAGTTAAGTAATGAATAGTTAATGGCGTAATTTTAAAATATTTGAAAGTTTCTTATGTACTTATATTTATAAGCAATATCATAGGTTTATATAAGTTAGTTAAACTTAAAGTTTATGAGTTAGCTCATTAATCATGATTTATTACCTTTATTTTATCAATACTAATGGGCTTAATATCTTTTGTCCATTGAGTTTACCTCCCTTTATTTACTTGCATTTAGAAGATGAACTGTGTATTAATATAGCAAGCATACTTAAAGAGGTTTAAACCTATACCTTTATCGTTATAATTTAGCGTTACCATGACTTTTAATAATTTTGGAATATTAAATTTATTCAAAGATTTCAATATAATTATAGTTTTAAATATATTGATAATTATCAAAAGAATTTTAAGTATTGATTCTTAAATTATATTTATTCAATAAATTATAATAATAAGAGTTTAAATACTTGAATCTTATTGTATTTAAAGGTATAAAATAACTTCTACAAGCCAGTTATAATATATGATGAGTATATAAATCTACTAGAATATGTAATTTAACTTGCACATTTTAATAGCCCTTGTTATAACTGCAAATGATTCAACCTATATAAAGAACATATTAGAAATATAAAGTGCATTTTTTGCGCTGTTTTGTAGTCTTTATAGGCTTGGTTATTGCTTAATTAATGTTTAAGCGATAAAATTTACCCCGAATTAAACCCAATTTAAGGAATTCTTTATGAACAAATCAGAATTAGTTGATAGCATCGCTGAGAAAAGTGGTCTTAACAAAACTCAAGCTGCTGACGCTCTAAATGCTATGATGGAAAGTGTTGGTGAAGCTCTAGAAAGCAACGATACTATTTCATTAGTTGGTTTTGGTACATTTAGCGTTAAAGATCGCAAAGCACGTACTGGCCGTAACCCTAAAACTGGTGATGAGCTTCAGATTCCTGCAAGTCGTGTACCACACTTTAAAGCGGGTAAAGGTCTTAAAGATCGCTTAAATCAAGGTTAATTAAATCTTTGAGTTGAATATCCACTATTTGAATTTAATTTTATTCGTAATGATAACGCACCTTAGGGTGCGTTTTTTTTGTGTCGTACAATTTTTTCGAGTATGATATGTCGTTAACCTTAAACAACCAAGACTGATATGTACTATGGAATCAATACGTAATTTTCTTAAGAGCTGGCCAGGTAGAATCTTTTTGATGCTTTGTTTGTCACCACTAGCAATTCTTGGTCTTGAAAGCTACTTTAGTGGCAGTTCAAGTATTAATGAAGTTGCTAAAGTAGGGGAGCAATCAATTAGTCGTACCGAATATCAAGAAAGTATTACTGCTCGTAGAAATCAATTAATGCAAAGCGGAGTTGATCCAAGCAATATCAATACGAATACGTTAAATAGCGAAGTACTCAAAAACTTGATCAATCGCGCATTACTTCAAGAACAGTCTAAACATCTTGGGTTACATGTGTCTGATAGAGTGATTAACGACTTACTATTGCAAGAACGTAGCTTTTTAGATAACAATGGTCAATTTTCAAACGAACGCTTTGCTGCTACCTTAAGACAACAAGGGATTACCAAGGAGCAGTTATTCAATCAGTATCGTCAACAATTAAATTTAATGCAGTTATTTAATGGGGTAACTCAAACTGCTTTATATCCAAATAGTGATATTGATGATTTGATTTCTCTAAAGCGAGAAAGTCGCGAAATTTCGCTACATAGATTTTCTTGGCAAGATTATAAAGATAAGGTTCAGGTCTCTGCTAAAGATATCGAAGATTATTACAACCAACACAAAAATGATTTAAATAGTGTATCAAAGGTAGACTTGTCTTATATACTATTGAATCCTGAAAGCGTCAATATGGACGATATAACTGATGAAGAGATTCAGGCAGAATATGACGCATTTAAAGCTAATTTTGTTACTGATGAGTCTAAGAGAGTCAGTCAAATATTGATAACAGGTAATGAGGCCGAGAAGACAATAAATGATATTAAAACACGTTTAAATGCAGGCGAAAGTTTTGATAAGTTAGCAAAAGAGGTATCACAAGACCCAGTAAGTGCTCAAAATGGCGGTGATATTGGTACGTTTAATCCAGATATGTTTGGAGAAGACGGAACAAAAGTAGCTAAAGTTATTGATTCGCTTAAAATTGATGATATCTCTGATCCTATACAGACAAATTTTGGTTATCAACTCTTTAAAGTCACGGATATCTCGTCTAATTCTATCCCATCACTTGATGACAAACGTGAAGAAATCATCACCAAAGTTCAAAGACAGAAAAAAGATCAACTTATAGCTGATAAAATTACGCGTATCAATGATATGGCAATTGATGGTGTGAGTATTGCAGATATAGCTCAGCAAGAAGAGTTAGAGGTTCATAAGATTGATAACTATACTGAGACTAATAATTATACTAAGCTTAATCAACCTGCGATAATCGAAGCTGCTTTTGATGATTTTATTATTGAAGATGAATCAGTTAGTCCGAGTATTAAAATAAACGACGGCACTGTATGGCTACAGTCTAGTAACTATAGGCCGGTAGCGCCTTTAAGTCTTGATCAAGCTTCTGATAGAATCAAAGCGGTGTTAATTAGAGAAAAGGCGACGCAAAAAGCACTGGATACCGCAAAAGCATTGGCTGCAAAAATCAATGAAAATGGTATAAATTCAGCGGGTATACGTTTTGAAGATTTAGGTGAGTTAAATCGTCAAAATAATAAACTATTACCTGCAGAAAATGCTGCGGCATTTAGTGGTGATACTGATAAGGCTCAGGGTAAAGCTATTGCTCAAAAAACCCAATTGGGCGCTTCTATCTTAGTGCTTGGAGATATCAATCGTGGTTCAGCTGATGATGTGGCCCTTGAAGAGCGTATGATGACCACTGCTACTGAAAGACAAAATAGAGGTATAGAGCAGTTTAATGACTATATACAATATTTACGAGAAGCTATCCCTATCGCTAAAAATGAGGATATTATCAATGATGTGGCTGGGCTGTAAATATGTGAGCTAAATGGTTTAAACGTGAGGCTAATTGAACTAACAGTTAGCCATTAGTAAAAGAAAGCTTAACTATTAAAGTCACTAAATCAATTAACTCAATTGATTAAATAAGCTAGGTTAGATATTTAGATCAATTAGATTAGACAGTTGAATAGTAAAAATAAAACCCATTGATTTTTAGTCAATGGGTTTATTTTTATATCGCTCAAAAGTTGAGTTTCATTGGGCGCTATATATAGTAAATAAATCTAAAATGGTTACAAGGCAACCGAATTCAAGTACTACTATAGTAGGGCAAGCAAGGTTAACACCGTAACCGTTTAGTATTTCGCTGACTATAGCTTTTTGTTCAGTATATAATATGGCTGCGCTTTAAATTTATACTTGATTTATAGCGTTTAGTGACGGAAATGGCGCATACCAGTAAATACCATAGCTATACCATGTTCATCTGCAGCAGCAATGGTCTCATCATCACGTATTGAGCCGCCCGGTTGTATAATAGCCTTAATACCGACTTTGGCTGCATTATCAATACCATCTCTAAATGGGAAAAAGGCGTCAGAAGCCATGACTGCGCCATTAGTAGCTAGGTTTGCATGTTCCGCTTTAATAGCAGCGATACGAGCAGAGTTGACACGGCTCATCTGTCCAGCACCCACGCCAATGGTACGCAAATCTTTGCCATAGACGATGGCATTTGATTTAACATATTTAGCGACTGTCCATGTGAATAACAAATCATTAATTTGTGACTCGGTTGGATGAAGTTTGGTTACGATATTTAGATCACTTGCAGTAATTAGACCTAAATCTTGGTTTTGAACCAGCAGCCCGCCTGTCACTCGCTTGAAGTCAAGATTTGAAGTACGCTCGGTAGGCTTTGGCAATTCACCACAAGTTAAAACGCGGACATTCTTTTTCTTAGCTGTTATCTCTAGAACTCCCTCTTCTAAAGATGGAGCAATGATGACCTCAGCGAACTGATTATCCACGATAGACTGAGCAGCTGGTTTAGTAAGTGGACGATTAAAAGCGATGATACCACCAAATGATGATTCAGGATCAGTACTAAATGCCGTCTTATAAGCTATCGTTTGATCTGCATTAATAGCCACGCCGCATGGATTGGCATGCTTAACTATTACACACGCAGGCTCACTAAATGATTTAACACATTCAAGCGCAGCATCAGTGTCTGCAATGTTATTATAAGACAGCTCTTTACCCTGATGCTGTTTGGCGGTTGATATACATCCATTTACTAAACTGTCAGTTTCAGTATAAAACGCTGCTTTTTGATGTGGATTTTCACCATAACGTAAATCCTGAGATTTGGTCATTTGAATGTTTATAGTACGAGAAAACTCAGATGGCTCGTCAAATGATTCAAGTCTATTTCCTAAAAAGTTTGCGATCATCCCATCATAATTTGAGGTATGCTCAAACGCTTTAACAGCCAAATCAAAACGAGTACGCTGAGATAAGCTGCTTTCATTTTTGAGCTCATCTAATACTTTGTTGTAATCTTCTGGATTCGTCACAATTGCAACATGCTCATGGTTCTTAGCGGCTGAGCGAACCATAGTAGGACCACCGATATCAATATTTTCAATTGCATCAGCTTTACTTACATTAGGATTTGCCACAGTTTGGGCGAAGGGATATAAGTTTACAACCACTAAATCTATAGGACGGATGCCATTTTCTTGCATCACGGAATCATCTTGACCACGGCGACCTAAAATACCTCCATGAATCTTAGGATGTAAGGTTTTAACCCGTCCATCCATCATCTCTGCAAATCCAGTATAGTCAGCAACTTCTGTAACTGCTATGCCATTTTCAGATAATAGACGATAGGTACCGCCAGTAGATAATATATCATAACCAGCTTCAATAAGGCCTTGAGCAAAATCTTCTATATTTGATTTATCAGATACTGAAATAAGAGCGTATGGTTTTTCAGACATAAAATTTCCAATTCTATTAAGGTTATTGGTGGAGGAGGCGTAAGCGATTGAGTACGGTTGTATTGTATGGTGCTATTATTGAACTAATCAAAATGGTACCTAAATAGCCTAAAGATAAATAGCAGTTAGGTTAAGTATTTATCCATAATTGGTTTTATATTATTTGGAATGCTTAAAAAATTACTTGGAATTATAAGACACTATATTTGGGTCTGTTGTACAAATCTGTTTGGCAGCTAGATTTACATTAATCCGTATTGAGCCATTTTTTTACGCAGTGTTCCTCGGTTTAAGCCAAGAATCGCTGCAGACTTCGATTGATTGCCTTTAGTTTGTTTTAAGACAACCTCTAATAGTGGCTTCTCAACCTCTTTGAGTATGGTGTCGTATAAGTGAGTTGGCATATCACCTTCAAGCTCAGCGAAATATAGCTCAACAGCAAGCTGTACATGGTGACATAGAGGCGTACGCTCCGCTTCAATCATAGCGCACTCTGCATAGTTGTTTTTAGCCAGGTTATCTTTAGTTATTGAAGCTTGAGTCGTTAAAGCGTCGAGACGTTCGCCGCTATTTTGTTCATCACTATCAGATACGGTGGAGTAAGGGAGATTTGTACTATCATTATATTTTAAAAAAGCACCCTCATAGTCATCATCAATACTGTTATTATTGACAATGGTGGCTTTAAAGGTTTGTATGTTTATATCACTCATAATAGTATATCTATACCTTGGAAATGAACATTCTAATCGCCACTGTTTAGCAGCATTCATGACTAATAGAATATAACAGCCCATTCATTTAATAGGCATCATTTGGCTAAAAACCATAAAATTTATAATGCCCTATTATAATCGAATATAAAATAAACGGTGTGAAATTTTATGACCGCTTTAATAAGCCTAAGCACAATATATTAATTGATTCGTTTACCTGATAAACGGTGCCAGTGTGAATCTTCTGCTTTTTCATAAGCATGTCTGCTGTTCAAATCGAACCAAGGCTTAAAGGCGGCAACTACCTCATCAAGTTGTTCAGATATTAAACCAGCTAGAACAATGTCCGCACCAGGCTTTACTAACGTTGCCAAATAGGGCGCTAACTCCATGAGGGGCTTAGCTAAGATATTTGCTGTAATCATATCTACCTTATGACTGCCCTTTTCTTTAAATACATCGGTAAATTCATGAGGTAAATATGCTGATAGGACCTGATAGACGTCATTTCTTTCAGCGTTTTGACGGGTTGCCAAAACAGCTTGGGGGTCTATATCTACACTGTATACCTGTTTAGCTCCTAGTTTTAAAGCAGCAATACCCAAGATACCCGAACCGCATCCGTAATCTACAATGACTTTATTTTCAAGATCTTGATCAGTTAACCAGTCTAAACACAGCCTTGTAGTAGGATGATAGCCGGTTCCAAAGGCCAGACCAGGGTCCATCATGATATTGATAGCATCAGGGTTAGGAGGGGTAAGCCATTTTGGAACTATCCAAAGATTGTTTGTACACTCGATAGGAACATAATGCGACATCCACTCTCGTTCCCAATCTGTATCTGCAAGCGGCGTAATCCAGACTCGACTGGCATTGACTAAAACTGCCATTGTTTGGGCGGTGGCTTCTATGTCTTGAGCGGTATCGGCTTCAAATAGACCGGTAACAATAACCTCATCCCAAAGGGGGGATTGACCAGGTAAGGGTTCAAATAAAGGCTGATCACCGGCATCTTCTAAACTAATAGACAGTGCACCTTCTTCTAATAACAAGCTTTCTGCCAGATCAACGTCATCTTTTTTACATTGCAAATGTAGCTGTTGCCAATCCATAGTGGTCCTTAAGTATAGTGATAACGTAGGGTTCTTAAATTGACAAGTCAATTCATATGAAACCTTAATATAAACCTACAATTTAGACAAAGCGTTAATTAGATAAAGCTCTACGTGCTTCATTAATCACACGCTGATTACCTTGAGCCTGACCTGCTTTTAAGATAACTTGCCATAAGGCTGTTTTTCTCGAAGAAGTTTTAGCCACTACCACCCCCCGTCGTGCCATTGCTTCTGCTTTTAAAGGTTGATCTTGTTTTAGTGCCACTTGTCCTAGATAAAAGTAAACAGCTGATGATTTTGGTGCAATGCGCTGAGCACGTGTGAAGGTATCTTGTGCAGCGGAGGTCTGACCCTGACGCAATTGAGAAACGCCTTTATCCATCAAAGATCTAAAGGCAGGAAGATTGTCGCCTTCTTCACCACTTGAAGATGCTTGAGCTGAAGGTGATGAGTTTTGGCGCGCTTGCTCAAGCAATATTTGATTTACAGATCTATTATCTTCTATGCGAATAGGCGGACTAACAGGGCGGCTAGGTCTAGTGGGTTGTTCAGTATTAGGGCTTTGTAATCCAAAGTCATTCGCTTTAGACTCGGTAGGGGTTTGAGTATTGTTATTATGAACGCTATTGTCATGAGTAGAATGGGGTACAGAAGGTCTGGTGTGATCACTTTCAAAGGGATTATCTACACGGTTGTTGTGAGGCTGTATATCTTCCTTTGGTTCAATGCTTGCACGGGGAACGTCTTGATTTTGAGGTTGATGCGTATCGTTAATAACAGGTTGTTGTGTTTCGATTCTTTGATGTTCAATTGTACTCTGGCTGTTTGTATTAGAAATACCAGTAGTGGTCTGACACCCCGACAACGCTACTAGTCCTAAGCCCGCCATGACTAATAATGAATTTATAGAAAGTTTGTTCTGAAGAGGTTTGGCTAGGCTAGTATGCATCATAAGACTTTAAATCTTCCATAGTAATGTTTTAAGGGGGTATAAAATAGTAAAGCATTTAATATAACGCAAATATATAGCAACTGACGACAAAGAATAACTGACAATTAAATAGTAACTGACCATAAGAGTATCTATATTAGGATTATAAACCGTATGCGGGTTTATATAGGGTACTAAATAGCTGTACTACAGCATACACACTACTCCATCCATTCTACCGCTCTATCATACCAAGTATCAGCATTTTCGTTTTGCTCATCCGTTTCAGCATTATTGGCGTTGCCATTTTGGGAATCAGAGCTACTTTGGTTATTAGGGTCAATAGAGTTATTAGGGTTATTTGAGTTATTAGGATTGATTGAGTTTTGATTGTCGTAATTATAATCACCTTCTTCTTGAGCTTCTGTCAAACTACTATCCGTATCATTCTGACGACTTTGATCAAGTAGTTGTCTGTTCTCATTTCTCAACCACTGCATTTGACGCTGAGATTGTGCTTGTTGATAGATTTGTATCGCACAAGTGCTGGCCTCTTCTGGGAGATACTTTGAGAGTACAGGTAAGTAACGCGCGTTAGGACAGCTCTCATGTGATAATTGACCTGTACCGTTTTGAAGCCATAACCATTCAATATTTTCAGGTTGAACCAGATCAACAGGCGTTAAACGTAATCGTCCCATGTAATCTTTCCACACGGGTAATGCCCCACTACCGCCACTTAAGCCAATAGGTTTATTATCATCACGACCTACCCAAACTACGCTAACATAGTTACCGCTATATCCTGCAAACCAAGCATCACGGTAGTCATTGGTAGTACCTGTCTTGCCTGCTAGGTTTAAATTACTGCCCAGAGATTTTAAAGATTTAGCAGTACCATTTCTTACGACTTCTTGCATGGCATAATTTGTTAAATAATTTACACCAGGTGGGATGCTGCGTTTAGTATCAAGCCCAGAGCGCTGCAAAATCTGACCACGATCATCAACCACAGAGCGAATACTTATTATAGGTGTTCTAAAACCACCAGCAGCGACAACTTGATATACCCCAAGCATATCCATCGGGCTTAGCTCTACAGAGCCTAATAGGATTGATGGATAAGTAGGGAGTTTTTTGTTGATACCTAATCGGTGCAATTGATTTATGAACGTTCCTATGCCAAACTCTACACCTGTATTAACCGCCGCTTGGTTATAGGACTTAGCCAAAGCAGTGGTTAAAGGTACAAAGCCGTGATCGCGTCCCCCATAATTTTTGGGCGTCCACGTGCCACCATCTTTTAATTTTAGGGTAACAGGATTATCATTAACAGGACTGGCTAAATTATACTTGCCACTTTCTAATGCGGTCATATAAATAAAAGGTTTTAATAATGAACCTACTTGACGATTGGCATCGATAGCGCGGTTAAAGCCTGTAAATTCGCTACCACTACCTACCACTGCAACTAACTCGCCTGAAGCTGGATTGGCACTTACTAAAGCAGCTTGTAAATTTTTGGTCTTGTCACTCTTTTTACGTAACGTTGTCAGTTGTTTGTCTATAGCAGCATCAGCGGCTAACTGAGCAATTGGATCCAACGTGGTGAATACTTTTAGGCCTTCGTTCTTAAGATCGTCTTTGTGATAGTTATTACGCAGTTCACGCTTAACAATATCTAAAAAGTCGGGGAAACGGCTTTTGCCAACGCTCGGCTTTTCAACCACATCTAATTCATGGCTAATCGCAGTATCATAAGTCTCTTGGTCTATTTTACCAGTGACTAACATATTACTTAATACGGTATTACGGCGATTTAAAGCCCGTTCTGGATGGCGTCTAGGGTTGTAGTAAGAGGTACCTTTAGCTAATCCTACCAACAATGCTTGCTGATCTATTCGAAGCTCTTTTAATGGTTTATTAAAGTAAAATTGTGACGCCAAACCAAAACCATTTATAGATCGATTGCCGTTTTGCCCTAGATTAATTTCGTTCAGATAGGTTTGCAAAATTTCATCTTTGTCATAGTGCAATTCTAAAAGAAGTGCCATAACGGCTTCGTTAGCTTTACGCTTTAAACTACGGTCTGAGCTTAAGTAAAAGTTTTTGATAAGCTGCTGGGTTATAGTAGATCCACCCTGCATGCTACCGCCTTTTAAATTGTTCAGTATGGCGCGGCTAATACCTTTTACTGAAACGCCTTTGTGTTCATAATAACTACGGTCTTCTGTTGCTATTAAGGCATCAATAAGGGGCTGTGGCACCTCACTAATTGGGACAACAATTCGGTCTTCATTATTATCAGGATAAATGCCACCAATTGTAATCGGCTCAATACGTACTATTCCCGTATCGTTTGGTTCAGTGCTTTGAATATCTGTTATTTTAGAATTATTAATGCTGATTTTAATGACTTGCTCAGGCTCAATGTCATTTGCACTATATTTGAAGCCACGCGTATGAATGGTATATTTACCTGATGCTTTGTTATAAGAGCCAGTACGGTCATAATTTGAAGCGGATTGGTAATTTAGCATCTCAAGCCATTTTTCAAGGTTTTTCCCTGATATAGGCGCACCTTGATATAATTCTAATGACTTTGAGTATACCTTAGCTGGAATGTTCCATCGTTTACCCTCAAACTTTGTAGTTATGACTCTGTCTTGCTTTACAAGATACATCGCCAATACCAGCATACCTACTATAATAATAATAAGTAAAATAAAGCTGGTAATGGCACCTTGCTGACTTTTCAAATTTTTTGGAAAAGAGCTGTTTGGAATAGGGCGGTTTGGAACGTGAGAAGGGGTTAGCGGATTCAAACCACCGTTTGCGTTGTTTAGCGTATTTGGATGAGACGTTGAAGAAGAGGTTTTTTTTGAGAATGAAGGTTTTGAATACACGATATTTTACCAACTGAAGATGACAGGGTTATGATGACGTAAAAATTTATGATTTTCAATGCTATTAATTAAAACCACACCGCGATGCATGTTTGGCGCATTGTTTTCATCTATTTTCCATACAACTTGGGTTTGAAGCACATTCAGTGACTGTTTATAAGCTTTTAAACGTATTAAAGCATTTAATATGAAATTATTTAAACAGACACCGTATTTAATTTATTAGGGACACGACCTAAACTAACCAGCATGCTATAAGACGGCGTAGTATAATATAATTAACTTCCTAGAATTACAAACCTAGGGCATCAAATTTAGAAAAATTAATAAAAGGGTTAGTTTCCTAATTTACTTGTTTTAAAAAGTTTACCTAATTAATTATTTTTTATTCGCAGCGTGCCTTATATTTTATAACTCTCAATTTAAATCAATAATCAGAGCTCATTCAATATATTGTGAAAATTATATGACCCATCCTTCTAGTTCCTTTGTAGATTCCCAGCAGAGTTCTCAAAACAAGCAGACCGATCTGGTTTATTTAGAAGACGACATTAATAACTTAGTCCTTCCACCAGAAGGATGTTGTTTTCATTGTGGAGAGCCTGTGCCCATCACACCATTTAAGGCTGTAATTCTCGGGGAATCGCGTTTGATGTGCTGTATGGGGTGCCAACTGGCCTCGGAAAGTATTGTCGAGGCAGGACTAGAGCAATATTATTTAGACCGTACAGAAATTAACCGTACCGCCAGTTTGCCTACGGAGCTTGATCGTTTAAAAGCTTATGATCATGAAGATGTTAAATCTCAATTTGTATATTCAGATGCCAATCATTCAGTAGCAGAGCTATCAGTAAATAACTTACGCTGTGCAGCTTGCACATGGCTTATTGAAGCAAGGGTTGATGAGCTTGAAGGGGTCGAAAACTGTCAGGTTAATCTCACCAATCAGCGTATGCGAGTCGTTTGGGATGAAGACAAATTAGCCATTAGTGAAATACTGGGCTCTATCAATCAAATCGGATACGATGCCAAGCCATATCGTCAAGATACTCACGAAGCGATGCTTGCAAAACATAATAAGCAAATGCTGATTCGATTAGGGATTGCGGCACTTGGTGCTATGCAGGCTATGATGTTTGCAGTGGGTATGTATTTTGGTAAGTATACTGAATTTAGTGGCATGCTGGTTGAGCAGCGCGACTTTTTACGCTGGGTGTCTTTATTTGTCAGCGTACCTGTATTTTTCTATTGTGCCGTACCTTTTTTCAAATCAGCATGGTCAGCCATCAAAGTCCGTCAAGTCAACATGGACGTTCCTGTAAGTATTGCGCTATTCATCACATTTTTTGCTAGTGTCTATGCCACCATTATGGGGCACGGAGAGACGTATTATGACTCAGTTAGTATGTTTGTTTTCTTTCTACTGGCAGGTAGATATATTGAAAACAATGCGCGTTTAAAAGCGGCAAATATGGCGAATGATTTGGTAGTTATTGAGCCGTCATTAGTGCAGCGTATAGGCAATGACTTACCCTTGGTCAATCAGCTTATATCCAATCAGCCTAAAGATTCAATAGAGCAAACCGATGATTTATCTAAACTTAAAATCAATGCTAATAGTAAAAGTAATAGTAATATAAAGCCATTAGATCGGGCTCAAGGTGCTTTTTATATAACCGATGACTATAAAACTGAGCAATATACGACCGAGCAATATACGACCGAGCAATTAGATCAATTGGCAGAGATAGGGGATGGGCTGCTGACTGCCAAAACGCTCATTGACGATACTCAAACTGATTTAGGTCCTGAATCAGTGACTGCAAACGTGTTACACATCGGAGATATTATACTGATTGAGGCGGGTAGTGAAGTTGTTGCAGACGGCATCTTGTGTAGTAACACTGCAACTGTCTCGCAGAGTTTACTGACAGGTGAAAGTCAGCTTATCGTCAAAAAAAGAGGCGAGCTTGTTGTAGGAGGCTCTCAGAATGACAGTCAGCCTTTTATAATGATCGTTACAGCGTTGCCAGAAGACAGCCAAATTGCACTAATAGATCGGCTAATGAACCGAGCGCTGAGTGAAAAGCCTAAAATTGCTGAACAAGCCGATATTTGGGCGCGCTGGTTTGTCGCGCGCATATTAGTATTGTCGGTATTGGTATTCATAGGCTGGTATTTAATAGATCCATCTCAAGCATTGTGGGCGACAGTTGCTGTATTAGTCGCGACCTGTCCTTGCGCATTATCGTTAGCAACGCCAATTGCACTGACTGTATCTACCAATCGGCTGGCAAGCTATGGGTTCTTGACCACTCGCGGACATACTATTCAAACATTAGCAGATATTAGATATGTTGCTTTTGATAAAACAGGCACATTAACTTATGGCAAACCTAACTTGTTATATATTGATGATTTGCAGCATAAGGAATCCGGCACGACTCAATTCAGTTCAGAAGCGGTTAATACTGATCACTTACTTGCGCTTGCCGCTACTTTAGAAGTCGGTAGCCGCCACCCAATTGCAAAGGCTTTATTAGATGCCGCTTACCAACTGCATCTGCCAAGAGTAAGTCAATTGAAGCACCATGTTGCAGGGGGTGTAGAAGCCATTATTCATAATGCAGGTAACAACAACCGTTATCGATTAGGACATGTGGATTTTGCCTTAAATCGTACAAAATTAAACAGCGAGTCCTCGTACTTAAACGATAGCTATCCGGACTACACCCCGCAATTAGAGACGCACAACGCCAGTACAGCAGTTATGTTATCAAGACAAAAAGATAACGAGTCATCTACTGCAAATGACGACTGGGAGCCTCTGGCTATGTTTTATTTTAATGACAGTGTGCGAGAGGGCGTAGCGGAAATGATTGCGTCGTTACAAGCACAGCATATTAAAACGATCATTTTAACTGGTGATCCAAGTCAACATGCTCAATCGATCGCTAAAGAATTAAATATCGATGAACTGTATTATGGTTTATCACCTAGTGATAAGGTCAATCATATCAAAGCCCTTCAAGAAAAAGGGGAGGTGGTAATGATGGTGGGCGATGGCATTAATGATGCCCCAGTATTAGCCGCTGCTAACATCTCAACTGCAATTGCAGGTGCAGCAGATTTGGCTCAAGTCTCAAGCGATAGTGTTATATTGAATGGCGCGGTTACTGCGGTAGAGGATGCCAAGCGAATAGCAGATAAAGCGCAGCATATTATCAAACAAAATCTACGGTGGGCTATTGGTTATAATACAGTAGTTTTGATACCTGCGGCTCTAGGATATGTGCCGCCATGGCTAGCCGCCATAGGCATGTCATTAAGCTCACTTGTGGTTGTGCTCAATGCCCTTAGATTAAAAAGATCATAACTTTATAGCATCAGTATTAAAACATTTATACAAAAAAAAGGTCGAATAATTCGACCTTTATATATTGAACTTATTGAACTGTTTATTGAGCATTAGTCTTGGAAATGACTGAGTAAACGCATGAATTCAAAGTACATCCATACCAGTGTTGCTAGAATACCAATACTAAAGATCCATTCAAAATCTTCAGAAACACCTGCTGCCACGCCACGCTCAATGTTATCAAAGTCTAATAGCAAACTAAATGAAGCGATAACAACAACGAACAGACTAAAACCAATGGCAACAAGACCACCTGTTTGGAACAAGAAAGGCAGCGTTGAACCGAACAGAACAAAGCCCCACTGTACGATGTAAATTAACATAATTGCAAAAATAGCCGACATCATAATTGAGCGGAATTTTTCATTGACTTTAATCATTCCTGAACGGTAAAGTCCTAGCATTACCGCCGCAGTGACAAATGTAGCCGCTAACGCATTAAGGGGAATGCTTGGGTCAATGGCCATGAACATAATAGACACACCGCCCAAGAATAAACCCTCTAAAATGGCATAAGGTGCTGCTAGAGATTTGGCTTTTTGTGGTTTAAACGTTATAAATATCGCTAAACCAAATGCGATAAACATACTACCAAAGGTGACCATTTGCACCATGCCACCACTAATACCACCACTTACAATAAAGAAGAAGAAGCTCAAAGCAGCAATAGCACTCAAACCCAGTAAGAAACTGGTCTTATGTATAACACCCTTAACGGACATAGACTTGCCGCCAACTGCGAGCTCTGCACGACTGACAATAGGATTTGCCATATTGTTAATTCCCTTAATATATAAATTTGAGCTTTTAAGTTACTCTATAAACGTTAAATTTTGGAACTGTCTTATTGAACTAAGTCTTCATAAACAAACAAATTTATAGCAGTATATAAGCCACAATGTAATTAAATAGAAAAAATAGTTCTTAACTAGAATAATTAATAGAGCTAATTAACGTTCATAATAGCGCACTATAATAATGTTAGTAAAGATTTTAGTGAGCGTAATCGATAATGTTTGAAGCGCATTCAACATACAAAGATACCTTTATAAGGTTATAATGGTAACAAATAGACTCAAATTCAATGCTTAAATGAGAATTAAGTGATTCTAACTCAATAACTTTTTAAATAATTTCTGATATAACCTGCTAAATTTTTCAACGCTAAAAGTATGTTTTAATGTACGCAGTTATTAATGACGTACAAAGCATAGTATGATACGCTTTAAACCTGTCATTAACCCGATATAATTACTCATTTAAATGATTATTAGATTAAAAATAATAAGGTATTTTATTTCGGATTTATCCTCTTTGATACATTTTAATCAACTTAGATCTACCAATGCCTATGGAAAGCTCTGCGCAATCTGACAAAATTCCAAACCTATCAGAATCGACACATTTTCATTCAATTAAAAACCCTGCATTTAGACGTATTGGACTTATGGGCCGTGCCAGAAAACGGGGCGTAATTACGACTATTCATGAGATTGGGCAGCGTATTAATGACATGGGCCTTGATTTATATATTGACTCTGAAACAGCTGGTTTACCAGAATTGGAACTTGAGAAATTAAATAAACTACATATGGTCAAACGTAGTTTACTTGGTGAGATATGCGATCTTGTCATTGTAGTCGGGGGAGATGGATCTATTTTACATGCCGCCCAAGCTTTAGCTAGATACCGAGTCCCCGTGCTGGGTGTCAATAGGGGCCGTTTAGGGTTCTTAACAGATGTCAATCCTGATGAAGTAGGGACCAAGTTACGTCAAGTGCTTATGGGTGACTATCAACTCGATCAACGTTTTTTACTCACAATGGAAATAAGAGAAGGGCGTGAGGTTATTCATCAGGATATGGCGCTAAATGACGTGGTTCTACATGCCGGTAAATCTGTACATATGATAGATTTTCAGCTCAAGATTGATGGATTAGATGTCTACCGTCAGCACAGCGATGGATTAATTGTTGCGACGCCCACAGGCTCTACAGCTTATGCCTTATCAGGTGGGGGTCCGATCATACATCCAAGTTTAGATGCCATATGTTTAGTACCTATGCATCCACACACCCTCTCAAGTCGACCCATAGTGGTAAGCGATCAAAGTGAAATTATTATAAGAATCCATAAAGACAATCGCACCCAGCCCATGGTAAGCGCGGATGGTAAGCAAAGTATACAAATTGATCAACATCAGCGGCTGCATATTAGAAAACATCCAGACAAATTAACCCTGATTCATCCTCCTGGATTTGATTTTTATAAAGCATGCCGTACCAAGCTTAATTGGAACGTACATGCAGAAGAATTTTCCTTAGATGGAGATGATGATTAAATAATCATTAGTTCGTCCTGAGTGAAATTCTACTTTTATTATCTATCAATAAACTTAGAGGTATACAGCTTAACCAAAACCTTGTCTCATTGTTTGATTTATACTGTAGCTAATTGATTTGAAAGTTCTAGCACTTACGTACTCGTATATGTCATAGAGGGCATCATGGATAAACAAAAAATTTTAAACGCAATGACACCTGAATTAGTGGAGTCGTTTAAATTAGCGATAGAAATTGGGAAGTGGCCTGATGGATCAAAGCTGTCGTCTGAACAGCGTGAAACTTGCATGCAGGCTGTAATGGTGTGGGAGCATGAAAACCTACCTCCGCAAGAGCGAGTAGGATATATTCATAAGCCTATTAAAAAAGATGGGTCGGTTGTGGGTGAAGAATGCGATGTAGAGCACGATCATCATTATCCTAACTTACCTAATCCTAAAGGTGATATTCAGGCGGTAAAATTCCGTAATAAGTGATATTTTATAAATTGGTTTTAAGAATAAGTTATTTTTATATAAGTCACAGGATTGATCGAAACAGTAAAATGAATTCATAAAAAAAGACCAGCAAATGCTGGTCTTTTTTTAGTCATAAAGCAATATTAAATATTTTTAACATCTACATTAGGACGTTTTGTTAATGGATTCTTTTCCATTAAAAAGGCTTGCCATCCCCAATGAATAAAATTGCGAATGTTGGCGTGATCTGTACCATTTGGCGTTGATAAGACGGAGTCATAATGCTCGCCAAAAAGTTTAAGAGTGTCCATTTGGCTTAAATTATGATGCTTAGCGAAACCAAAAATTTTAGCACTGCCCTCATTTGTGCCAGCTTCATTAACTACCTGACCGTTAGTGAACTTAACGGGAGTGTAACGATAAAAATCATCGATAAAGTTAATGACATCATCGAAGCCTATGGCTTTTTTACTTAGTCCATTTAGTAATGCAGATACGTCCGATTGGCGGATACTCATAAAAGCCTCTTAATTTCTAAAAGATGAAAAATATTAGTAGAACAGTATAAAGGGTTTATCGCATTAAAAAATAAGATTATCTATTAAAGAAATCATCATCATCGAATGAAGCAGGAAAGTTGCCTTGTTCAAGATGCTGCATTTGAGACTGCATTGCGCGTTCGTTCTGAATACGTTGATAAATCTCTTCGCGGTGAACAGCAATATCCTTAGGTGCATTAACACCAATGCGAACTTGATTACCTTTTACACCTAAAACAGTGACACTGACTTCGTCACCTATCATTAATGTTTCACCAACTCTGCGAGTTAAAATTAACATGCGTCACGCTCCTTATGTCGCAATAAAAAGAATTGGCAAATGCCAAACTTAAAATTAGTCATATCATTGCCCAATATATATATTTAATTAAATAATTGGCCTTTTAAAACACCTTCAATTTAAAATATATAAAAGTCGAAACTAAATAAATTATAGCTTTACATTTTAAATTGCAGCTGCACTTGGTAATGTATTTGCCCTAAGCCACTCTACCAATAAATGTTTTGATCAAATAAAACATTAAAATTATAGTATTTAATTGTCTATAATTAACTTTTATAATTTAAATCCTATTTAAATTCATGATAAATGAGTGTCTTAAATAGCATCACTATAGGCCTCAATCGAACAGCACATTATAAAGATAATAATATAATATGTCATTATCATTCATTGTATTCGAACAATAATTAATAATTCAATAAAAGTACCGAAACGAATTAGGTTGCGAATCAGGTTAAGAAGAATTTATTTAATTCTATATAGATCATTAACATACGTATTAATCGAAAAATACACATAAAAAAAGAGCCTATTAAGGCCCTTTTAATATAACATTCTAAACCTAATTAAAAGATTCAAAATATCAAAATACAACACGATGTAAACAGTTAGAACATAAAATATAACTTACAGTCCAGCGACTTTGCTTTCACCATCTGTTCTATCTAAACCAAATGCGGAATGTAAAGATTTGACAGATTTATCAAGATATTGTTCTTTTATGAGTACTGATATTTTGATTTCACTGGTCGATATCATTTGAATGTTAATGTTGTTTTCTGCTAACACTTGAAACATTCTGCTAGCAACTCCTGCGTGTGAGCGCATACCAACACCAACTAGAGATACCTTAACCACATCTGTGTCGCCATAAATATCTTTTGCACCAATATCTTGTTTGTTTTGTTCAAGAATACCAATTGCTTTTTCAAAATCAGGACGATTAACAGTAAAGCTAAAATCCGTTAGACCTTGGTCAGATAGGTTTTGCAATATCATGTCAATTTCGATATTAGCATTACTAATCGGCGTTAAAATTGAAGAAGCAACACCGGGGTGATCAGGTACGCCGCGTACGACAATTTTAGCTTCATCTCTATTAAATGCAATGCCTGAAATTACCGGCTGTTCCATGTCGTCTCCTTCGTCTACAGTAATTAAAGTGCCAACGTTTTGGCGGAATTCATCATCAAAACTACCATCTTGCCCTTCATCAAAGCTCGATAGCACTCTTAAAGGAACCTGATATTTACCTGCAAATTCAACGGCGCGAATTTGCAACACTTTTGAGCCTAAGCTTGCCATCTCTAGCATTTCTTCAAAAGTTATTTTATCAAGTTTGCGAGCTTTAGATGTCACACGCGGGTCAGTGGTATATACGCCATCCACATCTGTATAAATCTGGCATTCATCAGCATTTAATGCCGCAGCAAGCGCAACACCAGAGGTGTCTGAACCACCACGTCCTAATGTCGTAATGTCTTTATTTGCATTGACACCTTGAAAGCCTGCAACGACAACGACATTACCTGCATCCAATTCAGACTGAATGTTGGTTTCATCGATAGATAAGATACGCGCTTTGTTATGGGTTTCATCTGTCATTATAGCAACTTGACCACCTGTAAATGAGCGCGCGCCAACCCCTAATTCCATCAGTGCCATAGACAATAATGATATAGAAACTTGTTCGCCTGTAGATACCATTTGGTCAAACTCGCGTGGATTTGGCGTATGGCTAATTTGATTCGCAAGATCAATCAATCGATTGGTTTCTCCACTCATGGCAGAAACAACAACAACGACTTTGTGGCCATTGTCGTGCCAGCGTTTAACACGCTTTGCAACATTCTTGATACGATCAATACTACCCATCGACGTACCACCATATTTTTGTACAATCAACGCCATGTTGAACCCTTTGAATTGATAGTTTAATTTATAAATTAAATGTTAATGATAGTCTTACCGCCTTTTATATGGCCGTAGTGGTTACCATATCTTCAAAAAACTAGCTTATATTATAATAGTTTCAATAGTAGCTTAAATATTAGCTTCTTAATAAATAACGCATCTATTTATGCAGTAACTCAAAGTAAGAGGTGACCATAAAAATTTAGCCATTATTAGAACGTACGTTATATCACAACCCAAGCATAGTCACAAAGATTGAATGAGTAAAATTGATTAAAAATAGTTATTTTAAAACCAACTATTTAAAATATAACCAATCCAAATCAGCTATTATTTTACTTACGCGTTAAGCTGAGATGCTATCCAGTTTGGTAAATCTGTAATAACATTTTCTAATTTATTACTGTTCGGTGCGCCGCCTTGAGCATAATCAGGTTTACCGCCGCCTTTACCGTCAAGCTCACCTGCTAAGTAACGTATGATATCACCCGCTTTAATCTGATTGGTCAATGTTTTACTTACTGATGCTGCCATTGCCAGTTGATCTGTTTTTTCACCAATTAATACGATAACAGTATCTTGTAGTTTGGACTTGATATCATCCATAAGACCACGTATGGCTTTACCATCAATACCAGCAACTTTAGCTATTAGCACTGAAGTTCCTGCGATAGTCTGAACGTTATCAACGAGATTCGCAGCTTGAGCACTCGCAATTTTCTGATTTAATCGTTCAATCTCTTTTTCAAGTTCGCGCTGTTTATCTGCCATAGATTTAACACGTTCGGATACCTCTGGACGTTTGGCTTTAAGCTGATTGGCTAAGGCGGTTAATTGACTATCCGCTTGCTGAACATAACGTAAGGCACCCATACCTGTTAGCGCTTCAATTCGACGTATACCTGCGGCAATACCAGACTCAGATGTTATTTTGAATAAACCGATATCTCCTGTTCGCTGAACATGCAGACCGCCGCATAATTCAATAGAAAAAGGCTTCTCAATGCCATCCTCTATCTCATGCGTACCCATCGTTAACACCCTGACAGTTTCGCCATATTTCTCACCAAATAATGCAGCGGCGCCTTTAGCCATAGCTTCATCAATACCCATATGTTCGATTTGGGTTTCAACATTGGCTAATATTTGCTCATTAACCAAGCGCTCAATAGTGGACAAGTCTTTTAAAGAGACCGCATTGTCGTACGAAAAATCAAAACGGAGGATATCACTACTAACCAGTGACCCTTTTTGTGTTACTTTGTCACCCAGCACCTTGCGAAGTGCAGCATGTAATAAATGCGTTGCAGAATGGTTACGTGCACTGGCTGAACGAATTGCAGAAACAACTTGAGCATCAGCAGACTGATTTTGCTCAATACTACCCATATTTACCACACCATAGTGAATAATAGCTTGGCCAGATTTTTTGGTGTTTTCAACATTAAATAGCCCGGTACTGGTACGAATTTCACCCATTTCACCAACTTGTCCGCCGCCTTCTGCGTAAAATGGGGTACGGTCTAAGACTAAAATAGCTTCATCGCCTTCGTTTAAGGTCGTTACAGCTTTGCCTTCTTGATACAGGCCAATAATATTGGTTTGTTTATCATCAAGACGCTCATAACCAACAAATTGAGTAGGGGTATCTACTTTAATGGTCGCTGAATAATCGACATCAAACTTACCGGCATCGCGGGCCCGTTGACGTTGTAGCTCCATTTGTTCATCAAACCCAGCTTCATCAATGCTAATACCACGCTCGCGCGTTATATCCGCAGTTAAGTCAACAGGGAATCCGTAGGTGTCATAGAGCTTGAAAGCCGCTTCGCCAGAGAGTACGTCGCCTGAATTAAGGGTTTCAAGTTCACTGTCTAACAGACGCAAACCTTGAGCCAATGTTTTGGCAAATTGAACCTCTTCTTTTTCAATTGACGCTTCAATAAACTCTTGTTGCTCGACTAATTGCGGATACGCATCCCCCATTTCTTTAACAAGAGGCGCAACCATTTTGTAAAAAAAGCTGTCCTCAGCACCAAGTTTATTACCATGACGAACACCGCGGCGGATGATACGGCGCAGCACATACCCACGCCCCTCGTTACTTGGTAAGACACCGTCCGCAATTAAGAAGCTTACCGCTCGTATATGATCTGCAATGACTTTTAAAGAAGCTTGTCCTTCATTTTGTATGCCTAATAACTGTGCGGCGCTATTCATAAGATTGACAAATAGATCGATCTCGTAGTTGCTGTGTACCCCTTGCAATATGGCACTGATACGCTCAAGCCCCATGCCCGTGTCCACACTCGGAGCAGGTAACGGCTCCATCGTGCCATCAGGCTGGCGGTTAAATTGCATAAATACACAGTTCCATACTTCGATGAATCTATCACCGTCTTCTTCTGGCGTACCAGGTAGGCCGCCTTCGACGTGTTCACCATGATCATAAAAGACTTCTGAACATGGACCGCATGGGCCCGTATCACCCATAGCCCAAAAGTTATCAGAGGCATAAGGGGCGCCTTTATTATCACCAATACGGATAATGCGCTCTGTAGGCAGTCCAATGTCTTGATGCCATATGTTGAATGCCTCATCGTCCGTTTCATAAATGGTGACATATAATTTGTCAGCATCTAAGCCGAGCCACTCTTTTGAAGTTAAAAACTCCCATGCATACGCGATTGCAGATGATTTAAAATAATCACCGAAAGAAAAATTACCTAGCATTTCAAAGAAGGTATGATGACGTGCTGTATAGCCTACATTATCTAAGTCATTATGTTTACCACCCGCTCTTACACATTTTTGAGAAGAGACCGCACGGGTATAGTCACGTTTATCGATGCCTAAGAAACAATCTTTAAACTGATTCATACCTGCATTAGTAAATAATAGCGTTGGGTCATTATACGGAACCAAGCTCGATGAGGGTACGTGGGTGTGGTCTTTACTCACAAAGTAGTCAATAAATGCTTGACGCAGCTCTGCTGTGCTAAGTGATTTTTGAGTATTGGAGATGTTAGATGTATGAGAACTAGAAGTGGATTGAGTCACGAGTACCCCTTTACAATGGCTTGAAGGCTATAGGTAATTAAGATTAATTAAAAGTTTCCAATGATTTAGAACATACACAAATGATGTCGGTGTTAGCAAAATTTAGCTATGGTTTGATTAGCGTTATTGGCGTTCTTGACACTTTCATTGCTGTAAATTTTTTAATCATCAACAACCTAAAAATTAGTTGGAGTTTTAATTTTTGAACGTATAAAAATAGGTGTATAAAATATAAGGGGCAAAGTTTATCATATTTCACACCAAAACATGAGTATTGCAAAGCACAGAACAGGATAACGGCACATTCTGATTTAGAAAACCAACCACTATCAAGATACATAGTCAAATCAGTAATAATCGCTGATAAATAGACGCTAGTAATCAAGCACTGATAAACAAGCACTGATAAACAAGCAATGATAAATAGGCGCTAATAAATTTAAAGAATTTAAAAAATAGTGCAATAACTTACTCGTTAGTCAAAATAGCAGCATCTGTTTTATCAATATCATCGATATTGTAAGGGGATGATTCGATAACGATGACTGGCATATATCTAAATTGAAGTTTTACCGGTTGGTATTTAGGATATTCTGATAGAATACGGCTATTTATCTTCTGTTCTAAAAAATGGGCATCATAGGGCGTAGGACGTGTTTCACCGCGCATGACCGCTCTGACAGTTTGATGATCCTCTCTTGATAAAAACTGAGTGACCGCCAAGGCATTACCTTTATCAATAAAGTAATTTTCAATACTTTCTTTAACTTCATTTTCAAAAATCTGTCTTTTTCTAACTGTATTAAAGTTAATTGTTAAATATGCACCGATGCCAACTAACAATAATAAAGGTACGGTATTGCGACGAAAAAATGCAACGATTGGACTGCTCTTATAATCATTATCGACCAATCTGCGAAAACCTGAGAACCATAAGACCAATGCATTAGTAAGCTGAATGGCAATAATATTAGTAATGGCCAGTATTAATGCTCCCAATCCCAAAGTATTCTCACCGTGGGCAAATAATATACCGCTAGCGGCCAACGGAGGAACCAATGCGGTAGCAACTGCCACACCTACTACGGCCACAGACAAATGCGGCGAAATCATCGCATACGCGCCTGCCGTACCACCGGCAAGTGCAATCATTAAGTCCATAGACGTAGGCTGCGTACGTGACAGTATTTCATTAGTCAGCGGAGAGTCTTGGTGCATGAATCCAACAATATAGCCGATAAGCACGACCATAAAAGCACCTGAAGCTACAGTTAATAGGGATTTTCGCAAAAATGGCATGCGGTAATCAATAATGGCTAAGGCAACCCCACTGATAGGGCCTAACATCATTGCCACTAGCATTGCACCGATGACAACGGCAGCTGAATTAATCACCAAACCGTAGCTCGCTATAATGGCAGAGAGTGCATTCATTATAAAATACATGCGGTTTGGTAACGCGTTTGCTTCAATATCAATGCGTATGCCAGGGTAGTCGATATCAACTTTACTTTTCTGCTCAGCTAAGAACTGTTTGTAAGATTCAAGTTGTGATTCTTTTTCTATTTTTTGCTTTTCTTCCTCAGTTAGTTCCTTATCGTCATCTTCCTTATCGTCATCCGTCTTAGCATCCTCGTTCTCTATAACGTCATCTTTAACTGGTTCTTCATTATTGCTCTCGTAGTTATCTTTCTCATTCTTGACTTGGTTGTTTTTTATAGGGGCATCATCATCAGATTCACCATTACTAGAGTCATCGATTTCTTCATCAGATTCTATTTGTTCAAAAAGCGCATTAGATTCAGTCGAACTAACTTTCTTAACTTGCGTACTGGTATGATCCGATTGAGCGCATTGATCTGAAGTTTCTTTGTTTACTAAAGAATGTTTAGAGGCTATGTCAACATTTTTAGTCGCAGACACAGATGCTATGTCTTGTTGAGAAGTATCTGTTGAAAGACTGTCTGATTGTTTGGCTGTATTATTGCCATTGGCAGTTTTTATTCTATTGCTATCAGACGTATTATCGGATGCAACTGACTTCTTTTTTTTCTTTTTGTGAGCTTTGGCATGGACAGGATCAGCTACTTGTTTAGCTAAATAATCTAACCTCGCTTGCTCTTCTTTGGACAGATCTTCATAAGTTGTAGTTGTATCAATAGTGGGCGTATCAATAGAAGTATCCTTACTATCGAGATTATTATCGTAATCACTACCGGGTTCAGACGAGTTTGTTGAATCAGAAACGTTAGCATTAGAGTCACTAGATTGTTCAGAATCTATTTCTAGATTGTTATTGGCATTACTTTCATCATATTGTGTCTGTTCGGTGAATTTAATAGGCTCGCCAACGTCGACGTCATCTTCGTAACCGTTTTCATAGTCAGCCTCATCTTCAACCGGTTCTTCTGCAACCGCTATGTTCATCAAAGGTTCATTTATATAATCTGCATCAATAATAATAAAAGGGCAATGACGATGTATTTTTTTATTAGGAACAGGCTTATAGCTATTATGAGATAAATCATAATGAATTGAATTGGGTGCGAATTGAAAGTAGGGTGCTGGAATGTAGGAGGAGTTCGACATTCAATGACCTAAAATATGATTTGAATGAGTAGAATATAAAAGAAAATTCAAGAAATTATATTATATTGATGGAATTGCCTTAACTATAACATTTATAGTAGTAAACGTAATATATTTATATCGACTATATAAGTGACAAAATAAGTGACAAAAACTTTTAAAAACCTTAAAGAAAATATGGATATAGTGTATAACTGTATTATAATAAAGATATACGATACAACATAATATATTATTCATTAAAACTTGTTATTTCTACAAAGGTGAGGAATTCGAAATGAACTGGCAACTACTTAGTATGATTTGGAGTATGACAGCAACTGTTCTTATTGGCGTATTTATGATTGCTGCACTGGTGATGGGTTATGATGACATACCTCATATTATTGGCGTCGCTATAGCCGGGGTTTTATTAGCAATACCTGTTGCCTTGGTATTAACGAAAAGAATTAAACATATAAAGTAATTACTAATTAGGTCTAATTAAACGAGTCAATTAATATACTTATATCACTAATTGACTTATATACTATTTGACCTATATAAAAGTCAAATGGTTGCCTTAATAATTAGACAGCCAACTTATTATGAGTTGGCTTTTCTATTTTTGTTCAACATAATAATTACCTATTTAAACCGTTAAGCGTGGGTCATATTAGCATTGAGTTTTTATGAATCTGCATGAATCTGCATAGTATCTTTAAACTTATTTAATTTTAAATAAAGAAACAATCCATAGACTATATTTATAACACCCGTCACTAAAAATAGCTGAGGTAGAGATAGATTTATAACATCCAAAATAAGTATGGCAAAAATTGCTGAACTCACCATAAATATGGCATTGAATATATTATTTGACCCTATAATTCTCGCTCTATGGCTAACAGGAGAATAGGCCTGCATCGCTGCGTATAAAGGTACAATATAAATACCTCCGCTAAACCCTAGTAGAAATAAATCTGCAAATACTCGCAGACTCCCATTTGATCCTACCAACTCTTTAATGCCTAACAAGCTACTTGAGTCGATATTAACGGAGGATAAAGATAAGTATAAATCTATAGCAAATAAACTTAATCCTGCCATACCAAAAGGTAGTAGCTTAAAGCTCACTTGATTTTTGGTTAACGTTTTACAAATTAGCGAGCCTGAAGCGACGCCTATAGAAAACAAAGTGAGTAAGAAGATTACAACGGACTGATTGCCATGCAGGATAACTTTGCTAAACTCAGGGGTCTGGGTTATAAATGTTGCGCCATAAAACCAAAACCAGCTGTTACCTAGAATGATAAAGAATAACAAAGGCAGACAGTACAGATATTTAGTAGTCTCCATACTGGTACGCCAGATGTTCCAATCAATATTGATATCAGGCTCTACAGCAGGCATTTTCGGAATATATTTACTGGCAGTTAACCCCATAAATGCGATTAAAATAGCCGCGCCACTCACCCAAACTAGATGGTTGTCCATTTGAGTAAATAAGCCAGCGATTATCATACCGAGCAAAATTGACATCGACGTACCCGTTTGAAATAAGCCATTTGCACCTACCAACTCGTCTTTATGCATGGCTTGCGGCAAATAAGCGTATTTAATGGGTCCAAAAAAAGTAGATTGTGCACCTAATAAAAATAACGCAACAAACAATAGCCAATACAGCTCAAATATAAGTCCAATAGCGGCTAGCACCATAATAATAATTTCTAAAACTTTGATATACCAGGTTAACCGCGATTTTTCATATTTATCTGCCAGTTGTCCTGCTAGCGCTGAAAATATAAAAAAGGGTAAAATAAATAACATCGCCGCAAGATTATTCAGTAAACTAACAGAGGCGCCCATCTTGTCTGCCGCACTGTAAGTCAAAACCAATAACAACGCTTGTTTAAAAAAATTATCGTTAAAAGCACCCAAAAACTGCGTTAAAAACATGGGTGTAAAGCGTCGGTGCTTAAATAAACTAAACTGTGAGGCCATAACGGCTTCCTAATATGATTTCAAATTTGTATTCTAAATTCTCTGACTGAATAATTTATGCAGCTGAGGTATCATAGCCACAATTTATCATAACTACATTAAGATTGTTTTTAATTTTTGAAATTCAGCTATCTTATAAGGGTTTATTGTTAATTGGTTTTAATTTAATATTTTTAAAAATTAAGATTTCACTTTAGAGATTTAGAATGCGTACAAAATACGATACCCCATTTGTTAAACACAATAATGTTAATAAAGTTGATACTAAAATAAATCATAAAAAAGACATGGTCAATAAACACCATAAAGGCGAAATAATAGCTGCTAAATCCCCCCGCTATTTGGTACGATCTTCCTTATTGCCAATTTTTCCAACCTTACCTTTCAAATACTCTACTCTAGCTTATGGTCTACTCAGTTGTGTCCTATCAAATATGGCTATGCAGCCTGCTTACGCCGATAACAACAATCAGGTTTCACAAAATTATATTGATAATTTAAGCGAAGATGATTTACAAAACCTTGATGACTTACTTCAGCAACAAAGAGAGGCGGCAGAATCTGCTGATTCAAAATCTGATAATAAATTCACACAACTCGATACCAGTCGAAGTAAAAGCGGCGGCTTCGATAACTATAATCAAGCTAACCTAAACCTAGATGACAGCAGTCAGTATGATGATGAGCAGCTCGAAGAAGCACTGGTTGCATTACGACTAAAACGAGCGGTAGAAAGTGGCATTATTAGCCCTGAGGTTTTGAAAGATTATCAGCGCGAAACGCTTAATAATGAAAGTTTATTTGATCAAAATGCAACTGATAGTGAGCAGTACGAAGCGTTGATAAATAGTAAGTTAGAAAGTGAAGACAATTTAAATCAAACAAAAGACGATAATATTGAAACCAGTATAGATGACAATAACTCTCCAAGAGATTTTATTGATGCGATACAAGAAGTAGAGGATTTTGCAAGCGATCAGCAGTTAGATTCTCCTCAAGAGTTAGAGAATATTCTTAATCAGGTGACCCTAGGGGTTGAAGATAGTTTTGATGCACCAACAGCCCTGCTGGATGATAACCAGCCGCCCATAGGTTTAGACAATAGACCGGATGAGATGGCAGACTTCGTGCCAAATAACCGAGAAATATTGGGTTTAGATATCAGAACACCACTGGTACAACAAGAGGCTGTCAAGACACAAAATGACATTCCTACTCAAGATGTTCAAAACAACCATGATGGCCAAGACAACCCAGATTATCAAGACTTCCAAGGCTACAATGTGTCGCAGAATAATACTGTAGCGTCATCTGATTCATATTCACTTAGTGAGGGCTCTATTAATAAGGAGTCATTAGAGGAATCTATAAATCAGCACACTATCCATGCAAATAGTGATGCTATAGACAATATTATTGATGAAGTGGATAAAGAATTAGGCGATGTGAAAGGTAATGGCCTTAATCCCGACGAATATTTACCCGAATACGATAGCGATGCAAATGGTGGGCTTGATGATAATCAAATTATAGTAGATAGCGGCTATGAGGAAGAAGTCGAAGATTCTGAACCAGGATTTTTTAAGCGTCTATACAATCGATGGTTTAAAGATGGCTACAACGCACTGCCTAAAATTAAAGCCAAAGTTTATGTGCAGCAATCTATCAATGAGTCGCTGCAGCCTGAGCTTGTACGCGCAGATTCTGATGTTCAGCCAATAAGTAATATAAAGGCGGCAATAGAGAATATCACTGTTGAAGCCATCAATGACTTCACAGCAGCGACGCCTAAATTACGTGAAGAAGCTATTGATGCGGCCGAAGCAGTAGGGTATTACGATGTACGTCTACGGTTTAATCGAACAGATAGCGATAAAGTAGATATCATTATCGAAGATATAGGTGAGCCGGTGTCAGTCGCTAGCCGAATTGTAGATATACGCGGGGAAGGTAGTGATCTTAAAGAGTTTCAAGTTATTGAAAATACAGCGTCTCCTCAAGAGGGCGATGTCTTTAACCATGGTATATATAAAAATACAAAAAGTTTAGTAGAGGGCGTTAGAAACAACTATGGTTACTTTGATGGATACTGGTTGAATAAATCAGTAGACATTATTTTGCCCGATGATACAGCAGATGTTGATTTGATCTATGAAACAGGGCAACGTTACAAATTCGACGAGGTGGTTTATTTTACGATTGATCAAGATACAGGCAAGCTGACTACCGATCCTGATAAATTACCTGTTAAACCTGAATTATTACATCAGTTGCATCAGTTTAAAGCGGGAGATTATTTCTATAATCCGCTTATAACAGACTTCACGAATGATTTGTCTGCTACTAGGTATTTTAATGCCGTGAACGTAGAAGTTATACGACCGTCCACGGACAATCCTAGCTCATTGGACTTTGATGAAGATGAAGAAACTAATGACAATAACGAAAATGTGAATGATTCGACTGCGAATAATAACACGGCTGACAATGGGGCTGATTCTTCAGCTCAAGACAACACTTTAGCTCAAAACAATTCAGATCAAAATACGCAGTCAGATTCTGATCAAAACGATTCAACATTAGATCAAGCCAGTTATAGAGAGAGCTTTGAACCTATTGAATATACAGTTGATGAAGAAACCTCTACAAAGCTTGCGAGTATCACTGAAAAGGCAGAGCGTTTGTCTCGTTTGCCTGATGATAGAGTACTAGATGAAGCCGAAAAAGAAGAGGCTAAGAACTTTTTGGGTAAAATATCAAATGCCATCAGTAATTTGGTTGAAAAAATAGTACCTGATGATAAAGATGTATTGGCAGATTCAGATGCCTTACCTGATGATTTAAGCAATACGTTTTTATCAAACCGTATCACACCTGAAGATGTCGCTGAAACAAAATCTGTTCCCTTATATGTATTTGTGATGTCTGATAAACCCAAAGATGTAGATTTAGGTATCGGATATGGCACTGATACGGGCGTTAGGGCTATTGCTCGTTTAGACCACAATCTTATCAATAGAGACGGTTATCAAGCAGGTGTGAGTGTAGGCGCTTCACGTATAAACCGATCTATAAATGTCAATGTAAGACGACCTTGGAAACATCCACTTAATGATATATTAACGGCGAATGTCAGTTATGAGCAAGAAGAGATTAATCAAGGTGAGGGTAATCTTGACCTATCGACTA
This sequence comes from Psychrobacter sp. CX10, assembly GCF_057621575.2. NCBI lineage: Bacteria > Pseudomonadati > Pseudomonadota > Gammaproteobacteria > Moraxellales > Moraxellaceae > Psychrobacter > Psychrobacter sp. CX10. Next base: position 787,350 of record NZ_CM177736.1, read on the forward strand.
ATACTGTCCAAGCGGGTATTGCACGAAGAATAAGAAAAGAAAATGGCTGGAATAGATCTTATTCGTTAAGGTATCGATTAGATGATTTGGAGAGTGGTGTAGAAGGGGCGGATCGTCAAAACTTACCTGTACCCTTTAATCGTAAAGGGGCAAGCTTTGAACAAGAAGCGCTATTGCTCGGCTACCAAATGGATAAAACCTCAGCGAATAGCAAAACTAACCCCACTCAAGGATGGCATCAATATTATGGCATTGAAGCCGGTACCAAAAGTGTCTTAACAGATACAGATATGGCCATTGTAAGAGCAGGGGTGAGCGGTCTATATAGCTTTGGTGAAAGTGATAAACATCAATTACTTGGTCGATTAGATACGGGTTATATTTGGACAGATGAATTTGAAGCAGTACCCTATAAGCTGCGGTTTTTCGCAGGTGGGGATCGCAGTATCCGTGGCTACGATTACAACAGTCTATCGACTTTAGAAAATGGCTACCTTGTTGGAGGTCAAGTGTTGGCTCTGGGAAGTACGGAATATAATTATGAATTTAAACCAGGCTGGCGAGGCGCTGTATTCGCTGATTTTGGTAATGCATACGACACCAGTTTCGAGACTGAGACTAAACTTGGAGTGGGTTTCGGGGTACGCTGGGCGTCACCCGTTGGAATGGTTCGAGTCGATCTTGCAGCAGGTGTTTTAGAAGACAGTATTCCAGTACGTTTGCATCTGTTCGTAGGTTCACCGCTACAATAAAAGATTTGTCTATGACTTATTTTAATAAACCCTTATTGAAAAATAGTTCGATGAAAAATAGTTCGATAAAAAATATAAAAATAGTTCAATATACACATTACTCCTAAATAGTTATTGACCCTTAGAAGTTAACTTATCTATGACTACGCCTCAAACTCCAGATTCTAATAACAATCAAGACCCTAATCAGCATCCTGCTCAGCGCGATGCTGAACGTCTTAAAAGACACTATCCTTTATCATTTTTGATAAAGATATTGTCACTGCTTTTGGTGTTGTTCTTGATAGTTTGTATTGTTCTTTATGTCATGGCGGGTACGTCCAAAGGCACTAAGTTTTTAATAGAAAAAATAGTTTCTGAGACTGGGGTATCTTTAGAGTATGGTGAAGGGAATCTGAGAGATGGACTTATTGTCAAAGACATCGCCTTAAGTGCATCTGAGGATATTGATGTCCATTTTGTTGATACCTATGTCAAGATTGGCTGGCGAGATATGTTCACCAAAGAAGTGCATTTACGAGATGCGGATATCAAACGCATCGAAATAGTCAATCATAAGCCCCCAACGGGTGATCCCTTTGATTATAAAACTCTAGAGCTACCGGTAAACTTGCGTTTTGATAGAGCCCGAATAGACCAAATTGTTTACAACCAAGTTGTTAAGGAGCCGATAGAGGTTAACCACATTTGGGCAGAAGATCTTAATTGGGTAGGTAGTGAAGTTGAAGTTGGTAATGCGCATATACTGTATAACGATCTTGTTAATGTGGCAGACCTGAATGGGTCAATAAACCTGACTGGCGACTATCCATTAGACCTATCAGCAGTGGTTACTGTTAAAAATTTAGAAAAAGCACATATAGATGCTTTTAACATAACCGCTGGGGGGAGCTTAAAGCGTACTGTAGGCAAAGTGCGAAGTCGTTATAATGACAGCGATGTACGCGGTGAATTTGTTGTTCAAGGTATGGACAGTAACGCACCTTTTGACGCGAAGCTATATTGGGACGAGGTTCGATTACCGTATGTAGAAAGCCGCAATATAAACTTATACCAAGGTGTTGCGGTTGCCTATGGGGTTTTGTCAGATATAGAGCTTAGAATTAATACGCGTCTTATTGGAGATGGTATTCCGAGTGGACAATATAGAGCCCGAACTAAGGTAATTGACTTTAATAAAATGCTGGTCGAACGCTTAACTGCAAATACGTCAGATGGTGATTTACTCGCTCAAGGTGTCCTGAACTGGGAAGACGATTTTACAATCAAAGCACTATTGAATAGCAGTGATTACCAAGTGCGCACGTTACTACCAGATTCTGTAAAATCTTATGCTCCCAAATATTTAGATGGTAAATTAGCATTTATTCTTAATACGAAAAATGACAAAAATTTATTGCAAATGAATGCGCATTTAGATCAGCGTGATGGTGAAACCATATCAGCGAAAATCGTACAAGGCGCTAAACCTAATAATCCACGCTACGATGCAGCATGGTATATAGATGCAAACTGGAAGAATCTTTATCGTGCTGATGTGCCACAACTTGACGTTATCGACAGTCCGTATGGTAAGGCGAACGTCCAATTACGTGGTGGTCTATTGTGGGTCGATGCCGATGCACGTATTGATAAACTAAATGTTGCACCCGCTGGTGATTACAGTGTACGCATGAACAAAGTTAACGACACTATTAAGCTGCGTAACCTCAACTATGATGGCGTAATGGGCGATTTAAATGGACAAGGCAATATCGTATTAGCGAATAATGACCAACCATTGAAATGGACGATTAATGCATCAACGAATGAGCTTAAACCACAAGTTTTATCCTCAGACATTCCAGTGACTAGAGTGTCAGGGCGTCTCAGTGCCTCAGGTCAAATGCAGGATATTTCAAAAGTAGTTCAAGGTAAAGTTGTTAAAGGGCAACGCCATATCTTCAATATTGATTCTACCAACTTATCTACGACATTAAATGCGCAAGTTAACGAGACAAATGAATACCGCCGAATAAATATAAGTGGTGATGGAAGGGGGTCTGTAAGCTTATTCGACGGGTCGCTACAAGCTTTTGCTGTAAAAGCCAATGGAATGTTAGATACCCAAGGCATTCCTAAAGGTAGTTTAAAAGTTGAAGCTAAAGGTACCCCCAATAACATTGCTATAGATACATTAAATTATGCAGGTGGTGCAGGACAAATAAATGCAAATGGTTCTATTAATCTCACCCAAGGCGTCGGATGGCAAATTAAAGCCAAAGCCAAAAATTTTAATATTGGATTGTTTGCGCCCCAAACTCAAGGCATTATCACGGGTGATTTAAATACTACCGGTAAATGGCGTGATAATAATACCAAACTTGGTGATTTAAGAGTGTTCTCGCTTAAATTTGATGGGTTAATAGACACCCCGCAGTTACCTGCTGGTAAACTTATCATAGATGCCGAAGGCGATGCGCATGCTATTAAGCTACGTCGTTTTAGTCATTCGGGTGAAGCAGGTAATGTGATTGCTACAGGTACTGTCAATGTTAACAAAGGAATCTCATGGGATATTAATGCCAGCATGAATAAGTTTAATGTAGGGTATTTCCTAAAAGACACACCAAGTACAATTACAGGACGCATCAACACAACTGGCACATGGCAAGATTCGTTACAACGTATCAATATAAACCAGATGTCGTTACAAGGCTCATTAAAAGGTGAACCTGTGATTGCTCAAGGTAAATTAACCGCATTATTACATTTGCCAAAAGATTTAGAGTCTTATCTGCAAATGTTGAAAAATGCGGACACCAACAATCAAGTCAAACAAGTAAGAACTCTTATTGAAACCTTAAAAGCAGACAATCTATTGGTGCAATGGGGTAACAATCAAGTTGTTGCAAACGGAGATGCAGAACGTCTTCAAGCTAAAGTTAAAATACGTAATTTAAGAGACATATCTAAAGACCTATCCGGCAATATATTAGGCGGCCTTACATTGGTTCAGCCTCAAAATCAGGCTCTGCCGACTATTTATGTTGATTTAACGGCTGAGAATTTGGTGTTATCAGGAATCAAACTCAATAAAGGAGTGCTAAAAGGTAAGGTTGTTAATCTGGCCAAACAACCGAGTACGTTGGTGCTATTGGCCACAGGATTAAGAACTACTGGTAATACCTTTCAATCTTTAAAAGCTGTTTTTAAAGGCACTGAAAAGCAGCATGTGCTGTCATTAAATGCTGAAACCGAACGCGCTGATACAGATGTTGCGATCAAAGCTATCGCAAAGGGCGGACTGGATCGCAATAGCTCAAGCTGGCGAGGTATTATTGGTAATGGTGAAATAACAACCAGATATGTTAGTTTAAAACAGAACCAGCCAGCCCAGCTGGTGGCGAGTTATGGTGGTAACGCGCCCAAAATACAATTGGCCGCACATTGTTGGCAGACGACAGATCAAAAAGGAAAGCTGTGTCTACGTGACAAGCTTATCGCATCAGCAGATAAAGGGATGCTAAACCTTGCTGTTCAAGATTTAAATACCACATTATTTGCACCTTTTTTGCCTAAGGATCTCTCATGGCAAGCCAAAGTCGATGGTAAAGCTGTCGTTAGCTGGCAAAAAGGAGTGGATCCATCTATCGATGCTACTTTCTATTCTGATAATGGCAAAATCGGTATGACACAGGATGATCAAGCCAGTGCTGTAACGCTACCCTACAAGCGGATCTCTTTAATTGTTAAATCCTTTGCAGAGGGATTAAAGCTTCGTACGGACATTGATAATGGTCAAGGAGCGCGAGGTTACGCAGATATTGTTATTGATCCTTTTAAAGAATCGAAACCAATTTCAGGTGCGCTGGTGCTGAACCAATTTAATTTAGCGATTCTCAAACCATTCTTCCCCGGTATGCGTAAACTTAGTGGCAACATAACGATGGCAGGGGGACTGGGCGGTACAGTATCTAGTCCGGTGTTTTATGGTGATGTAAACCTAAAAAATGCAACTGTAGCTATGTTAGATTTGCCTGTTAATTTAACCAATATTAATGCTAAAGGTAAAATTCGTGGACAAAGCGCAACAGTCAATGGCACCTTTTTGAGTGGTGAGGGACAAGGTAACGTCAGTGGCACCGTGAATTGGCAACAAGAGCTGCAAGCCAAGCTAAGAGTAACTGGAGATCGTTTGGTCATAACCCAGCCGCCGTTATTGTTCGCCGAAGTTAGTCCTGATGTGAATATAATTGTGAAACCGAATCAGCAATTCGTCAACATTGTTGGTGCTATTTCAGTGCCAAGAGCTACCATTAGACCACCAGAAGCCAACAATGAGGTAATCACAAAATCTGAAGATGTGGTTGTACTTGATAGACGCTTGATAGGTAATATTGATGAAGTACTGGCCATTTCAGAACCTTGGTCTATTAATGCTGATATCGGCATTGATTTGGGACCTAACGTCAACTTCCGTGGATTCGGTTCTGTATTACCATTAGCGGGAGCGGTTCATATCACTCAACAAGGTCGAGGTGTTATGAAAGGCGTTGGGGTTGTTCAAGTCAGTCGTCGTACCAATATTGATGCTTTTGGTCAAAGTCTTGAGCTTAACTATGGTCAAGTTAGATTTAACGGTGATTTATTAGATCCTCGTCTAAGTATTGAAGCTGTCAAAGAAATTGAAGGCCGCACCGTTGGTGTACGCGTTAAAGACAACGTGTCCAATCCGAATATTGTTGTATTTAACAATGCGGGGTTGACCAATCAACAAGCCATGAATGCATTGGTAACAGGCCGGATTAATGACTCTAATGCTACGCAAATTAGTGAAGAAGGGTTTAAATCTGAAGTCACTAACAACATCGCTGCTGCAGGCTTAAGTATGGGTTTGAGTGGTACCAGAGGCTTAACAAACACAATTGGAAATGCGTTTGGTCTTGAAAGACTAACGATTGATGCTTCTGGCACCGATAGCGATACCAATGTCAATGTGACAGGCTATATTACCCCAGATCTATATATACGATATGGGGTTGGCGTGTTTAATGCGCAAAGTAGCTTATCGTTACGTTATCAGTTAACCAGACGTATATATGTAGAAGCTTCTTCTGCGGCTGAAGACGCGGTTGATATGGTATATAGTTTCAAATTTTAGCTCTAAGTTATAGTTCTAAATGTCAAAGGTGTGTTCTGTAATCAGCGAACTACTAAACGTTTACAGTGTTAACCTCGTTAAGCCTACTCCAGTAGTACTTGAAATGGGTTGCCTTGTAACCATTTTAGACTACTTTGACTATATAGTGCTTTTAATAGCTATAGTGCTTTTAATAGCTTCGAGATATAAAATGTATATTGATAAAAAAAATCATAACTTTTATATAACTGAACAGACAAACAATAAAAGGGTGACAGTTTATTGTCACCCTTTTAAAACTTTATATGCAGTTATAAAATTTTCAAAGCGTTTAAAACAAAGCGTAGTTAGTTTAAACTGTTTGTTTGGTAAAAACTGTTTATTTAGTTAAAATGAGGCGATTGTTACGGGTTAGACGTAAACGATATTCTTCACCTTCATGCTGAATACGTACCTCTTTAGTTAGTGCAAAAAGATGTTGCGACTGAAGCATTGGAAGCTGGTTGTCACGGAGTTGAAGCGCTCGAGAGATAATAGTAGCCATGCTAGTGTCCTTTTTGTTTGCCGTGGTTAAATATCGAACTGAATGAGTATGCTATAAGATAAGTAAACTATAGAATTTAATTGATAATGATTATCATTAACTTATTATTGTTTATTTTTTCTTTTTATGCAAGCACTTTTTTAAACAAATTAATACATATATTTTTTAATAAAAATACGACTATAATTTGAAGAAATTAAAGCGAAAGTAGGCTTTAGTTTTCCTATTTAATTCTTAAATATTTGATTAACAGGACTTAATAGACATAATGAAAAAAGTTCAGGTAGCCATTGCGGTTATCAATTATTCGGATTTTTATCTTCTAAGCTATAGAAATGAATCTCAGCACCAAGGTAATCGGTATGAGTTTGTTGGAGGCAAAGTAGAGGGTAGTGAATCTGAAATGCAAGGTTTAATCAGAGAAGTACGTGAAGAGATTGGTTTAGATATCAATCAATATAGCCGCATTGAAAAAATGGGCGTCATAAATCACCAATATATCGATAATAAATATATAAACAATTCGAAATTAGTTAGTCTACATGTTTTTAAAGTGGTTTTATCTAGACAGCAGTATGATGATTTGAAACTTAAAGAGTATGGATGTGAAGGACAAAAACTTATATGGGTCAATAAGTTAGATCTAATCAATAATAAATATAAACTCCCTGATGCTAATATAACGATTCTAACTTGGCTTATGGGCTCTTAAAGTTTATTTATTTAAAATGAGGCTTGATAAATTCTAATAAAGTGTTGCGACTTAAACTATATTTAACAAGTATTTAGTCTTAAACGATTATAATAGTTTTGAATTTAATATATAAAATAAGCCTTAATAGACATCAATAGAAAATATAAAAGCTAATTAAAATTACGAAAACTTATAAAATGTTACTCAAATTCATGTTTTTAACATTTGGTATCTTTATACTACATTCGGTAGATAGATAACAAAAAGATATTATTTTAAAGTCGTCTTATTACTGATTAGCTTATAATCGTTTTATTTTATTAAGAATAGCTGATATTAGTGAATTAATTTAATTTATGTGCATTATTAAATAATAAAGTACAATTAATCGGAAAATATTAATGCTAGCTTAATAACTTTAAAACCAATTTTTTTTCAACTTGTGAATTTATTATGACTGAATTTGAACATGATATTTCGGAACGTACCTTTATGAGTGCTTTGCTAAAGCACACGGGTATCGCTTTAGCGATGTTAATCCCTTTAGCAGCATATACATCCTTAGCTCATGCATCTTCTGGTGTTCAGCCTAGATATAGTAATGATAATGCATCTTCTGGAGTTAGCATTGCTGGATCTAATACCGCAGCTGAAGGTCAAGTTAATTCTGAACCCACAGCTGTCGACGGTGTTGATTTAGAGAAATATGCTGGCCGCTGGTATGAGATTGCACGTCTACCTATGAAATTTCAAAAAGACTGCGCCTCAGATGTCACCGCTACCTATAATGTACTTAAAAATAGTTTGGGTGATATAAAGTCTGTCCAAGTTATCAATGAATGCCGAGAAGATGACGGCTCACTTATGCAAGCTAAAGGACTCGCCAAACCTGCCAATAGCTCAAACAGTAAGCTTAAGGTTAGCTTTTTACCAAGCTGGGTGCGCTGGGTTCCGGTAGGAAAAGCGGATTATTGGGTATTAGAATTAGATGATGAGTATCAAAATGCGTTAGTTGGTACACCAGATAACAAATTCTTATGGTTACTTTCACGCACGCCTGATATGTCAACCACGACCTACAATCGTTATGTAGAAAGTGCACAACGTCAAGGTTACAATACCAATAAGCTTAAAATGACTATACATAATCCTTAAGGTTTACTATTCAGTATTTATATTACATACGCTTAAGTCAGCAGATTTGAGCGTTTTTTTTATCTTAATTTTTTATATCGATTAGGGTTGCCGTCTCGTTTGTGCAATAGACCCTAGCTTATAAAGTCGATATGATTTAAAATCTCATTTTATAAACTAACATCTATAAACTTCCCTATTAGATAGCTGATACAAGCTATTGATAATTGTCCATTAGTAAAGTCGACAGTAAACCTGCTGACTGTATACTGTTGACCGTATATAAACATCTAAACTTCTTTTATCTTATCAAAGGATGACTATTGTGAGTAATGCTAATAAGCACCGCGAATTACATCAAAATCACTTAGCTAAATACCAAAACCAGAACAATCAAGCACATGATCTTGTGAGCATACTACATGATCTATATATCAATAGAGATATAAAAGTAAACCTATTTGGTGAAGCAATCAATGGATTGTCCACAGCGGATGTACTAACAAAGGTTCAGCAAACATCAACACGAAATAATGGTGTGGCGCTTGATATCAACGATATCTTGTCAACTGTTAAAAAAGTCGCTGATAATAAAGATATCTCTACAGCTATTATAGATGCAGGACAGTTGGTCAAAAATAATACATCAGCCAACGATGCTTTAAAAAAAGCAGACACTTCTCAAAAGCCAAACAGCACTGCATCTGACGTTGTATTATATGGTTTTGGTCGTATTGGACGTATTCTTACGCGCTTATTACTTGAACAGTCAGCCAGTGATAAAGGGCTTCAGTTAAGAGCCTTTGTCGTGCGCCCTGGTAAGGATGGTGATATTGCAAAACGTGCGTCACTGCTAGAACGTGATTCTGTACATGGGACTTTTGCAGGTTCAGTCGTTGTCGATGAAGAAAACCAAGGTATTATAGTTAATGGCCGATTTGTACAAGTTATCTATGCTAATGATCCAAGTGAGATTGATTACACCGAATATGGTATTAATGATGCCATAGTAATTGATAATACCGGTATTTGGAAAGATGAAGACGGCTTAGGTAAGCATCTAAAAGCCAAAGGGGTTAAAAAAGTATTACTTACTGCACCGGCTCAGGGTGATATCAAGAATGTTGTTTATGGTGTAAACAATAATACTATTGGTGAAGATACTATTGTGAGCGCTGCCAGTTGCACGACTAATGCCATCACCCCATCATTGAAAGTCATTCATGATGAATTTGGTATCGAAAATGGCCATGTTGAAACGATCCACGCGTTTACTAATGATCAAAACTTGATTGATAATTATCATAAGTCAGATCGCCGTGGTCGTAGTGCGGTCTTAAATATGGTAATAACAAGTACTGGCGCTGCCAAAGCGGTTGGTAAAGCGCTCCCGGAGTTAAATGGTAAATTAACTGGCAATGCAATACGTGTACCCACACCAAATGTAAGTTTGGCTATTTTGAATTTGAACCTTGAAAAAGCGCCTGAAAGCGCAGAAGCATTTAATGAGTTTTTCAAATTAGTTTCTGATAGCGATACTTGGCAGTCTCAAATTGCCTATTCTGATTCTACAGAAGCCGTATCCACTGATTTTGTAGGGACTAAACAGGTAGGTATTTTTGATGCCGAAGCTACCATCGTTACTGATAATCATGCCACTGTATATGTCTGGTATGACAACGAAGTTGGTTATAGTACTCAAGTGTTAAGAGTAGCTTCGCAAATGGCGGGCATTCATTATACAAATATTTCAGCTTAGTTTATTAGGCTCTAATTTATTATTAAACGTTAAAGACCAATTATGGTTAAGTCCAATTAAAGGCCTCAAAATATTAGACGACTGATCCTACAATCCTTTAATGTTATTTAGGTTATAATAAGTCAGTTGAATAAATACCCGATAATCTTTAAGGTTGTCGGGTATTACTTTTATATATCTAGGGTTAATTTAAAAATTAATAAGATCACATGAAGATCACATTGGATGTAATGATATTAGTACATATTATTTAAGACAATCAGGGCTGAAGCTATTATTCTAATAATTATTCAATTGTTTCTTAAAAACATTTAAGTTAGCGCGCAATCATTTTAACTATTAAATACACTGGATTATTAAGGTTTATTGACCCTAAAATAATTCTAAGCAATACATTATAAGTATGGAGCAATATTAATGCGATTTATCGATGAAGCAGTGGTTACTGTCAAAGCAGGGGATGGTGGTAATGGCATTGTGAGTTTTCGACGTGAGAAATATGTTCCGCGGGGTGGGCCCGATGGCGGTGATGGTGGTAAAGGGGGTGATGTGTTTGTCATCGCTGATGACAACACCAACACCTTGGTAGATTATCGTTATACCCGCCGGTATGATGCTGGACGCGGCCAAAATGGTCAGAGTAAAAACTGTTCTGGAAAGGGTGCGGACGATATATATTTGCGTGTTCCCGTGGGTACAACCGTGATCGACACTGAAACGGGTGAAGTAATTGGTGACTTAACTGAGATTGATCAAAAGTTATTAATTGCAAAGGGTGGTGATGGCGGCTTAGGGAATACTCACTTTAAAAGCTCTACAAATCAGGCACCGCGAAAAGCTACCTCAGGGTTTGAAGGCGAGTTAAAACAGCTAAAATTTGAGTTAAAAGTTGTGGCAGATGTGGGCTTGATTGGTTTGCCAAATGCTGGAAAATCAACTTTTATTCGCCAAGTATCTTCGGCTAAACCTAAAGTTGCTGACTATCCGTTTACAACACTAGTTCCTAATTTAGGTGTGGTTGATGTGGGTGTCCATCGTTCCTTTGTTATGGCGGACATCCCCGGTCTTATCGAAGGTGCTTCAGAAGGTGCAGGGCTTGGTATAAGATTCTTGAAGCATGTTGCGCGTACACGCCGCTTACTGCATATTATTGATATTAAGCCGATAGATGGTAGTGATCCCATAGAAAATGGACGAGTTATTTTAAATGAACTCGAACGTTTTTCATCTGAGTTGTCAAAACTACCGCAAATTCTTATTCTTAATAAGATAGATCAAGTTCCTGATGAAGCAGAGCTTAACGAGCTGTGTCTGCATATCGTAGCGGAGCTTGGATGGACGGGCGCTGTATTTAGAACTTCAACCTTAACTGGTGAAGGGGTTGATGCCGTCAAATATCATCTTATGAATGAGATTGAACTTGAAAAAGAGCGCGAAGAGGAAGATCCTTTATTCGCTGAAGCTCAGAAAGAAAGGTTTGAGCGTTTAGAAGAAGAGGTTCGCTTAAATACTGAAGAGCAAAGAGAAGCTTACCGCGCCGCACGTCGAGCCCAGCGTGAAGCCGCATTAGAATTTGACGATGATGATGACGATGACGATGGTGTTGAAGTCATCTATGTGCCTTAGTAAATAAGTACGGTTTAATAAGATAAGTACGGTTCAATTATTACCTTTTTACTAAAAACTACCTATAATTAATTTATTTTAACCTAGGTCTAATTATTAAACGGTAAACCAAATCCAGTGGTAGAAAATCATATGTATGATCAATCAAGCAATCAAAGTGTCATTTCAATGCCAACTCAGGATGGTGATGAACGGTTTGCTATTAAAGACCGTTCTTTCAATTTACAACGTGTCATCGTCAAGATAGGCTCATCATTACTTACCAATAATGGCAAAGGTCTTGATAGAACAGCTATTTACGAATGGGCCAGTCAAATAGCCAAACTACATAATGAAGGTAAAGAGGTCATATTAGTGTCCTCAGGTGCAATCGCAGAAGGGGTTGTGAGAATGGGGTTGGAGGAGCGCCCCAAAAGACTTGATGCCCTGCAAGCTTGTGCTGCCATTGGACAGATGGGTTTGATTGAAACATGGTCGTCAGCTTTGATACAAAGCGGTGTTCATAGCGCCCAAATACTACTTACTCATGATGACCTCTCTAACCGTGAACGTTATCTTAATACTGCCAATACATTGGGTAAGCTATTATCGTGGCGTGTCTTACCAGTAATTAATGAAAACGATACCATAACCGTTGATGAGATAAAATTTGGTGATAATGATACCCTAGGCGCTATGTCAGCTGCGATGGTAAACGCTGATTTATACATTATTCTCACAGATCAAGAAGGGGTATATACAGATAACCCCCGTGACAATCCCGATGCAAAAATGATACGTCAAGAGCGAGCGATGGCAGATTATTTGTTTGATATAGCAGGTGAAGGCGGTAAATTAGGCAGCGGTGGCATGCTGACTAAGATACGTGCTGGTCGTCTTGCAGCTATGGGGGGTTGTCCGACCGTTATTGCCAATGGCGCTATTGAGAACGTCATTAGCCGAGTTGCTTATGGCGAGCCTGTAGGAACGTTACTCAGTACCAATCAAAAAGATAAAATCATTGCGCGTAAGCAGTGGTTGGCCGCGCATTTACGTATGTCAGGTACCTTGTTCATCGATTCTGGCGCTGTCCATGCTATTTGTGTTCAGGGAAAAAGCTTACTGCCCGTGGGCGTGGTTGACATTCAAGGTGATTTTGAAAAAGGTGACGTGGTCGCTGTTGTGAATCATGAAACTAACGAACGTGTTGCTGTTGGTCAAGTAAATTTTTCCGCTAAAGAAGCAAGACGCGTGGCACGAGAAAAAACACAAGATTTTGATAAGATTTTAGGTAATGCTGAAGATCGTGTGGTGATGATCCATCGTGATGATATGGCTATTATAAATAAATGAATAAATGAATAAATAAATAAATAAAACATCCGTTTTAATTAAATATTTATCTATTTATTTAACCGCAATTATTTTAAAAGTTTTAACGACGCTAATAACTTAAATGATTTAAAGAGAGAACTATGACTAGTAATAACTCTTCTAATAATTCTTATAATGATTCACATGCATTTGCCCCTCTAAAAAATGATAGATTGTTAAGGGCGCTGAAATTTGAACAGATTGACGTAACCCCTGTGTGGATGATGCGTCAAGCAGGTCGTTATTTACCTGAATATAAAGCAACCAGAGCTGAAGCGGGTGATTTTTTAAGCTTATGTAAAGATACGGCGCGTGCCACTGAAGTCACCATGCAGCCGCTAAGACGGTTCGATCTAGACGCAGCGATACTATTTAGTGATATATTAACCATTCCTGACGCAATGGGTTTGGGCTTGTACTTTGAAACGGGTGAAGGTCCTAAATTCAAGAGAACGTTGCGTACTGAAGAAGACTTTAAACAACTTGAAGCCTTTGATGCTAAAGATTCATTAGGCTACGTCATGGATGCCGTCACTAGCATCCGCAAAGAGCTTAATGGTAAAGTGCCCTTATTTGGATTCTCGGGTAGTGCTTGGACTCTAGCCACCTATATGATTGAAGGCGGCAGTTCTAAAGATTATCGCCATACTAAAGGGTTGTTATACAGTCAGCCTGAGTTTTTACATCAGATTTTATCGCACACTACAGAGTGTATAATTGATTATTTAGATGCTCAAATAAATGCTGGTGCTCAGCTTGTGCAATTGTTTGATAGCTGGGGCGGCGCTTTAGCACACCGTCAGTTTGTGGAATTTTCACACAACTATAATAAAAGAGTCGTTTCAGAGCTTAAAAAGCGTCATCCTGATATCCCTGTGGTATTATTTACCAAAGGCGGGGGCGTGTGGTTAGATGTGCAAGCCGATAGTGAAGCTGACTGTTTAGGTCTAGATTGGACAATGCCACTTGATAGAGCGCGCGCCATTCTTGCTGATGAACAAAAAGCACTCACTAAAAAATACAAGAAAATCCAAAAGAGTAAAGCAGTACAAGGTAATTTAGATCCAGCAACCCTTTATGGATCACCTTCGACCATACAACAGTCGGTGAAGCTAATGTTGGACGACGCTTATGCCAATAGTGAGAAAACTGGTTATATTGCAAATCTAGGTCATGGTATTACCCAGTGGGTTGATCCTGATCATGCTAAAGTATTTGTAGATGCTGTACATGATTATAAGCTTTAGGATTTGATGAACCGTTTAGCAACTATGATAAAAACCATATTAAAAATCATATTAAAAATCATATTAAAAATCATGATAAAAAACCGTGTTAGAAAATCATACTTAATAGTTGTTCGCTAAAAGGGCTGTAAACGGATAGACTACAGTCATAAATAATTTGGGGTAAATCATGTTAGAAGTAGCAATTGTCGGCGGAACAGGATATACCGGAGTCGAGCTTATCAGGCTATTATCTTCGCATCCAAAAGTAAACATAAAGTGGCTGACGTCACGTTCTGAAGCTGGCAAGCCAGTCGCAAGTATTTTTCCGAGTTTACGCGGGTTTAGTGATCTTGTGTATAGCGATTTAGGGGAAGATACTTTAAAGTCGTTGACTCAATGTGACGTGGTATTTTTTGCCACCCCGCACGGCGTCGCAATGCATCAAGCACAAGACTTAGTAAATGCGGGTGTCAAAGTAATTGATCTCGCTGCCGACTTTAGGCTGGAATCGCTAGAAGAATTTGAGCGATGGTATAAGCATGATCATGCCTGCCCAGATCTACTAAAACAAGCTGCGTATGGGCTGCCTGAGATAAATCGTGCTGCTATAAAATCTGCAAATATTGTCGGTAATCCCGGCTGCTATCCTACCACCGCTATCCTTGGTTTAAAGCCTATTATCGAGTATCAAAATGAATGCGGTAATAAAATCATAGATCAAAGAATCATAATTGATGCTAAGTCTGGCGTATCAGGTGCAGGTAGACAAGCCAAACTTGATTTGAACTACGCTGAGACGACTGATAATTTTAAAGCTTACGGGGTGAAAGGTCATCGTCATTTACCTGAAATTGTGCAGGGCGTAAATGTGCTACTGCAAAGTAAGTTTGATCATAAAGTACGTTTCTTGCCGCATCTGGTGCCTATGATTCGAGGCATGTTCTCTACCCTACATTTGGAATTAACCAAAGAGGGCATGCAATGCGACTTACAGCAAATATATGAGCACGCCTATAAAGGTGAGCAGTTTGTCGATGTTTTACCTGCCGGAGAATATCCAGATACCCGAAGTGTAAGAGCGAGTAATAAGCTGAGAATCGCAGTGCATCAAGATAATGACAACCAAGTCGCCACAATATTTGTTGTGCAAGACAACCTAGTTAAGGGTGCTGCAGGTCAGGCAATTCAATGTATGAACGTTATGTTTGAATTTGATGAATCTTTAGGTTTAAATCATGTGCCTGTTGTGCCATAAATCTGAATACGAATTATTGTTATATAAATATGAATTATTTATAATTTGTATTTTTAGCTTTATTAAATACGCTTATATTAAGCTAAGTCTGGTGTTAGTTATTAAGTAAATAGTTAGGTATAATGATCAGCCGTTTAATCAAAAATTGAAGTTTTGAGAGCCATATGCCTAACGCATAAATCTAACGCCGAGTTACAAGAGACGAGCTTATAACATGTCATCCGAAATCAGCAATCCAAATTATAGACCTGATCAAAGCGTATCAACGAGTTTAAAAAACCCGTTGATACTGGTCATGTTTGTTAGTGCTGTACTGATAACGGGTATCGTTGCCATAGCCTTTGGACATAAATTTGGTTATAACCAAGGTTATAAATCATCGCAGCAGGCTATTAAACATAATAGTACTAATATCGAGTTTAGTAGTGAAGAAGTTGACTCACTAAAATCAGAAGTCGAAAGTTTGAGAAAGAACATTGACTCTCTTGAACAAGAACGTGATATCAGCCTTAATAATTTAGAACAATTACGCAGTAAGGTGGATGATTTAGAATTATCAAATCTTCAGCTTGAACAGGTCATCACCGTATTCTCTAACGAAATATCTCAAAAAGGCGGTTTGGATTTGAAGGTAGTAGGTGCCAAGATAGCCCCGTTACCAGAGAACGCCTTTGAATATCGCTTTGATATTGCAATGCTTGCTCGAGATAATGATGAACACCGCTTAACCCCCAAATTAACTCTATTAGACGAAGATAACTTGGTTGAGGTCCCCATAGAACCCAAATATTATGACATTAAAGGGATATCTAGAATTCGAGGACGCTTTATCATGCCAACTGGGTTTAAACCTAAGCAAGCTAAACTCGAGCTTAGTGCAAACGGCCAAGATGTTGAACAAATTTACGATTGGGAGCTTGATAAGCCAGTCGAAAAGTTACCTATCTCATTGGCAGATATTCCAGAAACTGATAAAAGACCTGTGACTATGGATGAGAGTGATAATTAAAAAATGCTAATTACTTTGTGATAGCTATTTGCAAAAGCTACTTCGTGATAGCTTTTTTGTGATAATCACCTTTGGATAGCTACTTTGCGATAATTAATTTTAAGCTATAGTCAAAGAAATTGAAAATAGTCACAAGGCAACCGAGTACAAGTACTACTAGGGTAGGCTTAACGAGGTTAACACCGTGACTATTTATAAGTTCGCTGACTATATCAGCAGTCCTAATATTAGAATGCTCAACAGACCCTAGAAAGAAGCTACTTTATTTTTTAATAATAATCGCTATATAGTCCTTAAATGCGTCTCCAAAATTTATACTGAACCCCAAAAATAAAATTATGATTAAAAAAGAAATTTATTCTTCCAGACCTTACGACATTTTATTAGATTGGCACCATCCATCTACTAAGCCTATTGAACATCCTAAGACAGATAAGCCATCTAAACTTATGGATGAAACAGAAGGTGATAGTGAAGTAGAAGTCATGGTGGCAGATCCTGAAGTTGTTGAACCACCAATGTTTGCAGTGGTTATGTACAATGACGACTATACCCCTATGGAATTTGTAGTGTATGTATTACAATCTGAATTTAAACACAATATTGATAGTGCTGTTGAAATTATGTTAAGCATTCATCACAACGGCAGAGGTATTGCAGGCATATATCCAAAAGATATTGCTGAAACAAAAGCAAAAAAAGTAAATCAAACCGCTCGTAATGAAGGCTATCCTTTATTGACTCAAATAGAACCCCATCAAGACGGCTAAATATTCATCAGATATTTATATCTCATCCATTTCAAACCCCATCTTATTCATACTGTCTGCACGCTTATCGAGCTCTAAATATTTAAGTGTTTGATAAAGTAGTTAAAATACCTTCATTAAATATATAAACTAATTCATATATATACTTGATATTCCTTACGATTGACCATATTTATAAAGAAACTCAATTAGAACATCTGGCAATTCTGTCATTCTGAATTCGAAATGTGGAAAAACCCTTCTTTTTTTACCCCTTAATCCTCTGAACTTGCTATAGTAAAGTTACACACTACATTTTTATTCAAACTGACATTGCCCATTTAAAATAAAAAGTATTATCAGGATAAATATATGTTAAGTCGTCATTTAGAAGTATCATTACGATTAGCCATGACATTGGCGCGACAGAAATCTCATGAATATCTTACCGTTGAACATCTACTTTTAGCACTGCTTGAAAATAATGATGCTGTCACCACTTTAAAATCATGTGGTGCTGACATTACCACTTTACGTACAGATCTTGAAGCTTATATTGAAAAACATACGCCTACCCTTGATCCTGACGTAGAGCAAACCCCTGAAGCTACGCAAAGCTTCGATCGTATATTGCAGCGTGCTATTTTCCATGTCCAGTCGATTGGATCAGGAAGATTAGTTCAAGGTTCAGACATTCTCGTATCCATGTTTTCTGAGCACGACACGTATGCTGTGTACTTGCTTAAAAAGCAGGGTGTGAGCCGATTAGAGCTGACTCAGTATCTATCTCATGGTGCTGATGGAGAGGAAACCCCTTCAAGTCAAACAGAGGGTGATAGTGCAGAGGCAAAAGCTGGCCGTGCTAAAAAAGATCCGCTGACAGAGTTTGCTCAAAATCTAAATAAGCGCGCCGCTGAAGGCAAAACTGACCCATTAATAGGTCGCAGTAGTGAAATTGAGCGCACTGCTCAAGTCTTATGCCGCCGCCGCAAAAATAACCCTCTATTAGTGGGTGATCCAGGTGTGGGTAAAACCTCTATTGCTGAAGGCTTAGCGTGGTTAATTATTAATAATAAAGCGCCTAAGCCGCTGCAAGGCTGTGTTATCTATAGTTTAGATATTGGTTCGCTTATAGCTGGTACTAAGTATCGCGGTGATTTTGAAAAAAGAATGAAAGCGCTACTTGAAGCTTTGAAAGAGAAGCCAAATGCCATCTTATTTATCGATGAGATTCATATGATAATAGGCGCAGGCTCATCTATGAGTAGTAACATGGATGTGTCTAATTTGATTAAGCCTGCCTTAGCAAACGGTGAGCTTAGATGTATTGGTTCAACTACCTTTACTGAATACCGTCAAGTATTTGAAAAAGATCATGCGTTATCGCGTCGATTCCAAAAGATTGATGTGAACGAACCTAGCATTGATGACAGTATCGATATTCTTCGAGGTTTAAAACCGCGCTATGAAGAGTTTCATAACGTTGAGTATACTGATGCAGCACTTGTTAGCGCCGTTAATTTATCTGCTAAACATATTCATGAACGCTTTTTACCCGATAAGGCCATCGACGTTATCGATGAAGCGGGTGCTTATAAACGTTTAGGCATAACGCCTGATGCCGAGCAGGTTGATGATGAAGATCAGCTGATTGATGACATTAATAATGCTGAATTCAATATAGTTGATGAAGAGCCTGATACCGATGTGACTTCAGAGTCTGATCTGGCAATCGAGGTCGAATCAAGAATTGATGCTGTTATTGAAGATGAGACTTTAGAGATTGAGTCAGATCTTGATACAGAACTAGATAGTGATCTAGAGTCAGAGCTTGATGATGATGACGATAAATTACGATCTTCTACCGATGAAAGCAAGCCAGTTACAATCATTGATGTAGATGATATTGAAGCAATCATATCGAAACTTGCTCGTATACCGCCAAAATCTGTATCTAATGATGACAAATCATTGATGCAGCACTTAGAGCGTGATTTGAACCGTTTAGTATTCGGTCAAAGCGAAGCAATCAATACCTTATCTGATGCCATCAAGTTGTCTCGTGCTGGCTTGAAAGATGCGAACAAACCTATTGGTTCATTTATGTTTGCAGGTCCTACTGGGGTCGGTAAAACCGAGGTCTCTAAACAGTTGGCTAATCTTATGGGGGTTGAATTAATCCGTTTTGATATGTCAGAGTATATGGAAGCCCATACTGCTTCTCGATTAATCGGCGCGCCTCCAGGTTATGTAGGATTTGATCAAGGCGGTCTACTGACTGAGAAAATCAATCAGCATCCACATTGTGTACTGTTACTCGATGAAATTGAAAAGGCTCATCCAGATGTATTCAATCTATTATTACAAGTCATGGATCATGGTACGCTAACTGATAATAATGGACGTGTGGCAAGTTTCAAACAAGTTATCTTGATTATGACCACTAACGTCGGTGCAGAGAACATTAGCCGAGCGTCTATGGGCTTTACGAAACAAGATCATAGTAGAGATAATACCGAAGCGCTAAATCGGGTATTTACGCCAGAGTTCCGTAACCGTTTAGATGCTATTATCCAATTCAATCCTCTTGATCCATCGATTGTTGTTTCTGTTGTGGATAAATTCCTTGTTGAATTACAGGCGCAACTTGATGACAAACAAGTGGTACTTGAAATTGACGATGCTGTCAGAGATTATTTGGCTGAAAAAGGATACGATCGCTTAATGGGTGCGCGTCCTATGCAGCGACTGATTCAAAACGAAGTTAAAAAGCCGCTTGCAAATATGGTTTTATTCGGCGACTTAGCCGATGGTGGTGCTGTACACGTCACCTTAATCGATGAAATATTTGAAAAGTCTCTTGATGTTGGCAGTAAAGCTGCAGCTGAAGGCAGCCGTATATTATTGACGGTAGTCGAGAAGCATGGTCAACGTGGTGTGGAATACGCCGAAGTTTAAAGTTAAAGTTAGCGAAAACTAAACGGTTACGATGTTAACCTTGCTCGCCTTACTATAGTAGTACTTGCACTCGATTGCCCTTTAACCATTTCAGACTTCTTTGACTATATTCTAACCTTATCAGTTAATACACGATTTTATTAAAGTTTCAGCAATTACTTTTCTAAACTTTTTATAATAAATTTAACAAGGGCTAACCTTAAGGGTCGGCCTTTTTTATTTTATGTTAACCAAAGTGGCTGATATTCATTAGGATGTTATACAATTAAATCAAATTATTTAACGATCAACTTGATGACGGAGGTCATATGCAAACGGAACTGGATATGAGCAAGACCGAAGAACAAAAACAAGCCATATTAGAAAAAGTACAGATGCCAGAAGATTGGAAACAGGCGCTTAAAGAAGAGCTAACCTCTCAAAATATGGATAATCTACGCGATTTTTTGAAAGAAGAATATCAGTCCGATACCCCTATCTATCCTAGAGCAGGCCTCATGTTTAACGCCTTTAATTTGACCCCATTATCAGATGTTAAAGTGGTTATCCTCGGACAAGACCCTTATCATGGGCCAGGTCAGGCCATGGGGTTGTCATTTTCAGTACCTAAGAGAATTCCTATGCCGCCATCTTTACGTAATATAGTTAAAGAAATGGCAGATGATATTGGTACTGTTACGCCGCGGCACGGTGACTTAACGCATTGGGCCAAACAGGGCGTATTATTATTAAACACATCATTGACTGTACAAGAAGGTAATGCTGGAAGCCATCAAGGTATGGGGTGGGAGCAGTTTACCGATGCAGTAATTGATGTCATTAATAATTATACCTCCAATACTGTATTTATATTGTGGGGTAGCAAAGCTAAAGATAAGGGCAAATTTATAGATACGGACAAGCATTTGATTCTTACTGCCGTTCATCCTTCACCGTTGGCAGCGAATAGAGGTGGTTTTTTTGGTAGTAAACCTTTTTCAAAAGCCAATGATTACCTTATACAGCATGGTAAAGCCCCAATTGAATGGCAATTGCCCCAATAGTTTGCCATCTATCATATAAATGTTGTTTTAACCTTATAAAGATTTCATAACGTGTAAAATTATGGAGCAGCTAAACCTTATAAACTCTTATATAACTTATGCTAATAAAAGCCGTGATGTAGATAATTTATCTATAACTAGCTACTTGATAGATGCTAAATACTGGTCCCTAGATGATGTGAATTTTATGCGACGCGCATTAGATTTAGCACGACAAGGTGCGAATAAAGATGAAGTGCCAGTAGGGGCGGTATTAGTGCATCAAGGTGAAGTTATCGGTGAAGGGTTTAATCAGCCTATTATGAGCTGTGATCCGACTGCACATGCTGAAATAGTGGCATTACGCGAAGTTTGTACCAACTTACAAAACTATAGATTGCCGATAGATACTACGTTATACGTGACTTTGGAGCCTTGTACTATGTGTTTAGGCGCGTTAATTCATGCACGATTGCATAGAGTAGTATTTGCAACTAATGAGCCAAGAGCGGGGATGATCGGTAGTCAGTTAAATTTAATTAACATGGATTTTTATAATCACAACATTATTGCACATTCAGGGTTGTTACAAAGTAATAGTCAGCAAATTTTAAAGTCCTTTTTTAAAGCCAAAAGAAAACATGCTCAATTAAAAAAATAATGCTTAGTCAAGTTGGTTCGATAAATATGACTAACCAAAAAGCTAAGTTCAATTAAAATTAATGATGGGTTTGTACCTTGTTATTTTAATAATAAGGCTACATCAATCATCCGATAAATTTTTGTTTACGAAACGTTAAAATTACCTAGAGGTGTGGTGCGATATTTGTTATAATCTCGCACTATTTTGTGTTCGCCGGATTTTTTGCTTACTTTTTCATGAACTTAACGAATTTAAATTATTTATACGACGGCTTATCAGTAGGATATCGTTCAATATTTTATAGAGTATAATATGAGTTTTCCTGTTATAACGATAGACGGGCCTAGTGGTGCTGGCAAGGGCACAGTCTGTCTCAAATTAGCGCAGGCTCTTAATTATCGTCTATTAGACTCAGGTGCGCTATATAGAATAGTAGGATTAAAGGCATTTGAAGCAGGCTTATTGACTAATACCGAATTAGATGCCAAAGATGAAAATGACATTGCTAAGCTAACTCAAAAACTGGACATACAATTTCAGCCTAGTTTGACAGGTGAGGTCGATATCGTTGTCGATGGTAAAAACGTAGCAGGCGAGATACGAAACGAATTAGTTGGAAGCTATGCTTCAAGGGTTGCGGTATTGCCTAAAGTAAGAGAATCATTATTACAGCTACAAAAAAATATGGTCAATAAATCAGGATTAATTGCTGATGGTCGCGATATGGGGACAGTTGTTTTCCCGAATGCTGACGCCAAAGTGTATTTAACAGCAAGTGCAAAAGCGCGTGCTGAACGACGCGTAACCCAGTTACAACAATCAGGTCAGAAAGCAGATTATAATGCCATTTTGACAAGTATTAAAGATAGAGATGAGCGTGATGAAACTAGATCCATAGCGCCCTCTAAACCTGCAGATGATGCGTTATTAATAGATAGCTCATCAATGAGTGCAGATGAAGTATTTGAAACAGTTAAGAGATTTTGTCAGCAAAAAGGTATTAGTTTTAGTGACTAATTGCTATTCATTTTAGCAATAAATACTTATTTTGAGTATTAAATTTTAAAAGAATACCCTTTTAAAATAATTTTTTTATTAAATGAGAGTAAAAGAGTAAAACCAGCTTCTATCTTTTACTCTCATTAACTTGAACCGTACTGTGCTGGACAGGATACGGCTATATTAAGGTAATCATAATGGAATCATTTGCTGAACTATTTGAAGCGAGTCTTGGAGAGCAGGGTCTTGATATTGAGCGTGGCTCAGTAATCAGCGGTTCTGTTGTTGCAATCGATAGCGATTGGATAACAGTTGACACTGGCTTGAAGTCTGAAGGTGTTGTTGCTCGTGAAGAGTTTTTAGACGACAATGGCGAGCTTGAAGTAGCAGTGGGCGATAGCGTTGATGTTGTTGTTGAAGCTGTTGATAACGGTATGGGTCAAACCCTACTATCACGTGAAAAAGCTAAACGTGTTGAGACATGGAATGCACTTGAGAAATTATTTGAAGGCGATGAAATCGTTAAAGGTATTATCTCTAGTAAAGTAAAAGGCGGTTTTACAGTTGATATCGGTTCAGTACGCGCATTCCTACCAGGTTCTTTAGTTGATGTGCGTCCTATCCGTGATACGACACATCTTGAAGGCAAAGAGCTTGAATTCAAAATTATTAAATTAGATCAAAAACGTAACAACGTTGTGGTTAGCCGTAAAGCGGTTATGGAAGCTGAAAATTCAGCAGAGCGTGAAGAGCTACTTAATAAGCTTGAAGAAGGTATCGAAGTTGAAGGTATCGTTAAAAACCTAACTGACTACGGTGCATTCGTAGACTTAGGTGGTATCGATGGTCTACTACACATTACAGATATGGCATGGCGCCGTATTAAGCACCCTTCAGAAGTTGTTGAAGTAGGTCAAGACCTTAAAGTTAAAGTTCTTAAATTTGACCGCGAGCGCAATCGTGTCAGCTTAGGCCTTAAGCAATTAGGTACAGATCCTTGGGATAACGTTGGCGGTACTTACCCAGTAGGTAGCATTGTTAAAGCACGCGTTACTAATCTAACCGATTATGGTTGTTTTGCTGAGATTTCTGACGGTATCGAAGGTTTGGTCCACGTTTCAGAAATGGATCACACGAATAAGAATATTCACCCATCAAAAGTTGTACAGATTGGTGACGAAATCGACGTTATGATCCTTGAAATAGATGAAGAACGTCGCCGTATTAGCTTAGGTATCAAACAAACCCTACCTAATCCTTGGGAAGAATTTGATAAGAAATTTGATCGTGGTGATAAACTTACCGGTACGATCAAGTCTATCACTGACTTCGGTATCTTTATCGGTTTAGATGGTGGTATTGATGGTCTAGTACACTTATCTGATATCTCATGGAACGAAACTGGCGAAGAAGCGATCCGTAACTACAACAAAGGCGATACTGTTGAAGCGATGGTTCTTTCAGTTGATGCTGAAGCCAACCGTATCAGCCTTGGTATCAAGCAATTAAGCTCTGATCCATTCAACGAGTATTTAGTTGCTAATGACCGTGGTTCGATCGTTACAGGAACCGTTAAAGAAGTAGATGCTAAAGGCGCTACTATTACGTTAGCTGATGAAGTTGAAGGCTACTTACGCGCATCAGAGATACAGCGTGATAAAGTTGAAGATGCAACTAAGCATCTAAATGAAGGTGATTCTGTTGAATCTAAAATCATTAGCGTTGATCGCAAATCACGTAGCATCAGCTTATCTATCAAAGCTAAAGATGAAGCAGATGAGCGTCAAGCTATTAAAGAGCTTGGTAGCACTCAAACTGCGACTCCAGAAGCACAACCAAAAACAATTGGTGACTTGATAAAAGAGCAAATGCAAGAGGATTAATAATTAATAGATATTTTATTATTTATAATCTTAGATTTATATCTAGCACATGCTTGTTATATTAGTCTCATAAACTAAATTAATGAAATAAGTAGCCTAAGGGCTGCTTTTTTTTATGTCAAAATTGAAATTCTAAATAAATGTAAATAATTATTTCACACTACGACAAACTTATGATTTAATACACTATAAGTTAGAAAATATGAACAATAGCTATTTAATAACCTGTAGCATTTAATAATCTATTATCTCATAATTTTTGAGAACTAAATCATTTTTCTAACTTGTTAAACTAAAAGGACTTAAAGTTTTAACTTATAATTCATTATCATCAAGGGTCAAATGGATATGACAGATATTATTAACAAATCAGATTTAATTCAAGATGTCGCATGCCGCTGTGATTATATTGCAGACTCAGAAGTTGAGGATGCAGTGCGTGAAATATTAGATTTATTATCACAATATCTAATTGAAGACAGCCGAATAGAGGTTAGGGGGTTTGGTACATTTTGTTTACATCACCGCGAAGCCAGACAAGGACGTAATCCTAAAACTGGTGAAACGGTAATGGTACCTGCTAAAGCCATCCCTCATTTCAAACCTGGTAAAGCACTTCGTGAAGGTGTTAACGATAAATGGATGTGATATTTAGAGTTTTAATGCTATTCTGTAGACATTCTTTTATTTGATAAATTATATTAGGTGTTGACTTGAAAGCTCGATCCGTTGTAACTGCGTTTTCTACTCGGTTTTTAATTATTCTTTTCACTGTGTGTCTCGTACTCCCACTTATGGCTTATGCCGCTGGTGGGTCTTCTGAAGCAGCAGTACAAACCTCCTCTTATGGTGTGCATGTGGCTATGCTGGTAGGGTTTATATTCCTATCAGTCGTTGTCTCCTTCATCTGTTCAGTATCAGAAGCTACGTTACTAACGATGACACCCTCTTATGTGGCTTCAATTGCCGAAGAAGATCCAAAAAAATCTGCTTTACTTAAAAAAGTTAAAATAGATAATATCGATCAATCTATTGCTGCTATTTTGACATTAAATACAGTGGCGCATACTGTTGGTTCATTGGGTGCTGGTGCTCAGGCTACTATCGTTTTTGGTAGTGAATGGTTTGGTGTGTTCTCAGCAGTTATGACTTTAATTATATTAATTGGTTCTGAAATTATACCTAAAACAATGGGTACCGTTTATTGGCGTACGCTATCTACACCGGTTGCATATTTTGTTAAAGCTATTATATTTATTCTCTATCCTCTTATTTGGATATCTGAAAAAATTACTAAATTACTTACTCGTGGTAAAAAAGCGCATACGTTTAGTAGAAACGAATTTGCAGCACTAGCAAGTGTTGGGGAACAATCTGGTCAAATTGATCCTTTAGAGTCGCGTATTATTCGCAACTTATTAGCGTTTGGCGCTATTAAAGTTGAAGATATTATGACACCGCGCTCGGTCATGCATGCTTTTGAGCAAGGTATAACGGTTGCCGAACTATTGGCCAATAGACCAAAATTGATGTTTTCAAGATTGCCAATTTATGATGAAGATTTGGACAAAGTCACAGGCTTCGTATTAAAGTCCGACATCTTATTAGCAAAAGCCAATAACCATATGGACAAGCCTTTAGAGAGCTATAGACGTGAGATTACATTCGTCTTCTCTAAAATGAAGCTATTCGATTTATTAGATTTGATGCTAAAAAGCCGTATTCATATTGCAGTTACCGTGGGTGAGTATGGTGAGGTAAAAGGTCTGGTAACGTTAGAAGATGTGTTAGAAACTTTGCTTGGGCTTGAGATTGTCGATGAGGTCGATAGAGTAGAGGACATGCAGGCTCTAGCCCGCCAAATGATGCAGCGCCGTTCAGTACGATTGGGAATGTCTGTTGAAGATGACAACACTCATGACGGTGCTCATAATAATAGAGCTCATAATAATAGCAGCCTAAATAATAGTAGCCAAACCAATAATGTGAACGATGATCCGATGTAAACAGGTTAAGGTCTGTTTAACGTTCAAATGTTATCACTTAAGTTAAGTAACTGATATTCAGTGACTATAAATTACACGCCATTAATAGTTAGTTTGCATGGATACAATCTAACTATAGTAGAATAAAAATTGTAGAATAATAAAGTTATTTGGGATTTATATATTTAGAGTTATCAATCAACTATGCAAGGGATGTCTCTACTTATCAAATGACTTAATTTATCGAAATTAAGGAAAACTTTTCATGCATATATTTAATTCGAATCATAAAATCAAACCCTATATTATGCCATTGACTATCGCAGTTGTAAGCTCAATAGCTTCAGTAACTGCTAATGCTGCTATAACAGAACAAAGCGTTCAAAACTACGCACTATTAATGAAACAAGCAGCTAATAGCCAGAACATTAATCAAGTATCTAGACTAGTGGATGATGATGCCTTAATTTCATTATCACGCCGAGGTAAGACCACCAGTCTAGATAAGTCGGCTTATTTAAAACTACTTCAAGACAGTTGGTCTGAATCAAGTAACTATAACTATGATATTACGATTTCAAATATAGTTATAAGTGGTGATCAGGCCAAAGCAAATGTTAGAACCACTGAATCTTGGAACAAGAATGGTCGTCAAACTAAGTTAACTACTAATTCAAGAGCTACATTGAAGTCTGATGCTAATAATGCGGTGTTACTAAGAGCAGTCGCTCAAGTTACCATTGATTAAACTTGGGCGTGTCTTAATTGAAGTTTTTTAAAATTTATGGAAAAAGAACGGCTTAATTTAAGCTAAACTGTTTCTAATTTCTAGCTAATATAGCCATATTATCTGCTAAATTATCGTAGTTTAACAATAAAACCTATCTCAATTTTAGCTACATAATCTAATTTAAGACACACCCTAGTAGATTGATTCAAGTTTTACAAATGATGCTAATTTATTAAAGATGTATAAGATTTTAAAAGCTTTATTAGAATATAGCTTTATTAAATTAAGATACTGAATCAGATTTTAGTGATTCTTGGGTATCTTAAACAGATTTAAATTTACATTACCTTCGCCATATTAACCACTAAGCAACTGAATATATTGGGTCATTTTTATCATGAACTTTAGACAACATACGCTTCAATTTTGCAAATTACCATTAGCAATAGCCATTAGTTCACTATTAATTGTTGGTTGTACTAGTACAAGCACAACTGGCGTAAATACCGTGCCTGTCGCTCAAAATCCAGCCGTTTCAAGTGTACCAGCGGGCAGTGGTTACAGTAATGCGTTGTTGGATGATGATAGTTTGGACGAACTTGAAAACCTTTTAGAAGCCACTGATATGAAAATGGTGGAAGATGATAAGTTAGCTATTCAGCAATATGGTAATTTGTGGGACCGTATGCGAGCTGGATTTCGTATGAATCAAGGTCAATATGGTTACACCCAGCAGCAGCGAATAGATGCTCAAAAGAATTGGTTTATTACCCGCCAAGAGTATATCAATCGACTCACTGCCCGTGCTAGCCGCTATTTGTACCACACCGTACGTGAAGCAGAGCGCCGTAATATTCCTACTGAACTGGCTCTACTACCTGTCATTGAAAGCTCGTATGATCCAACAGGTACCAGTAATGCAGCAGCAGCAGGATTGTGGCAGTTCATTCCAAGTACTGGCCGTATATACGGTCTTACGCAAACGCCATCCTATGATGGTCGACGGGATGTTATTGAATCAACACGTGCCGCTTATGATTTCTTGACCTCATTACATAATCAGTTTGGAAGTTGGGAGCTGGCTTTAGCCTCTTATAATGCAGGCCCTGGCCGTGTTCAAAAAGCCATTGATTATAACCGTTCAAGAGGCTTGCCGACTGATTTTTGGTCGTTGTCTCTACCGACAGAGACCATGCACTATGTACCCAGATTTATGGCGGTAGCTCAAATAGTTAAAGACACAGATCAGTACAACATCTATCTACCAGCTATTGCTAATCGTCGGCATTTTAGAAGTGTACCAGTTAATTACGGCGTTAGTTTGAACGAAATATCTGGACTGACAGGCGTAAGCTATGACGAACTAAAGGCTTTAAACCCGTCATTAACTAACGGGCGAGTGGACATTGCAGGACCTAACCGGGTTATTATACCTAACCAAGTTAATATACTTGTAGACTCAAAAATTAGTAACTTAAGTGGTAGTGGTATTTACAATGCTAGCAATCCATATAGCATACCTGATGAACAATATGAGAGTATGGTAACCTCTTCAGATGGATTGGCAGAGTTTGCTAGTACAGCACGCGCGCCAGTTCAAAACGCTCAATATATTGTACCAATAACAACCGCTTTAACGCCCTCAGAGCCTCCTATAAGCGCGGCTGAAAAACAAAGAGTTGAAGCTGAATTGGCTAAAACAAATACGCTTCCCACTACTTCTGCAACGTTAACTAAAAACGATACGATCATTCAAGAACCGCAATTAACGGCAGAAGAGAAGCAATTTATATCCCAACAAATTCGTCAGCAGTCTCCAAATGTGGGTGAAGTGGTAAGTCCCGTTGATGGTAATATTAAACTTGAAGCTATTCAAACTCAGCAATCTATCTTAGAAGCACGCGGAGAAGGTAAGAAGCTTAAGTTTGATACGACGCAGAACCAACAACAGACGGCACCACCTAAGCCAAGTGGACAGCGTACGGTTTATACGGTTCAGCGCGGCGACACATTAGGTAATATTGCGGCTCGTGCGGGCTTGAATTGGCGCGATATAGCCGATTGGAATCAGATTAACCCTAATTCAACGCTGCTTACTGGTACCAAACTGTACCTTTATGGTGCCAATTCAATTGAGCCATTAAGCTCATCCACTACTAATTCTAACTCTACTGTATCTGAACCAACTGCTCAGCCAAATACTTATACAGTGCGTCCTGGTGACACGTTGATTGGTACCGCCAATCGAGTAGGGTTAAGTGTTTCAAGACTGGCGAAATATAATAATTTATCTACAAACGCGCAACTTCGTGCTGGTCAAAAATTATGGCTTATACCTGGTAAAGTTAAATCTAGCGATACGAGTGATTCTCAAAACACCCCAGCATACAAAGGACAGACTGAGCGATACACTGTTAAGCGAGGTGAAAGTCTAATTGGGTTGGCTAATCGTTACGACGTCACTGTATCCGTACTGGCCGCTATGAATGATTTAAGTCCTACTGAACAGCTTTTAGTAGGACAGCGCTTAGTTGTACCTGCAGCTCGTAACCAATCTCGAACAGCTGATAATTCGTCATCTAATAATGCGGCATCTGCCTATAGTGGACAAACCACAACGTATCAAGTTAAGTCTGGCGAAACTTTAATAGGTATCGCAAATAAGCTTGGGGTGTCTCATACGCTAATAGCACAAATTAACGGTTTTTCGAATAATAAACAGCTTCAACGTGGCCAACGTATTAAACTTCCTTCAAGCCAAGATCAAGTCAATCGCGCTTTAGAGGATAAAGAAATAAGTTACACCGTTAAGTCTGGCGATACTTTAATTGCGCTTGCAAACAAATTTAACGTATCGTTGAGTGATCTTTCAGCAGCAAATGGCTTATCAACCACATCTCAGTTGTTAAGAGGTGCCAAACTGACTATTCCTGCTAGAAACGGCAGCACACAGCGTGGTCAAAATACTACCAGTTCAAGTTCTGCAAGCTCAACTGGTTCTTCAGCCTCAATAGCAACGCCTAGCTCATATAAAGTTAGATCTGGTGATACGCTTATAGGTTTGGCATCGAAGTTTGGTGTTTCTGTTTCTCAATTAGCTGTAGCTAATAATATTAGCAGTAGTGCAAACTTACAAATAGGTCAAACACTGAAGGTGCCAAGTGGGGATGAGTCGTCAAGTCGTCCTAATACATCAAATTCAAATGTGAGCTATACAGGGAACTATAAAGTACAATCAGGCGACACTTTAATTGGACTGGCTAACAAATATGGTGTATCAGTATCGAACTTGGCCAGTGCAAATAAATTAAGTACTACCACTGGTCTACAAATTGGACAACGTCTAAAGGTACCAAGTAACACTTCAAGTACCAATAACGCTAATACAAGCGATCGCCCATCAACTCAGCAAAGCAGTGCGGTGAGCAGTGGGTCAGGAAATTATACTGTTAAATCTGGTGATTCTTTAATACGATTGGCTAATAAACATGGCTTAAGCGTGCAACAGCTGGCGAGTGCGAATAATTTGAAAACCAACGCTGAGCTTCAAATAGGACAGAAATTAAATATTCCCGCGACGACCACTTCTTATAAGGTTAAATCGGGGGATAGTTTGATAGGTTTGGCGAGAAAATATGGAATAAGTACAGCTGAGCTCGCTAAACTCAATGACATCAGTAGCAGTGCCATGTTACAACGGGGTCAAACGCTTAAAGTTCCTGTTAAATAAACGTTACTTCATAAGCGTTACTTAATAAGTGTTACTTAATATTGTTACTTAATAAATTTGATGCAGCGTTATTATTGGGTCAAATTTTAGCAACATTTTGATAACTGAGATTTTACTAGGTTTATAAGAATCTATAAAACGTGAAAAAGAGAGTTCATAATTATATGAACTCTCTTTTTTTTAATTAAACTATTTTAACTTAAACTATTTTTAATTAAATACATTTTTTTAAGATTAAAGGTGAATGCATTTTAAATACAGATTAAGTCGTACTGGTTTTCATTGATTCTAAATAGCTGCGAATATTGGTCACGTAATGCATACACTGTACATAGCGTGAATTCATTGAGGCATTATCTGACATATATGCAAATACATTAGACCAGCTATTTGGGTTCTCACCAGCAGCTTCAACGTTGCGTTGAATCTTCTTAACGGCATTAGGACCCATGTTATAAGATGCGAGCGCGAACCATAATCTATCTGGATTAGGCACATCCTCAAAAGTCGACTTCATCTGTTCTAAATAACGAGCGCCGCCACCAATGCTTTGATAGGGGTCAACTCGGTCAGATACGCCCATCTCTTTTGCAGTATTATTAGTAAGCATCATCAAGCCTCTAACTCCCGTAGGCGATACTGCATTAGCGTCTAGATGAGATTCTTGATATCCCATTGCTACCAACAACTCCCAATCATGGTTGTAGTTGCTTGCTTGCTGCTTAAAAGACGATTTGTAGCTTGGTAAGTTTGTACTCAATGTTTTTTCAAAATGCTCACGATTATAATCATCTTTCAAAAGATTCTGATCATAAAAATCTGCAATCTTGGCAGTATTAACTTTTTGTTCACTTGAACATAAAAAATGACTGGCTTGAACCGCT
This sequence comes from Psychrobacter sp. CX10, assembly GCF_057621575.2. NCBI lineage: Bacteria > Pseudomonadati > Pseudomonadota > Gammaproteobacteria > Moraxellales > Moraxellaceae > Psychrobacter > Psychrobacter sp. CX10. Next base: position 819,410 of record NZ_CM177736.1, read on the forward strand.
AAAGGATCTTCTTTATTACGAAAGCTCCAATTAGTTTTTGGATGTAGACTATTTAATGATAGAGTTTGATCAAACCCACAACTGATGTTAATAGAAGTCAGTCCTGAATTAACTGTTTGCCGTGTACTGGCTGTCGTCAATGCCATATCAGCAAGACCTTCATTGACAGCTCTTAGTGCATCTTCATTAGTAGGATAATCTTTAACTTCAACGTTGGCACCCAATTCATGTGCATAAGCACGAGCAATGTCATAACCAAAACCGTGCTGGAATCCATCGGTAGAAAAATAGGTGCTATCCCCTTTAACAGAGGCGATCGTAAGTACTTTACTTGTGACAACACCATCATAAGCAAGGGCATCACCGCTAAATACGGACGTAGTAATACTTTTTGCGGGTAGAGATAGTAGCGCTATACTTGAAACTTGTGCCACCATCTTAGTCTTAGCGAATCTTTTATTCGCTGGAATCTGATTCAAATTAAGGCGTTTGATTTTTGAGAGACGGTGAAGGTTTTTAAACTTACTAGTAAGTCTAATAGGTTTTTTTGTTGTTTTTGATGTCTCATTATTCTTGCGTTTTGACCAATAGGTTATGCGTTGCATCGATGTCTCCTCTATCCAACCATCCATACCGTGTAGAGATCAACGCACCATTACGTTAAGGTCTCCTAAGCCAAGATATGAGCAACACTTAAAACGCTATAACCTAAAGGGCTCAAAGGAATACAAGATTCTAAAGCGCGTTATATAAATCAGTTCATTGCAAACGTAATCAACATTAATGAAAGCATAAAAATTAAAAACTTACTTATTAAGCAGTTTTCAAAATGCAAATGATTAATGACATTTTTAATAGAACGAAAAATTTATAGAAATAGAAATAACTTTTCGTTCTAACATTTGAAACGAATTTAAAGTGTTACTAGCAGACGGGTAAAAGATTTAACAACATAGCCATATAATAAGATAATAATTAAGTTAAAAGACAGTCATTTAGTCTTAAGACAATGCATTGTTAAGTCTTTATAGTTTATCTGAAAGTTAGTTGAACAGATAAAATTCGGATTGATGTGATATAAGATGACAACCAACGTTTTGATTTTTACTTAAGTTTTAATGTAATTATAGAAAATGACATTAAATTAAAGGACTAAAATTAAAAACGTTTATAATCGCTCAAGTTATATCTATCAAACCCCGCACATGCGATGATTTGTTAAAATTGGCAGTTCATTGCAAAGCAAAATAAACCTGATAGTAGTTCGGCAGAAATTTTGCTATGAATATAAATATGGGGTGTTTTATGCCAAATTTCAATAGTAATAAAGCGTTTAATTATTAATATTTGGTTACATTCACACCCAATTCGCAGCATTATACTAAATTAATAACGAATAATGTAAACTCCCCAGTTTCGTGTACTATGCTGGGTTTTCATCATTTACAAAAACAACGTCAAGTCCGTGTGTTTGAGCAATTAATTCACCTAACGCCTTTATACCACCAATCTCAGTAGCATGATGCCCACAGGATAGGTAGTCTATACCCAGCTCTCGAGCGCTGTGCGTAGTACGCTCTGATATCTCACCAGATATGTATAAATGACACCCCATCGAAGCCGCTTGCTCAATCATATCTTGTGCTCCGCCTGTGCAAATACCTACTTTACTGATATATTCATTACCAGCCTTAATATGCAGTGGAGTACGCTTCAAGACTACTTGGACATTACTTATAAAATCAGCGACAGGTGTGCGTTCGCAGACTGCTATATTTCCAACAGGATATTTTTCTTCAGGATACAGCCCTCCAGTCAAGGTCAGACCCAATTGATTTGCCAACATTGCATTATTTCCAACTTTGGGATGCGCATCCAAGGGCAGATGGTATGCCAATAACGATATGTTGTTTTTAAATAAGCTACTGACACGTTTGCCCTTCATGCCCGTCAATACTTGAGGTTCTCCTTTCCAAAAATATCCATGATGCACTAATATCGCGTCAGCATTGTGCTCTATGGCGGCATCAATTAAGTTTTGAGTGGCGCTAACCCCTGTTATAATCTTCTTAATCGGCTTTCCTGCATCTAGTTGTAATCCATTAGGAGAATAGTCTTTAAATGCTTTTGCATTCAAATAGTCGTCACACCATGATTCAAGCTCGATAGGCGTTAATTCGTTACGACTCATAAATAACCTCATAGTTTTATATTTTTATACGTTATTTTAACTGTTATCTAATAAATACCGTTATATCATACTACTGAGTCTGAGTTTAATTGGAGAGCTTATGCGATTTAGTAACATTATTTTAACAAGATAATTTAAATTATGGCTTCAGGTGTGACGTGCAAGGCTTTAAGTAGTGGTAAACTATCCATATTAATATTATGGTTATGAAAACATGGCTATTAAAATTGCGCGGCTAATTATCTTAGGTCATATACGTCAGGTCATATAAATAGTCCTACTTAAATAAAACTACTTAAATAAAACTACTTAAATACAGCTACTTAAATACAGCTACTTAAATACAGCTACTTAAACAAAGCTACTTAAACAAAGCTATTTGATACCTCATTATCAACTGTTTGCGTAGGCTGTGGCTTTAGCCCAACACATTTGGATAAAAGATACATTTTGCTGGGCTAAGAACACCAGTCTACATTAGATTTTAATAAGTTAAGAGTGGGGTATTAGATTAAGGCTATTCAATAGAGCTTGAACTAATGATGCTTTATAAAATTAAATTATTGTCTTGAATTTATTGAGTTTCACCTAAATATTAGAAAAATCAGAAACTTTTCTTTTATTTAGGGTCTGTTGAACATTCAAATATGGAACTGGCGGCGGTTATTTTTTAGGCAATATGCAGGGAAATTTTAGACACTTAGTTATTCTAAGTTAGAACCCCTAATTATTGAAAGTCACAATATATTGACAAAAAATAGACCCGCCCCTGAGAACGGATTAAGCAAAGCACTGCTTTGCCCGTTCGCAAGGCGAGAGCTGTGCTCGAGTGAGGCTGATGCTAAAATTGCCCCAAACGTTGTTATAAACCTAGCTAAGGTCCAATACGCTTCGGGCATTATCGTCGGTTTATGCCTAGTTTGGAACACAGCTTCGATTAATTGGTAGCTATCAGCAGTCCTTATATTTGAATGTTCAACAGACCCTAGTCTTGATACTGTAACTGATCTTATAACTATATATTTTTAATTGCCTATTATTTACATTGAGGAGTGTCATGTCCAAATCGTCAAAAAACAGTGTCATATGGAAATTGCTACCTTGGCTCCTATTGGCTTCTGTAATAGCGGCTTTAGTTCTAATTTATGTTGAGCAAAGAGCCAACCAGCAGAATACCTGGCAACCTCCTCGTAGCGAAACTACATCTATCCCTTTAGATTCAAATCGAGATTTTGATAGACCTGAACCTATAAGCTCTTACCATGATGCGGTAGCTCAAGCGTCACAATCTGTTGTAAACATATATACGACCCAAACGGTGACTCAAAACCCTTATATGAATGATCCTATATTGAGACGTTTTTATGAGTTTCATGGTCAGTTGCCACAATCAGGTGCTGAAACGAACTTGGGCTCTGGTGTTATCGTGTCTGCTGATGGTTTCATCGTTACTAACGCGCATGTAATTGCTAAAGCTGATGAAATTGTGGTGGCGTTAAACGATGGGCGAAAAGGTGTGGCTGAAGTTATTGGTTCAGACCCTGATAGTGATCTGGCTGTTATTAAGGTCAATATTAATAATCTTGAACCCTTAGTGTTTAGAGAAGATCCTATCAAGGTAGGTGATGTGGCACTGGCTATTGGTAATCCGTTTGGTGTGGGTCAAACGGTCACGCAGGGTATTATTTCTGCGACAGGACGAACGGGGCTAGGTATCAACACCTTTGAAGACTTTATTCAAACAGACGCTGCTATTAACCCGGGTAACTCAGGCGGGGCATTAGTTGATGCCCGCGGTGAGCTTGTAGGTATTAATACCGCTATATTCTCACGATCTGGCGGCTCAATGGGTATTGGATTTGCCATACCTACCGCACTTGTAGAGCAGGTTATGAATGCCATCATTAAAGATGGTAAGGTAAGCCGTGGATGGTTGGGTATCGAAGTCTTATCGCAGCTACGTAGTCCAACTGAGCTTGATAATTCAACTGGTGTTGAGGTTAAAAAGATTATTCCAGGCAGTCCTGCTTCTAAGAGTGGTTTAGAGGTTGGTGATATTATCTTGTCCATCGATGGTGTAGAGATGACTGATGCCAATAGATTAATTCAATACGTGGCACGCAAACAGCCAAATACTGTGTTGTCTACTCAGGTATTACGTAATTCAGAGAATATGAACATTGATATCACGTTGACTGAACGACCCAGCCAAAGTAATCTACAGCAGCTGCCAAATCAACAAGTGCCTATAGATCCAAGGTTTCACGATGATCCTGAATTGATGGGTGATGACCCCAATATGGGTGAGGACTTGACCGATGAGCAGCGAGCTCAATTGCGTGAAGAGCTTATTGAATTATTTGAAAATGGTCACGTACCTAATTAGTATTTGATACATTAAATTATTGCAAAGCCTAATTGTTATATGTTTTAAGTCCTTTATTTATTGTCAAATATGTCTTTTACTCTAAGTATAATTAAGCCCACTATTTAGCGGGCTTTTTATTTATATATGCGAGTAGTCAAAGTTTAGAACACTGTACCTTAAGCTACTTAAAAAAAGAGATGACTATAAGCGTTTTAGATAAGACATTTAAGTGATTTCTTTAAGATGAATCATTCCTTTGACATTACAACAACAAGTGAGTATCTCATTGTTTTCAAGCATGGCTAGAGGGGGCTCATCATAGGTTACTTCATGTGAAGAAGCCGTCATCATCACTCGGCAACTACCACAATACCCCTCACGGCATTGGAAATTCACATCGTGCCCAGTGCGCAATAATCCATCTAATAAAGATTCGTCATCATGCAAATAAAAGCGAGTTTTGGAGGTGAAGACCCAAGTCATATAATTAAAAAAACCTAATGATGAATTGATACAAGAGAAACAAGTATAGATAAATAGCCTAAGCAGAAATAATCTTAGACCATGAAATTTAGACCATGAAATTTAGACCATGAAATGAAGCCAACCTCTAAATCATATAGTTATGAATGTCTAAATGATTAACATTATCATGCTATAGGACTTGTATCGTATCGTATAAAAAAGATAGGTATCCCTTGTTTAAAATATCCGATCTTTTGAAAATTTTATTCCGTTTAAAATTCCCTACCACAAAAAACATCAAGTAGTTCGAAGCGTCTATAGCTCAAAGAATCTATAGTTCAAAATCATCAAAATCACTGTCAGAGAGGTCTGAATCAATTTGACCAACCAGATAAGAGCTAATCTCTGTTTCTTGTGGTGCAACCTGCACATTATCAGACGATAACCAGGTATTAATCCATGGGATAGGGTTGGTCTTAGAGTTAGGGAAGATGGAAGGTAGCCCGACAGATTGCATACGTAGGTTGGTGATATATTCAACATATTGGCATAAGATATCATTATTAAGACCAATCATAGACCCATCTTTAAATAAGTAACTTGCCCAATCTTTTTCTTGCTCAGCAGCTTTACGGAATATCTCAATGCTTTCTTCATGGCACTCTTGAGCGATTTCTGCCATTTCAGGATCATCTTTACCCGAAGCCATAATATTTAGCATATGCTGTGTACTGGTTAAGTGTAGGGCTTCATCACGCGCAATCAATTTGATAATTTTGGCATTACCTTCCATCAGTTTGCGTTCGGCAAAGGCGAACGAACAGGCAAATGATACATAAAAGCGAATGGCTTCAAGCACATTGACTGCAACCAAACACAGATACAATTTCTTTTTGAGTAAGCGTAAGTCTACCGTGATTTGTTCATCATTTAACGTATGCGTGCCTGCACCAAATAAGCTATAAACCTGTGATAACTGATACAACTCATCATAATATTTAGCGATATCAGTAGCACGGTTGAGAATGTGTTCATTTTCTAAAATGTCGTCGAACACCACACCTGGGTCATTCACAATATTACGGATAATGTGCGTATAACTACGTGAATGGATGGTCTCAGAGAATGACCACGTTTCGATCCATGTTTCAAGCTCAGGAATTGAAACAAGCGGTAATAGCACCACGTTTGGGCTACGGCCTTGAATAGAATCGAGCAGGGTTTGGTACTTTAAATTACTGATAAAAATATGCTGTTCATGAGTGGATAAATTACCATAATCGATACGGTCTTTTGAAACATCAACTTCTTCAGGACGCCAAAAGAACGACAACTGCTTTTCGATGAGCTGCTCAAAGATAGGATGTTTTTGCTGATCATAACGCGCTACGTTAACAGGTTGACCAAAAAACATTGGTTCTTTAAGCGCATCATTTTTAGTTTGGCAAAAGATTGAGTACGTCATGGGTTTACCTTTTTAACCTTTGATATTTAGGGTTTGCTAAAAACTAGAAATGGAATAATAAGTACACATAAAACGGTATGGGATCAACATCTTAATCCCCTATAGCATTAATAATAAAGTTATAAGTTTTAACAGATAAGGTCTGGTCATGCATGAAGTTTTTAGGATCAAATTCTCGTTATATTGGCACAACAGCACTTAAATGAGTTTTTAATATTTTGTAGGCATCTACATCGTTATTCTAAATAGACTAGTGTACCTCAAAGCACCGTTTTTCTAAATACTTTATCTAACTGTTGTGTCCAAATTGTTGTTATGAATATTGTTGTTATGAAAATAGGTACACAATTAAACGCTGATAGATAATATGTATTATTAAATAGGTTATTAAATATAGGTTATTAAATATTGAGTCCTCTCAGTTTAACCGACAGTATTTTAAAAACAAACCATTTGTACCAATACGTCAATTGAGAACAGATATCATATAAGCGATTTATAAGTTAAGTGACTAATTTTATCGATTAAATAATTATTTAAAAGATTTTCTTAAATACTAGTTTTGAATTAGATTAAAGTTGTATATACTTGATTAAGGAGTAAATCTTTGTTACAAATTTTCGCATTTGTAACTTTGTTGTAATAAAGATTTCAAGGAGATTTATCAAAAAGGAGTAGTAACTTGTTAAACAAAATAACAGTGATTCTTACAACCGCGCTATTAATGACCGCATGCGGCTCAAATTCAGAAAATACAGAAACTGCCAGTGCCAATTCTGCTGAGCCTGACAAAGTATATAAGCTAAAATTAGCGGCGACATGGGGACCAACCCTTACACCATTTATCGAAGCCTCAGAAAATATGGCAAAAATGGCTGAAGAGATGTCTAATGGTCGCTTACAAATCCAGGTAGACCCCTCTAACAAGCACAAATCTCCCTTAGGTATTCTAGATTTAGTCAAGTCTGGTCAATACGACATGGGACATACCGCTTCTTACTACTATAAGGGCAAAGACATTGCTACAGTGCCCTTCACGGCTATGCCATTTGGTATGACCTCATCTGAGCAGCAAAGTTGGTTCTATTACGGCGGTGGTCAAGAGCTGATGCAAAAGGTATTTAAACCCCATAATATCATCCCTTTTCCAGGCGGTAATACAGGCGTGCAAATGGGCGGTTGGTTTAAAAAAGAAATCAACACGGTTGACGACTTTAAAGGCTTAAAAATGCGCATACCTGGTTTGGCTGGTGAAGTGATTGCCGAAACTGGTGCTGTGCCAACTACTATTCCAGGTGGTGAGTTATACACTGCATTAGACCGTGGTACGATTGATGCGCTTGAATGGGTTGGACCTTCTATGGATATCAAGATGGGCTTTCATAAGATTGCACCTTACTACTATACGGGTTGGCATGAGCCTGGTGCAGAGCTTGCTTTTTTTGTGAACGAGAAGTCTTTTGAGAAGCTGCCTAAAGATTTACAAGAAATTTTAAAAACGTCTATTCGTGTTGCCGCAGATGATATGTCAGTTAGAACGTACCACATGAGCGCTGTAAATCTAGATAAGATGAAAGAAGAAGCGCCTAACGTTCAAATTAAAGCCATGCCACCTGCTGTACTTAATGAGCTTAAGAAGATTAACACTCGTCTAGTGGATGATATGTCTAAAGAAAGCCCACTTGCGAAAGAGGTGATCGACTCACAAAGAGCATATCTAACAAAAGCTCGTGAATGGAGCAAGCTGTCAGATTATCAATACATTAAAGAAAATCAGTAGACTTATTGACTTAGAACTCTGTAAACAAGACAACACCAAAAATGCGAATTTGCATTTTTGTTTTCTTTTAAAAGCTAAGTTATTAGAAAAAAGGATAAAGGATATATGCTTAAAAAAATTGAAAGAGCATTTGACGCCTTTGGTATAGCGATAGGAAATCTAACCTCAATTGTTTTGGTGTTGATGATTTTAAACGTATTTTATGACGTGGTGATGCGCTATTTCTTCAACCAAGGCAGCATCGGCTTGCAAGAGCTAGAATGGCACTTATTTTCTATTATCATCTTACTGGGTATGGCCTATACGCTACAACAGGATGCTCATGTAAGGGTTGATGTATTTTATGACAACTTGAGTATCACCAAAAAATCGATTATCAATATTGTTGGTACACTGCTTTTTGTTATTCCCGTCGCCGTTATTATAGGCATTGGCTCTATAGACTATGTGATAGAGTCTTACACCTCAAATGAAGCCAGTGGTGACCCCGGCGGTTTAACCCATCGCTGGATAATCAAATCACTCATTCCATTAAGCTTTTTGTTTCTGGTTATTTCTGCCATAGGGTTTTTGATCAAACAGATAAATACCTTGAAAGACCATAAGTCAGAAGATAACAAGTTAGCGGCAAATGGACCTAAAGGAGTGAAGTCATGATTGGTATTATTATGTTTTTTACCGCACTCGTGATGCTGCTTATGGGTTATCCTGTGGCGTTTACGTTTGCGGCAGTAGCATTGTTATTTGCGATTATTGCAGGGCTAGTAGAGACTGACTTTAGCCTTGTTGATGGTTTTGCCTCTGCCATAGATATGTTTGATTTTATGCCGTTTCGTATCATGTCCATCATGACCAATACGATCCTAATGGCAGTGCCGATGTTTATTTTTATGGGCGTGATACTGCAAAAAACAGGTCTCGCCGAAAAGCTACTAGAGTCTATGGCGAAGTTGTTTGGTGAGATTCGGGGTGGTCTTGCCATCTCAACCGTACTGGTTGGCTCATTGTTAGCAGCTTCTACTGGTATTGTTGGCGCATCTGTCGTATCGATGGGGGTAATCTCCCTGCCGATTATGCTTAGGCATAAATACAGCCCAGAGCTTGCTTGCGGTACGATTTGTGCGTCCGGTACCCTTGGTCAAATCATCCCGCCATCTATTGTACTCATTATCTTAGGCGATGTGTTCCAAGTACCTGTTGGCGACTTATTTAGAGCGGCTGTATGGCCTGGATTATTACTGGTGGGTTTATACATTCTTTATATCTTGATTCTAGCCTTTTTTGTAAAAGGGGCTGCGCCTGCGATTCCCGCTAGTGAGCTTGGCGCTACCAACAAAAAAGCCTTAGTCTTTGAAGCCATCAAAAATATCGTACCGCCACTTGCGCTTATTGTACTCGTGCTGGGGTCTATATTCTCGGGGGTGGCAACAGCGACCGAATCTTCGGCGGTTGGTTGTGTCGGTGCTATGGTTTTGGGTGCGCTATATAGGAAGTTCTCATTCTCTATGGTGAAAGAAGCGGCACAAGAATCGGTTAAAATCACGGCAATGGTATTTGCTATTTTAATCGGCGCTACTGCCTTCTCAATGGTGTTTAACTATACAGGCGGAGAGGAGCTGGTAGAGCAGTTTATGTTGAACTTGCCAGGTGATGGTAAATGGAGCTTTATCATCTTTACGATGCTAGCGATTTTTATCTTAGGCTTCTTTATCGACTTTGTCGAAATTGCCTATATTATCGTGCCTATTTTATTACCAGTATCAGAGATTTTAGGTATTAGCCCATTGTGGTTTGCAATTTTGATTGCGATGAACCTACAAACGTCATTCTTAACCCCGCCATTTGGCTTCTCGCTATTTTACCTAAAAGGGGTCGCACCGCCAGAGGTTCAGACAACACAAATATATAAAGGGGTGCTACCCTTTATTGGGATTCAGGTGTTTGTGTTGATGCTCATTGCTGTATTCCCCTCTGTATTTGGACTGTCTCCGCTGTTGTAGCGACTTAAATAGCTTAAAAAATCGAATCAATGCAAAACTTAAAAAGAGCCTAAGGGCTCTTTTTTTTGTTAACGTTGCTAGAGCTAATCCTGCTATCCGCTATTATCTACTAGGCTGGGCGAGGCGGTGATTACGGTTTGAGTGATTGCTGTTGCCTCGACACTCTCTCAAAACCTAGACACCGCAACTCGCCCAACCTAGTAGGATAACCGCTACTATCAGGGCTAAACCGCACCTTCAATGCTACTATCATAGAGTCAATTAGAATGCGTTGTGTGCAGAAGTGAGCACATGGGGTCTGCTTGGCAGTGGGTTCCGCTTAGGTTGGCAATAGTAACATTTCCAATTTAATAAAAATAGTTTTGGTATTGGGTTAGCTATTTCTTCAAGGGCGTTGATATTTGATTAGCCGTAGCCTCGTGCATTTTATGGTATTGTGGCAAACCCACACAGAACGTATTTAATACGTGGGTTTACTTTACACCCACACTACGCTTGATATAGTAGCTATCTTGTTTAATAGCGCTTATTGTAATGTACGCGATGGCTAAAGCTTCTAGCATGACTTCAATTAAGACAAAGCCAATGTCTAACCAAGTAGTAGTCCATAAAATGGTTCCAAATATAAAGACGATATAGAGAATTGATGTCCAAGCTTTTTGAAGACTGATTTTTGTTTTTAGCAAGTAATCAGAGTCATTAACGTTGATTATGACTATATATGCGTTTACGAAATCTTTAATAATATTTCTTATAATCATTTATCATCTATTAAATATATCAAATTGCTTTATAAAAGCTCTTTACCTAGACTAACTGGATAAATGCAATTGTGCAAGCTAGGCTTAATCAACTCAAAACCAAGAGGAATAGACGTATTTACTGACCATGGCTAAACATACCAACACAATGACAGGACGTATGAGCTTACTGCCACCTTTCACTACCATATGCGAGCCAGCATATGCCCCAATGGTCTGTCCAACCATCATCGCTAGCCCCACTTTCCACAGCACATTACCGCCTAAAATAAAGAAAATAAGTGAGGCAATATTTGTCGATAGATTCAGTACTTTAGCAGTGCCAGTAGCAATAATAATCTGACGACCACGTAATGCCACATTGCCCAGTGCAAAGAACATACCTGTACCGGGCCCGATATAGCCATCATAAAAGCCAATAAGCGGTGCGACAACCTTTTGCCATGCAGACTCTGAGATGCGAGGTTCGGCATCTACTTCCCCTAAGTTTGGGGCAAATAGGGTATAAATGCCGATAGCGGCTATCAAAAATGGAATAAGTTTTTCAAGTAGTGCCGGGGATGACAGTTGCACCGCAATTGTACCAATCATAGAGCCAATAAAAGCGCCTATAATAGCCAACTTGATGTCACGTGGATTGACCACCTTTTTTCTTATCATGGTCATCGAGGCGGCAAATGCCCCCGAGGCCGCTTGTAATTTATTGGTACCCAGTGCCAGTACAGGGGGTATATTTGCGAGTAATAAGGCAGGTATGGTTAATAGACCACCACCACCTGCAATGGCATCAATAAATCCAGCCAGCCCAGCCACTACAGCAAGCAGTATGATGATGTCTAGGGACAGGGTGATATCCATAAAAGGGTCTCGAATTATCGTTCACGAGCCACGATGCCATTTAATCATGTAGGTATATAGCCACGTTGCTATGTAGCATATAGCCATGTAGCATCGTCTCGTTAATTGGTAAGTATATCAAGCTTCGAAAAGGTATGGGACTAGGTATAGTGTGACTTGGTGTAGTGTGGCTAGGTATAGTGTAATTAGGTATAGGAAGTGGTACAGCACTTACGTCGCCCAACCATAGTACGTTTTTATGTTTGAGTGGATTGTAAGTGATATGTGCTGATTGCTGTGAGCTAATTGATAAGTCCTGATAGATAAGTGCTAATTACTGAGTACTGATTGATAGGTTGTGCTTCGCTATCCTACGGGCTACGCCTAACTGCGGTCGGTGTCGTTCATAGTGTACAAAGCAGTTAACCATTGTTGGTTAACCGCGTATTGTGTCATCAGTTATTGACTATTATGCGCGTTAAGTTACTAGGAAGCGAAGTCAACAAAGGCGTCTACAAACTTATTTAAATATTTCTGGGTGCGCTCACTGGTAAAGTTGCCATCATCGTCAAGCGCATCATAAGCATTGCTTAGATATATCTCTGGGGACAACAGTACGGGTGCTGCAAAGGGCAGCATCGTTTTACGCAGATCAAACCCACAGCTTCTACCCCCATAACTGCTGGGTGAGGCGGTGACAAAGGCTGTTTTCTTACCCGACAGTGCGCTGGCTTTGAACGGTCGTGAAAGCACATCCAATGCATTTTTAAGGCCACCTGGAATACTACGGTTATATTCAGGACTCACAATCAATAACGCATCGGCATTTTCTACTTGTTGACGAATACGGGTGTAGCTTTCGGGTGGGGTGTCGTTATCAATATCTTCATTATAATGTGGTAAATCATCGATACGACATTCTGTTACTGTCACATGCTCTGGCATCTGGGACACCATATATTCAGCAAATTTACGATTGACAGATTCTTTACGTAAGCTGCCTATGATTAGAGCGATGCTTACTGGTTTGTTTGAGTTCATTATGGGCTGTCCTTTTAGTTATATATAATTTTAATGCAGTGCCATCTTGGATGGTCACTGGCATAGTACCATCTGTAGTTTTTAATTAGAAATGACTTTGAGAAGTTTCTGGCGCTTGACTGCAAAAAAAGAGTTTTGCAGTTAGTAAAGCGTATGATTAGTGATTTAGGGTTGTTGATAGGCGGTTTAGGCTTGGTTAACTTACTTTAAGATCTTAAGGAATATTTGTTAAATAGGTGAGCGTCGATACACACGACCTAACTATTTAAGTATTGAATGTCTGGGTAATATACATATTGTTTATAGCGTCTTAATAAAATTAGATTCTTGACCATTCCAGCCACATTTTAGACAGTTACCGTCTACAAATTCGTGAATACAGTTAGGATAGCCATATAGTTTATAAGCACAATTAGGACATAAGTCCGCCATTTTAGAGCTATGTTCTAAGTATTTAGATTCGCACTCGGTGCAACTTATTGAGTTCGATATAGATTGACTGTTCTGTTTTATAGATGGGTACATTGAATGGTCTTATTAACTAGAGATTCTAGAGTGTCACCCATAAGACACTCCTTGGATATTGTATGATAACACCACCCTCATACATATTATTTACAGATATTTTGCAAGGTAGTTGCTTCAATTTTATGTGCTTAGCTAAACAACTATACTTTTTCACTCCCCAAACGCATCATAATAATCACTCACCAGTGCCTTTGTGTCTTCAACAAGTCTCGCTCTATCCATATCTGCCACACGGCTTGTAAATACAGAAACAAACTCTGGTCTATCCAACAATTGCGTATAAGCAGATAAAAATAACTGTTCATGATAGTTATCTATATCTGTAGGCATGACTAACGTTGACCCCTGCTGTCAAATCCGTACAATTAAACTTGGGAGATTTTAGTTACGCAGCCTGACGACAATAATCAGACCACACCTGTCTTGGCGATTTATAGCCTAAACTCTTTTGAATCCTCGTTTGGTTGTAGTACAGCTCAATATAGCCAATGATATCGCTGATCGCTGCAAATCTTGTTTTATAGTCTTGGTGATATACCAGTTCATTCTTTAATGTACCCCAGAAGCTTTCTATCGGAGCGTTGTCATAGCAATTACCTTTGCCACTCATAGAGCCTATAAAATGCTGCTGCTTGATGATCTTGTGATACGCATGGCTGCAGTACTGGCTACCTCTATCAGAGTGAACGATTAGCCCTTTGCTGGGTCGTTTGTTCTTAATGGCCATATTGAGTGCACGGCATACAAGATCCGCAGTCATACGTTTATTGATGGCATAGCCGACAAGCTCTTTGGTATACAAGTCTTTAACACCAGCCAAGTACAGCCAGCCCTCGTTTGTCCAGATATAAGTCATATCACTGACCCAAGATTGATTAGGTCGACTGGCTTCAAACTTTTGATCCAGCACGTTTGGATAAACTAACTTGTTATGGTGTGAGTCGGTGGTGACTTTAAAGCGTTTGTGGCGACGGCATTTGATGTTATGTTCTTCTTTGATACGTCGAACCATGTATAGGCTAATATCAAACCCTTGCTCTGTCAGCTTTGCCTGCAGTCGCTCAGCACCATAACGTTCTTTACTTTCACTATGAGCGGCTCTAACCAGTAGCTCAGAGCGGTTACGATGTATCTGCTGCTCACTGATATCGCGATTTATCCAGTCATAGTAGCTAGAACACTTAACCTTTAATACCCGGCACATAGAGACGATACTAAAAATCTGTCTATTCGTCTTTATAAAGGCGTACTTCACTAATTGTTTTTCGCAAAGTACGCGGTGGCCTTTTTTAGGATCTCTCGTTCCTCTTCAGCAACTTTAAGCTGTCGTTTAAGGCGCTTGTTCTCTTCTATCACAGCCATAAGCTGTGGATCGTACTGCTCTGTCCCTTCAAGTTTGCCTTGATTGGCTTTGTGATGCCAGTTCGATAGCGTTTGCATGGCGATGCCAAGCTGCTTTGCGGTCGCTGTAATATTTCCGTTGTTCTGTGCTATCTTCTTGACGGCTTCGGCTTTGAATTCTGCGCTATAAGTTCTGATTTTCTTGGTCATGGTAAACTCCTCATTGAGTCACTAGTTTACCAAGTTTATCTCTACGGTTTCTTCAGCATAGCTCACATGGCTTTGTTTAAATGCATGATGTACATATCGGGAT
Source organism: Psychrobacter sp. CX10 (assembly GCF_057621575.2). Taxonomy (NCBI): domain Bacteria; kingdom Pseudomonadati; phylum Pseudomonadota; class Gammaproteobacteria; order Moraxellales; family Moraxellaceae; genus Psychrobacter; species Psychrobacter sp. CX10. The sequence goes on from NZ_CM177736.1 coordinate 834,500, forward strand.
GGGTGTTTGGCGTATTGTTAAAATAGGGATATCTCATGAGTGGGTTGTAGTCTGCATAGCACTCATTCTTTTTTGTTGTTTTTAGCCATTCAATGATATCTGATAAACCTTTTTTAAGATGCTCGGGGCTTTGTACCTTTGCATCCTTAAAGTACTTCGGGAAGTAGCTATTATATACGGACTCAGTATCTACCTCATATAGCGGATGACCAATACCTTTTTCAATATTCACATACGCCATTTGTAGTACGGCAGAGGGTAATCTGTCTTGGTAGGTTATAGTCAGTAGGTCATCCGCTTTGGCAATGGCTTGCTCTTTGGTCAGTTTAATATTTAAAAAGTCTCTGGCATTGTCTTGACGTAGCAGAATATTATAATCCCATAACTCCTTTGAGGTTGCTGTACCTGCTTGCACGCGCTCATGAACTTGCCGATAATATTTAGTAAAATACTTATAAATATCATCCTCATAACGCATACCGCCGGGATAGGTGGCTTTGTCTTCATACCAGGACTCTGCGCTCGCTTGATGACTGATAGTAGTGTTTAAACCGACCAGTAATAGACCTTTTATAATCATTAAAAAAAAGGGGTGCTGGCGTGAGACTAAATTGCGAGTAGAGCCTTTATTATCGATGTTTTTCATTTAATTTTACCTTTTTATCTTCCTTATAGATTGAATATTTATCTATTTACACCAATCAATACCAATCAAGCTTCGTATCCGCTGGAATAGAGTCTGCATAAAAACGTCGATATTTATTCAATAATTGCTCACGCTGCGCATTAAATTCTATTTGGTCTTTTGTATTGAGTGGATAAGAAAACACAGGCACTAGCTCTTTTTTGTCTAGTAATTCTGCCATAATAGACAATACCACTCTGTGTCTCATAGGGTCCCTGTCTTTAACATCTGGGATAGAATAGTCTCTAGCAGCCACACCGTCTGTTTGTCCCGTCAAAAAGCTTGACAGTTCATTAAGCACGTATTCACGCTGATAGCAATATACATAAGTACGCAGATATATCATATCTAGTAAATCTTCAATATCAGGATGCTCGTCCAGCTCAGCACGTGAAAACTCATCAAGTCTGCTTCCGATAGGTCGATTTCTATTAATCGTGATTTCACCAGACTCACCGTAGACATGATGGTAATAAAACGGATATTCTAAAGTAGGATGATAATCCACCAGACATTGCGACTTTAACGCTGTTGCAAGTTGAGTTAAACCCGTCGACAATGCCTGATAATCTTTGACAGTCACCTCATAATAAGGTCGGTAAAAGCGACCAATCTTTACGGTGCTAAATATAGGTTTGCCTATCGCCTTCACAATATTGTCATAGCCTGTTTTGGTAAGGGCAGATAAATCCCCCATAGCCACGGCTTTGGTTTGTAGCGTCTGTGCTAACTCATCCGCTTGTGCTTGCGTTAACGGCAAATCTAGAAAATCACGCACTCTTGGCTCACGAATAATTAAACTGTAGTAATACAAATCTTGCCCTGTTGCCTCATTGCTTAGTGCATTGGTTTGCATGGCTGTAAAAACACGAGTTCTTTCATTGTCAACTTGATTAAAATCATACTCTGTACCATAGAGTGATTGTAAATGCTCCAGTAACATCTGCATTGTTGCCATATCAGGGTTTTCTTCTGAATACAGTTTTCGGATACTCGTCATTAATTGTTCTTTTGTTGGTTGTCGATGTGGTACGACTACTGGCATCGGTGTTGGCGTTTGATGGGGGACTTGCGATGATGAATTTCCAACTTCTGTAGCCGTTGCCAAAGACTGAATTTTTGGTGGCGGGGTGCTCACACAAGCGGTACTCAGTCCAAATACACCACATAATAGCAGCCATGATAGGTTTTTAGCGTAGTGGTTATATTTATAGAATAGAGGTTTGCGTATTAGAGCCTGCTTATCGTGTGTCATTTACAATTTCCTATATTGTTTTTATTATTATGCACTTATCAAATGACTTGTTTAACAATGTATAGCAACTCTCGCTTTTCACTACTATCTTGGCTAGCACGGCGGCAGGTGCTAATAGACAGTGTCGTTCCTGCGCTACGATAACGCCGCTGGCTAAGCACCTTCATCGCCATGCTGTACCAAGTATATCTGCTTCAATCGGGGCTAAACCGCATCACAATACTACTACTGTACGATTGGTTAAAATATCAGGGTAGGGTATAGTCAACATAAGAGATATTCTATACATGGGTTTCAATGTGTTGCACCCACGCTACGCTTGCTTGAGCTTATGCGCTAAGATGTAGATATATGGGGCGCTCACCACGTATTAAAGCCGTCCTAGAGTAGGTAGGTGTTGAGGTGCGAGACCCAACACGTTGTAACTTGTTGTTCGTTGGGTGTCGTACCTCCACCCAATCTTCAGGCTTAGGTTTTTGATATTTAATTATCTTATGATTTATAAAGTCATATCAAAGCTTTTAAGGTCGCCAGTTGATACTTTTAACCGGTAATTTCTCTGCTTTTTGTTGCCAATAGCGTTTATCAGTTTCAGTAAATACGTCTGGCGCATATCTAATTAGATCGTCAGCTTTGTCTGAAAGGAAGTGTATAGCAAGGCGACTGTCTTCATTGGCAAGTACAATGAGCTTTGGTAGTGAATACTCAATACATTTAGGATCGGCAGTATCGAAGTCGTCTGTCAACTGCATCGTTTCAGCATCAATTAATCCAGCTTCTATTAAGATTTTAAAAGGAGCCTCCATAATATCATTCGACCAAGTTGGGTTGTTTTCGTTATCTATTACCTCTCCATAATAGCCCATGTTATATATCGTACCTATCACGAGTGCCTCAACCTGATCTGGAGAGATCTGCTGATACAACTCATTATACTTGCTAAGATATCGAACAGCTTTATAATCATTTTTAGGAACATATTCTCCAAAATAATAAGAATTGAATAAATATATTAAATCATCACTAGCGTCGCTCTGAGTCAATCCGTTACTGAGTTGAAGGACTTCTCTAACCTTTTCCTCGCCACCTTGAGCCATATAATCATGCAGGTCCTCATTTGACGGGAAGGTAGTTATGTCTGCATTCATAATATATTGCTCTACGATTTTCTGTATTTCTTTGATTTCATCCTTTTTTTTTGGATTATCAGTGACTGCCGCATTGGCAGTAATCATAGGGTAATTTATAACTTGACGGTGATAGTAGCCACATTGATCGCTTGAATCAGCTGTAGGTATAGATGGATTGCTTTCTTCAATAATAAGCTCTGCGATACTAGGGGTGGATAGACCTAGAAGTATTGGAAGGACAGATAACTTGAGTAGCTTGTTCGTTAGTGTTGTTAGTGACTTATTGAAAGGAAAAGAAGTACTTAATGAGGTGGTGCTCGTTTGTTTGCCTAATCTTCTATTACCTTCTTTTCTAAATGTTAATTTAGTTTTACTCATCTTCAGTCCTTTTAGTATATTTTTAATTGAGTATGCTTTATAAACATTAACTTCTTTAATATTGAGTATAGTTTAAAAATATACTACTTTCATCGATATTCATAACAAATTATGCTTATTGAGCACTGAAACCTTAAATCTTTTAAAGGTTATAGTTTTATTAAATATCATGATGATTTCATTCTTGTAGTTCATTAAGTGAATTACTTCATTTAATAAACTATATAATCCTTAATGGCTGACTTTATTGGATTCAACAATCAAACAGTTGACTAAATCCAGAGTACTAAAGATGCTTAAAGGCAATGTTATTTGTTGAGTGTAGTACCTCCGCCCAACCCACAGAATATTTTAGGTTATGATTTGGCTTTTATTTCGGGAGGTATTATTTAGTCAACTGAGCATTCGTTGGATGTATGGTAGAGTGCGTGATAACCCACGACGAGCTAGCTATTCTCCCAAATCGAACTTACTATTTTAATTACTGACTTATTGAACTGTTTGGAGACGTGATCATTACTTAATCAGTGGGTTTCACTTCGTTGCACCCACGCTACGCTTGCTACGACTAATTTAATTTTGATGCCTAATAAATGTATGGAACGCATTTTAACGATTTGTAAAAGCTAGGCATTTGTTTTGGGTCTACACTTATCATCACTAGCAGTCCATACGCAATCGGCTTTTTTGTAAGTAGGTATCGATAATGACTTCTAACAAATTATATTTATCAAGTTGTACGTTGTAACATCCATCCAGCCCAGATTCTATAATTTATTCTGCTCAATAATTTCTAGGATTTTATGAGCTTTCCAAGCGTATCCAATATCTAAATATTGTTTATCATCAACTCTAGTATATGACTGAACATTAACTCCAGCTAAAATAATACTTTCGTTGGAATTGAAATTGACATTGCCAGTTGTGTCATAATAAACCTCATGACTTTCATTTATTATAAAAATTGGACTACCACTTGATCCCTCGAATACTGTAGCATCGAATAAGAAAGCTTCTTTCCCCTCAAAATCCGAGTATAAAGGAGTTGCTAAGAATCCACTCCTTGCAATAGGTAAGTTGTTAACATTATCTCAAATTGCACAGGGATAGCCTACAAAAAAAATTCGTTCCATTGCAGGGACTTCTCTGGCTTTTTCTTTAGTAGCAATCACATCTATAGGTAAATGACGGTAGAAGATATATTCTTTGCGATTATATAGATCAGCCATGATTTCCGTTAAATTTATAACTGCTAAATCAACCTCGTCATCATCATTAAATTTCCAGCCAGTTACCCATTCATTATCTGTAAAATGATAAATAAAATCGCCTACTTTTTTATCAGGGCTTATAGATTCAGACTTGTGAAATCTAATACAACATTCTGTTTTATCTTTAACTACATGCTTATTAGTTACAAGGTAAACCCTACTCAGATTAGCGATTGTCATAGAAATAAAAAATGCTGTACCTGTACTTTGGGCTGTTTCAATCATAACGGTACAGTAATACAATTTATCTTTTATTGAATTAGGAGTCATAGATAAATACTCTTATACTGAGATATATGGACGTCAGAAAAATTATAGGATTAGCATGACTCTGCTCTTCGCCGAGGGACGAGGCACGGACATAGCCATTAAAGATAGACTGCCCATGCCTCGCATATTTCTCAATTATTAAAGAGCTTAGATGCTGAGGCTCATCTTGTTCGCTTAAAGCTTACAAGCCCCGCCTTCACAACCATCATCCATATCGGCTTGGGCATCGTTCGCACCGTCACGGGTGTTGTGATAATACAGGGTTTTGACGCCGAGCTTATAGGCGGTCAATAAGTCCTTGAGTAGCACTTTCATAGGCACACGCTGACCCTCATAACGGCTGGGGTCATAATTGGTGTTGGCAGAGATACTTTGGTCAATAAACTTCTGCATAATTGCTACCAGCTTGAGGTAGCCGTCATTATTAGGCATCTGCCATAGCAATTCATACTGGTTGCGTAGGGTTAAGATGTCAGGCACAACCTGCTTTAAGATGCCGTCTTTTGAAGCTTTAACCGAGACCAATCCACGTGGCGGCTCGATGCCGTTGGTAGCGTTGGCAATCTGACTTGAAGTCTCAGATGGCATAAGCGCCGTAAGGGTCGAGTTACGTAAGCCATGCTCGGTAATCTCAGAACGTAAGGTTTCCCAATCAAGCTGTAGCGGCTCATTGCAGACTTCATCAAGATCCTTTTTGTAGGTGTCGATGGGCAGTTTGCCTTGCGAGTAGGTGGTCTCGTTAAAGGCTGGGCAAGCGCCTTGCTCTTGTGCAAGCTTATTTGACGCTTTGAGTAAATAGTACTGTAACGCCTCAAAAGTTTGGTGCGTTAAGCCGAGAGCGGAACCATCCGAGTACTTAGTGCCGTTTTTAGCAAGGTAATACGCAAAGTTGATCACGCCCACACCGAGCGTGCGGCGGCGCATTGAGCCGTTTTCAGCAGCTTTAACAGGATAGTCTTGATAGTCGAGTAGGGCGTCAAGCGCTCGCACGATAAGCTCAGCAGGCTCTTCGATGTCCTTAAGATTATTAACTTCACCCAAGTTCACTGCGGATAGGGTACATAGGGCAATTTCACCGTTTTCGTCGTTGATATTATCCAGGGGCTTAGTGGGTAGTGCAATTTCCATACATAAGTTGGACTGGCGGATGGGCGCAACGCTGGCATCAAACGGGCTGTGGGTGTTACAGTGGTCAACGTTTTGGATATAGATACGCCCTGTACTGGCACGCTCTTGCATCATGAGGCTAAAGAGATCTGCTGCTGGCACGTGACGCTTACGAATGCTGTCGTCTTGCTCATACTTCGTATATAGCGCTTCGAACTCATCTTGGTCGGCAAAGAATGCTTCGTATAAGCCAGGTACATCAGAAGGCGAAAATAATGCGATGTCCTGTCCTTTGATAAGACGGGTGTATAACGTTTTATTGATTTGCACGCCGTAGTCCATTTGACGCACACGATTGTCTTCAACCCCGCGGTTGTTCTTAAGCACCAATAAGGATTCTACTTCTAAATGCCATAGTGGGTAGAATAAAGTCGCCGCACCGCCACGTACTCCGCCCTGCGAGCAGCACTTGACTGCGGTTTGGAACAATTTGTAAAACGGAATGCAGCCGGTATGCTGTGCTTCGCCACCTCGAATAGGACTACCAAGCGCTCGAATATTACCCGCATTGATACCGATGCCAGCACGCTGTGACACATAACGCACAATAGCGCTGGTAGTGGCATTGATAGAGTCTAAGCTGTCGCCGCATTCAATAAGCACGCATGAGCTAAACTGACGCGAAGGGGTGCGTACGCCCGCCATGATGGGGGTAGGTAATGATATCTTAAACTGTGAGGCAGCATCATAAAAGCGCTTCACGTAATTTAAACGCTCTGCTTTGCCATACTGCTTGTCATAACCTGCAAACAGACACATACCGACTAAGATATATAAGAACTGCGGGCTCTCATAAACGGTTTTCGTTACTCGGTCTTGTACTAGATATTTGCCTGCCATCTGTTCAGCCGCAGCATAAGCAAGGTTCATATCACGCCAATGGTCGATGTAGTCATTTAATTCATCGAACTCTTCTTTGGAGTAATCTTGTAGGATATGCTCGTCGTATTTGCCCGCTTCAGTTAATTTGCTGACGTGATCATAAAGATGCGGCGGCTCAAACTGGTTGTAGGCAATTTTACGTAAATGGAAAATCGCTAAACGTGCAGCAAGATATTGGTAATCTGGCGTGTCTTCACTGATCAAATCGGCGGCCGCTTTGATGATGGTTTCATGAATATCTTTGGTTTTAATACCGTCATAAAACTGAATGTGAGATTTAAGCTCAACTTGTGACACTGACACATCATCAAGATCATTGGCAGCCCACTCAATTACCTTATGGATTTTATCCAAATCGATCGGTTCTAAGCGTCCGTCACGTTTCATAACCTTGATGTTGTCAATATGTGTCATTACGATCTCCAGTGAATGTAAAAAGCGTTGGTCAGTGTAGGGTTTGTCTTTTGATTTAATGTCGTTTTTATAACGAGCATGAATCGTATTCTGTGCAATTTTTCAACATTGATAAAAGCTGGTAAACCTACATTAAACGCTAGTAAGTATATAAATAAAATAAGTTGCTTGTATTATTTTAGAATACTACAAACACTATATATAGGGTGGCTTTTAAGTTATAGACACAATATAAAGGAAAAAAAGTATTCTTACCATATTGACAAATCGCAAAATTGAGGTTCAATACCTGCAAAAGCAAGGTAATAAAAAATACCACTTTTAGTTGTCATTCTTGAACCGCTGAATCTGTAACGTTTACGTAATATGTCAAGAAAAAATTCAAATCTTTTTTAGGTTTAAATTTTTTTTATTGCGTTTTGTGAACGTAAGGTCATCACACATAAATTTTGAGGAATTAGATTATTGAGGTTATAAAATCTCTATAATTTTTTGATTATTTAATTATTTATAAAAAAGTACATAGAAGGTAGGGGGATTAATAGGGTATATAAGTTATCTAGTCAGCGAGCTGTTAAACAGTTACGGTGTTAACCTCTTTAAGCTACTTTAGTAGTACTTGCACTCGGTTGGCTTGTCACCACTTTAGATTACTTTGACTATAGGCATAAATAGATAGACATAAAAAAGAGCAGTATAAAACTGCTCTTTTCTGTTTCGATTTCAGTGTCTTGGTATGGGTGTTAGTAACGGTTTAATTATTAGAATGTTTATAATCGCTATTAAGAAAATAAATAATGATTAAAACAGTGCTTAAACTACTGTTCTAACCGTTTTTGCTTTATCAAGTGCGGCATATAATGCATTCACTTGCTCAGCTTCTGTAAAATACAACTTAGCGCGAACTGACGTAAATCGGCCTGTACTAGACTGCTTTACTACTAAGCTTTCAGTATCAAAATCTGGAAACTGCGTACCAAGTATCAGCTTAACTTCGTTTTTAAGGTTTTCGTGCTCGCCTTCATGACCAATAATGCTTAACGGATAATCCATAGGGAACTCCCAAAGATGCAAGTTTTGGATGTCTGTTTTTTTAGCATTTGGGTTTGTTTTAAGGGTTAAATATTGATTGGCGTTTAAATTTAGGTTTTTATTTGACATAGATGTCGCTCCACTTATTCGTGTCATTCTTTCTGCATACCCCCTATATGGGGGTTTTTTTATAGAAGTAAAGTATAGGGGTGGCTCATTACAGACAATAATAAAACCAATAAAAAAGAAGCTAAGCATAGGCTTAACTTCTTTAGGGTCTATTGAACATATATATGTAGAACTATCGGTAACTAATTATGGTTAACTAAATAGTTGCGCTCTTATTAGTCGTTCTCAAGGAATGAACGTAAATGTTCAGAGCGAGAAGGGTGACGTAGTTTGCGCAGTGCTTTGGCCTCAATCTGACGAATACGCTCACGCGTCACGTCAAACTGTTTGCCTACTTCCTCTAACGTGTGATCGGTTGGCATATCGATACCAAAACGCATACGCAGCACCTTCGCTTCGCGTTCAGTTAAGTTGCCAAGTACGTCGCGAGTGGCTTCTTGTAGGCCAGCAGATGTCGCATCTTCAACAGGACTAGAAATCGTCTGATCTTCGATAAAGTCGCCTAAGTGCGAATCTTCATCATCACCAATAGGTGTTTCCATCGAAATCGGCTCTTTGGCAATCTTCAGTACTTTACGCACTTTGACTTCGTCCATCTCTAAACGTTCGCCTAATTCCTCTGGAGTAGGTTCACGTCCCATTTCTTGAAGTAACTGACGAGAGACACGGTTTATTTTGTTAATCGTTTCAATCATGTGGACTGGGATACGAATGGTACGCGCCTGATCCGCAATAGAGCGGGTAATTGCCTGACGAATCCACCACGTCGCATAGGTTGAGAATTTATAACCACGGCGATATTCAAATTTGTCTACCGCTTTCATCAAACCAATGTTACCTTCTTGAATCAAGTCAAGGAACTGTAAACCACGGTTGGTATATTTCTTAGCAATTGAAATTACCAGACGTAAGTTGGCCTCTACCATCTCTTTTTTAGCACGGCGTGCTTTGGCTTCACCAATTGCCATACGGCGCGCAACGTCTTTCATCTCAGAGATTTGCATATCGAGCTTGTTTTCGTGGTCTCGAATACGGCGCTGTAAGACAACCACATCGTCAACAACCTTAGCAAGGCTTTCAGCAAACTTAGGCTCACCTTTTAATCGATCTGACAACCAATCAACGTTGGTTTCGTTGCTTGGGAAAGTCTTACGAAATTCACTACGTGGCATCTTACCGCGGCGAATGACCAAACGCATGATTTGACGTTCTTGCTTGCGAACATCGTCATATACGTCGTGCATAATGGCCAATACATTTTCCGATACACGGTTGTTGAGCTTTAATAACATAAAGCGTTCAGCGAGCTGTGCATACGCCTCTTCAGCTTGCGGACTACCACGGCCATAATCTTCTAAAGCTTGTTTTGCAGTTTTAAACAGCTCTCGAATTTCATCAATACGCAGGCGAACAATCTCAGGATCTAAACCGCCGACTTCTTCTTCAGCATCGTCATCTGTCTCTTCATCTTCTTGGCCATCGTCGTCGATGTCATCATCATCGATATCTTTTGCCTTAGACTTAGACGCAATAACAGGAACTTTTTCTTCCTCTTCTTTAGCAGCTTCTGGCTCATCAGGATCTAAGAATCCTGTGATAACGTCAGAAAGCTTCTTCTCGCCAGCTTCAATTAAGTCGTATTCGTTTAAAATAAACTGTACAGTACCAGGCCAATACGCCATCGCATGCTGAACGTCACGTATACCTTCTTCAATACGCTTAGCGATAACAATCTCGCCTTCACGCGTCAATAAATCGACCGTACCCATTTCACGCATATACATACGCACAGGATCAGTCGTACGACCTGGCTCTGTTTCAACAGCGGCGAGAACAGCAGCGGCTTCATCAGTGGCCATTTCATCATCGCCAGACTCATCATTCATCAAAATATCATCAGCATCAGGCGCAGTTTCAAAAATTTTGATACCGACGTCAGTCAACATTTGGACGATGTCTTCAATTTGGTCGCTTTCAGTAATAGAGGCGGGAAGTTGGTCATTAACCTCAGCATAGGTCAAGTAGCCTTGCTCTTTACCCATCTGGATAAGGGTGGCTAGTTGTGAGGTAGATTGAGAGGCTGCCTTATCGGTCATAATATCTCGCTTGCATTAGAAGATGTGGGTTTAAAGGTGCGTGTGCTTATTAAGTTACGTCTTATAATTATTAGATCATTAAAAATTTAAATCATTAAAAAGTTAAACCATTTATGAGAACGTATAGGGGATGACGATAGTGTAATATGTCATAAATCAAAGCCATTAAATAAGGGCTAATAAGGTGTCGTCAAGCGTCTGAATTATATCATATTATAAAATACAGCACCGTGTTACGTCCTATTTATAGCTATATTTATTCAAAATAGTCACAAACATAGTCGCGCTAAATAGCGTTAACTATTGAACCATTACTAATACTATGGGGATTCGTGCCAATATTTAAAGCCCTAAATGTTATAGGGTTATTAAATGCTTATATAATGGTTATTAAATGGCGACTAAATTGCTGATAGGTCTGATCGCTAATTAAGCCTACGTTTCTTTGATTTTACATAGTCTATTTAAGCCAACTAATTCTGACTTAACCTATTTTAGCTGATTGTTCTGCTTGTCTACGTTTTTGCCAGGCATTTAACGTTTGCCGCTGACGATTCAAATAACTGGTCACTAGAATGTTTTTGGTTTGGCTCATTTGTTTAGAGAGTGCTTGTAGCATCAGTTGTACCAGTAAATCATCAACCAACTCATCAATATCAATAACGCCACGCTGATTAAGGTTGGACCAAAAAGGATGCCAACGCTTTGCCAAAATATGCTGCTGCTGGGTAGGAAGATTGGCCAATATATAATGTGCAGCCGCATTAGTGTCTTTGGGCAGATGCGTTGATAAAGTAATGATCGTATCTATTAAGGTCAATAAGTTCTTATTATCAAAGGCTTGCCAACTTGGCAGCTCAGGTTTTTGTATATTACCTCTGTCAATCTCTTTTTTGAGCTTAGGCGGCATTTGAATTGCGCTTACACCAGTCTCTTGCCACAGCCTTTGAATCGGATCGTCTGTTAGAATATCAGGTGAGAATAGCAAACACAGCTCGAGCTGACGACTGACCGTCATATCACTATTAAAATCTAATAAAACGTCATGAGCAGTGCTCTTTTGACCTTTACGACCACCAAGCTTTTGATAAATATCGTTATTTAAAAGATATTTAAAGCTTGAGCCTTTAGGTAGGTTATTGGTCAATTGGCGTACTTGAGACATCAGTTTTGCTTTACCTTCAGCCATGCTCAAATCATAGCGCTCGCTTAAATAAGCGAATATATATTGGGACAAAGGCATGGCGCGCTTAATCTGCTCACGCATAGCTGCAACGCCATGCTGCGTAATATACGTATCTGGGTCATGACCATTAGGTAGGGTTAAGAAGCGTAATTCTTTATCATCACTGAGTACGGGCAGTGCTATCTCTAAGGTTCTCCATGCAGCTTTTTGACCAGCACTGTCACCATCAAAACATAAAGTCAGGGTTGGGTTAAGCTGTAGCAAACGCGATATCTGGCTTTCATTGATCGCCGTACCCATAGATGCAACTGCTCCATAGATGCCTGCTTGATACAAAGCAATCACATCCATGTAGCCTTCAACAACCACCCAATCATTGGCACGGTGCTGGCGTGACTCAAAATAACCGTATAGAACATGCTGTTTATGGAACACAGGAGAGTCACTTGAGTTTATGTACTTGGGTTTGACATCGTTGTCTAACGCCCGACCTGCAAAGCCAATTATTCTGCCTTGATTATCTCTAATTGGAAAAATAACTCGATCACGTAATAAGTCATAATCGCGTCCTTTCTCGGACTGACGTACCAATCCTAAAGCCTTAAGACCTTCTATATCTTGAGGAAAGGCGTGTTCTAAATGTTGCCAGCCTGCAGGCGCGTAACCCAATTTAAATTCTTCTATCGTGCTATTGGTTAAATCGCGCTCTTTGAAATATGACAGTGCATGAGCGTTGTTGCGTAGACAGTTTTGATAAAACTCACATATACTCGTCAGTAAATCGTACAAATTTCCATCTTGCGATTCGGGTGTTTGGGACGTCACAAATGCAGTGTCGTTTGATCCGTCAAATGAACCATTACTACCATCCACCCATTCAGGTGGCGAACCATAATAATAGTCACCTACATCCATCGTATCAGCATAGTCTAAGTCTTCATAATTAGAACTCGCAGGCGGTGTACCATCTATTGCCGATGACGAAAATGATTTTCCGTCAGCAGGATGTTGAATACTCGGTGAGTGACCTGTCGTAGTTTGGACTACAGGTGATTTGGTGTGGTGGTCTACATTGTTATCTACATTGTTATCCACGTTGTTGTATACATTGTTGGAAGGGGTATGTTGAGTTGAAGCTAAGTGTCTAGCTTCGGGCATTCTTTGCGTATGATTTGATTGTGAATTGCTTGGTTGATGACCGTTTGATTGATGACCGTTTGATTGCTGACCGTTTGATTGCTGACTATAAGTTTGCTGATTGTTTGTTTGGTGATTGTTTGTTTGCTGATTGCTTGTATGGTTGTAAGGTTGCGATGTTTTATGCTGCGTGGACGTAGGCTGCTTTACTTGTCTTTTATACTGTACTTTACGATTGTCTTCCTTTGGTATCTCAATACCTGTCTGGCGCGACAATTCGCGCACCGCCTCCATGAACGTATGATTTTCATAATCTTTTAAAAAACTAATGGCATTACCGCCAACACCGCAACCAAAGCAATTGTACACGTTCTTTTGCGGATTGACATAAAATGAGGGCGTTTTTTCACCATGAAAGGGGCAATTGCCTTTAAACTCACGACCTGCTTTTTTGAGCGTTGTGTGCTTACCAATAATTCCAACTAAGTCGGCTTGGCTATTGAGCTGATCAAGAATATGATTTGGAATACTCATGGAATTGGCTTAGTTCGCAGGGCAATTTTAGAAAGATAAACAAAAGGTTATTGTAATTTATTTTATTAGGACGTGTCACTATTGGGATTATGCGGCTAAAAATGAAATAGATTATTATCAAACATAAATAAATTCGAAGATAATATAGGCATATTAGCTAGGAATTAGACTCAGTTTGGCAAAAATATAGCTATTTTTAGACCCTAACTTATTTAATTTGCAAATAGGGACACGCCCTAAATTCATATCATTAAAAGAATAAGCCACTTTATATAGGTAAAGTGGCTCTTTATTCATAGCTCAAATAAAAGCTATTTGGGAGCGTCTTTTGATACAGGCTGCGTATTTGAATTATCAGGATACATGTCCGATGGGCTACTAAGGCGCTGAGCCGGTTGCGGCTGCGGTACAGTTTCTGCTTCTTCAGGTAGCCCAAGTCCTACACTGACGCCACGGCGCTGAGCTGGTATCGCAGGTAAGTCAGATTGCGTTGTAGCTTGCTCAGGCAATTGTAATTGCGCCGCACGGCGAATAACTTGCTGTTTGGTATCGCCTGTATATTCGCTGGAAACTGATGCAGCATCTTCATCACGATTATCAGAACGTCCAAGTGTACCAAAACTTATTTTATTGAGTATACTGCTCTTAATATTGGTATCCAGCTTAACTTTACCCTTACGGGTCAACCATTCAGGATAGTTAATTTGCAATAAGGTTTTGTATTGTTGTGCAAGATCATCCAAACCAAGTTGGTCATTACTATAGGCTAAAATGGCGATTGCTTCAGGCGTTTGCTCACTCAATGGGAAGTATTGAAATACCCATCTTGCACGGTTGGCTGCGGCCACATAAGCTTCACGCTTAATATACCAGCGCGCAACGTGTAGTTCATTCTCCGCCAGTTGATTATAAATATAGGTCATACGCTGAGCGGCATCGGGCGCGTACTTACTCTCAGGATAGCGGGTAATTAAATCCTGAAAATTACTAAATGCTAAACGCATATATGAAGTATCACGGTGAGCAGGATTTTGTCGCGCGACGTTAAAAAAGGTGTTGCTACTTGCATGCATGTTGGACACACCACGCACATAATAAGCATAATCGACTTGAATATTGCGAGGATAAAGTTTTATAAACTGCTCAGCACTGGTTGCTGCCAATTCAAACTCATTATTCTGAAATTGAGCATACATTAAATCAAGTAATGCTTGCTCTGCATAAGGGCCAGTAGGATAAAAAGTACGTAGCTCGTTTAGTTGCTCAGCGGCATTGCCATAGTTCTGCTTTTCGATTGATTCAATAGCATCTTGATAATATCTCTCAGCAGATCTATCAGCAGAAGCCACCGCATTTTCTTCATCTCCAATGAGGTTTTTAAACGTTTGGCATCCCGTTAGGCCAAGCATACTCGCAGTGAGGACTGCTAAAGTCAGTTTAGTCATAGAGGATGATTTAGTAGTAGATTCAGTGGTAGTATTAAGAGTTGAAGCACGCTGCATGAATATCTCCGCAGAATATGATAGTCAAAGGATAAGGTAATTTGAATGGCTCTAGTTTAGCACGTCATGGTTATCATGTGGTATAGGATTCTAATTCGTAGTGAAGAGAAAAGTTAAGTTCTTCTTCTTAAGGTACTAAAGCTGATCTTTTTAAAAATCTCATCTATAGAAACTCATCTATAGAAACTCATGTATAAAAACTATGCTTCTAAAACTAATCTATAAAACAGAACTTTAAAACAAAGCTATTCAAAACGCTATTTAAATCGTTCATGCATCTCACGGCCTCATTTTCTCTTAAACATGATACAC
Organism: Psychrobacter sp. CX10; assembly: GCF_057621575.2. Classification (NCBI taxonomy): domain Bacteria; kingdom Pseudomonadati; phylum Pseudomonadota; class Gammaproteobacteria; order Moraxellales; family Moraxellaceae; genus Psychrobacter; species Psychrobacter sp. CX10. The sequence continues at coordinate 849,880 of NZ_CM177736.1, forward strand.
TTAGCGGATTAAGCTAAGCGATTATTTCAATATTAAATGGTTCAAACCTATGTCTTCAACATCCCGTTCAGCGTCCGATATTCAACCACCAACACATACCCTGTTTGACAAAAATGCCACAGAGCGTAAGGATGGTAGTGATGTAGTTTCAAGCCGTTTAAGTACTAATATCAGCTCAAATGATCAGGGCTTAAGCAATGAAGACTCAATTGATGAAGATACAATTGACGAGGGCTTAAGTGATGAGGGTTTTACTGATGATGAATTAAGCCAGACTGATAACGAATCGAATAATGGTGATGAAACACACATTACAGCTGTACACACAGTGACCATTGAAGAGGCAGGTCAACGAGTCGATAAGCTATCAGCGGATATTTTTGATACGCATTCTAGAGCGCAGCTGCAAGAATGGATTAAAAACGCAGATCTATTGGTTAATGGGTTGGGTGTTAAATCCAAACACCGGGTTAAAGCTTTTGATAAATTGTCCTTAAACGCCGTATTAGTACAGCATGGTAACGATCAGCCAGAGAACATACCCTTAGACATTATTTATGAAGATGATAGTGTGATTGTTATCAATAAGCCTGTCGGTATGGTTGTACATCCAGGTGCTGGTAACTGGTCAGGAACATTGGTCAATGGGTTGTTATATCATTATCCTAATCAATCGCATTTGCCTAGAGCTGGGCTTGTGCACCGTATTGATAAAAATACGTCCGGATTATTAGTGATTGGCAAGACCAAAGCGGCGCAGCTAAACTTACAAGATCAGCTCAAAGATAAAAGCGTTTACCGCCACTATCAATGCGTCGTCGCAGGGGATGAAGCAAGTTTGACGCGCCAGCGTGTTATAGATGCACCAATAGGGAGACACCGTGTCCAGCGTACAAAGATGAGTGTAACCAGTACGGGAAAATCAGCCGTCACTCATATTATTAATATTACGGCATTAGGCGAAAGTTATTCGTTATTGGATGTGCAATTAGAAACGGGGCGTACGCATCAAATACGGGTGCATTTAAGCCACATTGGTCACCCTATTATAGGCGATGATGTGTATGGTAACCGTCAGCAGCTTAGAGCAGGTATAACCAAAGAGCAGCGGGCCGCCATTCAAAACTTTCCACGCCAAGCCTTACATGCGTACAAACTTGGCTTTAATCATCCGAATACGGGTGACACTATAGAGCTTACCGCACCGCTTCCTGATGACATTGTAAAATTGTGTGCCGTTTTAAGCGAGTAGTAATGCAATTAGCTAGTCAACAATTTGTGCAAGTAGCGTTTCATTAATGGTTCTATCGTCATATAAAAATCATATGATCTATGAGTGTTGTTATACGTTCGCTAACATTAGCTTAATATCAGATGCTGAAAAATTGAAGCTAAATAACTTATGCTCAAAAACTTATGCTCAAAAACTTAAGCAAAACAACTTATGCTCAACTACCAAAACTGGTGCATTGGTTAAGAATAAAGGGGTAGGACTCATGACATCTAAAAAAGAGAGTACCCAGTCCAATTTGAGTACATATGACATCCAAGATGACCTGCCATCCGTACACAGCTTAAATCAATTAATAGACTTAAAGTGTTTTGAGGTCATTGCACATACAAAGGATGTGTTAGTGGTGCAAACGAATGCAGGGATGTTATTAGACAGTTTAAATGTCTCTGACACTACTAATACGGATACAAGTTTTGGTAAATTTAATTTAGGGCTACACGTCAATGATGACCCGACAACAGTGTTGGCAAATAGAGCCTATCTTTTGGTCGCCTTAAATAAATATTTAAAAATTAAGTATAAAAACAACGCTGAAACAGCCAATCAAGATCTAAATACGGCTGGTAATACTGGCAAAACAACTAATCAAAACATCGAAAGCATATATTGGTTAAATCAGACGCATAGCAATGAAGTCTACAATATAGATACAGGGGTTATTAAGTGCTGTATTCAAAACAAAACTAATCATGAGAATAATCCCCAAAATTTAAAAAACTTACCGCCAAAAAAAGATTTTCAAACCCAAAGTTTATCACTGAATGCACCCAATGCAGACGCGCAGCTCACAGCTTATGCTCATAAAGCTTTGGCTATTATGACTGCCGACTGCGTGCCGATAGTATTGTTTAACCCAAATAGTAATCAGGTAGCGGCAATCCATGCAGGCTGGCAAGGTCTAGCCAGCGGCATTATAAAATCAACCTATAATACCTTCAATAAACTACCAGCCGATACCCATAATGATCTTGAAAAATCCTCTAAGTATTCTCATCAACCCATACACGCCTGGATAGGAGCTTGCATTAGTCAATCATGCTATGAAGTTTCTACAGAAGTAGTGGATAAGATACTGAGTGGCTGTGCTCAACTAGACTTGAAACTAGGCTTAGCTTCGCAACTCGATACTTCGACTATAAAACAGCACATTGTTAAACCTCATCAAAACCCTAATAAAGCATGGATAAATCTGCCCAAACTTGCACAATTGCAATTAGAAGCATTAGGAATAGAGGTTATTAAGCATAAATCTAATCCGATTAATAACTCAAATGGTTGTGATGACCCAAGTGTTCTGAATTTCTCTATTAACGATATAAAGAATGATTATAAAGACAGCAAGCACGATTTGAATAACAGCAATGCAGCTTATGCCTGTAGCTATTCTAATTTAAAATACTATTCCTATCGAAGAATGACTCATCATCAGCAGACGTCTACTGGTAGAATGGCGATGATTATTGTGCGTTTAAATCAAGAGTGGGCTATTTGAAGTAGTGGTTAAAATTTGCAATCCACATTAATCTTAGGTTAAATAAGCGCCCTAGAAAAATTGAACTAAAATTAAATTAAAGTTTTTAAAAATAAGTTCAGCTTTTTATTAAGCTTATTCAGTATATGTTCACCCAAAGTTAGGATATATCGTCCATGACCGCAGACCTTAACTCAAAAAAAAACCGTCAAATCAAACCTGATGACGTTAATTCGCTTAAAATCGCTATTATTTACCACAGTAATTATGGGCACACGCGCCGAGTTGCACAAGCGATTGCTATGGCGGTGACAGCTTATGATGAAGCTGAAATTGAAGTCAAGTGTATTGATACAGATGACATGGATTGGGAATATGCGGATGACGCTCAGATGATCATCTTTGGAAGTGCCGTGTATATGGGCAGTATTACTGCAGAGTTTAAAACATTTATGGACAGTAGTTCCAAACGTTGGTATCACCGTATGTGGCAAGGAAAATGGGCGGCAGGCTTCGCTAATTCTGGTGGTTTGAGCGGTGATAAGTTAGCGGTATTGCAACAACTGTGTTTATTTAGTATGCAACATGGTATGAATTGGGCTGGATTTCCTATCATGCCGACCGGTCACACAGAAACAGACATTAACCGACTTTCAAGCTTTTCGGGATTAATGACCCAGTCGGCAGATGCTGCACCAGAGGTAACACCATGTGAAGGGGATATTGAAACGGCCAGATTGTTTGGTAAGCATCTTGCGAAAATTTTACACACACAGCCGCCTTTGATTAAACATAACTAGGTTTAAAAAGAATAGCGGTTAAATAGAATAATGTTTAAAAAGAATTGCGGTTAAATTTAAAGATGAATATTATTACTTAAATGTTAAGAATCATGAATAATATTCATAGTGACTGAATTTCTTTGCTATTTAAGAATGATTTGTATTTATGACCTCAGTGTGAGCCAGTACAGGAATAGGGTGTTCGACATTATAAAATGTACTGCACCCCGATATATTCATAAGGCTTGTCCCTAATAATATACTCTGTACTAATACAGAAGGTTTTATCAAATAGCTTTTTGAACCTCTTAAAGTCACATATCTAAATTCAGCCATAGTTTCGGTCTTAATTATTTAAGTTTTTATAAAATTAGATTAAGTCGTCTCTTATCAATGCAATGATTCATGCCTTAACTATTCTATTACTGAACCTTTATAGCGATGAGTTATTCAGATGTCGGTATCCAAGTAGGTGAACGAACAACCCCATCCACTTGTTTAGAGATAGTTTTGCCCCCGTCAAGTGAGCGTATGACAATTAAACTGTTATTACGACCTTGAGAATAAACCACACGCTCACTTGAAGGTGAGAAACTTGGCGATTCATCAATACCTGTACGCCCAAAGTTGGATATAGTATTGCCTGAATTACTCATAACCGCAGCATTACGGCCATTTAAATACCCAATTTTTGAACCATCTGGACTGTAGCTTGGCGCTGTGGCCAACCCATTTCTACTAATTCGAGTAGGCGCACCTGAAAACGAATACCGATAAATACTTGGACGATTCGGACTTTCATGATCAGAGGCAAACACAAAGCTACGACCATCTGGCGCATAGCTAGGCTGTACTTGATCATATGGCATTGGTATTATACGTTCAGGTATCCCTCCCATACTACTTACACGGTAAATATCAGCATCACCATCTACAGTACTTTGGAATAAAATGTAACTACTATCAGGCGAGTAAGAAGGGCTAAGGTTACTGCCTTTTAAATTAACGAGCTTTGAAATCTGACGAGTTTGTAAATCGTATTGGTATAAGTTGGCATAATCATTTTTTAATTGTACTGAATAAGCAATGTAACGACCATTAGGTGAAACAGCAGGTTTGAAGATACTGGCATCTCTAACTTGAGTAATGGTCTGAGGGTTTTCAAATTTGGCATCAGTAATGACTAAAGAGGATACCTTATTGCTACCTGCGCCAGTTTCTTTAACATATACGATGCGTGCGTTTAAATCTGATTTTTTACCCGTAATTAACTCATAAATACGTGCTGCAGCCTTATTAGCAGTTTGACCAATATTTTTTCCACGTATAGTCTGTTTATTTTCAAGAATACGACCGGTTATAACGTCAATGACTTCAAACTCAGCTACCGTATTGCCTCTGTCTCTACTTGTTTTACCTATAACCAAATAAGGGATGCCAAGTTGTTGCCATGCAGGTAATGATTCAGATAATTCGCTACTAGAGTGCGGTCTACCTATTAATTGATTGGTATTTATTTTGAGTGAAGTGGTTTCAAGATTATCTAATATCGCATTTGATAGTTGATTATCACCAGCAAAGGGCACGAAGGTAACTTGGGATTGAATAGCTTGTCCTTTTTTTGAAATAGTTACCTCAAGGTCATAATCGTCTTCGGCATGAGCAGTAGAAACAGCCAGTAGCATATTTGTTGACACAAACAATGAGCTAACAATCATCGTTGATAACGTTATCGATGGGACGAGACGAGGTGGGTTATTTTTCATTATTTTTTATCCTAAAATAATTGGGTGTTTTAACTTTATATAAGGGCTGTCTAGAATTGCTTAATTAAAACTGCTGATAGCTAAAATTTTTCCAAGCTGTGTACCAAACTAGGCGTAAACCGCCGATAATGCCCTAAGCGTATTAGACCTTAGCTAGGTTTACAACAACGTATGGAGCTATTAAGATAACTTAAAATTATAAATCTTTAAAAAAACCTAATGTGATATCCATATAAGCTTATGAATCAAGCACTTATTACTCGACAACAAAATTTAATTTGATTTTACGCAATTTAGTGTCTGCAAGTGGGGTAAGCGGGACTGAATCATCAATTGCTGCCTCTAATGATTCTTTTAATTTTTGGTCATTGGTGTCAACTGACTTCGATATCAGCTTACCTTCGTCATTCACACGAATTGTTACAATAACTTTTTTGCCTACTTTACCTTCGGGCAGCGTCCAATGAATTTTGATAAGGTTTTTCAGTTCTCTACGGATAGTTTCCTTATCTCTATCTGAAGAGTTTGAAGCGCCAACTGGCACAGGATTTGGAGGACCAGCTGACGTAGAACCTGTTTCTTGATTGTTTAAAGGATTGCCACCATCACCAAGATCAAAATCTGGCGGCGTGTTGTTAGTATCGGTTGTTTTTGAAAAAGGATTATCGACTATTGTTGATTGAGTCGAGGAGGATGATTTAGTTGATGTAGTTGGATGGATAGGACTCGGCACATAATCTGAGCTTTTAAGTCGCTCTTCAATTCTTTTACGGTATTCTTCTCGCGTCTTATAATTGTGTTTACGTATATGTTCTACCGTCTCTGTTACCTCTGTATCGTCTATATCGGGTATTTCTTTAACCTCATCCAATTCATCTGGTGACTCATCAGAGCGACTAAATATCGAAATAGAACGTTTTATTTTATCTGAAACTGTGTCTTTGGTTGGCTGATTTTGAACAGATGGGCTTTCGGTAGTTGGATTATTGACATCAAGCGAGTTTGTTTCTTGAGTCTCGCTATCGAACTGGGCACCTTTAGCCTCTCTATTTGAAGCAATATCTGCTTGCATAGCGGCCAATTGATCAGGGCTTACAATACTGGTTTCAATCGGAGGTTGAACATCAATTTTGGGAATGCGGTGTGACAGTACGATAAAAGCTAATATAGCACCATGCACAATAAGGCTTAAAATGGCAGGAATGGTAACCCCATTTTCATCAGGTTCGACAGGAACATATACCGTTGGTGCGCGTTTTAACACGTTTATTATCTCTACTATCTTAAAATAAATGAAATAAGTTTATTGAATAGTTACAAATTTATCAGCTAATTTTGTATATCTTGAGTAGTGGGTATGGGCTTACCTGTTAGTAATCCTACCTTTTCAACACCTGCCTGCTGCAAATCGGCCATAAGCTGCATTATCATACCGTATTGATTGTTTTGATCAGCATTGATCATGACCTTAAGCTCACTTCCGCCTTCTTGTTGCTGTAAGCGAACTAAAGTATCAATCAACTCCGTCTGACTAACAGGTAAGTCGATGTCATTTTCATAACTCATATAAACCTCACCATTTGACAATAGGGATACGATGACAGGCATTTGCGTACCTGTCCCTACGTTTTTGGTTTCGGCTTTAGGTAAGTCAACATTAACACCCGTTGTCAACATTGGAGCTGTCACCATAAATATAACCAGTAGTACAAGCATGACATCGATATAAGGAACAACATTCATGTTTGAGTTAAGTTCCGCTTGTCGTCTTGAAAAGGGGCTAGGTTTCATAGGCTTGCTCCTTTAAAGTAACGATGAGCGATCAAGAGTAGAGGTAATACTGACATCGTTATGATCTGGCTCATCTTGACGAGTGTTAGTCTGTACAGTCTCAAGAGTTTCACGCTGTAACATACCCGTCATCTCATCACAGAATAGGGCACGGCTATCATAAAGTCGCGCCGCTTTTGATGTAAAATGGTTGTATGACAATACCGCAGGAATGGCAGCAAATAAACCCATGGCTGTCGCAATAAGAGCTTCGGCAATACCGGGTGCCACAGCTGATAAACTCACTTGATCGGTCATAGATAAGCCTAAAAAGGCGTTCATAATGCCCCATACCGTACCAAAGAGTCCAATATATGGTGAGACAGAACCAATACTTGCCAATATGGATAATCCAGATTCTAATGACTGCTGCTGGCGTCCTAACCCGACACGAAGTTTACGCTCAACCCCATCTATAATATGATCTTTGGGTTGGCGTTTTTTATTCATTCTTAAAAACTCTGAAAAGCCCACATAAAAAATATTAGCCAAGCCTGGCTTTTCAGGAGAATTTTGAATGCCTTGATATAGCTTAGCCAAATCTTCACCTGACCAAAACCAACTTTCAAATTGCTGGTCCTGACGCTTAGCCATTCCTAATCTTGCACTTAATCTAAAGATTAAAACCCAGCATACAATGGAAGCCAATAATAATATGCCCATTACAATTTGTACTAATAAGCTGGCTTCGGTGATTAACGTAATAAGGTTAAAAGACTCAGACATTGAAGAATTACTCGCTTTGGGTTTTATAAAAATTAATTAGTAGGTAAATAATATTTGATTCATACGGTAATAATATAGTTGATATGTTTATTGATGAAATATAATAAAAATTATAGGTAAATAGTTGCATGCAATTGTACCTAGTCTATCACTTTAAAAAAAGTTTAAAATCGTATCTGTTTCATTGCTTATATAGACATACTTAATTACTGATATTTGTAGCTTGGGCGTGTCCCTTATTGGATTATAAGGATAAAAATGAGAGTTATCTTTGTCAAACTAGGATGATTTTGCCGCTGCTATTTAAATATCTATCAAAAATAAAACACTATTTGGTGTAAATATAGCCGTTTATATGCCCATAAATTGTAAAAGTTCCAATTAGGCATATGCCCTGAATAACATTTTTTAAATACTAGCATTATTAAGGTCATTTTAAATATTCATCTGAATAAATTTAAACAATTGAATTTAAAACCTGAGTATGCACTTTTAAAACTTAAATAGTGTTTATTGCGATATAATCCTAATCTAATTTAATAATAGCGTTTAACAGCAATAGAAGTTGCTGCCTAATTTTTAAAGATTAAGTTTAAAGATTAACTTTAATGAATAACCTTAATGATCAACCGCTGATAATTAAGGAATTAAAACAGCTTTAAAATATCAAGACATAAATATAAAAAGGGAATTTGAATGAGATTACAAGAAGTAGTCGAGCTTGAAGGACATATTCAGTCCATCTACCTTGCTGTATATGACACTAAACTGCTGTTATTAGATGGCTGTTGCCGATCAGATGTTTATATCGTCCTTAATTATATTACTAAAACTTTAAATAGGCCTGTAACTGACCTAAAGGTTGTGTTTGTCACCCATATGCATCCAGACCACGCTGGCGGGGCACTATCCTTTAAGAGAAAAACTGGCTGTCAGATAGTGACGGCAAACAAAACCACGCAGTGGTATAAAGGAATACAAGGACGATCCGCGCACGCCATAGATATTGGGTTGACTTATTTCGTTGCTAATCGCAAAGGAAAGCCTTTAAAGTATTTATGGTATCCGCGCTATTTAACACCTGATATAACGGTTTGTGATGGCGATAAAGTACCCGGATTTGAGGATTGGAAGGTTATAGAAACGCCTGGACATACAGATAGAGATTTATCGCTTTATCATGCTGAATCAGGGCTGGTTTATACGGCTGATTTAATTATTAAATTACACCATAAATTTGTCGCGCCTTTACCTGTATACATTCCAGATTTGTATAATGCGTCACTGCGTAAAATCAAATCATTGAAGCCTAAGCAAGTATTGTTAGCGCACGGCGGTAAACTTAAGATTGAGCCTAAAGTATTTGATAGTCTAATCAAAAATGCCCCTAAAGAACAGGTCACCTTTAGGCAAGCAGCAGAACGAAAACTATTGTGGCTGCTAAAAAGAACCAGCCGATAGCAGCGCAGTGCAAATTGTTTATCCTATTTTATCACTTATGCAACAGTTACGTTATTGGTCTTGCTTCGATGACTCAAATTGCTTACTCTGAGTTATAAATATACAAATCGATATGGTTTTAATATGGATTCATTTTCATTACTACCTGTGACATTGGCATCAATTTTATCTTCTTTTTCAGGTACTAACGGTATGGTAGAAGAGGCCGTTATAACCACACACACCCTGCCTGAAATTGCGGGAACTTGGGAGTTAGAGTTAGAAGAACCGTCGTCTTTGAGCGAACAGTTGTCGCAGCTAGCTAAGTTTAATGAACTTGAGAATAGAGATAGTTCTATTAGTAACAGCGCCAACGCTATAGATCCTGAGCTTAAAGCGCTTATTTTAGGCATTATAGAGTCGAGTGCTATCGAAGCTCAATTGCTATCAGAATCAGAGTCTTCAGAATCAGAGTCTTCAGAATCAAAGTCTTACGCAGAAGATACCGCTCATACCACATCAATTGAGATAATGATACCGGATTCGGATACAGACCATGCTAATTCTTATATTAACGACTTTGGAGTTAATAATATTGAGGCTTATAGATCAAATGGTAGGGACTCTCAAAGTCAGAATTTAGAGAATAGTATCATTCCATTAAAACAAAGTCCTATAACGCAAAATGGCACTATCAATAATGTTCAAAATAGTGAAGCGAGTCGCATAAAAGCTGATAATACATGCTATGAGCGCTATAACTTTGGGGCTGATAACGTTGTTTTGACGACCAGTGGTGCTGAATGGACATATGGACAATATATCTATCAGTATACAGGCGATGGACTGCCTATTATCGCTATCAATACCCTTTATGATAATAATGAAGTGGATTGTTCAGGGGTTCAAGTCGATCAAACCAACACATCCATGATGGCCTATGTCGACTATCAGCCGCATCAAAACGAGATGCATTGGTGTATTGATAATGAGGGTAAGACTTGTTTTATGTCTTTTAAAAAGCTACTGCCATGATGTCTTATAAGTCAGTAGTCTTAATAAGTCAGTAGTCTTAATAAGTCAGTAGTCTTAACTTTCTTATTACGGCATAATTTAATATCAATGCTTTATAAGTAGAGCTTTCATAAGCCACACATAACGTTGTGGCTTTGTTATATCTATTTAAGGTTCACATTCAGTTTTCTAACATTCCAACTTTTAAACATTCCAATTTTTAACATTCTTATAAAGATATCTACCACATGAAACAAAAAACCGCTTTGGACATTTTAAAAACGGGTAAAAACGTATTTTTGACAGGTTCTGCAGGCTCCGGTAAAACTTATACGTTAAATCAATACATTCATTACCTGCGAGCAAGGCGAGTTGCAGTAGCCACAACGGCAAGTACAGGTATTGCTGCAACTCATATGAATGGTATTACGATTCATAGCTGGTCTGGTATCGGCATCAAAGATGAACTTAGTGATAGAGATCTTGCTAACTTAGCACGTAAGAAAATATTAAAAGACCGTATTAAAGATACGGCGGTATTAATCATTGATGAGATATCAATGCTACACGCCAAGCAGCTTAATTTGGTCGATCAAGTCCTCAAGCATATGCGCAGTAATGATTTGCCATTTGGAGGTATTCAAGTTGTTGTTGCAGGAGATTTTTTTCAGTTGCCTCCAGTAGGCAGCCGAGGGGAGAGTAACCGAGATAAGTTCGCATTTATGTCGGATGCATGGTTAAACGCGCAATTTAAAATTTGCTATTTAAGTGAACAACACAGACAGAATACAAACAAAGATAGCAAAGATAAAGACAAAGAAGTCATCACCCTGAATCAGATTTTAAATCAAATTAGAGGTGAAGACGGAGTTTCGGCTGAGGCTATTGAAGCATTGCAAAATACGTTTTATCAACAAGTAGATACCAATCGAACAAGACTATATACCCATAATGTTAATGTGAATAAAATTAACGAAGGAGAGCTTGCATTATTAACCGCAGAGAGCGTCACTTATAATGCAATAGCACATGGGGATAATAAGCTGGTTGAAACCTTAAAGAAATCTGTACGTACCAATGATGAGTTGACGCTTAAGATTGGTGCAAAAGTTATGTTTATAAAAAATAATAACGAGCTGGGTGTCTCTAATGGTTCGATGGGAGAGCTCGTAGGATTTACCACCATCAAAAAATCAAAGTCAGCAAAAGAGGATACTGATGATGAGGAGAATAAAGAAAGTTCTAAAAAGAGTCAGGATATCAAAGTCATTGAAACAGATGCTGAACAAGTAGAGCAAGATGATATAACCGATGAGTCACTAGATACGAATACCATTGAAGACGATGATGCCCTTAGTATATCTACCGATCGCTATCCGGTTGTAAAATTAAACACGGGACGTAAAGTAATCGCAGAAGGCGAAGAGTGGGTTATCGAAGACGAGAACGGTGATGTGCTGGCAAGCTATACCCAAATCCCGCTCTCCTTAGCTTGGGCCATCACTATTCATAAGTCTCAAGGTATGACACTCGATGCCGCCGAGATTGATCTGTCAAAGACCTTTGAGCTGGGGCAAGGCTACGTGGCTTTGTCGCGTCTCAAATCCTTAGAAGGTTTAAAGTTATTAGGGATGAATGATTTAAGCTTACGACTCGATCCCCTAGCACGTGGTGCGGACTCACGGTTCAAAACCTTATCATCTGAAGCTGAGTCACAGTATGAAGAGATCGATGAAGAGGAGTTACAAGAAGCTCAAGATAGATTTGTTTTAATATCTGGGGGATCTTTAAATAAAGCTAATATTGATGCTTACGATGCTCAACTAAACAAACGCAAAAGAAAAAATGCTATTAAGCAGTCTCAAAAAGACAAACTAAGTAATCAGTTAAGCGATCAGTCAGACAGCACGCTCATGGCAACCAAACTGTTATTAGATGAAAGTTTGAGCATAGCAGAGGTTGCCCAATCTCGAGGCCTTGCACAGTCTACAATCATGAATCATGTGACCAAATTAAAATATCAAGACCCGAGTCTTAACTTTGAGCATCTACGACCCGATGACACCATCATTGATAAAGTTAGTAAGGCGGTTGAGGCCATCATCGCAGCGGGTGATCCTAATGACTTTAGTGAATCTTCAGATTCAGGTACGGATACTAATGATTCACAACCATTCACAAAATATAGAATTAAACTGCGTCCTATCCATGAATATTTAGATGAGCAAATAGACTATAATAGTATTCGTTTAGCACTAATTTTTGTAGATTAGTTTTTTAATGCTTTTTATATAATTGGGTACCATGTCTTTTAATAATGTATTGTCCGTTCCTTTAAGTCCTACTTCAAAACCGCCACTGCGTATCGCAATTAATGGTTTTGGACGAATAGGGCGTAATATCTTGCGTGCCTTGATTGAAAGATTCGAGGTGCTTGGCAGGCAAGTTCATATCGTTGCCATCAATGATGTGGCGGATGCAGATACCTTACTACATTTGCTAAAGTATGATACCACGCACGGGCGTCTTAGCCGATTAGGTGTAGATGCTGCTATTAAATCAACATCGCTTAATGATACATGTGTAACTCAGCTATGTCTAACAAAGCACAATACGACGTATTGCATAGATCTATTAAGCGACTCTCAGCCTGAGCTTCTGCCTTGGGGGCAGCTTGATGTTGATGTCATATTAGAGTGTACTGGTCATTTTAGGTCTTATGATGATGCGAGTCGCCATTTAAAAGCTGGGGCTAAACAAGTTATTGTGGGCGCAGCACCTTTTGACACGGTTGATGCAAGTATTGTCATGGGCGTTAATGATGATGAGTTAACCCGCGCGTTACCTATTATATCTAGCGTCTCTTGTACTACTCAGGCTCTGGTGCCATTGATATATGTACTAGACAATGCGTTTGGTACTAAGTCCGTGATGATGACAGAAATTCATGCAGTCACAGCCGATCAAAATGTGCTCGATCAGCCGCATAGAGACAAACGCCGTGCTCGCGCTTCAGGACATAATATTATTCCCACCACCTCAAGCAGTATCGCCGCCACTGAGCGAACCTTACCACATATGAAGGGTAAGATTAATGGTCATTCTATTCGTGTACCAACAATCGATGTCGCAGCTATTGATGTTAATTTCATATTTAATCAAACAGTCACTATCGATCAAGTGGAGCAAGTACTTAAAGACGCCTGTGCATTGGACAGTCGTTTGCATGGTATTATGGGCTATACTGATGAGCCGTTAGTGTCTAGTGATTTTATACATCAACCAGAGTCATTAATTATAGATTCCGAGCAGTTGATGCAGGTGGGTGATCAAGTTAAGGTATTTGCTTGGTATGACAATGAATGGGGCTATGCAAATCGTTTGTTAGATATGTGTCTACATCTGTACAACGCTTAGAAATACGGCAATAAAAAAGGTCAGCTTATAATGTAAGCTGACCTTTTTTATATGTGGCTTTACTATTTGGCGGAGTCGGTGAGATTCGAACTCACGAAGGGCTATGAACCCTTGCCGGTTTTCAAGACCGGTGCATTCAACCGCTCTGCCACGACTCCAATAGGTTGTCTATTATAAGCATTTTTGTGTTGAATGCAAGTGTATCGGATAATCAAATTTCAATAAATTTAATCTATCTCGTTTAGGTTGCAACTATTCAAATAGTCATTCCATCAGGTAGTCAACTAAACATACCAAAAGTTAGTCAAATAGACAAACAGGCAGACACACCGGCAAAATAGTAATGACTAAATATCAGACAAAAAAAAGACCAACTTAACAATAAGCTGGCCTTTTACTATTTGGCGGAGTCGGTGAGATTCGAACTCACGAAGGGCTATGAACCCTTGCCGGTTTTCAAGACCGGTGCATTCAACCGCTCTGCCACGACTCCGTAGGTGCAGTATTATAGAGAAACTTGAATGTATTGCAAGTATTATCTATAAAAATATTCAATTAAAAAACTATTCTTTGTCTTCGTACTGTTCATCAAGTAGACCTTTGGACTCACACGAATTATGAGTATCTACAATAGCATCTTCAATTACAGAGTAGCTTACGCCTCTTGCACGAAGCTTCTCGATAAAGACTTCATCATCGGCAAGTGTATAGCCGTCGTGATCTCGGTCCAATCCTTGACGTATATATAGCCTAATTAGTCCTTGGATTCGCTTGAATCCATGCTCTTCAGCTGTTTCCGTTAGTAAAGTTATCATCTCTTCTGATAGCTTAATACTAACAGGGCGCATTATCTTTTGTGGATGATCTGAGAATTTATTACGAATGTGTGGAGGTATCATAGCCATGTCAATTATCTTATAAAATTTAAATTATTATAGGTTATATAGGGCGTAACTTAAACAACTAAGTTATTAAGCAAAATCAATCTATTAAGTACACTCAAACGTTCCAGTCAATAAAGAGCCATCTAGACTATAAAGAGCCTTCCAGCCAATAAAGAGCTATTTAGCAATAAATTTAGTGTTAAAACTTAGATTATGCTACTACAAAAATAATAGCAACTTTGTTTTAAATAAATTATAACATACAAAAAAGCTCTAATCGTATCGATTAGAGCTTAGATGAAAGGCAATTTAATAAATAGCCTTTTAGAATTTGGCTCCCTAACCTGGGCTCGAACCAGGGACACACGGATTAACAGTCCGATGCTCTACCAACTGAGCTATTAGGGAATAACTTAGGACACTATCTTAAATATTAATTTAAATACTAAACATAAAAAAGAAGTTATGTATAGAATCTTAGTTTTCAATATCTTAACTAATGATATCTTAATTGACAGGGTCTTAACTAAGTGATGCGTATTCTAGCCAAGCTTTAGTTACCTGTCAACCCTTTGAACAAAAAATATAAATTTTAAAGTAACTATTTGCTATCCGGTGCGATAGTGATATTAGCGCCTTCAGTAGTAGAGGGTTTATTATTCCCTTTATCAGCGTAGGATGTTGTGGTGCTGTCTACTTTTTGAATTGCTTTTTCAACTCTTTTATTCACACCTGTAGGCAGTTCGACCTTATGCAATTTAGCGGCTGCAGACCCTTGGTCCGAAGATTGCGTAGCGTTAGATTTAAAGCCTGCATTATCCGCATAACGGGTGCGATGATTTGAACTATTAGAGTTGCTGTTTGACGTATTAGTAGAAGAAGTATCAGTAGAGTTTGCAGGTTTAAACTGGGAGTCTACTAAGGTACGTGTCATTGCGTTAATGTCGCCACCACCAGCTAACCCAAGCTCACCAAGTAGATGGTCAATAAGAGGGGCTTGACTGCGATAGCGAAGTGCAGAGCTTACAACCTCATCGGCTAAAGATCCATTTGCATGACCACCCGATGCAGATGTTGTACCGTTATCAGAACCACCGATCATACTACCTCCGTTACCTCCGACTTGTAGAATTTTGATACCGTCAATGTTTTCGATAGGTTTAACAGATTCTGCAATGATTGAGGGTAGACGTTCTAACAAGGCGATACGGACTTGCATGTCAATTTGATCTGGAGACAGAACATTAGCCGCTTCATTAATGGCTTCTGTACCTTCGGCTTCTACTCTATATTGTTCAGCTTTAGCTTTTGCAATAACAAGTTGTGCATCTGCTTCACCCTGAGCGATAAGACGCTGTTTGTCTGCTTGAGCCTGCGCTTCTATACGGACGGCTTCTGCTTTGTCAGTTGCTGCTATCTTATCTGCTTGCGCGGCAACTTTGATATCAATAGCTTCTTTCTCAGCTTGTTCAGTAGCTTTAATCAATTGAACCGCTTTGGCACGCTCAGCAATTTCTCTTTCACGTACTGTTGAAACGTTTTCTGCTTGTTGAACAGCCAATGCACGTGCTTTATCAGCTTCTGCTTTGGCTACTGATTCTGCTCGAGATTTTTCCGCAACTGCAATTTGACGGTCCTGCTCAGCAAGTTCGATGGCTTTTTGGCGTTCAATATTGGCCTGTTCTAATGCTTGTTCTTTGATAATATCTTGATTTTTAATATCACGCTCGGCATTAATACGCTGAAGATCAATTTCACGCTCTGCTGCAATTTTTGCTTCTTCGGCTTCTTGTTCTTTAATACTTTCTTCTGTTGCAATATTTGAGGATTGTTCAGCACGGCGTATTGATATCTCACGCTGCTGCTCAAGCTTTGCATATTCTTCTTCACGCACAATGTCGATGCGGCTACGTTCTGCTTCTAAGTTCTTGGTCTTAATAGCAAGATCTGTTTCTTGTTCAATATCATTACGCAGTTTAAGTCTATCTTGGATGGTTTTGGTCAATCGGGTCATACCTTCGGCATCGAAGGCGTTTTGAGGATTAAAATACTCAAAGTTAGTTTGATCAAGTCCAGTCAAAGATACAGTCTCAAGCTCTAGACCATTTTTTGATAGATCTTCAGATACAGCACGCTGAACACGTTGTACAAAGTCAACACGTTGTTCATGCAGCTCCTCCATAGGCATTTCGGCAGCAACTGCCCGCAAAGCATCAACAAACTTACCCTCTACAAGGCTTTTAAGCTCATCTGGCGCCATTGTTTTCATACCCAAAGTTTGGGCAGCGGTAGCAATTGATTCTTTTAATGGACTAACACGGACATAAAACTCTGCTTTTACATCAACACGCATACGATCTTTGGTAATCAGTGCTTCTTCATTAGCACGGCGAACCTCTAAGCGCAGCGTATTCATGTTAACTGGTATGACTTCATGCAATACGGGAAGTACAAAGGCACCACCGTTTAATATAACGCGCTCGCCACCCATACCCGTACGTACAAATGAGACCTCTTTACTAGCACGAGTATATAAACGAGTTAATATAAACCCGATGAGGAGTAACAGAACAAAGATAATACCAGCAACAATGGCGTAGGTGACTAAACCCGACATAAAACGTCCTTATTTGTATTGAAGTTTAAACTGTAATTTTGAACATAACTATGTTCAAAATTAATCATAAAAAATATGACATATTTAGAACTGAAAAGGGAGTCAAATAAAAGAATATATGAATGCGAACAAACCTTATTAAAGAAATAAAGAAACCTAGACTGACTGATACTTGATAAATAGGTAATTGGTTCATTAATCGAATTCACGAAATCAATGGAAAGCTTCTTCATAACTTTCTTACCAAGTAACGTTCTGATACTCTTTTGGTAATTATTAAGTCGTCATTATCGGTAAGTACTGGAGTAGCAGATTGAATGGGGTTTTGAACAGTATTTTGTATAGGATCTTCAACTGTAGTTTGTTCGGTAAACTTGTGAGATGTTCTATGAGTGGGTGCTAGTGTCAAATCAGTGCAATACTGAGGATCTGGCTCAACCATAATATAATGAACTTGACCATGATTATCGATAGTCTTAGCTTGAGCAGCTTCACCAAAACTTGAATGACCTATAACAAGTTTGGCGGATAAACCTATCAATGCATCTCCACTAATTGCAGTTGTCTCATCTTTAGGGATAATTGGATAGAGTAGGGAGGCAAAGATCTTTAGAAGGGGGGTGCTGATGACTAAAGCATCAAGGCTCGCTATCCAAGGAGATAAGTAATGACCTAGAATAGAATATGATAATTGCTGCAATAAAATGCCACTGATACAAAAGCTACCAATAAACAAAATCAATAGGATCATGGTAGGAATACGGCCAACATATAACCAATCGAGTGCTTTTAATCCTAAACTCAAATCGCTATCAATACTTACATCGGCGTCAAAGTCAGCATCAACTAATGAGTCGGGTACTAAATTGTCCAAAAAACCGCTAAGACCACCGAAGATAAATCCAACGATTTCAACAATCAATAGAATAACTAAAACAAAGCCAGCAACGAAAAAAGGTGCAAAAGCTGACGTATTTAATAAATGCAACATGCGAGATTCAATTTACCGGTTTTAAATTTTGTAGTTCCATTATAGTTCTACAGACTCTAACAATTATCAGTTAATTAGTTTACATTAATTAACTTAAAAAGACGATTTAAATATATAGATATTTTGAAAATTTTTAAACTTAGGAAAATTATAGACAAAAAAAACCCCTTATTAAAAAACAAGGGGTTTGGCATATGCCATAAGAGAATTAGCTTCTAAGTTAACACTATCATTAAATGTCACTAATGTCTTTAAGTGGCTCCCTAACCTGGGCTCGAACCAGGGACACACGGATTAACAGTCCGATGCTCTACCAACTGAGCTATTAGGGAATAATCTTTACAAAGCAATATTTATCTTATTAGTTATTTATTTGGATAATAAGATGTTTGCGTTGAGTGGGGCGTATTCTATCAAATTTATTTCAGTCGTCAAGCTATTTTTTAAAAAATATAGATATTTGAGAATAATGACTTTTTTCTGAATTAAATTCCATGCATACCTTTGAACAATTATATAAATTTAAATTTTAAAATATAGTAGTTAATCGTATTACATTAGCCTAAATCGCAGTTTAAGTTATATATAGTTCATATTAGATATAATCGTTAGATTTTGTCGCGCATTATTATGACGTGTCAATTAGAATAGCATCAATAGACTTTATATATAGAGTACAGTAAAATTAAACGATTGGACCTCTTAATCGTCATATAAGTGAACAAAATTTAACATCAGATTATTTATAATCACAGATGAATTTAATCACGAATAAATTTAATCACGAATGAATAAAGGATTGATATGCCTCAACAGAATACGAGTAGCACCGCAGTTAAAGCACCTGTAAAACATGAACTTTATATGTCTATCTTAATGACACCAGATATGGCTAATTTTACTGGGAATGTGCATGGCGGCGACTTGCTCAAAATGCTAGATCAAGTAGCGTACGCGTGTTCTAGCCGTTATAGTGGGGGATATGTAGTGACGTTGTCGGTCGATCAAGTCATGTTTTTAGAGCCTATCTACGTAGGGGAGCTGGTTACCTTTGCTGCAAGTATTAATTACGTCGGCAAAACCTCAATGGAGGTAGGTATAAGAGTTGAGGCTGAGAATATTCAGGAGCGAACTGTACGGCATACCAACAGCTGTTTCTTTACCATGGTAGCTGTTGATGAGCATGGTAAACCTACGCCTGTACCTCCTCTTGAAATAAAAACTTATTTACAGCAATGCCGTTTTGATGCCGCCGTAGAGCGCAAGCGGTTACGCAAGTTAAATGCTAAACGCCCCAGTTGTAGCATCGATAAAAAACCCCCTGGACAACTTGAAGGTGGACGTAAGCCAAGTGATGATGTTTAACGTCATTTCAAACAAGTAATGATTAATTAGTGCTGATTGATTAGTGATGATTGATTAGTGATGATTGATTATAATAATAATCGAATGAATTTATTTTAGTCATTTAATTCAAGCAAATTTATTTGCAAGCTTATTATCAAACACCTATTTAATGTAATGAATTTGATATAAATAATTCAAAAATTTAAAACAAAAAAGCCATCTTTTGATGGTTTTTTTGTGTTTAGTCTTAGGGATATATACCAGTATAATTAATTGTTTATCCAAAAAAATAGGGTGTTAAACCAGATATTAAATTATATTGTTGATCATGTTATGACCTTACGTTTTGACTTTAATAGGTACTTTAAAATATCGTTTATTGCCCCCATAAACCAATAATAAAACACTTATTAATACCTCATAAATGCGAGTGAAGATAGTTATTATGCGAATGCCTGAACCGAGATCGTCAAGACAATTAAATCAATTAGCTACTCAATTACAAGATGAAGCAGAAATTACTGGTGTTAATGCATCAGGTACTCAAATAGCCAGCCGTGCATTTGATATGGTTACAAGCTTTGAACCTGCAGGTGATCAGCCTCAAGCTATCGAGAAGCTAGTCAAAGGTATTAATGCGGGTATGGATGCTCAGTTGTTGCTAGGGGTAACTGGCTCCGGTAAGACGTATACTATGGCAAAAGTTATCAGCGAATGCCAGCGTCCAACCATTATTATGGCGCATAATAAAACTCTTGCTGCTCAGCTATATGGTGAATTTAAATCATTCTTCCCAAATAATGCTGTGGAATATTTTGTTAGTTATTATGACTACTATCAACCAGAAGCGTATGTCGCAGCAAGCGATACGTTTATTGAAAAAGACAGTGCGATTAACGATCATATCGACCAGATGAGATTGTCTGCTACGCGGGCTTTGCTTGAACGTCGTGACGCTATCATCATCTCTTCTGTGTCCTCGATCTATGGTCTCGGTGATCCTGAGAGTTACCTTAAGATGCTACTGCATGTAGTTGTGGGTGATAATGTAGATCGTAATGCGCTCATCAAACGACTAGTAGAGCTGCAATATACGCGCAATGAGTTAGATTTTGAGCGGGGTACGTACCGCCTGCGAGGTGAGCTATTAGACATTTATCCTGCTGAATCCGAACAACTCGCTGTTCGTATCAGTATGTTTGATGATGAGATTGAAAAAATAAGCTGGTTTGATCCTTTGACTGGTAAAACTGTACGCAGCGTTCCTCGTATTACTATCTATCCAAAGTCGCACTATGTGACACCTCGTGAGAAACTTGAAAGAGCAAGTGAAACGATACGTGAGGAGCTAGATGAGCGTTTGGTATATTTTCGTGAAAACGATAAGCTTATTGAAGCACAGCGTATTAAAGAGCGTACTCAGTACGATCTTGAAATGATTCAGCAGCTTGGATACTGTAACGGGATAGAAAACTACTCTCAGCATCTATCGGGACGGCCTTTAGATGAAGCTCCACCTACGTTGTTTGATTATATTCCTGCAGATGCGCTGCTATTTATTGATGAGTCTCATGTAACAGTACCTCAAATCGGTGCTATGTATAAAGGTGACCGCTCACGTAAAGAGAATTTGGTGAATTACGGTTTTAGATTACCCAGTGCTATGAGTAACCGCCCCATGAAGTTTGAAGAGTGGGAGAGAATTAAGCCGTCTACTATCTTTGTATCCGCTACGCCTGCACAGTATGAATTAGAACATAGCGAACAAGTTGTCGAGCAGGTAGTACGTCCAACTGGTCTCATTGACCCTGAAATTGAGATACGACCTGTATTGACTCAAGTAGATGATGTGTTATCTGAAATAACCAAACGTCGTGAGTTAAATGAGCGTGTTCTTATCACTACTTTAACTAAGCGTATGTCAGAAGACCTTACCGACTATCTGAAAGAGTATGATGTCAAGGTTGCATATTTACATTCTGATATTGATACGGTTGAGCGTATGCAAATTATTCATGAACTGCGTTCCGGTACCTATGATGTACTGGTTGGTATTAACCTGCTACGTGAAGGGCTTGATATGCCTGAGGTTTCTTTGGTAGCGATCTTTGATGCGGATAAAGAGGGCTTTTTACGATCTGAGCGCTCATTAATTCAGACTATTGGACGAGCAGCCCGTAACTTGAACGGTAAAGCAATATTATATGCTGATCGTATTACGCCAAGTATGGAAAAAGCGATTGAAGAGACGGATCGACGTCGTGAAAAGCAGATTGCATTTAATGAAGAGCATGGTATTACACCCAAATCTGCGACTCGCAGCATTACCGATAAGATTGATACGGGTGAAAATGAAGAAGATTTAAACGATAATCAATCTATACCGACTAGCAGCAGTCTACCTGATGTAGACATCGAGATATTACGCAGTCCAGATTTATTGGCAAAAGAGATCAATCGTCTTGAAAAACAGATGAAGCAATTCTCAAGAGAACTTAAATTTGAAGATGCTGCTAAGACGCGTGATAAGGTACTAGAGTTAAAGGCTTATATTGTCCAATAATATTAAATTAAAATGTTATTAAACCAGTTACTTCATTCCTTTTCACAAATGTGTTTAAATGAATGGAGTAAGTGGTTTATTTCAAATGAACTTATTATTTTTTATAAAAAAATCACCCTTAGTTTTAACTAAGGGTGATTTTTAATTTAATACAATGTGTCATTTAAATTGAGAAATTTATATTAGTTATTCAAACCAATACGGAGATTAAATAACGACAACTCCTTGCTCAATGTAAACATCATTCCTAGTGTCTTCATTCGCAATAGTATTATGATAGACATCATAGTTAGTACCTTGGATAGTTACGCTATCGGTTTGTTCCCAGTAACCACCAGTAGAATCATGCATTTGAGCTTTGTTTGCCCCATCGCTATTCCAATTAGTAGAACCTAGATCAACTTTACTATTACTATCTCCTTGGATGAATAACGCGCCATCACGGCTTGTATCGTCAACTAAATCTGTATAGCGTACATCGACAACGTTTTTACCTGTCATTTCGATGTTTTCAATACCGCTAAAGTTCTTAGTTGACACGTTAGTTTCATGTTTCCAGCTAGTCACTAAGCAATCATTGTTATCGTAGGTTAGTACAAGTGTGTCATCACCCTCTGCTCCAGATATATGACCTGACATCTTTTTACCGCCGAAGTAAATAACATCATCACCTTCACCAAGCATAACAGCTGCTTTACCATGCATACCGCCACTAATAGTAACGGTATCATTACCAGTGCCAGCGTCAACCTTAGCTGAATGATTGATATTATGTACATTTAAGATATCGTCACCTGCACCTAAGTCAACTTCGGCGCAAGTATTCATTGATCCTTTGATAATTACCGTATCGGCCTCATCACCAGTACTAACTTTAGCGTAATCATTTAAATTACAACCAATAACAACCTCATCGCTACCACCGCCTAATTCGATGGTGCTCTTACCATTAACTGATTTGCTAATATTGACTGTATCATCGCCAAGACCACCAAATATGTGCGCTGAACTTCCACTATGATAAGACCACCAACTATAGCAGGCACTTTCACCCAGACATCCATTAATAGTGACACTATTTATATCACCAGCCATATCGAGTGTACTCGCAAGCTGCATGTCTGTCGTTGTCGCATATTCAGTACGGCCAGCGCCAAGGTCTATAACGGCACCTTTTATAACGTTGCCATAAACAGTAACATTATCACTACCACTACCAGTGAATATACGGCCACCGTCTATACCACCGGCACATACTTTACCCTCACCGTTACCGCCTATCACGACAGTATCATCACCTGATTCGGTGTAAATATAGCTACGCGCTGAAAGGTCTTTTTTGATAGCATGAGAATTAGAATCTAGTTTGTTTTGAACGTAGTAGGTATCATTACCACTACCTAAAGCGGCAACAGTGTATGCGTTCTGATCATCTCTAATTTGAACGAAATCATTACCTGCATACGTTTCCATTTTCCAAACAACATCACCATCTCCGCAGTCACGCTCAAAATCACCATCCCAGCAAGATTTAATTAACTGTCCATTGCTATCAAACCCGTCATAACCAATGTAGATTTGGTCATTTAAAATTCCAGTTTGGTAGTTTACATCTGTACCGTACTTGCCACCAAATTTTCCGCGTTGATCTGTCGGTCCTTGAGTGTCATTTAAGTTATAACCCAGGTGCCATAGGAAAATTGGATCAGCATCGGGTATGGTGAGATCAACTAGAGCACTATCTTGAGCTTCTTGTGATATATTACCAGCTTGATCAGTAACGGTAGCAACTACTTCAATAGTTTGTCCATCAACGTCCTCAGGAACGAAGCCCCCAATGTATCCATTATTAATAATATCTTGAGTAACCGTTATGTCTTGACCATTAATAGTCAAAATATCACCAACTATGGCATCAGGACCAACAGTAACCTTATAGTTAATGTTTCCTTCATCGTCGGTCGTATCTTCGACGTTTTCTATATACGAAACCACACCATCGTTATTCGAATCTTCAATAATATCAACAACTGGAGCTTGTATTTCGGTATCTACGCCATAGTCTTTGCTCGCGGTTACTGGGGCTGTGTTGCCAGCAGGATCTGTGGCGTTGACGGTGATGTCCGCTGTCGCGTCTGGGTCAGCAGCTAGATCGCTACCTGCCACATCAATAGTAAAGCTGCCATCTGCACCCACGGTAGTGTCATAGTCTGTACCATTGACGGTGACGGTAACGCTGTCACCTTCTTGGTATTCGCCAGTCACGGTACCCGTTACTGGGATGTCTTGACCTGATTCTTCGGCGTTGATGATGTTGTCATCGGTGATGTCATCTACAGTGATTTGCGTGTCAGCGTCTGTTGGTCCTTGGGTGTCAACGGTGTAAGGACGCTCTGCGGTTGCTGAACCTGTGTTACCTGCCGCATCGGTGGTGGTCACTTCGGCTGTCACGTTGGTGTCAGCGGCAAGCTCGCTACCAGGTACGACGATGCTGTAGCTACCATCTGCTGCAACTGCACCGGTGTAGTCGTTACCGTTTACGTTTAGGGTGACGGTGTCACCTTCGTTGAAGTCGCCACCAACGCTACCGGTTATGCTGATGTCTTGTCCAGACTCTTCTGCATTGACAATGTCATCGCCGGCAATGGTGTCAATGGTGAGGGTTGGTACTGGGGCGTCAGTAGCTACGCCATAGTCTTTGCTCGCGGTTACTGGGGCTGTGTTGCCAGCAGGATCTGTGGCGTTGACGGTGATGTCCGCTGTCGCGTCTGGGTCAGCAGCTAGATCGCTACCTGCCACATCAATAGTAAAGCTGCCATCTGCACCCACGGTGGTGTCATAGTCTGTACCATTGACGGTGACGGTAACGCTGTCACCTTCTTGGTATTCACCAGTCACGGTACCCGTTACTGGGATGTCTTGACCTGATTCTTCGGCGTTGATGATGTTGTCATCGGTGATGTCATCTACAGTGATTTGCGTGTCAGCGTCTGTTGGCCCTTGGGTGTCAACGGTGTAAGGACGCTCTGCAGTTGCTGAGCCTGTGTTGCCTGCCGCATCGGTGGTGGTCACTTCGGCTGTCACGTTGGTGTCAGCGGCAAGCTCGCTACCAGGTACGACGATGCTGTAGCTACCATCTGCTGCAACTGCACCGGTGTAGTCGCTGCCGTTTACGCTTAGGGTGACGGTGTCACCTTCGTTAAAGTCGCCACCAACGCTACCGGTTACGCTGATGTCTTGACCAGACTCTTCTGCATTGACAATGTCATCACCGGCAATGGTGTCAATGGTGAGGGTTGGTACTGGGGCGTCAGTAGCTACGCCATAGTCTTTGCTCGCGGTTACTGGGGCAGTGTTGCCAGCAGGATCTGTGGCGTTGACGGTGATGTCCGCTGTCGCGTCTGGGTCAGCAGCTAGATCGCTACCTGCCACATCAACTGTAAAGCTGCCATCTGCACCCACGGTGGTGTCATAGTCTGTACCATTGACGGTGACGGTAACGCTGTCACCTTCTTGGTATTCACCAGTCACGGTACCCGTTACTGGGATGTCTTGACCTGATTCTTCGGCGTTGATGATGTTGTCATCGGTGATGTCATCTACAGTGATTTGCGTGTCAGCGTCTGTTGGCCCTTGGGTGTCAACGGTGTAAGGACGCTCTGCGGTTGCTGAACCTGTGTTACCTGCCGCATCGGTGGTGGTCACTTCGGCTGTCACGTTGGTGTCAGCGGCAAGCTCGCTACCAGGTACGACGATGCTGTAGCTACCATCTGCTGCAACTGCACCGGTGTAGTCGCTGCCGTTTACGCTTAGGGTGACGGTGTCACCTTCGTTGAAGTCGCCACCAACGCTACCGGTTATGCTGATGTCTTGTCCAGACTCTTCTGCATTGACAATGTCATCGCCGGCAATGGTGTCAATGGTGAGGGTTGGTACTGGGGCGTCAGTAGCTACGCCATAGTCTTTGCTCGCGGTTACTGGGGCTGTGTTGCCAGCAGGATCTGTGGCGTTGACGGTGATGTCCGCTGTCGCGTCTGGGTCAGCAGCTAGATCGCTACCTGCCACATCAATAGTAAAGCTGCCATCTGCACCCACGGTGGTGTCATAGTCTGTACCATTGACGGTGACGGTAACGCTGTCACCTTCTTGGTATTCACCAGTCACGGTACCCGTTACTGGGATGTCTTGACCTGATTCTTCGGCGTTGATGATGTTGTCATCGGTGATGTCATCTACAGTGATTTGCGTGTCAGCGTCTGTTGGCCCTTGGGTGTCAACGGTGTAAGGACGCTCTGCAGTTGCTGAGCCTGTGTTGCCTGCCGCATCGGTGGTGGTCACTTCGGCTGTCACGTTGGTGTCAGCGGCAAGCTCGCTACCAGGTACGACGATGCTGTAGCTACCATCTGCTGCAACTGCACCGGTGTAGTCGCTGCCGTTTACGCTTAGGGTGACGGTGTCACCTTCGTTAAAGTCGCCACCAACGCTACCGGTTACGCTGATGTCTTGACCAGACTCTTCTGCGTTGACAATGTCATCACCGGCAATGGTGTCAATGGTGAGGGTTGGTACTGGGGCGTCAGTAGCTACGCCATAGTCTTTGCTCGCGGTTACTGGGGCAGTGTTGCCAGCAGGATCTGTGGCGTTGACGGTGATGTCCGCTGTCGCGTCTGGGTCAGCAGCTAGATCGCTACCTGCCACATCAACTGTAAAGCTGCCATCTGCACCCACGGTGGTGTCATAGTCTGTACCATTGACGGTGACGGTAACGCTGTCACCTTCTTGGTATTCACCAGTCACGGTACCCGTTACTGGGATGTCTTGACCTGATTCTTCGGCGTTGATGATGTTGTCATCGGTGATGTCATCTACAGTGATTTGCGTGTCAGCGTCTGTTGGCCCTTGGGTGTCAACGGTGTAAGGACGCTCTGCAGTTGCTGAGCCTGTGTTGCCTGCCGCATCGGTGGTGGTCACTTCGGCTGTCACGTTGGTGTCAGCGGCAAGCTCGCTACCAGGTACGACGATGCTGTAGCTACCATCTGCTGCAACTGCACCGGTGTAGTCGCTGCCGTTTACGTTTAGGGTGACGGTGTCACCTTCGTTGAAGTCGCCACCAACGCTACCGGTTATGCTGATGTCTTGTCCAGACTCTTCTGCATTGACAATGTCATCGCCGGCAATGGTGTCAATGGTGAGGGTTGGTACTGGGGCGTCAGTAGCTACGCCATAGTCTTTGCTCGCGGTTACTGGGGCTGTGTTGCCAGCAGGATCTGTGGCGTTGACGGTGATGTCCGCTGTCGCGTCTGGGTCAGCAGCTAGATCGCTACCTGCCACATCAATAGTAAAGCTGCCATCTGCACCCACGGTGGTGTCATAGTCTGTACCATTGACGGTGACGGTAACGCTGTCACCTTCTTGGTATTCACCAGTCACGGTACCCGTTACTGGGATGTCTTGACCTGATTCTTCGGCGTTGATGATGTTGTCATCGGTGATGTCATCTACAGTGATTTGCGTGTCAGCGTCTGTTGGCCCTTGGGTGTCAACGGTGTAAGGACGCTCTGCAGTTGCTGAGCCTGTGTTGCCTGCCGCATCGGTGGTGGTCACTTCGGCTGTCACGTTGGTGTCAGCGGCAAGCTCGCTACCAGGTACGACGATGCTGTAGCTACCATCTGCTGCAACTGCACCGGTGTAGTCGCTGCCGTTTACGCTTAGGGTGACGGTGTCACCTTCGTTAAAGTCGCCACCAACGCTACCGGTTACGCTGATGTCTTGACCAGACTCTTCTGCGTTGACAATGTCATCACCGGCAATGGTGTCAATGGTGAGGGTTGGTACTGGGGCGTCAGTAGCTACGCCATAGTCTTTGCTCGCGGTTACTGGGGCAGTGTTGCCAGCAGGATCTGTGGCGTTGACGGTGATGTCCGCTGTCGCGTCTGGGTCAGCAGCTAGATCGCTACCTGCCACATCAACTGTAAAGCTGCCATCTGCACCCACGGTGGTGTCATAGTCTGTACCATTGACGGTGACGGTAACGCTGTCACCTTCTTGGTATTCACCAGTCACGGTACCCGTTACTGGGATGTCTTGACCTGATTCTTCGGCGTTGATGATGTTGTCATCGGTGATGTCATCTACAGTGATTTGCGTGTCAGCGTCTGTTGGCCCTTGGGTGTCAACGGTGTAAGGACGCTCTGCGGTTGCTGAACCTGTGTTACCTGCCGCATCGGTGGTGGTCACTTCGGCTGTCACGTTGGTGTCAGCGGCAAGCTCGCTACCAGGTACGACGATGCTGTAGCTACCATCTGCTGCAACTGCACCGGTGTAGTCGCTGCCGTTTACGCTTAGGGTGACGGTGTCACCTTCGTTGAAGTCGCCACCAACGCTACCGGTTATGCTGATGTCTTGTCCAGACTCTTCTGCATTGACAATGTCATCGCCGGCAATGGTGTCAATGGTGAGGGTTGGTACTGGGGCGTCAGTAGCTACGCCATAGTCTTTGCTCGCGGTTACTGGGGCTGTGTTGCCAGCAGGATCTGTGGCGTTGACGGTGATGTCCGCTGTCGCGTCTGGGTCAGCAGCTAGATCGCTACCTGCCACATCAATAGTAAAGCTGCCATCTGCACCCACGGTGGTGTCATAGTCTGTACCATTGACGGTGACGGTAACGCTGTCACCTTCTTGGTATTCACCAGTCACGGTACCCGTTACTGGGATGTCTTGACCTGATTCTTCGGCGTTGATGATGTTGTCATCGGTGATGTCATCTACAGTGATTTGCGTGTCAGCGTCTGTTGGCCCTTGGGTGTCAACGGTGTAAGGACGCTCTGCAGTTGCTGAGCCTGTGTTACCTGCCGCATCGGTGGTGGTCACTGTGGCTGTCACGTTGGTGTCAGCATCAGCCGCTAATGCACTTCCTGGTACAAGTATGCTGTAGCTACCATCTACCGCAACCTCGCCTGAATAGACACCATTATTAATATTAAGGGATACGATATCACCTTCATTGAAATCTCCAGTTACAGTACCAGTTACTGAGATGTCTTCTTGAGATTCATCAAAGTTAATGGTATTGTCATCGGTGATAGCATCAATAGTAATTTCAAGCTCTGGAGGGTTCATACTCGTCGTATAATCGCGAGTAGCTTCAGCACTACCTGTATTACCTGCGGCATCTACAGTAGTTACAGTCGCGGATATACTAGAACCAGCCGCAAGATCCATACCTTGTACTGGAATACTATATACTCCAAAGGCATCAACATTACCAGTGTATTCATTGCCGTTAATAATAATGGTAACTGTATCTCCTTCACTGAATTCTCCAGCAACTACGCCTGAAATGTCAATGACACCTTGAGCCTCACTGTCATTGACGACGTCATCGCCAGCTATTACATTAATAGTAATAGTAGGAACTGGAGCATCTAGATCTGCATCTGCTACGGGTACATCGGTGGCAGTACCAGTATTACCAGCTGCGTCAGTAATAGAAGCTATAACTGGTTGTCCGGGTAGAACATCCACCTCAAACCCATTATCAATCATATCTTGAGTAATCGGATAGTCTACACCGTTAACGGTTAGAATATCACCAGGTTTGGTAGTTTCAAACTCATTGTCTGACGTCGGTAGGGTAATAGTCGCTGTTACCGTACCATCTGGGTTGGCATCTTCAATATTGTACTCGCCATTACCACCAGAAGGTGTCGGCAGTACAACAGTAGGCTCGAGAGGGGCAGTTGTATCGACACTAAACTCTAAGTCGAAACTGATACCTCTCTCACCATTCTCTGCGTTAAAATAATTATTAGCATCAATTACTATTAACCCATCTCCATTGTAATCAGAAGCCGCTTTGACGGTACCTGTCCAAGTAAAGCCATCACCAGCTGGCGTAAAGCTCTCAAGAGTGACACCTGTAAGCGTCAAATCATTCTCATCAAAACCTACAACAGGCGTTTCAAAAACAATGGTAAGCGTGGTGGTTTCGTTGGCAGAGAGATTAGTATCACCTAGCTCAAAAGTTCTTATACTAGTAGACATGTTAAATTTCCTTTCATTAATTAAAAATTCTGTTTCTTTTTTGGGATATAAGCTGTATTAACCTTGAATCACCTCAGTCAAGTTTTGAATATCTGCATAGACTTGGTTTTTGTTAGCATCAAAGAACAAGAGTTCATATTGCCACTGAGTTGTACCTACACCGTCATTGGCATCTTCAGCTAACACCTCAAATCCGTAACCATCAATAACACCATCTGCGTCTCGATTTACATCGAAAAGGAATCTGCCGTCAGAAGTAACTTGAGTAAATTCCCCGTTTTCATCCAAGAAACCAACATATTCAATCTCCCCTTGAAACGCGTCGTCTGCGAAGTTTATACCAGCTCGGAAACCGCTTTGTGGCACATTGTATTCTACACCAGTTTGGTCGTCATCAACACTTTGTGCACTAATAGTAGCGCCTGTATTACCCGCCTCATCTGTATTAGTAGCAGTAACCGTGGAGCCATCAAGCGCTCTATCTGAATTGATGACAACAACGGCTTCGTTTACCCCATCATCATTCAAATCAGTGTTATCAAGTACTATTGCAGATTGAACGACAGATGGGTCAGCAACAGCGTCTTGACCATCAAACGTAAGCCAGTTCCAATTGCCATCGTCTCCTCTAGCGACTGTCACCTCATGTGGTGTACCAATCAGACCTGTCTCTGGGTTATAGGATTCATCCGTATAGGTAAAGGTCATTAAATCTGTATCTGGATCAGTACTAGATTCAACTCGGACTGCACCTTGGCTTTCAACACGTACAAAGTTACCATCTTCATCAAAGATAATATTGGGTCTGGTGCGTGGAAGTATGACAGGGTCTGGTGCTGTTAAGTCAACTATTGCATTGTCTGATACTAAGGTTGAATTACCTGCAGGGTCTGTCAATGTTGCTGATACTTCTAATGTTTCACCATCTGCTGGTATGTCTGTCTGTACAGTAACCTTGCCTCCAGGTTGTATATCGGTACCTACGGTATATCTACCAAGCTCATTATTAGAATTATCAGTGATAACTAATTCATCTCCTGCTTCTGCAGTTATTGGGACTTCTACTTCAACACTAATATTAGTTTTACCATCAAGTTCTGCAATGTTTAAGAAGGCGTCATTGTTATTGTCATCTATTATGTTAATCATAGGCTCTTCAGGCGGTGTGGTATCAATCACAGCACTGTCTGAGCCAGTCGATGTATTACCTGTTTGGTCTGTCAGTGTCGCCTCAACCGATACTGTCTCACCTTCAGCGGGTACAGGTACTTGAATGGTGACTGTACCTCCACGTAAAACGGTATCACCAACTTCATAAGTGTAGCTAGTACCTAAATAGTCCGTAACCGTTAAGACGTCTCCGATTTGCGCATCTGATGGCACAGCTATTTCAACGTCTAGCTCAGTTTGACCATTAAGCTCTGCATTATTTATAAATCCATCATCAGGGCTATTGTCTTCAGTTATAGTGACAGTGGGTGAATAGCTTAACTCTGTAGCAACTTCATAAGCTTTAGTGGCGTCGATAATGCCTTGGTTACCAGCGGCATCGGTGGCGGTTACGCTGCCATCAATGGTGCTGTCTGAGTCAGCGGCAAGATCGCTGCCTGGTACGTCAATGCTATAGCTGCCATCAGTGGCAACGTTGCCTGTGAAGTCAGTACCGTTAATGGTGAGTGTAACGCTGTCACCTTCTTGGTATTCACCTGTTACGGTACCGGTGACTGGGATCGTTTGTCCTGATTCTTCGGCGTTGATGATGTTGTCATCTGTGATGTCATCTATAACTAATGTGGTCTCGCTGTCTGTTGGCGCTGTGGTGTCTACAGTGGCGCTGTCAGTTGCCGGATCACTGGTGTTGCCCGCTTGGTCGGTGATGGTCGCTTGGGCATCTAGGGTGTCACCTTCTGCTGGGGCAGGTACTGGAACGATGGCTTCACCATTGGTGATGTCGTCGTCTGTTAGTACTTGCTCTACGCCATTAACTGTGACGGTGTCACCTGCTATCGCGTCATCAGGTAAGCCTACGGTAACTTCAACGTTGCCGTCAGCGTCAATCTCGTCGCTTGTAATGAAGTCATCACCGTTACCAATCTCGACTAAGGTCGGTGGGTTGATGGTGGTGTCTACTTCATAAGCTTTAGTGGCGTCGATAATGCCTTGGTTACCAGCGGCATCGGTGGCGGTTACGCTGCCATCAATGGTGCTGTCTGAGTCAGCGGCAAGATCGCTGCCTGGTACGTCAATGCTATAGCTGCCATCAGCGGCAACGTTGCCTGTGAAGTCAGTACCGTTAATGGTGAGCGTAACGCTGTCACCTTCTTGGTATTCACCTGTTACGGTACCGGTGACTGGGATGGTTTGACCTGATTCTTCGGCGTTGATGATGTTGTCATCTGTGATGTCATCTATAACTAATGTGGTTTCGCTGTCTGTTGGCGCTGTGGTGTCTACAGTGGCGCTGTCAGTTGCCGGATCACTGGTGTTACCCGCTTGGTCGGTGATGGTCGCTTGGGCATCTAGGGTGTCACCTTCTGCTGGGGCAGGTACTGGAACGATGGCTTCACCATTGGTGATGTCGTCGTCTGTTAGTACTTGCTCTACGCCATTAACTGTGACGGTGTCACCTGCTATCGCGTCATCAGGTAAGCCTACGGTAACTTCAACGTTGCCGTCAGCGTCAATCTCGTCACTTGTAATGAAGTCATCACCGTTACCAATCTCGACTAAGGTCGGTGGGTTGATGGTGGTGTCTACTTCATAAGCTTTAGTGGCGTCGATAATGCCTTGGTTACCAGCGGCATCGGTGGCGGTTACGCTGCCATCAATGGTGCTGTCTGAGTCAGCGGCAAGATCGCTGCCTGGTACGTCAATGCTATAGCTGCCATCAGCGGCAACGTTGCCTGTGAAGTCAGTACCGTTAATGGTGAGCGTAACGGTGTCACCTTCTTGGTATTCACCTGTTACGGTACCGGTGACTGGGATGGTTTGACCTGATTCTTCGGCGTTGATGATGTTGTCATCTGTGATGTCATCTATAACTAATGTGGTTTCGCTGTCTGTTGGCGCTGTGGTGTCTACAGTGGCGCTGTCAGTTGCCGGATCACTGGTGTTACCCGCTTGGTCGGTGATGGTCGCTTGGGCATCTAGGGTGTCACCTTCTGCTGGGGCAGGTACTGGAACGATGGCTTCACCATTGGTGATGTCGTCGTCTGTTAGTACTTGCTCTACGCCATTAACTGTGACGGTGTCACCTGCTATCGCGTCATCAGGTAAGCCTACGGTAACTTCAACGTTGCCGTCAGCGTCAATCTCGTCACTTGTAATGAAGTCATCACCGTTACCAATCTCGACTAAGGTCGGTGGGTTGATGGTGGTGTCTACTTCATAAGCTTTAGTGGCGTCGATAATGCCTTGGTTACCAGCGGCATCGGTGGCGGTTACGCTGCCATCAATGGTGCTGTCTGAGTCAGCGGCAAGATCGCTGCCTGGTACGTCAATGCTATAGCTTCCATCAGCGGCAACGTTGCCTGTGAAGTCAGTACCGTTAATGGTGAGCGTAACGGTGTCACCTTCTTGGTATTCACCTGTTACGGTACCGGTGACTGGGATCGTTTGTCCTGATTCTTCGGCGTTGATGATGTTGTCATCTGTGATGTCATCTATAACTAATGTGGTTTCGCTGTCTGTTGGCGCCTGAGTATCAATAACTGCACTATCTGAACCTGATGGACCTGCATTACCTGCTGGGTCTGTCAGTGTCCCTGTGACTTCTAGGGTCTCGCCATCTGCTGGAATAGGCGCAGTGACGGTGATGGTGTCACCGGCACTGGCGTCTACACCAATCTCGTAGCTGCCAAGCTCGTTACCCGCATTGTCGGTGACGGTCAATATGTCTCCGGCTTCGGCGTCCGTAGGTATGTCAACGGTTACGCTTACTTCGGTTTTATCGCCAACTTCTTCTGCGTCTAGGTAGCCATCGTCGTCAACATCGTCTGTGATGGTTACGGTCGGTGCGCTTGTAGGGGCAGTGGTGTCTACTACGGCGCTGTCTGAGCCTTCGGTGGTGTTGCCAGCGGCGTCGCTTAGTTCGGCGGTGACTTCTAGGGTTTCGCCTTCTTCTGGTACTTCTGCGCTGACGGTTACGCTGCCACCTCTGGTGATGTCATCACCTACGGTAAATGTGCCAAGCTCGTTTCCGGCTTGGTCAGTCACCACAAGGGTGTCTCCGATTTGAGCACTGTCTGGTACGCTGACGCTAACTTCTACTTGGGTTTGTCCGTTAAGCTCTTCGGCGCTTAGGTAGCCATCGTTGTTGCTATCATCGGTGATGACCACACTCGGTGCGTCTGGATTGGTTAGGCTGATACCTAGGGTGTCATTTGCGGTATTAGATTGGTTGCCCGCTGGATCTTTGACATATGCCTGTGCTTCTATGGCGGTGGTGGTGTCTGTGATCAACGCGTCCACTTCTACGTAGCCGTTTGTTAGCGCTTCTTGGGTGACTATGATCTCTTGTTCTTCACCATTGATGGTTAGGACGACGGTGTCTGCGTCTTCTGTATTCGCAGGTAGGCTTACGCGCACTGGCGTACTGTCTGGGTTTGCACTGTTCTCTGCGGTGTTTAGGGTGCCATCTTCATTGCTGTCTTCTGGGAAGCTGATGATTGGGGCACCTTTGTCGGTGGTGGCATCGTTGTCGTTGTCATCTGGGGTGCCATCGCCATCAACGTCGCCTGGTACGCCAATGTCAACACCAAGACTTTCTGAGGCGGTGTTTGATTGGTTGCCTGCTGGGTCTTTGACATACGCGTCAACTTGTATGTCTTCTACGTTGTTGTCAGCGTCTGGCTGTATGGGCGCATCAACGCTTACGTAACCGTTGGCGATGTCCGCTTCGGTAATAGGCACTTCTTGTTCTTCACCATTGATGGTCACGACGACGGTGTCACCTGGTTCGGTGCCAGTGGGGGTGCTGATTTGCACCGGTGTGGTGTCTTTGGTGGCGCCGTTTTCTTCAACGTTTAAGATGCCATCTTCATTGACATCTTCTGGGAAGGTGATGATCGGGGCACCTTTGTCAGTGGTGTCATCGTTGTCGTTGTCATCTGGGGTGCCGTTGCCATCTGTGTCACCTGGTACGACGGTGTCTATTTCAGCACTATCTGTGTCAGATACGCTGTTACCTGCTGGGTCTGTCAGTGTCCCTGTGACTTCTAGGGTCTCGCCATCTGCTGGAATAGGCGCAGTGACGGTGATGGTGTCACCGGCACTGGCGTCTACACCAATCTCGTAGCTGCCAAGCTCGTTACCCGCATTGTCGGTGACGGTCAATATGTCTCCGGCTTCGGCGTCCGTAGGTATGTCAACGGTTACGCTTACTTCGGTTTTATCGCCAACTTCTTCTGCGTCTAGGTAGCCATCGTCGTCAACATCGTCTGTGATGGTTACGGTCGGTGCGCTTGTAGGGGCAGTGGTGTCTACTACGGCGCTGTCTGAGCCTTCGGTGGTGTTGCCAGCGGCGTCGCTTAGCGCGGCGGTGACTTCTAGGGTTTCGCCTTCTTCTGGTACTTCTGCGCTGACGGTTACGCTGCCACCTCTGGTGATGTCATCACCTACGGTAAATGTGCCAAGCTCGTTTCCGGCTTGGTCAGTCACCACAAGGGTGTCTCCGATTTGAGCACTGTCTGGTACGCTGACGCTAACTTCTACTTGGGTTTGTCCGTTAAGCTCTTCGGCGCTTAGGTAGCCATCGTTGTTGCTATCATCGGTGATGACCACACTCGGTGCGTCTGGATTGGTTAGGCTGATACCTAGGGTGTCATTTGCGGTATTAGATTGGTTGCCCGCTGGATCTTTGACATATGCCTGTGCTTCTATGGCGGTGGTGGTGTCTGTGATCAACGCGTCCACTTCTACGTAGCCGTTAGTTAGCGCTTCTTGGGTGACTGTGATCTCTTGTTCTTCACCATTGATGGTTAGGACGACGGTGTCTGCGTCTTCTGTATTCGCAGGTAGGCTTACGCGCACTGGCGTACTGTCTGGGTTTGCACTGTTCTCTGTGGTGTTTAGGGTGCCATCTTCATTGCTGTCTTCTGGGAAGCTGATGATTGGGGCACCTTTGTCGGTGGTGTCATCGTTGTCGTTGTCATCTGGGGTGCCATCGCCATCAACGTCGCCTGGTACGCCAAGGTCAGTGGGGGCGGTGTCACTTCCTGAGCCAATCTCTTCGTCTTCAGGGTTTTTAACGATGGCACTGACGGTGGTGTCTCCATTTTCTACTGGGGTGACCGCTACGGTGATACCATCTTCTATGTTATCTTCTGTGAGTTCTACTTCTGTTGTTTCTCCATCAGGTCCGGTTACTTGTAGTTTGTCACCTGGTAGATATCCACTATCTTCTGGGAACATGATCTCTACTGGGACTTGTCCTGCTTCATCTAGGTCTTCAGGATTGATGTATTCGTTGTCACCTGTGGTAATTTCTACGTAGGGGCCATTCAATGGGTCACGTGAGCTGGTTGCTTGTGAGCTTGAGGTGTTGCCATTTTCGTCACTGTTTGAGGCGATAACTTCTGAGAAGTCTTTGACGGCATCGTAATGCATGTCGACTTCACCAGTTTCAGGGTCTACTGTGATACCTTCAGGTAGTGTTGTGCCTGGTTTGGGTGCCCAGCTGCCATCTTCTGCTTTTTCGATCTCAATTTTCTGTTCTTGATCGTTTTCGTCTGTGTAATCAATGGTTAGGTCTACCGCATCTTCTTCGGCAGGTTTAACGGTCATTGATCCATCAGCTTCTGGTATGATGGTGGGCGCAGGGGGCGGGGTTAAGTCTTCTATGTCGTTACCTGCAGTAGTTTCTGAGCTTGATGTTCCGCCTTCATTGCTGTTTTCAGCTTGAACATTTGAGCCATCTTCTACGGCGTCAGGGGGTAATGTGACAGTACCATTTTCAGGATCTACAGTGACACCTGGTGGCAATTCAGTACCTTCAGTTGGTGCCCATTCACCTGTTTCTGGGTCTTTTTCGATCTCTACGCTTTGCGCGTTACCTTCTTCATCTGTGAAGTCGACTTTACCTTTGTCGGCATCCTCAGATGGGGTCATCTCGACAGAGCCGTCAGGCTTAGCATCAAGGGTGGGTGCGTCTGGCGCAGTAGTGTCTACTATGTCATTACCTGCAGTGGTATCAGCACCAGCAGACCCTTTGTCGTTACTGTTTTCAGCTTCAACAGGTGAACCATCAAGTACGCCGTCAGGCGCTATGGTGACATTCCCAGTCTCTGGATTTAATGTGACTCCTGGTGGTAATTCAGTACCTTCAGCGGGTACCCATTCACCTGTTTGTGGATCCTTTTGTATTTCAACTTTTTGAGGTTGATTGTCTTCATCAGTAAAATCAACGGTTGCATCTGTTGCGTCGTCAGATGGTGTCATATCTATTGAACCATCTGGATTTGCTACTAAATCTGGGGCGTTTGGACCGATATCATCAGTATTGGGGTCATTATCACCTGCTGTTACTTCTGAGCTTGAAGATCCATTGTCGTTACTGTTTTCACCTGTAACTGTTGAACCATCTTCAACACCTTCTGGTGGTATGACTACTGTACCTGTATCAGGGTCTACGGTGACACCTGGTGGCAATTCAGTACCTTCAGTCGGACCCCATTCGCCTGTTTCTGGGTCTTTTTCGATCTCTACGGTTTGCGCGTTACCTTCTTCATCTGTGAAGTCAACTTTTGCATCAGTTGCTTCATCAGATGGGGTCATTTCAATTGAGCCATCAGGCTTAGCGATTAAGTTAGGTGCATCTGGTGCTGTTGTATCTTCTATGTCGTTACCGGCAGTAGTTTCTGAGCTTGATGTTCCGCCTTCATTGCTGTTTTCAGCTTGAACATTTGAGCCGTCTTCTACGGCGTCAGGGGGTAATGTGACAGTACCATTTTCAGGATCTACGGTGACACCTGGTGGTACGGTATCAGGATCTACTGGCTGCCATTCGCCTGTTTCTGGGTCTTTTTCGATCTCTACGCTTTGCGCGTTACCTTCTTCATCTATGAAGTCGACTTTTGCATCAGTTGCTTCATCAGATGGGGTCATCTCGACAGAGCCGTCAGGCTTAGCAACAAGGGTAGGTGAGCTTGGAGCGATTGGAGATTCAAGATCATTACCTGCATTGGTTTGTGCTGAGGAGTCTTTGCCAAAGTTGTCTTCGTTTGTGGCTTCTACTACTGAGCCGTCTTTGACTGAATCAGGCGATAATGTGACTTTACCGGTTGCTGGGTCTACGGTCACGCCTTCTGGTAATGTGGTGCCCTCTGCTGCGCCCCATTGTCCATCGTCTCCTTTTTCTACCACAACTTGCTGCGGCTGATCATTTTCGTCTGTGTAGTCTACGGTCATCTCTACGGCGTTTTCATCTACCGGTTCTGCGGTTACTGAGCCGTCTTCAAGGGCGATAAGGTCTGGGGTGATTGGGTCAGTTAAGTCACCGGTTACGGTCGCTTCTTCTCCAATTTGATTACCGCTGTCATCTTGGGCGATGACGTCATATTGAACGCCGTCTTCTAGTGGTTTGCCTGATTCTGCGGTAAAGTTGCCATTGCTATCGGTGGTTCCTGTTCCAACGATGTTTGGCTCTCCGTTTTCATCAAGTACGGGGTTGCCAGCGCTGTCAAGTTCTACTATGACGATGTTGGTATTAGGCTGTGCGGTTCCGGTTATGAGGGTGCTACCATCCGGATCTTGTTCGCTAGGTTCTATGTTCTCTAGTGTGTCCACTAAAACGTTTGCTACTGGCGCAGGTGCAGGCGTAGGTGTATCATCATCGTCATCATCAAGCGCCGCTGCTATCAAGCCAATGCCCGCTAGACCTGCAAGCCATGGCAACCATGCAAATCCGCCATCTTCAGTCGCACCGACCCAATAAGGGGTAGGCTGTGCATTACCCCCTAACGCTTGACCCTCTGTTGCACCAGGTTCAAGTTCAGTCACATAATCGGCCACCTCACCTGTATCTGGTACATAGTAATAGTAGCTGCCATCTTCTGCTTGGCCAATCAATGCGCCATCTGGCTGATCATAATATCCTTCTATGATTAGATCGCTTTCTTGACCACCATCTTCCATTGAGACGTGTAGATCTTTACCGACTCGTTTGGTCACTATGTGATCAGGCGCTACGCCTGTTTGCGGATTGACAAGCTCATAGTTTGCTTTTTCAGTCGCTTTTATGACTGTTGGTTGTCCGTCTTTGGTGACAACTTGATGTTCTGCTATGGTTTGTACGGCGTTGTTTACTTTTACGATTACTGTGCTCATGGGGTGTTCCTATTTTCTGATTTTTTTAATTTTGTTTGTTCTTTAGTTTGCTTATATTAGTTTGCTTATTCGGTTGCGCTTACGGTGGCGACGACGCGTCTGTTTTTATATCGCCCTTGTTTTGTAGCGTTTGTTGCAACAGGTCTGGTTTCTCCAAAGCCTTGCGTGTTTAGTCTTGTGGCGTCTATGCCGTATTTGTTGACAAGTTCTTGTTTGACGGCTTCTGCTCGGCGCTGTGATAGGTCCATGTTGTAGCTGTCGTTACCGATGCTGTCTGTATGGCCTTCTATGAGTGTGGTTGTATTTGGATATTTCTTCATGAAGTTGGCAACCGCTTCGATGCGCTGGTTGAATACGGGTTGTACGATGGCTTTGTCAAATTCAAATAGGACTTCTAGGTTGATTGGTTTGTCTATTTCTACTTTGATGACAGGCTCAGGTACGACTACTTCTGGACAGTTTCGCTGTACGCGGCTGATTTGATGGGTTTGTTCTGGATAGCTGCTGATAAGCTCTTTGGCATACTCTGGTGTGAGCTTGCTTAGCTGTGGCTGCTTTGTGCTGTCATCTACGTCGACATAGATGTAGTTGTTTTGCTGGGCGGGAAAGTCTACTTGGTAGCTTGTGGCTAATTCAAAGTTGTTGAGGTTGGTTTCGGTGGTGGCGATGTCTATTTTGTGCACGCCACTGCAATATCTGATTTGCGAGTAGTGTCCTGGTTGTAGGCTGACTTGGAATCTGTCATCGATGGCGATGTTGGCACTGGTGTCTATGCCATCAGCGTCTAGGGGTCTGACGAATATGAGGTTGGTTTCGTTATTGGGCAGGTTAAGCGCGACCTCTTCTTGATAGGCGGTGTTACCTGATTTATACCATTGTACGTGCTGCATGCTATTCGGGTTATAGACTACTGACGCTTCTGTTGGTTCTGCTGTTGCTGGTTGTGTGGTTAATATAGCCAGCATTAAGGCAGATGTTAGTGTAGAAATTTTAGTATTCATTTTATTTAAACCCTTCATAATACATTTTCCTATTAATATTCTTATTAAAAATTAAAAAATTAATTTAGTAAGTAGGTGACTTTATTGAGAATATGGCAATAAACTACATTATTTTATTCTTACTATTAATCATGTACTATGACCTCTAAGTTTTATTTATTAAGTATATATAATATATTATATAAATATTTAACATAAACAATATAAGTTTTTAAATAAACTATATAGTTTTTAAGTTAAATTAATTACTAATAATCTTTAATCAAAATTAATTTAAAGTAGATAATTAATTATTTGATCTATCAATATGTATTCATGTTACAACTTAACTATATTTTAGAAGTTAATTAAAATAAAATTATTAATTATTTTATGCTAAAATTTAATAACTTAAATAAAATAATAGACTTTAATATTATACATTAGGTAAATTATAAATATATCTAACAATAACATTTAAGTATTATAATTATAAAACCAAGATATTTACCATTTTTTAATTTATAGTCTATTATAATTAATTTAATTATAATTATATGTAATAAAAAAACACCTTTAGATAAACTAAAGGTGTTTTTTTGTAAAAATGAATAATTGTGAACAATGTCTATAATTTATATGACAACAATACCTTGTTCGATATATACATCATGAGAACCATCAATGGCTGATGAATTTTGATAAACATCATAATTTAAACCTTCAACAGTTGTACTGGATATTTTTGACCAATTACCGTCTGTAGAGGTATCATCAAATTTGGCTTTATCAGCGCCGTCGCTATTCCAATTGGTAGATCCTAAATCAACTTTACTTGAATTATCTCCTTTAACATATAAAGGACCATCGCGTTCAGCATCACGGACCAAGTCTTCAAACCGTATGTCTAAGGCATTTTGACCAGTCAT
Organism: Psychrobacter sp. CX10; assembly: GCF_057621575.2. Lineage (NCBI taxonomy): Bacteria > Pseudomonadati > Pseudomonadota > Gammaproteobacteria > Moraxellales > Moraxellaceae > Psychrobacter > Psychrobacter sp. CX10. Next base: position 891,298 of record NZ_CM177736.1, read on the forward strand.
TTCAACGATCTCTACATTACTAAAGTCAGATGTGGAGACATTCGTCACATGTTGCCAACTCCAGTTGCCAACTAAGCTATCATCTTCATTATAAGTTAATTGTAGAGTATCAGTACCTTCACCACCTTCTACGAAGCCGTTCATTTTCTTACCTGAGAAGATAACAATATCATCACCTGATCCTGCATCTACTTGACTATTATTATGCATATCATTAATAGATAGCACATCGTCACCATCTCCTAGAAGCATCGTTGTATAAAAATGCATGGTATCGATAGTCACTTCATCATCACCAGTTCCAGCATCTAAGAAGCTATTCCCATGCATATCAGATACTGACAGCGTATCGTCTCCTGCACCTAAATCTAAACTTGAGCGATAACGAATACTATTTCCGATAATTACCGTATCGTCACCAGCGCCCATTTCAACTACTGCTTTGTCTCTAATGGAATCAGAAATATTCAGCACATCAGAACCAGATCCAGTCTTAAGTATGCTGTTGCCTTTTAGATTGCTTTCAATATTAATAATATTGTCACCATCTCCCAAATCTACTTGGCCATTTGAACGAAGATCATCAGCAATATTTAAAGTATCATTACCACTTCCAGTAATAATTTGGGCTTTTCCTGAGATATCATTACCAACATTTATGACGTTAGTCCCGTCTCCAAGATCAATAATGCTATAACTTTTGACATTCTTGCCAATTGTTACCGTATCATCTCCTTTACCACCAAATATATGACCAAAGTCATTCGCTGCAATCTCGCCTAAGTTGTGCGTGATAGTTACTGTATTCGTATCACCTTCATCATCAACTGAGCTGGCAGCATCAAAATTATTACTACTTGAATATTCTGTACGGCCAGCACCTAGATCAATTACGCCACCGTCATCCACCGAGCCATAAACTTGAACATCATCATTGCCACTTCCAGCAAAAATGCGTCCTCCATCTATACCCCAGCCAGTAACTTCGCCCTCTCCATTACCCCCGATGACTACTGTGTCATCGCCAGTTTCGGTAAAGATAAAGCTACGCGCTTCAGGGTTACTTTGAGCTTGATAAAGATTAGAATCTAATGCGCCTTGAACATAGTAGGTATCATTACCAGTACCCAATAAAGCTACCGTATACGCATTTTGATCATCACGTATCTGTACAACGTCATTACCAGCATAAGTTTCCATCTTCCATACGGCATTACCATCACCGGTATCTCTTTCAAAATCACCATCCCAACGTGATTTATTTAAGCTGCCGTCTTCGTTAATACCATCATAGCCTATATAGATATAATCATTAAATATCCCTGTTTCGTAGGCAACTTCATTTCCATATTTACCTCCAGACTTACCACGCTGATCTGATGGTGCTATGGTATCATTCAAATTGTAACCTAAATGCCACAAGTAGATAGGATCTGCATCGGGTATGGTTAAATCTACCGTTGCATTCTCTTGTGATACTTCAGAAGTATTACCTGCTTGATCCGTAACGGTAACTTCAATGCCAATTTGCTCACCATCTACTAGAGGAAGAGTACCTTGATATCCATTATCAATTATATCTTGGGTTATTGTTACTTGTTCATCGTTAACTGTTAGTGTATCTCCAACCTCAGCATCACTGCCAACATTTACGATGAAATCAGTATTTTCAGGATTACCATTTGTACTATACTGACTTTCCTCATAACTGATAATACCATCACCATCAGTATCATCAGGTAAGCTGATAGTAGGTGCTTCAGGCGCCACAAGATCGGCATTTGGAACAGGTTGCTGTATCGAAGGTCCAGTATTACCTGCCTCATCTTCAATATAAACCTCAATGGGTTGACCTGGCTGAACGTTTACCTCAAACCCATTATCAATCATATCTTGAGTGATTTCGTACTCGTTGCCATTCACCACCAAGGTATCACCAGGCATAGTGGTTTCAAACTCATTGTCTGACGTTGGTAGGGTAATGGTTGCCGTTACCGTACCATCTGGATTAGCATCTTCAATATTGTACTCGCCATTATCCCCAGAAGGTGTCGGCAGCTCAATAGTAGGCTCGAGAGGGGCAGTTGTATCGACACTAAACTCTAAGTCGAAACTGATACCTCTCTCACCATTCTCTGCGTTAAAATAATTATTAGCATCAATTACTATTAACCCATCTCCATTGTAATCAGAAGCCGCTTTGACGGTACCTGTCCAAGTAAAGCCATCACCAGCTGGCGTAAAGCTCTCAAGAGTGACACCTGTAAGCGTCAAATCATTCTCATCAAAAGCTATAACAGGCGTTTCAAAAACAATGGTAAGCGTGGTGGTCTCGTTGGCAGAGAGATTAGTATCACCTAGCTCAAAAGTTCTTATTCTAGTAGACATGTTAAATTTCCTTTCATTGTTAAAATTTTCGTAAATTCAGAATAAACATTTGCATTATTTCTTATATAACAAAACATTGTTTTACCCATAAAATAAGTAAAACAATGTTTGATTTATTATTTATGATTTTAGGATAATTAAATTATACATTAAAGACATTGATTAGTAAATTATCACATATATTTCAATAATTTAGTATTCTAGTAGATATCTTTAAATGTCATATTTAAAATCATTAACCCTGAATCACCTCAGTCAAGTTTTGAATATCTGCATAGACTTGGTTTTTGTTAGCATCAAAGAACAAGAGTTCATATTGCCACTGAGTTGTACCTACACCGTCATTGGCATCTTCAGCTAACACCTCAAATCCGTAACCATCAATAACACCATCTGCGTCTCGATTTACATCGAAAAGGAATCTGCCGTCAGAAGTAACTTGAGTAAATTCCCCGTTTTCATCCAAGAAACCAACATATTCAATCTCCCCTTGAAACGCGTCGTCTGCGAAGTTTATACCAGCTCGGAAACCGCTTTGTGGCACATTGTATTCTACACCAGTTTGGTCGTCATCAACACTTTGTGCACTAATAGTAGCGCCTGTATTACCCGCCTCATCTGTATTAGTAGCAGTAACCGTGGAGCCATCAAGCGCTCTATCTGAATTGATGACAACAACGGCTTCGTTTACCCCATCATCATTCAAATCAGTGTTATCAAGTACTATTGCAGATTGAACGACAGATGGGTCAGCAACAGCGTCTTGACCATCAAACGTAAGCCAGTTCCAATTGCCATCGTCTCCTCTAGCGACTGTCACCTCATGTGGTGTACCAATCAGACCTGTCTCTGGGTTATAGGATTCATCCGTATAGGTAAAGGTCATTAAATCTGTATCTGGATCAGTACTAGATTCAACTCGGACTGCACCTTGGCTTTCAACACGTACAAAGTTACCATCTTCATCAAAGATAATATTGGGTCTGGTGCGTGGAAGTATGACAGGGTCTGGTGCTGTTAAGTCAACTATTGCATTGTCTGATACTAAGGTTGAATTACCTGCAGGGTCTGTCAATGTTGCTGATACTTCTAATGTTTCACCATCTGCTGGTATGTCTGTCTGTACAGTAACCTTGCCTCCAGGTTGTATATCGGTACCTACGGTATATCTACCAAGCTCATTATTAGAATTATCAGTGATAACTAATTCATCTCCTGCTTCTGCAGTTATTGGGACTTCTACTTCAACACTAATATTAGTTTTACCATCAAGTTCTGCAATGTTTAAGAAGGCGTCATTGTTATTGTCATCTATTATGTTAATCATAGGCTCTTCAGGCGGTGTGGTATCAATCACAGCACTGTCTGAGCCAGTCGATGTATTACCTGTTTGGTCTGTCAGTGTCGCCTCAACCGATACTGTCTCACCTTCGGCGGGTACTGGGACTTGTATGGTGACTGTACCTCCACGTAAAACGGTATCACCAACTTCATAAGTGTAGCTAGTACCTAAATAGTCCGTAACCGTTAAGACGTCTCCGATTTGCGCATCTGATGGCACAGCTATTTCAACGTCTAGCTCAGTTTGACCATTAAGCTCTGCATTATTTATAAATCCATCATCAGGGCTATTGTCTTCAGTTATAGTGACAGTGGGTGAATAGCTTAACTCTGTAGCAACTTCATAAGCTTTAGTGGCGTCGATAATGCCTTGGTTACCAGCGGCATCGGTGGCGGTTACGCTGCCATCAATGGTGCTGTCTGAGTCAGCGGCAAGATCGCTGCCTGGTACGTCAATGCTATAGCTGCCATCAGCGGCAACGTTGCCTGTGAAGTCAGTACCGTTAATGGTGAGCGTAACGGTGTCACCTTCTTGGTATTCACCTGTTACGGTACCGGTGACTGGGATCGTTTGTCCTGATTCTTCGGCGTTGATGATGTTGTCATCTGTGATGTCATCTATAACTAATGTGGTTTCGCTGTCTGTTGGCGCTGTGGTGTCTACAGTGGCGCTGTCAGTTGCCGGATCACTGGTGTTACCCGCTTGGTCGGTGATGGTCGCTTGGGCATCTAGGGTGTCACCTTCTGCTGGGGCAGGTACTGGAACGATGGCTTCACCATTGGTGATGTCGTCGTCTGTTAGTACTTGCTCTACGCCATTAACTGTGACGGTGTCACCTGCTATCGCGTCATCAGGTAAGCCTACGGTAACTTCAACGTTGCCGTCAGCGTCAATCTCGTCACTTGTAATGAAGTCATCACCGTTACCAATCTCGACTAAGGTCGGTGGGTTGATGGTGGTGTCTACTTCATAAGCTTTAGTGGCGTCGATAATGCCTTGGTTACCAGCGGCATCGGTGGCGGTTACGCTGCCATCAATGGTGCTGTCTGAGTCAGCGGCAAGATCGCTGCCTGGTACGTCAATGCTATAGCTGCCATCAGTGGCAACGTTGCCTGTGAAGTCAGTACCGTTAATGGTGAGCGTAACGGTGTCACCTTCTTGGTATTCACCTGTTACGGTACCGGTGACTGGGATCGTTTGTCCTGATTCTTCGGCGTTGATGATGTTGTCATCTGTGATGTCATCTATAACTAATGTGGTTTCGCTGTCTGTTGGCGCTGTGGTGTCTACAGTGGCGCTGTCAGTTGCCGGATCACTGGTGTTACCCGCTTGGTCGGTGATGGTCGCTTGGGCATCTAGGGTGTCACCTTCTGCTGGGGCAGGTACTGGAACGATGGCTTCACCATTGGTGATGTCGTCGTCTGTTAGTACTTGCTCTACGCCATTAACTGTGACGGTGTCACCTGCTATCGCGTCATCAGGTAAGCCTACGGTAACTTCAACGTTGCCGTCAGCGTCAATCTCGTCACTTGTAATGAAGTCATCACCGTTACCAATCTCAACTAAGGTCGGTGGGTTGATGGTGGTGTCTACTTCATAAGCTTTAGTGGCGTCGATAATGCCTTGGTTACCAGCGGCATCGGTGGCGGTTACGCTGCCATCAATGGTGCTGTCTGAGTCAGCGGCAAGATCGCTGCCTGGTACGTCAATGCTATAGCTGCCATCAGTGGCAACGTTGCCTGTGAAGTCAGTACCGTTAATGGTGAGCGTAACGGTGTCACCTTCTTGGTATTCACCTGCTACGGTACCGGTGACTGGGATCGTTTGTCCTGATTCTTCGGCGTTGATGATGTTGTCATCTGTGATGTCATCTATAACTAATGTGGTTTCGCTGTCTGTTGGCGCTGTGGTGTCTACAGTGGCGCTGTCAGTTGCCGGATCACTGGTGTTACCCGCTTGGTCGGTGATGGTCGCTTGGGCATCTAGGGTGTCACCTTCTGCTGGGGCAGGTACTGGAACGATGGCTTCACCATTGGTGATGTCGTCGTCTGTTAGTACTTGCTCTACGCCATTAACTGTGACGGTGTCACCTGCTATCGCGTCATCAGGTAAGCCTACGGTAACTTCAACGTTGCCGTCAGCGTCAATCTCGTCGCTTGTAATGAAGTCATCACCGTTACCAATCTCAACTAAGGTCGGTGGGTTGATGGTGGTGTCTACTTCATAAGCTTTAGTGGCGTCGATAATGCCTTGGTTACCAGCGGCATCGGTGGCGGTTACGCTGCCATCAATGGTGCTGTCTGAGTCAGCGGCAAGATCGCTGCCTGGTACGTCAATGCTATAGCTTCCATCAGCGGCAACGTTGCCTGTGAAGTCAGTACCGTTAATGGTGAGCGTAACGGTGTCACCTTCTTGGTATTCACCTGTTACGGTACCGGTGACTGGGATCGTTTGTCCTGATTCTTCGGCGTTGATGATGTTGTCATCTGTGATGTCATCTATAACTAATGTGGTTTCGCTGTCTGTTGGCGCCTGAGTATCAATAACTGCACTATCTGAACCTGATGGACCTGCATTACCTGCTGGGTCTGTCAGTGTCCCTGTGACTTCTAGGGTCTCGCCATCTGCTGGAATAGGCGCAGTGACGGTGATGGTGTCACCGGCACTGGCGTCTACACCAATCTCGTAGCTGCCAAGCTCGTTACCCGCATTGTCGGTGACGGTCAATATGTCTCCGGCTTCGGCGTCCGTAGGTATGTCAACGGTTACGCTTACTTCGGTTTTATCGCCAACTTCTTCTGCGTCTAGGTAGCCATCGTCGTCAACATCGTCTGTGATGGTTACGGTCGGTGCGCTTGTAGGGGCAGTGGTGTCTACTACGGCGCTGTCTGAGCCTTCGGTGGTGTTGCCAGCGGCGTCGCTTAGTTCGGCGGTGACTTCTAGGGTTTCGCCTTCTTCTGGTACTTCTGCGCTGACGGTTACGCTGCCACCTCTGGTGATGTCATCACCTACGGTAAATGTGCCAAGCTCGTTTCCGGCTTGGTCAGTCACCACAAGGGTGTCTCCGATTTGAGCACTGTCTGGTACGCTGACGCTAACTTCTACTTGGGTTTGTCCGTTAAGCTCTTCGGCGCTTAGGTAGCCATCGTTGTTGCTATCATCGGTGATGACCACACTCGGTGCGTCTGGATTGGTTAGGCTGATACCTAGGGTGTCATTTGCGGTATTAGATTGGTTGCCCGCTGGATCTTTGACATATGCCTGTGCTTCTATGGCGGTGGTGGTGTCTGTGATCAACGCGTCCACTTCTACGTAGCCGTTTGTTAGCGCTTCTTGGGTGACTATGATCTCTTGTTCTTCACCATTGATGGTTAGGACGACGGTGTCTGCGTCTTCTGTATTCGCAGGTAGGCTTACGCGCACTGGCGTACTGTCTGGGTTTGCACTGTTCTCTGCGGTGTTTAGGGTGCCATCTTCATTGCTGTCTTCTGGGAAGCTGATGATTGGGGCACCTTTGTCGGTGGTGGCATCGTTGTCGTTGTCATCTGGGGTGCCATCGCCATCAACGTCGCCTGGTACGCCAATGTCAACACCAAGACTTTCTGAGGCGGTGTTTGATTGGTTGCCTGCTGGGTCTTTGACATACGCGTCAACTTGTATGTCTTCTACGTTGTTGTCAGCGTCTGGCTGTATGGGCGCATCAACGCTTACATAACCGTTGGCAATGTCCGCTTCGGTAATAGGCACTTCTTGTTCTTCACCATTGATGGTCACGACGACGGTGTCACCTGGTTCGGTGCCAGTGGGGGTGCTGATTTGCACCGGTGTGGTGTCTTTGGTGGCGCCGTTTTCTTCAACGTTTAAGATGCCATCTTCATTGACATCTTCTGGGAAGGTGATGATCGGGGCACCTTTGTCAGTGGTGTCATCGTTGTCGTTGTCATCTGGGGTGCCGTTGCCATCTGTGTCACCTGGTACGACGGTGTCTATTTCAGCACTATCTGTGTCAGATACGCTGTTACCTGCTGGGTCTGTCAGTGTCCCTGTGACTTCTAGGGTCTCGCCATCTGCTGGAATAGGCGCAGTGACGGTGATGGTGTCACCGGCACTGGCGTCTACACCAATCTCGTAGCTGCCAAGCTCGTTACCCGCATTGTCGGTGACGGTCAATATGTCTCCGGCTTCGGCGTCCGTAGGTATGTCAACGGTTACGCTTACTTCGGTTTTATCGCCAACTTCTTCTGCGTCTAGGTAGCCATCGTCGTCAACATCGTCTGTGATGGTTACGGTCGGTGCGCTTGTAGGGGCAGTGGTGTCTACTACGGCGCTGTCTGAGCCTTCGGTGGTGTTGCCAGCGGCGTCGCTTAGCGCGGCGGTGACTTCTAGGGTTTCGCCTTCTTCTGGTACTTCTGCGCTGACGGTTACGCTGCCACCTCTGGTGATGTCATCACCTACGGTAAATGTGCCAAGCTCGTTTCCGGCTTGGTCAGTCACCACAAGGGTGTCTCCGATTTGAGCACTGTCTGGTACGCTGACGCTAACTTCTACTTGGGTTTGTCCGTTAAGCTCTTCGGCGCTTAGGTAGCCATCGTTGTTGCTATCATCGGTGATGACCACACTCGGTGCGTCTGGATTGGTTAGGCTGATACCTAGGGTGTCATTTGCGGTATTAGATTGGTTGCCCGCTGGATCTTTGACATATGCCTGTGCTTCTATGGCGGTGGTGGTGTCTGTGATCAACGCGTCCACTTCTACGTAGCCGTTTGTTAGCGCTTCTTGGGTGACTGTGATCTCTTGTTCTTCACCATTGATGGTTAGGACGACGGTGTCTGCGTCTTCTGTATTCGCAGGTAGGCTTACGCGCACTGGCGTACTGTCTGGGTTTGCACTGTTCTCTGCGGTGTTTAGGGTGCCATCTTCATTGCTGTCTTCTGGGAAGCTGATGATTGGGGCACCTTTGTCGGTGGTGGCATCGTTGTCGTTGTCATCTGGGGTGCCATCGCCATCAACGTCGCCTGGTACGCCAATGTCAACACCAAGACTTTCTGAGGCGGTGTTTGATTGGTTGCCTGCTGGGTCTTTGACATACGCGTCAACTTGTATGTCTTCTACGTTGTTGTCAGCGTCTGGCTGTATGGGCGCATCAACGCTTACATAACCGTTGGCAATGTCCGCTTCGGTAATAGGCACTTCTTGTTCTTCACCATTGATGGTCACGACGACGGTGTCACCTGGTTCGGTGCCAGTGGGGGTGCTGATTTGCACCGGTGTGGTGTCTTTGGTGGCGCCGTTTTCTTCAACGTTTAAGATGCCATCTTCATTGACATCTTCTGGGAAGGTGATGATCGGGGCACCTTTGTCAGTGGTGTCATCGTTGTCGTTGTCATCTGGGGTGCCGTTGCCATCTGTGTCACCTGGTACGACGGTGTCTATTTCAGCACTATCTGTGTCAGATACGCTGTTACCTGCTGGGTCTGTCAGTGTCCCTGTGACTTCTAGGGTCTCGCCATCTGCTGGAATAGGCGCAGTGACGGTGATGGTGTCACCGGCACTGGCGTCTACACCAATCTCGTAGCTGCCAAGCTCGTTACCCGCATTGTCGGTGACGGTCAATATGTCTCCGGCTTCGGCGTCCGTAGGTATGTCAACGGTTACGCTTACTTCGGTTTTATCGCCAACTTCTTCTGCGTCTAGGTAGCCATCGTCGTCAACATCGTCTGTGATGGTTACGGTCGGTGCGCTTGTAGGGGCAGTGGTGTCTACTACGGCGCTGTCTGAGCCTTCGGTGGTGTTGCCAGCGGCGTCGCTTAGTTCGGCGGTGACTTCTAGGGTTTCGCCTTCTTCTGGTACCTCTGCGCTGACGGTTACGCTGCCACCTCTGGTGATGTCATCACCTACGGTAAATGTGCCAAGCTCGTTTCCGGCTTGGTCAGTCACCACAAGGGTGTCCCCGATTTGAGCACTGTCTGGTACGCTGACGCTAACCTCTACTTGGGTTTGTCCGTTAAGCTCTTCGGCGCTTAGGTAGCCATCGTTGTTGCTATCATCGGTGATGACCACACTCGGTGCGTCTGGATTGGTTAGGCTGATACCTAGGGTGTCATTTGCGGTATTAGATTGGTTGCCCGCTGGATCTTTGACATATGCCTGTGCTTCTATGGCGGTGGTGGTGTCTGTGATCAACGCGTCCACTTCTACGTAGCCGTTAGTTAGCGCTTCTTGGGTGACTGTGATCTCTTGTTCTTCACCATTGATGGTTAGGACGACGGTGTCTGCGTCTTCTGTATTCGCAGGTAGGCTTACGCGCACTGGCGTACTGTCTGGGTTTGCACTGTTCTCTGTGGTGTTTAGGGTGCCATCTTCATTGCTGTCTTCTGGGAAGCTGATGATTGGGGCACCTTTGTCGGTGGTGGCATCGTTGTCGTTGTCATCTGGGGTGCCATCGCCATCAACGTCGCCTGGTACGCCAATGTCAACACCAAGACTTTCTGAGGCGGTGTTTGATTGGTTGCCTGCTGGGTCTTTGACATACGCGTCAACTTGTATGTCTTCTACGTTGTTGTCAGCGTCTGGCTGTATGGGCGCATCAACGCTTACATAACCGTTGGCAATGTCCGCTTCGGTAATAGGCACTTCTTGTTCTTCACCATTGATGGTCACGACGACGGTGTCACCTGGTTCGGTGCCAGTGGGGGTGCTGATTTGCACCGGTGTGGTGTCTTTGGTGGCGCCGTTTTCTTCAACGTTTAAGATGCCATCTTCATTGACATCTTCTGGGAAGGTGATGATCGGGGCACCTTTGTCAGTGGTGTCATCGTTGTCGTTGTCATCTGGGGTGCCGTTGCCATCTGTGTCACCTGGTACGACGGTGTCTATTTCAGCACTATCTGTGTCAGATACGCTGTTACCTGCTGGGTCTGTCAGTGTCCCTGTGACTTCTAGGGTCTCGCCATCTGCTGGAATAGGCGCAGTGACGGTGATGGTGTCACCGGCACTGGCGTCTACACCAATCTCGTAGCTGCCAAGCTCGTTACCCGCATTGTCGGTGACGGTCAATATGTCTCCGGCTTCGGCGTCCGTAGGTATGTCAACGGTTACGCTTACTTCGGTTTTATCGCCAACTTCTTCTGCGTCTAGGTAGCCATCGTCGTCAACATCGTCTGTGATGGTTACGGTCGGTGCGCTTGTAGGGGCAGTGGTGTCTACTACGGCGCTGTCTGAGCCTTCGGAGGTGTTGCCAGCGGCGTCGCTTAGTTCGGCGGTGACTTCTAGGGTTTCGCCTTCTTCTGGTACTTCTGCGCTGACGGTTACGCTGCCACCTCTGGTGATGTCATCACCTACGGTAAATGTGCCAAGCTCGTTTCCGGCTTGGTCAGTCACCACAAGGGTGTCTCCGATTTGAGCACTGTCTGGTACGCTGACGCTAACCTCTACTTGGGTTTGTCCGTTAAGCTCTTCGGCGCTTAGGTAGCCATCGTTGTTGCTATCATCGGTGATGACCACACTCGGTGCGTCTGGATTGGTTAGGCTGATACCTAGGGTGTCATTTGCGGTATTAGATTGGTTGCCCGCTGGATCTTTGACATATGCCTGTGCTTCTATGGCGGTGGTGGTGTCTGTGATCAACGCGTCCACTTCTACGTAGCCGTTAGTTAGCGCTTCTTGGGTGACTGTGATCTCTTGTTCTTCACCATTGATGGTTAGGACGACGGTGTCTGCGTCTTCTGTATTCGCAGGTAGGCTTACGCGCACTGGCGTACTGTCTGGGTTTGCACTGTTCTCTGTGGTGTTTAGGGTGCCATCTTCATTGCTGTCTTCTGGGAAGCTGATGATTGGGGCACCTTTGTCGGTGGTGGCATCGTTGTCGTTGTCATCTGGGGTGCCATCGCCATCAACGTCGCCTGGTACGCCAATGTCAACACCAAGACTTTCTGAGGCGGTGTTTGATTGGTTGCCTGCTGGGTCTTTGACATACGCGTCAACTTGTATGTCTTCTACGTTGTTGTCAGCGTCTGGCTGTATGGGCGCATCAACGCTTACATAACCGTTGGCAATGTCCGCTTCGGTAATAGGCACTTCTTGTTCTTCACCATTGATGGTCACGACGACGGTGTCACCTGGTTCGGTGCCAGTGGGGGTGCTGATTTGCACCGGTGTGGTGTCTTTGGTGGCGCCGTTTTCTTCAACGTTTAAGATGCCATCTTCATTGACATCTTCTGGGAAGGTGATGATCGGGGCACCTTTGTCAGTGGTGTCATCGTTGTCGTTGTCATCTGGGGTGCCGTTGCCATCTGTGTCACCTGGTACGACGGTGTCTATTTCAGCACTATCTGTGTCAGATACGCTGTTACCTGCTGGGTCTGTCAGTGTCCCTGTGACTTCTAGGGTCTCGCCATCTGCTGGAATAGGCGCAGTGACGGTGATGGTGTCACCGGCACTGGCGTCTACACCAATCTCGTAGCTGCCAAGCTCGTTACCCGCATTGTCGGTGACGGTCAATATGTCTCCGGCTTCGGCGTCCGTAGGTATGTCAACGGTTACGCTTACTTCGGTTTTATCGCCAACTTCTTCTGCGTCTAGGTAGCCATCGTCGTCAACATCGTCTGTGATGGTTACGGTCGGTGCGCTTGTAGGGGCAGTGGTGTCTACTACGGCGCTGTCTGAGCCTTCGGAGGTGTTGCCAGCGGCGTCGCTTAGTTCGGCGGTGACTTCTAGGGTTTCGCCTTCTTCTGGTACCTCTGCGCTGACGGTTACGCTGCCACCTCTGGTGATGTCATCACCTACGGTAAATGTGCCAAGCTCGTTTCCGGCTTGGTCAGTCACCACAAGGGTGTCCCCGATTTGAGCACTGTCTGGTACGCTGACGCTAACCTCTACTTGGGTTTGTCCGTTAAGCTCTTCGGCGCTTAGGTAGCCATCGTTGTTGCTATCATCGGTGATGACCACACTCGGTGCGTCTGGATTGGTTAGGCTGATACCTAGGGTCTCACTTGCGGTATTAGATTGGTTGCCCGCTGGATCTTTGACATACGCCTGTGCTTCTATGGCGGTGGTGGTGTCTGTGATGGGGGCGTCCACTTCTACGTAGCCGTTAGTTAGCGCTTCTTGGGTGACTGTGATCTCTTGTTCTTCACCATTGATGGTTAGGACGACGGTGTCTGCGTCTTGTGTGTTCGCAGGTAGGCTTACGCGCACTGGCGTACTGTCTGGGTTTGCACTGTTCTCTGTGGTGTTTAGGGTGCCATCTTCATTGCTGTCTTCTGGGAAGCTGATGATTGGGGCACCTTTGTCGGTGGTGTCATCGTTGTCGTTGTCATCTGGGGTGCCATCGCCATCAACGTCGCCTGGTACGCCAAGGTCAGTGGGGGCGGTGTCACTTCCTGAGCCAATCTCTTCGTCTTCAGGGTTTTTAACGATGGCACTGACGGTGGTGTCTCCATTTTCTACTGGGGTGACCGCTACGGTGATACCATCTTCTATGTTATCTTCTGTGAGTTCTACTTCTGTTGTTTCTCCATCAGGTCCGGTTACTTGTAGTTTGTCACCTGGTAGATATCCACTATCTTCTGGGAAGGTGATCTCTACTGGGACTTGTCCTGCTTCATCTAGGTCTTCAGGATTGATGTATTCGTTGTCACCTGTGGTAATTTCTACGTAGGGGCCATTTAATGGGTCACGTGAGCTGGTTGCTTGTGAGCTTGAGGTGTTGCCATTTTCGTCACTGTTTGAGGCGATAACTTCTGAGAAGTCTTTGACAGCATCGTAATGCATGTCGACTTCACCAGTTTCAGGGTCTACTGTGATACCTTCAGGTAGTGTTGTGCCTGGTTTGGGTGCCCAGCTGCCATCTTCTGCTTTTTCGATCTCAATTTTCTGTTCTTGATCGTTTTCGTCTGTGTAATCAATGGTTAGTTCTACCGCATCTTCTTCGGCAGGTTTAACGGTCATTGATCCATCAGCTTCTGGTATGATGGTGGGCGCAGGGGGTGGGGTTAAGTCTTCTATGTCGTTACCTGCAGTAGTTTCTGAGCTTGATGTTCCGCCTTCATTGCTGTTTTCAGCTTGAACATTTGAGCCATCTTCTACGGCGTCAGGGGGTAATGTGACAGTACCATTTTCAGGATCTACAGTGACACCTGGTGGCAATTCAGTACCTTCAGTTGGTGCCCATTCACCTGTTTCTGGATCTTTTTCGATCTCTATGCTTTGCTCGTTACCTTCTTCATCTGTGAAGTCGACTTTACCTTTGTCGGCATCCTCAGATGGGGTCATCTCGACAGAGCCGTCAGGCTTAGCATCAAGGGTGGGTGCGTCTGGCGCAGTAGTGTCTACTATGTCATTACCTGCAGTGGTATCAGCACCAGCAGACCCTTTGTCGTTACTGTTTTCAGCTTCAACAGGTGAACCATCAAGTACGCCGTCAGGCGCTATGGTGACATTCCCAGTCTCTGGATTTAATGTGACTCCTGGTGGTAATTCAGTACCTTCAGCGGGTACCCATTCACCTGTTTGTGGATCCTTTTGTATTTCAACTTTTTGAGGTTGATTGTCTTCATCAGTAAAATCAACGGTTGCATCTGTTGCGTCGTCAGATGGTGTCATATCTATTGAACCATCTGGATTTGCTACTAAATCTGGGGCGTTTGGACCGATATCATCAGTATTGGGGTCATTATCACCTGCTGTTACTTCTGAGCTTGAAGATCCATTGTCGTTACTGTTTTCACCTGTAACTGTTGAACCATCTTCAACACCTTCTGGTGGTATGACTACTGTACCTGTATCAGGGTCTACGGTGACACCTGGTGGCAATTCAGTACCTTCAGTCGGACCCCATTCGCCTGTTTCTGGGTCTTTTTCGATCTCTACGGTTTGCGCGTTACCTTCTTCATCTGTGAAGTCAACTTTTGCATCAGTTGCTTCATCAGATGGGGTCATCTCGACAGAGCCATCAGGCTTAGCTATTAAGTTAGGTGCATCTGGTGCTGTTGTATCTTCTATGTCGTTACCGGCAGTAGTTTCTGAGCTTGATGTTCCGCCTTCATTGCTGTTTTCAGCTTGAACATTTGAGCCATCTTCTACGGCGTCAGGGGGTAATGTGACAGTACCATTTTCAGGATCTACGGTGACACCTGGTGGTACGGTATCAGGATCTACTGGCTGCCATTCGCCTGTTTCTGGGTCTTTTTCGATCTCTACGCTTTGCTCGTTACCTTCTTCATCTGTGAAGTCGACTTTTGCATCAGTTGCTTCATCAGATGGGGTCATCTCGACAGAGCCGTCAGGCTTAGCATCAAGGTTAGGTGAGCTTGGAGCAATTGGAGATTCAAGATCATTACCTGCATTGGTTTGTGCTGAGGAGTCTTTGCCAAAGTTGTCTTCGTTTGTGGCTTCTACTACTGAGCCGTCTTTGACTGAATCAGGCGATAATGTGACTTTACCGGTTGCTGGGTCTACGGTCACGCCTTCTGGTAATGTGGTGCCCTCTGCTGCGCCCCATTGTCCATCGTCTCCTTTTTCTACCACAACTTGCTGCGGCTGATCATTTTCGTCTGTGTAGTCTACGGTCATCTCTACGGCGTTTTCATCTACCGGTTCTGCGGTTACTGAGCCGTCTTCAAGGGCGATAAGGTCTGGGGTGATTGGGTCAGTTAAGTCACCGGTTACGGTCGCTTCTTCTCCAATTTGATTACCGCTGTCATCTTGGGCGATGACGTCATATTGAACGCCGTCTTCTAGTGGTTTGTCTGATTCTGCGGTAAAGTTGCCATTGCTATCGGTGGTTCCTGTTCCAACGATGTTTGGCTCTCCGTTTTCATTAAGTACGGGGTTGCCAGCGCTGTCAAGTTCTACTATGACGATGTTGGTATTAGGCTGTGCGGTTCCGGTTATGAGGGTGCTACCATCCGGATCTTGTTCGCTAGGTTCTATGTTCTCTAGTGTGTCCACTAAAACGTTTGCTACTGGCGCAGGTGCAGGCGCAGGTGTATCATCATCGTCATCATCAAGCGCAGCAGCTATCAAGCCAATACCCGCTAGACCTGCAAGCCATGGCCAAATACCAACGCCTTCTTGATCAACACCAATCCACCATGGCGTAGGTTGGGGGCTGCCTCCTAAGGCTTGACCCTCTAATTCTCCATCGGTTAAATTAGTAACATAATCTTCAGCTAATGTTGTGTCAGGGATATAGTAGTAATAAGAACCACTTTCATGCTTACCAATTAAAGCACTGTTATCGTCGTTGTAAAAGCCTTCGATAACTAAATCGGCTTCTTTGTTGTCTTTATCAAAGGCTACTAATAAATCATTGCCTTGACGCTTAGTCACTATATGATGAGGTGCGAAACCTGTTTCCTCAACAGTTAGCTCATAATTGACGTTTTTAGCTGCTTTAACAACAGTAGGTTTTCCATTTTGAGTGATGATTTTATGTTGGGCGACTATTTGAGCTGCGTCATTTACATTAACAATGATGGTTTTCATAAAAGTATTCCTTTAGACCTAAGACGATGTAACTTTAATTGGTTGTAATAATTTATAGTTTAGATATTTATATTATTTTGGCGAGACGATAGCGACTACACGTCTATTTGTCTGGCGACCCTCTCTAGTACTATTAGAAGCCACAGGTTTACTTTCACCATAACCGATGCTGGTAAGACGATCGGGACTAACACCGTAGTTTTTGACCAGCTCATCTCTCACAGCAGCTGCACGACGCTCTGATAAACCCTGATTATAATCTTCAGTACCCGTACTGTCTGTATGACCTTCAATACTAGCAATGGTATCTGGATATTCGCGCAAATATTCTGAAAGTTTCTCAATTCTTGCATTGTATACAGGCTGAATAACAGCTTTATCAAATTCAAATAAAACGTCTAATCTGTAAGGAACAAATAGTTCAACTTCTGGAACTACCTCAACAACCTTAGTAGCAGGCGGACAATTAACCTGAACACGACTAACTTGATGGTTTTGAGTGGGTAGTGTATTAATGAAATCTACAACATTCTGGTCATTAATATTAGCCGTTGGAGAAATAGGTGAGACGACAGTCTCATTCTGATCACTAACACTTACCTGGTATAAATAACTCAATTCGCCTTCAGTATTAACAAGCATAGGATTATAAGACAAGTCATTAGATTTGTTGCCAGTCACTTGCGTGCTAATCGTATGTTCACCCGTACAAACTAGGAGGTTAGTGACATGCCCAGAACCCAAACTAACATGATAATCAGAATCAACTGCTAAATTGGCGTTAGTTTCAGGTGATAAATTATCTTGTAAGCGGAAAAAAACCAGATGACTCATGTTATCTGGTACATTTTTATCCGCAAAGTTTGTTTCCCTTGAAGTATCCCAAGTAATCTCACCTACTTGACGTGTTTCAGCATTTAAGCCAGTTGAAATTGCAATAGATAAGATAAGTAATGACTTTTTAAATAACTTCATCAGAGTGTCCCAGATATGAAAAATTAGCGATATCCTATCACTTTAAATTTTTATTGACTTGTCTTTAAATCAAGCGATAGATTATTAAATTTAGGTTAAGCTATTGATATTAAAAGAAAAATATTTTATTCAATATAAATAAATATGACGTTAACTAATACTTAAGGAAATATGAACCTATATAAATACATTATAACTTTTTTAAAAAAACAATAAAGACGTAATATCATTAACAGGGGGTATATTTACATTTAGATACATTTAAAGAGTCATTAAGATATTAAGGGCTTTTGACTCAAAACTAGTTTAGAGATTAAAATATATTTTTGTTAGCATTGCTACATTCCAACATTTAAAATATTAGCTATTTAAGATAAAAAAAGTGTTTAAAATCAATATTTAATAGGTTTATAATCACTAGTGATATAGTATAAAAACGATAAAAGGCGAGCTAAACTCACCTTTCATTGAATATTAGGTCTATTAAACATTAACCGCATATATATTCAGTAGTAACCTGAGTTTAAGGGGCTAAGCAGCGACTAGTTGATCCAAACATAATAAAATCTCACCATCAACAAGCTTCAAAGGATAGCAGTCAAGTTTGACGCTATCATCATCTAAGCAAGCTCCAGTAGCCAAATTAAAGCGCTGTTTGTAAATAGGCGATGCTATATAGATGATTTCTTCATTTACTAACTCTTCATCTCGTTGAACCTTGACCACTGTACTACCCAACAAACCGCGCGATAGTACATTTGCTTTGCTAAAGGGATCAAAGTTATCTATGGCGAAAACTTCGTCAAAACGGGTGCGAAATATGGCTACCTGTTTGCCATCAACTAAAGCGCAAACTCCGCCCTCGGGTATAATGTCTTCAAGTTGGCATATATATTGAGTCGTCATAATATTTTCCTTAATCAATTTTTTGATCTGTAAATTTCAACTGCATTGAATAACCACTTAAGCTATAACAGCCTCTAAAGCTTCTTTCTCGACATCAGTTGCTGGGCGAATTTGTTCTCGTTCAGTCACAAAAACGACATTATCATCACCTAGTTCACTATTAACAAAATGACGGAAACGCTTAAGTTTCTCTTTATTGGTAATGGTTTCTTTCCACTCGCAAACATAATTGTCTACTAGCAGCTGCATTTGAGTTTCAAGCTCGTCTGCGATACCTAAGCTGTCTTCGATGATGACGTCTTTTAGATAGTCCAGTCCACCCTCAAGGCTTTCTCGCCACTTGGAAGTACGCTGTAGCTTATCAGCAGTTTTGATATAAAACATAGTGATGCGATCGATGTATTTAATCAACGTTTCCGTATCTAAATCGGTAGCAAATAACTCACCATGACGCGGCACCATACCGCCGTTACCACAAACGTATAGGTTCCATCCATTTTCTGTCGCTATTATTCCAAAATCTTTTGACTGCGCTTCAGCACATTCGCGGGTACATCCAGACACACCCATTTTAATTTTGTGAGGTGCACGAACGCCTTTATAACGATTTTCAAGCGTTAATGCTAAGCCTACGCTGTCATCAACACCGTAACGGCACCAGCTATTACCCACGCAGGATTTAACCGTTCGTAAAGACTTACCATAAGCGTGTCCAGTTTCGAATCCAGCTTCGATTAATCGTTGCCAGATATCAGGTAGCTGCTCAAGTCGAGCGCCAAATAAATCAACACGCTGACCACCAGTAATCTTGGTATATAAGTTAAAATCTTTTGCAACTTCACCCAATACAATAAGCTTGTCCGCTGTAATCTCACCACCTGCAATTCTTGGAACAACGGAGTAGGTTCCATCTTTTTGAATATTGCCTAGATAGTAGTCGTTGGTCTCTTGAAGAGGCGCAAGTTTAGTATCTAAGACATAATCGTTCCAGCAAGAGGATAAAATAGACGCTACCGCAGGTTTACAAATTTCACAGCCACGCCCTGTACCATGTTGTGTTAATAATTCATCAAATGTCTTAATACCGTGTACACGCACTAAGCTATATAGCTCTTGACGAGAATGAGCAAAGTGTTCACATAAATCGTTATTAACTTCAAAACCCATGTCAGTTAATTTATAAGCCAATACATCTTTAACCATGGGAGCACAACCACCACAGCCTGTACCAGCTTTGGTACAGCTTTTTACTTCTGCAAGTGAATAAGCACCGTCTTCTACCGCCCCGCATATGTCGCCTTTGCTGACATTAAAGCATGAACAAATAGCTGCTGTATCTGGCAGGTTATCAACACCCATCGTAGGTTTTTCAACATGAGGAAGGATCAAACTTTCAGGATGATCAGGTAAATCCATATTATTCAAAAACAATTGTAATAGGTTGTTATAGTCCTCGGTATCGCCTACCATAACCGCACCTAGAAGCTTCTTATTGTCTTGACTGGTTACAAGCTTTTTGTAGATACCCTCATTAGGGTTTTGATAAACATAGCTCAAACTGCCTTCAGTTTTACCATGCGCATCACCAATACTACCCACATCAACACCCATAAGCTTAAGTTTGGTACTCATATCAGCACCTATGAAGGTTTTTTCGGTATCACCAGCGATTTGAGCGGCGCAAATACTCGCCATCGTATAGCCTGGTGCGACTAAACCGAAAACCTTATTGTCCCAGACTGCACATTCCCCTATAGCATAGACGTCACTTGCATTGGTCTTACAACTGTTATCAATTAATATACCGCCGCGGCCACCAAGTTCAATGCCAGTATTTTCATTATTTTTGATAATGCCGTCTTGAGGTCTGATACCAGCGCTAAATACAATTAAATCGGTGTCAAGCTCGGTATCGTCAGTAAACTGCATAGTGAGAACGCTGTTTTTTTCTAAGCGTAAGTTGTCAGTATGTTTTTGATGAATGTCATGATTTAAAGAAATAGAATTGTTTGCAATTATTTCTTTTGTATTTTTACCTGTTAATACGGTTACTCCTAAAGCTTCAATTTTCTTTCTTAGGATATCTCCGCCCGCTGGGTCTAGCTGGACGCCCATAAGTTGTGGCGCAAATTCAACAACATACGTGTCAAGACCTAGCGTCACTAAAGCTTTTGCAGCTTCAAGCCCTAGCAGACCACCTCCAACCACAACACCTTTTTTAACTTTAGGCTTATCAGCAATCTCTAGGATTTTGTCCAAATCTGCGATAGTACGGTATACCTGACAATGAGAATGATCCCCCCCTTCAATAGGTGGTACAAAAGGATAAGAGCCTGTCGCTAACACTAATTTGTCATAGTCTATTTTTTCGCCGAACTCTGTTGCTATAAACCGTTTTTCACTATCTATATCAATAATACGTTGGTTTAAATGCAGCTTAATGTCGCCATTTTTGTAGGCTTCTAAATCGACAAGGTTAAGTTTGCTGGCATCTTTATGTTCAAAATAACTTGAAAGATATACTCGATCATAAGCGGGACGATCTTCTTCTGCGAATACATGAATGTCATAGAGTTTGTTTAAACCAAGTTCTATCGCTTTTTCTATAAAGTGGTGACCAACCATGCCATTACCGATGACCACTAAATTGTTTTTGTCTGAACCTTGAATCTTACTCATATTTAACTTACTCGCATTATTAATGAAATAGGGTGGTTGAAATCGACTGATCAAATTTAAAGACGGTATTTGTAAAACAGTATTACAACATCTAAATTAGTCAATATCTATTGCCTATATATATACATTCAATAATCATGCCAGTTAAACAAATAGTTTTAATATATGATTGTAAATATAAGTCGGTACAATAAATTAACTCATAGTAATGAATTAATAGGCATTAAAAGGTTTTGATCTGAAGAATGAAAGTGGCTATATAAAATTTGTATTTAAATAAAAACTTAAATATTTATTTAAAATTAGTAAGTTTTTAAAGGATTTAATTTATATGGCATAGGGATTGCAAGAACTAACCTGTATCAAATTGTTAGTTTATATCTTTTGAATATCTTAAGGAACAGGTTTATGTCTTCTGCAACCCCAGTACCACCCAGCAAGGATAAGTTAAATGTCTTATCTTTTACAGGTAAAAACAAAATTCTTCATTTAGGATGGATGGCGTTCTTTTTAACCTTCTTTGTCTGGTTCAACCATGCCCCCTTCTTATCTGCCATTGGGGAAACTTTAAACCTCACAAAACCTCAAGTTAAAACCCTATTAATTTTAAACGTCGCTTTAACGATTCCAGCCCGAGTCATTATAGGTATGCTAACCGATAGATTCGGACCTCGTATTGTCTATACTTGTATTTTAGCGCTAGGTGCCATACCCTGTTTTACATTCGCATTTGCACAAACCTATGAAACACTTGCATTATCGCGCTTTTTAATGGGCTTTATTGGTGCAGGTTTTGTCGTGGGTATTCGCTTAATGAGTGATTGGTTCCCATCGAACGAATTAGGTACCGCAGAAGGCATATATGGTGGCTGGGGTAATTTTGGTTCTGCGGCTGCTGCGATGCTATTACCGACGCTTGCTATTGGTTTTGCAGCATGGTTCGGCGGTGATGAAGGCTGGCGTTATGCTTGTGCAACATCTGGCGTTGTTATGGCAATTTTTAGTATTATTTTCTATACCAAAGTTCGTGACACCCCTAAAGGTGCAACGTATTTCAAACCCAAGAAGAACGGCGCCATGACGGTGACTTCAAAAGGTGACTTTTGGCTAATGATGGTATTTAAGATACCGATGTATCTTGCGTTGGCAATTTTGGCATGGAAATTATCACCTACTGGTGTAAGTTTGTTAAGTCAATCCACAGTCAACATTATCTATATTCTATTAGCCATACTGTATGTTTATGAGTTCATTACCAGTTACCGTCATAATAAAGAGGTATTTCATACAGAAGTACCAGAGGCACAGCGTTATGACTTTAAGCAAGTAGGTGTGTTAAATATTCTTTATTTTGCAACTTTTGGCTCAGAGCTAGCTGTTGTATCAATGTTGCCATTGTTCTATCAAGAAACGTTCGACTTATCTATTGTTGCTGCAGGTTTACTCGCGTCTTCATATGCGTTTATGAACTTAATGTCTCGTCCTGGTGGCGGGTGGTTGAGTGATCGATTTGGTCGTAAAAGTACATTACTTATACTTACTGCTGGACTTGCCGTTGGTTATTTCTTAATGGGTATGGTTAATTCAGGTTGGCCTATTGCCATGGCGTTAATCATTACTATGTTCTGTTCATTCTTTGTTCAGGCAGGTGAAGGCGCTGTGTTTGCAGTAATTCCTTTAATCAAGCGCAGCATGACAGGTCAGTTTGCAGGGATGGCAGGCGCTTACGGTAATACAGGCTCAGTCGTTTATTTGACCGTATTAAGCATGGTGAGCTATCAAGCTTTCTTTATAGTCATAGCAGTAACCGCAGTGGTTGGATTCATAGCATTATTCTTCTTGAAAGAGCCATCAGGGGTTATATTAGAAGAGATGCCCGATGGGTCATTTGCAGAAATTCAGGTTAGCCATTAAGTAACATTAAGCATTAATGTTGCCATTCAATATGAATAAGCATTAATAAATGAAACCTAATGCCATACCATATGAGATATAAAGTGACATCACTTTATGTCTCATAAAATATTTTAATAGTGCAAACTAAGGCGTTTAATATAAAAACGCCTCTTATATCGCTATAAAGACAGGAGTTAAACGTGTCAATGGATAGTGACTTAGCTAGATCAGTTAGCTTAGATTCAAAAGGCTTAAACCATATTAGTAATAGTGCTACCACTAAGACTATTACCCCGCATATTCAAAATAAAATAAGTAATACCCCAAATTCAAGCCTACCCACTGCCAGTTGGTGGATCGATTTCTGCACCATGTCAGGTCATAAAAGAGAAAATCAGGACAGCATCCTAGTAACAACGTGTCTAGTAAATTACGCAAACATTTTTAAGACGACATTTAAGTTAAATAAATTAAATTCAAAACTTAGTGATTTAAAACCCTATTCAGACATCGCACATCAAGTCAAATCCCAACAAGACAACGCACGTCAATTCAAATCCCACCAAGACAAAGCCCAACAAAGTAGCACACATAAAACCTGCCAGCTTATCAAGCGTGAACAATTACCAGTATTGACCGTATTGGCGGATGGTGTAAGTGCTTGTCAATTTCCGAAAGCGGCGAGTCGACTCGCAATTGATACTTTCACAAAGCATTTAATTAGTGAGCTAGATAAGATATTTCAAGAGTGGATGACTGAAGCTAATGAAAAACGTGAAGGTATCGATACACAAATTAAAGATTTAACAGATATTTTGGACAATTATAAAGTGGCTGCGGCTATCAAACACGCTGTGAATAGTGCAAACGATGCCATGTATTTTTCACAAGCTTATCAACGGGTTGCCCCATTATTATCAACCTTATCTGGTGTTCTATGCATTGGAGATTGTGTGCATGTGTTCCATACAGGGGACTCTAGAATATATAGAGTCAATGCAAGTAGCTTTACTATACTCACTACCGATCACCGAATAAATCACGGGCAAGATAAAGGCGCATTATCTGCAGCCCTAGGCGCTGACGCAACTGTTAAACTACAACAAAAAGTATTCACTTTGCACCAAAATGAATATTTAGCTCTCATGACAGACGGTGTATATGAGTTTATTGATCCTATTGAATTGCAATACAAATTAACTTCTAGCATAGAGTCATTAACAAGTAATGTTGATGCCAATATGTCTCTGCTTAATAGTATTAGCCAAGATGTATGTGATCATTCATTGAATGAAGGCAGTAATGATAATTTAACGATGATTTACTTAGGCATGGGAAGTTTAAATTTTGAGTCACTCTCTCACACTCATCTATCTAGCCCTATGAATGCTAATAATATAAAAGCTAATAATATGAATACACATAAAAGCGTATCCAATGAAAAATATTCATCTGAGCCTAATTTTTCCGAGCTATCTTCTGATTCAGAGAACCAAACCGAAATGACTAATATTTCTGAAACTGAGTCTCAGCCTAAGCCTAAGTTTAAGCCTAATACCATTAATGGTACTGAAAACTTGATCAGTTCGGACAATCACAATTTAAATAATTTTAAACAATTTAAGATTCCGACAGGATTTGAGGAAGGAGAATATATTGATGGCTTTGAGATTACAAAAATAATTTCGCGAACAGCGCGTAGCGAAGTTTATTTAGTAAAAGATAATGACGGACATGATTATGTTTTAAAATCTCCGAGTTTAAGAACGGTAGATGATGGTAATTATTTACGTGAGTTTTTAAAAGAAAGAAAAATAGGGCTGAGTCTGTCAAAGTACAAACGAGCAGGGGAGACGGCGCACAATCAATTAAATCCGAACCAATTAAATCCGAATGTAGATGCCAAACCACACTCATCAATAAATCAAACCAGCAATAATCGTTCACATGGTGGCATTTCTAAAGTCTCAAATTCTGGTATGTCTGGTTTAGGCGCTTCATTAGGCGCTTCAGGACTGCTTCGCTATTATCCTGTTCCAGCAAGATCTGAATACTTATACCATTTAACAGAATATATAGAAGGTGAAAGCTTAAGAGTCTATATGACTCGTAACGGACCCTGTGATGTGTGGCAAACCTTCGACTTGCTAACCAAAATCAGTATGGCGGTGCGAGTGATGCATCGTAATTATTTGCTACATCAAGATATTAAACCTGAAAACATCATATTAACCAAAACTGGATCAATCAAATTAATAGACTTTGGTTCAGCAGCATCTTCAATTATTAAAGACAATACTCGCCCGCCAGTAGGCGATTTACATTATGCTGCACCAGAATATTACACTGATGCACCCAAAGGAGTGCATTCTGATCTATTTTCAATTGCTGTTATCGGTTTTGAGTTATTAACTGGTTTATTACCGTTTACGTCTCAAATGCTCATGAACGCAGCTGATGATATGGTCGTTCCAACTCACCTACTCAGGCAGCATAAAGTTCCAGATGCTACTCAACAAGCTCTACTAAGAGCATTACACCGAAACATAAATGCACGATATCAAGCTATTGGCGAGTTTTTACAAGATTTTGATCCTGATAATAATTCCTCTTTTAAGGAGCCTGAGCCTTTAATTAAACGAAACCCATTATTGTTTTGGCATGGCATTTGCTTGATACAGGGTATATTTATAGTTTTTTTACTTATTAAATTTCTACCATTAATTTGATCCATTTTTAGTGAGACTATTTAATTACTCTTCTGATACTGCGTGTGATTCATTGATGTGGTCATGCACCAATTTAAGAAAAAATTTGGGTATAAAGTAAATGGGTAATAATCAATTGGATAAAAAGTAATAAAGTTTGTTGTTTTAAATATGGTTATAAAACACTTTTATGAGCTAACGTATATGCCCTGCTTATAAACAAATCTAGTTACCATATGTAGCAAACTTTCTATAAAAATAAAATATACCAACACAGAGTCTAAGGACTGTCATGGCAAAACATCATTTAGCTATCAGTGCGTCATCAAGCAAAAATGGAGTTAATGAACTTTTAACTTCGGTTGAAAAAAGTTCAAGCGATGTTCGTGAAATAGAGCACTCAAGTAATATAGTCATAATCGGCGCGGGTATGGCAGGAAGTCGCATGGCTATCAAGCTTGCAACTGCATTCGGTGCAGCCAAATTAGAATGCCCTTCAATAACTCTCATCAGTAAAGAGATAAATGTGGGCTACAACCGCATTATGCTATCTCCAGTATTAGCTAATGAAATAAGCTTTAATGAGACCTATCTTTATGACAAAAATGAATACGATGCGCTTGGTATCAATGTGCTTGCAGGAATCAGTGTTGAATCAATAGATACTGATAATCAAATTATCAAACTTGATAATGGCTACAATGTTTTATATGACAAGCTAATCATCGCAACAGGATCTACCGCTAAAGTCATCCCTTTTCCAAACTTTGAGGCAAAAGGGGTGCATGTGTTTCGTGATGTGGCAGATGTAGCTGTTTTAAGTAACTATGCCAAACAAGGTAAGATGGGGCTGGTTATCGGAGGCGGTGTATTAGGGTTAGAAGCGGCGTGTGCTTTGCAGGCTCAGGGCGCTTCAATGAGTGTCGTCCATGTCGATGAGTATGTGTTAAATCGGCAACTTAATGAATCAGCTGCATTGCTACTACAAGAGGAACTATTAAGACGTGATGTTGGCTTGGTATTGTCAGCATCAACGCGTGCTATTGAAGTCAATGACAAGCATGAAGTCACTGGGTTAAGTCTTGATGATGGAAGGACGCTAAAGGCAGATTTTATAGTTATGGCTGTGGGTATTATACCGAATACCAGTCTTGCTAAAGCGTGCGGTTTAGAAGTTAGTAGAGGCATTATTGTCGATGAATATATGCAATCTAGCTGCGATAATATATATGCTATCGGAGAGTGTGTTGAATTTAATAATGAGCTTTTTGGTATGGTATCTTCAGTAAATCAGCACGTAGATACTCTGGTTAGCGTTTTAATACATCAAAAAAAGCAAACTTCATGGACGCCGTTTGTCAGTGTGCCATTAGCATTAAAATTAAAAGTTTCAGGTATCGCCGTGTATTCATCAGGTCAGATTAGTTTTGATGATGAAGAATTAGAAACTTTGGAAGAGATTGTGTATAAAGACGAGCAAAATGAACATTATCATTGTTTGTATATACAATCTGATAAATTGGTGGGCGCCGTACTATATGGCGAAACCAGTGACGGCAATTTTTATGGTCAGTTAATCAATGATGAAACAAATATTTCACAAATTAAGGATGAATTAATCTATGGCGCCGCATACTGCCAACCTTTATTAGATAAATTGCATGAATCAACGGCCAATGAGCTATCATCTGAAGCATTCGCACCCGTCGAATCCATAGAACCAATTAAAAATCTTAAACATGAGAACAATATTCAAAGTAAAACCAGTATCCAACTGCACCACCCTGACCATACTCATACTAAGCCAGATACTTCTGAGCGAATAGAATCTATGAATACCCTTAGTACTTCCGCAGTGGGTTGAACCTATTTAACAATATCATTCAATACAATAACACTCATTAAAATGCCATTTATTTAAATGTCACTTAGTCATAAAAAAAAATGGCAATAACGAACCCTAATAAGACAAAAGCCACAGTTTATAGCGAGAATCTTATCAAAACTAGTCATAAAAGCTTTATTAAACAATCGAATAATAATTTAGATGATACAACCAACATCACAGCACCTGACATAGAGACTTTAACTCAATTTACGCCGCTCCAAGATATGTATAACCCTAAAACTTCTGCTCGTGACATCATAGATTCAATTACCATTGATAGTAACAGCCCTCAAAAAATACGAACAACCTGCCCGTATTGCGGCGTGGGCTGCGGTGTATTGGCTACGATTGACAAGGGAGTGGTCAGTGTTGAAGGTGATCCAAACCACCCGGCAAACTTTGGCAAACTATGCTCAAAAGGTAGCGCATTGGCGCAGACCCTTGGAGTAGAGCGGCGGTTAACTGAGCCGTTCTATCAGCGTAAACATAATACGATGCTGCCCACTTTTCAATATAAAGATTTATTTCATCAAGATGCCAGTTTATCAACCATCAAAACTTATGAACCTACCGAACAAGCTTTACTATATAAACTTGATTCCAGACAAGCTGATGACGCGCCAGAAGCCGTTATAATCAAATCAGATTGGGATACGATTACAGCTGATATTGCTCAAAAACTAAATAACACTATTGATGAATATGGGGCCGATAGTGTTATGTTTTATACCTCAGGTCAGTTACTAAGTGAAGATTATTATGTTGCTAATAAGCTTATGAAAGGCTTTATTGGTAGTAATAATATAGATTCAAACTCGCGTCTTTGTATGTCTTCTGCTGTTGCAGGTCATAAACGCTCTTTTGGTGCAGATCTAGTGCCTGGCAGCTATAGTGATTTGGAAACATGTGATTTGTTGGTGCTTATCGGTTCAAATATGGCATGGTGTCATCCCATATTGTTTGGGCGTTATTTGGAAGCCAAAAAGACAAACCCAAGCAAAAAGCTAATCGTTATTGACCCACGCCGTACAGACTCCTGCGAGTTTGCAGATCTTCACTTACCTATCACAGCGGGTACAGATACGCATTTATTTAATGGACTACTTCACTATCTGCACCAAAATGGGTTTGAAGACTGTGATTATACCAAACACTGTGATGGGTTAGAAGACGCTTTGCAGGCTGCTAAATCTTGGACGCTTGAAGCTGTGGCTCAAGTAACTCAAGTAGATATAACGCTTATCGAACAGTTTTATAAATTGGTAGCGAGCCATCCAAAAACACTATCAGCGTTTAGTATGGGGGTGAATCAGTCGAGCGTAGGTACTGACAAGGTCAATGCGATTATTAATACGCATTTATTGACGGGGCGTGTGAGTAAAGATGGCGCCAATCCCTTTTCATTAACTGGCCAGCCTAATGCCATGGGCGGGCGAGAAGTGGGCGCCTTGTCTAATCTTCTGGCTTCTCATTTAAAACTTGAAAATAGCGAACATCGCCAAGCAGTAGCGGACTATTGGCATTCCCCAAAAGCCATAAGCCCGAACAAGGGTACAGCTGTATGCGATGTCGCCGACGCCATATTAGACGGCAAGATTAAAGCCATCTGGATTATGGCTACCAATCCTATTGTAAGTATCCCTGAAGCGGATAAGTTTAAACGAGCGCTAAAGCATTGTGACTTGGTGATTGTGTCAGAGTGCTCAATGGATAGTGATACGGTACGTTGTGCTGATATTGTATTACCTGCACAGGGGTGGGGTGAGAAATCAGGTACGGTAACCAATTCGGAGCGTCGTATCTCTCGTCAGCGTCCATTAATGCCTGCCGTTGGCAGTGCAAAACCTGACTGGTGGATTATGTCACAAGTGGCAAAACGCATGGGCTTTAATGGATTCGATTACCAATATGTGGGCGATATCTTTAATGAATATGTGGGATTAACCGACTATAGAAATGACGATAGTTTTAATAAGGTCTTCTATAAAAGTATTGTCAACAGTAACATTAACAGTAACAGTATTATAAACAGTCCCATCAATAATATAGAGAAGTCAGCTGATATCAAGGTTGACGACAATGAAAGATCAATTGACATTAATTATTCTAATGATAATAACCCTCTGCCTAATGAGCGCACGTTACCAATACCTCGATATCTAAATATAGCAAAAAGTCTGCAAAATTCGTTAGGTTGGGCTTTGCCTCTTACTAAGCAGCAGTATGATGAGTTAACGCCCATACAATGGGGAGAGCGTCATATTCATATGACGAGAGCTGATTTTGAACATGAATTAAAGTTTGTAGCGGTGCATAGCCACCTTGACGTTGATGCTATCAAAGCATATTGTCACGCTAATAATGCAAGTGTAGTTAGCAAAACAGAAGATCGTAACGGCTTAAAGCTACGGTTGAATACTGGAAGGCTGCGGGATCAGTGGCATACCATGACGCGCACCGCACTGGCGCCGATACTTAATCAGCAACAATCTGAACCTATTATTAGTATTAGTCCCAATGATGCAATTAAGTTAGGACTATTGAAAGAAGACGCTCACAATACCGAAATCACTAACAAAGGTATTGATTTGATAAGTAAAGCTAACACAGATGTCAATGCGTTAGATCAATTAAGTGAACCTGCCTATATTCAACTCAATTCAAGTGTATTAGCGTCTAATGATGGAACTGATTCAAAAGGTTCAGATCAAAATAAATTCACCAGGGTCATCGCCAAGGTTCAAATTAATGCAGATTTGCGTGAAGGAGATGCCTTTATGCCGATACATTGGAGTGATGCTTTTGCTAATAGCGCCCGAGTAGGCGCATTAGTACCCACAAAGGTTGATCCAGTATCGGGTCAACCTGAGCTTAAAAACTCCGCAGTCTTTGCAAGCGCAGTATCAATTAAGAGTGTCGCAAAAATTATTATTCACCCTGACTATAGAGACTGGATTGTTGGAGAATTGCGTCAGCTTATAGCAGACGAACAATATTACGACACACTATCATTCGATAACACCCAACAAGATAGTAATACATCACGTATGCAGGTTATTAATTCTAACGGAATAAGTGCTCGAGATAAAAAAGTTCACTCTAAAAACACGCCTAATTTAATTTATAGCCTTAGTCGTCAAAAAAATAGCGTCTCACTATCCATTGCTGTATTCAGCGCTAAACTTGCTGCGGATCTTATTGAAAATAATTTTTGGAATAATTTATTGAGTACTTTAAACGGTCAATCGGATACTCATACTAAATCATTAAATGAGAACAATGCGTATGCAGATATGTCTGCAAGTTCAACAAGTCTGAACGGGGACTCTGTTGAAGGCTCGAAAAAACAATTGCCTTTAAGCTCAGATATAAACCAACAAAATCTAGAATTTAACAAAAGTTTGATCTGTGATACCAAACGCAAAAAATTTCGCTTAGCCGTGCAATTCGCTTCAAAACAACCTTCTAAAGGTGTTCAAAAAGATGCTCAGTTGAGCGATACATACTGTGATATACATAGTGATGCAGAAACTGAAACTAATATAGGGTCGCATACAGAGAATAACAATCAACACTCAAATCATATGGTCATGGCAGTGTATGTAGGATCTAAAAACAGCGATTTACCCAAGACAACTTGGCTAGATGAGTGCTTTATAACTATGGATGAGGTGCCATCCATAAAATGGATACTGGCAGGCAAGCCAGCACATGGTTATGTCGACCCTGGGGCTATCGTGTGTGCGTGCATGGGGGTGGGTGAGAATACTATTATTAAAGCGATTAAAGAGTTTAATTGTACAAGCTCTAGTAGTGTCGGGCATCATACTAAAGCAGGCACCAATTGTGGATCGTGTGTTAGCCAAATTAATGAAATTATTAGAACCAATACCACCGTTGAGGAGGTATAGTCAAAGAAGTCTAAAATGGCTACAAATCAACCGAGTGCTAGTACGGATCGCTTAGGCTTATTGAGGTAACGCCGTAACCGATTAGTAGTTCGTAGACTACAGAAGCTATTTAGCAGTAATCTAATGTGTTACATTGCTTTATGCGTCTTATTCGCTATCTGGCATATAAGTTGCAGTATATTTAATGAGTCTTTAATAAAGATTCGTATTAGAAAGATTACTGCACTATGCCAGGAGCACACCAAGCATGACCTTAACAAGCAACTTAGACCCAAGCATGACAGAGCCAAGCTATAACCGACCCGCCATTTCTAACCACTATTTAAAACCCTGCTTAACTACCAAACAAATTATGCAAGATAAGGCTAAGCTATTAGCTAAGCCTGCTCAAAAAGGAGTTGTTTACCTCGTAGGCGCTGGGTCAGGTGATCCTGAGCTTTTAACCCTCAAAGCTTATCGCGTAATGCAACAAGCAGATGTGGTTCTTTATGATAGCTTGGTGTCTCAAGATATTTTGGATATGTGTGCTATGGATTCTAAAAAAGTATTCGTTGGCAAACGCCGCAATAATCATGCAATGCCGCAGGAAGATATTAATCAGCTGTTAGTGACTTATGCTCTAATGAACAAGTGTGTAGTGCGCCTAAAAGGGGGCGATCCCTTTATTTTCGGCCGTGGAGGGGAAGAGCTGCAAACGGTAGTCGATAATGGGATCTATTATGAATCAATTCCTGGAATTACCGCAGCGAGCGCCGCCTCAAGTAGTACGGGTATTCCTTTAACTCACCGTTCGTGTTCTCAATCTGTTAAATTTGTGACCGCGTTTAAAAAGACTAATCAGCCCAACGAAGACTATAAAGAGCTTCTTGATCCTACTCAAACGGTCGTACTATATATGGGACTGAACCGCTTAGAAAGTCTAACAACAGGTTTGATGAAGGCTGGACGATCTCGTGATACCCCTTTTGCTTTAGTAAGCCATGCAAGTCTACCAACCCAGCAGGTTTTAGTTGGGACACTTGAGTCTATTGTCGAACAACAAGCCAGTGCAAAACTACCCACACCCGCATTATTGATAATGGGGGAGGTGGTTGCACTATATGATCAGCTTTCTGCCTACAATCTGTTTAATTCGAAGACTAATGACCTAAGCCCAATAAGAAATGAAATTAATTCGATAAATAGTGAGGCGGTTCACAGTTCAACAGTTGAAGAAATCCTATCCTCTGTGGCTTAATACTTTGGTCTTTTTATGACTATCTTACACCTTAGTTTATATTGTCTAGACTCATGCCTCACAGCTCTTTTTTATATAGACTAATAAGAGCTCAGATTATAGATCTAAATATAGGGCGAATAAAAACAGATTTGATTTATCTAAACAACTACATTTAATCTGGTCTAAGCTTTTTTAATTACGATTAAGCCAGTTATTAAATAGCATTAGTTAAGCATAGAGCTATAGCAAGATTGTAGTGAGCGTGCGACAACTTTACCCACCAACTGTGCTCTATAGTTCGAATCTACCGCTGCATTTGTCATATCGGCAACGGTAACCTGCTGAGGTGCTTGATCACTAACACAGCCACAAATTTTAGACTGCATCGCAGTTTCTTGTTCAGCTGTCATCGCTGCCCGTGCAATGCGCCATGCGTTTTGTTTGTTGAGCTCCTCACGGCATTGATTATCGACGGCTGATTTAAAGATGGACATGCCAGCATTTGTCGCCGTGCCTATATCAATATTTCCAGTCCCACCAGTAGTCGATGTGCCTGTGGATGTGCATCCCACCATAGCCATCAATGCTAATAAGGTAGCGGTCTTTAATGTGTTTTTCATATTTGGTCCTATAAGTGACTTTGTTGATTTTTAAGGTTTTTATCTAAGTATTTGTTTGTTTTAATTCAGGGTTGTTTTAAGTCAGGGTTTATATTAAGTGCTCGATTGATTTAGATGAAAGCTTTACTATGTTTTTGATTAACCGATGCTAAAGACATTAAACCCATTTGATTCTACAATTAAAACGATAACTACGTAAACATCCATAATAGCCCATTTAAGGCGGCAATGCCGACAATCATGCTAACCAGTAATTGACGACTCACATGATAGACTAATAATACCAGTAATAATGCACCCACTTGAGCCAAAAATAATGATACTTCTTGAATACTTAAATCGCTAATTAATGTTAGCGACGGATAGGATAAGCTTGTCAATATAAGTAGTACCATAACTGATAAAGGTAAGCTTTCATTTAATCGATGCAGCCAAGGCGTATCAATTATTCTCTTCGGAATTAAAGCGGGCAACGCACGGGTTACAAATGTGACTCCTGCCATTGCTAGGGTTGCCAATATGAGATAACCATTATCCATTATCAACACCACTTGATATTGATTCAACCCAATATGCACGTACCAATATAAGGAGCATACATAGGCTTATTGCCGTCAAGAGCAACCATTCGCTAGTGATATATGACGCCATAAACAACGCCAAAATAGCTATAATAATTGGAAAATAACGTTTTATACTATTAAATTGTTCATAGGCCAATATCGCAAATAAACAAACCAGTGCAAAATCTAAATGAGGAATCAAGCCATTTAACGTACTGCCTATCATCACTCCAATCGCACTAGCAATCACCCACCACATTTGATTAAACAAGCATATTGGCAACATCAATGTTGAGCGTGTCGCAGCAGGCAGGCTTGTCATTACGGAAAATGTCTCATCGGTTAAGGCAAATAAACAATAGGCTTTGGCAATCTTATTTTTGGGCATGATTTCCAATAACGGCATACCATAAAATATATGCCGTAAATTAATAGCAGCGATATTAGTGGCTATACTACTTATCGCCATACCTGCGCTTAGCATAGGAATACAGGCATACTGCGCGGCGCCCGCATAGAGAAGAATGCTCAAAAATATAGTCGCCCATGCAGGTACACCTGCCACTTGAGCCAAAACCCCAAATGCTATTCCAGCGGGCACATAGCCTATAGCCACTGCTAGGCTTTTTTTAAACCCTAAATGCCAATCATACCCAGCTTGAGGGGTCATATCGTTTACTCTATTGATAACGCCGTATACCCATAAATTAATCTTAAAGCTTTCATAAAGTTTATCAATTACAAGAATATTTAGCATTAAATAGTTTTTTCTTAAGTGCTTTATAATTTAATAAATAAAAAATAGACAGTATTTTATAACTTATAGTAACTTTTTAGAAATTGTTTAGTGACTTTTTAGCCAATCAATTTTACAATTATTCATTGTTTGATTTTTCAAGGCATTATTTACCAGAACAATTAATCGAATCCTGCATCCATAAACAATACTAATTAAAATGGTGTTATTCATTATGGTATGAGTTAAATATTTTATAAGGACATAAAATGTCAAAGACAAATACAAATCCAAATTCCAAACGAGGTCCAAATGATGATCTCGACGATCATCTACCTAACGATGGCAATGAATATCTTTTTACGGACACATTTCCTAAGGGTACTTTCAAAGGGCTATTAATTACCGCTATTGCTGCAATTGTTAGCATAATA
This sequence comes from Psychrobacter sp. CX10, assembly GCF_057621575.2. Taxonomy (NCBI): domain Bacteria; kingdom Pseudomonadati; phylum Pseudomonadota; class Gammaproteobacteria; order Moraxellales; family Moraxellaceae; genus Psychrobacter; species Psychrobacter sp. CX10. The sequence continues at coordinate 926,049 of NZ_CM177736.1, forward strand.
TTATTTTATATTTTACCCTTTGATTCAAGTGTGAATAAGGGCTTGACCTTATTGGTGTTTATTGGAGCATTATGGCTTACAGAAGCACTACATGTAACTATCACTGCGCTGTTGGTAGTGGTGGTTGGCGTGATTATAGGTATTCCAGAATTTGATACAGCAAAAGCCCTTTCAAGTTTTTCAAACCCACTGATTTATCTCTTCTTTGGTGGCTTTGCGCTTGCCGCTGCACTCCATGTACAAAAATTAGATGCAAAAATTGCCTTAAAGATTATATCTATGTCGGGCGGGCGTCTAATGAACGCAGTTCTTTTACTTTTTGTAGCCACTGCATTCTTATCGATGTGGATTTCAAACACTGCAACGACCGCCATGATGTTGCCGCTCGCTATTGGACTGCTAACGCAAGTAGATAGAGAGAATGATCGAGGCACATTTGTTTTTGTCTTGTTAGGTATTGCCTTCTCAGCCAGTATTGGTGGATTAGGCACCATCACAGGCTCCCCACCAAATGGTATTGCTGCGGAAGCTTTAAATATGGCCAATATCGATTGGATGAAGTTTGGTATACCGATGGTCATCATCTTATTACCTTTACTAATCGGCTCTATGTACTTTATCTTAAAACCAAACCTAAATGTTCAGATAAAGTCTGTTGATGCGGCATCAATTCCATGGACAAAACCTCGAGTATTAACCATTATCGTCTTTATATTAACGGTGCTCGCATGGTTATTTAGTAAAAAGATCGGTGCAACGTTTGATATTGCTAAAACGGACACTATTATTGCTTTGAGTGCAGCTGTAGCCGTGGTTGGACTTGGTTTAGTTTCTTGGAAGCAAGTATCAGATAATACGGATTGGGGTGTGCTCATGCTGTTTGGTGGGGGTATTGCTTTATCCAATGTATTGAAAATATCAGGGGCATCAGTTGTGATGGGTGAGTCAGTTGCTACTGCCCTAATGAATGCGCCGATGTTCTTGATCTTGTTAGCCATGGCTGCTTTCATCATCTTTTTAACTGAATTTGCGTCTAATACCGCTTCTGCTGCTTTGCTTGTGCCTATATTTGTGGCCATTGCCGAACAAATGGGTATACCTACAGAAGTATTGGTATTGATAATAGGAATTGGTGCATCTTGTGCCTTCATGTTACCTGTCGCCACACCGCCAAACGCTATTGTATTTGGCACGGGTTTAATCAAGCAGTCTGAGATGGTCAGGGTAGGGGTGATACTCAATATCATTGCTGCCGCAATAGTGGCATGTTGGGCTTATTTTATTCTACTCGGATAAAAATTTTAAGCCTATTACTAAGATTTATTGATATAACTTATGGTCTGGATATAAATACGGTAAACAGGTACTAAACGAGTGTAATGCTTAAAGTATGAATCAATCAATCTACTCATATTAAAGTCATTAAAAAAGCCCTTGCTAAATAGCAGGGGCTTTTAATTTATCTCTAATGGTGTAATGCTAAGATTAATTCATCGCAATTTTAATATAGTTAACCTATCACATTGCATATTAAAAGTTTATAAACATATTTATGATTTAAACTATTTATGAATTAACCTAAGAATGCGTTGTACATCCAGATAAGTTTCTCTTGCTCTAGTACATAGTCATCAACTAAGTCAGCTGTACCTTGGTCTTCAGCTTCTTCAGCGGCTTCAGATACATTACGCTGCTCTTCAATAAGCTCTTGAAGACCTGCTACAACACCGCGAACACAGTCGTTACCAGCGAAAACGTTTTTATCTTCACTTATTTTACTGTGCTGAGAGAAATCGCTATAAGCATGTAATGGGGTCCCACCAAGCGTTAGTACGCGTTCAGCAATTTCATCAATTTGAACTTGTAAATCTGTATACAGTTCTTCAAACTGCTCATGTAGTGAGAAGAAATGCTCACCTTTAACGTTCCAGTGATAACCACGAACGTTGATATAAAAGATATGGTAGCTTGATAACAAGTTATTTAGTTTTTCAATAACAATTGACATATCTCTTTTTTCAAGACCGATTTGGTTAGTAGTCATAACATTTATCCTTATTTTTATTAATTATTAATTATTGATTAATTTAATTTAGACCGTGTGACGATCTAAATTTTTAGAACGTATCTAAAATTAAAATACTTAAGCGATTATCGAATACCTATAACTAGGGTTAAAACTAATAAGAATTAAATCATAAACATTTTAACTAAAGTAAAATTGGGCATAGGTTTTATACACACCTATATAAGACATAACATAATTAAGCCATAACATTATTTAGCCATAACCTAAATATTATATCGCTCAAATGTCTAATGGTTATTATAATAACAAATGAATATAAATAATTAAAATTAAACGATTTTATAATAGTAATTTATTATTCCAATCATAAAAATTTAATTCAAATATTTTAGATAAAGATTCTATATGATATTAACTTGTATAAATGTAAATCAGCTTTATCATCTAGATGGTGCATTAAGCTGATTCATATATTAGCGATAAAGTGATACTAACTAAATAGTTAGATACATATATATAAGGAAAGCCAACTTATTATAACTCTATAATTTATAATGTTATAGAAAGATGACGAAAGTTGGCTTAAATATAGGGTGGGTTAACAACTCTGTGTTCATCAGTTAAGACTTATTTACTGTGTGATTGCTTGAGTCTGTAAACCTTTTTCTGGAATAACTTCTAATAAATGGGTACGAACGGTATCAATAGGAAACTTATTTGCTTTTAAACGCTTTGGAATGATTTGACTGCCTTGTTGACCTTGCATTTCAAATAACATAAATATGTAATCGTCGGTCTCTTCCCAGCTTTTAATCGATGTCCACGGAATAACCGCTTGTTGCATATTTGAAGCTCGCATTTGCATACCTCGCATAGACTTTGGCTGCATACCTGCATTTGGCGAAGGCATTGACATAATCAAACCATGCTTTTGTACACCAAGTTTAAGCTGCTTCATTTCATCAGGCATCTCTTGTTCAGCCATCTGTTTTTCAAACTCTCTTTTAACGTACCACTTCATTCCAAATGTCCGCACTAACAGATAGATCACCACTAAAGCTAACATGACCCAAAATATAATAGTTGAATAGCCATTAACGTACAATAATCCAGCCACCGCAGCAATAACCGCAATAGCCATAATTATCCATTCTTTAAGCTTAATACTGGACAATCCGAAAGAGGGGTTGGTTTGTTCAAATAATTCGTACTGAGCTTGATGAAACTCTTCTTCAGTTAAATTTATATCGATAGGTTGGAGGGTGTAGGGGTAGAGAGCCATAGATTTACTCAAATAAATGTTAAATAGGTCGAGGATTCAAAAAATAGTTGTATTAGCAGGCGATCCGCCTTTGTATCGCTATCTTACCTAAAAGTAGTTACAAATGAAACTTATAGATGCTTATCTATTTAATTCAATTGAAGTTAAAATCAGTGCTAATTAACATCAATGCGATTTGCTTTCCATCCAATAAATTAATTCAATATACGTGAATGTTTTTATCCACAGAGATCCTAATTATTAAAATTAAATTATAAAGATTCGAATTTACTAAAAGCAATGAATGAACACACGGTTACTAAAATTTTTAAGGTTTGTACATTTTTGAAAGTTTAAGCATAGTCAAATATGCTTTCAATTGATATCATACCCCTTAACCAAAATGCCATAATCATATATTTATTAGTTATAAAAAAATTATAAAGGTGCTGCATGATTGATCCAAAGCTATTACGCCAAGATTTAACTGACTTAAAACAAAAATTAGCCACCCGTGGTTATGCATTAGACGTACCTTTCTGGGAAGACGTAGAGTCGCAGCGTAAAACGTTACAGGTCAAAACCGAAGAGTTGCAAGCACAAAAGAATGCTGGCGCTAAGCAAGTAGGCATGCTCAAAAAGAATGGCGAAGACGCTACTGAGTTACTCGCACAAATGCAGACCATCAGTAGTGATATGAAGCAAGCAGAAGAGCAACTAAAAACACTACAAGACACAATCAATAATGCTGCGCTACAAATCCCCAATATTCCTGCCGATGATGTACCTATAGGCGGGTCAGAAGAGGACAATGTTGAAGTTCGCAAGTGGGGCGAACCACGCCAGTTTGATTTTGAGATTAAAGACCATACTGACATTGGTGAATCTTTAGGGTTGCTTGACTTTGAAACCGCTGCTAAAGTTACGGGTAGTCGCTTTAGTGTGCTTAAAGGGTCACTGGCACAACTACACCGTGCCTTAATTCAATTAATGCTTAATACGCATATCAATAAATATGGTTATACGGAATGCAATGTACCTTATATTGTAAACTCCGATAGCCTAGAGGGCACAGGGCAATTACCAAAGTTTGAAGATGATTTATTTAAGCTGACCAATCATACCAATAATGACGGCACTAACTTCTATCTAATTCCCACTGCCGAAGTACCGATGACCAACTTGGTACGTGGTGAGCGCTTAAATGCTGATGAGTTACCGATTAAATTCACTGCGCATACACCTTGTTTTAGAAGCGAAGCAGGCTCGCATGGTCGTGATACACGAGGGCTTATCCGTCAGCATCAGTTTGAAAAAGTAGAAATGGTAAATATTGCCAAACCCGATGAATCGGACGATTTGTTAGAAGCGATGACCGCCCAAGCGGAATTTATATTGCAAGAACTGGACCTACCGTTCCGAGTGGTTAAATTGTGTACTGGTGATATGGGCTTTAGTGCCAAACGTACTTACGATATTGAAGTCTGGTTGCCAAGCCAAGATACTTACCGTGAAATATCAAGTTGTTCAAACTGTGGCGACTTCCAAGCTCGTCGTATGGGTACGCGCATTAAAGAGGGTAAAAAAACCACGTTGGCGCATACCCTTAATGGTTCAGGCTTAGCAGTTGGGCGTACCCTGCTCGCCGTCATGGAAAACCATCAGAATGGAGATGGCAGTATCTCCATTCCAGAAGTATTACGTCCATTTATGGGTGGGGTAGATAAGATTAGCTTATAAACTCAATTATCAATAAGTATCAGTAACTTGAAACTATATAGTTAAACAACATACAGTTAATTAGCGTGCTTAGATTTATAAGTCTAAGAACAAACTATGTATTATAAATTTTAAGTATTTAATAAGTAGATAACGTTTTTTAATACACAAATCGACTATTAATTTACTTTATTAATCTCTAATTTAAAGGTAGGTTTCTAACTTTACAGTTAGCTGGTATTTTATATTAGTTTTAAAGTCTAAGCACATTGCCAAAATCAAATTATAGCGACTGCCAGTACGGCTAACTTCATGTTAGAATAGCGCCGAATTTTATATGCTAGATAATAAAATTGTCAGTGCTTGATTAAGTTCCTTTATCTGTTTTTCAATATCTTCATACTTTATTTAAAACCTAGGATACTCTATGTCGACCCCAATAGCCGAGCGTAAACTTGCAAATGCCATCCGTGTACTCTCATTCGATGCGGTACAAAAAGCCAACTCTGGTCATCCGGGTGCGCCCATGGGCATGGCAGACATCGCTGAAGTGTTATGGCGTAAATTCTTAAAGCACAACCCTGCCGACCCAAAATGGCACAACCGTGACCGCTTTGTTCTATCCAACGGTCATGGCTCTATGCTGATTTATGCGCTATTACACCTCACCGGCTATGACGTCAGTGTCGAAGACCTAAAACAATTTCGTCAATTACACTCTAAAACCCCAGGTCACCCAGAGCTTGGCTACACTCCTGGTGTTGAAACCACTACAGGTCCACTCGGGCAAGGTATCGCCAATGCCGTCGGTTTTGCCATTGCTGAAAAAACGTTAGCAGCACAATTCAACCGTGACGGTCACAATATCATCGACCATAACACCTACGCATTTTTAGGTGATGGTTGCTTAATGGAAGGCATCAGTCATGAAGTCTGCTCGCTAGCTGGTACGCTAGGACTTGGTAAACTCGTTTTCTATTACGACGACAACGGTATCTCAATCGACGGTGACGTCGAAGGTTGGTTCACCGATGACACCCAAAAACGTTTTGAAGCCTACGGCTGGCAAGTCATCAAAGTGGACGGTCATGACACCGACGCCATCACCCAAGCCACCGAAGACGCCCTTGCGGAGACAAGCAAACCCAGTCTCATCATCTGTAAAACCATCATCGGTGTCGGAAGCCCTAACAAACAAGGCAAAGCCTCAAGCCACGGTGCGCCGCTTGGTGACGAAGAAATTGCACTAACTCGTGAAGAGTTGGCTTGGAAACATGCCCCGTTTGAGCTAGACGACGAAATCTATGAAGCATGGGACGGCAAAGTCAAAGGCGACGTCCAACAAAAAAACTGGCAAGCCGACTTTGACGCCTACAAAAAAGCCTACCCAGAGCTTGCTGAAGAGCTTTTACGTCGTCTAAATGGTGACTTACCAAGCGACTTTGACCAAAAAACCAAAGACTACATCGCTCAATGCCAAGCGCAAGGCGAAGACGTTGCCAGTCGTAAAGCCAGCTTTAACGCGATTAACACCTTCCAGCCTATGCTACCCGAACTCATCGGCGGTTCAGCCGATCTTGCAGGCTCCAACTTAACCCTATTCAAAGATGCTAAAGGCATCGATACTGACGCTGATGGCAACTATATTTACTACGGCGTGCGAGAATTCGGTATGACCGCCATCGCCAACGGCATCGCCCTACATGGCGGATTTATCCCTTACGTCGCTACCTTCCTTATGTTTATGGAATACGCGCGCAATGCTGTTCGCATGGGTGCGCTTATGAAACAGCGTGTGATTCATGTTTACACCCATGACTCTATCGGACTTGGCGAAGATGGACCCACGCATCAGCCCATCGAGCAACTTACCAGCCTACGCACCACGCCTAATTTACACACATGGCGTCCTTGTGACACGGTTGAAACGGCAACTGCTTGGACAGAGGCTTTAAAAGCGGATAGCACCCCAAGTGCACTTATCTTTAGCCGTCAAGGTTTACCGCATCAACAACGTGACGATGAACAAGTCGCCAATATCGCTAAAGGTGGCTACATACTTGCTAAAGAAAAAGGCGGCGCTGATAAAGAACTAGAAGCTATTATTATCGCTACCGGTTCAGAAGTCGGACTGGCAATGGATGCTTACAACACGCTAAGCGAGCTGGGCATTAGTGTTCGTGTGGTCTCCATGCCATGTGCCGAAGTATATAGCCAACAGGATGCTGATTACCGTGAGTCAGTATTGCCATCAAATATTTTGGCGCGTGTTGCAGTCGAGGCGGGTCATGTTGATTATTGGTACAAGTTTGTTGGTCTTGACGGTAAAGTTATCGGCATGACCACTTATGGTGAATCTGCGCCAGCAAATGATTTGTTCAAAGAATTTGGTATCACGGCTGATGCTGTCGTTGAGGCGGTCACCGAATTAATAAAATAAAACAACTTAACCCAATCTAAGATTAAAAAAGAGTTGTCAGATAATCTGCCAACTCTTTTTTTTGGTTTTAAATAAAGATTTTTGAAGCTAATCTCGCTTTTCACTTCTATCTGCTCATCTAACCGAGGCAGTGGCTAACATTTTGGGTTGTCGCTTACTCCGTGCGCCAACCCAAATGAAGCCGCTGCAACTCGTTTAGCTCAGCAGTATATCCGCTTCAATCGAGGCTAAACCGCTCCTCCGTTGCAACTTTTTATTGTTACTCATGATGAAATTTATAATAGTAGTTGGGTAGAGTAGGCGTTAACCTGTGACATGAAGTATTTCTTCGTAGGGTTTTACTTCGCTTAACCTACCTACATTACGTTTTATAAATTTTATAAATTAAATAAAAATCTCTATCCCCATATTAACCCCTAAAAAAAAGCCAATTGCAACTCATCAAACACAGCTATTAAATCAATATCTTCAGGCTTAACCAATTCATACTCAAATAACCGTTCTTGCCAGCCTATATCATTACTATCATCAGCTGAAGGTACATAACAGATAGATTTTAACTTATTGATATATAATGCACTTTTCTCTAATATGAATCCGATTCTATTACTACACTTTATCGACTGTCCTGTCTCATAATCTAAATAAAACCCATTGTTATCGTTATATAGCTGATTGATGAATAATTTAGGTACCGAGGCATAACCTATATTTAGATTTTGACTAATCGTTTCATGGGTATTAAGGTCTGTTATCACTATCATAACGTCCCCAAATAATGATGAGTCGCAAAATGCTTGAGAGTTATCACTAGGGCGAAGTAACGCTATCAACTCCTCGACACCGTCTTGGGTTAAATCTTGCTTAATAACAGATTGCACTTGAAGTAAGTCTGATATTGACCATAAAGATGAGCTATCATTAAACACCTCGTTCTCAATAGTACAGTTGCTTGAGAACTGCTCAATTGACATCACCTGCAATGCACTTTGCAGAATGGCTTGATTTTCGAGCAAGGTAGATGTTGTCTCTTCTTTTTTTTGGACATTTGCTTGGGTACAAGAACCGGTTAATAATAAAAGACAAAGCAGTGGTATAAATCTCATTAAACAACGCTCCAAAAGCGGTAAGACTAAATTTAGGTGGCATTTATGTTACGCTTATGTCTTCCTGACTAATACAGTGATTTTACTTAAATTATGTCATAGCGCTCATAAAATTTGTGCAACCTCTACAACATAAGTATTGCAATAGTAAAGTCAAGGCGTACCAAAGGAATATATTAAAGTCATTAACTGGTGTGAAAAATATTGACGACTAAACCCTATTGTAACTTATCGTTGGAGAAATAATATGTCCCTAAAATCCACCCTAAAAGGTATGCTAGGCGAAGCGGTTATTAATGTCGGCACTTGGCTAATGCTCGATAAAGAAGTCTATCACCGTATCAACAACGTCACCTTGCCATTACCTGATGGCGGCAGTACTCAAATCGATCATGTTATCGTCTCAAAATTTGGTATCTTTGTGATTGAAACCAAAAACTACAAAGGTTGGATATTTGGTAGCGAAAACCAAGCGCAGTGGACGCAGGTATTGCACAAACGCAAGTTTAAGTTTCAAAATCCTTTACGCCAAAACTACCTACATATCAAAACGCTTAGCGACTTACTACAATTAGAAGAAGACAAGTTTCATTCTGTTATCGCATTTATAGGCGACTGCCAGCTAAAGACAAAAGATAAGTTACCCAAAAATGTGTTGGCCAATGGCTGGATTCCTTATATTAAAGACAAACAAACAGAGTTGCTAACGCCACAGCAAGTATCTCAAATAGTGGCAAACATTGAGTCGGAACGTTTTAGCAAATCCTTTAAAACTAATTCAAATCATAAAGCCTATGTAAAACAGAAGGTTAAAGACAAGAGCGAAAAAAAACTCAACCAAACGTCGAATCATCAAATGCTAGGGGCGCCAAATCCAGTTCTACCTAAAGATGCCGCACCTACAAATGAACAAACTCAATCAACACTTAATCAATTATCATATAACCAAACAACACATAGTCAAACAACCACTTCAAAGTCATTGGACGACGATAAAATCGATGATAATACGCTATACTTAAATACCTCAAATCTAAAGGTTCAAAAATCGCCACAGACCTCATCTAAGCGTGGCGTAGCTATCAATGAACCTACGATAGAGCAGAGTACACCGATGTATACAGTGCCAACCTGCCCAAATTGCCATGGCGAAATGATTAAACGCAAAGCCAGAAAAGGGGCTCGTCAAGGTCAAGAATTTTACGGCTGTGCTAAATTTCCTAAATGTCGTGGCGTGGTTAATATTACATAAATTGTTGATTTGAATATGAGACTTTAATGATAAAAATAAAACAGTTATTTATTAGCGTACTGATTAGCCTATTACTATCTAGTTTATGCTCACTAAGTGCAACTGCTAATATTAATAACAGCGTAATCGATAGTGTGGCGGGTCAATATGAGCCTGATGCTACAAATATAAAGCTTAAGCAGGATAAAGCACTGATAGAGAAGATTGATGCACAATTTTCATTACAATATTCTAAATGCGATGCTGATAATATAAAAGTCGTAAGCTATAATACCAATTCGCATAATTGGATTATATGTGAACCATCTCAAGGTCATAGGATCATTAGCATCAAGTCATTAGAAGACTATATAGAGATGGGCGAAATTTATTATGACATCAATAATGAACTTATTTACGCTATGGAATGGGAGTATGTAAAATCTAATGATGCAGAAATCTTAGATATTTGGAACTATCAGTATTATTTCAAAGATAGGGTATTGAATGGCGAGACCTCACTTGGACATGGTAAATCTGAACGTAGTGATTGGAATCCTGAAAACATCGTCAACATCTATAAAAATAGGCTAGACCAGCTAGATAATTTAGATTCTATAAATCAGGCTCATAAATAGTAACCACCGCGCTTATTAAAGAATTGGCAATAGATAGATTGATTGTTAAAATCGAATTAAAGCGATTCAATATGACCAGCCAAAGTTTTTAAATGCGGCACAATGTACGTAATATAATCAGTTTTATTCCATACCGCTCTTGGCACACTGGCGTTTATAGAATAATGATATTCACCAGTAAGAGAATCGTATAGAGGTACGGCCACCGCTAATATATCTTGTGAAAACTCCCCATCTGAATAGCAATAATGATGTTCTTGATAAAACTCAGTTGCCTCGTTGAGCTTTTGAAGTGAATCTTCTCGAATCTCGAGACTACTTTTTCCGTTATTAGAATGTGTGCCTTTATTTTTATCTGGTTGATTATACTGCTCGTTTGAACCTTCCCTATCTTCGTGTACGTTCAATTCATTTATAAGTTGCTGCTTAAGAACAGGGCTTAACGCAGCATAGTAAGCCCGCCCAATCGCAGTTTGCGCTATAGGTACGGTCGAGCCTACTGCTAAATTAACGGCCAGTCTCGCTGGGCTGCGGTAACATGCTAAATAACGCATTTCACCTTCGCTTTGAGTCGCAATATTAACTGATACTTGATGTTTTAACGCAAATTCTTTTAACAAAGGTAATGCTTCTTCAACCATATCATGGTTTTGCAGGGCGCTCGCACTAAGCTTGAGTAAGTTTTTACCAAGTTTATAACGCTCGTTATGAGTGCGGTTAATTAATTTTAAGGTTATTAAGGTATGTAATAGTCGACTTATGGTAGCCTTTGGCAAGGCTGTTTTATCGCACAATTGATGATGGGTCAGTTCCTGTTCATCCTCAAACACGCTCAATAATAACAATCCTCGTGCTAGCGCCGTGATAAAGGCTTTATCTTCATGTTCTTTAGCGCGCTTTATATCATCCATTATGCTCGTACGCAGAGTATTCATATTTTTTATATTCATCCATTGTGTGTTTGTGCGACATGTATCGGACATCTTTATTCTTATAAATCGAATTATAGTCAGTGAAATACTAAACGATTACGGTGTTAACCTCGCTCGCCTTACTATAGTCAATGAACTTATAAAGAGTCACGGTGTTAACCTCGTTAAGCCTACCCTAGTAGTACTTGCACTCTGTTGCCTTGTTACTACTTTAAAGTTCTTTGACTATATAGTAGTACTTGCACTCGGTTACCTTCTAAACATTTTAGATTTCTTTAACTATGGCTCGTAGTGTTTGGAGCTATAAATTTGAAGATCAATTAGTTTTAGTGCCAATAATAATTATAAATTTAATCGCAATGTCTTTACTTAACTTAAGGAATTTGGTTTAATAATTTCAATAAATGAAACTTTGTTCCGCTATACGAAACATGATAAGTTTATCAGTTATTTTATTATTTGGCTATAACGCTAAACGTCGATTAATCAAATCATTTTACTTAATCTGTTTCTTAAGTTATAGACACATCTAATTAACCATCAATTAACTAGCAAAATTTAGCACCAGTCAAAAAGTTATCACCAAACTATTATATTTAAATAATTAAACGGAGTTTGTTATGTCATCAGATACCAATACCGCTTACGCAACCGAGCGTCCAACTTTTGAATGGTCAGATGCATTTTTATTAAACAATCAGCTCACCGAAGAAGAGCAGATGGTGCAAAAGTCGACGCACGATTTTTGTAAAACTGAATTGATGCCAGGTATTTTAAAAGCCAATCGTCATGAAAACTTTGATCGTAACATCATGCGCCAAATGGGCGAGCTTGGATTATTAGGCGTGACTATTGACGGTTATGGGTGTGCAGGCTTATCAAGTGTCGCCTATGGCGTTATAGCAAGAGAGGTTGAAGCCATAGATTCAGGCTACCGTTCTGCCATGAGTGTTCAATCAAGTTTGGTTATGCATCCAATATGGGCATATGGCACAGAAGCACAAAAGCAGAAATACTTACCAAAACTAGCCACAGGGGAATATGTGGGTTGTTTTGGTTTAACTGAGCCTGATGCGGGATCTGATCCAGGATCGATGAAGACGCGCGCAAAAAAGGTAGAGGGTGGCTATCGGTTAAAAGGCAGTAAAATGTGGATCACCAACAGTCCTATTGCAGACGTGTTTGTGGTATGGGCGAAAGACGATCACGATGAGATTCGCGGATTTGTTTTAGAAAAAGGCATGGAAGGATTATCTGCACCGAAGATTGAGGGTAAGTTCTCACTACGCGCTTCAATAACGGGTGAGATTGTCATGGATAATGTGTTTGTGCCCGAAGAAAACGCGTTCCCAGAGATACGTGGACTAAAGGGACCCTTTGGATGCCTAAACAAAGCGCGTTATGGCATCGCATGGGGCTCTATGGGTGCGGCAGAGTTTTGTTGGAAAGCGGCGCGTCAGTACACGCTCGATCGTAAACAGTTTAACCGTCCTTTAGCGGCGACTCAGTTGGTGCAGTTAAAACTGGCCGATATGCAAACTGAAATTTCACTAGGTCTTCAAGCCGCTTTACGTGTCGGACGCCTAATGGATGAGCATAACGCCGCCCCCGAAATGATTTCTCTTATCAAGCGTAATAATTGCGGCAAAGCCCTAAATATAGCTCGCGTGGCTCGTGATATGCATGGCGGCAACGGTATTAGCGATGAATATCATGTCATTCGTCATGTTATGAATCTTGAAGCTGTCAATACCTACGAAGGTACACACGATGTGCATGCATTGATATTAGGACGTGCGATTACTGGCATTCAGGCATTTGCTTAAGTCTACTGTGTTTATAGCAATTTGAGCCTGCTATATTACCTTATGGTTGATGTATCGTTCAAAACATCTTTCTCATTGTTTATTTGATGGTGAAATGAATGTTTTGGACGATTCTCAGTTTAACAACGTTTTATTCTTTTAAATCAGGTTCGTGCTTGGTAATAGGTCAACTTCTCATCTCAATTAGTAAGTAGATAGACTTTAAGAGAGTACATTATGCTATCAAATCAATCATCGTCTGATCCTTCCAATCATCTGTCTTCGAAAGCCCCTAATGCAGCATTAGCACAACAAGCATTAAAAGGCATTAAGGTTCTCGATTTATCACGAGTACTGGCAGGGCCGTCGTGTACCCAGATATTAGCTGATTTGGGAGCCGAGGTTATCAAAGTTGAGCGTCCGCTTATCGGCGATGAAACCAGACATTGGAACCCGCCAAGCTTTGTAGACCCGAAGGACGGTACAAAAACAGCAGCATACTTTGCGACTGTTAATAGAAATAAAAAATCAATCACGGTCGATATTACAAAACCTGAAGGGCAACAAATAATCAAAACTTTAGCCGCCGATAGTGACGTTCTGGTTGAGAACTTTAAAGTCGGCGGGCTTAAAAAATATGGTCTAGATTATGAGACTATAAAAGAGATAAACCCCAAGCTTGTATATGCTTCTTTAACCGGATTTGGGCAATATGGTCCTGATGCTTACAAACCTGGATATGATTATATTATCCAAGGTCTGTCGGGGCTAATGAGCATCACAGGCCCCGCTGATGGAGAGCCACATAAAGTAGGTGTGGCTGTAGTTGATCTGTTTGCAGGACTGCAATTGACCATAGGTATTGAAGCGGCGCTGCTGGCACGTGAAAAAACGGGTAAAGGTCAATATGTCGATGTGGCCCTATTGGATAGTGCAGTTTCTATGCTAGCCAATATTGGTATGAACCAATTGGCATCAAATACAACGCCGCCGCGACTGGGTAACGCGCACCCTAATATTACCCCTTATCAAGTATTCGAAACGGCTGATGCCAATCACTTTATTCTCGCTTGTGGTAATGATAGTCAATTTGCCAAAGTCTGTAAGCTATTAAAACTACCCCTAAATGAAGATAAACAATACGCTACCAATCCAAATCGAGTGGCTAACCGAGACCACTTACAGGCCATGTTGTCTAAAGCTTTTAAACAAAATACTCGGTGTTACTGGTTAAATGAGCTTCAAGCTATGGGTGTGCCCTGTGGTCCTATTCATAATGTAACAGAAGCTTTGGCCATGCCTCAAGTTGCCGCGAGAGAAATGATTGTCAGCTTCGAGAATAGTCCAATTAAAGCGCTTGGAAGCCCAATAAAACTATCAGACTCGCCGGTAAGCTTTCGCACACCGCCGCCTAAACTTAGTGAACATACTGATCAAACTCTATCTGCACTTGGGTATGACCGCGAAACTATAGATAAGCTTAAAGCAGATGGTATTATTTAGATTTAAAAATATTGAACAATAAAGGAGTATTTTTAAGGTTTGAATGTTAACTTAATTATTAAGTGTATATAATAAACTAAGTCCTAAACTTTATACCTTATACCTTTTGCTAGGGATCGCGCCTTGAACAAAATTTACCTTCAACTTTATAAGGCTCTATTATTGAGCCTTACCTTTCTCACACCCCTAAATGCATGCACCAATGAACCTGATCAAACCTCCCACAGTGATGAAGAACGTCCTTCAGTATTTAATTATACCGGCAATCCGGTAAATGGTTTCACAGATGTATACTCAGCTGCATTGAATGGTGATGAGATCGCTCAAATTCAGTTGGCACAAGTTTATGAGGATGGACTTGGTACACCACAGGATTATGCCAAAGCAATTGAATGGTATAAAAAAGCCGCTAATCAGGGTAATAGATTGGCTCAATATAATTTAGGTACGATTTACAATGATGAGAACAGTGGTGTTCAAGATTTTGATAAAGCTATGCATTGGTATAAAAAAGCTGCGCAACAGAACTACCCATTAGCGTTAAATAATATAGGGTGGATGTACCTTGAAGGTAGGGGTGTAGAACAAGATTATCAAAAAGCGATAAATTGGTTTGAAAAATCGGCTGAGTTTAAAGAACCCTTAGCGTTAAATAACATGGGATGGGTATATCATCAAGGAAAAGGCGTCCCCAAAGATATAAAGACAGCTTCGAGCTGGTATAAAGAAGCAATCAAATACGGTAGTTTTTTGGCGCGAAATAATCTAAACGCTCTTGAATTAGAACAACGAAAACCTTGTGTAGAATATAATAATACAAGCAAGCATTTCAAAAAGACGCTTAAAGCCGCTGAGCACGGCAGTAAACAAGCACAGTATGAACTAGGTGAGATTTATCAAAGTAGTGATGAGGTCTGTCCAAATATTGATAAAACAGTCGAGTGGTTTACTAAATCTGCTGAACAAGGGCATGCTAAAGCATTAAACGATTTGGCAGCCCTTTATGAGTATGGGCAGGGCGTTGAACAAGATATTGATAAAGCATTCGTTATGATTAAAAAATCTGCGAATAAAGGCAATACAATTGCTATTTTTAATCTTGGGACATTTTATTTTAATGGAAAGTCTGTACCTCAAAATATTGATAAAGGTATTGAACTGTATACTAAAGCTGCAAATGAAGGATTAGATTTAGCTCAATATGAATTAGGAATAATCTATGAAAATGCTAAAGGTGTTCCTAAGGACTCGACGCAAGCATTATACTGGTATAAAAAAGCTGCAGAACAAGGACATGCTTTAGCTCAGTATAATCTCGGAATCAACTATCGCGATGGTTTATATGTAGAACAGGATTATGCCAAAGCCATGTACTGGTTTAAACAAGCCGCAGAGCAAGATCTTCCCTTAGCGCAAAATAACTTAGGCTGGATGTATCAGCAAGGTGAAGGTGTTGATGTGGATTATGAGAAAGCCATGATGTGGTATCGCAAGGCGTCAAGTTGGGGAAATGAGACGGCTAAGATTAATCTTGCAAATCTTAATGGATATGTAGATTGAGTTAGTATTTAAACGTTATTTCTTTAGTTGTATAAATTTAGATTTCGCTTAACAGAATTAGTAAAACTATAAATGACCCTTTAATTAAAAGCTATAAATATGAAACTTCTTTTATGGAAAAAGATAGTATCTTTTTCAAAAACACTAAATTCGATTAACCAAAATTTTATCAGACCTGAACTTAAAATAATTAGTAACTGTTCTGTACTGTCCTTTGTCATTTTCAGCTTAATTGCCAGTGCCAGTGCCAGTGCCAGTGCCAGTTCCAGTGCCAGTGCCAGTTCCAATATCAATGAAAAGGTTGCCGCGTCCTATGTTAGCACTGACTCAACTAAAGTTTGTCTCCCGCAAACGGTGGAGAATATATATTACGATGACTATAATTTAAATAATCCTTATGGTTTAAAAATTAAATTTCATGGTGCTACATATGAATTAGTTGATAAGCATAATAATACCCTATTTTCAAATATTTATTATATAAGAAAATTAAGTGACTTTAGAATAATTGCTAAGAGAAATGGACTCAAGGGTGTTATTGGTTCAGACGGTAAGCTTATACTTGATTTTAGTTATCACGATATATTGCCAAGTTATGACCCTAGTGTTTATTCTGTCAAAATTGTGGATGGCAATACAAAAGGATCGGCTTTAATTAATGATAAGGGTGAATGGATATTCCCTAAAGCTGGTGAGAATGAGAATGGTCTTGAATTATCTAAAAAAATTAAAACAATATATCCGATCCATACAAATTTTGAAGATAATAAAAGCTTTTTCGAAGTTATTTATAAAACTAATATTCAGTTCGTCGATAAAATTAAAAACAAAGGTGTGATAGATCATACTGGTCAGATTGTTCTTCCCATAGAATACTACCGAATTGACACAAAATATAGTTGTTTAACCAATAAGCTAATATTCGTTCACTATGTTAATAATAGGGTTGGAGTTACCGATGAAGATGGTAAAACTATTGTTGAAGAAGATTATCGTAATAATATAAATATATTTAATGATGAAATTAACCTACTACGTCAATCAATCTCACTATTTAAAAGTTCGCCAAATGATTTTCATAATGGTAATAATATTATATTAGAAAGGATAGTTAATGATAAAGGTGAAACCATCATTGAGTCTTCACGTAGTCTAAAAGGTTTAGGCGATGATATATATCAATTTACTATAAATGAGAAACATGGCCTTATTGACGGTAGTGCTAATGTAATATTACAACCTATTTATGATGACATTATAGATTCATATTCTATCAATAAACCTATAGTCGTTGAACAAGACAATAAACAATCAGTTTTGATCTTTGACACAACAAATAAAACTTTAAAACCAAGTTTTTTCTATGATCACATACATCCATTGAGTAGACTACATCCAATTGAGTTGCATAACATGACATCAGGACCTAAACCAGGTTCGCTCAAATATACTATACCAACGAATAATGAACTTCATTTATCATCCAATAGTAATTCAAAATTAACGCCCTTGATTATAGATAGCGACACTAGTTTGAATTATAGCTACTCATATGATGCTAACTCTATATTTATGTATACCTTAAATAATAGGCGTGGTTTGGTAACCGCTCATAATGAAATTATCATTCCCAATATTTATGATGATATTTACCCTCAAGACAGGTTTTTAAAAGTTCGCCTTGGTGATAAGTACGGGTTAGTTACCGTGTTTAATGAAGTCATATTGCCTATTGAATATGACGCTATATCCCAGATAGGTTCTAATACCAATCAACCTGATGAGAAAAAACTATATGAAATTAAGCGTAATGGATTAACAGGTATTTTAGATGCTAACGGTCAACTGGTTGTACCGTTGCAGGATATGACGATACCAGTTTTAAAAAATTCTGGTTATGATGATTATCTATTCATTGAAAATAAAGGTTTGTTTGGATTGATAGAGCTTACTCATGGAAAGCAAATTCTACCTACTGTATTTCAGGATATTAACGCTGATGAATATAATGATTTTATCCTTACTATAAATAATGGGCACTACGAGCTATATAGTCTTAATGGGGAATTGTTATTAAAAGCAGAAGATAGTATTACTTTAGTTGAACCTTTGAATACTCAAATTTTAATCGATAAAAACGGTGACAGTAATGAATATTTGAAACTTCAATCTACTGAACAGTTTATTAGGATAGTAGATATCAAAGGATATTTGAGTTTATGGAATTTGAATAAAGGTAAAGAGATTATTAAGGGTAATTATGATGATATTAGATATGCAGGAATTGCAAATACCAAAGAAGATTTAATAAATAATATTATAACCCCAATGTTTATAGTGTCTATTGGTGACAATAAAGGAGTGATTGATGCTAATGGTGATTTATTGTTTTTGGATAAATATATAGGTATAGCTTCTATTAACTATCCTCCTCATTTCATTGCTGCAAAATCTGTTCCGATTAAAGGTGAATATGATTCAGATATACTAACGAAACAATTGGAACTTGATGGATTATCTGGCGAATCGTTAAATAACTCTAAAGTAATAAAATTTGGCTTAATTGATAAGTCAGGTAGCGTTTTATTGCCATTCGACTATGATTATATTGAGGTTTCTTATGCCGAAGATGAGGTTTATATTAATGCATTTAGTAAAGGTTTAGTACATAAATATGATCACGATTTAAATCTAATAGAAATTATTCATGATTCTAAATTTTGATATACACAGTTATTCAAAAAACTAAACATATCAATCAAATACGCTCACGTTTATAAAGGCATACCCATTGATAGTCTATAGAAAGCAGTTTTTAACCTCACTACTTGTAGCCATTATCTGTATAAGTCATACCACCTATAGTTATGCTGATACTGATACTGATTTTGATGAGTTTTATTTAAGACAGCTAACAAGTGATGATCACGCTTATAGCGGTGATATGGATGAAACTATTTTTAAAGTTTTAATTGATTATACAACTGAGGGTTATCGTAACATCAGTAGAATAGATCCTAAAAATTTTGATAAATATGATTTTACCAATGCAATAGCTGGGTCTATCGAACGTACTGATTACAATATTGGAATCATAGGCAGTAATTACCAACGTTTAATTATGAAGATCGATCATGTTCGACAAGTTCCCAATCAATTTCAGCGTTATCAAATATTAGGGACATCTAAAGTTAAAAATAATTTAAATGATTTTGAAGGCGTATTAACTCTTAACGATATTTATATCTACGCAGATTTTGATTATGGGGTTGATGAGGAATATAAAAACAAAGGATCGGTTGAACAAGGATTCGCAGTATTCGATTACGTATTAAAAGAGAACCCGAACCAAAAATATAGTGGTGTATTTAGTGGTAAGCTTTATAGTAAGTGGTATTTGACAGACGATAACGTCATGCACTACAACTATATTAACTATTATTCTGATAGTTACTTCAACAATCTATACTATGGTAAATGGTCTCCCTATACGAGCGATAAAACTAAGATAGCTGTCTGGGCCGACTATAAATTAATTAATGAAATTGTACCTGATTTGAACATCGGTGCAGGCGGCTTTTCGCCTAATCCAAAATATCTTAAATATGGGTGGGCGGATTACCATAAACAATTCCAATATAATAGCGATTAAATAGTAAACCCTATTCAACTGCCTCCCATCCGCGCGGAAATATCCTTGGCTAATTCAAGCAAAGCTTGACTCACCACTTCGCGCTGACACTCATATTCTTGTTTGACAAAACTCACGGCCATTCCTGCAATGGGCTGACCTTCAGCATCAGCTATATAAGTACCCATACAATACATACCTTCACGAAGCTGACCATCATCTAATGAGACGCCAGTTTGACGAACCTGATCCAATTCACTTAATAGCTTATCCAATGACTGTACACTTCGAGAAGTATAAGGTTCTGGCATTATGTCACCTAATAATTTAAGAAGGGTTTCATCATCATAAGCCGACAGCATTGCTTTACCAGTCGCTGAAAAAGGCGCCGGCACGCGAACACCTGACCTAAAGGTAAACCCTAAGGGAGCTGGAGACTCATGACATGCTAGAAATACTACCTCAGTACCGTCTATTTCTGACAGAGTTACTGTATGATCCAATAGAGTAGGGTGCTGCGATATCACTTCATGAAAAATATCAATAATACTGTTCTGCTTTTCATATTTACCCGACCAGTACAAAAGATATGACCCCAATTGAAAACGATTATCACGATCTTTGTACACGATATGTTTGGCCAATAAGCTTTGCAAAATATTGTGTGTGCTACTACGCGGTAACTTTAATTCTTCAGCAATTTCAGCGGAAGTTAATGGGTAATTGGTATCCGTAATTAAATCAAGAATGAGACACATTTTATCAATAGCTGGTACGCTTACCGCTGGCTTTTTATGATTAGATTTCAATATTTTAATCCTATGTAGGTATGATTAAATTTTAAGCTACACTTTTTATGTTTCGCATTATAAGTGTTGATGTTATGAGAGCATAGTACAAAAGCTATATTAGGGCATTTAAAATAGCCTAAGCAAAATTATTCGTCAATCTTATTAGTATGATTCATCTAAAATAAACTTCAATAATGGTATTGCATTATAAATAAGTTTATACCTATAATAATTCATCTTGTATATGAAATATGAATTCAATATATTGAATTATATCATTTTTACCTTTTATTTAGAATATATTATTTCAATTTAAAAAAGGTTTTAGCAGTTACTGTTCATTTCGTTTAAAAAATTTAAAACTTACTTATATCAATACAATAGCTATTTAAAGTCAATAACATTGCAATCTCAAGGACGGTTAAAATGATAAATCTAAAAAATAAACATTTACTAAAGTCTCAATGTCTAGTTGGTACTGGCTGGATCTCCGCAGAAGATGAAGCATCTATAGATGTTTTGAATCCTTATAATGGTGAAAAAATAGGTCACGTTCCTAGTCTGACTCAGTCACAAGTTGAACAAGCCGTCAGTGATTCAGAATCTGCACAGCGAAGCTGGGCAAAAATGACCGCAGCTGAACGTGGCAAGTTACTTAATAAATGGGCAGATCTCATTGATGAGAATCATGAAGATTTGGCAGTTATTATGACCGCAGAGCAAGGTAAGCCGCTAAAAGAATCGCGCGGTGAAATTACTTATGCAAACAGTTTTATTCGCTGGTTTAGTGAAGAGGGTAAACGTGTATACGGTGATGTCATACCAGCCACCAAATCTTCACAGCGTATTACCGTTCTAAAGCAGCCAGTAGGCGTATGCGCGGCCATTACACCTTGGAACTTTCCTTCGGCCATGATTACACGTAAAGCTGCGCCTGCATTAGCAGCAGGTTGTACCATGATAGTTAAGCCTGCGACCGAAACTCCTTTATCTGCATTAGCCATAGGAGAGCTTGCTATACAAGCTGGTATTCCAAAAGGTGTCCTGCAAATTGTTACGGGTAAGTCAGCTGTCATTGGTGACGTACTTACCTCAGACAAACGTGTCCATAAGCTATCATTTACCGGATCAACTGAGGTAGGACGCACACTGATGGCGCAATGTGCACCAACTATAAAAAAACTGTCATTAGAGCTTGGTGGCAATGCACCATTTATTGTATTTGATGATGCCGATTTAGAAAAAGCGGCTGATGGCCTTATCGCTGCCAAATATCGCAATGCGGGTCAAACCTGTGTTTGTGCGAATAGAATTTATGTGCATGAAGCAATTAAAGAAGAGTTCTTAACCGTATTTTTACAGAAAGTAAGAACCTTAACCGTTGGCGATGGACTAAAAGAAGGTGTTGATATCGGGCCACTTATTAATAAGAGTGCGCTAGAAAAAGTAACCGATCTTCTTAAAGACGCATTAGACAAGGGTGCTGAATTATTAGCAGGTGGCGATCTAAACGAGGCCTCCGAATTAACGATGAATCCAACCGTGATTAGCAATGTGACACAAGATATGGACATTGCGCATGAAGAGATTTTTGGACCAATCACAACTATCTTTACTTTTAATAACGAAGAAGAAGTTATAAAAAAAGCCAACGATACAATTTTTGGGCTTGCAGCGTATTTTTATAGCCATGATTTGGCACGCTCGTGGAGAGTGAGTGAAGGTTTGGAATACGGTATGGTTGGTCAAAATACAGGTATTTTGTCAACTGAAGTGGCACCATTTGGCGGGGTAAAACAATCTGGCTTTGGCCGTGAAGGGTCCAAATATGGTATTGATGAGTATGTGAGCATTAAGTACTGGGCTCAAGAGCTTGGTTAAATTAAACCTGATTAATTGAAGCTTGTTTAATACAAACTTCTCAAAAGTTAATGTTGTAATGATTACTCTTTGAAAGTTTGGTTGCAATGAGGTGGTTTAATTGGATTAAATCAATAAAGATCTACTATAAATTGGAACAGTCTCCAAGCTAAGTTTTTTTTATACGCAATCTTAAAAATGAACATTAAACGTTATTTTATAGAACAATTCATTAATTAAGACAAACAATAATACTGAATTAAGGATGCATTGGCATCAAATTACAAAGGATGTGGCTATGAGCAATCTAACGAATCAATCTTTATTAGAACGCCGCAAAGCGGTTTTACCAAACGGACTTGGTGTTGCATTTCCTGTATTTGCAGAAAAAGCATTGAACTCTGAGTTATGGGATGTTGAAGGCAATCGCTATATCGACTTTATTGGCGGAATTTCTGTACTTAACACAGGTCATAACCATCCAAAAATCACTGAACGTGTACGTGAACAATTAGATAAATTTACGCACACTGCGGCGCAAATTGTCAGCTATGAGAGTTATGTCAGCTTGGCTGAAAAACTTTGTGAGCTTGCGCCGATTAACGGCGATAAAAAAGCAGTATTTTTCACCACGGGTGCAGAAGCGGTAGAAAACACCATGAAAATTGCTCGTGCGAGCACTGGTCGCTATGGCGTTATCTCATTTGCAGGCGGCTGGCATGGACGTACTCATATGTGCATGGGCTTAACTGGAAAAGTCATCCCTTACAAAAATAACTTCGGGCCTATGCCTGCATCAATCTATCATGCACTATTCCCTGCGCCAGAATTGGGTGTGACTGAGGAGCAAGCTTTAGAGAGTATCGAGACGATCTTCCAATCTTGTATTCATCCCAGTGATGTGGCAGCCATGATTATAGAGCCTGTTCAGGGTGAGGGCGGATTCCATCAAGTTACGCCATCATTTGCCAAAGCATTACGCAAAATCTGCGATGAGCATGGCATCTTATTGATCTTTGATGAAGTCCAAACCTGTTTTGGACGTACAGGCACCTTATTTGCAACTGAGCAACTAGGGGTTGAGCCAGATATGATGACCAGTGCTAAAAGCTTAGCCGGTGGTTATCCAATATCAGCGGTTATTGGACGCGCTGAGGTTATGGACGCGCCTCAACCAGGCGGGTTGGGCGGTACGTATTCTGGTAATCCTCTAGGCTGTGTGGCGGCGCTAGCTGTTATAGAAGTGATCGAGGAAGAAAACTTACTTGAGCGTAGTAACGTTATTGGTGACCGTATAGCTGAATTCTTGAAAAATCTGAATAGTAATAAGATAGGCAATATTCGTCACAAAGGTGCGATGCTTGCTTTTGATATTGTTGATTCTGAAGGTAACCCTGATGCGCAAACAACTGCAAAATTAAGAGCCGATGCGTTTGAAAAGGGCTTATTATTAGCCTCTTGTGGTCGTCATGGCAATGCGATACGTATTATGGTGCCACTAACTGTCTCAGATGAGGTTTTACAAGAAGGTCTGGATGTTATTAAAGCTGTGATCTAATAGGTTGCTTTGTGGGTGATTGAATTGTCATTATTGAATCATACTCTTATCATTAGTTAAGAGCGCTATAACAGATACTATCAAGGAGAGAAAGATGTCTGGATTAAAGAAAACTTTAGGAATGGTCGATATTGTGGCCTTAGCGTTCGGCGCTATGGTAGGTTGGGGATGGGTAGTTCTCGCAGGTGGCTGGGTGCTGTCTGCTGGGATATGGGGCGCAGTCCTAGCTTTTTTAATTGGCGGTTTGGCGGTTATCTGTATCGGTATCACTTATGCAGAGCTCGCTGCTTCAATGCCCATCACAGGCGGAGAACATACTTATACGCATCGAGCATTAGGAGTTCATGCTTCCTTTATATGTTCGTGGAGTATTTTATTTGGTTACCTGTCAGTTGTGGCGTTTGAAGCTGTGGCGTTACCGACGGTAATCGAATATCTTATCCCTAACTTTAATCAAGGTAAACTTTGGAATGTTGCAGGATGGGATGTTTATGCCTCTTGGGCTATAGTAGGTATGATTGGGTCCATACTTGTGACATGGCTTAATATACGCGGG
Source organism: Psychrobacter sp. CX10 (assembly GCF_057621575.2). Taxonomy (NCBI): domain Bacteria; kingdom Pseudomonadati; phylum Pseudomonadota; class Gammaproteobacteria; order Moraxellales; family Moraxellaceae; genus Psychrobacter; species Psychrobacter sp. CX10. Next base: position 950,669 of record NZ_CM177736.1, read on the forward strand.
GTGAAGGTGAGTGCATGGTTTCAAAAGCTAGCAGTCACCGGTATTTTATGTGTGGGTACGTTACTTATTGTAGGTGCTATACTTTATAGCCCTGATCAAAGTGCCGCTCAAACCCCTGCATTCATAGGCGGTGCTGGTGGTATCATGGCAGTTATAATTATGGTTCCGTTCATGTTTGTAGGATTTGATGTTATTCCTCAGGCTGCTGAAGAAATTGATTTAACCCGTCCAAAGATTGGTATCTTTTTGATAGTATCTCTCATAGTTGCCGTAGCATGGTATGCCGGTGTGGCTTGGAGTGTGGGACGTACTTTACCCCTTGCAGAAGCTAAAGAGTCAACATTAGCGACTGCCGATGCCATGACCAATGCTTGGAATGGTAAGTGGGCAGGGGTACTATTAGTCATCGGTGGCGTGTTAGGTATTTTATCGAGCTGGAATGCATTTTTGGTCGGTGGTAGCCGTTTGATGTTTGCAATGGCGAAGTCGCATATGTTACCAAGCTTTTTGGCCAAGCTACATCCAAAGTACAATACGCCTGTGAATGCCATTTTACTAATCGGCGGACTTGCTACGCTCGCACCTTTGTTTGGTCGCAAGATGCTTGTTTGGATAGTTGATGCAGGTGGCTTTGGTATTGTTATTGCCTATACCTGTGTTGCGATCTCCTTTTTAGTCTTGCGCTACCGCGAACCTGATATGGTAAGACCATTTAAAGTACCTGCAGGTAAAGTGTTAGGTATTATAACTATCATACTAAGTTTGGGATTATTAGTACTTTATATGCCAGGTATGCCGTCTGCGTTAACTGGCATTGAATGGGTAATCTTTATTGGATGGATCATATTAGGCTTAGCTTTATACCTTTATTCTTTAAACAGAAACCCTGGTAAGAGTAAGGAATATATGGATGCTGAAATTGATGCCGTAAAACAGCTCAATGTAGAATGGCTAAAAAATAATAAACTAAAGTAGTTAAGTGACTGACTTGTATCTTTAACCGTACCTATGCTCTAAAAATACAAAAAAACTCCTCAACAATGCGGAGTTTTTTTGTTTATTGACTAAAGACTTATTGTCCAAGTTATATCAAAGTATACGTTGCTAAAAACATCAATTGTTGGTTTTGTTAGATTGATATAGTTTATCCTAAAATTCGTTTAGTTGGATTGTTTCAATATCATATATATCAATGATTTGCGATAGCAACCATACAATATTTTCACTCCAATATGCCTTCAAAAATATCGTAATTTAACTATACCGATTATTAAAATAATTTTACGAATGCTGATCGATCCAGTTTTGCATTAACTCGATTTCTTGATTTTGAGCATCGATAATAGTTTGAGCCAGTTTCAGCATGTCATCGTCTTTACCATATTTAAGCTGAACTTCGGCCATATCTATGGCACCACGGTGATGCGGCAACATGCCTTTAGCAAAGGCCATATCTGGATCAGGATCTAATATTCCCTCCATCATATCCCCATGCATAGCGTTCATGCCATCGCTATAAGCTTGATGCATCTCAGCGGTATATTCCTGAACAGGGGTATCAGGATGGTTATCTAGCCAGTTATCCATTTGCTCAATTTCAGCATTTTGCGTTCTGATAATATTGGACGCTAATTGGCGCATGGTCTCATCTTTGCCGTATTCTAATTGTATTTCCGCCATCTCTACTGCGCCTTCATGATGGGGGAGCATGCCTTTAACAAATGCTACATCGGCATAATTGGCCTGCATGCCCTCCATCATATCTTCATGCATATCATACATGCTATCAACGTATTCTTCGCCAAATTCAGTAGTCGCTTTAATATCCGACATATCATGATCGTCATCACGGTCCATATCTACCGTTTTCGCAGTAGGACTACTTGGCTCTACGTCGTCTACAGTGGCTGTGTCTGTATCGCTTGTCGTATCTACAGTGGGTTCGTTGTCTGTGTTGGGTTTACATGCGCCTAATAAAAGCGCCGTAGAACACAAGCTCGCCACCACAAGTTTTTTGGTGGTGGAGGTTTGTAAAGTGCTTTGAATCCTATTAGTTGTCATGGTTTTGTTGGTATAAGTTTTCATTTTTATCTCCTTATTTTCGTAACCCTCACTATATACATCGTATTATTTAATTTATTTTCAAGGTTGTGAGCTTCCGCTTTCAAGATTATTTAAAAAGGTTGCAAATCCGCCTTTGGTTCTGACTTGTAAACGACTACTTGTCGTGACCCGTACTTTATTCGTCCATATAATTTGATAGCCGTGAGTCTTAAATTTTTCGACCAGTGCCACATCTTCATGACACTTTAAAGTATCAAAACCGCCCACGTTAACATAGGCGTCGCTAGTAAAGCTTATGTTAGCGCCGTGTATATGGTGGTGATTCATACTGTCATTATAATGAGTCAAATAGTTTATTTTGGTTTGAGGTTGTAGGTGCTCCCATTTATCTATCGAAACCACGCCGCAAACCATCTCAGCACTATCTTGAATATGATGCACCATTTGCTGGTATAGCCAATTTTCGTCAACGGTGGAATCTGCATCGGTACATGATATCCAAGTTGCATCAGACTCAATTGCATGACGTATTCCAGCGTCTCTGACTTTTCCCACACACTTATATTCACAGGTTAAATACTCAACTCCTGCGGCTTTGACGAGATTAAGTGTATTATCGGTACAAGAGTCAAGCACCACAATCGGATAAGCATGGATGGTAGGAGGCAACGCTTTAATAGCTATTTTAATAGCGTCTAGACAGTCGTTAATGGTATTCGCTTCATTGTGAGCTGGGATAACTATGGCAATCTTAATAGCTGACTCAAGGAGTGGGGTAAGAGCTGTTGCTTCTAAAATAGGCACTTGAACATTCACATCTTTAGATTCATAAGGCTGTGTCAATAGTTTGTTATTGTTATTGCTATTTGAATTTATATCATGATAGGTCATTTAATACCCTAACTAGTTGGTCAACCCTTCTTGCATGGCGACAGTCTCTAATGTATTCACCCAAACATCAACTAAGAAGTCTTTATCTTGCAACCGGCTCTGATGCGTCAATTGATGATTTGATTGAGGGGTAAGGTTAAAGTGAAGCGATTGCGATGAATTATCTAATGATTTTAAATTGTCAGACTCAGTTAATTTATGGTTATTATAGGCATCATACAAACGTTGATGTACCAGTTCACCAGTCATCTCAAACCCATCTATATCATAGCGCCAGTGACAACATATTAGGGTGCCGCCTATCGCTAAATGCTTTAATACCCAATCTATGACGATATCTATATCGCTCGCTGACAAATAATAGAGTACCTCGCTAATCACTATTAAATCGAATGAAGAGCCGCTATAGGTTGATGATTGGTTATTTAAGTCATTATCCAAATCAGTTTTTAGATCGTCATTTAAACCATCCTTCATATTTTTTGCACTAAATAAAATATCAGGAATAACACCTTCAATGAGTTTTATGTGCGAAATTTGTTTTAAATTATCCTCAGCGAGCTCAATGGCTTTTGCATTAGCATCAATACTTGTTAATGAATGACAACGTGCTGCAAGCAGCTTACTAAACACCCCATTGCCGCAGCCTAACTCAAGCGCATTGTTGTAATGAGGTTTAGGCAGTAAGGATAAACATATTTCTCGCTTGCGCGCTTCATACCAGCGCGTCTGATACTCCCACGGGTCATCGTTTTCATTATACAATTTATCAAAATAGTTTTTAGGATATGTGGTTTTCTGTTTATCAGGATTGATCATAAATATATACTTCCCAAGGCTGATTAATTCGGTCAATAGTATAGGCAGATAATATCGGCGCATTGCCCGTGCTTTCATCGGTGCTGATCTGACTTTTAAAACAGTGTATGGCATCAGCTTTTCGCTGGTTTTGTTGGGTATCTAAATCAACTCTATAAGCATTATGCCAAGGAATACGCTCATCATTAGGCTTAGCCCAGTGCCAAGCCCATATCAGCACTTGATAGCATTTCAACCCGTTTTGTTTTGCATATTCGCTCACAGTTTGCCCAGTTACTTCATGATCGGGATGACCATCATGGGCAAACGGTGCTACCAAAATATCTTGAGGTTGCACCACTGTCTCTAACTTTCGTTTTAATAGCGCTTGTTGGCCAGGTACCTGACCGTCTTCAATCTCTAAAGATAAGGTCTTTACTTTAGATGCTATGCCTAATGTTTCTAAGGCTGCCATGCTCTCATTCGGCCTTATAACATTAAGTTTATGCGGCGGGTAAATGGTTGAATCGGGATGACTTTGGGTGCCATTAGTGACATATACGATTAAAATTGGAATATCATTGGCTGCCAACTGCTGTAGTAAGCCGCCACAACCCAATATTTCATCATCGGGATGGGGTGCAAATATACAGATGCGAGGCTTTGAGTTATCTTCAGATATAAAATGATCTGCCACGTTTAGTCGGGGTAAATCACTCAAACCTTGCCAGTTCTGCCATGCTTCTCGGCTAGTACCTTGACCTTCAATAACTCGATCGCCCACAATAGGATGAATACGATGAGGTTCGTTAGTTGATGCATCGTCTACTAGGTTAGACATTATTCTCTCCCTAAAGATATCAAAATTGTAGCAAAGCCTAGTACTTGACTACCTTGCATCTTTTTAGCAGCATTTAAACATGCTGTATTAGAATCAGTTTTCTGCAACGCCAATTTGAACGTTTGATTTATAGATTCCATAAATTTTGTTCTTCTGCTATCGACTCATTAACCAATTCAGCAATACGCTTGAGATCAAATGCAGCATGACTTTGACGGATAAACACACTTAAATCAGCCGATAGAGTGGCAAAATGCGCATGACCACAAAATGGAGCAGCACCTAAAGCTTTACCTACTGTGGTTAAAATCAGTGTTGCCAATGACTCAATATTGGCTCTTAATTGGCGAATTTGTCTTTCATGGTTTACCTTGCTATTTGAGTCTATTAAGTAAGCAGTGTGATATAAATAAGATTGTGACACGGCAACTGCGGTACTAACGTCACCCAAATACATGGCTTTGTAATCGTTGGGTTTGTGATGAAATGATGTGCTTAAATAGTTAGCAATACTGATAGCGGCCCCGTACCAACATGATGCTACACCTGCGGCACCATGCCAAAATCCAACTCTATCAAGATAGTCTTTGGGTTGACCCACTTTGGTAGCCACTACTTTATTGAACGTAAGGGTTGCCGTATCGGTGTCCTTCATGCCTACCGCTTGCCAGCGGTTATTATCCATCTTGATACCGTCTCGACTCATATCGACAATTACTAAGTTTGACTGTCCTGATTCATCACGGTACGTCATTAACCCATAGTCAACAATATGCGCCCCTGAGCACCATGCTTTATTACCCTCAATGATACCATCGTTATAAACGATAGGTTCTGGATGACCATCTGCCGCCCATACTGCCCACAAGCCAGTAGCAGAGTGTTCATAGTTTAATTCAGCTAGAATACTAAGCGCATCTAAATGAGACTCAAACCACTTAGCCAGGGTCAAATCGATACCAGATACATATGATAATATCTGCCAACGAAGCAGTGTTTGAGAACAAAGGGTTTGAGAATAAAGGGTATTAGAATGAAGGGTATTAGAATGAAGGCTTGAAGCGCTCGTTGAACTGTCATTGCTTAACACTTTAGGGTTTTTATTTGAATTAGAGATAAATCCACTGGCGGGATGCGGTATCTTGGACGAATAAGAGATCAAAATATCTAACAACTCACGTCTCATTTTTTCATCAATTTGTAGTGTAGGATGAGAGGCTATGTTTTCAATTTTGGGAAATTGTTCTTTTATACCTGCTTTGATGTCATCCAAAAATTGATTGTCTACATTAAAAATGTGCATGTCCCATTCCTTTATTAACGACGCTTATTTATTCTATACTGCCCTTAATTATTGCATTATCAATAATATTAAGTTGGTGAATAACAATTTACATAGAGTCTATTCGTATAGAGCTTTTATATTAATCCATTTTTAATAGAGCCATTTTAAATCAATTAAACTTAATCAGGCTAAAGCTTAAGTGTCTCTCTTATTTAAGTTATAAAAATCTTGACGAAGATCGTGCATAAACTTGTTTTGCCACCACTGTAAATCCTGCTGCTTAAGACCCTCTAAAAGCTTAGAATGTCGCTGATTGCGCTCAATCAGCGGCATTGATATTGCTTTTTTGAGCCCATCCATGACGCTCGTTATGTCCAGCGGATCGATAATAACTGCCTCATGCATTTGATGACTGGCACCTGCATAACAAGATAGAATTAAAACCCCAGGGTTTTGAGGATTTTGAGCCGCTATAAACTCTTTAGCAACGAGGTTCATACCATCTTTAAGCGAATTTACCCAACATATATTACTGTGCCAAAATAATGACATAAGTTTCTCATGACTATATACGTGTTCGTTATAGACGACTGGTTGCCAAACGTAGTGAAACTTCAAATTAGTGATGGTATTTTTTAAATTTATATTAAATCTATCAAGCGGTTTTAAGTTTAATAGGTTTGTTTTATATTCAGAATTTGTTAAACAGGTGGTAAGCTCTTTGGAGTCATCATTGAGCTTATTACCTTCAAATTTATTTACATAAAATTTATCTAATTCAAGTTTATTTACATTAAGTTTATCTACATCAAATCTATTTATATTAACAACGCTAGATCTGACATCTTGATAAAACTCTCTATACGTAGTCAGATCTAATCGGGTAGGGCACGCAATCTGCAATAGGTGTAAGTGGTGTTCATATTCAGGATGATGTTGAAAAAAAGTGCGAAAGCTGTCGAATCGTTCAACCAATCCTTTTGAATAATCAATTCGATCTACAGCGATGATTTGCTGATAGTTACTCTTTTTATCCGCATTTGTAGATTCATTCGTTTGTAAGTCATCTAAAGTATCAGTATTTAAATGAGCGACTTGCTGCTCTATTTTCCCGACGTTAATACCTATAGGGTAGGTATCTATTATGAGATGATGTGCATGTTTATCATTAAACTCTAAATCTAGCTTTAAGATTAGCTTATTTGGGGTTTGATCTTTATATTTTAAGTTATCATCGTTTGCTAAAGTATCATCAGACTTTGTAAAATACTTGATCACTTCTGCACAGTTACGTTTGTCAGCTAAAGTTTGAGTGCCTATCACATCATAATGTGCGAAATGACTAATAAGAATGTCGCTCGATTTAATCGACAGCCAATACTTTAAAGGGGCAAAAGGGATGTGTAAGAAAAATCCTATACGATTATCCATACCAAGTTTACGGCAGTAATATGCCACACTCATAAAATGATAATCATGCACCCAAATGACATCATTAGGCTCAATAATTGAATATAGCTTTTTGGCAAATAGCTTGTTAACGGATTGAAAGGTTTCAAAATCTTTTGGATCATCTTTGATTAGTTCTGGCTGCTCATGCAACATTGGCCACAGCACGTTGTTTGCATAGCCACAGTAATAATGCTGATACTGACTTGACGTCAAAGGCGTGGTTAAGTAATTTATCTGACCTTCTTGGCCATGTTCAAAGCCACGTTCAAAGCCACGTTCTAAGCCACGTTCAAAGCCACCTTCTAAGCCATTTTCTAAGTCGCATACTAAATCACGTTTTGAATAGTCATCGCTTGAGCGAATAGATTTATATGTAAATCTGTCTACATCATCCATATTATTCACTTGAGTAGGAGCGTCAATAACCTCGCCGTCCCATCCCATCCATATGCCTGAGCTTTGTTTTAAAATTTCACAAAGGGCAACTGCCAACCCGCCTGCCATCGGTGTATCTTGTGGCATTTTAACGCGGTTCGATAATACGATTAAACGACTCATAAAGCAGACTTCGATATCCGTTTAGACATAGGTTTAGATGCCGATTTTGCAGATAAATTAGACGCTGAATCAAACATTGTAATCGACTCAGACGCACAGCCGATACGTTCATTATTAGGTGTTAAATGACTGGATGTTAATTGAATGGATGTTAATTGATTGGATGTTAAATGCTGAGCCTCTATAAATTCTAAAAAGGTCGCCAATAATCTCTGTACTTGATTGATATCTTTAACATAATAGCTGGCATGAGTAGGTTCATCCCCAACTTTGATAGTTATCGCATTTGAAGCCTCTGTGTAAGAATGTATGGCCTTGAACCCTGCTTCATCTGTCACATCATCACCAAAGAATATTGGGCATAGCGGTGGGTCAGCTAATTGATTTTGAGTGTTAAAATCGTCCGCGACTGGGTTCTTATTACACCCATTTTTTAATGTTTGAATAGTTGAGTTTTCAGCTTTAAGTTTGTCAGCATTAAATTCTTCAAGCAGTGTCAAAATGGCTGAGCCTTTATTGATACCTTTAGGGACTATCTCAAACACATATTTACCTTTTTGAAGCATCCAATTAGTAAATTTAGCTTCTGTTTTTCTCATTATAGAATGAGCAACGTTTTGTAATTCAGGATGTTTGCGATAGTGTAAGGCACAAGAGTAGGGCTTGTCTTCAAAAGCTAAGCTAGGATACCGCTTTATTGATTCTTTGATAAATGATTTGATCTCATTGAGCTCATTTATAAATGTATCATTGAATAGACTTAGTGAATTGTGACTTTCGGTATTACCGTCTTGTTTAAAATTAATTTCTAAGCCATGTGTCGCAGCGATACACACATCTATAGGTGAAAGCATCTGCTGTGCTTCACCCAAACTACGCCCTGTAACAGCCGCTATAGGTACACCAATATTAAGAATCTTATTCAGTAAATCTAGGGTCTGCTTTGGTATGAAACTGTCTTTAGGGTCGAGCGTGAACTCCGCTAAGGTACCATCTATATCTAAAAATAGAGCATAGTGATTAGAACGTGACAACAGACTCTTGAACTGCTGCTCTTCTACAAACTTGGCATGATGATTAAATGATGTGTTATCTGTCATCACAGTTAATCCTTTAGTAAGGCTGTTGTTCATTGGATGTTGAGGAACATTATATAAGTATGTTTTTACTACAATGACAGCTACTTATGGCATAGTCGATAACGATAATGTATCTAATAGTATAGGATTAATATGTTTTAATTATTTTGAATGTTTAACTGAAATGAAAGGATCAATTGAACTGATTATAAGACGTGTTCTAGACTGCAATTAACAAACTTACAGCGACTTCAAAAAAGTCTTCGTCTTTTACGGTAATGCTAACCTCCCCGTTGTGTGCGTTGGCAATAGCTTGAACTATTGAAAGTCCTAATCCAGTACCTGAATAGTATTGACTCGTTTTATCATGACGATGAAACCGCTCAAATAACCGATTTGCTTCAGCTTGTGTCATCGGTTCGGCAATTTTATTAGTAATCGTCACAATCAGCATAGGTTGAGTATTAAGCGTATCGCTTAGATGATTATTATTAATGACTCTCTCAACAACACCTTCAACCAACTTAGCGCCTATCTCAATGGTACTATTGGACTTAGCATAATAAATGGCATTGGATATAAGATTAGAAAATAGCCGCTGTAATAATCCATTATTACCCTTTACGTTAACAGACGACAACTCAGCAGATGAGCCTTCTATAAATAAACCCGACTTAGATAAAACAATATTCCTATCCTCTGCTAGCAACTCATAATACTCAACAAGTTGACCGATTAAGCTTCGCATATTAATTGGTTTTAATAGCTCTGAGTTCATTCCCTTTTGAGTTTTAGCCAGCAATAACATATTGTTTATCATGCCAGACAATTGCTGTAAGGTTTCAAGCTGATGATGTAATTGCTCTATATATTCCTCAGTTTCTCTAGGTTGACTAAGCATAACTTGAGTTTGAGTCGTTAAAGTAGCAATTGGCGTGCGCAGCTCATGAACAATATTGTCTGAAAACCGGGAAAGTGATTTAAAATTGTCCTCAAGCTCATACATCATAATGTTGTAGGATTCAGCAAGTGGTCTAAGCTCACTAGGCATATCAGATACTGTTATCCGTTCGCCAAGTTGTTGTAAGTTAATGCTTTTCATACGTTGAATAAAGGTAGTTAGAGGCGAGAAACCCCAATACACACTTAAAGCCGCTATTGACACTAATAATAGGGTGATCATAAATAGTATGATCTTTAATTGAAAAGTGAATTGGTTTAAATAGATATGGTGCACGTCAATTGGTAATGCCAGTAGATATATACTGTTGTTAAGAGTAATAATGATACTGCGATACGGTCTATCGCCTAACTGTAATTCAAACTGCTTATCACCATACTGGTTTTTCAGCTCATTAATATTAACCCTATTTATATTCTCGAACTCTGAACTGTTATCGGTACTATAATTGGTATTTGAACCTGTAATAAGTTGACCGTTACCATTAAACTGAAACACTTTAATAGTGTAATCTAACCCATCATTATGACGATGAACTTGATTGGTGTCTTGCAATACGTTTTCTGAATTTATACTGGATTTTCGCAAATTGAATACGGCGTGGGTTAACATCTCTGCATCCATCACCTCAAAATGGCTTTTGACAGAACGCTGAATCCAAAAATAAACCATCACTTGAGATATCACCACAAATACGGTGAGTAATATAACGGTTCGCCACAATAAGGATATTCTAGTATTCATAGTGCATGGATTCTTATTAAATGAGGGTAGATAAACGAGTTAGATGAAAGGTTGTAATAAACCCTATTTTAGTTATTCTCGTTATCCAATTTATACCCCATACCTCGTACCGTATGAATTAGCTTCGACTCAAACCCATCATCAACCTTTTTACGCAGACGCCGAATCGCTACATCAATCACATTGGTATCACTATCAAAATTTATATCCCATACTTGCGATGCAATCACCGAACGGGGCAAGACTTCGCCTTGACGCTCTAGCATAAATCGTAATAATGAAAACTCTTTGGCGGTCAATTTTATGGCGGTATTACCGCGGTGTACACTATGCTTCGCTAAATCTACTTTTAGGTCAGCAAACTCCTTTATAGTGCTTTGAAAATCCGACTGATTTGCCCGTCGTAGCAGGCTTTTAATACGTACTAATAATTCTGCAAAGGCAAAAGGTTTGGTTAAATAATCGTCCCCACCAATCTCGATACCATTGACCCTATCCACCAAATTATCTTTGGCAGTCAAAAACATAACAGGTGTAAAGTAACCTGCATCACGGTAACGCTTGACTATCTCAAATCCATTGATGTCAGGTAACATAACATCCATTATGACTACGTTATAATCATCAGACATCAGCGCATGAAAGCCATCCAACCCTGTTGCTTGATGCTCAACGACAAACCCAGCCTCGCCCAGTCCTTTAACAATATATTCTGCAAGTTTGGCTTCGTCTTCTACCAGTAATATTTTCATGCATACCTTAACTTAATGTATGTGTGACATGCTTTATATAATAGGACAATCGTCAGTGTTTGCCTAATAAATGAGTTGTAGATGACAAAAATGTAATGTTGTTGTCATCTCGTAGTCAGATGGTTTAATTTAAAATGTACTTAACATACTAGAACAAATAACATTTTGGAGTGAATTATGATGCGTTTTGGTTTAAGTATTTCAAACAATAAGACAAAACTAGTAGGACAATTGGCACTAATAATGATGTCCATGTCTATATATGCTTGTAGTCAAGATGAAAGCGTAGCTTCAAACGCTACTGATAATGTGGATACAATCAATAGTATTAAAGCTGAATCATCTAATCAAAACATGAATACTGCTATTGATGACACATTGACACTCAATAAAGCAAACAGTGACTTAACTATAAGTGAAAACAAAGGGCTAATGAATGTCTCAGCCACCGTGTACAAAGACCCAAATTGCGGATGCTGTGGAAAATGGATTGACCATGCCGAAGATGCGGGTATGACAGTCAGCGTACAACATCCTAAGCAGCTAAATCTATTTAAAGACCGCTACGGCGTACCTCAAAATATGCGCTCCTGTCACACCACAGTTACCGAAGACGGCTATGTCTTTGAGGGGCATATTCCTGCCAAATACATTGCCGAATTTCTTGCCAATCCGCCTAGCGACGCCATTGGACTTAGCGTACCTGGTATGCCAGTAGGTAGCCCTGGTATGGAATATCAAGACAAATTTATGCCTTATGACATCTTACAAATGAATAAAGACGGATCAACTGAGGTTTATGAGAATGTCACTTCAATAGACGATCAAATATAAAACTAAAACCATAATACTTATATTCAATATTGCATCGCTGATAATTAAATTAAGCTTGGAGACACTCATGCAACCCACACAGCAAAATACGCATTCGGATAACACTAATTCAAATCACTTACAAAGCCAGCACTCTGGCATGAATCCTTATGCCAAGTTTGCGCTGATGATTCTGACCTCAACCTTAATCATGTACATCATAATGTAATTCAATAACCACATCTGGGATCACGTCTATTTTAGCGAAACCCAAGCCTATATGGCACTATACATGGGCGCAATGATGGCAATAGTCATGATAGCGTTAATGCGTAATATGTATAAAAACAAAAAATTAAACCTAATCATCTATGGGTTAATTGCCGTGCAATTGGTAATGACAAATTAAAGACAGGGTTAAACAGTTCGATAAACAACTATCAGACCAAGCAGATAGTCGTCGTAGCAAGGGTTAAACGATGATGTATGTGGCGGTTGATAACCAGCCAGCAGGACTTATCTATGTGGCCGTCCCTATAAAAACCAGTACCAGCAAGGCAATTAATAACGGCTTTAAATAATCCAACTAAAATAACACGCACAAAAAACCCCGCTAGATATAATCTAGCGGGGCAAAACTATTAAGTAAGCTATAAATAAACACAACTAAACTAGTTTTAAAGATGGCGCAGCGGACGGGACTCGAACCCGCGACCCCCGGCGTGACAGGCCGGTATTCTAACCAACTGAACTACCGCTGCTAGTCGCATTAGTAAGTTTAACCACTAACTAATAAAGTGGTGGGTGATGACGGATTCGAACCGCCGACATTCTGCGTGTAAGGCAGACGCTCTACCAACTGAGCTAATCACCCTAAGAAGCGTTAATAAAAAGTCTGGGAGACTTTTTAGCTTCGCAAGAGAAAATCACTAAAAGAGGATATTCTAAAAACTTAATAACTTTATTAGGTATTATAAAGAAAATCCAATAATAAGAATTTCCTGTACACTCAACAGATATATAACCTCTGAATGTAGGAGCGTATTATATAGAATATTACTAAGCTGTCAAATATATTTTTTAAATTAACATCGATAAAGTACTTATATAACGTTTAAAATTAATACGATCATATTTCATCAGGTCAGTTAGGTGAATGGCTTAGTTTATAACTTAAAGGAAGTAATATGTGCTCAAACTTTGAACCTGCAAGCCCTAATCAAATCCAGAAAATTATTGAAAATAAACAATTAGAGTTAGACTTTAAATATAAAAAAAGAGTATACCCCGCAGATTTCTGCCCGATCATAATCTCTACCGAAGATGGTTTGCAAGTCGTAAAAGGTCAATTTGGATTAAGTCCGAAATGGGCGAGCAATCCAGTTGACTATGCCACCTACAATGCCCGTATTGAGACTATTGAAGATAAGAAAACTTTTAGACCTGCCTTTACTCAAAATCAGTTTTGCTTGGTACCAATGTCAGCATTTATGGAGCCGTATTATCAAAGCGATGACCCTAAGGAGAATGAATGGCAACGAATCTATCAGAAGAACGAGGTGCCCTTTACGATAGCAGGTATGTATGAGTACAATTCTCACTTTGACGATCCAGTGTATAGCTTTACGTTGTTAACTCACAATGCAGACGATGAGCCATTTATGAGCCAATTTCATAAACCGCATAAAGAAAAGCGGTCCATATATTTGGTTCAACCCGAAAAACATTTTAAATATTTACAAGCCTCAAGAAACCAAATTACTAAAATTATGAGTAATATAGAAGCGGATAGGTTTGAATTTGAGCAAGCTTAACCAAACCTTTGAGTTATTCTTTACATTTTTATATATATGTAAGGTAACTAATAACTAACTTATAGACGAATAAATAATAGTTACTAGAACTTCTTAAAGTCACATCTTCATTACTAGTTATTGTTAGTCATCATATTTAAAAAAACTTACTAATAAACTTAATAACTTTTAGATTTTGATAGGAAGTTTTATTACAAATAAATGTTTGTTTTTGTCTATATTATATCCTCAAAAACCATATTTTTTTGACTGTACCGATTTGTTAAAGCGTTAACATTATGTTACTGTCCTTTACAATTCAATGAATATGGTTCAGTTATGTCGGATGTATCGCTCGATAAAGAAGTGGACGTAAAAATTAGTAAAACGCATAAACCCCTTGATAGTAATTCAAACCTAACTCTCCCAAAATTAGAAGTCAGGAATCTATACAAGATTTTTGGCGAACATCCCAAAAAAGCCATAGAGCTTGTCAATAAGCAACAAAGTAAAGATGAGATATTTGCTAAAACAGGCAACACTGTTGCGGTCAATGATGTCAGTTTGAGCATTCAAGAAGGTGAAATCTTTGTTGTAATGGGCTTGTCTGGATCTGGTAAATCTACACTCATACGCTTATTAAATCGATTGATAGAACCCACTGCTGGTAATGTATTTGTCGATGGGGAAGATGTTGTCAAAATGAATGATGACAAACTTCGTCAGACGCGCCGTGAAAAGATGAGCATGGTGTTTCAATCCTTCGCATTAATGCCTCATTTAACCACCCTACAAAACGCAGCATTTGGTCTTGAACTTGCAGGTATGGATGAAGAGTTGCGGCATAAACGAGCTATGATCGCTTTAAAACAAGTCGGACTCGACGCCAACGCCAATAGCTACCCAAATGAGCTGTCTGGGGGGATGCAGCAACGAGTTGGTCTTGCCCGCGCATTAGCGAACGATCCAGATATATTATTGATGGATGAAGCTTTTTCTGCTTTAGACCCTTTAATTCGTACCGAAATGCAAGATGAGCTACTTAAGTTACAACAGCACGATAAACGCACCATCGTATTTATCACCCACGATTTAGATGAAGCCATGCGAATTGGTGATCGTATTGCCATTATGCAAGATGGTGTGGTCATTCAAGTTGGAGCGCCTGATGAAATCCTTAATAACCCTGCCAATGAGTATGTCTCCTCATTCTTTAGAGAGGTGGATGTCAGTCAAGTGTTTACGGTTGGTGATATTGCGCATCGCAGTCAACTTACCTTAATTCTAAAACCAGATACTCCGCCAGGGCAGGGTATACGTACGGCATTAAAGCGAATGAGTGAAAATGATAGAGAATACGCTTTCGTGTTGTCTCAGCAGCTTGAGTTCTTGGGCGTTGTATCGTCAAAATCTCTAGAAGATGTTCTGATAAAACAAAAAGATATTCAAGCAAATTTAACACTGAGTGATGCCCTATTAGATGATGTGGCAGCCGTTCCTGCGGATACAAACATTGGCGATATCTATAACCAATTAGCACGTTCACCTTACCCGCTACCCATTGTTGATGCGCAAGGTAAGCATATCGGAAGTGTGAGTTATATCAACTTGCTAGAGACGTTAGGAAAGAATTAAAGCTTGAGTATGTTTCATATACAAAAACATTCATCAAAGTAGTTAACTAAAATTATAAAACGTGAAAAATATGCCAGATTCAAATGACGATCAAAGCTTAAATAGTGCTTCAAATAGTGCATCTGAAATCGTTTCCGATAGCGCCACTGACTCACTAGTAGATAGCCCGATAGAAGCCCCAGAAGCAACTGCCAACGCATGGGACAGCGCGGGCGCAACCATCAAAGATACCTCAAATAGCAGCCTTTCGAGTGAATCAACCAGTTCAATGAGTAGTATGTCCTCTGGTGATATAGAAAAAGCTGACTTCTCATGGTTAGACCCATTCGCTCAAACCCTTATACCATTAGACAATTGGGTGGATAGCGCAATAGGATGGATTGTTACACAATTTCGCCCTTTTTTTATCGCCATCAAAGTACCTATTGATTGGACGCTTAATTCTATTGAAGCTGGTTTATCCAGTATTCCAGCGCTATTATTTATTGTGCTTTTTAGCTTACTCGCATGGCAAATGGCGGGTAAAAAAATGGCCGTAGGAACATTTATCGGAATGACGATATTGGGCGCCATTGGGGTATGGGAGGAGTCTATAACCACGCTCTCTTTGGTGCTAACCGCAGTATTGTTCTGTATGATTATCGGGATTCCAAGCGGTATTATGATGGCACGCAGCGATACGATGGCTAAGATTATGCGCCCAACATTAGATGCGATGCAAACCACGCCGGCATTTGTTTATTTGGTTCCGATTGTCATGCTATTCGGGATAGGTAATGTGCCGGGCGTTGTCGTTACTATCATATTTGCCGTGCCGCCTGTTATCAGACTAACCAATCTTGGCATACGGCAGGTACCTGTAGATTTAATCGAAGCGGCCAATTCATTTGGCGCAGATAAAAAACAACTGCTATATAAAGTTCAGCTGCCTTTAGCGATGCCAACCATTATGGCAGGTGTCAATCAGACGTTAATGCTCAGTCTATCGATGGTGGTTATAGCTTCTATGATTTCAGTAGCAGGTTTGGGTCTTATGGTTCTGCGAGGTATTGGACGTTTGGATATTGGGCTTGCGACTGTCGGCGGATTAGGCATCGTTATCATGGCGATTATTCTTGATCGAATGACGCAGTCGCTAGGTCAGAATAACCGCGATAAAAAGCATCAAAAGTGGTACCAGTCCGGGCCTATTGGATTGGTATATAGTGTATTTAACAAGTCTTAGTTTTTTAACCCTGTTTTTTTAACCATAAATTTATAACCAACAATTTTTTGACTATGTATAAGGAACATATTAATGAAGTTATTTAATCAAACCGTATTATCAATTGCGATCGGTGTTACTGGTTTATCGCTTACTGCGTGTAATCCCACCGAAACCGAAACATCAGAAGAAACAACTTCCACCGAAGCTACTACCGAATCCACTACCAAATCTGGGAATGTGACCGCTAATGAGGCTGGTGCTGAGAGCATGCCAGGTGAAGGTATTAGTGTTCAAGCCATTCAAAGCCCAATTTCAGAAGAAAGCTTTCAGACAATGGTTGTCAACCAAGCGCTAAAAGATTTGGGTTATGATGTAGAGCCAATCAAAGAAGTAGATTATAGTGCAGGCTATACTGCTATTGCTTCTGGCGATGCTGAATATGCGCCTGTGAATTGGTATCCACTACATAACGATATGTACGAAAATGCTGGTGGGGATGAAGCGTTTTACCGTGAAGGGCACTTAATTGAAGGCGCCGCTCAAGGTTATTTAGTTGATAAGAAAACGGCAGAAGAATACGGCATTACCAATCTAGAAGCATTTGCTGATCCAAAAATTGCCGCTTTGTTTGATACAGATGGTGACGGTACGGCTGATTTAACTGGTTGTCAAGCCGGCTGGGGCTGTGAAGCGGTTATCGAACATCAGTTAGATACCTATGGTTTGAGTGATACTATCACTCATAATCAAGGTCAATATGCTGCTATTATTTCAGATACCATTGCCCGTTACGAAAGTGGCGAACCCATTTTCTATTATACGTGGACGCCTTACTGGGTTTCTGGAAAACTAGTGCCTGGCGAAGATGTGGTCTGGTTAGAAGTGCCTTATACCGCAAACCCTCATTCAGATGATACGACTGCGCCAAATGGCAAAAATTATGGCTTCTCGGTCAATAGTGAGCGTATTGTAGCCAATAAAGACTTTGCAGAAGCTAATCCAGCCGCTGCTAAGCTGTTTGAAGTTGCAAGCATTCCTTTAGCGTCAGTAAGTGAAGAGAATATGCTTATTGCGAATGGTGAAGATTCACAAGAGCAAATTAAGCAACATGCTTTAAACTGGATTAAAAACAACCAAGAAGTTTATAACGGTTGGTTAGAACAAGCACGCGCTGCTGCAAAATAAGATGATATAACTAAGTTCAAGTTTATACGTTAAACTTGAATGCGTGTTTAATTTATATCGTTTGATTTATATTTTTTATTTTAAAAAGACGAGTAGCTTAAATAGTTACTTGTCTTTTTTTGTGGGGTAGGTGGGGTGGTTCTGATGGGTCTGAATTTTAAAAATTTAAACCAGGTCTATTGAGCCATTATACTATCGATCTTATTTAAGAGAGTTTGAGTTTAAAAATCTGTCAAGCTTATGGATGAACTAGATAACTTTACAGTATGAAGTATAAATACATTAAAGATTTCATTCAATTATTCTACTATCAACTATTGTATTAATCCAATATAACAACTTCCGGAAAATCTTTAGTTGGTTAAACACGATCAATGTTAATTAACGCATTGTCTACCTTGACCCCTGCTGTCAAATCCGTACAATTAAATTTGTAAGATTTTAGTTATGCAACCTGATGACAATAATCAGACCACACCTGTCTTGGTAATTTATAGACTAAACTCTTTTAAATACTTGGCTGATTGTAGTACTGCTTAATATAGCCAATCATATCACCGATCGTTGCAAATCTCGTTTATATAGTCAAAGAACTTTAAAGTAGTCACAAGGCAACCGAGTTCAAGTACTACTAGAGTAGGCTTAACGAGGTTAACACCGTGACTCTTTATAAGTTCGCCGACTATAGTCTTGATGGTATACCAGATCATTCTTTAATACGCTCCAGAAGCTTTCTATCGGAACGTTGTCATAGCAATTACCTTTGCCACTCATTAAGCCTATAAATTGCTGCTGCTTGATGATCTTTTGATACGCATGGCTACATTACTTGCTACCCCAATCAAAGTGAACTATTAACCCTTTGCCGGGTCGTTTGTCATTAATGGCCATATTTAGAGCACGTCATACTAGATCGCAGTCATACGTTTGTAGTTGGCATAGCCGACAAGCTCTTTGGTATACAGGTCTTAAACACCAGCCAAGTACAGCCAGCCCTCGTTTGACCAAATATTATTAATATCACTGAACCAAATTTGATTAGGTCGACTGGATTCAAACTTTTTTATACAGCAAGTTTGGATATACTAGCTTGTTATGGTTAGAGTCACTAATTTACCGAGTATTCCTCTACGGTTTCTTCAGCATAGTTCAATGAGTATAATTAATGAATTAACCAACCGAAACCACCACCCACAAAAAAACCCCGCTACATGCACTGTAACGGGGTTGAAACTTATCTAAACTAAAAGTCTAAAACTGTTTTAAAATATGGCGCAGCGGACGGGACTCGAACCCGCGACGTGACAGGCTAGAACCACTAAATTACGATAAATTATATTAATGTACTTTATCATAGAAGTATTTATAAATAAAGGGTTTGAGTTGATTTTAATTTCTGACATTTAGCATAATTTAATATAATTTATATAAGCTATATTATAAAAAATGGTCACTAAAATATCCGAAATATTTGGATTTATAGTTTTAATAAATCCGAATATTTAGGTCTAGAATTTTATAATTTTTTTGGTCTTTGATATTTTTTCGAATTTTAAATGCCACTATGTAAATGCAGCAGGAAGTGCTGGAGTAGCAGCATTTAAAAGATTATCACAACAGAAAGCAAGAGAGAAGATTTTAAATGATTTAAAAGGAATGAGTATAAATTCTAATCTGAAGAACCATATAGCTAATGTAGATGGATTTACACAACGTAATGGTATTAAAGGAGGCCATAATAGAGAAAAGTTTGAAGCAGAGCTAAAAAACCGTGGGGGTAAAATTATTTCTGAAACACCAACTGGCGTTGATGGTATTGTAACTATAAAGTATGAAATTCATAAATTAAATAGTGCGGGTAATCAAATAGGATGGAAGGCTATAAGCTCCCCTAAAACTGTCTATGATCCAAAGAAATTCTCAGATGATGAAATTCTTAATATGGGTATAGATGCTGCTGCTAAAGGTTATAATGAGGCTATGGAAGCTGGTAAATCAAGTTATAATTCTACTGTTAATGGTATATCTTTCAGAGTATATCTTGACCCTAAAACTGGAGTAGTAGGAAATGTTCACCCTAAATAATTTTAATTATGACCCTATTAATCCAAATGATTTGTATTTTTTCTATGACTGGCGTTTTAACGTTACAGATGGTAATTATCAAAGTCAAATCATAAAAGGTTGCTTCAGTATATTCTATGCAGACGGTGTTTTTCTGGAATCAATAGTAAATGTTCTATTAAAATATGAAGATGCAGGTGTAGAAGGATGTTGGTGGTACTATCCTGATTTGGATAGTCTTTATCCAGAAGATGTATTTGACGGGGTATGTTTTGAATTAGGTTTTGATGAACCAACGAATAGAATATATATTACTGAGCAAGATAATTTTGAATATACTAAACTTGCGTGTCAACGATTTTTAGAAATTCATCCACAATTTAATAAATTTATAAAAAATATTCTAAATAATTGGATGCCCTTAAATCCCGTCTAATATTAGACATAAAAAGCTGGGCTTTTAGCACACCTATTTTTCGTCTAAACAAAAGTAACAAAACATTACTCGTCCATGCCCTATTAGGCGCAGCGGTAAGTGCTGCCACAGGTAACGATGCCCTAACAGGGGGCATATCTGCAAGCTCAGGGGAGGTGACTGCTACCTTACTGTCTAAGTACATCTTTAAAGTAGATGACCCAAGTGAGCTAACCGCTGAACAAAAGGATACCATAAGTAATATCACTACCTTAACAGGGATAGCTATTGGCTCTACCACAGGAGAAGTCACTGATGCCGTGAATGCAGGTGAAACGGCAAAAATGGCGGTTGAGGATAATCTTCTAGCAAGTAAAGATTTCGACACTCTTTATTCATTATATGAAAAAGCTGAGTCTAATAAAGGCATGTTAGGTTTCGGGAAGTATAAGTTATCTCTAGCAGACTCTATAAAATTAACAGATTTAGTAATTCTAGATCAAGTAGGAAATCAACTTCTTAAAAAATATAGAAAAGATCAAAACTCCTTAAGTCAGGACGAAATGAAAGCTCTTGGAGATATACTTAATTACTACTACTCAAGTGGTGGTAGTTTACAGTCTATTCAAAATATGCTTAAGAAAACTACAGGTCCTAGTTTTACTAATACAGACTGGTTATTTGAGCCTAGTATAGGTGGACAACATGAAGAAATTTTTTGGCAAGCAGCTACTACTAGAAATATTAATTCACAAGTTGAAGAAGTCGCTCGGTATGGAGGAGATGCAGTTTGGGCAGCACCTGGAAAAATGATGTATGTTGCAAGAATCGCACTTGGGAGTAGTGCAATCGCCTCTGGCTTAAATAAAGTTAAACAAGGGAACTATGGAGAAGGATATTTTGAAATAGGTACTGGTGGGTTGGCGTTTATACCGATAAAAGGAAGACCTATTCCAGCTCAGATTGCACACTCTGCATTAACTCATGGAAGTAAAGTAAGTACTGGGGCTGTCGCCACAAGAATTAATGTGGCGAATGGACCAACTCGTTTCACTCCATTGAAAAGTAATGGTAGACCATACGATGCAGGTTTTAATCATGTAATTGAAGGTCACTTTAATAGACCAGTAGCTAACAATAGATCTATATTTACTATTACGCCCAGCTCGTTAAAATCTATTTTACAGGATGCTAATACGGTTAAATCTCCAGTATATTCTAATGGTGATGGTACTTTTGTTAGAGTTGTTAATACTTAAAGAGTTATTGGTACTACGTCTATAAAAGAGGGTCAAAAGCCTACTACTTATATTAAAATCTTTACAGATGCACATGGCAATCTACTTACTACTTTTCCAGTTAAAGGGAATTGATAATGTCTGTATTAAAATTATCTTCGTTAAATAATCTTAAATCTAATTTGGATGATTTATCAAATACATCTTCAACAAAAGAGTTACTTGATATAATTCTGAATTGGATGAGGTCAAATAAGAAATTACTTCAATACGAACCTTTCAATAAGTATCTCTTATTGGAGTATTTGGAATACGATTATTCACTTTATCCGATTGAATATTCATCAATGCTTGGTGAGGAAATCGATGTATTCAAAAGAATTATTGATTCATACACTACTAAAAGTGAAGAAAGCCTAGCTATGCTTTTATCTGGAACACTTGAAAAAATAATTACCCTTGAGGTAGATGATATTTGTTATATTTGTGGTGGAGGTTTAGGTATGCGTGTTTGGTATGATGAATTAGCATCACAAGTAGTTCTTGATTGTAATGCTTGTCATAATACTTATAATTTAGACGGTAGCCTTCATAAAGTTTTGAGTCGTTTAAAACCAGCTACCTTAGCTCAACTAAAAGAATTAAATCTAATTAAATAACTATTATTTTCTTGACCCCTGCCGTCAAATCCGTATAGTTAAACTTGGGAGATTTTAATTAGGCAGCTTAACGATAAGGGCAAATTTGGGATCAGTTAGCATAACCAATTTTTAACAACCTTGGTCACAAAATGGTCACCGTTTGGTCACCATGCAATTGGTCACCGTAGATTGGCTTAACTACTAGCTAGTATTAATTAATAATCACTTTCTGAACAAGTTCAAAGCCAGTACTTACTAAATTAAAAGGGGAGAGAGTTTGTTTGAATCTCTAAATCTACGATGAGACAATATAGATAAAGGGATGAGATGAGGTAAGTGTTAAATCTAAAAAACACAAAAAAACCTCAAGTAAAAATACTTGAGGCTGAAACTGTGAGCTTAATGATATAAGCAAACTAAGTTTTAAAATATGGCGCAGCGGACGGGACTCGAACCCGCGACCCCCGGCGTGACAGGCCGGTATTCTAACCAACTGAACTACCGCTGCTGATCTCATTAGTAAGTTGAACCACTAACTAATATGGTGGTTTGCAATAACGGATAAACCGCGAACATTCTGACTATAAGACGATTGCTCTACCAACTCATCTGACGGAAAAGATATTGAATAATATCAGTCATTCTCGAATTGGTGCACGCTATTTTATACATAAAATCGAATCTGTCAATTCTTTAAATCAAAAAACTCAAATAAATCTTCCATAAACTAAGCTAATTTGTCTAAATCAGACATGAACTCAAGCAAACAGAAACTATAGTCAGCGAACTACTAAACGGTTACAGTGTTAACCTCGTTAAGCCTACTCCAGTAGTACTTGCACTCGGTTGCCTTGTAACCATTTTAGACTTCTTTGACTATAAATAAGAGGATTAAATAAGCCTTTAGCCAATTATGGTAAACTATCCCATACTAAAATTATTCGCTATTTTATCAAAATTTAACACCTTACTAATTATAAAAACCCATATACAAGAGATGCCCAATGAATAATCCTAATAATCCAACGCGCATAGTCATTGACCTTGATGGTAGTTTGGATGAGATAGATGATGATGACATCACCTTGCCAGATTTGCCCAGTACGCAAGATATTCCTATTATTGAAACGCCTCGTGTTGAAGAGCCAGAAGCGGTTATTCCAGCATTTCAGACAGAGCTACCTTCAGAACCTATAGAGCCTCAAACCCCTCAAGCTGACCCTGTCATTACACCGCCTCAAAAGACCAGTCAGCAAGTAGAAGAGGATAATAAAAAACGCGGTGGCTGGTTCTCACGTATGAAATCAGGCTTGACCAAGTCGCGTAAGAACTTAGCCGAAGGGGTAGCAAACATCCTAATCGGTGGTAAAGAGATTGATGATGAGCTGCTTGAGGAGGTCGAAGATCAGCTATTAATAGCCGATATTGGTGTGGACGCTACTAACAAAATTATCGAAAGCTTAACGGAGCAGACCGCACGCGGTGATTTAATTTACTCTCATTCTTTATATAAAGCGCTACAAAAAGAGTTGGTAGAAATTCTAGAACCAAAAGTTGCACCGTTGGTTATTGATACCACTAAAAAGCCATTTGTTATTTTAGTAGTGGGTGTGAACGGTGTGGGTAAAACCACCACCATTGGTAAACTTGCTAAGCGTTTACAATCAGAAGGCAAGTCGGTCATGCTAGCAGCAGGGGATACCTTTAGAGCGGCAGCAACCGAGCAATTGCAGGTATGGGGTGAACGTAATAACATCCCAGTTGTGGCTCAAGGTCATGGTGCAGACAGCGCATCAGTAGTATTTGATGCCATGCAATCTGCTAAAGCCAAGAATATTGATGTGTTAATCGCTGATACAGCAGGACGTCTACAAAATAAGACCCACTTAATGGCTGAGCTTGAAAAAGTGGTACGTATTATGCGTAAGTCTGATCCGACTGCGCCGCATGAAGGCATGGTGGTACTCGATGCAGGTACGGGTCAAAATGCTATAAATCAAGTCAAAGTTTTTAATGATGCAGTGCCTTTAACCGGTATAACCATTACCAAACTAGATGGTACTGCTAAAGGCGGGGTCGTGTTTAATATCGCCAATACCACTGACATTCCGATACGTTATATTGGTGTCGGTGAGTCGATTGATGATTTACGCGCCTTTAGTCCGAAGCAGTTTGTAGCAGCACTTTTTGAGACCGATGAATAGTCGATTAAACCTTTATCAGGTTTTAATGATTTTAGACAGCCCTAATACAGCCCCTAATATTGTTTACATTTATTCATATATATATTTATAAAATTATGGCACCTTTATAGGTGCCATTTTTATTTCATAAGGGAAGTTGAATGATAGCGACCATTACCTATATAGATAAATACCCACTGTTGTTAATAGCAGGGTCAGATTTTGATGCTCAAAATAAACTTATACCAAAACTATATACGGTTGAATGGCTCGCAGACAAACAAAGCTGGGAACAGTCTAAATCAATCGATAAATTAATAAAACATTATAAACTGTCTAAAGCTGATTTAACGTTGATTGATAAAAATAGCCTAAGCAAAAATAATCAATTACAGTCCCTATTATTAGATGCCATTTCTCAATTAGAACAGTATCAAGCTGGCAAGTTACAACAGTTTGATATCCCACTTGAATTGTCTTTAGGTACAGCGTTTCAGCAGCAAGTTTGGCAGGCTTTACAACTTATACCGTATGGTGAGACTATTAGCTATGCAAAGCTTGCGTCAAACATTTATAAACCTACCGCTTTTAGAGCGGTGGCCAACGCCAATGGTAAAAACCCATTTAGTATTATTATTCCTTGCCATAGGGTAGTGGCGAGTGATGGAAGCTTAGGAGGATATACTGGGGGACTTGATAAAAAGCGGCTGCTACTTAATATCGAGCAATAAATATATAGATTCTATTTTTAGTGTTTTAAACCTTTTGACTATTCATTTTGTATAAGCACCTAAATTTATGGTTATTAAATCAAATTGATGGTTAAGCTATGCTGAAAAAACCGCAGACTAAAAAAATGGGCAAATTAAATAAGATAACTAAGAGCTTACCATGACTAATAAAGTTAAAGATACAGTTAAGAAATTAAAGCAGAAGCGGTTAAGGCAATGGAGAATAATGTTGGCTGTATCTGTGCCACAGCAAGGCAGTTAGGGCTACCAATGCAAACACTGGCTAATTGGCTACGCTAAGCCATTCAAGATAAGCTTAGAGGTGCTAAACAGTTTGATCCTGTGCCAATGGCTGTTATTGAAGAGAATAAGTGTTTATAGTAAGAATAAGAGATTGCGTGTTATGAGCGAGTGATATTAAATGAAGAGGAATAAAGCGAAACACTGCTTCGCCCCGACGCATGGCAAGCGCCATGCTCGAGTGGAGTCAGGATTCAGCAGAGTTTAGATATGATATCGCCAAGAAAGGTTTAAATGGATTTATATTCAAAAGCTAAATCAAAATCTACCAAGTTTAGGTGTACGGATTTGACGGCGTAGTCAGTAGGCTTAACGAGCTTAAAGCCCTAATCGTTTAGTAGTTCGCTGGCTATATGTTTAAAACGGTACTGTTTATCTGTTAATGTCGATATGTCTATAAGTTTTTATTGATCAAACAACACTTAAGATAGCTGCTCTAATATCTCATCTGGGAAATCAACATTTGTATGCACGTCTTGCACGTCGTCAATATCCTCAAGCATATCTATCATTTTCATAACTTTTTCAGCATCATCTATATTGTTAATGATAGCCGTGGTTGAGGGCGACATAGTGACTTCTGCATTTACAGACTCAAACCCTGCCTCATTCAACGCGTCTTTGACACTACCGAAATTATCAGGTTCGGTGATGACCAGTAGGCTCTCTCCATCATTTTCGATATCCAAAGCACCCGCATCTAAAGCAACCAACATAATGTCGTCTTCTAGTGTCACATCATCAAACACAATCTCTCCACGCTTGGTAAATAAATAAGCCACTGAGCCTGCTGTGCCCAGATTACCATCATATTTGGTAAAGGCATGACGCACTTCACTCACGGTACGGTTTACATTATCTGTCATGGTTTCAACTAAAACGGCAACACCGCCTACCCCGTAACCCTCGTAGGTGAGTTCATCCATTTCACCACCTTCGGTATTACCGGCGCCGCGTTCGATTGCCCGCTGTATCGTATCTTTAGTCATATTCGCTGAAAGCGCTTTTTCAACAGCAGCACGTAAACGTGGGTTTGTTTCGGGATCTGGATCGCCCTGTTTGGTCGCTGACACCAATTCTCGAATGATTTTAGTAAAGACCTTGCCACGTTTAGCATCTTCTTTGGCTTTTTTATGTTTTATGTTTGCCCATTTGGAATGACCAGCCATAGTGTATTTATCCCTATTAGAAATGTTTAGGTGTATTATAAACTTATTTATAGCTTGTTATATTTTGATAAATTATAACAGACCTTATTTCATTCAATTCATAAATTAACTTAAAACAAATATGAGTATAGAGTCACATTATTAGATTTATGAAGTATAATGAAGCACAATTATAGGTTAGCTGCCCGTATTTATGAAAAAAATTAGCTCAAATAGCCTCAATAGTTTGCGAAATAGGATTCATGTTGTCATTGAAGGCACCGACACGCCTTTAGGTAAATTCTTTGATATAATTTTATTAATTGCAATTGCTGCAAGTGTTGGTGTGGTGATGTTAGACAGTGTTCTATTTTTGCGATTGCAATATGGGACTATATTTTGGTATGCAGAGTGGTTTTTTACAGTTTTATTCACCCTTGAATACGCATTAAGGTTATTTTCTGCGCCCAATCGTATACGCTACGCGTTTAGCTTTTTTGGTATTGTTGATTTATTGTCCGTATTACCTAGTTATCTTAGTATTATTTTTGGCGGCGTACAATATCTATTGGTGGTACGCATCCTGCGTATTCTTAGGGTCTTTCGAGTTCTTAAGCTTAAGTCGTATATGCAGCAAGCGGGATTTTTGGCATCCGCGCTCAAAACCAGTCAGCAAAAGATCACTGTTTTTTTCTTATCCGTATTGTTGCTTGTCACCATATTCGGCTCCGTTGTCTATGTGGTCGAAGGACCGCAAAACGGATTTACCAGTATTCCTGTGTCCATCTATTGGGCAATTGTAACTTTAACGACAGTAGGGTATGGTGATATTTCTCCAAAAACTCCTATAGGTCAAGCCATAGCGAGTATGGTCATGATTACAGGTTATTCTATTATTGCCGTGCCAACGGGTATCTTTACCTCTGAATTATCAAAGAGTATGCGTCCTCAACTGCACCCAGTGACTTGCCCGCAATGTGGCAAGTTTGGTCATGCTGCCGCTGCACAATTTTGCGATCGCTGTGGTCATGAGCTTCATATTTAATTAGCTTTATATTTAATTAGCTTCATATTTAAAAAGCTACAGATTAAATAGACAACTATTGATTATTTATTAAAACTGACCACTACAATCACTATGTTAAAACCAAACTAGCACCCTTTAAAAAGTAGGCTGTAAACTTATGCCAGGAATATTAAAAAAATCTTTTAATGTCGTCAATCGTGTGCGTCATACAGCAAGCGTTGCCGGGTTATCCGCTTTACGAGTGGCTAAAGGGGAACGTCCTGACGCAGTAATGCTTCGAGAAACCTTTGAGCAGCTTGGCACAACGTATATTAAAATCGGTCAATTTATAGCCAGTACGCCTTCCTTGTTTCCACGCGACTATGTCATTGCTTTTCAAGACTGTTTGGATCAGACCACACCGCTATCGTACAAATATATCGAACAAGTGCTTAAAGAAGAGCTGCTTAACGGTGACGATAGCTTTGACGATTATTTTCAAAACATTGATAAAACTCCTTTGGCTTCTGCAAGCATTGCGCAGGTTCATGCTGCTACTTTAAAAGACGGTCGTGATGTTGTCCTTAAAGTTCAAAAGCCGGGCGTAGGCACCATCATGCAAACGGATTTAGGTGTTTTACACGCTGTTACCAAGATTTTAGAACGCGTTGTGCCGAATATGAAGTTTGCAAGTTTGTCTCCTATTATTGATGAGATAAGAACGCGTATGCTATCTGAGACCGACTTTATTGCAGAAGCGCAAAATATACGTGACTTCCAGCAGTTTTTGCAAATGACTGGCAATACTAAAGTGGTTGCACCAGAGGTGGTCGATGAGCTGACTACAAAGCGTGTGCTAACCATGAGCCGTTTGTATGGGATGTCCATGGTAGATGAAGTGGCCATGCGCCAGTACTGTGATGACCCTGCGCAAGTTATGGCAGATACGCTTAATACTTGGTTTGCCAGTCTAATGTATTGTAATAGCTTTCATGCAGACTTGCATGCGGGCAATTTGATGTTGTTAAAAGATGGTAGAATTGGATTTATAGACTTTGGCATCGTCGGGTCATTAAAACCTGAAAGCTGGCAGGCCTGTATGGGCATGATGCAAGCCTTACAACAAAACGATTATGTGACCATGGCGAGTTGTATGATTGACATGGGCATGACACATGATCGCGAAAAAGTCGATCAAGGGCAGCTGGCAGGTGATTTGGCCAAAATGATTACGCGAATTATGGCTGAAGATAAGACTTATACCAGTGGTAAGCCTTTTAATAGTAAAGAGCAAGCGGATGAGCTTAATCAAATGATGCTTGAGATAGTTGAGGTGGGTAAGCGTCATGGTATTCATTTCCCACGTGATTTTGCATTATTAACCAAGCAAATGTTATATTTTGATCGTTTTATGCGTACGCTTGCGCCTAATATGGATATGTTTGATGACGCCAGAGTGAGTTTACTCGGTCAAATCAATCAGTAGTTGAATGAATTATCTTATTTAAATTCTAAAAATTTAACACTATTTAAAGTGATTATTGAAGGCTTATGATAACTAAGTTGCCTTTATGGATATTAATAGGCGGGGCGGTATTAGCATTTAGCGCAGGTAGCGTAAATATTATTGCGCTGAGTAGTTTTACCAATCTTTCGGTATCCCATGTTACAGGGAACGTAAGTTTGTTTTCGTCTGCGATTGCAAACTTTGATGCCTCATCAATTATATTTATCGGTGCATCTTTACTTTCTTTTTTAACCGGCTCTATATTAAGCGGCTTTTTAATCGGTCAGCATTCTTTGAGGCTTGGACGCCGTTATGGAGTCGCCTTGTTTATTGAAGCCGCTTTATTGTTCTGTAGTTTCTTATTATTCTTTCAGCATGATTATTTTGGTCAGTTATTAGCGGCTATGGCATGCGGGCTTCAAAACTCGATGGTAGCGACATATAGCGGAGCTGTTATACGCACCACGCACTTAACGGGGCTCACCTCTGATATGGGCGCCGCAATAGGCAACTGGTTGGCGGGCAGACCAATTAATATCATGATTCTAGGTTTTCAAACCATCATATGGTATAGCTTTTGCGGCGGGGGTGTGCTTGGCGCCTATGCATACTTCAAGCTTGGATATACCGCCATGTTGATACCAACGGGTATTGTGATATTAGCAGCGCTATTTTACCAGTTGGCTTCCAATCGTTTACCAGAAAAGCGTGTCTTACCATCTAAACGTTAAGGTCCCTTGATCTCACAATTGAATTAAATTTTTCAGTTCTACGTTGATCAAGTTATTCAGCTATTGAGCTATTTAACGATTTAATCGCTCACCCTCAATTATTTGGTTATTCCTCTATTAAATACCTCACGCAGCTCAAAGCTGGTATGTACCTGACTGACCCCGTCCAAACGATTTAATCGATGTAATAAGAACTCTTCATAGTGCGCCATGTCGCGAACCACAACTTTTAATAAATAATCTTCTGTGCGCCCTGTGACGATACTACAGCTGACCACTTCATCAAACTCTTGTACTCTATCTTCAAATTCTTGAAAGCGTTCTGCAGTATGTTTATCCATACTAACTGCTATAAATAAAGACAGTCGATAGCCGAGTTTTTGGGGGTCAACACTGGTATGATACCCTGTAATAATACCCGCTTCTTCTAAACGCTTGATGCGTCTAGCACAAGGTGTCGCTGATAAATGTACCGTCTCTGCCATATCGGTAATACTCATACGAGCATCTTGTTGTAGCAACGACAATAACTGCTGATCTATTTTATCGATTGAATAAGTATTGGCGTCATTTTTATTGTGCTGGTTTAGGTTGGTTTTATTAGTCATAGAAGTTAATAATATTATTGATAGTAGTGATTTTCACTATAACATACATTAAAATTAATGAAATAAACTATTTTATAAGTTTTATAGCTTTAATTTAGTGTAATTTTCTAAGTAAACTTTGATAAAATTACCCTCATGATAAATAACTACAGTCATTTAAACAATTAACCCTTATTCATATACTTAATTATAGATAGTAAATTTCTTATCAACTTTAATTCAATTATTTAAATAGAGTAAAGCCATGAGCCAAGTTACTGATCGTACGCCATCTACTAAACCTAAAGTAAAGCCTAAGTTTGAAGCTTTTGACTTTCGTAAATATCAGCCTTTTGCATTTGCGCCGCAGCTAAGTGATCGCACTTGGCCTGATAACACGATTACCAAAGCACCCATATGGGCAAGTGTAGATCTACGAGATGGTAATCAAGCATTAATTGATCCAATGACCATCGATCAAAAAATGCAGTTTTTTAAACTCCTTGTCGATGTAGGGTTTAAAGAAATTGAAATTGGTTTTCCCTCAGCTGCGCAAGTTGAATTTGATTTTGCGCGTAAGTTAATTGAGGAAAATCATATTCCTGATGATGTAACTATTCAAGTTTTGGTTCAAGCCCGTGAGCACTTAATTGAACGTACTTTTGAAGCTTTGCAAGGGGTTCGTAGAGCTGTCGTCCATGTGTATAATTCAACCAGCAAAGTTCAGCGCGACAAAGTGTATGCAAAAGATTTGGAGCAAATCAAAGACATCGCGGTAAAAGGCGCACATATGTTAAAAGATTATGCTGCCAAGCATCCTGATTCAGAGTGGGTATTCCAATATTCGCCAGAAAGCTTTAGCCAAACGGAACCTGATTATGCCATTGAAGTCGTCAATGCCGTTAATGCCGTATGGAAGCCTCAAGATGGTCAAGAGGTTATCATCAACTTACCAGCAACCGTAGAGTCATCGATGCCAAATGTATATGCCGACCAAGTTGAATACTTCTGCCGTCATATTAATCATCGAGAGCATGTGATTATAAGCTTGCACACGCATAATGATAGGGGAAGTGCGGTAGCAGCGGCTGAACTTGGCGTATTGGCTGGCGCTGATCGTATCGAAGGTACCTTGTTAGGAAATGGTGAGCGTACGGGAAATATGGATATTATGATTATGGCCATGAACTTATACAGTCAAGGCGTAGACCCTGAACTTGATCTTAGTGATATGAGTAGAATTGTACAGGTCGTTAGTGAATGTAATAATTTACCCATACATCCACGCCATCCTTACGTTGGTGAGTTGGTATTTACAGCCTTTAGTGGATCGCATCAAGATGCCATAAAGAAGTCATTAGACTTTAATGAAAAAAATAGCGATGCCACTCAAAATATATGGGACGTCGCTTATCTACCAATTGATCCTGCTCATATTGGCCGTAGCTATCAAGATGTAGTGCGTATAAATAGTCAGTCTGGTAAAGGGGGCGTCGCATATATCTTGCAGCGTAACTATGGCTTTAACTTACCCCGCTGGATGCAGATTGACTTTAGCCGTGTTATACAGCAAAAAGCGGAAGACGCAGCGCGCGAGCTTAAAAACGACGAGATTCTTGAAGCGTTTGAGAGCACCTATTTACAAAATTCTGACTATCAATTATTAGATCACAGCGTCAATAATAAAGGTGGAGAAGTTGAATTTAACGGTCAAATTACTCTAAATGGTGAAACGGTGGACATATCAGGTAACGGCAATGGCCCGCTTTCATCATTCATAGATGGGGTTGCTCGCCATACAGGTAAGCAGCTGCATATCATTAACTATTCTGAACACGCGATTAATCCTGAGTTTCAGCAAGAAGGCGGTGGTGATAGTGATAAAACCAATGCCAAAGCGGCTGCTTATATTCAGCTTAATGTAGATGGGGAGATTTACTCAGGAATTGGAACTCATACCAGTACCGTTTCTGCGATGTTGAAAGGGGCGTTATCGGCGCTTTCTCAAGCGCTTTAGATAACTTACTATTGTTAACATTTAAAAGACCTATCATAGTGATAGGTCTTTTTTATTGACAACACGCTATTAATATTCCCCTAGAAGCCAACCGCTAATGTATGCAAAATACTCTCTAAACCATGCATTATAACGAATATTAAGTGGGGTAGGGCTCGATACGGGTACAATGTCGGTATAACCTTGATGCTTTGCAATAGCAATGGAGCGCGGTATGTGAAAATCACTGGTAACAATAGCAATAGAATCAGTCATATGCACACCCTGTTTTTCCAATATAGGTTGACTATATAACAGATTCTCTTCAGTACTGGTGCTTTCTTCCTCTGGAGTTATTAGCTTTTCATCAATGCCATGAACTTGGGTAAGGTAAGTCTTCATGACCTCACCTTCACTGAGCTCTTGAGAAATTCCAATACCGCCACTGGGTACGACGATAACTTGTGGGTGCTGATTTATAATTTGAGCGGCTATATCTAGCCTGCTGGCAAGTGTCGGCGTGGGTTTGTTATTCTTAACGCCGCCGCCTAATACAATTACCGCTTTTACATTTTTGATATCATCTTCGTATGTATGGCTGCTACTTAGCGAGATTGCAAAAGCAATAAAACTGAACAACCATATTATAAATCCTGACCACAATCCGCCCCAAATATATCGGCGCAGCTTGCTCGTATTGATAAAGTTTTGAATTTGATGCCAATATAGGGCGTGTATTATAAATATAATACCGATTAAAAAAGGAACGACGGTACCGAAGTTGATTTTGAATTGCATCAATAAGAACAGACAATCTAAAACCAGAACGATACCACTAACGAGTAATATAAACTTTACTATTTTTAGGTAAATAGGCGTTGAATAAGTCATGGTTTAAAATCAATAAAGTATTAGAAGGGGAGATGCCAAGATATTTAGCAGTTGTTATATAATTTAAAAACTTTCAGAGTATATCAACCTTATAAAACATCTTATTTCTGGTCATTTAAGGCGTCGAAATGAATCACACTGCGAATGCTTTTACCTTCATGCATTAACTCAAACGCTTCATTAATCTCTTCAAGGGACATGGTATGCGTAATAAACTCTTGAAGTGGGATCTCACCTGCTAGATAGCGTTCAACATAACCCGGTAATTCAGTACGACCTTTAACCCCGCCAAACGCTGAGCCTCTCCAAACTCTACCGGTTACTAACTGGAAAGGGCGCGTAGAGATCTCTTCACCCGCGCCTGCGACACCAATAATGATAGACTCGCCCCAACCTTTATGGCAGCACTCTAGAGCCGAGCGCATCACATCAACGTTACCGATACATTCAAATGAATAATCCACGCCGCCATCGGTCAAATCAACGATAACTTCTTGAATCGGTTTATCGTAGTTTTTTGGATTGATGCAATCGGTTGCGCCTAATTTTTTGGCCAATTCAAATTTGCTTTCATTCACATCGATACCAATAATGCGTCTGGCTTTTGCCATATTTGCACCGATAACAGCAGATAGACCAATACCGCCTAAGCCAAAGATGGCGACTGTAGAGCCTTCTTCAACTTTAGCTGTATTCATCACAGCGCCCATACCCGTAGTAACCCCGCAGCCAAGTAAGCAGACTTCTTCAAGAGGTGCTTCTTTATTGACTTTGGCCAAAGATATCTCTGGAAGTACAGTATATTCAGAGAACGTAGAGCAGCCCATATAATGATATATAGGTTCGCCGTTTTTATAAAAACGGGTTGTACCATCAGGCATTAACCCTTTACCTTGAGTCTCGCGAACCGCAGAGCATAAGTTGGTTTTGCCAGAACGGCACATTTTGCAAATACCACATTCCGCAGTATATAAAGGAATGACATGATCGCCAACCTCAACACTAGTTACACCTTCACCTACTTGTTCTACAATACCGCCGCCCTCATGGCCTAATATTGCAGGAAAGACACCTTCAGGATCAGCGCCTGATAGTGTATAAGCATCGGTATGACACACACCGCTGGCTAGTATCTTAACCAATACTTCACCCTTTTTGGGTAACATGACATCGACTTCTTCGATCTTTAGTGGCTCTTTAGGACCCCATGCTACAGCAGCTTTTGATTTAATAAATTCTTGTGACATATAACCCTCTTATTTTTATAGTTTGATTTGTGAAACTTACAATAAATTGTTTAGATGCAATCTTATTGTTCTTTATTATTATTTGATGACTCAACAATGTCATTTAAACCACTTACATGAATGCTGCGCTGTGGATAAGGTATATCTATATCATGATTATCTAGTGCAATCTTGAAATCTTCAAGAAGCTGACACTGCATGGCCCACCAATCATCATTACTCGTCCATATGTTCAACGTGAGATCAACGGAATTATCTCCCAAATTTGTCACTCTTATAACTGGCTCGGGATCAGAGTAAGCTAAAGGGTTTTCTTTAGCGGTTTGCATGAGTACTTCTTTAGCCAATTTAAGATCGGCATCATAGCCGACGCCAACCGTAATATCTACGCGGCGGTTAGGTAAAGACGTATAGTTAGTAATCGCTGAGGTACTAATATCACTGTTTGGAATAACCACATCATGGTTATTGACCGTGGTCACATGTGTATTGATTAAGGTTATATCAGTAACGGTACCTGTATAGCTACTAATCTGGACATAATCGCCACGTTCGAAAGGACGGAACAGTACAATTAATACGCCAGCTGCAAAGTTTGAAAGTTGATCTTTAAGCGCTAAACCTACTGAAACTGCGACACCACCTAATATAGCAACGACTGAAGTCGTATGTACGCCTAATTTACTTAATGCGGCTAAAACGACAATCACCAATAAAATGCCATATAAAATACGACTTAAAAACCCTGCTACCGTTTCATCCAAACGGCTACGGCGCATAATATTGTGACTAAAGTCAACAATTCTCTTAGCTATCCAACGTCCTATAACGAATATGAGAATGGCAAAGATAAGTTGAGTTATTAAGTATATGGCATTCTGAGTTAGCGTTTGAACATCAAACGTAAAACCTAATAGTTCCATAGTTGATCTCGCATAAGTAAATTTAAATAAATAACATTTTTACTTTAATATCTCTAAGTATTATGTTCCCTATGCGAAAGTATAATAGTGAAACGGTCTATTACCAATTAGTTTTACTAACTATCAACATAACGTATATATTAGGCGGGTTGGAATTGAAGGGTAGGTTTAACTGGTTTATGCTCACATGTGATAATAAAAACTTGGTTATCAAAATTGGATGAATAGGCGTTATTTGTTAATAATTAATATAAATGCGTTAAATAATTGACGTTAAAGCAATTAATGAAGTAGATGTGGAAGTGCAAATTAAGCTGTTGAATCAATCTTGAAGTAATTCAATTTCTCTTTTTAAATCCAACCATACTGATTTTAAAAAATAACTGTAAATCAATCCCAGTATATTTGACTTAGCTAGATATAATTTGCTGCTTTGCATTTTATTGATATGTAGCCTTATATTATCTATAAACTCATGTTTGTCGTACGCCAACCATTCATACGGTACTGGCGTAAAGAATACCGAACCGTAAATAGGGGCTACTTCATAAAACAATGTATAACGTATATCTTGCAAAGAGCTTTGATAAATAATTGAGGCGATATACTTATAATCTATTACATTATCTACAAATATTTCTGATAAAGCGTACCATATCTCTTCTTTCATAATAGGTAACACTCCAAATTTTAAAAAATTAAATATTTATAACCCAATATATAGAACAGTCCCATATTGAGCTTTTAAATCCTAGTAAAGTTTCATTACTCAATTACTGCTTAAATTAATCTTTTCAACAATATATTTATTAACCCTAACCCGCAATTCTATAACATCCCGCCCCACTAATCACACTGCACCCACCTGAAACTTTTTCTACTTTAATCTGAGTCATTATGCGCTCTTTTAAACTTTGAACGTGCGAGATAACCCCAATCAATTTGCCTTCGGCTTGCAGGTTAGTCAAAGTATCCAGCGCAATATCAAGCGAGTCTTCATCAAGCGTACCAAATCCTTCATCCAAAAATAGAGAATCAACGCTGATATTTTGACTTGCCATTTTGGATAAGCCAAGCGCTAACGCTAAACTAATAATAAACCCTTCACCGCCCGATAAATTTTTAGTACTACGAATCTCGCCACCTTGATAGTCATCAATGACGTTTAGCTCTAATGGATTCTCTTCATCACGAGTAAGCAAGTAACGGTCACTCATCTTTTTAAGTTGAGTATTGGCATTACTGACCATGATTTGAAAGGTTAACCCTTGCGCAAAGGTGCGATATTTTTTACCATCTGCCGAGCCAATAAGCTCACGTAAATTGCGCCAAACTGCAAATGACTGTTGTTGCGCTTTAATTGCCTCAAGTTGAGCTTGTTGATTGGCTTTATTGGCGTCATTGTCTTTAAGCTTTTGTTCAAGCGCACCAATTTGTTTATTAAGCTCTGATATCTCAACCTCTATTGCTGACAGTTTGGTCGTAAGTGTAGTCTTATCAGTTGCATCGCTTTCAGCGCCTTTACCAACCTCAACCAATGGATTTTCCAGTTTCTCTACTAATTGATGTTTAGTATCTTGAAGTTTATGTTGAGTGATTTTTAAATCACTGTCTATTCGATGATGTTGTCTGGCTAACGCCTCACGAGTCTCACGCTCTAACATGGCATCTTTAAACTCACTTTCATTATCAAAATTATTGTCTGTTAATAGTGATTTGAATAATGTCTGTTGCTGAGTAAGACTACCGCTTGTCTCTTTTATAGCAGTCTCTAATTTATAAATCTGTTCCTTAAGTTGCTTAATCTCTTGCTGATAACGGTTATAATGCTCACGAGTTTGTGACAGCTTCTCTTTAGCCGTATCAACCGCCACTCGCAATCGGTTTTCCTCAACATCCATATCTTTGTCTTGATACAGCGTTTGTCTCTTCTTTTGCAAAGAGGCTAAAGACTCATCTAAATCTTTGACCGCACCATCTACCGTATTTAGCTCCTTTGCAACGTCACTAAGCTGACCCGCAACGCTGTTAATTCGCGTAGCATAATTACTAATCTCACTACTAAGCGACTGGCTAAGTTCGCGTTGCTGATGATAGGTTTGATGTAAGTCTCGCATCCATTTGCAATACTCACGTAAAGCTTGCAAGTACTGCTCACAGTCACTCTCAGTCAATACCTGTTTACTTGTAATAGAATCTGTTAACTCCTTCAAGTCCGTATCAAGCGTCGCCCATTTATCATTATCATCCTGTTTATAAGGGTCAACCAAATCTGCGATAACACGAATTAAGCGTTCAATTTCTACAAAATTAGACTCAATATAATCCTCGTCATTACTAATTTGTTGCATGACCAACTTAATATCCGTATTAAGCGTATTTATTTCCTGATTTGCCGACTGGGTAGCATTCTCTAACGCTTTGACCTCAAGCTCACTCTGGCTAATATCCTGCATTAACCTATCGTTATCATCCAGTAGCGTATTCAACGCATTCTTTTGCGACGCTAAATCCTGCAATACAATTTGAATCAATTTAGATAAATCATCAGCAGTCGTCATGACAGTTTGTAAACCATCATATGAAACCTTGTCATCGTTCAGCTCAACACTATCGACTAAAGTATCTGGCGACGCTTTCAACTGCGAGATTAACGCCTGATTGTCAAATATTTTAATGAGGGCAGGGGAAAGGTCAGCCACATTTTGGGTAAAAGTAGTCACTAAAGATTTATTGTCACTCATTAACTCTGTTATTTGAGTGATTTGCTCATGTAACTGTTTATGATAACCACTTAACTCATTTCGAGTAGTACCAAGACCAATCTTATCGTCGGCAATTTGCTTCTCAACACTCTTAATGATACTGGATAACTCTGCCAAACGAGATTTAACCTTGACTATCGGTGTTTGTTTATCGGCATCAACTTGAGACTCATTCGTACTATTTATTAATAGAGGATGATTACCATCATAAGGATGTTCCAGCGAGCCACACAGCGGGCAAGGCTTATCGTCCTCCAATTTAACAATTAAATCCTCAAGCTTAACCACCTGTAGCAATAACGCCAAATTCTCTTGCTTATCGTTAAACTCAGTATTAAGGCGATGTAACGTATCCTCATTATCCTTAATGCTCTGCTCAAACCTATCAATACGACGCTGTCTATCAGGTAGCAACCCTTGTATCTGTTCAGCCTGCACAGCCAATTGATGTACCTGCCCAAACTGCGCCATAATCTCATTAAGCTGTTGGCGACTCTGCTCAATATCATTTTGCTGATGGCGTACGCTTTGCAATGTTTGACCTTGCATTAGCTTGTATTGACGTAGATTTAGCGTCGCTAATAGTTGCTTTTTTTGCTCAATCTTATCGCCCGCTTGCTGTTGACTGTGCTCAAGCTTAGTCAACTTATCACGCAACTTCGCCAAACTCTTGATAGCATCTTGCCTCTGTGCCTCCTTACCCGCATTATTATGTAACGCTGTTTTAACTTGCGTCCCAAGCTGATGCAACGACTCAATATCACTCGCCAGCGCCTCATGATGCGAGCGTGTGGCTAAATATGCCTTAGTCTTATCAAGCCTATCTTGTAACTGTGACTGCTCTTGCTTAGAGGTCGTCAGCGACTCTGTTAACTTAGCACTACTTACCTTAAGCGCATCACCTCGACTCCGTTGGTCATGCAACCGCTCTTTAGTGTTCAAAATCTGCCCATCAAGCTGGCGAGTCTCAGCAATTAGCGGTTGCGCGCGCTCAAACTCACTAACCGCTGTCTGCTCGGCTAACTCAGCTTTGTGTAAATCTTGCTGACTCTGCTCAAAGCTCGTCTTAACGGCTAGTAACTGTTTGGCACTATCCTCCTTATCCACCGTAAAATCAGCAAGCTGCTTGCGGTAAGTCTCCAACTGATTAAAGTCATTACCAATCTCAAGCGCTTTATTCGCCTTTTCTAAACGCTCGGCATCTGCACTAAAATCCGACTTCGCTTGCTCGGCATTGTGCACATCCTGCTGATACTGCTTTTGCTTACCTTGCAAATCCGCAACTTCATCTAGCCATTTAATCTGTGACTCAAACCCTGCTTGCATGGCTTTGTTACTATTAAGCTCACCAGTCAACGTGCCAATCGTCATTCGATATTCCGCTTCGGTATCGGTATCAAGTAGCGACAAACTATCCGCCACCGCTTGCATCCGCTCAAGCTCTTCTTTCTCACAACGGTACTTCTCATACACATTTTTAGAGATATCGGCATAAATCTGTGTACCCGTAATCTTCTCCAAAATATCGGCACGCTCATCCGCTTTGGCTTTTAGGAATGCCGAAAAACTCCCCTGTGCCAACAAAATAGAGCGGGTAAACTGCGAAAAGTCCATCGACGTCAGTTCAATAATCTTTTGCTTGGTGCGAGACAACTTCTCCTCTAAAATCTCATCGCCCTTATCAGGGTCATCGCTTACCCGACTCAATTCGTGTGTGGCATCCTGTAAATTCCCATCGACCTTGCCATATGCTCGGCGCTGACCCCAACGGCATCGGTACTGCGCTCCGTTCAGCTCAATCACCACCTCGGCAAAACATTCTCCCGTCTGCCGTGTCATCACCTCATTGCTACTTTTGCTAATGCTATTAATCCGTGGCGTTTCTCCGTATAACGCCAGACAAATGGCGTCCAAAATCGTGGTCTTACCCGCACCCGTCTGCCCCGTGATGGCAAAAATCCCTTCATTCACAAACGCCACATCGCTAAAGTCGATATGCCATTCACCCTTTAAGGAATTTAGATTTTTTAGTCGTAGTTCGATTAGGCGCATGATGTCATCTTTGAAATTATTTTAGAATTAAGAAGTTATAAGGTGATTTTAAAGGAAATGATGATAAGGAGCCAATCTCGCTTTCGCTACTATCTGCACGTTTGAGTGAGGCGAATGGCTAAGGTTTGACGTGCCGCCTGATTCGCGCGCCACTCCAAAACCAAGCCTGAGGAGGGATAAAGCAAAGCACTGCTTTGCCCCGACTCAAGAGAAAATCTGCGATTTTCTGATAGACTCACTCAACCGCACAGTATATCCGCAACAATCGAGGCTAAACCGCACCTTCGATTTATGGTTAGTGAATATAGTTGAAATTTAATACTTTAAGCAGGTATTGAAGTTGAATATACTCAAACTAACAGATAGAATAAAATTAAAATTATATTAGATCATCCAAAATAGTTTATATCACATATACAGTTTAGAGATTTTTATTTAAACTATGACGATAATTTAATACCACTCAGCGGGTAGATAAAATTATGACTAATGATGATAATCAAGAAGTAACTACAATAGTCTTGAATAAAGCATTACCTAAGCTAGCTGTTAAGACTTTATCGCCCGCTGCAGAAGAA
Source organism: Psychrobacter sp. CX10 (assembly GCF_057621575.2). NCBI lineage: Bacteria > Pseudomonadati > Pseudomonadota > Gammaproteobacteria > Moraxellales > Moraxellaceae > Psychrobacter > Psychrobacter sp. CX10. The sequence goes on from NZ_CM177736.1 coordinate 991,730, forward strand.
ATAGGTAAAGGTGCTGTTACTATAGCAAAAGCATTGAATATAGCACTTTCCCCTTTGGAAGCAGTTGTATGGGGCTATGATAAAATTAGAGAGTATGTTATCAGCTCAGTTGCAATAAGACTTGCGTATATACCAGCAGAACAAATCCAAACGCCTCCTGCTCATATAGCTGTACCGATAGTATAGTCTTTAAAATATACTGGAAGACTAGAAGAGCTCAGAGGTATGTTTTCTAACTTATTAGCAACTTCAATTAATACTAATACAGAACACTTAGCTCATCCTGCGTTTGTAGAAGTAATAAAACAATTATCTATAGATGAAGCACGAATAATTAATACTTTAAAAACCTTAAATGAATATCCGTTTCTATGCGAAGCAAGTTACGAAGATAATGATATCCATTCGTCGTATGAAGCACTCAATCCTGAATTCATAAAAATCTGTATAAATGCTAAAGTCGATAATATCAACTTAGTTAAAACATATTTAGGTAACTTACAAAGATTAAAGATTCTAGAAATACGTAATTCAGCCTATGTAGAGTTGATTCAAAAAGATACAGGCTATGCTATTCGTCCATATGATAATAGTCCAGCATATATACTGGAAGAGTCCAGGTATGAAGCGTTATACGTTACTGATTTTGGTACACAATTAATTGACGCATGTACATTACAAACTTAGGCACTAATGTAAACTTAGGCTAGCCTTTTTGGCCTTCAAGTTAATTGTCCTAGCTTTGATCATAATCCATATCGAAGATGTCCGTCACACCACTGCATCCCCTATCAGCAGGATAACACCTATTTATAATAAAATTATGAATGGTTGATTACTCCAAATTTGTCAACTTAAAATACGTTTAAAAAGTAATAAACTCTATTTTTTAAAGGGTGCGCTGTGTGCACTCTTCGGGAACTGATAATTTATGAAAATTCTTCTAGACTTAGATGGTGTAATGGTGACAACACCTATATGGCGTTCTGTTCAACAACTCAATGATGGCTTTATGGCATTTAATGCAACCTGCGTTAATAATTTAGCTACTATTCTACAGATAACTAATGCAGAAATCGTACTCACGACCACACATCGTCTTCATTATGATAATAATCAATGGGTTCAAATATTCGCAAAACGAGGTATAGTGACAACCCATATTAGCAAAGTTAATAAAGCATCGAAGTTTGATGAGCTTGGCGTCAGGTGTAATGAGATTATGGCTTGGGTTAGTCAGTATCCAAATGAAAATTATGTGATTATAGATGATGATAAAAGTTTACGTAATTTGCCTGACAATATAAAAGAAAAATGGGTAGAAACTCGTTTTCATGAAGGACTAACTAAAGAAGGTGCAAAAAAAGCGTTAGCTATTTTGATGAGAGAAAATTAAATAGTTGATAAAAACCGCTCATAGGCGTGGATTTAAGCCCAATTGATAATCTCAATCCACATCCACCAAATCAGCTTCAGACTTTCTTTGAGTGAAATCTAAACTAATATCAACACCCAAGTTTGCATTTATATTGACTAGAGCATCTAAGCTGAATTTGCTAATTTTTCCTTGCAACAAATCATTTAGCCGAGGTTGAGTAATGCCACAACGTTTAGCAATTTCATTTTGAGTGATTAACATAGGGGGCATATGCTTAATCAAATTTGTAATATGGTGCATTAGATCAGCACGCATTTTTAAGTTAGCACTTTGAACGGGCGTATCACTTATGGCATAAAATACAGAAGTATATCAAGTCATCTTGTAACTCCTTTATAAGTTTATAACACTACACAAACTTCTAATCTTGCTCAAATCAAACCTCACCCGAATTAATATCCTTCTGACTCGCCTCATGCAATATCTGCTGATAGGCGTTCCGTAACTCATCCTTTTGCGACTCGGCGATATTATGCACCGTCATACAGCGCTCAAACACTTCCATCACATTTAAATCTTGTAGCGTCTCAGTGCTATTCTCAGACGTTAATACATTATCGTATTTGTTAGTGTTCTTTATCTTTAACGCTCTAAATGCAGTATCTTCTAATAATTCTTGAATTTCCTCGTTAAAATTACTAACGATTTCTTTACCGTCGTAAATAACCTCTAACCAAATAATCTCATCTTTCGGGAGCGCACTTATGGACTGCTCAATATGCGTCATATCGCCTTTGATTTGCATTAACTTTTGAAAGGTAGGGATGGGGACAGATATAATCTGCATTTGCTTATCTTGATCGTGATAAATAGAAGTAGGAGTAGCGGTATCTTTATTTAAGCTGTCTTTATCTAAGCTATCAATAACAGTCGGGAACTCTTCAGGAGCTTTATTTTGATTGCATTCCTCTTTATCTCCCTCGTTAAGCGACTCATCAATATCCGCAAACAAATCATCCATAAATAGATTGGCTTGAGTTTCGGGTATAGGCTTAGTTGTTTTTATTGATGAATTATCAGCAGTAGGTATTTTGGAGGGAGTCGTTACCAAGGTATCATCTACTTTAGTCGGAAACTCACGAGCGGCATCTATCGGCATACTTATAAAGTCGCCAAACCGAATCAACAAAACTTTTTTTTGCTGGCGAGCCTCCCCAAAACCCATCGCAATCGGCGAACCACTATAACGAATATGCTCACGACCACCGACGCGTTGTGGTACATGTAAATGACCCAACGCCACATAATCAAAACAGTCTGCAAACATGTCGGCTGATATTTTGCCTAATGAGCCAACGTATAAATTGCGAACGCCGTCATCATCTGTAGTACGTCCACCAGAGGCAAACAAATGACCAGTAGCAATTATCGGAATATGGCGTTGGTACTGCTCAATTAGCTTACCTTGTCGAGCTTTGGCAATTTCTGCGACACCATCATAATGGGCTTTGATACCTTCAATGACTTTACTGTCTTTATCACTATCAGACTCGCCAGCTCGGCTACTGCGCACATCACGGTCACGCAAATAAGGCACTGCGGTAATGATGCAAGACGGAGTGCTTTGGTTGTCGGTGAGCGTAATCACTTCATCTTCTAAATCTTCACAAGCTGTACCGACCACATGCACATTTAAAGACTTTAATAGATTACTGGGCGCATCGAGAAAAGTAGGGGAGTCGTGATTGCCTGCTACAATCACGATATGCTGACAATTAGAGAAGGCAACTCGACCCAAAAATTCATAATACAGCGCCTGCGCTCTATTACTTGGTGTCATGGTGTCAAAAATATCACCAGCCACGATTAAGATATCGACTGCATACTGGCAAATACTGTTCTCAAGCCACTTTAAGAAAGCTTCAAATTCATCATAACGCATCTGCCCATATAGACGGCGCCCAAGATGCCAGTCGGAGGTATGCAGTATGGTTAAGGATTTACGAGATTGGGGTACGGTTGACGGTGTGTGACGGTTTGACATAAGGTAAGATTCAACACAAATTTAGATAAATATCATACCATAAATAGGTTTTAGCTTACTGATAAGTGACTGTTTTATATTAGTCTCAAAGGACAGTTTATAATAAGGGATTCGTGTATGATGATTATAAAATTTATGCAGATAATTCAAATATAGACTAGGATATCAAAGAAGGTTAATACGTGTTAAAACAAGCATATCAGTATGTACAGTGGCAAGAAGATGGGGTTGAACATCAAGCAAGATGGTTATCTCAAAGTGGACATGCGCCCCCTAAACGTATAGTTATCGCCAATGATAAAACCAGTGCTGATGACGCGTACCGTTTGGCGAATGCTGGCACATCCATGCTATGGCGCGGCGATTACCATAATGCTCGTCAATTACTTCAAGCCCTAAATAGACGTATAGATAAAGCTGAACTACGAAAACTAAGCAAAGCAAAAGCAAAACAAAAAATTAAACCGAATAATGACTCTGAGCCGCAACAAGTCTTAGCAAACTTATTCCATCAAAATCGACTGGCGCAATCGCAGCGTGCACGCTTGCTAAGTCGGTTGCTATTGAAGTTTGAACCTGACTTTGAGCTCAATCTTCGCCGTGCGCCTGAAGTTAGGGCTGCCTGTATTGAGGCTTTTGGTCAAATAGACGAACCCGTTGTTATGTCATTTCGGGATTTACAGGGGGCAGTGAGTGCGGCGCAGTGGCGTGAAAAAGGTGTACCTATACACGCATTAGGGGTATCCATTCACCCTCATTATGCCGTGTTTGCGCCGACACGACAGGAATACGTTCAGTTGTTACTTGATGCGCCACTTCCTGATAAGCAAAAAGTGGCTTATGACATAGGAACGGGAACAGGGTTGCTCGCTATCATATTAGCTAAACGTGGTTTTGAGCAAATTATTGCAACGGATCTAAACCCTCGTGCGTTAGAATGTGCTCAAGATAATCTCAGCCGCCAGTCGCTCTCAAACGTGACGTTACAGCAGACAGATTTGTTTCCAGAGGATGCTCCAAAAGCAGATCTTATTGTCTGCAATCCCCCTTGGTTACCAGCTAAACCCAGCTCGCCATTAGAATATGCCGTTTATGATCTCAATAGTACCATGCTACGCGGGTTTTTGATGGGGGCAAAGCAGTGTTTGGCGGAAAATGGCGAGGTTTGGCTTATTTTGTCAGATTTGGCAGAGCATTTAAAGTTGCGTACCCGTGAAGATCTATTAGGTTGGTTTGAAGAGGCTGGATTGACCGTGAAATATCGTCTAGATACGCAGCCGACGCATAGTAAAAGCCAAGACAAGAGTGATCCATTATATGTTGCTCGTAGTTCTGAGGTTACGTCACTTTGGTGTTTGTATTAAAGTTAGGAGTTTTAGTTGTCTTACATACACTAGAAGACTGAACTAAACCCATTGGCTTTTCTTATTTTATACATCGTTTATCCATTTAAGGCGGGTATTGTTTAGTCAATACCAAAATTATTATCACTTTCTTATGATTAATTGCCTCAATGGAAAATTACTATGACATCAGAACTTCAGCCTCAACCTCAACAAAATTTAAGTTCAAATAAACAAAACCTTGAAGAATGCTCTGATTCATCACTATCCTCGATTGACTCGCAGATCGGTTATTTTGAGATCACTGAATATCCTACGTCTAAAATCATAACCTGTTTTATCCTTTTTGGCGGTGTTTTAGGCGGCTTAATAATATGGCTGCCATTAGGAATATCCAATTCGTATTATATGTTAGATATTTTGATAACGGCTTTACTAGGTGGGGCAGTCTGCGGCATCGTCCCTTCACTTATAGTGGCGCTAAAGTTAGTTTATGATGAAAAGAAGTTACGACAAGCTTCTGATTGGGGGTATCTATTTTTCTTAGGCGCTCTAGTGAGTTTTCTATACGCTATTATAATAATCTTTGGGATAGCCATTGTTTCAAAAGGCGATATATTTGGAGGAATGAATGGATTTAATGAAGTTTTGTTAACTATAACGTTATCAGTTACCGCAGTTGGTGGTCTTAGTAGTCTTATATTAGGTAGTATTGTTTTACCTAAACATTAATCTATTTAATAATATATAGCCTAATTAATTTAAGATTTTATATATCATGTAAATCAAAAAAACAGCCCTTGTATATCATAGAAATAAAAAAACAGCCCTTGTATATTATACTAAGGCTATTTAATTACTAAAATCTATTAATCGAACGATAATTTAATGGCGCTAAACCATATTCAGTGCATGCGCCTGTTGGTCGGTATCCACAATATTAGCTCCAAACCAGGCTAGCTCATCATGCAGCTGAGCCACTTTACCAACTATCAATAAGGCAGGGGTAGGTAATGGGTTGGCTTCATGTTTAGCAACGATATCTTGTAAGGTACCAGTCATAATTTGTTGATTCGGTAAACTGGCTTGAGAGATGATTGCAATCGGCGTATCGGCGTATCGTCCTGCATCGATAAGTCCTTTGGTCAATCGCTCTATGGAATGTAGACCCATATAAAATATGATCGTTTCGGTGGGATTGGTTAACGCGGCAAACCCAGTATTGGGCTCGCCAGATTTTAAGAAACCGGTGACAAACCTTACCGACTGAGCATGATCTCTATGGGTAAGCGGAATACCGGCATAGCAAGAGGCGGCACCAGCAGCGGTAATTCCTGGTACGACTTGATAGGGAATATTTGCCGCTCGTAGCGCTTGTATTTCTTCACCACCACGCCCAAATACGAAAGGATCTCCGCCCTTAAGACGTACGACGCGTTTGCCTTGTTTGGCACTATCAATCAATAGTTGATTAATATTGTCTTGGGCAACCGCGTGATTGCTGCGTTTTTTTCCGACAAACACTTTGTCAGCATCACGGCGGCACAGATCCAGCACAGCGTCAGAGACTAATGCGTCATGATAGACAATGTCAGCTTGCTGCATTAATCTTAAAGCTTTAAAAGTTAGAAGTTCTGGGTCACCTGGACCCGCACCGACAATATAAACTTCGCCTACGTTTTGAGGACTATCTGAAACAGCGCTTTTATTAGAGCCTAAATCGTTAAGACTATTATGAGTTGCTTCTAAATCTGCTTTAAGGGCTCGCTCAGCCTCAGCCTCACGACCAGCAAACATAAGCTCACTCACTTTACCTTCAAAGGCCTTTTCCCAAAACTGGCGACGACCAGTAAGCGTTGGTATTTTTGATTTCACCTCATCGCGCATATCACCGGCAAGCTTGGCCAATTTGCCATAACCTTGCGGGATTAAGGTTTCTAATCGAGCACGGGTTAGGCGGGCAAGTACTGGAGCTTTACCATTTGAAGAGATGCCGATAATAATTGGATTTCTATCGACAATGGCTGGAAAAATAAAGTCGCATAAGGGCGGGGTATCGACCACGTTCACAGGAATATTTAATGCCTTACAATCGGCATGAATTTGATTATTGAGTGCTTCATCATCAGTACCAGCGATTACGATACGTTTGCCCACTAAATACTTTTTATCATATTGCTCAGTAATAAGCGTATGCTTACTATCGGACAATAAGTGATGAATCTCATCACTTATATGCGGCGCTAGAATAGTAATATAAGCGCCAGCTCTAGATAACAAATCTGCTTTACGCTGTGCTACTTCGCCGCCACCTACGATTAAGACAGGTTGATTGGATAATTTAAAAAATAGAGGAAAGGTGTTCATAACTTAAAAACTTACTCTTAGAATATGGTGACATTATGTCGTATTTTGGGCTGACTATCATTAAAGACTTGGCGATTACTAAATTCTTATTATTCATAAGCTTTATGTATATGAGGGTATAAAGCACTATGTACAGTTTTTTTGAAGGAGTAGTTTATACACAAGTACTTTATATGATTTGCTTAAAATCTGTTATAAAGCGGATAATAAGTTAAATATAGTTATCAATAATGTATAAGGTTGTTTATATTAAATTGAGTTCACCATCAGGCGTTTTTGCGGTAATAGATACTTCTTCATCTAATGAGTGTACATACTTCTGCAAAGTGGACAGCTTAATATCTTTAACGCTTTCAACTTTAAAAAAACTAGCTTCAGATAATCCCATTTTTTACAGCGAGTTCTGATTGCTTCAACTGATAGCTATGGCGCAATTTAGATCATGCAACACAAAGTGGTAGGAGTACATAATAGTTATTCATAAGCTACCATTTAATAATACGGCTCTATATTTTAAACTATTATAGGTCGCACTTAATTAGGATAACAATAACCCCTAGTTCTATAGCTTAGTTAAAGCGTTAAACTAGGGGCATAAACTACTAGGTTTTTTGATTAAATTAAAGCTGAGAGCTAATTTAGGCTGAAATTTAAAGCTGAGTATGCAGCCCACACTCACGGTTTTCTTCAACCTTAGTAGGATCGAAATAACGCTGCTCATCTGGTAGGTTATGTTTGGCGATATACGCTAATTGATCTTGCTTTGACCAGTGGAAAATAGGCGCAATTTTTAAAATACCTGTGGCGCTTCTGCTTAATATGTCTAGGGATTTACGAAATTCGGTTTGATCGCTACGGATTCCTGTAATCCACGCATCAGGATTGAACTCATTGAGCGCTTTTTGGAAAGGGTCTATCTTAACCAATTGGGTAAACGCATCATGATTAGCATCGCTAGGCATTGGAATGCCTTCGCGGCGGAACTTAGCTAAAGCCTCGTTATTATCAGGATGCCGCACTATCAGATTGAGATTTAAAAGGTCCGTAATTTTGTTAGCATACTCAAGGGTAGGATCAACGTTGTACCCCGTATCTACCCAAAGCACAGGGATGTTTGGCATCACCTGAGTGACCAGATGTAGAATGGCTGCCGTATGGGGTCTGAAGTTAGTGGTTAAGATCGGATTTTGCGCATGCTCAGCAGCCCATTCTATGATTTGAATAGGACTTTTATTTTGAAGTTTTGAATTGTACGCTTCGGTATCTAAGCGCTGCATTAAGGTGGGCTGCTGCATAGTATTCTCTTATTGTGGATGAGCTAGAGTGCTACTAACTTCATTACGAATGGGCTTAACTAATAGGCCTTATATGTTAGGTTCATAATAAAGATAAATAGCACTCTTATACCTATTCTATATAAAAACTCTTTAAGTTTAACAACGTATTTAAGTAGTGTGACTCATTTAAACCGTTCAAAGCCGACTTGAGACTATTGGCGAATAAAAATACGCCTATCTAACGAAACATAGGTAACGCATCAGCATCACTGCCATCGTATGAGGAAGGTAGTGCCTTAAATGCGGTTGATATATCATCAGTTACTAACTCTTCAGCCAACATAAAACTATCGACACCTGCACGTTTTAAATAAGCGATTTGATCGCGTCCAAAGTCACCAGAGATGCGTATCTCTCCGTTATACCCACGCTGACGTAAATGACGTGCTTGGCTAAAACTTCGACCATCAGCGAAACTGGGCTGATACAATACAATCAAATCAAGATTATGCAATATCGTATTATTCACATCACTTTGAGCAGTGATTAACAAATCAATATCTTCCATATCCATACTGGTATCTAACCATAGCCCAGTACGGCTCGTACGATTGGCAATGAGTGTCAACAGCTCAGCAAGCAGCCCTTTAGGATTGATCACATCCGTTACGGGGAGTATCACATCCAAGCGCTCTTCTTTATTAAAAAGCTCACTCAAATCAATACTTCTGATGAATACAGGATCAGGAAGCTCTTTGGTATCCAATGCATACCAAGTGTCGTTTGCAGTAATATTAACGGCTTCATCATTTAAAATATGGAAACTACCCATATACGGCCTCCTTGAATGGCTTAATGCCGACACGATGAACGAAGTCTGCAAATGGCTCGGCATTATCACCCTCAACTTGGCGCTGATTGGTATATACATCCAATACTTTTTCTAAAGTTGATGCCACCTCATCGGTTGCGACCGAACGCCCTAATATGGTACCGATTCGAGCATCGGACTTGGAGCTGCCGCCCAAGCTGATTTGATACCAATGCTCGCCTTTTTTATCGACACCTAGGATACCAATATCGCCTACGTGATGATGCGCACAGGCATTCATACAGCCAGACATATTGAGCTGAATATCACCAAGATCATATAGGTAATCTAAATCATCAAAATGCTTCTCTATTTGCTCTGCAATGTTATAAGTCGTGGCATTTGCTAAAGCACATAAGTCAAAACCAGGGCAGACGATCATATCGGTTAAGGTTCCGATATTTGGACGTGCTAAATCTATTTGGTTTAACGCTTCCCATAGTTCAAATAGGTCGGTTTGCTTCACATCGGCGAATACCAAATTCTGCTGATAGGTGGCTCTCATTTCCCCAAAGCTGTATTGATCCGCTAAGTCCGCGAGTCTATCTAACTGCTCATGAGTCACATCACCGGCAGGTACATATTTGCCATCTACCAAGCCAGCTTTAAGTGACATAATGACAGCACTATAGCCCGCGACCTTATGCGCCACTGTATTGCGAGCATACCAATCTGAAAATGCTTTATTACTTTTTAATTGCTCGCTCAGCTTAGTTTTGCTGGCGAGCTCATCAATCTTCTCATAGTCAAATGAGGAGAAATGACTTTTTGCTGTGGCAAAGTTGTCATCTGTTAACGTAAGTGGCCCATCTTTAGTAATGGTCTTCCATTCAGCATCAACCAGCTTCGTAAATTCACGTGTGCCCATGCTTTCGACCAATATTTTTATACGCGCTTTGTACTTGTTATCACGGCGACCATAAAAATTATAGATACGCAAGATTGCATCTAAGTAGCTTAACAAATGCTGACGCGGTAAAAACTTATTAATCGTTTTACCAATAACAGGTGTACGGCCCAGACCACCTCCAACAATCACTTCAAACCCAATCTCGCCTTCTTCATTTTTTAAAATATGCAGCCCAATATCATGCACTTGAGTAGCAGCACGGTCTTCGGGTGCTCCAATAACGGCGATCTTAAATTTACGCGGTAAGAACGCAAACTCAGGGTGAAACGTTGACCACTGACGAATGATTTCACAATAAGGACGGGGATCTTCTACTTCATTGGCATTGATACCAGAGTAGGGGTCTGTTGTGGTATTACGAATACAGTTGCCAGAGGTTTGAATGGCATGCATTTGTACCGAAGCTAATTCCGCTAGTATTTGGGGCACTTCTTCAAGTTTTGGCCAATTTAGCTGTAGGTTGGTACGTGTTGTAAAGTGCCCATACCCTTTGTCATAACGACGGGTAATGTCAGCAAGCTTACGCACTTGATAGCTTGCCATTAACCCATAAGGAACTGCGATACGTAGCATGGGCGCATGGCGCTGTATATAAAGACCGTTTTGCAGACGTAATGGCAAATATTGCTCTTCTGGAAGCTCTCCCGCTAGGAAGCGACGGGTCTGGTCGCGAAACTGCTCTACCCGTTCATCCACCATGGCTTGATCCGCATGAGTGTATTTGTACATTATAAAGATGCCCTTACTTTGAAAAAATCATGACGCTATAGTACCTAGGCTAGGTGTTATTTATAAATTCATATCTGACATATAGATATACAAACTAGGCATAGGTTAAGCAAATTTAGTTATTGAGTACTCATAAAGTGCTAGTTGAATGCTAATAAAGTGCAAATAATGTCATAGCTGATACCTAATAGAATTATTAGTTATTTTATTATAAAACTAAGTCTAAGATTTAACGATATTTAAATCATATTGTTAAAAACTACAGTATTAAACTTAAAACCTAAATTAAGACTAGCTATACTCATATAATGCTGACTTACGTCATCGTAGTATTAAAAGTATCATACAACATGAATTGAAATATGATATTTGAATAAAAAAGCTAAATTTAGTTAACAACAGGCACCTTATGCTAGTAGACATATTTTTAACCCTACACTTTATAGTATGGCTTGTGATATCACTTAGGGTGTTATCGCGTGATAACATTACATCACCTGCACGACTTGCGTGGATTGTCATATTGTTTGTCTTGCCGTATTTTGGTGTCCTAGTATATTGGATGTTTGGTGAGGTTCACTTAGGGGTTAACTTTGTTAGGCGTTATGAGAAAATCAGACAAACCTTACATTCAAACTATCCAAAAGTTTTGGGCGATCAAACGCTTTTGAACGACGTAGTAAAGCCTGAATACAAGCATGGATTTAGCTACGCTGCCAAAACCAATTATTTTAACTTGGTAGCGGGTAACAAAGCTGAGCTTATGGCGGATGCCGATACGACCCAGCAGCGAATGATAGCAGATTTTGATGCCGCTACCGACCATATTCACGTTATGTATTACATTTGGTTAGAAGATGGCATGGGTACAGCAATTGCTGATGCTTTAATTCGTGCAGTTGAACGCGGGGTGAGATGCCGTGCTATGGTAGATGGGCTTGGATCTCGTAAGCTTGTCATATCGTCACTATGGCAACGTATGAAGGATGCTGGCGTGGAGGTGAATGTGGCACTGCCTATACGCAATATCCTTAAGGTTGTGTTATTTAGCCGTATTGATTTAAGGAACCACAGAAAGATAACCGTTATTGATGGCAAAGTTGGCTACATCGGTAGCCGTAACAGTGCCGATCCAGAATTTCGAATTAAGCCCAAATACGCGCCATGGGTAGACATTATGCTACGGGTTGAGGGACCAATTGTGGCTCAAAACCAAATGCTATTTGCAAGCGATTGGATGATGGAGGATGAGCGTGCAGATTATAACAGCTTCCCCTATATCACTGAACAGCATCCAGAAGGTATCCCTGCGCAAGTATTTGGAGATGGACCTACGCAGCGGCAAGGCACCACACCACATTTATTAAGCACCTTGATGAGCCAAGCCAAAGAGTCGCTCATTATCTCCACTCCGTACTTTGTACCAGACTATACGCTTATTAATATGATATGTGCTACCGCCTATCGAGGCGTTGATGTCACCATGATTTTTCCAAAAAAGAACGACTCTTTTATTGTTGCCGCCACCAGTCATAGTTATTATCGGCAGCTACTTGAAGCAGGTATTAAGATATATGAGTATAAGCCAGGGCTATTACATGCCAAGACCTTAACCATAGATGATCAAATATGTATGGTCGGTTCGACCAATTTGGATCTGCGTAGTTTTGATTTAAATTATGAAAATAATGCAATATTTTATGACAAAAGCCTAACCCAGCAGATAATTCAGCGTCAATACACTTATATTGAGGATTCAGATCCAGTCACACTTAATCAAGTACGAGATTGGCCAATTTATTATCGAATCTGGAATCACATTATCGCCACTCTAGGGCCAGTTTTATAGCAGTATGAATATTAACAGCTCGTAAAAGTATTGAAAATTAAAGAATATAAAACACTAAAGAATATAAAATATTAAAAGGAAATATAAATGTCGCAATTTAATAACACTGAAGAGCTCAATGCAGACAAAAAAAAGCGCCTCGTCAAGCAGTACCTTCAAAAGCTGGTCAAAGAGCAACCCAATTTATATTATGAATCCACATCAATCATTGCCCGCCAGCTCGACTTGATGATCAAAGAACACAAAAACAGAATGCCCGTAGAAGAGCAGGCTTTATTAAGAAATATGACGGTTGAGCAAATCGAGGTCATACTAAGTTATCGCTAATTCCACTAACATCATCAAAGAAGTCTAAAATTGTTACTTGATAGCCCCTATACAGCGTTAATTATATTCGGCCAATTCTATCAACAAGGGGCGCTTTAGCCGCCCTATCTTGCCAATATTTTAGCTGTTCCTCGTATTTGTTTGGCTGCTCATCATTTAGTAGTCCATATATCTCTGCAAGTCCATGAATCGCATAATAACTGCCTTTATTAGCTAGCGCGGTTAAATCTTCGATTAAAACGTCATCACAGGTTGATTGTGAATCTTTAATATAATTTTTAAGAAATAAAGCCTGAGTATCTATCGATCCTGACTCTAATAATAAAGCGAATATTCTTTCTTCTATGATATCATCGTACCTTGAATCACTTTCATCTAATATGGCGTCATCTTCAGATATTAAGGCGCTATCATCACTGTCTGTAAACGAAAACATAGTGACAATATAAACTAACCCTGAAAGGTTACCAGGATTTTCCAATTCCAAATAATCCACCGCTTTAGTTAAATATTTGACTGCTTTCACATCATCTCTAGGTACATATTCACCCGTAATATAAGTCCGAAATAATCCTAGTAATAAGTACGATACCTCCTCTAAAAATAATTGATCTGTATTGATCATGGCAACGAACTCGTCATCATTACCTAAATAAATAGGATCTGGCAGGTTAGCGAAATCTTCATGCATGATAACTCTATCTAAAAAACGCTCAGCGGTGTCAAGCATTTCGGAATTATCGTTTTCGACAATCAGCGGCTGGCTAGGCTTAATTGAAGGCATTGAAGGCAAATGTGCTTGATACTGAGCATGACATGTGGCTATAACAGTGTTGTATTCATCTAGGCTTTGCACGTCAATGCTGATCGCGTTGACGTTACTGGTTACGGTTAACAATAGGGTAGTGCCTACTAGAGAATTTAGTACGAACTTTGTTAGTGATATCACGCATATTCCTTAGGTAGTTTTAAAGGTTCTAAACTAGAACTTAGTTAAAACAGGGTTTAAAAGTAGAGACTATTTGTTATTCATTCAAATAAAGCTCAGCCATGCTATCAAGCTGAGTTTTAACGGCTTGCCAATGCGGCATGACTTGACTCAGTAGCCGCCAAAATCTGTCACTATGATTGTGCTCGGCAATATGACACAGCTCATGCAATATCACATAGTCGATGCATTCTTTTGAGGCTTTAACCAAGTGTGGATTTAGTATTAAATCGCCTTGAGTCGAACAGCTGCCCCATTGCTTTTGCATAGATAGCAGCCTAAATGATGGCTTATCTTCTACCCAATCTGCTTTGGGTAATACAGCGGTTAAACGCTCATCAAATACAGCTTTTGCTTTATCCTGATACCAACTGTCTAACAATTTTTTAATTTTTAATGCTCTATTATCTAAATCCTCGAAATCCTTATTGAGCGTCACCGTTAACTTACCACGGTATAGCTTAATGCTGTCTTTTTGCGATGGGTCTACATTCACTTTAAGTACGTACCTGCGACCTAAATAAAACTGTGGTTCACCGCTGACATAACGCTTTGGCAAAACGTCACTTTTGTGATTGGCGAAGTCTTGCAGGTGTTGCCAAATCCAGCGCGCCCTTTTATTAACAGTAGCTTGAATAAATTCATCAGTGGTATGGTGTGGTGCTGTGACGATTACCCGTTGATCGGGGTGAATCTTAATTCGTAATTTGCGACTATTGTCTTTGCGAACTACTTTATAATGGATAATATTTTGCCCATAATACAGTTTAGCTAAGTCTGTATTGCTTAGTGAGCCGCTTAGTGAGTTGCTTACTGATTTAATTGGCGTGTCATTCATTATCATTAGCCCCGAGACAGACCAAGACGCGCTATCTTAATTACTTCGCTTACCATGTCTTTTGCTTTATCAGTACCTAGCGGTTTATATAACAAAGGAATAATCTTGAGGTTGATTTGTTTTTCTATCTGTGACTGATTCAGTGAGTTTTCAGCCACCGCAGTGTTCACTATATCGTCAATCTGATACGCATAACTAACCATCGTATCCTTATCAAGACCTTTATCTTGCAAAAAACTAGAATCAAATAAATGCTTAAATAAGCCAAAATAAGCCTGAGCGTGTTTGTTATGTTTGCCCGATTTGTCGACAAACGCTTTGGGGACATCAGGCACATTACGGTCTTTAACCGCTTGTTCGAAGTCAGCAAACATCATGTATTGTTTAATAGGCGCATCAAACATAGCCTTGGCGTCTTCAATGGCTTGTTTCAAAAGTTTTGAGAAATATTCTTGGGCGTAAGGATCATCCGCCAAATCTTGCTCAATAATTTTAGTGACACGACTGGTTATTTTATCGGTTTTATTGCGCGCCTCGGTGTCCGTTAATTGTTCAGGTTTAGCATCCTTACCCATATTGTCTACTAAGTAAGCGCCTTCTGGCTCTTTAACCTCTAACCCAGCAACGTGTTTGTTGAGTAAATTGCGAATATCATTTTCATATTCGTCAAAGTTGATGGTCTCATTGGCATCTTCTCGCACCTGCTTACGCAAACCAACGAAGGCTTTTAAGTCTTTTTTATAGTTATCGCGTTTACCATCAAAAACACTGTCTTCAAAATAAGAAGCGGATTGTAGCGCCACCTTCATCGTATTAGAAAACTCAGTCAACGCCGCATAAAAATCGTCACGACGTTTAAGATTGGTATCAACAACCATGCCATCACGCTGCTGCATTTTTGGTGATAACGATTGACGTAATGCATGACCATCATGTTTATTGGGCACGTCATCAAACAGTGCCCATAACTTTTTATGCAGCATCGGCAGTTTCTTGTATTCTGTTTGCATCGCAGCATACATGCCTTTTAGGTCGTCAATATCAAAGCCGCCTTGGGTGCGTTCTGCCAGGTTTTGGTACTCTTCAATAGTCGTGTCGAGCTCCTTTAAAATACCGCGATAATCGATGAGATAACCAAACTGCTTGTTTGGATGCAGCCTGTTAACCCGAGCAATGGCTTGAATTAAGTTATGGCTCTTGAGCGGTTTGTCGATATAGAGAACCGTATTTTTTGGTTCATCAAACCCTGTTAATAGCTTATCCACCACTATCATGAGATCTGGACCATTCTTTTTGCTAAAGTCCTCAATGATATCTTTGGTGTATCCAACATCATCCAACCCATAATTAGGATAAACGTTTTGCATCCACCAGTTTTGAACGATGTCTTTACTCTCTACGTCCACCTCGGTATGAGCTTCACGAGTGTCGGGGGGCGACATAGCAACAACAGAGGTCACTTTACCAATGCTGTCCAGTGCTTGTTTATAACGAATCGCTGATGCTTTCGAGTCGCAGGCAAGTTGACCCTTCAAACCTTGTTGTTTAAAGTTTTGGAAATGGTCGGAGATGTCATGAGCAATGAGTTCAATACGTCCTTCAACTTGATACACCTGACCTTTTTTGGCAAATTTACGTTTAAGGTCTGCCTTCTGCTCTGTGCTTAGCTTTTGGGTAATACGATCAAACCATTTATCTATCGCCACATCATTGGTATTTAGCTCTGGCACACGTTCTTCGTAGAGTAGTGGGGTAACGGTCTTGTCCGCCACGGCTTGTTGCATGGTATAAGAGTGAATAATCTTTCCGAATTTGTTTTCGGTTTTATCATCTTTTAGTAGTGGCGTGCCGGTAAAAGCAATAAACGCTGCATTCGGTAGGGCTTGCTGCATACGAATGTTATTTTCACCATTTTGGCTGCGGTGACCTTCATCGACCAGTACAATGATGTTTTCACTGGGGTTATAAAATTCATCGTATTCAGCCGCCGCCCCGAATTTATTGATAATCGAAAACAGAATACGTTGATTGCCTTCACCTACCTTTTTGGCTAAATCTCTGCCCGAAGCAGCTTTAGCCTCTCGGCGGTCTTTATCACTTAACGCACCTGCCGCCATAAAGGTACGAGCGATTTGGTTCTCCAGATCAATACGGTCAGTGACCACAAATACTCGACATTCCGCCAAATCTTGCATCCAAATTAAGGCTTTGGCTAAAAACACCATGGTGAAGGATTTACCGCTACCCGTGGTGTGCCAAATTACCCCACCTTTACGGCTGCCCGATTTACCATTTAAGTTGTCGAACTGACCAATACGCGCTACCAACGCTTTAATGCCAAATACTTGCTGATAGCGAGCAACAATCTTGCCGGCACGACTGTCAAATAGGGTGTAAAAACGCATCATATCAAACAGTCTATCCGGACGTAATAAACTGATTATTAGACGGTCTTGATCGGTTACGCTAAGCTCGCCGGCGTCTATTAATGCTTGATAGGCTTGTTTGTCGCTATTTTTTCTATGGGCAAATAAGCGATCTATCTGTTCGCTATGCAAATGGTTGTTTTTAAGCCGTTGAAACTCAGACTCACTAATGTCCTCTTCAATCCATTTCGCCCAAAAATTTTCAGGGGTATTACAGGTTGCATATAGTCCCTCATAACCATTGATAGCTAAGAGTAACTGGCTATAAGTAAATAAATGTGGAATATATTGAGGCTTTTGATTACGTAAGTGCTGTGATATCGCTTGAGCATTGGTGGATTGATGCGGATTATTTGAGTCTGGGCGTTTGGCTTCAATAACCACCAAAGGCAACCCATTAACGAAGCAAACCATATCGGGAATAACGTTTCCTGTGGCATCACGGTTTTGCACTACCATTTCTTCGGTAACATGAAAGGCATTGTTGCCAATATTGTCCCAGTCAATAAGTTGAATGGTTTGAGAGGTCTTTTTACCTTCAATAAATTCGGTGACGCTGACGCCATAAAGCAGGGCATCATAAATAATCTCGTTGGCTTTTATAAGACCTTGGTTTAGGGCAGGGCTAAGCTGTTGAATGATTTTATCAATGCTGGCTGAGGATAAATGATGCGACTGACCTTCGAAAACAAAGGTTTGATTGGCTAAATAGTCACGCAGTACAGGCAATAGCATAACTTGGTTAGTGCTACTGCCCGTTTTGATGCTATTGCCCGTTTTGGCGGTACTGCGCAGTTTTAAGCATTGCTGAGGGGAGAGGTAGTGATAGCCTAAAGTCATTAATAAGGTTAGCGCAGGGATCTTGGCGCTAAATTCTTCTTTGAAATTAATGTTTGGGCTAGTGTGCATATCAATTTAAATCCCGTATAAATCTTTATCAATCACCTGCACTGTACTAATGCTGGCAGGGCTAGGTCGGTGTTCAGAGGTGGGGCTATGGTTATTATCTCTAAATGAACCGCTTTATACAACGTGCGCTCAAGTTACGCCTTGATCTCGCCAATCAACTGATTATTATGACAACTTTTTATCCAGCCAATAATAACAACCCGCACACAGCACACCAC
The DNA here is from genome assembly GCF_057621575.2 of Psychrobacter sp. CX10. Classification (NCBI taxonomy): domain Bacteria; kingdom Pseudomonadati; phylum Pseudomonadota; class Gammaproteobacteria; order Moraxellales; family Moraxellaceae; genus Psychrobacter; species Psychrobacter sp. CX10. Next base: position 1,010,204 of record NZ_CM177736.1, read on the forward strand.
TTATAACAATAACCGTCAATATAATCATATCATCAACCGATACGCTACCACGTCTGCCAAACAACAGCGGCGACAACCCATAGACAAAGCCGCTAACCAGCACAGTCACCAGACTAAGCTTGCCAAATACTTTTAGAAACGACAGGTAAATGAAAAATGGTATATAAACCAATATATAGAAGAAATAAAATACAAAGAGGGTTTTGACAAAGCTGATAAGCTCTGCGCTAAAGGGCACCTCAAGACTTTGTATCAAGCTATCAAACTGCAGACTAATGACATAAGTGATAGCGAGCACGATCGCACCTACCAAAGGCGGTATAAAGAATTTATTAACGGTATTAACGACAGTTTTGAGACGGTTCTTTTTGGTAGTCAAGTTAGGTCATCCTTGATTTGTTTAATGCCTAGTTTTATTTAAGATAAGCAAGCGTACCTTATCATAATATTTATATGACGATACATCCAAAAGCACGATGTCACTATTTAACTAAGGCTCGTCTCTAAGTCTTTAAGACACTATGTAGAGAGTACAGCACTGCCTAAGTAGCCAATCCCGTTTTCCGCTACTATCTTGGCTTGCACAGGGACAGGCGCTATAGACTAGCGGCATTCCTGCGCTGCGATACTGCCTCTAGCCAAGCGCCTGTAACCCTGTACTGTGCCAAGTATATCCGCTGCAATCGGGGCTAAACCGCACTTAAGGCGGAGTTTGCAGCTACAAATTCAAAAGGTTTAACAAGTAGTTTTTTTAAAATTTACTTTAATATTCTGCAATGACACACAAAATTAATATTGCTTGTTGCCCCAAAAAGTAGTGTAATAGCTAAGATATATGAATACCATCGTAGAATATATTTATAAAGGAGATGGATATGAAAAATTCAAGAGAACGTAACTTCATAGAAAAAGCAATTGGAATTAATAAACCGAAGGTTAAGTTAAGTCGTAATGGTAAGCTTTTAATTGATGAATATGGAAATGTTAGATCTAACTACAATAATCCAGAAGTGAGAGCTAAATTAGAAAGCCAAATATCAATACAAGCAAAGATGTCATCATTGTCGCCTGCTTATAAAGACAGTTAAACTATGGCTGTTCTCGTTGTTCTTTTAATTCTCTTGCTTGGGTATAGAATAAACGCAAAGGTAGATGAAAAGAACTACAAACTCAAGCGAAGTTCTGGTTGGGTTTCATATGTCATGCTAGGTGCTGATGGTGCAATTTCATTTGCCATAGCTAGTTCAGTGTTAGTAGTGATATATATTATTCTTTTATTTATAGGTAGCCTACTATCGTGGGATATACTTAATTTTAACGTGTTTGAACCTCATATAACAACGCTTATTAATAACAGTTACGTAAAACTAATTTTCGGTCTTATAGTCTTGATAGCGTCTTTAATCGTTAATGAAATACGTTTGAACCTACTAGATGCCGCACCAGATTTAAGTGCTTTAAAAAAGTTAGATGGCATGATGAGCATCATAATAACAGCGCTTGAAAACTCTTCCTATCTCAAAATATCTCTTAGTTCAGGCAAGGTGTATGTCGGTGTCTTACTCAAAGAAGACTTTAAGAGTGGACCTGATGAAACCTTGATTATATTACCTATGTTAAGTGGATACCGTGCCAAAGAAAACCTACATATGCACTTAGACTGTAATTATTTAGAGGTCTATCTAAAACATGGCATTGTTAAGAAAACAACTAAAGGCATCTGTTACAATCCAGAACGTGCTGATAAGGCTTCAATGCTTATTCCTGTAAGCGAGATTGAGTCAATATCGTTTTTTGATATCAATATGTATCAGGACTTTAAAATAGGTAGTGACACTGTTGACCAGTTTAGATCTCTTCAAACACCAGAGATATATTGACCTATACACTTTGATATTATGAATTATCTCTGTAGAAATAAATAGCAATTTCCAATGTTTTAAATACCATTTGATTAGACATCTAACCTATTTGCAGTCTAACCTAATTCATAATTACAGCCTATAAATATTACATTCAAGTTCGTATTATTTTCATGGGGCGTCATAGTGTCCTGTTACCATTTTTGAAATGCATTATAGACTTTGGTGAATAATTTTCTGGGGTTCATACTCATGACTGTGTGCAAACTTCTATAATTTTAAACGGTAGGATGCGCCTTGCGCACCATTATAGGATGTGATGTTTATCAGTGCGCGGGGCGCACACTACGAACCCAATCACCTTCAAAACTAACTTTAAGCAGATCTTTATTCGCTGTCGATTCTAATTTATCTAGAGTTTTATGGATAGTTTAATTATCAGTTGCAGATATTCTCAAGACTGAAAAATCCTTGATGATCATTCTCTATATCTCTAGAGTTATAAACATGCTCTTCGGAATCTTAAACATTACCTATAAGTATCACAGTATCAATCAATAAAGTAATGATTGATTTAAGAGCGAGCGGGACAGGTTTTATTATTAAGGTCAACAGCAGTGATTGTTTGGTGATCAAGGTTTTTTATAGCATAGGTTACCGTGACATCATTAGCAGCGAGATACTTGTCTGTATAAAAAAAATTGTCGCACAGTACGCGAATACTACTGGGTCGATGTGAATACTCTTGGATTTGTGCTTTTTTTGCATTAGAGTATTCATTAGGATTAATCAACGTTATCGAAGTCGTATAGGGAGACAGCGTCAACATAACATCTTCACCATTGGACGCGGCCACATCCTCTTCCCGTACCGATTCAAAAATGCTTTGATGGACACTAAACACTTCTTGAGCTGCATCTAGGTCGATATAAACATAATTATTGTTTACTGCACCTGACTCGACCAGCATTTCATCTAAGATACTGGCCATAACCGTGGTAGATAAAGCAGTACCAATTAGGAAAACCATTCCTTTCTTCATATTTATTCTCTATTTTATATAATGTTTAGTTAATAGCTTATCACAACTATTTTTATGTTAGGTTGATTATACTAATCTAAGAGCAGGATTAACCCAAAATTCAATTAGCAAATCTAGCCACTTCAATCCAGCTTAACCCGTTTTTTACCCGTTAAAAGCTGCTGCATCAACGCCTTTTTTTCTTGCTGTAAATCGGCAAGCTGTTGTTCAAGTAATTCGATTTCTTTATCGGCATTGGTTAATACCGCAGCGATTTTTTGTTGTTCTTCTACTGATGGAAGCATAATGGGCATTTTTTTAAACATAGGTAGTCTAAGAGATTTAACTGTACTACCTACAGCTTGAGCTAGGAAATAATGCCGATAGAACGTCATGTAGTAATATATGAACTTACCGATTGAATTTCTGTAGTCCATTACTGCATAAGTTCTTTGGTGTAAATCAAACTTCCCAATAAAGTGTTTAGGTATAAATTCTTGTCCTTCACCCGCTACGATAACTGCTTCACAGTCAAAAAGATAAATACTACTTCTTCTAACATCCAGTGAGCGGTCAAAAAATGCGTATTCATCATCTAATGATGAATCTACTCTATTCGAACTGCCAGTGGTTATATCACTAATATCACCTAACTTAACCTCATCCCAATCCCTAGAAAAACGCTGACCATTCTCATCAATTAAACGCTTTTTACCCGTCAACAATTGCTGCATAAATGCCTTTTTCTGCTGTTTGCTGTTTTCAATTAAACGTTCAATGGTATCAATCGCTTTATCCCAAGTGGTAAGGATTTCAGCGATTTTTTGTTGTTCGGGTAGAGGTGGTATATCAGCTTTAACTGAATAGACTAATTCACTACTGATATTACTCACTACCCCACCAGCCGCAAGTCGTTTATATTGGTTCTGAATAAGTTCTGAACCTAGATATTGTAGGAGATATGATTTATTAAAGTCATCTTCATAATCTCTTATTACAAACCAACCATCGTGAATACAGCCATCAATGTTCAAAATATAAGGTTGACCGTAACTCATAGAGTTTGAAAGAATTATTTCACCTTTATAAACTCTACGTGATTTCTTTGAACCCTCACATGTTATTTTTTGCTTGGTAGAATTTATATACAGAGAATCAGATTTAGTGTCACCTATTTTAATCCAGTTTACTCCACCTTTAGACTCAGTAATATAATTTGCTATAGGTCTAGGTGAGCTACCTCTATTAAGTTTAATTAAATCTTTAAAAAGACTCTGTTTCCATACGGAGTTAACATTACTCACCATAACCCAACTCCTTCAAATAGCCGTCCATCTCTTTCTCTAGCTCCGCCATTTCCGCTTTCAGTGCCAATCGCTCACGGCGCACTGCAACCAAATCAATCTCTGGCTCAGGTTCAAAAGTATCAACATAGCGTGGAATGTTTAAATTAAAGTCGTTCTCTGCAATTTCATCAAAACTGGCAACATATGCAAATTTATCAACAAACTCACGGTTTTTATAAGTGGTGATGATTTTGTCTAAATTATCGTCGGTCAATCGGTTTTGGTTTGAGCCAGACTCATACTCACGGCTGGCATCAATAAACAGTACGGAGTTATCAACCTTACCACTAACAGGATCGGTTTTATTCTTTTTAAATATCAAAATTGCCGCAGGAATACCCGTGCCAAAAAATAGCTTTTCGGGTAAACCAATCACCGCATCCAATAAGTTTTCTTCAATCAACTGCTTACGGATTTTGCCCTCGCTAGACCCACGGAACAGCACCCCATGCGGCACCACCACACCCATACGCCCGCCTTGTTTTGACGATGTGGCAGGTTTTAAGGTTTCAATCATATGGGTAATAAACGCATAATCGCCTTTGGTTTTGGGTGGCAGACCACGATGGAAACGACCATACGGATCATCTTCGGCAACATCGTGACCCCATTTTTTAAGCGAAAAGGGCGGATTGGCAGTCACCACATCAAAGCGCAACAAGTTGTCTTTATCATCCAGTAGTAATGGATGACGCAAGGTGTCGCCCCATTCAATACGGTGATTGTCCTCTCCATGCAAAAACATATTCATTTTTGCCAATGCCCACGTCGAGCCAATCGCCTCTTGCCCAAACAACTCATAATTTTTAGAATCGCTATTTTTGCGCACCATAGCCCCGCACTTAATCAACAAGGAGCCAGAGCCACAAGCAGGGTCGCATATCGCATCGCCCTCAGTGGGTTCGAGTAAGGTAGCGAGTAGGGTAGACACTTCAGGCGGTGTATAGAACTCGCCCGCACTGGCACCAGAGTCTGCCGCAAAGTGCTTAATTAAGAACTCATAGGCATTACCAATCACATCAAGACTGCCCACACGCGAGGGGCTTAGGTTCATCACCGCTTTACCAAAGTCTTCTAACAAATGGCGCAGCAGCTCGTTTTTCTTTTTTTCATTGCCCAGTTTATCGGTATTAAAACTGATGTCTTGGAACACATTTCTAAGCTTATTGCCATTGGCTTCTTCAATGGCGTGCAATGCCTCATCAATGCGCTGACCATTGCCCGGTTGATGGCGCTGCTCGTACAAGTCCCAAAAGCTTGACCCCTCAGGCAGTACAAAACGCTGATTGTCCATAAGCTCTGTGACTAATGCAGCATCGCCATACTCTGCCATCAGCGTGTTGTATTCGTCACGATACACATCCGACAGATACTTTAAAAACAGCATGGTTAAGATAAAGTCTTTATAAGTGTCGGCACTAATCACACCGCGGAAGGTGTCACACGCATTCCAAACGGCTTTGTTGATTTCGGATTGGCTAATGGAGTCTGACGTATTTGAAGAAGCGTTTTTTAAATCGAGCATTGGGATGAAATCCTTAATTTTTGCAATTTTTTATAAAGTTTTGATGTTATAAAGTATCAAGATGGCTAAGGTAGGTAGTTATGATAACTTACTGATTTTATGCACTTATATTTTTAACTCAAGTTAATTCTTAATTCTTAATTCTTTAAAGTTTTAATTAAATAAGGTAGTTTGAGCCAAATTGAGTTATGTAAAGGGTTTTGGTCTTATTAGATGTCATGCAACATATGCCTGTCGCTAATAAGGATACAAATTGGTTTGGTAATTGTAGCATTAACATTAACTGCTTAAGTAATTATAAATGAGTAAAAAAAGCCATCTATAGACAGCGAACTACTAAACGCGGTGTCTCGTTAAAGCCTACTTGCGTATTACTTGCTACTAGCACTCGGTTGCCTAGTAACCATTTATAGTCAAAGAACTTTAAAGTAGTCACAAGGCAACCGAGTGCAAGTACTACTAGGGTAGGCTTAACGAGGTTTACACCGTGACTCTTTATAAGTTCGCCGACTATAGACTTCTATGACTATAGTAAATACTTAGCTTAAAAATAAGCTCAATAAAAAACCTGCACACTGGCAGGTTTTAAGTTTTTATAAATAACTATCTAGAGTTTAAGGGTATATAGTGTAAGGGTAACTTACCACATCAAGTCATCAGGGATAACATACGCAGCGTATGGATCATCCTCATCAATATCGTCAGACTTATCATTTGATTCAACAATAAACCCTTCCATTTTCTCGTTGATTCTATCGGCCAATGGGCGCGGTAATAAAGCATAACCATCTTCTAAACGCGCAATAGAAACATGACCCGCTACCACTTGATCATATAGCTTTTGGCTAAGTGACAGCTTTTTGATTTTGCCATCATCTACAAATTGATAATCGACCTCATCAGCGCTGTCGTCTTTAGATTTGTTGTGCGCGCCACTAGTAGTATTAGTATCATTTTGATTAGCATCCGAAGCTTTAATCTGATGCTGATTAATCATCTGCACGATATTAGAGCGCAGTGTTTTCTCTTCAAGCGCCTTTTGACGTTCTAAATTCAGCTTTTGATCCTTTTCAAGCTTCTCAGCCTGTGCTTTGGCCACAGATTCTTTAATTGCTTTATCAGGATCATCACCAACACGTTTGGCATGCGCCGCTTGTTTGGTGAGTTTCTTTGCTTTTTTATCATCTACTAGCCCCGCTTTAAGCAGCTGCGCTTGTAATGCATTTTTTGCCATAAGTTTGTTGCCTTATAAAAGGAGTATAGAGAATACGTTGATAGATTATTTAATAGTAGAGGGTCATAGCGTTTAATAGACTAAATATGCCGTTTATGCATGACGGGCGCTAGATAGTGATTATAACATTTAGCTGATTATTAATTGGTTACTAACTGGCTGATGACTGGCTGCTGAATGACTAATATCTGCAGCTAACATACTGTTAGTTTAAATATGACTGATAGCAGACTTATTGACGACTTAATAGCAACTTATTGATCAGTGGAAGCGTAGTGACCCTTAAGCGTGGTATTACCAGTACAGACACGGGTTAAAGAATCAGGATTGTTACTATCTATAGACAACACATTGTCTTTAAATCGCAAAAATATTAACCCTTTAGAGATGTCTTTAGGTCCGCTGACTTGTACAACAGGTTGGCTAGGATTATTAGAGGATTCTAAAGTTGTCGATACCATAGGGGACAAAGATAGGGTTTGGTCATTGAATGCATGCGCCGAGTAACTAAAATCAGTCTCGTTTAATGCATTAGAGATGGGTAATAGAGTAAAGTCTTGCGGTGGCTGCATAGCTGATTGAGCGGTGCCATTTATGACATGAGCAATTGACATTATAGATGCATGATTATGATCGGCTGAATATTTGAAGCTTTCAACAGGTATCGTATATACGATACCATGTAGCGCGTCTTGACCCATTAATGTTGCCGTGCCGTTGTAATGACATGCTGGCTGGTTTAAATCACTGATATTAGTGGTGGTGACTTTAATAGATATGTTTTTAGTCGGTTTTGATAGCCCGAGCTTTTTTATGTGTACTACAATATTTGACGCTGAATCTTGATCAGCGCGTTTTATCTGATGTTTTTTATAAGCCCCAGCAATCTCAACGTCTTGAGGCGAAGATAGATGGTTTTGGGTATTCGCGATTGTTGGCTGCAAATTTGATGACGGCGTATTCGTAAAACAGCCCAATAACGACATTGAGCACAGGGTGCTAAATAAGACTGTTTTAAAAAATGTGATAGAGGGCACGTTGCTTTCCACTGTTTAACGTTTTATCAAGATATATATTAATTATGCCACAATTTGTCTTTACAGTCTTTAACATTAAAGCAAAATTGACCCAATTTCATCAATTTGAGCAAATGTGGCCTAAATAATTACTGTTAAAAGAACAATACCGCAAAAATAACGCAAGAAATGAACCTTTATAGGGTGGTATAAAAAATCTATATATTTAGTGTATATTCCATTTATTCACTAAGATAGGGTTAAACATCATTAAACTAAATAACTAAGCCTTGTTAGCATAGCGATCACCAAATGGCAGACAGTTTATTGTCTTAAGCCAAAAATTTTTTGCCATATTTTAAGCCACAGTTTATGCGCTAACTATGCGTTAACTATGCATTAACTAAGCGCTAATTAAGCAGGCTGCTATAAAGGAAAACCGCATGAGCACTACATATCGTTTCGGCAATGCCATCAAGCTTGCATCTATTACTACCTTTACCACATTAGCTATCGGACTTAGCGCATGTGGCAATCAGCAAGCGGAGACGGATGCACAAACATCGACTGATGCTGCAACGACCACTGGCGACAATGTCGAATTATTAAACGTCTCATATGATGTGGCTCGCGACTTTTATAAAGATTACAACCCAATGTTCAAAGCGCATTATGAAGCACAGAATCCGGGTAGTACAGTGACTATTAAGCAGTCGCACGGTGGTTCAAGTAAGCAAGCTCTATCTGTTGCTAATGGATTGCAAGCAGATGTCGCCACGATGAACCAAGGTTCAGACATTGAGCTACTTCAGAAAAAAGGTCTGGTTGCTGATGATTGGGAAGAGACATTCCCTGATCACTCGGTGCCATTTACCAGCACCATCGTATTTTTGGTTCGTAAAGATAATCCTAAGAATATTTCAGGATGGGATGATTTAACCCAGCCAGGCTTAGAGATTGTAATGGCAAACCCAAAAGTTACGGGTAACGGTCGTTATGCGTTCTTAGGTGCGTATGGTTATGGTCTGCATAAATTCAATAATGATGAGACGCAAGCCAAAAGCTTTGTAAAAGATTTATTAAAAAATATCAAAGTGTATGAAAATGGCGGACGCGCTGCTACAACTACTTTCGTACAGCGTAACATCGGTGATGTATTGATCACATTTGAAAATGAATCTAATTTGGCAGCCACTAAGTTTGGTAAAGGTCAGGTTGATATTGTGTATCCTGATTATTCAATCAAGTCTGAAAGTCCTGTGGCCGTTGTGAAGACGGTAACCGAGAAAAAGGGTACAACTGAGCCTGCAACCGCTTATTTAGATCACTTGTGGAGTGATGAAGCACAGCAGCTTGCTGCCGATTTATACCTTCGTCCAAGCGTTCAAACCGTACTGGATGCCAATAGTGATAAATTGCCGCCTGTAGATACGTTTAGACCAAATGATGTATTTGGTACCTGGGATGAGATCATGAGCACGTACTTTAGCGAAGGTGGTGTGTTTGATGAATTGGCGATTAATGCTCCTGAATAAAATAGTGCTTAAGTTTTAAGCTCTTAAATTTCAGACAGCTTTGTCAGTGATAACAGTCATAAAATGCCAGTAAAAACATTATAGTTTTTACTGTGCATGTTATGGCTTTTTTTTACTTTAAAGCTATAAGGTTTTATTAGTTTTAGATGAGACTTTTTTAGTTTTAGATGAGCTTATTTTCATAACCAATAAACAGTGCTGATCATCAGTGCTGACGCTTGAATGATTAGCAAAGCTTATTAACATTCGCACCTTATATTCGTTCTTATATTCCTATTATGCACTTAGATAGCCTTATTCATCATTAAACTTAATAGCAGACCCCTGATAGCATAAGCAACATCAAATTAGGAGTGCTTTATGAGTTCAACCCCTGCATCGTCGACCACGGCCAATCACACACGCAATCGTTCGTGGCTTACTAAGCTACGTCAGCGTAACGTGTTGCCAGGATTCGGTTTGTCGATGGGCATAACCGTATTAAGCTTATCGCTATTGGTAATATTACCCTTTGCGATGATGGCTTATACCACCACTCAAATGGGGTTGTCAGGTTTCATAGAAGTCATAAGCCAACCACAAGTAAAAGCGGCAATCATTTTGTCATTAAAAATGTCATTTTACGCCATGTTGACCAATATGGTCTTTGGCACGTTAGTTGCGTGGGTATTGGTTCGTTATGAGTTCTGGGGTAAATCTTTGATTAATGCTTTGGTAGATTTACCTTTTGCGCTACCAACAGCGGTAACGGGTATATCGCTCGCCACGTTATATGCACCAAACGGTTTGATTGGACAATTCTTTGCCAAAGCAGGTATACAAGTGGCATTTACGCCAATAGGTATTTGGCTGGCTTTAGTGGTTGTGAGTTTCCCTTTTATCGTACGCGCGGTTCAACCTGTATTAGAGGAGCTGTCAGTAGAATTTGAAGAAGCCGCTGCTGTATTAGGTGCTAATAGGCTAACGACATTTAGAACCATTATACTGCCAGAGTTATTGCCCGCATTGCTGATGGGGGCTGGCATGATGTTCGCGCGGGCGACTGGCGAATATGGCTCGGTTATCTTTATAGCAGGTAATATTCCAATGCATTCGGAGATACTACCGCTTATTATAATCAGTAAACTTGAGCAATTCGATATTCAAGGAGCTTCTGCGGTCGCTTTATTTATGCTGATTATCTCGTTTGTTATTTTGTTGTCCATCAATATATTGCAGTGGCGTTTGTCACGACGAGTCGGTGCAAAATAGCTTATTATGATTTCGTGTAAACGATGACAATGATGTGTTCAACCGATTCTAATTGATCGCTTACAAACCTATGAATGACCTTCAATTAACTAACGACACCTTTAAGCAGACTTTTAAGCAGACTCTATTCAAGTTTTAGGACAAGACCATGCAAGTATCAAATGGATACGATTATCAAAACAATGCCGCTACCCGAGACGCCCCTTGGGTGCGTTTGCTATTTATTGGTATTGCATCATTATTCATGATCATCATGCTAGTCATTCCTTTAGCCGCCGTATTCTATGAAGCGCTAAAAGGTGGCTGGGATTTATATGTGGCGGCATTGGTAGAACCTGAAGCAGTCGCTGCTATCAAATTAACGTTATTAACCGCAGCCATTGTGTTGCCTATTAATATCATTATGGGTGTTGCCATTGGTTGGTTAGTAACCCGCTATAAATTCAAAGGCAAACAAATCATCACCACGCTACTAGATTTACCTTTTTCGGTGTCTCCTGTCGTAGCGGGTCTCATGTTTGTTATGTTGTTTGGGCTCAATTCAACCATGGGTGGTTGGCTTGAAGCTCAGGGAATACAAGTAATCTTTGCCGTACCGGGTATCGTACTTGCTACCTTGTTTGTCACGTTTCCTTTCATTGCACGCGAACTAATTCCTTTGATGCAATCTCAAGGGGACAGTGAAGAACAAGCTGCACTAACGCTAGGGGCATCAGGCTGGCAAGTGTTTTGGCATGTGACACTGCCAAATATCAAATGGGCGCTTCTTTACGGTATTATTTTAACCAATGCAAGAGCCATGGGTGAGTTTGGTGCGGTCAGTGTGGTATCAGGACACATTCGCGGTGAGACCAATACCATGCCGCTTTTGGTTGAAATTGCCTATAACGAATACAATTTTACTGCCGCATTTGCATTATCTAGCATATTAGCCGCACTGGCTCTACTCACGTTACTAGTACAGCAATTAATGACAAAGCTGCAAGACCGAAAGTTTGCCAAAGCCAATGTACGTGACCCAATCACAACCACAAAGCTTGTGGTTGAAAATAACGATGATACAAGTGCAGATATAAATATGGATTCAAACTTTCATTCAAACACTGATTCAAAAGATGCAAATTATTTAGGTCGTTTAAATCCTAAAAATAATTAACAAGTAAACTTAGATATCAAACGTAAGAAGCGTATTAGTTAATAACTATGGCTTAATTAAAAATGATTCGAATAAATTATTAGCTCTAAAAATGAAAAGAGTATAGATATGAGTATAGATATTCAAAATGTATATAAAAGTTTCGGTGATTTTGTAGCTTTAGACAATATTACCTTAAGTGTGCCAACTGGCAAACTGACCACATTGTTAGGGCCGTCAGGCTGCGGTAAAACCACCTTATTACGAATAATTGCTGGTCTTGAATATTCAGACCGTGGCCGAATATTGTTTGATGGTGAAGATGTCACAGATGTTCCAGTACAAAAACGTCATATCGGGTTTATGTTCCAGCATTACGCATTATTTAGACACAAAACGATTGGCCAAAATATAGCGTTCGGGCTCAATTTGCTACCTAAGAGCGAACGACCTAGTAAAGCGGATATTCAAAAAAGGGTAACGCATTTATTAGAATTGGTACAGTTACCCTCGCTAATAAATGCCTATCCACATCAGCTATCAGGCGGACAACGCCAACGTATTGCGTTAGCCCGCGCACTGGCAATCGAGCCAAAGCTGTTACTACTTGATGAGCCGTTTGGCGCATTGGATGCCAAAGTTCGAAAGGAGCTACGTAAGTGGCTCAAAAATATTCATCATGAACTGGGTGTAACCAGCATCATGGTGACGCACGACCAAGAAGAAGCCCGTGATGTCTCGGATGAGATTGTGGTGATGAATCATGGTACGGTTGAGCAAATTGGAACACCGCAAGAGTTAATCACTAATCCTGCCAGCGATTTTGTTGAAGATTTCCTAGATTTAGTTTAAATCTATTTATTTTAAAGTTATTTCCAAATAAAAAGGACCCTAAGGGTCCTTTTTTAATTATGGTGTAATTTAAGTCTTATCTATATCTTATCAATTGCTAATTAATTGCTAATCTATATCTTACCTAAGCAAAATGACAGGCGCAGTAGTCTTCGATAGAAGTCTGGTTGTGGTGCTTCCAACAAAAAATTGACGCAATTTGGACTTACCATAAGCGCCTATTACAAACATACTGATGTTGTTTTCAATACGAAATCTCGTTAAAGCATCGACCACATCTTTGTTGTCTTGCTTTCTGATATCTACTTCATGGGCAGACACATCCAGACCCGCATCAAGCATTTGTTTTTGTGCTTTATATAGGGATTGCTGATGGTCCACATCACGGTTACCGACCATTAAGATATAACCTTTCAAAGTTTTGGCAAGGGGGCTATCACAAATCAGTTGCACTGCTTTTTGTGCGGTAGGGCTGTTGTCAAAAGCCAGCATATAAGAGTCAGGCGTCTTAAAATCATCTGAACACACCATAATAGGACGACTAACTGCGCGTACCACACTTTCTATTTGACTACCAATATTGACGCGGTCGTTTTGATGATCTTGCCCACGGCGTCCAAGTATGACGACATGAGTTTCATCAAGAGTGTGTTCTATAGCGGGTAGAAGCTTGCTACGACGTAAGGACAAATGAATCCTATCTTTATCAATAGTCGATGTTTTTAGCATGTGCTCTTTAGCATCTTTTAATAGAGCCGTTCCATGCTGATTGGCAACTTTAGATACTTGCTCATCTAGCATAGCCAATTCGTTCATCAGGTGACTACGGCTGTCCATACCAATGGCACCGCTCAAGTCATGTCGATAGGATCGAGGCACATCAATAACGTGTAATAGCTTCGCATCCAGATCAAGCTGTTGGCTATACCACGCTGCATAATCACAGACAGATGTTGTCACAGACGATCCATCAATACAGGCTAAAACGGTATTTAAAGCTGTGGTTGTCATTATTATATCCTTTAGTAATTAATATTGATGAAGATTAAATAAGTTGTTCAAAGTTTTAGTAACCGTAGTTGGATTAGTTTTAATAGTGAGGAATATATTGATTGTTAATGCACTTTTCCATAATACGTTTTACTTTAGCGTTCTTTTATGTAAATAGTGCCATAAATAGCAGTATGAATCGATATGAAGGTGTCAACGTTATATAGCTTATTGGTTAAGGATCGTGAGCTAAGGGTCGTGAATTAAAAGTTACTAATTTTGTATATTAAGTTTCAGCTGGCTAGCAACAATCATTAGGCTGTATCGTTGTCTCACACTCCACAGTATTTATCACATCATGACACCAAGCTGGCATATCGGCATTGATGGCATACCACATCCATGTGCCTCTACGCTCTGAGGTAACGACATTAGCCTTTCTTAGATAGCTCAAATGACGGGATATGGTGGACTGAGGCTGCTGCAAGTTTTCAGTCAAGTCGCACACGCACAGAGCCTCTGTATCTTTAAGCTGCATGATTAAGTTTAACCGTGTGGGGTCAGATAGGGCTTTAAAGAATGTGGTCGGATGCATCTTTGTTTGACTAAGTGTTTGCATATGCTGCCTCGGTAAACCCATTTATTATTTTCATATTAAAGTATTGTACCTTAGATTAAAAGTTTGATATATTCGCTTATGCGGATATATGTATACAAATATGCTTTAATGTATTTAGTAAATATTTCTTTTAATTTTTATACCCGATCTTAAAACCAACCTATCGAGTAAAACGAGAGCTAAAGCTACGCATAGTAGATTCAGCGACTTTAACAATAATAGGTTGGTTGTTTGAAAGTTATTAATCTTTTATATAAGAGCCAAACTATGTTCACTGCTGGGTTGATATTTATAGGTACATTGATATTGGTAATTTGGCAACCTAAAGGACTGGGTATTGGCGTTAGTGCGACCCTTGGCGCCGTAGTAGCGTTAATATCAGGTGTCATCGATATACATGATATCCCTATTGTGTGGGATATAGTTTGGAACGCTACCTTTGCCTTCATCGCTATCATCATCATAAGCTTGTTACTTGATCAAGCTGGCTTTTTTGAATGGATTGCTTTACATGTGGCTCGCTTAGGCAAGGGTAATGCAAACTTGCTATTTGTTCTTATTGTATTGCTGGGCGCTGTGGTCGCTGCATTATTTGCAAACGATGGCGCAGCATTAATATTAACGCCCATTGTGATAGCCATGCTTATTAAAATGCGGGTGTCAGCGGCCACGACATTAGCGTTTATTATGGCGGCTGGATTTATTGCAGATACGGCAAGCTTACCTTTGGTGGTGTCAAATCTCGTTAATATAGTCTCTGCAGATTTTTTCAATATCTCTTTTGATCGCTACGCCCAAGTTATGATGCCCGTCAATATCGTATCGGTGCTAAGCTCACTTCTGGTGCTATATATCTTCTATCGCCGCGACATACCTAAAACCTATGATGTCGCAAGCTTGCCCAAGCCTAGTACTTCAATTATTGATCCTCTAACCTTCAAGACAGGCTGGCTCGTATTAGCAGCGCTTTTAATTGGGTTTTTCGTATTAGAGCCTATAGGTATTCCAATAAGTGTTATTGCCGCATCAGGGGCTTTAGTATTGCTGCTGACAGCCACTATCAACAAAAAGCTCTCTGTCTCCAAGGTAATTAAAGAAGCACCGTGGCAAGTGGTGGTCTTCTCACTCGGTATGTATTTGGTCGTATATGGGCTTAAAAATGAAGGATTAACTGAGTATTTGACGTATGCATTAAATGGTTTGGGCGATCATGGCTTATGGAGTGCGGCAATAGGTACAGGATTTATGTCTGCTGGATTGTCCTCAGTGATGAACAATATGCCTACCGTACTAATCCAGTCTCTAGCTATAGCAGATACCTCGCAACCTGATCTAATCGCACAGGCGATGGTATATGCCAACGTTATAGGCTCAGATTTAGGCCCCAAGATAACGCCCATTGGTTCTTTGGCAACCTTACTTTGGCTGCATGTTCTGGCGAGTAAAGAGGTAACAATTACGTGGGGATACTATTTTAAAGTAGGAATAATATTAACGGTACCTGTCCTATTAGCGACGCTTACCGCTTTAGTAATATGGCTTCCAATGGTGAGTTAATCTTAACTGTTTGGGGTCCTTAGGCATTCTATAAGCATTTAATAGACATTCATTAAAGTTTTATAGGTATACAATTCATTAGGAGTAGCGATGCAACCGCTTAAAATCTTATATATCTGTACGCATAACCGCTGCAGAAGCATACTGTGTGAAGCCATAACCAATCAAATGGCAGCGAAGGTTAAGACCAACACACAAGAACATTCAGACCGAAAGTGTAAGGCAACAAGCGACATGCCTCAAAGTGAACTAAATATAAACACTGAATCGTTATTAATTGCGAAAAGTGCAGGTAGTACACCGGTAGGAGAGGTGCATCCTTTAACGCTTAAATATTTGCAAGAAGGCGGCTATTCAATTGAAGGATTAACGAGTAACTCTTGGGAAGATGCTGAATATATGCAAGATTTTGAACCTGATGTGCTGATTACTGTGTGTGATAATGCTGCTGGCGAGGCGTGTCCATTATGGCTTGGTGACTTGTCAAATTTGACTAAACTACATTGGGGTTTGACTGACCCTTCAAAAGACACACAAGATGCACTGCAAACCCAAATCAATTTTCAAAACACGATTCGCACTATAGAAGATAGGGTAGAGCAGCTAATGAAAGTAGCATCGTTACCAAAACAGGATCGTAAAATAGCTTTAGAAAATTTGATTAAGAAGTAATAAAGCCAATTACAATAAATGTTAATAAATAGCCTAAGCAAATATGTTGTAATAAGTGGATTACATTAGATGAAAAACTCTCAATGTATTTTAAATATCGTGAGTAATATTAAACTTTACTACAATTAATTGTAACTGATAAAAATATGACAAAATCTCAAAATAAAATTGATATTGATAACAACCTTGTCGATTTACCAAATATCGAAGGTCATCATTTCAAGATACCGAATAGCCGTGACTTTAAAACGCAACTTTCAACACATTCTCCCAAGTTTTTACTTTTATATGGCTCGTTACGTGAGGTCTCATACAGTAGGCTTCTGATTGAAGAATGTGCACGGATACTCAAAGCTATGGGCGCCGAGGTTCGAATATTCGATCCAAAAGGTCTGCCGTTAGCCGACAGTGAAGATGTGAGTCATCCTAAGGTTGCTGAACTTAGAGAATTAGTACAGTGGAATGATGGCATGGTGTGGTGTTCACCAGAGCGCCACGGTGCGATGACAGGAATTATGAAAACTCAAATTGATTGGATACCTCTATCATTGGGCGCGGTTCGGCCCACTCAAGGTAAGACGTTAGCTGTCATGCAAGTCAATGGTGGGTCACAGTCTTTTAATACGGTCAATCAGCTGCGTATCTTAGGGCGGTGGATGCGTATGTTAACCATCCCGAATCAGTCCTCAGTACCCAAAGCCTTCCTTGAATTCGAAGATGTGATAGACGGTGAGGGCAATACAACAAAACGTATGAAGCAATCAGGATATTATCTACGGGTGGTGGATGTGCTTGAAGAGTTAATGCGCTTTACTTTGCTAACAAGAGACCACGCTGAATATCTTGTAGATCGCTATTCAGAACGTGTCGAATCAGCAGAGGCGTTGATCAATCGAGTGAATCAAAGTCATTAAGAATAAAAGAATAAATAGCCTAAGCAAATAAAATAGGATATGTTAAATTATTAAACTATAAAATCTAGAAACGGACACATCGTATCTAATTAAACCAATACAAAATTTGCGACAATAATTGTATTAATGACATGAAATAGTTTTATAGATAAATAAACTCTTTACACTCAAAATATGCCACTAGTGTCAGTTTAATCCAACGTATAACATGATTTCATTTAACCATTTGTATTGAATAACTGCATGTACTTAATAGTACCGATATGATGATAAACTGTATTAAATAATATTGAAATTTATGTTTTAGTTTTGAATAGGATTATTCATAGAGTTTGAGGTAGGGAGGTAGTTTAATGACTGGATTTAATATAAATATTGAATTATTACAGTTTCATTTAATTCAATTGGGCATCGCATTTGTGCTATCGCTACCTATCGCGCTAAACCGTGAAATGAAAGACAGCGGAGCAGGGCTACGCACATTTCCTTTAGTTACAATAGCATCATGTGCGTTTATGTTAGTAGCTTTGGAGGTGTATCAAGCAGATGCTGAAGCTCGAATTATGTATGCGGTAATCTCAGGTATGGGCTTTATTGGTGGGGGTGCTATTTTCAAAAGCGAGGATGGGCCGCGTGGTACAGCGACTGCTGCAAGTTTATGGAATACGGCGGCCATTGGCATTACAGTAGCTTATCAGCGCTATGAAATCGCCATCATTTTATCCCTAGTGGGATTTTTAATTTTAAATTTCTCAGATCCTTTGAAACCAAAAGTTCGTATCACAATCGATAAAGACAATAAGCTTTAATTTATTTGATTATACATCGAATCAATATAATCATATATGTAACTAATATAGCCCGCGACCATCCTCAGGTTTTAGTCTTAAGAAAGACAATCCTGATATTACCGTCAATATACCAAGCACATAATAAGTCGCATTAAAAGCTTGAATGACATCAAAGTTTAATCGATCACTAAATACGGTTAATACCGCCGCGCCAAAGGCAATACCAAAACTAATGGCTAATTGCTGGTTTACGGCCATCAGGCTATTTCCGCTACTGGTTTGTGGTCCGTCTAAATCACCTATGGTTATGGTATTCATGGCACTAAACTGCATAGAGTTGCACCCACCCATAATAACTAAAAGTGGCGCAATAAAATACCAAGGTACAGATTCATTAAGCTGAGCCAGCATAATAATTAACAGCCCCAAAATAATCGTATTAGCTACCAATACCTTCCGATAGGTAAAGCGCTGAATGATTTTACTCACCCAAGGCTTGATTCCCATAGCGCCAATAGCAATAGGGGTAAGCAGCCACCCAGCTTGAGAAGGCGTATATTTGAAAGCAACTTGGAATAACAGGGGTAATAGGTACGGAACGGCGCTAATGCCTAAACGCGTAAACAGATTTCCAGTGATGCCTATTCTAAATGTTCTTATATTAAATAAAGATAAAGGGAATAGAGGGTTTGGAGCTTTGCGAGCATGTCTTACATATATAAATAGTAGAAGTAGAGCGATGCCAAACATCATTAAACCCTCTACAGCCTTACCGGGTTGCGATAAAAATTCAACCGCTAGTGTCAAAATAGCAGCAGCAACCGCAAATAGTACGAAACCTAACCAATCAAGCTTGCCGGCTTCTTCTCTAATGTCAGGTATTAATTTATAACCGATAACAAGGCCAAGTAACCCCATTGGAATATTAATAAGAAATATCCACTGCCAACTTGCATACTCTACAATATACCCACCTACCAAAGGCCCAAGCAAAGGTGCAATCAGCGCTGGGATAACCGCAAAATTCATAACTGTTAATAAGCGATTACGCGGAAATGACTTAACTAAAATTAAGCGGGCAACAGGCGTCATCATAGCGCCGCCAATACCTTGCACGACTCTTGAAGCTACTAATATATCTAAAGTAGTGGACAGGGCACATAGTATTGAGCCAATACTAAATATAACAATAGCACCCAAAAATACTTTGCGGGTACCATATTTGTCTGCTAAGAAGCCACTTATCGGTATAAATATTGCCAAGGTCAGCGCATAGCTAATCACCGTCCATTGCATCTTTAAGGGAGATTCGCTCAATGCCTTAGCCATTTCAGGTAATGCGGTATTTAGGATAGTTGCATCCAAAATTTGCATAAACAGAGCGACCGCTAATACATACGGCAGAAACTTAGCTTGTGCAGGTGTTAGGGTGAAGTTAGGATTAGTCTCTTTGGTTATAGAGTGTTCTTTTGTTAAATTAGCAGACATAATGAAGCCTAAGATTTTAGTTCTATTCTTTTAGGTTTAATTAAGGGTTTAAAACTTCGGGCTTATATTATCATTATGTCTAAGGGTACTATTTAGTGTTAATGTTAGTAAATTTGAACTTTTAATTGGTATTTAGTGTTGGTTATTAAGTGCTAGTTATTAAGTGGTCTAATTAATTACTGAGTTTAAATTATCGCAAATAGCCTCTACCACTTTGTCTGGTCTTTTAACCCAGATGCCATGCGGATTGCCTTTAAGATTATCATCAAGCTTTACTCTAACAATATTAGAAGTAGCACAAAGATCGGCAAGTTTTTGGGTTGCTGTCAATGGTGCAAAGTCATCCCCAAGTATATTGATATATAGACCTCGACCTTTTGCACTGTCCATTTTATTCGTTATAAAATCATATTTGTTTGTAAGAGAGATTCTGCACCAGTTGTGCATCATCGTTTTGGCTTCTCGCTCACCTAATCCAATCTTATTACCTGGCAAATATCCATATAGTCTTATCAATGCTTGAATAACGGCAACCGCCGACAGTATTCTAATACGTCCACGACCCCGCCAGCTTTTGTAATGGGTACTACCACAGGCGATGCCTATAATCGGTACATTGTGGATGGCTGAATAAATAGTACCAAGATGCCCGCCTAAGCTATGGCCCACTAGAACAATATCGTTATTTGGCGTATGCGCTTTGGCTTTTTCGACTAACTGATGCACAAAATAATTCACCAGTTCATCGTAGCCGTAATCAATGCCTCGTTTTATATGTGGCATATTTTCACCACAATTTGGATAATCGGCATAGATAACGGTAAACCCTTTTTTAGTCAAACCTTTAATAAGCTTGTCATACTTTTTTATGGTTACGCCCAGCGCATTAAGCATAATGAGGGTTGTTTGTGGTGCTTGGTTGTCAGTGCTATGGTCAGCACTGTTTTTTTTAGCGTTGTTATTTTTAGAACTAGAATCATCAATGAAATCTGTAGACGGTTCGCTAATATTGACATTAACTCGGTAGGTGCCATTTGCGGTCTCAAATTGAAAATTTGTCACGATAGATTATCCTTAATCTTGTTTTAACTAATCATAGCATTAAAACTTTGTTAATAAAGACGTAGGGTCAAATTATTTAATTGGGTTTGTCTTTATCTTTAGTACTGTATGTAAACGCTATCTTTACTAAGGAACCTTACTGATTTGAATTAGAAATTATCATTTCTCATTAGACTAAGACCAAGCCAGCATAGCCACTTTAACCGCCATCACCCATAAAATAATACAAGATAAAAAATATAGCGCAAAGCGGTGCATGATTTTGTTGTAGGTACATTGCACTACGCTATGCAACCCTCTAAGGATGACAAAAGCCCAAGCCAACTTGAGCTTCTAATTATTATCTAGATATTGACCAATTCATCATCGCAGAATAAGGTGAATTTAGCTTGTTTTTAAACTAAGATTAAATTTTTAGGTTTAGATTATTATTGAGAAAATATGGCGAATGTGCAACAGACCCTAATGTATTGATAGACTATCATCCTATAATAGTAGCGCTAATAAATAATCAGAATGATTAGGACCAAATATGAATAATACTTCTTCAGATAAGCCATCCAATCAAACCACTACTAATAACACCGACTATACGCCGCCAAAGGTTTGGCAGCCGGTTCAAAATGGTGGCAAGTTTGCCAATACCAATAAACCTACTGCGGGGGCAAGGCATCAACAAACGTTACCGGTCGGTAATATTGAAGATAAGCCATTACAGCTGTATTCGCTAAACACCCCTAATGGAATCAAAGTCAATATTCTGCTAGAAGAACTGGCTGAATTACGCATTGAAGAAGCGAAATATGATGCCTATCAAATTAATATTATGGACGGCGATCAGTTTGGTTCAGACTTTGTTGATATCAACCCCAACTCTAAAATACCAGCATTGGTTGATTATAGCGTTGAAAACTCACCGGTTGAGGTGTTCGAATCGGGCGCAATATTAATGTATTTAGCGGAGAAATTTGAGCGCTTTATACCGCAAATATCGGCTGAACCACAATTACGTGCCTCGTGCTTGAGTTGGATAATGTGGCAAATGGGTAGTGCGCCCTATGTAGGCGGCGGCTTTGGTCATTTTTATAATTATGCACCTTATCCAATGCAGTACCCAATAGATAGATTCACTATGGAAACCAAAAGACAATTGGATGTACTTGATAAACATTTGGCAAATACCGAGTATATGATAGGCAATGGCGAACAAAGTTATACTATTGCGGATATGTTGATATGGCCTTGGTATGGCAGACTGGTACTAGATGAGTTATATGATAACAGTGCAGAATTCCTAAACGCCTCTAGTTATTCCAATCTACAGAGATGGGCAAAGCAAATAGCTAAACGTTCAGCTGTCAAACGTGCTGTAGAGCTTGAGCTTCAACCTATCAGTTCACATTAAATTCTATGTTAAGACACTTCAGTGCTATTAGTTGTATAGCATTCTAAAACTCTTATAAAAATTTTCTATACTAAACGGTTGGATAATCATAAAAGTTATTTAATAATAATTAAATTTTTAATAGGTATAAAATCTAAATAGGGGGATTATTTGAATAAATTTTAAATAATCCCCCTAAATCATATAGTTGTGGTATAATGCGCGCCTGCTGATTGATAACATCGCCCGCAATTGTCGTCTGGAGAAGACACCTTTTATAATTGTTGCCGATGATTTTGCCGTTAGCCTTTACTATAACTTCTTGATATTTGTTTAAATATTAAAGTTATCATTGCTAACGATTCACGGTAACAACCATCAAAATACGTTATTGATATGTACATTGGATGTACATATTTTCAAACGCTTATCTGTGTTGTACCTAAAAACTTTAACTGTAAACTACTGGCCTTCAGCATCGGCCGAATAAGTAGTGGCAGTAATTTATTGGATACACATATATGTCTAAGCTAGAAAATGTACTAAATAATGCCGCAAACGAAATTGACGGTGTCGTAACTACTCGAGATTTGAACGATAAAACCCATCCTAACACCAACGTAGCAACTGAAGATAAAGTTTCATTCAGTGACCTTGATTTAGCGCCTGAACTATTAGAAGCGCTTAATGCAAGCGGCTATGAGCATCCTACACCTATTCAAGCACAATCTATCCCGCCAGCACTTAAAGGCCGTGACTTACTATTGTCTGCACAAACGGGTAGTGGTAAAACGGCAGCATTTGTACTACCAATGCTAGATAAAATTATTCGTGATAAAGCGACTAATAAAGTAGTGCATACCGTAATCTTGACACCTACACGTGAGCTTGCAAACCAAGTTAGTGATAGCGTACGTCAATATAGTTCAAAAACTCGCAATATATTCAGTGTTCCTTTAGTGGGCGGTGCACCTTACGGTGGTCAAATTCGCGCACTAAATAAAGGTGTACAAGTTATTATTGCCACCCCTGGTCGTTTCATTGATCACATGAATTCGGGTCGTATCGACTTATCTCAACTTGAGCTATTAATTCTTGATGAAGCTGATCGCATGTTAGATATGGGCTTTGCTGACGATATTGAAAAAGTTATGAAAGCTGCACCTAATAGCCGTCAAACCATTATGTGTTCAGCCACTTGGGATGGTCCTGTTGGCAAAATTGCAGCAAGCTTCACCAATAACCCTGAAAACGTATCAATTAAAGCGGAAACCAAACACATTGATGAATCAGTGTACTACGCAGATGATTTTAATCATAAAAACCGTCTATTAGATAAGTTATTGACCCAAAAAGACGTTAATCAAGCCATCGTATTTGCGGCGACTAAACGTAGCTGTGAGACGTTAGCTAAGAGTCTTAAAGAGCAAGGTCATAAAGCCAGCTTCTTACACGGTGATCTACCTCAGTCAAAACGTACTCGTATTATAAATGACGTGAAAGCGGGTAAAATCACTATATTGGTAGCGACTGATGTGGCTGCGCGTGGTATTGATGTGAGTGGTATAACTCATGTATTTAACTACGATCTACCACGCCAAACAGAAGACTACGTGCATCGTATTGGTCGTAGTGGTCGTGCTGGTCGTACAGGTATCGCAATAAACATATGTAGCATTGATGACCGTCCACAACTTGACGCCATCAATCGTTATTTAAAACGTACCATGTCTGTTGAAGAGATCGAAGGTATGGAGCCTAAGAAAAATACCAAAGATTTAAAAGTTGGTACAGCTCCGAAACGTGGCCGTGGCGGCAATCGCCGTGGTGGTTCTGGTGCAAACAATCGCCGAGGCGGAAACGGTGGTGGTGGCTATCGTGGTAAGTCTAATAATAATTCTGGTGGTGCAGGCGCTGGCCGTCCAAGTGGTAAGCCTAGTGGTCGTCGCTTTGGTGGTAATGGTAAGCCAGGAGCTGCAGCAGCTAAACCAGCGGGTCAACGCCGAGGCGGATCGTCTCGTTCAGGCGAAGGTCGTCCCGCTCGCCGTTCTAATAATGGCTAGTACTTTAGTTTATATTGATTAGCGAATAATCTAAAAGACCAACTTTATTGAGTTGGTCTTTTTTTGTATAGATTATAAATTAATACAAATGCTATAATTAGTATCTAACTACTAACCAATTGATTTATTAACAACCTAACACTGTGGATAACCCACACCAACCTCTACGACATCGATGCGTCCATCTTTAGAATCTAGAGCGTGAATGGCCAATCCTCCTTTTGCAGTTTCTTTATACTTATCCATCATATCGGCGCCAGTGGCTTTCATCGTTGCTATGGCTTTATCAAGAGATACGTGATGTTGTCCATCGCCGCGACTGGCTAATCGTGCTGCATTTATAGCTTTGACTGCGCCCATTGCATTACGTTCGATACAAGGTATTTGAACCAGCCCGCCTATCGGGTCACAAGTTAAACCCAAATTGTGTTCTATACCTATCTCGGCTGCATTAGCACATTGTGCAGGGGTTAATCCTATAACGTGAGCCAAACCAGCTGCGGCCATTGCACAAGCAGAACCGACTTCGCCTTGACAGCCGACTTCAGCCCCAGATATCGACGCATTTTGTTTAATGATGGTTCCGATTGCAGCAGATGTGAGCAGAAACTCACGCACCCCTTTTATAGTATAGTGGTTCAAGAAGTCTCTATAATAATGCAATACTGCTGGAATAATGCCGGCGGCGCCATTAGTCGGTGCGGTGACAACTCGTCCACCATTTGCGTTTTCTTCATTCACGGCCAAAGCAAACAAATCTACCCAATCCATAGCCATTAATTTATCTGTGTTATTGGTCGGGTTTTGCAGCTCATCAAGTAGTTGCGTGTACAACATTTTTGCTCTACGTTTAACGTTTAATCCCCCGGGTAAAATGCCATCGCTACTGCACCCATTTTTAACGCAAGTTTGCATAACTTCCCATACATCATCTAAATATTGGTTAATTGTAGATTCATCTCGTAAAGTTAATTCATTCGCCATCATTATGTCGCTTATGTTTAACCCATGACTCTCACATAAGGTAAGTAACTCAGAGGCGTTGTTAAATGGGTAGGGAACATTACTATCGTCTGTGATTGCGACACTGTCTGCTTCGTGGCCACTTTTTTTGCTAATTGTGTTGGATACTTTGTCGGTACTCGTTACCCTGTCGTCAAATTCATTGGATCCATTATATTCGTATTCGGTAGCAACGAATCCACCACCTATGGAATAATAAACTTTGGAAGCTATGAGCTTATCAGAATTATAAGCCGAAAAACGCAGTCCATTAGGATGATGCGGCAAGCTTGATTGCGGGTGCCATACGATATCAGTATCGTAATCAAAAAAGATATCATGCAGTCCAGCGAAATTGAGGGTCTGATTGTATAGGGGATCAGCTAAATACTCGTTTACTTTATTGGTATCAATACTATTGGCTTTAAACCCAAGCAGCCCTAATATACAAGCGGTATCTGTAGCATGACCTGCACCTGTCGACGCTAATGATCCATATAAATCAATTTGAACGCGGCTAACCTCTGACAAATTATAATCCGATTGAACAGCATCTATAAACATGCCAGCAGCAACCATTGGCCCTATAGTATGAGAGCTTGAAGGTCCAATACCTATTTTAAACATATCAAACAAACTAATCATTAAATCTAAAACCTTGAAAGTATTCAAAAAACTAAAGACTTATTATAATGATATGTTTATACAGTTAATAACTATTTTTTATATAGTAGGTAACTGAAACTTTCTTCATATAGACATTTTTATGTGATGTCCTATGTATTGATATTGATGTGATTATTAGTCGCAGGAGTGACATATTAAACGTAGTGACCTAGAATAGGTAAATTAGTTACATTCAAGAACCATTCAATAGAACATAGCTATTTAAAGCATAGCATTTATTGAACAATGCTAATTAAAACATAGCTTTTATAAAACATTTCAATCTTGAATATTGTTTTGGTAATCTAGAATTTAGAAGATAATTATCTTTATGATATAAAGCTAAAAATTTTATTATTTAGATATATAAGGAATACTTATGCGCTTTAAGACTTTTAAAAATTTTTCAGTCGTTGCTGCCACTGCTATATTAGTAGCTGCTTGTAATCAATCGGCCACAACTGATAGTGTTTCAGCAGATGAGTCAGCTACAGGATCAGATCTTCTAAGTCGTATAAACAATGGGGGTACGATCAATGTTGGCACTGAGGGTACATACCCACCTTATACTTATCATGATGAAGACAACAAACTTACAGGGTACGACGTTGAAGTGACACGCGCCTTAGCAGACAAACTTGGAGTCACTGTTGATTTTAAAGAAACCCAATGGGATGCGATGTTAGCTGGATTGGACGCTGGGCGTTTTGATATGGTAGCCAACCAAGTTGCGCTCACTACACCTGAGCGTCAAGCCAAATATGATATCGCCGAACCTTATAATTGGTCGGGTGCAGCGGTATTGGCACCTAAGTCAGACAGTCGGTATAACGCTTGGGAGTCGTTAAAAGGGTTAAAATCTGCTCAATCATTAAGTAGTAATTATGGTGAAATGGCTGAAAAATATGAAGCAGAAGTTGTACCTGTAGATGGCATGGCGCAAGCAATTGAGTTGGTGAAACAAGGCCGTGCCGATGTGACCTTAAATGATCATTTAGCCATTCTTGATTACCTTAACAAATTTCCAGATAGCGACTTAGAAGTAAAGCTTGTCGCACCTGCTGAAGAAAAGACGGGCTCTGGTATCGTGATGTTGAAAGGTAATGATGAAGCACTTGCCAAAGTTGATGCGGCGATGAAAGAGCTCCATGAAGATGGGACATTAACCGAGCTTGGCAAACAATTCTTCGGTGAGGATATCAGTAAGAGATGATCGCATCTGTTATAGAAGCATTAAAGAATCTTCTGGCAGTCTTGCCATTCATGACACCCAATCGGGCTCAGATTGTTATAGATTCTTTCTGGCCAATGTTAAAAGGCGCTATATACTATTCGATTCCGCTAGCGATAGCGTCTTTTATTATTGGAATGGGAATAGCGCTTGTTGTAGCGCTCATTCGCATCGTACCTCGCAATGCTCTGTGGCACAAAATCGCTTATTATATAGCGCGCGCGTATGTATCGGCTATCCGTGGTACGCCGATGTTGGTTCAGTTATTCATCATATTTTATGGTTTACCAAGTATTGGGGTCAAATTAGAACCATTTCCAGCGGCAATTATCGCATTTTCTTTAAACATCGGTGCTTATGCTTCTGAAACTGTTCGTGCGTCAATTTTATCTATTCCTAAAGGACAATGGGAAGCAGGTTCAACGGTTGGTTTAAGCTACCTTCAAACATTTCGTCATGTAATATTGCCGCAAGCGCTGAGAGTCTCAGTACCGCCTTTATCTAATACGTATATTTCATTGGTCAAAGACACTTCTCTCGCCTCATTAATTTTGGTAACGGAGCTATTTAAGCAAGCCCAAATTATCACAGCGCGAAATTATGAATTTATGCTGGTTTATACCGAAGCGGCTGTTATTTATTGGGTCATTTGTTTGGCATTAAGCTCGCTGCAAGGAAGATTAGAAAAAAGACTTGATCGCTATATTGCTAAATAGCCAAATAAACCATAACTAGGATTGCGTTATCAGGATACAAGAATGATTAAAATATCCAATATTCATAAAGCCTTTGGAGATAATGAAGTTCTTAAAGGTATTGATCTTGAAGTAGAAAAGGGGAGTGTTGTTGTTATATTGGGTCCATCAGGATCTGGTAAAACCACCTTCCTACGATGTCTAAATGGTTTGGAAGTGCCTGAAAAAGGTATTATAGAATTCACAGATGGCAGCTTAATAGTTGACTTTGCTCAAAAAGTCTCAAAGCAGCGTATGCGTGACCTAAAAAAGAAATCAGGCATGGTATTTCAGTCTTATAACTTATTCCCTCATAAAACTGCACTTGAAAACTTAATGCTAGGTCCAGTTGTGGCCCAAGGTATGAACAAAACTGAAAGCCGTGAGAAAGCGTTAAAACTATTGGACAAGGTAGGATTATCAGATAAGGTAGAATTATATCCGTTTCAACTGTCAGGCGGGCAGCAGCAGCGTGTGGGTATAGCGCGTGCGCTTGCCATAGAGCCTGATTTATTACTATTCGATGAGCCAACCTCGGCCTTAGATCCAGAATTGGTTCAAGAAGTATTAAAGACTATGCAGCAATTGGCATCTGAAGGATGGACAATGGTTGTGGTCACGCATGAGATAACTTTCGCGCGTGATGTGGCAGATATCGTCATGCTTATGGAAGATGGCTATGTTGTTGAAGTAGGACCTCCACAGCAGCTTTTTGCAGAGTCGGAACATCCAAGAACCAGAGCCTTTTTACAGCGTATTAATAATTAAACTTTTTCTGAAAATAACTCATATTAGTTAAACACGCTAAACTTTTTACTTCAAGATTTGGTAACTCTCATGATTATGAAGTTTATGCATTATGGTTTGAACGGCTTTGTTAAGATAAATATAACAATAAGATTTGTCGTAAAAAAGCTCTTATATATATAAAAGTTTGGTCTAATAAATATTTATCATCTTATTAATTTTGATCCCAATAGCCCTCTGGGTAGTCCGGCAGTGATAATAAAGTATTCAATAAGGCATCAGACCATCGTTTGCTTAGGTCGCAATAATACTCATCATCTTCACTAATACGGCGTATGGTCGGCAGTTTCAAACTATCGTTATGATAAATAACCATATCAATCGGCATACCTACCGACAAATTTGAGCGTATAGTTGAATCAAAAGATAGCATCATAGCTTGAGCTGCATGTTCTAATTCAATATCATAATTGACAGATCGATCTAGAATTGGCTTACCGTATTTGCTCTCACCTAATTGAAAAAAAGGAGTGTCTTTAGACGCTCTAATACAATTACCTTCGGGGTATATCATATACAGTTCGGCTTCTTGTCCTTTAATTTGACCACCCAGCATAAACGTACTGGCAAAGGTGCCACTAACAGAATCATTGGCGACGTTTTGCGCCTTAGTGATTACATCGCGTACCAGTTCACCAACTATTTCGGCCGCATCGAACATCGTTAAGGCAGTTAATAAATTGGTTTCTGAGCGCTGATCGATAGCATTTTGCAATCTTTTAAATACCGCTTGAGAGGTCGCTAAGCTACCCGCAGTTTGAATAACGATACTGCGTTCACCATCGATACCAAAGGTATAAAGTTTACGAAAGGACGAAATATGATCGACGCCAGCATTGGTGCGTGTATCGCTGGCGAACACCATGCCATCTTTGAGTCTTAAGGCTGCACAATAGGTCATTAAAGTTCCTAAGTTAAATCAATATTTAAAATTGAAAAGGGGTTATGAGGTAAGTCAAAATACTCTATTCATTAATAGCTACCTAAATCTATAATAGATTGAATAGTATTAAACGATAAATTATTCTGATAAAAAGTAGCGCATGATACCACCTAACATTTGTTAATTTGTATAAGAATTATTAAAAATGAAATGACTTAAAAACTACCACATACAACCTCAATTATAAGCGATTAATCCAAACGATTAACTACGACTTGGCTATAAAGATTTTCGTAACCACCACCCATACGTACGCCGCGCACTGGCGCAGCATCAAGGTAGTCTCGTCCGATAGCTACATACACATGAGAGCTGGGTTTATATAGCTGATTTGAGATATCAAATGTGTACCAATATCCGTCTAAGTATGCTTCAGCCCAAGCATGACTTGCCATATGATTATCGGTATCGTCATACAGATAGCCCGACACATAGCGCGCGGGTATTAATTTATCTCGAAGGCAAGCTAAAAACACATGGGTATGGTCTTGACACACTCCTGCTTTTATCTCAAAACTTTCGGCTGCCGTTGTTCCTACATGCGTCACATATTTGGTATAGGGCATATAATCAAGTAGTGCCTTTGAGAATTTTTTGAGATTATCGACAGATACTTCTTCTAGATAAGAATTTGCAAATTCACGCATTTGTTCTGAGCACACTGTTAATGGGCTTTGTACCGTAAATAACTGATAGGGTACATTACCCGTATCTTCAAGACGTTCAGTTTCTAAATCAATCTCTACCACACCAGAAGCTTGCATCTGTAAGTTATTGTGTGCTTCGTTACGACTCAGGGTTAGCCAAATATTGCCAAAGCCATCCTCTTGAGTCGTAGCAAGTTTAGGTAACATTACCTGCCAGTTATGTACTTTTTGATGAGAAATTCGCATTGGAGTCATTCTAATGTATTGAACACTACGCTGAGCGAGTTCATCATAAAAATAATTAGTTTGATGACTGATTTGTAGTTTCATGAATTACACTCCTTGTTGCAATATGGTATTAAACTCCTGACTCAATAATACATAGTCATCATAAGATTGAGATTTTATAAGTTGGTTAGTGAGTCGAATCAGCTCGCGCCATCTTGTATTCTCAGGCAACTCATTAACCCATTTCTTGAATTCTAAACTTGATTGCTCAGCGTTTTCATTTAATAAAATAGCACGCTCTAATACTTCAAACTGTCGTCCAAGTTGCCAAAAGGTTTTAACCTTAAAGTGCTCTTGCATCATCGCAGCGTTACACGCTTCAAGTTGAAGCGTCGCTGCGCGATATGTACCTGCACTCGATAAACGCTTGATTAAGTTATAAAGCTCGGCAGTATCTTTACCAAGTACACCTTTAGCTTCTTGAACATTGGTTTCGATAGATTCGATAACACTAGGTATTTTGTTTGTTTCTAAGTCTTGTAATATGGATAATACAATGGGTTTTATTTTAATATTATCAGTATCACAATTATCATCCATATAATCGATGCCAATACCTAACGAATGAACAATATGATCGAGTTCGCTTATGTCATATTCCTCCTTTAATACCTTATTCATTAGGCTATCATAGTAATGAAGACGCTCGCTAAATCTACCTAACCATACCAAATAATTGGCCGTTGATAACAGTAGTATCATTGGCGCTGCATCAAGATTTTCATAACCAACTTCTACGGGATGAGACTTGTCGGCATAATAGTTATGACGCGCAACGATTGAATTTAAGGTGCCCTGCATAGTTTGCTGATTAGCATCCCTAAAGCTATTGTTATAGGGATCGGTATCTTTATTAGTATCGTCAACTACCCAAGTATCCTTAATACCACCGCCTTGCGAAGAGTTAACCACTAGTGAGCCTTCATTCATAGCAACTCGTGTTAATCCACCAGGTACAATGTCAACGCTACCATCACCATGACTTAATACAAATGGACGCAAATCAATATGTCTTGGAGCAATACCATCATTAACGGTTGTGGGATTGGTTGACAACGATATGGTAGGCTGAGCGATAAACCCCGCAGGGTTATCCATCAATCGCAAGCGATAGGCTTCTATTTCTTTTTGGGTAGCACTTGGACCGATTAACATACCATAACCACCTGAGCCTTGAGTCTCTTTAACGACTAGACTCTCTAAGTTATTTAGAACATAGTCTAGTTCTTCAGGTTTGCGGCATTGGTAGGTTTTTACGTTGGGTAGGATAGGTTTTTCGCCAAGATAATATTCGATCATATCAGGCACGAATGGATATATACTTTTATCATCCGCAACACCAGTTCCGGGTGCGTTTACAATCACGACATTACCCGCTCGATAGGCACTCATTAAACCAGAAACTCCTAAGATTGAATCAGATTTAAATCCTAAAGGGTCTATAAAAGGGTCATCAATACGCCGATAAATAATATCGACTTGAACCTTACCGCGTATACCTTGCATGTATACTTTGCCATCTTCCACCAATAAATCGTATCCATGTACCAAAGGCACATGCATTGCTTGGGCTAGAAAAGCATGTTCATAGTAAGCACTATTAAAACGACCTGGGGTTAATATAACTATCTGAGGATCATATTTAATTGATGAGCTTGAAAGACAAGCTTTTAAACGCTGGGGATAATCTTCAATATCTAAAATAGACATGTCATTATAGACATCTGGTAATAGCATTTTGGATATATTACGACTTTCAAGCATATATGAAACGCCTGATGGAGTACGTAGATTGTCTTCTAATACACAAAATGTACCCTCTTCATCTCGTATCAAGTCTATACCACTTATATGCGAATACACTGGTTTGGCGAGGTTAATATTCATCATCCAAGGTTCATAGCAGCCGCTTGCATATACATAGTTTGAGGGAACGATACCTTCTTTTAGAATATTTTGTTCATGGTATATGTCGTCAAGGAATTTATTTAATGCCGTAATGCGCTGTTTACAACCTGCTTCAACAGTTTGCCATTCGCTATAGGGGATAACACGTGGAATAATGTCAAAAGGTATCATGCGCTCGATGTTTTTGGCATCGCTGTAAACGGTAAAAGTGACCCCTTTACGATAAAATACATCAGCCGCTTGATCGTTTAATTGATTCAATGCATCTAGATTGGTGTTGCTTAACCAATGACCTAATTTTTCGGCGACGGCTCGATAACTACCGTCATTCTCTTGGAGCTCATTAAATGCCTGATTTGTTATATTTAATGATTCATTAGGTTGAGAATCGAATTTAGGAGATGGGGTATCACTTCCAGAATTATTTAAACCACTTATTTTGCTTTCTCCCGACATAGGTTTAATTCCTTTTAAGTAGATGTAAAATATATTCTTAACTATAAGCTTTACAATTATTAAATCGTCCCAACGTTCAAATTTATACACATATATTAAAAATTTATAATATTCAAAAGTCTATATTTGCTTAAACCGCATCTAAAAAACTACGATACTGCTAAACTACTGCAAAATCAGTACCAAGGTTTTATCGATAATATTATGTCATTGTTATGTTTAAACTATTAGATTCATTCATGTGTTCTAAATTCAATATATAACACTGTTTTATAGAATGGAAGTAAATAAAGAGGAAGAGAAACTAACATTAAGAATTCGATTGTCAAAGAGGTTAAACCTAATAGCGATGTGACTACTATTTAATTCATAATTTAAGTAATATTTAATTAGAGCTCTAAAAATTCAATATGCCGATACTTATTAATCAATCCATAGAAAGTAAGCACTATCTCTTTTTTTAGTCTCTTGGTAAAAACACGCTTTTTCCAGTTGCGTGCGCGGAAGATGCTGCTGGTTGGCGCCGCACTTGCGTGAACGTTCGATAATCCAATTAATTTGATCGTCTTTGAATTCTTTTGCCGCATCAGAACCGTAAATGTTCTTAACTTCATACAAGATGGCTTTATATCCAGAATCAATCCATTCATCTGAATAGTTATACAAAGTATCTATAAAACTATGTCTATTATTTAGAGGTTGGTAATTTATATCGGAGCTATTTACGTTTACAAGTGGTAAAGTGATTTGTTCATTATTAAATGAATGAATGGAATCAAAAGTTATGGTTATATCGTCATGTGTCATTAATCCTTTGATACCATGACCTTCAAAGCTATAGCCATGAAACGCACATGGTGTCACGCCATCTTTGCAAGTGCTATGTAGTGTGGTGGTAGGATAATATTTAATAGTACTGGGCTTTTTATAATCATAACCTTTTAGATTAATTAAATTCATTAAATCAGGTGATTCGAGTAACATATCTTTGCACGATATATCTCCATCATCGCAGCCCTTATATAAGTTTAAGCGTTGACCTTCCACCTCAATTGCAAACCAGAAGTTATCTTCAATAGGTGCTAGCGCATTACAAGACGTACTATAAACGAACAATCCTATAGTCAACGCAAATACAGTACATAGATGCTTAAGCATACTCATAGTTATGGCGTCTGAATTCATCATATTCGTTCTCCATGTAGGACTGATTCGATTAAGAGTTAACCTTTAATAAGCATCTTTAATATAGCCTATAAATATCTAGCGCTGGATTAAAAAATTATATAAAAGTTGTTTGGCACCCTCAGTTGCAAATGATTCTGGATGAAATTGCACCCCTTGAATAGGGTAGTCTTTATGCCGTAGTCCCATGATCTCTTCACCATTTTTTACGCAGTCATTGAGCTGAAGCTCATAAAATGCTTCATTTGATACCACCGACGTGACTTCTAAACAATCAGGCAATGTATCTCCTCTGACCATAAGCGAATGATATCGCATGATCTCAATATCTTGCGGTAATCCGTGGTAGACACCTTTATTATCATGACGAATTGGAGAGGTCTTGCCATGCATAGGCACGCCAGCCTTAACTACATCTCCGCCAAACACATGCGCGATGCCTTGCATACCTAGACATACCCCTAACAAGGGCGTTGTTGGACCAAGCTCTTTAATCACATCTGCACAAACGCCAAAATAAGCGGGATCATCAGGTGAGCCAGGGCCGGGTGATATTATGATGCGATCGTAGTTTTCTGATTTTATATCTTCTATACTTATTTCATTATTGCGTTTAACCGTCACGCCATGAGTAGGCTGATTTTTTGTACCTTCTGTATTCTTATGCAATAAAGAGTCTGAGTCTGATTCTGATTCTGAGGCTGAATCTGATTCTGAGTTGTTTAGTGAGGTTTTTAATATCTCACCGACATACTGATATAAATTAAAAGTGAATGAATCGAAGTTATCCATTATTAATACGTTCATAAAGTTTCCTAAAGTTTTCACTAACTAAATGCTGATTGCCAATCATTAAGTAATAGAGACAACCGTGCAGATCGAATCTAACCTAAATCAATTTATAAGTTTAAATCGTGATTTTTGATTATTATTAATTTAAATCTATTCATGCGT
This sequence comes from Psychrobacter sp. CX10, assembly GCF_057621575.2. Taxonomy (NCBI): domain Bacteria; kingdom Pseudomonadati; phylum Pseudomonadota; class Gammaproteobacteria; order Moraxellales; family Moraxellaceae; genus Psychrobacter; species Psychrobacter sp. CX10. The sequence goes on from NZ_CM177736.1 coordinate 1,045,342, forward strand.
ATTTGAAAAGCTATCTAAGACCACTTTCATTGCAGACAGCTTGCGCTGAATTTCTAAATACTCATCTTCAGGATTAGAATCATATACATTGCCGCCGCAAGTTTGTGCATAGGCGAATTCGCCTTCTATAAATAAGCTACGAATTGGTATGGCAAAAATACAATCACCATTGAAGTTAAATGAACCTAATGCACCGCCATATGCACCGCGACCATCAGGCTCAAGCTCATTAATAATTTTTATCGCTTCAATTTTTGGGGCGCCAGACAACGTGCCCGCCGGGAAGTTGCTCGCAAGAGCAGTAAACATATCTTCGTCAGGATGTAATACGCCAACGATTTCTGACGAGATATGCTGTACATGAGAATATCTTTTTATATCCATTAAGTTACGCACCTTGACTGTGCCAAATCTTGCGACACGGCCAATATCATTACGGTGCAAATCAACCAGCATATTATGCTCAGCAATCTCTTTGTCATCATTTAACAGTGCGCGGGCCAATTGACGATCTTCCACCTCATCTTTGCCTCGCTTTGCGGTTCCTGCCAGTGGAAAAGTTTCCATCTCTCCTTGGCGCAATCTAAACAACAATTCTGGTGACGCCCCTATAATTCGCTGTTCCCCAAACTTCATATAATACATATGCGGAGAGGGGTTAACTTGACGCAGTTTTTCATAGATAGGAATATGCTCTCCAACGATTTTGTATGTTGATTTAAAGCCTACTTCGCACTGAAATATACGACCCGCTATTATATCTTCTTTAACCTGCATCACTGCTTTAGCATGTTCTGAGCGGCTCATGCCATCCCCCAAAAACTCAACTTGAGGCGATATGTAAGTAGGTATTGGGCTGTCAAGCAATTGTTTGATTAATTCGATACGATTTTGTTGTTGATACGCGGGATAATAAAAGTAAAAAATCTCACCCGTCATTTTATCTAAAGTGAGGCCATCTAAATACACACCAAATTTGAATGCTTCAAAATGTTCACTAGACTGAGCATCAAGACTGGGTTCAAAAAAGTTAACGCTATCGTAACCAAGATAACCTACTAATCCGCCTGTTTGGTCGCGAGCGATAACATGTTGAGGCGTTATATTGCGTAGTAATTGGTAAGGATTATTTGTATCAAAATCTTCAGTACGATTCTCTACGTTATTTTTGATACGAAGGGTTTTACGATTTGGTGCAGAAATCATCATAATAGGGGAGAACCCAATGGCGTGATGCCGCGACATATGACTCTCTTCACCGAGGGATTCAAGTAAATAACAAGTATCGAACTGTGCTTCTATACGTTTAAATAATTCAAAAAAGTCTATATCTTGCGTAAGTTTTATTCGAATAGGCTTGCTCGGTATATCAATTGGTTTGGGCTGATTGGTAGTGTTCGGGTTTGGCATAATTTACTTCCAGCTCTGATTGATTAAAAGATTGGTTTAAAAGATTGATTTAAAAGAACGGTTTAAAAGGGTGGTTTGAAAAGTTTGAACATATGAATGTTTTGATAGTTATGTTTTAAAAATAAAGCAAATATTAAATTTTGATATCTAAAAAACTCTATTTAAGATGCCTGTTCTTAATATTGTTGCTATGTTTATTACGATGAGTGGCGAGCAAGTTTTCAATAGATGAGTTATCAATGTTATTCAATGCTTTTGCTCCTCTTGATACGGTAGCTATACCTACGCCTAATTGCTGTGAGATATCTCGTTGAGGAATGCCTTGTTCTAAAAGATCAAAGATTCTAATACGATTGGTTATGTCTTGCTTTTCTTTATCGGTCAATAGTGCTGATAATAACTTATCTATCTGAGAGGTATCAGATGAATGAGCTAAATGCTTTAATAAGCTATCAAAAGCGAGTGTGTTGTTTGGCATAAAATTGTCTACTGAATCAAAAAATGATAGTGTATTTTATAATTTAATATTTATGTTTCAGCATTCTAGTACAGCAGTACGGTAATTACAATAGAAAGCCAATAATTTTATAATTATTGGCTTTCTAAATCGCTATCTAAATATCGGATGAATAAATATGCAATATAAATTTAGTCGAAATCTATAATGGCATTCCAATCACTTATATTTAATTCTACACAGTTATTACCTTCACCATTGATCCTATCAACCACTAAAAATGAAGAAGGCTTGTTAAGTGCTAATAGAGGATGGTGCCACACGCCAGCGTTATATTGGATACCTTGATTAGATTTGGCATAAAATACACTTAAATCTTCTAAAGACTCAGGCGCTTTACCTTTTGGAGCCACCACTACTATATAGTCTTGACCTTCCATAGAAAAAAATGCCTGAGTACCAAGTGGGTGATACTCCATTACTGATAGGGTAATGGGGTGCGAGCGTGGTTTGGCATAAAAAATACTCATACCTACTTGTCCGCCATCTAGTCCTGCTGTCGCTATAGCATGATGACGCATGGCATAACCATTATTAATCTCAAAGCAATTATCAGCCGTCTTTTGTGAATCGTCATAAGGTTCAATAACAGTACCGAAAGGTTCGAATGCTGATTTAGTTAACGGTTTTGCTTTTAAAAGGGTAGTCATAAATATCTCATAAGTTATTATTTAACGTGTGTAGCGCAAGCTCATTCAATGCTCAACACACATTAATCATAGTTTTGGAAAAATTTTTTTTATAAGTGATCTAAAAACTTACCATATAAGCGAACTCGACTAATACCACCATCTGGGAATATGTTGACTCTTATGTGAGTAATCGGCTTATCCATACATAAGTCTTCAAATGTATGTACGTTATGTGCAGAGGTCTTTTGCGGCTCTAACAAAGTCTCCCAAAACATACTTTGAGTTATCAAAGTTGATTCTGTCATAGTAGGCGCATAAGCAGCTTGTACAGATACCTTATCTGGATAGTTGCCCTTAAAATGATTGGTGTCAATTTCAATAGATTCAGGAATACCAGCACCGCCTAAGGCTATAATACACCAGTCATTACCAGGTTCACGTCTGCGTCTGGTTTCCCAGCCTTCGCCCATGTTCGGTGCTTTATTTGGTAGTAATAGGTTTTCAACTGCACCAAAGTGAGCATCATTACAGGCAATGGCGCGGCCGCCGTTGCGAGCTGCAACTAAATCGACAGTTTCATTCTCGGTCTCATTTCCTTCGATATTGACATAGCCATACACTCTAAGACGGGCAATACCACCATCAGGATAGATATTTAAACGTAAATGGGTGACGATGTCTGTCGCATTCGGTTTATCAAGTTTTATAAACTCATGCGAGTTGCCTTCTAGTGGTGTCATACCGATAAAGTATCGCCATGACATATCGTCCCAATCGTCTTTTGTAAGCGAGTTTATTGTATCCTCGTCTTTTTCCATCAGTTCAGGTGCATAGATCGCATCGATACTTGCCGACGGTGGGAAGTTTCCAGTGAAGTGACTGGTGTCAATATCTATACCGATTATTCGCGTAGGACGAGCCAATTGAATCACGCAGTAGTCATGACCCAATCCGCGCTTGCGCCGAGTCTCCCAGCCGTCCATCCATTTACCATTATCATCAAACTTGCTCACGATAAAAACGGGTGGTTCAGGCTTAATCAAGCGATCCTTAGGGGCAAAAAAATCATCAGTAGCAAACAATACTTTGGCACCCAAACGGCTATCTGCTACATTGGTTCTTTTGACAAAATCAGGCAGTACATCTGGTAGGTTATCTGGAAGTATAATTTTTCCAGGTTCAATCGTATTTTGGGACATAGTTCTCTCAACAAAAATGTAAAATTACTTTGGTGATTAATTAAGGGACGTAAGCATTAAAGCTAAAACTTAAAGCCAGTCTGAAATATTATCTTCAGTTACAGGGTGGTTCTCATACCAGTGTTTAGCTATATCATCGCGGCGACATACCCAAACATCTGGCTTTTCACTGATATATTTTAAGAAATTTTTAAGCGCAACGATTCGACCGGCACGGCCAATCATACGACAGTGTAGGCCTATCGACAGCATTTTGGGCACTTGTGCGCCATCATTAATTTCACTTTCAGCGTAAAGTGTATCGAAGCTATCTTTTAAATATTGATAGAAAGGCTCAGCATTGGTATATCCAGGACTTGAAGCAAAACGCATATCGTTGGTTTCTAATGAATAAGGGATAACCAAATGCGGTTTTCTAACCGTTTCAATCACATCGCCTTTATTTTGTTCGGTTTTAACATTCACCCAATAAGGTAATTCGTCGGCATAGGAGTCGCAGTCGTAAGTATAACCGCCTTGTTCAACTACTAATTCACGCGTATTTGGACTATCACGACCGGTATACCAGCCTGAAGGCTGATACCCTAGCATTTTTTTGAAAATCTCGGTGGCTTTACGAATGTGTTCACGTTCAGTTTCGCGGTACATATTTTGATATGTTATCCAGCGTAGTCCGTGACTTGCCACTTCATGACCATCATCTAAAACTCTATCGATAATATGAGGTGTTTTTTCGGCCGCAGCCGCGCAGACAAAAGTTGTGATAGGAAAGTTAAACTCTTTAAACGTATCAAGCACACGCCATACACCAACACGGCTACCATATTCGAAAGCTGATTCGATCGATTGGTGACGGTTATCAAATGCAGGTGTCCCTAAAATATCCGATAAGAATTTTTCAGATTGGGCATCACCATGAATAACACTATTTTCAGCACCTTCTTCGATGTTTAAAACAAATTGCACTGCAATCTTTGCACCACCTGGCCATTTGGGATCTGGTGGGTTACTACCATAACCTTTTAAATCTCTAGGGTAGCTATCCATATCAAAATCTGATGTGACATGTTTAAATGTTTGCTTAGACATCTTTCACCTCGTTTTTATTCGTATTATTAGGGTTTGTTGAATACTCAATTTTATAAAAAATACAGTGTATCGACCGCTTTATTAACTATAAATGCATATAGCTTTATATTGCTATATGCATTCTTTATAGAACGTATAATTTATTTATTACGCATTAACAACCAATAGATTAAGCCGCCTAAAGCTGCACCTATAAGAAATCCAAAGCCTTCAAGCGCCGTAAGCGATGGTGTTAATGAAATAATCACGGACACAATGCCTGCAACAACAAAGGCAATTACACCTTTCATATTCCAGCCGTTCTGGTAATAGTACTTGCCAGAAGGTGAATCGTCGAACAACGCTTGCACATCAAGGGTTTGCCGCTTAATTATATAATAATCAATCACCAATATGCCAAAGAATGGTGCGATGATTGAACCAATGATATTAACAAATCCAACAATACCAACTTGGCTAATAAAGGATAGCCATAATGCGCCAACGAAGAAGGCTATGATCGCTGTGATGAGCCCGCCTCGTCTAAAGTTAATTTGTTTTGGGAATAAATTGGCCAAATCGTATGCTGGCGGTATAAAGTTAGCGACCATATTAATACCAACTGTGGCCGCAAAAAAGGTCAAGGCCGATACAATGGTTAACGGTAAAGCATCAACCTTGGCAACAATATCTGATGGATTGGTCAACGGCTCGCCGAATAGTACAAGCGTACCTGCAGTGATAATAAGGGCAATAAAAGAGAAGAAGACCATGTTAAAGGGTAACCCTATGAGGTTACCTAGTTTCATCTGTTTTTCGCTTTTAACAAATCGTGCAAAGTCGCCAAAGTTGATTACAACTGCAGCAAAGTAAGCAATCATCGTTCCGACAATAGCGGTAAATGCATCAAACTTTGTGCCTTCATACGTGTTATTTTCGCTAAATATGGTACTTATTGCAGGTAGTAATTCAGAGCCTGCCGTATACCAAACGACCCCCATTAACGCTATCATAACCACATATACTAGTGGGCCTGCCCAGTTCAAAAACTGTTTGATGGGTTCAATACCTGCCCAAAACAGCATAATTTGGAAAACCCAAACAATCACGAAGGATATCCAAGCTGTAGAGGATAAGCCTAAGAATGTTCCTGATGAATCACCTATCATCATTGTTAATAATATAGCGACCGCTGTGGATGCAAAATAGGTCTGTACGCCGTACCAAAAGATACCAATAATGGCACGTAGCATCGCTGGAAGGTTAGCCCCTTTAATCCCCATACTTGCTCTAATAACGACTGGGAAAGGTATGCCGTATTTTACGCCAGGACGCCCGGTTAAATTCACCATGAACATCACAACGATACCAGCCAGCATAATTGCGGCCATTACCCACCAACCACTTAATCCATAAGTCAAAAACAATGAAGCAGCTAATGTATAGCCAAAAAGACTCTGAACGTCATTAGACCAAATATTAAAAATCTCAAACCAGCCCCAATTTCGCTTTTCTTCTAGCGTCGGTGCAAGATCTTCATTGTATAAACTGGAATGTTCATTGACGATTGTCAACTCTTTATCTGATAGCATGTCTATCTCCTTTAGGGTGGGGTGGTTTGAAAGGTTAAGCTGTGATTAGGGATTTAAATAACATTCTAGTTTTAAAAGGTAGATAGATCATTTAAGTTTTCAAGAGATTCGCGATATAAGTTCTGAGAAGTCGACCGTCTTATTAGAATCTGACTGTATATTCAAATTGTTTTCAAGTTTGCTCAAATGCTCAACCATATATTCTTTAATGCTTTGCTGATTGTCTTGTTTAAATAATTTGACCAAATGATGATGACAGCCATTGTCACATTGCATCGTCGTTGGTTTGTTGTAGACAGCCAATGCTAACGACGTACGTGCAATGAGCTGTTTTACCATGGTGATTAAGGTCTCGTTATTGGTCAATTTAGCAAGTTCAATATGAAAGTCACCTGATAAAGTATTAGCTCGACTATAATCATTTGCTTTAATCGCCGCGTTTTCATAAATACAAAGCTGATTTAAATGTTCAATTTGATCAGATGTTAATGGAAACTTTAAAAGCTCAATAACGCCTGCTTCAATAATCTTACGAGCGTCAAAAACATCGTTTATTTGTTTGGGTGTTAAAGATTCTACAAAACAGCCCCTATTCGGCAATCTGACAACCAAACGCTCATGTATAAGCTGTTCTAATATTTTTCTAATCCGTGTCCTGCTCACTTTAAAGCTTTTTGCGAGCTCATCCTCTGGTAAATGAGTATCGGGAAGTAGATGATGCTCATGTATGGCTTTAAACAACGTATTATAAATTTGATGGTCAGTAAGTTTTGACATGTTAAATTCTTTTTAGTTAACGGTACGATTAAAATAAATGGATGACTATATAGGTATAAATAATAGTTTAAATTTAAGCTATAGATTTGAATACATTTATAATCTAAACACGTTAATTAATTGTTTTTTCTGATTTAATAACTATACGCTAATTATAAGATTGTATACAACACTAAATTTAAATTTGTGTTATCCAATCTGATTAGAAAACAAATTTATTTGAGCATAATAAGATTTAGTATTAACGATACTGTGTATTAGCTTAAATTTAACTTTAATGTAAGGTATTTTACTAATAATAAATTATTTATATTAAAACTTTATGAGTTTAAATCTGTTCTATCTATCAAAATACAGTGTTCTATAAAATTATTTGTATACAATTTAATTCGAAGATTTATATTTTTAATAATATGAAACTTATACTAAAAGTTTATGTGTACCATTATTTTAATAAAAAAGACCAAGCTGATTCGGCTTGGTCTTTATAATAGAATGAGTTATTAGTTCAGCATTAAAGCTTTAATAAACCAATAAAACTAGGGCGTGTGGAACATTCGACCATGGCACTGGCGGAGACTATTTTTTAGGCAATATGCAGTGAAATTTTGGACGCTTAGTCATTCTAAGTTAGACAATTTCGCAATATATTGGCAAAAAAGAGTCCCGCCCTTTTAGGCTGATGCTAAAATCGCCCCAGACGTTGTTGCAAACCTAGTCAAGGTCTAGACATTAACTGCGGTTTGCGCCTAGTCTGGAACAATTTTAGCTATCAGCAGTGCTAATTTGCGAATGTTCCACACGCCCTATAATGATGACACGTAGTCGATTAATTGTTGTCGCTCGTTATCAGTCATCTGAGTTAAGTTCGCCAGCGGCATATAGTTGGTTCGTAGCGCTGTTATGATTTGAGTTTTATAAGTTTTTAAATCATCAGCGTTTTGTAATACTATACCTTGCGGTGCAGCGCTAAAGCCAGTTTGAGTGGGGGCGACCGCATGACATGTGCTACATCTTTCATTCACAACATTTAGAATATGCGCATCTGCAACTGAACTTGCTTCAAGAATGCTTTGATCGCTATTTGTTGCTGCAGTACCTGTTGTATTATTTGCTGTTGTATTAATTGATGCTGTATTATTTGCTGATACTGTTACATCGTTATTTGAGTTAGCTTGTATAGTAGAAACCTCAGAGCTGGACGCCGCTTGTACATTAGTAACTGGCTCAATAGGTTCTGGACGCATCCATAAAATAAGTACGATAGTGAGTAGTGCAGGTATGACTAAATAACGCGGCTTTTTATTACCTAAATGCTTTTGATTGAAATAATGACGGGCTATGGCCGTGATGATGGATATATAAACCAAAATTAACCATCCAGACTCATGCGCATAAGTCATAGGGTAATGGTTGCTGATCATTATGAAAATTAGGGGTAGGGTAAAGTAGTTGTTCATTAAAGAACGGTTTTTGGCTTGGAGTGCCAGTTCGGCAACTTCTTTGCCGGGCTTTTCTCCGTTACGCACACACTCGACCAAAGCGCGCTGTGCCGGCATAATACCAAAGAATACATTACCAACCATAATGGTACCTAATATAGCACCCATATGAATGTATGACGCTCGATCGCTAAATAATTGGTAAGCCAGCCAGCTGTCCGTTACCATTAAGATAAATATGAGCACACTAAATATAAAGGCATTTTTACCTAAGTCACTACGAACGATGGCTTCATATATAAAGTAATTACCAAATATAAATAATAGACTTGTCGCAACGGCTGTGACGTTTGAGCTAAAAGCAACTTTACTTGGGTCAATAAGATAGGCTGTGGCATTGAAATAATAGACCACAAATAGCATCGCCATACCAGTTAACCACGTGGTATAGGCTTCCCATTTAAACCAATGCAGCTTTTTGGGCATCTCCTCAGGCTCAAGTTTGTATTTTGCGATCTCATAAAAACCGCCACCATGTACTGCCCATAAGTCTCCTGAGATACCTTTTTGCTTCTTCCATTCTGGCGGCTTTTGTAGACTTAAATCCAACCATACAAAGTAAAAGGATGCGCCTATCCACGCCACGCCAGCGATGACATGGAACCATCTAAAAAATAGCTGTAACCAGTCTAGTAAATATGCGCCCATCTTTTTAATCCTATCTTATATTAATATTACGTGTCTTAAATATGTGTGATCTTAGTTTGTGAATAACTTTAAGAGCATTTATATACTTATGATCCGCGATAAGTACTGAAGCCATGTGCGCTCAACAAAAGAGGAATGTGGTAATGGCTATTGTCTCTAATTACGAAATTGATAGTCGCTTTGGGATAAAATACATCTATATCAAGCTGTGTGAAGTATTTGTTAGTTTGAAAAACCAAACAATACTCGTTAGCCTCTAAATCAAGAGAGTCTGTTTCCTCGTTAACAATATTCCAAGCGTTGATACCGATACGTCCGTCATTATCCGTTTGTGCTTCAGCTAACAGTACATTCTCTGAATTATCAGGTTCAATCGTACTGGTTACTACCTTGTACAATACTACGTTTATGCCTGAGGCAGGTTTGCCTAAGTGAGTATCTAATACGTGTGATGATAAAGTGGCAGTCATGATGATCCTTAATGTTTTGATGATTTTAATTTCTAGAATACATAGCAGCTAGACTATAAAGCTGCTGGCACTTCAAACAATTTAGTGAGGCGTAATCGGGTTATCTTATTTTGTTCACGCGCTGCATTGTTTATCTCTTCAGCCTTAGTGTTGGGTAAACGGTCGTTTAAAATATTAAGCATCTGTTTAGCTGACTTACCGGTAGCGTAGACAATAAAGATAAAACCAAATTTATCTAAATATGCACGATTGGCTTCAGCGAGGTGTTGTAAGGTTTTATCATCGGCATGATTTACCTTGGATTGCTCGTGAGAAGCACTGCCTATGGTATTTTGATATTTTTTCTTTAAAGTAGATACATCTCCAATCTGGGGATGACCTTCAAATGCTTGCATATAATCTTTAGTTGTCAAACCTGCCCAAATCTTGTCGCTCAGTTGTAATAACGAATTTAACGTGTCAAATGGGCGAGCCGCTATTAAGTTATTCGCCCAACTTTCAGAGGTACAGCACGTTAACAAATGGTGAAGTGCATCTTGAGCAGACATTGCATTAAACTCATTAAGATTGATGGACATAGTTGTGATACCCTAAAACTAAAATATATATAAGTTGTGGATTAAAAAAAACTAAATAGGTAAATATAAACTGAATAATAAAATTTAAATTAAACTTAGTCGTTGTACTTTAAGTTTAAAAATGGACAATTTGGGTTAATATGCACAAATAAAGTGCAGTAGCTAAAATATAAGTAGCTACCTTCAAAATAAATTCAATTTTCCTATTAGGAATATAAATGACCTCTGCCAGAACGAGCGACTTAAAAAAACCCCGTACTCATCAAAACATACGGTCTGAAAATAAACACGCTATCATCGAAGCGGCTGAATCTGTATTTGTAGCCAATGGCTACAAAGGTGCTACCATGCAAGCGATAGCGGATTTGGCAGGATTACCTAAAGCCAATATTCATTATTACTTTAAGAATAAAAAAAATCTCTACTTTACGGTTTTAACGACTATTATTGATGAATGGAATAATGGTTTAGATGACATCAATGAGGACAGTGATCCTAAGGAAAGTATTGAGAATTTTATTCGTATCAAATTAAATAGCGCTTTTGAACAACCAAACCGTCATAAGCTGTTTGCTTTAGAAGTTATTAATGGCGCACCGTACATACAAGAATTTATGAATAAACAGATGAATGAATGGGCTTTAGCTAAGTCAGCGGTCATTAATAGCTGGTACGAACAAGGTAAAATAGCCATTAATGACCCCGTACTTTTGTTAATACTTATTTGGACCACAACCCAGCGTTACGCTGAGTTTGATACCGAGATATTAAAATTAATCAATAAACCTTCTTACGATGCCATAGATAAACAAAGAATTGAAGATTTCTTGGTGTCCTTCATCCTTCGAGGATGTGGGCTGAGTTAAGCATCGCGTTTCAAATACAAAAAGAGACTAACCTTTAAATGGCTAGGCTCTCATTGTCTAAAACTAAACGTCTACTCTTTGAGCGTCTAAACTTTTACCATAGTCTTTAGGAAGTACGGTATCTAAGAAAATAGCAACGATACCAGCTACGGTAACGGCTGAACCAAATATGTTTTGGATCATCTTCGGCATTTGAGACAGTACATCTGGAACAAATGCGATACCAAGTGCCAATCCTAGGGTAGTGGCAATAATCAAAATATTACGATGATTAAATTCAACAGTTGATAATATACGAATACCCGCCGTAGCAACGGTAGCAAACATCAGTAGCGTGATACCACCAACCACAGGTTTAGGTAATTGGGTAAAAATGGCACCAATAAAAGGGAACATACCCATTAATAAAAGGATGCCACCTACATACATACCGACATGACGACTGGCCACACCCGTCATTTGGATAACGCCATTATTTTGGCTAAACGTTGTGTTAGGGAAGGTATTGAACATACCAGCAATTAATGAATTCACACCATCACCCAATACACCGCCTCTAATACGTTCTTTATACACAGGTCCTTTGATAGGCTCTTTTGAGATAACAGACGTTGCTGTTAAGTCGCCTGAGGTCTCAATCGTTGTGATGATATACATCAAAGCAACAGGTATAAATGCTTGTAAATCAAAAGAGAAACCATACTTAAATGGAATTGGCGCCGTAAACATTGCGGCTTCACCAACCTTACTAAAATCGATTTTACCCATGAATATTGATATGAGGAGTCCTGATATAAGCGCAATAAAAATAGCATTTGAACGGATATACTTATTTTTAAACACACTAACCAGTATGACTATAAGTAAAACACTTCCGCCCAAGGCTAAGTTGCTTAAGCTACCAAAGTCTTCAGCTTTAAACCCGCCAGCCAAATCTGTTAAACCTACTTTGGTAAGCGATAAACCAATAGTAACAATGACACAACCAGTGACCAGCGGACTCATGAACGTTTTAAGTTTGGTAATAAACTGACTAAATAAAATCTCTATAAATGCACCAAGAAAGGTCACTGTGAAGATAACTGCAAGAATATCCTCCGAGCTGCCCCCTTTGCCTTTAACAATGAAACCTGCTGCTAAAATAGCACTTAAAAAACCAAAGCTTGTGCCTTGGACAGACATTAAACCTGAGCCTACTGGCCCGATCTTTTTGGATTGAATGAAAGTTGCAACACCAGAAACAACCAGTGCCATACTTATAAGATAGGGAATGTGTTCCCCAAGACCAAGCACGCCACCGATAACGAGCGATGGTGTAATAATACCAACGAAACTGGCTAATACATGCTGAATGGCTGCTAAGGTTGCTTTTGCAGGTTCAGGTTTGTCGTTCAGACCATACAATAGGGTATTTTGAAGTTGAGGTACCGCTGTTGAGCCATGATTGGAGGATGGCTGATTTGAAGAGGGCAAATTCATATATAACTTCCTGTATTCATCCAGTAGTGGATGGGCTATTTTGATTAATGACACAATCTAACAATAATAAACTACTTATCAAATTGCCTATAAATCTGACCAAATGGTCAGCTATTATTACATTAAAGCAATTCTTATGCCAAACAAAAAAAATATTAATTTTATTTCAAAAAATGATTTAAAATTTAAATAATATTTAAAATACATAATATTTATTAATTTGCTGGAGCCATTAATGCCAGATACATCACCATTTGCTGCTACAAGTTTAGCGATTGAAAGCCTGCCATTAGCGTTTGGCATTATCATGGCTATTATAGGCCTGGTGTTTTATACCCAAGGGCTACCCGGTAAGTTCTGGCGAAGGTTTTATGCGGTCTTACCTGGCATCGTTTTATGTTGTTTTATACCTGCAATCTTAAATAGCGTAGGCGTATTTGCCCAAGGCGTAGGCCCGCAGATATATGGGTTTACTGCCACGTATCTACTCCCTGCCAGCTTATTGCTAATGACCCTTTCTATGGATGTGCCTAAGATTCTAGGATTAGGTTGGAAAGCGATAGCGATGTTTTTTGCTGCAAGTTTTGCGATCATAGTGAGTGGTCCGATCAGCCTTAGTATCGCTAAATGGATGTCACCAGACATGTTTACTGATGACACATTGTGGCGAGGATTCTCCGCAGTAGCAGGTAGCTGGATAGGGGGCGCGGCAAACCAAGCAGCAATGAAAGAGCTGTTCGGGGTAAGTGATGACTTATTTGGTATGATGATTTTAGTCGACACTACCAATGCATCCTTATGGTTATTAGCCATTTTAGTGATGGCAAAGCATAGCGCGAAGATAGATAAGTTTTTAGGTGCTGATACTCATAGTATCGATACATTAGTTACCGCTGTAGAAAGCTATGAGCGAGATCATGCTCGTCCGGCAAGCTTAAATGACTTGATGGTGATGTTCGGCCTGTGTTTTGCTATGGTTGGTTTGGCGCACTTTATAGGTGGTCAAATCGCAGACTTCTTTTCACCCTATAGCTGGGCGGTTCAATATAGCTTTGCAAGTTCATTCTTCTGGATGGTAGTCATCATAACGCTGATTGGGGTAGGTTTTTCATTCACAAAGATTCGCAGATTGGATCATATTGGGGCCTCAAAGATAGGTACAGTGTTTATCTTTGTTTTGATTGCCGCCATAGGTATGCAGATTAATCTTAATGGCTTGGTATCACAGTGGCGTTTATTATTGATAGGCCTACTTTGGATGTCTATTCACGTTGCGATAATATTTATGGTAGCAAGACTCATTCGGGCGCCTTTCTTTTTTTTAGCAGTAGGCTCAAACGCCAATACAGGCGGCGCATCATCTGCCCCCATTGTAGCAACCGCATTTCACCCCTCTTTAGCACCTGTAGGTGTGTTCTTAGGTATTCTAGGTTACGCGGTTGGTACTATTGGCGGGTATATAAGCACTCAATTGATGCGAATTGTCGTTGGTGGTTAAGTACTGTTATTAGCAGCTAATTAGTCGTAGGTTTTGATTGAATTTATACAAATTTAATATAAGTAGAGATAAGCATGTTCGACAAAATAAAAGACTGGTATGACCAGCGAATCATTGATAATAGCCCTTATACCAAAGACAGCTTATTAGATAGTGCTAAACATATACCTATATTAGATAGATTATCAAAAGATGAACTCGATAGGCTAATAGAGCTAGCAATCTTATTTTTGGAAGACAAATCTATTAAAGGGGCGAATGGATTTGAAATTACCCATCAGGTGAAGCATTCAATTGCACTTCAAGCTTGTCTACCAATATTGAATTTAGGATTGGAGTGGTATAAAGGGTGGAGCTCTATCATTGTATATCCAAGGTCTTACATCACCAAGACTACTAGGACAGATGAATTCGGTATAGTTCATGAAGGTCATCAGCACCGTAGCGGGGAGGCGTGGCTCAGAGGACCAGTGGTCTTATCTTGGATAGACATTAAGCACGCAGGAGAAGCAGATGGCAACAATGTGGTTATTCATGAGTTTGTTCATAAGCTTGATATGTTAAACGGCAGAGCCAATGGTTTTCCACCTATGCAGCCTTCACTACATGAAGATTTAGATCCAAAAAAATGGACTCAAATTATGGAGCGAGGGTTCAATGATTTTAAAGTCAATCCCAAACCTGGCATTGATAGATATGGTGCGACCAATCCTGCGGAATTTTTGGCCGTGTTAAGTGAAGTGTTTTTTGAAAAACCACAGGACTTAATGGACGCCTATCCTGAGATTTATAAATTGTTTGAAGCATTTTTTCAGCAAAGTCCGCTTTAATAATATTTGTCTTAGTTAATTTCTTCTTTATTATTTACTCTTTATTATTTACTTCTTTAATTCAATTGCTCTTTAATGCAATTCATTTAATAATACCCTTATTTAAAATTAAGACACTGTAGGGATAACTGATTGTTCCAACCATTTTTTAATCAATTCATCATCTTCTGAAATTTTACCTAATACCCGATAATTCGAGTTAGCAAGGACACCAGAGGTTCTAGCTGATTCTGATATTGCACTTCTGGTCGGTTGAATGCTTGAGTGTATAAAGTGAATGTCTTGACCATCATGCCAAATATAACCCACATGAAAATCTAGACCTACAATATACAATCCTTTTCCCCATTCATCTATGGCATCTACAAATTCTGATAATGATTTATTGCTAAAACGTTTTATATGACTTTCCGTCGTAAGACTTTTTATGATATTTTCTGATGCTTGCTGTGCTAATTTATTACGCTCAACTCTTAAGCCACTATCTTCAAGTACAGTCGATACATAGTAGCCGCAAGCTATTTGTCCTTGTTGTGGCGTAGTGGAAGTGCCATTAAAGTCCCATGCAGTACCATACCAATAGGGTAGGAGGGTGGTCATGGATTCTACATAGGAAACTCGTGCTTCTTCTATAACTTGAATTTTATCGCGTTTTGAGTCAGCGTTCCTATATGCACTGCCAAGTTGCATACGTTTTTGTTCAATAGAACTCATGGCATCTGTATAAGCTATTGCAGTGGTTGGCGGGGTGGATATAACGTTATTATCTAAAGTGAATAAGCTGTTATAGGTTAAGCGTTCCTTTGCATTTGATTCAACTTCAATATATTCAACAACTTTGGAGACTCCTTCTTTACTTTTTATTAATTCAATAAGATTGGTTTTGAATGAAGTAATAACCACTACTGAGATTAATAATAATGTGATCAGCATAATAATAAAGAGTGTAAAACGCTTAAGGGTAGAGGCTTGCATAGATATATACCAAGTAAAGGGGATTGAGAATGTTACAGGTGCCTATTTACTATAATCTTTATCAGTAAAGCCAGGATGGAAATTAAATTGAATGATTGTGTAAAAGCGATGAACACTTTGAATTCTATTAATCTGTTAAAACCACATTGCAACAGCACAATACAACGTCATGATGACAATCAAACTGTGTACTATCTTCAATAACTTAGAATGATGTACCAAAGATCTGAGCGATTGCCCGCCTGCCGACCAGAAGCTAATGCAAACTATATTTATACACATGCACATTAATACTAACGGTAAGTTATCAAACCAAGGCCGTGCGTTTGTCATCATGAATATACTGGGTGCAACCATAGTCATCGTCCATGCTTTTGGATTTAACCATTGAAAAATAGCTGCTTGTACGAAAGTAAGCGGCAGCTCGCCAAAGCGTTTTTTATTCTGGGCAAATGGCGAGTTCTCTAGTTTTCGGTTAACTAAAGCGTTATTAATCGTTGCTTTGAAGTCGCTAGTAGCCATCACGTAGGTAAGCCACAACAAGTACCCCGTTCCCAATACCTTAATGACAATCATTAATATAGGAATCTGAACGATAAGTGTCGATACACCCCAATAGCTAAGCCAAAGCATAATTCCTACACCAAAAGAGATGCCAAGCATATGCCAGCGGCACCCCCAATAGCCTTTTTTTAGCCCCCCCTTGTAGTAGCATTAAGTTATTAGGGCCAGGTGTTATTGAATTTATCATCATAAATAAAGCTAATGCAGCCACACTGCCTTGTAACTCTTCCATTATTCCCATCCATTATTAATTATTTGCGCTTAAACAGTTTATAAAGCTGCTAGGTTTAGTAAATCTAAATAAATTTATAGATTTATACTTTTAACTATATACTTATAGTTCTATACAGTACCTATACAGTACTTATAAAGTAATAAATACAATTATCAAGGTGTAATGGTCTATATAACTACACAGATATATAACAGATATTAGTTGCGTATTGTGTGCATTATAGAATTATACATATCGGTGGGCGTAACCATCTCTATACAGCTTTGCGGCTAATCAGCTTACCAATCAAGTGAAACTGAATGAAGTTAAACATTTAGAAAGTATGAGGTTTTATATGTTTAAAATGGCACTACATTTACTAAATTAGATATTTTGTCATTTATATAACTTAACTAAACCATCTAAAGGACTTAAAAAATGGAGTCTACGTACCGCCTTAACCCAAACTTAACCAAAACAGAAGCGGTTATAGAATGGATAACTGAGCGTATCGAATGGCAGGTCTATAAACCTAATCAGCGCATACCATCGGTTAGAAAACTTGCTAAATTAGTAGGGGTATCAAGTTTTACTGTCTCTCAAGCCTATGAGCAATTGGTTGCTACCAACGTACTATTGGCTAAACAGGGGTCTGGGTATTATGTGAATTCAGTCGGCTTAAAAAGCAATCGTTCAGATGACAGCCAATCAAATACTGAGTACGACACTAATTTAAAGACTGATGCGACAACGAGCTCACGTGATAGAGAGATACCAAGTACCGTTATAGATTCTAAATGGCTAGTACGCCAGATGTTTAGTGATATTTCGATAGATAAATCACCAGGTTCAGGCGTCTTACCTCAAGAATGGATACGTAATGAAAAAATGGAATGGGCGATACGACAAATCACATCTCAAGCTAAAAGCTTTATATATGAATACGGTGCTATTCAAGGATTTGAACCCTTACGTCATCAATTGGTTCAGTATTTAGGTATCCTTGGCATGCAAACAACCGCTGATAACGTTATAACAACTTCTGGGGTCTCACACGCGGTCATTCTTGTTGCCCAGCTTCTACTTAACGAGGGTGATGCAGTACTAGTTGATGAACCTGGCTGGTTCTGGCTATCGAGCAGTTTGCAAAATATGGGGTTTAAAGTAATAGGCGTACAAAGGGATTATATGGGGCCTAAAATTGAGCAGATGGAAGATTTGTTTGAACGATACAAACCTAAAATGTATCTAACAAATAGTGTGCTTCATAATCCAACCTCATACAATCTACATCCCGCTCGCGTTCATCAAGTGCTTAATTTGATTCATAAATATGATGCCTATATTTTTGAAGATGACTTATATGCCGCTTTATTACCTGAAAATAATGCACTCAGATATTCTAGTTTGGATCAGTTTGAACGGGTATTTTATGCGACTGGATTCTCAAAGTTCATGGCATCAGGTTGGCGTGTGGGATTATTAGTCAGTCCTGATAGGTTTGTAGATGAAATTATTGGTATAAAGACCTTAAATAACATGACTACACCAGAATTTGGAGAACGTGTCATTCATAAGCTCTGGACACATGGTGAAAGTAGACGGCAACTCAAAAAACTTCAAAACCTTCTATATGAGGCGCATCAACAATTACGTCAAAAGCTTACCAACATCGGTCTAGAGTATCCAGAGCATACACAGCCTGGATTGTTCGTATGGGTCGATTCAGGCTGTGATACTGCTAAACTTGCATTGTCTGCACATAATGAAGGTTGGCTAGTAGCTCCAGGTCAGTTGTTTGATCCTAAAGGTGATTATTCAACACATCTGCGACTTAATGTTGCAACGACCAGTGATGCGTTTCTACAGTGGTTAAAAGCTTATATCGATAATGAGACCAAATAAATACTAACAAGAGTGTTTAAATTAACGTTAAACCGTCAATTGGAGATTGATAATGGCCACAAGTTAAGGTTTGCCTTGATAGATTTCAAATATTAAACGTAGTGATTGTCAATCGATTCGTGTTTACTGTTTATGAGTTTAACTAGTGATTTAAATGGATAGCTTTTGTGAGTTGGCGCTGATATTTAACTCTAAATGAATGATAGTATAAAGTTGTGATTAAGCAATGAATAAACGCTCCAAAAGCAATTGGTTTGTTTTCGCATAATGTATATTATGTTAAATAGACTATAATAAAGTACTACCTATTATCTTAACCTAATTAAACTTATAAATTTTCTGTACAATGTGTTTGAACTAATAATTTATAAAGCTCATATTCTTAATAATAATACTTAAACTTAAGATTTGATACGACATTGATTTAAATACTCTTACACAGAACAGCACTATCACCCTACTTTTTGTGTTCTGTGCAAATTAGAGCGTTATTATATTTAATTTTAGTCAGATTAAGAATAATATAATACCTATCTCAAACACAAAAGCCGCAATCAAAAGATTGCGACTTCATTAACTATATAGATTACATATAATTTATATTAAGGCAAGACCTAGCTTTTTATGCAAACAAATACTTTAATAATAAGATGATTGTAATCACCCATACTGCAATACTAATTTGATTAAGTTTGCCAGTGATAAGTTTTACAGCGGTATAAGTTATGAAGCCTAATGCAATACCGTCTGCAATCGAAAACGTTAAAGGCATGAGTATCAGCGTAACTGCCGCAGGAGCTGCTTCTGTTAAATCATCCCATTCAACATCCCTTAAAGTAAATAGCATCAATACGGCCACGTAAAATATTGCACCAGCAGTTGCATACGCAGGAATCATGCCGGCCAATGGCGCAAAGAATAAGCTTAATAAAAACAGAACACCAACAGTCACCGCCATTAGTCCAGTGCGACCACCAGCAGCAACACCAGCGGTGCTCTCGACATAACTTGTTGTTGATGAAGTACCGACTAAGGCACCTGCTACGGTCGCTGTTGAATCCGCTATAAGCGCTTTACCTAGATTAGGTACCTGCTCATCATCCTTCATGAGCCCTGCCCTTTTTGTCACAGCAATCAAGGTGCCTGAAGTGTCGAATAAATCAACAAACAAAAATGCGAAGATAACGCTAATCATACCCACATCAAATGCACCAGCAATGTCTAGTTGCATGAGTGTAGGCGCTATTGGCGGTGGCATAGACATAATACCGCCGAATGCCACATCGCCGAATATTAATCCCAATACTGTGGTTAATAAAATACCAATCGTTACCGCACCAGGTATTTTGTGATAGCTTAAGCCTACTATAACGATAAAGCCTAATATTGCCATCGCAGGACCAAAAGTTGTTATTTCACCCAATGATACAAACGTGGCGTCATTGGCACTGACCACACCTGCGTTTTTTAGCGCAATGAACCCTAAAAAAGCACCGATACCAGCAACAATGCCTTGCTTTAGTGTATGTGGAATCGAATTAATAACCCATTCACGTACTTTGAATAAGCTTAATAGTATGAAAATACAACCAGATAAGAAAACAGCGCCCAAAGCGGTTTGCCAACTGTGGTTCATACCCAAAACCACACCATAGGTAAAGAAGGCATTTAGACCCATACCTGGCGCTAATGCTAAAGGAAGCTTTGCGTATAGACCCATAATCAAACACCCAATTGCAGCTGCTATACAGGTTGCTACGAATACAGCTCCCTGATCCATACCAGCATCCGACAAGATCATTGGGTTAACAAATATGATATAGGTCATAGTCAAGAAGGTGGTTAGACCCGCTATAACCTCTGTTTTAACACTAGTTCCCTTCTCGGCTATACCGAAATACCTTTCAATTGTGCTCATACATTACCCTCAAATTTAATTTGAAATAAATAATATCACTAAACCAATGACAGCAAAAAACATACCATTGTGTACAAATTAATTTATTCATGTATACAATGGTATGTTTGTCGCTTATATTAAATCTGCTATTGATAGT
Source organism: Psychrobacter sp. CX10 (assembly GCF_057621575.2). Classification (NCBI taxonomy): domain Bacteria; kingdom Pseudomonadati; phylum Pseudomonadota; class Gammaproteobacteria; order Moraxellales; family Moraxellaceae; genus Psychrobacter; species Psychrobacter sp. CX10. The sequence continues at coordinate 1,066,123 of NZ_CM177736.1, forward strand.
TTTGTTTGTTTATTGAAGTGTAAATATTTAATCTTCTGTTATATTAACAGTAAATAAGTTTACGGTATAACAAATTTTAATACACTACTCATCAATCTTTAAATAAAGCAAGTATATATCTCTAATTGTAATAGCCTGAGAACCCTATGATCACTTTTCAACTAAACGGCATAACTCACCGTGTCGATACTATAAATCCAAATACTACCGTTCTAAATTACCTTAGGAATCATTTAGATATAATCGATGTAAAAGAAGGATGCGGTAGCGGCGACTGCGGTGCTTGCACTATTATGGTTCGCGATATGCAAAAAGACCATAGGGTTGATACCAATAGCCCCTCTCAATTCTATACGCTTAATACTTGTATCACGCTTTTATCTCTAGTTCATGGAAAAGCGCTATTTACAGCATCTTATCTTGCGAATAACCCAACCAATCATCCAGAACAAGCTCAGCTTCATCCTGCTCAAGAATCGTTAGTTGAGTGTCATGGGTCACAATGTGGCTATTGCACGCCTGGATTTGTCATGTCATTGGCATGTTTGTATGAAAATGAACATATCGCGAATCATCAAACTATCAGCGAACCAAATAACACCACCGAACATATAGAGTCTACACATTCAAAAGTAGATAAGGATGATGTCATACAGGCAATATCGGGTAACTTGTGTCGGTGCACAGGGTATCGTCCAATTGTAGATGCGGGCATCAAAATGTTTGATCTTGATAAGCCCAGTACGCTCAAGAATAAATTTAGTACAAATGAATGTGAATTCAGTACTAATAAAAATGTATTTAACTCAATTGAAGCAGTCCAACCCGCGTTATACCTTAATGATATTCAGTTGTTTATGCCTACGTTGTTAGACAGTTTAGATAAAACGTTAAACCAACACCCTGATGCTATATTATGGGCAGGTGGTACCGATTTGGGACTCGCAGTTACGCAGCAATTTATGGACTTTAAAACTATTATTCAATTGTCTGAAGTTGAAGCGCTTAAACAGTGGTCTTGTGCCGATAATACGTTAATACTTGGTGCTGGAATGACCTATCATCAGCTATCTGCAGTATTAAAACAGTATATGCCAGAGTTTGAAGCTATACTTCATCGTATCGCCTCTCCGCAGATTCGTAACATGGGCACCATCGGTGGTAATATCGCCAACGCATCCCCTATTGGTGACCTGCCCCCTATTCTGCTTACTCTGGATTCGAAGATCCATATCAGGCATTGTGCTGACCAATATTGTGACGAGATTATTCCATTAGTAGAGTTTTTCATAGCTTATAAACAGACCAAACTTAAATCAGGCAGCTATATTGCCGCCATTCACGTCCCCTTACTCTCTGATCAGCAAAGACTTGTCATTCACAAAATCAGTAAGCGTTATGAAGATGATATTTCAGCTTGCATGATGGCTATGCGTATCGATTTGGATGAGTCTTTGACTACTATTGTTGATGCTCGTATAGGCCTAGGTGGAATGGCCGCGATTCCGCTATTGGCTACAAACTCTCAACGTCAATTAATTGGCTCTGAATTAAATGTAGAATGTTTTAAACGTGCGGCAGATGTACTAAGTGAAGATGTGACCCCACTGAGTGATGTGAGAGCCAGTCGTGAATATCGAATGAAAGTGGTACAACGTTTGATAGTACAAAGTGGAAAGCAGCTTGTTAACCAATATGCGAGTAGTTAAATTTGCGTATTTGCTCAATATACCAAATTTAAGTAATAAAACTTTTTAATAAATACTTCGAGACAGCGCTATGAGTCACCAATCTCCATTATTTGATACCTATGCAGCAAGGCGTAATCGTCCGCCTAAGCAAAAAATTGGCTCGTCTGCCAAACACGACAGTGCCGTTAGTCACGTTATGGGTAGCGCTATCTATGTTGATGATATTGCCAAACCCAAGAACACACTGCATATTGCTATCGGTAAAAGTGAAATGGCTCATGCTCGTATTACACACCTTAACCTTGATGCTGTGAGAGCGTCCGAAGGTGTAGTAGACGTTATTACGTTTGAGGATTTACCCGCTCAAACTGATATCGGCCCAGTGTTTGATGGTGATCCACTTATAGCAGATACTAAGGTCGAGTATGTGGGTCAAACCTTATTTGCCGTCGCTGCAACCTCTCACATTGCAGCCAAAAAAGCTGCACAAAAAGCGCTAGTAGAGTATGAAGTTCTTCCTGCTATATTAAGTATTGATGAGGCATTAAAACAAAAACAGTTTGTCCGACCAAGTTATACCATGCAGCGAGGAGATTATAGAAATGCACTCAAAAATGCACCGACTATCATCAAGGGATCTATACGCATGCTGGGTCAAGAGCATTTCTATCTTGAAGGCCAAGTCGCGTTTGTTATTCCGACCGATGATGGCGGTCTTGAGGTACATACCTCTTCTCAACATCCAAGCGAGGTGCAACAGCTAGTTGCCGAAGTCACAGGTCTGCCCTTTCATAGTGTTAATGCCATCGTACGTCGTATGGGCGGTGCCTTTGGCGGTAAAGAAACCCAAGCAGCTGCATGGGCGTGTTTGGCAGGAGTCGTCGCAAAGCGTCACAATCTACCTGTGAGTATGCGCCTAAATAGACAAGATGACATGGTAGTTACTGGAAAGCGACATGAGTTTTCAAACCGTTATACGATCGGAATAGATGAGTCTGGAAAAGTACAGGGAGTGGATATACAGTTAGCAGCTTTGTGCGGCTACTCCCCCGATCTGTCTGACGCGATTGTCGATAGGGCCATGTTCCACTGCGACAACGCCTACTTTTATCCTACTGCCAAGGTAGTTGGTCATCGCTGCAAGACGCATACTGTCTCAAGCACTGCTTATAGAGGGTTTGGTGGGCCTCAAGGTCTGATGACTGCCGAATATTTGATGGATCATATTGCCTATTCTATAGGCAAAGACCCTTTAGAGGTACGTCTTAATAATTTATATAAAGATGGTCAGCAAACTCACTACGGTCAGCCAATAGAACATTTTGATCTTGCAGACTTAATGCACACGCTTGCCAACGATTGCGATTATAAAGCACGTCGTCAACTAATAATTGAAAGTAATAAAAAAGCAGATAGTAAAGGCAGTCCAAAAAGACGTGGTATCGCATTAACACCAGTTAAATTTGGTATTTCCTTTACCGTTCAAACCTTGAACCAAGCAGGCGCTCTGGTTCATATCTATACCGATGGCAGTATTCATCTAAATCACGGTGGTACTGAAATGGGTCAAGGCTTATTTGTTAAAATAGCCCAAGTAGTTGCCAATGAGTTCGATGTTGATTTAGAAACGGTAAAGGTATCTGCAACCCGTACTGATAAAGTTCCTAACACCTCTCCTACTGCCGCCTCATCTGGCACAGACTTAAATGGCAAAGCGGCGCAAAATGCGTGCCAAACTATCAAATCAAGACTCATTGAGTTTGCAAGTGACTTCTTTAAGGTAGATGAATCAGATATTAGTTTTAAAAATAATCACGTTTATATTGAGGCTGTTCAACAAAACACCCACGTGAGTACCATAAATAATCAAGACGATGCAGATGGTAAAACTATGGTGCTCACCTTTGCAGATTTTGTTACCCTTGCCTATCGACACCGAGTGAGCTTATCTTCAACAGGATTCTATAAAACGCCCAAAATATTCTATGAGCGCAATAAAGCCTGGGGTCGACCCTTCTTGTATTATTCACTCGGGGCGGCGTGTAGTGAGGTTGAAATTGATACAACAACAGGCGTATATAGCGTTTTACGCTGCGATATTTTGCACGATGTGGGTCAATCCATTAATCCAGATATTGATATTGGTCAAATTGAAGGTGGATTCATTCAAGGGATGGGCTGGTTAACCCAAGAAGAGCTATTGTGGAATGAAAACGGATCTCTAGCGTCAAATAGCCCAGCTAATTACAAAATTCCGACGGCCCATGATATGCCGAAACAATGGGACGTCAAGCTTTATAATCGAAAAAATAAAGAACAAACCATCTATAATTCAAAAGCCGTCGGTGAACCTCCATTTATGCTGGCTGGCAGCGTATGGTGTGCCATTAATAATGCCATTGCAAGTATTGCAGATTATCAACAAAACCCTGAACTGTCTATGCCTGCTACCCCTGAAGCGGTTTTAAAATCAATCATTAAGCTTGAAGGTAGCGAATGGGAAATTACAAACAGTAGTCACGATGATGAAACGGTAAATAAATTGATTGTGGAATCGAACTCTGATAAAAGGTTCGTATCACCTATGTGTAGTAATAGTACGCATACCTATATGAACTATTTTAAATTATTAACGCCTTATGTTGATCACGATACTCAGACTAAACCACCTTATGTGTCTTTAAATCAACCTTTAAATATAGACAATACTCAATCTATAGATGATGCTAATTTGGAAGTCTCAAGAGGACCTGCTCACAGCGTTTAGTAAAAGGGTGTACATTAAGATGATGTAGACTAGGGTCTGTTGAACACTCCAAAATATCTATCGGCAGCACTGGCTAAAAATATCTAAAACAATGTATGTTCAAATATCATATCAAGCTAATCAATGAAGCAAACTTAAATGACTCATAATGTAAGAAGGCCTATAAAATGGTATGAGGCGTTGAACGAATGCCAACTTAACGGTATTCCTCATGTGCTGGTTACTATTGTGAAAATAAGTGGATCAGCACCACGTGATCTACAGGCAAAAATGGTTATTACCCAAACGAACAGCTTCGATACGATTGGAGGTGGTGGTCTTGAGTTTGATGTTATCAACACTGCAAAGGAGCTTTTGAGCGGACAAATAACCAATAAACTTAACGTGCCAAATAACGTCCAAAATGAGCTGCTAAACAATAAGATTCAGGAAAAAAAGGTTACTGGTAACAAAGAGTCTTTAACTAACCAACACCAATCCGTATTTTCCAAACATTATCCACTAGGCGCGAAGCTTGGGCAATGTTGCGGTGGTAGCGTTACCGTGAGTTTTGAAGTATTTAATATTAAACCTACTTTATCTTTATTAATATTTGGTGCAGGTCACGTTGCTAATGCGTTGGTAAGCATATTGGCTCAGACAACTTGTCAGGTGAGTTGGATTGATAATCGGCCGGTTATGTTTAATAACCAAACAGATTCTTTAATACAAAATCTTAAAAACACCGATTCTGAAATTAATGATCAAGATGGCTTATTACCCGCTCATATAAAAACACATATTACTGATGATCCTACAGAATTCATTAAATCCTACCCTACCCCTCATTTTGTACTGATCATGACGCATGATCATGGTTTGGATTTTGAATTAGTAAAAAAGGCCATTGAAGTAAATCAGCACTACGATAATGAAAAACCTTTCACTTATATTGGTTGTATTGCTTCACAGACTAAGGCCAAACGATTCAGACACCAATTGTCTCAGCGTCATATAGCTGATAGGGATATGGCGCAACTTCATATGCCGATTGGGCTGCCCATAGGGGGTAAAGAGCCTATGCAAGTTGCCGTATCAATCATGGCACAAATACTACAAGAATATAATAACCAATAGCTGTCTCATTTTAGGATCTACATGACCTTACACATTTATCAAGCCAAAGTATTGCATTACGTTAGCTACCCTATTGAAGACAAATCTAATAAAAGCAAATCAAATGCATACCTTATAGACTTGCCTATCGACCTTATGACGATTAATAAAGGGTATAAAATATTTCCAGAATATATACAACAAGGTGCTTTGGTAGTTGATGATAGTAATGGACTAATTATAGATTATGGTCATTCCAATGAGATTCTCCCAAGGTACTTGAATAACCAACTATCCAAAAAAGATTCGGGCCAACGTGAAGGGGTTCAAAATTCAGTTGATTTAGACGCACCTTCAGTAAACACTCCTTCTATAAATGAACCTTCTATAAATGAACCTGCATATAGTACAGTAGAAGTTAAGGTACATGATTTTAAAAAGTATATGATCATGCCAGGGTTTATAGACACGCACATTCATTACCCTCAGCTGGACATGGTAGCAGCGTATGGGGATCAGCTATTAGATTGGTTAAATAATTATACCTACGTCACAGAAGCCAGTTTCGGTAATCGACAGTTTGCATACGCTCAGTCAGAATTTTTTATAAATCAATTATTGGCTAATGGCACCACCAGTGCCATGGTATATGCAACCAGTCACTTAACCTCAGCTGATGAATTTTTTAAAGTAAGCGCTGAGCTAAACACGAGAATGATTTGCGGTAATGTATTGATGGATCAAAATGCCCCTGAGTCATTATTGGTTGAAGCCAAACAAGGTATACAAGATACGCAAACCCTAATTAATAGCTGGCATGATAATGGTCGTCAGCACGTTGCCATCACTCCCCGCTTCGCGATTACCTCAACCCCAAAGCAATTAGCTTTGGCAGGAGAGCTTTATGCTGATAATAAAGGTGTGTATCTTCAAACGCATTTAGCGGAAAATAAGGATGAAATAGCGGCCGTAAAGCAGATGTATCCTAGCTACAATGGGTATTTGGATGTCTATGACAAGATGGGCTTATTGGGTAGTAAGACGACGCTTGCGCATGGCATTTATCTAAATGACTCTGAGTATCTACGCTTACAAGACACTGGTACTCAAATATCACATTGTCCAACATCCAACTTGTTTTTGGGCAGCGGCTTATTTGATCTACCCAAAACTTTAAGTTATACCGGAGTAAGTATTGCAACAGATGTTGGTGCTGGCACGAGTCTTAGTTTATTAACCACATTAAGTGAAGCCTATAAAGTCCAGCAGCTACAAGGCAATCGTTTGTCCGCGCATCAGGGTTTGTATCAAATAACCTTAGGTAATGCACAGTCTTTATGTTTAGAAGATAAAATTGGTAATCTTTCAGTAGGAAGTGAGGCTGACTTTTTAATCATTGATACCGATGCCACTCGGCTACTTGAGCAAAGAATGTCTCATACCAATACGCTTGAAGAGACACTCTTTGTACTTATGATGATGGGTGATGACCGAGTCATTAAACAAACTTACATTGCTGGGGTTTGTCGATACAACAAAATTGAAGATATGTCATGAGATTTAAAAATGATATTTAAATAGTAACGATTACAAGGTAAGCTTTGATTATTGCATGATGTCCATATCAGAACCATCCCTCTTCTAAAAGCTGCTCAGTATTACTCAATTTAAACTCGGTGTGCAAATCATAAAATTCGCCTGGGTTTTCTACTTTTTCGAGCAGCTCTCTTTTATACAGTGCTACAAACATGGCAAGAGAGTACGCAGCACAATGTATGATTCTTTTAGGGTTAAAGGTAATATCAGTAAATGCTTGATAGTGCATCACCTCTTCATGAAGTTCAGAATGTTGCTTTAAAGCATTAATATAAAGCCAATCATAAAAAGTTGTTAAGGGTTCAACATTCCATAGCATTCCGAAAAAATCATAACCCGTTAGCTCTCCAGATGAGATTAATCTGTCATCATTTCTGGCTTGACGAGGTTTGGCGGTCAATAGATCAATATATGGACCACCTTTTTCAAAGACTTTACTGCTTTGAAAAGCATTTTCAACACTAAACTGATCACCGTTTTTATTAATAATCTTCAGGCTATAAGGGCTGAGTAGAAAACTTAACTTATTACCAGATTTAGTCGATAGCTCTAGTACATTTTTGAAACCGTACTTTTTACGAATAACTTGATGCAGGTCATTGATGGTTTTTTTCTTTTGTCTGCTAGCAAATCCTGAATGTCTCTCAATTCTGACCATATCTGTTTTTACAAGATTATCACTACCAACCCTAGGCATAAATACTGGTTTTTGTTCGGAAGCGGTTGATGCTAATTTCATAACGAGGTGCCTTTAACTCTAATTTACTTGGTATCAATAAATAAATATCATGTCATCTTAGCAAGGCAGTTTAACTTATTCTGAGTGATTTATCTTGAGGAGTTTTTTGGACTATAGAAAAAAGTCAAAGAAGTACTTATTATAATTGTCTGACTAAATTTTGAACAACTACTTAAATGGCTGTATTTGTATAACACAAGGCAACTACCCTGGTTTTATATTCTATACAAATACAGCCAAACTAAGTGGTTTTAAAAATTATTCAATTGTTTAGTTAACTAGCTTAGTTAATCTGCTATTTAGAAGCGTATTCTAATTTCATACCGACCACATAGGCATCGTTATCTTCAAACTTACCCATAGGTGCTTTGGTTGAAGATAACTGTGTATCTGCATCACCTAACATAAGATACTTACCCCCTAACGCAACAGACCATTCTGGAGTAACATTGTATTTAGCACCCAAACCAATACTGTAATATCCTTCAGCGGGACCCAATACTGTTACAGGATTTCCAGCGCCTTTATCCCAACCAATAGTTCCAGAAACCGCAAGTGCTGGTGATAGACGCTTACCTAAACCTAACTCAAGCATATAAGAGTCATCAGAGTAGGCAACTAAAGGCGCTTCCTTAGCCCCCGTAAGTCTTTTTACATTACCTGACAACAAAGGTGGAGAGATTTTAAAATCACCCCAAGGTACCCAGCGTGCTTTTGCAGTCATCAAAGTCGTAGGATTTAGGCCAGTCTGAAAATCGATATTAATCGACTCTGGTAGCTCCAAAGTCGCTTCTTTAGATTGTGAGGCTCTAAAAGCTGGCATATTCTCGCGGAAATTAATATCATGCTCTATCTCAGATCGATAAGTCACCGCTGCTTTTAAACCAATTTCAGGCTTAACATATGCAGCACCAACCATATAGCCATAATCTGAATTTTTATCAAGACTCAAAGTATATCCATCTATCGCAGCTAAGCTACTTAAACTGCCAGATCTCTCTCCGCTCGCTAAATTGAGATCGCCTTCAAGCTTACTTAAGACTGGGCCACCATAAAGTCTAAAGTTGTCGTTCTGACCAAGCTTTAAGTTAACTAAACCCGTAAAGGTATCTGACTTTACACTTGCTTTGGTATGGACATTTCCATTAACAAGCGGGTTGTTATCGCCTTCAACTTCAATCTCTGCACCAAAGGGCTGATCATAGAAAACCCCAACACTAACTTTATCGTTTATATCGGTTTTAACACCATAACCATAGCCATTATAATCTTGAGCAACTTCGTCATATTTTCTAGTAACGCCGTTATCAGTATATTCTCCCTTGGTTTCTGGGCTAATACGATAAGCACTTGCATAAGCATAAGTACCCTCTTTAGTAAACTCAGCACTAGGTTGACCAGAGCGATCAAGACCAGCAGCGCCAGCCATTGAAGCTAAAGACACCAATGCTAAAGCACCAGCTAATTGATTTAGAGTGAAATTTTTTGACATTGTACATTCTCCATTGCAGTATTATTAGCCACATCCATTGCGACTAAATAGGGGTTATTAGCGAAGGCAAATAATGAGCTATTGAACTTAAATGACTCATTATTTAATTGATCTATTCTTTATTGCTTAATGTTCGTAATTTATGTCTTAATATTTTACCGACAGTAGACTTGGGCAACTCATCAATAAACTCAATATGGCGTGGACATTTGTAACCAGCTAGATTTTTCTTACAGAACTCGTAAACTTCTTTTTCAGTTAAGCTCTTATCATCTTTAACGATAAATACTTTGACTGATTCACCTTGGGACTCGTCATCCACTCCAACTACAGAGCACTCTCTTACTTTAGGATGCATTTCAACGACACTTTCAACTTCATTAGGATAGACGTTAAATCCACTCACAATAATCATGTCTTTTTTTCTATCAAAGAGTTTGACATAACCCTTTTCATCGATAGATCCAACATCCCCTGTTTTAAGGTAACCATCATTGGTGAAAAACTTACTATTATCTAAGTTATGATAGCCGGAGATAACATTACCACCTTTGATAACAATCTCACCAATCTCACCAATACCTAGCGGATTTTCATTTTCATCATAGATTTTAAGATCGATACCACATAATGGAATACCTATCGACCCTGTAAATTCCTTATTCGTTAAGGGGTTTGCAGTGCCAACGCCGAGTGTTTCGGACATCCCCCAACCTTCAATAATAGGGACGCCTGTTGCTTCATACCATTTTCTCGCCATTTCAGGTGTGGCTGCCATCCCTCCAGCCAATGAAAGCTTAAGCTGGGAGAAATCAATATCTTTGAATTTTGGATGTAAAAGTAATGCGTGAAATAAGGTATTAACGGCAGGAAACAAATTTACCGGTTCTTTACTTAACAGCTTCACAAAGGCATCAATATCCCTCGGATTAGTGACGAGTAGAAGATGTTGTCCTTTACGTATTCCTAAGAAAGATATGATTAAGGCAAAAATATGATACATCGGCAGAGCAACGACACACGTAAGCTGGCCAATATTATTTAAACCATCATAAATTGGATTAAACCATTCGTCGTACTGTTTGGTCCCATATACCACATTGCGATGACTAATTAATATACCTTTAGCAACACCTGTCGTCCCGCCAGTATATTGAATCATCGCTAAGTCATCAGGCTTTGGTTGAGGGCGGGTATATGTTAAATTATTGGACTCATTTAAAATGGATTTAAAGTGAAGTACGGCATGTTCAGAGGTGGTCTTGATATTGTATTTAGGTACTGCTTTTTTAATATATTTAGCAGCAAAGTTAATAACGGCGCCCTTGGTAGTACCTAGCATATCCCCTATTGAACTTACAACGACTGTCTTGACAGGTGTCTTTTCAATAATGCTATCCATAGAATGGCAAAAGGGCTCTAAAATAAATATCATTTTGGCATCAGAATCTATAAGTTGATGCTTAAGTTCACGTGGGGTATATAAAGGATTGACTAAAGTCAATACCATACCGGCTCTTAAGGCCCCAATAACTATAGGAAGATACTGGTTAACATTTGGCATCATGACCGCAATGACTGAACCTTCAGGTAGTCCAGTACTTTGTATCCATGCAGCTATGTTACGAGACATCTGACCGACTTGATTATATGAGTAAGATACGTCCATATTCGTCATGAATTTATCTTTAGCAAACTCATCTAACGATTTTTCAAATAGATCGATCAGAGTATCATTATCAAAGGGTACGTCAGCGGCGACACCTTCAGGGTAGTTCTGGGTCCAAAATTTATCCATTGTTCACCTTCCATTGGTAATTAAGCTCGCCTCTTCATTGAGGCATTTGAAATGTCAAACCTTCAATAATCTATGTCTATATAAGACACTAATTTCTAAAAATTGTTCAACTTATTTATAATAGCCAAAAAATGATGTTTTTTCACTATTTTTTAAATTATTTAATACTTAATTTATATTCATCAGTTTAACGAAACTAAATGCAATATGGGTTTATTGTTTAAATAGATTCCTACCGTATACACCCTCATTTGATCAGTTTCAAATACTTAAAAGGGCTAAATAATATATTAATGATTCAGCCCTTTTTAACGATAAGACCCCATCATAAAAACCATGTTTGTTTCATACCAAAAAATTATATGGGTCTTTATTATCTGCAAGTTACAATATTCCAAGACATTTTCTTAAGCATTAGTAATATATCATTCAAGCCTCTTCAGCTACGTCTTGATTCTTTGAACGAAGTTCATGCCTCAAAATCTTGCCAACAGTAGACTTTGGTAATTCATCTATAAAGTCAATATGGCGTGGTCGCTTATACCCTGCCAGATTCTTTTTGCAAAATTCTTGAATGTCTTTTTTGCTTAGGCTTTTATCATCTTTGACGATAAATACCTTAACAGATTGACCTTGAAGCTCATCGTCAACACCAACAACAGAACACTCCCTAACTTTAGGATGCATCTCCACAACACTTTCGACTTCATTTGGATAAACATTAAATCCACTAACAATGAGCATATCTTTTTTTCTATCAAAAAGTTTTACATATCCCTGCTCATTAATAGCGCCAACATCACCTGTTTTAAGGTAGCCATCTTCAGTAAAGAACTTAGTATTGTCAAGATTGTGATAGCCTTTGATAACGTTGGCACCTTTTATAACAATCTCTCCCTCTTCATTTATTGCTACCTCCTCCCCGTTATCATCAATTACTTTAATGTCTATTCCGGGTAGTGGCATCCCAATTGTGCCGTTAAATTCGGTAGAAGTAAGCGGATTTGCAGTACCTACTCCAAGTGTTTCAGACATACCCCAACCTTCGAGTATGTGCACACCGGTGATATCAAACCATTTTCTAGCTGTTTCCTGAGTGGCTGCCATACCACCGGCTAGGGTCAACTGTAACGAAGAAAAATCGACGTCTTTAAATTTGGGATGATTGAGCAGTGCTTGGAACAAAGTATTAACCGCAGGCAAAAGATGAAACTCTTCTTTGCTAAGTATCTTAACAAAACTGTCTACATCTCGTGGATTGGTAACCAATAGTAGATGCTGACCGGTACGAATACCAAGTAGCGAGATAATAAATGCAAAAATATGATACATAGGCAGTGCAACCACGCATGTTAGCTGATCCGCATTGTCTCGATTACGGAAAATCGAGTTCAACCATGCATCGTATTGACTACTACCATACACTGCATTTCTATGGGTGATTAGAATACCCTTTGCAATCCCGGTGGTGCCACCCGTATATTGAATCATGGCTATATCGTCAGGTTTAATGCTTGGACGTGTATAGGTTAACTTCCTGCCCATTGCAACAACTTTTTTGTAGTGGGTTACGGCACAATCGTCTTGTTCTTTAATAGCATATTTTGGAATTGCTTTTTTAATATACTTAGCAGCAAGGTTTACTATCGTACCTTTGGTTTTGAGCATATCGCCAATACTACTAATAACAACATACTCGAGCGGTGTTTTGTCGATGATGGTATCTAAGGTATTACAAAAAGGTTCTAAGATAAATAATACTTTAGCCTCGGCATCAATGAGCTGGTGTTTAAGCTCACGTTCAGTATACAAAGGGTTGATTAAAGTTAATACCATGCCTGCACGCAGGGCGCCAATAACAATAGGTAAATATTGGTTTACGTTAGGCATCATCACACCTATCGAGGAACCTTGAGGCAGTCCCAAACTCTGCAAATAGGAGGCGATAGAAAGTGATATGTTATCTATATCCGCATAGGTATAGCTAACACCCATATTAGTGGTAAATTTATTGCTAGAGAATTCACTGAGTGTTTTGTCGAAGAATTCAACAAGCGTGTCATCAGTAACAGGAATGTCGGTTGCGACACCCTCGGGATAGTGCTTTGTCCAAAATTTAGTCATTTCTTACCTTCCATAGTATACGTTAATATTCCTTCCTTGGAACATTTTAATCTTAATTCTATATAAGCTGCTCAAATTATCATTAAAGATATTAAACAGTTAATTTACAACTACCTACATAATGATTTTTTGGTGCTATAGCTAATAAACTATAATAAGCGCATTAAAATGTCTAGAAGAAATAAAATTAAATTAATCTATTGCCAACCTGCAGTAGCGCCATACTGATCTTGATGAGCAAATAACGGATGCTGTTGAGCCTCTGCTAAGGTTAATACAGTAGTAACGCAGACATCGGCGTCAGCAAAGACTTGTTGCCAATGCGCTAATGGCTTGCTTGCAAATTTATCAGCTAGGGTTTGCATAGCGGCACGGCTATCTGGCGTATTTGGCAGTACACCACGCTGCCAGTGCGTATTTTTCAAATCTGCTAACTCAAGTACTTCACAAAGCCCTTGCCAGAACTTAAGCTCAAGCGATCCGACTGCCATATAACGCTCATCTGATGTCTTATATAGGCGGTAACAAGGTAACAGACCACCCAAGAAGTCATACTGAGGAACAGGTTTTTTACCAGTCATCTGCTCAATCAGCTTACCGGTAGACTTCGGCATAACCATATGGTTATATAAGCTGTGAGTCATACTAATATTAATATGGCGACCTTTACCCGTAGCTTTGGCTGCAATAACCGCAGCTAATAATGCGATGACTGCAGTATCACTACCACCTGCTAAATCAGCAAACTGAATATTTGGCATAGCTTGCCCACCATCAGCAGTCTTTAACTGATCAAGCACGCCACTCATCGCCATAAAATTAATGTCGTGACCTGCTTTTTGAGTCCAGTTATGATTTACCGTTTCGCCATCAGCTTTACCATAACCAGTAATGGACACCATAACCAGTTTTGGATTAAGCGCTAGTAAAGTCTCAGCACTTAACCCTGTGGCTTCTAGTACGCCAGGGCGAAAGCTATCAAGCATAACGTCGGCGTCTCTTATCTGCTCTTTAATAGTCTCAATACCCACTTTGTCACGAAAATTCACTTTTTGAGTGTCTTTACCATGATTTAATGCAGTAAACAAATCACCAAAGGCACGAGCAGGATCTCCATTCGGCGGTTCAATCTTAACAATTTGTGCGCCAAGGTCCGCAAGTAGCCTAGTCGCAAATGGACCAGGCAAATTACGGGTTAGATCCACTACTTTTACACCTTGAAGGCAGTCTGACATTTGATCCAGTAGTGAGCTACTCATCGCTAAACTCCTGACCTTTCTCTGCCATCTCTACTAGAATTTTAGCAGGTGCAAAACGCTCACCATAGGCAGCTGCAAGCTCTTTACTACGCTCAACAAACTTAGCAACGCCAACTGAGTTAATGAACTGTAGCGTACCACCTTGGTTTGGTGCAAAGCCCCAACCGAATATTGATCCAACATTAGCATCCGCTACTGAACGTACCACATTCTCTTCATAACATTTAGCAGTCTCATTCGCTTGAACGTAAAGCAAACGATCGACTAAGTCTTGCTGTGATGGCTGCTCATCTTTAGTCGGATAAAGCTCGGTAAGCTCAGGCCATAAGCGTTTTTCACCACTTTCTGGATAATCATAGAAGCCTTTACCTACTTTTTTACCTTCACGTCCTAGCTCATTTACCATTTTTTCGACTACTGGCATAGCTGGATGCGGGGTAAAGGTTTTACCTTCAGCTTCTAAAGCAAGCTTAGTCTGCTGCATAACGTGTAACGACAAGCTTAGCGATACTTCGTCTTGTAGGGCTAAAGGCGGCATTGGCATACCCGCTTTTAAACCGGCAACTTCGATGCTGCGTGGATGAATGCCTTCAGCCAACATTGCTATACCTTCTGATACATAGGTACCAAAAACGCGAGAGGTGTAGAAGCCGCGACTGTCATTAACTACGATTGGCGTCTTAGCAATTTGACCCACATAATCAAAACCTTTGGCTAACGTGGCATCATCTGTCTCTTCACCAACAATAATTTCAACCAATGGCATTTTATCTACCGGAGAGAAGAAATGTAATCCGATGAATTGATCTGGACGTTTACTCGCTTTTGCCAGTTCAGTAATGGGTAGCGTCGAAGTGTTTGAAGCATAAACGGCAGTTTCTGGAATGACTGCTTCAGCATTACGAGTACAAGCCGCTTTAATATCTATGTCTTCAAATACCGCTTCGATAATTAAGTCACAGCCTTCTAGGTCGTCATAAGATACGGTAGTCTTAATTTTATCTAATAAGGCTTGCTTTTTGTCCTCATTAGAACGACCACGACTAATGGCTTTATCTAATATTTTGGTAGAATAGTTTTTACCTTTTTCAGCACCTTCAATAGATGTATCTAAAAGCACAACATCCATACCTGATTTTGCAGAAACGTAAGCAATACCAGCACCCATCATACCGGCACCAAGAATACCAACCTTGCTCACTTTAGAGCGCTCAAACCCATCAGGGCGTGACTGACCTTTCTTGATGTTATTTAGCTGAGTCCAAAGGGTATTAATCATGTTTTTAGAAACATCAGATAAGGCACAAGCGACAAAATACCGTGACTCAATTTTCAGGCCATTATCGATATCTGTTAAGCAGCCTTCAAACACACTAGATAATATATGTGTAATAGCTGGGTAATTGCCATGCGATTTTTGATTCGCCATTGCCGGAGCAATTGAAAATACCTGAACCACTTTCGGGTTCTTGCTATCTCCACCTGGGATTCTAAACCCTTTTTCATCCCAAGGCTGGCTGGCTTTAGGATTATTATTGATCCATTCTTTAGCTTTGCTGATTAGCTCATCATTGTCTTTAGCAGTGTCATTAATAAGACCAATTTCAACGGCTTGCTTAGGACGAAGCTCTTTGCCTTGAGTCATCAATTCAAGCGATTTTTGGATACCCACTAAACGAGGTAAACGCTGAGTACCGCCGCCGCCTGGCAATAGACCCAGTTTTACTTCAGGTAGACCCAGTTTGGTCTTTGGAGAGTCAATAGCAATTCGGTAGTGACAGGCTAAAGCAAGCTCTAAACCACCGCCTAATGCCGTGCCTGTAATGGCTGCTACTACGGGTTTGCCTGCGGTCTCAAGCTTACGTAGACTGGTTTTTAGGTCTTCTACTAAATCAAAAGCTTGTTGCGCAGTTTCTACTTTTGCAAGCTTATCAATATCAGCACCAACCACAAAAGTGGATTTGGCAGAAGTTAATATAAGACCTTTAGCCTCTTCATCACTAATAAATGAGTCAGTTAAAGTGGCAAAAGCTTCATTGAAGCCATCGCCAATCACGTTCATTTTGCGATCACTTTGATCAATGGTAACGGTGATAATACCGTTGTCTGCTTCTGCCGAAAAATTATTTAGTTCATTAATGGCGTTTACGCTGTTTGTGCTCATGTTATATCCTTATTATTTCTACACTTAATGTAGGGCGTATATTCTGTCCGTATTTAGACTTTAGAAGAGTGTAACCATTTAATTGATAGGTTGCGGATTAAACACGCTCAATAATGGTCGCAATACCCATACCGCCACCCACACACAATGTAATCATGGCAGTACTTAAGTCACGACGTTCTAATTCATCCAATACGGTGGTCACTAACATAGCGCCTGTAGCTCCTAATGGATGACCCATGGCAATAGCACCACCATTAACGTTTACTATGTCGAGTGAAATACCAAAGTCAGCAGCAGTATTCATTGGTACGGCTGCAAAGGCTTCGTTAATTTCCCAAAGATCGATATCTGCAGCCGTCATACCGGCTTTATCTAGGGCTTTTTGACAAGCTGGTGTTGGACCCGTTAACATAATTGTAGGCTCTGAACCGATAACAGATGCCATGGTAACCTTAGCTCGTGGTTTTAGACCGGCTTTGTCACCAGCCGCTTTACTACCTACTAAACATAAGGCTGAACCATCAACAATACCAGATGAATTACCGGCATGGTGGACATGAATAACGTCTTCAATTGTGGTGTACTTATCAAGAATAACGCCATCAAAGCCCATTTTGCCAGGCATAGCAAATGATGGGTTTAATTTGGACAGGGTTTCAACAGAAGTATTGGGACGGATAGTTTCATCTTTGTCCAATAGTAAAAGACCATTTATATCGTTAACTGGAACCACTGACTTATCATAATAGCCTTTCTCCCAAGCAGCAGTCGCTCTTTTGTGCGACTCAGTAGCAAATGCATCCACATCTTCACGACTAAAGCCGCGTAAGGTAGCAATTGTATCTGCGCCAACGCCTTGAGGAACAAACTCGGTAGATACGTTTACGCGAGGATCCATATACCAAGCACCGCCATCTGAACCCATAGGTACACGGCTCATAGACTCAACACCGCCAGCAACAACTAAATCTTCCATACCGGACATCACTTTGGTAGCAGCCAAGTTAATCGACTCAAGACCAGAAGCACAAAAGCGTGACAGGGTTAATCCTGCCACGCTCTCATGCCACTGGGCATCAATAGCAGCAATACGCGCAATGTCAGAACCCTGCTCACCGACTGGGGTAACACAGCCCAATACGATATCGTCTACTAAACTGGTATCTAGATTGTGGCGCTGCTGCATCTCTTTTAATAGCGTGCGAACCAGCCAAATTGGTGAGGCTTGATGCAATGAACCATCTTTTTTACCTTTACCGCGAGGTGTACGAATGGCGTCGTAAATATAGGCAACTTCAGTCATAAAAATCCCTTTTTTAATTTTTAACAATAATTTATTTAAGAGCTGTTTGTTTACATCAAAACAGTTGATTAACATTACCATATTAGGTCATGTTAAAGATAGTAGATTAAGCCAAAGATAAAAGTTTTAAACGTTACTATTTGATGACTTGACATCGTGTTCAAGTCACCAAAGTTTAGCTTAACGGATGCATTACATGAAACGTGAGGCTAGCTCTTTCATAATCTCATTAGTACCGCCGTAGATCTTCTGGACACGAGCATCAGCATACATACGAGCGATTGGGTACTCACTCATGTAACCATAACCGCCGAATAATTGTAAGCATTCATCCATTGCCTTACATTGCTTTTCCGTTACCCAGTACTTAATTAGTGAAGCATGCGCTGCGGTTAATTTACCTTCTATCATTGACTCAATAGCCGCGTCACATAACGCACGTACTGCCAGATAATCTGCTTGAATTTCTGCCAATTTAAAGCGAGTATTTTGGAACTTCCAAATAGGACGACCAAATGCTTCGCGCTGCTTAACGTAGTCCAAAGTAAGATCTAATGCCAATTTGATAGCGCCACACCCACTTAAAG
Source organism: Psychrobacter sp. CX10 (assembly GCF_057621575.2). NCBI lineage: Bacteria > Pseudomonadati > Pseudomonadota > Gammaproteobacteria > Moraxellales > Moraxellaceae > Psychrobacter > Psychrobacter sp. CX10. The sequence continues at coordinate 1,084,741 of NZ_CM177736.1, forward strand.
CAATAATTAGACGCTCTTGCGGCAACTCTTGCATCATCTGAATAAAGCCTAACCCCTCAAGACCACCAAGTAAGTTAGATTGCGGTACACGAACGTTACTGAAAAATAACTCTGAAGTATCTTGACCCGCTAACCCGGTTTTCTTAAGGTTACGACCACGCTCAAACCCTTCAAGCCCGTCTGTTTCGACAACGATTAAAGAAACGCCTTGTGCGCCTTTATCACGATCAGTTTTACACGCTAAAATTATAATATTGGCATGTTGACCGTTGGTTATAAAGGTTTTTGAACCATTGATGATATAGTCATCACCATCTTTTACCGCATATGTTTTAATGGCTTGTAAATCAGAACCGGTTGTAGGTTCTGTCATTGCAATGGCACCCACATATTCGCCAGTCGCCATTTTAGGTAACCATTTCTTTTTTTGATCTTCTGTACCCAAATTCAAAATATAAGGTGCTACGATACCTGAATGTACCATACCGCCATAGCTTGCTTGGTTAGCGTGTGCTTGGGCAAGTAAAATAGCCGCTTCATGACCAAAATCGCCGCCACCGCCACCGTATTCTTCTGGCATAGACGCACATAAGAAACCCATGTCACCAGCTTCATTCCAAGCTTCGCGATCAATCATGCCATTGCCGCGCCATCCTTCGTCCTTCTCTTCCCAATCTTTAAACATCTTGAAGGCACTTTCATATACCATTTCGTGTTCTTCGGTCATCCAATTACTTTTAAAAGCATCAATACTCATAAGGTCATTCCTTAACAATTAAACATTTAAATAATTTATAATGGTAATCAGTATTACCTTTAATAAAGTACAGTTTATAGCAATTAAAGCTTGTAACTGCATGTATTAGGAATTTATACTACAAAAGTAATTTTACAAAATCAATGAAAGCTATAAAAATAGTAATTATAATTACCCTATTGTTGGAGTGTATGTGAGCCATTCATATAACCAAGTAGATATCATATCTAAAAGCAAAGATAATAAAGCCTTAGCACCTTTGTCAAAAATGCGACCAGCTACATTAGATAACATAGAAAGAGTGGTACATGAGCTTTTTTCTATAAACAACGCTAAAGATGTCACCATGATTCAAATAGCAAGAAGTGCCAATGTTTCCCTTCAAACTTTGTATAAATACTTTGGGGATAAGCAAACTCTATTCCAAACGATTATGGATAGAGTGCTAGGTAGACTAGCTCTACGTATGATGGATCATTTACATGGGATTGATAGTGTTGAAGATAGAATACGAAAAACACTTTGGGTTATTTTTGATTTTGTTGATAACAATTCAAAAGCCGTTCTAGTATTGACCACTGTTTCTGCAACGGACATACGCAAGATATCAATCTATGAAAATGAGGAGCTTATCAATGCATTCACAAGTGTACTATCCGATGGGCAGAATCGAGGGGTACTAAATGATGATGTTCCTCTTTACGTGCTTTTTGATGTATTTATGGGGTTTGTGATGCGTATTGGCATGATGCAGGTTGTGCGCCAAACTGATAAATTGTTAACTGACAGTTTTGATGATTTATTTATTATTCTTTGGCGCGCACTGTCAAAACCTAAAACATATTAATCTTTAAATTTTAACAGTCAATCGCATGAACACTTAAAACTAATAAAATTATTTAAACGGTAAGGGTGTATTGGATTGTTTAACTTCGTTTTTAATAGCATCTTTAATACTATCGTTCATTAAGTTCATCGTTAATTGTGTCTTTCATATTGTTATTGGTATTACCATTGCTATCTTCCTGCCCTTCAACAAATATCGGCGTTTCGGCAGACTGAATAAAATCCTCGTAACTCACTTTGTTATTTTGATTATTAATATAGTTTATTTCACTTGAAGCGTATGAACCATCGGGTGACGCTTGACGGTCATACTGAGGCTGAATAGGTTCGTACGGCACATCATAAGATTGCGTTTCTCCCAAAGCAGCAGCAATTGCTGCTTTTACTGCTGGATCTTGTTCTGGATTCGTATTAAGTTCTACTGTAGATTCATTGTCAATTTCGTTGCTTTGCTTTGAGCTATTTCTAAGTGTTTCACTTTCAGCAGAACTATTTGGTACAACAGTTACCGAGCCTCCATTAGATGCATTTTTTACTTCCCCGTTTTCAACCAAAGCAGAATCTTGTTCACTGGTTTGGGTCAAATTATTGTCATCATTATTCACTAATCTATTAGATAGCGTATTGTGATTTAGCAGTAATCCTATAAGTGCAGCGAGCAATATAACTAAAAATATAATATAAAGTGTGGTGCGTAACCGTTTTCTATCTGTTTTTTTACTCAAATCTGAAGTGGGTATCAATATATTAGAAGCGTCTAAATTGTCAGCGCCCCTATTTGGGGCGTTTAAGTTAGAAGTGTTTATATTAGAAGTTTTTATATAATAATTGTTTATATCAGATGGGTCTATTTCCGAATTGATTATAGTGGAAGTATATGCCTTATCGAGTGTCTCATCATATTTTACGTTTGTAGAATAGGTAAGGTTATCTGAACTTTTGGTTGTGGGTGTATCAGATTTATAATGAGTTAATTTGAGTTCGTCAGCCGATGTGTGATCACTATGACGCATATTATGATTACTGTTCGTCTCATCCAAAGTATTGGACTCCGAAAATAACGGATTGTGTTTGTTATGCGCCATAATTTGCATTTACCTTATATGCATTTTAAACAGTCATATTTTGAGCAGTCACATTTAAAAGAGACTTATAAACTTTACCGATAAAATAACTTGACTGCTTAAAGGTGTTAAACGATTAAGATTATAAATGATTTAATTGTGAAAGGATTAGGGTGTGTCCAAATTTGGATTTTTAAACCATAACTTATTTCATTTACAAATAGGGATACGCCCTAATCCTTGAAGTTAATCTACCCAAAGCTTAGCTTTCATAAAGTATTTAGTGTTAGATTCAAAGCTTTGAGTATTAATAAATACATTGTTCAAAACTTTTATTAATAAAGTTTAAAATAAATGAAATTATAATACATTAATATGGATTAAATCAGAATTGTTTCTGTTTTATTTAAGTTACATGATATTATATTATGCTTTTGTAACTTAACGGATCATCTTTAAATCAAAATTTTGATTAAAATATATTAAAATTTCAGTATATACCGGATTATAACCCATTTGAATTTTTTATGAGCGACGCATATCTTAAAGATCGAAGCTTTATAAATGCTGAATAAATTATAAAAAAGCCTATTAAAATGCTATCTATTGAACATCGTACTAGGGTCTGTTAAATAAATGATATTAAAGGACGATAACAAATGAGTATTACTGCTACCGAAACGACCAACAAAGGTTCAAGTTGGAAAAACTTTGGACCGGGTATTTTATTAGCAACTGCGGCAATTGGTGGGTCACACCTCATATCATCTACTCAAGCTGGCGCGCTTTATGGTTGGCAGTTGGCTATCATGATTATTTTAGCCAATTTTTTTAAGTACCCTTTCTTCAAATTCGGTACAGATTACGTCTATGAAACAGGTGAATCTTTAATAGCTGGATACGCTAAAAAATCTAAATTTTATCTTTGGGCCTTTTTCATTCTATCTCTAGCAGCTTCAGTTATCAGTACAGGCGCCGTTGCCCTCTTGGCTGCGGTTATACTCGGTATTATGTTGCCTGAAAGCTTAGGTCTGTCTACCACCAATGTATCATTGATAGTATTGGCCGTATCGTGGTTATTTCTAATACTAGGTCATTATAAATTGCTAGATAGAGTGACCAAATGGATCATGGTAATTTTGACTTTGGCGACTATAGCGGCCGTATTCATCGCTGCGGGCAAACCTGCTATCATTTCACAAGATTTCGTGGTCACCTCACCATGGAATATGGCAACGCTTGGGTTTATTGTCGCTTTTATGGGCTGGATGCCTGCACCTCTTGAGTTCTCAGCGATTAATTCGATGTGGATTTCTGCAAAAATTAAAGCAGATCACACGACACATCGCCAAGGGCTTGTCGACTTTAATGTTGGGTTTATTTCAACATCGATTCTAGCCTTGCTGTTCTTAGCCTTGGGTGTCTACGTTCAATATGGATCAGGTGTTGAAATTAAAACCACGGGCGGTGCCTATGTGGGACAGCTTATCAATATGTATACCGAGACTATTGGTGAATGGTCACGCTTATTGGTAGCATTTGTGGCCTTTATGGTTATGTTTGGAACAACCATCACTTGTGCTGATGGTTATGGACGTATCAATGCAGAGAGCTGGCGCCTAATCAAAGGTGATAAAAGCTTATCGCAAACCCATATTCTTTTATGGACAACGTACTGTGCGTGGGGCGGCTTTATTCTTATCACCTACTTTACTGGTCAATTAGGAGCCATGCTTAAGTTTGCCATGATCAGTGCTTTTGTATCTGCACCAATATTTGGTTGGTTGAACTATTCATTAGCCAAAAATCACAAAAAATTATCAAGCGGTATGAAGTTATATAGTATAGCCGGTTTGATTTTCTTAGGCGGGATTGCTCTGCTGTTTATACTTCAGCAGTTGGGCATAGTTTAATGAGTGTTAATGCGTAGATGTATAAGTGAAAAGTTTGCTTATAAGTGATTTCTTATGAGTATACATCTATAAGTAATTGTCTTGATGTAGATTATAGGCTGTCATTAATATATGACAGCCTTTTTTTAAAACATATACAATGCTTAAATGAATTATAAAGTTACCCCACTCTTAACTTAAGACAATCCATTGTAGGCTGGTGATTTTAGTCCATAAATACGTATCTATTAATCTTATATGCTAAGCTAAAGACACAGCTTACGCAATGTGTTGAGAGTAAGGTAAATTTCATAAATAGATAAAGAAATAAATATAAAACAATCAAATTTGTATTGTATCGGGTCATTATTAAAGGGTATAGTTTTAAGGCGGTATTTATATCGTATTAAATACAAGTACAAGAATAAAAAACTAAATGAATTCCAAACAGCTACCTAGGAATGGAGAAAGTTATGAAGGGTCCGTTTTATTATATACTGCCACTATTTATGGGTTGCGTCATGCTATCAGGTTGCAGCTCCAATACCGAAGATCCTATGCAGCAAACTATTTCTACTGACTCTGAACAGTGGCAAGACGAACTAGGTGATACCTTAAATCAACTCACCCAACCTAATAGAGAGCTTTTAAATCGGTATATGACTAGAATGCGCTCTAGTGAATCTCATGAAAAAGGCGCTATGACAAGAACAACGATCAAGCAGGCTATCGAACAACAGCGAGAATATGAAGACCTGCACCCCCAAAGCCCTACCGGACCTATAGATCAAAATCTAAATAGCACAGAAAAAAATAACTTTTCATTCGCACTATTGCCGAGCAAAACGAGTGAAAATGACAGTCTAACCAATGTTAAACTTAGGTTTGTGTTAGCCAATCGCGGCGATGTAGCTATTAGCAGCTTTAAGGGTACTTTACTACTTAAAGACTCAACTTTTGATCAGCCAAAACCGGTAGTCATTCCTTTAACTCAATTTGATCCAGCTATAGCGCCAAATGGTACTGATTATATTGATGTGGATGTCACATTATCAGATCCTAAAGTATCAAAAGCCATTAGCACTAATAAAGAGATTGAAGTAGATGTCTCTGATGGTCGAATGACTTTTGAAAATGGGGATGACATAGACTTTGAATAAGTTATAAGTATAAAAATATGATAAAGCGTCATATCAATCTATCGCAGTATTAGCTTATAACTAATTTAGTAAATAATCCCTATTTAATATTTACAGCTATTTAAACAATCAAATTTAGTATACGAAGCGCACAATATATGAAGCACTATCACTATGTGCGATCTAGGCATACTTATTCACGTTAATAACTTCTTTATTTATACGATATGAGCTTAGAATGCAATTAAAAAGATTAAAAGCTTTTCATGTGGTTGCCCAGTTAAAAAGCTTTAGTGAAGCTGCCTCTTTCACTCAATTGTCCCAGCCTACTTTGAGCCGTTTAATCAAACAACTTGAAGACAATATCGGTGTTCAACTTTTTGACAGATATCATCGGCCGCTACAACTTACTGCAGCTGGAGAATTTTTTTATAATAGAATTGATATTATACTTAAAGACATTGAAAGCACGATCACGCTAACACAGCGTTTAGCCCATCCGACTAATACATTGAATATAGGATTTGTGCCTTCGGTATTATATGGGTTGTTACCTGCTATTATTTCAAATTTAAAATCAAAACTGCCTGAACTAAACGTTCATTTAAAAGAAATCAGTTCTTTTAAACAGGTTGAGGCGCTAAAAGCAGGCGAGATTGATGTTGGGTTTGGACGTTTTGTTCATAATGACTCTGATATTAATCAACTGCTCCTTCGCCATGAACGTTACGTCGCAGCCCTACCCAAAGACCATGCGCTGATAGACGAAGACGACATACATTTAAATCAATTAAAAAATGAACAAGTTATTCTTTATCATCAGACACTTTTGCCTTTTGACACTATCTCGCAAACAGATTCATTCGCGGATCAAGTACGTAATGATCCTTCAAAAACCTCTTCGATCAATAGTCATTCGGTTTCAATACAAATAAAACCCCAATCGTCAATTAGAGAGCCGTTATTAAACTTATTCGCAAAACAATCTGCCCTTCCCCATCGCAAAACATATGTGAGTGATATTCAAATTGCACTAAGTCTAGTTGCAGCAGGTGAAGGTGTAACGCTAGTACCAGATAGCCTTAAAACAGTTCGTTCCGAGCAAATTAGTTATCAAAAATTAGTTCATGAAGATGCAACCTCGCCTATTTACATTTGTACCTTAGAATCTCCCGTTCATCCAGCATTTAATGATTTGCTCTCTGTCATTTATGATATATATGAGATACGTGGTATTACTTATCGCAATCATAGGACAAAATGAAATAAAACTGAGAAATTGAATAAGTATTATAAATAGTGTAACTAAATGTAAATATTCAATTCGTCTTTAATAATTAATAACTTAAAAATGAATAATAGTTGCATGAAACTATGAAATTATGCATAACATTATTCAATTAACAAATACCTTTAAATTTTATTAATAATGTTTTAATTTAAATTAAAGTAACCTTCAATTTGTACCTTTTAATATTTACAAATTAGGCGTAATCTATAAATACAATTTAGTTCGCCACTCTATAAATCAATATTTTTAACAGGTGGTTAGATCCCTGTCTTTTATTCATCGTATAAGTTCTAAGGAAAGAATATGACTTCACATTCTGCTGGCAAGCGTTTTCGTGACGCTATCTCTGAACAAAAATCAAAAGATTTACCCCTGCAAATAGTGGGTACCATCAATGCATATACAGCAATGATGGCTAAAGAAGTTGGCCATAAAGCCATTTATCTCTCAGGTGCTGGCGTGGCTAATGCCTCATATGGTTTACCAGACTTAGGTATGACCAGTCTCGATAACGTGTTAGAAGATGCTAGCCGTATCACAAATGCCGTTGATACGCCTTTGTTAGTTGATATCGACACAGGTTGGGGCGGTGCATTTAATATCTCTCAAAGCATCAAGAAAATGGAAAAAGCAGGTGTGGCCGCCGTTCATATTGAGGATCAAGTGGCGCAAAAGCGTTGTGGTCATCGTCCTAACAAAGAGATTGTCTCTACCGGTGAAATGGTAGATCGCTTAAAAGCCGCTTTAGACGCCAAGGTTGATCCTGACTTTGTAGTTATGGCGCGTACCGATGCGCTTTCAGTGGAAGGATTAGAGGCGGCTGTTGAACGTGCAGTTGCTTTCGAAGAGGCTGGCGCAGATATGATTTTCGCTGAAGCGCTTACCGATATTGAGATGTATCGCAAGTTTACCGATGTGCTAAACATTCCTGTATTGGCCAATATGACAGAATTCGGCCAAACCGATTTATATACCACTGAGCAGTTATATAGTGTAGGTGTTGATATGGTTTTATATCCGTTATCTGCATTTAGAGCGATGAACAAAGCTGCGCTTAATGTATATCAGCATCTGTTAGATGATGGCACTCAAGAAGAAGTCGTCGATACGATGCAGACGCGTATGGAATTGTACGATTTCTTAAATTATCATGAATTTGAGCAAACATTAGATAAGCTTTTTGCCAATAAATAAGATCTAATAACTAATTAAGATCTAATTAGTAATAAAGTTAAATGAGCTCATGTAAGCAGCGGAATTTTTAAATTTTAATATAATGTCTTTTATATAGTAGATTAAACAATGAATTTTATTAAAAAAAATATATTCATAACGGCGACTATAGTTGCTATGGCATCATTATCAGCTTGCGATAAGACCAATTCTGAAAGTGAAGAGGTAATGGTTGATGTAGAAGCTGAAAATGAGGAAGTATCAGAACAGACAATAGGTGTGCCAGGTGAACTGGCTGCGCAATCTCAATATATGCCAGTATCTCTAATAACGAGTCAATATAGTGTAATGGGTGCCATCGGCGCCTTAAATAGTATGGTCGAATTAAATGATGAACAAAAATCATGCCTAAATAATATCGATAATAAATTTGCAGCTGAAGAGTTAGAGGTATATTTCAAGAATAATTATACCGATGACGAATTGAGTACTATTAATGATTTTTATACTTCGGATTATGGTCAGAAAGTTTCGAACTACCAAAGTAAACAGATGTTGCAAGCATTTGGTGGTGAAGCCCCCGATCCGTCAGAGGCGCCAACCGAAGAAGAGGTTATGAAGGCTGCGCAAATGTCACAAGATCCTGCTATGATCAAATACACTCAATCGTCTTTACAACAAGGCGAAGGTAGCCTGCAAAATCTAATTCAACCATTAATACTTGTAAAAATAGATGAGTGTGGCATAACTGATAGTCTAAGAAATAACGGCAGTTAAAATTATTAGTTAAAATAAAGTCACATCTGGATAGTTGTATTCAATCTAATCTATTTGCTAAACACTAAACACTAAACACTAAACACTAAACTCAATTTTAATTAAGGATAAAATAATGGCAGCAGGTAAAAAACTTTCAGGCGCAGGACTACGCGGACAAGTTGCAGGACAAACCGCGCTATCAACCGTAGGTAAGTCAGGTTCTGGCTTAACTTATCGTGGCTATGACGTTAAAGACTTAGCAGAAAACTGCATTTTTGAAGAAGTCGCCTATTTATTATTATACGGTGAGCTACCGACTCAGTCTCAACTAGACGACTATAAAGCAGAATTAAAGCAACTGCGCGACTTACCGCAATCGTTAAAAGAAGTACTTGAGCGCATTCCAAAAGACGCGCATCCAATGGACGTTCTACGTACCGGTTGTTCTATGCTAGGTAATCTAGAACCAGAAGAAAGCTTTGAGCAGCAGCTTGATAAAACCAATCGAATGCTGGCAGCGTTCCCAAGTATCATCAACTACTGGTATCGCTATAGTCATGACGGTGTGCAAATTGATTGTAAAACTGATGCAGATACCATTGGCGGACACTTTTTGCAAACGCTCAAAGATGAAAAACCAAGCGAACTGCACGAACGTGTGATGAATGTTTCGCTAATTTTATATGCAGAACATGAGTTTAACGCATCGACTTTCACCGCTCGCGTTTGTGCCTCTACCCTATCTGATTTGTTCTCTTGTATTACCGGTGCAATCGGTACGCTACGTGGACCGCTACATGGTGGTGCAAACGAAGCGGCCATGGAGCTTATTGAAAGTTTTGATTCACCAGACGAGGCTGAAGCAGGCTTAATGGGTATGCTTGAGCGCAAAGATAAAATCATGGGCTTTGGTCATGCTATTTATAGTGAATCTGACCCTCGTAACGTTATTATTAAAGAATGGGCAGAAAAGCTCTCTAACGATGTAGGCGACGATGTCCTTTATCCGGTATCTGTGCGCTGTGAAGAAGTGATGTGGCGCGAGAAGAAGTTATTCTGTAACGCAGATTTTTTCCATGCTTCAACCTATAACTTCATGGGTATTCCAACCAAGCTATTTACGCCTATATTTGTTTGTTCACGATTAACAGGTTGGGCAGCGCACGTATTTGAGCAGCGTTCTAACAACCGTATTATTCGTCCAAGCGCCGAGTATATTGGTGAAGAGCCTAGAGAAGTGCCCCCTATTAGTGAGCGTGGTTAATACATAGAGTACTTAATAAAAGTGGATCATCAACCTGAACATCTCAATAGTCGAACTTCTAAAGATTCTTCATCAGATTCTAAAGAAGTTCGCAATCAACAGACTCATGAAGATCAGCCTGAACAAGAAAGCTGTTGTAGACAGTTATTAGGTGAACTGATTGAGGGTTTATTATCTGAAGCTCTATTGCTAATACCTTTAGGAGTTTTAGGTATTTTAGGATGGTTATTTATCTCAATAGGTATGTTTTGGTTGATCGCCCCTCTTATCATTGTAGCTATATTTTTATTTCGTAAACTTTACAAATAATCAGAATCACACCGTTTATATCTTATTAAAATTTCAACAATTTTATAAGTTTAAGTTTTTAAGTTTAAGTATTCAAAATGAATTTTTTAGAATTCAAGGATAGCCCATAATGCCAACCCAAAATACAGACAAGCCCATATTAACTCATAAGCATCCGCAGCCTATGAATCAGGATTATAAAAAACCGCTTCCTCTTCCAAATGGGGACGAGAGTGGTTTATATTATTTTGATGTAGAGCAAGCCGTAAACGAGATTGAACCTAATGCTTATGCTAAATTACCCTTTAGCTCAAAAGTACTTTGTGAAAATTTAGTACGACGTTGTCCTCCAGAAGATCTTACCGAAGCATTATCTCAGCATATTTACCGCAAACAAGAAATTGACTTTCCTTGGTACCCTGCCCGTGTTGTGTGTCATGATATTTTAGGTCAGACCGCATTCGTTGATTTGGCAGGGCTTCGTGATGCGATTGCTGAAGAAGGCGGCGATCCTTCTAAAATCAATCCTATAGTACCTACCCAGCTAATTGTTGATCACTCCTTAGCAGTTGAACACCCAGGCTATGAAGAAAACGCTTTTGAAAAAAACCGAGCTGTTGAGGAACGCCGCAACGAAGACCGTTTCCATTTTATCAACTGGTGCGAATACGCTTTTGATAATGTGAACGTGGTGCCACCGGGTAACGGCATCATGCATCAAATTAATCTTGAAAAAATGTCCCCTGTTGTTCAAGTCATTAAAGATCAACAAGGTGATGTTGTTGCTTATCCCGATACCCTAGTTGGGACAGATAGTCATACGCCTATGGTGGATGCATTAGGTGTTATCTCTATTGGTGTTGGCGGTTTAGAAGCCGAAAGTGTCATGCTAGGAAATCCCTCTTATATGCGTCTGCCAAACATTGTAGGTTTACATATTACTGGTAAATTACAAAAAGGCGTCACTGGTACCGATTTAGTATTGGCGATGACCGAATTTTTACGAGAGGAAGGCGTTGTATCTGCCTATGTGGAGTGCTTTGGTGAGGGTGCAAGAAGCCTATCAGTCGGTGATAGAGCGTCGATTTCTAACATGACGCCAGAGTATGGTGCGACGGCAGTTATGTTCTCTATTGATGAGCAGACTATAGACTACTTACGGTTAACAGGTCGTACCGAACAGCAAATCAAAGTCGTAGAAGCTTATGCTAAGCAAACAGGGCTTTGGGCCGATGGCATGAAAGACGCCGAATACGAGCGCGTGCTGAATTTTGATCTGTCTTCTGTTGTTCGTAATATTGCTGGACCTTCAAAGCCTCATGCACGAGTGTCTACAACTGATTTAGTGGATGTGGGCATTGCTCAAGAAGACTTTGATCCTACAGTACCTGAAGATGGTCTCATGCCCGATGGCGCTGTTATTATCGCCGCTATTACCAGTTGTACCAATACCTCCAATCCTCGTAATATGATTGCAGCAGGTATTGTGGCTCGCAATGCCGTTCAAAAAGGACTGGTGCGTAAACCTTGGGTAAAAACCTCTTTAGCACCGGGTTCCAAAGCAGTTAAACTGTATTTAGAAGAAGCTGATCTACTGCCTGATCTACAAAAGTTAGGTTTTGACGTTGTGGCATTTGCCTGTACGACTTGTAATGGTATGAGTGGCGCTTTAGAACCTGAGATTCAAGAAGAGATCATTGAACGTGACTTATTCTCTACAGCGGTACTATCTGGCAACCGTAACTTCGATGGACGTATCCATCCTTATGCCAAACAAGCTTTCTTAGCGTCACCGCCTCTAGTCGTGGCATACGCTATCGCCGGGTCAATACGTTTTGATATCGAAAAGGATGCATTAGGAAAAGATCTAAACGGTAATGATGTTTACTTAAAAGACATTTGGTTTGATGATGCAGAAGTCGATGCTATCGTTGAGTCCGCTGTTAAGCCTGAACAATATAGTAAAGTTTACATTCCTATGTTTGATGAAGGCAAAGTAGATGCAGAACGTCATGATGCCATTACTGACCCTCAATATAACTGGCGTAAACTTAGTACATATATTCGTCGCCCTCCATATTGGGAAGGAGCAATGGCTGAAGCGAATAAGCTTAAAGGTATGCGTCCCTTAGCAGTATTGGGCGATAACATTACCACCGATCATATGTCCCCCTCTAACGCCATCTTGCCTGACAGTGCCGCTGGTGAATATTTAGATACGATGGGATTACCCGCAGAAGATTATAACTCTTACGCGACGCACCGTGGTGACCATTTAACCGCGCAACGTGCAACTTTTGCTAACCCAAAGTTATTGAATGAAATGGTACTGGACGAAAATGGTGAAGTCATCCAAGGGTCACTAGCACGTGTTGAGCCAGAAGGCGAAGTGATGCGTATGTGGGAAGCCATTGAAACCTATATGCAGCGTAAACAGCCACTGATCATTATCGCAGGTGATGGGTATGGTCAAGGTTCAAGCCGAGATTGGGCTGCCAAAGGGGTTCGTTTGGCTGGCGTTGAATGTGTCGTGGCAGAAGATTTTGAACGTATCCATCGTCAAAACTTAGTCGGCATGGGTGCCCTACCTGTCCAGTTCGAAGAATGTACTACACGTAAAACTTTGAACATCGATGGTTCTGAAATGTTCGATATTGAAGGCGAAGTTTCTGCGGGTGGCAAGATGGTTCTAGTGATTCATCGCACTGATGGAACGATAGATAGAACGCCGGTTATCTGCCGTTTAGATACTGCGGATGAAGTTAAGATGTATAAATCTGGCGGTATGCTACAACGTTTCGCTAAAGAGTTCTTAGCTGGCGAAGTGGCCTAGAATATCTTAGAAGATATAGAGACTAAGAATTTTAGAGATAACAGACCCTAGTATAATTTATGAGTTTACTAAAGCATAAACCTGGTGTTTATGCTTTTTTTAAACGTTTTCATTCTTAAAATTTGGTCATACTAGATGGCTTTTATTTTCCTGTGGGATATAAATAGCGCTGACTACTAATTTCTATAAATAGCGATGATAAACAGATCCTAGTTAAAATTATTGAACTGTGCCATAATATGTACCATATATTGTACATATTATTATCGATAGTTTTAAATTTTGTTTAACCAGAAGGATAATTACGATGAAAGTCGTTACTTTTACAGAAGCTAGGCGTCATCTTAAAGACGTATTAGATTCCGTAGTAGAAGATGTAGCTGCTACTATTGTGACTCGGCGCGATGCCGAAGATGCGGTAGTACTATCTTTGGACCATTACAATAGCTTAATGGAAACGGTACATTTATTAAAGTCTCCAGCTAACGCAGCACACCTTGCTCAGTCTATTGCCCAATACCAGTCAGGTAATGTTAAGCCCCAAGATTTGATAGAACAAAATTTGGATGCTGACGAAACGCGTGATGATGTCGCTTGTGATAATGGATAGCTTATATTTATGAATAGACAGCTGGCGTGGACAGATTTGGCTTGGAAAGACTATCTATATTGGCAAACTCAGGATAAAAAAACTTTAAAGCGCATAAACAAGTTGATTATTGAGTGCAAACGTACTCCTTTTGAAGGTATTGGAAAACCAGAAGCACTCAAAGAAAACTTGTCTGGATTTTGGTCACGCCGTATCGATGAGACACATCGATTGGTATACGCCGTTAATGATAACTATCTGACGATTATTGCTTGTCGGTATCATTATTAATTTTTATCACTAATAATTTCCATTTTTAATGACTACATAACACTCTTTACACTCTTTTAGCTACTTAAATCAAATTAGACTCATATAATCGTATCTACAGATTAATAATTAAAGGATTAATCATGTCTCAAACTCATCATAATAATGCCCCCCAAAATAATAACCCACCCCAAATACCTGTTCCCGCTACTTATATGCGTGGTGGTACATCAAAAGGCGTGTTCTTTAAATTATCTGAATTACCAGAGCGTTGTCAGCAGCCAGGGGCAGCTCGAGATAATTTTCTTTTACGGGTTATCGGTAGCCCAGACCCTTATGGCAAACAAATTGATGGATTAGGTAACGGTTCCTCAAGTACTTCAAAGACGGTTATCCTTTCTAAATCAGACCGAGATGACCATGATGTGAACTACTTATTTGGTCAAGTTAATATCACAAAACCTATGCTTGATTGGAATGGTAACTGCGGCAATCTAACGGCGGCAGTTGGTGCTTGTGCTATAAATATGGGGTTGGTAGATGCTGATAAAGTGGCAGCCAGTGCCGAGTCAGGTATTTGTGAAGTGCGAATATGGCAACAAAACATCAGCAAGACTATCATTGCCCACGTTCCTGTCTATGTAGATGAAGCGGGTCAAGTTCAGGTACAAGAAACAGGTGACTTTGAGCTAGATGGGGTCACCTTCCCTGCTGCTGAAGTTAAAATTGAATTTATCGACCCTGTTGATGCCTCTAGTGAGATGTTCCCTACTGGTAATTTGGTAGATGATTTTGATGTCTCAGGCTGTGGTCTGGATAAAGATACGGTTCAAGCCACCTTTATTAATGCCGGTATTCCTACTATTTTTATGAAGGCCGAAGATTTGGGCTTTACTGGCACTGAGCTACAATCTGATGTCAATGGTAATCCAGAGCTACAGGCTAAACTTGAGACCATCCGTGCCAAAGGTGGTGTGGCTATGGGGATTTTTGAGGATATTAGTGATGCTGAAAAAAGCCAGCATATTCCCAAAATTGCATGGGTAGCCCCAGCGCAAAGCTATACAGCTTCAAGCGGTAAAATGGTTAACGCTTCTGATATTGATTTGGTAGTACGTGCGATGAGTATGGGTCAACTACACCATGCTATGATGGGTACTGCTGCTGTAGCGATTGCAGCGGCGGCAACCACACAAGGCACCTTGGTCAATCATGCAGCAGGCGGTGGTAGCTTATCAGAAGTTCGGTTTGGACATCCGTCTGGGACGTTACTTGTGGGTGGTAAAACAGAGCAAGTCAATGGTCGCTGGCAGGCTAAAAAGGTGTCAATGAGCCGTTCTGCTCGCCGTATTATGGTCGGTCAGGTGTTTGTGCCAAGTAATAGTTTTTAATCTTATTTGCATTTAGTGTTTTAAGTGCATTTAAATTATTCTTTTATAGTTGGCAAGATACTATATTATTAGCCCAAGTCAATATTGATTTGGGCTTTGGCTTTTGTGCGAGGGACGAGCACTGAGTGGAGTCTATAAAAATAGACTACCTATGTTAGGCATATTTCTCCCCTATTAAATAAGCTGATGCTAAGGCTATCTTTTATTTTTTTTATTTTGCTACTAAACATGCGTTATACACTTGGGTTCTATGGAATATGGGCTATCAAGGTTAAAATAGAATGGTTAAACGTTAGTAATCTATAAGTATCAAAATCAATTAAATAACGCTAATCTCAACTTAAAATTCAGACCTTTATATAGACAGTTTATTGATGGTTTTTATTTAACGATTAAGACGTCACTGATACGTGTCGTATAGCACGGGCTCAAAAAATTGCGGTTCATCTGCCACAATTGCTTATCTTTAATACCTTCACTGGCCACAAATAAGGTCGCTTGCTGATTACGATCGTGTCTAAACTTGCTATTTAGCTCATCCATCACTGCCATTAAAGCCGTCTGCCTTTGTTCATCATCATACGTTTTAGTGTTTTCAGTATTTGCACCTGAAGCGTTTGCGTTTGCATCGTTGATAGCGGATTGATCGAATAGGTTTGGCTGTATTTCATCATGTTGGCAAATATCAGATAACATCACTCCTGCTTTGGCGTATCTGACGCCCTCTTTATATATTTTATGTAGCACTTCTCGTGCGGCACTGACCATGATTCTACTGTCTGCCGTTGGTGCGCAAAATTGATATTGCCCCGATATAGGTGTGTACTTTTCTTGCTCATTAAAGGCGCTATTTTTAGCAAACACTATTAAGGTGGCGCAGACACTGTGCTGTTTGCGCAGCTTACTTGCTGCTGCTGAGGCATGACTACATATCGCCTGTTCTAAATCTTGCTGGCAGGTGACTCGTTTAGAAAATGAGCGAGAGGATACAATCTGCTTTTTGGGTTCTGCTTGCTCGATGCCTAGACAAGATTGTCCGTTAAGCTCTAAGCACGTGCGTTCGAGCACCACACCGAAATGCTGACGAATTTTGGCCGGCTCGCATATCGCCAGTTGATACACAGTTTCAATACCTAGCGCATTAAGCCTACGTACATAACGGCGGCCTACACCCCAGACCTCTTTAACATCAGTAATTTGCATCAGCCTGCGTATCCAGCGTGGGTTTGTTAGGATGCAAACACCTTTTGTCGCAGGGAACTTTTTGGCGGCATGATTGGCAAGCTTGGCTAAAGTTTTTGTTTGACCAACGCCCACACCGACAGCAATACCTGTGTATTGCTCGACGATGTTTTTAAGCTTTGTGGCATAGGCGTCAAGATCTTGCATCGCAACCGGATAGTCGCCAAGATACAAAAAAGCCTCATCAATTGAATATACTTCTACAGTAGGACATAAGGATTCTAAAGTACTCATTACCCGATGTGACATGTCTGCGTATAGCGCATAATTTGAGCTAAATACGGTCACATTATGCTGCTGGCAAAAGTCTTTCACTTTGAAATACGGCACGCCCATTTTTATACCTAGCGCTTTTGCTTCAGAGGATCGGGCGACTACACAGCCATCATTGTTTGATAACACCACGACTGGCTTATATTTTAAGTCAGGTCTAAATAGCTTTTCACAAGAAGCGTAAAAACTGTTGCAGTCAATAAGGGCATACATGGGAATGTCCCAGTAGGTGGCATTAGGGTGAATTTATTAAAGCTGTGCTTAAAGGTAATAAACTTAAGGTAACAGACTAAAGCAGGTTTATCATAGTTAATAAAATGAATTAACGACGACGGTTGTCGCATAGATTGCTTATCGGGCTGAGTATTCTTAAATGCGCCACGACATTTATGTCTATATATTTATGCCTATAAATCTAAGGTTTAAAAATCAGGTCGGCGATTCTGACCGCGGCCGCGTTTAATTTCACGAATGATGTTTTTTACCACTCCGAAAACTTCAAAATCTATATCATCATCTAAAATAATATCATCGTAGTCATGGTTATAAGCGACGAGCTTGGGGGTAGGTTCAAGGCACAGCTCTTTGACTGTAAACTCCCCATTGACCGCACACACAATAATATCGCAGTGCTGAGCCTCTAAGCTGCGATCGACTACTAACAAATCTTCAGGATGTATGCCTGCATCAATCATTGATAACCCCCCTGCTCTCACTAAAAAGGTGGCATTGGGATGGCTAATGCATAATTCATTTAAATCAATACTGGCTTCCACGTATCCTGCAGCTGGTGAGGGAAACCCCGCAGGAACCTTCTCAATAAAGAATGGTAGGGGCGTATAGCTTTGAGGATTTAACTTACCAAGTACTTTAGTTTTCATAATTTATTTTAATCGTTTGTTTTCATAGTTTGTTTTCATAGTTTGTTTTCATAGTTCGTTTTATAATTGACCTTATAGGGTCACATCATAATCTAACAACAAGGGTAATAAAAGCAATCTAGATGACCAAAGATATCACTTTAAGAAAATCATAAGAATGAATGAGTGTTAGCGTGCTAAAAGCTCTGCAAAAACCTCATCTGGCATCATACTGCCGCCAGTTGCCCAAACGATATGTACGGCATTATCAACATGAGAGAAGTAGTTAACCCCAGCAAGACCAGCACAGGCTGAAGGTTCGAGTTTTAAATGTTCGGTGTCATAAATAGTTTGCATGTCATCAAGTAGCGTGTCGTCTTTTACAGTATAAAGGGCATCTAAAGAGCGCTGCATTGCCTGTCCTACAAAGCCCGATGCTCTGACGACAGCTAGACCGTCAGCGAGTGTTTTATTATTAAGTCCAATATCTTCTACACTAATGCCATTGTGCAAACCGGTATAAATCCCTAACAACATACAAGGCGATTGTACAGGTTCGGCAAAAACACAGTGAACATGATCTCCAAAAGCCAGTTTTAGTCCAAAAGCAACACCACCTGGACCACCGCCGACACCGCAAGGTAAATAGACATAAAGTGGTCTATCAGCATCTATCGTGATATCCATATGACTCAATTGATGCTTTAGACGCGCACCCGCTACTGCGTATCCTAAAAATAAGTGACGTGAATTTTCATCATCAACAAAATAGCCGTAAGGATTCTGCTCTGCTTGACGACGACCATTGGCAACCGCTTCGCCATAGTCTCCTTCATATTCAAACACATGAACACCATGATGTCTTAGTTTGTCTTTTTTCCATTGTTTGGCGTCTGCCGACATATGCACTTGCGCATTAAACCCCAATTTCGCAGAAATAATACCGATAGATAGTCCCAAATTACCTGTAGAACCTACCGAAATCGAGTATTGTGAAAAGAAAGTCCTGAATTCATCGGAGTCAAGCTTGCTATAGTTATCTGTACGGTTTAATAAACCATGATCTAAAGCAAGTCTTTCCGCATATTGTAATACTTCATAAATACCACCTCGCGCTTTAATAGATCCTGATATTGGCAACTCATTATCAGCTTTGATATAAAGAGTACCTTTATCTAAATCTAGGCCCAATCGGTGTTGTAAATGCGACGTTTGGTATAGGTTACTCTCGATAATACCGTTATTTGGAGAGGTTTCTGGAAACGCTTTTAGTATATAAGGGGCAAATCGCTCTAGCCTAGCATGTGTAGCATCCACATCTTCTTGAGTTAATCCAACATCTTCAATGGCTTCCTTAAAAGTTGTTAGCTTAGGATTGTGCCAACATACAGGTATCAAATCGCGCAACTTATTTAGCAGCTCATTTTCTTTATCTTTATAATGACTCAATAGGCTATGTGACACTTTATCCCCTTATAAGCTGTCATTGGACTGGCTAGTAAAATTGACATTAAAAATCAGCTATTAAATTGAGCTATTCAAAACTAGCTATGAAACCAAACTTAATAACACATTTCATATCTATACTATTTATATCTATACTATAAAATGCGTTAGAGCGAAAATATATAACCCAAAGGTGTTTAAGTTTATAATGACCTATTATACTGTTTAAAAACATACCGCTTATAATTAAGACTTAAAAATAACCCTAATAATAAACCTGAATTCTAAACAGACCTTATTAAGATTTAAACCATGGCAATAAGTTATTCAATCAAAAAATTCGATGAATTAAGTGCTGTTGATTTGTACTACATTCTTCAAGCACGCTCACAAGTATTTGTGGTAGAACAAAAATGCGTGTATCAAGATATTGATGATATTGATTTTGACTGTTTGCATATGGTTGCGCATAAGGATCAATCCTTAATCGGATACTGCCGTATTATCCTACCTAATACACCTATGCCATCCTCGCCTAGAACTGCAACCGACTACGCTACAGATCATAAGTTTGTCAGTAATGAGGATGATACTATAGAGGATTATAGCATCCAGTATGACAACCAATATGATGATCAGTATGGCAACCAGTATGACGATAGCACCGAGGTTATGCATTCTTATCAGCGACAAACGCCGCATACAAATATTGAGGGAGATTGCCGCATAGGCCGTTTGCTTGTAGTGGCAGAACATCGCGATACGGGGCTTGCACGTCAAATGATGACGCGTGCTATCAAGTATTGCCGCAGCAAATATAAAAAGAAGCCCATTAGTATCGCTGCACAAACGTATCTTGTCGAGTTCTATCAATCTTTGGGTTTTGAGCCTATATCAGGCGCATATTTAGAAGATGGTATTGAACATATCGATATGCGCTTAACCACACCAAAACGTAAGGCGATGTCACTACCGAAGATGGGTGAAGGCAGCGGATCTAACCTCATACTTAATATTTTGCTCTTAATCGTTGCTATTGGCATAGTCGGAACGCTATATATCTTAATTTAATAGGTTGTTATTCAGCGCATATTCTCAGTGCATGTTAAATGCTACTATAAGGTTAAATAAGAGTAGGAAACGCCCCAAATGCTATCTAAACAAGATCAACTAACAGAATTGGTTCGTGAACTTGAGACTAATAATCATGTGTTTGCGACAGACCCGCTGCTGATTACAGAAAAAATGCAAGATGAACCAGGCACAGCTATCGAAAAACTTCATAGACGTGCTAAGCGTGTTGATAGTAACGGGGCGTTATCTAATATTCTGAGTAGAATAGATGGTCGCATCAAAGGCATTATATTGATCATGAGTATACTTTGGTGTATCTCGGGATTTTTAGGTTTGTTTGCTTTATTACAAACCAATGTGGTTAACTTTTTTTATGTGCTGGTCTGCTTGTTAGGTTTCCATACCATCATGTTAGTCGGATGGATAATACTGACAGTGATAAATCGTGGCAGCCAATCACCCAGTATTGTTACAAGCTTTATAAGTCCCAAAGCACTTATTCGAGGTAAAGATGACGCGACTCAAGCTGCTGTAGCGCTGTATGATAAACAGCTCCATCATACAGGTATGCGGTGGTACTTAAGCCGTTTTAGTCACCAATTATGGCTGGCCACATTGACTGGCATGTTACTGGCCATAATTTTTCTGCTTATTGTACGTCAATACAGCTTTAGCTGGGAATCAACGTTGTTGTCTAATGAAGCGCTCGTTGGATTAACTCGTGTACTGGGATGGTTACCGAGTATGGTCGGTTTTGCTGTACCTGATTCTGAAGCTATCGTCCAGAGCCGATTGGCGACCGAAGCCATGCCATTATCGGTAGCTCGGCAATGGGCCAGTTTATTAATTGGCAGCTTACTTATGTACGGTATTGTTCCTAGAGCCATAGCTTGGGCGTTTTGCGCTGTGATGTTTAAACGTAAAAAAATGAAGCTCGATATCAATCGGCCGTATTACCAAAAGATATTAAGCTTTTGGCAACGCAAAGTGGTCGACGAAGATGATTTTGTTGAAAAGGTTCAACCCGTTGCACCAGTAGCTACAGTGACTAAGGGTAAAAAGCTCGTGGCCGTTTTAGAATATCCACCTTATGAGGAGGATTGGTATGTGGCTGCTGGCAATGAATTTATTCAAGATAATATTGAGCTATTTGGTATATTAGATGATAGAGATGACATGGACCGCATGGTTGAGTATCTCGAAAACAATGATGTTCAGGTATTGCTAGGGGTTCATGCCAATGCCCTGCCCGACCGCGGCACGATGCGTAAGCTTGATAATATTGCTAAATTTGCAAAGCAAGGTTTAATTGTTCAATTGCTTAAAAGTAAAGATCATGCCTTAGATATTAAAAAGACAGACAACACTCAAGACGCTGTTCGTCATAATCAGTGGCAAACAGCTCTAGCTGAACGACATATCGGCCTAGTAAATTAGGGCTAATAGATTAGTGCTAGTTGATTAGAACAAGTCAATTAGAACAAGTTAATTAGGATTGGATGATCAATGAATAATAATAAGCTTAATAGTCATATGGACGCTAATAACGGTGGTAATCACGACGTCAATAACGATAATGACACTAGTAGTACTGCTAACAAGATAGAACAAAAACCTAAAGTAGGGCTATTTAGTGATAAAGCCTTTGAACCTTCATCATCTCAAGTTACTGATAGCGAACGCAGTCATTTAAACTCCAATAACGTTCATTCTGCTGATCAAACTACTAGGCTTAGCGCCAATAAACAAGGCGGTTTATCGCAGAGCGAAAGCCATGTCAAGGCTGGGGCTATTGGTGATGCTAATCGAACTACAGCAGGTCAAGAGACATTAATTCAAAAAACAACAATTGCTGGCGGCGAAGCATTAAAATTAGCCGTGGTAGGTCATACCAATACTGGTAAGACCTCAATACTCCGAACCCTACTGCGTGATATGTATTTTGGTGAAGTAAAAGATGAAGCAGCCACAACGCGTCATGTTGAACGTGCTGTGATAAGCGACAGTAAAACTGAAGAAGCATTAGTTGCTTTATTCGACACCCCCGGACTTGAAGATGCGTCAGGGCTCATGGACTGGCTCGAGGATAATACTGCCAGTCGCCGTGATGGTATTGAGCGCCTACAACAGTTTTTGGCCAGTGATATTGCCATAAGTAATGAACAACTTGGTACTGTCGTTGATTCATTTGATGACTATTCACAAGAAGCTAAAGTTATCCGTCAATTGCTGGCAAGTGATATGGCCATCTATGTGATTGACGCTCGAGAGCCTGTACTGGGTAAATATAAGGACGAATTAACCGTATTGTCGTGGTCGGCTATACCCGTGATGCCCGTATTTAACTTTACTGACAGTCAAGACGCCAATATCGATGAGTGGCAAACCATGCTGGCACGTCGCAATTTGCACATATCTACTCGGTTTGATTCGGTGGCGTTTGAGTTTGAAGATGAGATGACGCTATGGTCTAACTTAGCCACCATGCTCACGCATTCTGAAACTTTGGACAGACTTATCGAAAGACGCCGTGAAGACTGGCATCAATTGTATGAACAGGCCACCATAATCATTGCGCATTTCTTAATAGAAGTCAGTGCTTATGTGCGCGAAATAGATGATGAAGATGACCCATTACCCGTATTAAATGAGATGCAAGAAGCGGTGCGTCAGTCAGAGCGGGCAATGCAAAGTAAACTTATGAACCTATATAAGTTCTACGACAATACCTCAGTTGTCACACCACTTGAACTCAATGAGTATCAGCAAGATCCCTTTGATCCAGAGCTGCTTAAAAGTTATGGACTACGCACAACATCGGGCGCTGCGGCAGGTGCACTGCTAGGACTAGGCTTAGATGCTGCAGCGTTAGGTACTACGTTAGGTTTAGGTGCAGCTATCGGTGGTATCGCAGGTGGTATATTGTCAAATACAAGTAGTATTGCTGACAAACTTACGGGAGTAAAACGATTATATATTGACCCCGCAACCATTACCTTACTTGCAACACGCTCGTTAGACTTGCTAGCATCACTGCGTCACCGGGGTCACGCGGCCAAACCTGGTACCCCAATTACTGAGCTACAAGAAACTACCCTACCGCCATGGGATCCAAATAAGTTACCAAGTGAGCTTAAAAAAGCACGTGGTAAACCCCAATGGAGTAGTCTTGCAAGTGGTAAAAGTGAGCATGCGATAGAGCTAAGAGCGGATGTGGCATGGTCCTTATCGTCTAAATTGAAAAAGTCGCGTAAACAGCCAAAGGCTTAGCTCTAATGCCATTTCGCGCACTTAGACGCACCTTAATTTAACGTACCTTAATTAAACGTACCTTAGTTTCACGAACTTTAATAGATTTAGACTGAATTGCCCTATTTAAAACGCGCCCAATATCATATTACCCCATACCGTTCCTTCACCATTATCATACCTGTCTAGCAAATCATAAAAGTATGTTTTAGCATCAATAGTATTGCTATTATTGGGCATTTGAGCACCATCAGGAAGCGACTCAAACATGGGGGCAGTCAATGACACATTAGAGTACCGTGTTAACGCCTCAAGTTTGACGTCTTTAAATGTATCATCATCACCATAGGTTGAAGCATCCATTTGGCGTTGAGCCAAATACCACGTTATACGTCGTTGATTATCTAGCCCATATACATTACGCCACACCCATTTATCTTTAGACATATCAGAATCACGCACAGCATAATCAACGGATTGGTTAATATCAAACCGTGGAGTTTCTTGAGTTTCATCGACACTTATGGTATCAGGCTCGGCAGTCAAACCTAGGAGACTAAATAAATTTTGGAATATAGCCAAACTATTTATGGTTGAGAGATCATCAGGATTAATATCCGTATTATTTTCGAGGAGTTGAGGGTATTTTTGAGTCATCTCTTTATGCAAGATAGCAGAATAGTTGTCTATATCTTCTTCAATTTTATTCTTAGGAATATTGTGTTCAATAATTACTGATGCCCTATTTAGATATGGCGCATGTTTATCATCAGGTTTGTTTGTGCCACTAAGTAATTGATTGGTGGATAAAAAACGATATTGATTGTGACTTGAATTAGCTTGAACTTCATTTTTAGCTTTAATATGAGCCATTATCAAATCTTGAGCAAAGATATCGGACAAACTTTCATCAACAAGATCTAGTTTTAACCATTTGTTTTGCATGCCCAAACCAAGATCTTTATCAAAATAATTAGATAAAATTAATGCGAGTGTATCCGCCCAAATATAAATCTCACCTTTTTTAGCATCAATATAAATCAAATCAGTTTTTGATAAGCTTAAATTGCGGCTTTTGTAAGCAAAGTTTGGAGCAATACTAATTTTACCTCGTAATGGTCGATAAACCCCTGAGGCCGTTATGCTCGTTGGATTAAATAAATAAGCATCTATCAGATTTGCTTTGCGAGCATCAAGTTTAGTATGCGAAGCATCATAACCGGGTAAAAACTCATCGTTCTCGTTATATTCGCTGGAATACTCGTACTCATCGTCATCATACTCATACGAGTTATCTGAGTCATTAGAGTATTCATCAAGTGTCCGCGCATCGTACCACTGGTCGTATGCTGCGCTGCAACTGAGATAATTATTCTTAATCACTGCTTCTTGAGCAGTATAAGAAGGGTCACTGTCTGATATGCCAGCAGCTTCAAATTCAGTAAGCAGGTCGGCATAGGCTTCATCATGCACATGTTCACAGTGAGTATTAGGATTGTCACTCATAGCAAGTTGATGCGACGTGGAATTAGCTAAATCTGCTCTTCTTTGATCATTCGATCCTAAAACGTTAACATGATATGCATAGCTACTTGTTCGCTGGCTACGTAGTGCTTCAATAAGCGTGGTTTTAGCTAATTGAGATTGATGCTGTGCAGGCATGCTTCCCGATTGAGTTAAGTGTGCAGTGTTACTATTTGGCACAGTTTGACATGCAGTCATGCTTAGGGGTATTAGAATAGACAAGGATGCCAGTTTTGTACCCGTTTTGGTACCCGTAGATAGATTGGTTTTATTAGATTGAGTTTTCATCGCTGACCTTAAATTTTTCATAGCTATTAATTAAAATAATCGTTTACGTTTCCGGCATCTTCGATAGTCACTGAAGGCGTATAGTCATCAGTATCAGATGCGTATTCTGAGTCGTCTATTGAATACTCATAGCGTGCCAAATTTGCTTCACGTAGTTTTTTATTGCGATCAGTTATTTTAGAGAACCAAGCATTACCATCGACACTATTAGGTAGTGTATTTTCGAAGGGAGTACCGAATGATTCTTGATACAAGCTATTAAGAGGGTGCGAATTAAATTGTCTTTTGTTATAGGTTGTTTGTTCTAAAATTGTTGTATTGGCTCCGAGGATATCCCCACTCATTGAAATCGCAGTTTGCGACCCTAATAAGCTGCCT
The DNA here is from genome assembly GCF_057621575.2 of Psychrobacter sp. CX10. NCBI lineage: Bacteria > Pseudomonadati > Pseudomonadota > Gammaproteobacteria > Moraxellales > Moraxellaceae > Psychrobacter > Psychrobacter sp. CX10. Next base: position 1,110,631 of record NZ_CM177736.1, read on the forward strand.
TTGGCATCAAGATAGTAATAATTATTTTGGTTAAAACTGAACGGCGCGACAGCTTCAATAAGCTGAAAGAAGGAACCTAAATCAGAAGTATGAAATTTAGTATTCATATCCTGCCATTTGTTGATTGTCACATTGAAAATATCATAATCTGAGTAAAGTTCAGGATGTAAATCTACATATTCTTTTAACTGGTTGCCCATATGTTTAACAACAAAGCCAATTAGCTTTCCACTTTGATGACTATTGAGGTTAAGCTTAACAGCAGATCTAGCTCCTAAATTTTTAGCGTATTCATCATTCGAAATATCTAATGGCGTAAAGCTGCTCGCTTCAAGCTCAGTCAAACTATGCGCTACAGCGGCTATAAAAGCATCATATATGACTGTTGGGGGTATTTTTTGACTGATCTCATTAGGCAGTTTGAATGCGATAGTTGCAGCTTCAAGCTCTCCAGGAAGCGGTGTGTTCTCGGGCGATATAAGCGCCATTAATCCAAAAAATGCACTTGGATCGACCGTTAATTTAGCATGATTAAAATCAAGCGCAGCGGGAAGCTGTATTGAATAAGCTGAGGTAGGTGATACAAAATCGTAGCTATAGACGGTATTGACAGTCCGATTATTAGGATTAAAAGCGGTGACACGACTTAATAAGGTGTTTTTATTAATGTAATAATTCGCAGCTTCTAATTGAGCAGGTGTACGCTGATAATATTTATATAGCATATCTACAATTTCTTTAAGCTCCGAATTTTCCTCTACCTCATATTCGTCTTCACTATATTCACAATCACTATACTCATCTTCATCGCAGTAATACTCATCATAGTCGCCCTCATTATAGTCACCTTCATTATAGTCTCCTTCATAGTACACTTCTTCGTTAAGACCCTCATCGACATTTTCATCGTACTCCTCATAGTACGCATCATAGTACGCATCTTCGATATGGTATTGTTCATCGGCTACTAGCACACTATTAACATCTTCTACGGCTTGCGGCACTTCATAGTTATACTCATTGTATTCATCATGCTCATCGTAATCATCGTAATCATCGTAGTCTGATGAACTTGAATAATCTTCCGCAAAATCAACAACGTATTCCATAAGCGTTAAATAAATACTATCAGAGTTCTCATCAACACTTCCCTTTTTGATATAGGGACTGTCATGCATTCTGGTTAGTGATACTGAAACATGAGGACTATAAAGCTGCCTTTGCACTGCCTTAACTAACTTATCTTGTGCACTTATATCAGGATTGTTGTTTGGGTTATTTTCGAACTGAGACTCATAGCTTGCATAGGTATTTATAAGTTCGCGTTTATATTCAGCGGTGCTCGTTAGAGGCTGATCTAAAATATAATCATTAGTAGTATGGGGTTGATAACTGGTTTGACAGCCTGCTAACAATAAACTTACACCAATAAAGGGTAGAATGAGAAGGTTTGCAGACGGTAAGAAATGGTTAGACATGAATGGACGATTTTTCATAATATTTAGAAAATCCTAACAAGAATTGATGCTATGAATGACATAGTAACGAACATACTTATATGTTAATCAAATACGTCGTATTGAAATGTCAATAAATCTAATAAACAACAATTGTTTAACAACACAAAGTTTTAATTTTAGGGTACTATTACGAATTGATGACCTAATCATCTATCGTAATTATGTGTAACCTAAAAATAGTTAAGTTATATTAGCACAATATTTGACTACATTAAGTTACATTTAACTAATTATGAAAAATTCATAAATGTTTCTTTAACTATTCTTATTTAATTTAAAAGGACTTAAAATGGCTCACTATTTTGGATTTGAACCAACTGATAAACTTTCTAATATGATCGATGAAGCATATCAAAAAGTTGAGTCAGGTAGCACTGAACCATACTACCCTATACGTAATGATATCTCACAGCAGATAGGTTATGAGATTATTGAAAATCTATTGGTGAATCTAATTAATGTCATACCAGATGAAGAACGAAAAGCAAAAATGAAAAATATCGTTACTAAAATCGAGAGTGCGACTGAAACCATGCTCAATATCTTGCTTGGTAAAGATACTAATGAACAAGTCATGGTCAATATGCGCTATTTGGAAGAAGAGACCGTTTTTGAAGATAATGCAGGTGTTCGCCGTATTGGATTTCTGCTCGATGAAGATAGAGCTAAGACGATTATGGATGGTTTTGATTCAGTTACAGAAGATTCTGTTGACAAACATAAGCTCAAATCCGCATTAACCGCAATGAACCATGCTGTTGTCGATCATTTCATAGTACGTTTTTCAGAGACGCTACCTTTAGGTATGTTTAAACGCAAAGCAGTTCCTGTTGCAAGAGCAGGTATTAACAAAGCATTAGATATTGCTATTAATAAGCTTCTGCCAGAGCTACCTAATGATGCACTGAATAGACTCGTTAACTTCTATCGCACTTTTATTGTTGATAAGGATTAGGATCGTCTAAGTTATAAATCTAAATTTTATGTCTTAGTTTAACAGGATTAGCCCGAGTGGCTTATTCCTGTTAAAATACATCCTTTTATAACTACGTGTATATCTACTATGACCCAGATTAGCAATCAAGAGATAGAACAAACCCTTCGTAATTCAGAATGTTTGATAAGTAGCATCGAAGTTGCTGCCGCCTATGAGCGTTTAGCAGCCCAGCTAAACCTTCATTATGCAGGTTTGAATCCCATCGTTATGGTCGTGATGAATGGTGGATTAATCCCAGCTGGTCAGTTGTTAACTCATTTAACTTTTTATCATCGCATGCATTATATTCATGCGACGCGCTATCGTGACAACGAAGGTACCAATGAATTATCATGGCAATTCAAACCAGATGTTGATATTACTGACGAGCATGTATTATTAGTTGATGATATTTTTGATGAAGGTATTACTTTAAAAGCTATTGTAGAAGAGCTTGAAAAGGAAAAACCTGCTTCAGTAGATTGCTGCGTCCTATTAAACAAACAACATGATCGCAAAGTAAAAGATTTTGAAGTGGACTTTGTAGGTCTTAATGTTGACGATCGCTATGTCTATGGCTGTGGCATGGATTTTCACGGTTACCTACGTCATCTACCTGGTATCTATGCGATTAAAGAAGAAAAACTACCTTAGTTAGCGTTTTAATATTTTAAATAATTGTATCTAGTACATATTAGAGTACATAACAGTTTTAAATAGTAATATGCGAATATTAATTAGCACCTAGCTTTATGCTTAGGTGCTTTTTTTGTTGTGACGTAATGACTTAACATGTGAGTTAATAAGCAATTTGGGAATTGCTATTTATGTCATAAATTGCAATCCTAATCCAGTGTGCCTTTCTGTTGGGGTTTGGATGGCTGTTTCAAAAGCTGCCTTAGTGCTATATATCGTGACTTGTTTTTTGGCACGAGTGACGGCGGTATATATTAATTCTTTGCTCAATAGCCTTGCATGGTTTGTATCGAAGGTAATAGCAACATGATCAAATTCTGAACCTTGAGACTTATGTATGGTCATCGCATATGCGGTAGAAACCAAATCCTCATTGAGTAAATTAACCGCAATTCCTTGGGTCTTGTTTTCAAAGAAAACCTCTAATTGACTACCCTCCCCCTCAGTTAACAGACAAATCCCTATATCTCCATTAAACAATCCCAATTCATAATTATTTTGCAATACCATTATTGGACGACCGTGATACCAACGACTATTACCAAGAGGTAGCTTTAAACTTGTGATATGCCAATTCGTAAGATAGGCATTAATATTGTCATCTCCCCAATCACCATGATGACCTGCACTCAGTATTCGGAATCTATTAAACGCTGTCATTAGTTCAGAGATAGTCGAAGTGACCTCTATGGGTATGGATTTTTCGATAGGTGTGTTTTGTAATTTTTCGATTTTTAATAAATATTCTTTATATTGATTAGAAAGCGACACTAAATGTTTTTTATTGCTTAGGCTATTTGTTTCATCTTTATTATACTCTTGCGTAGTCTGTTTGGAGTTTTGCTGCTTCGATGCTATTGAAGGACTATTACTTGAAGAACTAGTACTTGAAGAACTATTATTGAAAATAACCGATTGAAAACTTAAAGATGGATCACTGTCTATCAGTTGCCATACTTGATGAACGTCAGTCGATGGATTATTAATTTGAGCGGCAAGCTTACCTATACCAGACTCAGAATCAAATCTTTTACTGTCTTGCAGCTGAACATGAATCTGACTTAGCATAGGTATATGACATAGATCGGCTAGCACAGCGCCCGCATCAACTGCTGCTAACTGGTTATCATCGCCTAATAGAATGAGTCTGGCTTCAGGTTTTACTGCGCTTACTAAATAGTTGGCAAGCTCTACCCCAAGCATAGACGCCTCATCAACTATTATAATATCCTCACCCAAAGGATTATTGGCATGATATCTTGGCCTTCCATCACGGCCTATTCCTAGTAGTCTATGGATAGTTTTGGCTTCTTGCAGCTGCACCTCAACATTAGCGTGATTTAAAGCGGCTTGTAAGGATTCTTGCATTCGCTGTGCCGCCTTACCCGTAGGTGCTGCTAAAGCCAACCCTGCATTATCTGTACTAAATCTAATTGTAGGCGACTGCTCTGCTGATTTAGAACTCTCCTGCATATCTTGTGCTTGTTGTAGGGCTATAACCAGCTGTGCAACGGTATAGGTCTTACCTGTGCCAGGGCCGCCGGTAATAATGCTAAAAGCGTTTTTATTGGCAACTTGTACTGCTGCCACTTGTTCTAAATTTAAATTATCTGGTATTTGTATCGGTAACGGTGTTACAGGCTTGTTCAAAATATTGATAATGTTGTTGGCCAGATTGTACTCTGCTTGCCAAGTTCTATGCAGCCAAAAAATCAAAGTGTATTCGGTAGGTTTAGCTGAATTTAATTGTAGGGATTGATATATAATTGGTGTTTGATTTGCAGTATTTTCGAATGATTGATATGAATTTTTGCTTAGGCTATTTTTTATTTTATTCGTTTTGTTATTCTTCATACTGTCTAATGAAGTCGTATTAAACGAGAATAAGGGTTGTCTAGCAACGATGTGTTGAAAGTTTTTTAAACTATCTAAAGATGTAATCAAACGGCCGTCAATATAATTAAGCTGTTGCATTAACTCGTAATTGTGTTTAATAAGTGTGAACCGTTCAACCAGATTAGCTTTTTCACTTTTAGATAAATTAGATTGAAGCCATAATTGAGTCCCCCTACTCAACAACGTATCAATCAAGTTATAAATAGGAGCGCTATCTCGACTTTGTTGAATACTGAACGTCTTATTCGAGGCTATTATTGAGCTATCTACAATATCATATAAGGGTCCCGCTAATATATCTAATAGTTTAATTTGCCACTGATAAAGACTTACAGTTTCTTGTCCAACTAAACCCTGAATTGGAGGCTCACGATCATACGCCTTTAATATTAAGACAGTATGACCCTCTTCCAGTTGTTTTACTAAAGTCATAAATATTGACTTAAATAACCAGTCATGGGTATTAAATGCAAGCTCAAAATCTAAACTTACATAATCTTTTAGTGATATGTCATCAGTTTCATTAGTACTGTCTGCTTGTGAAGTTACGCTTGCTTGAGTAGTAATACTTGTTTGCGAGGTTGCCGTATCTTCATTAACATACGCTGAATACGTTTGCCGTCTTCGCATTATAATATAATCGCTCACAGTGCTCGCCCAACTAACTTGAGAATTATTCACTTTGCTATTCAATTTGTTATTAGTGTTGCTATTTTTTTTATTCTGCATGTAAACGTTATATCCTACCTTCAAATTGTTTTAACTAATTTATCAAACTAACACTTAGACTTTTATACGTTATCTTTTAAAACATTTATTCCACTATGCACTTATTTTTATAAGCTCATTATCTTATTAAAAATTACTCATTGATTATGACTCATTGGGGCTTACCAAAAAGATGGTCTAAGGCTTTAACAAATTCTATAGGTATATCCCACGTTACCAAACCGTAGCGCCCATCATCAATACTATTGTTTAGCTCATTTGCATCTAACCCTAAGCTTTGATCATTATTAAGATCGTAAGTACCACGCAAAAACACATACTCTACTGGACCTAAATATTTATGTTCGTTACCAATGTAGTCTTTAATTCTTATTGTTAAAAAACGATGCAAAGCGACTTGATATATAGCAGCTTGAAGCCAATAGCCTGCTTTGCTCATGGCATGTTTTAAAGAATTTTGGGAATAATTGCTTAGGCTATTTCCTAGATAGTTACTTTTGTAGTCGACAACATAAAACTTACCTTCATGCTCATAGACCAAGTCGATCTCTCCCCTCAAGTATCGATATAGACCTTGATTGACTTGAGCAATTAAGCTGACATGTTTATCAGGCTCATCACTCAAATATTGTTTAAACACTTTGGTAATAGCTTGTGCTTTGAAGTTCTCAGATAGTCCCATATTGAAGCTCATTTCTGCAAAGCGTCTATTAGGTGCAATGTCTACCAAACGCTGATTTGACGCCATAAGAGGTGTATGTAAGACTTCTTCAATCCAATTTTGTAAGGCTTCGGGCTGCACCCCGTCAATATCAATATTTATTGAGTCTTGTTGGTTTTGGTCATGAGCATGATGTGGATTATCAATTATGTTGTTAGCAACATTAGTATCTGTATCAGCGATATGAGCTAAACTTAACGTGCGCAGCTGCTGCTCAGTGCTGGTATAGACCAACGGTAACTGATAACTGCTAACTGCCCTATCTATAACAGCGGACCATAATTGATTATCATTAAAATCTATTTTTTCAAAAACCTCATGCAGAAAAGTACCTGCATTAGCGCCGCGCACAAAGCTAAAGCGAATATCATCTGCTGGCTTAATTTCACTGGTATCTACATGTGAAATAACAGGTAGATTTGAATCGTTTGTTAGTAGTTCAGTTGTTTGATCAGACGCTATAGCACTGATATCGATTTCGGTGGCGTCGTCAATTCGCTCATCAGCTATCGCTAGGGCTTGAGTGGATTCATCTAATTGACGTGCCAGCGCGGTAAAACTAGTTTTAGCCCAACCAAAGAAGTATTGTTTTCGCATAACTTCTGCAAAAGGCTGATACTCAATAGGTTTAATAATAGGCGCATTAGTTTGTTCTAATTTTACTTGTTGGGTATTGTTGCTTTTATCTTTGTGTCTAACATTATGTCTATTTTTGTGTCCCGCCTTAACTAAATCTGACTCTGAATTCGTAACCGTACCGGCATCGCTATAAGCATAGATATTAGAGGCTCGAATCATGCCAATATGTTGAATTAGCCTGTCGGGTATTTCAAATTTGGCTTCATCTGAATCAAACCAATAAAACATAGGTTTTAAATCCATATACTTTTTATCTTTTGGGTCTTGTAAGACGATATAAAGCTGTTCACTGGCGCGAGTGAACGCCACATAGCCTAACCTTCTGAACTCATCGAATCCTTCTTGGGTTTCGATATCAGTATAATAGCTGTCATCAGTTGACGTGCCTTTTATTGGTGAAAACCTTCGATGATTAGAGGATGTTTGAATTAGAGATGGCTGAATCAAAGTTGGCTGACTAGAAGAAGCCGCATTTGAAGCAGCTTGTCGTGCGTTGTATAAATACAGTCCATACTGTTCTTTGTTACCTGATTTACGACTTGCTTTATCCATACCCAGCACATAGACAATTGGGAACTCTAGACCTTTAGACTTATGAATGGTCATAAGCTGAACCCCAGAGTCCGTAGGAAGAGGATACTGCTTCGCCCAATCACTACTGGGCGCAGCTTCTATATTTTGCCTAAACCAACTTAGCAGCTCATGCTCTCCCATGCCGGCGCCGTATTGAGCCAAGACATCAGTAACCTGACGCAAATCCATGATGTGACGATCACCTTCTGGTAAGGCTGCAAGCGATTGCCATACGCCCTGAGGTTGAATTGGACTTTTATCAAACAAATAATGGAGTGCTGATAAAATCCCGTAATCCTGCCAATTAAGTGCGCCTTGCTTTAGATAGCTAATAAAGTCCTGATAGCTTTTATAGTCATTATTCTTATCGCTATTGTTCTTATTAGAAGCATTATTGCCAATAGGTGAATGATTGAAAGTTGCCTCAGCCTGCTGTGGTACCCCCGATTCGTGATCTGTCATCATTGCTTGAACTTGACTTATGCTCAGTCCGTATAGATGACTGGTCAACACTCTATTAATCATGTCATGCCGATACGGATATAACATTGCGCTTAGTAAGGCAGCCACATCTTGTGCCATCACCGTTTCAAATATACTCACATCACTGGTAGTTAAAGTAGGTACTTTAAGCTTAATGAGCTCATCCTCTACCCGTTTTAAATCTTTTCTGGCTTTTGCTAACACGCCAATGTCACTTGGCTGAATTGGCTTTCCTTTTAAGGTTTCACCGCTGTTTAATAAAGCAGCGATATGCCGTGCTGTTGTTTCATGTTCATCAATCTCACTTTCTTTATCGTATGGCAGATGAATGATACTGGTTGGCTTCGCGGACAATACATCCTCAATTAATGAGCCATTATTGACTTTATTTGAATCAAACCAAGACAGTTCACTCTTAGTGTTATGGGCTTTGATATGCTGATAATAGATACCCTCACCCAGCTGAGCCAATTTATTGTTTTTAGAGTTTGACTTAGGCATTCCAAACCAATGATTTAAAGAATCAATCAAGCCGCTATTGGATCGGCGATTAATATCCAGGGTCCATATATTCTTATGATCAAATTTATTCTTCATGTGATTGTAGTTGGCAACATCACCACCGCGAAACCCATATATCGCTTGCTTTGGGTCACCGACTAAGAGTAAGAATTCATTATTGGCGCCTGCTTTTGATTGATTATTTGATTGATGTTTTGCCAGATAAATACTTTCAATCATGGTCGCTTGTTCGCCATTAATATCTTGCGATTCATCTATTAAAGCCACAGGATAATGATGACGAATATAACGCGCTAATTTTTGACCTTGCCTCCCCGTTAATGCGTTATTTAATCTCACCATCTGTAGCCCAAAAGTAGTCTCTGAGCGCTCTTCTAACGTAATTGGTAAAGTCTCTCGTACGGTAAGTATTATTTTACGATTAAGGTTAGCTAGTAAAAAATTAATATACTGATCTAAACCTTCTACCATATCAACAATAGACATCAATAGGTCTATGGTTTGAAGCTCATAAAATTGCTGATGCTGTTTTTCTTTATTCTTATTAAAGTTTTTAATCTTACCCTCATCTGTAGGGTATCTTGCATTAATCAAAGACTTTAAAAATTTAACAACATCCTCGTTTAAATAGCTTTCAAAAGCTAGTTTATGTTCCTTAATTTGCTGATGTATATCTAGTATTGAGTCAAATCGCGTATGTAAGCTTGAGCGACTATTAAAACCTTGAGACTTTCTGTAATCAGGATTCAAATAAGGTTGGATATCGTTTAAATCGTGCTGCGCGAACCTATCTAGTAAACTTTCGAAAATCTGAAAGTTGAATCCGTCTACAATAGGCACCTCATCAATAGGTGCAGAGAAGAAGTTTAATGACCGTGACACGTATTTCTTATGACTATCCACATCTGTCAAAGCGCCTTTTTGAGCCATCAGCATATACATCTTAGGCTGCTCATGATATAGCATACTTTGAAACTTACGCAGCTCATCGTGAATAATGCTGTCAGTTACCTGCTCAATCCTGGCGTCTTCTATAATTGACATATTCTGCTGATGACCAGTCTCGCTACTGTATTCAGACAACCACTTTTGCGCAAGGCTGTCTAATGTACCTACGAACAGCTGATCCAAAGTGGTTAGTACTAATGCTGTACGTTTTATTGCCTCAGTTAAGGAGTACGTTTTAGTATTGTCTAATAGATAACTAATCAAATGAAGGTTAATCGGATCTTGCATGATTGAATCTAGACGAGCTGATGATGCTTGATTTATCAACCAGTCCGTTCGATGTTTTTGAGCTTGTAATTTTAATTGTTTCTGTGAATTTTCATCATTATAGGCAGCATCGTTTTTGGTTGTTTTGTTGAATGTTTTGATTGTTGATAAGTCGTTATTTGATGCGCCATTTTTTGATAGATTATTTATATTAGTATTATTACCACGTTTTTTAGTATTATCTTTAGAGCCTTTATGAGAACCATCTGAGCTTTGGGGAACGATCTGCAGAATATCTGGATATAAATTTGCTAGGTTATCCTTATTAGCACTTAATCCCTTTATCCATTGCAACAACTGATAAAAGTCTACAAGACGATCATGTATACGTTGTCTCATTTCAGCTGCTGCAGCACGCGTAAACGTGGTGGCGATTATTTGCTCTGGGGCACGCCGAGCTTCAATAAGTAAACGCAGAACAATACCAGTTAGCGTCCACGTTTTGCCCGTACCTGCTGAAGCTTCTATTAAATGCTGACCTGATAATGCCACTTCAACAGCAGGAACCATTTCGATTTTAGAATCAATATCTATCGAGTTCGAGTTTGAATTACTCACGTTATCTAGAGTGTGGGTAGTGGTTTGGGGATCTGATAAACTACGATCTTCGCTCATTCTAGACCCTCTAATCGGCTATACATTGGTTCGTATAATGACTTAGATAATTGATTCAACGATGCCGTTAAAGCTTTGAAAACATCCTGATCTCGAAGTAAATATTGCCATATTGGATGCTGCGAACAGGTGTCATATATTGTGTCATTGCCATAATTAGGGGATAGCCATTCCGCAAAATCTGAACGATTGGGCCAATAATTGCCTTGATCTTTATCAATAGCCTTTTGATACTTTTCTAAGTATAGCAAGGCATACTCTGGTAAAAGTGTCATAGGCATAACACTGGCAAGCTTACCGAAGATAGACCACTTTATTAGCTCTGCAACTGCTTGTTCATAGGGTACGGGCTTTAGCATAAAGGTTGTACAAGACTTATAAGCGTCTAACTTTGAGCTGCTTTTATTAAAGCGCCAAATACTTATACCATCATTTGATGCCACTTGATTCACCGTTGTCTGCCTAGCCACTTGCCAATACAGATGTGATAACCAAAACTTTAACAGATGGCGGGGACTTGCGGAGTTAGGTAATATATTAAGCCACTGTTTTGGTGATTGCTGCGCATAACTCAGACCGGACTGCTTGTATCCAGATTTTGACCTTGTTAATTCTTGATTAGTTTCTGATAAGGACTCTAAGTTTAATTTAAAAGGTACCAACCCTTTTATCTTGATAACATCAGGTAACCACTGTCTCCAATTTTCTACATTATTCTTCAGTTGATTATCGGTCAATTGATTCATGATAGAACTCAATTCAATGCGAACAGGGTGTTCAGCCGTAGGTGCTATAAGATTAGATATAATATTTGACCTATTATTATTATTTGAATGACTAGTGTCAGAAATGAGCTCAGACTCATCAGCGACATAATCAAGTTCTATATGTTGTTTAGCGCAATAGTCTTCAATCTGATGTCTAAATTGCAAACATTGCTGATTAAGATGTTGAACTTCATTAGGTATTGTGGTTTGACGTGCGACGCCAGCTGGCATTATATTTTGAAAGATCAAGACTTGCTGTGCTACGGACTTTGTTTCTAAGTCATGAGATGGCTCAAATTCCATTCTTGATAAATTAAGAATTAATTGTTCTTTGATTTTATATGCGGATAAATGGTCTAAAAATAATGGTTCCTGCGCCGCCAATGATTCTTCCCCTCGAAGTACATGCACTTTTTGATGACGTAAAAAGGCTTTTGCGGGATGGCGGACCTGATATATAAGGTCAGATTCAATATCAATCTCTGTAATATTAAATAATAACGTTGCTAGGCTTTGCTTTTCTAAGTTGTCTTTTTTTAAACTGGCTTTTTCTAAATTGGCTTTTTCTAAATAGGTATTGCCAGCTAAATTAAACATATTCATTAATGCAGATAAAACCTGATTATCAAGCTTACCAAGCTGACCGCTATGATTTCCCAATAGTTCAGCAATAACTTTGTATTCTTTTTCAGTAATCAACTTAACCCGCTGCAAAGATTTAACCGAATTACGCGAATTTAACGTATCAAACACTGCCTGCCATATAGGTGCAGGTGGAAACTGCTTTTTTTGTTCAAGTTTAGTTTTAGCCATTGCATGATTTAATATTTGATCCAAATCTTGCTCTATTGCTTCTTTAGTTTTTACAGCGTCATTATTTGAAGCTTGGAAAAGGTCAGTCTGGACGTATTGAATGACTTTCCTATCAAATGCTGACTGACCTTCACTATCATAGCCTTCTGAATCAGTCTCTTCTTGAAATAAACTGTGATGAAAAGGCAAGGCAGGATGCTCAGTTACTAACCACTGTTTTACTAACCGTGGTAGCGATTGCTTCAAACTTTCAGCTGTCGCATCAACTTGTTCGGGTAATTCTTGCAACGAATTTACCTGCCACTGCACCTCTCCTTGTAAAAACTGTAATAACTCGCTTACTGGATTGGCTGGTAGATGCTCATGCGTATCAGTTAGACTTTGTCCGTTATAAAATATCCAACATCCATTTCGCGCACATAGCAGCGCATCTAAAAATGCACCATTATCGTCATCTTCACTGACCCTATCGCCGCGGCGCGCAATAGTTGCTTTCATCAAATCATATCGATTATCACGATCTCGATTCGGAAATTCTGACAGATTCATATTGAGCATGACGACCAGCTCAAAGGGTACGTTTCTGAGTGCGCCAAAGCGACCAAAGGTAATGACGCCAGTTGGCTCAGCACTAACTTGTTGACTCTCAAGCTCAGCCTCGATACTGTCGAGCATAAAGCTTAGCTTTAATGGGAGCTTTTCAACCTTAGCAAGTTTGGATTCCAACTCTTTATCATTTAAATCTGCACCCGTATCATTGGTAATGGTATCGGTGTCAGCCGTTGCTGATGCGTATTGCTGATAATGACGGTTGGCACGTAGGCTGGATTTAAACCCATTCATGGCATTATATATGGCGCGCATACTTCGAGTCTGATCGACTTTTTCAAAGTAGCGATGTATCACATTGGTTTCAATTTGAGACAACCACTCTTCTGCTTTGAACTTAACTTTATATTCATAACGGCGCTCATTTAGCCCTATAAAGATAAGGCATAAAGCTTCGATAATAGGCGCATCATTAAGACTAACTTGAGGCAGGGGCAAGCTTTTTTCTGCAATGGCAGAGCATGGCCATTGATTTTCTTCAATAGGGTATAAACAGTCGGTAATTTCAGCTTCTGGCATAAGTAAACCTAAGCTCAATCGATCCAACGCCCAAGCGAAGGTAGATCGATAATCGAAATCTTTATTATCTAACGTTTGCTGAAGATGACGCTCATCAAAACCACGTATAAATCCAGCCTCAACCAGTAAATCACAACCCCGACTCATCTGATCATGAGTCAGCCCAAAGTTTTCAAATAATGGTGGCAACATTAGCCAATCCAGTACTTCAGCGGCCTCGAAGCGAGCACTGTCACTACCAAGAAGTTTATAAAAGCCAATAACGGCTTCCCACAACTGACGAATAGAGGCATCTACGACACCGGTCACTTTTGCGGGCAAGGTTAACCCATCTTGTCCTTTACCACTGACAAAAATGGAGCTAATAAGAGCATGATGGCGCTCTACATCGGGTAATAAAACAACGATATCAGAGATGTGACGTATTTTCTCATCGGGTTTGGTAGGTTCATTAAGCCAGCGTCCAATCATAATGCGTAAGACTTCAAGCTGGCGCTGTAGACTATGACATGAATGAATAGATAAACTGTTATCTTGAGCAAAATTCCATTGTCGATGCTTTGAAAATCGTTTGTTCTTTAAGGCCTCTTCTTCATGCCAAGGGGTTTGATTAGATGAGTTTGAATCGTCTGTAGATTGGGTTATAACTGAGTCATTGTCTTGTCCGATTTGCTGACTAATAGACTTTGAGACAGTAACTGCGGCAGCTTGCTGAGTTCCGCGTTCATCAAGCATCAACACATCATGTTGCAATCGGCGTAGAAGACTTGGCTCGTTATCTAATTTAAAACTATGCTGAGCGTCATCTGAATTAACAACTCTAGTCTCATCTATATCATCTAAACTATCCTTAAATTCAACGTTATCATGAGTCATATAACTTGTGCTAAAGTCGTCATTAAAATCATCATGCCAATCAACCACAGCATCTTCAAACTGCTCATTACCTGATAAATTTGCAAGCATAGCAAACGTATCGCGAGACTGCTTGCCTAAGCGAGATAATAAACTATGACCATAATCCCGAAGAAACACACTCTCAGGATTGATGATTTGTTGACGCTGCAACCAAGACTTATCGACAATATCTGCCCAGAACAGCTGTGAAGGATTGTAATGCAGTAATGTAATGTCCATATAAAGTGACAACTGCTGTAAAAAATCAAGCTCAGTTTGCGGCAGTTGTTGTATGGTGAATATACGCAGCTGTTTTGGCAGCTTATCCCGCTCGCCTGCATTATTTGACTCTAGCGCCTTCCAAAATTGCTTTTCTAAGGCCACTCGGTATTGGTGTACATCAGCGAAAAGATTAAACCACAAAAACCGCTGCGCCTCTTCAAGCTCTGCATAATGATCGACCAGCCAATAAGGTGTCCCACGCGAATATTCATCAAAATGCAGCGACAAGGCATCCTTTTCAGCTATCATCTGTTCTACATCAAGCTTTTTATTAAACGACCACTGCTGTAACCAATCTTCTCTATGGGTCAGATAGCGATTAAATACCCGCGCCAAATCATTCGCCAGCTGCCACAGTCTTGAATCTTGTTGAGACTTAGCAGAAGAGGTTAAAGAAGAGGATTTAGAGATGCTAGATTGTGTAACTTGAATCCTCGCTTCACCATTCACATCTGACTGCGCTTGTGTGTCATCTTCAGTATCAGTTCTAATGTTGGTTTCAATTAAAGCATCCACAATGGCATTTAAAGGGTGTTTGTTATCACGAAGAATAAGCGGCAAATAATAAGTTAGATAGCCAAAGATGCGCCATTGCATCACTGTGGGTGAAAGTACCGCAACTTCGGGTACATTTAAGGTTTTTGCTTCTGAATCTTGACTCAGCAGATATGAATTATGACAACTTAATACCTCTTGCATCAGCGTCCACTGATATTGACCCCAAAACTTAGTCATTACCAACGTACTAATCCCTGCTCGACTGGCTATGGTTTTATCAAGCCAATCACCTAATACCATTGAGGGTACAATAACCACATACGGATCAAAAATAGACTGCTGCTGTGACTGATATTCTTCGAGCAGACGCTCTACCAGATTTTCAGTGCGGTGAGATTGGATGATTTTGAACATAAGTTGTTTTTCTTTTTTATTTTGGCCTAACTTGTTGTAGCATACCTAATAATTAAGCATATATGAGCTAAATTTTAAATAATGCGTCAATAAATGTCGTATAGTTAGCATCTGATAAATTTAATTGTATTTAGGGTCTGTTGAACATTCAAATATTAGGACTGCTAATAGCTACCAAACAATCAAAACTGTGTTCTAAACAAAGCGTAAACCGACGATAATGCCCGAAGCGTATTGGACCTTAACTAGGTTTACAACAACGTTTGGGGCAATTTTAGCATCAGCCTCACTCGAGCACAGCTCTCGCCTTGCGAACGTGAGCGAGGATATAGCAAAGCATTGCTTTGTCCGAGCACAAGACGAGAGCTATGCTCAAGGTTAAGCATTGCTTTGCTTAATACGTTCTCAGGGGCGGGTCTATTTTTTGTCAATATATTGTGACTTTCAATAATTAGGAGTTCTAACTTAGAATAACTAAGTGTCTAAAACTTCCCTGCATATTGCCTAAAAAATAACCGCCGTCAGTTTAACATTTGAATGTTCAACAGACCCTAAAACTTGATTGATCCGCAATCTTTAGTGAATAAACCTTATGGCAAACACGAAAAAGTCTATTTATTTTTATTTATTAGTAATAAGTGCTGCGCTTATTCTACTTCTTATAATAGTCATTGGTATATTGTGGCTAAATAATAGGCAAACGTCCCACCCATTGCCCATTGACGTTATCAATATTAATGCTATTAAATTTAATGAGTTTCATCGAGGGTGATTTACTGATAGAACTGCCTATAATGGTGATGATAAGATTAGTTTAAATAGCAAAACTTGCCGTAAATACCGTCAGCAGGTAAAATTTAGAACACAAATTAACAGCTCACACTTTAAAAAAGTATAAATTAATTGTTTCTTTGGTGCTTATAGCTCAACAGGATAGAGCAGTCGCCTCCTAAGCGATCGATCGGGGTTCGAGTCCCTGTAAGCACACCACTTTATATACTTAGACAATTTAGTATTTTAAAAGGTTTATTTATCAATTTTGAACTTAGACCATTCATTACCCTATCTTTCAATAAATTATGATTAGTTCTTTTATAATTTTATATATCACTCAAAATGAGCTAGGGCATGCCCCTATTTTTGATGGCTCAATGTTTCAAAAAGTGCTATAGTTATCTCTCAATTTAGATCGTTAGTGTACCCGTTTTACTCTCTTAGCTCACTAAACAATCCAGTCAATTTAACCTTTTAAGTTTATGATTAAATTTAACTTTTTTACTGTTTATAGTTATACCTCTCATTTAGTTAAATAATGTTGTTGTATTTCCCCCCTATTCTTTAAGCTTTTATATTGAGCTATTAAAATTTAGACAATCAGGTCGTTTATGGCATTTGTACATCTTGGTATTCATAGTGAGTTTTCAATTACAGACTCGATTATTCGCATCAAACCTTTGGTAAAAGCTGCCGCCGCTGACGGTCAAATGGCGTTGGCATTGACGGATCTATCTAATCTATATGCCACAGTTAAGTTTTATCGAGCGTGCTTGGGCGCCGGTATAAAGCCCATCATTGGTGCAGAGATTATACTAGATGACGAGTCTACTCGATTAACCTTATTGGCCATGAATAACGAAGGCTATAAAAGTATCACCCGTATTGTTTCACTTGGATTTACTGAAGGGCGTATGAACCCCGATAATAGAGGGGTTCCTGTTGTTAACAAGCAACACATCTTAGAAAACAATGAGGGGGTCATTGTATTATTCACCGAACATTCAGATGTGGGCCACGCTTTAACAGGTTCAAATCCACAACGTGGCTATCGGTTGATAGAGGAATACAAATCGACATTTGGTGATCGTTTATATTTTGCAATTAAGCGCACCAACCGCCCCGGTGAAGATGCATTTATCAAACAGTCAATATATGCAGGCAGTCAATACGCGATTCCTATTATTGCGCACAATGATGTTCGATTTTTAAAACAAGAAGATTTTGATGCTCATGAAGCGCGTGTTTGTATTGCAACCTCTTATGTATTAGCAGATCCAAATCGGCCCCGTAACTATTCAGACCAGCAGTATTTAAAAACTCAACAAGAGATGGTCGAGTTATTTGCTGACATACCTCAAGTGATAGAAAACACGGTCACACTCGCACAGCGTTGCAACGTTAATTTAACCCTTGGAATTAACGTATTGCCTGAATTTCCGGTTCCAGAGGGCGAAACAGTCGAGTCTTTTTTTCGCTCAGAATCCAAACGTGGTCTTAATGCAAGGCTTGATAAACTTTACCCTGTTGAAGAACGTGACGATACCTGGCCTGAGATTCGTAAGCCCTACGATGAGCGTATAGAGCACGAGCTCAATATCATTTTAAAGATGGGATTCCCCGGTTACTTTTTAATCGTTATGGACTTTATTCGCTGGGCTAAAGCCAACGGTGTCCCTGTAGGTCCAGGACGTGGATCAGGTGCGGGATCATTAGTTGCTTATGCGCTTAATATTACTGATTTAGACCCGTTACATTACGATTTGCTGTTTGAGCGCTTCTTGAATCCTGAACGGGTGTCTATGCCCGACTTTGATATAGACTTTTGTATCGAAGGCCGTGATCGCGTTATTGAATATGTGGCCAGTCAGTATGGCCGAGAAGCGGTATCACAAATCATTACTTTTGGTACGATGGCCGCCAAAGCGGTGGTGCGTGATGTGGCTCGCGTTCAGAGTAAATCCTACGGTTTGGCTGACAAAATCTCCAAACTTATTCCCAAAACGCCCGGTATCACCCTTCAAGATGCGCTATTAGAGGAGCCTCAACTCAAAGATCTAATCTCCAATCCAGACAATATGGATTATGAAGATGCCAATGAGATTTGGGAGATGGCATTAAAGCTTGAAGGTATTACGCGTAACGTCGGTAAACATGCCGGCGGTGTATTGATTGCGCCTAATAAAATTACTGATTTTAGCGCTATTTATTGTGATGAAGAAGGTCACCGCGTTAGTCAATTTGATAAAGACGATGTCGAATCTGTAGGATTGGTCAAATTCGATTTTTTAGGTTTGCGTAACCTTACCGTTATCAATGCCGCTGTCAAAAATATTAACGAAAGACGTGCTCGTGAAAACCAGCCGCCCATAGAGCTTGAAGATTTACCGCTTGATGATAAAAATGCTTATAAACTTTTACAAGATGCCAAAACCACTGCGGTATTCCAGTTAGAAAGCTCTGGCATGAAGAAATATCTGGCTAAGCTTAAACCAACTGATATCGAAGATGTGATCGCGATGTGTGCATTATACCGACCTGGCCCTTTAGATGCCGGCATGGTAGAGATGTATATTGACCGCAAGCATGGCCGTGAAAAGGTGGTATATGATCATCCAAACCTTGAGCCAATTTTAGAAAATACCAATGGCGTTATCGTCTATCAAGAACAGGTCATGCAGATCTCTCAGGTTATGGCTGGATATAGTCTAGGCGGGGCGGATATGCTGCGCCGCGCGATGGGTAAGAAAAAACCAGAAGAGATGGCCAAACAGCGCGATATCTTCGTATCGGGTTCTACCAATCAAGGCATCGACCCAGTGGTATCTGGGGGTGTTTTTGATTTGATGGAAAAGTTCGCCGGTTACGGTTTTAACAAATCACATTCTGCGGCATATGGGGTGTTGGCGTATCAAACTGCCTACCTAAAATACTATTATCCTGCCGAATTTATGGCGGCAGTGCTCACATCCGATATGAACAATACTGATAACGTGGTATTTTTCATCAATGACTGCCGTGAAAACTTTGATTTAACTGTAGACAACCCTTCTGTTAATCGTAGTGAATGGCATTTTGTTGCTGATAAACCTACCAATATTATTTATGGATTAGGTGCAATCAAAGGGGTGGGTGAGGGTGCAGTAGAGTCCATAGTACACGCAAGACAGATAGGCGGGCCATTTACTGATTTATACGACTTCTGTCGCCGTGTCGATATTAAAAAGGTCAATAAACGAACGTTGGAAGCATTGATCAAATCAGGATGTTTCGATGACTTTGCGATGACGCTGCGTACTGATTTAGATATAGATCAGCATCATCAAATTCGCGGTGCTTTGATGAAGCAGCTGCCAAGTGCCGTACAAGCGGCCGAGCAACAACGTCAAAATGATGAACTGGGGATGATGGACTTGTTCAGTGAAGTTGATAACGCGACCACTGCTCCCCCGCTCCCTACTGATGCTGATCTGATCTGGGGAGACAAACATCGTCTTAAAGCTGAAAAAGACACCTTAGGTCTATATCTGACTGGACATCCCCTCGATCAGTATCGTAAAGAAGTGGCCATCTATACCAATAATGCCCGCTTAGATAGCTTAGCGGACACAGGCTATAACGGTAGTACAATGTTTGCGGGTTTAATCATGGATATCGCAAACTTTGGCAACCGCTGCGTGATCACCCTCGACGACGGCACTGCACGACTTGAAGTCAGCTGCTATGCAGAACGCTTTAACCGTATCAAAGACAAGCTTAGAATAGATGAAGTGATTGTGATTAAAGGCGGTATTCGTGATAAGGATGGCAGAATATTCGCTCGGTTAGATAATGCTTATACGCTACTAGAATGTCGTCAGCGCTGGATCAAAAAAATCACCATTAAGATTCATACTCATGATGAGCAGTTGCTACACTCGATAGAGCCGCTACTAAAGACCGCTCAAGCAGATATTATTCCACGTCAAGATTCGGCGCTTATTGAATCCTCAAGTTTTGATGATGACATGGATGATGTCAACGGGCAAGATACGGCCAATGCCTATTACGAAAACGGTTACCAGAACAGTCATGAAAACGGTGCAGTGACGCCTGTTATGCACAATAACATGCCCGACAACGTACCTTCTAATATGAACCCAACTATAAATGATGGATGTATTCCACTATCACTGAATGTGTTCTGCGACTTTGCTATTGCTAATGTGGATCTCAATGAGGATTGGCGTATGTATCCTAGTGATGACAATCTAATGCAGCTCAGCACTATCGTGGCGGATGATCATTTGCACTTTCATTATTCATAATAGCGCTTTATAAGGGGCTGTATAACGTTTAAAACATAAATTATTTTAAGAACATTTTGATTAATTACCGCCAGCGCCTTGCTCTGACGCTGCGCTATTTTTTACGAGCATGAGCTTGGCGGTTTGTTTTAGTTTTTGCCATTCAAGATCGTCTACCTCAATACCTAAGTCCCAAGATTGTTGATGTCTATCAATAATGTCTTCAGCGCTTAAATATTTGGTATACCCTTGCACATACTTTTCAAGCTCAAAAGTACTGGTTGATAACTCAATAATCATATCTTGTTCATTCATAGAAGATATTTGCTGATCGTCTAGTAAATATAAATCTGGATAAATATTACCAAGCTTTAGTGCAAACAGTGTGTGTCTCGGATGGCTTCCATTATCCCACTTGGTGACATAAGCAATGCCTTTGGTTGCTATTCTTAATAATTCACCATAAGCAAGCCAGCGATTATGACAGTTTCTAAGCTTTAATTTGATATGCTGAAGCCCGCCGCTAGCAAAGTGCTCCAAAGCATAATCAAGAACTGCTGGCAGATGATAGGAGATGCTATTATTATGAAAATCAAAACTTAGGGTTAAAGTGGATGCCGTTGCTTTATCGTTATTGTTTGATACGACATCGTCGATAATATCGTTATTTAGAACATCAATCTCCACTTCAGTCTCTGTCTCATTAAATAGATAATCACTGGCATTATTAAAATGCATTACGCCATCCAAACCTGCCATTTGTAATTCTGCCACCATATTTGCAATCAGCTCACATTCACCATATACATTGCGCGTCCCAATAAAGGCCTTTTGCACTAAATTTATAATTTCATTATGAGAGACGATCATGTTGTGCTCCATTCTCGAACAGTTAACGCTATGATGTAAAAACTTAGTCGCATGTATAAATATTATTATTCTAAAAATGTCTAGGGTCGGTTGAGTCTTATTTCAATTCAGGTAATAACGGAAACAGCCATTCTTCATCGTTAACTTCTTTAAAGGTTGGCGCGCCTTGGAATAAGGTAATTCTCACCCACCTATCCGATCTGGGATCGAACTTAGTGGCTCCAAATAAGGATAACTTGCAGCGTAGTAAATCGATTGGCAACGCCTCTTTATGCAGTATATTCATCTGAATATCGCCCATTTGTTTATTACCCATTGTCCATACTCTACGCGTGATATATCTGAATTTTGGATATTTGAGTATAAATTCTGACATTTTTTGATTCGGATCAACCTGCTTTAGCGATGCGTATAAATTTAGCGCTTGGCGACCTATATCTAATGCAAGTTCCTTTTCTACACCATCTTCACTCCCTCTAACGCCTAGTCTGGGTTCTTCTTTGTCCTCTGAGCGATACCAAAACCAGTATTTATTTTGAGGATCATCAAAATCTATGTTGATTGCCCATTGATATCGTGACTCTAACACCTCGATAACGTCAGCTACTTTTTTTCCAATCGGCATCTCCATTGTTTCATCGGCATTCATGTTATATTCAAATGCATCAACTTTATCGGGATACAGCTCTAGTAAACAGGCGATAAACACTTCTTGAGTTTCAAAACTTTTCGAATTTATGGCATCAAGCATGTTACCCCAAGAACCATAGCTTGTGAAATTTAAATGATTAACTATATCACTCACCTCTTTGGATGCTATTTCATTCTTATACTTTTGCAGCTCGTTAATCGTAATCACTTCATTCAAATGATTTGACGCTCTATTTAATAGTGACTTTAGAATATCGAGTTTAGATTCATCTATGTTAGTTTTAAGAACGGATGCCAATGCTTTTTCTCTAGTGCTCAGCCATTGATCGACGATACTGGGATGATTAATTAAATAAGGCGCCATACCTAGACCCGTTGCATTACCGACGCCTAAATATTGTTTTAGGCGTGGATCGAGTCCGACCGTTTTACACCCTCCTTTATTTCTAGCTAAAAATTCAACCCAGTCTATACTAAATTCTCTAAGTAAGTACACGGCGCACATCTGCGCGCTAAAAGACTGCCCGAAATCACTTGAGCTCTCTAAAGGTTTAAAATCATGAATTCCGAATTTGCCATTCCCGTATACGGCGGTAGTTCTTAAAATATAGCCAACTTGAGCCAGAACATTAGGATCGGGTTGCATGCCTTGGGCCAAACTATCCACCACGTGATTGAACACGCGCACACTTTTGTTAGCGCGAGCCAATACGATAACCTTATTGGTATTTCTGCCCGCTTCTTGCAGTGGTACGTTTTTTTTAAGTTGATGAAGCAGATCTTCAGGCACCTCGCCTTTTACCATACAAAACGTGACATCCCAGCGCTGTGCAATCACTCTATCGTTACGCTCCTCATCGGCGATATCATCACAAAATATCACGAGATGATAGATGCCGTTTTGAGTAGTTAATCTATATATGGCGTGACCCACACCTTCTGAGGTCAACCACCACCGCTGTAAGTTTAGTTGCCATTTTTCACGGTAGATTTTTCTAAGTAAGGTGCGAACAAAGCTCAGACGAGTTTGATGCATGGCGCCGAGTCTATCTGGACTCATAACGACACTCGGATCGCGTAGTTTTATAGACGCTTCGACCTTCTCTTTGTGAGCCTTATTAGTAGAGTCGTTAAAAGTCTCGTTTAAAGACTTACTTATAGACTTGTTTAAAAACTCATCGATATATGAAACCTGTGTATCCTTAGCATTGATAACATCAGCCTCAGTTGCACCGTTTATATTACTTGCAACGTTTTTAGTATCCTTATCCTTATCCTTATCCTTATCCTTATCCCTATCCTTAATACCATTAGCCATGCTTTATTCTCCTTCATCCATGAATTAGATATTTATAAAAATCCTAAAGCTCTCCTTGTTGTTGGTTGTAAAATTATGGCGTATGTTTGTCCATGGGCTCACTAGCTAATGGTTTAGCTGTGGCTGATTCCGCTGGATGACTCTTTGTAAGGGCACCATTATCGATGTGATCGGAAGTTAAATTGTTGTTCCTATCGATTATATTGATGTTGGTATCGATTATATTGTTGTTTAATAGTCTCTTAGTTTCTAAGCTTTGTGTCAGCATACTATTGGGGCGGTATAAGTCTTGATCTTTTGCCATTTGTCTCGCTATTTGAGGCCCATTCCATAAGGCTGGAATCATAATAAAAGACACTGGCACCGCTGTAATCACAATGAATGATTGAAGTGCTGTAATACCACCAGAGCCAATTGAGATAAGTACTATCGCGGTCATACCCATCATAATACCCCAAAAGGTTCTAATAAGCGCATTTGGCTCACGCTCACCACTAATTACGACACTAATGGTATACGTCATTGAATCGCCAGTTGTGATAATAAAAACAGTCGTAAGAATTAAAAATAGAATGGACACGATCTTAGGAAATGGTAACTGCTGAGTTATGGCCAGTAGCGCACCAGGCAGATTAAATCCTTCAAAGGCTGTACTTACACTTCCTGGATTTGCAATTTCAAAAGCAAGTCCACTTCCGCCTACTACCGTAAACCAAAAGCAGGTTACGACAGGTGCTACTAAGCAGACGGTGGTGATTAATTGTCTGATCGTGCGTCCGCGTGAAATACGCGCGATAAAGATTGCCATCATGGGGCCGTATCCTAAAAACCATCCCCAAAAAAACACCGTCCACCAACTAAGCCAGCCTTCATCTCCTCTAAAGGTCGCCATCGGTATAAAGTTGTCCACCATACTACCCAAACCCTGAATGTAACCATTAACGATAAAGTTACTAGGGCCAAATATAAGTATGAATACCATTAATGCTACTGCGAGCATGACATTAAAGCGGCTCAATAACTGCATGCCTCTAGCAAGTCCACTTATAGCTGACAGGGTATACATGGCTACGGCAAATAAAATGATGATAAGCTGTGTGGTGAACGTATCTGGTAAACCAAATAAAACATTGAACGCATAGCTAATTTGCAATCCTAAAAAGCCAATTGGTCCGATAGTTCCAGCAGCCACGGCAACGATACAACAAGCATCAATAATTGCACCCGTCTGCCCTGTTAGCACACGATCTCCAAATACAGGATATAAAAAAGTACGCGGCTTAAGCGGTAGGCCTTTATCATAATGTAAATGCATAATAACTATTGCGGACAGACTACCTACAATAGCCCAAGCCAAAAACCCCCAATGCATGAATGATTGGGATAACGCATTAAATGCTTGCTGCTGAATATCAGCCGTTTCAGCAAATAAAGGCGGCGGCGTTACAAAATGAGCCAAAGGCTCTGCCGCTGCCCAAAAGACGCCCCCACCTGCTAATAGGGTGCAGAATAATATTGCCATCCATTTAAAGCTGTCCATCTCAGGTTTGGCCATATTGCCTAATATAACCCGTCCTGTTCGTCCCGCCCCAACAACCAAGGCAATAACAAACGTCGCTAACAATAAAATTTGCCAGACAGGACCGAAGAATTTAACAGACCAGTTGAATCCTACTTCTACGATTTGAGCCAATAACTCTTGGTTAAAGACGGCTAGTAATACAAACATTAAAATAAATCCGCCGCTATACCATAAGGCCGGATTTGACAAGCCTAATGTGTCTTTATTAATGACGGTCTTATCGACAGCGCTGGTTCCATTGTTATTCGTCTTAGAATAAATTTCAGAGTCAACTTTAGAGTTATTTGGGGTGATATCCTTATCAGTCATTGTCTTATATCCTTATATGAACGTTATATTGACCTACAGGCACTTCATTTATAAAGATTCCTTCTCTACATAATGAAGCGGATTTGACCTATTTTTAGTTATATCGATGAGGCTTATTTAAGTTGTTAAGTTGAAATTATTAGGGTCTGTTTGGTTTTGAGTCTTTAAAGACTGGTCAAGAAACGCATACCAGTTACCTCCAATAATTTGACCAGCTTCTACCTCATCAAACCCGACTCTTAGAAGTCCTTCATAAATATTGTGCATACCGTCTTTACCCGCAAACCAAGGTAGTGACTCTGGCCAGCCTGCGTTATTGGCAGACCCTTCGCCATAGTCTTTTTTCTTTGACCAGCGGCCATTACGCATCCATTCAAGCACAGAGACAGGTTGATTCAAACACAAGTCACTGCCTATCCCTAGTCCATCAACACCCACCATCTCTGCCGTTTTGGCAACCATGACACAAAAATCATTTAGCGTACAATCGCTACCATTAGGTAGGTGAAAAGGATATAAACTAAACCCCAATAGTCCGCCTTTCGATATCAATGATTTGATGACCTCATTAGATTTGTTGCGTAGTGCATCATGGGCAAAAGATGGGTTGGCATGGCTAATACATATAGGACGTACAGATTGCTCAATGGCTTCAAGAGTTGATCGCTCAGCACTATGCGACATGTCAATAATCATTCCGACTCGGTTCATCTCTTTTATTACTTGCTCTCCAAAACGTGTAATTCCAGAGTCATGTTTTTCATAACATCCGGTCGCTAGCAAACTTTGATTGTTGTAAGTCAACTGCATGATACTTAAACCTAACTTTTTCATAACACTTATCAGTCCAATCTCATCATCGATTGGTGAGCAGTTTTGTGCGCCAAATATAATGCCGACTTTACCCATACGCTTGGCTGTATCGATGTCTTGAGCCGTATATATAGGCATGATGACATCCGCGTTTTGTTCAAAATGCAGCTCCCATTCGGCAAACCTAGTTAATGTCTCTCTTGCATTTTCGTGATAAACCAAAGTTGCATGAACGGTGTTAATGCCACTGGCCTGTAGCATCAAAAAATAGTCTCTATTCCAATTAGAGTATTGAAGTCCATCAATTACGATCTTATCTTCAAACATGGTTCTTCCTTGAGCTTCGCTTTATATATCTAGTGTTTATATATATCTAATGTTTCAATAAGCTTTTTGATAGGCGGTTTTAACAATGGTATAGAATTCTTTCGCGTATTGACCCTGTTCTCGAGGACCAAAGCTCGATGATTTGCGGCCACCAAAAGGCACATGGTAATCCGTGCCTGCTGTCGCTAGATTCACCATAACGCACCCCGCCTCGACTTTTTCTTTGAATAAAGCACTATTGCGTAAACTTTGGGTAATAATGCCGCCCGTTAAACCAAATCGTGTGGCGTTAGTCATGGCAATCGCTTCATCAATTTCGTCGCTAATACGAATAACAGACGCTAACGGTGCAAACACCTCTTCTTGGTTGACGTCCCAATCATTTTCAGTATTTAGAAGTAAGGTAGGCGCCATATAATAGCCATCGTGTGGCATATCCAAACGCGTGCCACCACAAGCAACATCTGCGCCCTGACTTTTAGTTTTAGCAACCCAATCTAAGTTAGATTTTAGTTGGGTATTATCTACCACTGGCCCCATAAATATGCCTTCTTCTAGCGCATGGCCTACTTTTAATGATTCAATTCGTTTGAGTAGTTTTTCAACATATTCATCATAAACACTATCCATCACCAATAAGCGAGACGATGCCGTGCATTTTTGACCTGATCCTGAGAATGACCCTGCAATAGAGGCGTCAATGGCAATATTCATATCGGCATCATTGGCAATAACTAAGGCGTTTTTACTTCCCATTTCTAACTGACAACGTACGAAGTTGGGCGCAGTTGCGGCCGCTACTTTACGCCCTGTTTCAACCGATCCTGTAAAGCTGACGGCATCAATATCTGTGGCGTTAATGAGTGCATCGCCAACACTGCTGCCGCCGCCCAACAATAAATTGAACGTGCCAGAGGGCAAGCCATGCCTATGAATAATCTCGGTTAATGCAACCGCACTGGCTGGGGTTAAGTTGGCAGGCTTCCATATAACGCTATTACCGTATGCCAATGCAGGCGCTATCTTCCAAACCGCCGTTGCTGTAGGGAAATTCCATGGCGATATGATGGCGACAACACCGACCGCCTCTCTTGTTACTTCAACTTTAACGCCCTGGCGTACCGAATCAGCCAGATCACCCATTTGGCGTAACACCCCGGCTGCATAATAATGAAAAAACTGACCTGAGCGATATATTTCACCGCCGCCTTCAGCAAAGGGCTTGCCCTCTTCTCTAGACAGTAAACGCCCTAACTCATCACATCGCGCTATTAACTCATCCCCGATGGACTGTAATATACTTTGCTTACGTTCCATAGGGACACTCGCCCATTCTGGCTGTGCACGGCGCGCAGCGTCTATTGCTTCTTGGACCTGAGACTCATCGGCTTGAGCAAAGACACCTATTGTCTCGGTTATATCAGACGGGTTGATATTGGTTATGGTGTTCGATCCCTCCCGCCATTCACCATTGATGTATAAAGCATTGGTAGTGGGTAAGTTAGTCATAATGCGATCCTTGCGTCATCAAAAAGGTAAGTTGTTAATATATGTGGTTAAAATTCTGTTTAGGACTTATAGGCGTAATAAGAGTATATGAAATTTCATAAAGCTCTTTCATATAACCTAGGTCTAAAAGTTTAGTAAATCAAAATCATTGGATAAATTAAATTAGTTTTAATACTATTCTTTAGTTCCGCTATTAGGCACTGATGCATATATCACAAATTCTACGAGCATTTCTTCTCGCGCCAGTCCAGCTACAACTACAGCAGCTCTATTTGGATATGGCGCATTGAAGTAATCACTATAAATCTGATTGACCGTCGTCAAATATTTACGCTCAGTCACATAGATAAGTACTTGATTAATGGCATCCATAGTCACGCCAGCACAGTCGAGCGTATGTTCTAGATTTTTAAAGGTTTGACGCGTTTGTGCTTCAATACCCCCATCGACAACGGCGCCTGTATCATCAATCGGGATTTGCGCAGTATACAAAGTTCCGTTACTGACTACTGCCCATTCCAAAGGTGCTTTTGAAGCATATAATTGGGTTTGAATAGGCAGCTTTTGTACGTTTGCTTCATTCGCCAGATTAGTTTGCATTGTCTGTTCAGTTTGTTTTGATTGTTCAGATTGTTTTAAAGAACTATTTGAAGTCATGAGGTTATCCATTATCTTGAATGTTTAGCAAGGCTATAAATAATTGTTCTTAATAATTGTTCTTAATAATTGTTCTTAATAGTTGTTCTTAAAGAAAGCTCTTAACATGAGCTCATAGATAGAGTTGAATATAAGCTTGGGATTGATCAAATAAAATCTATTTATAAATATTAAAACTAATTATGTGCATCGGATCATTTAAGACCATCATAGTGTATAAAATGAGTTCTATTTAATTTAGTTGAACACGTATTAAAGCTTATTTATAGTCAGCGAAATACTAAAGGGTTACGGTGTTGACCTCGCTTGCCCTACTATATAGTCAGCGAACTTATAAAGAGTCACGGTGTTAACCTCGTTAAGCCTACCCTAGTAGTACTTGCACTCGGTTGCCTTGTAGCCAATATAGATTTCTTTGACTATATGCACCTATGATAAGTATTAAAATGTGATTTATCTAACAAATTAAATTATAATTATGATAGATAAAATCTATCAGTATGTTTATAATAAATCTTATAGATATAGGTCTAAACAAAATCAAGATAGTCGTTATGAATATAAAGCTGCAACAGTTAAGACATTTTTTATTTGTCGTCGAAGAAGATGGATTTAGAGCGGCGGCTTCAAAAGCCAATCGATCGCAAGCAACTTTGTCATCCTCTATAAAAGCACTTGAGAATGAATTAGGCAGCGTATTATTTGAAAGAGGTAATCATACAAAACTGACACCGTTTGGCCGCGCTTGCTTACCAAAAATACAGCGATTTATGGAAGTTTATAAAAACTTAGAATTAGACTTGCTCAAGGAAGCTTTAGGGAAAGTTGGTAAGATTCGGATTGCCACAGTGCCGTCATTAGCCAC
Source organism: Psychrobacter sp. CX10 (assembly GCF_057621575.2). Taxonomy (NCBI): domain Bacteria; kingdom Pseudomonadati; phylum Pseudomonadota; class Gammaproteobacteria; order Moraxellales; family Moraxellaceae; genus Psychrobacter; species Psychrobacter sp. CX10. Next base: position 1,140,036 of record NZ_CM177736.1, read on the forward strand.
AAGATTGCTCCCTAATGTTCTTCGAGAATATTCAAGGTTGTACCCAGATGTAGAAATTAGTATTGTGGATGACAATTCAGTAGGAGTCTGTAAACGCTTGCTGGCAGGTGAGGTGGATATCGCACTGGGTAACTTAAGCACACTCAATCAAGAGGAATTTGTATTTTCGTTATTGCTTGAAGATGCCATCGGCGTGGTTTGTACCCAAGGGCATCGATTAGCGGCTTATAAAAAAGGGGTTGTTTGGCAAGAGTTAATGTCTGAATCCTTTATACTCAATGGTACGTGTCACCTACTTGACCATACACCAGCGTATAAAATCAATCAAACCCCCCGTTATGAAGTTGCAAATATAACCTCTTTGTTTTCATTGCTTCGTAATCAGTTAGGCGTTACCACATTACCTAAACTTGCATTTCCTGAGTATGATACTCAGTTAGTATGGATACCTTTACTCGAACCACTTGTTAAACGCCAAATTGGAATCTTTAGCGTAAAAGATAGAACGTTATCGCCCCAAGCTCAGATATTTACAGAACTATGTGAAAGCTACGTGCAGACATTAAGCGATTAAAAGGGAGTTTCAAATTGAAAGCTAATAACCGTCCAAGATGGCTCGTAAAAATCTAAAACATACCTAATTTATCAATACCTAAGACTTATTAACACCTAATAATAAACAATACTTTGAGAAGTTATGACTGCGCCTAATGTAGAAAATCAAAACCAACCTTTATCTAATGAGAATTCGACTGCGTTACATGAACAACTCGGCCGCATTAGAATCATTATGGTCAATACGACCCTGCCTGCCAATATAGGTTCGGCTGCAAGGGCAATGTATACTATGGGTATAGAAGATCTGATGGTTGTAGACCCTGCACGTCCTATTGATGCAGACAGCGCCGCTCATGCGGCGGGTGCGCAGCACGTTCTAAATAATTGCAATATCGTAGATACTCTGGCAGAAGCTATTCAAGATTGTGAACTGGTATTTGCTGCCAGTAGTCGTCAACGCCATTTGCCGCGTCCTGTAGTCTCTCCCGATATGGCAGCTCAAATCATGATTTCAAGACCTTTGAATAGCTCTAACATAGCCATTATATTTGGGCGTGAAGACAGAGGATTAACTAATGATGAGCTTGCCTTAGCAGATTATCATATTCAAATTGATGCCAATCCTAACTATCCAGTACTCAACGTGGCATCTGCTATTCAAGTTATTTCAAGTTTTATTTATAGCCAGTTCTCGCATCAATTTAGCAATGTGTCAAATACGCCAAGCTCGCTAGCCATATCTAATACAGCATTGAATTCAACACCAGATAAAATTGCCGAGTCAAAGCAAATTGATGTGGTCATTCGTCAGATATGGGACACTCCCGCCATTAGTCATGAACAAAAAGCAGCTTTGGAAACTAGACTTATTGAACTAATGTATCAATTGGATCTTATCAAAAGCACCGATAACGATACGCTTAGAGAGCTACCCAGCCGACTTTTACGATTAATATCTAGGGTTCAACTCGATCAGAAGGAATATGAGATTATAAATGCTATAATTGCTAAAATTAGTCGTAAACTTATCGATAAATAATGTAGATAATATACTCATATTTATTATTAAATAAAGGCGTATAATAAGATCTATCAATGTTTAGACCCTTTAAAACTCATAAAAAACATAAAAAATAATCCGCAAATGCGCCTAAGCTAACTTTTAAACTTAATCTATTATAAGACTGTGATATGAGACTCATTAAAGCCATTCAAAAAGCCAAGTTCTCATTACAAGAAGATATTGCTTCTGTATTTAATCGTGACCCCGCCGCGCGCAATAGTTTAGAAGTGTTATTGACCTACCCAGGTATACACGCGCTAATTATGCATCGAGGCGCACATTACTTATGGAACAAAGATTTTAAATTTTGCGCTCGCTCGCTTTCTTATGGTTCGCGCATGTTGACTGGTATTGAGATTCATCCTGCTGCACAGATTGGCAAACGGTTTTTTATCGATCATGGCATGGGTGTGGTGATAGGTGAAACCGCTCAAATAGGTAACGATGTTACCTTGTATCATGGCGTTACGCTTGGCGGTGTGTCGCTCGGAAATGGTAAACGTCATCCTACTTTAGAAGATGGTGTTATTGTTGGGGCAGGCGCCAAGGTACTTGGACCCTTTACCGTCGGTAAAAACGCTAAAATAGGCTCTAATGCTGTCGTGGTTAAGTCAGTACCTCAGGAAGCAACTATGGTCGGTAGTGCCGCACGTATGATCACCCAAACAAGTGAACCCCAAAGTTCTTCAAAAATGGATTTAAAAGAAAACTCCTGCCCTGACGGTACCAGAATAGACAGCTCTAAAACAGACAGCTCTAAAACTGACAGCTCTAAAACAGACAGCTCTAAAACAGACAGTACTATTTCATATCGTACCCAAACAGATAAGACAAAGGCTACCTCGATACCGATTAAAGAACGTTTTGACTTTAGCGCTTACGGCCTAAACCCAAATTCAGAAGACCCTGTGGCTGAAGCTTTCGCAAAAATGCTCGATCACATTCAGCAATCAGAAATACGCATTAATGAGCTACAAAAAGCTGTTTGTAGGCTTGACCCAAAGTTTAAGGCAACTGAATGCGACAAATTGACTTCAGAGGATTTGGACCTCATTAGAAACTCTTAGACCGCTTCAATTCTAATCATATAAGAGGGCTTAAAAGAATCGCAAACCTATAGTATTTAAATGATTTTACCCCATTTATACAAAAGCTTGCGCTTTGATGAGCTCTTTGATACCGACCCATTCATGATGCTTGAAAGGATACCGCTCTAATATCGCTATCAGCTGGTTACCCTCTCCTTTAAATGCTAAAACGTCTATATCTATGATAACCTGACGTACCTTAGGTGCTTTTATATGGTTAATAAAAACCTCTGTGTCTAATTTGCTAATAAGCTCGGCGGCATAACAATCATTTTGTATTATTTTTTCTAAAACTTTTGTCGTTTTAACGAATTCGCCCAATGTTATGGCGTCATCACCTAAGTTATATACATTATTGAATTTTTGAGTGTTTAGTATTAGAAATCCACATTGATTGGTATAATCTGGTTTTGGATTATCTGGTGTGGCCGTATAGTCTTGATTAACGAATTCAGATGACCATTTTGTAAAATCTGAAATCGATTCAAGCTCCTCTCTTGCTCGCTTCAGATGCTGTTCAGTATTTGTATTACTTCCGAGTTCTATTAAGACCGCATGTGTAACCTGATCGCTTTGTTTGCTTAAAGACTGCAAAGCCGTAAAAGGCAGGTTTATTTGATAGGTATCAGAACTACTGCCCTTCATGCTAGGGTTAGTTTCGTTTGTTTTTAAAATTTTTTGACCACTCATCTAAGTGTGTCCTCAACCTAATCGTCTTTTTATATAATGGCTATCTAAATTAATGCATCGGTTTATCGAAATATAAAAAACGATGACTTTATAAAACCTCACCACCTGGAATCTTATTACCTATCACCTACTAACCTACTTACTACCTATCACCTACCTGCCCATCACCTACCTGCCCATCACCTACTTACCTAGCAGCTACTTATCTTTAATTAAATTATCTAAAATTTGTAATGTAGAACCTACTTACTTAAAAATTACTTAATTAGAGTTTACTTATTCAGGTTTCCATGTCGACTACGTACAATCTGCACGGCAACCAAATCTGCTTCTTTAATAGCTGTTGGTTTACCGATGCTTATTTCAACCTCATCGGTTTCGTAATTTTCGAGTATATTGTTTGCAATTAATACAGCTAAACGCTCTATAAGCATCGCTTTGGTGTCTTGGCACCATGCAGTTATATCATCGCATACCGCTTTATAATTAATCGTGTGTTCGATATTGTCAGTATTAGCTGCCTCATTAATGTCAGTTTTCATGGTCACATCGATAACTAAGGGCTGGGTGATTGCGCGCTCCCAATCGTATACGCCAATGACAGCATCTACTTTGAGCCCTTTGATATATACCTTGTCCGAATGACGCATATAATTCTGCCTTATTTTATAGTTTATTTTATCGTACATTTGTACTATTAATTAAAACCGTTTGGCTTTATTTTTATTCTTGATCAGTCCTTCATTTGAACCGTCATAAATTTGATCAGTAAGCAAATAGTCTTTAAGCGGATTTCGGTTAGTTTAATAGCTTACTCGGCCTATGCCGCCATAAATCAATACTAAACAATAACAATCCTATCCAAATTAAACCAAACACCATCAATCGCTTAGAATCAAAAGGTTCGTGATAATAGAATATGGCGACCAAAAATATAATCGTAGGTGTTAGATAATTCATAAAACTAATAATACTAAAGGCGACCATCTTGGTTGATTTATTAAATAATAATAGTGGTATCAATGTCACAGGTCCTGCCAGCATTAAGAACCATATGTTATTACTCCACCAAAATGAAAGGTTGGAGCTGACCACATCTGTCGTCATAAACCAGTAAATACAAATCGGTACTAATAACGCCGTTTCTAAAAATAATGCATCTAGCGCTGCTAAAGGCGTTCTACGCTGCATCACCCCATACACACTGAACGAGCATGCCAAAATCAAAGAAACCCAAGGCAGACTACCTAACATCGCCACTTGAATCAAAACCGATGCCGCTGCAAAACCTACCGCTATCCATTGAAGCAGTCTTAGACGCTCTTTTAATACGATTAGTGACAATAATATACCCACTAATGGACTGATAAAATACCCTAAGCTGGCTTCTAAAATTTGATTGGCATTGACTGCCCACACGTAGGTCAACCAGTTTATGGCAATAATCAAACCAGATAAAAAAGTAATCCAAATAAGTCTTGGATGACGTTTTAGAGTGTTTATCCAATCCCAGCGTTTACTAATAGTCAGTACAATCAGTAAGCATATAAATGTCCAAACAATACGATGCCCTATAATCTCGACAGCATTGTATTGACTTAACTGTTTAAAATAAAATGGAAATGAACCCCATATTGAAAAAGCAGCTAAAGCAGTCAAAACCCCTTTGGTTGTCGTTTGGATCATAGCGGGTTTGGCCTTAGTAGTCATACCCTGTTTTGAAAGAGTGCTTTTAGAAGGATGGTTTGACATATAGGTATTCCACAATTATACGGCTAAGAATAGTCATCGAACTACTATACGGTTACAATGTTAACCTCGTTAAACCTACATGAATGGTAATTGCACTCGGTTGCCTTGTAACTGTTTTAGACTTCTTTGACTATAGTTCGATGACTTTACCTTTCGTTGACTATCATTAAAGCATTGTTCCATTTTAAATAATAAATAAAGCCACCCTCTTATGGATGGCTGCTTAATATATTAAGTTATTAAGAGTGTGAACAGTATCAAATAATTAATTCAATTTAGTAGCGATATTCATACCAATTCGATTTGCTAACTCTGCAAACTTTGGGAAGCTCGTATTCACTGTCTCAACTCCATTAATGGTAATGGTGTCATTGGCTCTTAAGCTTGCAATTGAAAAACTCATGGCTATACGATGATCATGGTGTGAATAAATATCCCCACCACCAAATATAGCATCATGCGATTCCTCATTACCTTTACCTTCGATAATAATACCATCGTCCGTTACGGTACATTCTATGCCTAATAGAATCAAACCTTCTGCCATTACCGCGATTCTATCCGACTCTTTAACTCTGAGCTCTGCTGCGCCAGTTAATACAGTTTGACCTTGTGCACAGCTGGCCGCTACAAAAAGCACGGGGAACTCATCAATAGCCAATGGCACTAAATGCTCTGGAATCTCAATACCTTTAAGCGGTGCAGACTTTATGGTGATATCGGCAACAGGCTCACCCCCAACGAAGGTTTCATTAGTGAGTGATATATCCGCACCCATAAGTTTTAAAATATCTATCACGCCTGTGCGCGTCGGGTTCATGCCTACTTTTTCAATGGTAATCTCAGCATCTTTCGCGATAGATGCTCCAACCATAAAGAAGGCAGCTGATGATATGTCTGCAGGAACGGCTATGTCGCAGGCTGTGAGCTTCCCACCACCTGACACACTAATTTTATTGCCATCGACATCCACATCATATCCAAACGCTTGTAGCATGCGTTCAGTATGGTCTCGCGTAATTTCAGGTTGAAAGACGGTGGTTGTACCCTCAGCCCATAATCCTGCAAGTATTAAACAAGATTTAATTTGTGCTGAAGCCACAGGCATGGTGTAAGTGATACCATTTAGCGAGGTGCCTCGCTTATCACTACCTGTGATGCTAACTGGTGCCGTGCCACGCTCTCCAGTAGTTTGCAATGAAGCTCCCATTAGACGCAGCGGCTTAGCTACTCGCTCCATAGGGCGTTTTGACAAGCTGGCATCTCCAGTTAGTACACTGTCAAAGGTCTGTGCTGATAAGATACCAGAAAGCAGACGCATGGTAGTGCCAGAATTACCCATATATAGAGGGGTTCGACTAGGCTTTAATCCATTAATTCCCACACCGTGTATGGTTACTTCGCCATTTTCAGGACCTTCGATGGTCACCCCCATGTCTCTAAATGCCTGCAGCGTTGCCAGTGCGTCTTCACCTTCTAAAAAGCCGCTTACTTTGGTAATGCCTTCCGCTAAGCTACCAAACATAATACTACGATGAGATATCGACTTATCGCCAGGGACTTTAATACAGCCTTTTATAGTCGTAGATGGTTTGATGATGAACGAACTTGAAGGGGTAGTAGTCATATATTTATCCGTGGTCGAATGCTCTAATAGTATTTTGGTATAAGGGGTGCTGGTTAACATATGATCAAAATGCTGCCTTGCAGATTGCGAGCGACCTAGTAAGCCAAGAAGCTTAGTTGAATCTTCTTGCTCTATCATGAGCCGCATTTTAGATAGGTAGTCGCTGTATTCATCTAATGCATTTAGCAATGAAGATTTGTTAGCAATAAAGATATCATGCCACATCATAGGGTCACTGGCTGCAATGCGGGTAAAGTCTCTAAACCCGCCTGCGGCATAACGGAATATGTCCATATTATCGTCGTGACTTGAGAGCTGCTCAACTAGATTAAAGGCCAATAAGTGAGGTAGATGACTGGTATAAGCCAATACCGCATCGTGATGCTCGACATCCATTTTCATGACAGTAGCGCCCACTGCTTCCCACAAGGCACTGACCTTATCAATTGAGGCTATATTGGTACTGTCTAATTCACACACAATTACTTTATGATTTTCAAAAAGTGTGGCAACCCTTGCTGTGTAACTAGAACGCTCTGCCCCTGCTATTGGGTGCGCTGGAACAAAGGTTTCTGGTAATTCGCCGAAAATATCCTTAGCTGACTTCACCACATTTTGCTTGGTACTACTCACATCAGTAATAATGCAAGTGTCATTTAGTAGACCTTGTTGTTTTACAGAATGTAATTTTTTAAAGATAGAGCTGACTGCTTTGACAGGAACGGCAATAACAATACAATCACTGCCTTGAACCACCTCGCTTAAATTATCACCACCATAATCAATTACTTTATCTTCTATAGCAGCCTCAATGCTAGGCTTATGATTATCTACTGCGACAAGGCGCGCGGCTAGGCCTCTATCTTTAATTGCCTGTGCTAGGCTTGCACCTATTAGTCCTAAACCGACAATACAAACCTGTTCAAAAAGCATATCTTTCTATCTTCCTAATAACCTAAATCGGGTAGCGCTAAAAACGTATAGTTTAATAACATCTTCCACTATCATAACCATATCGTTAAGACTATAACTCAAATATAAAAACCAAGATATCTAAAGGTCTAGGCTTTAAAAGTCTATACAATACGAAAGATAAACAATGAACATTTTAGAATGATTCTAAGGTATCTCTCAATGTGTCTATCAATCGCGTGTTATCTTCGGGACTCCCCACTGTAATACGTAGCCATTCATCCAACCCATAGTCATTTAGAGGTCGTACGATGATGCCTTGTTTGAGTAGTGCGTCGTATATACCTTGTGCATCACCGACGTTCACCGTAACAAAGTTAGCCGCTGATGGCACAAAACCAAGACCCAAGGCATCAAATTGCTTACATAACCAGCGTCTCTGACCCTCATTAAGCTCAATTGTCTGCTCTATAAATAGCTGATCTTCTATTGCAGATGTTGCCGCCGCTTGAGCAAGCAAGCTGACATTAAAGGGCTGCCTGATACGATTGATAACCTTAGCAATCTCGATATGACATATTGCATATCCAACTCGCAAGCCCGCTAATCCATATGCTTTAGAGAAGGTTCGTACTATAATAACATTATCAAACTCATCAACGAGCGCACTATTATTCTCATCAAACGCATATTCTATATACGATTCATCTATTACCACTAAGACATGTTCTGGTACGGTTTTAACGAACTGATAGATGTCATCTTTGGATAGAAGTGTCCCAGTAGGATTATTAGGATTAGCGATAAACACCATGCGCGCATTCGATGTGTTTTGAACAGCATCTTGCATTGCTTCAAGATCATGTCCATACCGCTCTGCAGGGACTTCAACACCTACTGCGCCGAGCTTTTTAGTCAACGTTTTATAAGTATTGAACGAATATTGACTATAAATAATGGCATCATTATTACTCACAAATGTAGTTGCAATAATGTGCAGTAAATCATTAGAACCATTACCTAAAGTGAGCTGATTTAACTTTTTACCGGTTAATTTAGAAATGGCGGCTTTAAGCTCTACCGCTTTGGAATCAGGATATCTTGAAAGCTTACCAAGCTTCTCTGTGATAGCGAGGGTCACATAGGGTGAACAGCCTAAAGGATTGACATTGGTAGCCAGCTTTAAAACATCGCTTAACTCATAATCTCGCGCCAACTCTTCGACTTGTTTGTCAGATTCATAAGCTTGTAGCTCTAAAATACTGAGATAAGCAGGCGTTGCAAATGTTTTTTGACTCATAGTATTACCTAATTTATTCAAACCCAATTAATCCATTAATTGTAATATAGCTAAAATTCTAAGAATAGCTATTAAATGAGATGCATAATAAATAAACAGCCGATAGATGGCATCAATTCTAAATAACCGCTTTTGGATATGATCCTAAGATACGTACATCTCTCACTAACGGACGAATCTCTTCAATAGCATTTCGAACATTATCGTCTTTAATATGTCCTTCCATATCGATAAAGAAAACGTATGCCCAGTTGTTTGGGCGTTCTGGCCGTGTTTCAATACTGGTCATTGAAACGCCATATTTGGATAAAGGCTTTAATATCTCAATTAATGCGCCAGCTTTATCATGAGCAGAGACTAATATAGAGGTTTTGTCATGCCCTGAGGGTTCAATCTCTTCGCGTCCAATAATTAAGAAACGAGTCGTATTGTTTGGATTGTCCTCTATATTTTCGTGTAGCTTATATAAGTCATATTCAGCAACGGCTACATCACCGGCTATGGCAGCGGAATGCCACTCATTTTTAAGACGACGGGCAGCTTCCCCATTACTTGAAACTTGCACGCGTTCTACATTTGGATAATTGACATCAAGCCAATGACGACACTGCGCCAATGACTGCTGATGTGAATAAATACGACTTAGACTATCTACTTTAGTATGTTCAGCGACAATAAAATTTTGATGAATAGGAAGCTCAACTTCCCCTATAATTCTCAAATCGGAGGACAAAAACCCATCAAGGGTATGATTCACAACGCCTTCTGATGAGTTTTCGACTGGCACGACGCCATAAGAGGCTGTACCAGAAGCTACTTCGCGAAATACATCATTAATAGTTGTAAGCGGTACAGTAGTCGCTGCTTGCCCAAAGTGCTTAAGCGCGGCGGCGTGGGTGAAAGTTCCGACTGGACCCAAAAAAGCAATCTTTTGAGGTGCTTCAAGATCTAAGCATACTGACATAATCTCTCTAAACAAACGTGCCATTTTCTCATTACTTATGGGACTGTCTTCATCCTCGTTACGCGACATAATATTACGAAGAACTTGAGCTTCACGTTCAGGACGATAGAACACGGGATCGGTTTTATGATTTGAATCATTTGATATCTCTGACTCTGCTAAACGTTCTTTTTTATAAGTACCTACGTCTTGAGCGAGCTTTGCTCGCTTGTTTATAAGCTTTAAAATATGAGCGTCTACCGAATCAATTTGCTGACGTAGCTCGCCCAATGTATTTTCAGTTTCGTTTGATATGTCGACATTTGTTTCATTATTTGTGTCAACACTATCCGTACTTAGATTTTGATTAGAATTACTATTTGATGTCGACGTCATAGGATGGCCTGTATTTATGGTTTTACTATATAAGGTAAACCTAGTTAGCTGTTTTACTTATTTATTTGAAGTGTTTACGATGATACTATATCAAACTTCACTGCAGTTTTACCAACACTAGTACAAACTTAGCCATAACTCTGTTGCTAATTAACTCTACTAATGAGATTTGATAAATAACTGAATATTTGGGTTATAACAAAATTTTAATGGTTATACGATTCAATTAACACGAGTAGTTCACTATTTAACATCATTTACACCCTTATAAATAAATCAAGATAGGACTAATATGAGCGCTTTATCTCAACTTAAAACCATGACCACCATTGTTGCAGACACAGGTGACTTGAATGCAATTGCAAGATTAAAGCCTGTTGATGCCACTACCAATCCTAGCCTCATCACGAAGGCGTTGACCCACCCAGACAAGCAGGCCATGTTATCAGATACATTGAATCGTTTTTCAAATGATGGCGATCAAATGATTGATAATGTTATTGATAACCTGACTATTCAGGTAGGGTGTAACATATTGCAAATTATTGAAGGTCGCGTATCAACCGAAGTAGATGCAAGACTGTCATATGATACAGAAGCTACGATAGCAAAAGCGCATGAGTTTATGGCAGCTTATTCACGAGCTGGTATTGATAAGGATCGAATTTTAATCAAGATTGCCGCAACGTGGCAAGGCATCAAAGCTGCTGAGCAGTTGGAAAAAGAAGGCATACACTGTAATTTGACATTAATATTTGGACAACATCAAGCAGTGGCTTGTGCTGATGCGGGCGTTACGCTTATCTCTCCATTTGTTGGCAGAATTTTAGATTGGCAAAAACGTGAGCAAAACCGTCAAATTATTCCTATAGAGGATGACATGGGCGTTCAATCTGTTAAGCGTACGTATCAGTATTTCAAGCAGCATGGTTACCTGACGCAGGTAATGGGCGCAAGCTTTCGCAGTATTGATCAAATCTTAGCGCTGGCAGGGTGTGATCTGCTTACCATAGCGCCTAATCTTCTTGATGAGCTTGCACAGCTTGATACTGAAGTTACCCAACAACTATCTCCTAATATGCAAAGCGCACCGATGCCGAAAGTTAGTCTAGATGCTCGTGAATTTAACGACGCGTATGAAAGAGATAGCATCACTCAAGCGCTTCTGCCTCAAGGTATCGATGGTTTTATATCAGCTCGAGATGAATTGGCCAAAGCCCTTAAGCAACTCAAAAGATAGCTTTATACCAAGTCGCATTATTAGGATGCGCCCTTAGACATGGCACTTGTATTAACCGTTCGTATAGTAGCTGTCATAACGACTAATATTTGCCATAAATGCTCATACTTTATATAACTACTAATACTTGTCTTAACGAATTAATCAATAAAAAACTCTACCGTTTGGTAGAGTTTTTTTGGTTATTTTTGAGGCTATAACTAAGTCATTATATGACGTACAACAGATATATGAAGCATGGATAATTATTTTATAGGAAATGCTCCAACCATTAGCCTTCTAGTACCGTATAGATAGGAACAGGAAATTTATCATGTAATTCCGTCAGGTCTAATAATACGAGCACACCAGCAACGATATGACCTGCATCAATACATAATTGATAGGCCGTTTTTAAAGTACCCCCTGTTGCCAAAATGTCATCTACCAGCAGTACATTTGATTCAGATAAATCAGACTGAATCTCTAACGTATCTTTACCATACTCTAAAGAGTAAGCTTTATTAGCGACTGGCGGCGGCAGTTTACCTGGCTTACGTAATAATATCATGCCTTTACCTAAACGACCTGCAAGCAAACTTGCAAAGACAAAACCACGTGCTTCAATCGCCACTAAATAATCCACCTCATCAAGTAGGCCATCAGGCAGTGCGTCTAACATCGCATCTATGACTTCGTTAATATGCCCAAGTAATAAAGGCGTAATGTCGTAAAAATCAATGCCAGGCTTTGGAAAGTCTGGAACGGTACGTATAGCGTTCCATAAAGGATGAGTGGTTGTAGAAGCTCGTGCTTGGTTGTTCATACGGGTTTCCAGCTAAATAAAATAACGTTTATTTTAACACAACTATAGTCAGCGAACTAATAATCGGTTGTGGCGCTAACCATCTAGGCTAATATGAGCCTAATTAAGGTTATATGAGCTTCGTTAAGTTGAAATGAGCTTTGCAGAGTCTAACTACATAAATAATACTTGCACTCAGTTGCCTTGTAGCCATTTCAGACTTCTTTGACTATCTGGCACTGTTGTGACATTCTTCAATTTTAATATAAAAGAATTTGCTATAATCGACGCCATAGTTTTAGTACGATTCAATGGTTAAGTACATCGAAAATTTAAGTACAATAAACAAGAGGTATTAAATGAAAAAGTGGGAATGCATTATTTGTGGTTGGATATATGATGAAGCCTTAGGCAGCCCTGAAGATGGCATCTTACCAGGTACCAAATGGGATGACATCCCAGATGATTGGACTTGCCCCGATTGTGGCGTTAGCAAACTTGAATTTGAAATGGTAGAGCTCTAATCTATTGATAAATAGAGAGTATTAAATGTAGTAAAAATATATAAAAGATGTAGTTAATAATATTTATAAAAGGACGTTATCATGCCAGCGCACAAACAATCAAAGTTTGAGTGGTACCCTTCACCCTTATCTTCACTCATGCAACAAGCCATTATTCCTGTGTCTGAAGATATTGAACTGTGCGTAGAAGTTGGCGGCAATCCTGATAACCCCCCTTTATTATTAGTCATGGGATTAGCCTCTCAGCTGATCTTCTGGCCAGAGAATTTTATCAAGCGTTTGATTGATGCAGGTTTCTACGTAATACGCTTTGACAATAGAGATATAGGCCTCTCTACTAAAATAAAGCGTAGTGATTTACCCAATGTGAATACGATTTCGGCCATGTTTAAATTGCAATTCGGTTTAGATAATACCAAAACGCCAGTTGCCTATACCATTCATGATATGGCAGAAGACACCGCAGGATTGATTAAAGCCCTTGGTTATCGGAAAGTGAACGTATTAGGCGCATCAATGGGAGGAATAATTTCTCAAATATTAGCGGCGAAATATCCCGAGCTGGTGAGCCACTTAGCTTTGATATTTTCCACCAATAATAAGCCATTGTTGGCACCACCCCGCCCTAAGCAATTGTATACGCTGATCAAAAGGCCAGATAGCTATGCTGAAGAAGACATCGTTAATCACGGTAAATGGTTCATTAAAATCATAGGATCACAAGGTCATATTGATGAAAAAGCGGTAGAAGATGTGGCACGTCTGCGTTACAAACGCTCCTTTTATCCCCGAGGATCTGTGCAGCAATTAAAAGCAATCCTAATGACAGGATCTATTCAGACTTATAGCAAACAGATTCAAGCACCAACATTAGTATTACATGGCAGTCATGATGGGCTGTTACCGCCCTCGCATGGTAAAGCAGTTGCAAAAGACATTCCTAATGCAAGATTTAAGCTCATAAAAGGGATGTCTCATGATTTACCAGAATATTTTCAACCTTTTATCGTAAATGAACTTAAAAAACACATGCTGCAAAAGCATTAAGCGTATCGTACATCTCTTGTATTAGTATTTACTTATAGTTATGTATAATTAACTGTATATTTAAACCGCTTGTGTCAACAGTCTAAATGTCACGAAACTGACATTGTATTCATCTAGTCTTATACAACCATAACGTATCCAAAACCTCACTCATGCATATAAGACTAGGTTTAAATGATGTCCGATTCAAATTCGCTTTATTGCATTAAATCAAAACCATCTAAATATGCTCATTTTATGAAGGCATATAAAATAAGAACCCCCAAATATAAGTTTTATTTAGAGCGCGGTGGTAATGAAAATGATCCAATTATATTACTAATTATGGGGCTTGGCGCTCAATCCTTAGTTTGGTCGAATGTGTTTTGTGAGCGGTTAATACACAATGGCTTTCAAGTAATAAGATTTGATAATAGAGATATAGGTAAATCGAGCAAAATAAAACATAAGAACAAACTAACCAAAGAATATAAACAACTGTCAAAAAAATTAGCTTTACTTTCAAAATTTAAGTTAGGCATACCTTACAAATTAGAATCGGACAACATACCCTACACCCTATATGATATGGCAGAAGACGTTAATCAATTGATGCATGCTTTAGAAATAGGACGTTGTCATATCATAGGTATGTCGATGGGTGGAATGATCGCTCAAATCATAGCATCAAGATATCCAAAGAGGGTCTTAAAACTGGGGTTACTTGCCACCAGCAATAATAAACCTCTATTACCCTTACCGAAGTTAGATGCTTTAAATGCTTTACTCAAACCCGTATCAGATAGTAAAGACGATAAAGAAATTATAGATAACGCGTTACAACTACAACGGGTTATTGGGTCACCGCAATATTTTGATGAAAAGCGCGTACTGAACAAAACCACACTACTCTATGAGCGACGTTTTTACCCAAAAGGAGTACAGCGTCAACTTTTAGCGATACTTGCCACGGGTTCATTGGTTGATATAGATCGTAAAATCACCCAGCCTACTTTGATAGTACATGGATTAAAAGACAGACTGCTACCTGTTGCGCATGGGCATAGCTTAGCCAAAACCATACCGCAAGCGTCTTTAAAGTTAATACCAGATTTAGGACATGATATTCCACACACGCTGGCTAGATATCTGGCCGATGAATTTGCTGAACATTTTAATAAAGGGTGCGTTACAAAATTAGAGTAGCAGTATGCTGTGTCTAAATCAAAAACCTATTTCTATAAAACTAATCACCATACAACTTTTATCTATAAAAATATAAGCCTCTAAAACTATATTATTGAATAAATAATATGGGTTTAGAGGCTTATTAGTGTTTGATAAGTGTTTAAAATCAAAGACGCTTAATATTTAAATTTATTATAAATCTATTTCAAAACAGCCAACGTTAGCTTCGGTAATCAGCGTTTATACTTATATACTCATGAGATAAATCACAGGTATAAACCGTATCAGTCGCCTCTCCCACCCCTAAATCAATAGAAAGCTTAATCTCTGGTCGGCTCATTACAGCTTGCCCGCGTTCTTCGTTGTAGTCTTGATCAAGTTGACCACGCGTACAAATTGCAACGTCTTCAATAGCAACACTCACTTTATTAGGATCGATATCGTTGGCACCTGAATACCCTATTGCAGCGATGATACGCCCCCAATTAGGATCACTGGCAAAAAAGGCAGTTTTAACTAACGGAGAATGTGCCACGGCATACGCCACATCACAACAGTCTTCTACTGTACGTCCACCCGTAACCGTGACCGTTATGAACTTAGTCGCCCCTTCTCCATCACGGACGATTAAAGTCGCCAAACGTACAAATATCTCTTTTAAACCTTCGTACAACGCTTGATAATGAGGATGCTGGTCAGAATCAATCAGTTGTGAACTGTCGTCTCCAGTTGCCATAAGCACACAGCAATCATTGGTTGACGTATCACCATCTATGGTTATGCGGTTAAAAGACTGTTTGGTAAGTGACATTAGCATCTCATCGAGTACCAATTGCGATACCGTTGCATCAGTGGCCACATAAGCAAGCATTGTCGCCATATTAGGCCGAATCATACCTGCCCCTTTAGAGATGCCAGTAATGTTGTACAGCGTTGCATGATCAGTTGAATTATTAGTTGTATTGTCGGCTGAGCTATTAATTGAGCTATTCACCGCCACTTGTGTACTCGCAATTTTAGAAATTGTATCTGTAGTACGTATACCATCTGCAGCGGTTAACCAATTATCTTCAGACAAGTTAGCTATACAATCATCTAAACCTTCAATGATCGCATCACTATTAATTACCTCACCAATAACACCTGTGGAAAAAGGAAGGACTTGGTGGACCTTAACATCGGTTTTATTCGCTAAAGCCTGGCAGGTTTTTATAGCGCGATTATAACCCTCTTCACCAGTTGCAGCATTGGCGTTACCCGTATTTATTAGCAGAAAGCGCGGTGAGTGATGTCCACTCATTAATGACTGTAGGTGTTCACGCAATACGACAACCGGTGCAGCACAGCATTGATTGGTGGTAGTCACACAGGAAGTTTTGGTGGACTGACTAAGCTTAAATACGACCAGATCATTACGATCTTTGTATCGTACGCCAGCGGCGGTGACACCCAGGCTAATACCATTGATTGGGTGTATCTTATCAGGTGGAGCAATATTACCTACAGGCATAGCAGTCCTTATATATAAATCTAAAATGTATCAAGAGTTAAATAACATATTCTCAAAAGTTTAATAAACATAATATTAAACCAAAATAATCTTAAACGAACGTATAGCTAAATGCTTTTGAAATCAAACGATGCCCATATCGGTGCATGGTCCGATGGCTTTTCCATGGCTCTTAGCTCGTAACTGATACCCGCATCGGTGCATTTGTGTTTGATATCTTTTGTGCACAAGATGTGGTCGATTCTTAGACCTCGCTTTGGGTCATCATCGAATCCTCGGCTACGATAATCAAACCAGCTAAACTTTTCGTTCGAATCAGGATAAAACAGACGGTACGTATCGTACAGCTCACGGCTCATAAGTTCACGATACCATTCACGCTCTTCTGGCAGAAATGAGGTTTTACCATTTTTTAACCAGCGTTTTGCATTTATTTCGCCAATACCTATGTCGGTATCTTCAGGGGCAATATTCATATCTCCCATTAATATGATACTACGCCCCTCTGTATGTAGCGCATCAATATATCGGTTCAAAGAAGCGTAATATTCTCTTTTCATAGGAAATTTAATAGGATGATCGCGGCTTTCACCTTGAGGAAAATAACCATTTAATACATCAACTTCGTGACCATCGAATTCATAACGACAATGTATAAAGCGTTTTTGCGATTCTTCTAGGTCTTCTGGAAAGCCCTTATGTACAAAGATTGGTTTTACTTTTGACACCATAGCCACACCATAATGCGCTTTTTGTCCAAAGTACTCGATGTGATACCCAAGAGACTCTACCGCTTTGAGTGGAAATTGCTCATCATGAACCTTTGTTTCTTGAAGTCCCATAACATCGGGGTCAATAATATCTCGTACGGCTTCAAGCTGGTGCTGGCGTGCTCTTATTCCATTAATATTAAAGCTAACAAAACGTGTCATAGATGGTAATTTCCTAAATTTATTATTTAAATGCTATTTATATAATATTTATTGATAAGTTGATAATCTAATACTTAGTGCGCTATAGTCGGCGAACTTTTGAAGAGTCACGGTGTTAACCTCGTTAAGCCTACCCTAGTAGTACTAGCACTCGGTTGCCTTGTGACTACTTTAAAGTTCTTTGACTATAAATGACATTATAAAACTGCACGTATAAACAAAACTCTAATAAATAAAAACGAATTTATTAGGGCAATAACCTTACTGTAGACCAATTAGAGTCGCGATTTGAATACAGGATTCTATCATGCAGTCGATTTGCGCCGCCTTGCCAGAATTCCGCTTCATCTATAATAATTTCATAACCGCCCCAGAAATCTGGTGTTGGCACTTGTGTTCCTTCGGGGTATTTACGTTTTAATTCTATAAACTTATTATCAATTACTTGTCTACTTGCAACCTCTTCACTTTGAGGCTGACTGACCCAAGCACCTATCTGGCTTTCATAAGGTCTTTTTTGAAAATAGGCTTCAGTTTGTTCTCGGCTGATCTTTCTAATATCGCCCCGCAAACGTACTTGTCGCTGCATCGCATACCAATAAAACAAACACTCAGCATTCGGGTTTTGTTCTATATCTACGCCCTTATGACTCAAATAATTGGTATAAAATATAATACTATCATTCGTAATTTGACGTAATAAAACCGTCCTTACGCCTGGCATCATATCGTTTCCACAAGTTGCTAAACTCATGGCATAAGGTTCGGTGACATCATCGTCAATGGCTTCTTTTAACCAAGATTTTAATAGTTCAATAGGACTTGAAGGTATGCTATCTTCGCTTAATACACCTTTATCATAAGATTGTCTTCGATTAGATAAATCCATAATGATCCTTGAATTGAGTCAAATTTATGATACTGAGTCTGCTTATAACATATGCACTTTGAATGTTCATTCTAATACTTTAGTAAAGTATTTTATACTAAGCCATGACTCGCTTTACATCTTCTGCTAAACGCTGAGCCAATTGATGACACTCATCCTCATTATCAAGCTCCACCATGACGCGTATAAGTGGTTCTGTGCCAGATTGGCGAATTAAAATTCTTCCGCGACCTTCAATAGACTGGGTTGTATCATCAAATATACGAACAAGTTCAGGGAAATCATAAGGATTGCGCATCTCTTCTAAGCGTACATTAACTAAGCACTGGGGTAATAATTTAAAGCCATTGGTTAGTTCACTCAAGCTTTTTTTGGTTTTAACCATGATGCCTAAGACTTGCATGCCCGCAATTATGGCGTCTCCTGTTCGGCTCTGATCTAGGCATAAGATATGACCTGAGGGTTCGCCGCCCAAGATCCAACCTTTGTTATCCAATCCTTGCATCACATATCGATCACCAACATCTGAACGCTCTAGAGGGATATTCTCAGCTTGTAGGGCAAGTTGTAACCCCATGTTCGTCATTTTAGTGCCAACTACCCCTTGAGCCTTAGTCTCAGCTTTAGTAGCTAGAATGTATAAAATGCCATCGCCATTTATCAATTCACCATTTTCATCTACCATAATAATGCGGTCGCCATCACCATCCAAAGCAATACCAACGTCGGCCTTATGCTCTAGTACCGCTTGTTGTAAAGATTCGGGATGTGTGGATCCACAGTTGTCATTAATGTTTATACCATTAGGTTTGTTATGAATTGAAATAACATCAGCCCCTAGCTCTTTTAGGACTCTTGGACCAACACTATAGCCAGACCCGTTAGCGCAATCAATCACGATTTTTAAATCGGATAGATCATATAGATATGGAAAACTTCCTTTACAATATTCGATATAACGACCCTTAGCGTCATTAATTCGATGGTGCTTTCCAAGGTTTGACGAATCATCTAATTCGTAGTTGGCATGACCTTCAACAATACCCTTAAGCTTTTGGTTTATAGCATCTTGCATCTCATCACTAAGCTTACGCCCATCGGCTGAAAAGAATTTGATGCCATTATCGTAATAAGGATTGTGTGAGGCTGATATCACGACACCTGCATCAGCATGAAAGCTGCGGGTCAAGTGAGCAATAGCAGGAGTTGGTAAAGGGCCAACCATATGTACATCTACACCTGCTGAGTTAAAGCCTGCTTGTAATGCCGCTTCAATGACATAACCCGATAAACGCGTATCTTTCCCTATAATCACGCTTGGCTTTTTGTTTGGGTTATTGTTATTCTCAACCAATACTTGGCCGGTAACGTATCCAAGCTTTAAGATAAAATCTGGTGTTATTGGAAACTTACCAAATAGACCGCGAATGCCATCCGTGCCAAAATAACTCATATCGTCCTCACAATAGTGCTTAATCAATTTATTTTTGGTGTTATACCATATTCAAAATTTTATAGAGTCA
This sequence comes from Psychrobacter sp. CX10, assembly GCF_057621575.2. NCBI lineage: Bacteria > Pseudomonadati > Pseudomonadota > Gammaproteobacteria > Moraxellales > Moraxellaceae > Psychrobacter > Psychrobacter sp. CX10. The sequence continues at coordinate 1,159,981 of NZ_CM177736.1, forward strand.
TGGTTAATCAATTTAAATAGTATTAACCAAGCGTACTTACTCTTAGGGTAGGCTTAAATAGGGTTACGCTGTAAATTTTCTTTATGACTACAACTATACTCTATAAAAAAGACCAAAAGATATTATCTTTTGGTCGATATAAAGTATATATATTAAAATGAATATAATAAAGAAAATACTTAAATTTATCTAAATTTAAAATTAAGTAATACCATACTAAATCATATCAAAAATCAAAGATATGAATATATCGTATAGAAACGCTTATTCTTGGGTTCAATAATTTATTTTAAAGTTTTAGAACTTAAGAAACACGGTAATTGGGCGCTTCTTTAGTGATTTGCACATCATGAACATGAGATTCTTTCATACCTGCAGAAGTCACTCGTATGAACTGAGGCTTAGTTCGCATCTCTTTAATATTTGAAGACCCTGTATAACCCATCGAAGAGCGTAATCCACCAACGAGTTGATTGACGATGCCATTAACCGGGCCTTTGTAAGGAACACGTCCTTCAATACCTTCTGGAACGAGTTTTTCAACCCCATCTTTAGCATCTTGGAAATATCGATCTGACGAGCCATTTGATCCAGACATAGCTCCTAAGCTGCCCATACCACGATAAGCTTTATAATATCTACCTTGAAACAGCTCTACTTCACCAGGCGCTTCTTCCGTACCTGCCAGCAAAGACCCTACCATAATGCATGACGCGCCAGCGGCAATCGCCTTTGCCATATCACCAGAGTAACGTATACCGCCATCAGCGATCAATGGAATGGTGTCTTTTAGAGCGGATGCGACATTATCGATAGCAGAAATTTGTGGAACACCAATACCTGCGATAATACGGGTGGTACAAATAGAGCCTGGCCCAATACCCACTTTAACAGCGTTAGCACCGGCATCTCTAAGCGCTAAAGCGGCGTCACCCGTTGCAATGTTACCACCGATAACTTGAATATGTGGGTAGTTCTTTTTAACCCAAGCTACTTTATCAATAACCCCTTTAGAGTGACCATGTGCCGTATCTACCACGATAACATCAACTTCAGCTTCTACCAATGCTTCTACTCGTGCTTCGGTATCAGCGCCAGTACCCACCGCAGCGCCTACTCGTAAACGACCCTGCGAATCTTTACACGCATTGGGGTTGTTTTCAGCTTTATTAAAGTCATTGACAGTAATCATTCCTTTTAAGGCAAAATTGTCGTCAACAACCAATACTTTTTCAATACGGTGCTCATGCAATAACTTTTTGATATTTTCGTTATTTTCGCCTTCTTTAACCGTTACCAATTTATCTTGAGGTGTCATCACGTTACTAACAGGCTGATTGTGATTGGTCTCAAACCTGACATCGCGATGCGTAACAATACCTACTACTTGACCGCTTCCTGTTTCTACAACAGGCACACCTGAAATGTTATTTTCAGTCGTAATACGTAGCAATTCACCCACACTGATGTCGGGCGTTACGGTAATTGGATCAACAACAGTACCCGCTTCGAACTTTTTAACTCGTCGAACTTGCATGGCTTGGCGGTCTATGTCCATATTTTTATGAACAATGCCCATTCCGCCTAGTTGAGCCATCGTAATGGCCATCTCTGATTCAGTTACCGTATCCATTGCTGCAGATATGATTGGCAGATTTATATCAATATCTTGTGTTAAACGCGTTGATAAAGACGCTGTTTTTGGTAACACATCTGAATATGCAGGTAACAGTAAAACATCATCAAACGTTAGGGCATCATCTACGATTCGCAACATACAAACCTCATGGCTATAATTATAAGCAGCTTATTATATCAAAAATATGTCGATTTTAGGCGTTAATTATTCTATAGTTAAAGAAATATACAATGGTTACAAGGCAACCGAGTGCAAGTACAACTATAACAAGTACTACTATAATAAGACGAGCTAAGTTAATGCTGTAACCGTTTAGTATTTCGCTGACTATATCTAAATCAACCGATATCTAAATCAACCGATCTAGAATATTAGAGTTATAACATAAACTTATTTAATACAGGTTATAGAATAGGGTAAAGTTGTTGTAGACTCTGTTATGCAGGGCCTCTAGGTGTTAACGTAACTCGCTCTGTAGGAATATCAAGTGGTTGTTCCTGACTAAGATATTCAAGCATACTTTTTCGTATATCACATCCCAGTATCCAAGCATTTAAGGGAGAGTCAGAGCTCACCTTACACCGCACCGTAACGGTATCTTCAGAGACGGCCGTTACCTGCATCACAGGTGTAACTTCTTCATCCCAAAGCTCGTGCTCATTAGCAAGCTCAATAAATTTATTCTCTAAACTATCAAAGTCAGCCCCATAATCAACATAAAGGTAAACCGCATTGGATTGACTGGTATTGGTATGAGACCAGTTCTCTATAGTCTCGTTGACTAAATGGCGCATTGGGACGATCAACCGTCTTTCATCCCATGTTTTTAATACCGCATAGGTGTATCTTAAGTCCTCGACCTCACTCCATATACCATCCATCATAACGGTATCGCCAATACGCACGGGCTGAGTGACAGCAACTTGGAAACCAGCAACAATGTTGCCTAGTGTCGGCTGTGCTGCAATACCAATAATCACACCTGCGATACCTGCCGAAGTCAGTAAGGTCTTGCCGAGTCCTTCTAAATCGGCAAATTCTGCCAACCCAATCCAAATACTACCGAGTACCATCACGAAAATAAATATACGTCTAAATATAGAAACGTACGTCATTCGTTCACGCTGCGTACTAAATTGATCCTCAGACAAGGTATCAATTTTAAAATCGGTATATCTATTAGCAAAGAAGTTAATGGTTCGGATACCTAGCCATAAGCCGCTGAATACCAATCCAAACCACATAATTGGTTTGGTAGATGTGGCAATAGGTTCAACTTTAGGTAAGCTTCCGGTGACTAAAGCGAACATTAAAGAAAAACTGACTAAAATAGTCAGTGGTACTGTAATTTTGGAAATAAGATCGGTGAGTCCTTTACTTTGTAGAGATAAGGTCTTTTTTGAGCTTAAGTCTTTTGCTTTATCTGAGTAGCTATACACTAACTTTGTGACAATTCGGCTGACGATGAGGCCAATACCTATGGTGATTATCATAAAAATAAGCAGCGCGATAAGTTCCCAAATGCTTAAGCCAAACACTTTAGCTTTCATCCATTCGGGAAAATACCGTTCAAATTTTGCAGGCTTATGAATGGCGTAAAGCGACTCAATATTCATAACTGATTGCGATGAAAACACCCAAACTGGTGCTTTATCTTCAACTTTCACGCGTTCTAAATATAAAGAAACTTTGCGCTCACGATAATCTATAGAACCCAACTTAAGAGAACGTCTGGGAATGCCTTGAATAGGGTTTTGACTGCCTAAAGATGGCTCAATCATTCCATCAATACGGTCAGGCAATTTATCATAGACATAGAGGTCTTTTTCAACCAATAGGTAGTCAAGCTTTTTTGCAAGATCGGCTGCCACATTTTTTTGCTCACCCTCAGCTATTGAGTTTAGATTAAGGGCATATGATGCTAATGCGAAATCTTTGTTGGCTGTCGTTGTACTAAAGAACTCTAATGTTGATAGCGGCGTCTCAAGATTCGGCGGCGGTACTAATTCGGGTAATCCAGCGTTTAAGGTTGCAACCTTATAGTAGCCCTGTTCTTCTCCAATAAGCTCGGTATTCGCTTGTAAACGCTTTGTTTCCTTGAACTCTTCTTCTTTAGAATCATCTGTGAACTGATCTTCAACGAAGTCTATTATATTTTCAGGTTCGTCTTTAACGTCTCCTTGACTAGCCTCATCGATTGAATTTTGTTTTTGAGGCGTATTTGACTTGGATTGAGCCGCTTGTGAATTATTGTCTGCATTGTTATTAAACCTGTTATTAGAACTGTTATCAGAACTGTTATCAGAACTTTTATCAGAACTGTTATCAGAACTGTTATCAGAACTAAAGAGCTTACTATCAGATGCTAAAGACGTTGGGGATATTAATGATAAACACAAGCTTGTAAGGACTAATAGAGCTAGAATAATGACCTGTCGAACCCTCAACGATAAAGTAATGTTTGACGACTTTATTGTGGTTAAATTGCATGATGATAATTTTGGGTCAGTACAGTTATTCATAGCGTCCTATTTCAATTTAATTATCATTATTTGATAAGATTTATTGGGTTTGATATTTTTATATCTTTAAATATATAGTGGTGTATCAATTGAAGATACGCTCTAAGCAGCTACATATAAATAGTATTATTCTTATGGTTATATTTGAATAGTATAAAGAATTAAAGCAAGATTATGATTTATATACTGTTATGAATACGTATTAAAAAAGCCCGTTCATTTAAGAGAAGGGCTAAACTTGAGTCTGTTAAACATTCAAATATTACAACTATGGCTTTAAATTAAATATCTAACTTCTACGCCATGTTGTTCCCGCTTTACTGTCTTCTAATACCACCTTACTGTCTTGTAGGATATTTCGAATCTCATCAGCACGTTTAAAGTCTTTGTTAGATTTAGCATCAATACGTTCTTGTATTAGCACATCTATTTGTTCATCAGTAAGCTGATCACTATCCGTCTTCCCTATTTGAGCTTGCAAAAATTCGCTTGGGTCTAGTTGACCGATATTTAAAATTCCTGAAAGCTCTTTTAGTTGTTGAGTAAGCGACTTGAGCTTGTCTATATAATCATTTGAATTAAGGTCACGAGCAAGTTTATTCACCTCTTTTGCAAGACTAAATATCACACTTAGCGCCAAAGAGGTATTAAAGTCATCGTTCATTGCAGAAATAAAATCTTGCACATAGTGACTGTTGTAAACACTATAATTTGTACAGTCTTTGCTTTTACTGTCTATACTTTTATTATCAAAGCTTATATTGTCTATGTTTGATACAGCATCTGGTTTGGTTGCATCCAGTACTGCATTTGCGGATTTGAGCGCTTGGTATAAGCGTGTTAATCCTGCATGAGCTTCTTTTAACGCTGCATCAGAGAAATTAACCTGACTTCGGTAGTGGCTCGATAAAATGAAAAATCTTATCGTCTCAGGATGGAAGCTTTGCATCACATCCCGAATCGTAAAAAAGTTACCTAAAGACTTAGACATCTTTTCACCATCTACATTGATAAAGCCCACATGCATCCAGTTATTGGCATAAGTGCAGCCTGTGGCGGCTTCTGATTGAGCTATTTCATTTTCATGGTGCGGGAACTGTAAATCGTGGCCGCCACCGTGTATATCAAAGCTATTCCCCAAGCACTCAGTTGACATCGCTGAACATTCAATGTGCCAACCCGGCCGTCCACTACCCCATTTAGAATGCCATTGCGGCTCACCCGACTTTGCCGCCTTCCACAGTACAAAATCAAAAGGATTCTTCTTATCCGTTTCTATATCCACTCTCGAACCTGCTTGCATATCCTCTAACTTTCTTTTAGATAATTTGCCATAGTCTTCAAAAGACTCTACTGCATAATACACATCGCCGTTTAAGCCTTCATAGGCATAATTATTATTTTCAAGCGTTTCTATCATCGATAGCATATCGGGAATGTAATCTGTAGCGCGTGGTTCAGCGTCTGGGTTCATGCAGCCTAATGATTGAGAGTCTTCATGCATGGCCTTTATGAATCTAGCCGTCAACGCTCCTATTTTTTCATTATTCTCATTCGCGCGTGCAATAATCTTGTCGTCAATATCTGTTATATTTCGCACATAATTGACATCATAGCCAAGGTGACGCAACCACCGACTCACAACGTCAAATGCAACAATAACGCGGGCATGCCCAATGTGACAATAATCATAAACTGTCATGCCGCAAACATACATACCGACTTTACCTGCTTCAAGCGGCTCAAAGTTACATTTTTCTGTACGCATTGAGTCGTATAGCTTTAAGCCATTTTGGTTTTCAATCAATAGCTGAGATAATGCCTCAGAAGTACGATTAAGTGTTGCTTTTGACATAATTTAAAACCTTCAATGAATACGTAACTTTATTAACAGAAATGGAATACATGATATGGAATGCAAGATATAAAATCTAATTCTAAACGTCTTATTATAGTCAATTAATTAATTTTGGTCTGTTGAATTTGGGGTGTCATCTTACCTAAGCTCACTATAAATTGCTACATAACAAGATACTACTAATCAGTGAATGCTACTAATCAATAAATGCTACTAAGCACGAATAAACATTATAAAAACTTCGACAATGCTAGCTTCTTGCTCGACACATATAAGTTAAACAGATGTAAGTTAAACACATATAAGTTAAATAAATAAAAGGATAAAGAAATGGGAAATCGTTTAAGTAAAATTTATACTCGCACTGGAGATGATGGATCAACAGGTATGGCTAATGGGGATAGAATTAGTAAAGCTGATATTTTATTCGATGTTATTGGAGATGTTGATGAATTAAATTCGCATATCGGTTTGATTATATCGCATCTTAATGAGTTACATTCAAACCCTAATAAACATTCTGATAGTCACCACATCCCTTCTATAACGGATGTAGTTGATAATTTAAATATAGTTCAGCATCTATTATTTAACGTAGGCGGTGAATTATCTATGCCTCAGTATAAAGGTATTGATACCTCGCATATTATGTGGTTAGAAGATGAAATCGACATCATCAATAATCAGCTATCAGCATTGAAGGATTTTATCTTGCCTTCTGGGTCTATGCTAGTGAGCCAAATACATATTACTAGAACAGTATGCCGCCGTGCTGAACGTCAAGGGGTTCGTCTTAAAAACAAAGCATCCGATGGGATTTCTGATGATATTCTAAAGTTTCTTAACCGTCTATCAGACTGGCTATTTGTTCTTGCTAGATATTGCACCAAACTAGAAGGGTCTAATGAGGTATTATGGAATAAAACTATATTAAGTAAATTTGATCAGTAATGAAAAGGTTAATTGAGTCTTATCTTTTAATCTATGAAGTTTATAAGGGTATACATAGATTGAAAAAGGATCAAATGTTCAATTTGATCCTTTTTTTATTTAAAATATAATTTTTTTAAAACTGTCTTAGTAAGTACCTTCTTCTTCAATGATGAGCATCTCAATGCTGTCGTCAGTTGGCACTTCAAATTCTTCACTTGAAGGTATTGGTTTTTCAATCACATCTTCTATATCACGTTCAGGTTTGGCAGGTAAGGTCGGTTCAATAGGATTAACCTGCTCAGTAGGCCGTGTTTGTTCAGGTTCGTAAGTAGACCGAGGTTCAGAGTCATTTCGGTTCGAATTACTACTTCTTTGATCATCATTATCATAAGAATTATCTATCGATGGTGGCTGAACAACCACCGGACGAGATGGTGCAGTAGGTGGCCTGCTAGCATCGAGTGCAGACTTATACTGAGATCTGGCAATGATATCTGCTGCTGCTGAAAGCACAGGCGGGAACCCTACGATACGGGCCACAGGCTGACCATTTTGTTCACCAACCACATAATTAAAATCGTTACTAACGAGCATATTATTATTTAAAGTCACATTTTTTGTTCTTAAATAATTATTCAAACTGCCTTCTTCAAGCAGCTCATATACTTTTTTAGCGCGTGTTACATCTTTATTAGGTAGCGTTAAGCTTAGGCTTGAATTACAGGTTACCACACCTTGAGCATTGGTCTGTTGTAATACTTTTGGATTAGCCACATCAATTAATATGGTGTTGACTGCATTGTTTGTGTCACTATAGTTTAAAGTTGTACCCGCCCGCTCTCCAAAACTTTTAAATAAGTTCTGAGTTTGAGAGCTGACAGAAGATTTGACAGATTGAGTCAATTGATTCAAAACAGCAGGATCATCACATTCTATAGTAATCGTATTAACCGCCGCATCGTTGTTCATACCATCAACCGTCACTTGCTCATCTTCAGTATTTGTGGCATCCGTATCGTTTTTATCTTTCTTCGTACAACCAACAGCCGTTAGGCCGCAAACTACTGCGACTCCTAATAATTTCTTATGACGAGCGATTCTGTCTAAACTTAATGTCATCTTGACCTCTTAGCTTATTATTTCTCTTAATTTGGTATAATGAGATAAGTGTTATAAAAGTTATAATACTAAAAATACATTAATGTATTTTAAACTTGAATATTATTAATAAATTTTAAATATAAGTGTAGTATTAAAATTTTAGAGTCGATTTATTAATCTACTGTCAATAAATAAATGAAACAACAAAAGGTTAATAGACACTAAATAACGTTTGTAACTTATCTTTAATCATAAAGTACATAGAATGTTAAATATGCATATATAGGCTATTATACGCCAAATCTTATTTATTTGTTATTCAATATACTCTAATCAATAAGCGTTTATTGAATGATGTTATTAATTACCTACAAACCATTTAATTTTAATAGCTTAAATGAATATCAGTAGAGCCCATTATGACTTCAAAGCATAGTTCGCCCTCTAGCCTACAACAGCTTAGTACTGTAAAAATGTTAAGGTCGAGTAATACCCGTTTGCTAGGTCATCGCGGCGTACGTGGTGAACAATTTGAAAATAGTTTAATAGGATTCAAACATTTAGCAGCATTAACAAAGCGTTCGTCAGGTTTGCTAGCGGGCGTAGAGTTTGATGTTCAATTAACACAAGATGGTGAATTGGCGGTTTTTCACGATGATAATTTGCTTAGGCTATTTAAGTTACAATCAAGAATAGATAACATCTCATTTAAACAGTTGCAACATATGACAGAGGGTCACTATCAAGTTGCCTCATTTGTACAGTTAGCGCCACTTTTAGAAAGCTATCAACACATTGAATTAGAAATTAAAACTCACAATAGAACCAATTACGCTAACCTCATAAAAGCTCTTAATGACTCCCTTTGTCATAAATTACTCGTTTCTCTTCCTATTACACTCACCAGCTTTGATTTAAAATTGCATGAATTGATCAATGCACATCCTATCCTAAAAACTTTTAGAAGAGGGTTACTTGTTGAGTTGCATGATAGTGTCATAAAAGATATTGCTTCACATACCAACAATCGGCCTATATCTGATATAACTGATTATCGTTCATTTAATCTTAATACACTGACATCTACCGAACAACCTTTATCACAAGCGCCTCATATTGCCATGCGTTTAGGCTGCAAAAGTGTGGGACTATATTTCGCCCTCTATGGTCCATCAATAATGAGACTATGCAGGCACCACGGACTATCGACAACGGCTTGGACGGTCAATGAAACAGATGAAGCCAAACGCTTAATCAAGCTTGGGGTTCGTTACATTATTACGGACTACCCTACTAATCTACTGGAAGATGGGACTACACATACTTAATAGTACTAATAAATGTTACCAATTATTGTTACCAATAACTGTTTTAAGTGTTTATTGAAAGTAAATTTTGACCAATTAACTAATAACTGAGTGAATAAATGTTCACTTTAATACAAGTTTGGGGTATGCTATTAGTTCAGTAAATAATAGATTGCAAGGACAGCTTTTAGTATGCTTAATGAAACCAAAAACCCTCTCAATAAGTTATCTCACGCATTGAGTAGCACGTTACGTCAAGGTAAACGTGTTTTAAACGACTTTCCTGATGTGATACAGACACTGCGCCGTCGTGTTACATCAAGTGTTAAGAAGCCATCAACTGATCTTTTAGACTTTAATGACCGTTTTGATAACGCTAAACTCACCATACCTACAGTCAAAGCTTCAGATTCTAGTTTATTACAATCCAATCAATCTGCTACTCAGCCAATAGATAACGAGCTTGCAGAAGAGCATGCCTTCAGACGAGCACCAATTAACTGGGTTCCAGCTGTGGTGCTGGTTGCGACACCTCTTGCTGCGGCAGTTATCACGCCTTGGTATATAATGAAACACGATGTGAGTGCGCCGGTTTGGGGCGTGTTTGCTGCGGTTGGTGTTTGGACCAGTTTAAGTATCACCGCAGGCTATCACCGGCTAATGTCTCATCGTAGTTATAAGGCACATCCTGCGGTGCGCAATTTTTTCTTAGTCGGTGCTACACTAGCCGTTCAGGGTTCAGCATTTGATTGGTGCTCTGGACACCGTACCCACCACAAGTATGTCGATGACCGTATGAAAGATCCCTACTCTGCAAAGCGTGGTTTTTGGTTTAGTCATATTGGTTGGATGTTAAAAAAATACCCAAGTGGCAATTTTGATTATAAAAACATTCGTGATTTGACCAATGATAAAGTGCTGCAGATTCACCATAAATACTATGGTCTTTGGGTATTGGGCGCTAATGTAGGGCTAATTGGCGCTATTGGCTGGGTCGTTGGTGATGTATGGGGCACCTTATTATTAGCGGGTCTGGTTCGCTTAGTGCTTAACCATCACTTAACCTTCTTTATCAACTCCTTATGCCATATGCATGGTAAGCGTACCTATACTGATACCAACACTGCGCGTGATAATTTTATATTAGCTATCCCCACATGGGGTGAGGGTTATCATAACTACCATCATTTCTTTCAGTATGACTATCGCAATGGGGTTAAGTGGTGGCAGTATGACCCGACAAAGTGGCTAATTTCGGTGTTAGCTAAAGTTGGTTTGGCATCTGATTTGCGTGTGGTAGATGATACGACCATCAAACATGCTGAGGTTAATATGCAGTTTAAGCGCGCCCAGCAGAAAATTGAGCATATAAAAACCAACAAACTTGAAGATGACTCGCTACTCCCTTACTCAATACAGACTTTTAGTGACCGTATTCAGTTTGAATATGACCTATTCACCGAGACGGTAAAAGAGTGGCAAGCGCTTAAAACTAAGTCAATGCAAATGAAAAAAGAAGCCATTGCCGATAAACTTCATGAAGTTGATGATATGCTGAGTGATCAATACGCGCTTATTGAAGGGCGGATATTTGCCCACAATAGAAATGTGAAACGAGCCTTTCGTACCGTCGGCTTTAAATCAGTCTTATAAACACTAAAAACTATAATAATAAACTTTGTTTCCTCCTCCCCTTCTTATAAGGGGTTTTTTTTGACTTATAAGCTGTCATCTCTACAGTACTGTGTATTATAGTCATCAAAACTTAAATTGGTTATGAGGCAACCGAGTACAAGTTATACTTACATAGACCTACTTGATTAGCTCATAACTTTTTTATAGATTGTTGACTTAGCAGTTAGTTAACATCAAGTATGCGTTAGCAAACTTATAATATTAGATACTATCCTTTTAATTAAACGATTAAAGCTAAAATCATGAATTATAACAACAGTTACGCAAGACTTGATGAACGTCTATATAACAAACAAAACCCTTCCCCTTTATCTAATCCTAAAGCTGGTCACTTTAACCCCATCGTTGCCAATCAAATTGGTTGGGATAAAAATGATACATTAATGGATAATTGGGTAGAGATCATCGCAGGTATCAAAATACCTAATGGGTTTGAACCTTTAGCAATGGCGTATGCAGGGCACCAATTTGGTCATTGGGCAGGTCAGCTTGGCGATGGACGCGGCTTACTTATGGCGCAGGTTATCGATAACAATAATCAACTTACAGACCTTCACCTTAAAGGCGCAGGACTCACCCCCTTTTCACGTATGGGTGATGGACGTGCGGTGCTGCGTAGCACGATTAGAGAATATTTGTGTGGTCATGCTATGTCGTGTTTGGGTATTCGATCTTCAAATGCGTTAGGATTTATCACTTCTGATACGCTAGTACGCCGTGAGCGTATGGAACAAGGTGCTGCGCTTATGCGTGTATCGGATACTCATATTCGTCTTGGCCATGTTGAATGGATTGCAAACTTTGCTCCAGAGCTTATGCATGACTTCACCAAGTACATGATTGAAACCTACTATCCTGAATATAAATCATCTAACACACCTTTAGCTGATTTCATTTCAGCTGTTGTTCGACGAACTGGGACTCTGATTGCTAATTGGCAATTAATAGGGTTCGCGCATGGTGTTATGAATACCGACAATTTATCGATAACTGGTACGACTATAGACTACGGTCCATTTGGGTTTATGGAACGTTTTAATCCAGCGTGGATAAACAACCATTCTGACTACACTGGACGCTATTCTTATCAAAACCAGCCGGCTATTGGTCATTGGAATCTAAATATTTGGATGAAGCATTTTATGCAACTTTCCAATAGGAATATTTTTATTGATACAAAAGAAAATATTAATCGAGAAGTATTAGATAAATGTTTGGCCCAATACGAATCAGTTTTCTCTCGCCACTATCAACAAGGTATCTGTCGTAAATTAGGCTTGCCTTGGTCTCTACTCTCTATACATACTAAACTTAAAGAGAGTACAAACTGTACAGATAACTTTAATAATAAGTCAGATAGTAATATAAGAGATAAATCGAATAATTTTTATGACAACACGGCAATAGAACCAGATGATGCAAAAAGAATAAACGATACGCTCAAACTCGCCTTTGAGTTTTTAGAGTTGATCGAATCCAATAAATTAGATTATACCAATAGCTTTAGAGCACTGATTGCAGTGTTTACAGAAGACAGCTCAGGTTATAATCATGAATATCCAAATGAATATCCAAATGAATGTCCAAATGAATATCTACATGAACATTTACTTATTAAAAGATTAAAAGATGAGCTAGCAGCCGATCAGTTAGAAGCATTTGAGCAGTGGATTAGTAACTATAAATCACATGTGCAACATATTATATCTAGTAATGTCAAGCTTAATAGCGGTCATCCGAGCCGAATTAGTGATGTCATAGAAAATTTGGCAAAAGCTAATCCCGCTTATGTACTTCGTAATAATATGGCTCAACAAGCGATTGAAATGGCTCAGCAAGGTGATTTTAGTGAAGTGGATAGATTGTATCAATTATTATCTACCCCTTACAATGTGCAGTCTATTGCTATAGAAAGTGACTTTACACCTCCTGCACTTGATGAAGAGCCCTTAGTGGTGAGTTGTTCATCTTAAGTTAATAATGATGGTTCAAAATCAGTTTTAAATTATTAATTAGACGTTAATAATAAGGCCATAAGTGTCTATTTTTTTGATATGAATAGCTACTTGATTATTCGTTGATTTAGACTTGTAATTAGTTAATTACTCTTTATTAGTTTCTTAATTAGTTAATTACTCTTTATTAGTTTCTTAAATAGTTACTTTAATAATTAGTTTCTTGAATAGTTGCTTCATTCAATAATTTATAACTATACTTGGATTGATTTGATTAAGTTAGATCAATAATTTGTATCATAAATTTGTACAAATAAACCAAATTTGCATTTCGTATTTGAACCAAATTGCGTTACCCTATATTGTAATAATTTATATCACCTTCAATCTTAGATATTAGTGATATAATATTAAGATTGAAAATTGCGACACTTATGAGTCTCCCTTTAGCGGAGTTCCTTTTTATTCAAGTTATAATTGGTCTTAAACATGAGCGATATTACTTCAAATACCCCTGCCGTTCCTAATGATATTAGCAAATTAAATCAAGAGCAGTTCGAACAATCTGCCCTGCATTATCATGAGAATCCTATTCCAGGTAAGATTTCTGTTACCCCTACGAAGCAAATTGCTAACCAGCATGATTTAGCGTTAGCTTATTCACCAGGTGTTGCAGTTCCTTGTTTAGAAATACAAAAAGACCCAAAGCTTGCAGCAAAATACACTGCTCGAAATAATTTAGTAGGCGTTGTGACAAATGGTACGGCCGTTCTTGGACTGGGTAATATCGGCCCATTAGCTTCTAAACCTGTCATGGAAGGTAAAGGCGTATTATTTAAGCGTTTTGCTGGTATTGATGTCTTTGATATAGAAGTTGCTCAAAATGATCCCGACAAGTTCATTGAAGCGGTTGCCTCTTTAGAGCCTACTTTTGGCGGCATTAATTTAGAAGATATCAAAGCCCCTGAATGTTTCAAAATTGAGCGTGAATTGCGCGAACGTATGAACATTCCAGTATTCCATGATGACCAACATGGTACTTCAATTATTGTTGGTGCCGCACTCATCAACGCTCTACAACTTATTGACAAAAAAATCGAAGACATCAAAGTTGTTTGTTCTGGTGCAGGTGCTGCCGCTATCTCTTGCTTAGATTTAATCTGCGCTCTTGGTGTTAAAAAGTCAAACATCTTTGTATCAGACTCGCGTGGCATTATCTCAACCAAACGTGAAAACTTAGACGAAAGTAAACAGCGCTATATACGTGAAACCAATGCGACGACTTTAGAAGAAGTTATGCCAGGTACTGATATGTTCTTAGGACTATCTATGCCAGGCGTTTTGACTAAATACATGGTTGAAAGCATGGCGCGCGATCCAATTATCTTTGCGTTAGCTAACCCAACTCCTGAAATTATGCCAGAGATTGCTCATGCCATTCGTGATGACGTTATTATGGCAACGGGTCGTTCCGACTATCCTAACCAAGTCAATAATGCTTTGTGTTTCCCTTATATCTTCCGCGGAGCTCTAGATGTTGGGGCCACTACTGTCAATGAAGAGATGAAAATTGCCTGTGTACATGCAATTGCTGCTATGGCACATGTTGAAGCCACGCCGCTTCAAGGTCAAAAATACATCGACACCAGCAAAACGTTTGGTCGTAATTATCTGATCCCAGGCCCACTTGAACCTAACTTAATTATTGAGATTGCCTCTGCGGTTGCTAAAGCTGCAATGGATTCAGGTGTAGCTACTCTACCGATCGAAGACTTTTCTGCTTATCGTCAAAAGCTATCTGCTTTTGTTTATAACTCCGCTTTAATAATGAAGCCATTGTTCGCTCGAGCTAAAGAAGATCCAAAACGCATTGCCTTTAGTGAAGGCGAGGATCCAAATGTACTACGCGCCGTTCAGGTAGTTGTTGATGAAGGCTTAGCCAAACCTATATTAATAGGCAGACCGGCTATTATCGAAGCACAAATCGAAGCGCTTGGATTAAGACTTGAAGCGGGTGTTAATGTTGAAATTATTAATCAACATGACGATCCACGCTACAAAGATTATTGGCAATCATACTACGCTAAAAACAAACGTGATGGGGTAAGTATCGAGCTTGCGCGCCGTGATGTCCGTCGTAAAACAACATTGATTGGCTCGCTACTTGTCGAAAAAGGTGATGCTGATGGCCTTATTTGTGGTACTTTCAGTCATTATCATTTACACCTTGACTATGTTCAGCGTGTGATTGATAAAGTAGAAGGCGCTACTAATTTTTATGCAATGAATGCCGTATTAATGCAAAACCGTAATTTATTCATTGCTGATACTTATATTCATGAAAATCCTACAGCTGAACAATTAGCAGAAATGACGGTATTGGCTGTCGATCAAATGCGCAGATTTGGTATCACACCACGAGTTGCTTTATTATCACATTCAAACTTCGGCACCTCAGATCTTGAAAATGCTGTCAAAATGCGAAATGTCTATAATATATTAACTGAAATGGATGTTGATTTTGAGTTTGATGGTGAAATGCATGGAGATGCAGCGCTGGATGACTTTATCCGTATGCAAGATTTTCCACACAGCGTATTAAGTGGCCCTGCTAACTTATTGATCATGCCAACTCTTGATTCGGCGAACATTGCTTTCAACTTGCTTAAAACTGCGACTCACAGTGCGTCTATCGGTCCAATATTACTAGGAGCGAGTAAGCCTGTACACATATTGACGCCTTCAGCCACTGCACGCCGTATCGTTAATATGACTGCGTTAGCGGTAACAGAAGCTCAAGATCTTGCATAAAGTTAACTGACCTTTTATATATATGAACTTATATCAATGTTAAAAAATTAAAGCCAGCATAATTGCTGGCTTTATTCGTTTGTAGATATACTAAATAATAATCATAAGTATAGTCAGCGAACTACTAAACGGTTACGGCGTTAATCTCGTTTAGCCTACTCCAGTAGCACTTGCACTCGGTTGCCTTGTAACCATTTTGGACTTCTTTGACTATACATGACATGTATAAGTTAATGTATTTAACATTTATTGAATATCAGCTTTTATAAAATAGCATTCATTTTTAATATGATGACAAATATTAGCGCCGTCATCAAGATCAGTACTCGGTGCAGTAGTGTTGAATCAAATATACTTGTCATCATGATATTTGAATCTTGAACGATGTTATAGCTATGATTATCTATATCATAATTTTGAGTAGCGTCATCGAATTTACGCATGGTCTCTAGAAAATGCTCTAAGAACCATTCAGACCATTCAAGTGGTTTAAAAGGTATGAACTGTATAAGTTCAGGAGAATTAGATTGGATTGAGTCTTTAAGCCGTATGCTGTCGTCTAGATTCAAACTTCGCATACGCCAATCATCAAAACTGTATTTTTTTATAGGCTTTAATAGAATTACTTTGATTGTTTTATGTCTATCATCCTTATAAATCCTTTCCATCAAAGGTAATAAGACGTCTTTGTTACCTTCTAAACACTGCATAAACTTCTTTTTATTATTACAAAGCATGCCTCTGATATTATATTTACGATTATAATCTTCGGCATGATAGAGTATATGTTCAAATATTGAAGCATCCAATTTCTTACTTAAAGTGCTGACATACACCAGCCTTAAAAGCTGCTTATCATCCATTTTGTATGATTCATTATTTAATTTGGCAAAGCTTGAAACCATCATTCAATATTCTCTTTTTAAATCTTTATACAACCACACTGTATTTTTTTATCTTAAAGTACTGATTTTATTTATAAATTAACTCTCAACCAGATTATATAACTACACTCATATTTTTATATAAAATTATTTAGCCTATAAAAAATATGACTATAATAACCTATAGTCATATTTCTATTGCCAAAGCTTATTATATAGAAAAAATGGATCCTCTGTATTTAAAATTTCTTACATATAATATAAAAAAAGGAGATGTATGAAAACGTATATGGTCGGTGGCGCAGTACGAGACAAACTACTTAACCGTGACTACACTGACAAAGACTTTGTAGTAGTCGGTGCAACTCCAAAACAAATGCTAGAAGCAGGCTTTATACAAGTCGGTGAGGACTTTCCTGTATTTCTACATCCTCAAACTAAAGAAGAATATGCTCTAGCACGTACCGAACGTAAATCCGGTAAGGGCTATAAAGGGTTTGAAGTATATGCGTCACCAGAAGTAACTATTGAGGATGACTTATTACGCCGTGATTTGACCATTAATGCCATGGCGATAGAAGTTAAAAGCTTATTTGACGATAATCCTATTTACGCAGATATCGTTGACCCCTACCATGGTCAGCAAGATCTTAACGATAAAATTCTACGCCATGTCTCGCCCGCATTTAGCGAAGATCCCCTCAGAGTATTGAGAATCGCTCGATTTTATGGTCGTTTTTACAATACCGAATCTAATGATAACTTTAGTATAGCCCCTGAGACAGTTTTATTAATAAATGATATAAATAACAGCGGCGAATTATATCACCTAACCGCTGAAAGGGTATGGCAAGAGACCAGTCGAGCTTTATTGGAAGGCTCCCCGCAAGCTTACATAGATTGCTTAATTCAGATCGGCTCCCTACCCTATATTATGCCTAACCTTGCAAGTGCATTAGAAGACATTCGATTGAAACTTTTAGTATTTAATTCATTACAACTTGCAGGTGAATATAAGTTGAATTTGGCTCAGCGCTGGACGATACTAAATTTTGCCTTCAATGTAGATTACGAAATTCGCTTACATGGTTCGCTCAATACTAAACCTACTAATGACGCTGACAGCCAATGGATGGTTCAATCTAATAAATTGGCACAACGGTTAAAAGTGCCTACTAAAATTATTCAATTCACGAAAGCTTATATAAATTGCTACCCTTACTTGTGTAGGTTAGAGGATCTCACGGCAAATGATATTGCAAATTTTATAAAGGCTACTAAAGCTGACAAGAGCAACCTTGAATTAAATCAACTTATACAAGTACATAAAATTTTAGAGCTTACATCCGTCCAGATTAACTTTGACCAGTATATTAAAGCGTTTCAACGAATATCTATCAAAGATGTTGATAAAGGGCTGCAAGGTAAAGCAATTGGTGACGCAATACAACAAGCTCGAGTAAATGCAATCAATACGCTTCTTTGATTTTTGATAAAAAAATAGCGTATGACGCTTGCAAAATAAAATTTTTCAGGTAATATAATGCGTCTAATAAAGTTGTTTAAACAGCTTGCTTTAGGGCCCATAGCTCAGTTGGTTAGAGCGCACGACTCATAATCGTTCGGTCGTAGGTTCAAGTCCTACTGGGCCCACCATATTTTGAAAGTAAAAATAATTAAGGCTTACCTATTTAGTTTAGGTGAGCCTTTTTTTATTCTTTATTAATTACTGCTTACCCCACAAGTATTTTTCTATGATGCCATCATTGGTGGTGTAATATAATTCATCGCCATCAATCAAAGCTCTAAATTTTAAATCATGTGCATGATTTGAATCAGTCATATGTCCATAGCGGAGGTTTCGATTCATAAACTTAGCCGACATTGGATCAATTTCATACTCTACTGCTTTGGTTTGATAGTTAAAATTATTTGATTCCGACAACTGCTGGAGATATGGAATCGTCACTTTGTACTTTCCTTTATCCATAACTGATGATAAAGCTTTACTGTCCTTATCAAGCATTAGATCGAATTGAGGGGTAAAGTCCTGATCATGGATACTAACTGTGTCCTGAGAGACAATTTTAGGTGCTTCTGACACATCGAATAAAGTGGTTTGAATGCCAATTGGTACTGCTCTTTCATTAACGGTATAGCCTACTCCCATCAAATATGTATCATTCATTTGGTGCAGGTAAGCCGAATAGCCGGGCATTTCTAGTTCACCCTCCATTTTTGGATTAGTAGGATCAGATAAATCTATTTTATACAATGGATCCGAATTTTTAAATGTAACAATATAGCCCTGATTACCCATGAAACGAACCCCTTTTATACGTTCACCAGGTTTGCCGATTGCCTTAGGTTTTTGCTTATTGGGTAATGTGGCTAATGTAACCAATTCAAGCTTAGTATCAGACTCTTCTAATGTATGCAGCATATTTTTAATTCCATCTGCACTATCGGAGCTGGTTGCAATACGTAATATACCTTGATATTCATTCATACTAAAGCTAGGTACTTCTTCATTAATGATACCTTCTACTTGACCAGAACCAACATAACTTATTTCTTTAACATCATTGTCAATAGCAAACTTATGGAGGGTTGTTTTCTCTATAGGTGGTATATACTCCATCATACTAGGTTCCACATCACTATTTTCAAGCTCAGATGTGCTGTCAGTTTGATAGTATTCATTATTGGCAAAATACATAGCAGCATCACTCATATAAAAGCCATTTGCACTGCTCGCCACACATATGCTCTTATGTTCCCTACTTTTGAGATTAATTTTATGTATTAATGTTAAATCCCTATAATTTATTGAAGCTGAGTTATTATCTTTATTGGACCTAGGCACATAACACGCTTTAGGGTCAATAGGTTTACCATCACTTCCGAGTGGCATACGTCTTGCTAACTCTTGTTGAGACAGCCTATATTTATCTTGACATCGCCCAATAGCTGATTCAGGAGTTGATGCTAATTTATCAACTATATTGATATAGTAAGAATCACTGTCACAATTAAAATTATCTGGTAAGTCGATACTATTTTGGGTTATCACATACAAATCATCATCGATCTTACGAGACTGCTTATAATCTCCAGTTAATCTAATAGATAATGTAGATTCTGGGGCATGGATATCTTTTATATCATAGCCTTCAATGTCTATGAAGCTATTCGAGCGCCCTTGACTATATGGATCGTATGAAAAACCTGCTAAATTTAGAGCATAAAGATGGTTTTTAGTAAGGTATATACCTTCCAGCTCGTTGTCGGTATATATTGATATTGAGCTAATTTTAGACGGAAGTAAGGTTGATGAAGAAATTTGGCGATTTGTAATTCGTGGATTATTTTGGGATTGATTTTGGGACTCATCTTGATTGTTATTTTGAATAAAGCTTGCTTCTTTAAAGTCTGACTTATTATAGATTCGTATCGCTTTTTTACCCTCTTTATCTCCATATAGAAAAATATAATTAGCGTTTTGCTTTACAAAATCAGCTTCATCTACTCCTTGTTCAATTAAATTAGTTTTGGAGTAACTTACACTTGTAGCAGATTCGTCTGAAGCCGCAGCTGCATCTTCTAAAAAAGAGTCATAGTCTATATTGTCGTAATCATTATAATAATAATCGTTACTAATCATATCTTCAATATGACTGCTCATAGCATTGTTGATGTGGTCTAATAGCGCCCTTTCTCCTTTGACTAAAGAGTATTTACCGACAGGTTTGTCGCTAGGATACTCACCTATATAATCTTTATCGGATTGAGTAGTCGTTGATTGCGTAGAGGTATTACTTTTTAAGAGTCCTGACTCTGTGTCATTGACAGACTGATCGCAGCCAGTTAATTGAAAACTGGCTATAGGTAGGATTAAAAAGAGAGGTATCAATTGTCTTGTTAACATCAAACTTCCATATTAATTGTTTTTAAATGACGATTTATAAGCGAGATGGATTAATGATTTAATAATAGCTTAAACAAAAAACCTTTTAAATACACGCATTTGGTATTCAAAAGGTTTATCAAATTTGATTCTCATGCTAATTGATCAGTCTACATATTTTGGTAAGCCGCAACTTCTAAGCTTGGCATAATAAGCATTATTCCAACTATAAAAAAAGGTATAGAGATTAAGCTTTTTAGGAAGGGGGATTTACATTTATCCCAGCGCGTTATAATAAAATATAAGTTAGCAAAGGGGACAAATAAGTACATGAGACCCCATGCGGTTGACTCTCTAAAAGCAATGATTATGAGTTTGATACCGTAAAATAAAGAGATAGCGAGTCCAATAAAAAATAAAATAAGCCCTAAAATATACATTTGGTTTCCAGAATAAGTGGTTTACAAATTATTAATAGATAATTATTAAGGTTTAATAATTATCTATTTTCAATTCTAGTAAATATATAGACTTATTAAAATAAAAACAATGTAAATCTTAGATAAATTAATAATAGTTAGTAATTATATATTGAAGTTATCATTGATAGCGCTAGTCAATGTTACCATCTTTGACGTTATACGATTCTTGCATAATTTTATTGAGTTTAGGCTGAAGCACCCAAACACCAATTGGATAAAACCAGATTAAAATCATATTAATAAAGTATTCATTTTTCTTTTCCGCTTTATGCTCAGCTAGCGTTATGGTTTTACCCAAATAATAAAAAATATATAAAATGCCGACTATCATTATGAGTTGTATTAAGAACATATAATGAAAATAATTGAAAATAGCGCTTTCAAGATATGAGTTATTTATTGAACTAACCATTATGAACATAAAGCTTGTAAATATTAAAAACAAAATAAATACGGCAGTTGCAGCAAACTTAAATCTTTGTAAATGTGGTTTTAGATGCATAGGAATTTTTGCATATAACTTAGTGCCTATTGCCCAGTACCACATCAATAAAAAGATTTGACCGATAAACGATAATAAAATATTAATCCCAAATACGGTAGAAAATGTAGACTCAAATGCGCTGATAGATGACGCACTGCTTGAACTTATGGTTTTAAAGAGAATAAACATACAAACCATTTGCAGTATGAATGGTATGGCAAAAATTAGTATGAACACCTGCCAATGTTTTAGTTTTAGAAGTTTAATAAGCATAAATTCATCTTTTAAATATTTTTGAAGAAAATTCTATCAATGTTTATTACAAAATTTAAATATAGCGCTATAAATAGCAAAAGACATTGATCGTAAGGTTATTAATAGTAAAGGATATTAATAGTAAAGGTTATTTAGATTAAATGTTATAGGCGATAAAGTAATTATTTAAAATAATCCACTTTAACCCTTAGAGCCTTTGTCTTACCTCGCAACACCTTATTATCGACTCGTTTACGCTTGGCATTACGGCTAGGTTTGGTAGGTCGTCTGGTTTTGCTCACACGAGTGGCAGAAACAATAAATTGTTTCAAACGCTCGATTGCGTCCTCTTTATTTCGCTCTTGGGTGCGGTGCTGCTGCGCTTTAATTATCAGTACGCCGTCTTTAGTGATGCGATTGTCTTTGGTATCTAGTAAACGCTGTTTTAGCGCATCGCTTAGGCTTGACGCCTTAATGTCAAAACGCAGATGAATGGCGGATGAAACCTTGTTAACGTTTTGCCCGCCAGCGCCTTGGGCGCGAATAGCGGTCAGTTCCACATCGGTGTCATAGAGGGTTATGCTATTATTGGCGCTATCGATATATATCATGGTGATTGTATTCATTTTATTTATTTATATTTTTTATAAACACTATGCCCAAAAAACAAGAATAATATATAAAAAAAACCTCCTCCTAATAAAATATCGGCATAACCATAACTGGTTGATCTCATTGCTGCGCCAACTATAATATACGTTGCTGGTACTGCTGGCAGTACGTATCTTAAGAACTTGTGCTCCCAAAAATAGCCAATAATGAACATAAACCCCACTGAAATAGCAAAACCAATCCACTTTAAAGCGTCTAAAGAAAAAATAATGATATCTCCTTCGTAGAGCCGTTTTTTATAAGGCTTAAAAATTTAATGAAAAAGTGACTGACTTTGAATATGTTAGTAAGACAGGTCGTGAATATAGCAAGTTTAAGAATTTCTTTGATAAAGCATACTATCGTATAAAACACCCAAAATAGTTTGAATATATGTAATCAAGCTTTTAGTATATGCTAAGCACTTAGCTTCATATCAAGCATCAACCGAAGAAAGCGATTAAACTTATCAGGGTTTGAGAGTAAATGGTTAGTCATCCCTCTAAATGAGGCTTCAGCGTCAAAAAGCGCATCTTCGGCGGCAGTTGGATAAGTGCCTAACATAATCTGATCGGTGGTATTATTTTCAAATTGCTTTACGACTATTTCATTTTCGTTAATCTTATCCCAAATAGTTTTATGGAAGTTCACCATATCATCTTCGGTAAACCCCTCCCCTGCAAAAATATGATTAAGCTGACGAATAATCTCTGACAGATAATCTTCTTTTTTGTCCTTAGGTGTCGCTGTCCCCAGTCCGCCGGCAGGATCTAGCTTATAGTCCTCAGAGTGCTCCTGTAGCTTTAAGTCCTGCTGTTTGAGTTTAGACACACGGTATAGTGCCGTCGATAAGCTGTACCTTACCTTTGCGCTCGGCGGTTTTATGATTGGTTAATATCCAAATATAGGTGGCAATACCGGTGTTGTAGAACATATCGGTGGGCAGTGCGACAATGGCTTCTAATAAATCTGACTCCAAAATATAACGTCGTATTTCACTCTCACCGCTACCTGCCCCACCTGTAAATAAGGGAGACCCAATTAAGATAATACCGATACGACTGCCCTGATGACTGTCATCCGAACCTGATGGGGATCGCATCTTACTGATTAGATGCAATAAGAACAGTAGCGATCCATCCGACACCCGTGGCACGCCGGGTCCAAAACGACCGTCATAGCCTTTTTGTGCATGCTCATCTTTAATCTCGCCAGCTATCCTTTTTCAATCCTCCCCAAACGGCGGATTAGACAACATATAGTCAAACTGTTTACCCGCCAACTGATCATCAGACAAGGTATTATCCAGCTTAATACGGCTCACTTCTTGACCTTTAATCAGCATATCGCCTTTACAAATGGCGTAGGACTCAGGGTTTAACTCTTGCCCAAAGGCACGCATCACCGCATTTGGGTTTAACTCGAGTACATATTCCATACCAGACGATAAAAAGCCGCCTGTACCTGCGGTGGGGTCATAAATGGTACGAATAATACCCTCTTTGCCTAGTGCGGCGTCGTCTTCCATAAATACCAACGACGTGGTTAAGCGGACAATATCACGCGGGGTAAAGTGCTCCCCTGCGGTCTCATTCGAGCTTTCTGCAAAGCGGCGGATTAACTCCTCAAATACCAAGCCCATCTCATGGTTAGAAACAGCATCAGGGCTTAAATCGATGTTCATAAACTTCTGCACCACTTTATACAATAAGTTGGCATCGTTTAATTGCCCGACAAACTCTTCAAATTTAAAGTGGGCAAATATCTCACGCGCATCTTTTGAGAATGACTGAATATAGTGACTTAAATTGGCTTCGATATCGCTTTGCCCCATGGTTGCCAGTGTTAACGATGAGGTGTTGTAGAACGCTAAGCCATTGGTCTTACGCAATAAATATTTAGTTTCAGCAACCTCTGTTTGTGGCTTCTGCTCCTCTGGCAACTGTTGCAAACGCTTTGACTCAGCCAAAACAGCGTCTTTGGTGTCTTGTAAAACACACTCCAAGCGGCGCAATAAGGTAAATGGCAAAATAATTCGACCATACTGCGACTGTTTGAAGTCGCCCCGCAATAGGTCGGCAACCGACCAGATAAAGGCGGCTAGATTGGTTGACGTGATAGATTTTGAAATTCCAGCGCTAGAAATTGATATAGGACTCTTTAAATAATTGTATAATTTTATAGTTAAATAAATAAATAACTGGATGCGTTGATAAGTAAGTTTAGGTTTATGAGGGTTATTTGTCCATTCTTTTAATAAATGTCAAATTAAACCATTGGGATGACTTAGCTCATGTAAATTAGTTCGTTTAACTTAGTTCATGTAAATTAGCTCATTTAACTTGACTCGTATATTTAAGTTTACGAAGCTAAACGAATGTCAATTATATAAATCATCAAATTCCTATTTTTAATAGGTGATTGGTTCATACTCTATATGGAAAGCCAAGCTCACAATATGCTAAGTTAAACCTATCATTTAAAGTCTTAATACTGCCCCTAGTTTAATTCTAAAGATTTATTCAAACCCAGATGGTTCAAGTCTTTAATAATTTAAGAGGTAACTTTATGCAAGCCATACCTATTCCCCCGTTAGAGCAGACCCTTGAACGCTTTATAGACGGTATCTCACCATTATTAAACCCCCAACAGATTGAGCAAACTCAACAAGCTGCTGAAGCGTTTAAACAACAAGGTGGGGCAAAGCTACAAGAGCGATTAATAGACTATGCCGAACTGCAAACGCAGAAAGGGGAAAGCTGGCTGACCGATCTTAAGCTTAATGAGTATCTGCACGATGGCCGCACCCATTCCATAACCAATAATGCTAGCCTGCAATTAGACTACCCTTACTATACAAAGGCTCAAAATGCTCAGGATCAAAGTCGAGGTGCCGAACAAAGTATAGCGCGTACTGCATCCCTTATTCATCGCTTACTACGCTTGCACATAGATTATATCAATGATGATATCGAGCAGCCTGTAGATGCACGCAATCAGCCTATATCTATGTACAACTGGCGAATGCTGACAGGCTCCATGCGTATCGCCAATAGCCAACAAGCAGACTTACAAGTAGACTTACAAGCTGTCAAACAATCTGACAAACAAGCTAAAAACTACGATTATTACTATTATGCTCCAAAGCAGGCTGCTAATCGTTTGATTAGTGTGTTATGGCAGGGTCATCATTTCAGCGTTCAAGCAACTGATGGCAATGGTCATATCTATTCAACGTCTGCCATTGAAAGTGCGCTTAAATCAATTTTGCAAGGCGACTATAAGCAACAAGCCTATGGATTTAGTGAAATTAGCGCTTTAGACAGTATTAAAGCCCAAAAATACCTAGATCAGCTTTGTGATCAACCACACAATCAACAGGTGTACGACGCTTTAAAAAATAGCTTATTTTGCTTTTCTTTATATCATTCAGGCGTTGATGATGAACAGCAAATCAAACAGCAGACCTTTATACCGGGCAATGCTTGGCAATATAAGCCCAACACCTATCAGATGGATTTAGATTCAGATTTTCTCACTATCCACTTTGAGCACAGCGAAATTGATGGTGCGGCCATATTACAAATGTTCAACTATGCATTACATGTTGAGTTAGACAATACTGAATTGGCTCAAGGTGTGATGAATATAGAACAAATGGATTGGGAATATGATGCCGACTTTGCAAAGCACGTTAAACAAGACATCGCAGATATTTATACACAAGCAGATCAACTAAACGTACGTATTTGTACCGCAGACTATATAGACATAACCCGAAAAGTTAGTCATGATGCGCTAATGCAATTTGCGATGCTATATGCGCAGTTAAAGGTATTCGGTAAAGTCCGTAACACCTATGAAGCAGTTGATACCAGTCACTTTATGGCAGGACGTACCGAAGCCTTACGTCCTAATAGTGCTGAAGCCATTGAACTTGCTACTTCGCTATTAAATAATGAAGCGACTACAGATGATCTTGATAAAGCATTGGCTGCACATAAACAGCGCGTGATTGCTTGCAAAAAGGGTCAAGCCTTTGACCGTCATTTATCAGGTCTAAAGTATATGATTGATATATATGATGATTCAAGCAACGATCTTACTAATGACCAAAGCATCAAAGCGTTTTACAACAGTCCCGGTTATAAGACTTTAACCGGAGGTGACTTCTTATCTACCTCATCTATGGGTAGCCAAACACCCGTTAAGCGTATTCTATTCGCCCCCGTTATGGAAGGCGGCTTTGGTGTTAACTATAGCTTAAATGATAAAGACTACGAAATTGTTTATTTTGGTGATAAGCAAAGTAGTCAGTATTTAGATGCTATGTGTCAAGCCAGCGTCGAAGCTATTGAAAAGATAGTTAAATTGGCAGGCTAGCTAAAGACGTAATTCATTATTAGCATACATCAATCACCTTCAATCATAATGTCATCAAACTAATATACTGTGTGAAACTGTTCTTTATCTCGTCTACAATTTAAATCGTCCGGTTTATATAGTCCGGGATTACCATAGGTGGTAAGTTAAACTGACCACTAGCATTAAAAGTGGTCTTGAACTCATCTGTAAGATAGACACTAACATTAGCAACAGGTTGATGCGTATTTTTATTCAATAACTGGCCTGATAAAGCTGGGGTAACATAAAACTCTGTAGTACCAGGAGTTATAAAGGCACTAAATTACAAAGGTGTTACACTTATTAAAGAGGGTGTTTTATAATGCTTTATCCTTAACCCCGTCAGGTAATGGCATACAGTTAACCTCTTTTTGCGATTCGTTTGGCTTACAGTATGTTAGTTTATCAATATAGCTACTTTCAACCTCATAGCTACTTTCAGCCTCATAGCTACTTATACCCTCAGGTAAAGGTTCTAAATATATTTTACCTATATGGATGTGATATGGAACTTCTAAAGTATGTTTGATTTCTGATGTTTTAAGTCCAAAGTTCCAGTAACTTTTAGCAGCATAACCATCTTTATATATATAGATATCACCCTCTGATACCTCATTCAATGTTATAACATCATAATCTGAGGAGCTATAAGAGTACTTAAAAGCACTTAATTTGAAGTAACCATCGCTATTAGTTTTAGTTTCATGAATACTGTTTTCACTAATTAGAACATTACTTAAGGGTTTATTAGTCTCTTTATCTATCACCTGTCCTGTAATGATAGGAGTAACATAGTAATGACTAACTGGTCCGGATGCACAGCTTAAAAGGCACAGTGGAGCAAATGAACTGATCATTAAACCTTTTAAATTTCTCAATGTTCTCATAAGATTACAACCTATTTAATGCTGAGCTTTGATATGGCTAGCAAACCTAGAACATCTTCTTCACTTGCCACTACTTTGTCGTATTAATCAGATGGTCTAATCTCAGAGTATTTCATTAAATGATACTCAATACCGGTAAATTTGTGACTACCATTTATAAGAACCTGAAATAACGGTTCCTCCATGATTGGTCTTAGCACTAAAAGTTATGAAGGCGGTCAAAGTACTATTCTGATTTGAAGTAATATGATACATAATAGGTTATGATTATAGTTAAAGTACAAACTTGTTCTTTATTATATTTATGATTTGCATTTTTAATTATATCTGGTTTTGTATTAGAGGGTGTATATAGTAAGTTATAGTGACATTTCTATTTATCAATAATATGTCGACGACCAACTTAATGATCAGACGGGTGCGATATTCAATTAGTTTAATAAGATTTTCTTTATCTTAATTAACCCTGCTCAGTAGTCATATTTTGGGCAAAGGAATGCAATCAATTTCTTTTTGTGATTCATTTGGTGAACAATAAGACATTGTTTCTACATATTCATAAACTCTATCATATATATGCTCGCCTTTAGATAATGGGGTTAAGTATAGGCTGCCCATATCGATAGTCACTGGGGTTTTGGTATCAAAATCTAATACAGGCAGAGGTATACCATCTACATTGAACAGTCGGCGTTGATATCCATCTCCTTCAATCATAATGTCTGCAAATTGATATATTCTGTGCAACTGTTCTTTATCTCGTCTACTATTTATAGCGTCCGGGACTACCATAGGTGGTAAGTTAAACTGACCACTAGCATTAGAAGTGGTTTGGAACTCGTCTGTTAAATAGATACTAACATTAGCAACAGGCTGTTGTGTGTTTTTATCCAATAACTGGCCTGATAAAGCTGGGGTAACATAATACTCTGTAGTGCCAGGGCTTATACAGGCACTTAATAATAAAGGTAATATGGTTATTAAAGATAGGGCTTTATAATGCTGCATCATTAACCCCGTCAGGTAATGGCATACAGTTAACCTCTTTTTGCGATTCGTATGTTTGGCAAAATGACATTTTTTCAACAGTTTCATATGCAACGTCGTTGATGGATATACCTTGAGGAATCGGCTCCAAATATATCTTGCCCAAATGAACATGATACGGAACTTCATCAGTATATTTTACTTCTAAAAATCTAAGCATAGAATTTCCAATGTACTTTCTTCTATAGCTTTCTTCATAAAAAAGAAATTCACCTTCGCTCATTAATTGTAGCCCTAAACCATTATCTGATGACGTATAAGTAACTTTTTAGGCTGGCAATTTAAAATATCCGTTATGATCTGTCGTTGTACCATCCTCACTTGTTTGGGAGATTAAGACGTTTTTAATCGGTTTATTAGTTGTCTTATCTAGCACTTGACCAGTAACTATAGGTGAAGAATAGATATAGGTTATTGATTCTGAAGAACAGCTAACTGAATAGAAAGGTATTAAACTTACAATTATTAGTCCACTTAATAATTTTAGTATTTTCATCGAATCAATCTCCAACTTATCTATCTATAATATCCCTTTGAAATCGTTTTAATTAGCCACTACTCACTCATTAAAATTAATCGGTGGATAGTAATCATTGGGGAGAAAAACTTGTACCCTCAACTATTTGAAATAGGTTAAACCTCTACATTTGGATATATTATTTTTAAATTGAAATTAAAATGTTATAAAATACTAAAATATTAAGCAAAAGAAAGAATAAGAGCCATATAGAAATTATAATATTATTTCCGAATAAAATGGTGGCGTAGTTAATATTAAAGAAACTATTTATCTCTTAAAACTCAAAAAACCATAATTATATAATGATAGCATTCAAAAAAGTATGCTTTTTATTATTGGCTTAATAAAATAAAGGGCGTTACATAACGCTAAGTAATAAAACTCCATTTCCTTTTATTAGTAATACGAAATCATTAATGACTGAGCCTTTCAAGTAGGATAAACGATATGAATCATTGTAGATGATATGAATTCTATATGCACGATGCTTTAACCGATGGTCGAGCTATTAGATTGTTTAATGTCATTGATGATTATAACCGTCAAGCTTTGATCATTGAGGTCGACTTCTCATTAATCGCTCAAAGAGTTATACGCAGTTTAAATCAACTTATAGAATGCCGTGGTAGGCCTAATTAAATAAGATGCGATAATGGCCCTAAATATATCAGCAATGATTTAAAGGACTGGGCAACTGAGCAAGGTATTGTTATCGAATACATTGAGCCTGGTAATCCTCAGCAAAACACCTATGTAGAGCGGTTTAATAAAACAGTGCGTTATGATAGGCTTAATCAGGTGCTATTTGATAGTTTAGATCAAGTGAGACAAAAGGCTGAGGTTTGGCTCAATCACTATAATAACGAGAGACCCAATATGGGTAATGGTGGATTTACGCCTATTCAGAAACTTAATATGGCAGCTTAGTTCTACTTATTTGGTGTTTTAAATTTGGGGGTATTTCAATTACATCATGTATTCAGGTTTATCGTAAATTTTGGGTGGCTGATGATTGTCTATAGGCGATTCTATGATATCAGAGTTTACTGGTTGATTTAATTCTTTAATTTCTGCTTTGTTATTTATATATGTAGAGTAAGAATCATGATCAGAAGTGCAAGAAATCATAACCATTACAGTGAACGATATAATCAATAGTTTTCGCATCAATCAAGATTCCTAATACTTAATTTTCCGACATATTGGATATATGTTAGCTTAGTTCAAACTAACTAAGATACTTTAAAGAGTTAGGCTAAAGAAAATATAAGGTTGCTATTGAATTTTTTACAAAGATTTTAAAGTCGCAAATGTCATTGTAAAAGGTACAGATATCAAATACATTGCTTTAAAATAGCGGTGTCAGCAAAGTTACCTTCAAAATCTAGGACCTTATTTAAACAGCTAATTTTATCCATTAAAGATTGTGCCTCATTTTGGCTTAACTTCTGCTCATCGTTATAGTCTATTTTAGTATAGCCTCCTAAAACAAGCTGAAGCGCAAGTCCATAATTTACTCGAACTTTATACTTTATATAATCTAGTTCTATGGTTTTTCTTCTGAACTCTTCGAGCAAGTCATTAGTATCACACTTACAAATTTTATCTGAGTTATTTATATACTGTAACATCAAAGCATCTCCTGATTTTACGAGCAACTTAGGAGATGGATAGTAAACCGAAGCCGTACTGTATCGATTCCATGCTGTTCCATAGCTATTTTTAGAAAATGCTATATCGCCTTCTTTTTCAAGGTTGAGCAAATATTGATAGCTTTCTTTTTTCTTAGCAACAGTTTTAGGCGCTTCCCAACTATTTATAAACCGGCTTAAGATCGCTTCTGAATCCTCAAAACCTTTAGAAGATTTTAAACTTTGCTTCAACCACGATTTTAACTCATCTCTTTCTGTCGTATGATGATTAATAACTTTATGATCATTATGTGTCACATCTTCGTTAGTCATGCAAGATGTAATAGCCAAACAGGTACATAGCGGGAGGGTTATTATTGACACTATTTTTTGCATCGTGTCTTCCTAATGATTAGTTTACCGACGTAACGTGAGTCTGTTTGTCTATGACTATTAAGCCACTCATTTACTTTTTAAATTTGATGTTTAACTTAAATAGGCTAGTATTTGGTTTACTAGGATTATTTAAAAGTCTGAGAGTGTTACTGATAAACTACTCGAGGAATGTAGATAAATCATACTGTTTATGAAGTCAAAAAAATAAGACAAATATAACCATACTACCCAATCCAACCACTTATTCTTAAATAGTGCAAAAGTAGGTTATTCTGTACTGGCTATATTAGCTAATATTAACTTTACACCGATATATAGCTATTAATATGTATTGTATGATCTTTATCATAAACAAAAATATTCCTAAACGTACATAAAAAAGCTTCACTAATAATATTATTTATACCAATTGCTACGTTGTTTTCATTACGGCGTTTTATTTTTTAAACCTCGGCTAGTTGGCATGTATAAATTATTTAAATCAAACTTTTTAGGTATACCGAAACTGACCCCTTGTATACAACGTTTATCATTTTCATCGTTTATTCTAACTTCTAAACCCAAACTTCCTATCTGATTCTTTTCATCAAGAATCTTTGCAAAATATAGGAGCTTTCCTCTGGGGTCCATCACAAATTTTGGAAACTCCTCTTTGAATTGAGGTCGACTTATACACAATTCGTTTATCAGTTTAATAGATAGGATTTGACTATTAGTCATACTTTCTTTAAAAATAATTTGATTTACAAATAAACTATAATTTGTAGTTTGATCAACTTCAAAGTGATGAAATACTGGTGAATCGACACTTACCAATGCAAAATTATTATTATAAAATGATTCTATTTGATGAGTCGAGTAAGGATAGTTATTTGAAAAGTATTCGATCGTACTTAGTAACTTTTGTTTATTGGAATCTGACTCGTTAACTACTTTAATTTCATGAGTTACCGGCTCTAAGCTCAGTAAGGAGCATGAATAAAGTACAGATGATGACATAATAGATATTATTAAAGTAATAATTTTTAATAATCTATTGCTTATGTCATTCATATAATTCTCTGTATTATTATAAAAACCTAAAATAAACTAATAAAACATACCCCACTCTCTACTAATAACGTAGGCTATGCCTTAGCCCAGTAATTTCAAATGGGCTTTAATTTGTTGGACTAAAAGCACTAGCCTACAAAGATTATTATTAATATGAGAACAGGATAAAACATATAAAAGTTATATAATGTTTATAAAAGACCTAATCTAAATAGTGGCTTAATAATTACCTTCATCATAACGCCTGCTATTAAAAAACTTCATACGTCTCACCTGTTGTAGAAGTCTTAGTAAATCTATAGTACTCTCCCATCTCTACCAGCCTTGATCATTATCTCCGTACTTATCATAAATCGAATCTTTTGACGCTAGTTCATTGGTATCTACATGACTTAAAATATCGTTACCACTATTATTTAAGATTTCTTCTCTGATCATGTAACTATAAGTCATAGCACCGCCTTCGCCTTTTAATTTGCTATTAACATAAGCTTTCTTAGTTGTGGTATCAATTTCTCTAGCATAAGTAGCGTGTCCTACTTCATGAGTCAAAGCGTGCATAGCTATATTAGGAAAGGTTTTAAAGTATTCTGAAACAACTATTAGTTTGTCATAGTAGTTAGTATACGTACCTTCACTATCAGGACCCCATATAACATCCCAGCCATCATAAAATAGATCAGTCATGTTTTCTTTAAAATTGGTGAATGAATCGCTATTTCATCAACATCACTTCCCAAGCGAGTAGTAAAAGCGTCAACTTCACTACTTAGTTCGGTTGATTCTGGTGAACTTATGGATAAATCACTCGTTGCTGACTTAGATAAAACTAACGTCGCCGAAGGCTCAATCCCACCAACATCAAAATCAGAAAACGCAAATGACTGCTGATTTGCAATCAATTTTGATCCACAACTGGTAACATCACCTGCACGAGCAATCGGTTGACCGTCTACAATAAAGGTTGAGTCGCCGGTAACAATAGTGACAACTTTTTTACACTTTTTACAGGCAACTTTATCGCCTTTGCGAGCGATAGGTATGCCATTGTGGGTAGAGTGAGGAGAACCTGAAATAACGGTTCCTACATGCTTGGTCTTCGCACCAACAGTGATGTAAGCGGCTAAAGTACTATCATGTTATGTGAGAACGGATATTATAGAGTTTGATTATGGTAAAAATATCGAAATATGCGCTTGTTCTTTATTGTCTTGAATGACACCGTTGTAATTCATTAACTGATCTTGTCTATTACTATTCAATAAAAATGACATTAATCCAAACATAATAGCGAGTAATAGCCCCACAACTAAGAATATCAACCATGCGGGTATTTCACTACTTAACGTATGTTTAATCTGATCAGGTATGGCCCAAAATGGTGAAAACTCGTTCTTATTCCCTCTAAGATGTTCAATTTCATCGCCCAATCTTGAGATTAAATAGCGTATCTTTTCGGGTGCTTCAAGCCTATACCTACCTTGAAATCCTAATAACATACAATAGTGGTAAACCTCTAAGGCAGGCAGATGCGTCTCCCCTTGTTCACGCAGTCTATCTAAGCGTTCAAAAAATTCATCACCCGCGATCTGAGAACCAAAAAGCTCTAATTGTAGAGGGTTAATCTCCCACCTATCCTTTAAAGTTTGAAATTCAGGCTCTTGCGCCGTCATGATGGTTTCATCAATTAATGCACAATATGCATATTTGGACTCATGGATGTCCTCAGATGAAAAACCTTTTTTACGCGCAGAGTTTTCGAATTCATTTAGAAACTCATGAATATGACGTCTAAACTCAATGGGATTGGTGCTGTAATAATGATTACGTAATAAAAAAACAAGATAAAAACCATCGTACATGATATCGACTAGAGATTGGCTTTTAATCCGTTTGTCTAAGGTTCCTAAAGACACCTTTGATGCCACCTCACCGGTATCTAACAAAGAAGGTGCTTTAATTGTGGACTTATTATCCGGCATTCTAATTCCTAAATTAAACTTTTGCGTAAACTATGTTTAAGTAAGTTGTTCACCGTTTCATGAATAACTTATTCTTTGTATATAACGCTTTTAAATGTACCTTAAATTTATTGAACAATGGCCATTAATTCCATTTTTAAATCATCAAAGCCGTTGGGCACGTATATACATATGGCCTCTGCCTTAAGCATATCATCATAGACTTCACCAAATGGTTCGATATGGAAGTAGGTGAACCCAGGTCTCACAGGTATGGCACTTGGTACTTGAGTAACATGCATAATCGTTGTACCAGGGAGCGCGGACAATACTCGCTTTTCTACACCATCTGGCGTCGCAATTTTAAAGCGTCTCGGTACAATTTCTATAAGTTCATGCATAGGTAAGGACGAACTTAACGCCAAATACAATCTTGAATCACGATTGATTTTATCACTCGCAAGCTCACCAAGATAGTATGAAGGTTTGGTTTGTACTAAAGGTATAGATACAAAGTTACTAGCAATGACAGTATTTAATAGCTCTCGAATCATTCTAATAACTGTATCAAATGATTCGTTAGTATGATCGTGGCTATAAGCTGGTAAGTCGCTGACTTTATAAAGAGAGCTAAAGGTACATAATTGACTGGCCACATTTAATAGAACTTCATACAATCTCTCTGGATGCAACATAGCATTGTTAAACATATGGCTAAGCTGAGAATATGCTGAATTTAAAGCATGTAACAACCAAAAAGAAGCAATGTCGGAAGATCTAAATTCCAAAAGATTGTTATTGGTTTGACGGTGATGATCATACAAAGCCGAGGCTTTAGTATTAATCATCGTCATCAGCCGATTTACATGATTAATTAATGATTCATTACTAGCGATATGCAAGCTTGGCACCAAATAATCTTCAGCAACTTGGTAGCCTCCTTGAGGATTACGCAACAACTTAGCCACCAGTACTGCAATGCCTTCATTGGTATTAGGCTGAGGGGATGAATTAAGTTGAATTTTAGGAGATAGGCTAATGACATCTACCATAGATTCTGTTGCTTCAGTGTATAAATCAAAAGCTTCTATGGTTTTTGACTTATATCTTGCAGAATTATCGCTTGATTGAGTTTGTATATTGCCACCATCCGCATGTACTACTTCAAGATTAAGAAATACGTAAACCTCATCTCCCACATCACTATTATTCAAAGAGACTGAAGGCGGTAACATATCCACTTCAGGGGCTTGATATATTGTACCATCAGGGAAAATGCTAGAAATTTTGGTAAAATTCAATATATTACTGTCCAATAAGGACACATCAATTTCTACATCATCTATACCGTAGAAATAGGGATGCTGAGCACGCATCATGGCAAATCGTTGATGCTTATTGAAATTATCTTGTTGCTGGAAATGTTGAGGTCTTAGAAACAGTCCTTCACCCCATAATACTTGTTGTTTGTTCAAGGGTATCTCCTAAAGACAACTTACTAATGGTGATTGATAAAATTCGAGTTTGGTTTGATAACTTGACGACATCTCTGGATCTATACCCTTTGTTATGAACGCATCGCACCCACCTATAGATATTGTTAAAGGGTTTTTGAAATCCACACTTTCAATAGGTATCAAAAATTGCGAGCGTTTTTTGGTATATCTTAAATCTATTTTGACAGCGATAAATTTTGTTTCTTCTGTCAAATTTAGAACCGTTTGAGCTTCTCTATTCGGTATGATACTTATCTCTTTACTGGCTAGACTCTGAACATCAGCAAAGTCATCTTTATTCTCTAATGCAGCAATATAGGCAGTGCTTGCAGTGGCTTGATTGCCTCTACCAGCGTTAGCCTGTTTCGATGGATTAAAGACTATAGTTACCTTTTGGCGCTCTAGTTTTTCTTGTAATTCTTTTTGCTGTTCGATTAAGGCATTCATCTGCTCTTTTAATTCATTAATGCTTTCATCATTCTGAACTGCATTAATGTCGTCAGTATTGATACCTTCTTTGGCATCATCTTTGTTGAATACAGATACTTTATCTAATAAAGGTTCTACGCTATTTGATACGGTTTCGCAGCCTACGAGTAGAGATATACTAGCTATGCAAAGCGCTTTAGGTATTAATTTTAATTGAGCTTCGTTTAACTGGGCAATAAAGCTTCTTTTCTTATGCAAAGCCATATACATCATCCTTTTATAATACACTTTAATAACAGCTATTTTAATCACAGCAAAAACAAAGCATTGTGTTTTTATGGTGGAAACATCCAGACTAATGTGTTTGATAGGTTATTGGGAGGTTAGTATTCTCGCCATTTCAGGACGTCCAAGTACACCTTTTTTGGTCAACTGAACATGCCCTAAATCCATCATCTTCCAATCACCACCCCAAGTTAGACCCATAGATTTCGCAACTTTTCCATATAGTCTATAGCCTTTCATTGCCCAAGGGTCGCGCTCAGAGATCACAATTTTGCCATTTCGAATAAAGGCGCTGTCCGCAGCAAGACCAAACTGATGGTAGCTTCTATAAGATCCCGCTTTAGTAACACTTGGACCTTTAGCAAGTAGCTTCGCTTGCCTGCCAGGGCTTCTATACCCTTCTAATAGAACCATCTCATATCCGTACTGATCGTTCATTATTTTATAAACTGCCAGCAGCCGTTGGACGAACTCTGAGTTCATTTTATTCCAATTTCGGTCTGCATTTTTTATATTGATATAGCCACTGTTTAAATGCGTTGATAGCATATCATATGACATCTCACCTTTAAACTCTGGCGGAGCAGTTGTTACATCAACAGGGGCAGTGTTGAAATCACCTCGAACCAGCAAATCATTTGAAGGCGTATAACTATTTAATCCTTGCAGCCCAATGTTTTGATTGGCTCTATTCCAATACCCTTCATCAACTTGCTGGGCTTTTAGACTTTCAAGCTCTGCATCTAATTGAGCAAATAGAGCCTTCGGAGGTTCTGGCGGCGGCTTCAAGCGCTCACCTTCTAAAAGCTGACTCACTTGTTGATTATAACCACTATTCCCCGTCGCACTGTGCCGATAGACATCTAGTGAGGTGTGGCTGATTACCCAATAGCAGATCAACGCAGTAATAACTATTAAAACGAATGATAATAAGTATGCAGGATGAATATTGGTACTTAATAAAGAGCCGTTAAGATATTTAAACCCTTTAAATTTAAGAGGGGTTTTGTTTATATTGCTCTTAAAATTTAACGGATTAATTTTCTTGATTAAACCATGGTTTTTGACTTTGTCAGAACTTAGTTGTTTTTTATTTTTATTACCAAATAATTTTTGAGACGTTAATTTATGAAACATTAACTTATAAAACTTTGGATCATAAAGCCATACGATAATTATAATTGAAAATATTGCCACAACTGTAATATAAAAATAAATCATATATCTAACAATCAAGCCTTATTATTGCCAGCTAATTTAACCCAGCTTTCTACTCAATAAATAGCTACTAAATAGCTATAGAATATCTACTATCTAGGTATAACTAAATAATATCCACAATAAAAATAGTTTAAACCTTCTTAAAATTTTATACATTTTAAATTCAAACTTTTCTATTATATAACTTTATATTAGAATGATATACCAATTTTGGTGATATATCATTTTTTAAAACTGATAACAATAGAGATAAAGTCTGTGGCTGGCAATAAAATTCTAAAGTATGCGCTCTATTTTTTAGTAATATTATTTATTGCGTATTTGATCCTAATATGGAAGTTTTTGAAAGATAACGTTGACCATTTGACTGTCTCTCAAATTGTTATAGGATTGCTGCTCGTTCCTATAATATTTATAGCTTTGTTTTTAGGGATAAAATGGAAACGAAAGAAATTATCAGAGCCCAAAACAACCTCAGATGACAAAGATATCATTATTAAAGATGATGAAGTAAATCATACCATTCATAATATATTTATGTATGCTGGTATCATACTTCCAGAGGGTGAAAGCTATAAGGACATCGTTAACAATCTTGATGATTTAACTGAGATTAACGATATCTTATTAGACTTTGATGGCATTCCTTTACTGACCAAACCTATTAAAAATCTAGAGGTCTTAGATTCAAGTAGTGGAATTGATATTGATAATATAGAGCCTGCCACACTTAAGCTATGTGAATTAATTCATAGCTTAGTGTCGCAGCATCAGGCTGTTTTGATGCGTTTTAGTGCGAACTACGATCAGCTAAATTCTAAATACAATCAGGTCAATCTTGCTGCTAGCATGCATCCTGAATGGCAACAATCGTACATCAGTACCGAAGACCAAAATATAGACCGATCAGCTTACGATGATATACAAATTATATCCAGCATCAATGTCATCGTATTTTTGAATGAAGTCATGTCATACGATCAAGACATCATTAATAACTTTGTTAATTATCAAATGCGACAATTAGGATTTCCCGAAGACTATATTAAAGTAGTTATTCAATCTTATGATCCTAACAATAAACCTGAATATGAAGCTATCAAACATCACGTGTTTAGTTTAGATCAAGACACTGGACCAATTTTAAATATTATATTTGCAACTGAGTCCGAAATAAATGAACAGTGGGTTGATAACAGTCACACATTATATTCAAATACTAATCAGTCTAATGACAAACCAGTACCTGAAGAAGCAGGTGTATTGATTGTAACTTGGAATAAAATGACAGAACAAATTGTTGGGAGTCATACTGATACACAGTACAATTTAATTAAATTTATTGAAGAAAAAGATACTGAAAATGGTTATAATCACCATTATAAAGATTTTATAAAGTTTTCTGAAAGATTTATTGAACAGAATGCAGCAGCGGATTCAGCATTAAGTTCATCAATAAATTCAGTATCAAGTAATAAAGAAGCCGGTAAAAAGAAAGTCGACAAACAAAATTCAGCTAAGAATAGTGCTTCAGATTTATTGGATAAAAATTATCAAATATTAACAAATGTTAATATTATTAAACAACCTCACAATGCCTCTTTGATTATGACCTTGAGCGATAGATTAGAACAACAGGGCGCACTTATAGAGAGTACTAATCTAGGCTTTTATATGCAAAGGAATGCTTGGTTAAACTCATTGATTAGCCTCAGCTTATTTGTAGATGCCACGCTCGATGATTTTGAAGATTTTGATGCGGTTTATTTGTTGACTGAATATAGTGATTCAAATCTTCTATGGTCAGCAAAGCCTAAATCCAACTAGTCCTCCACCACTCAAGACATCCCATTTATTAAGATTACAATAAAACATTAGGTATATTGCATGTTTTCAAGGTTTTACCACTTATTATACAATCCAAGGGTGTTAATTGGATTAGCTATTATTGTAGGTTTGGTTTTATTATACGATAAGGTAGCTCTTAATACCTTTATTACAATAATCTCTATTATTATCGCCACTTTAATGATTGGCTTGATAGCCTACTATTATATAAAAAAGAGAAAAAAAGCATCGGCAGAATTGGCAGATCTGGTCGAAGACAATACCGATGCTGAGGTCGTCAAAACTGATAACTCTCAAGAAGTTCAAGTATTGCGTGAGCAGATGCAGTCTGCTATTAAAACCATTAGAAAATCAAAACTTGGCGATCAAACTGGCCGAGCGGCACTTTATGAGTTGCCGTGGTATATGGTTATTGGTAATCCTTCTGCCGGTAAAAGTTCGGCTGTTTTGCATTCTGGTTTAAAGTTTCCATTTATGGAGCAAACCAATCAGCTCTCAGTCAAAGGCGTTGGCGGCACTCGAAATTGTGATTGGTTTTTCTCATCTGAAGGTATCTTATTGGATACTGCTGGACGCTATTCTGCATACGATGATGATCGTTCCGAATGGATGTCGTTTTTAAACTTGCTTAAAAAGAACCGCCCAAAAGCTCCGATTAACGGTATCATTATCGCAGTCAGTATTGCAGAATTGACCAAAAACGACCATAAGTATGCGTTAGAACTGGCCAAAAATTTGCGTAGTAGAGTTCAGGATCTAACCGAGCAACTTGAAGTCTACGCGCCAGTTTATGTTGTATTCACTAAAATGGATTTGATCTCAGGATTTAGAGATTTCTTTCAGGATTATGAACAAGATGAACGCGAACAAGCATGGGGTGCTACCATTCCCTACCCTGAAAAGCCTGATGATGTGAACATCGATGAGGTATTTGAAGAACACTTTAATATACTTGTAGACGGCTTAAAGGACTTAAGTACGACTAAGCTCTCTTTAAGACATCAGCGTACTGTATCTCCAAGTTTAATGACCTTTCCCATGGAATTTCAGGCGTTGCGCCCTGCAATTCGCACCTTGATGCATACTTTATTTGAAGATAATCCTTTTCAGTTTAAACCAATTTTAAGAGGCTTTTACTTTACTAGCGCCCTTCAAGAGGGTGAGGTTAGCAGTCAAATGACCTCTCAGATGATGCAGAAGTTTGGCTTGCAGTCCCCTACTGTTCCTTTAGCATCTTCAAAGACAACGGAAGACAAAGCTTATTTTTTACATGACTTATTTTCTAAAGTCATATTAAAAGATAAACATTTGGTCAAACAACATAAAAACCGAAATCAGCGTAACTACCGTGCGATTGGTACCGTTGCATCTATTGGAGTAATTTGTTTGGCTGCAGGTTTGTGGACATGGTCTTATACCAACAATCAGCAGCTCATTAGTAGAGTTCAATCTGATTTAGAACAAGTTGCTGAGATACAGTCCTCTGCTGATACCAATCTGAGACGTCAGCTTGAATCATTAGCCATTTTACAAAATAGAATTGAGCAATTAGAAGATTATGATGAGGACAAACCCTTATCACTAAGCTTTGGTTTGTATCAGGGTGACAAGCTAAAACAAAAGCTTTTAGCTGAGTATTTTAATGGTGTCAATATCATTATCTTACAACCTACCAAACAAAGCTTTGAATCATTTTTATCAGAAGTTAATACCAATGCCAATGCTCTTGAGATAAAGCAAGACAGTGCGGAAGATAATATTCAGAGTTTTAATCCTAATGAATCTTATATTCAGTCGGACCCGACAGATGTTGAAGATGCTTATAACACGTTAAAAGCGTATTTGATGCTCGCGGATCATGAACATCTTGAAACCAGTCATTTAAGTGATCAAATGACCAGGTTTTGGCGCAATTGGTTAGAAGCCAATCGCGGAGATATGCCTAGAGATAAGCTTATTAGGGAAGCAGAAAGAATTTTGACCTTCTCTTTAGCGCATATCGATCATCCAAACTTCCCTCTAATTCAGTCTGATTTGGCATTAGTAGACAATACCCGTGCTAATATTCTACAAGTTAGTAAAGGGGTTCCTGCACGCGATAGAGTTTATGCTGAAATTAAAATGCGGGCTTCTGCTCGTTTCCCTTCGGTGACTGTCGCTCAAATTGTTCAAGATAGTTCAAGTGAAACCTTATTAGGCAGTTATGTCATCTCGGGTACATTTACCAAGCAAGCATGGGAGTCCTTTATCGATGATGAAATCGATAAGGCTGCTACCACAAAAGTAGTTGCAAACGACTGGGTAGTTGGGTCGAGTGCTCAAAGTGATCTGACTTTAACAGGCAGTCCTGAACAGATACGTAGCTATCTTGTGAATCGATATAAGAATGAATATATTGCTGAATGGAAGCGTTTCTTATCTCAAGTTTATATACGCGAGAGTGAAAGCTTTGAAGATCATTCGGAATTATTAAACAAGCTATCCAATGTTCAAAACTCTCCATTGAAAACACTATTTAAAACCGTGGATAGACAAACACAATGGGATAACGAAAACCTAATTACGAATGCTGCTGATAATGCAGGTGCTAAACGAGGGTTTTTGGATTGGTTTAAGCAAACCATCCTAAGACAAAGTCCTGCAGAATTAAGAATGGCTAATTCAGCAATGAACAATAGCCAAAACAGTAATTCTCCAACGAGCGAGAATTTGCCTAATAACTCGGGGATGATTGCTCAAGAGTTCGCATCTATTCATGCTTTAGTTGAAACTCGAGAGGACAATCAAGACAAATCTTTGATTGATAATTACTTAGAAAGCTTGGCGAATATTACCACTCGTTTTAACAACATCTCTCGTACTGGTGATATTGGACCTGATGCGTTACTTTTTGCTTCACAAACTCTTAGTCCAGAAGGATCAGAGCTCAGTAAGTCTTTGCAAATTTTGGATGAACAAATACTCAGTCAAGCCAATTCTGATATCAAACAGATTATCAGACCGATACTGAGTAACCCTTTAACTCGATCATTCAATATGCTTTTAGAACCCACTAAAGTTGAAATCAATAAGGTCTGGCAAGCTCAAGTTTATAAACCATTTGCGGACAATTTAGCTAAAAAATATCCATTTACTGCCAATGCTAATATAGAGGCTACTCCTGCGGAGATTGGTCAGTTCTTTGGAAATGATGGGTATGTTGCTAAATTCGT
Source organism: Psychrobacter sp. CX10 (assembly GCF_057621575.2). NCBI lineage: Bacteria > Pseudomonadati > Pseudomonadota > Gammaproteobacteria > Moraxellales > Moraxellaceae > Psychrobacter > Psychrobacter sp. CX10. The sequence continues at coordinate 1,202,855 of NZ_CM177736.1, forward strand.
TAACGAAACCTTGTCACCATTTATTATCAGACGAGGCAATCAAATATCTAGCAAAGTTTGGAATGGGGCTGGTTTGGGATTAACGCCTAAATTTGTCGCTGACTTTAGTCGATACTATTTGAACTATACGGGTGGTAGAAGCAATGCCAATACTTCATCATCAGCGCCGGCAGCTAACCAGACTACTTTCCAATTTATGCCATTGCCTGTTAGTGGTTTGACTGAATATACGATTGTCGTCGATGGTCAGCAGCTTAGATATAGAATGGGCTCACAAGCTTGGACAACCTTTATATGGCCAAACCCAAGTAGTCAACCTGGTGCAAGCATCCGAGCAAAAGATTACGATGGTAGAGATTATACAGTGTTTGAAGAAGCAGGTAGCTTCGGTGTTGAGCGCATGATCAATACTGCGGTTAGAACGCAGTTGGATAATGGCATTTATGAGATGAAATGGACTGGTGATGGTATTACCATACCAGTACGGTTTAGAATCATTAGCGGTAGTGGCGCATCCACCTCACCAGGTCAATCAGATAATCCATTTGTGGGCATGAAGTTACCTGAAGAGGTTGTGGGTAGTGGTATTACTCAAGTAGCTGAGCCATCTAATGATGATATAACGCCAGACTCTGAAACTGTAAATAATAACGGTTCGCCAACAAACACTAATACTGAGACCGACCCACCTAATAATAATCAGAATGCTACCAACCCCTTACAAACGGATGAAGGTACGCAATCTGGTGCCACAACGACGGACAATGCAACTAACAATAATGCGGTAAATAACAATGCGTTAAACGTTGATGGAACAACTACCTCACCCGACACAACCGACAATAGTAATACCGAGGTAACGGCTCAATGATGATAGGTTCACACCCCTTAGTCTATTTTGGAAAAATCCCCTCCAGAGGTGATTTCATTAGATCTAGAACGCATGCTTCTCAAATAGATATTATAGATCGTTGGGTCAGTAACGCATTGGTTCAAAATAAGGATGCTTTTACAGCGTCAACCTCTTCTAATATTTATTTTAGTCATGTTGATACGACCACGCATGAAGTAGTCACTGGGGTTATGATTCCTAGTAAAGACTCCTCAGATAGAAAGTACCCGCTTATTGGAATGAGTATTCAGTCGCATAATAATCCTAAAAGCTGGTTGAATTATACGGCAATCAATTCTCAAGAATTATGGGATATCACACATAAATGCTTGGCACAATCCATTCATCAAAATGATGATTCCAACGCTTTGGCCGCACTCAACGATTGCGCTTTGCCAAGTGCAGAACACTCAAATGCTGATTATTATGATTTTATAAATACGGTGACTTTTGAAGAATGTGCTCGAATGGTTGGGTTCGATAAAGAAGCGTTTGCTCAGCAAATCATTGCAACAGGACTTTTATTTTTACCAACATTTACCAAAGGCTTTATTGGATTAAATAAACGTTTGAGTTGGCCGCTTACTACAGATATGGCAAGCTCTATTCAAGTTGCTACGTTTTGGCATGATTTAATAAATGGGTTTTACAAACCTCATGAAATTTCCATAAATACCTACTTGTATCAACTAAAAGATAGATACATGATGGTGTTAAATTTTAATGAGCTTGATGGTGTCTTGCTAAACCATTTAATTTCTCATTCGAACAACTGTCAGAATAAAGATTTCTGGGTATGTCTTCAAGATAGTGAGTGGACTCAGGATTATATTGCTGAAGATATTGGACTGAGCCGATTACACAAAATATTGCTAGAAGACGGTTTGATATTATACGATGTACGTAAGTTGTTTAAACAAATTTTCTTAGGTCAATAATTTAAATTTTATGAACTTTCATAGTACAAATTTTATAGAACAGCTTATATAAATAGAACAACTAAGGGCTTAATATGACGTTATCAAATACCTTAATAAACAGGTTGCAATCAAAGAGTATGGTCAGCATAGCTTTGAGCCTAGCCTTTTATGTTGCACCAATGAGTTATGCTGCAGCCGCCCCCGTTGTTATTAAAGGGGTTGTGGCCTCACAATCTGAAAAGCAGCAACTCATAGACAAACTAAAAGCACAATTTCCAAATCAAGAAGTTCAAGACGAAGTTGAAGTGCGCTCAAACATAAATATTCCAACCAAATGGCAAGAGATTTCAGCAGCTATAATAGATAGTGACATCACCAATATTCGTCAAGGTAGAATTGATATTCACGGTACAGTCATAAGTTTGCATGGCAAAGTCGATACACTCGAACAAAAAAACGCCATACAAAATCGTATTCATAGCCGCCTTACCGACCTATACCAATTAGATAATCGATTGGTGGTTACCAATAACTCAGGTGAGCAGCAGCTTATAGACAATACATTAGCTGATAGAATTGTAGAATTTGAATCCGGTAGCGCTAATCTGACACCAAGAGGGCTTGGAATATTGGATGATATGGCAGGTGTATTAAGAAATATTGGAGACAAATCAGTGACCATTATCGGCCATACCGATAATGTGGGTAACGCTGATGCTAACTTATCTCTCTCCAATGCACGCGCCGAAGCTGTAAAAGAGTACCTAATAGGTAGAGGGATTGATTCCTCAAGACTTTCAACAAGTGGTAGAGGTGACAGCGATCCAATAGCCAGTAATGACACTGCCGAAGGGCGCACACGCAATAGACGAATTGAATTCATATTAAGTGATTGAACCTGATCAACTGATGACTTGGAATAAAGCACCCAAATCACATTCAGGCTCTACACTTAAATAACACTCTTAAACTCGAACGGAATAACGAATCATGTCTACCCTAATCAACACCGACATACCCATGATTCTTGATCGGCTATATGCCAGTGAAGGCAGTACACAAGCGCCCTATGCCAGTAGCACCCAAGACACTCAGGTGCATCAAGAATGGATAGAGCGCTTAATCAAAGCTGAAACAGAAGCTACCATCACCCGCCTGTTAAACCCTGTAGCTTCTTTGCAGCATGATCAGCATGGCATTGATACTTATATCCTTCAAGTTTATATCCACGAGCATATAAAGCCGCCGTTCACGCCGCTATACCCTTTAATTAATAGTCCTTTAACGCTATGCTATGACATACCAAGTGGCACAGCCTACCGACACTTAACTATCACTGCCATACGCCAGCTTGATCATGAAGGCAGCTATGGATACTATCGCATTATTGCTCAGCCTAGTATCAGTCAACTACATCAGCACCCACGTTCACATGTCGACACCCAAACCGACGTAATTAGCATGGTATCAGAACGCGTATCAAATCTAGATATTGAGGTTGTCGATGACAGCGGACAAGACTGGACACCGGCGCGCATGACTCAGTGGCAATTAAGCGACTGGGCTCATATTTGTGAACGTTTGTCACGTCAAGGCCTAACTGCTTATCTGCGCCATAATCAGACACAAGACCACAAACCGCCAACGCTTATTATAACAAACTCACAGCCTACTGAATCGGATAGTATTAGCCAAAACGTAGGCTCGATACGCTATCACCAAGTCATGCATGACCGCAGCGATGCGCCTGTCATAGCCATCAATCAAAAGATAGTGGCTATACCCAATACGGTAAACGTACAACGCTTTGATAGCTTAGAGGTTTCTCATCCGCATCAAGCGTCTCAAAACGAGCCAATCTATAATAGCGACGTTTTCACTACTCAATTAAACATCGACACTCCCGCTGCATTTGCGCCCGTCACCGATACCAAAAACATCGATGATGCCAACATATTGGCTGAGTATAGTACCTATCAACACAATCAATACCATGCACTAAGCCATGCTACCGATGCCACTATCGCAGATAGATTTCATCTCATAGGTCATGATAGCCTAGATAATGAATACCGCGTTATTCATTTGGTGCATCTGATGCGTAACAACCTATCGCATATCACAGGACTCACTCTAAGCAAACGCCATATGCAGCGCCATGCAAGTTACATAGATTCAGGTACGCACTTAACCCAGCTGGTTCTTATCACAGCCGATACCCCATGGGTAGGTGCTTTTTATAGCAAACACAGCACCCCGCCGATGACGGGAATAACTGCTACACAGTCAGACACAGACAGTCGTGATAACATGACCCCTACTCGCCTTGCCTTGTTTGATGCACCTGCACAGCCTATACACCGTATGGAAGCACAAGCAGGCGCAAACTATGGGACACACTTTACACATAGAGCTGATGATCAAACCTTGGTTCAGTCACTTGGTGATGGTGAGCATTTAATCAATGCGGGTAGCTTATTGTCTACCACGCGTCCTAGTCTTTTTAAAGCTGAAAATGAAAAAGCAATAGAAAGCGGCTATCGACATACTTCTAACGGTGGGCATTCAGAATGGGTAACTGATCATAGAACTGATAAAGCCTACTCACAGCTTAATATCAACCAAGGTGATGTCGATGCTACCCTTAAGATGGGTATCATTAACCCATCAAGCACAGAGTCGACTCCTCAGCGTGACGGCATACATGCCACCACCACGGCACAAGTAAGTGTCAAAACGGGTCAAGCACTGGTCATATCAAGCCAATCCCAAACTCATGACCAAAGCTCTGAGCATGATTATCAGCATCATACCCCTACCCTCACCCAAACCAGCCTTGGTGGTCAGCATCTAAGCGAGCGCTTAACCCAGCTTGCGACAGGTTTAGGTCGTCAGGTTAATAGCCATAAAGAGATTAAGACTCAGCTTGAGTCTATCGCTGACGAGCAAATCCAAACCACACATCACACTACGCCTTATACCCTGATAGACAGCGCTGCTGATAGTAGTTATGTCAGTGAGGATTTGCTGGTGCATAGATCTATGGGTGAGATGCTCTCAACCACGCAAGAAGATAGGATGGTGACCAGTGGTAAGGGGCATCATCAGGTGAGCGGTGAGTCTATGACCCTTGTGGCGGACGGTAGTGTGAGTATGACCAATGCGAAAGACAATATCATTGTATCGGCGCATACGGGACGACTTGAGGCAACGGCTAAGCAGGATGTGACTATATCGTCATCAACCCAGGCAGTTGAGATTGCGGCGAGTAATAAGGTGACGATTCATGCAGGCTCAGCAAGTATTACGCTTGAGGGCGGGGATATTACGATTAAGGCCAATGAGTTTATTGAGAAAGCAGGTAAGCATAGTCCGGCTCGTGGTGGGTTTGATGGGCTGGGGCTTGGTGGGTTGCCTAGTATGATTTCCGATAAAAAGTCACTGATGGATGGGGTTTACAACTTGGCTTTTCACTTTGTTGATGATGATGACGTGCCGTATGCAAATACGCATTACACAGCTGTTAATAAACGTACTGGTGAAGAGTTTAAAGGCGTTACAGATGATGAAGGGTGGTCGGAACGTTTTTATTCAAATAATCAAGATGAAATTGAGATTCATTTAGAGCTTGATTGGCAAGATAACAATAAATAGGACGAAATTATGAGTCAAACTTCTAATGGTGCCATGGGACCTCGAGATCCTTTTAAATTAGTAAGGATAAGTCGTCCAAACTTTACTGTACATTTTAGACAGCCACAAGATATGGCTGGTCGCTATGGTTTTGATTATCCTAGAGATGCTGATAGGTATCCGATAGAAGAAGTATCTGAACTAATACGAGGTAAACCAACTCTTACTCGCAAAAAATTATATAAAGGTAACATAGTAAATTTTAATAATATTTACCTTAAAGATGCAAAATTATCTAGTAGTCTACGGGACAGGGATTATCTACCAGCTTGGTTAGTCATATTTCCTCATACTACCAATAGTGTCTACCGCGGTGGCTCAGATATGCATTCTGCAGGTATTAAGCTTGATATAGAAGTACAACAAATCATTGGTGCCACAACCCCTTTGACTGCTGATAATTATAAAAAAATAGTGTTTGTCTCTTCTAATCCGAGCAAACTAACTGTTTCTCCTGCTGAAATACCACTTTCCAATTTATTGAAAAGTGGGCCTTCCGCTACTGTAGTAGATAGGATAAATGGCAAAAAAAGAAATGACTATATTACTAAAAGAGCAGTTCATGTAAAAGGAGTGAAAAATCAACTACTCACTACTCATGAAAATATTGCCGTCTATGCAATATCAAATAGTAATCAAAGGCATTTAGTAGGTGAGTTGATGGTACATAAAAATAATGTTACCTATAAAGCTGAGTTAGTGTTTGTAGATGTGTTGTCCTCGCCATCATCAACTATTAAAGGGTCAAGGGATATTGAATACCATTTAAAATACCTCTCTTTTAATCAAGCATTGATACGAGCTGAGAAGCGAGTACAATCACAATTTAAGTTATATGAATTAACTAGATACTCTAAAGTTAGTAAATTTCTAGCCACTGTCAAAGCTGGTGTAGCAGGTATTCAAAAAAAGTATGGTCTTAATAAAAAAGATGCTCAAAACAAGCTGATTAGCATTATTAAGAATCAATTAATAGAGTTATATGAGCTATATGGAGATCATACTCCAAAAGATATTAATGGAAATAAAGTCAGTTTGAATAACCCAAACAATCCTAGAACCTTTATTTTTAATACCGACTTTAGTGCTGGCAGTATAAACGGTTTTGCCTATGCTGAAATTACAGGAAGCAAAATAAAATGGGGCAATAGTGTTATTATATTTAGTCAAGCTAACAGTAAAAATGACACCCTATCTCATGAAATCGGTCATAGCTTGACGCTCAGACATGTATTTGACTCTAAAGCTCCTCATGTTTTTTATCAAGGCTTTAGTGACAAAGTGATGGATTATACTTGGCGGCGTATAAGTGGAAGAGTAATACAAAACAATAACAAAAGATTGTCATTTACCCGATATCAATGGTATCAAATGCATAAAGATCCAAGTGTCCATAAATTATAAGGAATCCTATGACATCTTTAATCTCGCTATTATCTGCTTCAGTTCTATGTCTCATGTTGACTTCCTGCGATTCGCCTTCAATTACAAATGTTGAACAAAACACTAATGTCAATAATTCTATAGAAAATACAGAGAATTTAGAAACGATAAAAGAGCCTATAATAGAAGCCAACTCAGAGGAAAATGCTAGTGATCCCGTAGATGATTGGGAGCCCTATATGGTAAAAACTCCAATTAGCCAGTATCATACATCCTTTGAATTTTCTCAATGGAATATACTAAAAATCAAGACTTATTTTTATGATGATATTATTGAAAGTGAGTCTACAACAAAGTCCTTAATTGACAATGATTATATATTTGAAGGATATGTGAGTAATACTGACCATACTTTATTTCATTATTCTTTTTTAAAAGAGGAAGGGAAATATTTAGGCAAAGAACTCTACTTAGCAGGTGACTATGAACTAAAAGATAAACTGACAGGGCCTTATAAAGATACGGTTTATAAAATGCTTGAGATAAGTGGCGTGGATAATCCTAAGCAATTCTTACAGGAATTATTAGCTAACCCTAAAATTACTAAATATACAGGTTGCACCGTTCAACTAAAACAAGTGAAGTATGGCGTGATAGATTTAACCTCTTGTCTAGAAGATGATGCAACAGTTCTAGCGTTGTACAATCCTAAACCAAAGTAAAAATGCTTAAAGTTTTTAGAGGGCTTGATATAACATGAAAAACAGCAAATAATTTACAACCTAGTGAAACACTCAGCCTGACTTAATCGCACTGATATCACCTATGTTAATCACCACAGGCTGTCAGCATACTGAAACAAAAAATAATAGCCAAGATGGCGGGGTGATTCGTTACCATCAAGTACTATCAGAATTTTGCTTCAAATTTAAAAGCAGGCAGTCATCTTATTCAGTTGAGCTATATATTAGTCAATACACTTTGGATGAGTCATTTATGTCGCAGCAGATCGTTCAGACACAGACAGCCGTGATAACATGACCCCTACTCGCCTTGCCTTATTTGATGCACCTGCACAGCCTATACACCGTATGGAAGCACAAGCAGGCGCAAACTATGGGACACACTTCACCCATAGAGCTGATGATCAAACCTTGGTTCAGTCACTTGGTGATGGTGAGCATCTAATCAATGCGGGTAGCTTATTGTCTACCACGCGTCCTAGTCTTTTTAAAGCTAAAAATGAAAAAGCAATAGAAAGCGGCTATCGACATACTGCAAACGGTGGGCATTCAGAATGGATAACTGATCATAGAACTGATAAAGCCTACTCACAGCTTAATATCAACCAAGGTGATGTCGATGCTACCCTTAAGATGGGTATCATTAACCCAGCAAGCACAGAGTCGACTCCTCAGCGTAACGGCATACATGCCACCACCACGGCACAAGTAAGTGTCAAAACGGGTCAAGCACTGGTCCTATCAAGCCAACCCCAAACTCATGACCAAAGCTCTGAGCATGATTATCAGCATCATACCCCTACCCTCACCCAAACTAGCCTTGGTGGTCAGCATCTAAGCGAGCGCTTAACCCAGCTTGCCACAGGTTTAGGTCGCAATGTGAATAGCCATAAGGATATCAAGATCCAACTTGAGGCCATTACCAAAGAGCAAACCCAAACCACGCATCATAAAACCCCGTATACCTTAATCGACAGCGCTGCTGATAGCAGTTATGTGAGTGAAGATTTGCTGGTTCATCGCGCTATGGGTGAAATGCTATCAACCACGCAAGAAGATAGGTTTGTTACCAGTGGTAAAACGCACCATCAAGTCAGTGGTGAGTCTACAACTATTGTGGCAGATGGTAGTGTGAGTATGACTAACGCCAAAGACAATATCATGGTATCGGCACATACAGGACGACTTGAGGCAACCGCTAAGCAGGATGTGAATATTTCGTCTTCAACTAAAGAAGTTGAGGTTGTGGCAACCAATAAGGTAACTATCAATGCAGGCTCAGCGAGTATTACGCTTGAGGGCGGTGATATAACGATTAAGGCTAATGAGTTTATTGAAAAAGCGGGTAAGCATAATCCAGCTAATGGTGGGTTTGATGGGCTGGGGCTTGATGGGTTGCCTGAGTTTATTGCTGGCGCTATTTATAAAGCACAGTTTCAGTTTGCTGATGATTTAGAAATACCCTACCAATACACTCCATATATAGCCCTTAATGAGCGTACTAAAGAGATATCTAAAGGTTTTACAGATCAAGAAGGAAAGACAGAAACTTTATTTAGCGCTAAACCTGATGAGATCAAGGTGCATTTGAAGTTAGATAAGTATAGTGCTCAGTTTAGATTTGTTGATGACGATGATATACCCTATAGCTTTGTAAATTATATTGCGCAGGCTGAACAAACAGGTGAATTGTTTGAAGGTACGACTGATATAGATGGTTATACAGAGATTTTACGTACTTCAATTGAGCAGGAAATTAAAGCTCATTTGCTAATTAAAAATATGGAGAGTATATAATGAGTATATTTAAAGATCGTCCTGGTGATTTACCATATGACGAGCAATATTTATCTAAGACTACTACTCAAAAAGATTTAGATGTAACAACCGTTAATATTACCAATAATTCCAGGTTGATAGTTATCGATGATTTTGTAGAAAAGTTCAAATAATTGCACTAATTTGAAGATGGGTGATGGAGAGAATTGCACTTTGTATTCCTTTAATACTAAAAGCCAAAATAACCTAAAACTAGTTTGCGAAAAAATCAACGACTATTTTATTCGAGGACTGCATGGACATAGACCCAATTTATATGAGATAGCTTATATGATATCAACTGCTTTTATTGAAGCATATCATTATTTAAGTCCTGTTATGTTGTTTAGTAACTTACCAGAAGTAGGGGCAAGAAACTACTTTAACAAATATGATATTGAATATAATCCTAGAAAAGTTAAGGAACTTGGAAACGACGAACCAGGAGATGGTTTTAAGTACAGAGGTAGGGGTCTTGTACAAATAACTGGTAAAACAAATTATAAAAAATTTAGCTCTATTTTAAATATAGATTTAGTAAATAATCCAGACTTAGCTTGTAAGTATCAGTACTCTGTTCCAATAATGATTTATGGCATGAATGAAGGTAAATTCACAGGGCGCAAGCTCTCGCAATATATCAATCAAACAGCCATAAACTATGTTGATGCTAGGGCAATAATTAATGGTAATGACAAAAAACATCTTATAGCAAGCAATACGCAATTTATTGAAGGCTGGTTAGAAAGTACCTCACCCAACTTACCAAAAGAATTTAGATAAGGATATCAATAATGCGATTAATGGTTTTAGGTATATGTTCTATCATTTTTTTATGTAGTTGCAACGAAGGTATTTTCAATAAAAGCCACCACACTACTTTATCTGACTCAAACAGTTGTAACGATGAGATTCGTTGTGTTATTTATCCTTCTAAGCAACAGTTAGAATCTGTTTTGGAAAAAATAAAGCCATATCCCTATATACCATTAAGGTTTACTGTAATAGAGTCAGTTGATAATAAATATGTATTAACGGACTTTAGTATGACTTCTGGTGAAACTGAATACAAATACTTTATCAAAGTAGTCGACGATGTATTAATTATTGATAAAATAATTGGTAAGACATCAGTCTATGGCATTACTAGAAGGTTTGCTGTAACTAACGTGAACATACCTTTAGACAAAAGATATAGAGAAGTTGCTGATAATTTTTTAGCCGAGTCAAAAGAAGGATTTGCGAATGAAGATTATAAAGATGAAAAAATAGGCACATATCACAACTTACCTATGCAAGAAACACGCGGGAAGATAGGAAATACCGTTTTTTATATAAGATACGAAAATGAAGAAGATTTAAGTAATTTCGATATGAAACAAATTATACAATGTGATGGTGATAAGAGAACCTTAAAAGACGGAGTGGACTTCTTTATTGGGTATGATTACAGTAATTTAGAGTCAGAAAAGTTTATTTTAATAAAGGATAAGTTAGATAACTATCATTATTATTACCAAATGGAAGATATTTGTGCATCACATACGCTATTTAAAGATTAAAAATATTAAACTAAGTGGTGGTGATAAAAGAGATATTGTTGAAGGAGAAATAGTGAAAATAGCAGGATGGATTAATAAAACTTACCTCACTCTCAACTCTTTTAGGGGGTTGAAAAAATAAGGGCACCTCACCATCCTACAAGTTTTCGACCAAGAAGACTAATGGACAATGAGATGCCACTTGACGAATTTATCATTAATATCTATCTAATGGTAGAGCAGTATTACAACTTAGTCGTTCAAAAGCCTTTAAGAAGAGGCGGTTATGCTCCTAAACTAAGTGACACCGTGTAGTGGCATAATTAATTTAGACACCTTTTAAGAGGTTATACTAACCTAAAAAAGGACAACACCATGACTCAACAATACGGCAAATTTAGTCGAGAATTCAAACTTGAAGTCATCAACCTAGTCATTAACGACAAACGCAAAGTAACAGAAGTCGCAGACTCATTAGGTATTGGACACTCAACACTCGACAACTGGGTACGCAAGTACCGTAAAGAACAACAAGGCATCACATCTACTGAGGGTCGAGCACTGACAGACGATCAGCGTCGTATTCAAGAGCTTGAGCGAGAGGTTAGGCAACTCAAAATAGAAAAAGACATATTAAAAAAGTCATTAGCTCTGCTGGCATCAGACAACCTCAACGTATATCGTTGATTAAAAAACTTTCAGAGCAAGATAAACGGTTAAGCAAGCGTCAGCTATGTGACCTATTTGAGGTAGCGAGAAGTAGTTACTACTATGGCACACGTATAAAACCTATTGACGTTAAGCGTATCCAACTCAAAGCCTTAATACGTCAGATTTTTAATGATTCTAATCAGTCAGCAGGGGCGCGTACCATTGTCGCCTTACTAAACAATGAACACGGCGTGAAACTGACGCGTTACTTAGTCACCCAGCTTATGAAGCAGATGGGTTTGGTCAGTAGGCAACTAAAGACACACAGATACAAGCACTGTGATGAAACACATAAAATATATGCCAATATCTTAAATCGAAACTTTACACCTTCTGCTTCTAATCAAGTCTGGAAAGGGGATGTGACCTACATTCGTATAAAAGGTGGCTGGTGCTACTTAGCTGTGGTTCTAGACCTATTGACCCCTGCTGTCAAATCCGTACAATTAAACTTGGGAGATTTTAGTTACGCAGCCTGACGACAATAATCAGACCACACCTGTCTTGGCGATTTATAGCCTAAACTCTTTTGAATCCTCGTTTGGTTGTAGTACAGCTCAATATAGCCAATGATATCGCTGATCGCTGCAAATCTTGTTTTATAGTCTTGGTGATATACCAGTTCATTCTTTAATGTACCCCAGAAGCTTTCTATCGGAGCGTTGTCATAGCAATTACCTTTGCCACTCATAGAGCCTATAAAATGCTGCTGCTTGATGATCTTGTGATACGCATGGCTGCAGTACTGGCTACCTCTATCAGAGTGAACGATTAGCCCTTTGCTGGGTCGTTTGTTCTTAATGGCCATATTGAGTGCACGGCATACAAGATCCGCAGTCATACGTTTATTGATGGCATAGCCGACAAGCTCTTTGGTATACAAGTCTTTAACACCAGCCAAGTACAGCCAGCCCTCGTTTGTCCAGATATAAGTCATATCACTGACCCAAGATTGATTAGGTCGACTGGCTTCAAACTTTTGATCCAGCACGTTTGGATAAACTAACTTGTTATGGTGTGAGTCGGTGGTGACTTTAAAGCGTTTGTGGCGACGGCATTTGATGTTATGTTCTTCTTTGATACGTCGAACCATGTATAGGCTAATATCAAACCCTTGCTCTGTCAGCTTTGCCTGCAGTCGCTCAGCACCATAACGTTCTTTACTTTCACTATGAGCGGCTCTAACCAGTAGCTCAGAGCGGTTACGATGTATCTGCTGCTCACTGATATCGCGATTTATCCAGTCATAGTAGCTAGAACACTTAACCTTTAATACCCGGCACATAGAGACGATACTAAAAATCTGTCTATTCGTCTTTATAAAGGCGTACTTCACTAATTGTTTTTCGCAAAGTACGCGGTGGCCTTTTTTAGGATCTCTCGTTCCTCTTCAGCAACTTTAAGCTGTCGTTTAAGGCGCTTGTTCTCTTCTATCACAGCCATAAGCTGTGGATCGTACTGCTCTGTCCCTTCAAGTTTGCCTTGATTGGCTTTGTGATGCCAGTTCGATAGCGTTTGCATGGCGATGCCAAGCTGCTTTGCGGTCGCTGTAATATTTCCGTTGTTCTGTGCTATCTTCTTGACGGCTTCGGCTTTGAATTCTGCGCTATAAGTTCTGATTTTCTTGGTCATGGTAAACTCCTCATTGAGTCACTAGTTTACCAAGTTTATCTCTACGGTTTCTTCAGCATAGCTCACTATATGCTCGCCGTATCGTTGGTTTTAGCGTTTCAGACTCTCCGAACAGTACTTTGACTGTTAAAGCACTGCACATGGCATATCAAACAAGGCTTAAACCAGTTAATGTGCTATTCCATTCAGATCAGGGGACACATTATACGAGTGAAGAGTTTGGTGAAGGAGTCGCTGAATGCGATGATATGATCCAAAGCATGAGTCGTAAGGGGAATTGTTGGGATAATGCTCCTACTGAACGTTTCTTTAGAGGCTTTAAGACAGAATGGATGCCTAAGGATGGTTATGAAGATATATCACAGGCTAATAGGTCTATTTGCCACTACATTTGGGGTTACTATCAAAATGTCAGACCTCATACTTTTAATGAGTATTTACCACCAAGTGAAAAAGAAAGACGCTATTTCAATCAAAACCTCTTATCTGTTGTCTAATTAAACTTGACCACTACAATACCTAGAAACAAGGGTAGTAGTTTAAAACAAGATATAGTTAAATTATATGAAACATTTAGTGAGAAGTACGTACCCCCAGGAGGAATAGAAGGGAAGAATAATAAAAAAACCTTCGTGATATTTACCGACTATAAAGTAACAGATGGAACTTATACTACCCTTGGTAGTGCTCAAGCACGTGAAAAAAACATGTTTGAAAATCTATTTGATTGCACTTTCAACAACGACTGCTTTTCAATGGTGTGGGGAAATGCAGTTGTACTTTTTGACAAGGGAAACGTTAGATTAGACACTTTTGCTCATGAACTAGGTCACAGCTTTAGCTTACCTCAGACATTTGCTAGTCGTTCATTAACTAAACATAGTTTCTATCAAGGATATACTGATAATTTAATGGACTACTCATTTTTTTTAGATTCAACGACAAAAATAGTGGTGGTAGTAATCAGTACCGCAATCATATGTGGTCACTATTTAAATGGCAGTGGGATCTACTTAGAGAAGACAGAAGTGTGAATTAAAACTATAAAACTAATAAATTTTGGGGTTATAGATATGTTTAAGATTATGTATATAATATTTCCGATTTTTACTATAGCTAGTTGTTATGATTTAACAAATAGAAAATCAAATTTAGAGAACCCTATTGAAGATTGTCGCCAATTTACATCAATTGCTGAGTATGAGCTAATAGAGCTTGTTATACCCGTAACCGATGTAGAAAGAAAAAATCCAATAAATCTTGTTTCAAGAATTGAATTTATCAAAAGATTAAGACATTCGACATTATGGAATACTTTAAGAGATAATTTTTATGAAAATGAAGATTATACAAATACTTTTACATTCGAAAAAAGTGAAGGATACATACGAGTTTTAGGTGATAACTATATTAGCAATGTTACATATGGCTTCAATGATGCTTATAAAAGAAATAAATTAGGGCATGAGTTAAGTGATAGAGACAAGTTTGAGATGGAACAGACTATTAACTTAATAATTGATGATGAAGAAGCGAGTACTAAGTTATTAGATGAGCTTTATACAGATTATCTATATAAGATTGATAATGAAATAGTTTTAAACAAAAGCTCGGGGGAAAATAATAAAATTTATCACACTCATAGATTTTATAAAGGAATATTATTTGAATTATGGGGCTTAGAAAAATCTAGTCATCCTATTAAAGAATGTAATTTGAATATGGTAGAAAAATTGACCATAAGCTAAACCTGAACTCATCTCAATGGCTCGAGGACGTTGCCCTGTAAACTAGACTTGTTCTAAATCAGGATTTTGGTTTACCTATGCTAAATCTTAAAGCCGAGGCTACTTTAAACAAGGCACAATTATGCCAGATTATCCAAACAATAATTGGGGAGTCGTCATTTGGCAATTTGATGGAGAAGCTTAGAATAGCTTTAATCACGCCCACCCTAAGTAAGAATACAATCTTCCCTTAGCCCCGATTGAAACGGTTATACTTGGTAAAGCACAGGATTGCAGGCGCTAGGCTATTAACATTATCGCAGTACAGGAATGATACTAGCCTTAGCGACTGCCCCTGTGCAAACCAAGATAATAGTGTAAAGCGGGAAATACTATTACTCTCCAATCAGCCTGTATACGTCTTTATTACATCATACCCCTACCCTCACCCAAACCAGCCTTGGTGGTCAGCATCTAAGCGAGCGCTTAACCCAGCTTGCCACAGGTTTAGGTCGCAATGTGAATAGCCATAAGGATATCAAGATCCAACTTGAGGCCATTACCAAAGAGCAAACCCAAACCACGCATCATAAAACCCCGTATACCTTAATCGACAGCGCTGCTGATAGCAGTTATGTGAGTGAAGATTTGCTGGTTCATCGCGCTATGGGTGAAATGCTATCAACCACGCAAGAAGATAGGTTTGTTACCAGTGGTAAAACGCACCATCAAGTCAGTGGTGAGTCTACAACTATTGTGGCAGATGGTAGTGTGAGTATGACTAACGCCAAAGACAATATCATGGTATCGGCACATACAGGACGACTTGAGGCAACCGCTAAGCAGGATGTGAATATTTCGTCTTCAACTAAAGAAGTTGAGGTTGTGGCAACCAATAAGGTAACTATCAATGCAGGCTCAGCGAGTATTACGCTTGAGGGCGGTGATATTACGATTAAAGCCAATGAGTTTATTGAAAAAGCGGGTAAGCATAATCCAGCTAGTGGTGGGTTTGATGGGCTGGGGCTTGATGGGTTGCCTAGTAAACAATTAACACTAAAAGACGCTACTTTAAGAAAACCTGATTGGATTGCTTTTGAAGAAAAAGATTTAGATATAACAGGTATGAAGTGTAGATTGACACTTAACACTGGTGAGGTTATTGACTCTGAATTTTATAATAATAGTTATGTTGTATTTCAAGGTATATATGAAGAAGATGTTGATCAATTTGAGATTCTTTACGAAGAAAGTAGTGAACCTAAATATAGTTTAGTAGATGAACTATTAAACTTAATATTTAGATAGTAAACCTAAGGACAACTTCTAATGAGTGATGGTTATACAGGCTTTAGTGATTATGGGTCAGCTAACAGAGTTTGGAAAGATAGAGTTTATCTCGAAGAGCAAGCTAGAATAAACAATATTAATTATGTTAATGGAAATGAGGTTTTAAAATTTTGCGTAGAGAGATTTCAATCAGTTTCAATAACCTATGCTAATCAATTTATAAAAGATAATAATGCTAGAGTTAACTATGTACGTAAAATAAAGGAGATGTCATATAAGACTTTACAATCAGTCCGTTCTGGTGAGATTTCTTTAGCAGAAGGTGTTTCATATAGTAACGAAATGCGTAATGTAATAATGGATGAGACAAGAGTTTTGAGTTCTAGAGTTGGAAACGCTGAAGCTATTCGTCTTAAACAATATGGAAAAACTGAGCTGGAATTACTAGATAAATATGCTGACGATCTATTCAAAAAGACATATAGTCAGCTCGATGATATTGAACATAGAATGGTTCAATATCATTTGATAAGAGCTTCTGGTAGGGCTAGAGTTAGCGTAACAGTAAAATCTAAATCATTAAGTATTCTAGGTAGGGTATTTTGGGTAGTAACAGCTGCTTTTGCAATTTACTATATTATGAATGCAGAGAACAAGTCAAAGGAGTTTGTTATTCAAGGAAGTACCATAGGCGGTGGTATTGCTGGAGGAGCGTTGGGCGGAGCTGCTGCTTCTTTCGTCTGTGGGCCTGCCAGCCCAATATGTTTTTTAGCATTTATTTCTATTGGAGGGTTGGCAGGTGGGTGGGCTGGGGCTGAACTTTCCAGAAAAATCTACGAAGAGTCTGAGGAGTATGTAACATGGAACGTATTTTAGGAGAACAAGAGATTTGGTACCCTTTGTCTGATTTATTCATTGATAATGAGATACCATATGAATCTGTAGCTAGAAAAATATTTAATTATTCTAATGAAATAATTGAATACACATTATTTTATGAGGTTGCTCCAGTTTGCGCACCGAATTTACTCGCTGCTGCTCCAATAGCTTGGGGAGGATTTAATAGGAAGGCTTTAGAAGAAAACATCACAAAACATGCTTATAAGTATAGCAATTCTAAAGCCTATAAATTTTTAATAGATATAAAGGCAAGTATATACAAAATGAAATATAAATCTGAATGGGAAATGTTGAAAGAATATTTAGAAGATAAAAGAGGTCAAACCTCATAATTTAAAACATTACTTAGATTTGAGAGTCATATATGAAGATTGGAGGGCTAAAAAAGACTTGTGGCTACAAAGTCACTCCTTTGGCTTAGCTCCCCCATTAAAGCTTACACTCAGTGCAACTAATTCAGGTCCATATGAGTCTTATGCTCATGAAGATATTGATCTAACTAATGTGGAAGATAGAATGAAATGGATATATAGCGTGGCTGATCTTTTTGAGAAATATATGTTTGGTAAGGAGAGAGACTATATGCATCAACAGTTAGAAACTATGGCAGGTTGGGTATGACACGACATCTGATAAATAAGAAGATAATTATATTTATACTGATTTTAATAGGTTTGACTACCTATGTAACCTGTCACAGTAATAATAAGGATAATATCATGCCACCTCAAGATAAGTTCTTAGAACTAACATTACATTCGACTGCTGAAGAATTATATGATAACAATTTTGAATTTAAAAACTTCCAAAAGCTTACTAAAGGTCCAATCGGACGAGATCAAAAAGGCTTTGACTTTCCTCGTGGTAGTAAAGTAGGTGCAAAATTTAATTACCCTGAGGGTCAGTTGGTTTTAAATAACATTAGTTTTATCAATGTAATGGATGATACTCGCATTGAAGACTATCGTTTACCTCAATTTAAAATTGTAACTTTCCTTCGTGGCAATAACCCTGATAACATAACAGACCATGAAGCCTATGAACAAGTACAGAAGATATTTAAACAGTTAGAAAATCAGGGCTGGGAATATAATTTCGCTATAAATGCACCGCGCATCACACCTGAAAATGCAGTCAAATATGCGTTAGCAGGTGGGAATGCCTCATACTTAGATTTTCGTTATCCACTCACGTTTAAAGAGTTTAATCAAATTACCTCCTACATTCATCGTTGGTATCTACGCCATGGCACAGATACTTTTTTAGAGATTGAGATGTGGCGTAATATAGAGGACAATGGCGATACAACTATACTATTTGCTTATGAATTTCATGACCAATTAAGTGAACTCGAACGTTTTGTAGATCTTGAAAGTAATAAATCTATTATGAAGACTTTTGCTCAACATTATCAAAGAGAACCACATATTTATAGACTAAACTCTGAATCTAAAGTTATCTCAAAAAATATTCCTATTGACAAAACCTTAACTACTTATACCTTTCCGTTAGTTAAAGAACAAACTGGATTTGATACTGCAAATCTAATTAATACTGACCCTTATAAAATAACCTTTGAAGAATTCATTAAACGCTTCGAGGCTGGCGAAGACATGACACCTTACTATGAGAACCAACCAAAAGCTAAACCTGAAATAACCAGCCAAGCTCGAGGACGTTGTCCTGCAAATCAGCCTTGTCCTAAATCAGGATTCTGGTTTACCCATGCTAAAGCTAACAGCCGAGCTTACTTCAAACAAGGCACAATTATGCCAGACTACCCAAACAATAATTGGGGAGTTGTCATTTGGCAATTTGATGGAGAAGCTTAGAAAGCTTCAACCACGCCCACCCTATGCGAGAATACTATCTAACCGCTAGCCCCGATTGAAACGATTATACTTGGTAAAGCACAGGGTTGCAGGCGCTTGGCTAGTGGCAGTATAGTAGCTTACAAAAACATCGCAAATGCTAATAAGGAGAATAGAATGAAATGGATTAATAGGGCTGCTAAAAAATTTCATGGATTGATGCAAAATGAAAAGACTTATATGCACAATCAGCTAAGAACTATGGTTAGTTGGTACAACAAGGCAGACTCATGAGCTTATATAAAATACGTTTCAGCCCTATGTTAAAACGACTATGCTTACCTATTATCTTTATTGTTCTATTATTTTATACAATTGCTTGTCAAGCTAATAAAGAGGTCGTTATGCCGAGTAAGCCCTTAGAAATTGCATTGAATATTACAGCAAAAGAGCTGTATGAAATGAATCCTGATTATAAGCAATATCAGGAAGCAGATGCTCAGCCAATGGGAGCTACCTTTCAAGGCTATGACTTTCCTCGTTATCAAGAAGCACCACTGCTATTTAAATATTTTAATGATGAAATCCTAATAGATGGCGTGATGTATGTCATGGCATATGATAATGTAAAAATAAACGATGGTCTGTTAACGAATTATGATATCGCTTTTCTCTACAATAAAGATAAAGTAAGTATAAGTGATAAAGAAGCCTATGAGAAAACTATGGCTTTCTTTAAGCAGTTGCAAGATAAGGGTTGGGTTTATGATAATGGTATATCTCATGCACGGCTATCTCCAGATGATAGTTTCGAATTCTCTATAAATCCACTAGGCCATGAGTTTTACTTAGATATATCTAAAGACTTAACTTTTGATGAGTGGATGCAATTGAGTGATTCGCAAATATGGAAAGTACGAAATAATACTGATACGTTTATGGATATACGATTAAACCGACAAACAGATGAAATGACAAATAATCGCCATTATTTGATAATTCTCACTATATACGACCAAATTGAAAAAGTGAAATCGACTGTAGGCGCTGATCATCGAAATGATTGGGAGACGGTATATCCTAAAATTTATTTGAAAATTCCCACTTGGAGATTAGAAAGTGAATCCAAAGCTCTAGAAATGGGCCTCGACATCCAACAAGATCAACCAGACTACACCTTACCAATTGTGCTAGAGAAGACAGGTATCGACACCAGCAAGTTTGTATCAATTGACCCCTATAAAATAACCTTTGAAGAATTCATTAAACGTCAAGATGCTGGCGAAGACATGACACCTTACTATGAGAACCAACCAAAGGCTAAACCTGAAATAACCAGCCAAGCTCGAGGACGTTGTCCTGCAAATCAGCCTTGTCCTAAATCAGGATTCTGGTTTACCCATGCTAAAGCTGACAGCCGAGCCTATTTCAAACAAGGCACAATCATGCCAGACTACCCAAACAATAATTGGGGAGTTGTCATTTGGCAATTTGATGGAGAAGCTTAGAATTGCTTCAACGACGCCCACTCTATGCAAGAATACTATCTAACCGCTAGACCTGATTGAAACGGATTTACTGACACAGCTCCTTGCGATGCAGACTGTGGCTAGCGGCGGTATGGTCATAGCAGTAACGACACTAGCCACAAAAGTCTGCACTCCATGGGCAAGGCAGATATTATTGTAAAGCGGGAATAGCTACCAACCTATACCCAAACTGACAGTCACTTAACCCAGCTGGTTCTTATAACAGCAGATACCCATGGGTAGGTGCTTTTTATAGCAAACACAGCACCCCGCCGATGACGGGAATAACTGATACACAGTCAGACACAGACAGCCGTGATAACATGACCCCTACTCGCCTAGCCTTGTTTGATGCACCTGCACAGCCTATACACCGTATGGAAGCACAAGCAGGCGCAAACTATGGGACACACTTTACACATAGAGCTGATGATCAAACCTTGGTTCAGTCACTTGGTGATGGTGAGCATTTAATCAATGCGGGTAGCTTATTGTCTACCACGCGTCCTAGTCTTTTTAAAGCTGAAAATGAAAAAGCAATAGAAAGCGGCTATCGACATACTTCAAACGGTGGGCATTCAGAATGGGTAACTGATCATAGAACTGATAAAGCCTACTCACAGCTTAATATCAACCAAGGTGATGTCGATGCTACCCTTAAGATGGGTATCATTAACCCATCAAGCACAGAGTCGACTCCTCAGCGTGACGGCATACATGCCACCACCACGGCACAAGTAAGTGTCAAAACGGGTCAAGCACTGGTCATATCAAGCCAATCCCAAACTCATGACCAAAGCTCTGAGCATGATTATCAGCATCATACCCCTACCCTCACCCAAACCAGTCTTGGTGGTCAGCATTTAAGCGAGCGCTTAACCCAGCTTGCCACAGGTTTAGGTCGCAATGTGAATAGTCATAAGGATATCAAGACCCAACTTGAGGCCATTACCAAAGAGCAAACCCAAACCACGCATCATAAAACCCCTTATACCTTAATAGACAGCGTGACCCCTGCTGTCAAATCCGTACAATTAAACTTGGGAGATTTTAGTTACGCAGCCTGACGACAATAATCAGACCACACCTGTCTTGGCGATTTATAGCCTAAACTCTTTTGAATCCTCGTTTGGTTGTAGTACAGCTCAATATAGCCAATGATATCGCTGATCGCTGCAAATCTTGTTTTATAGTCTTGGTGATATACCAGTTCATTCTTTAATGTACCCCAGAAGCTTTCTATCGGAGCGTTGTCATAGCAATTACCTTTGCCACTCATAGAGCCTATAAAATGCTGCTGCTTGATGATCTTGTGATACGCATGGCTGCAGTACTGGCTACCTCTATCAGAGTGAACGATTAGCCCTTTGCTGGGTCGTTTGTTCTTAATGGCCATATTGAGTGCACGGCATACAAGATCCGCAGTCATACGTTTATTGATGGCATAGCCGACAAGCTCTTTGGTATACAAGTCTTTAACACCAGCCAAGTACAGCCAGCCCTCGTTTGTCCAGATATAAGTCATATCACTGACCCAAGATTGATTAGGTCGACTGGCTTCAAACTTTTGATCCAGCACGTTTGGATAAACTAACTTGTTATGGTGTGAGTCGGTGGTGACTTTAAAGCGTTTGTGGCGACGGCATTTGATGTTATGTTCTTCTTTGATACGTCGAACCATGTATAGGCTAATATCAAACCCTTGCTCTGTCAGCTTTGCCTGCAGTCGCTCAGCACCATAACGTTCTTTACTTTCACTATGAGCGGCTCTAACCAGTAGCTCAGAGCGGTTACGATGTATCTGCTGCTCACTGATATCGCGATTTATCCAGTCATAGTAGCTAGAACACTTAACCTTTAATACCCGGCACATAGAGACGATACTAAAAATCTGTCTATTCGTCTTTATAAAGGCGTACTTCACTAATTGTTTTTCGCAAAGTACGCGGTGGCCTTTTTTAGGATCTCTCGTTCCTCTTCAGCAACTTTAAGCTGTCGTTTAAGGCGCTTGTTCTCTTCTATCACAGCCATAAGCTGTGGATCGTACTGCTCTGTCCCTTCAAGTTTGCCTTGATTGGCTTTGTGATGCCAGTTCGATAGCGTTTGCATGGCGATGCCAAGCTGCTTTGCGGTCGCTGTAATATTTCCGTTGTTCTGTGCTATCTTCTTGACGGCTTCGGCTTTGAATTCTGCGCTATAAGTTCTGATTTTCTTGGTCATGGTAAACTCCTCATTGAGTCACTAGTTTACCAAGTTTATCTCTACGGTTTCTTCAGCATAGCTCAGCGCCGCTGATAGCAGTTATGTGAGTGAAGATTTGCTGGTTCATCGCGCTATGGGTGAAATGCTATCAACTACGCAAGAAGATAGGTTTGTGACCAGTGGTAAAACGCACCATCAGGTGAGTGGTGAGTCTACAACTATTGTGGCAGATGGTAGTGTGAGTATAACCAATGCCAAAGACAATATCATGGTATCGGCGCATACAGGACGACTTGAGGCTACCGCTAAGCAGGATGTGAATATTTCGTCTTCAACTAAAGAAGTTGAGGTTGTGGCAACCAATAAGGTAACCATCAATGCAGGCTCAGCAAGTATTACGCTTGAGGGTGGTGATATTACGATTAAGGCTAATGAGTTTATTGAAAAGGCAGGTAAGCATAATCCAGCTAAGGGTGGGTTTGATGGGCGTTTCGTTTCTAGCTTACCTTCTAACGTACTTGCAGAACCCCTTACCTTTATTGAGCTTAATTATTTATACGATGATGATACGCCTGTTAGCGGGGCACCCTATAGAGTAGAGTTTGAAGATGGTTCTGTACGTGAAGGCACACTTGATGAAAATGGCTATGCTCGTTTAGTGGGTGTACCAAAAGGTCAAGCACGGTTATATTATGGAGAAGATCCTGCAGAGTTTAAGCCTTATATAAATCTGGAGGATGATGTATGAGTAATGGTTTCGGAGGAGGTGCTTTAGGCATAACGAATATTGGTAAGGATTATACGCCGCAAAAACGAAAGAATAGTACCAATGAGAAACCTGTAGGATGGTTTGAGGAATTAAAAAAAGAAGTAGGTAGCTTTTTAATTGGTGAGAATACGTCATCATGGGCTTTGTTTGCTGAGATTGTCATTGGAGCTGTGCCTATTGCTGGACAATTGGTAGATGCTCGAGATATCGTTAAAGCTGTCATGAACTTAAAAGATAAGCCTTCTGATATAACATTATGGTTCATACTTATTGCAGCACTTATAGGCTTAATACCTGTCGTTGGAGATGCCGTCAAAAGCTCTATTAAAGCGATTAAATTAGGCGGTAAAAATCCCGAAGACTTACTAGCATTTATGCGAAATAATGGGACTGGCAACCCAGAACAAGCTATTTGACCCCTGCTGTCAAATCCGTACAATTAAACTTGGGAGATTTTAGTTACGCAGCCTGACGACAATAATCAGACCACACCTGTCTTGGCGATTTATAGCCTAAACTCTTTTGAATCCTCGTTTGGTTGTAGTACAGCTCAATATAGCCAATGATATCGCTGATCGCTGCAAATCTTGTTTTATAGTCTTGGTGATATACCAGTTCATTCTTTAATGTACCCCAGAAGCTTTCTATCGGAGCGTTGTCATAGCAATTACCTTTGCCACTCATAGAGCCTATAAAATGCTGCTGCTTGATGATCTTGTGATACGCATGGCTGCAGTACTGGCTACCTCTATCAGAGTGAACGATTAGCCCTTTGCTGGGTCGTTTGTTCTTAATGGCCATATTGAGTGCACGGCATACAAGATCCGCAGTCATACGTTTATTGATGGCATAGCCGACAAGCTCTTTGGTATACAAGTCTTTAACACCAGCCAAGTACAGCCAGCCCTCGTTTGTCCAGATATAAGTCATATCACTGACCCAAGATTGATTAGGTCGACTGGCTTCAAACTTTTGATCCAGCACGTTTGGATAAACTAACTTGTTATGGTGTGAGTCGGTGGTGACTTTAAAGCGTTTGTGGCGACGGCATTTGATGTTATGTTCTTCTTTGATACGTCGAACCATGTATAGGCTAATATCAAACCCTTGCTCTGTCAGCTTTGCCTGCAGTCGCTCAGCACCATAACGTTCTTTACTTTCACTATGAGCGGCTCTAACCAGTAGCTCAGAGCGGTTACGATGTATCTGCTGCTCACTGATATCGCGATTTATCCAGTCATAGTAGCTAGAACACTTAACCTTTAATACCCGGCACATAGAGACGATACTAAAAATCTGTCTATTCGTCTTTATAAAGGCGTACTTCACTAATTGTTTTTCGCAAAGTACGCGGTGGCCTTTTTTAGGATCTCTCGTTCCTCTTCAGCAACTTTAAGCTGTCGTTTAAGGCGCTTGTTCTCTTCTATCACAGCCATAAGCTGTGGATCGTACTGCTCTGTCCCTTCAAGTTTGCCTTGATTGGCTTTGTGATGCCAGTTCGATAGCGTTTGCATGGCGATGCCAAGCTGCTTTGCGGTCGCTGTAATATTTCCGTTGTTCTGTGCTATCTTCTTGACGGCTTCGGCTTTGAATTCTGCGCTATAAGTTCTGATTTTCTTGGTCATGGTAAACTCCTCATTGAGTCACTAGTTTACCAAGTTTATCTCTACGGTTTCTTAAGCATAGCTCAATTAGAAGAGCTTTAGATATTGGTAAATTAAAAAGCTTACTAAATAAAATTTTAACTCCAAAGTTTTTAAATAGTTTAAGTCGCGCAAACAAGCAAAAACTAGTGCAAATCCAAAGGGATTTTGATCGTAAAGCCAATATCATCATAAAAGAAATTGAAGGCTGGCTTACGAGGACGCCTGCAACGGCTAGTAGTAATGTTGCAAGTTCTGGAATAGCTTTAGGTAATAAACCAAGTACAGCCCTTGCTTCAACTAATAATCGTGCGTCAGGTGAGGTCGTAAACCATAATAACTCAAATACTTCTCGGGTTGGATCGAAAGATCCTCCTAGAGATGAAAAAGGACGTTATACTTATGACCCAAATAAACCTATAACAAGCTTAACGAGGCCATCCATTCGATCAGAAACGAAACGTAAAATTAGAGAACGATATGATTTTACAGAGGACGGTAAAGCTATAGACAAATTAACTGGTGAAGTTATAGAGCCGCCATTACACTATGGTCATATTGAGGGGTGGGAGAATAGGCGACTAATAGAAGCCTCTGAAAAATTAGGTATGTCCCAAAAACAGTTAAATGACTATGTAAATTCCAGACCTGATATATTTGAGATTCAAAACGGGCCTGAGAATATAAGTCACAAAGGTGAAAAACCTGGGCGTGGAGAATTAGAGAGGATATTAAACGATATGAATCAATCTCCTAAAAAGGGCAACTAATGAAAAATAATAAAAGTAGTGTAGAAGCACGTTTTGACGAACTTTATAAAAGTAGTCCCAAACTTCGGGTGGCTGTTGCAGAAAGTGAAGGGAATATTAAACTATTGAAAAAAATATTTTTAATCAACAAAACTTTAGATATACTAAGCATCTCAGAAGAAGAATCATGGAACTACCTTCATAGAGCGAATTTAATTAACCCTTCTCCTAAAGAAACCATTCAATTCTATATAGATAATGGTGTGCCTGTAAACACTCAGGACTGCTATGGTATGACGCCTTTGCATTATGCCATGCGAGCTCAGAATGTTGAAGCAGCTAAGTTATTACTTGAGGCAGGTGCTAATCCCAATATACCTAATGATAAAAATATAACACCACTTGCGTATATTAATGGCATGCCCGAAGAGTTAGGCTTACTAAAAATGATGTTAGAAAAAAAAGGGGATGTTAACTTTGATACAGGTGGTGGCAGTATTTTAGAAAAGATTAAAAAATACAGATCTAATGACCCAAGGTTTATCCCTGTTATCAAATTGATGGAGAAATACGAGAAAGGTCATCGTCCTTATCTTGATTAAATATTATATTTAATGTCCGTTTGGAAAATAGTATGAGTGTATATATAGTAGAGGGGGATGGGCGAAAGGTTCTGATAATAAGATATATTTATTAAGAGTAAAAGATGCTATTAAACTTGCAAAAAAACATTTTGGTCAGCCAACCTCGACTTTTAGTTCGACACAAATATCAATGTCTGAAGTTCTTAAACAACTTACGGAAAAAACAGGCATAAAAATATTTGGTGTTAGAGGCTTTAATAACGCGACTGGTCATGTAACGCTTTGGAATGGTTCTGATTGTGGTGACAAATGTTATTTTTACCATAGTGGCTCTGCACAGACTACTGAGGTTATTTTCTGGGAGATAAAGTAATGAGATGTTTATATGTAATAGCCCTTATCCCTTTTATATTATTATTACAGGGCTGCGCAACTACGAATACAACAATAAAAAAATCACATATTATTGATTCCAGACAGAAACTTAAGAATTTTGGTATGGCTTTTTGCATGAGATACAAGACTCCAGATGAAGAAAGCCAAATCTATAAAGAGTTTTCTATTGCTGAATCAGCTTATTTAGAGTCTGGCTCTCATGATTTAAGGATATACAAAAATGTTAGAAGATTTGTAAAAGAAAACTATCAAGAAAGTGCTTTTTCAACATATGATAAGGATGTTGCACTAGTTTCCTGTCTAAGTTTATATAACAGTCCAGAGTATAACGATTATATTAAACAGCTTGATTCTGAAATATATGAATAAGAATATATAAATTATAAAATTAAAAAAATTAAATTTATATTTTATATACTTTAATTAGGGGCTGTCTAGAATTAGTAATTGAAAAAAAAGTAACGCATTACATTTTATTTAACACAACAAAAAACAAAGACGTTAGTTATGGCTCGAACCATGCTCAAAGACGAACAATGTCAATAGTTTGCACATATATTGAAGCAAATTCGAATATATAAGATTTTTATGCGATAGTTTTTTATTGCTATTCTTCTATGTCTACTAGCCTTGTTAACTACAACTTCTTGCATGGGGCAATCTAAGCCTACACCACAAAAAGTCACTCTGCACTTTATTCAACAAGGCGTTGAAGACTTTATAACTTATACTGGTGGTAATGCAGATGTTCAGCCTGCTGGAATGAGCTTTTTTAGTTTGTTTTGGACGCCTCCTAATCTAGGGTCTGTTAATATTGCTCATGGAGGTCATACTTTAACTATAGATAATGTATTTTCCGTACTAGGAAACTCTAAAAATAGCAATTTAATTAAAGGTATTATAGGTATACGTATTAATTCCGGCTTAAATAAAGCAGAATTTGTAAAGCCAAAAGAAGCTTACTTAGCCTACAAGTAACTACTAAAACAAATTAATCAACGAGGTTGGCATCAATATTATGCCCCCTATGCACCTCGTATTTCAAAACAAGATAATCTTAGGTCTATAAAGCAATCTAACGAAGTCACGGATCCTAGTTATATTTTAAGCTATGAAGAATGGTTTGACTTGTTTAACAGCAACCCAGACCAAAGTCTGTATTATAATTTATATCTTGATGGCATTATAATGGGTATTACTCTTAAAAGAACAGAAGCTAACGAGATTAGACAAGAGCAGTATATGCTTAGGTTTTATTTTGAAACGGAAGAATATGTCGGCGTTAATTTAATAGAAAATGGCTCTAAACTTGAAGGGGCAGCCTTGAGACAAGCCTATGAAGACACCATTAAAATGGCTTTAAATGGTAGATCAAAGCAAGAGCTTGAACTTAAAGAACAAGGCTACACTATAGATGAAAGTTACGAGACCCCTGACTCATGGGAGTATATGCAATAGTTGAATGTAACAATTGGATAATGATTTTTTTTATGAAACTCAAAGACTCATAGTTTCCATTCACATAGTTGATGAACTAGCAATCTAGAGTGGTTATAGCAACACTGGTAGTAGTAATAGCCGTGAATCAGTTGTCATTCTCAATTCAAAAGTTTGTAGGGGGAACCCGGAATGTTAAAAAATTGAGAAGTTATAGAGCCTGTCGATCCATATATAGGTGCAATTGAAGCCAGTACTATAGCAGATGTAAGGATAGTGGTATCAGGAGAGAGTGTCACATAGTAATTTTTAACGCTCAATATTCGCAAACTACGCAGTGGGCTCATTAGTATGTGGACCCGCAGCTTATTTGTGTTTTGGTACTTTAATATTGATATTTAGTGTATTAGGGACTGTCTTTACCTCTTGGAGTTCAGAGATAATCTATGATGAAGCTCAAGAGTTTACTAGTTGGAACTAAATATGAAAGAAAATTTAAATCGACATGATATTTGGTATCTAATGTCAGATATATTTGTAGAAGATATTAATGAATATGATTATGTTGCTAGAGAGTTAAACCATCTTCCATTAAATGAATTAAAATTAATTTTCTTTAATGAAATTGCACCTGTCTTTAAACCTAAGATATTAACCTCAGTCTATATAATTGATTATGGTGGTTATAATAGAGAGTATGTTGTTTCAGCAGTTAGAAAACATATTAAAAATTATCAAAACAATGCTCTATATAGAATCAAATCTGACATACTAATGAAAATATTTGATAAGTCAGTTAATGAGAAATGGAAAAACATGAAAAATTATATAGATAAATATCACCAAAATCCAAAGCAGTAGAGCTCGTATTGATCTACTCGAGTAAGCTATGCGCTGAATAAATTGGCTGAATTTGGAAGAGGAAAAATGTCTATTCCTGAACTGCAGATTGTATTTACTTCAAAAGCGGACACAAATGATCCCAAATTAATAAATATTACACCTGATTATATCAAACTGGCTAATATTACTAAAAGGATGAAGTGGATTACCAGTGTTGCCGAGCAATTTATTAATCTTATGAACGATAATGATACGAAAGCAAAAGTTGAGAGGGAGATGGTCAAAATAGCAGGATGGATTAACAAAACTTTGGAATAGTTATGCTTAAACATCAACTTATCAAAACAGTATTACTAGCAATTTCATTATCACTATCTTCAGTAGCCTGTAGTGAAAATAATAAAGTAAATACTATGCCGCCTCATGCGTATGTTTCAGTAGAAGAGAGTCCAGAAACCTTTAAAAAAAATAATGAGCACATTAAACAGTATTGGAGTTTTGACGATAATCCACTCAATATTGGCAGCTTAGGGGTTACTTTTTACGAAATTAACTTTCCATCTAACAATGGGACTGCTACCTTTAACCACCCTAACGTTCCCCCGCTTACTATTAATAATGTCGGTATGACCTCAGGCTTTTATATTCATGATAAACCTAAACGAGGCATACAGTCGGTTCGAATTGATTTTTTCGTCCCCAACTCTCAAGGTAGCTATGGCGTTACAAAAAAAGATGCTTATACCGCTGTGCAAAAGTTGTTTAAACAACTAGAAGAGCAAGGTTGGCAAAATGATCGCCGTGTCACTAATGCTCGTATATCTGTTCAAGATAGTTATTCTTATGTCACTAATGAGAATGTATCATCTAGTTTTTTGAACTATCAATACCCTCTCACCTTTGATCAGTTCAAGAGCTTACCGAGCTTGCAAGCATGGAAACTGCGCCATGGTACTGATGTGTTCTTAGATGTTAGATTGCAATACAACTTTGAAGAAGAGATTAATAATTACGTTTATATGATCAGCTTGGATTTTAGGTCAGAAGAAGTTTATATCAACAGTTATATCAGTTACGACAATCCAAACGATACTATGGAATTAGTTTTTACAAAGTCTTATCCAGACTTACCGCAAGCAAGGTTATATGCTGAAACTCAAGCTTTAGAAATGGGCCTCGACATCCAACAAGATCAACCAGACTACACCTTACCAATTGTGCTAGAGAAGACAGGTATCGACACCAGCAAGTTTGTATCGATTGACCCTTATAAAATAACCTTTGAAGAATTCATTAAACGCTTCGAGGCTGGCGAAGACATGACACCTTACTATGAGAACCAACCAAAAGCTAAACCTGAAATAACCAGCCAAGCTCGAGGACGTTGTCCTGCAAATCAGCCTTGTCCTAAATCAGGATTCTGGTTTACCCATGCTAAAGCTAACAGCCGAGCTTACTTCAAACAAGGCACAATTATGCCAGACTACCCAAACAATAATTGGGGAGTTGTCATTTGGCAATTTGATGGAGAAGCTTAGAAAGCTTCAACCACGCCCACCCTATGCGAGAATACTATCTAACCGCTAGCCCCGATTGAAACGATTATACTTGGTAAAGCACAGGGTTGCAGGCGCTTGGCTAGTGGCAGTATAGTAGCTTACAAAAACATCGCAAATGCTAATAAGGAGAATAGAATGAAATGGATTAATAGGGCTGCTAAAAAATTTCATGGATTGATGCAAAATGAAAAGACTTATATGCACAATCAGCTAAGAACTATGGTTAGTTGGTACAACAAGGCAGACTCATGAGCTTATATAAAATACGTTTCAGCCCTATGTTAAAACGACTATGCTTACCTATTATCTTTATTGTTCTATTATTTTATACAATTGCTTGTCAAGCTAATAAAGAGGTCGTTATGCCGAGTAAGCCCTTAGAAATTGCATTGAATATTACAGCAAAAGAGCTGTATGAAATGAATCCTGATTATAAGCAATATCAGGAAGCAGATGCTCAGCCAATGGGAGCTACCTTTCAAGGCTATGACTTTCCTCGTTATCAAGAAGCACCACTGCTATTTAAATATTTTAATGATGAAATCCTAATAGATGGCGTGATGTATGTCATGGCATATGATAATGTAAAAATAAACGATGGTCTGTTAACGAATTATGATATCGCTTTTCTCTACAATAAAGATAAAGTAAGTATAAGTGATAAAGAAGCCTATGAGAAAACTATGGCTTTCTTTAAGCAGTTGCAAGATAAGGGTTGGGTTTATGATAATGGTATATCTCATGCACGGCTATCTCCAGATGATAGTTTCGAATTCTCTATAAATCCACTAGGCCATGAGTTTTACTTAGATATATCTAAAGACTTAACTTTTGATGAGTGGATGCAATTGAGTGATTCGCAAATATGGAAAGTACGAAATAATACTGATACGTTTATGGATATACGATTAAACCGACAAACAGATGAAATGACAAATAATCGCCATTATTTGATAATTCTCACTATATACGACCAAATTGAAAAAGTGAAATCGACTGTAGGCGCTGATCATCGAAATGATTGGGAGACGGTATATCCTAAAATTTATTTGAAAATTCCCACTTGGAGATTAGAAAGTGAATCCAAGGCTCTAGAAATAGGCCTCGACATCCAACAAGATCAACCAGACTACACCTTACCAAATGTTCTAGAGAAGACAGGTATCGACACCAGCAAGTTTGTATCAATTGACCCTTATAAAATAACCTTTGAAGAATTCATCAAGCGTCAAGAGTCTGGCGAAGACATGACACCTTACTATGAGAAGCAGTCTTCTAAAAAACCTGAATTCACCTCAAAGGCTAGAGGACGTTGTCCTGAAAATCAGCCTTGTCCTAAATCAGGATTCTGGTTTACCCATGCTAAAGCTGACAGCTGAGCCTACTTCAAATAAGGAACAATTCTGCCAGACTACCCAAACAATAATTGGGGAATTGTCATTTGGCAATTTGATGGAGAAGCTTAGAATAGCTTTAACCACGCCCACCTTAAGCAAGAATACAATCTAACCGCTAGCCCCGATTGTAACGGTTATACTTGGTAAAGCTCAGGGTTGCAGGCGCTTGGCTAGTGGCAGTATCGTAGCACAGGAATGACACTCGCCTTAGCGACTGCCCCTGTGCAAACCAAGATAATAGTGTAAAGCGGGAAATGCTACCAACCTATACCCAAACTGACAGTCACTTAACCCAGCTGGTTCTTATCACAGCCGATACCCCATGGGTAGGTGCTTTTTATAGCAAACACAGCACCCCGCCGATGACGGGAATAACTGATACACAGTCAGACACAGACAGCCGTGATAACATGACCCCTACTCGCCTAGCCTTGTTTGATGCACCTGCACAGCCTATACACCGTATGGAAGCACAAGCAGGCGCAAACTATGGGACACACTTTACACATAGAGCTGATGATCAAACCTTGGTTCAGTCACTTGGTGATGGTGAGCATTTAATCAATGCGGGTAGCTTATTGTCTACCACGCGTCCTAGTCTTTTTAAAGCTGAAAATGAAAAAGCAATAGAAAGCGGCTATCGACATACTGCAAACGGTGGGCATTCTGAATGGGTAACTGATCATAGAACTGATAAAGCCTACTCACAGCTTAATATCAACCAAGGTGATGTCGATGCTACCCTTAAGATGGGTATCATTAACCCAGCAAGCACAGAGTCGACTCCTCAGCGTAACGGCATACATGCCACCACCACGGTACAAGTAAGTGTCAAAACGGGTCAAGCACTGGTCATATCAAGCCAACCCCAAACTCATGACCAAAGCTCTGAGCATGATTATCAACATCATACCCCTACCCTCACCCAAACCAGTCTTGGTGGTCAGCATTTAAGCGAGCGCTTAACCCAGCTTGCCACAGGTTTAGGTCGCAATGTGAATAGTCATAAGGATATCAAGACCCAACTTGAGGCCATTACCAAAGAGCAAACCCAAACCACGCATCATAAAACTCCCTATACCTTAATAGACAGCGCCGCTGATAGCAGTTATGTGAGTGAAGATCTGCTGGTTCATCGCGCTATGGGTGAAATGCTATCAACTACGCAAGAAGATAGGTTTGTGACCAGTGGTAAAACGCACCATCAAGTCAGTGGTGAGTCTACAACTCTTGTGGCAGATGGTAGTGTGAGTATGACCAATGCCAAAGACAATATTATGGTATCGGCGCATACAGGACGACTTGAGGCAACCGCTAAGCAGGATGTGAATATATCGTCTTCAACTAAAGAAGTTGAGGTTGTGGCAACCAATAAGGTAACTATCAATGCAGGCTCAGCGAGTATTACGCTTGAGGGTGGTGATATTACGATTAAGGCCAATGAGTTTGTTGAAAAAGCAGGTAAGCATAGTAAATACCCCCATATTTAAAACACTAAATAAGTAGAACTAAGCTGCCATATTAAGTTTCTGAATCGGCGTAAAGCCACCATTACCCATATTGGGTCTCTCGTTATTATAGTGATTGAGCCAAGCCTCAGCCTGCTGTCTCACTTGCTCTAAACTATCAAATAGCTCCTGATTAAGCCAATCATAACGAACTGTTTTATTAAAGCGCTCTACATAAGCATTTTGCTGAGGATTGCCAGGCTCAATGTATTCGATAACAATACCTTGCTCAGTTGCCCAGTCTTTTAAATCATTGCTGATATATTCAGGGCCATTATCACACCTGATTTGATTAGGTTTGCCACGGCATTCAATCAGTTGATTTAAACTACGTATCACTCTTTGAGCGGGTAATGAGAAGTCAACCTCTATGGTTAATGCTTCACGGTTAAAGTCATCAATGACATTAAAGAGTCTAATAGCTCTACCATCGGTTAAGGTATCGTGCATAAAGTTCATACTCCAGCTTTGATTGACGTTAGCAGGCACAGCAAGCTTTTTGGGTTTGTCTCGTTTAATACGGTGTTTAGGCTTGATTCTCAGGTTTAATTAAAGCTCACGGTAGATACGATAAACACGCTTATGATTGTAAGGTAATCCGAGTACATTTCTTAAGTATAGAAAGCATAGCTTAAAGCCCCAGTTTTTATGGTCGTTGGTTAAGTCAATCAATAGCCTAGCTATCTGCTTATTTTCATCCGCTGTCTTTGGCTGATAGTAATAGCAGGTTATGCTGATGTTAAAGATCAGACAGGCCAAGCGTACGCTAATGGCTCTGGCTTTGATGTAATGCTGAGCAAGCTCTTTGCACCTAGAGGGCGCTACCACTTTTTTGATATAGCGTCCTGTAAGATGTCTGATTTAAGCCGTTCTTCCGCGTACATCTTTTTAAGACGAGCGTTCTCAGCTTCTAATTCTTTAAGACGGGTAATGAGTGAGGCGTCCATACCACCGTATTTGCTTCTCCATTTGTAGTAGGTGCTCTGACTTATATTGTGTTCACGCAGCATGTCACTGACAGGTATGCCTTGTTCTGCCTGTTTGAGTATATTAACAATCTGAGTGTCGGTAAATCTTGATTTTTTTATGTCGAAATCTCCTACTAGTATTTTAGCAGTTAGTTTCTACTTTTAGGTGTTATTGTTTTTTGGGAGGATTACCAAACCAGAAAGGGTTTGGAAGAGATATGATAGTATGGACAAAACCTGAGTTAATAAATACAAGAAGTTTGGGGATGGGAGATGGAAATAGTAACGGACCAAGAAGTTCTCCTTATAAATTTTTATCTAAATATATGGACTATATATTAGCTTAATAATGAGATTTACATGAAGAAAATTATAAATGCTATTATTGTCTATCCTTTAATAGCTATATTATTAATATGGATAAGTACCCATTTGTTCTATAGAATAGAAGCATATAAGATTATGTCGAATCAAGATAGTTATAGCAATTGTGCATCGATTTCCACTTATGAGTTTTCAGATAGCAAACATATAGCAAAAAAATATTTGTATTATACCTGTCGTTTATTTTTGGATGCTAAGACCCTAGCATTCTACTATGATCCAGAAGACGATAAGATTGTAGAACAGAAAATTATTAACTCTAGTTATGAATCTGTACTAATGTCTGACCCTACTTTTTGTGTATATGGTACAACTAATGCTGATAAAACTAATATTTATGAAAGATGCACAGCTTTTATTATAAACTCTTCGATTTTCAACAAAGATGGTCGAATCTTTTTAAGCACTCCTGCCACCATTATTACAGACTCTAAAATAAAAGCGAAGATTAAAGAAGAAGGTAATTTGACTAATGTTGATGAATTTAAAACTTCTACATTTTAAATGTATTAGGGTCTGAAGTAGATAAGGGTTATATATAACACCAATTTATCAGAGTTTTAAGCTGATCAGATGGTGACCCATAATTAAATCTAAACTCATACTCTTTTAAAAAACAGGTGGAAGTTCTTTTTATCTATTCCATGATATTTTATAAGAATACGTTTAGACTTATTACAAAAGTTTTCAATGCAATTTATATGATTACGACCTTGAGCAAACTCTTTAGAATGATTTACTTTAAAATGCTCAAATGCGCTCACATCTAAGGCATTATAACCACGATAGTTATCGGTGTAGATAAAGCTATCAGGCTTTATCTTACGCTTAATAACAGGCATTAGAGTTCTATGTCTGGTATAACCTACATCAATGGTATAAACCTTACCGTTTCGTTTTAAAATACTAAATACGGCTGTCTTACCAGCAGCGTCTAGAACTCCTTTACCTTTGCGTAGACCTCCATAATAACTTTTGTCTAATTTAACTCCGCCATCGAAGACGTCATCTGCTTCAGGTGATAGATAATAGTCTATAACGAGTCTTATCTTTCGATAGTATAATATAGCTTAATTCGGTTGTATACCCATTATATAAGCCGCTGAACAAGCAGTTACTTCAAGTACAAAGTACTCAAGTAACTTTAACTTTACTTTTTTACTTAAGTTAAAACGGGTTAGCTTCATAAAAGTAGTTTAGCATAATGTTTATTTAGTTCAGGCCCATTTATTATTCATAAATTTAATTAGTAACTGTTATACTTGGTAAAGCACAGTGTTGTAGGCGCTTAGCTAGTGACAGTATTGAAGCACAAGAATGGCACTCGCCTTAGCGACTGCCCCTGTGCACGCCAAGATAATAGTGTAAAGCGGGAAATGCTATTACTCTCCAATCAGCCTGTATACGTATTTATTACATCATACCCCTACCCTCAATCAAACTAGTCTTGGTGGTCAGCATTTAAGTGAGAGCTTAACCCAGATTGCCACAGGTTTAGGTCGTCACGTTAATAGCCATAAAGATATTAAGACCCAACTTGAGTCTATTGCTGACGAGCAAACCCAAACCACGCATCATAAAACCCCTTATACCTTAGTCGACAGCGCTGCTGATAGCAGTTATGTGAGTGAAGATTTGCTGGTACATCGCTCTGTGGGTGAGATGCTGTCTACAACGCAGCAAGATAGGATAGTGAACAGTTGTAAGGGACATTATCAAGTCAGTGGTGAGTCAACGACTCTTGTGGCAGATGGTAGTGTGAGTATGACCAATGCCAAAGATAATATAATCGTATAGGCACATACAGGACGACTTGAGGCAACCGCTAAGCAGGATGTGAATACTTCGTCTTCAACCCAAGCAGTTGAGATTGCGGCAACCAATAAGATAACCATCAATGCAGGCTCAGCGAAGTATTACGCTTGAGGGCGGAGATATTCAGATAAGGAGTAAATTATGCCAACACCTACTAATGGAAATCAACGAAACTCATTTGCTATACTTGAAGGTGATAGTATATCGAATGCAGTTAGTGAAGAAATCCAAATTCTAACAAGAGTTAATATTAGTCGTCATATAAAATGTAATTGTAAGCTACCATATGCCGATGATTTTATGAAACACTACTTAAATTATGATGATTACAGTGGTGCCCAAGCTTGGGAAAAAATCGGAGGTAACATCGGAAAAGCTTATGGTGTAAACGGTCCTGACGGTCTACAAAACTCATGTGCTGCAAGAGTAAGTTATGGATTAAACAAAGCTGGAAGACCTATACCTAGAGGAGCACCTTCAGCAAATTTGAATTTTAAGGATAATCAAAGATACATCCTTGATGCTGCCGAAATGAATAGATATTTGCATACGCTAGGAAAACCTGACTATACCTTAAATATTAAAGAAGAATTCAATAAACTTAAATCATCGTTAACTCACGATTATGTTTTTATTATGGCAAAAAAAGGCCATGCAACTGTCGTAACAATTAACTATCAAGATGGTTTTGCTACATCTTATCTTGGAGATGTGTGGTTCCTTCCTACTAGAAGATGCTCTTGTGGATAAATTATGAAAAAAATATTTATTATAACATTATTTTTATTTTTGGGATGTGGTTGTAAAGAAACAGCTGTAAAAACATCGACTAGTGAAAAAGATGTTATTCAAAAAAAAATTAATAATGAGAAAATTAAATCTAAAGACATCATAACTAATGACCATAATTATGCTGATGACACAGATAAACTACCATCAACTTCTCGATCATCAATCACTATAAATTTTAACGCTAAGGAAAGCTTAGAAAAATTAATTAATGATAATGATTCTAGAGAGTTGGTTTACTTACTACATCCATCAAACAATATGCTTGTTTATTGTTATCATGCCATCAGGTCTGAGTGCCATATTGAGGGGGTACATAACAATGAATATTTTAGTTATGACATCTCTCAAGTTGAAAGTCAAAATAAAGGCAAGCTTACCGCTCCAGGTAATCCTATCGAATCAGCTAAAACATTTCCTGTTCAATGGATGACAGTAAACGATGAATATGCGGTGGTGCAAATGACATCAAAAATTATGAAAAACTCACAGCAACATACCTTGCATGAGCCATTAATTATTTACTATAAAACAGGTATGATGGTTAGATAATTCATTTAAACTAAGTTTATAAATAGCATAAAATTAATTATATAATGTTATTTGTTAAAATATAATAACATTGTCAAGGCTTCCTCCTTATTAACCTGTTTAATGAAGCGATTTTACTGATGCTCGCTAGGCTCGATATATTCATTGATAATCTTTTATATATTAGGCCACTTATTTAAGCCATTATTAACAGTAATATCTGAATAACCTAAGAAAAATGAAGAGACTATAAATTAAAGGGAATTAACTATAAATAAGCTTTAAGACC
The DNA here is from genome assembly GCF_057621575.2 of Psychrobacter sp. CX10. NCBI lineage: Bacteria > Pseudomonadati > Pseudomonadota > Gammaproteobacteria > Moraxellales > Moraxellaceae > Psychrobacter > Psychrobacter sp. CX10. The sequence goes on from NZ_CM177736.1 coordinate 1,241,308, forward strand.
AACACTAAACCAGCCTTGACACTGGGTTTTTACTAGAAAGCTTCATCCACGCCTACCATTTGGAATAATACAATCTAACCGCTAGACCTGATTGTAACGGTTATACTTAGTAAAGCACAGGGTTGCAGGCGCTTGGCTAGTGGGATTATCGTAGCATAGGAATGACACTCGTTTAGGGACAGCACCTGTGCAAACCAAGATAATAGTGTAAAGCGGGAAATGCTACACAGGCCTCACAGATAACACAGGCGACGCTAACGCCAACCTTTTAATATCTAAACAGCGAACATAAGCTGTCAATCAATACCTTATTGGACGCGGTATTGACGCAAGCTGCCTAACTACCTCAAGTTAAGTATATACCGACCCTATAGCCAGTAATGACACCGAAGAGGGTAAAGCCTGTGATCAGCCTATTGAATTTACCCTAGGTGAAAAACAATGACTATATTCATGCCAACTCTACATAACACAGCCCTACACATTCACCTTGACAGCATTTACGCCTCCGAAGTTAGCACTCAAGCGGCTTATGCCAGTCAACACTTAGATATTAATGAGCATAGCAAATGGCTTGATGCACTGATTAATAATAGAAATGAACTATCCTCAATCTACTCACTTATCCCAAACGATAACTCACAGCATGTCCAGCACAGTATAGACACCTATGCCATTAAAACCTATAACCATGAGCGCCATCAGTCTCCCCTTAGCTCAAAGGCGCATCTTATTCATTCTCCCTTGACCTTAAGCTTTGACATCCCAAGTGGTATTGACTACCGCCACCTGAATGTGGCTGGATAAATAATTCTTATGGTGAAAATAGCCCCGGAGGAGTAGAAAACACATGCGCAACTCGAGTAAGTTATGGTTTAAACAAAGCCGGTAAGCTAATACCCGCTAACATAGATGGGTTAATAAGAATACGGATGGTATGAGATATATTCTATCTGCTAGACTTATGGGACGTTATATTAATAAACTTCCTAAACCTCACTATTCAATAACATCCCAATCTCAGTTTGATGCTATAAGAAGTAACATGCCATCAGATAGCGCTTTTATAATGGTTAGCAACAAACATGCGGCTTTTGTGACAAAAACCTGGGATGACGGCGGTTATCAAAGTGCGTTCGGTGATATATGGTTTCTACCTAACAAAGGTAAATGTAATTGTGGATAAATTATTATGAAAAAATTATTCTTATTAACTTCAGTTGTTATTGTATTAGGTTGCACATTTGACAGCTTAAATTCAGAGTTTTCTAATGCATCAAACTCGGACTTAGAGTCTAATCAAGTTCAAGATGAAAATCTGGATGGCATTAAAAATTTTAATGATGAGCTCGCTTACAATGATATCTATTTTGAGCCAAGTGAAGTAGATGATTATGACTTCAAGCCCTTTGAGTCTGAAGGTAAGTGGGGTTATAAATATAGAGGTAGAGTAGTTATTGAACCTGAATATTCTTCTGCAGATTATTTTAAACAAGGATATGCTAGGGTTGAAAAGAATAACAAGATGGGTTATGTAGACCGTCAAGGAAACGTTGTTGTCGATTTTTTATATGAGCGTTCATCAAACTTCTATGATGGTATGGCTAGTGTCCAATTAAATAATAAGTGGGGAATAATAAATACCAAAGGCGAAGTATTACTTCCTTTAAAATACGACTCAATTGATCATTTTAATGAAGGATTAGCTTCTGTTAAAAGAGATGGAAAACGAGGTTACATTAATGAGCAGTTTGAAGAAGTTATCGAGTGTATCTACGATGAAGGCTACGACTTTAATGAAGGTCTAGCCAGTGTTCAACTTAATAGTAAGTGGGGTTACATTAATAAAAAAGGAATGGCAGTCATTCCATTCATATACGATGATGCTGATAGATTCAGATTTGGGGAAGCCCAAGTTATAAAAGGTAGAGAAACATTTTTAATAGATATGACTGGCAAACGTCTTAACAAACCAGTCACTGTTGATTACCTATACAAACTTGAATAGTTTGTTTGAAAGTAGTCAATTTACATTGCATGAGTATTAATGACCCCTGCCCTCAAATCTGTACACATAATCTTGTGAGTTTTTGCTACGCTGCTTGACAATTATATTCAAACCACACCTGTTTTGGCGATCTCGTATCGTACCCGTACCCATATAAATATCCATAACAATGTGGTTAGCATGACAACGCAGCGGCTAGGCACATGTCTGTTAGCGTCTATCGCGTCCGGGTCTAACCGGCTATCTACGTCACACCCAAACGATTAAGCACACCCCGCCACGCTTGAACATCACCAGTAGCACGCCCAGCGAAGCGGACAATATGATTTATAACATCGGTGCGATACGCTTTCATCAAGCTCTACATGATTGGGTTCACGTACCCGTACTTGCCATAACGCATCGTGTTACTGCCCTACCTAGCCACGTTAATGTTCAGCGATTTAATACGGATGCAGTATCACATCCACTGCAATGCACAGTCACCACATCCGTCTATGACTCAAGTGTCTTTACCGTCAAGCTAGCCATGGATACCCCAGCCGCCTCTGCTCATGTAACAGACACCCAAAGTATCGATGATGCTCAAAGTGCGATAGACTTACCACTAGGTATTTCTTTATTTAATGTATCAGGTGCTCTAGTATGTGCTATGGCAATAGTGGTAGCTATCTTAGGTAATCAAGGGGGAAGCATATTAGGTGCATGGGCAGGAGAAGAGATTTACGATGAAGCTGACGAATAAAATAAATGGGGAAATTTTCCAATGGAAGAAGATGTGTGGTTTGCATTATCTGATATTTTTGTAGATAGCGAAATTGATTACAAATTTATTGCTTCAAAACTAAAAAATATACCTCACGAATTAATAAAAGAAGCATTATTTTACAAGCTTGCTCCTATTTATGGATCGGTCTATTTTACACCAATACCACAAGAATGGATGGGTTTTGATAAAGCTGAGGTAATAATTAAAGTAAGAAGACACATTAATAAATACAGTAAGAGTAAAATATATAGACTTAAAACAAATATGTTAGGAGCTTTTTATAGTTGCTTTTTGAATGATGTATGGAAGGAACTTAAACTTGAATTAGACAAATATAATAATAAGTTTTAATGTTTAAAGCATGCTTTGATGAGTAAATATCAATACACAGTGCGTTATGAGCAATACATAGTTTCTATCAAGGATATACTGATAATTTAATGGACTACTCATTTTTTTTAGATTCAACGACAAAAATAGTGGTGGTAGTAATCAGTACCGCAATCATATGTGGTCACTATTTAAATGGCAGTGGGATCTACTTAGAGAAGACAGAAGTGTGAATTAAAACTATAAAACTAATAAATTTTGGGGTTATAGATATGTTTAAGATTATGTATATAATATTTCCGATTTTTACTATAGCTAGTTGTTATGATTTAACAAATAGAAAATCAAATTTAGAGAACCCTATTGAAGATTGTCACCAATTTACATCAATTGACGAGTATGAGTTAATAGAGCCTGTGATACCTGTAACTGGTATAGAAAGAAAAAATCCAATTATTCTTGTTTCAAGAGTTGAATTTATCAAAAGATTAAGACATTCGAAATTATAGAATACTTTAAGTGATAAATTCGAAGAAAATGAAGACTATACAGATACTTTTACATTCGAAAAAAGTGAAGGATATATACGAGTTTTAGGTGATAATTATATAAATAATATTACATATGGCTTCAATGATGCTTATAAAAGAAATAAATTTGGGCATAAGTTAAGTGAACGAGACAAGTTTGAGATGGAACAGACTATTAACTTAATAATTGATGATGAAGAAGCGAGTACTAAGTTATTAGATGAGCTTTACACAGACTATTTATACAAGATAGATAATGAAATAGTATTAAACGAAAACTCGGGTGAAAATAATAAATTTTATCACACTCATAGATTTTATAAAGGAATATTATTTGAATTATGGGGCTTAGAAAAATCTAGTCATCGTATTAAAGAATGTAATTTGAATATGGTAGAAAAATTGACCATAAGCTAAACCTGAACTCATCTCAATGGCTCGAGGACGTTGCCCTGTAAACTAGACTTGTTCTAAATCAGGATTTTGGTTTACCTATGCTAAATCTTAAAGCCGAGGCTACTTCAAACAAGGCACAATTCTGCTAGACTATCCAAACAATAATTGGGGAATTGTCATTTGGCAATTTGATGGAGAAGCTTATAATAGCTTTAACCACGCCCATCCTAAGCAAGAATACAATCTAACCGCTAGCCCCGATTGAAACGGTTATACTTGGTAAAGCACAGGATTGCAGGCGCTTAGCTAGTGGCAGTATCGCAGCACAGTAATGATACTAGCCTTAGCGACTGCCCATGTGCAAACCAAGATAATAGTGTAAAGCGGGAAATGCTACTTACTTTTCAACTAGATTAATGAGTCAGACAAAGCTAACTGATTCGAGCAACTCACACTCTGATATTGTCGGAGCGGATCATGGTGATATAAATGAGACTTAATATACCCGTATTATCCATATTTATAGTCAATCTTTTTACACATCATTTTGATATACAAAGAGAAGATTTAAATATTAAGGATAAATTTCAATGGTATAACAATTTGTATGTTAAAAAACAAACCATTGAAACTGATACTAATGAAGATAATATTAATAGAATTCTTTATACATCAATTAATATTCTACATCAAAATTTTTTAGATGAAGAGAATAGAGCTGTATTAGGTAAATACAAACCAGTCATTCCTAAAAGAAGTGCACAATCAGTATTTCATTTTGAAAATAATTCTTACAAAAGTAAAATTGGTATTAATCATGATAAAAAATTGATTGAATATATTATTATTATTCCTACCAACGAAAATATATACAAGTATGACGTAAGTTTTGACAGATTAGTTCTAATTGAAAACAAGGCTATTGAATATGAATACGATGATGACTCTAGACTTACTAATGAATATAAAATCAAATCTATTTATTCCTCAAAAAATTACCCTAATATTAAGATTGAGTTCTTCAATAAGTTTGATAATACAGAGTTGAATAGATATTTATATTTAAAAGAGAAATCAGACCAAATAAATTCATTTCAATATGTAAAAATATCTATCAACCAGGTGTAATGTACAAAATCTACGCTGAAAAACTTGAGGCTAGTCTTATGGATATAATTCAGGCTATCCTACAGAGTACGTCACTAAAAAGCTCTTTACCAACTTTAGATTAAGTAATTAATTGAATTAAATATAACAATTATATTGTCGTTTTAACCCACTTAACAGACTTTCAATATAATTGGTAATATTTGGTATTTTCAAGTTATACAACTCTATAAGCAATAAGCTAATTACTATTAGTTTTTTATGCTTTTATAAGCGCTCTAAAATGTTTATGGGTTAACCATATTTTGTTTAGAAGATGAAGCAACTGTTCAAGCGTTTTACAATCCTTAATTAAATTTAAAATGCTTAAAGTTTATAAAAGTGTCAATTATCAAGTAAAGCATTAAATTATTGAGATACCAGTGAAGCACTTAATCTTACTGGTGTAATTAAGCTATTTTTAACAGTCTGTAAGCCAATTAAATTAGAAGATATAATCCAAAATATTGGTTCAATACGCTATTATCAAACACTGCATGACCGATTTAACGCAACCTTATTTGCCATCACTTATTTTGTAAACTTAATTCCTGACATAATTATTATCCAGCACTTTATTACTTATATTACGCTTGATACTCTAGCCGCCTTTGCTCCTGTGACAAATATTCAAAGTATCGATGATGTTCACAGTGCAATAGGTTTGGCACTAGGAATTTCTTTATTTTGTGGACCAGGTGCTCCAGTGTGTGCTATGGCAGTAGTGGTAGGTATCTTAGGTAGTTTAGGGGGAAGCGTATTAGGTGCATGGGCTGGTGAAGAAATTTACGATGAAGCTCAAGAATATATTGAATGGGACATTTTCTAATGGAAGAAGATATGTGGTTTGCATTATCTGATATTTTTGTAGATAGCGAAATTGATTACAAATTTATTGCTTCAAAACTAAAAAATATACCTCACGAATTAATAAAAGAAGCATTATTTTACAAGCTTGCTCCTATTTATGGATCAGTCTATTTTACACCAATACCACAAGAATGGATGGGTTTTGATAAAGCTGAGGTAATAATTAAAGTAAGAAGACACATTAATAAATACAGTAAGAGTAAAATATATAGACTTAAAACAAATATTTTAGGAGCTTTTTATAGTTGCTTTTTGAATGATGTATGGAAGGAACTTAAACTTGAATTAGACAAACATAATAATAAGTTTTAAGGTTTAAAGCATGCTTTGATATTTAAATCCGTATTCTTGGTATAATCTATTTAAAACTAAGTATGGATAACCATGTTATACGAACATAGTGGTACTGAAATAGCTGATCCTATAATCCTTGAAGACCAATGGAAGACTATGAAAGGGACTACCGTACCTAATATCATTGCTACATATTCTTATCATTCGGATATGTCAAAATAATAAGAATTGAGAATTTAGTATGATAAAAGTCGCTCTAGTTACTCTATCTCTTTTTTTAGTAAGTTGTGAAACTTCTGAAAACACACAAATTGAAGGCTCTGCTAAACAAGGTGGACTATCGTTATATAAAGCATTAATAACAGCAAATAACTTACAATCAATCACTCGTTCTGATTTTAAAAACATGACAGAAATAACAAAGGCTGCCATGAGACTAGTTTCTAATGAAACAGATTTGATTTCAGAGTCGAATATTCTTGGTATCTATAAGCCTTTTACTCCCAAAGCCAATAATTGGATTAGATATAGTTTTGAGACTACAGATATTCACTTATCTAAATGATAGCAAAGAAAGAAGTATTTATATTAGTAACATTGACAAACAATTTATATCAACTGAATTTCAATTAGATTTAAAAGACCTTAATATCACTTATTTAATATGAATTAATAAAGTCTGAAACTAATGATAATTTATACGATGCCGATTTTGTCTATAAATCAAATGACTATGAAGATATACTAATCGGATTTAAAGCTATTGGTTTGACAGAGAATGACATTTAAAAATACGATGAACTTGAGTCTTTACCAAATAGCATCACTTCTATCAGAGTATATTCTTCACAAGATAATGAAGATTGATGTTCGATTCTAATTTTATGATAAACCTACTGCTTGCATTATATGAAATAGAATAACTTACTATATAGACAAACTTAATCAATCATCCGCATAGAGACCCAAACAGGCAGCAATTATGTTAGCCACTTCACCCATAGAATCCATGATGAAACCTTTATACAATCCATTGGTGATAGCGAGCATCTAATAAATACTGTCAGTCTGCTCTCATACAATTGACCTTGCCTGTATGCCATAAATGATGAACTATCAATCGAGAGTGGTTCTCTATTTGTGCTTTAAGGCTTAAATCTGCATACATCTGTTTAAGCCTACGGTTTTTTTCTTCAAGATCTTTTAAGCGTTTGACGTCAGACGCTTCCATGCCTCCGTATTTCGACTTCCACTTGTAGTAGGTCGAGCTAGCCATACCGTATTTACGGCACAGCTCTTTAGCAGGTATTCCAGCTTCTGCTTCTTTTAAAATTGATACTATTTGGGTTTCAGTCATTCGTTTGCTCATGTTAAAACTCCTTATGGGTATTTTATAAGAAATTCTACGTTTGAGCTGTGTTATTTTAGGGGATAGTTACACTGCTTCTTTCGTCTGTGGGCCTGCCAGCCCAATATGTTTTTTAGCATTTGTTTATATTGGAGGGTTGGAAGGTGGATGAGCTGGGGCTGAACTTTCAAGAAAAATCTACGAAGAGTCTGAGGAGTATGTAACATGGAATGTATTTTAGGAGAACAAGAGATTTGGTACCCTTTGTCTGATTTGTTCATTGATAATGAGATACCATATGAATCTGTAGCTAGAAAAATATTTAATTATTCGAATGATATAATCGAATACACATTATTTTATAAGGTTGCTCCAGTTTGCGCACCGAATTTACTTACTGCTGCTCCAATAGCTTGGGGAGGGTTTAATAAGAAAGCTTTAGAAGAAAACATCACCAAACATGTTTATAAGTATAGCAATTCTAAAGCCTATAAATTTTTAATAGATATAAAGGCTAGTATCTACAAAAGAAAATTTAAATCTGAATGGGAAGTGTTGAAAAAATATATAGAAAATAAAAGAGGTCAAACCTTATAATTTGAAATATTACTTAGATGTGAGAGTCATATGAAATAGAATAACTTACTAAATAAACTAAATTTATTAACCGATTAGAGACTGTTGTGTATTGTTCAGGTATAACTTCCAAATTCAAATGGCTTTTTTAGACTCATTGCTTATGACGTCATTCCTCTTCTGCACTTATCATCTTAAGCATCTTGAAAAAGCTATGAGTAGCATTTGCTTCAAGCCCACTGTAATTAACCAGAACAAGTCTATCTAAATTGCCACCTTTATGTTCACGATCTATATAGCCCTGTATACTTACACGAACAGAAGTATCGCTATTTTCTAATACAAACTTAATTAATTGCTGTTTAAGCTTTTCTTGACGCTGGTTTATGGTCACTATTTGCAACTCACCACTCGACACCTCTAATATTAACTCATTATTTAGTATTTTTAAATCACCCAAATAACTATCTGTACCGCCGTTATATTCACTTTTTGGAATATTGGCAGGGTTGCTCGCCAATTCAGCATTAAATATTTTGTCATAGTCTTTCACAAGCGCTTCTATATATTCTGATCTGACGTCTTGACTAGCTATTGACATATCGTTGACTCGCTCAACCAGCATCCATGTAACTGGCTCTTCGCTATCTGCTTGCATAGTTTCAGGGTCATAACCGACAAGCGCCAAAGGTGCAGCTATTCCTTTAGGTAATAAATTCGCACTAACATCGGGTTTATTAGCGACATATATACCCCTAACCTCAATATTATCTTCACCTGCCTCCACGGTGATATTAGGGTTTATACGGTAAGCTGGTAATGAGTCGGGTAGGTTAAAAGAGGCTTCATTTTGTGCATGGTATCGTTTATCTAAATCGCCAATTCTCCATCGAAATAAATAAGTTGACTCGAGGTTTTTAGCCATGATCTCGGCCAATTTATGCCATTTCTTAAATTCTATCTGATGCTCTTTGTTCATCCAATCAATAGGATAATTAATCTCTATAGTCTTAATACTTTTATTGACGTGTTCGGCACCTACTAAAGCACTAGAATCTCCGTCTACTATCTCTAGTCTATATAATTCATCCTGCGTACGTTTCATATAAGGTAAGACTTGATCCCGCCAAACGATGTCATATTGTTCATCTTCAGGGCGGCCTTTAAGGTCATAGGGTAAGTTATTAATATATTGTTCAAGCGCTTGTTCTGACACTATCATTATACTGGCATATGCATCATTCATGTTTTCAAAATACTCAGGAGAGCTATAACGCTCGAGTAAATAAATCTCTTGCGGACGTATAATATACGTATCTTCAAGCTGTATGAGCTGTGTTGAAGCGTCTAAGACTTCTTTAGTCTCTAAAAGTTGCTCACGATACGTTGTTTGACATCCACTAAGGGCGAATACTATTGCCGCACCTATGAAGAACTTGATTTTATAACTCATGAATTTTAATGACTGTTGTATCATGATAGTTTGTGCTCATTATTAAATTCTATAGTATGCGAGATAAATAGGACGTTTTATACTGCTTGATATAAATTTTTTATTATTCGATGTCTAGACGGTTGGTTTCGCTCAAATACCAAATGGTTTTCCATTCGAGTCTTTTTGTAATTGGCATTATTTGACCTCGTTCAAAATGCTTTGGTTCGTTACTCGATGGTGTCCACCATAGCCCCGTTTGAGGGCAATTCTCACCTGCTTCGCAACGTAGTCGTTTGGGTTTAACTGCAGCATTTCTACCACCTGTATTAGCAATTCGCTCAACCAGCATCCATTTGACGGGTGCTCTACCTACCGCTTGCATGGTTTCGGGGTCATAACCCACGTACGCTTCTAAGGCTCTGTCACTCTTAGGTATTATTTGAGCACTGGCATCGGCTCTATTAGGCACATATATGCCGCCCACCTTGATAATGTCACCTGTTTTAAAGGCCATCTCAGGGTTTAGTCGATAGATTGGCCAAGACTCGGGCGCATCAAGTGGTCCTCTTGCCATAGCGCTGTAGCGCTCAGTTAAGTCACAAATGGTCCAACCAAAGTAGCTAGAGATTTTTAAGTTAAAAGAACGCATACTTGCTTCTCTCTCCCATTTATCGTATTCCGCCAGTTGCTCTTTTGGCATCCAATTCACATCATAATCCATATTAATCGCACGAAATGCGCTTTCTACATTGCCACCATACCCTAATGCGGTATAGTCTCCTCTTAACAGCTCTTGATAGCCTATGTTCAAGCTATCTAACACAGCGCGAAGATTCGGTAAAACACGCTCACCCCAGATGATGTCATACTGTTTATTGAGTGGTCGTCCTCTTAAGTCATAAGGCAAATCGTGCATAAAGACGTCAAGTGCTTGCTCGCCCACTGCTAACATGTTGGCAAACGCATCACGCATGTCTTTAAAGTATTCAGGTGAGCTATACCGCTCAAGCAAATAAATCTCTTGAGGTCTTATGGTGTAGTCATTCATATAGTTTTAGTTTCAAATTGTTTATGGTTTAATACGATTAATAATTAGTATGAGGTAATATCTTTTTATTGCAGATCTATCCCTCTACACCTCTAACATCAGGTTAAGTTTCATAAACATCGATTACGTAGCTACAAAAATCCTTCATTTTTATTTATTACTTTAAAGGCTTTTACCTTACCTTTGAACAATGGCTTTCCTTATCTATTTTTATCAATATCATGCCAACCAATATTAATATTAACTGGATATTATTGAAATAAAGCATATTTACTAATTTTGAATAATTAGAGTACATACATCTTTAAAAGCTACTTATGGCCAAAATATTCTAATAATCACTATATATTTAACTAAGTTTAACGTTATAAAATTATATCAGTTAAGCTATATATCATATAAACACTAGCTTGTGATTAATATGTGTGGTTTGATTTTGATTGTCTTTTAAACGTTTCTATCGATGATGCATAAAGGAGGCTTAAGTTTTCCGCCAAAGTCAGCTTCATATAAAAGATTAAATTTTGAGGTATAAAAAAATATAATTCATCAATAACATCTACCTTAAATCTACAATAAGCCTTTTGTAAAATTTTTAAAGCTTTTACCTTAGGAATTAGACTGGTTGTTAACTATAGATATTCTAATTTTTTATATCTAGTTAAGCGGTTTAACTTTATAAGCTATTCATAAACTCAATTTCAGCTTGTGTTTTTAACCTATTAGAATAATTAAATCTTTGTTTAATATGTTCCAACTCCTTGTGCATTGATTTGATATTATAGAATTTAGCTAACTCTATTAGAATACTATTGTCGTAGGGATCAATTTTTTCAATCTTGTTTAGATACTCTAATTTTTCATTTTCATGTGAGTTGTGATATTTATGCCAAAGCAATCGATAATTCATTGGATTGAATTTTTCAGCTATTAATATATTTCGATTAAGTTCATCATTATTAATTGGCAGAGCTATTCTATTCAAATAGAAATCAATATAGTTTTTAGCAGCTTCTAAGCGATTTAATCTATCTTGAAGCATATTCATTTTAATTAGTACTTGATCATCTCTAGCATCTGGAAATAAGAGTTCAATTGAATAAACTAAAATATAAGTATTTTGAGTTTTCATTCCTAGGTTATAAACATTTTCATAGGCACTATGTTTGTCTTTTTGAACCAAATATTGATTATATAAAAGCTCTAGAAACTCATTGTTATGATCATTTTTTTTAACAATCAAATAATCAATAGCCTTATCATAACCTTGCGTTAAACTTATTAAGTTAGCCGTAGTAGCTATTGACTCATCATTTTCAACTTCTAATCTTTTTAAAACCTCAATAGCCTCATGAATATTATTTTCACGTAAATATAATCCACTTTGTACCGATGATAGAGTTGGATTTTTAATCAAATCTTTATCTTTAATTGATATTAAAAGTTCTTTAACTTTATCAAAATTTGTGTTCAAAAAATTATAGAGAACATTATAATTATAATATTCAATTTTTAACCATTCAGACTTTGAATTTATACTCTCAATACTTCCTAATTGTCGTTTCATATTAGGCATATTGTCTGTTTCATAAGCAATGAGTAATAGCCCATACTCTCCATATTCAGTAGATTCTTTATTAGAACTATTTTTAAGTTCAATAAATATTTCCATAGCCTTATCAATAGCACCAACTTTTATATTATTTAAACCAACTATATACAGTTCAAACTCTTTATTATCATAAAGAATATCAGCATCAATATAATCAATATGACTTTTATTCATAAAATCATTAAATGTAGAATCATCTTCGAATTGAGAACAAGAAGCTAACAACATAAAACTCGTGTATAAAACAACTATTTTTATAATATGATAATAAATCATGGCGCATCTTCTTCTTATACTATTTTTTGTTTTATACCTACTCAACCCAAGTCTTCGTAAGTTGTACCACTAGGTATCTTACCATGTATAGGAATTGGGGTATGCAACACATTGAAATGACTATTTATCATTTGGGCACTTATATTTTTCACATAAAACCTATACCCTCAAGGTGTAAACAATCCACCACACTTAATTTAATTAACTCCTTGCCCAACCTCATTTACGATGTCTTCATTATACCCTTGTGCTGTTCCATTTGGAGGTATTCTATTAGGAACAGTAGTTGTTGGTAGCCTAATTTTTTAAACTTAATGGATCCACTCACCCCGTAGTATTATGTGCATAAACGAAGACATTGAAGCCGTCTTTCAATTCAATAGGATCTCACTACATTGTCAGTATCGTTGTCACCCCCTGAGAATAAACTAATTTGTAAAAATTATACTGTTGGTATTGAAGGCAATAACTGCTGAATAAGACAAGGATTAAGACGAGCCTTTAGAAAAACTTGTGGCTTCAATAAAACGCTCGACAACCAATTTAAGACCTTTAAAATCCTGTTTTTACATAAATTATGGGTATGTATAATGTCATCATAATTTTTAAAACACCCCCTATTTTATTAAACCTTTTATATATAAATTTAAGCAAAATTAACTATTATTTATCATCTTCAATATTATTAATATATCTTTTGAGCTCATTGTTTTTTTTGTAAGTTTCTATGTACCATATATCCCATTCTGCAACATAATTTTTCTTATTAATGTAACTATATTTACCTATTACAAATGAAATACTCCATAGCATAAAGAAAGCTAAAGTTATTAATATTACTCGCTGAATATTGTTATTTGAAATCTGCATCTTTTCTCTCCGTTAAAGGAATATAGCGAGGATTTTGAGAACGGAAATATTCATAGTCGGTTTCGTTCCTATCAACTAACTTATCAATATAAATTTTTGCTTTATCAGTCCCCTCGTTATTAATTATTCTATTAACTTCACTTAAATTGTAAGAGTAGTTAGCATTAACTAAATTATATGCCTCATTAATTCTTTCTTTATTTTTTATTGATGTTATAAAATAGCCATGCATAAAACCAAATAAAATTGCTATTACTGCTATATATAAATTTTTCCGATTAATCATTTCATTCCTATTGAACTAAACTGGAGACAAATGAGCTTTAAACTAAAATTTTAAATCTAAAATAACTACCTTACTTTATACTCATGGTCTTTTCTTAAGGAAACTTCATTGCATTCTGCTCCTTGTGATTTAATATATGAAGGTGTAGGAGGCCAAAATACTCCTGAAGGTATAAACTGTTGTTTCTGTTGACTTACTTCAATATAATGTACATCAGCTTTATATCCATCATCGAGAGTATAGGATGCATTAGTAGACACTAAATAAACATCATTACAATCTATTCTTAGTACATTAGATAAAGGTCCATCACCTCTCATTACTTTTGATTGGTTCATAGCCTCTGGTGGAGTTATACTTCCGCGACTAATAATGCCTATTAACCTCAACGTCTCAATCCATCCACTACAATTCGGCGCATAAGCAAACATATTATCGCCACCATTTAATACAATCGCGTCTATTGAGATAACCATGCCTAAATTAGGATCATAATAGCGTAAACAGTTGTAATGTAGTCCTGTCTCCTCGTCGAAGTGCTGCCCTTGAAAGCGTATCGGCTGTAGTTGATTTGAAGCGATCTTTAATTCGCCAATATTTTGCGTGATATACTTTTCTTTATTAATTACACCCCACGCCTCATAGTCTGCTAGCCATACCACCTCTCCATTTTCATTGGTTAACTCATTGGGCGTACCAAGTTGATCGTTATGATAGTAGTACACCTGTATACTTTGCTTATCATCATTTTCTAACCACACTGCTCTTGCCACTGGCGCAAAGCTGCTTTGATCGTATATGGTCGTAAATACTTGATCTTCAGTATATTCCTGGATCGCTTGGTTGCCATTCCAAAGTATATGCGTTGATTTGTTTTTAGTTGCCTTTTTATTACTAGTATCACTTTGTTTATGTATACGTCGTCCAAAGGCATCATAATAGTAATGCGTTGTATTTATAACGGTATCGCTACCTTTTTGAGCTTTAGTTCTGTTTTAATGAGCTCGTTATTAGGCTTATACCTAAAGCTTAGCTCTTTTTTTAACTGAACTAGGCTATTGTTTAATTGCCGATTCGCTCATTGAATGTTATCGGGTGTGATTTGATTAGTTTACGTACGACTCTGCCATGCTCATCATAATGATAGCTGATACGTTTGACTTGGCTGATCAGTTCTGTGTGGTCTACCTTGGGTCTTATATTGATTAGATAAAGCTATGTCATCTTTGATAGTGCTTTCATGAGCAGATTGTCTATTGCTTGTGGCATCAAAGGCGAATTGCTAAATGAAATGGCTGTTTTGGCTTTTAAGTTTGTGCTGAGTCAGACGACCTATAGCATCATATTTATAGTGATGATTAGGGATAAATGGTATAAGGTTATTGTCGAGATCAGTTAGGTCAGTTTGACCTTGGATGTCTGTTAGCTGACCTAATGGGTCATATTGAAATTGACGGCTGATAACTATATGTTCATCTTTACTACTTTGTTAATTTCTTAATCTCCCCATAGGATCAATATCAAAGACGCTGTGTACGCTTCCTTGTTGTCTAAAGACCTCAATGTGAGTTTGTTGCATTCACTATGGCGTAGTTCGACATGCTCATCGGTATTTGGATCGAATAGGCTTTGATTAAATAGGTGTCTCGAGCCGTAATGTATCTGTTTGATGACTTTACCATCTGTTAAGGTGGTGACTATGTCGTTACGAATAACTTGTATCGCATCAACTATTATTATTGAATAGCCTTCATAACTTTCTTCATCGTTATAAGGAAAGTCAATTTTAAATGAAATTCGTGTTATATAAAATGTGTTTATATTATTTGCTAAATAATATTGTAATGGACAAAATATAAGTCTGAATTCAAGCAGTTAGTCTCTAATGTACAATATCAGGCTAGTGAGCATAATTTGCCACTGGGCATTATTTTTGTATATGCGAACTATTTTACTAATAAGAGCTTCTTATAACAAAGATTATATTTTCTTTCTGTTATATCAACATATTCATTATAAATATCTATCTTGTATCCACAATAGCCATTTTTTTGTATTAAATACTCACCTGAAAAAAAACTTTTATTATTATTCTTTACTGAGATGTTCAATTTATTGTTATCTGAAAATAAGTACTTTCTTTGAATGCTAATTTTTTCAGATTGATTATTTTTTAACTTTGTAGAGCTTATAAACATATCTTCTACTTCTTCAAAGGTAGGTTCAACAGATTTTAAATTAGTTTCACTTTTGTAAACCTTTAGAGTGTATTTTGAATAGTTTGTAATAGTTATTTCTGGAGAGATAAATAATGTATATATTGAAGATACTAATACATATAAAAGAATAATCACAATTAAAATGATGTATATTGATTTTTTCATTGCGAGAATTACCTTAAAATTCTTATTAGTTCATCTAAAAAAATAATGTTCCACATTTTGCCTCTTTAAAACTACTGTCTGGTTTAAATTTAATTAGGTTTAAAATTTTGTGGCTGTAATATCGCGGCTTAATGGGAATGTTTAAAAAATTCAATGCCTATTTAAATTCCAGTATTGAAATAAGTAGCATCGAATTTAAACTAAAGTATAGATACTTGACTAAAAATTTAGCGTAGTTAGAATCTTTTTAAAATAAAATTATTAAAATCCTATAGCTAAACTACTTAACCAGTAGAAGCTTTTTATAGCAGAGATTAAATTTACTTGTATCTACAATATGTAATCCATCGTAAACATTGATTTTATATCTACAAAAACCATTTTTTGAAATTTTAAAACTCTCTTCATAAATTGTTTCTCCATGTTCATAAGATACACCGATTATTATATTATTTTTAGATGTAATCACCTTGGAACTAACATCATATGAGTAACTGGCGTTTGGTTTTAGGGATACTTCGCTAAGAAACGAATTTTTAATGTCATCATATTCAGGCTCTATTTTACCGTTATCTAACTCAATTTTAGCTATTCTTATGACCTCATTTGTGTTGTTAACTAATTTTACATTTGGACTGATTACATAAGAATAGAGCCATGAGATAACAACGAGGCATAAGATAATAATTAATAAATATTTAAAGTATTTCATCATTAAATTCCAAAAAATTCACTGGTTATTAATTATCTTAACAATAATATTAACTTTTGGTATTGGTAAACTATTGTATGGTTTAGATGTAATTTATTTAATATTTTATTATAATTTTCATTCTTGTAAGTGAACCAGCCTCAGCAATTAAATTCATTTTCTTTATTTATTATCTATTGTAAATACCCCATCTTTAACACAACATCATCGTAGAATCGTTAAGCCACCTGTCTGTACTGGGCAGGTGTCATATCATCAAGTGAATCATGGGGTCTTTGGGTGTTATAAACCTCAATCCAATCTTCAGTCAGTTGATTGACCTCGTTTAAATTGTTGAAAAGGTAACAATCTAAAACCTCATTGCGATAACTGCGATTAAACCGTTCAATATAAGCATTCTGATAAGGACAACCAGGTTCGATATAGTCAATGTAAATACCGTGAGCCGATGCCCAATCAGTGAATACGTGTGAGGTAAACTCACTACCATTATCCACACGAATTTGCTTAGGGTAACCATGCCACTCGGCTAGCTGATCAAGGTAGCGAATCACTCGAAGTGAGGGGATGCTGGTACCAATATCAATGCCTAATACTTCACGGTTATAATCATCAATCACATTAAAGGTTCGAAAGCGAATATTGTTATGTAGCTTATTGCTCATAAAGTCCATAGACCAAGTATGCCCAAATGCACTTGGCACACTTAGCGGCTGAGGATTGCGTGCTGGCAGTCGCCTTTTAGTCTTACGGCGTAGGTTTAAGTTTAACGCTTTGTAAACACGATGTACGCGCTTGTGATTCCATGAATAGCCAAGTGCTCGCATACGCTTAAAGCACTTTGGAAAACCCCAGCGATTATGCTTGTCAGTAAGCTCATTTAAGACATCAATAATCTCACTGTCATCAGATAGTTTAGGCTTGTAGTAATAAGCAGTTCGACTCATGCAGACCACCTGACAGCTAACCACAATACTAACACCATACTGCGCCTGCAGTTCTTGTGCCCAGACTTTACGTTCAAGGACAGGCGCTATAGCTTTTTTATGATTTCTTCCTGCATTTGTGATTTGAGGCTTAAATCAGCATACATCTGTTTAAGCCTACGGTTTTCTTCTTCTAGTTCTTTTAGTCGCTTGACGTCAGAGGCTTCCATACCTCCGTATTTAGACTTCCACTTGTAGTAGGTTGAACTAGCAATACCGTATTTACGGCACAGCTCTTTGGCAGGTATTCCAGCTTCTGCTTCTTTTAATATCGATACGATTTGGGTCTCAGTCATTCGTTTGCTCATATCAAAACTCCTTATGGGTATTTTATAAGAAATTCTACGTTTGAGCTGTGTTATTTTAGGGGATAGTTACACAATAGCCAACTATTTAAAAAACTCTAGTATTTATAGTTATCCCTAATATAAGAATTACTACAATGAGTATGACTAAAAGGTTAATTATTTTCTTTAAAATAATGGACTAATTTAATTATGTAGTTTTTTACTTTTCATAAAAATATAACACTCCCTCTCCTTTTTTAGCCATATCTGGCTTAGCCATAGTGACCCCTGCTGTCAAATCCGTACAATTAAACTTGGGAGATTTTAGTTACGCAGCCTGACGACAATAATCAGACCACACCTGTCTTGGCGATTTATAGCCTAAACTCTTTTGAATCCTCGTTTGGTTGTAGTACAGCTCAATATAGCCAATGATATCGCTGATCGCTGCAAATCTTGTTTTATAGTCTTGGTGATATACCAGTTCATTCTTTAATGTACCCCAGAAGCTTTCTATCGGAGCGTTGTCATAGCAATTACCTTTGCCACTCATAGAGCCTATAAAATGCTGCTGCTTGATGATCTTGTGATACGCATGGCTGCAGTACTGGCTACCTCTATCAGAGTGAACGATTAGCCCTTTGCTGGGTCGTTTGTTCTTAATGGCCATATTGAGTGCACGGCATACAAGATCCGCAGTCATACGTTTATTGATGGCATAGCCGACAAGCTCTTTGGTATACAAGTCTTTAACACCAGCCAAGTACAGCCAGCCCTCGTTTGTCCAGATATAAGTCATATCACTGACCCAAGATTGATTAGGTCGACTGGCTTCAAACTTTTGATCCAGCACGTTTGGATAAACTAACTTGTTATGGTGTGAGTCGGTGGTGACTTTAAAGCGTTTGTGGCGACGGCATTTGATGTTATGTTCTTCTTTGATACGTCGAACCATGTATAGGCTAATATCAAACCCTTGCTCTGTCAGCTTTGCCTGCAGTCGCTCAGCACCATAACGTTCTTTACTTTCACTATGAGCGGCTCTAACCAGTAGCTCAGAGCGGTTACGATGTATCTGCTGCTCACTGATATCGCGATTTATCCAGTCATAGTAGCTAGAACACTTAACCTTTAATACCCGGCACATAGAGACGATACTAAAAATCTGTCTATTCGTCTTTATAAAGGCGTACTTCACTAATTGTTTTTCGCAAAGTACGCGGTGGCCTTTTTTAGGATCTCTCGTTCCTCTTCAGCAACTTTAAGCTGTCGTTTAAGGCGCTTGTTCTCTTCTATCACAGCCATAAGCTGTGGATCGTACTGCTCTGTCCCTTCAAGTTTGCCTTGATTGGCTTTGTGATGCCAGTTCGATAGCGTTTGCATGGCGATGCCAAGCTGCTTTGCGGTCGCTGTAATATTTCCGTTGTTCTGTGCTATCTTCTTGACGGCTTCGGCTTTGAATTCTGCGCTATAAGTTCTGATTTTCTTGGTCATGGTAAACTCCTCATTGAGTCACTAGTTTACCAAGTTTATCTCTACGGTTTCTTAAGCATAGCTCATAGCAACCCACGTAAATTTTATAGCAGCAGGGCCTGAACACTTAAAGTTTTCAATTATAAGTCTTATCTATTGGTTTAACATGCTCTCATTGCTAAATATACTTGATTCTCCATTTATCAAATACCTTTAATGTGCGGCGGCATAATACATATCTTTTTTTCAGTCATACCAGATATCATAGTACCAGTATTCCATCCTGTACTAGTTATTTTTCTTGAGGTAGGTATAAAAGGTCTACATTGGATATTGCCAGCCGCATTAGTTCCAAGGCTGATGCCTTGTCCTCGAGCGCTACCTCTGCTGTGGTCGGTGTGCTGGTGTACGCCGTCAAGGGTTAGGCTGCTTTGATAGGTGGTGCTATATAGCTGACTTTGTGGATGGCTTTGGTGCTGGTTTAACATAAGTTAATTGTAGCCATTTATGTCACTGTCTTTATTGCTATCCCCTGTACGGCTAGTTTCAATGCTTTGGGTTTTGATGACGTCTATGGGCTGGGCATTGTCAGCAACAATAAAGCTAACAAGAGCACGACTCACACAACTTTAGCAACACAATATATATTTGGGTGGTCTTTAGCGACATCTTGAACATTGCTATAGGGACGAGGTAATAGAGTAATACTCACTATATCTTGAGGGGGTAAGGTAATTCTAGTCTGACCCTCTTTAGTAATCATCGAGATAGCCTAAATATAATGCGTAAAACAAACCAATTATACTCAGTATTAGTAAGGTATGTAATATACATATTATACGCCAACGCCATATAAACCATTTGCTTTGGTTATTAATCACTTTAATACGGTATGGATTTATGTTTGGGTCTATATAGGGATTTGGCGCATCTGGTGGGTAGCGTAGATGCTTGTACTGGGGTTCGTCTAGTATGTTGCGTCCTTTAGACTGTATCCAGCCACCTCCGAGTTTGATGTAGGCTTGTAGTATTAATAAAGGAATGTACCACGGCCATACTCTAAAGTTTTGAGTGACACCATAGCTTGGTAAGATACTGTCGGTATATAGATAAAGCTTATGCTCTTTAGTTGTCTTTGGCGGATCAAAAGGTGTAATTGGTGGTAGGCTGTTTGCGTCCTTTTCCATGTAGTTTCGGATAAACTGCCACTGTGCTCTTGCATAAGCATCCGAGTTGGCTGGAAATGATGAAACCAGTTGATTAATAATATTGCGCTCGTCATCTAGCCAGTTAAGTTGTAAAAAGTAGGTTCGACTCATACCGCCCGCACTGACCATATTGACGCTTTTGACACTGGCATGGATGTCTTTATATGGCAGTTCATTAACACCATGATAATCTACTTTTATGCTACCGTCTTCACGGCTAACATCAAATTGTAATATACGTTGGTTGATTTTATCATAGGCATCTATGGGTTTGTCGCTGTCGGTTAGCTTTGAAACTTTGCGTATCATAGCCATTGGTAGAACGAACGTTATTAAGATTAACCCAATACCGAGTACTATCTCCACAAAACCCTCTAAGAAAAGGTCTATAAGAAGTGCTGGTATCATTATTATAAAAAGAACTAAGTAACAAATAATTATTACCAAACCACCTTCATTTAGCATACTACTACCGACATCATTAAAGGTCATTGCATAAGGCGTGATGCCGCGCACGTCTTTTGCTACATATAGCATATTAGGATGGTCTGTAGGCACATCTTCTACCTCACTATAGGGACGAGGTAATAAAGTGATACTGGTAGTGTTTTGGGGAGGTAAAGCTTTCATCTTTTAATGGCTCATTATTCCTATTTATCTAAAATGCTAGATAGTCAGGATTGATTTATTGTTGGCATTGTATTGTAGATGTAGGGCTATGTGTTTACGTTTATCAGAATTAATTAGCTACCCTATGGTCTCATATATCATCCGCCTGTGGCTGTCATAGCTATAGCGGATACGCTGTCCGTTACTGATTAAATTTCTGAGTCAGGTTATGATAGCTGACGTCGTAGATGCGTTTTCAGCTATACTATACGTATACAGTCACTTGAATAATTTAGAATAAAATCTATTGAGAGATTTATGTACTTTTGATATTTTCTTGACTTGTTATAAACTATATATTTCTAATGAAGTTTTTCTTATATTAGTCAGAGTAGCTTATTTATCTTCTATATACTTTGTCAACTCTTCGAAATCCTCTAACGACTCGATATAATAAATATAAGAAGGATCAATATATTTATCACTATAATAAAAAGAAAACCTACCAATATATATAAATGATATGTATATTGATATTAAAAAAATAATACGAAAAAATTTTCTTAAAATCATTTCTCTTTCCTTAACATTTAAAATTAATCATATAATTCTTCATACTCTTCCTTTAGATCGCTTATATAATTTCTAGCTAAATCTTTATTGCCACTATTTATGAACTCGTCTACCTTACTTTTATTTTTAATATAATTTTCCTCAATAACCCTATATATATCATCAATTACATCCTGATAATTAAGATTAGCAATATAGTATCCTTGAAAAAATCCTAATCCTGCAAAAATAAAGGTTACGATAGTAAATCTAAACTTCATTAAGACCTCCTCTTCGATATGATTATAATTTTATAAAAATGGTAAACTTCATCTGAAGATATTTACATTAAGTAGTTAAAAACATTAATTGATTTTAATATGATTTTACGGTATACCTCCGTATCCGTGTATTCCAATCCAGTCTCCTAATCCTGATGACATTCTACGTTGTAACTCACTATGGTCTATAGATGATTCGGGTTTACTTGAAGGTTCTTTAGGTGGTGAACATAAATGGTTGTAAATAAAAAGAGATCAATATACTCATTAATCATTTGGTAGCCATACCATAGTGTATGATTAGCGTTGAATTGGATAGTGTCTTTTTGATTGATGTTACTTTGTTTGTGAATGCGGCGTCCAAAGGCATTGTATTTAAAACAGTGCAGGTTTGTATGATGAGGTCGCGGTGATACTCACGAGTAATACAACTGCTCATTTAATTATTGGCATTGTATTGTAGATGTAGGGCTGTGCGTTTGCGTTTATCAGAATTATTTACTGACTCTTTGGTCTTATACATCATCCACCTGTGGCTGTCATAGCTATAGCGGATACGCTGTCCGTTACTGATCAGCTCTGTAGTTCGTCCTATATATACCACTGCAGTAGATGTATTATCATTGTTGTCTTTACCATCTTCAAGATTATCTTCATCGTCACAGCTACACAATTGCTCGCAAGTACAAATTCAAACCCTTCTGTTATACCTGTCTGCAGTTTTTAATCCATCAGCTTATGCTCAATTAGCCGAACTTGTTTGCCATACTCATATTTATAATCCTTCTAATAGCGATTGTTATGTTAGCTATTTTACGTGCCTTTGATAATGCTATTACCTGTTAAATGAGTTAGTTGACCTAACGTATCGTAGTATCACTCTATAGTGATTTACGGTCTATTTTTGCAGTGTAACTTGGTTAGTCGGTCTATTGCGCTATATTACTTTTCCTTATTTTCAATATATTGTCGTAACTGCTCCAAACTCTCTAATGACTCAAGATAATATACCTTCCATGCAGGTAGGAAATCATTACCATTAAGGTAAATATATCTTCCTATTAAAAAAGAGATTAACAAAGTAAGCAAAACTGTTAGTAAAAATATTCCGCGTAAATATTTTTTATAACTCATATTATTACCTTATCACTCACTACCATATATTTTATTATATTTATCTTCCATCTTATTAATATAGGTATGTGCAGACTCATATCCATTTTGCTCTATAATTTTATCTACTTCTTTTTTCATAAGCTTTTTATCTTTATCAACTAGTAAATATGCTTCATCAAGCTCTTTAACATGTTTTTGTTTAGCTGTTAGATAGCCGTTCAATAAACCTAAAACAATTACGGAAATTAAAATCAAAATTAGACTTTTATACATACTACCCCTTATTTTCAACTATAATACCTTTTAAAACACATATATCGAAATATTAAATTAAAAACTCAATTATCATATTAAAATGTACTTTTGTTTCACTTGGTTTCCTAAAACTAAACCACCTGGTACATCTGTATTACAACGAAACCATTACTGACTATCTACTCATAAAGGTGTTGGAGGCCAGAGCTCACTAAGTATTCTTTTTCTACCTGTAGCGGTTCAACTTTGTTTAATTTCATACTATCTTAGCCGTATTAACTCGAGCACAGCTCGCGCCTTACGCTCTGGCAAAGCATTGCTATACTTATTCCTCGCTCACCAAGCTCATAGTCAACAATTTAAACTAAGTCACCCTTATAATTAGTAAGCTCAGTTGGCGTACCTAATTGGTCATTATGGTAAAAAAAGATATTTAAATCAGATTGGTTCGAATTAAATTTCTCATTTTGTCATCATAGCTATAATAATCATCTCCAACGTCTTCATATGCTTCAAGCTTAATGCCCGTTTTTAACCACACCGCTTTAGCAATCGGTACAAAGCTACATTGATCACAAATTGTAGTATATAAATGTATGTTACTATTCATCGAATGGCTATATTATTAAGCCAGAACATATGGTTTGTTGAAATTGGGTTTACTTGAGTGCTTAAACAAATATTTGTTTAATAGATCTTGTTCAGTAATCAGTTACTGTATTTTACTATGTTAGGTAATACGTCATTCAAAGTCGTCATAGTGATAGCGGGTGCAGGTTTGTTTGACGTTGTTGCCTTGGTATTTTCGAGTATGGCTTTTGAAGACTTCATTGCTGGCGTTGTATTGCAGGTGTAATAGTGTGCGTTTGTGTCTATCAAGATTGTCTACCGACTCTTTAGTCTTATACATAACCCGCCCATGGCTGTCATAGGTATAGCGGATGCGCTGTCCGTTACTGATTAGCTCAGTAGGTCGTCCTGTAATAAGTTATGCTTCTTGTGTATTTGACTCATCACTTTCAGTACTCATTGATTATACAGGCACAAGATTGCTCGCAGGGTCAATGGTAGACTGCTTTGTATAAGGTAAAATAGCTTATCACTTCAATCAATATTTGAACGACTCTTTCTCTAATCTCATGGGTGTAGTTTAGTGTTTTGATTATCGTATTCTTTCAAAATATTAAGTCACTGATAATACTAAGACAATTCACTTTAGAATATTTATTAGTTTATTATCAATAATTGTATTAAGCTTAGCTACTTCCAAAGGTGTTTGATTAAACTCGTTTCGAATATATTTACTAGCTCCGTTATTAAGCAGAGTTTTTACTACCTCAAGATTATTTGTCATTGCTGCAAAATGTAGTGGAGTATTTTCTAAGTCACCTTTTTGGTTAATGTCTGCACCATATTTAATAAATAAGTTTATATCCTTTAAATCCCCTCTTCTTGACGATATATGTACAGGAGTATCATCAACAGCACCTTTGTCATTTGGTGTATTAAGGCTCATTCCTAAAAAATCAGGATGATCTCTATATTTGTTCAATAATTCTTGCAATACCCCGTTTTTCATATGAAGTCCTATTAATTGAATTATTATTACTCTTTATTTCTATATTAATCGTAATAGCTATATTTGTTAACACAGTGGTTTTGATGATACTCTTTAAATGAATCCAGCCTATTATTCCAAGTTTTTAGTTTACATCATGTCTGCCTGGATACCACTTCCTATCCCTAGCCTCATATAGCTTAATACAATTTTTGGCATGACCAATTTTGTTAGATATAGCAGTACAATCATTTCGTTCAGGCATAACTTGAGTATCACAATATTTCCTTGCATGCTCATATTATTTCAGTCTTAGATTGTTTTGACTATTAGACGCATTCAATATTGCTAAATGTTCTTCTTTAAGAGGTTCAATCATAGCATCACCCATCATTGTAGGTGGTATAGCTTGCAAATAATCCCTTGTACACCCCGAATAACTTTACCACCTACTTTAAGCAGCGATATAGATTTATTTGAAGTACTTCCGGTTGTACCAGCAGTCAACCCTAACGGATCAATTCACCCTGTCGGATTCGGCGCATAAGCAAATACATTATCGCCACCCATCAGCCCAATCGGATCTAGGCTGATAAACATTACCAAATCAGGATCAAGATCTTTGTTTAGTTGTGCAATCTGTGCGTCTAGGTCTTAATTAATGCTTTGGGTAGCGCCTGCTACGTCATCGCTTACGTACATAGTTATAATTTTGCGTGCTGTATTATCT
The DNA here is from genome assembly GCF_057621575.2 of Psychrobacter sp. CX10. NCBI lineage: Bacteria > Pseudomonadati > Pseudomonadota > Gammaproteobacteria > Moraxellales > Moraxellaceae > Psychrobacter > Psychrobacter sp. CX10. The sequence continues at coordinate 1,267,253 of NZ_CM177736.1, forward strand.
CCATTTGAACTTCTATCAAATATTTCAAGGCTTTGTTGAGTAATATCATGGGTACTCATTAAATCAATAGCAATAGGGGTTTTTAAGTTTGAAGAATTATTAATGGCTTTGGTAATTATTACTACTTTAGTAGGCTTAACGAGGTTACAATGTAACCTTTTATTTGTTCGCTAACTATATCTGTATTGAAAGGTTTTCATTCTCTACTTCATGTATATGGTTTTCATATCTCTATACAGTACTAAATCAACAGGTTCACCTACCACTTTATCTGTAAAACCAATTTCGCCTTTTTTACGCCAAAATGTTGCTATATCATCTTCACCAAATTCTATATACTTGTTAGCTATGTACTCACAAGCACTTGGTTCATTTTCATAAGCAGCAAGATCAATTAAGAATTTCGCAACTATCGGATTTGAATATAAATAGGTTACAGAAGTTAACAAGTGTTTGGCAATACACCATTTACTATGAATTGCTCCTTTACTCACCTGATTACAATATATCTCCATACATAGATAAAATATATCAATTCTATCTACACCTAGTATTATGTTCTCACCAAAAACGTAACTTGTCATTAGTGCGTCTGCAAATATTTCACTTTTAATAACACCTTCAGCATCCCACAGTTCAACCAATTCTATAAGATGCGCTTCATTTTTAATGTTAAAAATATTCATTACTACTCCTTAACCTATAATTTTTAAACTTCAAATTTTGATAACCCTCTAAGCCAACATCGCGGTTTGGCATACTCGGAGGCTCTTTGTAACGCCATTCATCTGTATCTTTTGGTGCATACTTCATACATTTAGGTCCTGCTTGAGCTATAGATTGCCCTAATTCCGTTTGCGACTCCTTAAACTTAAAAATATGACCATCCCAACTACCATGTTGATTATGTTTGTCTTTCGTTTTACGATGATTTTGATACAAATTATGCTCATCAATTAGAAGAAGATAGTATCTTGTTTTAACTACACGTAGCTTACTTTTTAAATTACTCAAAAGCACTCGGCAGGAATTCTCTTCGTCATCATCCTTAGTACAAGAAGTGCAGCCAGTTTTACCTCTAGCTCCTGTTTTGCTAATTCCTAGTGCGAGCTTGATAATATCATCAAGAACCCCTACTGCAACTTTAGCATTCAACCCCAACGGATCAACCCACCCAGTAGGATTCGGCGCATAAGCAAACACATTATCGCCACCTTTTAATTCAATAGGATCTCTTAAAACAAACATCCCCATGTCAGGATCATTATAGCGTAAACAATTGTAATTTAGCCCCGTTTCACTATCAAAGCACTACGAGCAAAGCTCTTAGTCTTTCGCTTCGGGCAAGGGTGCCCCATACCCTTGCTTGTCCTTGCTCACCATGGAAACGTATAGGTTGAAGCTCTTTTGCCCATATTTAAAATCCCCAATACGTTGAGGATTTGTATTGCTCTTTTGCGTTCACTCGAGCACAGCTCTCGTCTTGCGACGCTAAAATGTGCCCCCATCACATTTCTTCACGCGTCTCACCCCAAACCTCATAGTCGGCTAACCAAACTACCAGTCCTTTGTTATTAGTCAGCTCATTCGGCGTACCAAGCTGATCATTATAATAATAGACCTTTATGCTATTAATATTGTCTAACTTGTCTCTTCTAAGATAGTCATCATAATAGCTTGAAACTCTCTTAGGTTGACTCTTGTTTCAGGCTCTTTGCCATTAAACTTGGTTAACCACTCTTTGTCCAGTTCGCTCACTTGCTCATGAATAAGATGTTCGCGTAGCCAAACTAGCATTGCTACAGGTGCAAAGCTATTTTGGTCATAGACGATGGTAAATACATTGTTGTCGCTATACTCTTGAATGAGTCTATAACTATGCCATAGCATGTGAGTGAACTGATAAGTGGGTTTGATTATTGCTTTTAAGGTGTAGCAGTCTTTAGTCAGTTGTCTGATGTCAATTTGTTTGGCTATATGCCGTCCAGAGACCTCATAGTTATAGCGGGAGGGGGTTTAGTTGACATTGTTGCTTTGGTATTCTCGCGTCAGGATTCTGATGATTTCGTTATTGGCGTTGTACTGTAATAGTAGTGCTTGACGAGCCTATGAGTGAGGGTTTGAAAACCATCTTGTAATTTAAAGATTTAGTCAGTACTATCAGTTGATAAATCTTCTAGTTTGTTAGAAGCCAATGCAAAACCCTGAGCTGCAGATTTTTCATACCAATATTTTGCTTTTTCAATATCATTATCTACGTATATACCGGTCTCATACATATAGCCTATATTATGTTGAGATTCTGCATCCTTTAAATTCGCTGCTTTCAATGTATATTTATAAGAGCTTTCATAATCTTCTAAATAATAATAAGCTTGAGCTAAACCTTTATATGCTCTTATTGGGGTATCATTGATGGCTAATTCGAACCATTTTATTGCCTTTCTTAAATCTCTTTTTGTTCCAAACTCGCCAATTACATAACCACTTCCTAAATTCGCTGCGGCTTGTCTGCTCCCATTCTGATACGCTTGGAGGTAGAACTCTTCTGCTTTTTTTGAGTTCTCATTAACATCACAACCATAGTTATAAATTAAACCCAATCCATTTAATGCTTCTGCATTATTCTTCTGAGCCGACTTTTCAAACCAATACTTTGCTCTTTCGCAGTCTTTTTTTATACCATTACTACCAACAAAATAAATAAAGCCCATCGTCTGTTCTTTATCATCTATTTCTAAGTTTGGGTCGTTATAAATCTGACATTGTAGTGAGTCGCTACTGCCCGAAAGTTGACATTCTGTCTCCAAATTAGGTTTATTGTATTTAGCTTGCATGTTAGAACAAGATGACAATAATACTATTAAAATTAAATATAAAACTTTCATTTTTATATATCCTTATTTTGTGGGACACCACGTTAAAGGTCTACATACTTTTCCTGAAAGACCAGTACCACCTCCAAAGGAAATTCCCCCAGATGACGTCGTACTTCCATCACTACCTGTACATACACCAGCGTTAGCCCCAACTGAATAAGTAGCTGATGCCTCTAAACATTTTTGATTTGAATAATTAAGTCCATTTGGAGATGCACTATCCGTATTACTTTTATTAATCCCTCCACTAACTCTAGCTTCTGAACCTGCTGTGATACAAGGACTTATAGTATAACACTGAGTAGGTATGTTTTTATCATCATAACTTTTACCCCATCCAACACTAAACTCGAACCCTCCTAATGCTCTTCCAGTTGCACTAATATTAGTCATATGAGTAGTATTGGCACGATTTGGCCTAGCACTACTTGAAGAAGGAGTATAGTTTTTAGCATCATGTATAGCCCACTGCATACCTTCTGAATTCCCGTAATCTTCTAACATTCCCCATTCACTCAACCCCTACGGATCAATCCACCCAGTAGGATTCGGCGCATAAGCAAACACATTATCCCCACCCTCAAGTCCAATAGGGTCTCTTGAGATAAACATTCCCAAATTAGGGTCATAATAGCGGAAACGATTGTAATGTAGTCCTGTTTCACTATCAAAGCTATGTCCTTGGAAGCGTATTGGCTGTAGTTGATTTGAAGCGATATTTAATTCGCCAATATTTTGCGTGATATACTTTTCTTTATAAGTCTCACCCCACGCCTCATAGTCAGCCAACTAAACCACTTCACCGTCTTGATTGGTCAGCTCATTAGGCGTACCAAGTTGATCGTTATGATAGTAGTACACCTGTATGCTTTGATTATCATCATCTTTTAACCACACTGCTCTAGCAATAGGTGCAAAGCTGTTTTGATCATATATGGTAGTGAATACTTGATCATCAGTATATTCTTGGATCGCTTTGTCACCATCCCAGAGCACATGAGTAGATTTAATTTGAATACTATTTTTTTGGTTGATGTTACTTTGTTTATGTATACGTCGTCCAAAGGCATCGTAATAGTAATGCGTTGTAGTTATAGTGGTATCGCTACCTTTATGATGTGTAAGCTCTGTTTTAATCAGCTCGTTATTAGGGTTGTAGCTAAAGTTTAGTTCTTTTCTAAACTGAACCAGACTTTTGTTTGATTGCTGATTCGCTAATTGAGTGTTATCGGCTGTGATTATTTTATGTACGACTCTGCCATGTTCATCATAACGGTAGCGTACGAGTTTACCATTGCTAATCAGTTCGGTAGGTCTAACTTTAGTACTGAATTGAGTAGAATTGTTTTGATTGGCAGATGTAGCAGTGTCTTTAGCTGAAACTCGGTTACCTTTGGGATTAAAGCGTTCTCGCTCATAGAAGCGATTAGCACTATAAAGTAAGATAACTAAGGTTTTAGAATGAGGCGCTTACAAGTAGGATACATGGACTCACCTATAAGCAAGTCTGTATAAAGTTCAAAGTTCCATTCTGTTAAAAAAGTATATTTCAATTCTCTCTTACCGTTGTCATTACGATTGTTCGATAATCTTAGCTATTATCATAATATTTCTTTAATAGATAGTTTGTGAGCTCAATAAGAGTCAGAAAGTAAGTTTTTTTCGACTTTATAAGCTGAGTATGCTAAAAATGCATAGTGAACAAGTACTTTATTAGCAAAAAGATAAATGACGAATACACCTAGACCAATTAGGTACAACAAAAAACTATCACCTACCGTACTATTGTATTTTTTAGCTAATACTAAACTTACACCAACTGATCCTTTACCAAATATACCGAATATAATAATAGGTATCAGTAAAATTCCAAGAATTCGCATATAAAATGAACTTGGATTAGTTTTAATCTTAGCTTTTCTCACCATTTCAGTCCAATTAACAAAATCAAATAAATAAATTTTATTATTTGTTATGATGTTAGATAAAATATAATCATAATATTGTATGTAGTGTTTAGTTTTAATAATCAAAATATATTCAATCATCATCATGACTAATGATATTATGAAACCTATTAATACAATTTTAGAGTTATAAATTTCAACATTCATAAAATAAGAAAAAAAACATATAAATAAACTTAAACTTCCGTATAGCGCACCTAATAAACTAAGGTAGAAGTACCGTTTCAATGTTTGGATTTTATACTGTTTAGGTATTAGCAAAATTAATATGGCTGATATAAATAATACAATATTTATAGATTTATAATAATAGCTCATAAAGGATGGAAGTAACATGAATCCATTAGCTAGTAGACATAGTATGACACCTGAATGAAGGCCTCTCAAAATATAACTATTGTTAGTATTAAGGTCTTTTGGAATAATTGTTTTGATCATGACATCTATAGGCCTATAGCATTGAAATGATTTTTAGCTTTTTGAGTATGCTTGGCTAACTCGCTATGTTTTTCTTCAATCATTACCTTATCCTTATCGACTTGTGACGCTAGTTCGTAGCTGATTGAGTCTGACTAGCTATTATAAGCATACACTGCCCATGCAAATAAGCTTACGTTAATTAGAATGATTAATGCCCATCTGACGTTAACTTCCCAGTTTCTGCCTTCAAAGGCAAGTTTTGCCTCAGGCGTTATCGGCTGTATCGGATATGGATTATCCTTACCATCCCATGTGAGCATCTGTTTAACGTCAGGATGTGATATGGCTTGTTTGGTACATTGATAGCCATTTGCTTGTAATAAGTTACCTAATGCTATGAGCGAGCCTATTATAAAGACGATGATTTGATCACCGCCTGAGTGGTTACTAGGTAAAATGCCGTTTTTACGGTAAATAATGTCAGCACAGGCAAACAGTGATTTGCTAGTGTCTTCGGGATAAGCTTGGCATAACTTTGGGTCTATGGGTAACTCTTTGGCATCGCTTTCCATATAGGTACGGATAAAAGCCCAATGTACTCTAGCATCAACATGTGTATCATGTGGTTTTATATGATGGGTGATATCGCCTGTGTTTGGGTCTGCGACATATAAGTTTAACGGTTTATAAGCCGTGTTGTGTTTTATGGTATGAACTTCAGGAATGAGATCTTTATAATCGACTATTTTGAGCTCATAGGGTTTAAAAAACTGTAATGCAGGTCGGAAATAATAAGCAACTTTTTGTTGTTTCTTTAAAAAATAGTATTGGGTACGGTAGGGGTGTTTTTTAAAAAATTGATAAAGGAGTAGAATCAGTGGCGTGCATGAAACTATAAATAGGGCTATTAAAAAAAACACTCTGAAGTAAAATATACCTCCTAAGGATATGCCACTTTCAAACATATCTCTATAAAATATATCTCCAATAAAAGTTGTTAAAAACATAAATGTGGAAAAATAAACCCACCCTATTCCAAAGTACCAATACCAAAAATAGCTGGGTAGAAAGCTCATATAGTCTGGATTGATATTATGAATTTGTTTATTCAAGTGCTCTATGTCTTCACTCTGCGCTAATAACTTATTATCTATTTTGCCACTATAAGGCTTTTCAAGAACTGACCCCTGCTGTCAAATCCGTACAATTAAACTTGGGAGATTTTAGTTACGCAGCCTGACGACAATAATCAGACCACACCTGTCTTGGCGATTTATAGCCTAAACTCTTTTGAATCCTCGTTTGGTTGTAGTACAGCTCAATATAGCCAATGATATCGCTGATCGCTGCAAATCTTGTTTTATAGTCTTGGTGATATACCAGTTCATTCTTTAATGTACCCCAGAAGCTTTCTATCGGAGCGTTGTCATAGCAATTACCTTTGCCACTCATAGAGCCTATAAAATGCTGCTGCTTGATGATCTTGTGATACGCATGGCTGCAGTACTGGCTACCTCTATCAGAGTGAACGATTAGCCCTTTGCTGGGTCGTTTGTTCTTAATGGCCATATTGAGTGCACGGCATACAAGATCCGCAGTCATACGTTTATTGATGGCATAGCCGACAAGCTCTTTGGTATACAAGTCTTTAACACCAGCCAAGTACAGCCAGCCCTCGTTTGTCCAGATATAAGTCATATCACTGACCCAAGATTGATTAGGTCGACTGGCTTCAAACTTTTGATCCAGCACGTTTGGATAAACTAACTTGTTATGGTGTGAGTCGGTGGTGACTTTAAAGCGTTTGTGGCGACGGCATTTGATGTTATGTTCTTCTTTGATACGTCGAACCATGTTATAGGCTAATATCAAACCCTTGCTCTGTCAGCTTTGCCTGCAGTCGCTCAGCACCATAACGTTCTTTACTTTCACTATGAGCGGCTCTAACCAGTAGCTCAGAGCGGTTACGATGTATCTGCTGCTCACTGATATCGCGATTTATCCAGTCATAGTAGCTAGAACACTTAACCTTTAATACCCGGCACATAGAGACGATACTAAAAATCTGTCTATTCGTCTTTATAAAGGCGTACTTCACTAATTGTTTTTCGCAAAGTACGCGGTGGCCTTTTTTAGGATCTCTCGTTCCTCTTCAGCAACTTTAAGCTGTCGTTTAAGGCGCTTGTTCTCTTCTATCACAGCCATAAGCTGTGGATCGTACTGCTCTGTCCCTTCAAGTTTGCCTTGATTGGCTTTGTGATGCCAGTTCGATAGCGTTTGCATGGCGATGCCAAGCTGCTTTGCGGTCGCTGTAATATTTCCGTTGTTCTGTGCTATCTTCTTGACGGCTTCGGCTTTGAATTCTGCGCTATAAGTTCTGATTTTCTTGGTCATGGTAAACTCCTCATTGAGTCACTAGTTTACCAAGTTTATCTCTACGGTTTCTTCAGCATAGCTCATACCTTTATTATAGTTATCAGGATACCCAAAAAAATGCAGTGAAAGAGATTCTCTATTTCTTTTAATATAAAAGTAAATAATAATTAAAAACCCAAACCAACTTATAAAGCTAAAAACAAATAATATACTGCCAATTGACATTAATATAATATAATCCATATAGTTCCTTAATCGATTATGATGACACCTAAAAATTCACCAAACTCTTGACCCAATAAGGTACCTGCATATCCAGTAGCCCCTCCTCCTATAGCTGCAGATACACCAACAACTGCTAGTCCAACCCCTCCGGTTCCCACTCCGAGTAGTAGAACTACAAATGCAGTTCCAGCTGCTGCACCTAGAGTTCCCCCAGTTATACTACCACCAACTTTAAAGGTTTCTTTTATCGCTGTTTTATGACCATAAGACCTATCTCCTGTATCATAAGCCTGCTTAATATTAATACCTGCGTCAGCCACACTTACTGCAACAAGCAAATTGCCACCAAATTTTGTATACTTGGTAACATTACCTAAGCTTTTATAGTTTTCGAATAAACCCGATTTACTTTATTGGTTGTCGTAGATCTAGCATATACATCTATTTTAATTATGTTTCTGAGTTTAGTTGTCCTAACTCCAGTCTCTTCTTTAAAAAAACTCATAGACCATGCATTATCAAAGTCTCTAATCAAATCTGAATATTTTATTCTGAATTGACTAAAATGTTTAGGATTTGCAAGCTTGCTTTTATTTGCTTTTTCAAGCTCCATTGCTTCAACTAAACTTTTATAATTACTAGTCACTCTTTTATTTACTGCTTCATTAAAATGAATATTACCTTGATAAAGTGTAGTAGCTACAGTCGTACCATTAAAATCAGCTTTAAAAGGTTCGTTTGTAGCAGCTACAAATTCAGATGAATTATAAATACTGTTTAACACATCTAGATTGTTAGCAAAAATAACGGGATCAAAACTCGAATCCATTTTTAATTATTCAATTTTATTTTTAGCTGACCTTGCTTCACTTTTAACTCTTTTCAACTCTCAATTTTCAGTAGAAGTATTAGATAATACGACAACGTCACCGGGTTGTAGCTCGAGAATAGGATTGCCTACTAAATGTGGGTTATTTGCTCTAAATATATTTTCTTGCCTAGAAGTAGGAGTATATCTATAGATTCTACTTAAAAAAATTTTTATAGACTCTCTTTTCTTAACCAGATACCATGCAACTTCTGTATTATCAACATAAACTTCCTTTATATTATTAGGGTCTTTTCGAGTTGCCGCTGTAGTTGTTTTTTAAGGATAAGTGCTATATAGACCCCTTTTTTCATAAGGCTTTGCAGTTTTTTTTTAATTAGATTGCCTTCCTGGTCTTTAATATAATAAGTGATTTTTGATAAGGTACCGTTAGCCAGTTGATGCTCTTTGATTTTCCTTGATTGTTAAATGTTTGATTTATTATATTGTCTACTTTAGGACCAGTTGGTCTTTGATAGTTTCTTAAACCATCTTCTTATTTAATTTCAAGATCATATATATACTTATGTATATCTTCCGTACTAGGTATAGTTAGCTTTAATCCTGTATATTGAGTTGCCATCATTGACTTCATCTATTATGAAGTGACTTTTTATCTTGAAAAATGACTTCATCTTCAAAATCATTAACTATTACATGTAGCTCATATTCTAAAGATTGATCATCAACCAATACCTTTAACTTACCTTCATGATCTGTCGTATGCAGCTCTGTAGAACCATAGGGTTTAAACAATAAACACTTAGTTCTTGCTAAAGGCACTCCGTCTTGGTCTTTAACGACATAACGTAAGTAATAATCTAAGTTATCGAGCAGTTTAGCTGTCGGTAGATGCACAGCAAGAGACCCACCTCCACTACCCCAATCCACCTTACTCGCCTTATACCCTGCTTGTGTAGGCGTAATTAAAGTCACATTACCGCCACTCATCTCAATACCACTTCCCGCTGATTTTAGGGTTAGCGTATCTGGGGCGATGATCTCTATATTGTCACGGCTATGAATGCGCAGTACTTGCTCGCTGTTTAGACGCATCTCGTTCTGGTGCGCTTGAATGGTGACATCACCATGAGCTGCGGTATGGGTTTGGGCTTTATTAGCGTAGTAGTGAATGTCGCCAGCCACTTGCTGGTTCATCTGGGTTTAACTGTGATGATGGGTGTTGTCTGTGGCGTGGCTATGGTTGCTCTGGGTGCTGGTCTGCTGGCTGTGTTGACCTGTTAATAATGCTAGGTTGTGTTGTGAGTCTATTAGGATATGCGGCTGTGCCCATTGTCCTGACTCTAGTGCTTGGGTGTTGGTGTCTTGGCTGATACTTGCATAGGGAGTGCTCTCTACTGAGTCTTTAGAGTCTTGGGCGACTCCGACAGGCTGATGATGCACAGCAAGTTGAATATAAGCCAGTTGCTGCTGGTCAACGGTTTGTAATTTGCTTTGGCTGTGATGACTCATGTGGGCGTGAATGTCTGCGCTATAGCTTGTGATGTGGACGCCATTTGTGCCTTGGATATTGCCGGCCGCTTTAGTCTCAAGGCTGATGCCTTGTCTTCGAGCGTAGCTAATTAAGTCTGACTAGTTATTATAAGCATACACTGCCCAAGCAAATAAACTGGCATTAATCAGTATGATTAATACCCACCTGACGTTAACTTCCCAGTTCCTGCCTTCAAAGGCAAGTTTTGCCTCAGGGGTTATCGGCTGTATTGGATATGGATTATCTTTACCATCCCATGTGAGCATCTGTATTACTTTAGGATGTAATATGGCTTGTTTGGTACATTGATAGCCATTTGCTTGTAATAAGTTACCTAGTGCTATGAGTGAGCCTATGATAAAGACGATGATTTGATCACCGCCTGAATGGTTGCTAGGTAGAATGCCGTTTTTACGGTAAATGATGTCAGCACAGGCAAATAGTGATTTGCTGGTGTCTTCGGGATAAGCTTGGAATAACTTTGGGTCTATCGGTAACTCTTTGGCATCGCTTTCCATATAGGTACGGATAAAGGCCCATTGTACCCTTGGGTCTACTCTATAATCCTCTAGCTTCATGTGATGAGTAATGTCGCCTGTTTTAGGATCTGCGACATATAGGTTGAGCGGTGTATATGCTTGGTTGTATGGGTCCTGATGCAAGTCTGGATGAACGTCTTTATAATCGACTATTTTAAGCTCATACGGTTGTCTAATTTTCCAAAAGGGACGATAGTAGTAGGCTATTTTTTGCTCTTTTTTTAAAAAGTAATATTGAGTACGGTATGGATTTTTTTTGAAAAGTTGATAAATGAGTAGAAATAAAGGTGTTGCAAAGACAATCAGCCATAACACAGTAAGTATTGAATCAAAAACACTAAAAGTGTCATTAATAAATACAACTTCTCCAATATCTTGTAAAAAAAAGTTTCCTAACCAAAATAAAGAAAAATAAACCCATCCAATAGCAAAATAAAACACCCAAAAGTAGGCAGGTAAAAAGGTTAGATAGTCAGGATTGATATTCTTTATTTCTTTGTTTAGATGTTCGACATCCTCAATACTATCAAATAAGCTTTTGTCTATATCGGCTGTATAAGGTCTATCAATAGGATTCTTTAACTCACTAATATGCTTAGCAAAGTCATTACGCAATTGCATATGATTATCCTTATCGACTTGTGATGCTAGTTCGTAGCTGATAGTGCGGATACATACTTAAGTTGAGCGCATACTTGACTACTGCTCTAATTTTATTAATTAAATCGAATAATGCTTGCAATGTCTTAAGTCGTTAAAACACTTATGGTCTGACCCTCTTTAGTAATCATCAAGATAGCCTAAAAATAATGCGTAAAAAAACCCAATAATACTGAGTATTAGTAAGGTATGTAATATCCATATAATTCGCCAACGCCATATAAACCATTTGCTTTGGTTATTAATCACTTTAATACGGTATGGATTTATGTTTGGGTCTATATAGGGATTTGGCGCATCTGGTGGGTAGCGTAGATGCTTGTACTGGGGTTCGTCTAGTATGTTGCGTCCTTTAGACTGTATCCAGCCACCTCCGAGTTTGATATAGGCTTGTAGTATTAATAATGGAATGTACCACGGCCATACTCTAAAGTTTTGAGTGACACCATAACTTGGTAAGATGCTGTCGGTATATAGATAGAGCTTGTGCTCTTTAGTTGTTTTTGGCGGATCAAAAGGTGTAATTGGTGGTAGGCTGTTTGCGTCCTTTTCCATGTAGTTTCGGATAAACTGCCACTGTGCTCTGGCATAATCATCCGAGGTGGCTGGAAATGATGAAACCAGTTGATTAATAATATTGCGATCGTCATCTAGCCAGTTAAGTTGTAAAAAGTAGGTTCGACTCATACCCCCTGCACTGACGATGTTGACGCTTTTGACACTGGCATGGATGTCTTTATATGGCAGTTCATTGATACCATGGTAGTCGACTTTTATGCTACCGTCTTCTTGAGTGACGTTATATTGCAAGATGCGCTGGCCTACTTTATCAAAGGCGTCTATGGGTTTGTCGCTGTCGGTAAGCTTTGAGACTTTGCGGAGCATTGCATAGGGTATACCAAAAAATATTAATATTAAAACTATACCAGATAATATATACACGAGACCCCCAGAGAAAAGTTCAATGAGAAGTGCTGGTATCATGATTATAAAAAGAACTAAGTAACAAATAATTATTACCAAACCACCTTCATTTAGCATACTACTACCGACATCATTAAAGGTCATTGCATAAGGCGTGATGCCGCGCACGTCTTTTGCTACATATAGCATATTAGGATGGTCTGTAGGCACATCTTCTACCTCACTATAGGGACGAGGTAATAAAGTGATACTGGTAGTGTTTTGGGGAGGTAAAGCTTTCATCTTTTAATGGCTCATTATTCCTATTTATCTAAAATGCTAGATAGTCAGGATTGATTTATTGTTGGCATTGTATTGTAGATGTAGGGCTATGTGTTTAAGTTTATCAGAATTATTTACTGACTCTTTGGTCTCATATATCATCCGCCTGTGGCTGTCATAGCTATAGCGGATACGCTGTCCGTTACTGATTAAATTTCTGAGTCAGGTTATGATAGCTGACGTCGTAGATGCGTTTTCAGCTATACTATACGTATACAGTCACTTGAATAATTTAGAATAAAATCTATTGAGAGATTTATGTACTTTTGATATTTTCTTGACTTGTTATAAACTATATATTTCTAATGAAGTTTTTCTTATATTAGTCAGAGTAGCTTATTTATCTTCTATATACTTTGTCAACTCTTCGAAATCCTCTAACGACTCGATATAATAAATATAAGAAGGATCAATATATTTATCACTATAATAAAAAGAAAACCTACCAATATATATAAATGATATGTATATTGATATTAAAAAAATAATACGAAAAAATTTTCTTAAAATCATTTCTCTTTCCTTAACATTTAAAATTAATCATATAATTCTTCATACTCTTCCTTTAGATCGCTTATATAATTTCTAGCTAAATCTTTATTGCCACTATTTATGAACTCGTCTACCTTACTTTTATTTTTAATATAATTTTCCTCAATAACCCTATATATATCATCAATTACATCCTGATAATTAAGATTAGCAATATAGTATCCTTGAAAAAATCCTAATCCTGCAAAAATAAAGGTTACGATAGTAAATCTAAACTTCATTAAGACCTCCTCTTCGATATGATTATAATTTTATAAAAATGGTAAACTTCATCTGAAGATATTTACATTAAGTAGTTAAAAACATTAATTGATTTTAATATGATTTTACGGTATACCTCCGTATCCGTGTATTCCAATCCAGTCTCCTAATCCTGATGACATTCTACGTTGTAACTCACTATGGTCTATAGATGATTCGGGTTTACTTGAAGGTTCTTTAGGTGGTGGAAGGTTTGGTTTATTAGATGGATATCTGATAATTTCTTCTGTGAATGTTCTAGCTCTTGAACCATGACATATTGCACCATATTTTTCTACGTAGGACGGTGTTGGTGGCCAGTAAACATTTGTGGGTATTGCGTCTACTCCAGTAGGTTTGAAATCTGTTGTATACTCACTCCCATCTTCACGTTTATACGTAGCACTTGTACAAACAAGGTGCTTATCGTGTAACTATCCCCTAAAATAACACAGCTCAAACGTAGAATTTCTTATAAAATACCCATAAGGAGTTTTAACATGAGCAAACGAATGACTGAAACCCAAATAGTATCAATTTTAAAAGAAGCAGAAGCTGGAATACCTGCCAAAGAGCTGTGCCGTAAATACGGTATTGCTAGTTCAACCTACTACAAGTGGAAGTCTAAATACGGAGGTATGGAAGCCTCTGACGTCAAGCGACTAAAAGAACTAGAAGAAGAAAACCGTAGGCTTAAACAGATGTATGCTGATTTAAGCCTCAAATCACAAATGCAGGAAGAAATCATAAAAAAGCTATAGCGCCTGTCCTTGAACGTAAAGTCTGGGCACAAGAACTGCAGGCGCAGTATGGTGTTAGTATTGTGGTTAGCTGTCAGGTGGTCTGCATGAGTCGAACTGCTTATTACTACAAGCCTAAACTATCTGATGACAGTGAGATTATTGATGTCTTAAATGAGCTTACTGACAAGCATAATCGCTGGGGTTTTCCAAAGTGCTTTAAGCGTATGCGAGCACTTGGCTATTCATGGAATCACAAGCGCGTACATCGTGTTTACAAAGCGTTAAACTTAAACCTACGCCGTAAGACTAAAAGGCGACTGCCAGCACGCAATCCTCAGCCGCTAAGTGTGCCAAGTGCATTTGGGCATACTTGGTCTATGGACTTTATGAGCAATAAGCTACATAACAATATTCGCTTTCGAACCTTTAATGTGATTGATGATTATAACCGTGAAGTATTAGGCATTGATATTGGTACCAGCATCCCCTCACTTCGAGTGATTCGCTACCTTGATCAGCTAGCCGAGTGGCATGGTTACCCTAAGCAAATTCGTGTGGATAATGGTAGTGAGTTTACCTCACACGTATTCACTGATTGGGCATCGGCTCACGGTATTTACATTGACTATATCGAACCTGGTTGTCCTTATCAGAATGCTTATATTGAACGGTTTAATCGCAGTTATCGCAATGAGGTTTTAGATTGTTACCTTTTCAACAATTTAAACGAGGTCAATCAACTGACTGAAGATTGGATTGAGGTTTATAACACCCAAAGACCCCATGATTCACTTGATGATATGACACCTGCCCAGTACAGACAGGTGGCTTAACGATTCTACGATGATGTTGTGTTAAAGATGGGGTATTTACAATCGCTACATCCAATATGAAGAAAATTACAAAGAGGTCCATCTCCGTTAATTCCTCATGCTTGATTCATTGCCTCCTCTTTCGTAAGCCGGACTCCCTTTAAACCCAGGGGATCAATCCAACCCGTTGGATTTGGCGCATAAGCAAATACATTATCGCCACCCATCAGCCCAATCGGGTCTCTTGAGATAAACATGCCCAAATCAGGATCATAATAGCGGAAACGATTGTAGTGTAGCCCTGTTTCACTATCAAAACTCTGTCCTTGGAAACGTATCGGCTGTAGTTGATTTGAAGCAATCTTTAATTCGCCTATATTTTGCGTAATATACTTCTCTTTATAAATCTTACCCCACGCCTCATAGTCAGCAAGCCATACCACCTCACCATTTTCATTGGTTAACTCGTTGGGCGTACCAAGTTGATCATTATGATAGTAGTACACCTGTATGCTTTGATTATCATCATCTTTTAACCACACTGCTCTAGCAACAGGTGCAAAGCTATTTTGGTCATAGACGATGGTAAATACATTGTTGTCGCTATACTCTTGAATGAGTCTATAACTATGCCATAGCATGTGAGTGAACTGATAAGTGGGTTTGATTATTGCTTTTAAGGTGTAGCAGTCTTTAGTCAGTTGTCTGATGTCAATTTGTTTGGCTATATGCCGTCCAGAGACCTCATAGTTATAGCGGGAGGGGGTTTAGTTGACATTGTTGCTTTGGTATTCTCGCGTCAGGATTCTGATGATTTCGTTATTGGCGTTGTACTGTAATAGTAGTGCTTGACGAGCCTATGAGTGAGGGTTTGAAAACCATCTTGTAATTTAAAGATTTAGTCAGTACTATCAGTTGATAAATCTTCTAGTTTGTTAGAAGCCAATGCAAAACCCTGAGCTGCAGATTTTTCATACCAATATTTTGCTTTATCTAAGTCTTTATTTACACCTAGTCCTGATTCATACATATATCCAAGATTGTGTTGAGCTTCTGCATCGTTCATTTGTGCCGACTTCAATGCATAATCATATGAAGTTTTAAAGTCTTCAAAGTAATAGTAAACTTGAGATAAGCCTTTATAAGCCCTCAAAGGTGATTTTTCTATAGCTAATTCAAACCATTTCAATGCTTTTTCTAAATTTTGTTCAATTCCGTATCCCCCCAGTACATATACATTTCCTAAATTTGCTGCAGCTTGTCTACTATTATTATCATAAGCTAATAAGAAATACTCTTCAGCTTTTTTAAAATCTTTATCAACACCACAACCTGAATAATATAAAGTACCTAGACCATCAAAGGCTTCAGGATTATTTCTAGAAGCAGATTGACTAAACCAATATTTAGATTTTTTACAATCTTCTTCGACCCTACTAGAATTCATTAAGTAGTACATTCCTAATAACTGCTGTTTTTCATCTAAGGATAATCCATCCTCGTAAGCAATTTTGCATTGAGTACTATCCTTTCCTGTAGAATTTTCACATTCTTTTTCTAAAGTAAGTTTAACATTTGTACCTTGATTATAAGTACATGAACATAACAAAAATATTGATAATAATAGATGATTTTTCACATAAAACTCCTTATATTATTCACACCATACTAGGGGTCTACATAGTTTCCCAGAAACACCTGTACCACCGCCTAATGTAATACCACCTCCACTCGTTAGACTACCATCATCACCTGCACATAAGCTGGCATTAGCACCTACACCATAAGTAGCTGATGCCTCTAAACATTTTTGATTTGAATAACTAAGTCCATTTGGAGATGCACTATCCGTATTACTTTTATTAATCCCTCCACTAACTCTAGCTTCTGAACCTGCTGTGATACAAGGACTTATAGTATAACACTGAGTAGGTATGTTTTTATCATCATAACTTTTACCCCATCCAACACTAAACTCGAACCCTCCTAATGCTCTTCCAGTTGCACTAATATTAGTCATATGAGTAGTATTGGCACGATTTGGCCTAGCACTACTTGAAGAAGGAGTATAGTTTTTAGCATCATGTATAGCCCACTGCATACCTTCTGAATTCCCGTAATCTTCTAACATTCCCCATTCACTCAACCCCTACGGATCAACCCACCCTGTTGGATTAGGTGCATAAGCAAATACATTATTACCACCCTTTAGCCCAATTGGATCTCTTGAGATAAACATTCCCATATCATTATCATAATAGCGATAACGATTGTAATGTAGCCCTGTTTCACTATCAAAGCTCTGTCCTTGGAAACGTATCGGCTGTAATTGATTTGAAGCGATCTCTAATTCGCCTATATTTTGCGTAATATACTTTTCTTTATAAATCTCACCCCACGACTCATAGTCAGCCAACCAAACCACCTCACCATTTTCATTGGTTAACTCATTAGGCGTGCCAAGCTGGTCATTATGATAGTAATAAACGTGCAGGTTTAAGATATCAGCTAGTTTATCTTTTTTGCTATAGTCTTTTGCATAGTAAGGGTGCTCGCGGGGATCTATGCGTCTTTCTTTCTCCCACTGTTCAAACTTAGTTAACCACTCTTTGTCCTGCTGGTTCACTTGATCATTGATGGGATGTTCTTGTAGCCAAACTAACCTTGCTACTGGAGCAAAGCTTGCTTGGTCATAGACAGTGGGAATACATGAGTGTCGCTATACTCTTGAGCGATAGCCGATAAAAACCATCCTAAAGATGTGATTCATCATAGTGATAGTGGTGTTCAGTATTTAGCCATTCGCTATACTGATAAGATGGCTGATTCTGGCATCATTGCATCTGTTGGTGCGACAGGTGATTCATACGATAATGCATTATCTGAAACGGTTAAGGGGCTTTATAAAATTGAGGTGATTGATTATTTAAAGCAACAATGGCAAGGTGTGAGTGATGTTAAATTAGTAAATCTTGAATGGGTCGATTGGTTTAACAAAACACGTTTGCATAGTATAATTGGTTATGTGTCGCCTTTTTAGTTTGAGAGACGATGTTATGAAAGTCTTAGTGAGTCAGACAGAGCTGCCTGACTCAAGTAATCCACTCTCCGATATAGTCGGGGCCGTTCAGTCATTTTTTGTTCTTATAACCAATGATTAAACGTCTCATAAGTTCCACTATTAATGAATACTTCAACTATTTTCCACGGGTGTTCTGGTATTTGATTTATATTTAAATTTAAATAACAGTCAGCTATTACAGGACTTTTCAACAAATTAAATTTATTTAATGAATCTAAATCACCTCTATATTGTGCAGATATACCATGCGAAACTATGCTGATAAATCCAAGATCCATGACATCATATCCTATCGAAACTAAGTTAGCTTCTTCATAAACTGCTTGATCAGGATAAAAGTGGCACGCCTGAATCCAGTCCTCGTAATCTCTGACTTTCAAAATACAGGGATAAAAATTATATTCAAAGTAATTTAGAGACAAAGCATTTTTAGGCTGAAAATGTTCTACATATTCATCAGCCAATAGAAGACCATATTGGTCAAAGTATAATTGCTCAACCTTATTAACTTTACTCGTAGACTGCCATATTTCATCATCATACGATAATGAAAAATTATTATGATTAATATTTGGCTGTGCACAAACTCTAGTTGATAAATACATTATTTATACCTTAATGTGGATAGTTTGGTGGTCTTTTAGGACTACTATTTAAATTTATCCATGTTGACTTAATAAAACCAAAGTACTGATGCCCCCACTCACTTTTTTTACCATAATTCCAAAAACATTGACAGGTTCTAGTATTTTAATTTACAACGAAAATGTGATAGTGGGCCTTACCAGCATCGATACCTCTTTGATGAGTCTCAGGTCCTTGATAACCAATAGTCCCTTTTGGATACGGTTTACAAGGGGGACAAGGTTGACAGCTTGTACAAGGAGTATCAGTTGCAGTTTTTTGTTTAGGAGTATCTCCAGATACAGTCGCTCCTCCACCCAATATGAATGCTGCCAGGAGGCTGCCACCTATTCCGATACCACAACCTACAGGCCCTGCAGCACAACCTATAGCCCCAGCCGTCAACCCCAACGGATCAACCCACCCTGTTGGATTAGGTGCATAAGCAAATACATTATTACCACCCTTTAGCCCAATTGGATCTCTTGAGACAAACATTCCCATATCATTATCATAATAACGATAACGATTGTAGTGCAGCCCTGTTTCACTATCAAAGCTCTGTCCTTGGAAACGTATCGGCTGTAGCGAAATTGAATCGATCTCTAATTCGCCTATATTTTGCGTAATATACTTCTCTTTATAAATCTCACCCCACGCCTCATAGTCAGCTAACCATACAACCTCACCATTTTCGTTGGTTAACTCGTTGGGAGTACCAAGCTGATCATTATGATAGTAGTACACCTGTATGCTTTGATTATCATCATCTTTTAACCACACTGCTATAGCAACAGGTGCAAAGCTGTATTGATCGTATATGGTAGTGAATACATGGGTATAAGAATATTCTTGGATAGCTTTGTCACCATCCCAGAGTATATAAGTAGCGTTACTTAGAATACTATCTTTATGGTTGATGTTACTTTGTTTGTGAATGCGCCGTCCAAAGGCATCATAATCATAGCGGGTGCAGGTTTGTTTGATATTGTTGCCTTAATATCCTCAAGTCAAGCTTTTAATGATTTCGTTGTTAGTTGACTTCATTCTAATAATCTAACTTAATACTTTTCTACTAAAGCCCCTATTCTATCTTTAAGTCTACAATTCGTGCTTAAAACCTATACCATAGTCAATATCAATTACTGTAGCTAACTTCCACAGCATCATTAAATGTTCTCCTTTAAAATCTAAAATATATCTTGCTTTGCTATTGTCAACTGAAATATATATATGCATGATACTTCCTAAATAATGATCACTTAAGATTTGTATATCTATATCTTTAATAGTTTGAATTACTTGTTCCATCCATTGGCTTAAATTATTTATTGACGTTTCGTGGAGTACGACTAATTTTTTATCACCCTCATCTTTTAAATAACAATCTAGCGGTAGTTTAGTCTCTAAATATCTTTGAACTGCATTTTTTTCCTCACTAATGTATGTCAAAACAAAATCAACTTTTACACTCATTTCAATAGTACTCCCAAGTCGGAATTATTGGACCTTTACAACCTTTGTGCCTTATTACAATAGAATTATCTTTACATTTACAAAGCTCATATAAGCTAACTTGAGCAGTTTTACCTAATATTCCATGCTTAATATCATGAGCATCTAAACCTTTTTCACTAATCTGCCAATCTGAAAGTCTTTGTTTGCAGTCATTATTATTATATTCACCAGTACATGAGTCCTCTATATCTGTTACACGACTAATACTTCTATCTTTATTAGCCATTTTTATAAAATCTTGATTACAAGAACCATCTGAACAGGCGCCAGCAGCTTTCGGCTTAACAGCTTCCCATAATAATCCTGATCCGCCCCTTAATGCTTTGCTTAGCACACTTGTTCCACTTAACCCCAACGGATCCACCCACCCCGTAGTATTAGGTGCATAAGCGAAGACATTTAAGCCTCCTTTTAATTCAATAGGATCTCTTGAAACAAACATCCCCATGTCAGGATCATAATAACGGAAACGGTTATAATGTAGCCCAGTTTCACTATCAAAGCACTGCCCTTGGAAACGTATCGGCTGAAGTTGATTTGAAGCAATCTTTAATTCGCCAATATATTGAGTGATATACTTTTCTTTATAAATCTCACCCCACGCTTCATAGTCAGCTAACCATACCACATCACCAATTTCGTTGGTTAACTCGTTGGGAGTACCAAGCTGATCATTATGATAGTAGTACACCTGTATGCTTTGATTATCATCATCTTCTAACCACACTGCTCTAGCAACAGGTGCAAAGCTGTTTTGATCGTATATGGTAGTGAATACTTGATCATCAGTATATTCTAGGATCGCTTTGTCACCATCCCAGAGCACATGAGTAGATTTTATTTGAATACTATCTTTTTGGTTGATGATACTTTGTTTGTGAATGCGCCGTCCAAAGGCATCATAATAGTAATGCGTAATAGTTGTAGTAGTATCGCTACCTTTATGATGTGTAAGCTCTGTTTTAATCAACTCGTTGTTAGGATTATAGCTAAAGCTTAGATCTTTTTTATACTGAACTAAGTTATTGACTGATTGGTATGGATTTGTAGTAATAGTTTTATGTACGACTCTTCCATGTTCATCATAACGGTAGCGTATGAGTTTACCATCGCTAATCAGTTCGGTAGGTCTACCTTTAATGCTGAATTGAGTAGGATTGTTTTGATTGGCAGATGTAGCAGTGTCTTTAGCAGACACTCGGTTACCTGTGGCGTCAAAGGCAAACTGTTCTACGATACTGCTGTTTTGGCTCCCTAGTATGTGATCGGTAAGACGGCCTAGTGCGTCATATTGATACTGATGACTACGTGTATACTGATCGGATGTGTCATTCATACCTGTGAGCAAGGTATGACCTTGGATGTCTGTAAGCTGTCCTAACGGGTCATACTGATATTGACTTTCTATGAATACTTTGTTATTGCAACTGGTTTAAGACAAAGGTCGAGGCATAGGGTAGTATCGGTAGGTAGTTGCAAAGCTTACCAGTTGGCGATTTAATTAAATGTACAGTTGATTAAAGCAACCTATTTCTTAAAATCTCAATTACTGAACGTAAGGCCATACAATACTTTTAAACCTTAAATATTTACTCAATATCATAAATAAAACGCTTACTATCGATTTCACCAAGATTTAAATAATCCAACTTATTCTGCTTTATATTTGTAATACCATCAGGTAATCTATCGTCATATAAGTAATAGCTTTCGTAATTATTAACTAATTTTATATACTGATCTTTAGAATTAGTACTAGTAAATAAACGATAGCAATCTGCTTCAATATTTAATTTGGTATTTGATTCAATAATAACACTATTAAAACTATCCCTTAATTTAGTGTCTTTTATCAGAGTGGGCAATGCTACATAATTTGCTATCATAGATTTTCGGAGTATTTCATAGTTGTCATCAATAGATATACAATAAGCAACTCCTAAATCCTGATAATCTTTTAGGACTTTTTCATCTTCTTCAAGCGTCTCTGATAAATACAAATCAAAATCAATAAATTTCCTTATCTCAACAATACCAAGGTTTAAATAATCAAGACGATCTTGAATAGGGTCATACCCATGTTCAACAGAGTACAAATTTTTATCTTTCATAAAATTTCGATAAAAATCATATGAGTAACCGTCTCTATAGGTTTGACGACAAGTTTCTTCATCATGTTTTTTAATATTTTGAGATATTTCAAAATTAGCCAGCTTGTCTTTTACTTTATCTCTATTAGTTAATCTAGCCAAAGGATACATTTCATTGTAATATTCCATAGATGTGGTCATATAATCATCTTCACTAATACAATGCTTAATTCCCAATCTCTTAAGCTGGCTAAATGCTGTCATATCTTGCAAAAACTTATTCTGTATAGCTGTTATAAAATAATCATTTTCAGATTCATCAACTTTATATAATCTTGATGGATATATTTTGTTGTTATTTTCACTAGATGAATGTCTACGTTCATTTATAGAAAGTTTTCGTTCAACATTGTCTTTATTATTATCTGACGAAAGATCAGATGAAGAAATCTGAATGGGATTACAACCAATTACAGCCAGTAAACAAGATGTATAAAAGAATATTTTGAACATTGACATGTTATTGTAACTCCCAAAAGTGTATTTCACCATGACCACGAATATAAATATGGCCACCAACAACATCGGCATTTTTCCGAATCCATAATGTAGCATGACCAGATATTGTAGTATTAGGAAAAGCATCTACTATGATATACACTCTATTCATAATTTGCCCATTAAGGCTGTTAATAAGTCTTGCTACACTTGCAAGGTCTTGAGGTTTATCAATAATAACATCTGCTTTTCCCCATAAATCATTTCTAGATAAATAATTTTTTAATCCCTTTGCGCTAGCTATAAACCCCTTATTATAGAATTTATGATTACGTTGGTTGATTAGGAAGTCTTTAGGTATCCACATTCCTCCATTTAATAAACCTAACGACACTCGAGTGGCGCAAGCATTATTGAGCTTTTCATCATCGTAATTTGGCCCTCTTAAGGAGGTAAAAACCTGTTTTGCTGACAAATCATCATTACCACTACTATTTAAAGGATAACCTTGATAGACACTTCTCCAAGATGGTCGACGCGGCTCTAGAGTTTTCCTTTGTATGTTAACCCTAACTTACTTTGTATTATTAATTGAAGGCTTTGTCACTGCTAGAGTTGTTGGTAACTCTCGGTATCTATAATTCCCTCTTGAAGAAAACGTACTTAGCTTATATGTTTTAATAATATCATTATTTAACTTAATATAGATATTGACTTGAGTGATATGAGAAGGAAGCCTAAACTCCCTAGTTCTAAGGTATGTTCCTTCATGAAAAAACATTTGATTCACTTCATAGCTTTCCTCCATATAATTCGCCATTACGTTAGGTAAGTAATAACAAATATCCATATCAAATTTATATTGTCTGGAGTCTATATTTCTAGGGACCTTAACTTTTAAAGCAAAATACTTAGTCATAATTTATGTGCCTATATCTCATCATTAACTATCACATGTAGCTCATATTCTAAAGATTGATCATCAACCAATATCTTTAACTTACCTTCATGATCTGTCGTATGCAGCTCTGTAGAACCATCGGGTTTAAACAGTAAACATTTAGTTCTCGCTAAAGGCACTCCATCTTGGTCTTTAACGACATAACGTAAATAATAATCTAAGTTATCGAGCAGTTTAGCCGTCGGCAAATGCACAGTAGGAGATCCACCCCCACCCCCACTGCCCCAATCAACCTTACTCGCCTTATACCCTGCTTGTTTAGGCGTAATTAAAGTCACATTACCGCCACTCATCTCAATACCACTACCCGCCGCTTTTAGGCTTAGCGTATCAGGGGCGATAAACTTTATCTCATCTCGGCTATGGATGCGCAGTATCTGTTCACTATCAAGGCGCATCTCGTCCGTATGCGCTTGTATTGTCACATCGCCATGCGCAGCAGTGTGGGTCTGAGCTTTATTACTATATAGATGTATATTGCCAGCGGCTAGCTGATTGAGCTGAGTTTGACTGTGGTAATAAGTGTTATCAATGGCGTGACTGTGGCTGCTTTTGGTGCTGGTATGTTGACTGTGTTGTCCAATGAGCAGTGCTAGTTGTCGCTGTGAGTCGATCATGAGGTGCGACTTTTCCAATTGTCCTAACACTATTGCTTGGATGTTGGTGTCTTGACTAATACTTGCATAGGGAGTGCTCTCTACTGAGTCTTTAGAGTCTTGGGCGACTCCGACAGGCTGATGATGCTCGGTGAGTTGACTTTAAGTCAGTTGCTGCTGGTCAACGGTTTGTAGTTTGCATTGGCTGTGATAACGCAAGTTGGCGTTATGTCTGCGCTATAGCTTGTTAAGTGGACGCCACTTGCGCCTTGGCTATTTCCGGCCGCTTTAGTCTCAATGCTAATGCCTTGTCCTCGTGCGTAGCTGATTGAGTCTGACTAGCTATTATAAGCATACACTGCCCATGCAAATAAGCTTACGTTAATTAGAATGATTAATACCCATCTGACATTAACTTCCCAGTTTTTACCTTCAAAGGCAAGTTTTGCCTCAGGCGTTATCGGCTGTATCGGATATGGATTATCCTTACCATCCCATGTGAGCATCTGTTTAACGTCAGGATGTAATATGGCTTGTTTGGTACATTGATAGCCATTTGCTTGTAATAAGTTACCTAATGCTATGAGCGAGCCTATTATAAAGACAATAATTTGATCGCCGCCTGAATGGTTGCTAGGTAGGATGCCGTTTTTACGGTAAATGATGTCAGCACAGGCAAATAGTGATTTGCTGGTGTCTTCGGGATAAGCTTGGAATAACTTTGGGTCTATCGGTAACTCTTTGGCATCGCTTTCCATATAGGTACGGATAAAGGCCCATTGTACCCTTGGGTCTACTCTATAATCCTCTAGCTTCATGTGATGAGTAATGTCGCCTGTTTTAGGATCTGCGACATATAGGTTGAGCGGTGTATATGCTTGGTTGTATGGGTCCTGATGCAAGTCTGGATGAACGTCTTTATAATCGACTATTTTAAGCTCATACGGTTGTCTAATTTTCCAAAAGGGACGATAGTAGTAGGCTATTTTTTGCTCTTTTTTTAAAAAGTAATATTGGGTTCGGTAGGGATTTTTTTTGAAAAGTTGATAAATGAGTAGAAATAAAGGTGTTGCAAAGACAATCAGCCATAACACAGTAAGTATTGAATCAAAAACACTAAAAGTGTCATTAATAAATACAACTTCTCCAATATCTTGTAAAAAAAAGTTTCCTAACCAAAATAAAGAAAAATAAACCCATCCAATAGCAAAATAAAACACCCAAAAGTAGGCAGGTAAAAAGGTTAGATAGTCAGGATTGATATTCTTTATTTCTTTGTTTAGATGTTCGACATCCTCAATACTATCAAATAAGCTTTTGTCTATATCGGCTGTATAAGGTCTATCAATAGGATTCTTTAACTCACTAATATGCTTAGCAAAGTCATTACGCAATTGCATATGATTATCCTTATCGACTTGTGATGCTAGTTCGTAGCTGATAGTGCGGATACATACTTAAGTTGAGCGCATACTTGACTACTGCTCTAATTTTATTAATTAAATCGAATAATGCTTGCAATGTCTTAAGTCGTTAAAACACTTATGGTCTGACCCTCTTTAGTAATCATCAAGATAGCCTAAAAATAATGCGTAAAAAAACCCAATAATACTGAGTATTAGTAAGGTATGTAATATCCATATAATTCGCCAACGCCATATAAACCATTTGCTTTGGTTATTAATCACTTTAATACGGTATGGATTTATGTTTGGGTCTATATAGGGATTTGGCGCATCTGGTGGGTAGCGTAGATGCTTGTACTGGGGTTCGTCTAGTATGTTGCGTCCTTTAGACTGTATCCAGCCACCTCCGAGTTTGATATAGGCTTGTAGTATTAATAATGGAATGTACCACGGCCATACTCTAAAGTTTTGAGTGACACCATAACTTGGTAAGATGCTGTCGGTATATAGATAGAGCTTGTGCTCTTTAGTTGTTTTTGGCGGATCAAAAGGTGTAATTGGTGGTAGGCTGTTTGCGTCCTTTTCCATGTAGTTTCGGATAAACTGCCACTGTGCTCTGGCATAATCATCCGAGGTGGCTGGAAATGATGAAACCAGTTGATTAATAATATTGCGATCGTCATCTAGCCAGTTAAGTTGTAAAAAGTAGGTTCGACTCATACCCCCTGCACTGACGATGTTGACGCTTTTGACACTGGCATGGATGTCTTTATATGGCAGTTCATTGATACCATGGTAGTCGACTTTTATGCTACCGTCTTCTTGAGTGACGTTATATTGCAAGATGCGCTGGCCTACTTTATCAAAGGCGTCTATGGGTTTGTCGCTGTCGGTAAGCTTTGAGACTTTGCGGAGCATTGCATAGGGTATACCAAAAAATATTAATATTAAAACTATACCAGATAATATATACACGAGACCCCCAGAGAAAAGTTCAATGAGAAGTGCTGGTATCATGATTATAAAAAGAACTAAGTAACAAATAATTATTACCAAACCACCTTCATTTAGCATACTACTACCGACATCATTAAAGGTCATTGCATAAGGCGTGATGCCGCGCACGTCTTTTGCTACATACAGCGTATTTGGGTGGTCTGATGGCACATCTTCTACCTCACTGTAGGGACGGGGTAGTAAAGTGATACTGGTTGTATTTTGGGCTGGTAAAGCTTTCATCTTTTAATGGCTCTTTATTCTTATTCATCTAAAAAGCTAGATAGTTAGGATTTATTTTTTTATTTCTTCGTACAAATGTTCTACGCCTTTTTTTTAACTTCAAATAATCATTTGTCTATATCGGTTGTATACGGTCGATCAATAGGATTATCTAATTCACTGATATGTTTGGCAAAGTCATCTCGAAGTTGCATATTATTATCCTTATCGACTGGTGACTGTCGTGCGTAGCTGATTGAGTCTGACTAGCTATTATAAGCATACACCGCCCAAGCAAATAAACTGGCATTAATCAGTATGATATATACCCATCTGACGTTAACCTCCCAGTTCTTGCCTTCAAAGGCAAGCTTTGCTTCAGGGGTTATCGGCTGTATGGGGTATGGGTTGTCTTTGCCATCCCATGTGAGCATCTGTTTAACGTCAGGATGTAGTATGGCTTGTTTGGTGCATTGATAGTGATTGGCTTGGAATAGGTTACCCAGTGCTATGAGCGAGCCTATTATAAAGACGATGATTTGATCACCGCCTGAATGGTTACTTGGCAGCACACCTGTTTTACGGTAAATAATATCAGCACAGGCAAATAGGGATTTGCCGGTGTCTTCAGGGTAGGCTTGGCAACACTTTGGGTCTATGGGTAGCTCTTTGACGTCGCTTTCCATATAGGTGCGGATAAATGCCCATTGCACTCTTGGGTTTACTCTATAATCCTCAAGTTTCATGTGATGGGTGATATCCCCTGTTTCCGTGTCTGCTACATAAAGATTAAGCGGGGTGTATGCTCTGTTGCCTTTGTCTTGATGTAGGTCTGGAATAACGTCTTTATAATCGACTATTTTTAGTTGATAAGGCTCTCGAAACTTCATCAATGGACGATAATAGTACGCTATCTTCTGCTCTTGTTTTAAAAAGTAGTATTGGGTGCGGTAGGGATATTTTTTAAAAAATTGGTAAAGAAGAAGAAGTAATGGGCCTACAAATACAATAAAATTAAATATAATAATTAAAATATCAAATAAGAATAAAGCAGAATTGCTACTTTCTAATAATCTAATCTCGCTTCCAAAGAAGCTGACAAACATAAAGGCTGTAAAATAAACCCACCCAATAGCAAAATAAAATATCCAAAAGTAAGCAGGGAAAAAGGTTAGATAGTCAGGGTTGATATTTTGAATCTCTTTATTTAAATGCTCAATATCTTGTTGCCTGGCAAATAGCTTTTTGTCTATATCGGTTGTATACGGACGGTCAATCGGATTATCTAATTCACTGATATGTTTGGCAAAGTCATCACGTAATTGCATAATAATAGCGTCTTATTAACTGGTTATTGTGGTGCGTAGCTGGTAGTGCGGATTAACGCTGGGATTAAACGAATAAAAGACGACGGTTCTTAATTTTTCAATTTGAACGTCAAGATTATCTTTTGCTCTTTGTCTTGCCTCTTGCATACGCTGCTGTGTATGTGGGTTTAAAGTACCTTCTCTTGCTGACCCTATATATTGACCCTTAAAATGTTTTGTTTTAGGGATATCTAAGGTGACTTTTAAGCCCTCATCAATGATCACCGCTTTATTCTGATTTTTTAATGCACTGATGCTATACTGTTGTCTATCTAAACCAAGGGATTGATCGTTTATGCCTATATAATGTATTTCAAGTTCGCTATTCTCCCTCCATTGACTGATTATAACCTCTACTTGCCCTGTTAGTATTTCATCAAAACCCTCACTATGACGTTTAAATCTTGGCTTTAGCTGTATTTCGATTAATGCCAATGTATAGGCATGTAAATCTTCTTGTAGATTTTCCATAGCTCGAATCTTAAAAGGGTTGTTGGGGTAGTCATCATTGAGCATTTCTTGATTACCGAATACACCAGCATCCAACCAATAATGAATGGGCAGTATATTGCTTTTATCGTATCGAAAGGCAACCCATTGGGCAATAAGGCTGATCCCCCATGACGCTGCCATAACCCCTAATAACCAAGGCATGGTAGAACCCAGTGCAATAGCCATACCCGATACACCGGCGACACCTGCAGCACCTATAGCTATATTAGTAGCTCGTCTGCTTACTCTACTCTCATTCTCAACATGTTTTTGTCGAGCTATATTTAAACTATAAACCTCAAACCCTGCCCCCACGGCCCCAAGCACACCGACACCTAAGCTAAGCCGTGCAATCCAAGCGCTACGGGCAACTTTCATTTGCATTCCTGCATTGACCACATCTAAGCTGGCAGAAGTCAGCGCCATTGTGCTACTCGCATAGCTCGTCATAAACTCAAGTGCGTCACGGTCGCCTCTAGCCGCCATGTTTGCAATACTATTTTTACCTATCCACATACTTCGCAGTTGAAACAGTCCTATACCTGCTGAGACTAAGGCCGCTTTGCCAGCAGAGATGCGCTCAAGTTGTCTGTATTGACCACTGATGGGATCAAGATCTTTGTTTAGTTGTGCAACCTGTGTGTCAAGGTCTGAATTAATGCTCTGGGTAGCGCCTGCTACGTCATCGCTTACGTACATAGTGATGATTTTTCGTGCTGTATTATCACCATTTGAACTTCTATCAAATATTTCAAGACCTTGTTGAGTAATATCATGGGTACTCATTAAATCAATAGCAATAGGGGTTTTTAAGTTTGAAGAATTATTAATGGCCTTAGTGTTTATTGCTGATGGTAGTAGACTTGAATGGGATTTTGCTTTGTTAATAGCATTACTTAAACGTTGCTCACTCCATTTAAGTATAGCTTCTGGACTGTACTTCAAAACTCTTTGAGCAAGCCTAAACCCTGTGGTTTGATGTACTGAAGCTTGTGTCCATAAGTCGAGCTTGTATAATAATTTATGGTTATCTTGGATATGACTTAAGTTAGCGCTCAGTGTCTGAATGATTTGCGCTTTATAATTGGCAAGGTTATTTATTTTTTCGACTCTATCTGCAATATTTGCTGTAATTTGATTGTTTTGGTTTTGAGTCTTAAACGCCATCACCCAGCTGGTCGTTGTACCAATAAAATCACTAGCTCGATCAAGCTTATCAAAGGTTGGTGCGTCATGCATCTTCTGTACATTACCAGTATTTAAACCAATTAGGGATTTGATGATATAATTTTTTTCAGGAGATATAGAGCCGTTAATAAATGGCAGTAGTGTTTGATTAAATTCGTCCTTAGCTGTGATATCAATAGTTCCCTGCGTATTGTTATTTGCCCATAAACTATCAGGGATACCTATGTTACTTTCATCAATACCAATGCCTTGAATTGCAGTAGCAGTAATTTTTGCATAGCCTACATGACTTTCTTCATCGTTTTCAGGAAAGTCATTTAGCATAACTTCTGCAAACTTAGGATTGTTAATAGCGTGAATAAACATTTTTTAGCTTGAGAAATAGCTTTCAAAACTTTAATTTCTAATACTTTTTGCAACAATAAAAAAAACTCCAGATCCTATAAAACAGATTAGACCTATTCCTAATGCTAAAGAATGTAATAAAATCAATTTAAAGTGTTTATCGATTAAAGATAAAGCTGATTTCTCATCTAAATTTGGAAAAATAGGCCCCGCTCCATTTTTAAACATAGGAAATTTACCTGTCCGTTTATAAATTAGATGATACTGTATAAATAATGGAACCAGAATGACATTCATAAAGAAAATATCCAACTTATCTATACCTTTATTATAGTTATCAGGATACCCGAAAAAATGCAGTGAAAGAGATTCTCTATTTCTTTTAATATAAAAGTAAATAATAATTAAAAACCCAAACCAACTTATAAAGCTAAATATAAATAATATACTGCCAATTGACATTAATATAATATAATCCATATAGTTCCTTAATCGATTATGATGACACCTAAAAATTCACCAAACTCTTGACCCAATAAGGTACCTGCATATCCAGTAGCCCCTCCTCCTATAGCTGCAGATACACCAACAACTGCTAGTCCAACCCCTCCGGTTCCCACTCCGAGTAGTAGAACTACAAATGCAGTTCCAGCTGCTGCACCTAGAGTTCCCCCAGTTATACTACCACCAACTTTAAAGGTTTCTTTTATCGCTGTTTTATGACCATAAGACCTATCTCCTGTATCATAAGCCTGCTTAATATTAATACCTGCGTCAGCCACACTTACTGCAACAAGCAAATTGCCACCAAATTTTGTATACTTGGTAACTTTACCTAAGCTTTTGTAGTTTTCGAATAAACCTGATATACCTCTATTGGTTGTCGTAGATCTAGCATATATATCTTCTTTAATTATGTTTCTGAGTTTAGTTGTCCTAACTCCAGTCTCTTCTCTAAAAAAACTCATAGACCATGCATTATCAAAGTCTCTAATCAAATCTGAAAATTTTATTCTGAATTGACTAAAATGTTTAGGATTTGCAAGCTTAGTTTTATTTGCTTTTTCAAGCTCCATTGCTTCAACTAAACTTTTATAATTACTAGTCACTCTTTTATTTACTGCTTCATTAAAATGAATATTACCTTGATAAAGGGTAGTAGCTACAGTCGTACCATTAAAATCAGCTTCAACAGGTTCGTTTGTAGCAGCTACAAATTCAGATGAATTATAAATACTGTTTAACACATCTAGATTGTTAGCAAACATAACGGGATCAAAACTCGGATCCCTTTTTAATTCTTCTATTTTATTTTTAGCTGACCTTGCTTCACTTTTAACTCTTTTCAACTCTCTATTTTCAGTAGAAGTATTAGATAATACGACAACGTCACCGGGTTGTAGCTCGAGAATAGGATTACCTACTAAATGTGGGTTATTTGCTCTAAATATATTTTCTTCCCTAGAAGTAGGGGTATATCTATAGATTCTACTTAAAAAACTTTTTATAGACTCTCTTTTCTTAACCAGATACCAAGCAACTTCTGTATTATCAACATAAACTTCCTTTATAGTATTAGGGTCTTTTCGAGTTGCCGCTGTAGTTGTTTTTAAAGGATAAGTGCTATATAGACCCCTTTTTTTTCATAAGGCTTTGCAGTTTTTTTTAATTAGATTGCCTTCCTGGTCTTTAATATAATAAGTGATTTTTGATATGGTACCGTTAGGCAGTTGATGCTCTTTGCTTTTTCCTTGATTGTTAAATGTTTGATTTATTATATTGTCTACTTTAGGACCAGTTGGTCTTTGATAGTTTCTTAAACCATCTTCATATTTGATCTCAAGATCATATATATACTTATGTATATCTTCCGTACTAGGTATAGTTAGCTTTAATCCTGTATATTGAGTTGCCATCATTGACTTCCTCTATTATGAACTGACTTTTCATCTTGAAAAATGACTTCATCTTCAAAATCATTAACTATAACATGTAGTTCATATTCTAAAGATTGATCATCAACCAATACCTTTAATTTACCTTCATGATCTGTCGTATGTAGCTCTGTAGATCCATCGGGTTTAAACAGTAAACACTTAGTTCTCGCTAAAGGCACTCCGTCTTGGTCTTTAACAATAAATCGTAAATAATGATCCATGTTCTCAAGCAGCTTAGCCCTCGGCAAATGCACAGCAGAAGATCCACCCCCACCCCCACTACCCCAATCCACCTTACTGGCTTTATACCCTGCTTGTTTATGCGTTAATAATGTCACATTACCGCCACTCATCTAAATACCACTACCCGCCGATTTTAGGCTGAGCGTATCGGGGGCGATAATATCTATCTCATCGCGGCTATGGATGCGTAATACTTTCTCACTGTCTAGACGCATCTGATCCGTATGCGCTTGTATTGTCACATCACCTTGAGCGGCGGTGTGGGTCTGGGCTTTGTTGCTGTAGTAATGAATGTCGCCTGCCACTAGCTGGTTCATCTGGGTTTGGCTGTGATCATGGGTGTTGTCTGTGGCGTGGCTATGGTTGCTCTGGGTGCTGGTCTGCTGGCTGTGTTGTCCACTGATCAGTGCTAGGTGACGCTGGGAGTCGATCATGAGGTGAGGCTGTTGCCACTTTCCTGATTCATTTAGGCTGTTGTCATTGGTATCTAGGCTGTTGTCATTGGTATCACGGCTTATTCCAGCAAAGGGCGTTCCTTGTTCTGCGCTGTTGCTCTTATTATGACTGCTACCCTCAAGTCCTACCGCTTAATGGGTTTCTCTTAGCATCTAATAGGCTTGCTGATGCTGGTCGGCAGTTTGCAAGCGGCTATGACTGTTATGACTCATGTGCTGTGTTGATTGCTGGCTACTAATATGAATGCCTGTGCTACCTTGTACATTGCTAGCCGCTTTGGTCTCTAGGCTTATTCCTTGTCCGCGTGCTTGTCCTCGGGTGTGGTCGCTGTGCTGGTATAGGTGTCCTAGCGTTACACTACACTGGTAGCTGGTGCTATAGAGATTTATTTGTGGACTCTCAGGGTGGGTGTCAAACATGAGCTGGTTATAGCCGTTGGTGGCGCTGTCTTTGGTGGCGTCGCATGTGCGGCTAGTATCAATGCTTTGGGTTTTGATGCCATCAATGGGGTGCGCGTGGCTTTGATCAATAAACCAAGTGGGGCTGGTGGCGTCAATGAAATCAGTATCACTGGCGATAAAAATATTTAACCATCTTTTTTATCTAATTAGAACAACCATTTAAAGCTAAATAAATACCATAACATGCCAAAGAAGTCTGGATGATGTCCACGAATGCTACCAATCATGTCAACAAATAAAGCAAAGGCAAACAGCATGACAATACCGAATAAGATTAATCCTATATAATAAAGTATCGTTTTCCATAGGGGTCGATTACTGTCCTCAAAGTTACCCTCAGGCAGATGTTTGTTTAAGTCATGCGGATCATTGGGGTCTATGACACTTTCGGCTTCAATCTCGGCACTAAAGTGTGGCGTGATGCTGGTGTTGATTGAAATAAGACGACCTAGGTAGCGTAACCATGCAAACGGTATCAAAAGGTACTCTGCCAATACAGGTTTAAATGTACTAGGGTACTCTTGATTAACATGACTGGCATGATAACCAAGCTTTACTCTTTGCAAAGAAACCAATGGGGTTTCTCTTTTTTGATATACGGGATGAATATAACGAATGGCATTCTTTACTTCTATAAGGTCTTCTTCATCTCCTTCCATATAGCGGCGGACAAACTCAAAATGACCTAACAGTGCGCCTTCATCATGTATATCTGCACCCAAACTATTTACAAAAGGCAGGCTAAACATACCAGTAATGGTCATACCATCCTCTGCTAAGGTAATACCTCTGATATCGCCACCATCTTTGTAAGTCGTTGCCATATAAAACTTGAGATCATCCCAGTCAAAGATGTCTACCTTACGGTTGGCTTGACGCACATATACTTTACGGGTTTTTCGATTAAAGCGTATGGGTAAATAGGTGTAAGTAAAAAGCTCGGTTGAGAGTAGTGCTATTAGCATGGCAAGAAGGAAAGTGATAAATAACAGACTGCCTAATAAGAATATTATAAATAATAATGAAGTTTCTCCAATAATTTCCATATTAAACATCATTATTATGACATATAAAATATAACTCCCTATAGTTAATAAGAACAAACTCCATGAAGTCATATCACCTCGAATTCTGTCTTGACGTCCTGTAAGCTCCATATAGGTAGAATTAAACTGAACGACGGTACGTTGCGGATAAAGCGGTACATCATAACCTTGATTTTTATCTAGCCACTTAAAGTCTTTTATTTCTTGAATTCGACCACCAAATACTTGACCAAAAGTACCATCTACTTTTTTACCTATTTCTATATATCCAAATCTAGCAAAAGGATTTCTACCATTTGTGTCTAACATGATTAGTTATCCTTTTGATCAATATCTTCGCCTTCCGCCACTTTTTCATACTGTGCTAACTCGTGTTTAAGTGACCTAAATCACTATCAATAAAGACAGTCAAAGTGTCGATAATGATTTAAAATAGCCATTTAAAACTAAATAAATACCAAAGCTTATCAAAAAATCCTGAGTCATGCCCCTTAGCGTTACCAATCATGTCGACAAAGAAAGCAAAGGCAAACAGCATGACAATCCCGAATAAGATTAATCCTATATAATAAAGTATCGTTTTCCATAATGGTCGATTACCATCCTCAAGATTACCCTCGGGCAGATGTTTGTTTAAGTTATGCGGATCATTGGGGTCTATGACACTTTCGGCTTCAATTTCGGCACTAAATTGTGGCGTGATACTGGTGTTAATAGAAATAAGGCGTCCGATGAAGCGTAGCCATAACTGTATAACGATTGCTAGATGTGTCCAATGTAGCTTCAATGCTTGTTTTGGATATTCCATGTTTTCGTCTGAATTAAGTGCTGCTAATGTTGCTCGCTGAAAAGAGATTAAAGGGGTTTCTCTTTTATGATGTACGGGATGAATATAACGAATGGCATTCTTTACTTCTATAAGGTCTTCTTCATCTCCTTCCATATAGCGGCGGACAAACTCAAAATGTTGTTTTAGCTGTGTACCCCCTAATATTTCTTTAGCTGTTAAATCACTAACAAAGGGAAAGCTAAACATACCCGTAATGGTCATACCATCCTCTGCTAAGGTAATACCTCTGATATCGCCACCATCTTTGTAAGTCGTTGCCATATAAAACTTGAGATCATCCCAGTCAAAGATGTCTACTTTACGATTGGCTTGACGCACATATACTTTACGGGTTTTTCGATTAAAGCGTATAGGAAGATAGGTGTAAGTAAAGAGTTCGGTTGACAGTAAAGTTATTAAGTATATTGCCATTAATACAAATACAAATAATATAAAACCAACATAAGCTACGCTAATAAAGTTATTTTTACTAAAATCTAATAGAATACTTAAAGTTGTGTAATATATTCCGATATTAAATATAGTTAGAAAAAAGAAACTTCCAGATGTAACATCACCTCGTATTCTATCTTGACGTCCTGTTAGTTCCATATAGGTAGAATTAAACTGAACGACGGTACGTTGTGGATAAAGGGGTACGTCATACTTTTGATGTTTATATAACCATTTAAAATCTTTTATTTCTTGTACTCTGCCTCCAAGCCCTTTACCAAAAGACTCATCTAGCTTTTGATTAATTTCTTTGTAATGTAACTTCGTAACGGGGTTCCTGCCATTGATATCTATCATTTAATTATCCTTTTGATCAATATCTTCGCCCACGACAGCACGATCGAATTGCTCTAACGTATATTCAAATGACCAATCATCATCTTTAACGCCCCAAATACCAAGATTAAGCCAATTCTCCATACCTGTCTTCTTCCAGTAACCGATAAAAAGATTGATGCCAATAAAGCCTATTAATAACACAACGCCAATACCAGTTGCAGTTGCTCCTAGACTTAAGCTAAGAAGAGTTGTTGAAACAGCACCTGTAAAAGCTGAGCCATAATAGGCATATTGAATTATGCTATTGTCATTACGACCTGCTTGATATCCTGATTGAATATCAAACCCAGCAAATATTGCCGCCCCGCCAATACTTAAACCTCTTGCAACTATAGATAATCGACTAGCCTTACGAGTAGCTTCTGATAATTTTTTGGCATCAATAGATTTTCCTGCATTTTTCATTAATTCAAGCTCACTTGCCAAAAGTTGACTGGCATTTCCACGTAGCTCCAAGCTGCCACCCAACAGCATCATCAGCCCTGCCGCAGCCTTGCTACCTTCAACTAGTCTCTCCTCCTGAGTCTTCGCTTGAAAGAAGGCATTGACCAAAAACACACAAGCGACTGTCTGTAGCATCGCACCAAAATAGTTGGCTCTAACTGCTTGGTCTATCTTTCTATTAGTAATATCTTCAAAGCGTTTGTAGTCTTTATAACCTTGATCGAAGAGTTCAGGCGTTGTAAAAACCGAACGATCAATAACCTGCCTAAGTGCACCTTTATCAGCGTAAGCTCTGTTGCTACTTTGATAGACATTCATACCCGCTTTTAGCTCGTTCTTGTCAATATAGTAGATAAAGCTTTGAGCAAAGGGCTTGTTTAG
The DNA here is from genome assembly GCF_057621575.2 of Psychrobacter sp. CX10. Taxonomy (NCBI): domain Bacteria; kingdom Pseudomonadati; phylum Pseudomonadota; class Gammaproteobacteria; order Moraxellales; family Moraxellaceae; genus Psychrobacter; species Psychrobacter sp. CX10. The sequence goes on from NZ_CM177736.1 coordinate 1,304,308, forward strand.
TCGTGTCACCTCACCTGAAGTTTTAAGAGCTTGATCGACACTTTCGCGTATTCTAGTCGGTAAGCTGCCACTGCCAACGATATTCATAACGCCATTCATCAGTGCTTTTCTGGCGTCTGCATAGGTTCCTTGTCCTTTGACTATAATCAGCGCCTTTTCGTGATGATAGCCAAATAAATACTCCTTTTGTGAGATCATAAGACCAGATAGCGTCTGACCTGTACGGTAGTTTTTCATAAAGGGTAGCGCAAGCTGTTCTGCTAGGCTAACCGTTGCGCCTACTTGGTTAGCAATAGCATCATACTTTGCAAAGATGCCAGCTGATCCTGTGTAGAGCAGTCCTGACCATGAGTTGGTCATAACTTCACTAGGAGTTAGTCCTGACGTTATAGGTGGCAGACTGTCAATAAAATTAACCACTTCATCTTGGTTAAATACTAAAGCCCGTGCTAGGTAGTTATTATCGTTACTTGAAGTTTTATTTGATAAATGCGAATCATATAAATCGGATAACATCGGTATGGTTGCTGTTGATCCTAAAAACTGCTGAACAGTAAGAGTATAATAGATTCTACTAATATCATCTTCTTTATCAAAGTTATAAAACATTGTGTTATTAAGATGATCGCTTTCAAAAATACTTTTATATTTAGAAGCTAGCTTATCTAATATATTATTCAGCTCAAATTTTCTATTTTTAGAATACGCTTCAAAATTTTTAAGCCATTCATTCATCTCATTTTCTCGAATAAGCTTACTATAGTTTGACCATGCTGCTTCTACCTGACGTTCTTTATATTTTAAAGCTCCTTCTTCACGAGCTTTCTCTTCTTCTAGTCGTTCTGTTTGGCTTGGCCCATCGCCTTCCCATCTTGGCATTGGTTTTGATAATTCAGTAACTTTATCGACCCTATCTATATGGCGCTGAGCATCGTATTTTGTTTTTTCGTCTATGTTTTGTTTTAACGTAGTGATAAGTGACGCAACTGTATACCTATATATATCTTCTTCAACAGGCTGATAAGCTAGCTGAGCCTGAATCATAAACTCATTCAAATCAATGAGCCCACCAACAGGATCAATAAAAAAAACATTTAAAACTCGATTAATTTCTTCTGCATTATTTTTTTCTATAGTATTAAGCGTTGTGTCTAATTTCTCACGTTGATCAGTTCTATCAGGTTGATAGGCTCTATCTGTAAATGGGTTAATAAAACCAAAATATTCATGTACTACATGTTTTCTTAATTCAAATTTACCGTCTTTTTCTGATTCATAGCTCATTAAATTATACCATCCTGCAAGCTGTGAATATACAGTCCCTAACGATGCTGTTGACGTACTTTTGGTAGCTGAAATAGGCACTTCAACCATATTATTTGTTCTAGCATCATCCACATTATTTTGATGATTGTTGATGATGGTTTTTGTCCACTTAACAGGGCTAAAGGCTATCCATAAAGTGTTAATATCCTGATTTGGATTAGGTATACGGATAAAACTTTTTAACGCTTTACAGTTATCACCAGCATGACACACAAAGTCAGTTTTAGTGATATCAGGATTGTCTGTTGGATCATGGACATTAAATGACTCAAGATATCTCCCTGCGTTAACCACATAACCATACCACGTATTATTATTATCTAATATGTAAATATAGCCTTCTCTAACCAATCTTCCGTAAGATTTGACTCTTAAATCCTCTTTATTTATTGTAAAGCCCCTACGCTTAGGAATTAGAGTAATTCCTTGTGTCACGCATTGATCACATCTTTTATCAGCCACTGTTAGCCCCTTATTCTTTATATATTAATGTGTGCTTTGTTCACTTGCGCTGTATTGCACATAGTATTCTAATAACCAGCGATTCATCATCGTCTGTCGATCCACTCGGCTGGTTAGATGCGCCGCTTTTGTCAATCGTTTTTTTGAGTCATCTACCCATTGTTGAACTAGCGGATAATCATCTACGATAAGCGGTTTATTATTAATTCCATTTTGGGTTAAAAAACGATTAATGATGCTGATATCTGCTAGTTGCTCTGGTGTCATTGGGCAATAGTTTGAATATCGCTCAAAGTGATTAGTGTCAGTAGCTAGGTAGCAATCAATACCATTAACACGATACCACTCTCTGTCTATAGGCAGCCACATTCGCTTAGGATAAGCAAAGCGATTGGCGATATAAGCTTGATGCCCTAATGATAAAAAGTGAATCGATACTTGTAGGTCTAAATAGCGAAGATGTTTTTTGTGCTGTCCTAATTGAATGATCTGATTGCGGCTTAAGTTGACAGCAATATCTGCCATATCAAGTGACCCGTCATCTACCAGCTTTTGAGTGGAGTCTATTGTAAAACGTGATAACTGAGCACTCTGCGTTAAATAAGAGTCGGGCAAAAACTCATAAGCACTAATGCGCGTTTTATCAACGCGTCTTTGAGCAGGCGTATAATCTAATAAAGCAAGTAACCCATCATTAGTATCTAATAACTCACAACGATTAATATGCTCCTCTATGATTACTCCGATATTACGGTGACCTTCTACCACAATCATAACTGGGCTATCAATCATATGATGACGTAGCAAATCTTGATCCAAAGCATAAACCGCTTTAGGATTTTCTTGTTTTATATGATTAATAAGCTGCTTTTGACTATGATGCACAATGAGGGCATCAAAAGTATTGATAGCTCTACAGTCTAATGCTTGCGTTTGTCTATTCAGACTTAATGCAGGCGTATTATTTTCATTCATATTATTGTTTAGCTCTAAGTGTTATAAGTCACTCACTGCAGCATGATTTTTTTCAGCTTCGTTTGCCAGCTGAGAACATGCCTCAAACTTCATTTGTTGTAACGCGATCGCTTTACTCTCCCCGCCCCCACTGCCCCAATCCACCTTACTCGCCTTATACCCTGCTTGTTTAGGCGTAATTAAGGTCACATTACCGCCACTCATCTCAATACCACTACCCGCCGCTTTTAGGCTTAGCGTATCAGGTGCGATAATCTCTATCTCATCTCGGCTATGAATACGCAGTATCTGTTCACTATCAAGGCGCATCTCGTCCGTATGCGCTTGTATTGTCAAATCGCCATGCGCAGCGGTGTGGGTCTGAGCTTTATTACTATATAGATGTATATTGCCAGCGGCTAGCTGATTGAGCTGAGTTTGACTGTGGTAATAAGTATTATCAATGGCGTGACTGTGGCTGCTTTTGGTGCTGGTATGTTGACTGTGTTGTCCTGTGAGTAGGGCAAGATGGCGCTGAGAGTCCATAAGTACATGCGGCTGTTGCCATTGCCCTAAGTCTTTAAGCGTACTGTCTTTGCTATGCTGACTAAAGCTACCAAACGGGGTGTAGCTGTTTTTATCTTCCTGCTCTTTTTGTTTGGTGCTGTCGAAGTCAACATTCACGCCGACGGGCTGATGCGTGTCCGCCAAAGTGTCATAAGCTTGTTGATGCTGATCTGCTGTGAGCAGCTTGCTATGACTGTGGTGACTCATGTGTGAGCTGATATTAGTTTGATGACTGGTAACATGAATGCCTTGGCTGCCCTGAAGTGTACCTGCAGCTTTGGTTTCTAAACTCATGCCACGGCCGCGCGCTTGGCCTCTAAGGTGGTCTGTATGCTGGGTGGGATACCCTAAGGTAAACCCACTTTGATGTGCACTGCTGTACAGCTGGGTTTGCGGATACTGTTCGTGCTGATCGAACATAAGCTGGTTGTAGCCGTTTATAAGGTTATCTTTGTTGGCATCCCCACTGCGGCTGGTGTCTATACTCTGGGTTTTTATGCCGTCTATGGGGGCACTATGTGTTTGGTTGTTAAACCAAACAGGACTGGTGGCATCTAGGCTGTCTGTGTCGCTTGTTTTACTGTTGTGCTGGGCGTCTTGATTACCTTGTCCATTATGGGTACTTCCGACGATAACAGGCTGGGTGATGTCTCCACCTATAAAGTCAATTAAAACGTGTTGCCCGTGGCGTAGAGGATGGGTTTGCCCCATGTGGTCTGCTACTAGGTGGCTTGCTATGGGTATCCACTGGGCTGTGTCGTTACTATCTTCTGATGTCTGCCAATGGTAGCGAATATGCGCTCGGTGATTACGATCTGTGGTGATTGCTGCACTGTCCGTATCTATGATACTAGCACTCATTAGTCCTGTAAGACTTGCATGTGGTTGTCCTAATTGCTTAAGCTCACTGCTAAATGGTATATGATGATGGTAGGGATGCGGCAGATAGAGCGCGATAATCTGATGTACCTGATCTGCTTCATTTTCCTGAACTGGGTTTAGCTCTTTTTGATTGTTGGGTTGATCTTGTTTATTCGCTTCGGCGTCTGAGGCTATGTTGGCTGGATTTGGTTGTAAGTTGGTTGGGTCAAATGGGGTGGTTCCAAGCCAGTCGGCATTTATATGGTTGTTGATAAGGTGATGTATGGAGATTAGGCTAATAGGGTCTGTTTGATATGGATTACCTTCTATACGATGTGAGCTTGGTAGGCTTAGGTGTCTAATATTACCTTTTATAAGTCCGGTATATGCGTGTTGCTGCTGGCTCAGTTGTAGGCGTTTGGCAAGGTTAGTTAGCTCATCATTATTCATGCGGGTTTGACTATGCATAAACCGTGTGTGCGTGGTCGGGTGTTGACTGGTTTGGTCAACGCTATGACTGCCTGTATAGTTATCTATGAGACGGTTGTCATATCGGTACAGTTCGGTTTGCAGGTTATGATGTTTCGCTTGCGGGGTGACGGTGGTGAGTCTGTCTTGGTTATCGGCTAGGTTCTCAGGGTTTTGGCTTAAGACACTTGAGATCTGTGATGCGTCGATATGTATTGAGGGGTGATCGTGAGCTACTAGCTCCAGCGTATGGCTATCGGCGTCATGTTTGAAGTAACCGGTGATGCCAAATAATGCCAGTTGCTGCTTTAAATAAGCCAAATCGGTTTGGTTATATTGGACACTGTGCTGTATGTGGCAGTCTTTAAGCGCATTGTCTATTTGAAAGTTTATTGGATTGGCCGCGCTTTGGTAAGGGGCGAGTAGCTCTTCTATGAGCTCGTTTAGACTTAGATGATGATAGCGTTTGTTGTGACTATTTAAGCGTAGTTGGCTTATGGCGGGTTCACAGATAATACGGTACGCGCCCATGCCTTGATTACTGCCAAGATGCTGAGCTTCGGTTATGATGCCGTTTCTTATTTGTGTGGGCTCGGTACTGTTGCCTGTACTCCAGTTTAAGCTGATGTTTTGCCCGATCCAGTCTTCTATTTTGAGAGATGCATTTTCGTTTAAAAGAATGATGCTGTAACGATAACCACAGTACAGCGCTTGTTGGCGATGCTGATAGCTTTGTTTACGCTGGTCATGGTGGTATGGGCTTGGATAGTCCGCAGGATTTGGCATGAGCTCTGCACTATCCCAGACACTATCAGGTAGGCGGTGACCTAGTAGACTTTCACTCAGTTCGGCTTTACTTATGATGCTAGTGGCTATGTCTGGATGCGCGCTATCAATTTGTAGGTGCCTTTGGGTTTGAGTCCATACCATGGCGGGTTCCTTTGGTTTCTATGGCGCTATATAAGTGCGCTATCTAATGCAGTTTTAGTAGTTTATGTGCTTATTATGACAACAAAGCTTGCTATGATAAAGCATAACTAACATCAGTCTATTTGATTTAATTTGCTATAAACCTATCTTTCTAGCTTTCATTTTAACTATAGTTATCTAGCAGTACATTTTTATTTAGTAATTGTCTTCGTTTTGATTATCATCACGCTTATTAATACCTATCATATCTGACAACATACTCAGCTGATCTTCATTCTTAATAACATGTGAAAGCCATTGGTCAAGTGGCATATCTGCCCAATCAATCGCACGTTTCAAAAGAAAAGTAACGGGACTATGTGGTTCATTTTCAGAAAAATAATCCTGAATTTGGCCCAATAGTTTTAGTGCTTGCCGGCGATTCGATTGGTGATCGCGATTGACTGGATTGAAGCTAGACTGCATTTGAGGTTGAGCAGATGCCATTAGAGTGGACGCATTTTCATTATCTAGTAAAGACTCACTATGTCCCTCTTCTGTATCAATTAGAGTAGAAGATGATACATCTGGCAGTAATGGCGCTAAATGTTGACTCAACTCTTTTAATAGATCTGTTACTGAAGAGAATACTGGGGCATCCATGCCCATTAAATCATTAAGCTGATCTGTTAGTTCGTTCCACAACTCGATGGTTTTGTTCAAAGACACCATTAACGTCTGTTGCCAGTGATCATTACTACTTCTTATGCCTTGATAGTAATCTGTTAATAGCACACCTTGGGGTAAGTCGACGTCAGGGTTTTGCTGACGCTGCTTTTCATGAGCACGAGCAGTTAAAAAGTCGTTATATGTATAGCTATGATGACTACTATCAGAAAGTGATAGCTGATTGATATCTTGAGTTAACGCTTTAACAAACCAAGATAGTAACCCTGCCCTTACATCCATGCTGTCTTCCTCACCATCTAAAGGAGGATACATGGTTAGCCAATATTCATCGTTTAAATTTATTAAAAGTTTAAGCCCCTGATTAATACCTTCAAAGTGGTCAGTATGGCTTAATGCATCGACATACCAAAGAGCGATTTTTAAATCTTTACTTACATTTATAAGTATATCCGCACACTGCTGCTTCACGAACTCCCAGTCCGCAACTTTGAGGTCAGTTACCCAGTCACCCTGCGCTAAAAGAGGATCATCCTCTTGTTTTGCATTAGAAATGGCATCTATACGTGGATCGAATGTTAAGTCTTCCCCGACCCCCTGTTGAGTGCCTTCGATAGGAGCAATAAGTGCTTCTATATCAATTAAATTAGGGTTCAAATTACTCATACTTTGATTTCCAGCTTGTAGTTCTTTATAGCTATATAACTTGATAGCTAATTTGTAAATGCTTTATTGCTTTATTGCTTAAAGACTAATATAAAATTTTAAAGTATATGTCTTAAACCTTTTAATATGCTATTCGTTTAACTACCGCTAAGGGGGTCGTTTTATGAATCACTGCCCGCTTCCAGAGAATCATCAGTTAAAGATGAGCTTTGAGACTGATCATCTTCTGACAGATTTAAATTTTCAGATTCAGGCTCTTCATCAGTTAACTCTTTATCATCGCTTTGTTGCGCCATCTGATTTAATGGGACAATAGGCGAAGTTACCAACTCATAGCTAAACTCGTTATCTTCATTCACATTTACTTTTATTTGAGTTAACTCTGCTTTGCTATCATCATGTGCAAGCAGTTTAGTGGCCAGTTGTGGTAATAGTGTATGACTGATAATTGCATCAGCATTTCGAGCTCCAGAATCCACTTCATGACAGCGTGACAAGATAAGTTCTATGACCTCAGGATCTATTACGCAGTCAATATCATAATTCTCTTTAATACGGTTAACGATTTTATTTAGCTTCATACTAATAATATCAGCAAGCGCATCATCAGAGAGTGGATAATATGGCAATACCGTCATACGACCTAAGAAAGCAGGCTTGAACGCTTTGTAAAGGTGTGGGTTGATTATTTGTTTTAAAGTATCACTATCAGGTATCTCAAACGCCGTGTTTTCAGGATCTGTATTCATGCAGGCTTGCATAATAGCTGATGATCCAACATTACTAGTCAATAAAATAAGGGTGTTTTTAAAATCTATAATTCTACCTTCTGAATCCTCCATGACTCCTTTATCAAATACTTGATAAAATAGGTCCAGAACATCAGGATGCGCTTTTTCAACCTCGTCGAGCAGCAGAACGCTATAGGGGCGCCTACGAACTGCTTCGGTCAACACCCCTCCTTCCCCATATCCGACATAACCTGGCGGTGAGCCTTTTAACGAGGCCACACTATGTGCTTCTTGAAACTCAGACAGATTAATAGTTATTAAGTTTCTTTCACCGCCATATAATACGTCCGCTAAAGCAATAGCGGTTTCAGTCTTACCCACACCACTCGGGCCTACCAACATAAAGACACCTTGGGGCCGGCTTGGATCATCAAGTCTGGCTTTAGCGGTATGAATACGTTTTACAATAGCATCAAGTGCTTGATCTTGTCCTACTACTCTTTGCTTTAGAGTATCCGCTAAATTAATAATATGGTTCTTTTCATCACCCTCCATATCGTTAAGTGGTATACCCGTCCAATCTGAAATAATTTGCTTAATCACTTGTCTATCAAGAGCCGCATGAACCAAACGATACGTTTCTTGATGATGTTTTAAATCTTGCTCGATACTTTGGTAAGTGGATTGTTTATCTAATCGATCATTCGATTCAAGCTCGCCTTTAAGCGCTTCGTTGAGTTTATCGAGCTCATTACTTAATCTAAGCTGTTCCTTCCAAGCCGACTCCATTTCATAGATAGCTTGCTGATTCTCTTGACGCAGTTCATCTAAAGCGGATATCTGTTGGCTAAGCTTCTCTTTATCATCCGCATTACCTATACGTTCTAATTGTTGACTTAAGTTATTAATATGCAGCACCAAACGTTGATCTTTAGCCCGTAATAAATCTAGCTGATTGGGTACTGAAGTTTTAGATAGGCTTACTCGAGCCGCTGCTGTATCAAGTACACTCACCGCTTTATCAGGCAATTGTCTATCACTAATATAACGAGCCGAGAGTTCAACTGCGGCTTGTAAAGCATCATCTTGAATAACGATATCAAAATGATCCTGCATTTTTGCGCCCAAACCCCGAATCATTGACACGGCAGTCTCGATATCTGGCTCTTCAACTTTTACGACTTGAAAGCGTCTAGACAATGCAGCATCTTTTTCAAAGTACTTTTTATACTCTGACCATGTGGTGGCAGCAATAGTTCTTAATTCGCCACGGGCTAATGCAGGTTTCAATAAATTAGCGGCATCATTTTGACCTGCCTGCCCGCCAGCACCTATCATAGTATGCGCTTCATCAATGAACAATATAATTGGCTTTGGAGATGCTTGTACCTCTTCAATGACTTGCTTGAGACGATTCTCAAACTCACCTTTGACACTAGCACCCGCTTGTAGCAAACCTAGATCAAGACTCAGTAATTTAACTTCTTTTAATTGATCTGGTACGTCGCCGGCAACTATTTTTTGAGCCAATCCTTCAACTACTGCTGTTTTACCAACGCCGGCTTCACCCGTCAATATGGGGTTGTTTTGACGGCGTCTAATTAAGATATCGATTAGCTGGTGTATTTCAAACTCACGACCAATAACTGGATCAATCTGATCACCTTCAGCTTTTGCAGTTAAATTGTGTGTATATTTATCTAGAGCGGGCGTCTTAATTGATGCAGTTGCATCTATTAATGACTCATCACCATCTGAATTGGTAGCCAGACCACTATTCGATTGAGAGTCCTCTGCCATTTGGGTAGCGGCAACATTGATCTCTACAGCTTCGGTACTACCTTCACATAGTTTCTCATAATCATCTTTTAGGGTGAGTCTATCTATATAAGTTAATTCTTTAGGTAATCTATTTAGCAGCTTTTGATACTCATCAAATGTCAATAAAGCTAGCAAAATATGCCCAGATCGAATTTGCATGGGCAGTTTATTAGCGCTGTTATTGTTAGGGCTATGATCAGAGCTCTGAGTGCTGGCTATTTGCCAAGCATCCTCAAATAATGATATTAATCTCTCACTAAACACTGGGCTTATGCCCACTACTTTATTAAAGTTATTTAGGTAAGCTTCGATTGCACCAATCAATTCATTTTTATTAAGTTTGGTGTATTCAATAATCTTATCAACATCATTATTTTGTGAAGATAATAGCTCTACTAATAAATGAGGTATGTCTACTTCTTTATGGCCAATATCGATACATAGTCGAGCCGCGAGTTGTAAGCTTTGACGACAACTTGGGCTTAAACGAGTAATAATTGCTTTGAGTTGGCTCATATAAAATCCTTAATTATTAAAAGCGCTAAGCGTGATGAAAATTTTAATTGGGTTTATCTATTATAAATATACACAGTTAAATAATGTTTATGCGGCATGATAGGGTAATAAGTAACGCATATCGTCATGATGATCATTTGCAGGTTTTGTCATTAAAAACCCGCCCCTACCCAAACTACCAAAACTACTCTCAGACAGCGATAAGGGTTTTATATTGTCTTTATGCAGCTCAAGTTGCATCTCTACACACAAATTTACACCGCACCACTTACGTAAGAACTCTACCACTACCATGCTCATATCGCCACTAGGCATTAATCTAAAGTAGCTGTCTGTATCCAATTCATGACAAATTATTCGAATCTTACTATCATATTGAACCGCGCGCTCTCCGCAAAAAGTTGACACGCCGAGTTGTGCAAACTTACCGCCTAGGGCGGTTTGTTCATCTTTATCTAATTTAAACCATTCGGGTACAAATTGTTCAACACTAATTTTAAGATTGAAAAACTTAGATAAAACATGAGACAGCTGGCCTGCTGTTAATCTACCAGGTGCAATCATACCTGCATAACCAATAAGACTATCAATAGACGTTATTTTTTTGGGTTGACGAGCTAACGCTCTTAAGCTTAATAAGTATCTATCTTTATTTGGATTAAGTTCATACTGTAGAGGTAGGTTGTAAAACCAACTAGACTCGACATAAAGCTCGGTCAACCTATGGTTAAATATATCTAAAAATGCTGGTGCCGCTTTGTCTTTTAAATGCATAGATCTTGAAGCAAGGTAATCTGTGTACATAGTGGGTAAAGCCGACAAAGGACCTGTTAATCCAATCATTGAAGGATATAAATCAATGGATATACCCTCATCTTTACCCTCTCCTACATTAGTATTTTGAGGATATACGGTCATTGACTCAATCTCTGCCAATGGAAAAGATAACGATAACGATGAGCGGTACTTGACATCAATGTTAATTTTATTGATGAACGACTCATGTTTGATTAATCGAATTGCCTGAATAAACTCATAAGATTGTGGCTGCTTAATTAAGTGATTTATATTAGAGGATTGAGTCCACTGCGCGGTTGACATGTGTATAACGCCTCCTTTGTCGTAGCATCTAGAATAACAACCTCAGAAAAGCTATTTAAGCTGGCATGATGTCCAAATACCACGGACAACAAATGCGCAAATTGCCTTATACTGACACCAGCAAATAACTTAGTATTGATATAGATTTCAATCACTGTTCCACGAACAAACCCCGGCTGAGGCTGTCTAAGTATTCGCCTAGATTTTATGCGTGTAGACACTGACGTGATACCGTCTATAATTTTTTTATTAGAAGCAGATTGAGAAATGTCATATAGGGACAAATACTCTTTCACCAAATCCGCATTTTGAGAGGCAAGAGCTAAAAAGTTTAGACTAATTAAAGATATTAAACGCCAGCGATCCTCACCAGTATAGTTAAAGCGCTCGGTTCTTGATGGCTGTTGTAGAAAAGATAGACTGCTAAATCCTGACATCCCCTCTGCAAATAGATCCCCACGCGATTGACCAAATATAATTTGAGAAGGAAGGTCTCGATTAGTACATAACAATGATGAACTTATACTCACATTAGCATTACTGGCGTTTTCACTGTCATTAGTGTTGTTTATGAACATGATCTGATAATCGAACCCTTGCTTAAAATCAGCCATGTCTTTATCTCGGCGTACATGGTAATAACAGCCTTCATCAGCTTGTTCATAGTGACTTAGCGCATAAAAAGGATGATATTCTTGATGTATTACCCTATTTTGGGTTTTTCTTGATTCAATAACTTTTACTACTTCATATATCTCGTGCTGATATAAGGCATGGGTATCAGGAACCAAGTCATAATAGACTTGTTTGTTAGAAACCTGTATAGGTTTACCAGCTCGTGAAAAGATATTGATAACAGGGCTACAAAAAAGCTTCAAACTGTTAGCGCTTAATTGCTGAAGGTTTTTAAGTTTAATCGTATTTTTTTTATCGAATTTAAAATAGCATTTGATTTCAAAGCCATTTGAACCTATCTCAATGTGCTTATTAAGTCCGGAAAGATTAAGTCTTAAAAAGTTAAATTTTTCTGGGAAGAAAAAATATTCTTTGAGTAAGTTTGCAGAATCGTTGTTAACTCTACTTTCGGGTAATAATTGCTCGTTAGGCGTAAACCCTATCAATTCAAAGGGACTTTTAGGAACGTTTATTGTGTTAGAACCTACAATTTCAGTATGTTTTACATCCCAGTATAAAAGGTCCCATAAGCTTGTACCTTGACTTGCATCTTGATCAATATAAATATCTAAAGGATGCTCTAGTAGTAACTGATAGTTAAACGAAGGATTCAGAGCCTTGAATTTGATTTTGATACAACCATTCAAATAGCCATCCTCTTCTGTATACACTTGATGACCTGATTCAAATACAACGGAATCAATATCTAAAGGCAATAAAGTAACTTCTTGTGTGGACTTAAACTCACAAGCAACCCCTTTGATTTTAGGCGTTTTAAAACTCGAATCTCGCGCTACTGTAATAGGTTCACTTAATGAATTAGCTTGTACGCCTAGATTAAACTTAGCAATTGATACCGATGGAAAAGGTTTGAGGTAGTCGGGATATACGACTTGTAATAATGACTCGGTGAAATCTGCATAAGAATCGTCAAGTTTTTTATTGATTCGAGCGCTTATTAAAGAAAATGCTTGTATAAGACGTTCGATGTGAGGGTCATCAACTGCATCCTGCCCCATCAGTAAACGACTCGCAATTTTTGGATATTTTTTTGCGAATTCTTTTGATTGTTTATTGAACAGATTTAATTCATGTTCAAAGTATGGCAGTAAACTATCCATTATTCCTCTAAATAATTACTAAACTTAATATTGATAATTGCATTAATTGGTTATTACGCTCTGACTGTTTTAAGTCGATTATATTAGTTTTATAATATTTGTTAATTTTATTAATCGTTTTTAGTTTTTATAATTTATATGCGGCTATAAAAATGGGTTATATCTAATACTTAAGTTTTGATTTCATATCGCTGTGAGGTAGGTTCAAAATAAGCATCAAAACTAACAAGCTCTTGAGATGGAAAGACTTTAAGCAATGCTTTAATTGAAAAACACAGTTGATTAACCGCAATTGCACCGACTTCTAAATTAACTCTTACGTTTTTAAGTCTTGAGTCTTGACTTTGAATCGTGTTTGCAAGTTGACGACATATATAGTCGCAATCAGCAGGGTTAGCACTACTTAAACCTACAAAGTCTAATATTCCAAAATTCATAATCGAATCTTGAACCAGTTCAAATTGCTGTAACTTATTAGATATAACCGAGCGGGTATTAAGTAATCCCTCAAGGTCGCGGGCAACAGATGATTTTAATTCATCGAGTGTCAACCGTCTTATGGCCAAATCATTATTTGACTTACCAGGGCTATCATCGAATAATTTTTCGAATAAATTAGGTCTAAATCCCAACTCTTTTTTGGTATAACTCATAAATAATACTCGATCTTCAGACAAACTTTACTAAATAGTAAATCAAGTTTTTAAATATTGGAAATTCAGTTATGCAGCTATATAGTTCATTAAGTGTATTTGAGTGACTGTTTATTGTGATACTGTTTATAATTTAATGTTTATAGTTAAATGGTTATAATTAAATAGTTATAAATATAAAGTTATAAATATAGGAATATAAATTTAAAAAAAGAAAGGTTGTTTAAAACCTTTCTTAATTGAGTATTAAAATTAATCAGGACACATAGCAAATACAATAGATTAAGAGGTATATGTAGCTGTATTATTAGCCAATGACCATTTCTTAGTAACCGCACCACGTGCTGTACCATCGATATCTTGCTGGGTGTAGGTCCACTCGACTGCAGCGTACTTAAGACCAACTTCTTCAGTCGGAACACCTTCAGATTCGATAGCAGGTCTTACCTGTGAAATTAATGCATGCTTTAATTTGATTTCAAGGTATTTAACACGCTTGTCGCCATTAGCACGGTAAAAATCAATTTGCACTTCATCAAAAGTATAGCCAGCAGAACATGCTTCCCATAGCTTTGGACTTGTAGAATCTAAATCTTTCATGAAAGTCATATCAGCATGTTCACAACGCTCTGAAGTATGACCGCCAACACTACTAGCAGTAGCTGATTTAGGCTGTCTGATTAAATGATGCCAAGTATTTGCTTCAAGCCAACCTTTATGCTCGCTATCACGTGACTCGCCGTCAATTTTGTATTTACCTCTAAACTGAATGTAAATGTCCTTCATACTACTTTTCCTTTAAAAGTTACTATTAGTAAAACGATTAACTGTTACTAGATTGAGGTAACTCAGTAACCAATCTAAGTGAAACAGAAAGTTCGTCAAGTTGAAAATGTGGTCTTAAAAATACCACCGATTTGTAGACACCTGGTTTGCCAGGTACTTCCACAACTGATACAGAAGCTTCACGTAATGGATACTGTGCTTTCGCTTCTTGTGAGGCGCCGTCATCAAGTAAAACGTATCTTGAAATCCAGTTATTTAAAAAGGATTCAACATTACCTGCTGACATAAAGCTGCCCACTTTGTCTCTCATCATGGCTTTAAGGTAATGTGCAATCCTTGAAACCGCCATAATATATTGTAATTGTGTTGATAATACCGCGTTGGCATTGGCATCATCATTTTGATAGGTTTTGGCTTTTTGTACCGACTGAGCACCAAAGAATGCGGCATAGTTCGTATTTTTACAATGAACTAAAGGAATAAACCCTAAATCGCTAAGCTCTTTTTCACGGCGGTCAGTAATAGATATCTCAGTTGGACATTTCAGTGCCAAATCGCCTTCGTCTGTCTTGAAGGTATGAACAGGAAGTCCTTCGACTAAGCCACCACCTTCAACGCCTCGAATGGCAGCACACCATCTATAGTCAGAGAATGCTGAAGTTAAGCGAGAGGCAAAGGCATAGGCAGAGTTGATCCATAAATAGTCATTATGATCGGACCCTGAAACCTCTTCGACAAAGTTAAATCCTTCTACAACAGTGCCATCTTTAGGATTATAAGGTATACGACCTAAGAATCTAGGAATTGTTAACGCCACATAGCGTGAATCTTCAGACTGTCTAAATGCACGCCATCTGATATATTCAGCTGTTTCAAAGATTTTAGACAAGTCTCGTGGACGACCGATGTCTGTGTATGAATCTAAACCAAACATTTCTGATGATGCTGCTGATACAAATGGCGCATGCGCTGCAGCAGCGACATGTGATAACTGTTCTAATAAATACATGTCTGCATTTTGTCTAGTGAATTCAAAGTCACCAACAATAGCGGCATAAGGTTCACCACCAAAACTACCAAATTCTTCTTCGTAAATCTTCTTAAACAATGTGCTTTGATCAAAATCAATAGATGATTGAAAATCTTTGGTCAATTCACGTTTGCTAGTATTTAGCATACGTATTTTTTGCATAGGCTCAGATGGCGTCTGGCTACATAAGTAATGAAGACCACGCCAACTTGATTCTAATTTTTGAAATTCTGGCGCATGCATTATCGTACTTAACTGCTTTGAAATAAGCGCGTCAATTTCAGCAATACGGGCATCAATTGATGCCGCTAAGTTATTAGATACGGTCAAAGTACCTTGCATAACTTCATTTGCTAATTCAGATATTTGATCTTTAGCTCTATTTTTTTCATCTTCAGATTTAGCGATATTACTTTGATTAACAATCTCTTCAAGTATATCGTAACCTTCGTCTAAAACTGCGGAATCTTGTTGTAGTTGAGCGCTCATTATTATTCCTCACCATCGTATTGTTTCTGTTCAGCCATTTTCTCAACCTGCTGAGTGTTTTTAAGCACATCATCCAACAAATCTTCAAGCTTTTCATTTGCAGAAATTTTATTTCTTAAATCTGCTAATTTGTCACGTGCTTCCACTAATTGGCGAAGCGGATCAACTTGTTGTGCAACTGCTTCAGGTCTAAAGTCATCAATACTATTAAATGCCAAGTCGACTGCAAACTCTCCCGATTTTTCACTTAACTCATTTTGTACTCTAAAAGTAGCTCTAGGGGCTAAGCCTGACATCACCTCATCGAAAGTATCTAAATCAACTTCAACGAACTTTTTATCTTTAAGTTTTGGTTGTTCAACAGTTGAGTCACCAGAGAACTCGCCCAAAACACCTACCACAAAAGGGATTTCCTTTGTTTCGATTGCATCACCAATCTCTACATCATAGGTTAGATGAACACGCGGTGCTCTAACTTTACCTAGTTTTTTTTGTACGCTATCTTGCTTTGCCATAATTTTTCTCTAATTTAAGGTATCTAATTTAAAGGTCTTTATCTTATAAAGTTACTAATACAAATTGCTATAATTGAATTATTAATTAGTTAAGATCATTGATGATTAGAACAATTAATTAAATTCAATATATATTATTACTCTCTAATTGCGAACTGGTGCAAATGGATCAGTTGGTTTTGGTCTAGACTGAGGCCTACGTGTTGGAGTTGGTCTAGAAGGAGTCACGACACTTGGCTTCTTAGTTTTAGGACGATTTGCGCCTTTGGTCCGTTTGACTATTTTTTTAGGCGGTCTGGTATTAACAGTGATCTTCCCTGGTTGCTTAACTGGCGCCCTTCTTACATAAGATTCATCGTAATTGAAATTATGAACAGCGCCATAGATCTTACTTATCGCCGTCTGATATGTATCAAAGTAAGTTTGGCTATTTATATCTTGCAAATAGCTACTAGATAACTGATCCTCTGCCACTAAAATACTCGAATCTAATAGTATCCAGTCAAGTTGTTCAGAATCATAGCCTAGTGATTTCGCTTGGCTACCTGCTAATAATGCGTAGTCAGAGTAACCTTCATTGTAGTATATGTTGGCCAGTAAAACCCAAGCGTCAATAGTACTAGGATAATTAGTAACGATTTGATTTAATTCATCAACCAATATCGCTACTTGATTTTTGTCATTAATAGAATCAGTTAATAACTCGTACTGTCTTTCAATTTCGAATACTCTACTTTGAATAATTGATATCTCACTAGCAGAATCATCTTCACTTAAATCTGTAAGTTCAGCATTGGCTATTGACGTACCAGCAATACCTAATAACATTGCAACTGTCGCAGTGCAGGTAAATTTCTTAGTCAATGTATATAGCTGACTTAATTGTAGATTCATATATAAAATCCATTATTATTTATCTAATACGATTTATTAATAGCTTCAGTTTGGTTAAATCTATGTTTATTCTAAGTAATTTTTTAATAATTTATATATATGCATTTATATAGCATCTTTAGAAATGAGCTTTTATAAATACTCTATTTACTAACCATAACTATTCATTAGCATTTTGTCTTGCGTTTGATATTGTTGAGGTAATTGTATTTAATCTGTCTTTTAGTTCCTCTCTATAATCATCTGTAATTTGACCATTTTTAGCATAAGAACCGATATTACTTTTAGCCATAATAATTGATGAAATCGTTGCAATCTCACGCGCTTCAATAGTATCTCGAATTGCAATAGACTTTTCAGCAGCTCTTAATGACTTAGCATAGTCACCTTTTTTATAATATTGATTGGCAAGTGCTAACCACTGTACTTCATTCCAATTAGATAGATTAGTATCGAATTCTTTAGAGATATCTGCATCAACATGAGCGATGGGCGGAGGATTAAGCGTTTTTGCTGAGGTTACAACAGGCTTAGAAGATGTTGAATTACCTATACAGCCAGAAGCTAAAAAGGAGATTGAAGAAACAACTAGAATAGTTTTAATTTTTTTATTCATTAAATTTTTAGATGAATATTTCATAGAGTTTAATATCACTATATGTCATAGTTAATTATGATATTGACGATTAATCATTAATTCATCTAATTAATAATCATCAATATTTATAAGTTTTAAGACTAACGCTTTATAAAGATATTTTCAACATGTAAGTGAACATTCGTTTTAAAATTCATGCTAATTACACATTAAACTTATTTATTTAATAGTTTTTTCATACCTTTATAATATCGTTCAAGATATAGTAAAATTTAATTATTATTTTTGTTGACAATTTATTACAAAATAATAACTTATTTATTTAATTATACATGTACTTGACATAATTTCAATTAAACATATACTTTTATTTATTCTTATATTTAATATTTCTTAATTATAATAAATGCATACTACCTATATACCTATTTATTGTCTATAATAATTTAGCTTTTTTTAAAACATAGTTTAAAATCATACTTAGAGATATATCTAATGCCCCTGCAAACTGACCGTTTACACCAGTTGATCGTACAATCTACCGCAGTCTCTCCACATGCCCTCCTTCCTCTTAGTTTCACATGGCAAACCTTAATCAATACCTCTAATACTGCTCATATATTAGCTTATACTACCGAGCTATTATTACCAAACGATTGTGACGCACTACTAGGCAGCTCACTTTGTTTAACCACCCTCAATATATCCCGCGACGTAACCTCACGTACTGGCTTAATAAAATCTTTTAACTATCTATACTCTGATGGCGCCTTACACTTTTATGAGATACAAGTCGTCTCGCCAGATTGGCTATTAAGTCAAACCACACATACCCGAACCTTTGTAGAACAGTCTACCTTAGACATTATTACCAGCATACTTAAGTCATATGACTTTAAATGGGAAGTCTCTGATGATTTAATGCAATTAGAGCAGTTTACTCGCACCCTCCCCCTGCGTACTCAAATTAACATTAGTGACAAAGAATTTATAAATAACCTATTGGCTGATATTGGTGTATATAGCGTCTGGGTTAGTGCGGACACTGTTGATAGCAATAGCATCAGTATAGATACCATTGGCATCTGGTGCTTAATATCAGACTTACCGCAGCTAACACAGTTTGATGTTCCGGATGTGGACTACACCTATGCTCAAGCTTCGGTGCAGTCAGGTCATGATACTGTGCAGCAGCTGCAGCCTATGAATAAAAAGCTTGGCGCAAATGAAGTCACTGTACGCAGTGATGGCTTAGCCTTTGATACTATCTATGAGGGCACAGCTTTTGATGAGTCTTTATTATGCAGTGATAAAAGCGCAGTATTAATCGGTTCACCTTCTAGAATAGACAGTGATGATGCAGCATTAAAGCATGCCAATTTATGGGTTAAAGCCAATGCTTGCCATCGTGAATACTATAAAGCCACAGGTTCTATGCGCGGCTTGTATCTAGGCGCTCAAGTAACTATTAATGAGCTGCCCTCCATTGATATGTTAAGCAGTTATTGTATTGGTGCCCAAATCGTGGGCATAGAACCTGCGAGTAACAGTACCGCGTATCATCATAAACAACAGATCATAACGTGGTTAGACTCACACGGTGTGCCTATGCAAGGCAGCGAAGTGGCTTTTGATACAGGCGTCTGGGTCAACGCAACCCTACTTGACACCTCAATCCCGTACACGCCCTACCCAAGTGAATTATCTTTTGCCGCGCACACCTACTCAGGTCTTACGCAAGCTCATACCGGTCAAGCAGACTCAAACAGCTACGACTCTACAATCACCGAGTCTGGTCTGCATGAAGTGGTCACCACCCCCGTATATGCAGGCATCAGTGACAATGATGATGGCATCACCCCGCCCCTTCGATCTTTGCAGCTCTCCTCAGGTGCCACGCACGGTTGGCAATTTGCACCAAGACTAGGTCAAGCGGTATTACTCACGCACTGGTATGGCGACATAGACAGTCCTGTTATCCTGCGTAGCTTATATGAAGGTATGGGCATGGGGGATATTGATGACAAAGATGTTACCTATCAATCAGGTGGTAAACCTCATCGCTATAACCTAAATGGCGGCGCCTCCCCGCGTTGGCATGGCGGCGCTTTAGGATTATCACAAATCGGTGACGATGACACCCATGCTGGATGGGTGTCAGGCATCAGTCAGTTTGGGCTCGATAGCGAGTCTGAGACTACCCTACTCTTTGATGACACGCCCAACAAGATAGGCATGCAGTGGACGGTAAATACTAAAGATCGCGCTAATGCCGCCACTCCGACTATAGGTGATAAAGGGGTATTTAGTCCAAGCGAGCATATGCTTGAGCTTGGGGTACTGCGTCACCGCTTTGCGAATCATCAATCCACTTCTACTGGCGATGGTTTTCGCTTGGCCAGTGATGAGGGGGTGCAAATCACTGGAGCCTCAGGCACGCTTTTGTCCACCTTTGATATTCGTCATTCTCAAAGCACGCATGAATCTGCTTGGGTGAATGATGCCGGTGTGCGTCAGTTAGAGTTAGGCTTTGAGCTAACGGAGGTGTTTGATGAGGCAAAGCAGGCGCATCTGCAAGCTCGTCAAGAGGTAGATGCCCAGGTGAAGGCATTTAAGGAGTCCGCTCAGGTATTGGATGAGGGCTTGGGTGCTGAGTCGCTAGGCGCATCTGATGTGATGCTTGTTAGCCGCGATAGTGTTTTGGCATCAAGTGGTCATACGTTGTTTACGGCCAAACAGGTGGTGCGTCAGTCAGCACTGACACAGTCGGATATGGTGGCTGGCCATTATAAGCTGCATGCGGATAGTTTAAGTAGCTTAGCTGGCGCTGGTGGTAATGCGGCTAAGTCGGGCTTTCATATCAGTGCAAATACTAAGCCGCTTGCGATACAGGCGCAGGGCGGCGAGCTGCAGCTGCATTCACAGCTTGGGATGACGATAGGCAGCGCATCGGGTGAGGTGCATGTGAGCTCCCCGACTCGGATTAAACTGCAAACGAGTGGCGGGGCGTCATTAACCATTGATGAGAGCGGAGTTAAGCTTGTGTGCCCAGGGACGATTAAGATTCAGGCGGTTAAGAAGGGATTGGTGAGCGGGGCTTTTGCAAAATATGGTGTGCTTGATTATAAAGATCCTTATGATGAGATGTTTGTAATCAAAGATACGCTAGGTAATCCAGTACCTGGATTTGCCTATAAGATAACAACTGATGAGGGTAAGGTCTATCGAGGAATGACCAATGAGAAGGGTGAGACTGTAAGAATTTATACTAGAGATCAAGCAATCGGTATGACGGTTGAAGCTGACGATGAAGATAACTATTCGTGATAAAGCGTATCATAAGTCAGTTTAACTTACGCTTTATACAGTATTAATTCAATAACTAAACTTTTAAAGGTAGATTCATGGGTATATTTGATATCTTTAGTTCTGAACGTATTAAGTGGACTACTAGGATATTCGCTCCTCAACACTATCCAGTACGTTTGGTAACGGGAGATAACTTCTGGTTTTATAAAGGGGACCGTATCTATGGGTTCACAGGTGAAGCGTATAACGGTTGGCGTGATCATGGTCTGTATATCAAAGGAGGTATTCCTGATGGTAAAGCCATGTTACCAGATGCAGTACAGCTAACGTGGCTCGCTGAGACAGAAAGGAAGTTTTATCAAGTGCAGATACCCCTACCTCGTAAAAGAATCCTTGAGTTATTTGATACGCCTATTACAGTTGTCAAATTTGGTGTCAAAGAGATAGGCAATTATACCGCAATCGACTTTGCCTTTGAGCCGGGAGGTCGAGTGCATTTACGCATTAGTGGGCTGAGTACAATCACCTTAGATACTTTTAAAGCAACAGAGATCCCAGTAGAGTGGTGGTACTTTGCACGAGCGGTGGGTTTTGATTCTCGCTGGATCCCCGAGGAGAAGTACTACGTTTTAAGAGATCCTGAATTACCAGATTACGTCAAAGAAAACTATAAAAACGGCACTATACCCAAAAACCGTTGGCTAAACTATCATCAAACTACGTTTCGTTGGCAAGTGGATATAGCAGGCGTTGAGTTAGAAGCTTATCGTGTTCGCTTAGCAAACGGTGACTTTTACTGGGTTGACTCTAGTAATTTGACTGCAGAGCAAGCTAGGAACAAGCAGATCCCAACTGAGTTTACTTTCAACTATATTGAGAATGGTCAGCGGTATAGGCACAGGTTCTTCTTAACTGATTATGATGGTGGCTTTGAGCATACTGAGCAGCCTAATGGGGTCGAACCTCTTTGGACAGCCTTTACTGAGTTCTTTGATAAAGTAGGTAAATCTAGTACAGCTACCTTGCAGTTCATTCGGGTCAGAGATATTGAAAACAGTACGAACCCTGCTGTCGCTAAAATATATCATGACACTATAGAACCATCTCATAAATTTCTCGCACTGCTCAGTTACAATGAAGACGTTATCCCTTTACGTATATTTTACTATTCTCGTAAGCCACTAAACGATGGAGATGTCTAATTATTATACAGTCTTTACATCGTTTACACCTAGCATCGTTTGCATCCAGAGTAATACGGGCTACTCTACAGCATCAGTATTATAATGGATCAAAATCGTAAACCTAGTAGTAATGCCGTCAGCTGATAAATGAACCATATCGACAAAAAGAGATAAACAATGAGTGAGCAGCCTACAGAGAATCAAGCGACTGATAAAGCTTCATCTAAGAGTATCGGAGATGGGGTCGCCAATCCAACGCCAGAGTCCGAAATACACTTAGAAGTCAAAACGCTTGAGGTTAGTATCTTCTTTGATGGTACTTGGAATAACCGTGATAACTCCTTATTGTACAACGGACCAAATCGCTTTAATGACCTCGAGAATAGTCCTCACAAAGCTAATACAGGCGATGGTAGCGCTTATGGTGGTCTGCCAAGAGATCTAGAAGAGATGAACAAGTACCGTTACAATCCAGACTTATTCATAAACGATTCTGTCAGTTATTCACGCCTTCCTACAGGTGTTGATAGAATGGAAGGCGCTTACAAAGAGCGTACTCCTATCAATCGCAAGATATATATCGATGGTGCTGGTACGGTACAGCATACTGACTTGCCAGGCGATATACAAATAAACTATGCTGATAACCCTATAGGTGCAGGCTTAGGTTGGGGTTCGACAGGAGTCAATGCCAAGATCGCCAAAGCCTTTAACCAGCTCAATCAGATCATTGAAGAGACCAACTCAGACGGTGATTATCGAATATTGATGATTAACCTATTTGGCTTTAGTCGTGGATCGGCATCTGCACGTATCTTTGCCAACATGTTATTCAACAGCCAACCGCTAAATGGTGAGATACCTGAACGCGAGCGTAAGCTTATATTTGCACAAGGTAAGCGCATGTCAGTACAGCTCAAGTTTATGGGCATATTTGACACGGTTTCCTCATTGGGCTTTACGCACGGTGATGATGAAGGTCTAGACTTTGCTAATTATATCAGTGAAGCACCGAGTGATGACGTGATTGGCAGTGTCGCTCCTGAAGAGATGACTATCAACCTCAAGCGCAACCAAGCCTCTCGTATCGTGCATCTAGTGGCTAGTCACGAATATCGTGATAAGTTTGAATGCTATGACATTCACGGTGCTGTAAGACGCGGTCATGGCGTCGAGATTCATCTGCCTGGTTGTCATACTGATTTGGGAGATGGTTTGGGTACGATGGGTAAGGTTGCCTTTGAAAATGAGGGTGGACATATCGTACCTGAATATCATGAGGGAAAGACTAAAAAGTTCTGGTATGTGACTGCGCGTGATGATGACAAAGTTGTCATCGCTCAAAAGGAAGTCAACTTAAATCATCCTGATAAGCCCATGAGTCATAAGGATAGACAAGCGCTACTAGATGATATTAAGCCCTATGGCAGCTACAATAAAGACACCCCAAGTGTATTTAAGACCAAAGCCAATGCCTTGGATCAAATGCAACTGGCAGACTTTGATACGGTGGCGCAAAACCTTATCGACATTGGGTTTTTTCAAGCATCAACAGCTGCTACCAATAACAAGAAAAAGCAAATCGAAGTCATCGAAACCAATAAGCGTATCTGGCGCTGGAAGATATTTCCCAGTAGCAAGCAGCACCAATGGATAAGGAT
Source organism: Psychrobacter sp. CX10 (assembly GCF_057621575.2). Lineage (NCBI taxonomy): Bacteria > Pseudomonadati > Pseudomonadota > Gammaproteobacteria > Moraxellales > Moraxellaceae > Psychrobacter > Psychrobacter sp. CX10. The sequence continues at coordinate 1,328,292 of NZ_CM177736.1, forward strand.
CAACCGTGAGCAAATATCCATGCTCTATCCAATCATTCCCACTCATATTATGTTGGAGCTTGCAAAGCGTCACGGTGTCGATAGCTTTAACGATGTTAGAATACATGAATACAGTGTCGAATACGGGACCGCATACGATGATACATCAAGTGAAAAGTTTGGTGATATTTGTAGTGAACTAACAGCTCAAGCATTGGCTTGGGATGCTGAGTTGGCTAGTAAGTTTCAGCCAGTGCCTGATGCGACGACAGGACTGGTCAGCTTTGCCGCGCAATCATTATCAGTTGACGAGCTGATTCCGATAATAGAACCTAAAGATGAACAAACTAAAAAGATTATGTACAATCAATATATACACTGGTCAAGTACTATCGCCACCGAAGGTGTGCTTGCGCCCTTTGCCTTGGTGGGGTTAGGTCAAATCAACCACGCCACTGGTCAGTTTGAGCGTACTATTTATCACGGATAAGGAAATTAATATGAAACTATCATATCTCATCGCCAGCTTTATAACGTCGCTAGTTCTAACAGGCTGTATTAATAATATCGCGGGTATAGATAACTCAAAACCTGACGATTACATCCTTAATGGGGATGGAGGCTGGGCACTTGATTGTCTAACAAACCGCCCCTTAGGTAGTGAGGCAGAATGGTTTTGGGAAGCACATAACCTACCTGCTGGCACAGTGGACTACGTTTGTAAAGAAGGTAAAGCCTATCTACCTGGACAAGCTCCAAACTGCGATATGCAAACAGGCTTTTGTCCGCCAGATAAAGAGACGAAGAAATGTTATAGCCTTGATACTTCATACTATTATGCCAAATCATGTAATGAAAATGATCGATTAGAGGGATACTGGGAAGGCGATAAATGGATGAATAGAGTGCGTACAAGTAACGGTGTAAAATATATTGAAGGAAAATGGTTTGGATTGTAATTATGAGATATAGCAGTATTGGATTATCGCAACTTAAACGACCTTTAAAATAGTAGTATCGAACAGCATAATGACGCTAGGCGTAAAATATTATGACAAAACTTCCTATAAACCTATCGCATCTGATCGCCAGCTGTATAGCGGCGCTAGTCCTAACAGGCTGTATTGATAATATCGCAGGTATAGATAACTCAAAGCCTGATGATTATATACTTAATAGTAAAGGTGGCTGGGCACTTGATTGTCTAACAAACCGCCCCTTAGGTAGTGAGGCAGACTGGTTTTGGGAAGCACATAACCTACCTGCTGGTACAGTGGACTACGTCTGTAAAGAAGGTAAAGCCTATCTACCTGGACAAGCACCAAACTGCGATGTACAAACAGGCTTTTGTCCGCCAGATAAAGATACGAAGAAATGTTATGGCTATGAAACGTCATTATATTATGCAAAACAGTGTGATGAAAATGACTTTAAAATGGGTTACTGGGAAGGCGATAAATGGATGAAAAGAGAAGGCAATGCGGACAATCCAGTTTGGATAGAAGGAAAATGGGCTGGCTTATAATTTTGAGATCTAACGATATCAAATCATTAATTTATAAACGACTTTTAAAATAGCAGTATCGAACAGCGTTATGACGCTAGGCTTCAAATATGATGACTAAACTTTCTATAAACCTATCGCATCTAATAGTCAGCTGTATAACGGCGCTAGTCCTAACAGGCTGTATTAATAATATCGCGGGTATAGATAACTCAAAACCTGACGATTACATCCTTAATGGGGATGGAGGCTGGGCACTTGATTGTCTAACAAACCGCCCCTTAGGTAGTGAGGCAGATTGGTTTTGGGAAGCACATAACCTACCTGCTGGCACAGTGGACTACGTTTGTAAAGAAGGTAAAGCCTATCTACCTGGACAAGCGCCAAACTGCGATATGCAAACAGGCTTTTGTCCGCCAGATAAAGACACTAAGAAGTGTTTTTCTTTTGAAAATGGATATTACTACTATAGTAAAAATTGCAAAAATAATGACAGTTTAAGTGGTTACTGGAAAGGCGATATATGGATGAAAAGAGAAGGCAATGCGGATAATCCAGTCTGGGTTGAAGGTAAATGGTTTGGATTGTGATATAGCAGTATTGGATTATCGCAACTTAAACGACTTTTAAAGTATCAGTATCGAACAGCGTAATGACGCTAGGCGTAAAATATGATGACAAAACTTCCTATAAACCTATCGCATCTGATCGCCAGCTGTATAACGGCGCTAGTCCTAGCAGGCTGTATTGATAATATCGCAGGTATAGATAACTCAGGAAATCCTGATAAATACGTAAAAAATGGTAAAGGTGGCTGGGCACTTGATTGTCTAACAAACCGCCCCTTAGGTATGAGAGCAGATTGGTTTTGGGAAGCACATAACCTACCTGCTGGTACAGTGGACTACGTTTGTAAAGAAGGTAAAGCCTATCTACCTGGACAAGCGCCAAACTGTGATGTGCAAACAGGCTTTTGTCCGCCAGATAAAGACACTAAGAAGTGTTTTTCTTTTGAAGATGGATATTACTACTATAGTAAAAATTGCAAACAGAATGACAGTCTAAGTGGATACTGGGAAGGCGATAAATGGATGAAAAGAGAAGGCAATGCGGACACTCCAGTTTGGATAGAAGGAAAATGGGCTGGCTTGTGATATAGCTGTATTGCATTATCGCAACTTAAACGACCTTTAAAATAGTAGTATCGAACAGCGTAATGACGCTAGGCTTCAAATATGATGAAAAAACTTTCTATAAACCTATCGCATCTAATAGTCAGCTGTATAACGGCGCTAGTCTTAACAGGCTGTATTGAAGACCCTGCAGGTATTCATAACACAAATGTTGATGACTACGTCCTTAATGGTAAAGGCGGCTGGGCACTTGATTGTCTAACAAACCGCCCCTTAGGTAGTGAGGCAGATTGGTTTTGGAAGGCAAACAACCTACTTGCTGGTACAGTGGACTACGTCTGTAAAGAAGGCAAAGCCTATCTACCTGGACAAGCGCCAAACTGTGATGTACAAACAGGCTTTTGTCCGCCAGATAAAGACACTAAGAAGTGTTATGGTTATGAAACGTCTATATATTATTCAAAGCAGTGTGATGAAGATGATCGACTAGATGGCTATTGGGAAGGTAATAAATGGATGAATAGAGCAGGAAGTTTGGACAATCCAGTCTGGGTTGAAGGAAAATGGGCTGGCTTATAATTCTAAGATCTAACGGTATCAAATCATTAAATTATTAACGACCTTTAAAATAGCAGTATCGAACAGCGTATTGCGCTAGGCTTAAAACATGAATACAAAACTTTCTATAAACCTATCGCATCTAATAGCCAGCTTTATAACGGCGCTAGTCCTAACAGGCTGTATCGATAATATCGCAGGTATAGATAACTCAGGAAATCCTGATAAATACGTAAAAAATGGTAAAGGAGGCTGGGCACTTGATTGTCTAACAAACCGCCCCTTAGGTATGAGAGCAAATTGGTTTTGGGAAGCAAACAACCTACCTGCTGGTACAGTGGACTACGTTTGTAAAGAAGGTAAAGCCTATCTACCTGGACAAGCGCCAAACTGTGATGTGCAAACAGGCTTTTGTCCGCCAGATAAAGACACTAAGAAGTGTTATAGCCTTGATACTTCATACTATTATGCGAAATCATGTAATGAAAATGATCGATTAGAGGGATACTGGGAAGCTGATAAATGGGTGAATAGAGTGCGTACAAGTAACGGTGTAAAATATATTGAAGGAAAATGGGCTGGCTTGTGATATAGCAGTATTGCATTATTGCATCTTAAACGACCTTTAAAATAGCAGTGTCGAACAGCGTAATGACGCTAGGCGTAAAATATGATGACTAAACTTTCTATAATCCTATCGCATCTGATCGCCAGCTGTATAACAGCGCTAGTCCTAACAGGCTGTATTGATAATATTGCAGGTATAGATAACTCAAAACCTGACGATTATATACTTAATGGGGATGGAGGTTGGGCATTGCATTGTCGGACAGGAAGACCATTAGGCGTTTCAGCCGATCGATTTTGGAAGGCAAACAACCTACCTGCTGGTACAGTGGACTACGTTTGTAAAGAAGGCAAAGCCTATCTACCTGGACAAGCGCCTAACTGCGATATGCAAGCAGGCTTTTGTCCGCCAGATAAAGATACTAAGAAGTGTTCGGAAAAGCAATGGGACGGTGGTTATTATTATGCGAAAACTTGTGAACAGGGCGATACTATTGAGGGTTACTGGGAAGGCGATAAATGGATGAATAGAGCTGGAAGTTTGGACAATCCAGTCTGGGTTGAAGGAAAATGGTTTGGATTGTGATATAGCAGTATTGCTTTTTCGCAACTTAAACAACTTTTAAAGTATCAGTATCGAACAGCGTAATGACGCTAGGCGTAAAATATGATGACTAAACTTTCTAAAAACCTATCGCATCTCTTCATCGGCAGTATAACAGCGCTAGTTCTAACAGGCTGTATCGATAATATCGCAGGTATAGATAACTCAGGAAATCCTGATAAATACGTAAAAAATGGTAAAGGTGGCTGGGCACTTGATTGTCTAACAAACCGCCCCTTAGGTATGAGAGCAGATTGGTTTTGGGAAGCACATAACCTACCTGTTGGTACAGTGGACTACGTCTGTAAAGAAGGCAAAGCCTATCTACCTGGACAAGCACCAAACTGCAATATGCAAACAGGCTTTTGTCCGCCAGATAAAGATACTAAGAAGTGTTCGGAAAAGCAATGGGACGGTGGTTATTATTATGCGAAAATTTGTGAACAAGGCGATACTATTGAGGGTTACTGGGAAGGCGATAAATGGATGAAAAGAGAAGGCAATGCGGACAATCCAGTCTGGATTGAAGGAAAATGGGCTGGCTTATAATTTTAAGATCTAACTATATCAAATCATTAAATTATAAACGACCTTTAAAATAGCAGTATCGAACAGCGTAATGAAGCTAGGCGTAAAATATGATGACTAAACTTTCTATAAACCTACTAAATCTAATAGCCAGCTGTATAACGGCGCTAGTCCTAACAGGCTGTATTGATAATATCGCAGGTATAGATAACTCAAAGCCTGACGATTATATCCTTAATGGGGATGGAGGCTGGGCACTTGATTGTCTAACAAACCGCCCCTTAGGTAGTGAGGCAGACTGGTTTTGGGAAGCAAACAACCTACCTGCTGGCACTGTGGACTACGTCTGTAAAGAAGGCAAAGCCTATCTACCTGGACAAGCGCCAAACTGCGATATGCAAAAAGGCTTTTGTCCGCCAGATAAAGACACTAAGAAGTGTTTTTCTTTTGAAAATGGATATTACTACTATAGTAAAAATTGCAAAAATAATGACAGTTTAAGTGGTTACTGGAAAGGCGATATATGGATGAAAAGAGAAGGCAATGCGGATAATCCAGTCTGGGTTGAAGGTAAATGGTTTGGATTGTGATATAGCAGTATTGCATTATCGCAACTTAAACGACCTTTAGAATAGCAGTATCGAACAGCATAATGACTCTAGGCGTAAAATATGATGACTAAACTTCCTATAAACCTATCGCATCTAATAGCCAGCTGTATAACGGCGCTAGTCTTAACAGGCTGTATTGAAGACCCTGCAGGTATTCATAACACAAATGTTGATGACTACATCCTTAATGGTAAAGGCGGCTGGGCACTTGATTGTCTAACAAACCGCCCCTTAGGTAGTGAGGCAGATTGGTTTTGGGAAGCACATAACCTACCTGCTGGTACAGTGGACTACGTTTGTAAAGAAGGCAAAGCCTATCTACCTGGACAAGCGCCAAACTGTGATGTAGAAACAGGCTTTTGTCCGCCAGATAAAGACACTAAGAAGTGTTTTTCTTATGAAAATGGATATTACTACTATAGTAAAAATTGCAAAGAGAATGACAGTCTAAGTGGATACTGGGAAGGCGATAAATGGATGAAAAGAGAAGGCAATGCGGACAATCCAGTTTGGATAGAAGGAAAATGGGCTGGCTTGTGATATAGCTGTATTGCATTATCGCAACTTAAACGACTTTTAAAGTATCAGTATCGAACAGCATAATGACGCTAGGCGTAAAATATGATGACTAAACTTCCTATAAACCTATCGCATCTAATAGCCAGCTGTATAACGGCGCTAGTCTTAACAGGCTGTATTGAAGACCCTGCAGGTATTCATAACACAAATGTTGGTGACTACGTAAAAAATGGTAAAGGTGGCTGGGCACTTGATTGTCTAACAAACCGCCCCTTAGGTAGTGAGGCAGACTGGTTTTGGGAAGCACATAACCTACCTGTTGGTACAGTGGACTACGTTTGTAAAGAAGGTAAAGCCTATCTACCTGGACAAGCGCCAAACTGCGATGTACAAACAGGCTTTTGTCCGCCAGATAAAGAGACGAAGAAGTGTTATGGCTATGAAACGTCAATATATTATGCAAAACAGTGCAATGAAAATGACTATATATTGGGTTATTGGGAAGGCGATAAATGGATGAAAAGAGAAGGCAATGCGGACAATCCAGTTTGGATTGAAGGAAAATGGGCTGGCTTATAATTTTGAGATCTAACTAGATCAAATAATTAAATTATAAACGACTTTTAAAGTATCAGTATCGAACAGCATAATGACGCTAGGCGTAAAATATGATGACTAAACTTTCTATAAACCTATCGCATCTAATAGCCAGCAGTATAACAGCGCTAGTTCTAGCAGGCTGTATCGATAATATTGCAGGTATAGATAACTCAAAACCTGACGATTACATCCTTAATGGGGATGGAGGCTGGGCAATACATTGTCGGACAGGAAGACCCTTAGGCGTTTCAGCCGATCGATTTTGGAAGGCAAACAACCTACCTGCTGGTACAGTGGACTACGTTTGTAAAGAAGGCAAAGCCTATCTACCTGGACAAGCGCCAAACTGCGATGTACAAACAGGCTTTTGTCCGCCAGATAAAGACACTAAGAAGTGTTTTTCTTTTGAAAATGGATATTACTACTATAGTAAAAATTGCAAAAATAATGACAGTTTAAGTGGATACTGGAAAGGCGATATATGGATGAAAAGAGAAGGCAATGCGGATAATCCAGTCTGGGTTGAAGGTAAATGGTTTGGAATGTGATATAGCAGTATTGGATTATCGCAACTTAAACGACCTTTAAAATAGTAGTATCGAACAGCGTAATGACGCTAGGCGTAAAATATGATGACAAAACTTCCTATAAACCTATCGCATCTGATCGTCAGCTTTATAACGGCGCTAGTCTTAACAGGCTGTATTGAAGACCCTGCAGGTATTCATAACACAAATGTTGATGACTACATCCTTAATGGGGATGGAGGTTGGGCAATGCATTGTCGGACAGGAAGACCCTTAGGCGTTTCAGCCGATCGATTTTGGAAGGCAAACAACCTACCTGCTGGTACAGTGGACTACGTCTGTAAAGAAGGTAAAGCCTATCTACCTGGACAAGCACCAAACTGCGATGTACAAACAGGCTTTTGTCCGCCAGATAAAGATACGAAGAAATGTTATGGCTATGAAACGTCATTATATTATGCAAAACAGTGTGATGAAAATGACTTTATAATGGGTTACTGGGAAGGCGATAAATGGATGATAAGAGAAGGAAGTTTAGACAATCCAGTCTGGGTTGAAGGAAAATGGGCTGGCTTATAATTTTGAGATCTAACGATATAAAATCATTAAAATATAAACGACTTTTAAAGTATCAGTATCGAACAGCGTAATGACGCTAGGCGTAAAATATGATGACTAAACTTTCTATAAACCTACTAAATCTAATAGCCAGCTGTATAACGGCGCTAGTCCTAACAGGCTGTATTGATAATATCGCAGGTATAGATAACTCAAAGCCTGACGATTATATCCTTAATGGGGATGGAGGCTGGGCACTTGATTGTCTAACAAACCGCCCCTTAGGTAGTGAGGCAGACTGGTTTTGGGAAGCAAACAACCTACCTGCTGGCACTGTGGACTACGTCTGTAAAGAAGGCAAAGCCTATCTACCTGGACAAGCGCCAAACTGCGATATGCAAAAAGGCTTTTGTCCGCCAGATAAAGACACTAAGAAGTGTTTTTCTTTTGAAAATGGATATTACTACTATAGTAAAAATTGCAAAAATAATGACAGTTTAAGTGGTTACTGGAAAGGCGATATATGGATGAAAAGAGAAGGCAATGCGGATAATCCAGTCTGGGTTGAAGGTAAATGGTTTGGATTGTGATATAGCAGTATTGCATTATCGCAACTTAAACGACCTTTAGAATAGCAGTATCGAACAGCATAATGACTCTAGGCGTAAAATATGATGACTAAACTTCCTATAAACCTATCGCATCTAATAGCCAGCTGTATAACGGCGCTAGTCTTAACAGGCTGTATTGAAGACCCTGCAGGTATTCATAACACAAATGTTGATGACTACATCCTTAATGGTAAAGGCGGCTGGGCACTTGATTGTCTAACAAACCGCCCCTTAGGTAGTGAGGCAGATTGGTTTTGGGAAGCACATAACCTACCTGCTGGTACAGTGGACTACGTTTGTAAAGAAGGCAAAGCCTATCTACCTGGACAAGCGCCAAACTGTGATGTAGAAACAGGCTTTTGTCCGCCAGATAAAGACACTAAGAAGTGTTTTTCTTATGAAAATGGATATTACTACTATAGTAAAAATTGCAAAGAGAATGACAGTCTAAGTGGATACTGGGAAGGCGATAAATGGATGAAAAGAGAAGGCAATGCGGACAATCCAGTTTGGATAGAAGGAAAATGGGCTGGCTTGTGATATAGCTGTATTGCATTATCGCAACTTAAACGACTTTTAAAGTATCAGTATCGAACAGCATAATGACGCTAGGCGTAAAATATGATGAAAAAACTTTTTATAAACCTATCGCATCTGATCGCCAGCTTTATAACGGCGCTAGTCCTAGCAGGCTGTATCGATAATATCGCAGGTATAAATAACTCAAAACCTGACGATTATATCCTTAATGGGGATGGAGGTTGGGCAATGCATTGTCGGACAGGAAGACCCTTAGGCGTTTCAGCCGATCGATTTTGGAAGGCAAACAACCTACCTGCTGGTACAGTGGACTACGTTTGTAAAGAAGGCAAAGCCTATCTACCTGGACAAGCACCAAACTGCGATGTGCAAACAGGCTTTTGTCCGCCAGATAAAGACACTAAGAAGTGTTATAGCCTTGATACTTCATACTATTATGCTAAATCATGTAATGAAAATGATCGATTAGAGGGATACTGGGAAGCTGATAAATGGGTGAATAGAGTGCGTACAAGTAACGGTGTAAAATATATTGAAGGAAAATGGGCTGGCTTGTGATATAGCAGTATTGCATTATTGCATCTTAAACGACCTTTAAAATAGCAGTGTCGAACAGCGTAATGACGCTAGGCGTAAAATATGATGACTAAACTTTCTATAAACCTACTAAATCTAATAGCCAGCTGTATAACGGCGCTAGTCCTAACAGGCTGTATTGATAATATCGCAGGTATAGATAACTCAGGAAATCCTGATAAATACGTAAAAAATGGTAAAGGTGGCTGGGCACTTGATTGTCTAACAAACCGCCCCTTAGGTATGAGAGCAGATTGGTTTTGGGAAGCACATAACCTACCTGTTGGTACAGTGGACTACGTTTGTAAAGAAGGCAAAGCCTATCTACCTGGACAAGCGCCAAACTGCGATGTACAAACAGGCTTTTGTCCGCCAGATAAAGATACTAAGAAGTGTTCGGAAAAGCAATGGGACGGTGGTTATTATTATGCGAAAATTTGTGAACAAGGCGATACTATTGAGGGTTACTGGGAAGGCGATAAATGGATGATAAGAGAAGGAAGTTTAGACAATCCAGTCTGGGTTGAAGGAAAATGGGCTGGCTTATAAATTTGTGATATAGCAGTATTGCATTATCGCAACTTAAACGACTTTTAAAGTATCAGTATCGAACAGCGTAATGACGCTAGGCTTCAAATATGATGACTAAACTTTCTATAAACCTATCGCATCTCTTCATCAGCTGTATAACAGCGCTAGTCTTAACAGGCTGTATTGAAGACCCTGCAGGTATTCATAACACAAATGTTGATGACTACGTCCTTAATGGTAAAGGCGGCTGGGCACTTGATTGTCTAACAAACCGCCCCTTAGGTAGTGAGGCAGAATGGTTTTGGGAAGCACATAACCTACCTGCTGGCACAGTGGACTACGTTTGTAAAGAAGGTAAAGCCTATCTACCTGGACAAGCACCAAACTGCGATGTGCAAACAGGCTTTTGTCCGCCAGATAAAGACACTAAGAAGTGTTATAGCCTTGTTACTTCATACTATTATGCCAAATCATGTAATGAAAATGATCGATTAGAGGGATACTGGGAAGCTGATAAATGGGTGAATAGAGTGCGTACAAGTAACGGTGTAAAATATATTGAAGGAAAATGGGCTGGCTTATAATTTTGAGGAATAGCACTATTGCATTAGTGCAACTTAAACGACTTTTAAAGTATCAGTATCGAACAGCGTAATGACTCTAGGCGTAAAATATGATGATCAAACTTTCTATAAACCTATCGCATCTGATCGCCAGCTGTATAACGGCGCTAGTCCTAGCAGGCTGTATTGATAATATTGCAGGTATAGATAACTCAAAGCCTGATGATTATATACTTAATGGTAAAGGTGGCTGGGCAATGCATTGTCGGACAGGAAGACCCTTAGGCGTTTCAGCCGATCGATTTTGGAAGGCAAACAACCTACCTGCTGGTACAGTGGACTACGTTTGTAAAGAAGGCAAAGCCTATCTACCTGGACAAGCGCCAAACTGCGATATGCAAACAGGCTTTTGTCCGCCAGATAAAGATACGAAGAAGTGTTCGGAAAAGGAATGGGACGGTGGTTATTATTATTCGAAAACTTGTGAACAAGGCGATACTATTGAGGGTTACTGGGAAGGTGATAAATGGATGAATAGAGCAGGAAGTTTAGACAGTCCAGTTTGGGTTGAAGGAAAATGGTTTGGAATGTGATATAGCAGTATTGGATTATCGCAACTTAAACGACCTTTAAAATAGTAGTATCGAACAGCGTAATGACGCTAGGCGTAAAATATGATGACAAAACTTTCTATAAACCTATCGCATCTAATAGTCAGCTGTATAACGGCGCTAGTCCTAACAGGCTGTATCGACAATATCGCAGGTATAGATAACTCAAAGCCTGATGATTATATACTTAATGGTAAAGGTGGCTGGGCACTTGATTGTTTAACAAACCGCCCCTTAGGTAGTGAGGCAGCCATTGACAATACTGTTGGGCAGTTTGCCAATTAATACCCGCTGCTGCATTGGGTTGACGTATTCCTATGCTAATAGGTTGCATACTGACTTTATCTTGGCCAGTCGCCATGGTATAAATATCAAAGTCACCATAAGTCGCTTTATAAGCATTCATACTAAAGCTATCAAGCGTGACTTTATGTAATGGCTTATTGTCTGCATCTCCCGTCAATGGCAAGCCCTCTGTCCAGTCTAGCTTAAGACCAAAGCCCCCTATCTCAAGGCTACCACCCTCTACAAAGCGCATATTTGATTTTTGCTTGGGTACAAACTGATCAAGCTGCTGCTGTTCTGCATCCATTAGATTGTCTAGGGTTTGCGGAATGCCGTTTGCATCAGTTTTAGGTGTTGGCTCTGCTGCACAGGCTGTTAGGCACAGTGTATTCAAAATAAATAACATTAATAAGTCAGTTTTTTTCATAAACATAGCCTTAAATAAAATAGCAATTAATATACAAGTTGACTTTGAGTAGATATAAGCACGCCTTAGACATATAGCTAAACTCTCATTATATTAGGCAACTATAGATAATATGCGTAGATGCGCTGCACGTAGCTTTTAGATTTCACTAACCGAAAGATACGTAGAATACAACTTTTATTTTGATTGGATTAAAGCTTCATACATAAGTATGATTACGTGGCATACCCCGTCATAGGAGTGTTTTAGCCACGATTGCAGCGGATATACTGTACGGCAACATAGGCTGCTGTGGTCAGGCTTAAGATGGCACGCGAAGCAAGTGACATCGCAAGACATTACCACTGCCCTAATGTTGACGGACAGATAGTAGCGAAAAGCGTGAATAGCTGCTCAAAACTCAATACTTGCGAACGCTAAATAACTTGAAGTAATTCTAATTTTTAAGACTCCAATTAGTCGGCTTCCTACGAAAAATAATTAATCTGTGTAGACCATTGGTCTTTATCAATCACATTATCATCAGCCAAACTTAAATATTTTCCATCTCAAAAACAAAATGACACGTTAAATAACCGAAGCAATTGGGTTACGCTTCATTACACTTCATGTTTCACTTCTGCCCATTATGATGTACGAGTGACTACACTTAAATTCATTAAATGTTATGCTTAAAAGAACTGTCGTATTATGCCTTCTACCTACCTCAAACTGAGCTATATACTCTAGACTTTATCTGGCAATCTACCATTAACCAGCCGCATCATGCTCATATCCTTGTCTATAGCACCTACCTTCTAACCACTTATGAACGTCAATCGCAACTGGGCAATAGCCTATATCTTACCACCTTAGATGCCCAGCGTTAGCCCAACACCCGTACTGGTATCATCCAAGCCATTCACTACCAACACTCAAATGGGCCCCTACACTTCAATCAGCTTGATGTCGTCAGCCCCGACTGGCTACTGACCCAATCGTATCACACCCGTACCTTTATCAACCAGTCGCCCTTAGATATCATAACCGCTATCCTGACCGATTATGACTTCGATTGGCAACCGATAGGTGCCCTACTTGAACATCCCCCTCTTTAATCAGCCGATTTGACTGCTTACCCAATACGACGTCAGTGACTGGGACTTTATCACAAACCAACTTGCCGACACCGGCATCAACTCTCTATGGGTACCAGATGACTCTAGCGACAAGCTAGTTTACTGGCAGCTGCTCACTCCACATGACCGCTTAGGCAATACCTGTTATTACTGCTACGCCCAAGCTTCAGTACAGTCAGGACAAGACTCAATAAGTCAGCTTCAACCGGTTAGCAAACAACTGGGTAGTCAGCACGTTTTAGTACGTAGTGATGGCTTTGAGGCGGATGTCGTCTATGAGGGATCAGCCTTTGATGACTCTTCATAAGCGATTGATGACACCACCTGTCTTATTGCCGCGCCCTCTCGTGTGGACAGTGATGATGTCTCAGCCGCCGTTGCTAAACAGTGGGCCGCTGCAAATTCGACATGCCGTGAGTACTATCCTGTCGTAGGAGCGATGCGTGGACTGTATGTTACAAACGTAGTAGATATCACCCGCATGCCCACTATTCACGTCTTATCCGCTTACTGTATTGCCTCAACCTTAGTTGGCATAGAGCCTACAAGTGACAGTTTCTCTAATCATAATCATTCTTCAATCTAAGCGTGGTTGATGCGTCAATCGGTATCCGCTGATCTATGAGGATGATGCACACAGTGGATGGATTTAAGGTATCAGTCAGTTTGGGCTTGATAGTGATTTTAAAACCTATCTGCTGTTTGATGATACGCCAAATAAACTTGGGCTTCAGTGGTCAGTCAATACGCAGGATAAAGCCAATGCCAGTACACCGACATCATGTGATAAGGGTGTGTTCTCCCCAAGAGATCATGTGATAGAGCTTGGTGTATTGCGTCACCGCTTTGGTAATCATCAGTCTAGTATTCGTGGTGCTGGGTTTGAGGTGGTAAGTGATAAAGGCTTACAGCTGTCAGGGGATGGCGTTGTTTTGTTATCGACATTTGGTATACGCCATTCTCAAAGCCGTCATGAGTCGGCTTGGGTAAATGATGCCGGCGCTCGTTAGTTGTATATAGGCTATAGCTTGTCTGATAGTTATAGTGAGGCAAAGCAAGGTCATTTGCAGAGCGGGCAAGATGTAGATAAACAGATTGAGGCGTTTGAGCAGTCAGTACAGATCATAGATAGAGAATTAAACACGTAGGTGATATGCGCTGAAGATGTGATGTTGTTGAGCAAAGACAGTCTACTGGCATCAAGCCAAAACACTCTGTTTACGGCTAAGAGTATGGTGAGACAGTCTGGGTTAACTCAGTCGGATATGGTGGGCGGTAGTTATCAGCTACTTGGTGATTCGTTAAGCTCGCTTTCAGGAGTATCTGGTCAAGCAGCTAAGTCAGGCTTTCATGTGAGTGCCATTACTAAGCCGCTTGCGTTACAGGCGCAATGTGGTGAGCTGCAGCTACACTCTCAGTAAGGGTTGATGATAGATAGCGCATCAGGTGAGGTGCATGTGAGCTCACCGACTCGTATTAAACTGCAAACTAGCGGCGGGGCGTCGTTAACCATTGATGAGAGCGGGGTTAAGCTTGTGTGCCCAGGAGCGATTAAGATTCAGGCGGTGAAGAAGGGATTGGTGAGTGGTGCTCGGGCTACTGCTAGAATTTTAACTTTTCAAGAACTTGATAAAAATATAAATAAATTATTTGGTAGATAGCTCAACTGGTCGTATCTTAAAGAACAGACGTTTCCGCATAATAGATTCAAGTAATGGCCATATAGTTTTAGGTAAGTCTGATCAAATGGGTAAAATCAATGAACATTATCCAAATACACTATTAGAAATACTACCTGAAGAAAACAAAACTTATCAAAGTGATATAACAGGAAATTTGTCAAGTATATTGGAACACCCTGCGCCAAGTCCATTAAAAAATGTTATTACTGCTAATGATCAAGACTCTATAAATGCAATTGTTGATAACTTAAAAGCTAAAGATTCATCATTTAAATCACATTATGACAGAAGAATTAAAACAGGGTTTACTTTAGACTCAGTACCCCTTGTTCCTAATGGAACTAAACTGATTTCATTCAAGAGCTTATTAAAATTAGCACCTAATACTGGAAGTAAAATGTTTTATAAATCATATATTGGCTTTGCATCTAATGAAAAGATCTTCCATGATACTATTGAGGTTTTAGAAGGATATAAATATTTACCAAATGAATATTACTATGTTTACGGTCATGGTAGCAATACCGGTATTTTATGGGTAAATACTTATGATCCTGACCCTATACAAAGAGAACTGAATTTAACAAGATCAGATAATCAATATGTATCAATTAAAAGAAAAAATAAAAGAGAAAGGATTGAAGCTATAAATAGATTCTATGAAATTATAAGAAAGAATGGTTATAAGGATAATCAAACATTAGTCTTACTATCATGTAACGTAGGTAATGGTATTAATAAAACTATCGCTCAATATATTTCTGAACATCCAAATATAGGTACAGTATATGCTCCAACTTCTGTAACTTGGTATCGCTCATCTGATCCGAGTGTAGACTCTTATTATAGATGGCTACATCCTGACTCAAATATGAAAACCCTACCAGAAAAAAAGCTAATGGGTCATTTCAGAGTTTTCAATATCGCTACAATAGTACGTAGTAACAGGTAGAACTTATGTTAATAGAAAAGTTAATACTATCATTAATAGCTGTACTGATTTTATCTTCTTGCGATACTTCTACAACGTACAATCAAGGGCCAAAAATAAATAGCTCTAATGAACAAAAGATTGAGTTACCAACTAATAGGCGCTTGAGTTTTAATGAAGCAATGGATTTAAGAGCTAGCGATTTAAATCTTAGGATTTATGACGCAAGAAGAATTGAACTACTGAAAAAATATGCTCAAGACCCAAATGAAATAAACGCTCAATATGCATGGGCAACATATCAATTATGGCATGAGAATAAACCTAGTGTTGAAACTCAAGGCTATAAAAGTATTTTTCGATTGGCAGAACTTGGACATCCATACGCTTGTGCTGACGTTTATACATGGAGTTACGAAACTGATATTCAGTTTATAGAAAATAAACTGAGACTGAATTATAAAGATATTTTAGCTATTAAAGATAGATGTTTAGAAGTTGCTTTAGAATACAATGCTAACTCTATAAAATACAAATTAATTGAAAAGTTTTTTTCTGATTATAGCCGTGGAGAAGATTACTCTGATTTCAATATTGTTTCAGAGGAATCAATGAAAGACGTAGATCAAGAAACATTAGATAATATTAAAGAATATTTAATAATGTATTTGTTTTCAAGGGATAATCAATTTATGAATAATATTCCAGCAAATAATTTAGCTAACGATAAACTAATAAGTTTATATCTTCAATTATTAGCATATGACCCTTATGAATTTAACTCAATAGAGTCATGCGCTTGGTTAAAATATTACGATGAAGATTTTATTCCCTATTTAAAAGCCAAAAATCTTCCTAATATTAAGATTATTGAAGAAAAATTAATCAATGCTCTGCCGATCTTAAGAGCTAAGCTCCAAGAAATACAAATTGATGAAGAAGCATGTCAATCCAGATATCTTGAAATAAGAGATACTAAACGTGACAACCGATCATTAATGTTAGATTTCTATTAATTTAAAAAATAGAATGATAATCCAAATACAACGTTATCCTCAAATTTTAATGAGCTGAAGACTCAAACATTAGCCTTAGACGGTAAAACAGCGTATATGGCTAAAAGTACCATGCATAGAGGCGATGGAAACCCGCAACAACTTTACATTACTGATTTAATTATCAAAAACCATTATTTACATATAAGTGCCAGTAATAGTGGCTTTCCATATGTTTGTGTACCTAATGTAGATAATAAGGAAAATCGATTTTACCGCATTGTCATTCAAGGTTAATTAAAATGAACCACTTTATGAAAATTATTAATACTATGATAATAAGTGTTTGCTTAATAGGAGTGACAGCTTGCAATGATTTGCAAAACTGGAATAGTAGCTATCTATCAGGAGGAACAGAATACCTATCGAATGAGCAAGGAAGTATGGTAGGAGATTGTAGAGGAGATAATTTAAGTCTCAGGCATGAACCATTTTCAGAAGCTGATAGATTTTGGCAATACAACAATTTACCTAAAGGGACGTTTCGATTTGTGTGTAAAGATGGCAAAGCTTACTTACCTTATAAAGTGACTGATTGTCAAGGCAACCTTATTGCAAAACAGCCTGGTGGTGTTGAAGGATTTAGAGCAAAGCATAAATTGAATAATGGGAATATGAGGTTTACTTGCAATAATGGCACCGTTACTCCTGTTCCATTAAGTAGCTTGCAATAAATTATTAAATATTTAATCTTATCTGGAGTGTAGCCCACAATTTTAAATCAGCTATATTAAAATTTTAATGATACTTAGCAAGCATATTGCTCATTACATAGTGAAAGGACAACCTCACATCTAACCACGAAATTTCGGTTAAATGAACAACCTATATCTTCCTAGAGATATAATACCACCCAAAGATTGTGAAGGTAATTCGCTAACCACACCACAAATTCGTAAATATTGGCGAAAGCACAACCTGCCAGTTGGTACAAGGAATTTGACTGCAGTACGGGGGTGCCGCTAGTACCTCAAGACAAATAAGCCATAAGAATAACAGGCCTCTCAGGTTAATCAAACAATAAGGACATTATCATGCAAGCGATTAAAGCTTCATTACTTACCACCAGCCTCTTAGGTCTAACCGCATGTCCGCCTACTGGACAGATTTTTGGCGGACAAATTGATGCTTTAAAAAATGATCAAGGCAGCTCATTATGGGAATGTAGAACTGATATTAACCCAGTAACTGGGCGACCTGTGTTCGATATCATTCCAAAAAGCTTAGCCAATACTTTTTGGATTAAACATAACCTTTCTAAATGCACTTTATATTAAGTTGGTGACGGTACTAAAGCCTATTTACCCAAAGATTTTTAAGTTAATTCGCTAACCACACCTTAGATTCTTAATTATAATAAATGCATACTACCTATATACCTATTTATTGTCTATAATAATTTAGCTTTTTTTAATCATAGTTTAAAATCATACTTAGAGATATATCTAATGCCCCTGCAAACTGACCGTTTACACCAGTTGATCGTACAATCCACCGCTGTCTCTCCACATGCCCTCCTCCCTCTTAGTTTCACATGGCAAACCTTAATCAATACCTCTAATACTGCTCATATATTAGCTTATACTACCGAGCTATTATTACCAAACGATTGCGACGCACTACTAGGCAGCTCACTTTGTTTAACCACCCTCAATATATCCCGCAACGTAACCTCACGTACTGGCTTAATAAAATCTTTTAACTATCTATACTCTGATGGCGCCTTACACTTTTATGAGATAAAAGTCGTCTCTCCAGATTGGCTATTAAGTCAAACCACACATACCCGAACCTTTGTAGAACAGTCTACCTTAGACATTATTACCAGCATACTTAAGTCATATGACTTTAAATGGGAAGTCTCTGATGATTTAATGCAATTAGAGCAGTTTACTCGCACCCTCCCCCTGCGTACTCAAATTAACATTAGTGACAAAGAATTTATAAACAACCTATTGGCTGATATTGGTGTATATAGCGTGTGGGTTAGTGCGGACACTGTTGATAGCAATAGCATCAGTATAGATACCATTGGCATCTGGTGCTTAATATCAGACTTACCGCAGCTAACACAGTTTGATGTTCCGGATGTGGACTACACCTATGCTCAAGCTTCGGTGCAGTCAGGTCATGATACTGTGCAGCAGCTGCAGCCTATGAATAAAAAGCTTGGCGCAAATGAAGTCACTGTACTCAGTGATGGCTTAGCCTTTGATACTATCTATGAGGGCACAGCTTTTGATGAGTCTTTATTATGCAGTGATAAAAGCGCAGTATTAATCGGTTCACCTTCTAGAATAGACAGTGATGATGCAGCATTAAAGCATGCCAATTTATGGGTTAAAGCCAATGCTTGCCATCGTGAATACTATAAAGCCACAGGTTCTATGCGCGGCTTGTATCTAGGCGCTCAAGTAACTATTAATGAGCTCCCCTCCATTGATATGTTAAGCAGTTATTGTATTGGTGCTCAAATCGTGGGCATAGAACCTGCGAGTAACAGTACCGCGTATCATCATAAACAACAGATCATAACGTGGTTAGACTCACACGGTGTGCCGATGCAAGGCAGCGAAGTGGCTTTTGATACAGGCGTCTGGGTCAACGCAACCCTACTTGACACCTCAATCCCGTACACGCCCTACCCAAGTGAATTATCTTTTGCCGCGCACACCTACTCAGGACTCACGCAAGCTCATACCGGTCAAGCAGACTCAAACAGCTACGACTCTACAATCACCGAGTCAGGTCTGCATAAAGTGGTCACTACCCCCGTATATGCAGGCATCAGTGACAATGATGATGGCATCACCCCGCCCCTTCGATCTTTGCAGCTCTCCTCAGGTGCCACGCACGGTTGGCAATTTGCACCAAGACTAGGTCAAGCGGTATTACTCACGCACTGGTATGGCGACATAGACAGTCCTGTTATCCTGCGTAGCTTATATGAAGGTATGGGCATGGGGGATATTGATGACAAAGATGTTACCTATCAATCAGGTGGTAAACCTCATCGCTATAACCTAAATGGCGGCGCCTCCCCGCGTTGGCATGGCGGCGCTTTAGGATTATCACAAATCGGTGACGATGACACCCATGCTGGATGGGTGTCAGGCATCAGTCAGTTTGGGCTCGATAGCGAGTCTGAGACTACCCTACTCTTTGATGACACGCCCAACAAGATAGGCATGCAGTGGACGGTAAATACTAAAGATCGCGCTAATGCCGCCACTCCGACTATAGGTGATAAAGGGGTATTTAGTCCAAGCGAGCATATGCTTGAGCTTGGGGTACTGCGTCACCGCTTTGCGAATCATCAATCCACTTCTACTGGCGATGGCTTTCGTTTGGCCAGTGATGAGGGGGTGCAAATCACTGGTGCCTCAGGTACGCTTTTGTCCACCTTTGATATTCGTCATTCTCAAAGCACGCATGAATCTGCTTGGGTGAATGATGCTGGTGTGCGTCAGTTAGAGTTAGGCTTTGAGCTAACGGAGGTGTTTGATGAGGCAAAGCAGGCGCATCTGCAAGCTCGGCAAGAGGTAGATGTCCAGGTGAAGGCGTTTAAGGAGTCCGCTCAGGTATTGGATGAGGGCTTGGGTGCTGAGTCGCTAGGCGCATCTGATGTGATGCTTGTTAGCCGTGATAGTGTTTTGGCATCAAGTGGTCATACGCTGTTTACGGCCAAACAGGTGATGCGTCAGTCAGCACTGACGCAATCGGATATGGTGGCTGGCCATTATAAGCTGCATGCGGATAGTTTAAGTAGCTTAGCTGGCGCTGGTGGTAATGCGGCTAAGTCGGGCTTTCATGTGAGTGCCAATACTAAGCCAGTTGCTATACAGGCCCAGGGCGGCGAGCTGCAGCTACATTCACAGCTTGGGATGACGATAGGTAGCGCATCGGGTGAGGTGCATGTGAGCTCCCCGACTCGGATTAAACTGCAAACGAGTGGCGGGGCGTCGTTAACGATTGATGAGAGCGGAGTTAAGCTTGTGTGCCCAGGAACGATTAAGATTCAGGCGGTGAAGAAGGGATTGGTGAGCGGGGCTCGGGCTACTGCTAAACCACTGTCACTACATGGATCTAATATAAAGAGTTATCTAACCTATATTGTTAAAGATGCTATGGGAAAGCCTATCGCAAATACAGACTATATCTTATTTATGGAAGATGGCACTACTAAAAGCGGGAGAACCGATGCCCAAGGTAGAACTAAGAAGGTTGTGACTGAGACACCAGAGGAAGTTGGTATTCATATTTCTGGCGATGACTACGAAGGATTTACGGTTAGTATGGAAGGATCTGAATAATGGAAGAAAAGAGCTATAGAATTGATATCATGAGAAAGATGGCTGACGGTTCTGGATCAAAAATTAATGCTAAAGAAGTTCTCATCGTCTGCAATAGTAAAAAAGAGTTTTGGGTTAGTCCAGGGTATAGAACCAAAACTTTTGTAAAAGTTAAAACATGGGACGAGCTAAAGTCGGTCGTTGTTTTCGATTATGGAAATGATGGCAGACGTTATGATGTTTCAGTCAGTGACTCAGTTATCAGGACCCTCAAAGCCCATCCACGAGATAACGACTATGCGTACTCAAAAATATTATATTTGAGTGATTCTCGCGGAATCATGCGTTTACAGTTTTATGCGGAAGTTTATGAAAACAGCAGTACTGAAAGAGTAGCTCCTACATATGGAAGAGTAGACTATCAGATTGATTATGAACATAAAGGTGTTCTTAAAAAAATATTTGGTGAAACTAGTCCAGTTGAAGAATTAACTTACAATCATAATTATACAAAAAAACTACCTATTATATTTGGCACAAATTATCGAATATACTTACGTAATGGCTCAAATTTAATTAGCCCTTATCTAAAAGGTCAGAATGGCGCTAAGCCATTAATATTAAAAATACCTAATAAGGCAGAATTAGCAAAAGATTCTTGGGAAAGGCAAGGATATACCTATATCAAGCGCTATCGGTTGCAAACTTTTTTACAATTTAAAGTAAAAGGAAGTAATGGAATAAATGTTCAAAATGTAAAGATACAGTTGTTGAGCCATAGTAACAGAGTAGTTAAGACCCTGACAGTCAGAGCCGATGGTTTAACTGACAAAATAGCTGCAGATTATAAACGAAATGTAAAAGTCTTACTCGATGGCAAGCATATTCCGAATGCTAAGCTGATGAATAGAAGAGCTGATAAAGAAGCGACACCTAGAGTTAAAGGCTATACTTACGATATTGTTATACCTATTTCTACTGCGACAACCGTTCCATCTGCAACAGCTAATGAAACAGCTTTGGCATCTGTATCAGCTAAAATTAAGCCGCCATTAGTATATGACTTAGAAAATCAAGAATTAATAGTTTTAAAACCATCTGACTATGAACAATTTGAGGAAATAGCATCAGAGCTGACAAAGCTGATAGGTGGAACCTCTAAGTTACGTGGCGACTACTCAAATGCTTTACAAAGCACGCAAAATCGTACCTTAGAACAAGTTAAAACAATAGAAGATAACTTAAAACTGTCTGAGGATAGCGTTAAAAATCACCTAAATAGTAACTATAAAAACAAAGCTGATTTAAAGGAGGTCTTCTTAGTTGAGGGTTATGTTGGATCTAATAGTGAGGGTAATACACGCTTAGCGAGAAAATACCTAAAAAAAGATAGGTATTTAAGGTATCGTAATAACAGGCTCAATAAAACAAATTATAAAATCAAAATTAAAGCTCCTAGTGGTATAGACTTATCCACCAGTCCCAAATCTATTAAACTTAACGACCTGAAAGATAGTGTTAAATCGATATCTGTTTCGAAAAGTTTTAAATACGAAACACAAACATTCATCAAAGATTTTGACGGTCTAAGTGAAGGTATGATTAAATCAGTTAATGAGCTTAGTCGCTGTCTCCATGAATCTAAACATTTCAAAGTAGATGTAGATGCTCAGTGGATGAGAGCAGTAGCAGGTGCTTCTGCGAATGGCTCTGCTTCATGGAGTCCCTCCCAAGGCGATATCGGTCTAAAAGGTGGGTTTAATTTAAACGGTAAGATGGTGCTTTGTGAAGGTAACTTAAATACTAAGCTTGCTCTACCATCATTGGATGGCTGGAGAGTGGCAACAGTCTTTGATTCAGCTGGCGAAATAGATCTTGGCGCTATTCGGTTTGTGTTATCTTGCGACTTCTATGGGTTTGTCGGTGCAAAAGCTGGTATTGCAGGTGCAGCTTCTATTAAATTTGAACGGGGCGCTCAACGATTAAATGCAGCACGTAAAGCGCCTACGGAAACCATTGCTAATATGTGGGATGCGGCTAAACACAGACCTAAATTTGTCGCTGAAAGAAGCTATGAACGCACTGAAGTATTACAAGCAAACTCAAACGTAGGTGCTGATATTGGCGTTGATGCCTTTGCTGGTGTAGAAGCTGGTATTACCCCTGCAGGTAGCATTGAGTGGTTAAGTCCAGAAGCCAAAGGCTTTAAAGCATTTGCAAAAATATCGGCAACCGTTGCAGGGAGTGCTGGTATAGGTGCTAGAGGTAGCTTTTATGTCTTTTATAGCAATGGAAAATTTAAAATAAGAGTACATGCGGCGCTTTGTCTTGGGGTGGGTGGTAAAGGGAGTGCAGAGTTTGAGATCGACAGTGGATTAATTTTAGAATTTACACGTTGGCTGTCATATCAACTGATGAATGCAGGGTTTCGTACTTTAGTATTTGTCCACGAAGAAGCCTTTGCTTATTTAAGTCAGCTTTCTGTTATGGTGCTTGGTAAAGACTCAAATATTACTCTGGCATTACAAAATATATCAGATAATTTCCGGAAGTTTTTAGATTACATAGATACTGATAAAGCAAGAGTTAAACTGGCACAACGTATCATTAGTAAACGTGATGATGATTGGTTAAAGTACGCCACACCTGAAGCAAAAGGTATGCTCCTTTATCAACTGACTCGCCATGCAAAAATTAGCCACTTAAGC
The DNA here is from genome assembly GCF_057621575.2 of Psychrobacter sp. CX10. NCBI lineage: Bacteria > Pseudomonadati > Pseudomonadota > Gammaproteobacteria > Moraxellales > Moraxellaceae > Psychrobacter > Psychrobacter sp. CX10. The sequence goes on from NZ_CM177736.1 coordinate 1,351,910, forward strand.
GATCTTCCTACTACGTCAATCAGAGGTTTTAATGATGTAGATATTGATTTATTAGATTATCGAAAACAAGCTATTATCATTATATTTACTACTGTTACCACTTCACCTGAGTGGCTCAATACAGTCCAACATATGACTATAGACGGAAGTAAGGGAAGTCTAGGTAAAAATCAGGGTGATATCATTCGTTTGCTCAATTATGGTGAAGCATTAGCAGATGAGTCATCAGTCCTAGATATCATAAATTCAGGCAATACATCCAACCCAAACACTGGTAGCTATTATGTTGATGAGTATATAAAAATGCTACAAAATGTAAAACCTCAATTCCCTAAGGGCATCGAAGTGGTTAAAAATACAGATCCAGCTTACGATATCTATAGCAGTCTAGGTGATTACGCTAGTCCTACCTTTTATGCAGCTGCTAATCCAGAACAATTTGATTCAGCTGTTTTTGCAAGTGAACTAGATTTAACAGTAGCACAAGATAATACATTAATGGCTCAGAATAATATTGGTGAAGATACGGATGATAGTTACCCAACCTAAAAGATTACTTTGTAACTTTTTACCTGAGCCAATAGCCATGTAAACTAGCACCTTCAGCCTAATAAGTTTATTGTTCTACAAGTTAAAATTAAGCTCCTACAAATAAGATAAAATTCAAATATTTAATTCAATGGCACTTTACTGTTTGCGACACAACGGGCAGAGGTTGCTCTATTTTGGTTTAAGTCAGGATCATCAGAAATCAAAGGTGGATCAGGTAGTCTTTGAAAGCGCCTAACAGTGACTGGACCTCCTGCATTGACATTATTAGCTGAGCCTTCATTGGCATCCACACCACGTAATACCTTTTCAGTACCCGTCTTTGGACCTTGCGGATTATGTTCAGGACTGTTGGCATAATATTCAGCATCATACCAGTCTAGCATCCATTCGTAGTTTTGATTCACCATATCATACAGCCCTAATGGATTGGGTGGGTATAAACCGACAATAGGTACAGTAAGAACAGGGTCGTATTTTCGGCTGTACGCTCTTTTTTGCGCATACGTCCACATATTACGTCCTGGGTCTATCACTCCTGTATCAGTTGGAAATAGTACGTACTGCCCTCGGTTACGCGCCGCATATTCCCACTGGGCTTCGGTTGGCAAATCCATCGGTACATCATGCTGTTGACCCAGCCACTGACAATACTGCTGGGCAGTTTGCCAATTGATACCTGCTGCCGCATCGGGTTGACGTATTCCTATGCTAATAGGTTGCATACTGACTTTATCTTGGCCAGTCGCCATGGTATAGGTATCAAAGTCACCATAAGTCGCTTTATAAGCATTCATACTAAAGCTATCAAGCGTAACTTTATGTAATGGCTTATTATCTGCATATCCTAATAAAGGCAACCCTTCTGTCCAGTCTAGCTTATGACCAAAGTCCCCCATCTCAAAGCTACCACCTTCTACAAAGCGCATGTTTGCTTTTTGCTTGGCCAAAAACGTATTAAGCTGCTGTTGTTCTGCATCATTAAGATTGTCTCGGGTTTGCGGAATGCCGTTTGCATCGGTTTTAGGTGTTGGCTCAGCGGCGCAAGCGGTTAGGCACAGTGTACTCATGGACAGTATTAAGGAGGTGATAGCGACATTCATAGGGTGGGACCTTTTAAGTCTTATTTAATTAACGTATTATAAATATTATAGGTTTTGAGGGTAAACTTTGCTAATCATATTTTGCTGATTGTTATTAAATTACAACGAATTCTTTTCAAAATAGATTTCACTAGACCTAACTATTCGTTTTAATTATTTTAATCTCATAATTACGCTAGTCCTACCTTTTATGCAGCCGCAAATCCAGAACAATATGATTCAGCTGTTTTTGCAAGTGAACTAGATTTAACAGTAGCACAAGATAATACATTAATGGCTCAGAAAAATATTGGTGAAGATACGGATGATAGTTACCCAACCTAAAAGATTACTATGTAACTTTTTACCTGAGCCAATAGCCATGTAAACTAGCATCTTCAGCTTAATAAGTTTATTGTTCTACAAGTTAAAATTAAGCTCCTACTACATAAGATCAAATCAAATGTTTAATTCAATGGCACTTTACTGTTTGCGACACAACGGGCAGAGGTATTATAGTTTTGGTTTGAGTCAGGATCATCAGAAATCAAAGGTGGATCAGGTAGTTTTTGAAAACGCCCCACATTAACTTCTCCAACGGCTTGTTGGTTACCTGCTGAGCCTTCTCCAGCTGGTACACTGCGTAACACTTTTTCTGTGCCCGTCTTTGGGCCTTTCGGGTTATGTTCAGGACTGTTGGCATAATATTCAGCATCATACCAGTCTAGCATCCATTCATAGTTTTGATTCACCATATCATACAACCCCAATGGATTGGGTGGATATAATCCCACAATGGGTACTGCTAAAACCGTATCATATTTATCGCTGTACGCTTTTTTTTGCGCATAGGTCCACATATTACGACCTGGGTCTATTACTCCTGTATCAGTTGGAAATAGAATGTACTGCCCTCGGTTACGCGCCGCATACTCCCACTGGGCTTCGGTTGGCAAATCCATCGGTACATCAAGCTGTTGACCCAGCCATTGACAATACTGCTGGGCAGTTTGCCAATTGATACCTGCTGCCGCATCGGATTGACGTATTTTTATACCAATACGCTGCATACTGACTTTATCTTAGCCAGTCGCCATGGTATAGGTATCAAAGTCACCATAAGTCGCTTTATAAGCATTCATACTAAAGCTATCAAGCGTGACTTTATGTAATGGCTTATTATCTGCATCTCCCGTCAATGGCAACCCCTCTGTCCAGTCTAGCTTATGACCGAAGTCTCCCATTTCAAAGCTACCACCCTCTACAAAGCGCATATTTGCCTTTTGCTTGGCTAAAAACTGATCCATTTGCTGCTGTTCTGCATCAGTAAGATTGTCTCGGGTTTGCGGAATGCCGTTTGCATCAGTTTTAGGTGTTGGCTCTGCTGCACAGGCTGTTAGGCACAGTGTATTCAAAATAAATAACATTAATAAGTCAGTTTTTTTCATAAACATAGCCTTAAATAAAATAGCAATTAATATACAAGTTGACTTTGAGTAGATATAAGCACGCCTTAGACATGTAGTTAAACTCTTATTATATTAGGCAACTATAGATAACATGCGTAGAAGCGTTGCACGTAACTTTTAGATTTCCCTAACCGAAAGATACGTAGAATACTACTTTTATCTTGATTGGATTAAAGCTTCATACAAAAGTTTGACTATGTGGCATACCCCGTTATAGAAGTGTTTTAGCCACGATTGCAGCGGATATACTGTACGGCAACATAGGCTGCTGTGGTCAGGCTTGATATGGCACGCGAAGCAAGTGACATCGCAAGACATTACCACTGCCCTAATGTTGACGGACAGATAGTAGCGAAAAGCGTGAATAGCTACTCAAAACTCAATCCTTGCGAACGCCGAATCACTTGAAGTAATTCTAATTTTTAAGACTCCAATTAGTCGGCTTCCTACAAAAAATAATTAATCTGTGTAGACCATTGGTCTTTATCAATCACATTATAATTAGCCAAACTTAAATATTTTCCATCTCAAAACAAAATGAGGCGTTAAATAACCGAAGCAATTGGGTTTCGCTTCTTTATACTTCACGCTACACTTCTGCCCATTATGATGTACAAGTGACTAAACTTAAATTCATTAAATGTTATGCTTAAAAGAAATGTCGTTTTATGCCTTCTACCTACCTCAAACTGAGCTATATACTCTAGCCTTTATCTGGCAATCTACCATTAACCAGCCGCATCACGCTCATATCCTTGTCTATAGCACCTACGTGCTAACCACTTATGAACGTCAATCGCAACTGGGCAACAGCCTATATCTTACCACCTTAGATGCCCAGCGTTAGCCCAACACCCGTACTGGTATCATCCAAGCCATTCACTACCAACACTCAAACGGGCCCCTACACTTCTATCAGCTTGATGTCGTCAGCCCCGACTGGCTACTGACCCAATCGTATCACACCCGTACCTTTATCAACCAGTCGCCCTTAAATATCATAACCGCTATCCTGACCGATTATGACTTCGATTGGCAACCGACAGGTGCCCTACTTGAGCATCCCCTCTTTAATCAGCCGATTTGACTGCTTACCCAAGCTAACGTCAGTGACTGGGACTTTATCACAAACCAACTTGCCGACACCGGCATCAACTCCCTATGGGTACCAGATGACTCTAGCGACAAGCTAGTTTACTGGCAGCTGCTCACTCCACATGACCGCTTAGGCGATACCTGTTATTACTGCTACGCCCAAGCTTCAGTACAGTCAGTACAAGACTCAATAAGTCAGCTTCAACCGGTTAGCAAACAACTGGGTAGTCAGCACGTTTTAGTACGTAGTGATGGCTTTGAGGCGGATGTCGTCTATGAGGGATCAGCCTTTGATGACTCTTCTTAAGCGATTGATGACACCACCTGTCTTATTGCCGCGCCCTCTCGTGTGGACAGTGATGATGTCTCAGCCGCCGTTGCTAAACAGTGGGCCGCTGCAAATTTGACATGCCGTAAGTACTATCCTGTCGTAGGAGCGATGCGTGGACTGTATGTTACAAACGTAGTAGATATCACCCGCATGCCCACTATTCACGTCTTATCCGCTTACTGTATTGCCTCAACCTTAGTTGGCATAGAGCCTACAAGTGACAGTGTCTCTTATCATAATCATTCTTCAATCTAAGCGTGTTTGATGCGTCAATCGGTATCCGCTGATCAATGAGGATGATGCACACAGTGGATGGATTTCAGGTATCAGTCAGTTTGGGCTTGATAGTGATTTTAAAACCTATCTGCTGTTTGATGATAAGCCAAATAAACTTGGGCTTCAGTGGTCTGTCAATACGCAGGATAAAGCCAATGCCAGTACACCGACATCATGTGATAAGGGTGTGTTCTCCCCAAGAGAACATGTAATAGAGCTTGGTGTATTGCGTCACCGCTTTGGTAATCATCAGTCTAGTATTCGTGGTGCTGGGTTTGAGGTGGTAAGTGATAAAGGCTTACAGCTGTCAGGGGATGGCGGTGTTTTGTTATCGACATTTGGTATACGCCATTCTCAAAGCCGTCATGAGTCGGCTTGGGTAAATGGCGCGGGCGCTCGTCAACTGGATATAGGCTATAGCTTGTCTGATAGTTATAGTGAGGCAAAGCAAGGTCATTTGCAGAGCGGGCAAGATGTAGATAAACAGATTGAGGCGTTTGAGCAGTCAGTACAGATCATAGATAGAGAATTAAACACGTAGGTGATATGCGCTGAAGATGTGATGTTGTTGAGCAAAGACAGTCTACTGGCATCAAGCCAAAACACTCTGTTTACGGCTAAGAGTATGGTGAGACAGTCTGGGTTAACTCAGTCGGATATGGTGGGCGGTAGTTATCAGCTACTTGGTGATTCGTTAAGCTCGCTTTCAGGAGTATCTGGTCAAGCAGCTAAGTCAGGCTTTCATGTGAGTGCCATTACTAAGCCGCTTGCGTTACAGGCGCAATGTGGTGAGCTGCAGCTACACTCTCAGTAAGGGTTGATGATAGATAGCGCATCAGGTGAGGTGCATGTGAGCTCACCGACTCGTATTAAACTGCAAACTAGCGGCGGGGCGTCGTTAACCATTGATGAGAGCGGGGTTAAGCTTGTGTGCCCAGGAGCGATTAAGATTCAGGCGGTGAAGAAGGGGTTGGTTGCTGGGGCTTTTGATAAAGAAGGTATACTGGATTATCAAGACCCTCATGATGAGATGTTTATCATACGTTATCAATATGGCGATCCTGTACCTGGATTTCGCTATAAGATAGTTGATGAGAATAGTAAGGTCTTATATGGTCGCGCTTAGGAAAAGGGTCAAACGGATCGTATTTTTAGTAGAGCTAACAAGATCAAGCTTAAGATTCATCCAGATATGCGTAGTGTTAGTGGCGGTGTTGAGGAGGAGCAATAATGAGCGCTGACAACACAAAACATGACAAGCCCTTAAATGGTGAAGACGACTTAACCAACCCAACAGAGAACTCGTCTGTAGAGGTTACGGTACGCATTTTAACCTTTAATATTTTTTTTGATGGGACGTGGAATAGTAAAGATAACTCAAACCTATATAACGAAATTGCACCAAAACAAGCAAAAAGCCTATCGGATAGAATGCATGAAAGATACAATCCGAAGTCTACGTTTGGCTCGTCTCTCAGCTTTGCACGAGCGCCAACCGTGGTTGATCAATTACATAGAACTGCAGATAATGACAAACCCCATGTTAAAAACTTATATACTGACGGCTCAGGCATCGAAACCAGAACTAAATCTAAAAATACTACCGCTCCAGTACCGGGTTGGAAGTATCACGCTGATAATGCGTATGGATCGTGTGTTGGCATGGGTGATACAGGTGCTAAAGATAAACTTAAGCGTATACTAGAGCAAGTACAGACGTCTTTAAATGTTTATGAGGCTGAACAGGCTGGTAAACCTGCCCAACTTGTATTTAATGTCTATGGCTTTAGCCGCGGTTCAGCGACTGCTCGAATGTTCTGTAAACGAATTTTTACTGATAGACGTAAGCCAGAGGTTAAAAGATTCATTGATCTAAAAGACTATCCAAATATCAACTTTAACTATGTAGGGTTATTTGATACGGTTTCCTCTATCGGCACCAATCACGATGACGATGTAAAAGAGGAAGGTCAAGAGCTAAACTTTACAATTGCAGACCATACTAAGGTCGTGCATATTGTCGCTGGAGATGAGTTTCGTCAGAAGTTTAATTTAACCAATATTGGTCAGTCCGTGCGTTCAGGGGTTGGATTAGAGTTCTCTATTCCTGGTTGTCATACGGATATTGGTGATGGCCTGAGTACTCTAGGTGAGTATGACAAGGAAACTGGTAAATGGGAAGTCATAGGTCGTAATGATGAAGAACAGGTTGTTCTAACCAAAAACCGTCATGAGCTTCCTAAGTTTGGATCGTCTAGAGAAAGAAGGTCTGAACCTACTTACTATAGAGACATCGACCCTGATCCTGACAAAAACACTGAGATGAATTGGTTTGGTAAAATCGTAACGTTTAAAGTTCTTGAACATCAAAGTAAAGCCTTTAGTGGGCAAAAGTATGCAGACTTTGACATTATGTTACAAGCCTTAAAAGCAGAAGGCTGGGCGGACAATACTGGTAAAGCCGAATATGAATGTATTGGAGCAACGTGTGAGCTTAATACCTGTAAAGTCAAAAAACAGCAGGCTGAACAAGAAGCCGCTGGATTAACACCCGTGGCAGAGGCTGAGACTGAATTATTTATTCGCTGTACAGGTGATAAAAACCAACTCATTGCGGATAGAAAACAAGTCTCGCCAGACTATCCAAAAATACCTGCACATCTCATGCTTGAATTTATCAAGAAATATTACGCCGACTATTATCTACCTAAAGAGCTAAAAATGTATGCCGTACCCGCTGAGTTATCCTCAAATTTTAATGAGCTGAAGACTCAAACATTAGCCTTAGACGGTAAAACAGCGTATATGGCTAAAAGTACCATGCATAGAGGCGATGGAAACCCGCAACAACTTTACATTACTGATTTAATTATCAAAAACCATTATTTACATATAAGTGCCAGTAATAGTGGCTTTCCATATGTTTGTGTACCTAATGTAGATAATAAGGAAAATCGATTTTACCGCATTGTCATTCAAGGTTAATTAAAATGAACCACTTTATGAAAATTATTAATACTATGATAATAAGTGTTTGCTTAATAGGAGTGACAGCTTGCAATGATTTGCAAAACTGGAATAGTAGCTATCTATCAGGAGGAACAGAATACCTATCGAATGAGCAAGGAAGTATGGTAGGAGATTGTAGAGGAGATAATTTAAGTCTCAGGCATGAACCATTTTCAGAAGCTGATAGATTTTGGCAATACAACAATTTACCTAAAGGGACGTTTCGATTTGTGTGTAAAGATGGCAAAGCTTACTTACCTTATAAAGTGACTGATTGTCAAGGCAACCTTATTGCAAAACAGCCTGGTGGTGTTGAAGGATTTAGAGCAAAGCATAAATTGAATAATGGGAATATGAGGTTTACTTGCAATAATGGCACCGTTACTCCTGTTCCATTAAGTAGCTTGCAATAAATTATTAAATATTTAATCTTATCTGGAGTGTAGCCCACAATTTTAAATCAGCTATATTAAAATTTTAATGATACTTAGCAAGCATATTGCTCATTACATAGTGAAAGGACAACCTCACATCTAACCACGAAATTTCGGTTAAATGAACAACCTATATCTTCCTAGAGATATAATACCACCCAAAGATTGTGAAGGTAATTCGCTAACCACACCACAAATTCGTAAATATTGGCGAAAGCACAACCTGCCAGTTGGTACAAGGAATTTGACTGCAGTACGGGGGTGCCGCTAGTACCTCAAGACAAATAAGCCATAAGAATAACAGGCCTCTCAGGTTAATCAAACAATAAGGACATTATCATGCAAGCGATTAAAGCTTCATTACTTACCACCAGCCTCTTAGGTCTAACCGCATGTCCGCCTACTGGACAGATTTTTGGCGGACAAATTGATGCTTTAAAAAATGATCAAGGCAGCTCATTATGGGAATGTAGAACTGATATTAACCCAGTAACTGGGCGACCTGTGTTCGATATCATTCCAAAAAGCTTAGCCAATACTTTTTGGATTAAACATAACCTTTCTAAATGCACTTTATATTAAGTTGGTGACGGTACTAAAGCCTATTTACCCAAAGATTTTTAAGTTAATTCGCTAACCACACCTTAGATTCTTAATTATAATAAATGCATACTACCTATATACCTATTTATTGTCTATAATAATTTAGCTTTTTTTAAATCATAGTTTAAAATCATACTTAGAGATATATCTAATGCCCCTGCAAACTGACCGTTTACACCAGTTGATCGTACAATCCACCGCTGTCTCTCCACATGCCCTCCTCCCTCTTAGTTTCACATGGCAAACCTTAATCAATACCTCTAATACTGCTCATATATTAGCTTATACTACCGAGCTATTATTACCAAACGATTGCGACGCACTACTAGGCAGCTCACTTTGTTTAACCACCCTCAATATATCCCGCAACGTAACCTCACGTACTGGCCTAATAAAATCTTTTAACTATCTATACTCTGATGGCGCCTTACACTTTTATGAGATACAAGTCGTCTCACCAGATTGGCTATTAAGTCAAACCACACATACCCGAACCTTTGTAGAACAGTCTACCTTAGACATTATTACCAGCATACTTAAGTCATATGACTTTAAATGGGAAGTCTCTGATGATTTAATGCAATTAGAGCAGTTTACTCGCACCCTCCCCCTGCGTACTCAAATTAACATTAGTGACAAAGAATTTATAAACAACCTATTGGCTGATATTGGTGTATATAGCGTCTGGGTTAGTGCGGACACTGTTGATAGCAATAGCATCAGTATAGATACCATTGGCATATGGTGCTTAATATCAGACTTACCGCAGCTAACACAGTTTGATGTTCCGGATGTGGACTACACCTATGCTCAAGCTTCGGTGCAGTCAGGTCATGATACTGTGCAGCAGCTGCAGCCTATGAATAAAAAGCTTGGCGCAAATGAAGTCACTGTACGCAGTGATGGCTTAGCCTTTGATACTATCTATGAGGGCACAGCTTTTGATGAGTCTTTATTATGCAGTGATAAAAGCGCAGTATTAATCGGTTCACCTTCTAGAATAGACAGTGATGATGCAGCATTAAAGCATGCCAATTTATGGGTTAAAGCCAATGCCTGCCACCGTGAATACTATAAAGCCACAGGCTCTATGCGCGGCTTGTATCTAGGCGCTCAAGTAACTATTAATGAGCTGCCCTCCATTGATATGTTAAGCAGTTATTGTATTGGTGCCCAAATCGTGGGCATAGAACCTGCGAGTAACAGTACCGCGTATCATCATAAACAACAGATCATAACGTGGTTAGACTCACACGGTGTGCCGATGCAAGGCAGCGAAGTGGCTTTTGATACAGGCGTCTGGGTCAACGCAACCCTACTTGACACCTCAATCCCGTACACGCCCTACCCAAGTGAATTATCTTTTGCCGCGCACACCTACTCAGGACTCACGCAAGCTCATACCGGTCAAGCAGACTCAAACAGCTACGACTCTACAATCACCGAGTCAGGTCTGCATAAAGTGGTCACTACCCCCGTATATGCAGGCATCAGTGACAATGATGATGGCATCACCCCGCCCCTTCGATCTTTGCAGCTCTCCTCAGGTGCCACGCACGGTTGGCAATTTGCACCAAGACTAGGTCAAGCGGTATTACTCACGCACTGGTATGGCGACATAGACAGTCCTGTTATCCTGCGTAGCTTATATGAAGGTATGGGCATGGGGGATATTGATGACAAAGATGTTACCTATCAATCAGGTGGTAAACCTCATCGCTATAACCTAAATGGCGGCGCCTCCCCGCGTTGGCATGGCGGCGCTTTAGGATTATCACAAATCGGTGACGATGACACCCATGCTGGATGGGTGTCAGGCATCAGTCAGTTTGGGCTCGATAGCGAGTCTGAGACTACCCTACTCTTTGATGACACGCCCAACAAGATAGGCATGCAGTGGACGGTAAATACTAAAGATCGCGCTAATGCCGCCACTCCGACTATAGGTGATAAAGGGGTATTTAGTCCAAGCGAGCATATGCTTGAGCTTGGGGTACTGCGTCACCGCTTTGCGAATCATCAATCCACTTCTACTGGCGATGGTTTTCGCTTGGCCAGTGATGAGGGGGTGCAAATCACTGGAGCCTCAGGCACGCTTTTGTCCACCTTTGATATTCGTCATTCTCAAAGCACGCATGAATCTGCTTGGGTGAATGATGCCGGTGTGCGTCAGTTAGAGTTAGGCTTTGAGCTAACGGAGGTGTTTGATGAGGCAAAGCAGGCGCATCTGCAAGCTCGTCAAGAGGTAGATGCCCAGGTGAAGGCATTTAAGGAGTCCGCTCAGGTATTGGATGAGGGCTTGGGTGCTGAGTCGCTAGGCGCATCTGATGTGATGCTTGTTAGCCGCGATAGTGTTTTGGCATCAAGTGGTCATACGTTGTTTACGGCCAAACAGGTGGTGCGTCAGTCAGCACTGACACAGTCGGATATGGTGGCTGGCCATTATAAGCTGCATGCGGATAGTTTAAGTAGCTTAGCTGGCGCTGGTGGTAATGCGGCTAAGTCGGGCTTTCATATCAGTGCAAATACTAAGCCGCTTGCGATACAGGCGCAGGGCGGCGAGCTGCAGCTACATTCACAGCTTGGGATGACGATAGGTAGCGCATCGGGTGAGGTGCATGTGAGCTCCCCGACTCGGATTAAACTGCAAACGAGTGGCGGGGCGTCGTTAACGATTGATGAGAGCGGAGTTAAGCTTGTGTGCCCAGGGACGATTAAGATTCAGGCGGTGAAGAAGGGATTGGTGAGCGGGGGTAAAGTATTTGCTCCTGTTATAGCTTTGCCGACTTCGGGAATGTTTAGTCGTCGTTTTGACTTTAGCCAACTACTAGATGCAGGTCTTTTAAAAGCAGGTAGAAAATATAAAGTTGTAAATCTTACCAAAGGTACTGAATTTTACGATGTAATACCTGAAGATGGCAGAACGCCTAGACTATTTGGCACAGAACAAGATGAGATTGAAGTTATTATCATTGGTCATGAGGATGCTGAAGAATTACTAATGATGGAAAATGAGATTAACAATAGTAATCAGGACCATGAGAACGAAGAATGCTGTGCTCTTGAGGAAGAGGACAACAATGTGGATGAATCTGATTTTGAAATCAATATAGATGATAATCTAGAGGATGACTACCATGAATTTGGTAATTAATGATTTGTTTAAAACGATACTTCTGCCCTTAATATTAGCTAACAGCTCTATAAGCTGCGTGAGTGCAAAACCTTTGCCAGAAACTTTAAAGTCTCCAGCAAAATCTATTATTATACAAAAGAACCAAAGTGACTTGGAAACAAATCAAAAGGTAAAACTTGAATTCAATACCATTCATGATTCTGAGGAGAAATGTGATCCAAATAACTTTGGCTTTACTTGGCAAAACCTTGAAGACGATCTAGCTTATTACGGAATGGGGTGGGACAAGATTCGCTGGCTAATGAGTCCTTATTACTGTACTAAAGTAAGAACATCAGGCTTTGATAATGTAATAATATATGAGTTGTATGATAGAAACAGTCCATTACATGTTTTTTATATATACGATACAATGAAAAATGAACGCGTTTTGGTAACAGTAACACGTAGCGATCCTCTTCAACATATCTCAGAAGGTAAACGTCAGTATTTAGGAGATATAGATAGTTTTCTAAAAGGAAAATTTATTATTAATCAGTATATAGACAAACAAAGTTATTAAGAATAACAAGTGGGGATATAATGAGCTTTGTAAAGCCAGTAAATAGAGTTACTTATCCATCTGATCGTCAAGGTTTTTTCTATGCATTGTCAAGTAGAGAAACTAGTTCTGATTTGAATCAGCCTGATAACAGCCCAATCAATATTGAACGTCAAAAGGTTCATAACCAGCCAGGTAATAGAGGTTATATAGGATATTTTCAAACTGGTGAAGCTGCACTTTACGATGCTGGTTTTTTCACTGTACCTTATCCATATAGTACTAAGAAAAACAGTCAATTTCAATTAGCAATTACGAATAATGATTGGGTTGGCAGTTGGACTGGTAAAGACGGAGTAAATTCTAAAGCTGATTATCTTAGAGGGAGACGTCATCAGTTAACCGCTATTAATATTCTTGTTAATAGAAACTGTGGCTATATAAGAAACGATAATATCAATGAGTTTTATGGTAAAAAAATGAACGGGGTTGAATTAACAGAATCTGGTTGTATTGCTGCTTCTCATTTAGTCGGTTTTGGATCATTAAAGAAATATGCTTTATCTAATGGAAAGACAAATATAAAGGATGATAATAATACTAGCGTACAAGATTATATGGATTTGCTAAACTACTACGATATGGAGTCTTGTTGTAACCGTAAAATATATGTAAAAGTTGTAGAAAACGGTGAGCCTGTATCAGGTGTTATAGTAAATATTGAGTCAGAATACAAAGAAGGTAAATACTACTCTCAAATAGGTAAAATTCAGAACTCCTATACTACCAATGGTGAAGGAAAAATCCCTGTAATCGTTCGTCACCCTGGTGCGGTCATTAAAGTTACCATCAATGGTAAATCAAAAACCATCGTCCAAGAAGCCAGTAGAACCCAAGATTATGTTATTGACATAACAGGTAGTATTAAGGTTAGAGGTAGGCTAGATAAACCAGGTAACCCACAACCGCGCCCCTTACCAGAAAAATCACCACAGGATCAACGTAATGAATTAAAAAATAAACCACTAACACAATCGGCTAGTAAAGAGGCTAAAGATGTCACTTTTAACCTATCAATTATTGAAGCTGATACTAAAAAGCCTATTACCAATATGCGCTATTACTTGATATATAAGGGCAATTCAAAAGAGCATCGCACTAATAATCAAGGCATAGAGTCTGATATAACTGCAACTGAAGGAGAAGATATTGAAATATGTGTTGCTGGTAAGGACAAATTGCAAGCAGTAGGAGACTTTATAGTCAGTAGCAATCATGAAGGCAAAACGATTAAAGTTCCATTACCCGTAGAATCCTTTAAACTAAAAGTTATTGATGAAGACAGATATGTTGTTAAAAATACATATTTTATGATTTTTTATAGGGGTCGTCAGATTATTAAAAAAACCAATTCTCAAGGTTTTTTCAATCTAAATATGTTAGTAGGCTTCGTTTATGGATTTGGACAAACTAACGGTATAGAGCTTCTTAAATTAAGATGCTTAAAAGGTATTGATGAACAGCCTATAAAAATTAATGCATCAGCCAAAGCCACTGCACTTAGAATTAATATTATGCGCGGCACATTAGGGTTTAACTCTAATGACAGATCCACTTCCAATACGAATTCAGATACGAAGAATAGTAAGCCATCTAAAATAGAGAGTGAACCTGTTGCAATACAGAAAGTAGAGTCTAATACGCAAACTAATGGTAATCCTGTTACTAGCGTCGTCACATCACAGCCTACAAGTGATACGACAAGATATCATATTTATTATAATGGTAAAATTAAAAGGCAGAACGCAAATGCTACTGGGTATGCAGAGTTCATCTACTATGATGAAAATGGGGGTAAGCATAATTTGGGTAAGTCGAAATACATTCGTACTCCCAGTCTTAAAGCTGGAAACATTCCAAATGGAGGTAATATTTATTTGGTAGACGAAAGAAAACATGACAGCTATATCAGCTCTGATAAAAAGTTAGGATATAAATGGCACATTCCTGCATACATAGGTAAAAACCTTAGGGAAAGATATTACTTAAATGGTTTAACTATGGCTGGTACACTTGGTACGTTAATGAAAATGGGATATCAAGAATATGAGGGTACTGGTTGGAGTAATGTCAAAGCTGAGTCTAAAGGAAGTTCATCTCATTACAATGGACGTGCAGGAGATTTTCGGTACTTAGGAAAAAATAATGCTCATAGAAAGGGTGCTGTACATACGAGTTATAAGACTTTTGATAAACTAGAAAATGAGAGGTGGGTAAAAATATTTAAAACCTACGGATTTCAAACATTTTATACAGGTACTTCAGCTACAAGTGGTGTTCCCGCATTGAAAGGAACAACCTACTGGAAAGGCCACCACGATCATCTACACTTAGGTAATCAAGGTTCAGCAGCTAGTTTAAAATCTCGTGGTATTCTGGAAGATATTTAAATAGGACATTTATAATGAAATACTTATTATTACCTTTGTTTTGTATTACGTTATCGGCATGTAATGTGAGTAATGAAAGCACTGCTAAAATCGATACTAACGATGCTATTAAGATCAATGCGAATGATACTGCAAAGATTAATAATAAAGACGCTATTAAAGTTGATTCAAGTGACAATGGTATAGTCGAAGTTTCAGATAACAAAGCATCAGGATGTCATAATACTATACCAGATTGGCAAATTAAAGAGCTTGCAGAAGTTCCTTGTTTAAAATTACCTATTTCAAATCAAGACTTCCTAGATATAAAAAAGTTTAATAATGGTATGTTAGATGTTGAAGGCGATACAAAATACCCAAAATCTCAAGACTATTACAAACAAATATTGCTTGGTCTCATACCCTACGATGATGAAGAAACGTTTCTGATTAGTTTTAGCAACGACCAGTACGAAGATATGTATCCAAATCAGTCATTTCACATTACAAAAGTAAAAAAACACAATGAAGAAGGTAGTCTTTATACTTTAGGTATTTATCCTCTAGGACTTGTAAATTATGACTTCCAGGACAGCGAATTAATCAAACTAGGCATAGACCCAAATGAGTTTGCAGATATCGATTTCAATACTCTTGGACAAGAAAATATCCCTATAGACGATGTTTGTATGATGAATTTTATTATTAATAAAGATTGGACACTAACTCGTTCTTATTCTTGCCAGAATAGTCAAGCCACTAAAGAAGATATTGATAGTTTCAAAGAACAATTCGGTTTTAAGTATAAATTAAATGTTACCGATTTGGGTTTGAACTATGAGCGTGTGGATTAGATAATTAAGCAATATAAAATTAAATGAGTATAAGTTTAAGATTATTTATTAAATATAAATACCTATAATTTCGTTATATGAGATTGATAGCGGTAAGGTTTTGAATATGATTATAATATTTAATTTTCGCTTTTTGGCTAAGCTTTTTAGCCACGATTGCAGCGGATATACTGTAAGTTAACATAGGCTGCTGTAGTCATATTGAGTTAGCACGCGAAGCAAGTGACATCGCAAGCCATTACCACTGCTCTATGCTGGCGGACAGATAGCAGCGTAAAGCGTGAATAGCTACAATAATAAAACATCATCTAAGCCATTCACTACCAGCATTCAAATCACTCACCCGCTTGCCCACTATTCATTCTTTATCCCCTTACTGCTTTGACTCAACCATAATTGGCATAGAACCTGCGAGTAACAGTACCGCGTATCATCATAAACAACAGATCATAACGTGGTTAGACTCACACGGTGTGCCGATGCAAGGCAGCGAAGTGGCTTTTGATACAGGCGTCTGGGTCAACGCAACCCTACTTGACACCTCAATTTCGTACACGCCCTACCCAAGTGAATTATCTTTTGCCTCGCACACTTACTCAGGACTCACGCAAGCTCATACCGGTCAAGCAGACTCAAACAGCTACGACTCTACAATCACCGAGTCAGGTCTGCATAAAGTGGTCACCACCCCCGTATATGCAGGTATCAGTGACAATGATGATGGCATCACCCCGCCCCTACGATCTTTGCAGCTCTCCTCAGGAGCCACGCACGGTTGGCAATTTGCACCAAGACTAGGTCAAGCGGTATTACTCACGCACTGGTATGGCGACATAGACAGTCCTGTTATCCTGCGAAGCTTATATGAAGGTATGGGCATGGGGGATACTGATGACAAAGATGTTACCTATCAGTCAGGTGGTAAACCTCATCGCTACAACTTAAATGGCGGCGCCTCCCCGCGTTGGCATGGCGGCGCTTTAGGATTATCACAAATCGGTGACGATGACACCCATGCTGGATGGGTATCAGGCATCAGTCAGTTTGGGCTCGATAGCGAGTCTGAGACTACCCTACTCTTTGATGACACGCCCAACAAGATAGGCATGCAGTGGACGGTAAATACTAAAGATCGCGCTAATGCCGCCACTCCGACTATAGATGATAAAGGGGTATTTACACGATAAATGTAAAAAGCACTGATGATTACTGTGCAGATAGGTATCCTAAGTCTATTTTAACAACCGATGGCGACTGTGTTTGTAAAACCTATGATTTGATTTGGGGAGCAAAAGTAAGCTGTGAGTTTAGAAAGAAAGTAATTGAAATATGTCAAGATCTTTGGCCTGAGAATTATCTGAATATGGCTAATAATTTGATGGCTATATTTTCATGGGAAACTGGAGAAGAGTTTAAAACAGGAACTGCCAATAAGAAAAACTCTGGAGCTACCGGACTCCTTCAAATAATGCCTGATACTTATAGAGGACTAACTGGTCAAGAGCCCATAATGGAAACAGTCAATGTAAATGGCAAAAACCTACAACGAATTAAACAGCTCGCAGATATGTCAACAGTTGAATATCTTGATATTGTTAAAGATTATTTTGAATCTTTAAGAGGCAAGAATATTGAGTTCATAGATCTTTATCTAAAGGTTATATTTCCTGTTTCTAGTATGAAACCTGAACATGTTGTTTTTGCCAAAAGTAATGATTTATTGGATCTTCCTAATGAGTCAGCATATATTAAGGGTTTGCGTGTAGATAAATTTTCAAGAAACAACATGGATAAAAATAATGATGGTAGAGTAATGAAATCTGAAATTGCACAGTCAGTGAATTATCATCTTACAAATGGTGAGAATCATAAAGAGTTTGGAAGCTGTGAAACTAAAAGTGTTATAGAAAAACCTGAATCTGAAATCATTGATTGTCCATCTAATATAGATAACTGTTTTTGCCTTCAAAATAAAAAATTACCAATGGAATCTGGTTTTTTAAAACATTCACGTATTATCAAACATCATACTCCAAAATTAGAAAGACGAGATTATAGCCAGAAAATTAAAAATATTATTCTACATAGAACTGTTAATAGTTCAGCTCAAGCAACATTTAATTCTTTTAACAGAGGTGCAAAACCTTATGGCACTCATTTTGTAGTAGATAAAGATGGTAAAATTTATCAAACTGCAAACCTAAAGAAACTTACTATACACGCTGGTAACGCTAATCCTTATTCAGTAGGTATTGAGGTAGTTGGAATGCCTTTAGCCGCAGATGGCAAGACAACAATGGGTACTAAGGATCGGCCGGTGGTCAGATGGGAAAACCTAACTACCGATCAGACCCAAAGTGTTGCATGTCTTACAAAGTATTTACTAACTCATTTTGACTTAGCTAAATCAGCTATTGAAGTACATGAAGATGTTGCAGCTAAAACTGAAGGCGAAGGGAGGACTGTATACAATGCAATCAAAGATTACCTATAAAATCGTCATTATTATGACATTAGGGTTATATTTAAATGCATGCAAGTATGATAATCAGACTAACAACTATTCAACAATTTGTGTAGATGAAGATACATCTATAGAAAATGATATCCCTAATGAAGGAATAAGTTGGTCATTATCAACTCAAGATTTAAAAGATATAAAATCTCTAATAGAGAAGCACCCATATGACTTCATATATGCTAGAAATTCTATAACCACTTGTGAACTATCTTTTGAAGGTATTGAGATAGACGGTAAGTTATGTAATGTTCATTTGAATGCTGGTGCTTATGGTATTACAAAATGTGGTAAAGAAACTGAGTATAGTTTTGGTTGCTATGATAAAAAATGCAATAAATTTTTTCCTTTTCCCTTTGTAGAACAGGAGTAAATATAAAAGGACTACATAATGAAGAAACTTGT
Organism: Psychrobacter sp. CX10; assembly: GCF_057621575.2. Lineage (NCBI taxonomy): Bacteria > Pseudomonadati > Pseudomonadota > Gammaproteobacteria > Moraxellales > Moraxellaceae > Psychrobacter > Psychrobacter sp. CX10. Next base: position 1,370,641 of record NZ_CM177736.1, read on the forward strand.
ATCATTGATGATTCTGTTTAGTATACAAGCTTGTAGCGATAGTGGTACTCAGATAGAGAATACTATTTTTCCTGAGCAGAGTACTATCACCTCAACCTCTAAAATACAAAATAAACAAGTTAAAAAACAAAATAAATCAAACATTATTCCAGAAGGTATTTACTTCTCATACAAGATTTGCACAAAAGACAATTCATGCCAATTTTTCAAACCTTTAGAAAAAGATGGAAAGTTTTTTCTATCAAGAGATCAGGATTCAAATGATAGTCAGTATTACTTGACAGTGAATGATAATGATAAATATCTATATAGTTTAAAGTTCGTGGATGAAGAGTCTAGAGACGTCGGCGTTTGGGCTAAACTACTAGAATCTAAGCATTCACAACTATCTTATAAAGTTGAATCAATTGAACAGATCATGGGTACAGATTATATGGGAAGGTATGACAACGATGATATAGATAAGAAACTAGCAACGATTTCTAATAAAACAGGGTTAATAGAGATTGGTAATCCCATTCAGGGTAATACGATACCTACACACGAGTCTATAAGATTTATAGCGCTTAATGATGACTACAAATTAGAATGTGACAGCTACATGAAGGAGTATGATAATATATCATATGATTTGTACGAACAGGGTAACATGGCTGTCGGCTACCACTTCTATTATGAATGTCTTGCAGGAGAGAGCATCTACTTCTATAAAATCAATTAACTCTATCACAATTAACAAACTAGAATCTAAAGTTCATTTTTCGTTAATTAAGAGTAGATAATCCTGTGTCAACGCTTTTAAAGAGAATTAAGGCTTTGATCTATGACTGTTAAAAAGAGTTACCACCTCAAAAAATAACACCTAAAAGTAAAAACTAACTTCCATTACATGATTATTTTATTAAATATTTAATTTTCGCTCTATGGCTAAGCCTTTCAGACACGATTGCAGCGGATATACTATACTAAACGGTAACATAGGCTGCTGTAGTCATCTTGAGATAGCGCGTGAAGCAAGTGACATCGCAATCCATTACCACTACCCCATGCTGGCTGACACTAATATCTATTATCATTGAGATTACTGGAAATCCTAATAATCATAGTTATTGAAAACCATATTTTTTGAAGTTCTAAATATGTGGATATTCAACATTACACTACTTTTAACTCTTTGATACAAAATTAGATTCAATATTTAACAAATATATTAAAATTAAATTTATATAGATTTTATTAAAATTAAATAAATTTTGATAGATAATTATTACATACAAATTTTACATTCATTAAAGCCAATATTTTAAAGGTCCCTAAAATTGACAAAAAATCTTTTACTTTTATCGCTGATTCTTGTTATAACATCCTGCACAAATGATTTAGATATAGAAGCAAATGAAATTAATAATAATCGATTAAAACAAAAAAGTGATAGAGATTTAATATCTCTAAAATCTAATAATGCTGATATCACTCTTATGGATGTTAACCCAAACATTTATTACAATAAAGATTCAAACAAAGTTTCTTTAAGATATAAAAATAAAAAATATATTTTAAATACTTTTGACAACAAATCATTTTTAAATATTGTTATTGATAATAAGTATGTAAATAATAATATCGAAATAGATTATGATTCAGATTTTAATACTAACTCAAAAGACGATCATAGAAAAATTAGTTTATTTACAAATGGTGACGATAGTTTACAAGTTTTATTACTACCCACTTACGTTGAAGAATATCCATCCCATTTGATTATCCCTATAGATGAAAGTGGAGTCATAAACATTTACATGGTTGAAGTTTTAGAATATAAATTGTAACTATCCCCTAAAATAACACAGCTCAAACGTAGAATTTCTTATAAAATACCCATAAGGAGTTTTAACATGAGCAAACGAATGACTGAAACCCAAATAGTATCAATTTTAAAAGAAGCAGAAGCTGGAATACCTGCCAAAGAGCTGTGCCGTAAATACGGTATTGCTAGTTCAACCTACTACAAGTGGAAGTCTAAATACGGAGGTATGGAAGCCTCTGACGTCAAGCGACTAAAAGAACTAGAAGAAGAAAACCGTAGGCTTAAACAGATGTATGCTGATTTAAGCCTCAAATCACAAATGCAGGAAGAAATCATAAAAAAGCTATAGCGCCTGTCCTTGAACGTAAAGTCTGGGCACAAGAACTGCAGGCGCAGTATGGTGTTAGTATTGTGGTTAGCTGTCAGGTGGTCTGCATGAGTCGAACTGCTTATTACTACAAGCCTAAACTATCTGATGACAGTGAGATTATTGATGTCTTAAATGAGCTTACTGACAAGCATAATCGCTGGGGTTTTCCAAAGTGCTTTAAGCGTATGCGAGCACTTGGCTATTCATGGAATCACAAGCGCGTACATCGTGTTTACAAAGCGTTAAACTTAAACCTACGCCGTAAGACTAAAAGGCGACTGCCAGCACGCAATCCTCAGCCGCTAAGTGTGCCAAGTGCATTTGGGCATACTTGGTCTATGGACTTTATGAGCAATAAGCTACATAACAATATTCGCTTTCGAACCTTTAATGTGATTGATGATTATAACCGTGAAGTATTAGGCATTGATATTGGTACCAGCATCCCCTCACTTCGAGTGATTCGCTACCTTGATCAGCTAGCCGAGTGGCATGGTTACCCTAAGCAAATTCGTGTGGATAATGGTAGTGAGTTTACCTCACACGTATTCACTGATTGGGCATCGGCTCACGGTATTTACATTGACTATATCGAACCTGGTTGTCCTTATCAGAATGCTTATATTGAACGGTTTAATCGCAGTTATCGCAATGAGGTTTTAGATTGTTACCTTTTCAACAATTTAAACGAGGTCAATCAACTGACTGAAGATTGGATTGAGGTTTATAACACCCAAAGACCCCATGATTCACTTGATGATATGACACCTGCCCAGTACAGACAGGTGGCTTAACGATTCTACGATGATGTTGTGTTAAAGATGGGGTATTTACAAAATGTTTTGATTTTGATAAAATTATAGTTAACTCAGATTTTAATATAATTAAAGTTGGAAATAAAGAAAATGAAGTATGTGAGATAAATCTGTTTGGAGAACAAAATATTTCATCAAACAAAACTAATGATAATAGTAAATACATTTCATCTAACAAGCTAAAAAGCCTCTATTCAGATAACGATTATAGTATTAACAGTTTTGATCTAAATGCAGATGGTTTAGAGGATAAAGTTATTACACTTAAATCTTATAGGAACGATATTGATAATGAGAAAAATTTAAAAGTATACATTAATGCCGATAACGATACATATTACAATGATTTAGAGTTTTCAAACTTTACATCTGATGGAGTTGTTTCTCTGAGTAAAATTTTACCTAGAAATAACAACAACGGATTTATAATTCGTAATTATTTTAATAGTGGTGATGGGAATGTTTATTTTTATTTTAGAAAAATAAACAATAAATGGGCAATTACTAATTATATCTTAGAATCTACTACTAATACAGGTGTTGATTTTTATTGTAATGAAGAGATTAACCGTTTCATTTTGGATCCAAATTATTTTAGATATGGAAGTGTTATAGACTATCCAGATAGTAAAAAAATAGAATTATGCCCTACTTTACCAAGTACATACATAGTCACCTTAGATAAAGCTGAGGTACTAACAGAAGACTTTGAAAATAGAAACCCACCCCACTATTTTATCAAAGGCGATACTGTAGAAGCCCTTGACCAGAACGAAGACTGGGTAAAAGTCAGTTATAAAATTAAGACTAAATTTGGTTGGATTGATAAACGAAATTTAAAGCCTATTAATTTATATCAATATCCTCAAACTACGCCCTAATATAATATCACGTAGATTCGATAATGGTAATCACTCCATAAACAAAAACACCTAAAATCACAATCTAACAGCTCTCATATAGCGACTTTATTCATATCTTTTATTTATATACAGTGGTTAACTTGTGATGCGGTTTAGCCACGATTGCAGCGGATATACTGACTGGCTTGGCGAATTGCGGGCGGTTAGTTTTACGCTGGTATCGAGACAGCAGGAACAGCGTAAACCATAGCGCCCGCTTCGCCTAGCCGGACAGATAGTAGCGAAAAGATACCATCTTATATGTCAACTCAAATTACTATCAAATAGCAACTTGAGGTTTGTATTTGCTTTGGTGCTTTATCACACCATAGCAAATCTGTAATAACTTTCTCATACCTGCAATCAAAGCCACTTTTTTGCATTTTCCTCTCTTCAGCAGTCGCTCATATAGTTGCTTAACATCAGGATTGCAACTAATTGCAGATAAAGCACACATAAACAACTTCGATCGTAGGTTGCCATCCCCTTTTTTACTAATACGGCTTCTCTTTTAAAGATTCCTGACTGTATATGTATAGGGGTTAATCCAACAAATGAGGCACATTGCGAAGCATCCTTAAAGTCCTTAGATAGGAGTAGCGACAATACATTCGGTGCGACTGTCTTACCTATGCTTGGAATGCTAACTAGGTTGTCATAGCCTGACTTTAAGTCAGGATGATTATCTATGTGTTTATCTATTTTGGCTTGGATGATATCTATTTGTTCGTTATAAGTGTCTATCACTTGTTTTATAGATTGGGCGATATCGTTGTCATAGCTTTTTCTAGATTCAACTTTTTCTAGACGGTTGCTTTCTCGCTTTTTATCAGCCTTGAGCGTGTCTAAACGGTCTAGCAGATACTTGAGCTTTCTCACGTGCTCAGGTTCTGGCTGCCATGCTTTAGGGTGCCTTGTATAGGCGTATTGCGCGAGTACGTACGCGTCTTGTTTGTCGGTTTTGTGATGACTGCCGATGGCACCTGCAAATTGTTTGGCATATGCCGGATTAATAACGGCTACTGTGTAGCCTTTACTGTGTAGATCATAGGCTAGGTTCTCATAGTATATGCCTGTGGCTTCCATGATGATAAGACATTCATCCGGTTTCTTGTTTGTGCTTTGCTTAGCTAGCCATTTGGTAAAGATTGCAAAGCCTTTTTCGTCATTAGTAAAGGTTTTGCTGTGGGCTTTGTTTTTAACCTTTTTACCTTCTTTGTTTAGCCATGTTGCGTCAAATTTAGCTTTGGATATGTCAATTCCAACGTATACTTGATAGGTCATTTCTTTGCATTTCCCTTGTGAATACAGTGTCTCTTAGTTTTATTTTCTAAGGCACTTTGATACCATTCAATCTAAAGAAATGCAGGTAGAGGGCTTTATCTTTGAGTCGAGCTCTTTGGCTATAGCGGGATCACTAGCTCACTCTACCTGCTACCATAGCTAAGGTTAAAACTTATCTATGGCTTTTTTAACATACAAGCGGGATTGGCTACAACAGTTACACATCCTCCAAGCCATTCACTACCAACACTCAAACGGCCCCCTACACTTCTACCAGCATGATGTCGTCAGCCCCGACTGGCTACTGACCCAATCGTGTCACACCCGTACCTTGCCCTCAGTGAGTACTATCTTGCCGCAGGTGCGATGCGTGGTCTACATGTTGCAAACTAAACCAAGGAGTTAGTTATAAACTGATTAATCATATTAAAAACCCTAAGTTTGAAGGTGTTCTTAATGAAAATTGACAAACAGCTCAAGTGTTTGAAGATAAGGCTGATAACGTAGAGTTTATATTGGATAGAATTTTAATTAGAGAAGATGATAGGTTTGAGTTAACTACTTAAGATGACGAATATAATCACGATGAAGGCGACAGTGGATGTTAATCTTAATAATTTAACTATATAGGAAATGGGTATGGATACATTTAAGAGGTACAAAGATTTTAAGATAATAAAATTTATAAACAATATATTTAAATTAGCTATATTATTTATGTTTGTTACGCTTAGCTATAAAGTTAGTGCTCAATCAAATACAACGTTTGAAAAATATATTTTAAACAACTCTGGTGACTTAAAATTATTTGAAGTCCATGCTAAAACCTGTGCCATTAATACTTGGGATTATTGTTTCACGTCTGTAATCGTTTTAATAAAAGACAAGTTTACACCTAATTCCTATCAAGTTATTGATGTCATTACAGCTATACCTTCTTTAGAAGAAATTAATACAAGACTATATGCAGATACTCGTACTAAAGAATACTCTGCGTTCGAAAGGTATTCGTTTATACTTGGTGATTTTAACTTTGATGGTTATACGGATTTTGCACACATATCGGGTTTGTTTGGTGCTTATGGTAGCCCTTCATATACTTTTTACATATAAGATAAGAATGATAGAACGTATAAATCTAATTCAAACTTTTCTGAACTGACTATTGAAGGTAGAAATGTACCAAAATTTAACTACGTTAAAAAAGAAATAATATCTACTGAAAAAGCTGGAGCTGGAAATCGTTCAAGCTACTACCATGTTAAATCTAATAAACCACAGCTATTAAAATAATTGAACGTGATTACATTGTTAAAGCTGATAAAATATATTTAAAAACTACTATAAAAACCTTGAATAATAAGAATGTATGGACAACTGCTATTAGTTACGTTGAATATATAGAAGGATAATATTGGCTCTAAAATATGGCTACTAAAAATTTAAGATCTCAAAATCAGAGTCTGAAAGAATTATTATAGAGCATCAATACGGAATAATGTTATGAATAAATTTTTAATCAGCCTAGTACTTGTTAATACATTCTTGGTTGTATCATGTGAGTATACTACTATTAAAGATTATAAATCTTCAGCAGGTTTACAGGATATTGATAAAGCTATAAATGTACTTTATAAACAAAAAATCAAACCTAAATACGATAATATAAATCAAATAATAGATTTAAATGATTCATTTAAAATTAAACTTCATGATTATAAGGCGAATTTAGAATACACTTACCAAAATAAGTTAGTCGGTGATAAAGATATTTATTTTGATTACATATACAGTGAAGATATTGAATCAGCTATACCTAAAATTTACTTATTCAGTGATAATAATTATGGATTCTTATTCTATCCATCTAGCACTGAAGAGTTCCCTACATTTTCTATAACACCTTACTCAAAAACCAAAATAGAAGATGAGTACACCATTGAGATGAAATCACACCAATGTTTTGATTTCAATAAAATCGAAGTTAAGGGAAATAAGGTAACAAACATTTATAAACAAGACCTCAGATGTGATTTTAAAATTATAAAGAATAGTCTCAATAAAGATTTTTCTACAGCGTTAATTGAAGAAGATTTAATAAAGAATAACTCGCAATATACAAACTCTTTAGATTCAGAAGGGTTCAGTATCTCGCAGATAGATAAAATATATAAAAGCGGCTTATATAAGATTTATACTTTTGATGTTAATGAAGATGGTATAGAAGATAAAATAATCACTAACATAAACGATAATCAAAATAGATTTCAAGGTGATCATCTTATTGTCTATTTGGGAAATAAATATAAGAAATACCAGCTTAGTTTAGATACTTCAAACTTTACCAGCGATGGTGTTTACTTATTATACGATATTTTACCTCGTCCAAAACGTAATGGTTTCATTTTGGGTACTTACTTCTCCAGCAAGGGTTATCCAATAAATCGATACTATTTTACGTTTAAGAATAATGATTGGTATATATCTAAAACCACGACCCAGGGTCATTCACCGAGTGGACATAATTATTATTGTATTGATCATGAAGAAACTCAAGTGGCGGATTATATATCTAATATAAGTAGTTCAGGCAATGATACTGTTCTCGCTAATGAATGTCCTTTATTACCCACTAAGTATATCGTTACATCAAATAAATCAGAAATACTAACCGAAAGTTTTGAATATAGAAATACAACCAATTATTACATTAACGGGGATGTTATAGAAGCATTTGACCAAAATGAAGATTGGATAAAAGTAAGCTATAAAAACAACACAAAATTCGGCTGGATTGATAAACGTGACGTAAAGCCTATTAATTAATATTGATACCCCACTCCCAGCTCTTTATATATTTTTGAGAATTAAAAGCTTATAAAGGTAAGCCCTTTAAAATCATGAGTAATAAAAGAGTTGAGATTAGGGTATAAATATAAACCGCCTCGTTTATATCATATAGATAATTACTTAAATCAGGCTTCATTGATTGACAGAGTTAAACTATGAACCGCCCCGTGATTGTCGGAGACCTAACGCTCCTATAGATTACGACTATGACAACACGAAACTACACTCCCGAGATTTAAGAGCTAGCCGTCCGTATGCTAATTGAAGCTAAAGACGACTATCCATCCACATGGTGAGCCATCAACGCCATAGCGCCAAAGATAGGTTGCACCCCTTAGACCCTACGATCATGGCATTAAAAGCACATTAATAAAACCATTCCTGCTAATATTCAAGCTCTCAGCCAAGCCGATCGCATCAAAGAACTTGAGAACAGAGAACTAAATCAAGCCAATTAAATCATAAGGAAAGCCGCCGCTATTTTAGCCAAGGCGGAGCTCGACCGTCCAGCCAAGTAATGGTCAAATTTATTGATGATCACAAACAACAATATATAGTCGAGTCAATTTGTAGAGTATTACCTATTGCTACATCCACATACTATCGTACTAAAGACTTGGAGGATTACCCTGAGAAGCGTTCACAGCGTATTAGTCATGACGACTTATTCATGTTCAGATGTATATGTTTGGAGAAAAAGCAATGGTATAGGGCACTGTGGAATCGTTTATAATCTCAATCAAAATTCTAATATAGTGACTATTCTTGAAGCTATTGGAAACGTCGGCAGTCTTGATGAAACACTAAATAAAAAAACACTTGAGCGTATTATGGATAAGGCGTTTCTGAGCTTCTATGTATCTAAGAAACAGTAAAGCTTTAGTAAACCATTCTGGATGGGTTGGCTATTATCGCCCTAAAAATTATAATAAGGTTATTTGAATGTTTAAATTTATGTTTATTTCGTTTTCAGTATTATTAACATCATGTAATGATTACTACGTAACTAATAATTTTAATCAAATCACACAAAAGGATTCTAATAATGAAGAAATAACTACCGAAAACAATAAAGTGTTAACTTTCGATAGTATAATAAAATGCAATGATGACAATCAATTTACTTTTAATAACGGTTATTTCTACTATCCTGATTTTGGTTGTATATATAATGATAGTAATAAATTCGGAGATATACAAATCTATCTATTTCCAAAAAATAGCACTTTTTTACCTAATTCAATATCTGAAGAAGATTTAATTATTAACAAAGTCAATGCGTTACCTGCTAATGAAATAAAAAATAACTTTAATATCTTTATAAGATTAATCAATAAAACAGACTTAGTTTTCACCAAAGACTTAGACTCTCCGTATTATATAAAAGACAATCCTATTAAATTGGTTTACTACTTTGATAAAGCTTGGAAACTTATTGAAATGTCAGATGATATAGATACAAATCCGTTTGAATATTATTTAAATTTTTCTAAATCTATAAATAAAGGCTTGAATAAATCTAATACCGAAGAAGTTTATTATGTTGAACATAACGATTATACCTCCAATGCACCAACTAGAATATATCAAGAAAACCTATATGACACTTTTGATGATGCTAATTTTAACTCACAGTTTAGCAATAATACTACGTATACTATCCTAGAAAAACAAGCTGACTTAGACATGGACGGTCATAGAGATATTATAAGAGTAGTAAAACCCAAAGAACAAGACGTTAGAAATTTTGATCTTGAAATTTCCGTATATCGAGGTTTTAATAACAAAATCTCTTTATGGCATCAAAACAATTCAATGTTTGAAGACTCAATCAACGGCTGTATGATGGACGGTTTGGAAGATATTACTACAAGCTCAGGTAAGTTTAATATTGAATACACGTCTTGCTACGACAATAAGTATGCTAGTAGATTTGTGAATTTTTCATATGATCCTCTGTCAGATGACTTTAAAGTGACTAAAAATACGATAAGCTTTTTAAACTCTGAATCGAGTGAGTTAAACCAGACGTTTGACTGTAGAGATAATGAATACTTATTTTCATCTTATGATGGTAGCTGTGAGTGGTTTTAACAATTTTTATTAACGTCCAACAATACTAAATAAAATGAATAATATCCTTAAGATATAGGCTTTTGTAATATTTTCAAACTCTATCGTTGTCTCTAACGCAGAATCACCTCTTTAAAGCCTGATCCAATTTATGTCACTATAAATACGACTGCGGTTAATGATACTGATTATGTCTAAACTAATAAGAAGATTGTCCTATATATGAAACCGCATGACCTATTAGGCTTCTATAAATTTTGTAAGTCTGATGCAGTGTCATTGAGGTATTACTAATGATAAAGGCGAAACTGTAAGAGTTCATACATGTAATAAAGCAGTAGAAGTGGTTTTTGAGCCAGAAGATGAGGATGTATAATGAGTAGAACAACTGCTACAAGTAATTCAAGAGCTGGGTCGTCAGTAGAGGTAGAAGTAGACAGTGAAACGGTCAATTTGTTTTTTGATGGTACAAAAAATAACTTGTTCAATACTGATGCTTTTAAAAACTTCTCACGAGACAAGAAAAGAAGACATATTAAAGATGAAACCAGTTATGCCAATGCTTATTCTAATGCGGCTCATATGTATCTTTTAGGGATAAACATAATGGACAAAAGTGGATCTATATAGATGGTATAGGTACAGTTAGACATGGAGGAGATTCAATAGTAGGAAACGCTTCGGGATTAGGAGATACAGGCGTTGTTGTGCGTGCTAAACTAGCTTTTACTAAGATAAAACAGGAATTTGGGCAAAAGCCTAATATGCTTATCATCAATGTATTTGGCTTTAGTCGTGGAGCAGCGACTGCTCGCCATTTTATTCATTTAGCTAAATCAGATCCTACTCTTTTTGACGGTTGGAATCTAAGAGCGAATCAGATCAGATTTAAGTTCGTAAGGCTATTCGATACCGTACTTGGTCATAGATCAGACTTCAATAACGATCTAAACGATTTAAAGTTAGACTTAAGAGAATTAAGATCGGTAGATAAGGATTTAACTAAAGCTTTTATATCATAGCTGGCGATGAATATCGATTAAATTTAGCAAAGATATTAATGGATAATTCTATAATAAATAGTGAGTATTAAAATGTTACGTACTTGGTCAACCTCTTCAAAACTCATCATCATTATTATATTTGGACTGTTAACGATGGCGTTTGTTTCTTTATATCAGGATAAAAAAATGAAGGATAATAAAGTTTTAGAATGGGGGGCTAAATTATCTGTTGCTGCTTATACGCTCTACAATACAAACAATTTTTATAACGAAGTCAGTTTACAAAAGTCAGATAAGGTTCCAAATTACAGCACCAGTTTTTATTTGAATGATGGTACTAGGTTACGCTCGCTTGATGGAGGTACAGGTAGATGGGGCTATGGATCCAGACCCCTAGGTGGTAATGAATTTGAACAGCCACTACCTGATAAAGTACGTGTTACTTTCTTAGATTCTATAACTAATCACTATTATCAAGGCGAACATAGTCTTCCGAAAGATAAAATATATTCGCTTATGACCAGTCACCATAAGAAGATGGAAGATACCAATCCTTGGTCTATAGAAACCGGTAAGATTTATAATAACTACAGTGATATTGAACTTGCTTTTGCACCAAAAGGATGGGTCATTGTATTTGTTACTGGGTGGGCAGGACGTATTGAAGTTGCTTCCTTTCAAGCAACGCCTGTCGAGCCAAATCCTGAGACAATCAAAGGTCCCCCTGTGTCTAGTGGGGATGATTACTTGTATTTAGCCTATGATGCTTATCTTGAAACAATAAGAACTGGCGAAAATGACTCCTTTATATTTTTAGAGAAGCATTTTCCAGACGCTTACAAAAAATGGCAATCAGGAGATTGGCGCATCTCATCAGATTGGTACAAAAAAATGCAAACCAAATATCCATGGAATTTATCTGTTACAATTGATGGGCAAGATTGGAATGGTGAATATTATGCCCAGTTTGCAAATACAGAAAGATATGCCGTACTTGATGACCAATTTGATACCCACAACACAGATCTAAAATCAGTGCCTCATACTATTAAAATCTGGGCGATTAATCCTCAAACAAATGAGCGTACCGGACTTGAAGTGCATTTGTATCCAAGACCAAGATGGTCTGCTAAAGCGCTAAGAGATTCATACTATCAGCCTTACTACCAAGACCCTAACTTAAATCGATTCTTTAAACATTTTGAATCACTCTACCCTGCTCGCTCACTTTCTACTAATAACCAACCTGCAAACCCTAATGACTTTGCAACACTACATCTCGACTTTAATAAAGATTTAATCCTTCAAGGCAGCTATTTAATAAAAGATGATGAAAAGATAGCTTTAGATGGGGCTTATCAGTTTTCAAAAGCCCCAATTGATCCCGATCAAGGACAGTTTATTACTCAGCGAGGCTACCCTATTTTCTTAACCCAGCCTAAGGTTGAGGATTTAAGCGACCCTGCTTTTGTTCAGTTGGACTAGGTGTTAAAGTTTAGACGCACCATTGTTAGGACGTACCATTGTAAGGACGTACCATTGTTAGTACTTACCATTGTTAGGGCGTACCATTGTTAGTACGTACCATATTTAAAAAGTTATTTAGTTAAGCTCATTCACCTATCAATTTCAACTGAAGCAAGATAAATATGAATTACTATAAATCTTGATTAGTTAAACCTATCATTTGATACTAAATTTGAAATGAATAGCAAATGCAGATCTATTGAGCGTTTTAGCCCCGATTGTAGCGGCTATCCTTGGTGCGGCACTGGGCAGAGGCACACGTCTTAGACCGTTATCGCGGTAGCAGGAACGGCATAAGACATTGCGCCTCGCCCTGCGCTAACCAAGATAATAGCGAAAGCGGGAAATGCTACTCAACTATCTTCTGTTTAAAATATCTTATCTATCATAGTAACGTCATATACAAATGCATCTGGGTCATGGCCTCGTTAATTGACACCTCAATTTCTTATGCTATATAGTAAATGGAGTGTGATTGAACATAAGATAGAAGACATGGTTCAATCTGTAGGTACGAGCACTGTGTATAGCTAAAAAATAGATAAAAATATGTGGTTATTCCGACGGGTAATTATTGAATAATAGGGATATGCGATACACTTAACATGAATATTTAAATAGATAATAAACTTGAGCATCTATGCATAATTTAATAAAAGTGATACTGCTTTTTCTAACCTGCTTTTCTATTCAAGCATGCTCAAATAAGCTTGATAGCTTTGAGACGCCAGACAATTCCACAAAGACATTTAGTACCTTCTGGGTAGTTAAAGAGTGTAGCCAAGACTTGTGTTCATTCTCTCGCCTTATAGACAACCAAAAAGAAGAATTAGTTACTGTAAATAGTGATAGATTGAGTGATATAAAGAAGTTAAATGATGACTTATATTATTTTCACATATCGTGTGGCAACCCTTGTGGTTACGGTCATTATGTTACTAGTCAAGATGTGTTTGTCACTCAAGATAATGAGATAGTAGTTGATGAAGAAATAATGTGCATTGTATATGCCGACTGGACTTATAAAAAAATATATTCACATGATTTGAATAAACCTGTTTCGCAAACTAAGCTAGTATATGACTTCAAGACGGATGATAGATATATCAATAATATCGACTATTTGCAAGAAAGCTTATCGATGGGTCATTTGCATGACTTATTCAAAGAAGATGCCGTTATTGATGATTATGGTACGTTGCATCTCTATTTATTCGGTAAAGAATCGAACTCTCTTGAGCTGCATATAGAGAATGCCTGTTAAATACTGAGAGTTTATAAGTAATCGTTTGCAATATGATGCCCAGCTCTGATGCGTCTACTAAGTTAAGTCATTAAACATAATAATCGCTCATTTAAGACTACTATTATGAAAATTACTAATTTAATTTTGTTTACTATATTAGTGTCGTCATGTTCTAATCGTATTGATGAACATTAAAACATCTCTAATAACATCCAAAATTATAAGGATTATTATAGTTTTGATACTGATACAAGTATGGATGTTATCAACAATAACGTTTTGAACGATTATAAAATAGCTCAATCTTCTATGACTCATTAAATAAAAATGACTATATATTGACTAATACTGGTATTAGATAAGACTTACAGATGATAGTGTCTCATATATTTGTCAAAATACGATACCTTTAATTTTTTATTTAAAAGGTTGTGGATAGTACACAATTTTATGAGTACCCTTAACGTCAATTCTATATACAGCTTAATAGTATTTAGTCAAACCCTTCGCACATTTAAAAGTAAATTAAGCGTGTCCCTATTTGGATTATGAAGGTAAAAAGAGATAGTTTTTTGATAAACACGAATTATTTTAAAGATAATATAGGCATATTAGCTATAAATTAGGCACAGTTTAGCGAACTTATATCCATTTTTATACCTAACTTATTTAATTCGCAAATTGGAACACGCCCTAATAATATCCTATCCAAATAGATTAAAAATATGAAAAAATTCATCATCCTATGCTCGTCACTACTGTTTATGTGTGGATGCAACGGCTACAATCCAAATTTAAATGAAGAGAGTTTAAAAAGTAATGCTTTTTCCGAAACATCCTTAAATAAAACTATTAAGTTGATAATAGTAGGTGACCCTATCAACAAATACGATATCTTAAATAGTATTTCTAAAAACGTAATGTTGAGAAAAATAGCGTCAGTTGAAGAATGTGGTGGGTTTCTAGCTATTGATGATGAGCATAACGAAGATATTAATCAGTTAGGGAACCTGATAATTAATACTATGGATGATTTAGCCGTTATCTCCAAAGTAGTCAATATAGAAGAAGGCACTAATTTTATTTATAAGGGCTTTTTGATAAATAGCGACTTAACATCTGATAGTATAGATGATGCTAACTTTGAGGTTTCAGAGCCTGAATACAATTTATCGAATAAAAAAATTAGTATTGAGACTACTGATATTGAAATGTCTTACGATAAATTATATCGAATTAGACAATTTGACAGTGATGACTTATTAGATTTATATTTTTTAAATGACAAGATTGTAGGATTTGAAGTAGTATCTCAGTGTTAATTAAACCACCCCTTTTGAAAAATAGGGGTGGTTATTAGTGTGGATATTTGATTGGATTTTAAGAGTCATATTATAACTCAATGAACTTAGCCACTTATTAGTTTATTAATCTCACTAATCATTACAGACAGCACTGAAAGCCCTACCGTAGCGCCTTCGAGTTTATCCATCTCCTTAGTCATACGATAAATAGCCTCTTCGTGCTGCAGTTGCCATTCATGTAATGATCCTGCTGGATCACTCTGAGATAGCAGCTCATTCATCATCTGTCTTAAGCTACGGGTCAGGTCATTTAATAAGGCATAGCGAGCACGGCGGTCCCATTTATCTTGCTGCGGTAGCTTCTCAACTTTAAGCATTAACCAATCGATATTCAGATTTTGATAAACCTCAAAATATAGTTTTGAAATCTCTTCCACGTGACGCTTATACTTTTCTGACAACAATGCAATGTCTAAAGCATCGATAGCATAAGGCAATATTGCAAAAATTTGCGAGTTATCGCTATTTAGACCCGCATCAGTTAGCTCATAAATATCGTGTTGTAGATGATCTGAAAATTGGTCCGCAATGATACCCTGCGGCTTTATTAGATCTGCCACACTACTTTCAAAGCGATCTATACTATCAGCAACCTTTATATCACTTCCAAAGGCGTTCACCATCCAAACGATGCCTTGCTCGATTGCCGCGCGAATCCTGTTTTCTAGTTCTAATAGCGTAATAGCATCCACTATATTATCAAGAGACTCTAACGTTTTCCAGCTATCGCTGACCTGAAATATGTCTCTTATGACTGCATAAGCTCGGCTTAAAGTCGCTACAGTTTGACCCGTTTCTTCATATAGCCTAAAAATTGCTTCGATACCCAAACGGTTAACGATACTATTGGTGAGATAAGTACTAATAATCTCACGATGTAGACGGTGTTCGGTCATCTCTTCAAAAAATTGGTTCGCTAATGTATCAGGAAAATACTTACTAAGCTCTTTAGTGAAGTACAGCGCATCCGGTAAGTTTGAGTCTAACAACTGCTCATAGACCCACATTTTTCCATAGGCTAAAATCACTGCAAGCTCGGGGCGAGTCATGCCTATACCTTGTTTTTGACGCTGCTCAATAACCTTATTAGAAGGTAAAAACTCAAGCCCTCTATCTAGCCTTCCTACAGACTCTAGATAATCAATAATACGTTTATGATCCGTTAAGTTATCCGCTCTATTAAGATGGCTAAGCTCAAGCGCTTGAGGTTGTAGATAATTTTGACGCAGTACCAATTGTGCAACTTCGTCGGTCATCTGTTTTAACAGCTCATTACGCTGTTTAACAGTCATGTCTCCTTGCTCTACGATTTTGCCTAACAAAATCTTGATATTAACTTCATGGTCAGAGCAATTTACGCCGCCTGAATTATCGATAGCATCCGTATACAACTGACCCCCTTCGTTATCAGGACCCCCTCGTAACGCATATTCAATACGGCCTTGTTGGGTACAGCCTAAGTTACCCCCCTCCCCGATCACTTTGGCGCGAATATCTTCACCGTTAACACGGACGGCATCATTGGCCCGATCACCAACATCAGCATGACTCTCATCACTACTTTTAACATACGTACCGATACCGCCATTCCATAACAAATCAACAGGTGCGGCTAATAATCGACTTATCAGCTCATTCGGGGTTAAGCTGTCTTCTTCAATGTCAAATGCCTCTTTCATTTCATCGGTAATACTAATTGACTTATCTTGGCGAGAGAACACACCGCCGCCTTGGCTAATCAAGGATTTGTCAAAGTCATCCCAAGTTGAACGCGGTAAGTTAAATAACCGCTCCCGTTCTTCATACGTCGCTTGGGTATCTGGATTAGGGTCGATAAAGATATGTAGATGGTTGAAGGCTGCTTGTAGCTTGATATGTTTAGATAGCAGCATACCATTACCGAAGACATCGCCACTCATGTCGCCAATACCTACCACTGTAAAGTCATCTTTGTTTTGAATATCTAAGTCGAGCATTCTAAAGTGGCGTTTGACAGACTCCCAGGCACCTCGCGCCGTAATACCCATGGCTTTGTGGTCATATCCAACCGAGCCACCTGAGGCAAAGGCATCATCAAGCCAAAACCCATATTCTTTAGCAACGCCATTAGCGACATCAGAGAAGCTGGCCGTTCCCTTGTCCGCTGCTACGACCAAATATGGATCATCATCATCATGACGTACCGTATTATCTGGATAGACGACTTCGCCATCAACTAGGTTATCTGTCAAATCGAGCATTCCCCGTAAGAAAGTTTGATAGCACTCAACCCCTTCTTTTTGGAATGCCTCACGACCATCCGCTGGAGATTTTTGCTTAACAATAAAGCCGCCCTTAGATCCAACAGGTACAATTACGGCATTTTTAACCATTTGCGCTTTGACCAGCCCCAGTACTTCGGTACGAAAATCTTCCATACGATCCGACCAACGCAAGCCACCCCGCGCGACTTTGCCGCCGCGCAGATGTATTGCCTCTACGCGCGGTGAATAAACAAATATCTCAAACATGGGTTTGGGTTTGGGCAGATTTGGAATTTGGCTTGCCGCAAATTTAAATGATAAGCGATCTTTTATATCGCCTGCCTCATCTCGTTGATAGTAGTTTGTTCTTAGAAGCGCATTGATAAGATCTAGATACCAACGTAGAATTCTGTCCTCATCGAGACTTTCAACTTTGGATAAAGCGGATTTAATTTGATCCTGGTATGATTTAGTTTTGGAATCTCGTTGATCTTGAGAATGCTTAGGATTCATACGCGCATCAAATAAGTCAGCTATCATCACAGCGATATCTTTGTTCTTATTCAAGGTTTGCTGGATATATTGGCTTGAAAAAGGTGCTTTCGCTTGTAAAATATAACGCATGAAGGCACGTAGAACGACCACTTCAAAAGTATCTAAACGTGTGGATAATATGAGCTCATTTAATGAATCACTCTCAACACGTCCTGCCCAAATATGCGCTAAGCTTTCCTCAAACTGTTCACGCACTACTGCCAGATCAATTTGCTTTGTATTATGTAGGGTCAGCTCATATTCTTGTAACCACATCGGCTGATCGGTGACATCAAACTCATAGGTTTGTGCTGAAACAACCCATACCCCAAAGTTTTCAAGAATGGGCAAGATATTAGATAAAATAGTCGGTTTGTTTAAACCATATAGTTTTAAATGCAGCTGATTACTTTCATCACCCGATGACTGATATAACTTCCAAATCATTGGACTGTCTATATTTAAACTTGCTAAGCGTTTGGTATCGGTCACAGCGGTACGCACATCAAAATGCTCTTGATACGCGGCAGGTATAGTCTGTAAAAACCGTTTGAATAATTTATTCGCCTTTTGTTCACCGAGCGCTTCAAGCATTACCTGCTGATATTGATCTTGCCAGCTTTCCATCAGCGTGTTCAGTTCATCTTCTAATTTGTCTAGATTGACACTATTAATTTGACCGGGTTCTGTACGCACGTGCACATGAACTCTAGCGTGATACGACTCATCGAATTCAGTAGTAAACCCACATGAAATCCCATTGAACGCCGTCATTAGCGCTTGTTGGATTTTCAATCGTACATTACTATCGAATTTATCGCGTGGAATGTATACCAAGCATGAAACGAATCGCTGATAATGATCGATACGACTAAATAGGCGCAATCGCTTTTTGTCCTTGAGCTGAGCTATGCCAGATACGATGGGATACAGCTCATCTATACTCGCTTGGAACAGGTCATCTCGCGGTAAGGTATTAATGATATGCATATATTTATGATAGTTATACCCATTAATTGGAAAATCCGCCTTATCCATAATTTTATCGGCTTTTTCGCGTAACAATGGGATTTGTTGCACGCTTAATTGGTAGGCTTGTGATGTTAGTAACCCTATAAAACGATATTCTCCAATAAGACGTCCAGATTCATCGTATTTATGGATGCCCAAAAAATCCATGTATACAGGACGATGAATGGGCGATAATTGACTTGATTTTGAAAGCAGTACCACTCGCGGTAGTGTCAAAAGTGCTTTTAAGCTGTTCGGTAACTGTGCAAAACTATCCGATGGTGTATCTTTTTTGACCCCATTTAATAACCCTAACCCACTATTAGCCACGGTGATCAAATTGATATTAGCAGCGGCTTCATTTGACACGACCTCTGACATCTCACTAGATGTTTCGCGCTCACTTTCGGCGCCCTCAATACGATACTCTCTAAAACCCAAAAAGATAAAGTTATCATCTTCCACCCACTTTAAGAAATCTTTGATAACGTCAACACTATGATAAACCTCAGGAACGGTAACTGTGTCAAGCTCCTTCCTGATTTGATTTAGTTTATCGCGCATTGGTTGCCAATCGCTAACAACCGTATCCAAGGTAGTAATTCTATCCTTTAGAAGCTCTTTTAAGCGCGCCATTGAGGCACTGTCTGTACGTTCTATTTCACAATGTATTAATGATAAATATCGTGTGTCGCTGTCCTGAACTTCATTAACTTTTATAATGTCTTCACTTTTACTGCGTTCAACATCAATGATAGTGTTGTGAATACGATGCACATCAAGCCCTTCTGACTCAATGCACATGCTTAGCGTATCTACCAAAAAAGGACGGTTATAGGCTACCAGTTGTAATAATGTATGCCCACTATGAAAATGCTGCTCTTCAACATTAGGATTAAACAAATGCAGTTCAGGCTGATTCTCTTGATAAGACTTAAGCAGTACAAAATGATGCAAAGCCATTCCAGCTAGGTCAGTATCGGATTCAGATTCGGCAAGCCGTGGCGCCAAATTCTTATAATAAATCATTATAAACTGCTGTAATAAATCTCTGTCTGTAGTGACATAGCTACTGGCTATCTGAGTTATGTTGTTTAGCCTTTCGTTGCTTATTGAGGTTAAGTTGCTCATGAGATGTCCTTTCTTATCGTTTTAATTATTTAATGAATGATCAAATATTTATTTATCTATAATTTTTAAATTGAACATTTTAATTTTTGTTTAATTTATCTATATTTAACGCCTATTTTTTGAAGCTCAAATAAGGTTTTTTATCACAATGTTAAGAAACTTATAAACCGAATACCACTATATGAGAAGCTTCTTAATTTTAAGATTCTATAATGCAAACGTCTAAAGGGTTACTTTTTAAATAAAGTATTCTTACTCTTGATTCTACGTGATGAAAATTTAATTGTGGTGTTCGTTTGAAACTAAAATGTTTTATTAGGTTTCAAAGTCATTGTGCCCTTTTCTTTTTTTGACCTATTCTCTTTTTTTACTATTCTCTTAATAACTTAATAACTTAATAACTTCAGATATTAACGGCATTAATCATAAACATATGAGGTTGCAGTTTTAATATGGCGGTTACTAATAAAATGGTTAACCTTTAATACTGACATAATGTTATGAAAGATTTCAAATATTTGAAATTAAACTTATCATCCTTATTGAGTATCTATAGGCTTTATTGAATGGTCTAATTGAATAGGTTCAATAGAAGTGGAAACGACTTAATTTTATATATATGCTTTTTACTATATAAATTTATTTGGTTATAAATAGAGTTTTGTTCACTACATAATAGATGACGCGATATCACAGGATGTTATTTAACTAATTTAGATCTATAAGTTTGTAGTTTCTATTCTAAACTTTTCTACCTATATACACGCTAGACTATATATCCCTAGTATATTGTCATAATCTACTAACTTATTAGATGAACAACATTTACTTACTTATCTGATGTACAACAATAAGGATTTAAAATGAGCTTTGATAAACAACAATCAGAAACAACAAATCGTCAAATTAAATTAGCCAGCCGTCCGCATGGTAAGCCCAATGAAGAAAACTTTGAGTTCAATACTGCCGATATCCCTACAGCTTCAGACAATGAGATGTTATTACGTACACTCTATCTATCGTTGGATCCTTATATGCGAGGACGTATGAGCGATGCTAAAAGTTATGCAGATCCTTTAGAAGTAGGTGATGTGATGTTGGGTGCCACCGTCTCTCAAGTCGTTAACTCTAATGTTGAGGGTTTTGAAAAAGGTGATTTGGTCGTCGCCTACTCAGGCTGGCAGGACTATAGTGTCAGCAATGGTGAAGGCGTCTATAAGCTCACCCCAGATATGAGTCAGCCCTCTTATGGTTTAGGTGTTCTAGGTATGCCAGGTTTTACTGGTTATATGGGATTGACAGATATTGGCAAACCCAAAGTTGGTGAAACTTTAGTCGTTGCAGCTGCAACAGGCCCAGTTGGAGCCACAGTCGGCCAGGTAGGCAAACTCCATGATCTAAATGTTATCGGTGTCGCAGGCGGTGAGGACAAATGCAAGTTTGCGGTAGAGGAATTAGGCTTTGATAAATGTATCGATCATCGTGCAGATGATTTTGATCAACAATTAGCCGATGCCTGTCCAAATGGTATCGATATTTATTATGAAAACGTAGGGGGCAAAGTATTTGATGCTGTATTACCCTTATTAAATGCCCATGCTCGTATTCCAGTCTGTGGTCTCGCTGCTCACTACAATCAAACTGAACTTCCTGAGGGTAAAGACCGTCTAAGCCAGCTATTAAGTGTCATTTTAAGACAGCGTCTAACCATGAAAGGCTTTATTATCTTTGAGGAATACGGTGACCATTTCCCAGAATTCTTGCACAAAATGGGTAAATGGGTCTCTGAAGGTAAGATTAAGACTAAAGAGCACATCGTAGATGGTTTAACTAATGCGCCGCAAGGTTTTGTAGATATGCTATACGGTAACAATTTTGGTAAGACCGTAGTTAAAGTAGCAGATCCGAAATAATTCAGCCTACCAAAAACATTTATTTTAAATCAATAACTCTATAAAAAACTGTAGAACAAATACTAATAGGATACTTATGAAAATTTTAATGGTTCTAACGTCTCACGAAAGACTTGCAGATACTGGTAAAAAAACGGGGTTTTGGTTAGAGGAGTTTGCAGCTCCTTATTACATTTTTAAAGATGCTGGAGCAGAGATTACTCTGGCATCACCTGCTGGTGGTCAGCCGCCACTGGACCCTAGCAGTGATACCCCTGATGCGCAAACTGAATATACAAAACGCTTTAAACAAGATACTACTGCTAAAGAACATTTAGCTAGTACTCATAAACTGGCTGATATATTGGCTAATAATGGTGTCGATAATTATGATTCCGTGTTCTACCCAGGTGGTCATGGCCCGTTATGGGATTTGGCGGTAGATAAAAACTCCATTGAACTTATTGAAGATTTTGTGAAAGCTAACAAACCTGTTGCCTTCGTATGTCACGCCCCTGCTGCCTTAAAAAATGTAAAAATCGATGGGGTCTTTCTAGTCAAAGATAAAGACGTAACCGGCTTTAGTAACTCTGAAGAGGAAGCCATTGGTCTTAGTGATGTGGTGCCTTTTTTGCTTGAAGATGCTCTTAAAGAAAATGGCGGACACTATAAAAAAAGTGAGGACTGGCAATCATATGTGGTAGAAGATGGACTGTTGATAACAGGACAAAATCCTGCCTCTTCTGAAGAAGCGGCTAATAAACTTATCAAACGACTACAGTCATAAGGTTTAGAAATATGATCAAATTACATCATTTAAATCAATCGCGCTCTTTACGTACGTTATGGCTACTAGAAGAGCTTGGTCAGCCTTATCAAGTGATTAGTTATCAACGCGATACAGATACGCATCTTGCCCCAGATAGCTTAAAGCAAGTACATCCATTAGGTAAGTCGCCAGTAATAGAAATTGATGGGAAAGTAGTAGCAGAGTCAGGCGCAATAACTCAGTTGTTGATTGAGCGCTTTGCTGCCGAGCGTTTGCGTCCTGCTATTGATTCTTTAGAGTACGCTGATTATCTACAATGGATAGACTTTTCAGAGAGCTCACTCATGGTGCCATTACTGCTTGAGTTATTTACTCAAGCCGCCGGTGTTAACGATAACGAGTTTTTAACAGGCTATATAGATAAAGAAAAGCGCAATTTACTAAGTTATCTAAATAACAATCTTAAGGGCAAAACTTATCTTGTCGGTGACAAACTCACTGGTGCTGACTTTATGTTGTCTTTTGATTTGATTATGTTGGCACAGCGAGGTCTTCTTGAAGATTATCCGCATATCAAAGCCTACGCCAATGGCTTATCTAGTATAGACAGCTACCAACGTGCTTTAAAGCTAGAAGCTGAGTATGATAAGAGCAAATAATCAGTATTTAGTAATTATTAATTAGCAAGGGTTTTTATAGTCAAAGAAGTCTAAAATGGTTACAAGGCAACCGAGTGCAAGTACTACTGGAGTAGGCTTAACGAGGTTAACACTGTAACCGTTTAGTAGTTCGCTGACTATAGAGATGTTGTAAGGCGTCTCATATAAAAACAGCCCTTAATGGGGCTGTTTTTTTCGAACGAAATATATCTGTACTAAAAACTTATGAACAGTTCACATATTTACCCGAGGTATCAATACACATTTTAGCACCATTAGCTAAATTGCCAACCCACGCTTTTCCATCTATAAACACAAATGGTTTGACGCCTTTATATGTCTCATTATCTCCACGGTCAAGTTCAGACTCGTTAAATTCAAAAGGTATCTTTAACTCGCCTGCTAAGTCTACAAACCCCCACTTACCTTCTAGCTGTACGCCAGCTAAATTTTCAGAATAGGGTGTGACATCATCAAACATAATTTTAATCATTGGGATATTTTGGTTATCAACGAATCCCCATTTATCATCACGTTGAACAGGCTGCCAAATATCAGTATTTGACATGACAGCTGAGGTATTAACACTGGTGATGTGACTTTCTTCTATGGTCAAAGACGGGTTTGCGGCACTATTAGATTTAGCATAATTAGAAGGAGTAGAAGGTGCTTGTTCAGTATCTATTGGGTTGAAGTCATTCGTGGTCGCTTGTATAGGCTCTACATTAGGGTTTGCAGTTTGCCTGGCATTCAAATCGACCAAAATTGTACCTGATGCTTTATCGATTTGGGTCACACCCGATTTATAATCTTTGATGGATCGATACGCTCCTGAAGGACTCAAAATAGTCCTATTTGAAGTATCAATAATGCCAAACTTGCCATTTTTCTTGATAATAATTCGGCCCTCTTTAGCGGGTCTTGCCCAGCCTTTGGTATATTTATCACCACTGATCGGATCGTATACTGGCGGTACCACCTCTCGGCCTGACATGTTAACGTAACCAACTTTACCAAGCTTTCTTACAGGCATGACGCCTTCTCTGATCTTATTGGCATCGGCCGCTTCATAGGGAAATAGGTTTACAACCCTTCTCCCTTGCTTATTTATTAAAGCTACAGGATGACCAGAATCTTTGAGGGCGATAAAATAGTTTGGGTTTGAGGTACAAAAGACATTCGAATAATAGCTTTTTGGCACGTTGCATGCCATAGCTTGAACACTGATAAGCCCTGTTATACCTAAAAGACTGAACGCTTTAGCGATATCTAGGGAATTAGAAACAGAATATCTTGAAATTTTAAACATAGATTGCCATTAATACACATAAGTAATTATAAAACTATTAAAGCAAATATATGAAACAAATTAAACCCTAAACACTCATTATTAGGGCTTAAATTATGCTTATTTATGTTTTAAAACGTTTTTAAAATAATATTTAAAACAAGCAGTTAAGAGCAGTCTGGTAAGACCATGCTTTTAAAACCATTTCATTATTAATAGTCAATCAGGAACATCTAATTATGCGACTGACCTAAGAACTTCTCATCAAGCCAATCATTCATAAAGACATTGTCTGGATCATACTCTTCTCTAATTTCTAAAAAACGCTGCATTTGAGGATATAAATTGTGAAGCTCATCTGAGTTTAATTTATTAACTTTTCCCCAATGTGGACGCCCCTTCCACTTTTTCATATAGTCATATAGCCATTCAAACAAAGGTTCGCAGTCCATCCCTTTATAAACGTGAAACGATAGAACGGCACTGTCTTGTCCCTGAGTTGGGCTTAACATACCCGTCTCACCCTTGTGCGTACGTACTTCAATTGGGAAATGAGACAGTTTATTATCCTCTAAAAGAATACTGTTAACCTCTGTAATACACGCTTCAAAATCTGATAAATTAATAAAATATTCTGACTCATTGAATTTTACACCACGCGGCGTTGGGAACACCTCATAGCTATAGCCTTCGCGGTGAGTATTAGGTATAGAATTGGCTGATATTTGGCTGACTTTTTTGGTCAGCTTCGGATTCATACGTGCCATTTCAGACAGCATATAAAATGCCCCGTTTAAAATCACTGTACTGTCAAATTTATCTTTAAACTTTTGACCGCTTTTCATAGGCTTAGGTGGTATGACTGATAATGATTTTTGCTGTAGCTTATTCGTACCAGGGAATAAGAACCACTCAAGATGACGATGGGTTTTTATATTGTCTGCAAAACATTTGATACCATCCTCGAACTCTAAACGCTCGTTCGATTCACGCAGCCCATACAGACTCACAACTTTAAGGGTTAATTTAGTGAATATTCCAAGCATACCCAAGCTTGCATGTAAGGCATTACCTAAATCATCGGTTTCAGGATCGCCACGATAATGCGTATTAAGCTCCCCTTTACCATCTACCCATTCCCAGCCAATCACTTGATTTGCTACAGAGCCCAAAGTTATACCCGTTCCATGAGTGGCAGTACTCGCTGCACCTGCGATCGTTTGAGCTTGGACATCGCCCATGTTTTCTAATGCGAACCCATGCTCACGTAAAGCATCCCCAATCTCATGTAAGTAAGTTCCCGCATGTAATGTCACTTCTTTGGCGTCTTTATCTACCGATATCAGTCCACGCATGTGGTGCAAACTTATCGCGATTTCTTCAGGCTTTGCACATCCGCTAAATGAATGGGCGGCGCCAGTAACCCTTATACGCTTATTATTAGTACGTGCATCCTTAACTATTTGTTGCAACTCATTAATGGTTGAGGGTGTTAACTTTTGCTCTGGTGCGGTTTTTACATACCCTACCCAATTTTCCCAGTCTCTTTTCGCTTCCCAACGCTTTAGTGAAAACATTTTCCCTCTCCTCGATACGTAGTCATAGTATGTGCAGCTCCTTCTGCTATTGGTTGGTTGTTTTGGCGATAGCAATACATTACTTTAAAGTGCTCGCAAAGCTCGCCAGCTTTTGCGTGTCGACACCATACGGCATCCCCTATTTCAGGTATATTATGTTTATCTATAATCTTAGTATCTATTGCGAGTGGCGTTTGAACCTCACCAAACCCTTCATCCGCTAATATACTAAGGCCCTTAGGATAATAAACAATAGGTGATTTATCTATACCTGATGCGCCGGATGCGATAAACCCGCCGCCATGACAAGTTATGACCCCTTTTTCAGGGCGCCGCGTTACAGGTAATACAAATCCTGCTGCAGGTTTAAATGCTTGCATTGATTCCATATAATCAAAATACGCAGGTTTGTAGTACGCTGAGCCCACTGTAATTTCAGTAATCTCAGGCTGGCTTGACGTAAAGTCCATGCTGCCACTGCCGCCACCATTAACGATTTGAAGATCTATACCTTGTCTATTAAGCCACTTCACTATTGACCCACGACGTTGACTGACTTGCTTTTTGGATCTGTTTTTTAAAAGCTTTATTGCAGGTGCTAGTAGCGCTTTACCCGGTAAATGTTCTGGTAATCCTGCGATTTGGGCTTCATAGCCCATTAAGGAGGTTAGTTTGATATATTTGCAATTCTTAATATGTTTTAGAAGGCGTTTTACCTTCTTTTTTGAGAGCAGTGAAGATCGTTTGGTTCCAAAATATAATTTGGGCAATGGCATGGACATATTTATATCTAAACATACCTCAACCACTTCTCCATATTTTTGACCAGTTTTATTTAGAGCATCAACTTGTTCAGGTCGATCAACCATCCATGACATGATACTGCCCTGCCTGGTATATTCAAAAGTTTTAGCAACGCTATCCATATCTAAAGTAGGATAGGCACACAATATATTTTCAAAACCATTTTTGAGCAGATATACAGACTCATCGGCAGCATAAGACATTAAACCGATGTAATTTGGAGATTTATCTTCAATATACTTAATGACTTCAATAGAGCGGATGGACTTAGTAGCCAAACGTAGATTAACGGCTTTTGTTTTACTATTTACTAACTGAATGTTGTGATCAAGTGCATCAAGATCTAGCCATGCAGAAGGCATGTGGGGCGGGCTAAGTTGGGCAAAATCCATTTTGCTTTCCTTAATTAAGTTGCTTTTATTAGATGTTTCTAATTAGATGTTTCTAATCAGTTATTATAATCATTTAATTTTTGATTAGCATATTTAAGTAAGCTACTGTTTAATAGCTGCTATTAAAAAAACATGCTATAAACTATTATCATAAGTTAATATTTATAGCTTCATACATCACGTTAATTTATTAAAAATATGCCATATGAGTTTGAACTTACTAAATCGTCGAGTCAAGTACCTTAGAAAATATTTTAAAAATCAACACTATTCAAATTAAAATTTTATTACTAGGGACTGTACAGATTGCAAAAAACGCAGCTTAAATCTGCGTTTTTTTTATATTAAATAACGTACATTAGATGATCATTTGTTTTAAGAGGTTTATCTCACTTATATCTGGGTTTGACCAACATACAATTCGCGCATAACCTTTTTGTCGTGTTTACCAACAGAGGTTTTTGGTAAGTCATCGACAAACTTATAATGATCAGGAACACCATATTTAGTAATCATGCCTTTTTCTGCTGCTTGTTCAGCTAAGGCTTTAATGTCTTCAGACGTTGTATCTTGACAGTCAGGTTTTAATACAATTGCTGCTAATGGACGTTCCCCCCACTTTTTATCATGAACACCGATAACAGCAACATCAGCCACGGCTGGGTGCAAAGATAAAATGGTTTCAATCTCAAGCGATGATATCCACTCCCCGCCCGATTTAATGACATCTTTTAAACGATCAGTAATTTTCATCGTTCCATCATCAGTCATAAAGGCGATATCCGCGGTATGCATATACCCGCCTTCCCAAAGCTCAGCTCCTGCATCATCATTTTTGAAGTAGCTTCGAGTCAACCATGGTGCGCGCAGGACAAGCTCACCTGTAGTTTTACCATCGTTTGGTAGACGCTCATTTTTATCATCCCAAATTTGGGCATCTACCATTAGTACAGGTTTACCAGTCATACTACGGCGCTTGGCTTCTTCATCTAAAGTCATTTCTGGATCATCAGATCTAAACTCTGTCAATCCAATAAGCGGTGCAGTTTCTGACATGCCATAGCCTGTATAGACCTCAATGCCTGATGATAACGCAGTTTTGGCAAGACCTTCGGTAAGACGCGAACCACCAATGATCATTTTAAGCCCATCAAACTGTTTACCTTCTGCTTCTGCTTGTTTTAATAACATTTGTAGAATAGTTGGAACGCAATGAGTGATTGAAACTTTTTCATTTTTTATTAAGTTCAACATCACATCAGGTGCATAACGTCCTGGATATACCTGCTTCATCCCAAGCATCGTCGCCGTATACGGAAAACCCCATGCCATCACATGGAACATTGGCGTCATTGGCATATAAACATCACCAAGTACCAAGCCTTGTTTCTGCGGAAGAACCCCAAGCATCGCAGCTTCTGCTAATGCATGCAGAACCAACTGACGATGACTAAAGAATACACCCTTAGGATTACCAGTGGTTCCTGATGTATAAAAAGTTGAGGCAATGGTATTTTCATCGAAATCTTCAAATTCGAATTCACTACTAGCAGCTTCTAATAGTGATTCATATTCACCAACCAAACGTGATTGGTTTATACCGAATACCCCTTCACTACTAACATCGTCATCATCTAACCAAATAATATGCTCAATCGATGAATTTTCAAACTGATAGTCTTTCACCATGGTTGCAAATTCAGAATTTAATAATAAAACCTTTGGCTTAGCATGATTGATGGTGTATAAGATTTTTTCAGGAGACAGTCTTATATTAACGGTTTGAAGTACATACTGTGACATCGGCACCGCAAAATAAGTTTCTAAAAATCGGTGCGAATCCCAATCCATCACCGCCACAACATCGCCATGATCGAGGTTCAAACCATCAAGAACATTCGCTAATTTTGCAATACGTTCAAAAAACTCACTATAGGTCATGCGTTTTTTATCAGCATAAACTATTTCTTCGTTTTGAGAGGTTAATTTTGAACGATTTAAAAGCTGTTTAATCGTTAATGAGAAGTTAAAAGCTTCGGGAGCGGCGTTATAGTGATTTATCATTATATATTCCATTATTGTTTGATTCGTTATAAGCCAATATAAACCCTTTAGGAGAGCAATTGTACACTGAGTAAATTTATCATAATCAACTCGGTGATATATGTAAAGAACAGTTATTAATGAAGTATTATTCAACTTATTAAGCTGATATCCATTGAATCATTTTATAATA
The DNA here is from genome assembly GCF_057621575.2 of Psychrobacter sp. CX10. Taxonomy (NCBI): domain Bacteria; kingdom Pseudomonadati; phylum Pseudomonadota; class Gammaproteobacteria; order Moraxellales; family Moraxellaceae; genus Psychrobacter; species Psychrobacter sp. CX10. The sequence continues at coordinate 1,400,419 of NZ_CM177736.1, forward strand.
CTAAATTCTTGTATTTTAAATTTATATACAATAGTCGCGGCAACTTATACCATGTTATGATTAATTCGTAACTGTATTTACTGACTACAATTATGTTTAGTTAAACTCACCTTTAGCCTATCGACACCCTCATTATGAATAAACCAGATTTATCCAAACTTGATCATATCAATACAGATTTAAACTCAGAAGCGGGTGAGGCTGAAAGTTCTTATGCTTTTGATGGCGACACTCTTGATGATGAATTAGAAAACACAGTTCTTCGATTAAGCGACTATTTATCAGCAGTTGAGTTGGTTATTAAAGAAACGTTTCGCCATAGCGTTTGGGTTAAAGCTGAAATTCGAAACTTATCAAGCAAAAATGGACATTACTACTTTGAGCTTGCTGAAAAAGATGATGAGGGCAAAGTTATCGCTAGTTGCCGTGGTAACTTATGGCGGTTTAAAGCATCCAGAGTGCTTGCGAAGTTTGAGCGTGCTACTGGCATGAAACTTGAACGCGATGTGACAGTATTACTCAATGTCTCAGCAAACTATCATCCTTTATATGGTTTTTCACTAACAATTAATGATATTGATCCAAGTTATACCTTAGGCGACCTGGCTCGGCAGTATGCTGCCATGCTTGAACGTCTAAGTGCTGAGGGTCTATTGAATCAAAACAAACAAGTCGCCAATCCTTTTGATATCGAACATGTGCTCGTTATAGCACCAGAAAAAGCGGCGGGGCTTGGTGATTTTAAAGCAGATGCAGACAAGCTTGAACGTACTAAAGCCTGTTATTTTCATTATCACTATGCCACTTTTCAAGCCAACCATGCTCCGACTGAAATACGCCATGCCATAACCAAAGGCATGCTCACTTTTAAAAAAGAATACGATCGCTACCCCGATATTATGGTAATTATAAGAGGCGGCGGCGCAGTTGGTGATTTAGCGTATCTTAACGATTATGAATTGGCAGCATTAGTTGCTGAACAGCCCATCCCTGTGTGGGTAGGTATTGGGCACGAACGTGATACGGTTATACTTGATGAGGTAGCTCATACCTGTTTTGATACCCCTTCTAAAGTCATCGCAGGTATCATCAATCATTTATCATCTTTAATGCAGCGTACCCAAGGGTATGCAGACTTTGTTAAACGTATCAGTCGACAATATTTAGAGCAAGCGTCTAACAATTCAGAACGCCAATTCTCCTCAATTCAAAGTCTTAGCAAACATAACTTACAGCATTGGCAGCATTTAAATGATCAATACATGAATAGCGTCAAACAGCACGCTAAATTTGAACTACGTGAAGTCAGTCTTACTACCCAAAGTAATATCAAACGCATACGCCAATTGAGCTATCAACGATTGCAGCAAACCACTCATCAGATAGACGCTTTATATCAAAGTACTCAGCGCACTAGCTATAATTTATTGAATGATGTTGCAAATCAAATTCGTTACTATCAACAAGTTATATTGGTACAAAACCCTGCACGATTACTAAAACAAGGCTATGCATTTGTTAAGGATTCAAATAATACGTATCTAAATTCTATAAATAGTATTGAAAAAGGTGATTTTGTAAACGTTACCATGAGTGATGGGGATATTAATGCTGTGGTGTATAATGTCACTAAACACAATACGCCTACTGATATAGAATAATTTTTTAATCACTATTATACATTATCAATTAATAAAACTTATTCAACTATAAACTAAACTCTATTTGCAAAAGGAATTTCTATATGTCCACACGTAAAAAAGCAGCACCAAAGACCTTTAAAGCTGCTTATCAAATATTGAAAACAAATGCCGAAGAGCTGCAAAACTCTAATGAGCCAGATATTGATAATTTAATGAACACCGTTGAGCAATCAATAGCTGCTTATAAGGTATGCCAATCTCGAATAGAAGCGGTGCAACAAGCATTAGATGCTGCATTTGATGAAGGGGAGGAAGCTGAAGAAAGTGAGGAATCAGTAGCCAATGTCGACGATAATGTTTAGTCAGGGTCTCTTTTGCGATCTATTATGTATTGAGTAAGTCATCACTGAGTTGCTCATAATAAATCTATACCACTTGAATAAATAAGAACCTACTCACTCAACCTATGACTCTTGCCTACCATACACTGTCTCCTACAACTGCACATATTATTCATTTTGTATTTGAATGGGTTGCTTTGATTGTGGGTGTGCAATCTTATCGGCTTATAAAAAAGCGCCAAGCTAACCAATATCCAAACAATCCTAAATATTCTAACCTTTTGTCAAACAACAGTTTTGCAGTTGCCATCGGTTGTATATTGGGTGCAGCCATTGGTAATAAATTGCTTTTCGTCATTGAAGTACCGCAAGCTTGGGAACAATACGGCTGGATGTCGTTGGGCATGGGTCAAACCATTGTAGGCGGTATGATCGGTGGGCTTGTTGGTATTGAGGTAGCAAAGAAAATCGCAGGTATTCGCTATTCGACGGGGGATTTGTTTATTGTCCCCTTTTGTGTGGGTTTGATAGTTGGGCGTATGGGCTGTTTTTTAGCAGGACTAAATGATGGTACGTATGGCGTGGCGACTAGCTTACCTTGGGGTATTGATTTTGGCGATGGGGTGAGCCGTCATCCGACCCAAATCTATGATATGTTGTGGGCAGTGGCGATGCTTGTCTTTTTTTATTACACCTATCCTAAGTTAAAAGCCGTTAGTGGATTGTCGTTTAAACTGTTATTTTTGAGTTATATGCTGTGGCGATTGTTGGTGGATGGGATTAAACCGGTGCCCTATGTGTATTGGCTGGGTTTATCGGGGATTCAGTGGGCGTGTTTGCTGTCGATTGCGGTTTATTTGCCGTTAGTAATTCAGGATTTTAAACGGTTAAGAATAAAAAATCGTAGTTTTATTTCTATACAAGATATTAAATAATTGTAATAATTAGTTTAATAACTATTTTAATAACTATTTTAATATTACTAAATAAATTTACTCGGCGGGTTAATAAATGTATGACACACCTACCTTTTTCATGTTTCTGTCAATTATTGGCATATCGCATCTATTATTATTTATAGCGGTGGTATTAGCTTTAGTCGGTTATTTTGGAAAAAATAAAACTAATAAAAACAGAAACTTTGTAAGAGCAGGTAAACTGTTGATAGCTTGTGCATTATTTGTGCTAATTGGCTCAGGCGGCTGCATAATGCTTACTAATTTAACCTAACTCTATTGTATAGAAGTACCTCACATGTTTGATATTCTAATAGTATTATTCTCCAGTATGTATATCCTCGCTTATGTAGTACTTCTATTAGCAATAATATTTGCTGTTATAGGGGGCTTCCAAAAAAATGAGTCTGATAGCATCGTCTCTTATACACTTGCTTCAAAGACCTTATTAATAGCCGCTTTATTATTTATTATTGGTCTATTTAGTTCAGTATTGTATTAGGTCTATCTAACAATTAAGCTTTAAATTAAGACACAATTACCAATTTTAAGTATTTAAAGCAGTTAGCCCATAGTTCAAGTAAAATTTCAAGTTTAACTGGTAGAACTGATAGTTATTTAGAGTCTTATACCACAATGCCTAATACTCACCCCTTCGATTCTATAATTAATATAGAAGTTTGTTTATAACGCTAATGTTCCTTCTTAGGAGCGGTTTAGCCTCTTAGAAGCGTTAAAGAATTACACTGCAATTTTAGGTTCGCAAGAGACATTTATGCATAGATTTCATCTTGCGCTTCGGGAAAGCGTGCCCCACACGCTTTCTAAACCTCGCTCACCTATAAAGAGGATTGCTTGATACGATATCCTTGTTTGAATAGAGTGTTGCGGTGACTTAGCTTAAGATGTTATCGCTGAGTCAGGAATGGCTCTGGATGTAGTCACCGCCACTTTAGGCAAGCAATATAGGAACACAAAGCGGGATTAGCTACTTGTTGAGGTACTGATTGTTACGCTGACCTTTTATAATATTGGATTGAGAATTTTATGTCACATAAAAACCGCCCTTATGAGTTTTACGATACGACAAGCTCGGTGTGTAGCACCTGCTTGTACCCCGTTGAGGCGAAGATAATTTTTAAGAACGGCAACGTTTTTATGGATAAGTGGTGCCCTGTACACGGGGTGGAGCGGGTGCTGATGATGGACGATGTGGCGTATTATCGCAGTTGCCGTGAGGTGTATGTAAAGCGTCCCGAGATGCCCAAGACGTTTGCAACGCCGATGCAGTACGGTTGCCCGTATGATTGCGGACTCTGCCCAGACCATATGCAACATTCGTGTTTGACGATTGTTGAGATTACCGATGTGTGTAATTTGGATTGTCCAGTGTGTTTTGCCGATTCGGGGATGAGCCGTGAGACCAATCTTCCGCATTTGTCGTATAAGCATAAATCTTTGGAGACGGTGAAAGCGATGCTTGATACGGTTGTGGCTTGTGAAGGTGAGCCTGATGTGGTGCAATTGTCAGGCGGTGAGCCAACCATGCATCCACAGTTGTTTGAGATTTTGGATTATATGCAAACATTGCCTATTCGTCATATTATGATTAACACCAATGGGGTGCGGTTGGCGAAAGAGCCTGAGTTTGTAGCGAAGTTGGCCGATTATGCGCATCGTTTTAAGAATAGAAATAGTGAAAAGGTGCAGGGATTAGAGATTTATTTGCAGTTTGATTCGTTACATGATGCGCACATGCAGGTTTTGCGTGGCGCAAAGTTGGCTAAGCTTCATGAGCAGGCGTTGGCGCATTTGGAAGCGCATGGTTTGTCCACAACCTTGGTAGCGACGATTAAGAAGGGACTGAATGATGGCGAGATGGGCGATATTATCCGTCATGCGATGGGGTTTCGCTGTGTGCGTGGGGTGAGTTTTCAGCCGTTATCGGAGGCAGGTCGGGTTGGGATTGATGAGACGTTACTCGATGATAGGAAACAGCGATTGACGATATCGAGGATGCGTCGTCAGATCGCTGAGCAGTCAGATGTGTTTACGCTTGATGATATTGTGCCGGTGCCTTGTAATCCAGATACGTTGGCGATGGGTTATGCGCTTAAGACGTATGCTGATAGTAGTGATGATGAGAAGGTTGGATATGGTAAGAGGAGCAAGCCAATTGTTGCACCGTTGACTCGTTATTTGACCCCTGATGTGATTATGAATGGCGGTGGGAATACGATTTTGTTTGAGCAAAACCCTGAGGTACAGAGCCAAGCGAAGGCGCAGTTATTTAAGGTACTAAGCACCAATCATTCGCCGGAGTCGCAGGCAAATTGTTTGTCAGAGTTGTTGTGTTGTTTGCCTAAGATTGATGCACCGCATTTGAGTTATGAGAATGTGTTTCGGGTTATGATTGTGCAGTTTATGGATGCGCATAATTTGGATATTCGGGCATTAAAGAAGTCGTGTATTCATTTTGCCCAGCCTGATGGGACGATGATTCCGTTTGAGAGTTTTAATTTGTTTTATCGTGATGATAGGGCGCAGAAGTTGGCGGAGATTCGGAGAAGTTTGGCGAAGGGGTTTGAGGCTCGTAATGTAGCTAATGCGCCAAAATATAATGTTCAAAAAGATGATGCTCAAAAAGATGATGCTATTAGGGATAAAAGCTTGATTAATTCGGTGTCAGTTTAGAAGCTAATTTGAGGATAGTTAGAGAATAGTTAGAAGCTAGACTGTCTCTAAAGGTCTATCATATAACCGCTTTAATAACTGAACTTAAGCTAATAGATATTTTAAAGCTTTAAAAGCAACTGGTGATTTTTCTGGATCAACTGGCCCTACCCTCGTAAAATTCAAAAATGAATACGAACCGTTTTACCATCTTGTGATACATAAGCTCATTTGAAAGAATCTTTAAATAAGGTAGACTTCACAAATTAGAAGCCATAGATTAAAAAAAATTAAATTTTTCCTAATTGAAAAAAATAGACCATAAACCTGGTCTATTTTACTATTTATGCGACCCACCAGAGCTATATCCAGTGCGACCATTATTGCCATTAGTGCCCCCACCCCCTCCAGGCAAAATGATAAAACCACCACCACTTCTACCAGCTTCTTCTTCACTATTTGGTCCTGTCACAGCAGGTCTTGAGTTCATCCCTATAACAAAACTTATGATTAAGGCAAATACAATAATAATTACTGAAATAGTTTTAGATCCTGATGAGCTATAATTAAAGGGTCCAGTTTCGACTTCATCACTTACATGCTGGCGTTCTGATTCACTCGCTTTGAAGTAAACCATATAAATCAAAATAGCGCCTATAACCCCGACTATTATAGATCCACCCGCTAAGAGCCAGACCGCAACTTGAAGCAAGGTATGCCAAATAAGGAGAGATTTTAAGCTGCCCTGATGGCTAAAACTACCTGAGCGTGTGGATATTCTATCTTGGTTTAAATAGTCTCCAAACCAATTTTCAAGCTTTAATGAATTGACTGGCTTTGAATGCGTAAATGTAATTTCTCGATCAGTTTGCTCTGAGGTAATGACCTCATCACCATGCTTATAATCGATAAGTAAATCACTATCGCCAATGTTCACCTGCCAGTTAAAGGCACCCATCGCAAACACGACTTGATTGCGATATCCAGTGCCGACTTGACGCCACTGCATGTCTTTATAAATTAACAGACCTGGTTCTTGTACTGGCATTTCACTAAGAATGCGAGCGACATACCAACCCGTTGACTCCTCGGACAGCCATAAGAAACCATCAGTTAAACTATATAATAAATACTCAGTCCATGCGCCAAATTCACCTACTTCATTTAGCCGCATTATACCTATAACGACATAATCATGATAAATACTACTTTCAACAATTTTATCAGCGGCGTCATCTGATAAAGCAAACGCACTTACTTCCACTATATCTGCCGCTGCTACACGTGCTTTGGCACCTAAGGGTAGACTGCTGTCGAAGCTTTGCATTGTGGAATGCATTTTAATGACGCTGGCAGTATTACCGGTGAGTTTAACTTCGCTATGACAAGCAGGACATACTAGAAAATCTGTCGCACCATCAACGTAAGGTATAGGACTACCACAGTTAGGGCATTCTATTTTGCTAATAATAATGGCGTTGTTAGTATCAGGAACAGTATTGCGCGATTGGCTGACATCTTCATTAATCTGACGGTCATCTTTGAGCAGCTGCATATCTAGGTCTGAAAACTCAACCGCATGCCCTTGATAAACTACTGGAGGATGTTCAGGACCAGCATCTGTGTAGTCAAGCGTAATGAACTCTCGCTTGTACTGCGCATCTATGACCCACGTCTCCCAACCTTTACCAACAACATAAGGCAACTCGCCTTCACCAGCGATAGCTTGAGCGTCACGTCTATCATTGACTTGATAGGTATGATCGCCAAAGCGCACACTATCATTAATAGCCAGGGAATGATAAGCAGGTAGTGTTGAAGTCGTGCCTTCACCTATTGTGATTGAATAATGACCCAACGCCTCAGAGAGCCAACCACTAAGCCCGTTAGAAAATTGGACATACCATTCGTTCCATATACCTTGAGAGTATTGAAGTTGAACGCGGCCTATAACCGCGAATTCTTCACTATCATACCGTCCAACACTACCAATCTGTAAGGGAGAATAGTCTTCAATAGTAAGAGACTGCTTACCCTGTTCTACCAATGTATCACCTTCACGTAGCACAGAGGTTTGACAGTATTCACACACTGCCATAACAGACCCTGGTGAAGCAAACTCCACAAGAGCGCCACACGATGGACAGGGTGCAGTAAAGGTCAGAACATTAAAATAAATGGGTAGTTTTTGTTTCGACTGTGGCAAAGTATTACTCTCTATAGTTTATTAAGACTATCTTCAAAACGACCTATTTATTTAGATAACAGATCTAAAATTTTAGCCTTAGTTTCATCATAATCTTCTTGACTAATTAGCTCTTGATCCAATAAACCTTTGAGTTTATTTAATCTGTCCATATAATCAGGCTCAGTAGCATCAGTGGCATGGCTGGATTGTTCGGTAGGTTGACCTTGATTTTGTGGCTGTTGTGTTGATGAATTTTGAGAGCTATTTTGTGAATTAAAAGCATCACTCATAACTTGACCCATATTCATACCAACACCAAGACCTGCGCCTATACCTGCCATGCCTCCTTCATTTTTGGCAGCATGCTGAATAGCTTCTGCTGACTGATAGCGAGTATACTCGTTGATATCGCCTATCATGCCCATAGAAATACGCTTATCCAGCGTTTCTTGTAAGTTCTCAGGTAATGACACATTCTCTACAACAAATGATTCTACTGCCAAGCCATACTTAGCAAAGTCAGGCTGCAATTCTTTTTTAATCTCGTCAGCCATTATTCCTTGATTGGCTGCCAAATCAATAAAGGGTACAGAGCTATTTCCAAGTCCTGAAGCAAGATCTGATACGATTAAGTTTCTAAGCTGAGGTTCAATTTGCTCTGCACGATACACATCGTTCATACCCGTTATGTTTTGATAAAACTGGGTAACATCATTAATCTTGTATGAATACATACCAAATGCGCGTAAACGCACCATGCCAAACTCTGCATCACGTACAGTGACTGGCTGCGTAGTTCCCCATTTACGGCCTTGTTGCAGGCGCGTACTAAAGAATAAAACGTCAGATTTAAACGGTGAGTCAAAACCCATGCGCCAATTTTTTAAATTAGTCATAAGAGGCAGTGTTTCTGTGTTTAGGGTATAACGACCAGAGGTGAAAATATCTGCTATTTGACCTTCGTTTACGAACACCGCAACTTGACCATCACGAACGGTTAATGTTGCACCATTTTGTATTTCATTATCTGCCATTGGGAACTTCCACATCAGAACATCATCGTCCTGCCAGTCCCATTCGATAGCATCAATAAACTGCTTTTTGATAAAACTTCTAATACCCATTGTGATTCCTTTATTTAATCGAGTTAATATATACGTTTGTTTATACTAAATGTTTGCGCAGTATAAATTGTTGTACTTCTTATTGATTGAGGGTTTTGTAAAAGCTAGGGGTTATTAATGAATTACGACAATACACCTGCGTTAATAATACCTAATACCAAACCTGTGATACCTATTAATCCACCTACCGCCATGTTATTAACTTTAATATGCTGAGGCACATTGCCGATAATCTTTACTATAACAAAATAACCTATAATTTGAACGACCATGGCAACGGCACTCCAAATTAAAAAAGAGATGAAGCCTGCATTATAGATAGCACTAGCCGCTAAGGTTAAAGAGAATCCTAAAATAGTTCCCCCAAAACTGAGCACTGCCGCACCAGAGCCGCGACGTATAAGTGCAATTTCATCATAAGGCGTAATTGCCATATATATGACTGAAAACACAGCGAGCATCACTACGCCGCCGCCGAAATATATAGCGTAATAAAGCAGTTCCGTCTGCAAGTTTCCTAAATTTTGCATCTAATTAACCTTTGTTTTGTTAGTAATTGGATAATGATTTAATGAATTGAAGAATATATAAAATTTAAATAGATGGTGGTTTATTTAAGTCAATATCTGTAAACCCTTTATATTTAAATTATAAATATTACAAATTAAAAGCTTAGCTCTGACTTTAGTTTAAAACAAAATCGAATAGCTACTGTTGTTATTTGTTTTGGATACCATGATGGCGAGATACATTATTCACGTTATGGTTTTTTGGTTTGAATATATTTAAACAAGCGGCAAATAGATCATCTGCTTTACTAGTATTTTCATTCGTGACATTACACACGTATATATCCAAAGTAACCGTTTTATACTCACCCCATGTGTGTAAACAAATATGCGACTCTGCTAATAATATAGAAAGTGTCAGACCACTTTTTTGTTCAATGTCATCAACATCCACATTTACCACATTCTCTACCGGATTGATTACGCCAATATTGGTTCTAATAAGTTTTGATTTGGTGATTTTTTGCGACCCAAACTCATACCCTGCTTTGCCAACCATAGTTAATCCAACCTTATCAACTTCACTTGCAAGCAGTTTAATTAATGGTTCAACTTTGTTTAATAATTCAGAATCGCATTCGCAATCCCAAAGCTCGGCCAATATATGCTTACCACTCATAGAAGGTTTAGGTGCATTCATATCGTTTGTCATTTTCTCACCATTTAAATGGGTTTTAATAGAGTAATAATTAAAAATATTATTAATTGATACTTAGAAGATGATTATTCATCAGACCAGTCCTGTAGATAGTAGTGTACCAGTATCTGCCTATCTAAAGTATTGGGTTCGACATCTATTGGCTGCATATCGGGGGGAAATGTAAACATTTCACGGCTCACCGAAGGCGTTAAGAATTTTAAAGGTAGATCATACTGCGTTGGTGGTTCAAACTTTTTATCATTACTACCTACAATAAACCCCCACTCTCCGAACGAGGGCACATAAGTATGATAAGGGGTGGTTTTAAAACCAGATTTTTCAAGCGTTTTATTTATGGACCAAAAGGATCTCGGCGCATAATAAGGAGACGTTGATTGAACGACAACAAAGCCTTCTGCATTCAAATGATGACTTACTAGATTATACATAGACTCTGAATAAAGCTTCGCTAAGCTATACTGTGAAGGATCAGGCAAATCAATGATAACCGCATCATAAAATTCATTATTGTCCTCAAGCCATTTATAAGCATCGGCATTAATAACACTTACCTTAGGATGAGTTAATGAATTGTTGTTTAATTCAGAAAACCGTGATGAAGCTGCAAAAAACTCAGTCATTTTTGGATCTAAATCAACTAAAGTTATATGATCTACTTTATCATATTTAAGCACTTCACGCGCAGCCATGCCATCTCCGCCTCCTAATATAAGTATCTCAAGACTAGGCTTTGCTGCTCGGCTATTATTACTTAGTTTTTGCAGAATAGGATGCACAAGTGCTTCATGATAACGATATTCATCGCGGGTTGAGAACTGGAGATTGCCATTTAAAAAAAGTTGGTGGTATCCACTGCGCTCCGTAATGACCAAACGCTGATAAGGAGAATTGGTTGCAAACACGACTGGCGCTTTAAATAGCTTCTGTTCTGAGATTCCTACTAACCTATCAGCAAACAATAACCCTGATAAAAGCAAGATGGTAGATATTAACAGTCTGGTTATTAATCGTTGGCGGACTTTATGATGATCAACCGCCTGGAATGAGAATGAGGAAGAAGAGCTACTTGTTTTATTAAAGTTACCATCGTTAGTATTTAAGGCAGCTTTTGGATAAAAGTGGCGAACCGTCCAGCCAGCTACTAATACATTTAATAAACCAAAAACAACCGCCGAGCGAGCCAATCCTAACATTGGTGCCAAAATAAGCGGGAATAGTAATGACACCGCAAGCGCACCTAAATAATCGAAGGTTAGTACCCGACTTACTAACTCGTTAAATGCATGCTTTTCTGAATTGAATATTCGCATGACTAGCGGTATTTCCATACCTACCAGTGTACCTATGCAAATAACCAAGCCATAAAGTATTGACTTAAATGTAGGTAGCCAAGCAAACGCCATAAATAAAGCGATGGCGGATAATCCACCGATAAGACCAACCAAAATCTCGATTTCTATAAATCTCTGTAGCACTTTATGCTCAGGTACATACTTAGATAAATGCGATCCTATTCCCATTGCAAACAGATACGTGCCAATAATGGTTGAAAACTGTAAGACTGAGTCGCCCAAGACATAGCTCGCTAACGCGCCCGCAATTAATTCGTAGGCCAAACCGCAAGAGGCCACAATAAAAACTGACAGCACTAAAAGTGAGTCAGTTTGCAAACGTTTAAAAGTCAGGGTCATAAAATCTACTTGATTAGCGTTAAAGGCTATAGGAGCAAAAGCCAAAACCTAATTTACATGTTAACTACTTAGCTTTTGAAATAATTAGTTTTTAACTATACTAATACTTTGCTACCTATATAAATTAGCTACTTAACCATATCCACAAAAACGCCATAGCCAGATTGCGGCATTTTATCGACAGGAATAAACTGTAAAGCGCCGCCATTAATGCAGTAGCGTAGTCCAGTTTTATCTTTAGGACCATCATTGAACACATGTCCTAAATGAGAGTCAGCTACTCGAGATCTTACCTCGGTACGTACCATATTAAAGGCGGTATCACTGTGCTCAGTTATGACCTCAGGGGCAATAGGTTGCCAAAAGCTTGGCCAACCACAGCCTGAATCGTACTTATGTGTCGACAAAAACAAGGGTTCACCGCTCACCACATCCACATAAATGCCAGGCGCAAATAGATGATCATATTCATGACTAAACGCGCGCTCTGTACCCGCCTCTTGGGTAATGTTATATTGGGATTTAGTTAAGGTATCTTTTAGAGCATTTTTATTATAATTAGCGTAGCGGCTAGGATTTAAAGCAGCTTCTATGGTGTTTGCTGCTGATAGCTTGCTTTGAACATTATTTAATGTACTGGTGCTCGATGACTGAATGATATCATCAGCCAGACTCAAATCAATATGACAATATCCATTTGGATTTTTGGTTAGGTAGTCTTGATGATATTCTTCAGCGTATGCAAAGTGGTGTAACGGTTCATTTTCTACCACAATATCTTGACTATATTTTGAATCAAGTTGTTGTAAACCAGCATCAATAATAGCCTTATCGCTAGGGTCAGTATAATAAATGCCTGTACGGTATTGAACGCCTCTATCATTACCTTGCTTGTTCAAACTGGTTGGATCAATGACTCGAAAATAATACTTAAGTACGGTTTCTAAATCTATTTTATCGGCGTCATAGACCACTTTTACTGTTTCAGCATGACCAGAACCTGCGATAACCTGTTCATAGGTTGGATCGCTAATATTTGGATTACCATTAGCATATCCAGAAATAGCATCTACCACCCCATCTACACGCTCCATATAAGCTTCTAACCCCCAAAAGCAGCCGCCTGCCAAATAGATGGTTTTAGTATTGATAGGCGAACCATCAGAATTGTAATAGACACCTTCTTTTTGCGTGGTCGCCGTAGATACTGCCGATTGATTGGTCGTTAATGATGTCGGCTTAGCAGTGCTTCTTTTTAAATCTCGGAAGTCATTATTCGCATTTTCAGCCAATGCATAAGCTTGTTCTTCTGTTAAATTACCCTTTATCAAGCGTACCAAATTGCCCCGTTTGTCCAAAATTGCCCAGCTTGGATATACTTGAACGCCCAATTGTTTGATTAAACTTCCAGACTCATCAATAAGTACGGGCAACTGAGGGTAATCTTGCTGTACACCAGCATACCACTGTTTAAAGTCGGCACTATCCTTTTCATTCAACTGACCAGGACTTGCTACCGTCACAACGTTTAAATTAGCAAATGCTGTGTCGTTACGCCACGTTTCAGTTTCTTCTAAGGTTCCTAAACATAACGGACACCAACTTGCCCAAAATTTTACCAACGTTGGTTTGTTATCCTCTAATACAGATGCCCCAGTCGCTCCTAATCCTTGAGTTAGCTGTGGAAGAGAGCTTAAATTTTGTAATACATCTGATGGCAACATATCTCGGCTATCTGTAATACCTGTATTTGAGCCTTGAGCTATTGATTCTTTAGTATTGTCTGATGTGGAATGACCATTATCGGCACTACTCATTTGGCCACATGCCATGAGCAGTGTAGCAACAGATCCAATAAAGGCAGCTTTAGTCATTGTCGGCATGAGCGCAGAGTGTTGTTTCGGCAATTGAGGTGTTTGATTGAATGAGCGATTCATAGCGGTGTCTTCATCAAATTTATTCATAAAATATTTTTTAACCATCACAATGTATCTATTTATATATTAATTATTTAAAGTGCAGGGGGGTATGAACTAATTTTTATTACTAAATCTTATAGTCTCATATAGACTATATTAGGGTTCACTGCTGTTTTTACAATAATTAGTTCTAAATCAATTTAGTAAAGATAATATGGTAGCGTTGACCTATGCAAACTGTTGAGAGATATGTCCATAGCGGTACACGCTATTAATACGACAAATTTTAAGAATTTTGATTGATAGGATTAGGGTCTGTTGAACATTCAAATATAAGGACCGCTGATAGATATCTAGGTTTTAGCAATTCTAATGCCCATATACTCTATAGTCTATAGTCTATATTCAACTTTAAAATTTAAATACAGCTTTATCCATTCATAAATCTTGCCACATAGTCATCAGCGGGGTTGTTCTTCAAATCATTGACTGTACCCGTTTGAACCAATCGACCACCATTTAGGATACTAATGCGACTGCCTAATTTAATCGCTTCATCAATATCATGGGTAATAAAAGCGATTGTTTTACCCAGTTTGTCTTGTAAGGATAAGAGCTGATCTTGTAACTGACCACGTATCAAGGGATCTAGCGCCGAAAAGGCTTCATCCATCAAAATAATGGGCGTATCAACTGCTAAGGCGCGTGCTAAGCCAACCCGCTGCTGCATACCGCCTGATAATTCATCAGGATAGCTTTTATCAACCCCTTCAAGCCCAACTTCAGCCAACCAGTAGCGAGCAATATCATGACGTTCAGCTTCAGACATTTTGCGAACTTTAAGTCCATAAGCGACATTTTGAATCACTGTCATATGCGGCACCAATCCAAAATGCTGAAACACCATACTGACATTGTGCTGTCTAAATTGTTGTAACTGCTTATCATTAAGGCTTAGGACGTTGATAATTTGACTATTGGTTGTGTCATTATCCAAATTAAAGCTGTTGTTGGTAGGAATAGAATTTACTAATTGGGCGTTCTTAGAAGGTACTGACCCTGATGGTACTGACTCTGATAGATCTGACTCTAATGATACTGACTCTGATGGTACTGACTTTGAAATTATTGGTTCAGAATTTAGATTAGCTTTATCCAATCTCTCAACATTATCATCAGAAAACGTCGTCACGCTATCAATCCAAATTTTACCTTCACTAGGGTCTATCAAACGATTAATATGACGCACTAAAGTAGATTTTCCAGATCCGGATAATCCCATAATGCAGTGCAGCTCACCTTTATCGATACTGAGACTAACATCATATAGTCCCACGGAGTAGCCATACTGCTCGCGTACTTCACTACTACTCATGCCTTGATTAAGTAACGTAAGCACTTTGTTTTTTTCGTCTTGATTCACATCAAATATTTTGCTGACATTTTCTAGACGTAAATGAGTCATGATAAATTCCGTGAATAATTTTTGGCTAAATTTAAACTCAATATTATGATTTTGCTTAGGCTATTTTTAATCAACTAAGCTATTTGTGAATATAAGATACCATATGGATTTAAATAGCCATTTGTATTTAAGAGACCATATGTACTTAAAGGAATATGTGACACTTGTAATCTAAATGTTAGTAGCTAATCAAATCTGCAGAACTACTCCAGTTAATCAATGAGCTCCTGACGGGCTCGTCTGCCTTGACCAAATGCCTGTGTAATCCTATCAATTATGATTGCCATTATAACAATCGCGGTGCCCGCTTGTAGACCTTGACCAATATTTAGGGTTTGAATAGATTGCAGTACGTCCTCGCCCAATCCTGGTGCGCCAATCATCGAAGCCAAAACCACCATAGCCAGCGACATCATAACCGCCTGATTGATGCCTGCCATGATGCTGGGAAGCGCTTGCGGTAACTTAATCCAGAAAAGCAGCTGCGCATGGTTACTACCGAATGAACGACCCGCTTCAACCATCTCTTTGGGGACTTGCTTTATACCGAGCATGGTCAATCGGATGAGTGGCGGCAAAGCATAAATAACGGTGGCAAATAATGCAGGGACTTTACCGATACCAAAGAGCATTAGTACAGGTATTAAATAAACAAAACTTGGCATCGTCTGCATCACATCAAGTACAGGAGTGATAATACGTCGTAACCATGGGCTGCCTGCCATTACTATACCAACTGGAATACCAATCACCATGGTTATGATAACGGAGACGATCAATAGTGCTAAGGTTTGAATTAACGCAATCCATAATCCAAACGCACCGATTAGAAATAATCCGATTGCACAAGCCGCTGCAAACCATACTTTACGAGTTGCAAACCATCCTAATAAGCCGACTAAGGCGATAAGTAGCCAAGGCGGTATCCAACCTAAGAACGCTTCTATTGGTAGTATTAAATAAGTTAGCGTCACATGACTGATACTTCTAAATACCTCACTAAAGTTTTGTACAACGTAGCTTAGCCCATTGTTAAGTGGCGTCTCTAATGACCATTCAGGGAACCATTTAAATCTAGCGCTGGCTGCACTACTATTATTAGTCGTACTTATACCAGAAGTTTGATTGGTGTCAGTAGTAAGGGGAATACCTAACTTGGTCGATAAATTTGAAGCTGCTTCATCGGTTAACCAGTTCCGCCATACTTGCGGATGACGCTCAAAAAACAAACGTGCTTGTTCTTCACCGCTACGCTTGTTTTCAGACATCTCTAAAATAGCCAAATTTAACGTATCTGGTTCAAATTGTACTTTTTCAAACGCTTCTATCAGTTCAGGATGTCGGTCTTTAAATGGGGTCGATACGGCAACGCCTAGCTCAGAGACGGGAAATCCAGATACACAATTTGTCTCACTTGTCGCATCTAAAAGTTTATCCCAGCACGTACCATCATATTCAGGAAATGGGATGGGCGCAAAATCATATTTTGCCATTAGCCCCGTCGGTTGCCAGTAGTAAAACAATAAAGGCTTACGCTGCTCAAACGCAGAAGATATTTCTGCGTCCAGCGCTGCACCTGTTCCGGGATGTACATTATTATATTTAGCACTAAGCCCAGTATTATTCAAAAGATGGGTATTAAATATCTCACATGTCCAGCCAGTTGGACAGTTCATGAACCTTGCCGTGTCAGGCTGTTCTGGATCAGTAAATAGATGATCGTAATTGATTAAATCTTGATAAGTTCTAAGATCAGGATTGTCGTCTATAACATATTTTGGTACATACCATCCCTGAGTTGCACCGCCCTTAAGCGTGCTGCCTATAACCGCCGCATTACCCTGCGCAATTGCATCTTCCATAATAGGAGAGCGTCCAACCCACTGCTCACCAATCACTTGAATGTCATTTTGGGACAGAGCTGTTTCAAGTGCTGGCCCTGCACCTGGGACTTGTTCGGTAGTACATTCATAACCATCTTCTGCAATGGTTTGAAGCACTGAGGTTATAAATTGTCCACTTTCCCACGTGAGGGAGCCAAACTTGATAGGCGTACTATTCGCATCCCCACAAGCTGAAAACACTTGTGAAGATATAAACAATAAACTGAGTATAAACCATCGGTTAAATCTGGAGAGTATGTTCACAAAATGACCTATTTATTTATATTTTGGTGATAACCAAATGTGATCTGAATTAAGTTTACCCTAATTTGTTAATTCAATACCATGCTCAAGATACAAGATGACATAATTCAAACAGATTTACAGCGGTCTTACTAGGACTTATTGCAGTCTTGCAATGATTTAAAGCTACCGTGGGTTGACATTTTAACTATAGTCGAACCACGCTTAAAGTTTTACATCCTTAAACTCGCTTAGGCTGTGCTAGTAGTTCTTGTACTTCAACGACTTAATCGTTTGCCTTGTACCATTTCTAAGATTTATTGCATATATATATCTAATAAACTAGTCATAAAAAAAGTCTTTCAATGAGTTGATTGAAAGACTTTAATTAAGACACCTGCATACCTACAAAGGCTATTTCATTAATAGCCCAAGACCTTTTTTAAACAGCTTGCTATACGGAGGTAGCATCAGATTCATGCCATTTATTTTTGCTTGAACAAATACAGGCTTCATATGGCTTAAGCGCTCAAAGCCATGCTTTCCGTGATAGGCGCCCATACCAGAATTACCAACCCCACCAAAAGGTAACTCGCTTTGCGCAACATGCATAATTACTTCATTTACTGCAACACCGCCTGAAACGGTATAATTGCGCACATATTGTATATCTTCGTTACTTTCTCCAAATACATACAACGCCAGTGGACGTGGACGACTATTAACAAATTCAACCGCATCTCGTAACCCATTAACATGTATGAGCGGTAGCACAGGAGCGAACAGCTCATTTTGCATCACATCACTGCTAGTATCTGGATTGGCTACGATAACGGGCGGCATTAAACGGGTCTCTTCGTTAGCCGATTCTGTCGTTAAAGGGATCACCTTTTCACTCGGCAAATTATCTAAATACCCTTGAATACGTTTAAACTGTTTTGGATTAATGATACGAGTATAATCATTATTGTTGGCAATATTTGGATAATGTCTGTTTACCCATTCTTTAGCCAGTTTGATAAACTTGCTGTGCAGCGATTCTTTAATAAGGACATAATCTGGCGCGATACAAGTTTGACCTGCATTGATGGTTTTACCCATCATCACTCGGTTCACCACATTTTCAAGGTTAGCATCATCAAGTACAATGACAGGTGACTTGCCGCCAAGCTCTAAAGTCACAGGTGTTAGGTTTGGCGCTGCTGCCGCCATGACCTTTTTACCAACTTCTGTCGAGCCTGTATAAAGTAGATGATCAAAGGGTAACTCACTAAACGCGACTGCCAAATCAACTTCACCAAGTGCTACAGATATAACATCTGGTGAAAAATGCTCTGCAATAGCTTCTGCAAAGACAGAGGCAAATAAAGGTGCAGACTCGCTCATTTTAACCATAACGCGATTGCCAGCAGTTAACGCATCTATGATAGGCCCTATCGCTAAAAATAAAGGGTAGTTCCAAGGCACCATAATACCAACCAGCCCTAGTGGCTGCGGCTGAATTTCATTGTGTGCAGGGCGGTATAGGGAATAGATACCAACCTTTTTTGATTTCATCCACGATTTGCCGTGTTTTTTGGCATAGGCAATACCGTGTAACGTTGGAAAAGTTTCTGCAAAATTGGTTTCATCTTTGCTTCGATTGCCAAAGTCTTGTTTAATTGCTTCTGCAAACTTATCTTTGTTATCTTTGAGCATTCTTTCTAATGAATCAAGCAGCGTTTCTCGGTCAGTCCAATTCAAAATTGGCTGCTTACGCGTTAAAGTATGCATGTGCTCGAACTGTGAACCCAGCTCTTGTTGATTGGTTATAATACTTTGACTCATTAATATATCCTTATGTTTATGGTGTCAATGATGTGTTTATGGAATCGATGTTCCAATTATTCGAACTTTATATGGCGTTATTCGAAAACGTATGATTTTTTAAATGATGAAACGCCAAACTAATTAACTCAAATTTATAAAATAAATGTAGAATGAATTCTATACAGTCCGCGTTATTATACAAGTTGTTAAATAAATAAATAAACAAGTTGATTCTACGTTTTTAGTGCTTTAAAAAAATAGCACATATTGAAGATTAAATCCCCTATTTTATGGAATTAAATTTAATTATAAGTCGTTAATTGTTATAGACTTAAGACTTATATACTAGCAGACGTGCTTTCATTATTATAAAAATATATGTCTAAAACTATGTCAAACAAAATGCCGAATACACCTATTGCTCAATCATCTATACCCCTAATTAAAAGGTTATCGTATGCCGACTATTTAGTCACTCATGAGCACATGCTACACACAACTCTTAATCGTATTGATAAGAAAAAACAGGGTATATTTACCCCTGATGAGCTTTGGATAGTAGAACACAATGATGTGTATACTTTAGGTCAAGCAGCTAAAGAGGAACACATTTTACAACGTGGTAAAACACCTATTATACAAACTGATCGAGGTGGTCAGGTCACATGGCATGGTGCGGGGCAATTGGTTTTATATTGGCTGATTGATTTAAATAATGCAGGATGGACGGTACGTGACTTGGTGTCGCACGCAGAGCAAAGTATTGAAGATATTGTTAATAACCACCTAGGCTTCAATGCTACAAATAAGACGCCAAATTTACCTGTAAACACGCCTACTAATCAATACTACGCAAGATCACGACGTGATGCACCTGGCGTATATATTTATAATACAGATGAACTGCTGCTAGGAAAAATAGCGTCGCTTGGGTTTAAGATTAAGCATGGTTTTAGCTATCATGGCATCGCACTCAACTTAACATGCGATTTAACGGTATTTAATGCAATCAACCCATGTGGCTACTCAGGTATGCAGATGCTAAAACTTGCTGATTTTGTGGATTTAAAATCAGTAACTGATGCAACTGAAATTATTAATAAAAGCGTTAATCAAGATTTCCTAAATAAAGATACTAATAGTCAAAACCAGTCCACTACAAACACTAATAAATGTGCCAACCAAAAGAGCCTTGATTCATCTATGAATCAATTACAAAATAACATTACTAAAACAACTCATAACATTGCAAATTTAGACGTCACGCAACGCTTAGTAACTAACATCGTGCAGCGTTTACAAGGTAAAATTGAACTGCGTCAAGTTTCAGAACAAAAGAAATCATTAAAGATTGTTAATTAAATATCGTTGATTGGATATTGTTAATTAGATATCGTCAATTATATAAAGACGCTTGATACAATTATTTCTATAGGCTCAACAAGTGCTATTACAGCTGATCGACTTATTTAAATCCAGTTATACGTATTTAGAACCCGATTTAATAGACCTGAAAAATAGAAAGACCTATTTGAATAGGATGCATAATTATGAGTGAAAATATGACCGACAACATAAAGTCTATCCAACCGTTTAACGATACTAATAATAGTCATAATATAGCTACTACTCCCAACGATTTTGATAGTAATCAGAACGATGATACTAATACTGATATTTCTATAAATGATATTTCTATACCTGATGTAGCTATAAACGATATGCTCGTTCTTGAATTAGCAGCAAACCCCAATACCATTGTACTAAATGAATTAGTGATTGATGATCAAATTGTCTGGCAGATTCATAATTGTAAAATCACTGAGAACACTGCATCTCAAAATGAAAAACTGCCTTTTTTATACCATTACGATGCCTTACCTGAGGACGTAAAAGAACGTCACCCTCTTAACGCAAAACTCTTAAAATATTTTAATACCCCTCTTGATACTAACGAAGCTGCTAATCTAATTGGCATTTCTGAGTCATTATTTCAGTCGCCTTGGCAGGTTAAAATCAAAGGTACGTTAGTGATGTTCAACGAGCGTTTACAAATTGCTCTGCGCCTTAAATTTACCAATACGTCAAAAGACAATGATGCTGTTTATACCAGAGACAAAGCAACTGCGATTAAAACAACAATGCAGAATTGGACGTTTTATGGCAATGTATTTGTGCTAAATAAGTCTACTAAGCCCCTATTGGTAGTAAGTGACGATAGCATAATGCGATTACCAAGCTCATCGGAGTATCAAAGCTTGTCAAATGAACATTCGTTACGCCTCTTAGAAATACTTGAAGAACAAAAATCTCGGTTGGATCAGCTTGATGACGCCATTTTATCCAGACTGATTTAGCTAATTAGATTAAAAATTAGCTAAATATACTAGGGCGTGTCCCTATTTAGATTAAGAGGCTAAAAATTAGATAGATTTTTGTCTAACACGAATAATTTCTAAGATTATATAAACATATTAGCTAGAAATTAGACACAGTTTGGTGAAAATATAGCCATTTTTAGACCATACTTTATTTAACTTTCAAATAGGGACACGCCATAGATAAATATTTGATTTATCTAGGGTCTGTTGAACATTCAAATATAGAACTGGCGGCGGTTATTTTTTAGGCAATATGCAGGAAAATTTTAGACACTTAGTTATTCTAAGTTAGAACCCCTAATTATTGAAAGTCACAATATATTGACAAAAAATAGACCCGCCCCGTAGGGCTGATGCTAAAATTGACCCAAACGTTGTTATAAACCTAGCTAAGCTCCAATACGCTTCGGGCATTATTGTCGGTTTATGCCTAGTTTGGAACACAGCTTTGATTAATTGGTAGCTATCAGCAGTCCTAATATTTGAATGTTCAACAGACCCTAATCCAAACTTTATACGTTACAATAGAACACGAACAACTTATTTTATAAGGAAGATATATGCAGTACCGCTCTAAAACCTCTACTTCGGGTCGAAATATGGCTGGCGCGCGCGCTTTATGGCGTGCAACAGGTATGACTGACGGTGATTTTGATAAGCCCATTATTGCCATTGCAAACTCATTTACTCAATTTGTACCGGGCCATGTTCATCTTAAAGATATGGGACAATTAGTAGCTCGTGAGATTGAACGTGTGGGCGGTGTTGCAAAAGAATTTAATACCATCGCTGTTGATGACGGTATTGCCATGGGTCATAGCGGTATGCTTTATTCTCTACCCAGCCGCGACCTCATTGCTGATTCTGTTGAATATATGGTGAATGCGCACTGCGCTGATGCGCTAGTATGTATCTCTAACTGCGACAAAATTACACCCGGTATGCTGATGGCGGCAATGCGTCTGAATATACCTGTCATATTTGTCTCAGGTGGACCTATGGAGGCGGGCAAAGTTCTGGCTTCTGACTTAGATTCTGGTCTTATCAGTCATAATACCGATGGTTCAGACGATGCACCCGATGATGATTTAGTCAAAAATGATCAAGGTAAAACAGTTCGTAAACTTGATCTAGTCGACGCGATGATTGATGCAGCAGACGATAACGTTAGCGATGCTGATGTATTAGAAATAGAGCGCTCAGCGTGTCCGACTTGCGGCTCTTGTTCAGGTATGTTTACGGCCAATTCAATGAACTGTTTGACCGAAGCTTTGGGCTTATCTCTACCAGGCAATGGGTCACTACTAGCCACGCATGCCAAACGAGAAGCTTTATTTTTAGAAGCAGGACGCCGTATCGTTGACTTGGCAAAACGTCGCTATGAGCAAGATGATGACTCGGTATTGCCACGCTCTATTGCCACCAAACAAGCTTTTGAAAATGCAATGAGCTTAGATATTGCTATGGGCGGATCTACCAATACTATTCTGCATTTGTTAGCGGCTGCCTATGAAGCAGAGGTTGATTTTAAAATGTCTGATATCGATAAGCTGAGTCGCCAAGTACCTTGTCTATCAAAAGTTGCGCCGGCCACTCAGAAGTATCATATGGAAGATGTGCACCGAGCAGGTGGCGTAATCGCTATCTTAGCCGAGCTTAATCGCGCCGGTCTATTGACGACTGATATTCCAACAGTTCATAGCAAGTCTCTTCAAGAAGCATTGGAGATGTGGGATGTGATGAATACAGATCATCCAAACCATCAAGCTGCACGCGATTTGTATATTGCAGCACCAGGCGGCGTGCGCACAACTCAAGCATTTTCACAAAACAAAGCGTGGTCAAACCTTGATCTCAATCGTGAATCAGGATGTATTCGCTCGATTGATCATGCCTACTCTACAGACGGTGGTCTGGCAGTATTATTCGGCAATATAGCCGAGCGCGGCTGTGTGGTGAAGACCGCTGGTGTCGATTACAGTATCTTAACCTTTACAGGACGCGCCCGAGTTTTTGAGTCTCAAGATGATGCGGTTCACTCTATATTAGCGGACAATATAGTCGCTGGTGATATCGTTATTATTCGTTATGAAGGGCCCAAAGGCGGACCTGGCATGCAAGAGATGCTCTACCCAACGTCATATTTAAAATCGAAGGGATTAGGAAAAGAATGTGCCCTATTAACCGATGGACGTTTTTCAGGCGGTACCTCTGGATTATCAATTGGACATGCGAGCCCAGAAGCTGCTGAAGGTGGCGCTATTGGCTTGGTTGAAGAAGGCGATACTATTCACATCGATATACCAAACCGCCGTATTAATCTAGATATCTCGCAAGAAGAGCTTCAAAAGCGTAGAGACGTCATGGAGTCACGCGGTAGTAACGCGTGGAAACCTAGGACCCGTGAGCGCCGTGTTAGTCCAGCACTGCGTGCCTATGCTGCAATGACTACCAGTGCCGACACTGGGGCCGTACGCGATGTCACTCAGGTAGAACGCTAGACTAATAAAAGTCATATAGAGATGTGAACGACTTATCTAATAGTTATTTTGAGTTTTTTATTTAAATTGCATCGTTTTATATATAAATGTCAGCTACGGCTGGCATTTTAGTCTATATAATATTGACTATCCTTTAACCATAAAGACGTTATAAACCCATGATTGAAAACTATAATCAATTTTTATTACTGTGCGGTGCGGCATTCGCATTGGGGGCATTTGCACCGCTGATGTTTAAAAAGCTGCCTATTTCTCTTCCTATGCTTCAAGTAAGCTTTGGCTTACTACTTGGTTATTTTTGGACCTCATTAAAGTTCTTAAGTCCACTGGAGAACGGCGTCGTAATAGAAAAGCTGTGTGAAATGGTGGTTCTGGTTTCGCTTGTGGGCGCAGGTATTAAGATTGACACCCCCTTAAGTTATAAAAATTGGCGCCCTACCCTTCGTTTGTTATTAATTACAATGCCGATATGTATCGCACTTATGGCAGCTTTAGGCTATTACGTGTTTAGCTTTAGCTTAGCTGCCTCGATTTTATTAGGAGCAGCGTTAGCACCCACAGACCCCGTACTTGCATCAAGCATTCAAGTTGGGCCACCAAACACAGGTAATGAAGATGCCACCCGCTTCTCGTTAACCTCAGAAGCTGGTTTGAATGATGGTTTGGCCTTCCCTTTTGTCTACTTAGCCATATTAGCTGCAGAGCATGTTGGTAAAACCGAAGGGTTATCTTTAAGTATTGTGTATGAATGGATAACATTTTATGTGCTTTGGAAGATTATAGTCGGTGTGGTAGTTGGCATTATAATTGGCAAATTAATGTCACAAATTGTTTTTGCTCGAAAAGTGAAAGAGACCACTATCTCTCAAGGTTATGTCATTATTGCGCTAACTTTGTTGTCATACGGTGCGGCGGAATTTGTACAGTCTTATGGGTTTATAGCTGTTTTTATTGCAGCATTTACCTTTCGAAGAGGCGAGCTTGGTCATAACTACCACGAAGAGCTGCACCACTTTTCTGAACAATCAGAAGGGCTTTTAATGTCATTAGTATTGGTGTTCTTCGGTATTGCTCTTGGTCAAGGTATTAGCTCAGGGGTTGAACTGACATGGCAGGTTTATACAGTGAGTATCATGTTCTTGCTTTTGATACGTCCTTTAGCAGGCTGGTTTGGCCTAAGTGGTTTAAACTTACCAAATAAAGAACGTTTTATTATTTCAAGCTTGGGCATCAAAGGCATTGGGTCTTTTTATTATCTTTCATATGCGTTGAATAAAGATGTTTTCCCTACAGATGATGCTCAAGCGCTTTGGCTGATAACAGGTATCATCGTCTTTATTTCTATATTCCTACATGGTATGACCGCACCCTATTTGATGAAAAAGTCCGGTTAATAAACCATAATATTTTATCAAAAAAAATGTGAACAACAGCGATGAAAATAATTAAGATCGGTAAGCGTTTATACCCCTTAAGGTATTACAGCATGTTATGACTGGTTGGGTGATGATGTTTAAACCAGTCTAAGACAGTCTCAGTAATCGCAAATTGACGAATATCTGTACTCATGGTGACATCAAAATTATGGACATATGCCATAGCAAGTTTTTGACTCGGGTCGCACCACGCTACCGATCCATTGTATCCCATATGTCCAAAAGCTGTTCGTAACAAAGTATCACTACCACACCGACTAAACACGCGATGATACCCGAGCCGCCAGTACATACTATTGGGCTGCGTCGCGGGCATGATAGCATCAGGGCCCTCGATATATATGTTGGTCATATCATCAAATATCTCAGCATTTATGAGCTGCTTTCCTTCCCATTTCCCTTTGTTAGCAAGCATGGCATACATTCTAGCCAATGCATTAGCTGAGGCCACGTTATTTGCCGCTGGTATCTTAGCCGTCATCGTATCAAATGTATAATAGTCCAAACCAGCTTTACCACGTGGGGCTAACGCATGCTTGAAATCATGAAAGTTTATTTCTTTCATATCAAAATATAAACCCACTATATCCATCGTCTTTAGTGGTGGTAATGGCGGTTCTTTTTTTTGTTCAGAATTTTTAGCAGATGTTGTTTTATTTAAAGAAGATATTGATTCATTATTATTTAGTAATTGATGCCAGCAGTCATAACTACGCAACTGTTGATAAGTATTTAGTGTCTTTTCGGTATCTTCACGCAGGACTGGTTTGGGCGTTCTTAATTTAGAACGTGCTGATCCATTTTGACCTGAACCATATCTTGAATCATTGTTTGCCAAGGGTGAGCTTGAAGAATGCGCTCGTAGATCAAATTCATCAAAGTTTTTGACCAAATTTGCAACGTTAGACACTTTATCACTAGGTACACCAAAATACATCTCTTCACTAATCTCTAAGGGTCCAGTGAGATAACTTTTTAGGGCGTCATTAAGTTTTAACTTAGTCACTTTTTCTATAAGACCGCCCAACACCCAACCTGATACCAATGCACTATATGCACTGTGAGCACCTTCCATTTTAGGCTTAGCAGTAGGCATTTGTTCTATACGTGATAACATCAAGTCCCAATTTTGCATATCGATCGCAGTATCAGTAATCGAACGTATATCAAACAAACCTGCGCTATGCGTTAATACATCTCTTAATCTTATGGTTTGCTTATTATTTTGAGCAAACTGTGGCCAATGTTTGGCAATCGTATCCTTATGATTGAGTAATCCTTGACTCACTAATATATGGATTAACGTTACCAACACCCCCTTACCGGTCGAAAAGTTGAGCGACAAAGTTTGTTTATGCCACTCGTGAGTTGGGGTTGCCTTACCCACGCTAACGCTTGCAATCAATTGACCATCATAATAAACCACAACGGAGCCACCTGCAGGGGCATCTTCTAATTGAAGACTATCCAAGGTCTTTTGCAATGTTTCTTGTAGAGATCGGTTTATATGTTCCATATTGGTCACAGTATTCAAATTATCCTTAGTTTTTAAGCCAACTGTAAAGCCATCTGTTAATCCATTTGATAGGCGATATGCTAGTCCAACAATTTGATATCAGCTATTTGATATCAGCTATTTGATATTAGCTATTTGATATTAGCTATTTAATATCCGCTATCTGGGTACCAGCAATCGGTTACGGACTTCTTCTTCTAGTCCGGTTAATCCATGATCTTTTCCTCGCTGTATTGCGGTATCCATTTTGCGGCCACGTAACCAGCCCGCTCTTAATGCCATACAAGCACCTACTCGGTTACCTGAGCCGCAATGCAACAATGTCTTCTTACCATGGTGCCTCCGCAATGCTTTATCAAATTCTAGCAGGTTTACTTGCTTCAAATCATCTTCATTGGCTATAGGCAAGTGCGTGTAATGTATGCCATGAGACTCAGCTTCTTTTTTTTCATCAAATAAGAGCTCATCTTCAGGTTGCAAATTAATGATATGTTCGATACCAGCATCAGCTGCTAATGAAACTTTTTCAGGCGTTAAACTCCCCGTTACTACAGTCCTAACATCAGGAAATTTAGCATTAACTAATTTAGACCCTAAAGCCTTTTGTAATTTTGTTAATTCTGGGTGGTTTGGTTCATTATTTTGAGCATCAACACTTACCGACATAAAGTCTCCTATGTTTGTTTAAAAGCTGCGAATAACATCTTTATAAAGCTATAAATATCTATTTTAAAACAATTTGCCAATTATACTAAATCCCAAATTTTAGGGTCTGTTAAACATTCAAACATTAGGACTGCTGATAGCTAAAATTGTTCCAAACTAGGCATAAACCGACGATAATGTCTAGACATTAGCTAGGTTTATAACAACGGTTGGGGCAATTTTAGCATCAGCCCTACGGGGCGGGTCTATTTTTTGTCAATATATTGAGAAATTTTCTAACTTAGAATAACTAAGTGTCTATAATTTCCCTGCATATTGCCTAAAAAATAACCGCCGCCAGTTCCATATTTGAATATTCAACAGACCCTTATAGCCAAAGTTTAACACTTTGGCTATTTGTTTTATTTCTAATACTAGTAGCATTAATAGTACTAGTACTCTTTACAATATATAAGTTTATTTAATATCGACCGTCATTATCGTTTGGTAATTTTTCCTGCCAAATGAGGTTTATCATTTTTAGCACTATATAAATTAAACTCGGCTTTACTGCTATCGTCTAACTGATTTAAATTATCCCCTATTAATTCGACTTCAGAGGGTAAAAATATAGGTAATTTAAAAGCAACATCAACCGTATAAGCTTCGGGCAAATCCATCAAGCTTAAGCATTTGGCTTTAGACCACATACCATGAGCGATTGCTTTAGGGAATCCAAACGCTTTTGCCGTATATTCATGAAGATGTATTAAGTTAAAGTCGCCTGAAATTTTAGCATAACGTCGACCAATGTCCTCAGGCACAGAAAAGATACTGTGAATATCGTCTTTTCCGACCTCAGGCTTTTCAGTAGCGGCTTTGGACTTTTTATCTTTTGAACCAGAGTCTGTTTTTTGACGTGATAAGTAAGTAGACACACCTTCCCAAATGAGTTCATCATCGGTGTGTACCTGAGTGATAAAATCAAATTGTTTGCCTTTGTCGTGGTCACGAAGGTTGGCAAAACTAACTGTCATTGTTACTGTTTCAGTGTCAGCAATACGGCGGTACTGAGTCACTGAGTTCTCAACATGTACCAAACCTAGCATTGCAAATGGAAATGCTTCGTCAACCATCATATTAATTTGTAATGATTGAGATAAAACTGAAAAGTAAGTTGGCGGTATTTGGCCATTTTCTGCAAACCCACAGATACGTCGGTAATCCTGCAAGTTAGATTTGTCAATGCTTAACTCATTAACCTTATAAGATGCTTCGGGCAACGTATTCTTTTTACCCTTTGAACTTTTCCCAATGATGGGTAACAATGATTTAATGACTTTGATGTAGGTCTCACGAGCTTCAGGCAGATTTGAAAATTCACGAGTTGACATACTTTCTCCTTTTATACTGATTTATTATTGTATGAATGATAACTTACTATTCTTAAATCTTTTATGCGCAATAATTTACATTGTATTAGTATCATAAGCGCATCGTACCGTTAATCATATTAAGTTGAAAACCATTATTAATTAGAGTAACTATATTTAATTAAAGTAACCATCTATAATTTAAATAACTATCGTAGATTTGAATAGAGATATGGCACTTATTATCAATAAAAAAGCCATCTTACGATGGCTCTTTAATATACTTTAACGACAGGGATTTAAGCTCTAAAAGCGTATTAAACTTGTGTTTAATGAAGCGTATTAGCAAATTCTTCAAGTCGTTAATTAGATATAGTTAGGCGCCAAGTAAACTTTGACCACAAACTCGTAAAATATTACCATTTAAACCACCTGATGCGGGTGAGGCGAACCACGCTGTTGCTTCCGCCACATCAACAGGCAAACCGCCTTGGCTCATAGAGTTCATACGACGACCCGCTTCACGAATAGTCATAGGAATAGCAGCCGTCATTTGAGTTTCGATGAAACCTGGAGCAACTGCATTTATGGTAATTGACTTGCCTTGATCTTTAAGCATTTTAGCGGTGGCTTGTACCAAGCCAATAACACCGGCTTTAGAAGTTGCATAGTTAGTTTGGCCTAAGTTACCTGCGATGCCTGAAATAGATGAAACACAGACTATACGAGCATTTTCATTTAACACGTCATGCTGAAATAAATAGTCATTCACTTTAGCAATACTTTTCAAGTTGATATTAATGACCATGTCCCATTGTTTTTCATCCATATTAGCAAGTGTCTTATCACGAGTAATACCTGCATTATGAATGATACCGTCAAGTCCATTGCGCTTAGCTGCTGCTTCAGCGATTTGCTCACCAGCATCTTCAGCGGTTATGTCTAAAGGCAAGGTTGAACCACCAATCTCTCCAGCAACTTTTTGTAAATCTTCTTGCTGAGGAGGAATGTCTAGACAAATAACATGGGCACCATCGCGGGCTAAAACACGGGCCATTGACTCACCGATACCTCGGCTCGCACCAGTAACTAAAATGGTTTTACCAGCTAAAGGTTTTGACCAGTCAACCTGTTTAGAGTCACCTGAACCTATACGAACCACTTGTCCTGAAACATAGGCAGAACGTGCAGACACAAAGAAACGTAAAGTTGAGTCGATATTATCTTCAGCACCTTCACTTACATAAATAAGCTGAGCGGTTATACCTTTTTTAAATTCTTTACCAACTGATTTTACAAACCCTTCAAGCGAGCGCTGTGCCAACGCTGAACCTATTTCTTTACATTCTTCAGGTGGACGACCAACAACAATAACTCTACCAGACTTTTCAACTTGACGCGCAACTGGATGAAAGAATTCATACATCTGTTTTAGGTCAGCTGCATTACTTATATTACTGGCATCGAATATCAATACACTATACTTATCAGAATTAACAGCACTGTCATTAGTTTCGATATCAGCAGTTTTAAATGATTGTTGATGCGCATCATTACCAGCAGTATAAACATCAGCTTGAAGCGTATTCAACGTGGTTGCAATAGCATCACTTATACGACTGTCATCACCATTGGCTGAACCAAATAAAACGCTACCACGTACTACCTTCTCTCCTACTTTAAAACGATCCAGTTTAGTAGGAAGCGGCAACCCTAAGTTTTTAGCTACTTTTTTACCTAGTGGCGACTGAACAAACTCTCCATAACGGTCTGACATACTAAATCCTTGATATAATGATTTTAATTAAGTAATAAATAAAATTTTTATTAAAATTATGTTTCAAATACGTAATATAGAAGTATATACACAAACTAAATATTAAATAATTCGATGGCTATTATACTATCATTTATAGAATGTCATTAATAATGAATATGCTAAAATCAAACATAATTTTATCACTATAGTAATTAATTATAAAATAATATTATGATTTGATAGTTTCTACTATAAACTGTTGTCATCAATGATACTATATAAAATATTATAGAAGTTATATGTAGATTTTAAATTAACATCATCTATATCAACACTTATATAAACTTTTGAATAAACGAAGTTACTTGCAATTTATTCATTCTGTTTAAGTTTGATAGTAATAGATATGCCGTTACCTAAGATTGTCACCATAACTTAAGATTTATTTATAACTTTTTTCTTAGTTTTAATTTTTTAAAAACCGTTTTAGGACTATCTATGTCGCTAGATAATAAACCTGAAACTTTATAATATATAAGGATAATAAATGAGTAATTCCAATCAGCCTAAAGATACCAATGCTTCAAAAGATGCGCCTATTACCTCAACCGTTGTCAGTAAAGATGGCAAACAGCTTCTTGATGAAACATCAGATAATAACACTCAAAACACAAAATCCAAAGCTCAAACAGATTTTGCAGATTTGAAAGAACAAGTTGCTAATTCTCCTAAAACTGAAGCTGACAAAGTAATCAGTGAAGATAGATCTGCTAAGCAAAAGATTATAGAAGCACGTAAAGAGCAAACAGAACAAGCAGACAATCTAAGCGCTGCTGATAGTGCTAATACTAAATCGGCAGATTCAAAAAAGACTGAAAGCAGCATTACTGATACTAAAACTGATTCAAAACCAAAATCTGATTCAAAACCAAAATCTGAGCCAACTAAATCAGATGCTAATAAAGAGTCTAAAAAAGAATCTGAACAAACGACTACAAAATCTGACTCTGAATCTGAATCTAAATCTAAATCAGCCTTGAAAGGTTCAGATAAGACAGCGTCTTCTAATACTAATACCGAATCACCCGCAAACACTAATTCTACTTCTAAATCAAACTCAAAACCTAATACTAATAAGGAACCATCAATGCCAGATAATGCACCATCAATACGTCCTGTTGCAATTTTAGGCGGTAACCGCATACCTTTCGCAAGATCTAATGGCCCGTACGCTGATGCAAGTAACATTGATATGTTAAGCGCGGCTTTAAATGGCTTAGTAGAACGTTATGAACTACAAGGTGAGCGTGTTGGTGAAGTGGTTGCTGGCGCTGTTTTAAAATTAAGCCGAGACTTAAACCTTACTCGTGAATCTGCTTTAAACACCGCTTTAGACCCGCTTACTCCCGCTTATGATATTTCTCAAGCATGTGGTACGGGACTACAAGCAACGTTTGCAGCAGCGAATAAAATTTCTCTAGGTATTATTGATTCTGCTATAACTGGTGGTGTGGATACCACCTCTGATGCGCCAATTGCCGTAGGTGACGGCTTACGTAAAGCACTTATCAAACTTGGTGCTGCTAGAAATAACAAACAGCGCCTTGCTGCTTTAACCTCAATTAATCCTAAAGACTTAATTGATGCTCCTCAAAACGGTGAGCCTCGTACTGGTATGTCTATGGGTGAACATCAAGCAATCACCGCTTTAGAATGGAATATTTCACGCGAAGATCAAGATGAATTGGCGGTTAACAGTCACCATAATCTAGCTCGTGCATATGAAGAAGGTTTCTTCGATGATTTGATAACGCCTTTTAAAGGATTAACACGCGATAATAACTTGCGTCCTGATTCTTCACTTGAGAAACTGTCTTCATTAAAGCCTGTATTTGGTAAGCGTAATGCTAATCCAACGATGACTGCTGCTAACTCTACCCCATTAACTGATGGTGCCTCTTGTGTCTTATTAGGTACAGATGAGTGGGCTGAGCAGCATGGCTTAAAAACGTTGGCTTATATCACGCACCAAGAAACAGCTGCCGTTGACTTTATTGGTAAAGATGGGGTTAAAGAAGGTCTATTAATGGCACCTGCCTATGCGGTTCCACGTATGTTAGAGCGTGCAGGCTTAACTCTGCAAGATTTTGATTTTTATGAGATTCATGAAGCGTTTGCTTCTCAAGTATTATCAACGCTTGCTGCATGGGAAGATGAGACTTTCTGTAAAGAACGTTTAGGTCTTGATAAGCCACTTGGATCAATAGACCGTAGTAAGCTTAACGTTAATGGTTCTTCATTAGCAGCTGGTCATCCATTTGCTGCTACTGGTGGTCGTATATTAGCTACTGCTGCAAAACTACTTGACCAAAAAGGTTCAGGCCGTGCCCTAATCTCAATCTGTGCAGCGGGTGGTCAAGGTGTGACTTGTATTGTTGAAAAATAACAATGAATAACTGATTTTTTAATATTACAGATGTATTTAAATTATGAATAATTTGGTAAATTTATAAAAAAAAAGAGCCTTATGGCTCTTTTTTTTGTGTCTTATAAAATTAATATCGCTTGATAGCAATAACAATACTATAGTCAAATAAGTCTAAAATGGGCGTAAATCAAATGAGTGCAAGCTCTACTCATATAGGCTTAGCGAGGTTAACGCCTTAACCGGTTAGTAGTTCGCTAACTATACTGAATGAAAGAAACTTCTAAACTGTGTATGTCGCCTGTAGTGAACCAGTCATGCCTGCTAACATTCTTTCAATTTCACTTTTGATGGCCAAACCATTTTTATCATTACTCAGTTGCACTGCAAATCCTGAAGGTCGACTTCCTTGGGTTCGATGATTTATCCAAACCACCCCACCTTGAAAATTTTGTCTTTCACTAGATCCTAGCAAGCTTATTGAAACCTCAAACGTATCGCCTAAACTTACCCGCTGCTTAGATGGAATGAAAATCGCCCCATTTTTTACATAAGGTAGATAGCTCAGATAAAGTTTATGATTGTCAGGTATATCATATTCTATTATGTTATTCATATTAGGCTCAACCATGTAACAACTCTTCTTTTATTTTTTATTTGAAATATTTAATTTATTTAAGCTATTTTGGTTATTAAAGCTATTAAATTATTAATGCTATTAGAATGATTCAATGGCTTTTATAAGCTAAGTTATTTGCCCCGCTCTAAGCTAAACTCTAAGCCCAGCTATTATCACCGTAAATTAATTATAAACGCGCGATAGATTCGGTTAACTTATCATATGCCATTTTATCTTGAACATTTTGGTGTTGAGCCAATTTGATATCATAAATATTTGATATAACTGCTTGTACAGACTCAATGTTTAGATTCTGAATTGAATCATAATCTTCAAACCCAATATCCCTTTGTAATGGCGTTAAACCTAAAATATATCGACTAAAATCCATTAACATAATTTCAGAAAGCTTTAGCAAATCCTCCAAAGTTAATGTTTTTTGCCAGTATTCACTGGCAGCAATACTAGACCGTTTACCAGATTTAAGTGCCAGCCATACCTTTATCCAATTATCGCGCTGCTGATACCAGTCAGATGCTAGTAAGTCTAGAGCAGCTAAAGGGGCACCATTCGCAAGTTGCAAACCCTGTAAAACTTGTTGGCTTAATTGATGATCATCATTATAAGGTATCATTTGTTCAGCTATAATACGATTCTTCAGATACGAGATCATGTCGTCAGAATTTTTGGACTCCAAAGTCACATGCTGGACGCGGCTTTTTATTGTGGGCAGCAACTTGGAGGGCATATCTGTTATTAGCAGTAGTAGTATACCCTCTCTAGGCTCTTCAAGTGTTTTGAGTAAAGCATTGGCAGCTGCGGTGGTCATAGAATCAGCATTATCAATTACACATATTCTTCTGCCAGAACTTCCTTGATTAATAAAAGGCTGTAGATGTCTTATGTCATCAACTTTGATAGATGTTAACGGCGTTTTTTTATCAATATTAGCTTTAGTTTTAGACGGTTTGGTTTTTTTTGTCGTGTCTTTTTTAGCTTGATTCAAATTGTCTTCAGATTTTATAGGCAAACTGCCTGCAGGCAGTACCATAAAATCAGGATGCGTACCTGATTTCAACCAAATACAGCTCTCACAATGTCCGCACGCATTATCATAGCTGAGACCTTCATTATGCTTTAACCCTTGGTTATCATTACCACGGTTATCACATAGCAGCCATGCGACAAACCGCCATACAAATTGTCGTTTACCAGTACCCGCCATGCTTGAGAACAATAGGCCATGTGGTAATTTTTCATGTCTATCTAATAGTTGATGCCACGCACTAACCTGCCAAGGTAGAATTGGTCTAAAATATGCTAATTCTTCGGCACCTGTATGCCCTTCATTATTCATCGCTAGCTTCTTTTAATGAGTACTTTTATTGAGTACTTTTATTGAGTATTTATATTGAGAAATTAATTTAATACTTCCATCTTTTTTTAGTTCTAATTTATATTCATTTAACAAAATGTCATCGTGGTTCTATGATTAAACGATTAGGTTTATATTAAACTATAAGCTTGTATTTTTAGACACGTAATTTTTAATATAAAACCTTTAACCCATAATATGTAGAAAGATACTTAATTGTGAAAAACACTAACAGGCATTTGGTTAAGTCGATCTAAATCTTGCTGGGTATCTACGCCGGCGGGTAATTCTAATAGCGCTTGAGCGATAGCAATCTTTTTACCATTCTCTAACACGCGTAATTGCTCTAAACTTTCAAGCCCTTCTAAAACGCCTTTAGGCCACTTTACAAAGTCTTGGAGTAACTTAACTCGGTATCCATATATTCCTAAATGACGCATACCCATAATGGATGACGCTATTGAGGCAGTTGACGCTAGTTTATTGGATACGTTAGGTCCATTAGTTTTGTTAGTTTCGTTATTTATAGATACTCTGTCAAAAGGAATAGGCGCGCGGCTAAAATATAAAGCATGACCTAAAGCATCTACCACAACTTTTACAGCAGACGGTCTTTTAAATTCATCAAGAGTTGTTATGGGTTCATATAAAGTAGACATGACACTATCGGGACTATCAACTAATAAATCTCTGACTTGCTTTAATAATACAGGCGGTACAAGAGGTTCATCACCTTGCATATTGATGACTATATCATCAGCAGACCATTTTTTAATCTGTGCAACTTCACTTAGCCTATCAGTACCAGAGACATGATTGGCATCTGTCATGACAACGTTAAAGCCCGCTGACTCGCATACCTGTCTAATACGTTCATCGTCAGTGGCGATACATAGGTCATCTGCAAAATCAGCTTGATAGGCTTTTTCTGCAACCCACAAAATCATGGGTTTATTATGAATGTTTAACAAAGGCTTTCCAGGTAATCGGCTACTTTGAAAACGTGCAGGAATGACAATGTGTACTTTAGGTTGTTTGCCTAACATAATATTTTTATTCATTTTTAAGGCCCATCTAATTACCTAAATTTCAAAAGATTATGGTGTGCTGAAACAGTAATTTGCTAAACCACTATAAGATATACTAATACAACTTTGAAAGTATTTTGCCTTCAGTAATCAATACCAATTTGTCTCAATTGTTTGTGCAAAACATCATAACATTTATTAGATAATTCAGCGTTAACAGGTAAAACCCAGATAGACATTTTCGCAATTTGACTGTTAGATCTAGCTAAAGGTCCAATTTTCACAGCATCTTTTGAGGTAATGACAATCGGATAATCGGTTCGTGATAATAAATCTTCTTCTTTAAATTTATGATGATCAGGCATAGGGACTTCAATAACCTCAAAACCTTGCGACTTAAGTATGTTAAAAAAACGTTTGGGATAGCCTATACCGCTCATGGCGTATACCTTTTTGTTTGAAGGGTTAAACGTAAATGCATTACCACCCTCGCTATCTACTACGGTATCGTTAATCAATAAAGGCTGTAAAACGTCAGCTTCAAGGTGCATAGAAAGCTGGTACTTAGGAAGCTGATCATGTATCGTATTTTTGGTGTCGATTGAATGAGGGTGATTAGAGTCCTTAACGTTTGGTGCAATGTGATATATAACGGTAGCGTCATTTAAACGACTTATTGGCTCTCTTAAAAATCCTGTAGGCAGCAGCTGCTTATTACCAAACCCGCGCGCACTATCAACAACTATCCATTCTATATCTCGCTTGAGTTTATAATGCTGTAAACCATCATCAGCAATGATTAACTGGGTATCAGGCGCATGACCTAAAACACACTCAATCGCTAACTGTCTATTAGGTGATACCGCCATACTAACCCCAGTTCGCCTAACGATTAAGCACGGCTCATCTCCTACCTCAATGGGCTGACTATCGCGAGTAACAAACTTAGGCATTGAAGCCTCATTGCCGCCATATCCTCGGCTAATGACTCCTACCTTGACGTTTTTTTGTTGTAGGTAGTTAACCAGCTCAATTATCAAAGGCGTTTTACCACTACCGCCCACGGTTATGTTACCCACAATCATAACTGGTACAGGCGCCCGATATTTGGTTAGTAACCCCTTATCATATAACTGCCGCCTTATAACAATAGCAATTCCATATACCCAACTAAATGGTAGAAGTAACCATAACCACCAAGCTTGAGACTGCCACGCCGCAACCATACCTACCTCAAGGCTTGAAGTAGACTTAAAGGAATCTATAGGGGTTGACGAGTCTTCATCGGTCATAGGGGTATATAGTGATCCTTAGTGTTTAAAGTCAATAGAATTTATTCTTCAAAGTCTCTTGCATACATTTGGGCATATTGCCCTGATAAATTCATGAGCTCGTCATGATTGCCTACCTCAACGATAAGACCTTTATCCATAACTACTATTTTATCGGCTGCTTCGATAGTAGTTAATCGATGTGCAATAACGATAGTTGTTCTATTTTGCATCACATTATTTAATGCTTTTTGAATATAATACTCCGACTCGTTATCCAATGCACTTGTTGCTTCATCCAAAATCAAAATAGGGGCATTTTTTAAGAGTGCACGTGCTATAGATAACCTTTGCCGCTGACCGCCTGATAACTGTAAACCTTCAGCACCAATTGAGCTGTTATAACCCTCTGGTAAATTCATAATAAATTCATGTGCAAATGCAGCTTTAGCCGCTTCAATAACCTCTTCATCTGACTTATTAGCCAAATCACCGTATGCGATATTGTGCTTGACAGATTCATTAAAAAGGACAACTTGTTGATTTACGGTCGCAATTTGAGATCTTAAAGACTTTAAAGATATATCATTTAAAGGAATATCATCAATATAAACGGTACCACTAGTTGGATCTAATGTTCGGGTTAATAAATTGACCAGTGTGGTTTTACCAGCCCCACTTTTACCCACTATGGCGACTGTTTCACCCGCATTAATAAATAAGTCAAAGTTATTGAGAGCTTTGGTACCATCTGGGTATTGCATCGATATACTATCAAAGCGAATATTACCTTCAACTGAGTCGGTTTGAATACCTGTATCGACTTCTTCTGGCTGATCAAGTAATGTGAAGATTGATTGACCCGCAGCAATCCCTCTTTGAAGCTTCTGATTAACATCAGTTAAAGCTCTAACTGGCTTACTTAGTAACCCTGCGGCTGTCAAATAGGCAATAAACTCGCCTGCTGTTGTGCCTTCCATAACCTCAGGACGTAAGGCGAGCCAGACGACAACCGACATAGCGGCGGCCATTAATAGTTGAACGGCAGGTGTATTAATACTATTAGTAACAACGACTTTCATGCCTTGTTTAAGGTTTCTTAGTGATGCGGCATCAAATCTTCTGTGTTCATATTCTTGACCACCGTAGTTTTTGACAACATGATAACCACTGATTACCTCATTAGTAATATGGCTCACCTCTCCCATTGTCTGTTGAATACCTTTTGAAAGCTTAAGATAGCGCTTTGAAGCTATCTTTATTATATATAGAATTGGGGGTAGTACGACAAATAAGATAAGGGTCAAGCGCCAATTTGAGTATAATAAAAAGCTAAGTAGAGCGATGACTGTTAGCCCATCTCTCAATATGGTCTTTAAAGAATCAGTGCTTGCGGCGGTCACTTGCTCGACATCGAAGATTAACTTCGAAGATATGGTGCCTGATGGGTTTTCAATAAAAAAAGAGTTAGGCAGCTTTAAAAGCTTATCAAATACCTCAACACGCATTTCATAGACGATGTTTCTCGAAATAAGGGCCGTAAAATAATTTCCTAAGAATGATCCCACGCCGCGAATTAGAAATATCGCGATAATCAATACAGGGAACAAATTTCTTTGTTCTTGGGTTCCATTATTTATCGCATCAGTTATAAACTGAATCAACTTGGCAATACCAACCTCAGTGGCTGAATTAATAGCAAAACCGATGATGGTTAATAAGATTGCCCACCAGTATTTTTTGACATACTTTAACAGTCTTAAATAGGTTTGTGCACTGCTTATCTTTACAGGAGGCTGATTAAGGTTGATAACACCCTCTGACTGAACTTTTTGTACTTTTGCAGCTGTAGACTGTACATTGGGTTTATGCTGAGTCATCTATTGCCCTTTATAATTTGACATGCGAAGCATAAAATTTATAGCCAGATAAACCACATAATTCATAAAACTGCAATTCTAAGCTTTTAAAAAGCATCAAGGATTTAATGGTTTTTAAAATACGATATTGAATTAAAAATGAAGTTTATAGACTAAAGATGAAGGATTCTAATTATAGAATAAAAATATGACTTAACGTTTAAAGTGCGCTAATAAACTTTCTAGCTCATCATGACTATGAAAAAATATCTCAACACTGCCCTTACCGCCTTTTTTCTGTTTTAATTTGACAGTGGCACCCAAATAGTCTGAAAGTTTTTGATTGAGTTTCTCAACATCTATATCAGATTTAGGTTTTGTGTCTTTTTTTGGTTCAGGATTTAAAATCGATTTAACGAGTTTTTCTGCATCCCGAACTGTCATAGACTCATCGATAATTCTTTGAGCGATAACTGGCTGTTGATCTGAGGACAAAGACAGCAAGGCTCTTGCATGCCCCATATCTAAATGACTCTCACTAAGATGGTTTTTGACATCGTCATGTAAGTGATTTAATCGAAGTAGATTAGATACAGTGGTTCTTGCTTTACCGACTACATCTGCAATCATGGCATGACTCATACCAAACTCAGTGTGAAACCGCTGTAACGCAGCCGCTTGCTCAATGACAGACAAATCTTCACGCTGTATATTTTCAATCAGCGCTAAAGCAATCGCTAATTCATCAGACAAAGCACGCTCAATGGCAGGTATCGTTGTTTGACCAGCTAATTTTGCTGCTCGCCAGCGACGTTCACCTGCAATAATTTCGTGCGTTACCCGTTTGGATTTTTTTTCTTCGTTGGCCAGTAGTGGTCTAATGACAATAGGCTGCATCACACCGTGCTGCTTAATAGAGGAAGCCAATTCAGCCAATGCCGTTTCGCTCATATCACGTCTGGGCTGATATTTACCCGCTTGTAAACGCTCTATACGCATTTGTACAAGCGACATATCTTCATCAGCAGAATTTGAGTCATCAAAACCTACTTTTTGCGCACTCGTTTTAGAGCTCGAATTAGCTAATAGCGAATCTTCCGTTAGTGCATCTTTAAATAAAGGACTACCTATTGAGTCGGTATCGTCTTTAGCATTTCGCGTAGACGGTTTAACAGCTGGTTTCTTATTTGCGGTACGCCTGTTTGATTTTTTAGTTTTTTTATCAATAGCTGAAGCATTTTTATATGGTGTACCATTCTCTGTCATGCCATTGTCTGAAGGAGCATTGTCGTCTGACGATCCAATATTTTGCGAGTCATCGCGCAAGGCATCAGCAGTAATTTCTTTTTCTTTTTTTATAGATCCAAGAAGAGCATCTAACCCTCGGTTTGCTGCTAATCCGCGCTTCTTTGCCATGTTAGTTTATCCTCTACTGCTTGCTTATCTGATCTATAAATTTTCAAAATTAAAATAATATAACCCAGCGCAGCTACCATAATAACCGTGAATACTTTTATATCAATTAAATTAAATAATATTTCCAATTTAAATACAAACTATTTAATTAAATGAAATATAATAATACTTCAATTCGGTTGAACTATTTAGGGACGACTATTTTAATGGATTGTACAAAGCTTGCAAGGTTAATGATTATTTTTATTGAATTACTTTAGCACAAACTTAACCATATTGACGCCATTAATTATGACTCAACTATAAATGTATAAGGCTAAATATTAACTACTGTCTGCTTTGTCTTATAATTTCAGACGCAAGTTTGCGATAGGCCTGTGCACCTTTTGAACTTTTATCGTAATCAATTACTGGCATACCATGAGCAGGTGCTTCTGCAAGTCGTATATTCCTTGGAATAATGGTTTTGAACATAATCTCACCAAAATGCGATTCAAGCTCTTCTGAGACATCATTTGCAAGTGTATTTCTTGCATCAAATAAGGTGCGTAAAACGCCTCTAATATGTAAATCAGGATTTAATTCTTTTAATCTTTCGATAGTTTGGGACAAATCAGCCAAACCTTCCAGTGCATAATACTCACATTGCATAGGTATGATCACACCTTGCGTGGCGACCATTGCATTAATGGTTAATAGATTAAGACTGGGCGCACAGTCGATAATAACGTAATCATATCCCTCTACAGAATCCAATGCGGTATCTAATAATAAATGACTGTCATTCTTACCCATAAGCGTAATATCAATTCCGGATAGATCTCGATTTGAGCCAACCACATCAAATCCTGCAGGACTTTGATACGTTGCCTCCTTAATACTCACGCCTTCAAGCAGTACATCGGCAATTGACAACGCTAGATCACGCTTTTCAAGTCCAGTACCTGTTGTGGCATTACCCTGAGGGTCTAAATCAATAAGCAATACTTTTTTACGCCGAGCTGCCAAACATGAAGCAAGGTTTACAGCTGTCGTGGTTTTACCGACACCACCTTTTTGGTTTGCAATAGCGAGTATTTCCATAACGTTACTTTTTTACCTAGGATCTATTAAATAGTCAATATGGAGCAATGAATATCTTGATGCTTGCTTTTAAATGTATGTACTGGGATCATTGGCAGCTAAACTTTTTATAATAAACAGTATGTTAATTAATATAAAGTATGTGCATAAATAAAGAGTATGTGTTTAACAGCACCTGTCTTTATGAAGTGCATTTGATTAAACATGTGTTTGATTATTTCTTATAAAGCTCGATAATGTGACGCGTTTCATTTAAAAAGGGCACGTCTAAAGGCAAACTTTCTACATGCCACTCATGCGTGAATTGGTTTAACTCCTCCTCAGTAGGAATTAAACCCTTCATAGCCTGCAGGCAGCCATCTTTAGCTAATCGCGGTGTAGCTGCCTCTACAAAATCAGTTAAACTTGCGAACGCTCTTGAGGTGACAACATCATACTTGTCAGTGTCATCTAAAGTATAGTTCTCAATCCTACTGGCAATGGGACTTACGTTCTTTATATTAAGCTCACTCACCAACTGCCTTATGAATCTAATCTTTTTTGAATTACTATCTAATGCCGTTACTTCTCGATGCGGCTCACAAATCGCTATAATAACACTTGGCAAACCTGCACCAGTACCTATATCAAGTAGTCTACCCGGCTTTAAATGAGGCACTATCGCCAAGCAGTCGATAATGTGCTTTATTAGCGCTTCTTTAGGTTGCTTAATAGCTGTCAAATTATAGGTTTTATTCCAAAACAGCAACTTATCTAAATATAATAACAGTGTCCAGCGCTGCTCGGTATCTAAGTTTAGATTTAATTGAGTGACGGCATCATCTAGTAGCTTCTCCAAGCGGTCTATATCATTTTTAATTACAAAAAAATCAGAGCTTGTTATCATAATTGAGATACTCTACTGCATA
Organism: Psychrobacter sp. CX10; assembly: GCF_057621575.2. Lineage (NCBI taxonomy): Bacteria > Pseudomonadati > Pseudomonadota > Gammaproteobacteria > Moraxellales > Moraxellaceae > Psychrobacter > Psychrobacter sp. CX10. The sequence continues at coordinate 1,443,179 of NZ_CM177736.1, forward strand.
AGGTTATATTTGATCAACGGTATAAAAAAATCGACTATTTAAACGATACTATTTGAACAATGCTATTTAAACAATGCTATAAGCAATAAGGGACTATCTTGACACACTTGGTACAAATAAACTCTTCATATCCCTTAGGGTCAACATAACGAAGCATTATAACACGTTCAATTATTTATAAGATATCATCTCAAATTTTATGCACATTTTAAACTTTACAGTAATCGAATATGAATAAAGACATTAGCACCAATACTAATCAAACCCCTATTATTAAATCCGATATTAAGCATGAACAAGATAAGGCCACTATCGATCACATTAAAACCCAATGTGTCATTGATATAATAAAATTAAAAAAATACACTGATCCCGACATATTACCAACTACGACAGCCGATACACCAACTGTAGACCCTGCTCTTGGTCAAGACCGTGCGATTCATGCACTCCGAACTGCTATTGATATCCACGCTCAGGGTTATCATGTATTTGCAGTGGGCGAAAATGGATTAGGCAAAAGAACCTTTATTACTCAGTTTTTACAGCGTGAAGGTCGTTTACAATACCCAGCTAATCAGGATGTATGCGATTGGGTATATGTTTATAACTTTGAGAATCCTCGACGTCCCCTTGCTATTGCTCTTCCCGCTTCACATGCACCTGTGATAAAAAAAACAATACTTGAAATATGGAATTTACTCAATGATAGGTTAAAGTTCCATAAACTAAATGAACATAAGTTTAATGCCCTCAACACAGAGTCGATCCTATATCATAGTTCTGAAGATAAAGATAACCATACCCCTACTACCGACGATTTATATTCTATCGATTTTCATCCTCAGGACCCTAGCCGCATTGCGCAAGAATCGATTAAAAGTAGGTTTGATAAGTTACTTAAAACTTATAAGGATTATAATAAGCTATATAATTATCTAATTCATATTCAAAATGACATGATTAAAAATGCTGACGTAATTGCAAGTGGCGAAGATGATCGATTTATATGCGATGATTTAGAATTAATTCCTACTCGCTATGCTTTAAACATCATGGTCACTCAGACTAAACAGTGTCAAAGCCATCAAAATGGTAACTCTGATAATGTCATTTATAAAACGATATTAAGTGATTTGTTCGATAAGGACGCTGCGTCTAACGAAACGGTCTTTAATGACGCTGACTCAAGTGATACGGTCTCAAAAGAATATATTTCTTCAGAATCCTCTAAACATGCCCGTTGCGATTTGAAGTACACCAATGACAATGCGCCTATATTATTTGAACCTTACCCTAAGTTGAATAATTTAATTGGTTTTATAGGTAACTCTCTAAAGTCTGGTACAACGGTTACTAATCACATGCTGATCCAGCCAGGCGCCCTACATGAAGCGAACGGTGGGTATTTAATTATCGAAGCAGGACACTTGGCTGAACACATTGACGCATGGCGCGCTTTAAAAAGAACCCTACAATCCAGACAGGTTGAGCTTTCAAACTACCGTCAAAGCGACTTAATGGGCGGTGTCACTTTACATCCTGAACCCATACCTTTAAATGTAAAAGTAGTCATCTTAGGTGAGCCTGAACTATACGATCAGTTTTCTGAAATTGATGCTGAGTTCAATACCACCTTTAAGATTAGAGCAGACTTCCATGATGAGCTTTCAAGAGATTCTGATAATGAAATAGCTATGTCTTCAAAAATGGCGGATATAATCCATAAATATCATCTAAAGCATTTTGACGCGGCTGCACAAGCCACCATACTTGAATATTTAAGCTTATTAAGCGAAAATCAAAACAAATTGAGCTTGCACTCAGATCATCTGATACAACTTATGCTTGAATCCAATCGTATCTCTGATCAGCGAAACACAGTGTTAGTTGAATACAGTCATGTCAAAAAAGCCATTGATGATAAGGACTACCGGTCCGATTATTTAAAAGAGCTGTATTTGCAAGAGATAACGGATGGTCAACAGCTGATAAATACAAAAGGCTATGCGGTGGGTCAAATTAATGCGTTAACTATTGTAGATTATGCCAATAGTGAGTTTGGCATGCCCGCTTTATTAACCGCGGTATTACAAAATAGTACTGGATCAGGTGATATATTAGATATCGAACGTGATGTCGAGCTTGGCGGCAGCTTACATGCCAAAGGCATGCTTATCATGAACAGTTACTTACGTGCTCTGTTTAGCCCTTATGAGCCCTTAAACTTTACCGCATCACTAGCCTTTGAACAAAGTTATGCACATATTGATGGTGATAGTGCTACCTTGTCTGAGGCGTGTGCCTTATTATCTGCATTGTCTGATGTTTCTATTTCTCAATCGCTGGCGATAACTGGCTCTATGAATCAGTTAGGAAGAGTACAAGCGGTTGGTGGTATTAATACAAAAATAGCAGGGTTTTATGATGCTTGCTTGCATCAAGGCCTGACGGGCACGCAAGGGGTGATTATACCATCAGCAAATATCACTCAACTGATGCTAAGAGATGATATTATACAATCTGTAAAAGAGGAAGAATTCATCTTATATGCGGTTGATACTTTAAGTGAAGCACTGACTATTTTATCGGAAAAGCTAGTAGACCACGTAAATAAAAAAGGTCGTTATAGAAAATCAACTTTATTTGGTAGAGTGATTAAAAATCTAAAAAAATGGGAAGATCAACTCAATCCACCAGATAGTATGCAAGATGAACTCAACTTAAAACCAAATATAGACTCAAATAGCGATGCGAATAAAAATTAAAATAGCAATTCAAATAACAGTATGATTACCAATACGAATAACTATTATGAAGATTTAGATTAAAATAAAGTTCAAGACTATCAGTACAGATGTTAAGTTAATAACTTATTTTTAGCATTCTACTGAGTTCGCAAACTATACATAATGGCTGATATTATTATGACAAAGGACGGCTCTAGTAACAGTACAGCGACAACCGCAAGACAATGGGAACTGCTTAATCTTTTAGAACGTGGAAATTGGCGCGGCACTCATCATTTGCATGAGCAGCTGAGCCTAGCCAATTTTGATGTGAGCCTTCGCACCGTACAGCGCGATCTAAATGCTTTATCAAAACGCTTTCCGATAGAAAAAAATAATGCCAATCCTCAAGGTTGGCGCTGGAAAGAAGACGCACCTGTGCAAAGCTTGCCGCATATGAACCTATCGCAAGCCGTTGCTTTTAATATGGTTGAGGCAAACCTATTACAGCTTTTACCCCCTGCGATTTTAGATGAGTTATTCCCTTGGTTCGACCTTGCCAGAAGACAACTTAAGGACAGTAAGGTCTCACATAACTGGCTTGATAGAGTCCGTATAGAACCCGCCACCCAGCCCTTAATCGCCCCTGAGATGTGCCGCGAATGTAAAGATGCTATCTATCAAGCAATATTTTATGAGCGTCAAATCATGGCTCTTTATACGCGCCGTGATAAAGAAGAACCCGGAATATACTATCTAAACCCCATTGCCATTGTTCAACGCGGAGTGGTTATTTACTTATTGGCAACCAAAGTCAAAGATCAAGAAGAGATTATAAGAACCTTTGCACTACACCGTTTTATTGAAGTCACAATTGAGGATGCTAAACCTGCTATCATTCCAAAAGACTTTGAACTCTCAACGTATCTTGATTCTGGTGGGATGGGGTTTGCGTATTATTTGTTCAATGATTTACCCAATCATGGTAAAAACACCAAAATCAAGCTTGTGTTTGATGGTAAGGCGGGTACAAGCTTAACTGAAAGCAGATTGAGTCAAGATCAGGAAGTGTATGAAGATGACTCTAATAACACTCAGACCATAACGGCAACGATTAACCTTACCTCACAGCTTGTTTGGTGGTTACGCGGATTTGGTAAAAAGTTGATTCATATTGAGCCAAAAATTTTATCACATGCTGTTAAACAAGATAATCCTATCAAGGCGGACAAAGCTAATAAAGTAGATAAATCTGATAAAACGCTTTAAATACTATATACATACTTTCTATTAAGAGTTAATTGTATAGTGATATACTCTTTTGATTCAAACCATAAGGTATAATTAAGAATTGTTTCTAACAATTATTTCAAAACCTAACTTTATTCTCATTTCTACGACCATATTAGGGAGTTTTACTTGGACGCTTCAAACCCCACCCTAAACACCATTAAAAGTGTCAAACCGCAGCATACTTCTGATCCAAATCTTATGGTTAATAAACCTCAGGCTGATGGAGTAACAGTTGATAAACCGATAGAACCCGCTACTGATCTCTCTACAGATATGGCTGATGGAAAACCTACTGAAACTTTAATAGACACGCATAATACTTCAAGCTTATTATGCGAATTACCTATCCATAACAGCACGTTGTTGTTTGGATTAAATTTTAAAAATACCAAAGTTGCCAAGTCTGGTATCCTTAATAAAATCAAAGGTAAAACAGAGAACATGGATTTGGATTTATCGTGTTTGGTTTTTGATAAAGAATTAAAAATTTTAGATACGATATGGTTTAAAAAATTACGTGATGTCTCAGGGGCTATACGCCACCAGGGGGACAGTTTGAATGGTAATGATAGAGGCGATGCTGCAAAGCTTGATCGTAATATAGATGTTGAAACTATTGAGCTGCGCTTATCTAGGCTTGGCAGCGCTGCCACACATATTGCGTTTGTTGTCTCGTCTTATAAGAACCATGCCTTAAATAAAATCGATCGAGGCAATATTTATATCAGTGATGATGAAGGTAATGAGATATATTCCTATGACCTCAAACTGCTTGTATCAAGCAAAGTCGCTCTGTGCGTGGCATTACTAAGTCGCGAATTTGATGATTGGAGATTCACGATAAAGAATATGCCTTTAAGTAGCGCTGATATGGATAACATTGAGAATCAGGTGCATGCAGAGCTTATAAGATTATATGGGGTTTAAGTTAAATTAGTTGTTCAATCTTATTTGGTCAATCTTAATTGGGCAATTATGTATATGCTCGACGCTATAAATGCTCGCCACAATGAGGGCAATAGTTCTTTTTGTCGATTTCCGCTATTTTAAACTCATACTCTTGATCTCGTAATAGCTGGGTTATAACTTCTTCGGCTTGGTCTTTATCTAGCCCAACTTCCCGTCTCAAGCGTTCAATTTGATACTTGTCTTTAATTAAGTCAATATATTCATCTTCAATTAACATCTCCTTAAAGCGCTGTTCAAGAAGCTCACGGCGTTGTTCGAGTTCTGATGCCAAACCAGAGGCTAAAATACCCGCAGGTAACGCGGCTAAACCTACCCCCAATATCGTGATAACGGAACCTAAGAACTTACCCAGTGTGGTAACAGGAATTACATCACCGTAGCCTACCGTGGTTAATGTTACAACCGCCCACCACATAGATTTTGGTATAGACTCAAATACCTCAGGCTGTGCTTGGTTTTCTACCACATATATGCCACTTGAAGCCGTTACTATCATAATGATTAAAATAAAAACAACCGCTTTAAACGATTCTTTCTCTTTACTCAATACCACCAATAAAATTCTCATCGCTGTGAAATAGCGGGTTAATTTTAAGAGTCTAAATAATCTTAAAACACGTAAGAATCGTAAATCGACAGTAACGAAGAAGTTTATAAATGCAGGTAAGATAGATATGATGTCAATAATAGCGCCAGGACTACGTATCCAGATCCATCTTTTGCGCCAATTTGATAAATTTGGATCAGCATCACCACCTTTTTCCTCAACTACAGACCATAGTCGTAATAAGTACTCCATAGTAAAAATAGCAATAGAGAACTGTTCGAATACTTCAAAAAAATGTTGATGCGGGAAATAAATTCGGTCCACTGATTCTGCAATTACTGCCGATACATTGAGTAATATCAATAATATTAGAAACTTGTCTACATATTTACTTAATGGAGTTTGATAAGCATCATTTTCAATAATATCGTAAACGGACTCTCTAAATTGTTGATATAGTTTGTTATTTATCATATTGATATTTGGCTTATCTATTTTTAGAGTTAATAATTATGTGGGTAAAGCTGGTAACGTTAATTACTTAATGAAATAAACGTTACATTATCAAGTTGAAACTATTTAATAATAAATATCATTCATTTTATTATAGAGTAGCCTTAGAGTTTTTACTAATTTATGACATAAAAACCCTAACCGCCAATAGCGATTAGGGTCATGATAAAAGAACTTTAATATCGATCAGTTTAATAATTATAGGCTGACGTAAAAACATTTAGGATAGTTAAATTTAGTAATTTTACTTTTATAGGTTAACTCATATATAGCTTTATTGATAAAGCCATAATTTAATCACTAAAATCTTCTACCTACTGACCAGTACTGCTATTTATATCATTACAATAATATGCGTCTAGGATCTGAAAGTAAGCTTGCGATGTATCTAGTAAAAACTGCAGCATCTGCACCATTAATGACTCTATGATCATAAGATAAAGACAGAGGTAGCATCAGACGCGGTTTGAATTTCTGCTTATCATCGTTCCAGCGAGGCTGCATAGTCGCTTCAGATATACCCATAATACCAACTTGTGGCCAGTTCACCAAAGGCGTAAAGTAAGTGCCGCCAAGATTACCTTGGCTAGATATAGTAAAGCTTGCACCTTGCAACTCTTTCGCCGTTAATTTTTTATCACGTGCTTTTACAGCTAATTCGCCAATTTCAACGGCAATTTGTTTAATGCCTTTAGTTTGCGCATCTTTGATAACAGGCACTATGAGACCATCATCCGTTGCCACTGCCAGACCCATATTAACGGTTTTTCTAATATGAATCTGTGTGTTGTCATCACTTAGATGACTATTAAACTTAGGATGCTGCATTAACGCATAAGCAGTAGCTTTAACAATGAATGCAAGAATAGTAAGCCCAATTCCTTCTGCCTTAAACTCAGCTTTGAGCGATTTACGCAGTTTTTCAGTTTCAGTAATATCAGATAAATCAAACTGTGTCACTTGCGGCAAGTACGTATTGTAGGTTAACTGAGGTATTGAGACTTTTTGCAAGCGGCTTAAGTCTATGGTTTCAATTTCGCCCCAAATCTCCTCCCTACTCATATCAGGAAGCTTAGGCAAAGCCGAACTCTCACGGCTTAATGAAGATTTCGAACCGGTATCATTCGTATCGACCATATGCGTTTTCACATAATTAAATAGATCTTCCTTAACGATACGATCATTAAGAGCAGATCCTTCAATTTGTGTGATATCAACGCCTAACTGACGGGCCAATTTACGCACAGCTGGACCCGCATACACATCTGTTAATTTAGCATTCACCTCTGATTCGCTCAATTTATGCGAACCACCCGATCTAGTGCCTTTATCAGTGCCAGAAGTATTTGTGCTAGAAAACGTCTTAACCTCTTTGTTCTTAGACGTTGAGTCACCATAGCCTAATTGAGTAGGCTTAGAGTTCGCATCAGCTGCTTGGTCTAAATCAGAACCTCCCTTTTTATCGCTCTCTTTTGCAGTTTCTTTGGAGGATGGTTTAGAAGATTCTTTTGAAGATAATTCATTGTCATCAGCAGCGCTGCCCCTTACTTTTATAACAATATAATCTTGTCCATTTGAGACACTATCGCCATCCGCTATTAGAATCTCTTCCACAGTGCCAGAAGCGGGTGAAGGCACTTCTACAGACGCCTTATCAGATTCAATTAGTAGTAAAGATTGTTCAGACTCTACAGAGTCACCAACACTGACCATAATTTCTGCAACGTCGGCTTCCTCTACACCTAAATCGGGTAAAGCAAAAGTTTTACTTTCAGACTGATCTTGCAGTGATGACTCTGAAACGGTTTCATTACTATCATTCACATCTGACATTGTGTTATGAGTACTTTTTGAGCCTTTATTTTGCTTATCAACTTTATCTTCAGTGTCATTTATTGAGTCATTTTCATTACTATTGAAATCACTATTGTCATTGATATCTTTAGAGTCAGCCTCAGAGTCTGAGTCAGCACTTTCTTCTAATTCTATTAGAACACTACCTTCACTGACTGAGTCACCTTCTGACACTAAAACTTGTGTTACTTTACCAGCTGTTGTACTTGGTACTTCAACTGCTGCTTTATCCGACTCAAGCAAAAGTATATGATCATCAACTTCAATAACATCACCAACTGATACATATATTTCACTTACCTCGGCGCTTTCAACACCTAAATCTGGGGTTTTAATTTCCATGTCTTATCTCCAGCGTAATCATTATTATTCCAGCCTATTGGTATAATTATTTAAATAGCTTCATTTATCATCATCCAATAACTCAGCGTCCGCTAGATCTTCAGCTTTACCCTCGTTATCAATCTCATCATCGTCTTCTTCTACCAAATCAGGAACTGGATTAGGATTCACTTCGTCTTCATCAGGTGCAGGCGCATCAGGGAAATGATCGTACTGAGGCTGAGGCTGCCATGCTGGAGGCTGGTCAACATCAATGCCTAAGCTTGTAATAGCATCTTTAACCAAACGCATATCTACTTCACCTTCATCTGCTAAGCATTTCAAGGTAGCTACGACGATATGTTCAGCATTGACATGGAAAAAACTACGTAAATTTTCACGCGTATCAGAACGACCAAACCCATCCGTTCCTAAGGTAGTGTATGGACGATTATCAGGCAACCATCCTCTTATTTGCTCTGAGAAATTGCGCATATAGTCTGTCGCTGCGACCACAACGCCTTCATGTTTGGCTAATTGCTCAGTGACCCAAGGTACTTTTTCCTCTTCCATTGGATGCAATCGGTTATAGTCATCACATGCCATACCTTCACGTGTTAATTCATTAAAGCTCGTAACACTCCAAACATTGGCACTGATATTAAACTCATCTAACAAAATACGTGCAGCTTTCTGTACTTCTCGCAATATGACACCCGACCCTAATAGCTGAACATGGGTTCGTGCATTTTCAGTGCTATTGTCTTCAAGCAAATACATACCGCGCTTAATGCCCTCTTCTACGCCCTCAGGCATAGCAGGATGTTCATAATTCTCATTCATTAGGGTTATGTAGTAATACACTCGTTCACCTTCAGCGTACATGCGGCGCAGTCCATCATGAATGATGACTGCAAGCTCATAACCAAAACATGGGTCATAGGACACGCAGTTAGGTACGGTGCTAAATAATATATGAGAATGACCGTCTTGATGCTGCAAACCTTCACCATTCAATGTCGTTCTACCCGCCGTTCCCCCTAATAAGAAACCTTGAGCTTGGCAATCACCCGCGGCCCAAGCAAGGTCGCCCACACGTTGGAAACCAAACATGGAGTAATAAATATATAAAGGAATCATAGGTAGAGCATTAATAGAGTAACTGGTTGCTAACGCAATCCATGCACTCATCGCGCCAGCTTCGTTAATGCCTTCTTCTAGCATGTGACCATTTTTAGCTTCCCGATAGCCCATTAAAGCATCATTGTCCTCTGGGGTGTATTTTTGCCCGACAGAAGAGTAAATACCAAGCTGACGGAACATACCTTCAAGACCAAATGTTCGCGCCTCATCAGGAACAATAGGCACAACTCTGTCTTGAATGTTTTTGTTTTTAAGCATCATACCCAATAAGCGTACAAACACCATGGTCGTAGATTGCTCTTTACCATTACTCCCTTTAAGTACTCTGTCAAACATTGACAACTCTGGAATGTCTAAGGGAATATGCCCACTACGCCGATTAGGTAGATGTCCGCCCAAAGCTTCACGGCGTCCACGTAGGTATTTCATTTCAGCAGAGTCTTCATCAGGACGATAAAAAGGTAGGGACTCTAAATCTTCATCTGTAAAGGGCAGATGAAATCTATCTCTAAAGTACATTAACCCTTCTTGATCAAGCTTTTTAATCTGATGCGCTTTGTTGACCGCTTGAGCTTGGGACGAAAGACCATATCCTTTCACAGTTTTAACCAATACTACGGTAGGCTGACCTTGAGTTTTCATTGCTTCACTAAAGGCGGCATAGACTTTAATAGGATCATGGCCACCGCGGTTTAGACGTCTGATATCATCATCTGTTAGATATTTGTCTGCCATCTCTTTGAGTTCAGGATATTTCCCAAAAAATGCCTCACGAACAAATCCGCCATCACGGGTTTCATATAATTGATACTCGCCATCGACCACTTCTTCCATACGTTTTTTGAGAGCTCCTGACTCATCTTTATCTAATAGACTATCCCAGCGGCCACCCCATATAACTTTAATAACTCGCCAGCCCGCGCCTCTAAATACAGATTCAAGCTCTTGTATGATTTTGCCATTACCACGAACAGGACCATCTAGACGCTGCAAATTACAGTTGATGACCCAGATTAAATTATCTAGACGTTCTCGTCCTGCAAGTGAAATTGCCCCTAAGCTTTCAGGCTCATCCGTTTCACCATCACCTAAGAAAGTCCATATTTTACGACCTTCCTCTTTTAAAAGACCACGGTTAATTAAATATTTATGTACGTGCGCGTGGTAGATAGACATAATGGGACCCAGGCCCATCGAAACCGTTGGGAATTGCCAATAGTCAGGCATTAAATAAGGATGCGGATAACTTGATAACCCTTTGCCGTCTGCTTCACGTCTAAAATTAACGACCTGCTCTTTAGTTAGACGTCCTTCTAAATAGGATCTGGCATAGATACCTGGCGCCGAATGACCTTGGTAATACACCATATCCCCACCAAAATGATCACTCGCTGCTCTAAAGAAGTGATTAAACCCTGTCTCATACAAGGTCGCACTAGATGCGAAAGTTGCTAAGTGGCCACCGAGATCATCTTCATTTTGGTTGGCGCGCATCACCATTGCTAATGCGTTGTAACGTATTAAAGCTCTGATATTACGCTCAATAGACAAATCCCCTGGATAAATAGGTTCGTCTTCAACAGGTATGGTGTTTAAATATGCAGTATCAAGGCGGTTAAAAGGTAATCCTTCTTGAACCGCCATGTTATATAACGCTTTTAATAAAAACTGTGCACGGTCTTTATCAGCATGCTTGATAACAGATTCAAAAGCATCAAGCCACTCTTGGGTTTCGTTGCTATCAACATCGTTATAATAATTCATAATTAAAATTCCTTGGCTTATATTATTTGCTCGCCTTTATATTAGTTAGGCACAAGTTAAGTTGGGTTAAAGGTCACAAATTAATTTTTTTATAAGATAGTTTTTTAAACTAATTTATTTTTAGTTGGTTCTTCTAAGTCAATTACCTATTAATGTGTATAGTGCTTAAAGTCGAGTTTATATCGAGTGATAATAATCGTTGATTAAATCTCTGCTAATATACTTAAGTTCTAATTTAAGACCATTTATATTTAACTACTTCTAATCCTTTCACATTTATAACTCTATAAATTTATACTATATTCACCTAGACCCTTTAATAAGTATAAACTTACCTATCTCAAGGTTGAGTTAACAGTTGTAATTCGTTATTAGTATAACGTCAAATATTGAAGCAATGCTATCAACCCATAGAAATGATAAAAAGTTATTCATTTATTTAAGAAATAATGAAAATTTATTGTAATTATAAAAAAGTTAGATGTAATTGTATTAACTTTGCGCTAATATTTAATGACAATAATTTAAATATGAATAAATTTAACTTTAAATTTACAGCAGATGATTCATTAATGGGTTTGTATTGGTAATGGCATAAAACTTACGTATTATTGAAGACTAAATTATTCGAGCTTTTATAAAATTACAAGGCAACCTAATGCAAATACTAATGGGTCGGCTAAGCGAGGTTAACAGAATAACTTTTAGTAACCTCGCTCCGACTATATATGTTCGCGGCTATAGATAATAATTTCATAAAGATTTGGCATATTAATAAAACAAGTTTAATAATATGCTAAATGAGGATGTGAAATACATCAAAAAGGAGTTTTTTTGTTGCATAGATATCTTACGATGGACAAATTTGAACACATTAATTCAACTATAAATAGTCAATTTCTATATAGATGTATGGCACTTACTATTGGTGTTGTTTTTTCTAATGCTGCTTATTCAGTTGAAGCATTAGATATGGTCATCACCGCGAAAAAACTGGTTGAAAATGCCGAGGGAAAAATGGTGTATGTGCCAGTACGAACTGCAAACGTTGGTGCCATTATTCAATACAAAGCAACTTATCAAAACACACACAATCATGCTCTAAGGAACACCTCCGTAACAATACCTATTCCTACCAATACTGAATTCACAGGTCATGCTTTTCCACCAAGTGCGCAAGGCTCCATAGATTATCGAAACTATATGGACATACCTTTAATGAGACGTGTGGATGGCAAACTTGAGGAAACACCATTTTCAGACTACAAATCTCTACGATGGAACATAAAATATATTCCTCCTCGTAAGTGCGTCGATGTCGCTTTTAACACAATCGTTAAATAGAACGTCCTATTTAAAACTATAATTAACCATAGAACATACAACAAATGGATAAATTAAGTATTTGAATCGAAGCTATTTAAAAACAGCTGTTAATCAAAACAATAGTTAATTATATCTACAGCCAAATTGAACAACTGCCAAATAAGTCAATAAGCCAAACTTTTAAATCGTACTAACTGTATTTGAATACTATTTGAGTCGGGCATATTGAGTCAGGCTTATTATGTATCTAAACGATGTTCTAATTTTAAGTAATCCTCTGATTGCATTTCAAGCAAACGAGATCGCGTTCTTTCAATTTCAAAAGCTAGCTTTTCACCGTCATAAAGCTCTAAAATTGATTGCTCCGCTCTTACCAACAACTTAACGCGGCGATCATAAAACTCATCAACCATATAAATAAATCGGCGTGTCGGATCTCGTAGTAAATCGTTTAAAGCCGGTACATTATCAACCAATACAGTTGAAAAATTATTGGCAATCTCGATAAAGTCATTCGCAGAACGCGGCGCCATACATAACTGTCTAAAGTCACAAAATAAGACGGTTTTTGTACGTGCATTGATCGTAATTTGACGCCCATTAATTTCTATAGGATCTTCTGAGATTTTTTGATTATTCGCTATTGAGGTAAAGCGGTTTGCAAGCCAGTGACTATTTTCTTTAGTAAGAGGACTGACATATAGTTCAGCTTGTTGCAATAGTCGTAGTCGATAATCAATACCTGAATCAATATTCATTACTGTGGTGTGTTTTTCAAGCTCATGCACCGCTGGCATAAAGCGGTCACGATGAAGTCCATCTTTATATAGTCCAGATGGTTCAATATTAGACGTTGCAACTAAGGTTATGCCACGTTTAAACAGCATGGTAAACAAATCGCCCAAAATCATCGCGTCAGAGACATTTGATACAAAAAATTCATCAAAGCATATAAGAACTGCCTCGCCGTGAATAATGTCTGCAACCTTTTCAAGTGGGTCACTACTTCCTTGCAGTTTATTAAGCTCTTTATGCACTCTTTGCATAAAATGATGAAAATGCATGCGCATTTTTCGCTCTATAGGTACAGCTTCAAAAAACATATCCATCATCCATGTTTTTCCCCGCCCTACCCCGCCCCACATATATAGCCCTTTGGGCGGAGTTGGCGCAGATTTAAACAGTCCAAATAATCCTTTTTTCTCGCCTGAATTCTCTATGAGCTTGTTATACACCTCATCAAGATATTCCATAGCCTCTTGTTGGATTGGATCATGATTAAATTCATCGGTGGCAACGGCAGCTTTATATCTCTCTAATGGGGATTTATTCATGGTTAAATTACCGTAATTTTTTTAAGTAGTAAAAGTAAAATATTCAGTATGCCCTTGATAGGTGCAGCTATGGGGTATATCGGGCATGGCGTTCTAATAAGTCTTTGATATCAGTCAATTGACCGTGGAAAAAATGACTGGCCCCTTTAATAACATACGTTTGAATTTCCTTATTATCAGCAAATTTCTGCATGATATCGGGGTCAATGACATCATCTGCATCGCCATAAATTTGGATGGTTTTTTTAGTTGGTAACATAACATCTGATGCATCATTATTTTCTACCGATGGTGCCATCAAGACGACCTTAATAAGCGTCATATCACTTAGCCCCCAAATATGCGGCGTGACCATCATTTGCTCAGCAACTCTAGCGGCAACATAACCCCCAAAGGAAAACCCACCCAGCCATAATTTACGGGCAGATGTCTTAGAATACGCCCACTGCAATACAGCCATGGCATCTTCAATCTCACCTTTAGCAAAGTCATGTTCACCAGTTGATTTACCCGTGCCCCTGAAGTTAAACCTTATGACGTGCATTCCCTCATCACGAGCAAAGTTAAACATTGTCGTCACTACTTTATTCTTCATAGTGCCCCCAAAACGAGGGTTTGGATGACATAAAAGGGCAATTACCTTTGTGTCTGGGTCATTAGGATTATTATTTTGCCACAAAGCTTCTACTTCTAATTGACCTACTGGCCCTGCAATAAGTTCTCTTTTAATTTTATTTGTCATAATATCGGTTACTTGAATGATTTAAATTTAAAGCCAACTATATTACCAAAGCTTTAGATTAGGAATGGTTACTCACTGTTACTGGTACAAGTTTATAAAAACCTATTTACTATTAAGTGATGTATCATCGAAAATATTTATTCGAAACTATGCTGCATTAATAATTCAACACTATTTATATAAATAAAACTCTATGCCATATTATAATAATGGCATTAAGCTGATTTTAACTCAACATTGAGGTATTTATGACTATGATATATGAATTTAAGCATACGATTGCAACATTAAAACTTCCTGCGATAGCGGTTTGCATCACTCTTTTATTATCTGGCTGTCAATCGACACCCTCAGCTCCAGTGATACAACGTGCTAATTCTACATTTGAAACGACTGGTATAGGTCAAACTAAAGTTAAAGCGCAAGAACATGCATTAGATAGTGCTAAAAAAACGTGCCGTTCACGCCAAGCTATCATCGTTGAAGACGATCTAAAATACAATGGTGTATTCGATGAACGCACGGGTCGTATGATTGATCTAGTTGGCGCGATAGCGGGCGTAGTTTTAGGAACTGGCAAAACCGATTTATCTCGTGATGATGATTATGAATATACCATTACGTTTCGTTGCCAATAACAGTTTATAGTTAGTAAATAATACGAATTATTAGCTGTTTAATGCTATAAGCTGTTTAAACGTTGCAGCTATTAATAAGTAACAGCTCTTTATAAGCAGTTAATTGTTCGTAGCTAAATTTAAATAGCTGCTACTTACACATAGAATCTTTGCAGTGATACTACTCTATTAGCGTCTTGGATCAAAGGCGTCTCTTAAAGCTTCACCAATAAATATTAGTAAAGACAACACAATGGTTAGGCTAAAAAATGCAGATAATGCCAACCACGGGGCATCCAAATTGTTTTTACCTTGAGTCATCAATTCACCAAGAGAGGGCGACCCTGGCGGTAATCCATACCCTAAGAAGTCTAATGAAGTTAAGGCGATGATGTTTGCTGTTAGAATAAAGGGCAACTGTGATAAACTTGAAGCCAATGCATTAGGTAGAATATGCCTTAACATGATCCGATAGTCTGAAACTCCCAAATTACGCGCCGCTCTTACATAATCAAAGTTTCTTGCTCTTAAGAACTCTGCCCGAACCAGTCCGACTAAGCTCATCCAACCGAACAATAACATCAATCCAAAGAGCACCCACATACTGGGGCTGAATAAACTGACTAATATTATTATCATAAACAGTTGCGGCAAGCCTGCCCACACTTCCATAAAACGTTGACCTATTAAATCAATCCAGCCACCAAAATAACCTTGTAATGCTCCGACCATTATCCCTATCAACGAACCAACAACGGTCAGTGCAATGCCAAATAATAGCGAAATGCGTAATCCATACAGTATACGTGCTAATACATCACGCCCTGTGTCATCAGTCCCTAGCCAGTTTTGCGCATTAGGCGGGGCGGGATATGGCAGTGCTATTTCAACGCTTGGCGTTTGATCTGCAAACTCGATGGGCGGCATAATCATGAAACCATTGGATTCAATCAATGATTGCACGGCTGGGTCTTTATAATTCGCTTCGGTTTCAAATACACCGCCAAACTCAGTTTCTGGATAGGCGCTCAATACAGGAAAATAAAGTTGACCGTCGTATGAAACTATCAAAGGTTTGTCATTGGCAACAAAGTTTGCGCCCATACATATAATGAATATTGCCATAAACAAACTAAGCGCAATCATCCCTAATCTATTTTTCTTAAAGCGCTCCAAACGTGCCTGCCATATAGGACTTAACATGCTAGGTTTTATCGTTGCATTATCGACATACTGCGCACGCTGTTCTTCTGAAACTGTTTGCATCTATCGGCCCTCAAAATCTATACGAGGATCTATGAGGCGATAGCTAATATCACTTATCAACTGCAATAACAGACCTACTAAAGTAAAGATGAACAATGTACCAAAGATAACGGGATAATCACGTTGCTGAATAGCTTCAAAGCTTAACAGTCCTAAACCATCAAGTTTGAATATAATTTCAATTAAGAAGTTACCGGTGAAGAATATGCCGACAATTGCGGCAGGTATCCCTGCAATGATGATGAGCATGGCATTTCTAAATACATGGCCATATAGTACTTGGTTATTACTTAAACCTTTGGCGCGTGCGGTGAGAACATATTGTTTTGAAAGCTCTTCCATAAAGCTAAACTTAGTCAAATAAGTTAACCCCGCAAAGCCGCCTACCGTACTCGCTATAAGTGGTAACGTTAAATGCCAAAAATAATCTTTTATTTTATTTAATAAACTAAGTTGATCAAAATTCTCGGAAACCAGTCCTTGGAGCGGAAATATTTGCAAGTAGCTACCCCCTGCAAAGAACACCAGCAATATCACCCCAAACACAAAGACAGGTATAGCGTGACCAATTGCCAATAACAAGGCAGTTGCTTTATCGATACCTGACCCATTGCGCATGGCTTTAAAAATACCTAAAGGTATTGCAATCAGATAGATAAGCAGGGTACTCCAAAGACCTAAAGATATGGAGACAGGTAATTTATCAATAATAAGCTCTGTTACGGGTTTGCCTTTAAAAAATGAGTCACCAAAATCAAGTTTGGCGTAATTAGTAAGCATAAGCCAGAAGCGTTCCGGTGCAGATTTATCAAAACCATATTGCGCTTTAATAGCCGCTACCATGTCATCAGACAGCCCTCTTGAACCGCGATAGCTATTGCTCTCAAGAACATTATTGCCGCTCATAGCTGAGGTTGAGGACTCACCCGTAAAATTGGCATTTTCTATTTGTGCAATTTGCTGTTCAACGGGGCCACCTGGCGCAGCTTGTACCAAAATAAAATTGGTTAACAAAATCAAAAATAAAGTAGGGACGATTAGCAGTAATCTTTTCAGTATGTATTGACCCATTTACTCTATTTCCTTGACCAACTATTCTATGCAACACTTATTGAGTTAACAACATTTAAGAGCTGAAAGTAAAACTTATTCATTGAATTATT
The DNA here is from genome assembly GCF_057621575.2 of Psychrobacter sp. CX10. Lineage (NCBI taxonomy): Bacteria > Pseudomonadati > Pseudomonadota > Gammaproteobacteria > Moraxellales > Moraxellaceae > Psychrobacter > Psychrobacter sp. CX10. Next base: position 1,460,760 of record NZ_CM177736.1, read on the forward strand.
AATTGGTAATAGGCTAAACATTCAACATTTAAAAGTTATCTTTTAAAGACCTAAGTGCACTAAATACTGTAAAAGGTTTTGAATCTGGTAAGACCTGATATGTCTTAACGCCTTCGATGACGCTTTCTTTATCGACTCTTAAAAATACGTTAACATCACGTTCATGATCGAGTGTGACAGGTAATGAGGGTTTGCCAGCTGCAATGAGCTCATTAACTTCATCTAAAGTTTGTTGCATAAATTTATTATTGGGTTCGATACTCAGTCCAAACTTTAAATTTGCCGCTGTGTATTCATGTGCAGGATAAAACAACGTCTCATCTGGCAGCTTATCAAAACGTTTAAAGCTTTCAAACAACTGATCAATCGTACCTGTAAATACGCGTCCGCATCCAGCACTAAACAAAGTATCCCCGCAGAATACATGTTTTTCTTCATCTTTTTCAAGAATATAAGCAAGGTGGCTTTTAGTATGCCCAGGAACTGCCCAAACTTTAGCAGTGAATCCCCATACGGTTACTGAACTGCCCTCCTTTACAACTTGGTCAGGCTTAATTTCGTGATCAGATCCAGCAACTACATGAGTCATGGGATAAAACTCACGTAGCTCAGCCACGCCCCCAATATGATCTGCATGATGATGGGTAATCCAAATGGCCGTTAATTCTAGATCGTAGTCGTCTAGATATTTGGCAACTGGCTCGGCTTGACCTGGATCAATAACAATCGCTTGTTTATTGGAATCATTGACCAATGCCCAAATGTAATTATCTTCAAACGCTTTAATGGGCGTAATAATGATGCTCATAGAGTATCCTATTAAATTTATAATCTTTATACGTAGTTATTGTTCAGATCAATTAATTTAAGACTAGAGATTTTAGCATATGCGAAAATTTAAGTAATTGCTTAAAACTTCTAAAGGGTTAAATATTTTAATTACCTATAAACCCAACACGGTTTATAAATGTCTATTTATAACAAACACTCTATATAGCAAAAACGCCATGAACAAGCCCGCTTTATAATTAATACGCTTTATAATTTATACGCTTAATAAATAATATGCTTTAAAACAAACACAATTTACAGCAAACTCTATTAATTTAAATAATTTTCAATATTCTTCTCAGCTGTTTTATCTATCCACCAATAATCCAAACCTATAGCATTGTCTGGTAACTTATCCACATGACGATACTTATCCCAATAGGCAACTCGGGTTAGCGTTGTACCGTACATTGGTACCATGTAATAGCCACCACGTAGCAACCTATCTAACACTTTGGTATAAAGCACGATCTCATCACGACTGTCAGCATAAGTGAGCTTAGCTATAATATCATCTATGGCTTCATTTTTAATACCGCTATAATTACGGTTTCCTTGTTCGTCTGCTGCCGCACTACCCCACAAATAGCTTTGTTCACTACCTGGTGACAAACTTTGCGGGAAGCTACTCATAATCATATCATAATCAAAACGCCGCAAGCGCTCTAAGTACTGAGGCATATCAACTAATCTTAAAGAAGCATCAAAACCCAGTCTTTTCAAATTGCGAATATAGGGTAACAAAACTCGGCTCATGTTACTGTCGGTCATAAGTATTTCTAATTTGGCAGTCGTGCCATTAGGCTGATAAAGCTTCATGTTTTCATAATAAAAGCCTGCGTCTAGTAACTTTGCGCGTGCTTCTAGTAATGCCTTTCGGTGATAGCCTTTACCATCTGACTCCTCCAGTTGCCATTCATTTAATACCGCTTGTTTTTGAAATTTTTTAAGCGTTGGCAGTAGCGGTTTAAGCACGGCATACTCTGAATCACTCGGTTTACCTGTTGCTGCCAGCTCTGAACCATGAAAATAACTTTGTAAACGCTCGTATTGACCGAAAAATAAAGTCTTATTCATCAGCTCAAAATCTAGAGCTTTAGTTAACGCTTGACGCACTCGAATATCTTTAAATACATCTCGGCGTAAATTCATAACAATGCCCTGCATCACAACAGGGTTCATAGAGGCTATCTCTTCTTTTTTAATAAGCCCAGCTTTAGCAGCTGGAAAATCATAGGCCGTTACCCATCTTCTGGCAGAATTCTCTTCACGAAAGGTATATTGACCGACCTTGAATCCTTCAAGTGCGGTCTCATTTCCCCCATAATAAATGTATTTGATGATATCAAAGTTAAAACGGCCTATATTTGCCATCACTTGATAGCCCCAATAGTTGGGGTCGCGCTTAAAAACCACACTTTGACCTTCGTTGATACGCTCAAGCTGATAAGGCCCACTTCCCATCAATGGTGTTAATGATAAAGTTTCGAAGTCTTGATCGACTGACGCCTTTTTAAAAACTGGAAATTGACCCACGGTCAGTAAAACTTCTTTATTATCATCATTTTTAAAGTTAAATTTTACTCGGTGCTCATCAAGCGATTCTACGCTATCAATAGCAGATAGATAACTTCTAACTTGCATCAGCCCTTTATTCAATAAAGCATCAAAGGTTGCTTCAACATCTTGTGCAGTAACAGGAGAACCATCCCAAAATTTGGCTTTAGGATGAATATGATATACCACCCAGCTGGTATCCTCAGGATCATAAGTAACCTTTTGAGCAAGCTGCGGGTACATCACAAAAGATTCATCTAATGAGCCAGTCATGAGCGTATCGTATAAGTATTCGGTACCCCGCATGGCGATGCCCGTCGTCATCCACGGATTTGCACTATTAAATGTACCAAATGCACTTAGAGATAACGTCCCACCCTTTGGCGCTAAAGGGTTGGCATAAGGAAGATGTGGCGCAGTAACATATTGAGCCTCACTATTATGTGCTAACGCTTCAACCGTAATCGGTTCAGCACTCGATGGCGCTGCACACAAAGTCACTGCACTAAGGACAGCACTTATCAAAACTTTGTTTGAGAACCAATCAATTTTTTTAATTCTCACTAAATGCTCCAAAAACGGGGGTTCATTCTAATCTCAATTGATCTTAATAGCTCAGCATCATAAGATTATTAATAATGCTTTTTAGCAAATTTAATCATGAAATCACATAGTGCTTCTACTGACTCAAGGCTTACAGCATTATAAAGGCTTGCACGCATGCCACCCACATCTCTATGACCTTTGAGATTCAATAAATTATTGGAAGCTGCTTCTTGTAGAAATAGCGCATCAAGTTCACTATTTAGAAGCTGGAAAGGAATGTTCATGATTGAACGATACCTAGTATCTACCTCGTTGATATAAAAATCATGAGTATCAATGGTGTGATAAAGAAGCTTTGATTTTTCACGATTAATTTGGGCCATTGCTTCCAAACCGCCTTGTTCTTCGAGCCATTTAAATACAAGCCCTGCTAGATACCACGAATAAGTGGCTGGTGTATTGAGCATGGAGTCTTTATTAGCTTGGTTCTCATAATCTAATAAGGCAGGACACCAGTCGCTAGCTTGACCTATTAAATCTTCTCGAACAATCACGATGACTAAACCCGCAGGACCAATATTTTTTTGCGCCCCTGCATAAATAAGCCCAAACTTTGAAACATCAACAGGTTCAGATAAAATACAAGAAGACATATCGACTACTAACGGTGCACTCACATTAGGAGGATCAAATATTTGAACGCCGTGAATCGTTTCGTTAGCGCAGTAGTGAAAATATTGAGCATTATTACTTAATTTCCAGTCTTGAGTATCTGGTACTGTAGTATAGTTACTGTCTATGCTGCTGGCCACTTCATTCACTTGCCCAAGTCCCAACGCACTATAGCGTTTAGCTTCTTTTATGGCTTTCATTGACCACGAACCTGTCGTCAAATAATCAGCGTAGCCATCACCCCATTTACCTTGCATTAAATTGAGTGGAATCGCAGAGAACTGAAGCGTCGCTCCACCTTGCAAAAACAAAACCTTATAGTTATCGGGTATCTGCATTAACCGGCGCAAGCTCTGTTCAGCTTGTTCAGCTACCTCAACATACTCTTTACTTCGATGGCTCATCTCCATAATTGACACACCTTTACCGTGCCAATCTATAAGTTCATTTTGCGCGGTTAATAACACTTCTGTTGGAAGCGCTGCTGGACCAGCACAAAAATTGTGCGCACGTTGAGAGCTTTTTAATGAGCTATCTAATGAGCTGTTAATAGTAGATTTTAGATTTCTCGATTTATCGTTTGTCATATGCTGCTAACTCTATTAAGGTGAAATTATGGTTTAGGGCGTGGCCCTAATAACTGACATTTTAATAAATTATCGTACATTCAAGTTCTAAGCTATCTATTTAACTATTCTAAAGCTATACCATTAAGAATTGATAAATTGCCAAAACTTTTTTTTATTCTCACCATCCTCAACCATATCTTTAAGGTAAGGACCCTGAGTTATTCCTTCAATTTCAATACAATCAGGTAGCGCAGTCGCTGCTATAACCTTATTATCATCAGTTTGAGACAGTTTGAAAATAAACCCTGCAACACTTGCGTTGGCCGCTTCTTTATCAGTAATCCCTTCACAAATTGGGAATTTTTGACTCTGTTGAGTGACAGACAATGAAGACGTTATATTCTCCCATAATTGCGACAACTGAGTTTCTCTTATTTCAGCATTATCAGCCAATATGATATTGCCTTTATAATTGACACCAACAACCTCAAAAGGTGCCACTTGTGACAAACTCATTTCTTCTACAAACGGTGCCACCGAAGTGCGTGAAACAGGGGTGTCAAAGGTTTTAGGAGCATCAAGGGTATCAGTTGTCTCTATTGATCTAAGCGTTAGACTTTGAGAATCAGTTTTATCCGTGACTTCTTGAGAAGAATCAGGATTTAATATAGGCGAGCTTGTTATGCTTGAGTGATGATCACTTTCTGAGTTAGTCTCTGTAGCTATTTGGTTAGAATATAGGTTAGGTTGAGTAGGCTTTTCATCCGTAGCGCTATCTAAATTAGGAGCGCTAGAATTATAATGGTTTGCTATCAGAGCATCTGATAGCTGTGCATCTAATGGCTGTGCATCTGATGGCTGAAAATCCGAAATAAGTGAATCTACATCAACAAATTGCGTAGTTGAGGTAGTACTCGCCCAAACATCAATGCCCATCAATACCAATATGTGGCGTTGTTGAGCAATTAATGGCGATATGCGAGCGCCATGAGCATCGTCATGGTGATACTCATTTTTAGTAACTGTATCTTTAGTATATTCAGTTATCTTCATAGGGTTGGCAAGCGTTTTGACTAACAGTTATTAATAGTTGTATTTAAGATATAGTCAGCAAAATACTAAACGGTTACGATGTTAACCTCGCTCGCCCTACTATAGTAGTACTTGCACTCGGTTGATTGGTAACCATTTTAGATTTAATTGTCTATTGATGCACTATCTATTAGATATACTTTTTTAGTTTAACAAATTTGATTGGATTAAACGATATAAACGATGTCATTTATAGTTTAGATTAAAGTAAGTACATATTGAACTGGTTATGGTTTAAATATGTACCGATTGAAGGACTTATTAAAAAGACCAAGTTCAATTCAAATTGAGCTTGGTCTTCTTCTTTAGTGAGACTAATAAAACAAAACTAGGGCGAGTCTTTAAGTGGAATATGTGGCTAAAAATGAAGACACGCCCTCGCATTAGTTCAATATTATTGAGCCTCAGCAGTGGCTACGTTTTTATCCCATATCTTAGGATATTTATAGCCAGGGAATGTTGAATGCGCATACGCTTTAAATTTATCAGAGTTGTAGGCATCAGTGACATCTTTTAACCACTTAGCATCTTTATCTTCCGCTTTAACTGCTGACCAATTGACATACGCGAAGCTTTTTTCTTGGAATAGCGCATCGGTTAGATCAATACCCGCGTCGGTCGCATAGTTACCATTGATGACAGCAAAGTCTACTTCATCACGAGCTCGCGGTAATTGGGCAGCTTCAAGCTCTATGATATCGATATTTAGGGGATTGGTAGCAATATCAGATTTTGAAGCGGTTAGCGGGTCAATATCATCCTTTAAGGTTATCCAGCCCAAATCATCCATCATCACTAACGCACGGGCAAAATTACTCGGATCATTAGGTGCTGACACTGTCATACCTTCATAAGTATCGTCTAAGCTGGATTTTTTACCAGTATATATACCTAAAGGCGCTGTAGGTACTTGGAATACTTCAACCAAATCTAGGTTGTTCTCTGCAGCAAAGGTGTCAAGATAGGGTTTATGTTGAAAAACATTTATGTCTAAATCGCCTTCAGCTAATGCTAAGTTTGGACGCACATAGTCGGTAAATGTAGTCAACTTCACGGTATAGCCCTGTGCCTCAAGATCAACTTTGATTTGAGTACGTACCATATCTGCAAAATCGCCTTCTGTTGTACCAATAACGATGGTTGTTTTTTCTGTATTCACACCATCTACATTGGCCGCTTCTTCGGTAGCATTGTCACTACACCCGATTAATACCATAGCAGACATACCTGCTATTACAGCTGATAAATAGATACGTTTACGAATAGCACTTAACTGCATTTTAAATCCTTAAGTTTATGATTTGATTACTCTAATTTAATATGACGCTATATTAACTTAAAAGTTGCTTATTACCTATGACTAAACTCATGATAATTTTTAACGATCATATGAGTATTTTTCACTAAAAAATCAAATACTTTTTAATGAGGCCTTTAAATTTAAAGTTAATAAAATCTTTGATTCCGGAATTACTTATTATCGTTTATCAAGACGGGTCGCTAACCAGTTACCGAAGCCTTGAATGCCCACGACCAATAGGGATAGCATTAGAACAATAAAAATCATCACTTCAGTTTGGTAGCGGTAATAACCATATCGGATGGCCAAATCACCCAATCCTCCCCCGCCAATCATGCCAGCCGCTGCTGAAAAAGACAGTAAGCTGATACATAAGATCGTCACGGACAATACAAGCCCTGAACGTGCCTCGGTTAATAGTACTTTAATGATGGTAAAAGGTGTGGCGCCCATTGATTCTGTGGCTTCAATAATACCGCGCGGTACTTCACGCAAGTTTTGCTCAACCAAGCGTGCAAAGTAGAATGAGCCTGCAATGGCCAATACAAAAGACGCAGCGATTGGTCCAATACTGGTACCAATTAATGATTTTGTGAATGGTGTCATTGCAATCATTAAGATTACAAACGGGAATGCGCGCATGAAGTTAGTAATGGCACCTAAAATGTTATATATAACCTTATTTTCAAGTAACTGTTTGTCGCCTGATAAAAATAAAAATATACCAAACAATCCCCCTATTACCACCCCTGCAAGTGTTGAGATACCCAGCATAATGAACGTATCAATTGTGGCTTGTAAAATCTCTTCTCGAAGCTCCCACAAGCGCTCAGTTGCTTCGTTTAAACTTAATGCAGACATTTATCAATCCTCCACAACCAAACCACGACCGATTTTAGTGTTTGCAATTATTTGATTATCCACAATATCTGCAACTTCCAATAATTTGCCGTCATGCAATAAAGCAGCTCTATGACATAGGCGCCTAATCACGCTCATCTCGTGAGTCACAATCACAATAGTTACCCCAAGCTTTTCATTAACTTCCTTAAGCGTACTTAATAATGCCCGGGTCGTTTGAGGATCTAGCGCACTGGTGGGTTCATCAGCCAATAGTACTTTAGGATTCGAAGCAATGGCACGTGCTATACCAACCCGTTGTTTCTGTCCACCAGACAACTGCGCTGGATAATGATTCGCTCTATCTGTTAAATTCACAATCTCCAAACACTGCATGACTCTATCGTAAGTTTGATCTTTAGGGTAGCGGGCTACATTTAAATTAAATGCGACATTTTCAAAGACAGTACGGTTGGACATAAGGTTAAATTGTTGGAAAATCATACCCACATTATGACGTGCTACCCGCAGTTGCTTAGGCGACATATCAGTCAGTACTTTATTATCGATAGTCACCGACCCACCATCTGGCTGTTCAAGTAAATTCATTAAACGCAGTAAGGTAGACTTGCCTGCTCCAGAATATCCCATTAGGCCAAATATCTCACCTTGCCTGATGTTTAATGAGATAGGCTCAACAGCAGTAAACCAATGTTGTTTGCCATCTTTTGTAGTTTGGAATTTTTTATGAACTTGATTTAGAACAATCATATCTGTCATGGCATACACTTTAATCTACATACACTATTTTTTACTACTGTATTTAAATCAGTCATTTGTGTTGATTGAATACAATAGGCCAATTTTGAAACGCAGTAATATAGCATATTAAGCCTTTAATAGCATTAGCTTAGGCTAATAACGTCATTCAGCTTTGGAATATATTTATAGTAAAATCTTAGATGTATAATTATTTTCGCACGATTTGAAATAGGTAGAGGTAGGAGGGCGCTAATGTATGTAGCTTATACTTGTACTTATACTTATACTGATACTTATGCTTACGCTGATAAGAAGGTGCGGGACTACCGTCTAAATATATTAAGTAATAAACTAAACACTATACTAACTACAATCATAGTCACAATAGGAAAATAGACACGCGTGTTGCCAGATTCGTAGCGTATGTCACCAGGCAGTTTGCCAAACCAAGATAATGCACTAGGGAACATTGTCCATATAATGCCAATCGCTACTAAAAATACGCCTATAATAATTAATATCTTTGGCATTCTAACAACTCCATTTATAATGATTTAGGATTAATGGCTGACAATATGACGAATATAACTACCATGCGGCTAATATAGCTAAAACATAATAAAAGTAATGACAATTATTAATTTTGATTTTTCAAAGTTCTAACTGTTTTAGATCTATAAAATGCATTCATGCGAATTTAAATATAGCTTAGTGTAACAAATTTAGAAAATACAAACCTGCACGCAATGTTGAGTTTTTGCTAAACTAAGCGTATTAAGGTTTATATAGAATTTTATGCAAACACTTTGCAAAAACTGGTTTTAAACCAGTTGTCAATTATTTAAACAACCGTATTAATTACTATAACGACAACAATAACTAAGGATATCTATGAATGTTTTAATTATTGGTTCAGGTGGCCGCGAACATGCATTAGCATGGCAATGTGCTAAAGACACCAATGTCGCCACTGTGTATGTTGCTAACGGCAATGCCGGTACCAATAAAGAATCAAAATGTCAAAATATAGCTTTAGATACAAGCGTCCATGACGATGTCATAACCTTTTGTATAGACAATAATGTGGACTTTATCATTGTAGGGCCCGAAGCACCTCTAGTAGCTGGGCTAGTTGATGATTGTAAAAAAGCGAATATTCCAACTTGGGGACCCTCTAAATACTGTGCTCAGCTTGAAGGCTCTAAAACATTTGCTAAAGAATTCATGTTAGCCAATAACATTCCTACTGCTAAATACAAAGGGTTTACCGACATTGAACCTGCAAAAGAATATGTTAACGAAAACGGTGCACCTATTGTTATCAAAGCAGATGGATTAGCCGCTGGTAAAGGAGTTATTATTGCTGAAACCTTAGAACAGGCTCACGAAGCTATCGAAGATATGCTCATAGATAATAAGTTTGGCGACGCAGGTAGCCGAGTAGTCATTGAGCAGTGCTTACAAGGTGAAGAGGCCAGCTTTATATGTATGGTTGATGGTACTAACATCTTACCAATGGCTTCAAGCCAAGATCACAAACGTGCCTTTGAAGACGATAAAGGACCTAATACCGGCGGGATGGGCGCTTACTCGCCAGCTCCAGTGGTAACCAACAAAGTGCACCATAAAGTGATGACGCGGGTGATTGAACCTGTTGTCAAAGCCATGCAAGACGCGGGGCATCCTTACACTGGCTTTTTATATGCAGGATTAATGATTGATGAGAACGATGACCCCTACGTTATTGAGTTTAATTGCCGTTTTGGCGATCCAGAAACTCAGCCAATTATGATGCGTTTAAAATCCTCTTTGGTCGAATTAATACAACTGGGTCTTGAAGGTAATCTTCCCTCAGAAGCTGATTGGGATGAGCGAGCCGCATTAGGTATTGTAATGGCTTCAAAAGGCTATCCAGAAACGTCTTCAAAAGGCGATGTTATCACAGGGTTGCCGCCCTTGGATGACAGCGACACTGTAAAGGTATTTCATGCAGGTACCAAAACAGATGGTGATTATATTGTCACTAATGGTGGCCGTGTTCTTTGTATTACTGCGTTAGGTGATACAATTTTAAACGCTCAGCAAACTGCACTTAAAACAACTGCTTCCATACAGTTCGATGGGGCTCATTATCGCCGAGATATAGGTAATAGAGCGTTAGACCGATAGCTATTAAAACCGCCGATAGCTATTAAAACCGCCTATAGCTATCAAAACCGTTAGCCATTTAAACCAATAGCTATTAAATTTAATTTATAGATAAGCTCTTTTTTTTATTAGGCTCTTATATAGTCATCGTTAAACTGATAACATTTAAGCTGCTTATTTAGTTATAAATCTTATAATGGTACGTCTTTTATTTGTACTATTTTAATTAATGCATCTTTAAAATAGACTAGTCTGGTTATTTGAACCGATGCCTTAACCTTTTGTGGTTTAAACATGTCCAATTCGTTACCGACTCAAGATCTTAAAAATCAAGATATCGAATCTAATACCCCGCAGCCCTCTACGTCATCTAATGAAATGGAAAGCTTGAAAACAACTCGTTTGGATAGACGATTATCTATTGCCAAAACATCCTTAAACCTTGGTCGCCGCTGGGCTGGTAATAGTTTTTCAGGTCTGTTTTTAAGTAAAGAGCAAAAAGCTTCAAGAAATGAAGCCTTTATGAAAGAACAGGCCAATTATCTTGCTGATGAGCTTGGTAAGCTTAAAGGTTCAGTTGTCAAAATTGGACAGATGTTGGCATTATATGGCGAGCATTTTTTACACCCTGAAATCACCACTGCCCTACATCGTTTAAATGATAGTACAGCAAGCTTGGCTTGGTCTACCGTTGAGTATACGATAAGACGGCAACTTGGTGATCGTATTAATGACCTTGAAATTTCAAAATACCCAATTGGTACCGCCTCCCTTGCTCAAGTTCACCGTGCCAAGATAAAAGCATCGGGACAAGAAGTGGTGCTAAAAGTACAGTATCCAGGTGTTGCTGATGCTATAGACTCTGACCTGAGCTTATTTAAACAATTACTAAAAGTCACCAACGCGGTACCTCAAACCAAAGCATTAGATGAATGGTTTAATGAAATAAGTGACTTACTAAAAGTTGAAGTAAATTATGAGCTTGAAGCGGCTACTACGAGCCGTTTCTATCACCGCCTAATGGACGATGAGCGCTATGTTGTTCCTAAGGTATTCGAAGAATATTCTACCGAAAGGCTTTTGTGCTTAAGTTATGAAGAAGGTGTTCCGGTTACGGACGCTAATCTACAAGCATTATCTCAACAACGCCGCGATGTCTTAGGTAAAGCTGCGATTGATATTATGTTGAATGAGATATTTGTATGGGGTGAAATGCAAACTGACCCAAACTTTGGTAACTATTTGATAAGATCAGAACCGGCAGATAAGCCCAATGGAAAAGATGAATTAATTTTATTAGATTTTGGAGCTATGCGCCAGTTTGATGAAAATCTTTTAAAAATAGCGCGAAATTTAATGTTAGCTGGATTTAATTATAATAAAGATCAGATGATTCATGCCATGCAGGGTTATGAGTTTTTTGACAGTATGAGCGCAGAAGTTAAGTCAAATATGTCAGACGTATTTTTATTAGCGACAGAACCCTTTAGATCGCCCAAACTACAATCACAAACTGCCAATGACCTTATAGATGACGAAGGCTATTATCATTGGGCGAATAGTAATTTGCACAAACGTTTAATAGAAGCTTCAAGTAACGCGATGCAATCTAGAGAATTCAGCTTACCTCCAAAAGAGTTTATGTTTATAAGCCGTAAGTTTATTGGTGCTTATACCTTTTTGACTGTTCTGGATGCCCGCACTAATACATACGATACCATCAGTAAATTTGTTCCTATCAATACGACGCCACGTTAAATAAAATAATTCTAAGTTATACTACTGTCATAACTTAGGATTATAGTTGATAGTGAAATTGCACATAAAGTTAAAATTAACGATTATTATTCATTATTAATATTTATTCACTTTTGAAAGAACTAGTTGAATAATATTCATCAAATCTGGTTTTATAATTTTCTGGCTTTTGTATATTAATTTCCCAACACTGCTCACCACGCGCCAAATACTTTATTTCAAAATGAGTGCGTTGACTGTCTTTACTAACTTCGAATTTTTGAACCGGTAATTTCCACATAGTAACAACGCGGTCATAAGCGTTTTCAATATAAGGCTCGATATTACTAGCCAGAATAATTTCACCATAGGTTTTTAATCTAGATAATAAAAATTCAAAAAAAGGCATATTTAGCCATTGCTGATTTGGATTCTTCTGCTCTGGATTAGGATATAGAATAAATATGGTATCTATCGAGCGTGGCGGAAGAGCATATACGCAATATGGTATGGCGTCAGCATGGACAGGCGTTAGATTATTTAGCTTAACATTGGATGCTGATAATTTTGCGATTTGATTAACGAATGCAGAATATTTATTCTGAGTTCGTTCTATGGCGATGATGTGTTTTTCGGTATTATTTTTAGCAAACTCAATAGCATGCATCCCCTTCCCTGCTCCAATTTCTAATACTATTGGAGTTTTTTTATTATAGTCACTATTTTCAATAACTTTCTTGATAATCTTAGGGGCACAAAAATCTCTGGGTGGTCTAAGTTGTTCTGGCTTAAATAAGCGTATATTATTGGTATTCATTTAAACTCGCTTATCGTCTTTATAACTTGCATAATTTATTTATTCGCCTGATTATCTTAATTGTCTTTTTATAAAATCATACTATGATAATTGGACGATTTTATAATTCGTACCCTGGTATTCGAACTATATCATTCCTAAAATATCATTTTAACAATGGTATTCAATTGGCTTAAAAATTCAGACAGCCCCTAGTTTGCATACAATTTATTTAATTTTTTATCACCATTTTCATATTTAGCTGAATCATTATATAACACAGCGGCGCGATATCTTAAATGAAATCAGTATATTATTACGTTAATGTAGGGTCTATCGAATTTAATAACAGTAGTTAAAGGGACTCGTTGAAATAAATATATTCGAACTTTCTTATTAATAAAGATGATTATTATGAATACACCGAACAATCTATACAAAGCTAACAACATTACCGAATCTATCCACTCAGATCACAAAACCTATCCATGTCCACAATGTAATAAAGAGACGAAATGGCAGAATAACCCTAATAAACCTTTTTGTAGCGATCGCTGCAAATTGATTGATTTTGGCGCTTGGGCCAATGAGGATTATCGTGTGCCTGCCGAAGACTCTCTTTTTTCTCAAGATTTGGACTAATTAAATTTAGAATACTATTAAATATAGGATATGTTGACTAATCCTCTGTTAAATCAATAAACGATTATTCCAATTTGTAGATTAATAACGTACTGAAGTATTTAAACAACCTTTAATAAGCCTTAATATACGCTAATAACTTCTCATTAATTTTAATAACTTTAGGAATTTAAATGTCAGCTTCTCATTCATATATTATGCCTACCTATGCCCCTCAGCCCATCAGCTTTAAAAGAGGTAGTGGTAGCTGGTTATATACTGAAGATGGAACAGCATATCTAGATGCTTTAACAGGGATTGCTGTTTGCGGGTTGGGTCATTGCCATCCAAAAGTTACCGAAGCAATCACACTGCAAGCGTCAGAACTTGTCCATACCAGTAATTTATTTAAGATAGATTGGCAAGAGAAGGCTGCTGAATCCTTATGTACTGCTGCAGGAATGGATTCTGTATTTTTTTCCAATAGTGGTGCAGAAGCCAATGAAGCTGCATTAAAAATGGCCCGTTTATATGGTTATAAAAAAGGATATAAGAACCCTAAAGTTATTGTCATGGATAAAGCGTTTCATGGCCGTACATTACTCACGGTGTCAGCGACAGCCAATCCTAAAGCACGTGAAGGTTTTTTTACGTTAGATGCGAGTTTTATCCGAGTACCATTTGGGGACGCCGGTGCATTAAGAAAAGCCGCTAAAGATCATTCTGAAATCACTGCTGTACTACTAGAGCCTATACAGGGAGAAGGCGGACTAAATACTGCTAAAGATGGGTTTGCCTATCTAGATCAAGTTCAACAAATTTGCGATGCAAATGAGTGGCTATACATACTTGATGAGATCCAAACCGGTAATGGACGCACTGGAAAGTATTTTGCATTCCAGCACAGTCAAGCGGTACCAGATATATTAACGACTGCTAAAGGACTGGGCAATGGTTTTCCTGTAGGTGCATGTATGGTGCAAGGACGTGCTAAAGACTTGTTCCAAGCTGGTAGCCATGGTTCAACCTATGGCGGCACGCCTCTTGGTAGTCGTATTGTATATACGGTATACGATCTATTAAGCCATTCAAATGTTATGGACAATGCTAGGACAGAGGGCGATTTTATTCAGCAAAGCTTATACAATAAGTTAAAATCATTAGGCGTGACTACCCGTGGTACTGGTATGATGATGGGCATAGTGTTACCAAGCCAAACAGACTGTAGCCTAGTTGTAGACTACGCTCGTGATACAGAAAACTTGATAATAAATGTTACTGGCGGTCATGTCGTCAGGCTGCTGCCACCATTAAATATTAACCGCGAAGAAAGTGAGCAAATTGTTGAAAGACTTACTAGGGTCATTAAACATACAATAAATCCATGAGTCTATGAAAACGCTATTAGAATATCAACGCTAAGATTTATTAACGTCAAAATTTATCAATGCGAATTTATTTCAAGGAAATATAAATAGACTCTTCAAATTGGATTTAATAGGTTGATAATTGACGCAGGGAAAGTTTTAAAAGTTTTTGAGTACTATTTATGCTTTGACCCTCTTCAGTAGCGCGAGCGGATTTAATAGCAGCTTGCGCTTCTTTTTCGCGGTATCCCAGACTAATCAATGCGGATTCTACTTCGGCCAGAACCATACCTTCATTAATTATACTAGCGTCATTTACTTTGTCGATTTCTGTAAATAAACCATCATCGTTCGCTATATTATCAAATTTACCTTTAAGCTCAATCAATAGCCTTTGGGCAGTTTTCTTACCTATCCCAGGAACTTTAACCAGTGCGCTTTCGTTGTCAGATTCAACATTATATTTAAGCTCGCTAGCAGTCATGGTAGACATCATTGCTAAAGCCATTTTAGCGCCAACGCCATTGATGCGTATTAATTGCCTGAACACATCCCGCTCTGCCATTTTTATAAAACCATATAGCAACTGTGCATCTTCGCGAACGTGTAGATGCGTCCATAGTGCGACATCAGCATCTAACTGTAAATGACAAAAGTCAGGTAATGGTAACTCTATTTCATAGCCAACTCCTGATGCGGTCATAAGACATACTTGAGGGGCAGCGAGTTGACAAATTTTTCCTTCAATTAATCCAATCATTTAAAAGTTTATTCCGTATTTATTATAAGCTAAGTTTAAATGGTTATGACGAAGTTAACATAATCCTAAGTTTTAGAGAATTTTATTCTTATTGTGATTGTCAATATTTCTATGCTGCATATATTTCTATGCTGCCTATATTTCTAGACTGACTATATCTCTAAACTGCTTAATAATACCATCATGTATAAACCTAGCTCTAAATAGACTTGACTCTATATTGACATAACTTTATATAAAATCGTGTTAGTCCGAATGATTTTTATATAACTAAATATTTAGTTAAGTATTAAATTATTCGAAACCTTTATATAAAAATGAACGATATCAAGATTTATTAAACACTAAAAATCAATATAAATAAAAAAAGGATCCTAAAATTTCAGGACCCTTTTTATTATAAAGTATAATCGACCAATAGTTAAAAACTAAACATAGTTATGATTAGTACTGTTGGTTCTCATCCACTACTTCAACTTCATTATGTGTAGCTCCATCAACAGACTCTGCTACTGCAGTAGCACTGTTGCTAACACCATCAGCAACATTTGAAGCACCTTCGCTTATTGCTTCTCCAGCGTTGATGGCCGCGCCAGTTGCTACGGAGCCAGCTGTTTGAGCGGCATCACCCGCTTCAGCAACAGCACCTTCTGCGGCACTTGCAGTCTTATTAGCAGCATTAGCAATATCGTCGCCTGCACTTTCAGCAGCGGCTTCATGATTATCTTTATCAGCAGCTTCATCAGTTTGCTGGCTACAAGCAGTAAGAGCAAACGTACCAGCTACCATGCTAACAAGAAATAGGTTGCGTATTGACATAATTAATCCTTTGATAATAAATTCATTTAAACATTCGATTGCATTCTAAGTTTAATATATAAATTTTACAAGTACCAATTCGTAATCAAAAAGTTAGTGATTAATTGAATAAATCTGAATAAATCAAAATTAGCTTCTGATAAAATATTTAAATGTGTATTAATCTGCATTTATGAGTCTGCTTTATCATTTAAACAATCTGGTTCACTCATAGCAGTATAACTTATTCAAGAATCATTAGATTTTGTTTAATTTAGACAAATACTTACACTAATAAAATAATTCTAGAGACTATTGCTTTTTAAAGCAGCCACAGCTGGTAGTGTTTTACCTTCAACGAATTCTAAAAATGCGCCGCCCCCAGTAGACATATAACTTACATCATCCTCCACACCGAACTTATATATCGCGGATAAGGTATCTCCACCGCCAGCAATTGAAAAACCATTACTGTTTTTAACTGCTTCAGATAATAATCGAGTACCTTCTGCAAATGCGTCTACTTCAAATACGCCGACAGGTCCATTCCATAATATAGTTTTAGCTTTTTCGATTACTTTAAAGATATGATTTGCACAATCAGAAGAGATATCTAAGATCATTTCATCGTCATTTACTTCCGAAATATCACGGTTAAGCGGCGTTGCAGATTTTAAAGACCCTATAAAATCATCAAAATTAATCTCATTCTTATTGGCAACTACTACTTTCTTCGGTAATAAAATTTCAGTTTGATCCATAATATTTTGAGCGGTTTCGATCATATCAGCTTCATATAAGGAGGCGCCAACAGAGTGACCTTCAGCAGCAATAAAGGTATTAGCAATACCACCGCCGACAATTATTTGATCACATATTTCAGCCAAACTTTTTAATACATCTAATTTAGTTGATACTTTTGAACCACCGACAATAGCTACTAAAGGTTTTTCAGGTTCATTAAGGGCTTTTTGCAAGGCATCCAATTCAGTAGCCAAAAGAGGCCCAGCACAAACGACTTTATTAGCTTTGGCAGCTTGTTGAATGACCCCTTCTGTCGACGCTTGTGCTCTATGTGCAGTACCAAATGCATCCATTACGAACACATCACATAGACTGGCGTATAGTTTAGACAAAGCCTTGTTATTACTTTTTTCACCCGCATTAAAACGAACATTTTCAAGTAATTTGACTTCTCCAGGTTGAATGTGGACCCCTTGATCTAAATAATCCTTAACTAAGGTAACAGGTTGGTCTAATTTATCAGATAGGTATTCTGCAACCGGTTTTAACGAAAATTTGTCTTCGTAAACATCTTCTGTTGGACGGCCTAAATGTGAACATACGATAACCGCTGCACCTTTTTGAAGGGCTAGATTTATAGTGGGTAAACTCGATAGTAATCTGGCATCATTTGAAATGATGCCGTCCCTTAAAGGTACGTTAAGATCTTCACGAATTAAAACAGTTTTACCTTCTAAATCTTGATTTTCCATACGGTTAAAAGTCATATTCTCGCCTACATGTATTGTTATGTTAAGTGAATGGTTTGGGCTTATTTATTTTAAAGATTTTAACATATTTATAGGTAGCAATATAAAAGGATAAAGAGTTTTTCCTATCAAAAGTATATTATCTCAAAGGTTAGCCAATTACGTTCTGTAAAGGATAAATATGCTATTGAATGGTATTCTTATGCGACAGTATTAAATATTTTATTAACAACAATACCAATAATTAATTCATATTTAACAAGTTACTAATCTAAGGAAATTTTAAATGAGTATCGATTATGACAAATTTAAACAACAGTTACTTAAGCTTGAAAAAGAATATCAAGATCGTATTGATAAGATCGAGGATCATATTCATAATCCGCAAGATGAACTGAATGAACATTGGGATGATCAAGCCATATCAATTCGAGAAAATGACATGCGCAAAAGCTTACTTGCTGAAGCGGAGCAAGGTATAATTGATGTGAAAAATGCTTTAAGTAGAATGGAAAATGGTACATATGGTGAATGTACTGTCTGCGGTGATGATATAGAAGAAAAACGTCTTGAAGCTGTACCTTATGCGACATTGTGTATGGAGCATGCTTCTTAAGTATACAATATTATAAAAGATTATTAAAAAATATATATCAATAAAAAAGAGTGCTGAAATTCAGCACTCTTTTTATTATATATGAATCTATAATTTTAATAATTTATGCATCAAATAGTACGACGCATGGCTAAATTGTCTAAAATAGTCTCAGCATCACTCCAACGAGTAGATGAATTCTTAGCACCTAATAAGACGATAATAGCAGGACGATTATTCACACGCGTTTCCATAACAACGCATTTACCCGCTTCATTAATAAATCCAGTTTTGGATATACCTATAGGATAATTACCATCCCGAACCAAATAACTTGTATTGCGAGCAGGATAGCTGCGATTGCCAGCTGAGTAATTAGCAACAAAGAAATTATAATTTTTAGTTGTTGAGAAACGGCGAATAACTTCGTATTGACCCGCAGCTGTAACCATTTTTACCAAATCGGCAGGGGAAGCTACGTTACGTTTATCTAAACCTGTAGGATCACCAAAGAAAGCACTGTTCATACCTAGTGAACGAGCTTTAGCATTCATAGCGCGCATAAAGGCATCATAACCACCAGGATAATGCCTCGCTAAAGTTTTAGCAGCAGGATTTTCAGACTTCATTAAAGTCATTAATAATAACTCTGCACGGTTCATACGGTCACCCGCTTTTAAACGAGAACTGGCACGCTTTGGACCTACAAAGTCAATAGGATCAAGTTTGATTTCTTCTCTCATATCTTGACCTGCATCAAGCACTACCATAGCCGTCATAAGCTTAGTAATGGATGCAATAGGACGCGCAATATTAGCATTTTTTTCATACAAAGGTAATCCAGTTTCTACATCCATTACAATAACGCCGCGCGAACCTGTGGAGATAGGAAGACTGTCTGAATAATTGAAATTTGAACCGTATGAATTATTAGAAGGGGTATTAAAGTTTAAACTACCATTATCTATTCTTCTGACACCACTATTAGTGTTCGAATACATAATGTTTCGCGCCTCTGACAAGCCACCTGCATTGCCCCAACTAATTTTAGCGGTACCAGGCTCAGAAATAGTAAGAGCTGCGGTAGAAGCAGTACTAGCGGTCCCAAGACCTAACGCGATGCAGACGAAAATATGTGATTTCTTTAAAGGCTTAGTGATTTTCATAATCATCCCATTTGGTCAAAAGGTAGTTATAATTAAAAACAATAAAAGTATAGATATTAATTTAAAAAAACAGATAAAGAATAAACCTAAAGTTTACGACTATCTAAATCTTTATGACTATCTAGATTATTACAACAATATCTTTAATGCATTTAATAAAAAAAACATAATAAGATTGTACAAGTTTTAATACAGTATAATAATCGAATTATAATCTTATAGTTATATTAATTTGATGAAGTTATTAATTAAAAACAGATATGTCATTATCAAAACATTCTAAAAACAATCAAACACTAATTTGATTCACAAGTGTTTAAAATTAAAATATTTACTATGATATAGTTTGTTATATTTATGATATCACCATTTATATTTCAGGTTAAGAAATAAATGAATGGTTTAGCACCTCCTTAAGTTGTTTTGTCAATTTAAAACAAAGTATTTACGATGTAGCAACATTTATTTATAGAAATTTAAAATCAGTTAAAAACAGTTTAAATCACTTAGGATAGATTTACATGATAAAAGTTTTAGTGGTTGATGATCATGATTTAGTAAGAATGGGTATTAGTCGGATGCTTGCTGATGACAATTCTATAGAGGTTATTGGCGAAGCTGACAGTGGAGAAAGCGCTATTCAGATGGTCAAATTTATGTCTCCTGATGTGGTATTGCTTGATGTAAATATGCCCAATATAGGCGGTGTCGAAACAACTAAAAGGCTTAGACAGTTTGATAATAATGTTAAAATATTGGCAGTTAGTAGTGTCTCAACACAGCCCTATCCTTCTATGTTATTAAAAGCTGGCGTGAACGGTTACATAACCAAAGGCACACCACTTGATGAAATGATTAGAGCCATTAAAAAGATTTATAAGGGGAGTAAATACTTTAGTAGTGATGTTGCTGAACAATTAGCGGATATGCTACTAACGGATAGTGAAGAATCACCTTTTGATAGATTAAGCGAACGTGAAAAACAAGTTGCTATGATGGTAGTCAATTGCCAAAGTCCTCAGCAAATTGCCGACCAATTGTTCGTCAGTGTTAAAACAGTTAATACGTATAGATATCGCATATTTGAAAAAGTTGGTGTCGATAGTGATGTGAAGTTAACCCATTTAGCCATGCGACACGGATTGATAGCTCCATAGCCTTAATAGCTTTATATTGATAGCCTATAAACTTTAAGTAATTCATAAAAGTAGTAACGCCTAGCCTTAATTGCTTTTAGACCCTATGACCATCTTTATAACTTTATATATAAATGTAGTTATAAATCTAGTTATAAAAGAACAATCTGGATCAATAGTCATCAACGACCGAAATACCATTGAATTCATTATCAAACTTAATACCCACATTTCTATCTTTTGATAAAAGTATAGAGATCGCCTTACTTTGCCAGTTTGAGCCATCATGTGAATAATAAATATCAGGCTCTATACCAACACCATCTATAATCTCACCCTGAGAGCTTCGGTATTCTGCTACGGTTAATTTTAAACCGCCGCCTAATTTTAAAGGCACAACCTCTTGAACCGTACCTTTACCAAAGCTTCTTTCTCCAACTATTATCGCTCGGTCGTTTGATTTAAGACTACTAGAGAGCACTTCAGCTGCGGATGCTGTGAATTTGTTTTGGATAACCACTACAGGTAAATCCGATAAATATGGCGTACCCATTGATCGTAAAGTTTGGTTATTGTTAGTACGACTACTCACTTGAATAAGATCATCGTTTTTAACAAATAAACTGGCAATATCTAAAGCAGTAGACAACACGCCGCCAGGATTATTTCTCAAATCAATAACAACCCCAGTAATGGGCTCACCAGATTGTTTGAGCGCATCAATAATCTGATCTTTAGAACTGTTTTGGAATACGGGTAGGCGTATCATGGCAATACTGTCATATACGTTCACTTCAAGTTGAGTATTAGCAGATATATTACGTTGTAATATTAAATCCTTTTGACGACCTACCTGATCTACTATGGT
The DNA here is from genome assembly GCF_057621575.2 of Psychrobacter sp. CX10. Taxonomy (NCBI): domain Bacteria; kingdom Pseudomonadati; phylum Pseudomonadota; class Gammaproteobacteria; order Moraxellales; family Moraxellaceae; genus Psychrobacter; species Psychrobacter sp. CX10. The sequence continues at coordinate 1,482,414 of NZ_CM177736.1, forward strand.
TACCTGCACTTGTGATCCAGCGATACCCGATAGTAATTGATCGATATCTTGCTGTTGTAAATCTGGAAGCAGCTCAGCGTCCTTAATCTTAATCAATCTATCGCCAGATTTAATTCCCATGTCATTTGCTGACGAATGGGCTGTAACTCGCTCAACTATCCAGCTTTTTGATTGATCGTCCTGCTGGACTGTAAGCCCTACTTGACCTATCTCACCATCGGTAAAGTTTCTTAAATTTTCATAATTTTCAGGAGTTAGGTAACTGGCATGACTATCTAGCTGCTCAAGCATTCCAATAATCGCATGCGTAAAAAGCGCTTCATCATTGATAGGTTTTAGAAAATCTCTACGAACCACATCTATAACTTCTACAAACGTTTCAATAGTTTGTGGAGAGATAGAGTTCAATGGAATTTGCATTAAGTCATGATCATGAATTGCATCAGTTACCCCAGTTACATAGCCATCGTCTTGGTCTATATGGTCTAATTGATAGCCATTAATGATATCCTGTTGCGAAAAACCATCTTCTAAAAAATCATCATTAGGTGTGCTATGTTCTGAAAACCCATCATCTGAACCAATAAATGCATCATTTGATATCTCTTTAATAGCGTCTTTATTCGCCACAATATCGATTGCATCACAATCTTCAATACAATCCTGTGGTAAAGAGGACGGTTTTAAGTCATTAAAGGGAGTTTCGAAGTTACTGTTTAGGTCGTCCTGAGTGACAGACGTTAAATTAGGGTTATGAGTTTGTGCCGCATTTGAAGCACTCGACATACTAAATATTAAAAGAGTGAATAAAAGTGTCGTCTTAAAAGACTTCATAGTATATAAAAGTGTAGCATTCATAAAAGGTAAATGATTCTTATCGGTATTACTCCCGTTATCACAACCACTGCACGTAGGGTGATTCAAATGTTTCTTTGATATCGATTTATGGATCATCCGAAGTCCTATTCATAGGCTTAATTTATGATATTTACATTGAGCACACTTTAACTTAGTTACTATTTATAAAGTAGATGTCGCTAAAGTAGATAAATCTATAGCATTTATATCTATAATATTATTCTGAAATCAATAAATTTTTACCAGTCATCTCTTCTGGAACATCAAGACCCATCAACTCCAAAATAGTAGGCGCAACATCGCTTAATTTACCGCCCTCACGAACCGTTACTTCATTATTACCTATGTAAATTAAAGGCACATGTTCTGTCGTATGCTGTGTATGCACCTGTCCGCTGTCGTAGTCTTGCATTTGTTCACAGTTACCATGATCTGCTGTAATAAGCATGTGCCCTTTTTCTTCAATTACCGCAGTAGCGACTTCACCAATGGCAACATCTAAAGCTTCAACGGCTTGAATAGCAGCTTCGAAATCACCCGTGTGTCCAACCATATCACCATTAGCATAGTTTACGATAAGTACATCGTACTTACCCGAATGTATGGCTTTAACTAAGTTTTTAGTAACTTCAGGCGCGCTCATTTCGGGCTTTAAATCGTAAGTTTCTACATCTGGTGAGGGTATTAATATACGTGATTCACCTTCATACTCATCCTCTTTTCCGCCACTAAAAAAGAATGTGACATGCGCAAATTTTTCTGTTTCTGCAATTCGTAATTGGGTTTTATTCTGATTTTGTAAGTATTCACCTAACGTATTTTGAAGTTGTGTCGGCTTATAGGCGACTGAAGTTTTAGGATTGGCTGCAAGCTCATCTGAATAATGTGTCATCATGACAAAAGCTGAAAGTAGCGGTTGTTTTTTTCGTGCAAAACCTGAGAACTCATGATCTGGTAATATGAAAGCTTGACTAATTTCACGCGCTCTATCTGCTCTAAAGTTCATGAAGAATACAGCATCATGATCATTAATAGTAATGGGTGTCTCTCCGTGTTCTATAACATTTGTAGGGCTGACAAATTCATCTGTTTCACGTGACTTATAGGCTGCTTGCACCGCACCATCAGCTCGGGTTGCCATACGCTCAGCCTCACCAAGTGTCATCAAGTTATATGCTTTTTCGACGCGGTCCCAGCGGTTATCTCTATCCATAGCGAAATAACGACCGACAATACTAACAATTTGTACATCGCTTTCATAATATGAATTAAGATTGTTTAAATAGTCTTTTAGACGTTTTATATATTTGTCAGCTGATTTTGGAGGGGTATCACGTCCATCTAAAAAGCAATGTACATAGACATGCTTTGCACCGTAAACCACAGCAGCATGACACATCGCTTCAATATGATCTTGATGCGCATGAACGCCTCCATCTGATAAAAGACCAATAATATGAATATTGCCGCCAGCATCCAGTGCTGCTCTTAATCCTTCAACAATACTCTCGTTCTTATAAAAGTCTCTATTAATAATGTCTCGAGATATACGTGTAGAATCTTGGAATAAAACACGACCAGCACCAAGGTTCATATGACCCACTTCAGAGTTACCAAACTGTCCATCAGGCAGTCCTACATCTTCGCCCGAACCCGAGATGAGCCCATGCGGATACTGTTGATATATTCGATCAAGGTTGGGTGTATTAGCAGCAGCAACCGCATTATCACGCTCTTCCTCGCGGTAACCAAATCCATCTAATATCATAAGTACGTGAGGGGTTTTTTTACTAGGATTCGCAGCTGCCATTTATTCGTTCTCCAATTTTATTACTTAATCTATATAATTTGCTTCAAAGTGGCTATCGTATTTATAAGTATCTATTATGAAGGGTCATTATAAAAACGTATAAACGTATATTAGGTATTTAAGAAATTTAAGGAATTTAAAAAAATAAAACACACTAAGGTTTAATTTCGCCTCAAAGGTTTAACTTAATTAAATAAACGTAGCACAATTTTAACATATTAAGCTCTGTATCTATAATTTAGAGCGAAAAACACTTGAATTTAGCACATAAGCACTTGAAGTGATTTAGATTTTAAATTGTATTCTTATTTATGTATTAAGTTTAATATGTGGCTATAAGATTGAGATACGCATCGAATTTAGTAACGCATTAGTATTAGACTATTAAAAGATTGGTTCTAGAATGTATGATGGGGTTTTTGCGCAATAGTACTGAATAAACTTTAATATAGTAGTATTGCGTTAATCCTTAATATAGAAGTAGTTAGTAATTTTTATTCAGTTACAAACTTTTAAATATGTAATTTGCATAAGAAACCTATTTTAGATAAAATGTTTATATTCTGAAGTGTTCGCCAGTAGATGATATTCCCTGAGCCGATAACGCACTAAATGGATGTGGTACCTATTGCTTTACTGAGTATGCCTGCGCTGCTTGCAGTGTTTCAGGAAACCTTAAGAAGCAATGACGCATCCGCCCTGAACTTCACGGTTCATGGGTCCCCATCTTACAGCGGCACTTCGGTTCTAAACATAAACCCCATTTGCAATTTAAGCAAATGGGGTTTTTTATTGTTCTAATTATTTTTTTAATTTTTTACTCATTAGACAATTGGCTTCATTGGCTAATATATAGTACTACTTAACTCAAATTAATAGACTTACTCATCATTTGCAGGCTTTTTAAGCTTCTTCACATCTTTCACAACGGTCTTCGCAGATCCGTCAACTGTGGTGTTTTGTTTAAACACATCACCGAAAGGATTTTGATTTTGTGCGCCTTTTTTTGTATCAAATGGATTTTGATTACCAAAAGGATTTTGACCACCAAATGGGCTATTACCCATACCCCCAAATGGATTTGGTCCACCTATCTGACCACCCATTTGCTTAGCCATCATTTCCATCATTTTATCTTGATTGTTCAATACATAATTGTTCGCCATTTCTTTAAGCTTTTTTTGTACTGGAGGAAGCACTACCAATAGTGCAAGCAAGTCTGATAACAAGCCAGGAATGAGTAGTAATAAACCACCTACAGCCATAGCAACTGTTTTAATCATTTTATTTTCAGGTGGTCGCATAGATGGATTCATCATGCCACCGGTTTTCATTTGTTGAGCCATAGGATTTAAGGTAGTTAGCCCTTTACGGATAAGCGTTATACCAATAACAGCCGCTACGATAAACCATATAAACACCCACCAACCGCTTATAAACTGAGCTACTAAATACCAAAGCAGCATTTCAATTATAAACCATACGATGGCAATACCAACCAACTGACCCATGATACGTCGTCCTTATTATCTTTTAATATACTAAATGCGAATTTAAACTTATATATGTTATTTATATGGGGATGGCTTGCTATACTATCAAATCTTAAATTATAAATTAACGTTTTATACTTTTCATTTAAAATTTTTTATTATTTTATTTTATGATGGTTTAAAAGTTAAAAGTTGGACGGTTACACATTTATGGCAATTATAATTGGTATAGACCCAGGTTCAAGAATGACGGGTTACGGAATCATTCATCAAAAAGGTGATACGCTTCGATATCTAGACGCGGGTACAATCCGAACCGAAACAAAAGAAATGCCAGAACGTTTAAAGCGTATTTTTAATGGTATAACGCGTATAACTCAATATCATTTAAAATATGCCGACGAACCCATTCATGCTGCTGTTGAGCAAGTATTTATGGCCGAAAACCCTGATTCCGCTTTGAAACTTGGTCAAGCACGTGGGGCTGCTATCGCCGCTTTAGTGGCGCTTGATCTTGAAGTTTCTGAATATACAGCACGGCAAATCAAACAATCCGTATGCGGCTATGGCGCTGCAAGTAAAGATCAAGTTCAAGAAATGGTGTGCCGTATTTTAAAATTAGATGTCGCTCCCCAGCAAGATGCTGCTGATGGACTGGCGTGTGCCATTTGTCATGCTCATTCAAGCCATTCCATGAATAAGATTTTAATGAATAGTACGGTTCGCGGACGGGGAACTTCAAAAAAGAAAGGACGATGGCGCCTTACTGAAGACGACTTAAATGGGTTAAGATAATTTAGTTTTATCAATTTATATTTCTTGGTTTCGCAATACTATTTAAACATAAAGGTAGTTTGTTATTAATATCTTTACGAATGAATATATATTACGTTAACATGATTAGAGCGCTACAGATTGTGTAAACTGATACGTTAAAAATTTTTTTATTATCTATATTTTTTAATTTGTAATATCTTTTAATCGCCAATAACTGAAGTTTCGACAACTTGGTCTAATACATAAACAAATTGCTTACCTTTTACATCTACAGGATCGGCACTAAACCGTTTCAACCGTACAACTTGCTCTAAAGTTTTATCATGTGTATATCCTTCAATCTCTCCGACAAATATATCCCAATCGCCCTCACCCGTTTTGATACCTCGATCATAATATATTGGTTTTATTTTTAAACAGGTTTTCGTTAAAACATTGGGACAAGGTAATTCACTATTATCTATTTTCCAAAATACAATGTCGGCAACTTGCGAATACTTAGCTTCGGGCGTTTCACTACCCCGCCAAATTATACTATAGCCGTTCTCGGTTATTTGATTGAGTATCGGATTATCTCCCGTTTTATAAATCAACTGACTGCTGCCTTTCATTATATCTATAAGTAATTGTTCAGCCTCACTTAAGCCCTCGCAGTACATCTCAGTACTCATGACTTGATCTATATTTAGGGTATTTTGATTTAATGTGTAGCGTCCACTTATCTGATTACACCCTACGCTAGATCCAAACCAATTTTTGTCATTCTCATCATTAAAATCAAGGGTTACTTTATATGCAATTTCATTAAGAGTATTAATAGCATAATTGTCATTATAATTGGCGCTTACTAATTGCCAGTTATAACTGTTTAAGTCAGGGTAGGTTATATTTTTCTTAGTTTCGGCTTTTTGACTATTATTAGAGTTATCCATATCCGCGCTATGTGCACTATGTTGTTGATTTTGACAGCCTAACAGCCCTGTTAAACTTGCCGTAACTATCATGGTATAAATACTAAATTTCATCCCTTAACCCTAATTGAAATATTCAATAACTTAAAACCCAAATTGATCATTCATTCGGTTATAAAATACCGCCAATCCTTTGCCATGGGCAGTTGGATCTACTTTTAGCAGTCGTCCGAAATCTAAAGCGATATAGAGAACGATGTCCGCATAACTGAGTTGCCCGCCTATTAAAAACTCGTTATCTTTTAGAATATTTTCAAAATATGGTAATGCTTTAAGTGCTCTTTCTATAGATTTAGGCGCAAATTCAGGTACTTGATTAACGCGATTGGCCTTAGATGGGTGACTGTGCTGAAACGCCAACATAAAATTATATAAAACCTCAAATTCTGCGGTGCGGCGTAGTGCGCACACTTGCGCTCTTTGAACGACATCATTACCCATATAAGAATGCTCGCCGTACACTCTGTCCATATATTCACATACAGCTTGAGAATCATTAATAATAGTACCATCACCTAGTACCAATACTGGAAGTAACTTTAGGGGATTGATATTAGCAAACTCTTCGGTTAGATTTTCACCAGTAGCCATATCAATGTCAATAACTTCTAAGTCATCAATATTATCGATATCAATACCTTTAGCTTGCATCAAAACCACTACTTTACGAGGGTTGGGTGCTTTACGTTCTAAATATAGTTTTTTCATCTCAGACTCCATAATATAAAGGCTATTTCAATTAACTGTCGAGTAATATCTGTTATTCAAACCGCTAAACTTATCTAATAATTTATCATATCAAACCATTTAATATAGCGATTAAATTATTTATTAGGTTAGTTAACTAATAATATGTTTAAAAAGTTATAAGAAAAACAGGATTTCAATAAAAAGCTCCCACAATTTGTATTGTGAGAGCTTTACTTATTTAAAATGATTTAAATCGATGATTTAAAAATTTTTAAACTACCAAATGAATCTGTTGCTATAAATAATTAAAAGATGATTTTCTTATTTATTTGGATGCGGTGTGGTGCGTAAATAAGGTTTAATTTCAGTAAAGCCTTTTGGATAGTCTTTTTCAGAAATATCTTCGGTTTTAATGCTAGGTGGGATGATGACATCTTCGCCATCTTTCCAATCTACAGGAGTAGCAACGTTGTATTCATCTGTCAATTGCAGGGCATCAATTGCACGCAAGATTTCATCAAAGTTACGACCAACACTGGCAGGGTAAGTTAGAACTAAACGTACTTTTTTATCAGGATCAATGATATAAACACTACGCACAGTATGAGTGGTAGCCGCGTTAGGATGAATCATATCGTAAAGTTCAGCTACCTTTTTGTTTTCATCACCGATAATGGGGAAATTCAAATCTGTACCTTGAGTTTCGCCAATATCACAAGCCCATGCTTTATGATCTTCTACATTATCTACAGAAATACAGATTGGTTTAACACCGCGTTTTTGAAACTCACCATTTAATGCGGCAGCACGACCTAATTCTGTAGTACAAACTGGGGTAAAATCAGCTGGATGCGAAAAAAGTACGACCCAGTTGTCGCCCGCCCAATCGTAGAAGTTAATATCACCTTCCGTAGTCGGAGCATCGAAATTTGGAGCAGAATCACCTAAACGTAAATGAGCCATATTTAATTCCTTTGTTTAGTTAGTAGTTCTTGGTTTTAAGTTAATGATTAATCGGTGTTGCTGAATCGGTGTTGCTGAATCGAACTTGCAGAATAGTTTATTGTAAATTATTAAAAAACTTAAATAATTTATAAACTTTTATGCTTACTATGTTATTCAATTAAAATCATAAATAATTCGAATACTTTGATGACTTTTTATGTTTTAAATAACCTAAGATACTTTAAATAATATAGTATTAAATCATTTTATGAAAAAGATCGATGTCTGAAAACACTTTTAGTATTCAATATTTTTATCTATTGATAGCTATTTATAAATTGATAACTATTTATAAATTGATAACTATTTATAAATTGATAACTATTTATAAATTGACAGTTATTTCTGCACCCATTGACGTATTTTTTCTCTTTCCGCTGGGGTGGCTTGTAACCATAATTGCATAAATTGATCTAATGCTGTACTCGTACTATCTAATCGATTGCTATCCGAACTACTAATAGGAGCAGGCATACTTGATGCTGGGACGCGCTGAGTCTGAACTGTCGTTGTAGGGGTTTGTTCAATAGCAGAAATAGTTTTTTTATTATCTATTTGAGCCGGACTATCTCCTATACCTAAGACGCTAGACAAACTTGAAAATATACCACCCTCTTTAGCAGCTGCAGTATCTTGAACAATTATATTTGTACCTTGAGTAATGGCTAAGGTTGGGTTCTTAGCGTAGTTGCGCGCATCATCATAACGTTCTGGCTGATTCAACATAGCCAAGGTATACGTTTGATTGTCATTAAGATTGGCAGCGACGGTAATATTTGAAGATCTTAAATAGTCATGATCATCACCCCGTAAATCATACAATCTGTCGTATTTAGCAGTGATGGCATGCGTACCTGGTTCAAGGGTAAACTCACGTACTAAAGGTTTAAATAGGCTTTTATTTACCTCTTTTCCATTAATAGCGGTCACTTTGATATTTTCATCCACCAAAAGCTTTACTTCGGCGTAAGCTGAGGACAAACTGACTAACCCCAAACTTGCTACGACAGCCAACTGTTTAAACGATGATGTTATTTTTATTTCATTCATATTGAAACCTTGTCATTTAAATAAAATCGCTTTTATGATTAGAGCATGTCTTTAGTTTTAAAAATTAAAACTCATATTATCTCGGTAAGGACCATTTACCTCAGATTTAGATATAAAATCTTCTTGCGCTTCTTGATGTATATCTTCAAGCTCAGCTAATAATGTATGCTCATCAATCATTAAAATAGCTTCATTTATAACCGCTTTTGAGACATGAGCTCGATTTAAATTAGAAAACAAGGGTTGAATGACCTTTAGAATATCGAGCATGCCGCCGATACGATGTGGCCCTTCATTAAGAAGATGATCGATAATTTTTGAATCAAATTGCCAGCCTCGTCTACGCATAACGGATTCAAGCATTGCTTTTCTATCGGCTATATCATGACCCTCAGGGACTCTAAATGCAGGCGATTGAATGAGCCTTGTTAACAAATCAGGCAAATCAAAAGGGAGTTCACTGGCAGGGGTTTTAGCAGCAAAGACTAATTGACCTTGACCCTCACGGCTACGGTTAATCAAATGAAAGATAGCTTCTTGCCACGCTCGACTTTTTTTGATTGCTTCCAAGTCATCAATCGCAACCAAATCAAAGCTTTCTAATGAGGCTAGAACACCTACATCTGTATGAACCAATTCTTTAAGGGATAAGCAAATTGCAGTTTTACCCATCTCCATATAAGACTCGCTTATCGCAGATAGTAAGTGTGTTTTTCCTGTTGATGTACTCCCGTAAATATACATCTGACCAATCAGACCAACGTGAATTTGACGTACAGCATCGATTAAAGTCGACCAGCCTGGACCCGAAAAATCACTTAGGCTAGCATCTTTTTTGATTTCTAAATTTAAACTTAGTTGATTATTCATCAGGCTAGTATCTCGGCTCGATATGTCTCTATATACTTATTTATATAGCGCTTATTTATAACACAAATTTAAACTTATTCATATGTTGATGGGTTTTATAAACGTTTTGTCCTCAGTAAGACAACGCTTTTAGCTTTTGTGAAAAAATTAAACTACTTAAATAATTTATATTGCTTATTTCCTTTATGCCAATCACTCCCTAAGTAGGCATTATATGCATGCTGAAATAGAACATTGAGCACAGCGGAAACAGGTAGCGCAATGAGCATTCCTACAAATCCCATTAAACTTGCACCCGCTAAGACCGCAAATATAACCAATAATGGTGACAACCCTATCTTGTCGCCAAGTAATAAAGGCTGAAGGACATAACCTTCCACCGCTTGACCGACTAAAAAAGCACCTATAATTAAACTTATATAAAACCAATCCATACCAAACTGGAATAAGCCTGCAATAATAGCGGCAATAAAGCCTATTCCGAAACCTAAATAAGGTACAAAGCTAGCTATGCCTGCAATCATACCAATAATTAACCCAAGCTCCAATCCAATTAATTCTAATTGAATCGCGTATACCGCACCTAACAGAATCATGACCAAAAGCTGGCCTTTAACAAAGGCTAAAAGAGCGTCATCTGAATCTCTTGCAATTTCAATTATTTTATCTCGGCTAGAATATGGCAATGCTTTTTTCCATGTTTCTAATCGCTCATTCCAATTAAATAAAAAGTAGAATGTCAAAATAGGCACTAACACCACCAACCCAGCATTATTAATAAACCTCATTCCAGAGCTTAATATTTGCTGCACAAAGGATTGAGCATCTTCAACGTTATAATTTTCATTTAAGTATTCGATGAACGTATTTGAAACGATATGGGATTCTAGTGGCATTAAATCGAACTGGCTATTCTCATTAACCCAAACCCGAACATCTTCGTTATACCATTCTACTAACTGTGGCAAATATTCAAGGCCTGCTTGAATCTGTTGCCATATGGTAGGAAACAACCACCAAAGCAATATACCTAGACCAATAATGATCGCAGTATATACCACGATTATGGCGAGCCAGCGTGGCACATAACGTGCCATTCGAGCAACAATTGGGTTGATTAAATATGCAAGGATGAAGGCACTCGCAAAAGGAATTAAAACCGGTATTAATAGATACAATATATATAAAATAACTGCTATGGCGATAATGGTAGCGATTCGTTTAAAAAAAGGGTCTATGTAAGCAGTCTGCATATATACGTCTCTTTAGATTCAATGAACTAACATAAATTAATTAAACCTGATAGGTAAGTAAACTCTAAAGCCAATCAAGCTTAAAAAGCATTTAAACTAATTTAAATATTTGACTTAAAAACAGTTTTTTAAGCGCTATATTAATGCTTAATTATAAAATAATTATGAAATCGAAATAACTTTACTCAAATATTTAATAAAATTTTAAATAATATATATTAATTAAATAGTTACATCATATAAATAGTTACATCATACGAGTAAATCAGTTTATCAATAAGAATAATTTAGTCATTTTTTGTTGTATTATTCAATATGACCTATTTATATTTTGAGTGGAATAGGTTTTTGCGTATAATGCATCAGATATCTATTATTTTATAAAATATTTCGTAACTTAAAATATATTAAATAAATTAATAAGTTATTCAAGAGTTTAATATCATCTCAATATAATGACACCATTCATATATTAACCCAATAAATTTACATTCGCTTATTAAGGTCTATCCAAACCATGAGCCATCCGAATTCAAATGAATCCGCTACCCCATCAACCCGTGATAATTCTACGTCATTAAGCTATAAAGATGCTGGTGTCGATATTGATGCAGGTGACGCCCTTGTACAGCGCATTAAATCTGTTGCCAAATCAACCACGCGGCCAGAAGTCGTCGGTGGACTAGGTGGTTTTGGAGCATTATGCCGAATTCCAACAGGCTATAAGTCTCCGCTACTGGTATCTGGTACTGATGGTGTCGGAACAAAGCTTAAATTAGCATTACAACTCAATCGTCACGACACCATAGGTATTGATTTAGTGGCAATGTGTGTTAATGATTTATTGGTTTGTGGTGCAGAGCCATTGTTCTTTTTAGATTACTACGCGACTGGCAAGTTAGATGTCGATACCGCGGCAGATGTGGTAACTGGGATTGGCGAAGGCTGTAAGCAGTCAAACTGTGCATTAATTGGTGGCGAAACCGCTGAAATGCCAGGCATGTATCAAAAAGAAGACTATGACTTAGCTGGTTTTTGTGTGGGCGTGGTAGAAGAAAGCGAAGTCATTACTGGTGACAATGTCGCTCAAGGTGACGTATTGATAGCTATCCCTTCTAGCGGTGCGCATTCAAACGGATATTCGTTAATCCGTAAAGTCATTGAAGTAAGCGGCATAGATATTACGAACTCTGACGAGACCCTTGATGGTCAGCCTATTGCAGATGCTTTAATGGCACCTACTAAGATTTATGTTAAATCTATTCAAACCCTACAAAATAAGCTGGGTAACGGCAAATTGCACGCGATGTCTCACATAACAGGGGGCGGTTTCACTGAAAACTTACCTCGTGTATTACCAGAACATTTAGCTGCTAAGATTGATACCTCAAGCTGGGAGATGCCTGAGCTATTTAAGTGGCTTAAAAAGCATGGCAATATCGAGCAATCAGAGATGTACCGTACCTTTAACTGTGGCGTCGGGTTTGTGATTGCAGTGCCAGCTGATGTCGCCGATCAAGCGATTAGCGTATTAAATGACGTTGGCGAGAATGCCTTTAAGTTTGGTGAAATCATTGCTCGTGACACAAACGCGGTGGTTTACGCATAATATGGCTAATAATCAATCAACTTTCACTTCAAATACCCCACTTAAGATTGCAGTATTTGTCTCTGGCAGTGGCAGCAATCTTCAAGTACTCATTGATGCTATGAATTCGGGCAGTTTACCGATTCAAATTGTGGGTGTTATCAGTAATAACAAAGATGCCTATGCGATTACCCGTGCTGAGCATGCTGGGATACCCGTCACTGTACTTTCGCATATTACTGAAGGTGAGAATGCCGGTAAGCGCATGGGTATCAAAACTTTTGAGCATCATGCCAGCAGTCAACTGAACGAATGGCAACCGGACTTGATCGTGCTTGCTGGGTTTATGCGTGTATTGAGTGGTGGCTTTATTGATGGTGCCCCTGCTCCAATGATCAATCTACACCCATCCTTATTACCTAAATATAAAGGATTAGATACTCATCAACGCGTCTTAGAATCCAGTGACAGCCATCATGGATGTAGTGTGCATGTGGTTACGGCAGAACTTGATGCGGGACGAGTACTGACGCAAGCTCTGTTAGCTATCGACAAATCTGAGAGTGCTGATGAACTACAAAATAGAGTACAAAAGTTAGAGCATAAAATACTGCCTTGGACCATTCTATTGATTGCTAAAGGAGTATTAGACTTAAGATTATTACCTTCTAAAGACTTAAACAAACATCTGCCTACCCTTCCTTATCAACTTTGGTTGGACTAAACACGCTTTAATTAAACTTTTTATTTAAGTAAAGCCCAAGCTAAAATTGGGCTTTTCAAGTTAAAGGCTTTTTGGATTAATTTTGTATTAGATCAAGGTTTAGATCGAAGCCAAATTAATCCTGAATTGCGTTAAGTATTTGTTTTTTAAGTTGTAGATACGCTTGGCTGTCCAAAAATCCTTCTTGTTTTGGAATTTCAAACTGCTCTGTAAAATGAGCGGGGCTACCTTTTAACACATAAAGATGATCTGATAAATAAATAGCTTCATCAATATCATGGGTGATAATTAAACAGGTTAAGCCCAAATTTTTTTGCAGTTTACTAAACCACTGATACATCTCATCCTTAGTTACAAAATCCAATGCTGAAAAAGGTTCATCAAGTAGCATAATAGGATTGTCACTCAAATAAGTTCTAAGTAACGCTGCTCGCTGTCGTTGCCCCCCGGATAGCATTTGTGGGAAGTTGTGTTGTAATCCTTCTAACCCAAAATGAGCCAATTGTGGATTGACTATCTCAGCAATCTTAGACTTACTGTAGCCCTTAACGGTTAACGGTAAAGCTATGTTATCAAACACGGTTTTGAATGGCAGCAGCAAATCTCTTTGCAGCATATAGCCCACCGTACCCGCCTGCCCAGTCGTTTCAGCTCCGTTAATAAACACTTTGCCGGAAGTTGGAATAAGTAGACCCGCGGCAATATTAAATAAAGTCGTTTTACCGACGCCACTTGCACCAACGATACTTACCACATCATTCTCAGCAACTGACATATTTAAATTTTCAAATATCGGTATTTGATCAAAAGCATGGGTGATGTCTTTTAGTACCAAAAGCTTATCCATTAACATTTTTACCCACAACGTGGCCCATAATGACCATGATGAAATCCATTACTTATAAAATAAGTTGGGTTTGAGCGCCTATAAATAATCATTAGTCACCCCTGCTTGAGGTGGTAAAGGCTGCTCAAGTAATCCATTTTCGTAGACCCACTCATAGAATCTATCCCAACGATCATAATCAAATTTACCCCACTCATCATTTTCATCTAAATATTGAGTTGAAATATATTTTTGACTGGCTAGCGCAAGCTCTTTATTAGTCTCTGGGGCATGTTTAATTAAAATATCAGCACTCTCTTCTGGATTATTAGCTGCATAAATATAGCCTTTTTTCATAGCAACCAAGGCTTTCTTAACCATTTCTGGCTTGGTTTCTAATAGCTTATTATTAGTTATAATTACAGGTGCATAGTAATCGAATATGGGCTCATAGTCTTTTAGAAAGAAAAAATTGGTATCGACATCTTGCAGCTGTGCATGTATTCCATCCCAGCCATAGTAAGCTAAGATATAATCAAACTGATTCATGCGTAAAGCGACCGTTGCATCGGTCGCCTCCCCTGGTATTTTAACCATATCATCACCCACAATATGTGCCACAGTAGCGTCATCGATAGGATCTTCCCAAGTAGAATAACGTTTACCATTGAGATCTTTTGGCGACTTTGCACCCAAAGATTTTAAACTTAAAAGTCCTGCTGGGTTATGTTGTAATATTGCAGCAACCGCTGTTATTGGCATGCCTTTGGCCAACCTACTGGTCATATTAGGCTGAAAATAGATACCAAAGTCGGCTCTATTATTAGCTACCAAAGTAGACGCACTGTCTTCACTTGGCTGAACAATCTTTACGTCTAGTCCTTCATTTTCAAAATAGCCTTTTTCTTGTGCAACATACAAGCCTGTGTGATTGGTATTAGGTACCCAATCTAGCGATATAATAACTTCCGTGAGCTTATCACCCGCTACTTCCGCACTACTACTTGATTCATTATTTGGCTGGCATGCCATTAGGGTTATTGCAATCAAGCCTATAACGGCTATCCAAGCTGACAGTACTATTTTATTATTTTTAAAGCTATCGAAACTACGCATATTTAAAATCAAAATAATTAATCCTTGTTAGGGCGTGTTGAAGTATTCAATTATTAGGACTACTGATAGTTCAACATTTGAATGTTCCACACGCCCTATATTATTTATAAATAATTATGTTTAAGCACTCTTTTTTCTATCCACTTCACTAGACCAATCAATAAGATAGTAAGAAAGCTAATCAAGAAGATAACCGCAAACATGCTATCTAGATCATATGATTTACGAACTCTGGTCATATAAACACCCAAACCATAATAACCGCCAAGCCATTCAGCAATGACTGCAGATATCAGCGCATATGAAAGCGCCACTTTAAGTCCTGTAAAGAATGACCCCATTGCTGAAGGTATTTTTAAATGACGATATAGCTGATATTTAGATGCTCTCATTGATTTAAATAAATTCAAATGCTCTTTACTGACCGATTGATACCCATCCACTAGAGCAATAGTAATAGGAAAGAATACAGCCAATACAACCAAAACAACTTTTGGCGTGATCCCATACCCCAGCCAAATAATAAGTAAAGGCGCAATAGCAATAGTTGGAATGGTTTGGTTTAGTAATATAACAGGATATATAAGCTCTTTTACAGTTTTTGATAAATCCATCAAAATGGACAGCACAAAACTAATCAATAGACCTATCGCTGTACCAATAAATGCAGTGACTAAAGTGTATTTAGCATGCTGCATTAATAAACCAAAATCTTCTATAAAAGCTTCTACTATTTGAACTGGTGAAGGTAATAAATAATCAGGAATCACCTCCATCCACACAAAAAGTTGCCATAGGGCAAGAATTAGTATTACCAGAACATGACTCTTAATAAGACTGATGATTTTTCTATTTGTTGGTGGTTTTTTAAGTGAAATTATCATTATTTAGGACTCAATGATGCTTAACGGGGGCTAATGCCAACGCTTCAATGATAAGATTCTAACAAAATAAGACTGTTTTTTTTGATATTCTTGATTATAGCCATATTTTGCTAGACAGTCCTCAAAAAGTAGCCAATAAAAAAGTCCTTAGCTTTAAAGCCAAGGACTTTGATTAAATTTATACGCTTACAAGCTTTGAGGTTAATATAAACTTAAGCTTTTATGCAGGTGCTTGACCTACCACGTGCAATGCTTTGATATTTACAAATTCTTTAATACCAAAGCCGCCATGTTCACGGCCATAACCTGAATTTTTAACACCGCCAAATGGAAGACCCGGATGAACCAAGCTGTAGCCATTGATATAAACCATACCAGTGTCAAAGTATTTACTCGCTAAGCGGATAGCTTTATCTTCATCTTTAGAGAAGACACCACCGCCTAATCCATAACGGCTATCGTTAGCAATACGGAAAGCATCGTCTTCATCTTTAGCACGTATCAATGCTGCTGCTGGGCCAAATAATTCATCTTTATAAGCAGGCTGATCTTCAGAAATATTTTCTAAAAGAACAATAGATTGAAAAGCACCATCTTTAGATAAACTCTCATCTAACTCACTTTGATAGGCAATTGTAGCGCCTTTATCAATACTTTCTTGAATTTGTTCCTGTAAAGTCTCGCGCTGCTTGGTACTAGACATAGGACCCACATCAGTAGTTTTTTTCATTGGGTCGCCAACGGTATAACCTTTAAACTTCTCAATAAGAAGCTCACGGAACTCATCATAAACAGAATCTACAACGATGAAACGCTTAGCCGCAACACAGGTTTCACCATTATTATATAGTCTAGCATGAGCACAAGTTGTTGCAGCTAATTCAAGATCAGCATCATCAAGTACGATGAAAGCATCGTTAGAGCCTAATTCCATAACGGTTTTCTTAAGAACTTTAGCAGCTTGCTGTGCTACCACTGCACCAGCCTTATCGCTACCCGTTAGAGTGACACCACGTATTTTATCATTTTCGATCACTTGTTCAGATTGATCATGGCTTATTACTAGAGTACGGAATAAATCATTAGGTAGATCAGATTCATGCAGGATTTTTTCAATAAATAACCCTGAACCCGTTACGTTTGAAGCATGCTTTAATAAGATACTGTTACCCGCCATAAGGTTAGCAATCGTATAACGAATAACTTGATAAGCCGGATAGTTCCAAGGCTGAATGCCATAAATAATACCAATAGGCTGATAAGTTACGATACCTTTTTTTAGTCCTTCAAGATCACGTTCTTCATATGCTAAAGCTTCTACCCCTTTGTTAGCAGTGAAATCACAAATACTTTTACAAAGGTCGATTTCTTGCAAGCTATGCTCGTAAGTCTTACCACGCTCTTCGGTCATTAATTTAGCTAGCTCTTCTTTATACTTCATAAGTTTATCACCAATAGAGTTGATGACCTTAGCGCGTTCATCTGCTGATTTCTCTCTCCACTCAAGGAATGCTTCGTGAGATTTATTGATGATACGATCAACTTCATCGGCGCTCATATATGAGTACGATTTAATTTCTTCACCATTAGTAGGGTTTATTGTTGTAATATCTGACATAATTCATCCTTATATATTATTATCTATTTTCTTTTGGGTGTCTTATTAACCGTTTTTTTAAATTTAAAATTAGCTATTTAGCTATTTTTACTATTTAAAAACCTAGATACCTAAAGAAGCAGATTCACTAAAAAGTACATAAAACAGCATTGCTATTAGGTCTGTAGTTAGCTATACAGATACGTAAAAATGTACGGTTCTCTAGGTTCTAATAATTATGTGACTATTAGAATAACAGGCAAAGACTTAAAAACCTTTGTTAGGATGTAATTAACTGTGCAATAAGTGTTTAACTTATTTATTAACTAAGTAATTGTTTTTATTAGAATAAATGACTAATTACTTGGGTTTCATTTTTATCAGCTTCTTCATCAGCAACAACTTGACGCGCAACGTGCATAATTAGTTGACGTAGCCATCTATGGGCTGGGTGATGTTGTAATAAGGGAGACCACGCCATAGTTAATTCAAATTCTGGAATAAAAAATGGCGGCTCTTTTAATACGATACTGTCATTTGTTGCTTGCATTTTTGCAACTCGTGTCGGTAATGTTGCTATCAAATCTTTATTAGCGGCAAGCATAGCAGGCATTTGATAATGACGAGTAAAGACACTAATTTGACGTTTTTGACCTAAGCGTTGCAAGGCTTGATCGATAGAACCCAAACCTCCTGACTTATCAGGATTTACGCCAAACCCTACCCCCATACCTGTTTTTGATACCCAGACATGCTGAGCTTTTAAATAATTTTTTAGATTAAAGCGGTTGGCGTAGGGGCTTTCTGCTGCTAAAAGGCAACTAAACGTGTCTCGCCATACTAAAACTTGGTGAAAGCTTTGCGGAATCTCATTAAATCTGTTAATAGCTAAATCAACTCTACCCTGCTCCATATCTCTATAAGAAACATCAGATGGCGTCAAAAAATCTAAAATGACATTAGGCGCTTCTGAACGTAATGCTTTAACTAATCTTGGAACCAGTGTGGCTTCGGCATAATCCGAGGTCATAATTCTAAATACACGAGAGGTACTATAGGGTCTAAACTCAGTTCGTGGCTCTAAAAGTTGAGTTAGCTCTGCTAGTATTTCACGTACACGGGGCTGTAGCTCTAAAGCTCTTTCAGTTGGTGTCATACCTTCTGAAGAACGTACTAATAAAGGGTCATTGAATAACTTACGTAAGCGCCTTAATATGTTACTCATTGCAGGCTGGGTAATGCCTAATTGTTCTGCTGCGCGGGTGACATTTTTTTCACGTAAAAGGACATCTAAGTTGACTAACAAATTTAAATCAACGCGTTGTAAGTTCATAAGTTTCTCGATACCCTATATTAAAAGTGAAGTATTAAAAGTGAAGTATTAAAAGTGAAGTATTAAAAGTGAAGTATTAGATATAAAATGATAAATATATTTAGCTATAATTTGTATTAATTTGGTATTTAAAATTTATGGTATTTAAATTGGACTAGCATTTAAAGCAAGCTCGTATTTAAAGTAGATTTACGTGACAGCGAATTAGCTCCGAATAGGGTTATTTAATAAGAGTTTTTTATGCCATTAATATACATAGGAAAAATAATTTAAAACCTTAGGGTCTGTTGAACATTCAAATATGGAACTGGCGGCGGTTATTTTTTAGGCAATATGCAGGGAAATTTTAGACACTTAGTTATTCTAAGTTAGAAAATTTCACAATATATTGACAAAAAATAGACCCGCCCCGTAGGGCTGATGCTAAAATTGCCCCAAACGTTGTTATAAACCTAGCTAAGGTCTAGACATTATCGTCGGTTTATGCCTAGTTTGGAACAATTTTAGCTATCAGCAGTCCTAATATTTGAATGTTCAACAGACCCTAGCTTAAGATATATAGTTCAATAAAAAATTCTTTAATAGACTATATTGTGGCGATATAAATCAACTTATCTTAATTAAATAATGTGCGTCTGTATACTTAAAAAGGCCAAATTCCATGCGTCAAAGCATTGTAATAATTATACTATAAATTAAATAAATACCCAAGATAACCCTCATAAACTAGATAAATTCTACGATTCTCGTTATAGTGCTTTACAGAAAAATAAATACGGTTAAGTTTTAAAACAAATTAAGTTTAATGTAATGTTTTACTTTGTTTTTTTATTTTGAATTCACAGTTTATATGTCATAACACCTATATAAAAATTAAAATGGTTTAGATCATATTAGTTTAATTGGAAAGTTAATGATTGAGTTCAAATTGAATAAGTATTCGTTTTTAGATAATTATTCGTTTAAAAAATTATTAAAATACCAAGGAAAGTTATGTACTACCTTGTCTATGCAGTAAAATTAAGAAATTTATCATATATAAACATGAGAAAATTTTTTAAATAAATCATCCTCAAACCTGGAGACAATTAATGTCAAATTACCAATCAGCTATTGAACATATCCGCGCTGTAAAAGAAAAAGTCGGCAACATGGATAATATCAGTGCCGAAGATGCCGCTCGCATGAAAATGCAAAACCGTTTCAAAACGGGTCTTGATATCGCTAAATACACAGCTGGTATCATGCGTCAAGACATGGCAGAGTATGACGAAGACACCTCTAAGTACACTCAGTCTTTAGGGGCATGGCACGGTTTTATTGCACAACAAACAATGTATGCCAAGAAAAAGTACTTCGGTACCACGTCTAAAACATACATCTATCTTTCAGGATGGATGGTAGCTGCTCTACGTTCTGAGCTTGGTCCATTACCTGATCAATCAATGCATGAAAAAACGACAGTACCTAACCTTATCGAAGAGATCTACACTTTCTTACGTCAAGCTGATGCTAAAGTGTTAAATGATTACTTCCGTGAGTTAGACGCTGCTAAAGAAGCCGGTCAAGACACGTCTAAAATCATCGCTAAAATTGATAACTTTGATTCACACGTTGTGCCAATTATTGCTGATATCGATGCAGGTTTTGGTAACGAAGAAGCGACTTACTTACTTACTAAAGCAATGATCGAAGCAGGCGCTTGTGCTATCCAAGTAGAAAACCAAGTATCTGATGCTAAGCAGTGTGGTCACCAAGCTGGTAAAGTAACCGTACCACATGAAGATTTCATCGCAAAATTAAACGCTATTCGCTATGCTTTCTTAGAGCTAGGTGTTGACCAAGGTGTTATCGTTGCCCGTACTGACTCTGAAGGCGCATCTTTAACTCAAAAAATTCCAGTATCTGAAAAGCCTGGTGATTTAGCATCTAAGTACATTGACTTCATCGAAGCTGAAGAAGTTGATATCGCTGACGTTAATGAAAATGACGTACTTATCAAACGTGACGGTAAATTAGTTCGTCCAGTACGTATGCCTAACGGTTTATATCAGTTCCGTGAAGGTACTAACATTGACCGCGTTGTTCTAGACTGTGTTACTGCACTTGAAAACGGTGCTGATCTACTTTGGATCGAAACTCCGACGCCAAACGTTGAACACATCAAAATGATGGTTGATCGTATTAAAGAAGAGCAGCCTAAAGCGAAGCTGGTATATAACAACAGCCCATCATTCAACTGGACACTTAACTTCCGTAAGCAAGTTATCGCTCAGTGGGAAGAAGAAGGTAAAGACATATCAGCATACGATAAGAACAACTTAATGAGTAGCGACTACGACGGTACTGAGTTAGATGCTGCTGCCGATGAAGCTGCGAAGAACTTCCAGAAAGACGCATCTCGTGAAGCGGGTGTATTCCATCACTTAATCACGCTACCAACTTATCATACCACTGCACTAAGTGTACATGAGTTAGCTCAAGGTTACTTCGGTGAAAAAGGTATGCTTGCTTATGCTGCAGGCGTACAACGTAAAGAAATCCGTGAAGGTATCTCTTGCGTTAAGCACCAAGCAATGGCGGGTTCTGACCTAGGTGATGATCATAAAGAGATCTTCTCTGGTGATAACGCGCTTAAAGCTGGCGGCGAAAAGAACACCATGAACCAGTTCTAAGATAGTTTATCAAATTTATTAATTTTTATTTTAAAATACCCTAACCTACGTTAGGGTATTTTTTATGCATATAAAACGTTTTTAAAGTTTTATTTTTATAAGGCTCGGGGCTGTATAAAATGCTTTAACAACTTGCATTAATTTATAAGTTTTATACGTTGTAAATAAAATTAAAAGTTTTAAGCTTGATAATTTTATACCTATTAAATAATTTATTAATTACTTTTTAACGTTTCCCTGCTTTAATAAAACTTTAATATATAAAGCCATTCAAATCCTTGCCTTTACCAACACTATCCAATACGATATGAGCTATTATAGTCATATAATATTACTCAAAATAATTTTTAATCACCTTTTTAATTTAGGATAGATAATGCTTGAAATAGAGCTAAAGTTTTTAGTACCCGTTTACAAGGTTGAGTCATTGTTACGTCAAATTAACATCAAGTCCTCAATAACCTCTCAGCTTGAAGCTCATTACTACGACACGTCTGAACATTTACTGGCTAAGTCAAATATGGCCCTTAGAATACGTAAAGAAGGTGATGACTGGGTACAAACTTTAAAAACGAGTGGTGATGGTATTGCGTCTCGTGGTGAACAAAATGATATTTTAGATACAGGTAGCGTAGAAACTGCTATTAAGCAAGATGCCTTATATCCTGACCTTTCGCTTTATGATAAGCCTAAACTAAGTAAAACTTTAAATTACAAACCTTCAGACCTTAACTCTGTCCATAAAGATACTGAACATAAAGATACTGAACATAAAGATACTGAGCATGGTAACGCTAAGCAAAACCCGCTAATGCGCCAATATGTTACTGATGTAAAACGTACCACTCGATTGATTAAGAAAGAAGGAAGCATTATCGAAGTGGCTTACGATGAAGGCGAAGTTAGACATGGAGAAAACGAAAACATCACGCAGCCTATTCATGAAATAGAGTTTGAGCTGTTACAAGGTGATGTGTCTTTCTTATTACAAACTGCTCGTACTTGGTGTAAACGATATCATCTTTGCATATCGACTGTGACTAAAGCTGAACGCGGAGGTCTTTTAATTAGCGGTAAAGATTATTCAAATGCAACTAAAGCTGACCTTAAGTCCCTTAAAATAAATATGAAAACGAGTAAACCTAAGTTTATACGTGCTGTCGTTCACAATTGTTTGCTACAAATACTTCCTAATGTTAGCGCAATTGCTGATGGAAGTACTGATGGTAACCATGTTCACCAGCTTCGTGTAGGTTTGCGTCGTTTACGAACTGCTCTTAAATTCTTTGAAGAGTTTTCATCAGATATAAACCCCGAATGGATACCTGTTATAAAGCAGACTTTTTCATTGTTAGGCGAGTATCGCGATTTAGAAGTACTAGAAACCAAAACCCAGCCTGCACTTGAAGTTTTGGGCGGACCAAAAGTAGATTGGAACAAAGAAAGAGAAGCTTTAAAAATAAAACCTCTGGATGCAGTCCGAGCAAATGATTTTCAAATTATTTTACTAGAGCTTATCGCATTTGCTATGAGCAATCCAAAGCTTGATAAAGTTTTTAATAAAACTGGCGCAAAAGAAGAAGCGACCAAAATTATTCAAAAGCTATATAAAAAGATTAGTAAGGCTACCAGCCACTTCGCATCATTAAGCTTGGAAGAGCAACATGATGTCCGTAAGCGATTAAAGAGCCTACGTTACGTATGTGAATTTGTAAGCCCTATGTATAAAAAGAAGAAAACAAAAGCATTCTTGAAATATTTAGAGCCTGCGCAAGACATACTTGGTGAATATAATGATGATATTGTTGGTCATGATTTTTATCTAGCCAAAACGCATGAAGATCCAAATGCTTGGTTCGCGGTAGGTTATTTCGGTGCACAGCAGGGTCATGCGGCAACTGAATGCGCACTATCTCTTAAATCTATAAAAAATGCACCTAAATTTTGGTAGCTGTTTTTGATAGTTGTGTAGGATTTATATATTTCGATGTAATAAATATATAGTCATCCCTATTGTATTAACGTTCAATTATATCTACTCTTGTGCCTTCTTCGACTAAATCAAACAACTCAATGACGTCGTCGTTACGCATACGAATACAACCATGCGATAGCGGCGTTCCCATAGGTTCTGTATCAGGGGTACCGTGAATATAGATATACCTTTCATAGGTATCACAGCACCCTTTATTATTAGACCCTTGATTGTATCCAAGCTCACAGCCTTTGAGCCACATTATTCGAGATAATATCCAGTCTCTATTTGGATGTTGATACCCTAGTTGATCATTATAAACTTCTCCAGTAGGTTTGCGCCCTACAAACACAGTCCCGCTTAGCATATTTGTACCAATTTTATTTTCTATAACATGATGACCTAAAGGCGTACAACCCGTACCTTCCAAACTGCCTATACCATTTTTAGCTGTTGAAATTTGATATTCATTGATTTGAATAGCACTATTATTATTTAATAAATTCTGAAGGTTTTGATTTGGTGCATCTTGAGTAGTATTTAGAGATTTTAATTTATTAGATTTGTATAAAGTTAAGGTTTGCTTTTCAATATTAACTACTATGTGCTTATTATCCATAACCGTATTATCTACCTTCTTATTTTTTAAAAAAGTACTACTTTTAAAACAAATATATATGTTAGCTTGACGTCAAATATATAAGTATTATAGCTAATTGCGATGTAAATATAACGATATATCTATATTAGCCTTGAAACCTATGCAGTTCGCCCTTATGATAATTAAAATTATAATTAATAAGATCTTATGACTGCTCTTTTACCTACCCGAATATCAATTTACGATTTTCTTTATCAAGATACTCAGCCTATTGATTCAATTTTTGCTGATTTTGGCAATACATCATTACCTCAGGCTAGACTAATTATTGAAAATGGTATTCAAGCCTATACATGCGGCATTATCGCTTATAATCAAAATTATGGTTCACAAGCGATTATGAAAAAGCTATTTAATCGCAGTCAGGTTAAAGAGATGCGTAAGCACAATGCATTTAACTCAGATGCCATGAAAACCGCCAAACTCTATGGGTCTAATACTATTGATGCCCTTTATCCGAATGATAAAGTACAAAATAATATCATAGCGCGTTTATCTCAACTGTCTGCTTTATCAAAAGATAAGGTTATTATTCTCTTTGGTGCATTAAATCTAATTTGTTTACGTGAATTGGCGATTCTGACAGACTTCGCACAACTTGATGCAAATGAAGTTGATCAATGGTTACACCTACAAGCACAGTTCATTAAATTACCTCGACATCCTAGTGAATCTAATAACGAAATTAATATAATTGATTTAGACACTGAATATAACGATTACTATCAGCAAGTGCCAGAATTTAATGAAGAATGGCTAAAACTTACTGGCTGTCATTTAAATGAAATCTCAGAAGATATTCAGAACTCGCAAATGCCTAATTACGCCAAAGTAATAGGGCGAGGTCAAAAACCTGCATCTGAAGTTGATTCTGAATACGTATCATCACCTATCGACTCAAACCCAACAAAACTAATAGTAGATAATGCCAATGAAAGTGATGTACTCACCTTCTGCTCAATCGACAACATTGCTTTACCTTATCAGCGCTGGTTACTACAGCTGGCTAAAATCTCTGACATATATTTAAGTAGAAATAGATTGAAGATTGCCCCCGAACCCATACAGGCACCGTCAAGACCTTTTGTTAATTTTGGCCTACTTGATAATAAAAATAAATCAGACAAACAACTTAAGCCCTATAAAGATACAACCAAATCTATTAGCAAACCAAAACCTTTTTGGAAGAACCCAGTCTTAATTTTATTAATCTTAGTGATTGGTCTGTTGAGTGCAATGGCCGTTGTCAAATATCTAAATAGTGATAAAGATAAAATGCTTACTAATACGATTGAACATCATGCATCTAATCAACAAATTAAAGATTTAAACTAATACTCTAATTCTTATTTAGTGACAGTAATTGAATGACAGTGATGATCTAGAAGATACTCATTTATTGAAGATATATTTTAAATAGAAAGTACTCTTATTATCTTAGATAAAATTAACTAACACGACCCATTCACCATTTCAGACAAATTAAAAGCGCAGAATAAAAATTTATTCTGCGCTTTTTTTCTTATTGGTTAATTATTTAAATTTGATCTATTGCCATTTGGGTTAATACACGACCTCGTGCAGTCCGTAGTACATATCCTTGCTGGATCAAGTAAGGTTCAATAACATCCTCTAAGGTACCTCTATCCTCGGCCATCGCAGCCGCAATCGACTCTACGCCTGCAGGCCCTCCATCAAACCTAGCATGCAGCATCTCAATATATCGCCTATCTAAATGGTCTAAACCACGTCTATCGACCGCTAACATGTCTAAGGCACTGTCAGCTATCGTTCCGGTTACTTCACCATTAGATTTAACTTCTGCATAATCTCGAACTCGTCTCAATAATCGGTTAGCGATACGAGGTGTACCTCGTGAACGCCGAGCTACTTCAACAGCACCGTTATCTTTCATCGTCACATTCATTAAACGAGCAGAACGACTCACGATAGTCGTTAAATCTTCAATATTATAAAACTCTAAGCGCTGAACAATACCAAAACGATCCCTTAACGGAGAGGTTAGCAAACCTGCCCGTGTTGTCGCAGCAACAAGCGTAAATCTAGGCAAATCAAGTTTAATTGATCGGGCTGCAGGGCCTTCTCCTATCATTATATCTAACTGAAAATCCTCCATCGCTGGGTATAATATCTCTTCAATTACCGGGCTGAGTCTATGGATTTCGTCAATGAATAGTACGTCACCCTCCTCAAGATTAGTGAGCATTGCTGCCAGGTCACCTGCTCTTTCTAAAACAGGCCCTGATGTGGAACGTAAATTGCCACCCATTTCACGCGCTATAATGTTGGCTAAAGTAGTTTTTCCGAGGCCGGGAGGCCCAAAGATTAACGTATGATCCAAAGATTCATTACGCCTGCGGGCGGCTTCTATAAATACTTCCATTTGTTCACGAACAACAGGCTGACCTATGTATTCAGCCAATGTGCTTGGGCGGATATTAGAATCGATAGAATCGTCGACGCGTTCTAAAGGATTTATAAGACGATTTTCCATATTGAGTTAACCAGTTTCAGACCACTTATAATAAACATAGCGTAATCGCTAAAAACTACACGAATTTTGTCATCGTTATACCTACTCATGTAATACTTGAACTCTTAAAGTTCTTAAAATTTTAATGTTCTTTTTTCAAAGACTTGTAGAAGATTTAAATCGAATTACTATGATAACTTATTAAATTATAAATCTCATTTTTAAATTTAAGTGAATTTAACATTTTCATATTTTAGATTTAGTACTTAAAAAATAAGTTCATAATTAAAAAAACTTATTAATTAATCATAATTAATAAGCTCTATTTATCGTAATTTATTGTTATTATTATTGTTATTTTTATTGGAACATTATTTGAAATTTAAATGCCAGAATGGAAATGTTTCTTTAATACCTCTAAACAACGCGTAATCTTAGCAGGTTGTTGATCACGGTCTAACGTTACGGCATACAGAATAAAATGCGGCAAAGAATATTCTGGTAATACTTCTACTAAGTTACCAGATTCAAGTTCTTTTTGTATATCTAAAGATAGGACTCGCGCTAAGCCATGACCTTCTTTAGCCAAAGTCGTTGCTAGGAAGACGTTATTAGTTTGTATTCGTGATGGAACTTTAATGCGATTCTTTTTACCAGTCTCAACATGCTTAAACTCTAATAATGTTGGATCTTTCATTAAATCAATAGCGATAAGCTGATGACTAGATAAATCTTTTGGTGCGGTTATTTTATCTCGCTGTCTTAAATAATCAGGAGAAGCAACCAATATCTGCTTAACATCAGACAAAGGATAAGTCTCAACCGAACTATCTTTGATGTTAGGACTCATACGTATGGCGATATCAGCACGCTCATCAATAAGGTCAATATAATGGTTGTCTGCAATAAAATTGATGTTTAAATCATCGTGAGCAGCCATCCACGTCGATAGCGCAGGTAAGATATGATTAACCCCTAACTCTGGCGTCGTGGCAATTCTTAGGCTACCTGCAAGCTCATCTCGTAGCTGATTGACACGTATACGCCCTTGATCAGCTGCAGATACAACATCTTTTGCTGACTCATAAAAACTCGCACCAGCTTCTGTTAAGCTTAGTTTACGGGTAGACCTGTGTAATAATACGACACCTAGGTCTCGTTCTAAAGATCTAATTTGTTGACTTACTGCACTGGTAGTAATGCCTAGCTGGCGTGCTGCGCCACTAAATGAACCGTGACCAACAACACTGGCAAAAACAGCCATTCCTCTAAGATTGTCTAACATTATTCAAATACTCAACTAAGTTATACCGGACAAGCATTATAACTCATTTTATTTGACAAATGTTGACTTTTTTAATCAATTGTTGGGATTCAGAGCGATAAATGAGAATTAATATTTAATGAAATTTAAAACTTAAAGTAAATGTATAATATTATTTTTTATATTCAATTTTTAAAATAATTACTTTAGATTAAATAAAAATATCTATCTTGGCTATCTAATTTTCAATTAACTTTAAATGGGTGACTTTACCATTAAAATTACTTTGCAAAGTTTGTAGAACTGGGCTGTTAAGAATAAGCTGCTTAGCATAGCTTTTAGCTTTATCTTCTCTTTGCTTTTGTCGATTTTGCGGTAACAGATCGGCACTTTTAGTGTTCAAACTACTATCTATTAATATAGCGACTGTAGAATTAAACTGTTGTTCAAGTTGGCTTGCAATATGCTTAAATATACTCTGCATGTTTTTGGTATCAAAGGCAACTTTGAATACAGCATTACCATTAATGTCTCCAGTCATGACACCTTGCCTAGCCAACGCCAACTGATCTTGGTGCAACCATCCTAATTCTCGGGCCGTTTGCAACCAATAGTCCCATTTGTCGGGTGTCCATTCACCCTCAAACTTGATGGGTTCACATTTCAATAGATGACGTGGGTCATCTGCATGATCTATCACGTCACTACTTTTAGAGATAGTCTGTTTTTCTTCTGTATTTAAGTCAACATTAGCCTGCTGTAGTTCACTGTCTTTATTATCAACTACTGATAACTCTACTCTATTTTGAATTAAAGAATCCTGTTGTTCAGAATGTCGATGTTCATAGTCAGGCTTTGACGTTTTCAAGTCTTGTTGAACGCTAATATCTTCAGATTGAACGTCGTTTGGTTGTACCTCGTTTGGCTGCACTTCACTTGGCTGCACTTCGCTTAGGTGTACGTCGTTTGTTTCGATATCTTTGAAAGAGGATGTTTTTTCTAGATGATCGAAAGACTCAATGTTTGGTTCAAAATCATCGTCTGACTTAATAGTTTCATTAGAATATTCAGTCACTTTTTCATTAGCGACCGTGGCTCGAGTCTCAGCTGTTTTCAAAAGTGCGCCATCGTCAAAAACCTCTTCATTATCTTGATTGACTGGTTGCGATAATGGCTCGGCTTCGACTTCAACTGGCGCTGTCACTTCATTGACAGCTAAAGGTCTAAATGCTAATAGACGTAATAGACACATTTCTAGCGCTTGCAGCGGTGTATTGGCTAATTTAATTTGCTCACGCCCTTGTATCACTATTTGATAATATAGCTGGAGGACGTCGGCATTAATTGTAGATGCAAGCTCATGAATTTTACTAGCATGAGTTTCATTAACATTTAAAGCAATATCAGGTAGAATCTGATGCATCGCAATTTGATGTAGTAACTCTGCCAAACCATCAAACATGCTACTGGCATCTACCATTTGAGCTCGCATTTGCTCAATATGCTGTGATACGGCTCCATTATTACCATGGTATATATCAAGTACAAGACTAACTAAATCTGAGCTGTCTATTAAACCTAACATATCATTAACCGTTTCATCAGTTAATTCGCCTTGACCAAACGCTATCGCTTGATCGGTTAGTGATAAAGCATCGCGTACAGAGCCTTTTGCTGCGTTAGCCAGCTGCCACAAAGAGGATTGAGTGAATTTAACATCTTCTTTAGAAAGTAGACTCTCCAAGTGCTCGCTAATTGCCTGCTGAGGTAAGGGGCGTAGTACAAATTGTAGACATCGGCTAATAATTGTAATCGGTAGCTTTTGTGGATCGGTAGTGGCTAGTAAGAACTTTACATGCTCTGGAGGCTCTTCTAAGGTTTTAAGCAAGGCATTAAAACTATGAGTAGACAGCATATGGACTTCATCAATAAGATAGACTTTATACCGACCTTGTGTCGGCGCATAAGGCACGTTATCGATAAGTTCACGCGTATCTTCTACTTTAGTACGTGATGCGGCGTCAATTTCAATAAGATCAATAAATCGACCCTCATCAATAGCCACACAGCTATGACATACCCCACATGGGGTACTGGTAATACCCGTTTCACAATTTAGACATTTCGACAAAATACGAGCAATCGTTGTCTTACCAACTCCGCGTGTACCTGTGAACAGATAAGCATGGTGCAGACGGTTGTGATCAATTGCATTGATTAACGCTTTAGAAACATGGGTTTGTCCAACCAGTTCATGAAAATTCTTTGGACGATATTTGCGTGCCAAAACTTGATACTGCTGTGACATAATGATGTCCAAACCTATATATATAGAATGGTAAATCGGAATTTTACTAAAGGGTATTCGAGTTAATAACTATTTAAGTTAAAAACAATTTTTAGTAGATGGATAATTTAGTAGATGGCTAATTTAGATTATAGCTATCCTGACTAATAGTTTATAGTTTATAAGCGTTTCAATTTAAAGCATTTTTATTAAATTGCTATAATGCTAAGCTGACAAATTAGTGATTAAGCCAATCCCTGTGTTTGTTCGAAATATTGGTGTTCTATTTCTGACATTTCAAATCCAGACTTATGGTATACATCCATTTGTACGGTCACATTACCTTTGCCATCATGGTTCGACATATCAAAACCTAGTATAAAAAACTCTGACATGGCTGGATCTTGAAGCTGTGCATTAATGTCTAGTAGCATACTATTATAGTTTTGTTCTACTGCTTCTTTAGAATATTCGGCATCTGGCCGTAAACCATAAACTATGAGTACGTAATGATGCCCAAATTCGTTATATGAGTGCTGATGACTTACATACCCCTCATAACACTCTTCTTGTGAACGATGTTCGTAAGCGACCATTTCTTCCATGATACTTAATCTGGTATACATAGATTCGTTTACTAATGATTGGACCTGCTCAATAGGAATTATATCATCTGACTCATGCCTACGCTCTGTCGCTTTATTAAGCAGCTTCTGATACATCGTTGAATAGCTTTTTAGTTTGGTACTAAGCTCTTGTCTCAACTTCTCCTTTTCTTTATCGCTTTCATCTGATTGAATCATTGTTAACAAGCGACTTTCCACATTGGACATTAAGCCGATATCTACTAGCTTCTCTTGTACCGTAACTGCTCTTTTAAAGAACTCTGGACTGACAATAAATAATTCGGCTAAAGCTATCTCATCTACATAGCTTTGATAATCCACCAATTGATTGAGATGAAAATCTATAAAACTTATAAAGTCGCTCGGTGTTTGCAGCAATTTAACAATTTTATAAAACCCATTTAAACTAAATAGTTGTAAGACTTTATTGTCATCATCTAAATCAAATACACAATCTTCTTGAAAAAACTTACTGCCGTATAAATGTTCAATCTGATAATTTTCACCTCGGAAGTTGACAGCAAGCGAGGTAATACCGATATATTTAATATCATCGTATTTTGAAAGATCAGCATCATTACTCTCAGCCGAACTATCTAATGCTTTTAATCTTTCTACTTTATTCATGATTTGATGATAACGTTTGTTAATGAACATTGCCGAGCTTTGTTTTAACTTTTCAAGTTTGTTGGCAGAAACTTCTGGGTTATTCGACTTGATGCCCTCTTCATTAACCAAAACGTATAGACGTTTGTCACCGATAACAAACAAATAGTCAAATAGTCCTTCCCCTACTAATGGATCTTCTTCATCTAGGTATAAAGACATAAACGTGCGATGGAACATGCCAAGCCAATCAAAATTTATCGGTTTGGTTGTTGGATTCTTCTTAACAGCAGGAGGCGCCCCTCCTTCTGACATAGGATTAATAAGTGGTCTATTGTTATTCGCTCTCGTATTAGATGTATTAGATGGTTTCATTGATTCTTCTTCATAGTTTGCAAAGCGTCGATCTTGGTTATTTAAAGAAACACTTTTGATTTTTTGGGCAGAGTAATTTGCCATATCATCCATTTAACCTAAATTGTGAATTTATTAATATGGTTGTCTATCGTATATTTATCAATATTAACACGAGTCATGCGGCATATTGACTATACAATAAATATTTCTTTTTCTAAATATTTATTTAAGTTTATATTACACTTATATATTAAACCTACTAAATAAATTTAGGACTGTATTGTTTATACAGTCCTATATCTTAAAAACAGCATTCACCGACCGTATAAAATCAATAATTGATGATTCGGGGTTATAATTAGTTTTTTTGGCGCATATGCGGGAATAAAATGACATCACGAATGCTGGCCGCATCAGTGAATAACATTACTAATCGATCAATACCAATACCCTCTCCCGCGGTTGGTGGTAAGCCGTACGATAAGGCTTCAATATATTCTGCATCAAAATGCATGGCTTCATCATCGCCTGCATCTTTTTCAGCAACTTGGTTATAAAAACGTTCCGCTTGATCTGCAGGATCATTAAGCTCGCTAAAGCCATTTGCAATTTCACGACCACCAATAAACAGTTCAAAACGATCAGTGATTTCTGCATTTTCATCATTACGACGAGCCAGTGGTGAGGTTTCAGCAGGATATTCGGTAATAAAGGTCGGCTGACGTAATTTATGCTCAGCGGTTTCTTCAAAGATAATGGTTTGAAGTTTACCGACACCAAAGCCTTGTTTGACTTGCTGCTTGAGTACATTTTGAGCGTAATCAGCCAAATAATCCCTATCATCTACTTTAGATATATCAAAGTCTTCGGCATATTTTGCAATCGCATCTTTCATACTTAAACGCTCAAAAGGCGCTTTTAAGCTAATGCTCTCTTCTTGGTAGGTGAGCTCTGTTGTAGCTAAAATATCAGTCGCCAATTCGTTGAACATTCGCTCAGTTAAATCCATCAAATCTTTATAATCAGCATAAGCTTCATAGAATTCGATCATCGTAAATTCAGGATTATGACGTGTGGATACCCCCTCATTACGAAAGCTTCGGTTAATTTCGAACACCCGCTCGAATCCGCCAACTACCAAACGCTTTAAGTATAATTCTGGAGCGATACGCAAATACAGTGGCATGTCTAACGCATTGTGATGCGTGATAAATGGACGTGCAACAGCACCCCCTGGGATGGGGTGCATCATTGGCGTTTCAACTTCCATAAAACGCTCATTGAGCATAAATTTACGAATTCCGCTAATCACTTGACTACGAACCATGAAAGTATGACGACTGTCTTCGTTGGTCATCAAGTCCAAATGGCGATTACGATAGCGTGCTTCGGTGTCTGCTAGACCATGAAACTTGTTTGGTATGGGTCGTAATGACTTAGTTAATAAAGTAATCTCTTCGATGTGTACGTACAAATCGCCTTTACCTGAACGACCAATAAACCCTGATACGCCAACGATATCCCCTAAGTCTAACGACTTAATTAACGCTTTAGTATCGTCATCAAGCTCTTTACGAGCGACATATAACTGAATGCGACCCGTCATATCTTGAATGACCATAAATGAGCCACGGTTTAACATCAAACGACCGGCTACATTAACTGAGGTCTTATTGCCATTTGAGACTTTTTCTTCTATTTGTTGCTTATCAATACCCTCGAACTGCTGTTGTAAGTCATCTGCGTAATCTGTACGTTTGAACTGATTAGGATAAGCAATTTCGCCTGAGGCTGAAATTTCATCTAACTTAGCTTGACGTTGAGCGATTAGATCATTTGTTTCATCGACTGATGGGGCTTGTTCAGGTTTATTATTAGACATAAGACTCTCAAATTTATAAATTTTAAATTATTTAAATAGTTTGTGTAAAATATCAATCAACACATATAGCAGGTTGTAACACACCCTGTTCTATAGTTTGATAACATCCAAAAGGACTGTTGGTGCTTTGGCATGTACCTATATGATTGTTAGTCCCAGCAGGCTTGAATTCGCCCTGAGAAGTCAAACAAGCACCTTCACAGTCACTAGCGTCTTGACATGATTGACCGGCATCTTTAAAAGTGATGACGCACATATAGCACCCCATCATCCCTTCTCTTTGAAGCATACCATTTTGTTCTCTACATTCTAAAACATCATTTTTAGTACCTTTTGGACATGCTTCAAACTGGTCGCTAAATTTAGTTAAATCTATAGGTAATGGTTGGTTTGTATTATTGTTATCAGCTATACCGTCCGTTGTGCAACCTGATAGTATCAATGCACTTGAAGTTAAAACACCCAACAAGCTAGATTTAATGTATTTAATCATAATTAAAACCTATCGTTTAATAAATTCGAGCATCATAATAAAAGGATTAGCAATCCTGCTGAATATAAGTATTACATGTATAACTAATAAGATAATAAATATCCTAAATAGTTAGTCATTTTCAAAAGATGACATATAAACGATCATTCGTTACCTATGATTTAAATAACTATAACGTGTTGAGTATTTAACTATTAAATTACTAAGTATTAATCAGAAAATTGCCCAGCTAAAAGCTTACTATGAGAAATGATAAATAGTAAATATTAATAAATAGTAATTATTCACCACTTACAGTAGCCATTAAATCTGCTTGATGTTCACGCGTTAATGCATCTAGTATCTCATCTAGATCACCTTCCATAATGGCATCTAACTTGTAAAGCGTTAAGTTGATTCGATGATCCGTCATGCGTCCTTGCGGAAAGTTATAGGTACGGATGCGCTCACTACGATCGCCACTACCGACCAAATCACGTCTAAGCGCATCAGCAGTATCAACTTGTTCTTGAACCTTGGCTTGTTGAATACGAGAAACAAGCATTTGCATCGCTTTTGCACGGTTCTTATGTTGACTGCGTTCTTGCTGACATTCTGCAACGACACCTGTTGGTATATGCGTTAAACGTACCGCCGAATCTGTCGTATTAACGTGCTGTCCACCTGCACCACTAGAGCGAAATGTATCCATTCTAATATCAGCTGGATTTAAATCTACCGTATCGTCAATTTTGACCTCGGGCATAACAGCGACCGTACATGCCGAGGTATGCACGCGACCTTGGCTTTCTGTTTCTGGCACGCGCTGAACACGATGCGCGCCCGATTCAAATTTTAAACGGCCGTATACATCATTGCCTGATACGCGTGTAATGATTTCTTTATAGCCGCCATGCTCGCCTTCATTGGTAGACAATATCTCAATGGTCCAGCCTTGTGAGGACGCATAGCGCTCATACATGCGAAACAAATCACCTGAGAATATAGCTGCTTCATCGCCGCCAGTACCTGCACGAATCTCTAAAAAGGCAGGCACTTTATCGTTAGGATCTTTTGGTAGCATCATAACGTTTAGGGCTTCTTCCATATCTTTAATATCATCTGTGGCAGTGTCAATCTCTTCTTGCATCATGGCTTTCATATCAGGATCACTGGCCTCACCAATCATCTCTTCTGCGTCTTTTTTATCAGCTTCAGCTTGTAAGTATCGTTGCCACAATGATGTTATTTCGCTGAGATCGCTGTGCTCCATTGACAGCTCGCGGAATTTATTATTATCACTAATGACATCGGGGTCAGATAGAAGAGCCGTCACCTCTTCGTAGCGATCTACCATCTGATCTAGGCGTTCTCTTAATGAGTCTTTCATAAGTTAGCTTTTTTTGATAGAGAATTAATAGTCTTTAAGGCGCCGTATTAGACTGTCCTAAAGTTCAATAAAATTTAAGCCGGTAATTATAGCAAATTCTGTAATAAATACCGACACTTAACATGTTTGAATTCAAAGATTTTAGATTTAGGGTCTGTTGAAAATTATAATGGTTTAAAACTATGCTTTTCTTACCAGTATTGAGCCAATTGAGTACCCCGCCCCAAACGAACACATTACCCCCAAATCACCTGACTCAAGCTGGTCTTTATATCGATGGAACACGATGATAGGACTGGCCGAGCTGGTATTGGCAAACTCAGCAATTACTGAAGGCGCTATTGCAGGGTCGGCATCTTTACCAACAACACTCCGAAGGATCAAACTGATCATGTTTGCATTGGCTTGATGTAACCACATCATTTTAACTGTCTTTGGATCAAACTCATTTTCTTGTAAATGGGTTTTGATTAATTCAGATACTTTTGGACATACTTCACGAAATACTTTGCGCCCATTTTGTAAAAATAACTTGTCATTAACGGGGTCGTCAATATCATGATACATCTCAGCCTCTTCGGCTAGATACTGCGCTCTATCTAAAAAGCCGTATTCATTCTTGATATTGGTTGAAAACTGAGTAAATAGTTTAGCGTCTATAATCTCATAACCTTTAGGGCTATCGGAGTGCTCGGTATCAAGCTTTTCTACAATAGTTGCTGTTGCTACGTCACCAAAAATAAAATGACTGTCACGATTTCTCCAATTCAAATGAGCAGAAGTGATCTCAACATTCACGACTGCAATACGTTTACCTAAACCAGTTTGGATAGAACCTACTGCTTGTGAGATACCAAACGTAGCGGCACTACACGCCACATTCATATCATAAGCAAACCCTCCATCCATACCAATTGCCTGCTGAATCTCAATAGACAATGCAGGATAGGCACGAGGAAGGTTAGAACACGCTACAATAATGCCATCTAGTTGACTCGCCTCTATACCCGCTTCATCCATTGCTTGCTGTAGTGCATCTACCCCCATCTCAGCCATTAATGATACTTCTTCACCTAACTTACGCGGTGCAAGAATAGGCGTCATTAAGTCTGGATCTAATAAGCCTGATTTATCCATCACATAGCGCGACTTGATACCTGAGACTTTCTCGATAAATTCAGGAGAGGATTTTTCTAAAGCCTCGCGTTTACCGTCATCAATCTCAGCAGCATATTTTTCGTTATAATTGTCTACATATTGATTAAAGGTATCTACCAGCTCCTCGTTACTGATGCTGTGAGGTGGTATATATAATCCTGTCCCTGTAATATATGTCTTCATGTGGCTTCCTATTTTAGGTCATTCATCTTACTTATAAAGTAGGCTAATTATTAATCAATCAACTCTACCTATTAAGCAAGCTTGTTAATTCAATAATTAAACTTAAAGCATTTAGCGCTATTAATGGTTAAAATCTAAATTAAAGTTTTAAACAATTATTATGCCTGTTTTGTTTTATTATTCCTAATAGAGTGTGTTATAAATTTTTAAACAGTGTACTTTATTACTAGGTCGACGCTCTACTATGTCGACGCTCTACTATGTCGACGCTCTACTATGTCGACTCTCTATTATTTCGACTCTCTATTATTTCGACTCTCTAATAGATACTCTAATGATTGCACGGCTAACCTATTCTAGATTCCTTATCTGATTCAAAACCCTGGTAATAAGTTTTTTATGTCAATCAATCCATATCCACAGCTTAATAAGACACGTTGCCAAACCAAACAGTGGGGGATTTTTAATGAGTCTAAATCACTAACTCCTTACGCATTGCCAGACGATTTACGCATATATGAAAC
Organism: Psychrobacter sp. CX10; assembly: GCF_057621575.2. Classification (NCBI taxonomy): domain Bacteria; kingdom Pseudomonadati; phylum Pseudomonadota; class Gammaproteobacteria; order Moraxellales; family Moraxellaceae; genus Psychrobacter; species Psychrobacter sp. CX10. The sequence goes on from NZ_CM177736.1 coordinate 1,519,813, forward strand.
TCCTGAACTGTTTAAAGTACTGGTTTTAGGCGCCGAAAGCACTGGTAAAACGACGTTATGTAAAGATCTAGCGGCTCATTTTGATACGCAGTGGGTGGGTGAATACATGCGTTCTTACTTGCAACACAAGTGGGATAACTCGCGTACATCTTGTGAATGGGAAGATTTACTGCCTATCGCTCAAGGTCAAGTTGCTAATGAAAACGCACTTTCCAAATTGGCCACTGACTATCTATTTTGTGACACCGCATTATTTGAGTTGATGGTATATTCTTATTGGTATTATGATGATTGCCCTTTGGCAATTGAAGCTGCCGCCTTAAACCATTCATACGACCTAATTTTGCTAACAGAAGTGGATGTGCCTTGGGTTGAGGATGATCTTCGTGATGCGCCACACCAAAGGGAGCAGATTAGTCAATTTTTTGCCGATGCATTAACCTACCATAGCAAACCGTTTAGACGTATTGGCGGAACCCGACAAGAGCGCGTCGATAAGGTTGCATCTTGGTTAAAGCAGCTTAGTTAAGACAACTTATACAACGCAGCTTATTAAAACAAACCAATTAAGGGGATCTGGTTTTGATCAATTACTTATTTCAAATTGCTTAAGCTCAATCTCTTAAGTTCCAAGTTCCAAGTTCCAAGTTCCAAGTTCCAAGTTCCAAGTTCCAAGTTCCAAGTTCCAAGTTCCAAGTTCCAAGTTCCATTCCTTAAATCATATTGGTTATAAAGCTTTGAAACTGTAATTTTTCTAATGAAGATTTTAAAGAGCCTTTAGTTTAGTTCGAAAAACTCACTTTCTAATAAGTGCTGTGCATCATGTTGTTTAGAACTTAATAAGCTGTTTAAGTCCTCAACTGATATCGTTGTTAAAAATTCTGACGTATCTTTTTGTTTTACAAACTCATCTAGATTATGCATACAGTCTTCTAAAATTTTTCCGAATTGTGTTATTCTATCAATTAGGCTCTCTTCTCTAATTTTAGATACGGGTTCAGGGTATGACTCCATGATAGCGCTACGCAAAAGGTGCGGTATAGCATGGCTCATGATCGTATCAAATACTTTTAATGGCTCTGTACTAACCATTGCATCATCAGCGCAAATCAAGGTTTGTTCTGCGATATGAACCAGCTGTCCTAACTCTATAATAATCTCATCGCCCAATATCTGTTTGTTATTGCTTAATTTAATTATATTTGGCGAAGTTTGAGTAGGCGTCTTTTCGCTCGTAGAACTCGATGCTATAAGCTCATCGCAATCTATAAGATAAGACTCACCTAGCGTATACATAATTTCTTCACTAGTAGTGTCCTTAATATCCATGTCTTCTATATCCATGTCCTCTATATCTAGATAAGTATTAAGGTCATTATATGTATCATTTAATTGACTATTATTATGTGTGGCATCGTCTTGATAGAAAGAATCATAAACTGTTTTTAGATACGTGCTATTTATAAGGATATTGTTCGCTTTATTAGATTGACCCTCTTCTGCTAGACGACGCAAAAACGCAAACATCGAATCAAGCTGATTGTAGGTCACATCATGACTTGTTAACTGTTTGTGTTTATCAATAATTGAACGTTGAGCAAATTCAGAATCTAAATCGAGATAATCTTCTAGTATTTCAGGTAAACGTGTACCTATTAACTTATCGATAGTAAAACGCTGTTCATTTGAAAGCTCTTGCGTCGATAAATAACTATATTGTTCATGCAATTTAGCCAATAGCTGGCGGTAATCTATCGGCATTGTAGATAGATTATGATAATAAATAATTGTATCGCCTATTTTTATATCGGGTCGAGACTGGTGTAGCTCCCCTTGTGCCTTAGTTGCTATAAACTTTTGATGTTGATAACTTGAGCTGAGTTGCTCACGGCGCGACTTTTCTATAATAATAAATAAAATTGGTATGATAATTACCAAGCTGACAAGTAATACTAAATAGATGAAATCCATAGTTATTTGTTCTGTTAATGAGACATTTAGTCTGTATATAAAGGTCTGAAGAATTAAAGCGATACCCTAACGTATTGTAAGTTCTAAATATTATAATACCGCCTTAATAAAGTACACTTTTAATGATAATAAAAAAATAGTTCTAAAACTTTTATTGACCCGTATATAGCTTGTGTCTATACTCTAAAAATATTATGAAATGTAATTAATAAATTATCGTTTAAAATAATTATCGTTTAATATAATTATCTTTTTTTATTGAATAGCGCTATTAAGAGTATTTTGCATTTGATAGCTTTTAATAAACAGTACGGTTTTAAAAGTGACACAACAGCTCTCTCCTCTTTATAAGGATATTCTATGCAGCAGCATCCTTTGAATACTCAAAGTCTGTCAAACTACCGTCCCACAACTGCCTATATAGGTGCAACTTGGGCAGTATTGGGTGTTGGTACAATTGCCTTTTTTGTTGGCTTATGGAATGCAGCAGGAATGGCGCTGAGCGAAAAAGGCTTTTACGGGGTAGTTTTGGCATTAGGATTGTATGCGTCTATAAGTCTTCAAAAGACTGTACGTGATAGAGCGGAAGGCATACCTACATCGGTCATGTACTACTGGATCAGTTGGGCAGCTCTTGGGGCATCCATTGCATTGATGATAATCGGGTTATTAAATGCTGGTGGACTGTCGCTGAGCGAAAAAGGCTTTTATCTGATGTCATTTACCATGAGTATGTTCGCCGCCATTACTATCCAAAAAAATACTCGCGATGAAGCGCAAATTAAAGCCTTACAAGCTGGTAACACGGCCCCAATACTGTCACACAATATTCACGATGTGACTAAAGCCAAGACTAACGATGAGGGGGAGAAATCGTTATTCGGGACCATTAGGTCCAAAGCTAAGTCCGAGTCTTAGGCTCCTATATTCATAAGAACCTATACTCTTAAGCTCCTCAAAACTAACTACTCTCAACATATTTTAGTAAAACATAGTGTCATAATAAAATGGTGTCACAATAAAAATGGTGATCTATAAATAGCGCTATAAAAAACACTATGTACGCTGTTAATCATATTTTATAAATCGCGTTGGCGACTTTTGCCAATGACATAGAGCAGCTTCTACAGACTGGAAGCTCATTTCTAAATGCTCAGCCAAACCAATAGCATGATAGTCAAGCCGTTCATTTCTAAGCATACCAAATAATAATTTAGCACCTCTTTTTGGACCACTAGCCTCATTAATATAACAACCATCTGGCTCAACCTCAGCCAATATCATTTTGCTCATCAAACATAAATATTCAAATGTTGACAACCTACCAAATCGATAAATGCGTTGTCTTATTAACGTGTACAGATAATTAAAATAAGCTTCTTTATCCAACTTTTGGTGATACGGTTTAAACAGCGCTTGATGCCCGCCCTGCTCTTCTATGAAATCAATATAGCTTTTAAATACTGTCGGCAAATGTTTTAACGATTCATAGGCACGATGATGGCCGAATTTGGGTTTATTCGGGCTTTGTGCTAAATTAACCGCTAAAGCTTCTAGTCGTGGATTGATAAGATGGTTATCATGGGTAATAAACTGCCAACTTAGCACTTTTGATGAGTGTGATTCGCTACTTTCTACTGCGTCTATGCCTACTTCAGTTTCTACGGTATTATTTAACTGCTTGCTTTTTATATCAAATGTAGATTCCCTTTTGTAAAGCTGTCTAATAAAAGTCCAGTCAGATTCTGCATTATCATCGGTATAAATAATTAAGAAACTTAACCAACACGCCTCATCATGGTCTTTTTGATTTAGATAAACTATAGCTTTTATTGGATCAAAAAACTGTGAGTATGGATCGCAAACTTGTTGGTGTATCTGACCGTCAAAAAGAGCGTGTATGTCGGTTTCGTGTTTGATACTTTCTAACAACTGAAGTGCTAAGATTTCATACGAAATACTAGGTAAATTAATACTTAGGCTATTTTTAATCAAATAGGTTCTGATTTGCTCCGCTATATTCATATAGGTATTATTTTGATAGTCGTCAATCATGTATATCGTTTTATCCGTGTTAAAATTAAAAAAGTGAACCAAATCTCGTTAGTTCACTTATTTGTTGAAAATTTAGGGAAATAAAAAGATTATTGGATATAATTTCTACATCACTGCACACTTTCATCTTTAGATAGTATATTAAGGTTATTTAGCTCTTTTACCACTTCACTAACATACAGTCCGAGATCAGGTTCTAAATGAAAGCCAGCAATAGGTTGATTCAACCCTTTTTGTTTGCCTAGACGAACAATAATTGTATTGGACTCTGGTAGTACCAATACTCTTTGACCTAAATGCCCAAGCATGGCATAAAAAGGAATGGGACTGTCAAGATCAGTCCAAATAGAATGACCATATACCTTAGCTTCACCGTCATTAAAAGCCGCGTTATTTGGCGTTATCATCCAATGTACATGCTCTTTAGATAGTAATTGTTTACCCTGCCATTCGCCGCCTTGTAAAAGCAGCTGTCCAAATTTGGCAAAATCTAAAGCATTTGCATTTAAACAGCAGTACATTTTTTCAATTTCTGCAGAGCCATCAAGCGACCAGTAAGCGTTATCTTTCATGCCAAGCGGTTGCCAAAACTTCTCCTCTAAATAACTTGATGCAGTATATCCATGCGGTGCTAAAGCTCTCGTCAGCGCAATGCCTAGTAACTGAGTGTCGCCTGAAGAATAATCAAAGTGATTACCACACGGTTCAACAAAATCCCGGCTAGTCATCTGTTTGATCAGCTTATTGCCATAATAAGCTTTAGCCGTTGGGTTAACAGGTAAATAATAATCCTCAAGCCAATCAAAACCTGAGGTCATACCTGATAAATCTGCAAGCGTGCATTCCTTGGCATACTCATTGTCTGCATATTCGGGCAAAAACGTCGTTATAGGTTCATCGACACTGTTGATATAACCCTCTTCTACGGCTTTTAAATAAAGCATTGTAGTTACCGTTTTCGCCATCGAGAAACTATTGGTATGTGACTCGCCGCTATAGCCTTGCCAATAGTTTTCATACAATAACTGACCATCTTGTATAACGGCAAAGGCGATAGTTTGATCTGTATCTAAGGCGGTTTGGAGAGGGGGTGTTAATTCAAAGTCATCGGCATTAGGGTGAGAACCCCAAGGGATGTGTGTTGCAGGTTTGATCACTCTATTATCAAAATCGACATAATCATCAATGTTTGCGGTCTTTTCACCTTTAAGGTAGGTTAATTGAACACCGCGAAATATATAGCCATTCCCAGTCAAAATCAGACCTAAAGATATAATTATTAGCAACCCAAAAATCGGCAACAAAATCCATTTAAATAATATTCGTAAAACTACCATATAACTTTCCTTAGCTATAAATAGGGGCTGTATAGTCAGCGAACTTATAAAGAGTCACGGTGTTAACCTCGTTAAGCCTACCTTAGTAGTACTTGCACTCGGTTGCCTTGTGACTACTTTAAAGTTCTTTGACTATATTTATAGTCATACCACTCTTAAAGTATAATCGCGTTAAACTTACTAAGCCTACGTTAGTAGTACTCGCGCACGTTCAACTTGTTCCGCTTTTAAGATTGATTGACTATATAATTCAACAATTATATCTATAACAATAAAAGGATGTTGGAATTTTATCCAGCATCATTTAATAGCTCTTATTTAATTTTAAACTTCACCTTATCCCACAGTTTGTTTAATCGCTTTTGCGACACGGCTTGACGCGTCTTCATTGGCTGAGCAAACAGTTGAATACGGAACTCTTCAACCAGCCAGCGATAGTCACAGATAAGCTCATCATCAGCACGACCGGCTAAACGTTCCATATGCTCATCAAGCTCGTACACCGCATCTAAATCACCATCCAGATTATGCTCTAAGCGCTCAATGCGAATTTCTAACGCCTCAAGATAGCGTGGATATTGTTGCCAGTGCTCATAATCCATACGATACACAAAGTCTGATAAATGCAAATCATCGAGCTGATCTTCAATGTCATCAATTGACTCACCAAATACCTCACTGTCGAGCATCAGTAGGCTACGGCGAATGCGTTGCCAGCGCGTATAGACCTCTTTTAATAACTTTAGGACGGTTTGCCCTTGTAATAAAAACTGACCCAATACTGCCTCTTCGGTTTTGGCATAATTACTCTCATCTATAGGCAATTGAACAGCAAGCTTTTCAGCGACTTTATCAGCATTATCAGGGAGCGCTTCTTTATTACTTTTAAAATGTGGCGCATGAGATTCAAGCGTGGCATCTAAGGTGGCATCAACCACAATAGTTTTAAGCTTTTCCATGTCCCCTAAAGGTGCAAAAGCCAGTTTAAAGGTCTTGTCGATTTGACTGGTTAACTGTTTTTGTTTTGCACCCAGTTTTGACTTAATAAGACTAAGAACGCCTTTGCGATGTGCCTTTAAAGCGGCGCTAACATCGGTAAATTGATAAATGGTCACCGCCTCACCTGCTTCATCAGCGACTAAGGCTGAAAACTCTTTCATCACAATACCTGCACTGTGACGATTTTTACTAAATTTAAAGTGCTCTGGGAAATGGGTATGAACGCCCTCACTGCCTTGACTTGAGCTAACCGCTTGACTGGTCTCGCTTGCGTGACGCTGCTGTAGCGCTTTTAAGTCTCGCCCCTTTTCAATTACCCGCTTTCTGTCATCTACGACACAAATTTGTGGCTGGAGATAACGGTCAATTGATGAGGGATTAAAGTCCTCAGGTTTAACGCCCACAATTCCTCGACGCTGAAGCGCTTGGCACAGCTGATTCAGTAGCCCTTGTTGGTGATTGGCTTCTAACTCATCAAACAAGCTGTCTGCGGTATCAGGAATGGGAACGATTTTTCTACGGATATCTTTAGGTAAAGACTTGAGCAGTTGCAATACTAATTCATAACGCCAGCCCGGCACTCCCCACAACAGCTCAATAGCATCGAGTTGAGGCAAAGCAGCAAGCGGCACTCGAATAGTGACGCCATCATCTTGTGATGCAGGATCAAACACATATTTTAAGGGTAACTTTAGGTCACCCAGTTGCCATACTTCAGGAAACTCGCCAGTAGTGGGTGCTGTCTCTTTGAGTACATCATCATCAGTGAAGAACAAGAACTTTGGGTCTTGTTTTTCAACTTCTGCACGCCAGTCTTCAAACGCTTTTCGGCTTGCAATATGCTCAGGGATTTTACGCTCATAAAATTGATATAAGTCTTCTTCATCAACCAGTAAGTCACGACGACGCAGCTTATCCTCGATGCGCTCCACATCCGCAATCTTGTCCATGTTGTGTTGCAAAAATGGTGCTTGACGCCCCAAGTTACCCGTTACCAAGCCATCTCGGATAAAGATTTCACGAGATTCTTCAAGATTAATCTGTTCATAGTTGGTCAGCTGCTTAGCCACCACAATCAGACCAAACAAACTGATTTGAGCATATGCCCGCACCCGTCCCGTCTTCTTCGACCAATGTGGCTCAAAGTAATGGTACTTGAGCAAATTACCGCCTGCCGAGATAATCCATTCAGGTTCAATTTTGGCGACTGTGCGCATAAATACTTGTGAGGTTTCCACTATTTCAAATGCCATTAACCAAGGTGGTGCTTGTTTAAATACAGTACTTGCAGGGAAAATCTTAGTTTTCTGTTGACGTGCTGCCAGATACTCACCGCGCTGGTCTGTTTTATGCGCAATAACTGATAACAAACCAGTTAATAGCGCACGGTGTAGATTGGCATATTTAACCGCTCGCTGCTCTTCATTGACTTCTTTTTTATCAGTCACAATTAAGTCAGTCGCGACATATCTAGCCACTTTGGTTTGTTGCTGGTTATTGTTCTTAGATGGGTTGACTTTTGGTTTTGCACTGTTTCCTTTTTTACCGTGCTTATCATGACGGGCTTGTGGTTTTTGCTTTTTATCAGTACCTGAGTCGGTTAAGAGCCTTAAATCTGAGACCATCTGCTCTAATTGACGATACGTTTTCTCCCACTCACGCAGACGCGGAAAACTTAAATAATGCTTTTTAGCAAATGATTTGCGCTGACTATTAGTTAGCTTATTGGTGCCGCCCTCATATAGCGCCTTCCATAAACTTAGATAAAACAGAAAGTCAGAGTCTTCTTGACGAAATATGGCATGCTTTTGGTCTGCTTGGGCACGTTTTTCTGCTGGGCGCTCACGTGGGTCTTGCACGGCTAATGCTGCTACAATAATCAACATCTCTAGCATACAATCAAAGTCACTACCTGCAACCAGCATGCGAGCCAGCCTTGGGTCAATGGGCATACGTGCCATCTTCTGACCTACTCGTGTCAGTTTCACCTCATTTAAGGTTTGCTTTGCAAGTGGCTTGGTGCTATTTGGGTTTTTGGGAGTAATGGCGCCAAGCTCATCGAGTAGCTTGCGACCATCTTTTACCAAGCGGCTATCAGGTGGCTCAATAAAGTCAAAGTTCTCCACTGTACCTAAGCGCAGGCTAGCCATTCGTAAAATAACGGATGCCAAGTTGGTTCTTAATATTTCAGGCTCGGTATAAGCAGGACGATTTTCAAAATCTTCTTCTGAGTACAAGCGAATACAAACACCTGGTGCAATACGCCCGCAGCGCCCTTTACGCTGATTGGCTGCCGCCTGACTTATCGCTTCAATTGGTAGACGCTGAACACGCGAACGGTATGAATAACGAGAAATACGGGCAAAGCCTAAATCTATAACATAGCGAATACCCGGTACGGTTAATGCAGTCTCAGCGACGTTGGTAGCGATAACAATACGGCGCCCTCGCCCAGAGGGTTTGAAAATACGTTGTTGCTCAGCGTACGACTGACGAGCAAACAACGGTAACACTTCAGTATGGCGCGGACCATGCGCTATTAGCACCTCTTGCATCTCACGGATTTCGGCTTCGGTGGCTGCAAATATCAAGATATCTGCATGCTCTGGATGACCTTTAGAGATCGCATCTTCAAAACACTCTTCAACTGCTGCGACCACTGCACGAGGTAGATTATCCTCAAAGTCATCAAAGCTGTCATCATCGGAGCTGGTAACAGGTTCATCGGTAAGTGCTCGGTAGCGTACTTCGACCGGATAACCCCGACCTTCCACATCAATAACAGGCGCGGGCACCATACGCTTTTTGGCTTTATCGTAGTGTGCAAAGTACTCGCTAAAGCGACCTGTATCGAGGGTTGCAGAGGTAATGATGACTTTCAAATCGGGACGCTTGGGCAATAGCTGTTTAAGATACCCCATAATAAAGTCGATATTTAAACTCCGTTCATGCGCCTCATCAATGATAATAGTGTCATAACGGGTTAAAAATCTATCGTGACCCAGCTCAGCAAGTAAAATACCGTCGGTCATTAACTTGACCACAGATTTAGCGGTGCCTTGCTCATTAAACCGAATCTTAAAGCTAACCGTATCACCTAGCTGCTCACCGAGCTCTTCAGCGACTCGGTTTGCCACACTTCGTGCCGCTAATCGCCTTGGCTGGGTATGACCTATTTGTCCAGTGATACCTCGCCCTGCCATCATGGCAAGCTTAGGAAGCTGGGTGGTCTTACCTGAGCCTGTCTCACCAGCAACAATAATGACCTGATTATCAATAATCGCTTGAACGATATCTTCGCTACGCTTACTCACAGGTAGCTCATGATTGAGCCGCTCAGCCATATTATATGGAATACTGTCAATACGTTCTTGTACCACTTGTTGTGAGCGGTGTTTTATTTTTTCAAACTTAGCCTTTTTTTCTGCCAGTACCTTTTCAGGGGTATTGTTGTTAGGGCGAGCGAGCTCCCTTTGCAAGCGGCTCAGAAAATGTCGGTCTTTGGCAAGGACGGGGACTTCTGTAGAGGTCATCGTTTGATTTTTTGCTGTGCTCTCTAGCACCTTGTTTTTGATAGGTATTAGTTTATTGTCTATTTGATTGTTTTGATTAGAATCTGGCATTTGCTTAGGCTATTATTTGCTATGTGTTGGTTTTTTATGGGGGTTTTGGAAGGTGGTTTCAAGATGGTTTTGTATTTAGGGTTTTACTCGTTGATACTTATTATAACTTATTTCATTGTACGATGGTTGCATTGGAGGTGCGGTTTAGCCCCGATTGCAGCGGATATACTGCATGACAGGACGAGTTGCAGGCGCTAGCTATGCGGTGGCGCGCGAAGCAGGCGACACCACATCGCTTAGCGACTGCCTCGTTATGGCATGCAGATAGCAGCGTAAAGCGGTGATAGCTACCTGTTTTAAGGTTTATTTATTGCAACTGTGTATTCATTAAGCACTAAAAAGACCACCTCATGTGGCCTTTTGCGTTAAATTATAATCTATTTAAATTTAGAATCCTTTTATTCAAAGCCCCTATAAACTCCTAAAAGCCCCTAGTAGCCCCTAGAATCCATAATCGCGCGGTTCGTTTTGGAAAGAAACCCAATGTGTTTTGGTAAACTCTTCTAGGATTTTGTCACTGTTAAAGCGTCCAATACCTGAGTTTTTGACACCGCCAAACGGTACCATGCTCTCATCATTAACTGGCATGTCATTAATATGAGTCATACCCGCTTCCATACGTTTGGCAAAATTCATACCTTTTTGCATATCATTGGTAAATACAGCACTTGATAAGCCAAATTGGGTGTCGTTTGCGAGGGTTAGCGCTTCTTGCTCATTTTGAGCTTTTACAATGGCGGCTAATGGACCAAAGATTTCATTACGGAACAAGTCCATCTCTGATGTCACCTCAGTAAATATATAAGGGTGTACAAGTTGACCCTCAATTTTACCTTCTAGAAGTAAATTAGCCCCTTCGTTTTTGGCGGTTTCGATTTTATCTTTTAGCGACTCTAGCTGGTTTTTGTTAATAATAGGTCCAATAAAGGTATCTTCATCATTGGGATCACCTACTTTCAGGTAGGTCACCATATCTTTGAATTTTTCTACAAAGCTGTCGTAAATGTCTGCTTCAACAATAATACGGTTAATTGCCATACAAATCTGACCTTGATGCAGGAACTTACCAAATACCGCAGCTTTTACAGCCTGATCGATATCAGCATCTTTTAATACAACAAAGGGGTTGTTGCCACCTAGCTCTAATGCCACATCTTTAATGTAGTCACCGCTAAAGGCAAGCTCGCCAATGTGCTTGCCGACAGGGGTAGAACCTGTAAAGGACACTAGGCTTGGGGTGTCATGGGTGACAATAGCATCGCCAATTTCACTGCCTGCACCAACGACAACGTTTAATACCCCTTTTGGCAATCCTGCTTCTTCAAAAAGCTTAGCAAGTAGCAATGCACCTGTCACTGGTGTATCACTGGCAGGCTTTAATACCACGGCATTACCAAGGGCAAGTGCTGACGCTAGCGAGCGCTGAGTTAAATGTAGCGGAAAGTTCCAAGGACTAATTAAAGCGATTACTCCGATAGGGTCGCGAAACACAAAGTTTTGTTTGCCAGGGGTGTTACAAGGTCTAATTTCACCATGCACGCGGTTAGGATAGGTTGCTGCTTCTACTGTAACAGTACGAGCAATCTTAAGCTCAATCTCTGCTTTAATACGAGTACTGCCAGATTCTTTGATAAGCCAATCGGCAATTTCATCATGGCGCTGGTCTAAGATTTCAATAAATTTATACATTATAGCGGTGCGCTCAGCAGGCAGTGTTTTCGCCCATTCTTTTTGTGCGTCACTCGCTGCTTGAAAGGCCTCATCAAGCTGCTCTTTGGTTGCTTGAGTGATTTCAACTAAGGTATCACCCGTATAAGGGTTTGTGTTGATATTGGCGCTGTCATCTTTACCTTTTACCCACTCGCCTGCGATGTATTGGTAGTTGAAGTCTGTATAGCGTTGTGGTGCCTGATCATTTGCTGTGTTTGTTGTATTAGACATATTATGATTACCTATAGTTAGTTATTATTAGAATGTTTTATAAAGTTTTTTAAGAGTGTTGTAAGGATTATTAGTAGGCGATTAAATTCAAGGCGATAAGCATTTGTTTTGAGATATGCGTTTATTTAGCTATATGCTAAATTTATTAAAGGCGCTTATAAACCTACATTTTATTAACTAGAGCTTTTAAGCTCAAAATTATGCTATCACAGGCTTAAATATATCTGCGTAAATTAATATGAGATATTGTTTATCTAACGTGACTTCAATATATTTAATACTAAGCAATAGTTAATAATAAGAATATGATACTTAGTACATTTTAGGCATTTTAATATAGATCACTCGTTGTCGACCTTGTGCGCTCTTTAAAAACTTTTGTAAATCCAGCAAGGCCAATCTAGGAAAAGGTAAATGTAAGGATAATAATAACTGTTCAAATAAATCCATTTCATTTAGCAAAGCTTTGCAAATATCAGGATTGATTTCAATATGTTCATATAGGTTATCTATCAACCACGTTACTTTAGGGAACTTTGCGTTGTTATGAACTTGATATAACGTCGTTATCATATCATTCGTAATTCTGTATCGTTTTTTACGACCCATACCGATTTTGTAGTACATATCTAGCGCCATAAACACCTCCATAAAAATTTAGATAATAAACTAATATATTAAACACTAATTCATGATAAAAACGTAATAAAGCTTAATCTCGTACTTATAAAATTAATTTAGCCTCTTTAAATAGATTATAACGACTATAAGGTTCCCTTCAGAAATTTCATCGCTACCGCAACGGTTGCTTGTGGATTTTCTTCCTGGGGCACATGACCTAAGTTATCAAAAATCTCTAACTGACTGTTGGGTATCGCTCTTTCAAATCTATACGCACTATCGATTGGGATAAGCTTGTCCTGCCCGCCCCAAATAATTAGCGTGGGATGTTTGATATCGGACAAATTACCTACTTTAGCGCTAGACAACCCTTCACGCATTCGTTTTAATAATGCGGCGCGGTTTCCTTGGCGTAATGCTAGCTCATAGTAGCGATTGACTAAAGCGCTAGTAACTTTGGACTTGTTAGCATAGACACTATACACGCTGTCTCGGATTAAACGCTTAGGAAGCACCTTAGTAATAATTGGTTCGAGCACGCGATATTGGGCCAATTTAAAGCCTATGGGTACGCTATGTGACTTGAACTTGAGACCTGAGGCGTCGATTAGTATTAACTTCACAACTCGGTTGGGATGCTTTAATGCCATCAGCCATGCCACACCCCCACCCAGTGAGTTGCCCGCAACCGATACTTTATCAATACCTAGGTTATCCATAACCTCAATGACGGTGTCGACATAATTGTCCAAAGTATACCGCTTGTGCGCAGCAGTATAAGGCCCCGTTAATCCAAACCCTGGCATATCCAGACGTAGCACGCTATATTCCGACTCAAGCGCTTTACTCCAGCCGTACCATGTATGCAAGCTTGAAGACGTACCGTGCAATAGCAAAATGGTTTCTTGGAGTTTGTTATTGTGGCTTACCTTTATTACGTCATCAGTAGAATCGAAACATTTACCTGACATAACCACATGAACATTCGCATCACTAATAGGCACAAATTTACTGTCTGATAATTGCCAATGACGCAATTGTTCAAGCGATAAATCAGGTCTCCATACTGCTTTTGCTATAACGGTGCCTAAGGTTATCGCTATACCTGTTGCAATTGTGGTTCTATTAATAAAGGATTTAGTTTTATTATTTTTAGTGACTTGGGTTTGTTTTTTAAGTTTAGTATTCATCTGCTAGCAACAATCCTTGTTTTATGCTTTTATTTATATGCTTTTCTAATATGATTTTTTTATAAAAACTATTCCGTTATCTATAGTCAAAGAACTTTAAAGTAGTCACAAGGCAACCGAGTGCAAGTACTACTGGAGTAGGCTTATCGAAGTTAACACCGTGACTTTTTATAATTTCGCCGACTATATTTGAGATTAGATAAAATCTTTTCTAAGCTTATCAAATTGTAATTAGACCTTATATCATAGTATGACACACAAAAAAGCGACCATAAGGCCGCTTTAATTATAAAATTGACTGGTAAATAACAATCAACATTTAACATCAACAGGTTGATTACTTTTTAAGCCGTTTATCTTGTTCAAGCTTAGTCATTATCTCAGGCAGCTTGTCACTCACAGCGTGTAAGACAGACTTGGTAGCCGCGCTGCTCAATCCAGTAACTGCTGAATGAGCCGCATTAGCTAAACCTAACTTTTCGACTAAGGTAGGTTTCTGACGTGACATTAAAGCGAATACCTGATGTTCATCCATTTGCTCAAGTAAATAAGCATCAGAAGTTTTAAGATTATCTACTAAATTTAATTTAAGCGCATCTTCACCATACCAGTGATCGCCATTAGCTACTTTTTCTAAATTAAGCTGTGGACGGTATGTGGTCACGAAATGTTTAAACAGTTTGTGAGTTTGCTCTAATTCTTCTTTATACTTAGCACGGTCTTCATCATCGTTTTCACCGAACATAGTGACCGTACGTTTGTACTCACCTGCGGTGAACATCTCATAATCAATATCGTGATTTTTTAACCATTTGTTAAAGTTTGGAATTTGAGACACCACGCCGATTGATCCTAGGACGGCAAATGGAGCGGCAATAATTCTATCCGCAACACAGGCCATCATATAGCCACCACTGGCGGCAATTTTGTCCACTGATACTGTTAGCGTTATTCCCGCATCCTTAAGACGTACCAGTTGCGCAGCCGCAAGACCATAACTATGTACCATACCGCCGCCAGACTCTAAACGAACAACGACTTCATCGCCTTTTTTTGCAGTGCTAATAATAGCGCTAATCTCTTCACGTAAGTGTTTAACCGCTGACGCTTTTATATCGCCGTCAAAATCTAAAACGAAAATACGCTTTGGCTTTTGCTTATTTTTGGTGATATTTTTTAATCTTTTTTTAGCTTCCTTGGTCAAAGATTTTTTGAAGTGCTTGACTGCATTTTTATCTTCAATAGCTTCAATCAGTTTAGTACGCTGCTCATTTTGTTTTTTATTAAGATGTACTATTTTAAGTTCTACTGGATTTTTTGTAGGGTGAAATAACATAATTTTTTAAATTTTCCTATCAATAATGTATAAAGGTTCTAGGCGAATAAAACATAATATATTCTAAGCTATCTATAGATATTGTTGCATAAACTGACAATTTCAAGCTCATTGCCTTTTAGGCTCAAGATTTATAGCTTACTAAGACCAAATGGCTTCAGTAATTAAGCCATAAATAAATAAGCACCAATTTAATAGCCACTACATAAATAGCTACAAAATAACTTAAATAAAGTAATGCTTATCAAATTTTAGCATTTAATCCCCCATGACCTTACCTTCGCGGCGAGGATCGGCACCTCCTTGAAGTCCTTCTTCAGTAATAACAATACCCTGTATCCCTGAGTTTAAGTCTCGCACTTTGGTCTTATAGCCCATACTTTCTAACAGGGGTACCGCTTGGGTAGCTTGGGTATTTTCTTCAACTTCAAAGGTGCCAAACCGATTTAAAATATTGGGTGAGGAAATGGCCTGTTGAATATCTAGCCCACCATCAATATGGGTCATTAGAGTTTTTGCGACATAACCAATAATGCGGCTACCGCCTGGAGAGCCAACTGCTAAATACGGCTCCCCATCTTCCATTACGATTGTGGGTGCCATTGAAGAGCGAGGCCGTTTTCCACCTTCAACGCGATTGGCCACAATTTCACCATCTTCTTCTGGTTTAAATGAAAAATCAGTCAATTCATTGTTTAATAAATAGCCATTTGCCATCAGTGTCGAGCCAAATGCATTTTCTATAGACGATGTCATCGATAATACATTCCCCGCTTGATCTACAACGACAATATGACTGGTCGAGGGCAACTCTATGGCTTCTGCAGACACATAACTGGCGATTTGATTACTTAAGTCTGGGTCTTTGAGCTGTATGTCGCCTGGTACCACATTAGGAATACTAAGGGTTGTTGACTTAATCAAATCAGCTCGTTTTTTTAGATATTCTGGCGATAGCAGCTCAGCTGTGGGAACAGTGACATAATCTGGATCGCCGACATATTTGCCACGGTCTGCAAAAGCTAACCGTGAGCTGTCTGCAAGCACTCGTAATGTATTTGCTGGATTATCGGTAAGATACTCAGGTGTAAATTGATTTAATACCCCCACTATCTGTCCAACTGCGATGCCACCGGAGCTAGATCCACCCATCCCGCATACGTCGTATTTGCGGTACTCACTACAGACGGGGTCTCTTTCAATTATTTTATAAGATTGAAAATTAGAGGGCCGTAAATCACCAGGATTATCATGCGCCATCTTCACTTGCTGAATTATATTATTGGCTAATTTACCTTGATAAAAAGGAGTGCTACCTTGCTGCGACAAGACTTTGATACTTTTTGCATACTCAGCGTTTTTTAGCAATGTGCCTGCTTGAAGCGGCTGACCATTAGGTAAAAAATACGATTTTGTTTGCGGATAGCGAGACAATTTGTCTGAATTGCTTGCAATTGAAGCCGCCATGCGCGGAGAAACTTTAAATCCATTTTCAGCCAATCGGATTGGCGTATCAAATAACGCAGACCATTCAAGCTTTCCATAACGCTTATGCAGTACCTCCATCATCTTAGGTACACCTGGCACACCGACCGAACGACCACCGATGACAGCCTGCATAAATTCTAGAGGTTCTCCAGATTCGTCTAAAAACAGCTCTGGCGTTGCAGAGAATGGTGCTATTTCACGTGCATCGAAAGTGGTCAGCTCTTTATTAATATTATTCCAATAAACCACATAAGCGCCGCCGCCTAACCCCGATGATTGCGGCTCAACCAAACCTAATGTCGTTTGAATGGCTACCATTGCGTCAACCGCATTGCCGCCCTTTTTAAGTATGTCATAGCCTGCTTGCGTTGATAATGGATTTGCAGAAGCTACCATATAATTATCAGCATATACTAGCTGCTGATTGGTGCGGCCAGTCCCGTATTCAGGTGCAATTAAGTCAGCACTTTGCATCCCTTTATTACTATCATTTGACAGTAAGATTTGATTTGCTTCAGTGGTCTGATTTGATACTCCATTATGCATGTCAGTTGAAATTATCTGACATCCTGTCATCAATAAACTCATTGTCATAACAGCACTGATATAGGTTTTTAATTTAGTATTATCACCAGAACTGCTACCTTTTGTATTCATAGTCATATTTATCTTCCTTAGCAACCGTTATAAACTTAAATGCACTTGGTATAGCGCCACATGTTTAAACCTTACCTTAATCGATAGACCCCAGTACACATTTAATTTATATTTTTACTGTTTTATAGGCTGTGAATTTTTTAGAGCGGCTATCTGCCCTTTGTTCAAAGCATTTCAAATCAATTTGTAACGGGCTAGGAGTTGTGACAATGCGCAATAACAGGCATAATGTGCAACTAATCTAACATCTTATTTGCAAGAATTTTATTTAGATCCTTTTTCTATAATATTAATTAATATAGTGGACCATTTATGATGCGTACTGAGTATTGTGGAGCAGTAACCGAAGAGCTATTAGATCAAACCATCACTATTGTAGGATGGGTACACCGTCGCCGTGACCATGGTGGGGTTATATTTTTGGATATGCGTGATCGTGAAGGTATATTGCAAGTTGTCATTGATCCTGACACCCCTGAGGCTTTTGCTACGGCAGATGCCGCGCGTCCTGAATATGTGTTACAGATTACTGGCCGTGTACGTAAACGTTACGAAGGTACTGAAAATAAAAATATGACCAGTGGTCAGGTTGAGTTATTGGGTAAAGAGATTGAAGTTTTAGCCAAATCTGAAACCCCGCCCTTCCCATTGAATGACGAAAACACAACTGTTAATGAAGACTTACGTCTAAAATATCGTTATTTAGACATGCGTCGTCCGGTGATGCAAGAACGTATGGTATTTCGCGCTAAAGCGACCTCAACGATTCGCCGCTATTTAGATGAAAATGGTTTTTTAGATGTAGAAACACCAATCTTGACACGCGCGACACCAGAGGGTGCACGTGACTATCTCGTGCCATCACGTACACGCCCAGGTAACTTCTTTGCACTGCCGCAATCACCACAGTTATTTAAACAGCTATTAATGGTATCAGGCTTTGATCGTTACTACCAAATCGCCAAATGTTTCCGAGATGAAGATTTACGTGCTGATCGTCAGCCAGAGTTTACTCAGGTTGACATCGAGACTTCATTTTTAGATGAAGAACAAATCATGGACATCAACGAAGGTTTGATTAAAAATCTATTCAAAACCATGCTTGATGTTGAACTCAATAACTTTCCACGTATGACTTACGCCGATGCAATGCGCGACTATGCTTCTGACAAGCCAGATTTACGTATTCCTTTAAAACTTATCGACGTTGCAGACCTAATGAAAGACGTTGAATTCAAAGTATTCGCAGGTCCCGCTAATGATCCAAAAGGCCGAGTTGCTGCCCTACGCGTTCCTAATGGTGGCACTTTAACGCGCAAGCAAATTGATGCTTATACAAAATATGTCGGTATATACGGTGCGCGCGGCTTAGCATATATCAAAGTAAATGATGTGACTAACATCAACAATGGTGTCGATAAAGAGTCGGGTCTACAATCGCCAATTATTAAGAACATGAGTCATGATGTTCTGGTTAGTCTTGTAGAGCGTACAGAAGCTCAAGATGGTGACATCATCTTCTTTGGCGCAGATAAAGCGAAGATTGTGAATGATGCCATGGGTGCGCTACGTGTCAAGATTGGTCTTGATATGAACATGGAAACCTGTGAATGGGCACCTTTATGGGTAGTTGACTTCCCAATGTTTGAAGAAACCGACGATGGTCATTGGACTTCAATGCACCATCCATTCACTAAACCTAAGGGTTCAGTTGAGGAACTTAAAAACTATCCAGAGTCAGCCCTTTCGATCGCTTATGATATGGTATTAAACGGTACCGAAATCGGTGGTGGTAGCCTACGTATAAATACGGTTGAGATGCAGCGAGCCGTGTTTGATGCTTTAGGTATCTCTGAAGAAGAAGCAGATCAGAAATTTAGCTTCTTACTCGATGCGCTTAAATTTGGTGCGCCGCCGCACGGTGGCTTGGCATTTGGTTTGGATCGTCTAATTATGCTAATGGTTGGTGCCAGCTCAATCCGTGATGTGATTGCGTTCCCAAAAACCAAAACTGCTGAGGACCCTCTAACTCAAGCGCCTGCTAAAGTAGATAATCGTCAATTACGTGAGCTAGGCATTCGTATTCGTGAAAAAGCTCAAGCTGAAAACAAAGCCCAAGATTATAATAATTAAGCACTATATATATTATTATATTTACTGACCTTATATCAGTAAGTTATGATCATAAGGCGATATCGGTATCCGATTATCGCCTTATTTATGAGTAAATTAGAATGAATCCATTGAATGTCTTCAAATTTGTGCCTTTGCCCGTTATTAGAGTAGTGGCTCATTTTGTTGCATGGATAATATTATTAATACCTGATTTAAAACTTAAAAGAAATATTAAGATTAATTTTGATCTTGCTTTCCCAGAGCTGTCTAAATCTAAACGGTTAAAGCTCATGAATGCCAGTATTAAAAATCAAGTGCTTGTGGCTTTTGAATCTGCTAAGTGCTGGGCTATGCAGCCTGAATGGAGCATTAAGCAAATTGACAACGTTTTTAACAAAGACTTATTAGAAGATGCTTTAGCCAACCCAAATGGGATGCTCGCGATTGTACCTCATCTTGGTACATGGGAGATGATGAATGCCTGGCTTAATCAATATGGCTCCCCCACTATTTTATACAAGCCAACTACTCACAAAATGACGAATGATTTTATTCTTCAAGGTCGTCAACGTCTCAATGCTAAGCTGGTGCCGACAGATTCAAGCGGTGTCAAAGCTCTGTTTAAAACCTTAAAGTCTGGTGGCTTTAGTATTATTTTACCTGACCATGTACCACAGCCTTCTGGTGGCGTCGTCGTTCCTTTTTTTGATGTAGAAACTTTAAGTAGTACCTTAGCGCCTAAGCTTGCGAGTAAGACCAAATGCGCATTGGTCGGTTTAACTTGTCTGCGTAATAATAATAATAGATTTGATATTCATTGCATAAAGCTAGATAACCCTGATCTATATTCACGAGACTTACACATAGCAACCCATGCTTTAAATTCTGAAATGGAATCAATGATTAACGTCTGTCCTAATCAGTATATGTGGAGCTATAGACGTTTTAAACGTGTTCCTGATCTTGGTAACCCTTACAAAGCGTCGGCTTCTGATATCGAGGCTTATCTGCAAAAACGTGCTGAAAACAACCCGCTTAATTAGAACACTAATTTGAATAAGAAAAAGTAATTAGAGTTAATCAAGAATAATTAAGTTGAATCTTTATAAAGATTAAATTAGATTTTTTAATCGGGCAATTTGATACCTTATATTGTATTGATGACTTAAATACCTTTACTTGTTCATACCTATTATATAACTTACTCATAGTTATGAAAATATTTTAGCATTCACTTAATTTGGAATTTAAAAGTGACAAACTCTCAAAAACGCTACATCATTTGTATGAAATGGGGGACCAAATATGGTCCTGAGTACGTTAACCGTTTATATAATATGGTTAAGCGAAACCTAAGTTTAGATTTTGAAATGGTTTGCTTAACAGATGATGCTACCGGTATAAATAGCAATGTGACTTGCTACCCTATTCCTGAGTTGAACTTACCCGATGGTTTGCCTGAGCGTGGCTGGAAAAAGCTAACCACGTTCAAGCCAGAATTATACGACCTAAATGGTACAGCGTTATTTTTAGATATTGATATCGTTATAGTTGATAACATTAATGCCTTTTTTGAGTACCAAGCTGAACATGAAGACAGCGTGGTTATTATCCGTGACTGGAAAAAGCCGTGGCGAATGGTGGGTAATAGCTCAGTCTATCGCTTTAAAATTGGTCAAAATACCTACCCTAATCTACTGAGTAATTTTGAGCAAAACTTTGCCAAAATCAGCGCTGAGGTGCGCCATGAACAAGCCTATCTCTCTAATTACTTACGTGAGCATCACCATTTAGAATACTGGGACAAATCATGGTGTGTCAGCTTCAAGTACCAGTGTATACAGCCCTTTCCTTTAAGCTTTGTTAAAGCCCCACGGTTACCTGAGGGCGCAAAAATCGTTATCTTCCATGGTGAAATTAATCCACCTGATGCCCTTAAAGGTGGCGGGGGGAAATGGTATCGTCACGTGAAACCCAGTCCGTGGCTAAAAAAGTATTGGCAGTAGCTATTATTATTTATTAGCTATCGATTTTGCCTTACTTGTTATTTGAACACCCCTACTTGGTAATACTAACGGACTTATTATGACGCAATCTAGCCAACGATCGATTGATATTGTTATAGCGTGGGTAGATGGCAATGACCCAAAGCTAAAACATAAGCGCGCGCAATATCAAAAAAAAGCAACGCTTGCATCTGATGCCATAAGTGCCACGCGCTTTGCTAGTAATGATGAAATTTATTACAACGTTGCGTCAGTCTTAAAATTCGTCCCTTTTTGCCGTCATATCTATATTGTCACTGACAATCAAAAGCCAGAATTTATTGACGAGTTTGAAGCACAGGGCATTTGCGAGTCGGGAAAAATTCGTATAATCGATCACAAGACCATCTTTACTGGTCATGAAGATGCCTTACCAACATTTAATACCCGTTCTATTGAAACCATGCTGTGGAATATACCTGGTTTATCCGATTACTTTATCTATTTAAATGATGACTTCTATTTTAATCAAAACGCCTCTTTATATGATTTTATTGACGACAATAAAATGGTCATTTATGGTCATTGGCGCAGTTGCCTACCTATCCTCACCAAGCTTGAGTACAGAAAGTCTTTACAGAAAATAACGGGTAAACCTGTACAGCCTAAACATACTGTGGCTCAAATGCTAGGGGCAAAAACCGCTGGCATGACTAAGTTTTTTAAGATTCATCATTATCCGCATATCGTTGATAAAAATATTTTAAAAAATTTCCTATTGGATAATCCTCAGCTTCTACAGCATCAGATACAATACAAATTTAGAGATGTTAATCAATTTAATCCGATTTCATTAATGAATCATCTTAAAATCAAAGTCAACGAAGTCTTATTAAAGCCAGATATAGAAGTAAATTATTTAAAGGATGACCGCAGTGTCGAAAGCTTTATCAAAAACCTAGACAACACTTCAATCAAGTATGGCTGTATTCAGAGCCTAGATATGCTTAAAGTAAAAAACTCTCAAAATATTACCACAGCTATGGTGCATAAGTTTAAAGATTATCTACCCTCTTCTCTATTAGAAACCGTTTAAAATAGCTATTAATAATGTGGTAATAAGCCAGTCATATTGCAATAAGAATACGATGAAAAAAACAAACCTATAGAGAGTTATTAAATCATTCAGAATTCTAAAGCCCTATAATAAGAATAATAAAAAATATACAAAGGATAAATATGAACATAACAGTAGTGGGTACCGGCTATGTGGGATTGTCCAACGCCATGTTATTGGCGCAACATAATACAGTAACTGCCCTCGATATACTTCCAGAAAAAGTAGCTCAATTAAATGCAAATATATCGCCTATCGAAGATAAAGACATTGAAGACTTTTTAGCAAATAAAGCACTGAGCTTTTCAGCCACTTTAGATGCCAAACAAGCCTATGCAGATGCTGACTTTATTATTGTTGCAACACCAACAGACTACGACCCAAAAACTAATTTCTTTAACACCAAAAGTGTCGAGACCGTTATTCAAGATATTATGGAAACAAACGACACGGCAACTATCATTATTAAATCAACCGTCCCAGTTGGCTTTACCAAAGACTTAAAAGCACGCTTAGGCAGTAACAATATTATATTTTCTCCAGAGTTTCTACGAGAAGGTCAAGCGCTTCATGACAACCTTTGTCCTTCCCGTATTATAATCGGTGATGACTCAGAAAAAGCCAAACAATTTGCACAGTTACTGCTTGAGGGCGCAATTAAAAAAGATGTTACTGTTCTTTATACTAAGTCGACTGAGGCAGAGGCCATCAAGCTTTTTTCAAATACCTATCTTGCCATGCGTGTCGCCTACTTTAATGAATTAGACACTTATGCTCAGACTTATGGACTGGATACCAGACAAATCATTGAAGGTGTTGGCTTAGATCCCCGTATCGGTAATCACTACAACAACCCTTCGTTTGGCTATGGCGGATATTGCCTTCCTAAAGATACCAAACAGCTACTGGCTAATTACGATGAAGTACCTAGCAATCTCATAAAAGCCATTGTGGATTCTAACCGCACCCGTAAAGACTTTATCGCGGATTCTATAATCTCTAAACGTCCTAAAATAGTTGGCGTTCATCGTCTCACTATGAAAAGCGGTTCGGATAACTTTAGAGCATCATCTATTCAAGGGGTTATGAAGCGCATCAAAGCCAAAGGGATCGAAGTGGTGGTGTATGAGCCTGTCTTACAAGAGGACTTGTTCTATAACTCAAGAGTGATTAAAGACTTAGATACGTTTAAGTCTATGAGTGATGTTATCGTCGCCAACCGCATGTCTGATGAATTATCAGATGTTGCCCATAAGGTATTTACCCGTGATTTATTCGGTAACGATCAATAGCAAGTCTTTACATTCAATTTTTTTGATAAATACCGCATACTTGTTTAACTGTTTACCCTTAATATTTTAAAGACGCTTACTATGAAAGTTTTAACCTACTTAATCAACTTAGATGGCAGTGATGCGCGTCTAGAGCGCTCTGTGAAACAGCTTGATAATATCGGCTGGTCTTATGAGCGATTCCCGGCCTTTGATGGCCGTGGTAAAGCACTGTCTGATTTTGAAGACTATGACGATGAAAAAGCGCGCGAAAACTTAGGCAGAAGCTTATTAAGCTCTGAGATTGGTTGTTATTTAAGTCACTATCAATGTGCTAAGAAGTTTTTAGAAACTGATGCTGATATGCTCGTGGTTTTAGAAGACGATATGAAAATGGCGGACAACTTTAAGCCTGTCATTGAAGCAACTCTAGCCTATCTAGATTCTCATCCTAGCCTAGACTGGTACTTGGTGAATATCGCTGCCAAAAAGAAAAAGCTGGCTAAAGATATTACAAATGTAGATTCGCATACGCTTTGGCACGCTTATTACTTCCCTATCCGTGGTCTGGGACTCATCTGGTCACGTAAAGGTGCAGAGCATTTTATCAAACAAGGTAAACCTATTAGCATGCCAGTAGATATTTTCTTTCAAAGATGGCTGAGTCAAAATGGTAAGGGTTTAGGTATTTGGCCAGCGGTCATCAGCCCAATGGGAATAGACAGTGACATCTTAGGGACCCAAGCGTCACAAAAAATCTCACGTAAAGAAAAAGAAGGCAGAGACAGCACTTATACTATTAAAAAACACAAAAGAATGTTGCAAGACAAAGCAGCTGCCGTTAAACACTTATACTTAAAGTATTAGTTTTAATAGACTAAAACTGGTTTGGCTAAGTATAAATAATTTAGCTGTTTTTAAAGATACGGATGACTATGAAAAAAATCGTAATAAGCTTAGACTCTGCCAGTGAGCGCCGTGAACACATCAAAACTGAATTTGGTAAACATCTTCTAAACTATGAATTTTTTGATGCGTTACGACCTGATCAAGCTAAAGAATACGCTAAGCGTTTAAATATTGATAATAATTCAAGCCTTACCCCTACTGAGCTTGCGTGTATGATGAGCCATGTTGCTGTGTGGGAGAAGATTATTGAAGAGTCACTGCCTTACGCAGTGGTATTTGAGGATGATGTGTTTTTAGGAGAAGATGCAGAAGCCCTGCTGACTGATTCTAACTGGATACAGCCTGACTGGAATATCATTAAAATTGAGGCATTTTCTAAAAAGGCATACTTATCATCAAAAACTTTCGAGGTGCTAGCCAACAAACGAGAGCTCGCTATACTTGAGGGTAAAAACTTAGGGGCGGCTGGTTACATTCTGTCTCACCAAGGCGCTAAACTACTTTTAGATTTTGTTGTATCCCATCCTGCCCAGCCTGTAGATAGAATGATTTTTTCAGACTTTATTACCTCTCAAGATGAGCCCGTGTATCAAATGCTACCAGCGCTTTGTGAGCAAGAGAAAATAATTAAGAAAAAACAAGATGATAAAAAAGAGCTTCGTTTGCCAAGCTCGTTAACTGCTGAGCGCAAAGAGCGACGCAAATTTGAAAAGAAAAAGGGCTTTAGTAAGCTACAAAGAGAAGCCAATAGGCTAGTTAGGAACACTAAAAAACAATTATTTGCGAAAAAAATTATATTTAAATAGTGAGTAGATCTAACCCTACTCACCCACTCCATGTATAAGGTTTATGTTTAATGATTAAAGTTGAACAACTCAAACTATTAGGACAAGGCACTCAAAAACTGGTTTATCAACACCCAGAAGCGTCTGACAAAGTTATTAAGTTAATGAAACCTGAAAATGCCACTGCCGATGGAGGACGAGCGAGCCAGCATCCTATACGTTCAAATCGTCATCAGGGAATATATCGTCAGTTTCGCCGAGAGTTACTCCAGTACCTGCAGCTATGCAAAAGTAGTTATGCTAACAAACAATTCATTTTTCCTATTGAAACCGTTTATGGCTTTATTAGTACTGATATGGGCTTAGGCTTAGTTACTGAAAAAGTTATCAGCCCATCAGGAGAATCATTAACTTTAGAAGAAGTGGTTAATCAGGGATTGTTTAAAGAGAAGCAAAGACAAGCGCTTGATAAGTTTTTTGATGACTGCTCTGATTATCACGTTGTTTTTGGTGAAGTGAATATAGGCGGTATTATGTATACCGAATCGCGCCAAAACCGCCCTGAGTTCGTATTGGTAGACGGGATTGGTGAGAAACTCGTTATTCCATTTAGAGCCATTAGCAAGTCTATAAATACTCGTAATGTTCGCAAGGTAGAAGAGAAGATTAAGCGTAAACTTGGCATTTAGACCATTAAATTGGTTGCTCTAGTTAAGTAAAAACCCTTTATACAGAACCTGTTTATAAATTGATTTTTACTGAAATCGTCCTTTATTGATACAACCAGCTAGGACTTTCTTTCATAGTTTTATTAACAATGTCTTGCATTACTTGCGTCTTTAAGACTTTATGTTTGTAATTATCAGAAAAAACACCTAATGCGTTATAGCGAATTTTTTTCAGCTTAAGCTTCCTATCTAAATCTTTTAAAAAACTATTGAACTTCTCTTCTGAGTAATGCTTATGCATAAACAAAATTCTTGATTTATACCATCTATGATAGAAAGCGTAATCATTGTTCGGCTCACTGGCACCGCATTTATGATAGACACTTAAATTTTCATTTTTAATAAGGGGTAACCCTTGCTTTTTGATTCGATAGCTTAAATCGACATCTTCAGAATACATAAAAAAATCATCGTCAAATCCATTAACTCGATTAAATGTATCTTTACTAATGAACATTAAAGATCCTTCAATCCAACATATCTCATTTTTAAAACCAAAATTTTCTGAGAATTCATAACTGTAATGATCACACCCGTCTCGTCCATTATCATTAAGAATCTTACTACTTATAATGCCATAGTTAGGTGTCTCAAGTATAAAGTCATACATTGACAGCAAGTAATTATTATGTGTCATAAAAATATCTGGATTGATGATAAGTAAATGTTCAGCCTTTGCCTCATTTGCAGCTGCATTAGTTGCTCTGCCAAAGCCGATATTATCATCCATATTTATGACCTTGATATTTAACTCTCCAAAATCATTATTTTCAATCATTTGATCAAGTTTATTGTTTTGTACGTTATTACTAATAATTACTTCAAAGTCTTCAGGTGGCATCGTTTGCTGTTTCAAGCTTTTTAAAAGTGCTTCAAGATATTTCTCTGTATTATAATTGACTGTTAATAATGATAGTTTCATACTGTTCTCTTCTTAATACTATAAGTATATTTAATATGGTTTTATGGATTAGTATAAGTTCAGAAGTCTTAATTCAATAATTACTAGAGATATACTGTGTGTTTTATAGTCTAACTTAATATTGCTGGATTCCAATCTCTTAGAACGTTAGACTGATTATATTTAGAAAGTACGTCCTTTTATTATTAAACATTTGAATTGAGCTTTTAAATGAATTTGAACATTTATCAAATTTGGTACGATGATAACTCAAAGCCTGATCTAGACTCCCGTCTCAAGGCTTATGACTGCCGTAATAATCCTGAATTTTATAAACGCGAGATTGCTCATTTAATCCGTTTTTATGATGACGTCGTGTCTAAAGCGCAGGATGATGATTACTTTGCTTTATTATCACCAAAATTTAGTGACAAAACAGGGCTATCGATAGAAGCAGTAGAATCCTTTATTTTAGATAATCCTCAATACGATATATATCTATTCAACCCTTTCCCAGCTACAGTATATATAGACTTCAATGTTTGGGAAAATGCAGATTCCAGACACCCTGGAGTTAAAAACCTTACCCAAGAGTTATTTAAAACAGCCAATGTTAATTTCAACATTCATGCATTACACAGAAATAATATTTCTAATACCGTTTATTGTAATTATTGGGTTGCTACAAAAGTATTCTTAGATGAGTTTGTCGCATTTGTACGTATTTTGGACAATGCCATAGAAGGGATGACCGAGAGTAAAAAAGCTCTGTATTTTTCACAAACACGTTATAACACCAAGGCGAGTTTTTATCCTTTTATTTTTGAAAGACTGATTAATACCTTTTTATTGATGAATCCAAGCTACTTATCTAAACCTTATGCTTATAATTTCCCTTTTCCAGGCAGCCATAGTCTAACTCACTTAGAGTCAGACTTCTATTTTTCAGAAAATAGAAGCTATTTTGATGACTGGGAAGCTAGGCAAGATGATATTCAGCTGGTTTATAATGGGTTTAAAATTATCCAAAATAGGCTGAAGCCAAATGTACAAATTTATAGACACGATACATTAAATCGCTTATCTAACTCTGCTTTAAAAAGAGTATTTAAAAAAGCACCTTTTAATCTTAAGAAAAAACTAACGTCTTTAGAGAGCAACAACCTATAGTTTTGGAGATAGAATGAGTTTACACCCCACCAAGATAGAAAACCCAATTCAGTTTGAAAAAAAATATACCTTTTGTACTTTAGTGACTCGTTATGAAGAGTACATGGAAATGGTAGATAGCGCTAAAAGAGCTGGATTTAATACTGATGATGTCGAGTTTTTATATTTTGATAATCAAATTTCGAATCAGTTTGATGGGTTTAATGGGATCAATAGAGCATTGAAAGAGTCAAGTGGGGAATATCTTATTTTTTGTCACCAAGATATTTTATTTAATTTTGACACGAAATCTGTTCTAGATGAAAGGTTATTTGAATTAGAAAAGAAAGATAAAAACTGGGTATTAGCAGGCAATGCAGGTAAAAGCCCTCATGGTAAAGCTGCCTCAAGGATTACTGACCCTAACTCTATCAACTGTGCCAAAAGGGTTGAGAACATGCCTTTTTTAGTTGAAAGTCTTGATGAGAACTTTATTGTTATAAATCGAAAAAATCAAATAGCGTCCTCCTCAGCTGCCCTAAATGGCTTTCACTTATATGCATTGGATTTATGTCAGAATGCTAAATACTTAGGACTTAATGCTTATGTTATAAACTTTCATTTACTACATAAAAGCGGGGGTAATGTTGATAATAATTATTTTAAAGCTCAAGATAATTATACCGACTTAATACGAAGACGTAGACAGTTTGCGTATCTACCTGCCGTGTGCTTTTCTTTTTTTGGCACACCTTTTAAATGGTTAAACAAGTTTAATAAGAACCCAAGAGCTATCAAATTCTTTCGTAGTTTAATAAAGCGAGCTGATAAAGCATCTAACTAAAAGAACATGGGAATCACAGAAAGTTTTAGCAATCATTCAAGTTGTAATTAAAACTACCATTGAACTTTTTATTTAAAATTGAAAGGTCATAAAATGAACATACTAGTAACCGGTGGCGCTGGATTTATAGGCTCCGCTGTCATTCGTCATATCATAAAGGATACAACACATAATGTCCTTAACGTTGATAAGCTCACCTATGCTGGAAACTTAGGATCGCTCGCTGAGATTTCTAATAACCCGCGATATCAATTTTCAAAAACTGATATTTGCGATCAACCATCCATTACGCAGTTAATGAACGATTTTAAACCCGATATTATTATGCATCTAGCAGCAGAATCACACGTTGACCGTTCAATTAATGGATCTGCAGAGTTTATGAGAACTAATATTATTGGTACTCACACCCTTCTTGAGTCTGCACGTCATTATTATGAGACCCTGACTGATGATAAAAAATATACCTTTCGTTTTCACCATATTTCTACTGATGAAGTTTATGGAGATTTGGAAGGGACAGATGACTTATTTACCGAAACAACTCCCTACTCTCCAAGTTCTCCATACTCTGCTAGCAAAGCCAGTTCAGACCATCTAGTTAGAGCATGGCATAGAACCTATGGATTACCAATCGTCATTACTAACTGCTCTAACAACTACGGACCTTATCATTTTCCTGAAAAACTTATACCACTTGTGATTTTGAATGCTATTGAAGGCAAGCCACTCCCTATATATGGGAATGGTCAGCAAATAAGAGACTGGTTATATGTTGAAGACCATGCAAGAGCTCTACTATTAGTCGCTACTGAGTCAAAAGTTGCTGAGACTTATAATATAGGTGGTCACAATGAGCATACAAATATAGACGTGGTACGATCTATCTGTTGGTTATTGGACGAGCTTGTTCCTAATAAACCGAAAGGCGTCTCCAATTACACTGATTTAATCACCTATGTTAAAGATCGTCCTGGGCATGATCTACGTTATGCTATTGACTCAAGCAAGATTCAAAAAGACCTCAACTGGACACCTCAAGAGAGTTTCGAAACGGGTTTGCTTAAAACTGTTCAATGGTACTTAGACAATCAAAACTGGGTGAAAAATGTTCAAAGTGGCGAATATAAAAACTGGATAGAAAAACAGTATCGATAACAGTTATTTGTTTTAAAGCAATAAAGGCAATTCATGAGAATATTATTACTGGGTAAAAACGGACAAGTTGGTTGGGAGCTACAACGTGCATTACAGCCTATAGGAGAGGTTATTGCACTTAGCCGAGAGTTGAAAAACGGACTGTCTGGTGACGTGACTGACTTTGAAGAAATCCGTAAGCTTTTCGAATCATTAAAACCTGATGTCGTTGTTAATGCAACGGCATATACTGCTGTTGATAAAGCTGAGCAAGAAGTCGAAAACAGCAACTTGATTAATCACATAGCTGTCGAAAATCTAGTGGGTTTATGCAATCAATATTCAAGCTTATTTATTCACTATTCTACTGATTACGTTTTTGATGGTAGTGGCGCTGAACCATGGACTGAATCAGATACCACCTCTCCAGTTAATCAGTACGGTATGAGTAAAAGAAACGGTGAGTTATCTATAGAAAATAGCGGATGTAAATTTCTGAACTTTCGCACCAGCTGGGTGTATGGTGCGCATGGTAATAACTTTATTAAATCAATGTTAAACTTATTTCAAATAAAAGAGTCTTTAAATATTGTTTCTGACCAGATTGGTGCGCCGACAGGTGCCGCTTTAATTGCTGATATAACTGCCCATGCTATCCGTCATTACTTCTCTCAATCCAGCTCCCAACAAAAGAATCTTATCGGGCACTACCATCTAGCCGCTGATGGCGAGATCTCATGGTATGATTATGCACATTATATATTAGAGATTTCGAATAAACTGGAATTAAATTTAAGAATTAAAGATATTCAACCTATAGCCACATCGCAGTATCCAACACCTGCTAATAGACCCTTAAACTCGCGTTTAGATACTCATAAACTAAAACATAATTTTGATCTACATATCCCCGATTGGAAGTTAGGGGTCAATCAAGTAATACAGGAGTTAATTTATGAGTAATTTAGAATCTGTTTCGATCAAACGTAAAGGTATTATCTTAGCGGGCGGGTCGGGAACACGTTTATACCCCATCACCATGGGTACGTCTAAGCAGTTGTTGCCTATCTATGATAAGCCAATGATTTACTATCCGTTATCCGTTTTGATGTTGGCTGGTATTAATGAGATTCTGATAATTTCGACACCTGAAGACTTACCTAATTTCGAGAAACTTCTTGGGAATGGTAGTGAGCTTGGCCTCAAACTGTCATATAAAGTTCAACCCTCACCTGACGGTCTAGCTCAGGCATTTATTTTGGGTGAAGACTTTATCGGCGATGATAATGTCTGCTTAATCCTAGGTGATAACATATTCTACGGTCAGCACTTTAGTGATCAATTAAGTCGAGCTAATAATAAGACAGATGGTGCAACCGTTTTTGGTTATTACGTCAATGATCCACAGCGATTTGGAGTCGTAGACTTCGATAGTACAGGTAAGGCGTTGAGTATAGAAGAAAAACCTGCACAACCTAAGTCTAACTATGCTGTAACTGGCCTATATTTCTATGATAACGAAGTGATAGAGATTGCAAAGAATATCAAACCCTCACATCGTGGTGAGCTTGAAATTACCGATGTAAATATGGCTTATTTAGAAAAAGGGGTTTTAGATGTTGAGCTATTGGGTAGAGGTTTTGCTTGGCTCGATACAGGGACGCATGACTCACTGCTCGATGCAGGTCAATTCGTTCAGACCATCGAACATCGACAGGGTCTTAAAGTTGCATGCTTAGAAGAAATTTCCTTTTTAAATGGCTGGATAGATGCCAATCAGCTACTTGAGCGTGCTGACCTTTTCAAAAAGACTGGCTATGGTCAGTATTTATTAAAATTACATGAAGAAAAAACAAGCTGATTTTATACATAGAATTCCTTTAATCAAAACTTTACAGATGACTAAATTGTTGAACTTATGAATATAATTGAAACTAAAATACCTGATTTATTGATTTTAGAACCTAAGGTTTTTGGAGATGACCGTGGCTGGTTTATGGAAAGCTTCAACTTAAAAACATTTAGTTCAGCACTGCATGAACGTGGATTGACTGTACCTGAATTTGTTCAAGATAATCATTCGATGTCACAGGCAGGCGTTCTACGCGGTCTACATTATCAACTTGACCCTTTTGCACAGGGGAAATTAGTTAGAGTAGTACAAGGCAGAGTTTTAGATGTTGCAGTTGATATAAGATGCACCTCTCCTACTTTTGGTCAATGGGTTAGCGTTGAGTTAAGTAGCAATAATAAGCGTCAACTCTGGATCCCTGCTGGCTTTGCTCATGGGTTTTTAGCTTTAGAAGACAATACCCAGTTTTTATACAAAACTACAAACTATTATAATAACGAAAGCGAACGCAGTATCGTTTGGAATGATAACACCTTATCAATTGACTGGCAGGCACAGAACTTAGAATTAAAACTTACTGATAAGGATAGAAATGGCGCTAGCTTTAAACAAGCGATAGATAATTCCGACGTTTTTTAGTTATTACTATATACGTAAGAATTATATCGTTTTAAAGCTAAGTTATACATGCTTACCCTCCTTATTAAATAGGTATTGTTAATGAAGATACTAGTAACCGGCGCCGCAGGCTTTATCGGCTTTTATGTCTGTCAAATATTACTTGAACGGGGCGATCAGGTCATCGGAATTGATAACCTGAACGACTATTATGACGTATCATTAAAACATGCAAGATTAAACCAGCTAGGTATTACCTTACCTAATGAGCCTGACACTAAAAATACCTATACCACTAAAGATAAGACTTTTAACTTTATCAAAATGGATATCGCAGACCGTGAATCTATGGAAGCTTTATTTAAAAATCATCAGTTTGATGTCGTCTGTCATCTGGCAGCACAAGCTGGCGTTCGATATTCATTGGAAAATCCCCATCAATATGTAGAAGCAAATATTGTTGGATTTTTGAATATATTAGAAGGCTGCCGCCAGCATAACGTGACTAACTTATGCTTTGCATCCAGCTCCTCAGTATATGGACTAAATCAGTCACAACCGTTCAAAACCTCCGACCATACCGATCACCCTGTATCATTATATGCTGCCACAAAAAAATCCAATGAAATGATGGCGCATACGTACGCACATTTATTTGGCATAAGATGTACAGGGCTTAGGTTCTTTACCGTGTATGGTCCATGGGGGCGCCCAGATATGGCGCCCATGCTATTTGCAGATGCCATCACCAATGACCGCCCTATCAAAGTTTTCAACCACGGTAATATGAGCCGAGACTTTACCTATGTTGAAGATATTGCTCAAGGGGTAGTTGCTATTATTGACAATCCAGTGACAGATAGCGATGAAGCGTCTTTTGATCCGCTGCTTCCTCAGCCTCAGACCTCCTCTGCACCATATCGAATTTATAACATTGGCAACAACTCACCTGTGAGCCTAATGATTTTTATTGAAATTTTAGAGAAAAATCTTGGTGCTGAAGCTAAAAAAGTCATGATGGATATGCAGCCGGGTGATGTGGCCTCGACTTATGCTGACGCCTCTTCGCTTAAAGACCATGTCGGTTTTGCACCTAATACAGATTTAGAAGAGGGTATTAGTAAGTTTGTAGCTTGGTATCGCCATTATTATTCGGTTTAAAACTATAGTCAGCTAAATACTAAACGGTTACGGTGTTAACCTAGTTAAGCCTACTATAGTAGTACCTGCACTTGGTTGACTTGTAACTATTTTGGATTTTTTTGACTATACCGCTACTCTTTTAAACGATTTAAATGTACAAAAAAACCGAACACCATCTTGGTGCTCGGTCAGTTATATTATTATTAAATTCGATAATGAATACCAAATCTGAAAATTAACATATCGAGTAATACAAGTGCAAACGGTATAAGTTGCCGGTTCAGCGAGTTTGAAAAAGATTAGTAATTTATCAAAAAAGGTATGACTAATTAGTTGATAGCTATTTGATAGTTATTTAATAGTCATTTAGTCGATATAAGTTAACCAATCCATATATTTTTCATTACGACCATGCACCACATCAAAATATAAACTTTGAATTTTTTCGGTGAGCTCGCCACGTCCGCCATTACCAATGGTGCGGTCATCGTATTCACGAATTGGCGTAACCTCAGCTGCCGTACCTGTCATGAATATCTCATCTGCTAAATAAAACTCATCGCGTGTGATACGACGCTCTTTAACTGTGATACCTAAGTCTTCGGCAAATGTCATAATGGTTCGGCGGGTAATGCCATCTAATGCTCCACCTGCAAGATCAGGGGTATGTAATTCACCATCTTTAACTAAAAATAAGTTCTCACCTGAGCCTTGACAGACATAACCTTGAGGATCCATTAAGATGGCCTCATCATAGCCATTACGCGTCACTTCTTGATTGGCCATGATTGATACAGGATAGTTGCTCGCCGCTTTCGCTTTGCACATTGTCACATTCGTCATGTGATGCGTATATGAAGAGGTTTTGACCCTTATACCATTTAGGATACCCTCTTCTCCTAAATAGGCGCCCCACTTCCATGCTGCGACCATCGCGTTAATACTATTATCTGTCGATGAAAGGCCTAGTTTTTCTGCGCCTACCCATATCAGTGGACGTATATAAGCAGATTCAAGGTTATTTTGTTTAACGACTTCTATTTGTGCGTTATTTAAATCTGTCTTATCAAACGGCACCTTCATTTGAAAAATCTTTGCAGAGCCTAATAATCGATCTGTATGATCATTTAATCTAAAAATAGCAGTACGTCCGTCATCTGATTGATACGCGCGTACGCCTTCAAATACTGACATGCCATAGTGCAAACTATGAGTTAATACATGAATTTTTGCATCTGGTTGGTCAATCATATCGCCATTTAACCAAAGCTTTCCATCAGTTGTTGCCATGCTCATATAGATTCTTCCATTTTATAGATTTTAATTTAGTTCAGATTTAAAAGTATATCATTTGCTAAACGAGTAACTAATCCTTAAGCGATAATAACTTAAGATTGGTGGCTGTCTAGAATTAAACTCAATCAATTTATAATTCAAAATTTTTTAACGCATTATCTTACAACAATTTCATTCCACTTTGATATAACAAACTCACGAGTTTTGGACCATTTATCTGAATCGACGATCACATCATTATTAGCCAGTGCGATATTATGCATCTCAGATCGCAAATCTAAGTATGCTTGAGTAAGCTTCTCACAAGTATCCAAGTCCCAAACACCAGAATCGGTCAAACTTTTGAGAATACGGACGTTATCACTCCATTTGGTTAATTCTGGATAATCATGTGCGTGAGCTAATACACCGTATTGTGCCATAAACTCTATATCAACAATACCACCTGCGTCTTGTTTTAAATGAAACTTACCTGCTTGCTGTGCTTGTTGATTACTGCCTAAATGATCTTTCATTTTAGCGCGCATCTCTATCACTTGTAGTTTTAAGTCTGCAACATCTCGTTTACGTGTCAAAACCTGATGACGGGTTTCATTAAATGAATGCATAACTCGTCTATCGCCACAAATTGCACGGGCGCGTACTAACGCCTGATGCTCCCAAACCCATGCTTTTTCTAATTGATAGCGCTCAAAGGAACGACTCGATACCACCATCATGCCCGCATTGCCTGAGGGTCTAAGCCGCATATCGATCTCGTAGGCACGGCCATCACGTGTATGCGTGTTCAAATAGGTCATGAGCTTTTGAGCCAATCGCGCTGTAAATTTCATACCACTGACAGGTTTGGCGCCTGTAGTCATGGCCTGCTCATTGATCTGATGAATAAACACTAAGTCAAGATCAGAGGTATATGACATCTCAATACCGCCAAGCTTACCGTAGCCTATAATCGCAAAGCCATTATGCGCCTCATTTACCGACTCACCTTGTAAGTTTATAGGATAGCCATGACGCTTTACTAATTCTGAGAACGCCCTTTCTAACGTAAACTCTAATACAACCTCGGCAATATCAGTTAACGAATCCGAAACTTTCATAATCGGCCGTTCAGCAATCACGTCACTGGCTGCCACTGCCAATACTTGATTGTTCTTAAAAAGACGTAATACATTTAATAAAAGCTCTTCATCATTAGGCTCAACTCGCAATAACCGTTGCCTTAAAATATTTGATAGCTCTTGCTTATCAGGCAGGTGACGATATCGCTGCTGCAAAAAGGAGTCGAGTAACACCGGATAGCGCGTGAGCTCGCCAGCAATCCAAGGACTTGCAGACAGCATAGGGATGAGATTTACCGTCGCATTTGGGTTTTCTGCAAGCATGACAAGATAAATAGATCGACGGCATATGGCTTCAAGTAAGTTTAGCAACCTTGGCAGTGCCACATTAGCCAATCCTTGCTTTTTATCATGTACCAATAAGGCATGAGCAAGTACGGGATAGGCATCATCCAACCTTTGTTTTGCTTCCTCGCTTAGATTTGCAACCAGTTTGCTGTCCCAAAACTGTTGTAATTTGGCTTTATTTTCATCATTTAAAATATCATCCAAATTCTCTATATCGACATTCAGTGTATCAACAGTGTCTGGAGTTTGACGCTCAGTCACCATCCGATCAAAAGGCACATGCACATTTTGTCGGTGATAATTTAAACACTTGATGAATTCATCCCAGTGGTTAAATCCTAAAGTAATGGCTAGATTTTTCTGTAATTCGGTATTATCTGGCAAACGCTGTGTCTGCTGATCATGAATAGCTTGAATACCATGTTCTACGCGCCGCAAAAATCTATAAGCTTCTTTTAGCTGTTCATAGGTAGTGTCGTCAATAAAATCTAACTGATTTAATGCTCGCATCGCTTTTAAGCAGGCTCTAACTTGCAGCTCGGTATGACGTCCACCATAGATCAGCTGAAACGCTTGAACCACAAACTCTATATCTCGTATACCACCTGCACCCAGCTTAACATTGTCCAAATCTTCACGCTGAGCCACTTGATTATTGATAAGCGATTTCATTTCTCTAAGCGCTGCAAACGCACTATAATCCACGTAATATCTAAAGACGAAAGGCATGATGATGTTATCAAGCTTACACTTAAAGTCATCACTCACCGTATTCACAATACGTGCTTTTAGCCATGCAAATCGCTCCCAAGCACGGCCATGTGCTGAGAAATATTTGTCTAATGCCGACAAATGAATTGCCAAATCACTACCATCGCCCCAAGGTCTCAAACGCATATCAACCCGAAATACAAAACCTTCTGCGGTATTGGCATCTAGAATTTTGATAATACCTTGACCTAAACGTGCCATAAAGCGTTTATTAGCGATAGACTTAGTACCTTTATCTTTATCGCCATCTGTTTCACCGCGCTGATGGTGAACAAATATCAAATCGATGTCGCTCGACAAATTAAGCTCGCAGGCGCCAAGCTTCCCCATCACATATATTGCCATGTCATCAACTTGTAAGTTACCCTCATTATCAATAAAAGTTGGTTGACCATATCGCTGAACTAACTGATCCCATACATAGTGTTTGGTAAACACAATACAGCAGTCTGCAAAGTCTGATAACTCAGTCGTCACGTCTTCAAGCGTTATTATCCCAAGGGCGTCTTGCCATATCCAGCGCAGCATTAACAACTCCCGCAGACGCCTCAAGCCTCTCATAACCCCTGCTTCATCTGCTCGTTCTAGTCCTCCATTCATATCATCATCTAAAGTGTAATCATCTATCAAATCATTAATCTGCTGACGCGTTAATGCCTCCCCTAAAGGATAGCTATTAATGAAATTCTCACAGATAGTTTTTTTATGTTCAAAGATTTGATAAGCAAAAGGGCTGGCGAGTTTTAAGGTGTTAAGGTGTTCAATAGTAATCTGATCAGCGGTAAAGTTACCTTGATGCGTCTTAATACGACAGGTGCTATTTAAGGTCGCTTTAGCGTTAAGTTTGGAATCATTATTCTGAAGCTTTTCATGCTGAGGAACATTATGCTCGGGCGTTGAATAGTTATCTGATGACATGATGTGATACGGCTCCTTAGGTTCAAACATATGATAAGCCTACCACATAACTGATAGAGACAAGATGACTCTTCGTTTAAATTTATTTAAAATCTCCTGTTTTAAAATATTTAATCTTGGTTTTTTAATTCAATTAAAATTACTTATAAGTTATCAGAATGTCGTACTGAATTTATATGAAACTTGAGAATAGCGCTGTTTGCATCACGTACATTTGGATGGTAGTTGCCCATAATGATAACGTGTAGCCTAATACCGCGCCAATAATAACGTCAGAGGGATAATGTAATCCAAGTACCATTCTTGATAGTGCCACTAGTATGGCAAAAGGAAGCATGATGGGTAATAATTCTGGATAGAAACTGCCTAATGTTGACGTAAATAACACTGCTTGCAACGTATGCCCTGATGGAAAACTAAAGACATCTAAAGGCCGCTCACCTAATACGATGACCTGATGAACTTGATAAGGTCTTGGTCTTACCGTTTTGACTTTTAGCACTTTATATAAAACCAGTCCTATGAGACTAATAAATACTGTAACAGTTAGTGGGATAATCGCTGCTGTACCCTTAAACAGCAACGCAGTGATCATCATCACATACCAAAACCATCCATCTCCTAGGCGGCTTATCAATTTAAAGAATGTGGCTATCCCGTAGTTTGTCGAATACTGATTAATATGTATACACAAACTGGTATCCATAGAGACAAAATGATTGGCATAAACGGTTAACGTAGGGCTTTTAGAAATTAAAGTAAATAATGGGCTTGGTTGTATTGTAGCTTCGTATTTATCTTTTACTAATGGCCCGCTTTTAAGTTTCATGTTTTTCCCCTCTTTGACTTTTAAAACAGCTGAACTTTTTAAACAGCTGAACTTTTTAAAAATTTGAACTTTAAAACAAGTGAAACT
This sequence comes from Psychrobacter sp. CX10, assembly GCF_057621575.2. Taxonomy (NCBI): domain Bacteria; kingdom Pseudomonadati; phylum Pseudomonadota; class Gammaproteobacteria; order Moraxellales; family Moraxellaceae; genus Psychrobacter; species Psychrobacter sp. CX10. The sequence goes on from NZ_CM177736.1 coordinate 1,558,895, forward strand.
TTGAACAATTTAACTTTGAAGCTTCTAACATTTATAAAGGCGAACGGTTTATAAGACGAACCTTTAATAAGTGACATTTGATTAGAAAACATCAAATTAAGTTGTGAAGCTAATCGGTTTTCAAAAATTTTCACTGTATTTATAAACGCACTGGGTTTGAAACTATTAACATATCAAGAATTTTAATCCATCAAGCTATAATTTAATCGTTACATACTGCTCAAACATAGATAGCATTTGTTCGGCAGGTCGTTGCCATGAGAATCCCAGTACACTGTTATACGCGTTACCACCTTGTTGTTTTAATTGCTGCATTTTTGGAAGACTGGCTACCATGTCGATAAATGCTTGTTTATCGCCTTTTGGGGCAAGCTTGCCTTTATCTTGCGTGACTAGCATACCCGCTGCGGCGTCATCAAAAGCAAAGACAGGTAATCCACTTGCCATGGCTTCAATGACGACATTGCCAAATGTTTCTACTTGACTTGCAAATACAAATGCATCGGCGCTAGCATAATGCTCTGATAAATTATGGCCAGTTTGTGCCCCAGTAAAAATAATATCTTCTTGACTACCATTTGATAAGGTTTCAAGACGAGACTTATCGGGCCCATCACCTACTATCACTAATTTGATGGCACGTTGTAATTGGGTACGTTGTAGCGCTTTAAACCCTTCGATAACAACATCTATGCCCTTTTCAGGAGACAAACGGCTCACCATAACCAATACTGTATGATGTTGATTGGCGCCCCACTGCTCACGCAATTGATTGCTACGGTGTTTTGGATTAAACAATTCTAAATCCACACCCCGACCTACTTCATACAAGCGTTTAAACCCTAGCGCCCCTAAGTCCTTAAGTGTTTTGTTACTCGGTACGCACGTGGCTTTTGATGCGTTATGAAACCATTTAAAATACGTCATGAGAGGCTTTGATAAAATACCAAAGCCAAAATGTTCACTAAAATCATGAAACTGTGTGTGATATCCCGTTGTGGCTGGTATCTGCAAACTTTTTGCTGCCATTAAGGCGGCTAATCCCAATGGGCCTTCAGTTGCAATGTGCACGATATCAGGTCGAATTCTTTTTAGAGCTTTTCTAATCGTAAAATATGACGGTAATCCAAACTGTAAGCTCGAATATTTAGGAATTGAAACCCCTTTGACCTGAATATCATTTTGAATAAATGATTGCGGATTTGAGGTCGCTGAATCCGAAATTTCATGGGAATTTTTTTTGTCATTAGTTTGCGCAACACCGTCATGCATAGGTTTGGGTCTGATTAAGCTAATGCGGTTTCCCATATCTGCCATTTGTTTGGTCAAGCGTTGTAAGCTCATGGCAACGCCATTCATATCAGGCAACCACGTTTCAGTAACAAGCAGAATATGTATCGGTCTAGAATCGGTTTCATTGTTGGTTAAAGTGTTTGTTAAAATGTTGGTTAAACTCTGACTATTATTTGCTGACGCACTAATGTCGTTTGCATGTGCATTAGCTGAATCAAAACTCGTGGCCAAATTATGAACGGAATGTTTCTTCGCCGCATTGCTAGTATCTAAATGTTTAGAATTTAAATTTTTAGCGGTTTGATTAGCACCTTTATTTGAACCTTTAATGGCATCTTTATATGCACTTTGATTTGCATTTGAATGGTAGCTCTTAATAGTCATATTCTTATAAAACGTATCCATGGGTACACTCACTTAAGTTATTTTATAACTCACGCAGTTGATGAGTTTTAAATATATTAAAGGTTAAGTCATATTGAACAAGTTTATAATACGGTTATTTGTTTCATATTAATGTGCTTGTTTATAGATATTGACACCTAATATATTTAATTTATATATACTGTATACCCTTGATTTGACACTTTTATGGCGCTTTAATCACAGTTTTATGACAATCTGTAGCCATATACGCAATTGATGTGCTGTATTCAAGAATTTGAAGTATGCTTATATGACTGAATTTTTATGATTGACATTGTCTTGAGCTAATTAAACCTATTTTAGAAATTTTTTTATGACTAAAACTTCAACCTTATTACTTATCACCTCTGACCCTAGCCAGCCTTTAGCTAGCTATGCGCTACGATATGCTATAGCGTTCTTAGAGGCTCAATGCTCAATAAATACGCCTGATGCCAATTATGCTTCACAGAATGAAGTAAGCAACTTGGGCCCACTAAAAGTCTTTTTTTATGGCAATGGCGCGCATACTGCCAACACGTTGCGTTGGCAATCTGCGGACGTAGAAGATATCGCACAGCAGTGGACTCAATTGGCCGATAAGTTTGATCAAAAGCTGCCTGTGTGTGTGAGCACCGCTTTAGCGCGAGGCATAACAGATGACGAGAATGCTTTACGTCATAATTTGGAGGGTAGCAATATCGCAGACGGGTTTGAGTTAGTAGGACTCGGTGAATTGGCGACGCTATTGGCTGAGTCAGATTATGTGGTCACCTTTTAGACCTTTTATAAACGATATAAATAGTTTTATATTTTAATTAATTAATCGCTAGGATTAAGGCGTGTCTTCATTTTGTAAATGGTGTTAAAAATAAAACAAATCGCAGTCAGACAAACAATAAAGCAAATAAAATATCATAATATTAACCCGGTATTTGACGATGGATGACTAGATTTAGCTATTTTTAGCCCATTTAAATATCATTGTACGATTTGAAAACACGCCCCAATATAATAGGAATTATTGTGAGTATTTTAATTCGTCTCACCACGCCTACTGAATTAGCCACTTATGAAGGCTGTGCTTTAGCGTTAACACTAGCGGCCTTTGAGCAAAATGTTCAATTGATGTTAGGTAACTCTGTGTTTGGAATTCTGATGCAGTCAAGCAGCCGTTTGCATGGTATGGTTAAATCGTTAGACCTTTACGATATGCCGCCTGCTTGGCTACCTGATGATGTCTTTAGCAGCTGGGTAATGGGAATGGTGCCAAACGAGATTGCACAGCAAGTAGATTTTATACCAGAGGATTTTGATTCGAGTAAATTTGATCACGTATTTTCATTTTAAATTTGAAGCTTTATCGAATTATTTGTTAAATTAAATCTCAAACTTTATTAAATTTAAAAAGAAAACATCATGCCAACATTATTCCAACTTCATTCCGATATGCAAAATTTGAAATCCACAATTAAGGATATGAGTACGTTATGGCAATCTGGCGATAGTCTATTACTACTGGGTGAAACGGTAGCTTACATCGATTGGATTAAAGCGTATATAGAAGACATTAATTATGATGACGAATTTGTTAATGACATTACTGACATCAAACAGATGTACATACTAAAAGACGATATTGAACATTTAAATGAGAGCGCTAAAGTGAACTTACAATTCAAAAACATTCAATCGTTAACGGATACAGAGTGGGTAGTATTGACCCATGAGATTGACCGGGTCATTACACTTGACTCTAATAAAGTATAGTAACTAGATAATAAATAAATACACAATAAATAAACTAAAAACTATGACAGACAAACAGCACCTCAAAGACATAAAAGTTTATTCGGATAAACAAACTGATCTTATCAAACTTGATGACGAAGGCCATTTGGTTGATCATACGCTATGGAACAAAGAGGTGGCTCAGCAGTTAGCCGATGTGCTAAATATTGAGTTAAGTGAATTTCATTACGACGTTTTATCCCATGTGCGTGATTTTCATAAAGAGTTTCATCACCCACCCTCTACCCGCCCGCTTATAAAATACTTAATAAAAAAATTGCCGTCTGCTGATATATCAAACCAAAAATTGCAGCAGTTATTTAATACTGGTCTAGTCGCTCGGCATGTTAATCGTATTGCAGGTCTACCTAAACCGCCAAACTGTTTATAGTAGGCTATTAGCCATATGCGGCTATATATGGTTTATCATACTTTTATGATATTATTTATTTAGGGTCATAAGGCGTAAGCTCAGTGTATCCCGTGCTACGCCCTACATCACCCACAAAGCCTCGCTGACGCCAAACTTCGTATAAACAAATACTGACACTATTCGCAAGATTTAAACTGCGTGAATCAGGTAACATCGGTAACCTTAACCAGTTTTTTTCACCGATATCTGCTCGTATATTGTCTGCTAGTCCTGCTGTCTCAGATCCAAATACCAAGGCTATATTTTCAATCTTATCGCCATTATTGGTATGCGCAAAATCATAGTCGTAGAAAGGATGGCTTAACTTGGTTGTAAGCGCCAACATGATGTCACACCCTTGGTTTTGTAATTCTGCTTTTGCCTGTGTCCAATTTTCATGAACTTTCATATTGGCATATTCATGATAATCGAGTCCTGCGCGTCTAAGCTTTCGATCATCTAAATCAAACCCTAAGGGTTTAACAAGATGTAATTGAGCCCCAGTATTAGCGCATAGTCTAATGGCACTGCCAGTATTATTTGGAATTTTTGGATTTACTAATACAATATGGATGGTCATATATTTACCTAAAAACATTTAAGGTTAGGGTGGTGTAATTATTTTTACAGTTTTTGACATATTATGTTCAATAACACACATTTAAAATATATTGATATATTTCAAACTCATATACCATAGCCATTAGAACATAAGATACTCAGTTTGCTAAAATTATTAAGATATATCATTAGCTCAATCACTGGTATTACTTTTAGCAGATATTATTTTTACAGTTAACCTAATTTTTAGTTAACATAAGTTTCTTATCATGTTCTTATTATTTTAACTGTTTTATTTCACTGACTATTTGAGGATTTATTATGATAAAGTTAGCAATTGCTTCAATATGCGCCCTACTTGTTCTTTCTGGTTGCAACACTATTAAAGGTTTCGGTCAAGACGTTTCTGAAGCTGGTGAAGCTGTAACCGACGCCTCCAGCTCAGTTGAGAAAAAAATCAAATAATTTAGATTTATTATTAAGTTGAATGTCTTTGGTTATATTCTCTATATTTAAATTGAATTTAGGCTATAAAATCAAAGACCATATATTTCAGCTTGAATTGCTCACATAGCTTAAATTGCTATGTGAGCTTTTTTTATCTTAATTTGATTTAAAAATACAATAATAATTAAAAGTAGGCTTCAAAACTAAAAATACTTGAACAGTTAAAACTAATGCAAGCTCATCAACGAATTTAATTAAGCTAATACTAATTTGGAATATTGTCATGACTTGGCAATCATGCAAAAATTGTTATAATCAGCATCACATACAATACTATACTAAACATACAATACTAACTGAATGCTCATGATAGAGCTTCTTATGGAGAGCAAAATGGCAGATTTTAATGAAATTTTAGACGCTGGTGATGTTGATGGCGGCGAGATAAACGTTGTTGTTGAGATACCTACCGGTAGTAACCATAAAATTGAGTGGAACCGTGAGCTGGCAGTATTTGAACTTGATCGCGTTGAACCTATTATTTTCGCTAAGCCTTGCAATTATGGCTTCATCCCCCAGACTTTGGATGAAGATGGCGATGAGCTTGATGCATTAATCATTACTGATCAACCATTAACCACTGGTATTTTCTTAAAAGCGAAAGTCATCGGTGTCATGAAGTTTGTCGATGATGGTGAAGTTGATGATAAAGTGGTTGTGGTACCTGCTGATGACCGCACGACTGGCAACGCTTATAACAACTTAGAAGATTTACCAAAACGTCTGATTGAGCAACTAGAGTTTCATTTTAGTCACTACAAAGATCTTAAAAAGCCAGGCACAACCGTAGTTGAGTCATGGGGTGATGTTGCAGAAGCTAAAGAAGTAATTAAAGAAGCGATTCAACGCTGGAAAGATAAATAAGCTAATATCAATAAACCTATATAAATATGCCTAGATAAATTACATTAGATAAATAACATTATGTAAAAAAATCAAACTTATAAGATAAATGCCGTCCAATAGAGTTTTAATTAAGTACTTCAATTCATCATGGTTGAAGTGCTTTTTTTATACCATTAGGTAATGTTACTATAAGATCAGTAAAATATAGTCAGCGAACTACTAAACGGTTAGGCGTTAACCTCGCTAAGCCTATATGAGTAGTACTTGCATTCGGTTGCTTTTAAGCATTTTAGACTTCTTTGACTATAATTCTAGAAACCACTAGTTTGAAAATTGTATAGATACGATCCTTTCAAAACCCAAACCATCAATAAGCCGCCTGCCATGCTATCAAACCCAATATCCAAAAAGCCCTCAAAACTGCCTAAAAACATCATGCAAATGGTTGAAAAAAACAATTTGGTGTTAGCCATTAAAACGCTTGCTGAAGATAAAAATATTAGTATGGATGAGGCAAAAGCGCTTATAGATGACTATGAAGCGTCGTTAAAATCTCAACAGATCCGTAAAGTTGACGCCATTGCTTCTAAGCAAAACAAGTCACAGTCAGATCGATCGTCCGCAGGATTAAACGCCAACTCTGAGCTTAATAAAACAACGTCTACTCATAATAGAACAGCTAACACCACGTCTGCCAATAATTTTGAGTCTCTCAATCAAGGTTTGGATAATCATTTAGATAGTATGGGATATAAAAAACCGTTAATACCCTATTGGGCAAAACGGTTACTTATAATTTTAACGATAGTTGTCGTACTTGGTTTTGTATTTTGGCAGCTACTGCATTAACCGATATTCTTGAATACATTGACTATTTTAAAACGTGATTCAACCACTTTCCGATCGACTTTATTTGCGGCAAACATACTTGGTGCGCCATTGGGTACGTATTAAAATCAACATCGTAGCCATATTTGGTTAATGTCTCATGAGCCCGTTGTCCTAATATAACGGGTACAACTGGATCTTGAGTCCCATGATCGATTTTAATCGGTAAGTCTTTATTTATCTGCGTGTAGTTGTCGTTATCGTCGATCGCTAAATAAGTTGATAACGTCAATAGCCCAGCTAATCTTTGCGGATAAGTCAGCGCTACTTCATAAGCAATGGCACCACCTTGAGAAAATCCAGCAATCACGATATTACTCGGATTCACCCCGCGCTCTATTTCACGTTGTATCAAATCCACAATAGAATTTGCAGACTTTTGGATTTGTTCAACATCAACCTTTCTTTCTAAGCTCATCTCCAATATGTCATACCAAGCGGGCATAACCATGCCACCATTAATGGTCACGGGTATATTTGGTGCATGAGGAAATAAAAAACGTATCGCCAAATCGTCATCAAGTCCAAGCTCAGGTACGATAGGTTCAAAATCGTGCCCGCTCGCACCTAAGCCATGTAGCCAGATAACTGATTTATCAATGGTTTGATGTTTTGGGTTATGTTCTACAACCACGCAGTCTAGAAATTGAGTCATAATCTTCCTTATTAAATATCATTTTTTCATTGTTTAAGGTTTATAGTTTACTTTTATTATTGAGCGTCCTTCGTTTAAACAGGCTGTATAAACAGACTATATAAACAAAAACAGAGTCTAGGTTATATTTACAGAACAATTTTAATAGCATGCTTAAAAAATAATAGTGACAACTATAGACCACTCTATAATAAAATCAAATGGTCATAACTAAATGTTTAAATAATCTTACCTACTATACGGGCCGTACCGATATGTTAGAAGATATTTTTCAACTGATACAGACTATTCCGATGTGGCACATGATCAGCTTATTTGGGCTTGGTTTGATAGCCTTTATTATATCAACCGTTTCTGGCGGAGGCGGCGCATTAATACTCATACCAGCAACATCGGCGGTTATAGGTACAATAGCGGCGCCTCCTGTCATCAATTTAGGCGCATTTATATCGAGACCCGCTCGCCTGCTTATGTTTTGGCAGGATATCGATTGGCGTTTACTTAAGTTCTATGTGCCAAGCGCCCTACTTGGCGCTTGGCTGGCAGGCTTATTGTTTAGCCGATTGGATGCAGCATGGATACAATTATTGGTTGGTATTTTTTTAATCTCAACCGTATTTCAATACAGATTTGGACGAATAAATAAAACATTCAATATGCCTAAGGAAGGATTTATACCTTTAGGTTTTATTGTTGCCTTGGTCAGTACGCTTGTTGGCGGCTTAGGACCTGTATTAAATCCATTTTATATGAACTATGGTTTACAAAAAGAAGATCTTATTGCCACCAAGACCGCTAACTCCTTCTTCGTTGGCATCGCTCAAATTGGGAGTTATACCTTTTTTGGTATTTTAACGCCCAAACTATGGATATATGGATTCATTCTAGGTTTTGGCGCTATACTTGGTAACTACATTGGCAAGCTATTTTTAAAAGGCATAAGTATCCAACAATTTAGAATACTACTCCTGCTCGTTATGAGTCTTAGCGGGGTTTATATGGTGTATAAAAACATATTTGAATTAGGAGCTGCATAGATATTTATAACCTATTCATTAACTTTTCATCATTGAGTCATGTTAATCGCATATATAATGAAGTGGGCTGTGCTACGATATTAACCTCATTAAGTTGTACTTTACTTATATTCATTAACTATCTAAGTCCAATTTATATTAACCAGTCCAATTAAATTTACGTCATCACATTCAGGCTATTCGTATGACCCATTCTGCCTTAAGTTCAGACAATACTCCGACACCCGCTCCGCATATATTGTTAGTAGAGGACGATCCAGCCATTGCTACCTCATTGCGTGTGACTTTTAAGCGTGAAGGTTGGCAGGTAACTTGGTTAGATAATGCCACTAGTGTATTACCAACCTTGCAAAGTTTTAATAAAGAAGGTAAGAATTTGTCTGGCATTATACTCGATGTGGGATTACCTGATGGAGATGGGTTAAGTCTGTGCCAAAACATACGCCATTCTGATGACATCGGACATATCAAGCATTTACCTATAGTGTTTTTGACTGCTCGAAGTGATGAAATAGATCGTATCTTAGGTTTGGAGATGGGCGGTGATGACTATTGTCCTAAGCCATTTAGCCCTAGAGAATTGGTAGCCCGACTAAAAGCCATTTGGCGCCGGGAACAACTTACTGCTACTAGTCCCAGTCAACAATCCGCTAACGATGATGACGTCACCACGCCTAAGATATATGAGCTGGACTCCGGCACATGGCGTTATGAGCCTATGACCTACACGCTGTATTGGAATGAATCAAAGCTTGACCTGAGTAATACTGAGCGTAAACTTCTACTTGCCCTACTTGAGCATCCAGACCGTGTCTTAAGCCGTGAACAACTTTTGAATGCCATCAGTGATTATCCTGATCATCGTCTTGCTCGCACAATCGACAGTCATATTAAATCTATTCGTAAACATTTAGATCAATGTCATGACAGTTATGACATTGAAATCATTTATACCCATCGTGGTTTGGGTTATGGACTATGTGCTTCATAATGAATGACAGTTTTAAACATGGAACTTTTAAACATTGAACTAGTTAAACATGGAATTTGTTAAACATGTAACCTTTTAAACATTGACAGATTTAAACATAGATTCGTTTAACCGTTTGATTGCTCCTTCAATAGTCATCTACTAGATTTGGGTCTGATGGACTTTAAATATAATATGTTCAAAAGTACGTTCAAAATAAATTGAAATTAATATGACTGACTCACCCCGTACTAACAACTGGTATTCCAAACTGCATCCCATAGGCAAAGACACACCGCCGACCCATCAAGAGCAGAAACCGGACAAGATTTTAAATCTGAGTTTGTTTTTTAGAATATGGATCGCCGTTAGTATCATCGTTATTATTTCAGGCATTGTTGTTTTTAATCAGCTATTTAATTTTGTACGTCCCATTACCCGTCAAGTGATCGAAGATACCTTAGTTGATACCTCCAAGTTGTTAGCAACAAGTCTTCGATTGGCGGTTGAGTCTGGTAATATTTATGATCCAAATTATCAAGCCATGCTTGACGATGCTTTTTTGGAGCCTAACTTATCCCCTACCACCCTGATTCCCAAAGAACTTAATAACCCTGAACCTAAGAAAAAATCTTTAAAGCCAGAAGCTGCAAAGTCGGAACTTTCGAATCTAGATGCGGTCGAATCCGCTTCTTCTGAGTCTGTTTATTTAGAAAATAGATCCTCTGCCTTTAGTAAAAAAAACGACGCCTCTTTAAAAGATAATTGGTATCATAAAAAGACCCGAAGCAGCTTTCGTATATACGTCACTGATGCCAACGGTATTGTAATTTACGACTCCCTACCCAGTGATGGATTGGATAATTATTCCAATGCCGAAGGTAAGGACTATTCAAGATGGAATGATGTTAGATTAACTTTGAATGGAAAATATGGTGCTCGTACTACCCGTATTATTGAAGATGACCCGTCTACCTCCGTCATGTATGTGGCACAGCCTATTTATAGCTCTACCAATAAGGATGAGATAATTGGTATCGTCAGTGTCGGTAAACCTACTGCAACGGTGACACCATATCTCGATGCAACGCGCAAACAAATGCTCACCGCATCCTTGTATATCAGTATTATCACCTTAATTATGGCGGGGCTGGTCGCGTGGTGGTTAAGACAAAGTACGTTGTTGGTCACCCGCTACACTCAATCATTAGCACAAGAGGCAAAAAAGCCTTACTTTTACTTAGGTCGAGAGCTAAATGAATTGAGCGATACCATTGAAAGCATGAAGCACCGTTTAGAAAACCGAGCATATGTTACCGATTATGTGCATACCTTAACCCATGAATTAAAAAGCCCCCTAACGGCTATTAGAGCCAGTGGTGAGCTTCTTGAAGAAACCGACTTAGACAGTGACGATCGGCTTATGCTCAGTCAAACCATTACTGAGCAAAGTATCAAACTTCAATCACTAATCGATAGACTATTGTTATTGGCAAAAATAGAACAGCCGACTTTTAAGCTAAGCATGCATCTGATTGATCCAAATGACTTAATAAAAACACTCATTGCAAGTAGTGAAATACAGCGCCAAAATCAACATGTCAAAATAGAATATGTGAATCAAATCACACCTTTATTGACAGACTCCACCGCTTACGCTGCCTCTGTTTTAGATGCTACGGCAGACACGATAACAAACACTGATCAAATCGATGTATCTGGCTCTCATCTAAGAACTCACTTTAACAATAGTTCAAATACTGATCTAAATAATATAAGCACCGATTTTACAAATAAAAATAAACTAATCTTGGCGGATGAGTTTTGGATAACTCAAGCTCTACAGAATGTTATAGACAATGCGCTGTACTTTGCGCAAAGCAAAGTGCTTATTAAACTATCTATAGAAACAATTCATTACATCGAGTTTATTAAGATGTCATTTATTAATGATGGAGATTTGATTCCTGAATATGCATTAGAAAAAGTTTTTGACCGCTACTTTAGTCTGTCGCATCAGCATCAACAGCAAGCTTCTAAAGCGAATATGTCCTCTAGCCAGCCCTTTACTCAAAATGCCATCCACAACGCACAACCAATGCAAACATCGAGTCAATCTGGTGGTAAAAAAGGAACAGGCTTGGGACTTACGTTGGTAAAACAGGTTATAGAACGTCACGACGGTATGGTAACTATTCACAATCTTGAAGCTTTTGATAATCTTGAAGCTTCTTTAAATACTCAGAAACCTACTCAACATCACCCTCATAACGACTATCAAAACTTTGAAAAAATCCCAAGCATAGGATCAGCTAAACCCTTCTCTGGTGTTGAAGTTATAATATATTTACCAGTTGTGATGGATTAGATAGCTTAGACCACTTAGTTGGTGCAATTCTAATCTGCATATATCGTAATCCAGAAAACCTATTTATATACCCTAATTTATTTTGTCATCAATAAGACATATTCAAATCGTATAATTTTTTATTATACGTTTAAGCTAGGTTGGTTTTTTCTAAAAAATAACTAAAATAATAAAAATTTAGCTTAAACTTAGTATCTGTTTTCTTTTTATACGTTTCAATGTATTAGCTTTATAGTTTAATACGGCATAAATGTTGCAGTGTTTACATATAATAGCGTATTAGATAACCAATTTAACCCAATAACCTCATCAACTAAATTAAAATGATTTAAGTAAAATTTTAAATTAATTTTACTTAACAGTTTACATTCGTTCTTATTTTTTTAAATATATGTATTACTTTTATTTATAGATTTGACTATAAATTTAATGTAGAAGGTAATTAGACCTAAAAAATATAGACCCTAAGAAACTAACTATTCAAAAATTTTAAATAATAAATTTTATTGGCTTAGCTATATGTCATTTGGTCGCCAATATTTACACATCTCTTTATTGGCATATCGAAGCTAAGGTACATGGATGAATACAACAAATTCTAAAAAGCTCATTGATGATTCATTGGTAAAAGAGTCAATGTTATATATTAAGTCAACTATATCTAAAAAAGACACGTCATCTCTTTACTTTGATACCGATTACTTTGATACCGATTACTTTGCTACCGACCTTTTAAAACAAATGGACTTTGTTAAAAGTCATAATTACGATTATATTAATATCGATCAGATTAATAAAGGTCATACTAATCACAGCGAATTTAATGGTGGCACTTCACTACATAACCCCTATCAAAATAACTATATACAGGGTAGCTCTTTAAAAAGTAGTTCTTTAAAAAGTAGTTCTTTACAAAGCAGCTCAGAGAATGAAACTGAGAGTGAAAATGAAAGTGCGAATTCTAAAATAGCGCTTAGCTTTCAAATCATGACCTGTGCTGAGCCGCCTAGCCTGGTTATAGATACGATTGAGTCTTTACTTTCAATCATAGCACCTCAAGATGAAATACTTATCATAGATAATAACAACCAAAAGACTGATTTGTATCAGCCTTTAGCCGAGTATTGCGAGCGTTTAAATCCTGATCTTAACGTGCAATTTCATCACTTTGATAAAGTAGATGGGTACAAAGCGGGTGCCTTGAATCTCGCGTTAGACTTGATGGACCCCAAGTGCTCACACATCGTGGTGGTTGATAGTGATTATCAAGCGCTGCCCTACGCTAGATTAACAATAGCAGAGGCAATACATCATTTCCCGAATCACAGCTTATTACAGTTTCCGCAGTTTTATCGCAGTGAAGATAAAGCGCAGGTTCATAGCGAATTAAATCATTATTTTAATCATCATATCTATCGTGATTTTAATGCCTCGCGCGCATTATCAACGGGTACCTATGCGGTTATTAATCATGCCAAGCTTGTGAGACTTGGAGGATGGTCTTCTGCGTCTATAACGGAAGATGCGCAAATGGGTGTCTCCATGCATCGTCATGGTATGCGTAGTCAGTTTGTGCCCCAAGTCATTGCTACTGGCTTACTGCCCAATACGCTTAAAGACTTAATATCGCAACGCCGCCGCTGGATTTACGGTAACATGCAAGTACTTAGCCAGTACTTTAAAGGGTCATCAAACTCGCATAAAGGCTTACGTGAACAACTGGCGTACTGGTTTGCACATTTTTCACAGCTTACCGCATGGGTCAATTTTACAGGCCCATCAATCATCTTGCATATCATTGCGTTAATCCTTATCACAGCATCTTTAGTGGTTTCCATTCCGACTGCGCTGGTTCAGATTATTCTAGCACTGGTTTATGTCAGCTACACTGTATTTGTCTTAAGACGGTTAGCGGCTTATTTATTAGACAAATCACCGCTTAGTCAGGCCGATAGCGTCAGTTCACAAATTAATAAACATAGTTATCAAACATTCAAATCGTACACATCTTCATTGCATAGAGATAGCAATGGCATTGAGAACAATCAGACGTTTACGGACAATCAATTTGCTACGAATAATCAGCCTGTCATTAATAAGCTTGTTATCACTAAACCAGTCATCAACAATCCTGTAGAAGATAAGCCTAATTATAGGAAACAGACCATAACGCATAGAGTATCTACGTGGTTATTACACTTAACCTTTTGGGAATTAGGCGCTTTATCATGGATACCCGTACTGTTAGGTAAGTCCAAACCTTTTATGTGTACTCCAAAACAGCAGTTGCGTATTAATACTAAATCGGAATGGGTTGAGAACTTTAGAGTAGTTCCAAAGCTTTTGCTCATTTTAAACTTATTAACAGTTCTGATGGTATCGCCGCTAAGCAGTTTTTATTCTCCCTTATTATTTGTAACCGCTATCGTCTTTTTTATTATCAAACTTGGTGGAATTATCACTGCTATTCAGAATTTTATAACCACTCAAACGCCTATTGTTACCTCGCAACGACCTATAGCAGCATCGAGTGCTCAAATAAATAATGATTCTGATATAGGCTTTAATGAGGACGTTACTAGTAATGTCAGCGGTTTTAAAGGTGCGAATTTTAGTGGCTATGAGCGTAGTGATGTTAGTGGCTCAAAAGCTTATGGGCCATCAAGTAGCGTCCAGTTTATACAGTCTCATCAATTGTATAAAAGCAATACAGGTAAACTGGCTCATCGGATACCGCAATCGTCTGCAAACTCTGTCACCTCAAAAAATGATGAGTTCTATGTTCCTATAAACCTTAACTACCTAAATAAATGATAATAGATAAAAGATAATATATAAAAGCCATTAAAGCTTAAGCTTTGAACTTTGCGTTGACTGCTTTAGGTCAGTACATTGTTTAAGGCGGATGATTATATCTTACTTAATTATGAAATCGCTAGGTAGACAGTCAAATTTGATGTCTAGAAATTTTTAAAAATTTTGAATAGCGCTTTATGATTTGGCGACCAAATCAACTAATGTACCTTAAAAGGTTAATCTCTTAACCGTTCAATTGTTTAGGGTCTAACTGCATTCGCTTATATTGATTGATACTATTACTCAATTTCATTAATCGTACATCAACTTAATTTATATTTACTTGGGAATCTTATGTCATCAGCCATCACTAATACCAAAGCGCCGCTACGTATCGCCATTATTGCCCATTCTTTATACCCAATTGCTGAACCCTTTGCAGGCGGACTTGAAAAAATGACTCAATCAATCTGCGATGAGTTGGTCGCTCTTGGACATGACGTTCTTTTATATGCGCACAAAGATAGTCAAACTAAAGCGACTTTGATGCCTTTAACATCAGAAGATGAATTCGATACGCTTATTGGTGAAACGGGACCCAAAAATTTATCCATGGGGCGTGATGAGCTGTATAGCTATTTGGCTTATCAGATTGCTTTGAGAGATATTATTGAGCGATATGAAAATGGGGATATTGATATTGTCCATAACCATAGCTTACATCACATTCCGATGATGACGGGACAAGCGTTAGGGTCTCAATTTTTTACCACATTTCATACTCCGATGTTCCCTGCCCTGCATTTAGCTTTAGTAACATTAACGCGTGGCACCAGTACTCAATTTACGGCGGTTAGCGCCTATCAACAACAGCTGTTTTCGGAATATGTGCCTACAAAAGTCGTCTATAATGGGATAGATGTGGCGTCATTTGATTATAATTTGGAACCTATCGACGATGAGGTTTATTTTTGGTGTGGCCGTATATGTCCAGAAAAAGGGACACATTTGGCCCTTAAATATTGTCTAGAAGCCAATAAGAAACTTGTTATCGCAGGGCCTAAAAGCAATCAAGGCTACTTTGATGAACACGTAAAACCCCTACTTGACGCAGACGCCAAAAAAGGTGAAAACAAACTATTTACTTACCTTGGACATTTAACCAAACCTGAAATTAACGATTATTTATGTCGTTCTACTGCCATGCTGTTTACAAGCACTTGGGGTGAGCCCTATGGACTTACTTTAGCTGAAAGCTTGGCTTGTGGTACGCCAGTGCTAGGTTTCGATGCAGGTGCAAGCTCAGAAATTATAACCTCTGATACCGGTATTATCGTTCCTAAAGAAGATAAAAATGCTTTTATAAATGGCTTTGAGGCTATTCAAAACATATCAAGAAAAGCGTGCCGCAATCGTGCTGTTGAGTTCTGTTCTGTTCAAAACATGGTAGAAGGCTATTTAGCGCTTTATTACTCTACGTTGGCTCTGCTGCCAATATCTGACTTGCATCATAATCAAACTAACAATCAAAACCAGTCTAGTATGTTGAACAGATCGAAAGGGTCAAACAAATCTAAATATTCTTCTAAAGAATATCAGCATGAAGAATTCGAAGAATTCGAAGATCTAACCGAAGACATGGATCCAGATGCACGAGTTGATCAGGGTGCTTATGAGCAGGATCTATCTAAACATAGTAACTCTGAACGCATCACCAATGAATTTAATCTAAACGACCCTGAAAGTATTAAACGTTATAAGATTTCATTGGATTCAAAACGTAGAGCAGCCCAACATGATGAGTCTTCATAACTAGTCTCCTGAACTTATAATCAGTTAGACGGCTAGGCGGTTTGGCAATCTGCTAGTTACCAGTTACCAGTTACCAGTTACCAGTTACCAGTATTCATACTGTACCTGATACTGTAACTGATACTGGAACTCATACAAAAACCAATCATTCATCCAATCAACTAAATAAGTAGTGGCTTAATGAATATAGGATACTATGCACATCATCATGGGTCTGGTCATTGCCGAATGGCAGATAAATTGGCGGGCCTGATGTCGTCTGAAATGAGATATAAATTTACTGTTTTCACAAGCGTGCCCGCTCATGATTATCAGTTTAGCTCTATAGCCGAAACACAGGTTATTAGACTTAACGCTGAAGATGAGCGCCCGGATGATGTGCTTCCAGGCCGCGCTGGTGAGTATTGGCAACCTCATTGTTTGCATTACTCGCCTGTCGGTAATTCAGACATCCAAACTCGTTCTTATCAAATCATTCAAGCAATTCATGAGCGCAATATTACACTTATGATCGTGGATGTCAGTGTTGAAATTGCCATGTTATGCCGTGCAGCCAGCATTCCTTATTTGTATGTGAGACTACCCGGACGTCGTGATGATCTACCCCATTTATCTGCGTTTGCCGGTGCACTTGCAATGGTAGTACCTTACCCCAAAGCTTTAGATCTTAATATAACGCCAAATTGGCTATCTAGAAAATCACTATATTTGGATTTTATTCAATCTAACTCAGCCCATAGCCAATCGTTTGCTAAATTCGTTGTCAATTTACAATCAATGCACGATAGTCAAGGCGTTCAGTCGACGGATAGTGTTGAATCATTTAAACCCGATAACAATTCAGAAACTCTAAACCTATCAGATCGTACTATCGTTACAGTCATCAAAGGCTATGGCGGTCATGCAGCGATAGATAAAAGACTTGCTACCCTACGCAAGCTATTACCCGAAGCATATATTATATCTCTTGGGCCTATTGATGAAGAGGTTCGATCTTATGTAGATTTAGCAGAGCATGTTGACGATGTTATGCCTTATATAGAACATAGTCACTGTGTCATTATGGCATGCGGACTAAATTCAATTGCACAAGTTTATGATGTGGCAGTACCATTGGTCGTATTGCCTGATGAACGTCCGCATCAAGAACAAGAATTTATGGCGCAAGCACTTATTGCGCAGCATCGCGCGATGGACTGGGATCAATATGAACAGCTTATGTCGGAACACGGCGCACAAGCACTTAAAGACTTTACAACTTGGCAAACCTATTTAAATGAGTCTTTTAAGCAGTTGAATCAGGAAAACAATTCCTTTCTAGATACCCGGGCCCAGCTAGCCACGCAATACAATGGTATACAATCTAAGGCATCGATTGAAAAATCTCAGGCTCGATGCTTTGTGCAGAGTTTATCTGAATATACTAAAGTCAAACCTTGGTTTGATCATTGGTTGTTGCCACAGCTTAATCTTAAACCTAATAAACACTCTTAAAAAACGATTTTAGATAGGCATATAATGAGCACACTTCACAATATTAAGATAATGGATCAAAATACGGCAGCGGTTAGTGTCATCACGACCTGCTATGGTCGTAACACGCATTTGTATAATCTGCTGAGTAGTTTAGAAGTCGGTACAATAAAGCCCTTTGAGGTTATTATCGTTAATGATGATGCGGATCAATCCCTATTGGATGATTATGCCTTAAATATAGTCAAGATACCTACTAGCAGGACATTAGTTAATAAAGACAGGGTTAAAACTAAATTCGATATCGGTCACAATCGTAATTTGGGCGCCAAACATGCCAGCCAGAATGCACTGATTTTTTTAGATGTGGATTGTATTGTGGCACCCAGTTTTATAGAACAATTGACATTTAAATTATCACACTATCCCGATGCGCTGCTCATGGGTCAACCTCGCTATTTGGAACGCCCGTTATCAGAAAGTGAATGTGTGAAGCTACGCAGTGGTCAATTGTCAGTGTTCGAACTCAATGCAATGTCGGTGTTCAATCCTTACCGCTTTAACTTTGAAGACAGTAACTTTGAAGATAGTAACTTTGAAGACAGTAACTTTGAAGACAGTAACTTTCAAGACAGTAATTTTGAAGACAGTAGGGTTGAAGACTGCAATTTTAAAGAAAATAATTTTAACGAGAATAATTTTGAAGATTACAGTTTTGAAGATAGTAATTTTAAAGATAGCAATTTTGAAGTTAACAGCGATGCCTCAAGTTTTAAAACACCCATGATACAAACAGATGACTATGGCGCGTTTTGGAGTCTTTGTTTTGCGATAAACGTCCATAAGTTTGATGAAATTGGCGGGTTTGATACGCAATATATAGGCTATGGCGCTGAAGATACGGACTTTAGCTTTCGTGCTCGCGAATTAGGCATTAAGTTTTATTTGACTGGGGATGTGGTCTATCATCAACAACACGGTGTCTATCGACCCCCTTTAAACCATTTAGACAGTATTATTATCAATGCCAATCGCTTTTATAAACAGTGGCAACATTGGCCGATGACAGGCTGGCTAGAACAATTTGCAGCTATGCAGCTCATCAAGTGGGATAAGCAGCAGTCATCTCCTATCCAAAAGCTAAGAGCAGCAACGGATACCGAATTACAGCAAGCACACTGCCCCAATGCGGCTTATGTATAGACTTTTTGAGGACGTTTAATTCGATAACCTGTTTAAATCACATGTCTACTTTTAAGCGGTCCCAGTATTGCTGATATAGTGCCATAGTTTTATCACTTACATCACCTCGGAATAAAGCATGTCCTAATAACTTATCGGGTGGATAAATAATCGGATTGTTCGCAATTTCTTGGGGCAATAACTCTTTGGCCGCGTCGCTTGGCGATCCATACCCTATCTCTTCACTAATAATTGCAGAATTCTCTGGTCGCAGTAAGAAGTTTATGAAAGTGTGTGCATTTTTAACATTCTTAGCGTTCTTAGGTATGCACATATTGTCCATCCACATAATAGCGCCCTCTTCTGGGTACACAAAGTCAAGCTCCGGCATCCCTTCATCTTGCGCCATGATCACCTCGCCATTCCACACCATACCTAGATAGGTCTCCCCTTCCAAAAACGGCATGCGGGGTGCATCTGAATTAAACGTACGTACATTGGGCATCATTTTAGCAAGCTTCTCATAAGCCGCTTTAATATGCTCAGGGTCTTCGGTAGACATAGAATAACCTAGGGTTAATAGGCTAAACCCAAACACATCGCGCATGTCATTCATTAGCATTACCCTACCTTTATATTTAGGTAGCCACAGATCTTCCCACGAAGTAATATCTTCAAAATCAACACGGTTGGTATTTACCGCAATACCCGATGATCCCCACAAATACGGTATGCTATATTGATTGTTCGGATCGACAGGAATGTCTAGAAAGTTTGGATTTAAGTATTTGAAGTTATCTAGTTTGTCTAAATCGATGGCTTCGAGCATGCTCTCTTTACGCATTTTATCGACAAAATCCGTACTGGGAAATATGACATCATAATCCCCCCTATTGCCCATAAGTTTGAGCTTGGCATACATCGCTTCATTGGAGTCAAACGTGCTATACACCACATCGATGCCTGTCTCTTCAGTGAATGCTTCTAAGACACTGTCTGCGATGTACTCCGTCCAATTGTAGACGTTGACCACATTGTCCGAATCGATTCGTGTATCTGAACTGAGGGTATCTTCTTCAATCTCCGGACTATTAGGTTGACACCCTGTTAGCACCCCCATACTGGTTAGGCCCGTTATACCTGTAATACCTGTTAGCGAAGCCGCCCCAAAGCCAGTTAATTCTAAAAATCGGCGTCGACTTAGTGATTTATTATTAGGTTTGCATTTTTTATTAAATTTACCTACTTCATTTGACATCAATATTCCTTAACTTTCTAACGCCATCTCTGCAATACCATAACTGCTATCGCTATTTATTAGTCTATTAAACGCTGCTTTTGAGTCTCTAGCGTTTTTTTAGTAATAAAAGCTGTGCAATCACCAAGCCTATTAAAGAGATAACCAGTAGTATGGTACCCACTGCGTTTACTTCAGGTTTGACCCCAACGCGTACCATCGAATAAATTTGTAAGGGTAATATCTCAAAACTTGCACTGGTATTGAACGTCGATACCACCACGTCATCAAGCGATAAGGTGAATGCCAATACCCACCCTGCCAATACCGCTGGCATGATGATGGGAACCAAAACTGTGCGAATCATCGTAAACTCACTAGCACCCAAGTCGCGTGCCGCTTCAATAACACTATTATCCAAGCTTGATAAACGTGCAGAAACGGTAATGACCACAAATGGCAAGCAGAACGTGATGTGTGCGAGCAGCAAAGTCACAAACCCAAGCTCAATACCTATGATTAAGAATAATGCCAATAATGATATAGCCAGTACAATCTCAGGCGACATCATGAGCACAAACAGCAAGCTTTGTAGGACGCCTTTACCCTTAATATCGTACCGCTGAAATGATAACGCGGTCAGGCCACCAATAAGGGTAGTCACTGTTGCAGCCACCACAGCTAAAATAACTGAATTTATAGCCGCTTGAATCATGGCTTCGTTATTAAACAGTTCACGATACCAGTCTAGGCTCAGACCGCCCCAATGATACCCAACTTTGGAGGCATTAAATGAAAACACCACCATGACCAAGATCGGCGCAAATAAAATGATATAAATCAGCACCAAATATAGGCGAGACAGCCATTTAAGACTACTATTCATACTGCCCTCCCCTAAGCCACTTCATTATAATCAGTCTTGCCGATACGTTTGCTACTGGCATAATACGCTGCTATTAATATCGCCATCGTCAAAGTCAGTAACACACTGGCAGCCGCACCAAAGGGCCAGTCGCGCGCATCCAAAAACTGTGATTTGATAATATTACCCACCAATAAATTGCGTGATCCACCTAAGATATCTGCCACATAAAACATCCCCATCGCTGGAAGCAGCACCAAAAGTACGCCCGAAATAATACCTGGGGTTGTCAAAGGCAACACCACATGCCAGAACGTTTGCAGCTTACTTGCGCCCAGATCTTTCGATGCCAGCAATAAATCATCACGCATGTCCGTAAACACCGCATAAAGTGGCAATACCATAAAAGGAAACAACAGATAGACAAGTCCGCCTATCACGGCTTTTTGCGTATACAGGATTTGTAATGGCTCATCAATAATGCCCATCGTTATTAATGCGGTACTCAATAATCCGTTAGCAGCAATGATCAACTTGACCGCATACAGACGCACTAATGAATTGGTCCAAAAAGGAATGATTAATAACAGCATTAGAAATGTCTGCCAACGTTTAGATACTCGGCTTACCAGCCACGCAAATGGATAACCTAGCAACAAACAAATGATCGTGGTGATAGATGCCATGCTTAATGAATGCAAAAACACTTTAACATACAAAGGATCGGCAAAGCGTAAGTAGCTGTCGGCGGTTAACGGTAGAGACAAAAATTTATCATTGTCACGGGTTAAGAAGCTTGCAAGCACTACCAATAAGTTAGGAGTCAATGCAAATATAATTAACCATGCCCATATAATAAGTAATGACACACGTTGAAATAAGGGCACCGAAGCGCTACTACTTTTAGAGATAGTGTTAAGAGTAGAGTTAAAGTCAGATGTTGAGTTTGGCGTTGAGTTTGCGTTATCAGGTACAGTTGATTTATTCATCCGGTAAAATCCACTCCCAACCATCGACCCAGTCTACTCGAACTTCTTGACCAAGTTTGTAATCAAAATTAGGATCGTCCTCATTAAAGTACTCAGAGGCTTTAATCATATTGCCGTTTTGGAGCTTTATCACTGAATCTAGCGTACTGCCTTTATAAGCACTATCAATCACATGCCCCACCAGTCCATCGTATCCTTCGTTTAAGTAATACACCCGAATGTCTTCTGGACGTAGTAAAAGATTGATACTTTGGCCAATTTTGACATCAAATTTTGGTTTTGGCAGATCGCGTATGGGGTGATAACCTTCTGACTGCTCAGTGACTTCTACTTTAATGCGGCTGTCGTTGACTTCAAGCACGCACGCTTTAAATAAGTTGGTTTCACCAATAAAGTTTGCCGTAAATAAATTGGCAGGCGATTCATAAATGCCAATAGGACTGTCAATCTGTTGAAACTTACCCGCTTTCATGACGGCAATACGATCAGACATGGACAACGCTTCTTCTTGATCGTGCGTTACAAACACGAAGGTAATCCCAAGCTCACGCTGCATGCGCTTTAGCTCTGATTGCATTTGTACCCGCAGCTTAGCATCCAGTGCAGATAAGGGCTCATCAAGTAACAGCATCTTAGGTCTGTTTACCACAGCTCGAGCAATTGCAATGCGCTGCTGCTGTCCACCAGATAAATCTTGAGGTCGTCTATTTAGGGTATGTTCGAGCTGTACCATGGCCAGAGCGTCTTTAACGCGCTGATTTATTTCAGCTTTTGGGATTTTTTTTAATTTTAAACCATACGCAATATTTTCAAATACCGTCATATGTGGAAATAGCGCATACTGCTGAAACACCGTGTTAATCGGACGTTTCTCAGCAGGCAAATGATTAATGCTCGAACCTTCAAGCTCAATGGATCCCGTATCGGGCATCTCAAAGCCACCTATCAAACGCAGTAACGTGGTTTTACCACACCCTGATGGACCTAATAACGTCAGAAACTCCCCATCATAAATGTCTAAATCGATATTGTCTAAAACAGAAGTGCCATCATATGACTTACTGACACCGCGGATCTGTAGTAAGGTGCTTTTTGAATTTGATGGTGCTTTTTGAAGTTTAGAATCAGGAGGCGAAGTCGCAGAAGAAAGTTCGTTAGGCGGCATAGAAACAGTCTCACTCATGGTTAGAGGTAATGTAGAATAAAGGCAATAAAGAACAATTGACATAAACACGTATGCCTAAAGACTTATGTATCATAATAGGGTTTTAAATCTAAATAAATATATTAAAGCCCATACACTAGTTAACAGACGTTCACAATATACCGAGCTCAAATGTGGCAATATCCTACCCTAGAATTCTTTAAAAAACTACATTTGAAATCTAATAAATTATAGGGCTTTCTAACTGATTATTTAGGGTCTATTAAGTAGCGTTGAAATAGAGTTGATTTAAAAGCGATGCCTTAAATTAAAAAGCAAAATAATAAAGCAAATTAAAAAAGTAAATTTTTCTCAGTCACATTGTGTATATATTAGATAATAAAATAAGAGTTTAACTATGCTTTGTTATGTTTAATAGAACAATTAGTTACGCATTTCTCTGTTTAAACTCATTATCAGAATCTTTATTATAGCGTCATGTCATAAACTCTTATATAAAAATTTTTTGAATATAAAAGTAAAACTAAAAGGAGTATCCAATGGGATTACTAATAGATGGTACGTGGAAAGACAAATGGTACGATACCGACTCAACGGGCGGCCGCTTCGAGCGAGATAAAGCACGTTTTAGAAGTTGGGTGACCGCCGATGGCAGCGCAGGTCCTTCTGGTAGCGAAGGTTTTAAAGCGGAACCAAACCGTTACCATTTATATGTCTCTTTAGCCTGTCCTTGGGCGCACCGTACTTTAATTTATCGAAAGCTCAAAGGCCTTGAAGACCTCATTCCTATTTCAGTCGTTCATCCACTCATGCATGAGCATGGCTGGACGTTTGATGAGGATGAAGGCGTTATCCCTGATCCCATATTTGATGCTGATTATATGCACCAGATTTATACTGCTGCTAAGTCAGATTATACAGGACGGGTTACTGTACCCGTATTATGGGATAAAAAGAACAATACAATAGTGAGTAATGAATCATCAGAAATCATTCGTATGTTCAACTCTGCATTTGATGACGTTGGTGGTAATAAAGACGTGAACTTTTTACCTGAGAGTTTGCGTGATGAAATCGATAAGATAAACGACTTTGTCTATCCTAATATCAACAATGGTGTCTATAAATCTGGTTTTGCCACCACCCAAGAGGCTTATAACGAAGCGGTCACCCAATTGTTTGACGCGCTTGATACTATCGAAGCCCGTTTAGCCGACAAGCGTTATCTCACAGGCGACACCATAACCGAAGCAGACTGGCGTTTGTTTACTACATTGGTTCGTTTTGACCCTGTATATGTCGGTCATTTCAAATGTAATATCAAACGAATTGTGGACTATCCCAACCTTTGGGGCTATACCCGTGATTTGTACCAAGTACCGGGCGTGGCACAAACGGTTAATATGGATCACATTAAAACGCATTACTATGCCAGTCACGATACGATCAATCCAACCTTGATCGTACCACTTGGCCCCGAAATTGACTTTATGTCTGAACACGGCCGCGAAAAATTAAGTAAATAGCTCTTTAATAAAAAATAAATAGCTAGTAAGCAAATAGCTATTAAGCAAACAGCTATTAATCAAACAGCTATTAAGCAAATAAAATCTATGTCATAGATGGTGTGTTGTTTGTTTATAATTTAACCCAGTTAAGCAAAATGCTTAAACTGGGTTTTATTATGGAATCCTATAATTGATGTCTAAAAACTAAAAATAGCTAAAATTTGTATATAAAACAATTAATAACAAAATATGGAGTTGGTTTAGCCTAATTTTTAGTCACATAAAAGCTTATGTTCGTCTAAATTAAATGATAGTCTTAGGCAGTTGCCCTAAAATAAGGCAGAAAAATTAAAGTAATAAAGCAAATTCGGTCATCAAAAACTAATACCTATTGATAGCATAAGAATATCATCGATGATAAATAGTTCAAAGATTTGCAAAAGTTGGCATACAAAGCTTTTTATGATTTATTATTGATTGATAACAAACAATCATAATTATTTTTTCAAGCAAATGATGATGACATTTGTTATATTACCCAAATATTTTTGCAGGGAAATAATAAGTTTTGTTTTAAAGCATGTTATCCTTATTGCGATAAATAGAACCTATTAACTTTTATATTAATTAGCTTATTTATTCGTTATTAATGAACGTTAAATACTGTATTTTAAACTGAATCAACGTTATTGTGATTTGTGGATGGATGTATATGAGCACCAATCAAGCTATGACTACCCTTAAACTATTTACCGCTGTCGTTGGATTTTCTGGTTTAATATCATGTACGTCGATCAATTCTGGTTTGCAATCAGGTGAGCTACCTGCTTATGGTGCGTTTGTCGCAGACAATGGTATGCAGTTTAATGTTCAACCGTTAACGCTTGCAAATTTACCCGCATCGTCATCTTATTCAGTTAATAACCAAACTGCGAGTTATAAAACCTCCCCTCAAAAAAATGCCCGCGTCAATGAATTATTGAATAACCGCCGTGGTGCAGAATATCGCATCTCAAGCAGTGATATCTTAAATATTAATTTGATTGGCTATCCTGAAATAACGCCTCCCAACACTACATCAGTGAATGCATCTAACCCCTACGCATCAGGCTACCCGGTCGATCAACAAGGCTATATTCAATTCCCTTTAATAGGACGAATTCAAGCGAGTGGCTTAACCATTAGCCAATTTACTGAAAAATTACGCAGCCAATTGCAGCGCTATTTAAGATATCCCGATCCACAAGTTAAAATCGTTAATTATCGTGGCAGTAAGTTTTTCATAGACGGTGAAGTGCGACAACCTGGCGAATTTAATATCGCTGATGCACCCGTATCGCTTTATGGTGCTATCTCTATGGCAGGGGGCGCAACAACTGACGGTGACACAAACAGCGTCATTCTAACTCGTAATGGTACTCAGTACGAATTAGGCTTAACTGACTTACAAGATATGGGAATTTCCCCCAGTCAGATATATTTACAAGATGGTGATTCAGTACGTGTACAAAGCCGTGATCGTAATAAAGTCTATGTATTGGGCGAATTTGGTGAGATAAAACCGTTAGAGATTCCAGATCAAGGCATCACCTTAACGCAAGTCATCGGTCAATCCAGAGGCCTAAACTCAAACACAGCGGATGCGGCTAAGGTTTATATCGTTAGAGATTATGGCAGTCAATCGTATACAGATATTTATCAGGTTAATTTGCAAACGGTAACCAATTTAGCATTGGCCAATCGCTTTAAAATGCAGCCCAATGATATTGTATATGTCGATCCAACGGGCTTAACGCGCTGGTCTAGATTTATCAATTCGATATTACCGTCAACCTCAGCTATTAGACAGATTTCTAGTTTATAGATTATCTTGACCCGTTTAGCTTGACCAATTTAACTTGACCATAAGTTTGGCGATTTATAGTCAATAGCTTCAAATACTGTACATAATAGTTGGTTATTTGAATTCAATAATTAGGATTCACTATTTCAAATTTCAATATGAATTGATTAAAAATCTTGGATAATTAAATTATGGCTTTTGAAAATATTTTAGTAATTTGTGTCGGTAATATTTGTAGAAGCCCGA
Organism: Psychrobacter sp. CX10; assembly: GCF_057621575.2. Taxonomy (NCBI): domain Bacteria; kingdom Pseudomonadati; phylum Pseudomonadota; class Gammaproteobacteria; order Moraxellales; family Moraxellaceae; genus Psychrobacter; species Psychrobacter sp. CX10. The sequence goes on from NZ_CM177736.1 coordinate 1,585,744, forward strand.
TTGCCGAGGCGTTGTTGAAACAGAGGTTTCCGAATAAAGAGATAGATTCGGCAGGCGTTGGCGCTTTGGTTGGTCATCCTGCCGATCAGAAATCTATTGATATTATGGCGGCGCAGAATATAGACATCACCAAACATACGGCAAAGCAAATCGATGAGAAACTGGCGTTAGAGGCAGATTTGATTTTGACCATGACAGACAGTCAAACCAAATGGATTGAATCACAATGGCCGTTTTGCCGTGGTAAAACCTTTAAGATAGGACATTGGTCAGGCAAGGATATAGCAGATCCGTATAAATTGGATAAGTCTGCCTTCGAAACAGCCTATAAAGATATAAAAAATGGGTTGGCGCAGTGGCAGGATAAACTGGTTTAATCTAAAGCCCGAATAAAAAAATTTTAAACATAAGAACTATTTATTTACTATTATTAACTATATAGCTACCTAATATATGAGCACTCAAACCACACCCTCTTCTAATAAGTCTATGACGCAACCAGATGATGAAATTGATCTACTTGCTTTGCTATGGGTTATCCTAAGTGGATGGAAAACGATATTAGCGTTAGCTTTATTAGGTCTTGCACTTGGTATAACGTATAGCCGTTATGTTCAGCCGACTTACAAAACAGATGCCTTGATTCAAGTTGATGAAAAGTCGCAAGGGTTAGCCGCACTGGGTTCTAATATATCCGATCTTGTTGGTGAAAGTACCAGTCAGGCAGAGACGGAAAGCATATTAATAAAATCCCGTATGGTTTTAGAGCCTGTTGTAGACAAGCTCCATTTGGACATGCGCTTAAATAATGCTGAGATTGGGTTTTTAGATCGTATTGCGCAGTCTAGAGTGCCGACGCAAATTAGCACGGAAGAAGGGGTTTATCTTGACACTGATAACGGTACTGCAACTGTCACAGTATTTGATGTACCTAGATCATTTAAAGACAAATATTTTACGTTAATGGCAACTGAGTCTGGTTTTGAGCTTAGCATAGAGTTTAATGAAGTGATGCTAAGTTATCAGGGTACTATAGGGTCACCGGTTACCTTAAAGACACCTGAAGGTGACATCCGTATTAATGTGTCTGCATTACCGATGGGTAGCACTTTTAGTATAGCCCAACTTTCTAAACCCAATGCTATAGAAGAGTTAATTAACAATCTATATGTATCTGAAAAGGGTGATAAAACAGGAATTATCCAATTAGCTTTAACTGGTAACGATCAAAATCAAGTCAGTCGTGTATTAAGTGATGTGGTTCAATCTTACCTCGATCAAAACTTAGCACGTGGTACGGAACAAACCTCGACCACGCTAAAGTTTATGCAGTCTCAAATTCCTGATCTCAAGCAGAAGTTAGAGCAGTCTGAACAAGCGTTTAATGACTTTCGCGAAGAATACGGTACCATTGATGTGACTAAAGAAGCAGAAATACTGCTTCAAGAAAGTGCACAAATAGAACGTAGCTTAAGTGAATTAAAACTTAAAAAAGCGGAACTATTAACGTACTATACCAGCGAGCATCCTTTAGTCATTCAAATAAATGATCAGCTTGATGTGCTCAATAAAAGACGTCAAGAAATTAAAAATACGGTATCGAATTTACCCGATGTTCAACGTGAATTTTTACAGCTGTCGGAAGACATGGAGATAAACCGTGAGATTTATCTCACTATGCTTAAGAACTTTGAACAATTAAAGATTGCACAAGCGGGTGAAATTGGTAATGTTAGAGTGGTTGATACCCCAATCAATACTTACGAGCCTATAGCACCAAGGCGTTTAATAATTTGGGTATTAGCAACTTTACTAGGGTCTATGCTAGGCGCTTTAATCATCTTATTAAAAAGCCTATTGCGTAATACCATTAAAGATCCTGACAAGCTTGAAGCGAAGACAGGTGTACCCGTTATCGCGACTATTCCTAGATCTAAGACTTCCTTTAACCTTAGTAAGAAAGATAATCGTCGCTTGCTAGCAATGGTAGATCATGATGGACAAAGCTATGAAGGTATCAAGAGTCTACGCACCTCACTTATATTTGCGATGCCACCGGTCGCTAAAGTCGCTAAAATTTTAGATAATATTGATGAAGACGAAGCCACAAAGCTTGGTAAAGTCATTGTCATCTCTGGTGAATCTCCCAGTATTGGCAAATCTTTTATCTCATCTAATCTGGCCGAGACTTTCTCTCAGTTAAATAAGAAAGTAATTATTATTGACGGTGATATGCGTCGTGGAGAACTTCACAAAATCTTCACCATTGAACAACGTAATGGCTTGGGAGACTATTTAACAGAGCCTAACGCAACATTAACTAGCTTTATTCATGCAACTAGCTTTGAATTCATAGACTTCATGCCACGTGGTAAACACCCTAATAACCCAGGGTCGCTTCTATCTACTGATAAGTTTAGTAATATGTTGGCACAATTAAGCACTATCTATGATTATATCATTATCGATACGCCACCAGTATTAGCAGTATCTGATGCGATTATAACAGCACAGTATGCTGATAAAGTACTTATGATTACCCGTTACAATCAATCAATCGAAGGTCAGGTTGCATATGCAGTGAATCAAATGACTAAAAGTGGGGTAACCGTAGACGGTATTGTATTAAATGATATGGTGCAGGGTATAACTAGTAAATATAACTATCATTATAGTTATGCTTATGGTAATTCTAAAGACTAGCTTAGATATGACGGTATAAACGTATTAAGTTGTGATAAATAATGAATAGTACTCATAAAGACAATAATTTGGGATTGCTGGCTGAAAGGCTATTGCAATTACCGCGTAAAGCGAAGCAACTGATTTTATTAGTTGCAGATTATTTTATATCTATATTATGTTTATTCTTAGCACTATCCCTACGTCAAGGTGTATTAGATGTTAACGCAAGTCCTTTTTTGCTTTCAATTTATGCTTTAGTTCCTATTGTAGGTCTTTATTTAATTGGCTTTTATCGTGGAGTTACGCGCATCTTCTTTGACACAGATATGCGTAAAGTTATGTGGTTATTTATCGCTATACTGGTAGCTTTTACTACCGTATATTTACTTGATCTTATTAGCAGTATTCCACGTTCAGTTCCCCTACTATATTTATTTCTGCTATTTATCTGGCTTTGGGGAAGTCGACTATTCTTACGTGATTTATTATTACGTTTACAAGGCAAACCCGTATATCAAGATAAAATTGGCCCACGTGATAATGTTATTATTTATGGAGCAGGATCTTCTGGTACGGCACTTTTGGATGCATTACAAGACTCACCGCGCTATCAAGTGCTCGCCTTTGTCGATGACGATTCTAGACTTATTGGCGGCCATATCCTTAATAAAAAAATTTATGCTACTAAAAATATTGAGAAATTAGTAGAGAACCTTGAGGTCGCACAAGTATTTTTGGCGATGCCCTCTGTCAGTCGCCAACGACGCCGTGAGATTATTGATCGTTTAACCGAAATGTCAGTTAAGATTAAACAGCTGCCTAGCCTGCATGAAATCGCCGAAGGCAAAGTCACAGTTAGCACCATGCGCCGGGTCGATATACTTGATGTACTGGATCGGCAAACGGTGGAACCAGATCAAAGATTACTGGCAAAAAATATCGAACATAAAAATGTATTGGTAACTGGTGCGGGTGGCTCTATTGGCAGTGAGCTGTGTCGTCAAATTATCAAAAATAGTCCTAAGTGTTTGGTACTATATGAGCTGTCTGAATACGCGCTATATGCTATCCATAAAGATCTACTCGCTTGGCAAGCTCAGCACCTAGATCGTGAGCAAACTGAGATCATCGCCCTTTTGGGAAACGTAAACAATCAAGATAAGTTATCCACAGTATTTAAACAGTATGACATACATACCGTGTATCATGCGGCAGCCTATAAGCACGTGCCCATTGTAGAATTTAATCCTTTTGAAGGGGCTATTAATAATGCCAAAGGCACTTATCATTGTGTCAAAGCGGCTATTGAGTCTCAGGTTGAGACCTTTGTGCTGATTTCAACTGACAAAGCAGTACGCCCAACCAATATAATGGGCGCATCTAAACGTTTAGCAGAACTGGTGTGTCAAGGATATAGCAAAGAGCTAGCAAAGCAACAACGCCAAGCAACTGTACAGCTTAAACTACCTAAGACTCGTATTAGTATGGTTCGCTTCGGTAATGTGCTCGGTTCATCAGGTTCTGTTGTTCCTTTATTTACTAAGCAAATCGCTAATGGTGGGCCCATTACGGTGACGCATCCTGAGGTTACCCGTTATTTTATGACTATCCCAGAAGCGGCAAATCTAGTCATTCAGGCTGGTGCAATGGCACAAGGCGGCGAGGTATTTGTACTCGATATGGGAAACCCTGTCAAAATTGTAGACTTAGCTCGTCGTATGATTCATTTAAGTGGCTATCAAATCAAAGATAAGCAGCATCCAGTCGGTAATATATAGATCGTATTTAGCGGTCTACGTCCTGGAGAGAAACTGTATGAGGAACTTATGATTGTCAATTACAATATTGTGTCGACTTATCACCCTTTAATAATGCAATCAATGGTACTCCCCTTTGAATTAAATAAGATTGAAACAACTTTATCTGAGCTATCTTCTTAAACCCGACAACACAATTTAAATTGGACCAAACTGTATTTTAAGTATTATTTTGATGGCTGTAGTCCTTAAAAACGAACCTTATGAATAGTTTAATTTTTTTATGGCCTGTATAAATAATATTTACTACTAATATTTTTTAAGCTTTCAGTGCTAAATAATTTTTATTCATTTAATAGTTCAATGCATACATTCTAATTAATTTTAAACAAGTTACTTACATGAATAGAATAAGTAAATATTATCAGAGCTTGAAAAAATACCTCAATAATACACTATGGATTATGGGTGATAAATTTATAGGCTTAGGATTAAGCTTTGTAGTAGCGGTATTATTAGCACGTCACTTAGGTCCAAGCGACTATGGTACCTATTCTTATGTAATGTCGATGGTCAGTCTTTTTTCAGTGGCTGGACATATGGGACTAGCAGGACTTGTTACTAGAGAGTTGGTAAAGAATCCTGAAAAGACGGGCCAGATATTAGGCACTACTCTTGGCTTGAAGTTAATAGGGATGACGGTAGGGTATATAGGTCTATTAATATATGCTTATCTTTATGAAGGCTATTACAGTCATGAGTTCTTACTTATTGCCATTGCTGGAGCTACTTTGATTTTAAGTTGCACAGATATAATAGATTACTGGTTCCAATCTTTCGTTAAGTCTAAGTATGTATCTATTGCTAGCCTGACTAGTTTAATTATCTCTGCATCATTAAAGCTGGCTTTTATTTTTATGAGTCTAGGTTTAATTTACTTTATAGTTACTAATGTTATTCAAGTAATCATACTGGGTTTATTACTAGTAATATTTTACAAAGCTGTTTCCACATTACCACTTAAAAGTTGGTCATTCAGTAAATCTAAAGCTCTAGAATTATTGAGTCAAAGTTGGTTGGTTTTTGCTGGCTCTATTTTCGCTATTCTTAACTTAAAGATGGACCAGGTAATGTTAAAGTGGTATCAAGGTACCGAGCAGGTAGGTATTTACGCTGTGGCTGCACAACTTTCAGAGGCATGGTACTTTATTCCATCAGCGATAGTTGCTTCATTCTTTCCAAAGTTAATTCAACTTAAGAAAGAAAATAACGATCAATACCTTCTAAGGTTACAACAACTTTTTAGTGCGTTATACTTAATTGCTTTTTCTGTCGCATTGGTTGTTAGCTTAGGCGGTGACTTGTTAATTAGAACATTCTTTGGTATAAGATACTTGGCTAGCTCAAGCGTCCTAACCGTTCATATTTGGGCGGCAATATTTATATTTATGCGTGCCTTATTCTCTAGATGGATTTTAATTGAAAATGCTCTTGTTTTCTCTTTAATTACCCAAGGCTTTGGTGCGCTAATTAATATTTTATTAAATTACTTTTGGATCAATGAATATGGCGTAATGGGAGCAGCATATGCAACATTATTTTCCTATGCAAGCTCTTCATTTTTCGCTCTGCTTTTTAATAAAAAGACTCGTCCTATTTTCTGGATGATGTGTAAGGCCATGTTTTTACATTCATTAATATACAAGAGACCTATAAATGAGACAAACTCTTAAAAGGATAATCCCAAAATCTGTCGTTAGAAGCATTAGAAGCACCAACAGTAAGATTGAGTTAAATAGTGTCAGAATTGCTTCAAAAACTAAGCTACTATCTAACTTATTTTATCTTATCAAAGGTGATTTCTCGGAAGAGCACCAGTCTGTTTTAAAAGGTCGTAAAGCTTATTATGAGTCTTTGCACGATATTGGCGAAAGTTGTGCTCTTCTTCGTCGCAATACCCATCGTATTGAAAAAGGGTTAATAATGAAGCCTCGACGAAATATCTTTGGTGAAGGGTTTATCCTAGAAACCGTAAAATGTTATAAAGATGCAATAAACTCGTCAATTTTAGCTAATACAGAAAAAAAATGGGCAACCGATGTACTAGATGAGTACTTTAAAGTTGTAGGCTCTACACAAATAACAGATAGTGCTAGAAAAATATATATTAGTGCTAGACAAAATGTATCAAACTTTGAGCCGATTTTACCTATATTCCCAAATGACACTTCTAGTTTTACGCCTTATCCCTTTAAGAATTTGCCTTCATCTACAATTGAGTTTGAAGAATTAAAGAAATTATTCATTAGCAGACGATCTGTACGTTGGTATCTAGATAAGCCCGTTCCGATTGAATTGATCCAAAAGGCAGCTAATATCGCAAGCTTTGCACCTTCAGCTTGTAACCGTCAACCATATCGTTTTTTATTTTGTAATGACAAACTAAAAACGATTGCAATCGCCGATTGCGCCATGGGTACAACTGGGTTTGCAGAAAACCTTCCTTCAATTATCGCTGTTGTCGGCGATTTATCCGCTTATCCAGCAGAAAGAGATCGCCATGTTATATATATCGATGGCTCACTTGCTGTAATGCAATTAATGCTAGCACTTGAAACATTAGGTTTATCGACATGTCCTATTAACTGGCCAGATATTCAGGAACGCGAAAAGAGAATTAGAAAAATTATCAAATTAGAAGATTACGAAAGAATTTTAATGCTAATGGCTGTTGGCTATGCAGACCCAACAGGAGGCATCCCCTACTCTCAGAAAAAAGATAATACTTTAATTTTAAAGGATATTAGCTAATGATTATTGAAGTTAGACAAGCAGGCTTTGTAAATAAAGGCGCAGAGCTGATGCTACATGCCATTGTTCAGAAATTACAGGACCAGTACCCTAACGCCAAGATTACAATGGCTCCTATATGGGGAGGGGCTGAAGATACTTATGACAAAATGAGAAAATTAAATCTTTATCCAAAAGCTTGGTTATGGAGAAAAGGCATTGATCTTGGCCAAATTGCAGACTTTATACCAAAAAAGACTTTACTTAAAAGGTATGGCTTAGTTTTTAATAGTGAGGTTGATGTCGTCCTTGATGCAGCAGGGTTTTCATACAGCGATCAATGGGGTGTTAATACTAGTAAGGAGTTAAGCGCTTCTAGTAAAAAATGGAATAAAAACGGCACTAAGTTAATAATGCTGCCTCAAGCATTAGGACCTTTTGAAGACAAACAAATTCAAAAGTACGTTAAGATTTGGGCTAAGAACGCTGACTTAATCTTCCCTCGCGAAGAAGACTCTTATCAGTACTTAACTGATTTAGTTGGTGAGCAAGATAAAATAAAACAATTTCCAGACTTTACAAATTTAATTAAAGGTACATTGCCTGAAGGATATGATGCTAGTAATAAGCGTATTGCTTTAGTGCCTAATTACCGAATGATTGATATGACTAGTCAGAAAGAAGGGGATGCTTATCTTCCCTTCATGATTCGCTGTGCAGATTATCTAGTAGCACAAAACCAGCAGCCTTTTATTTTAGTACATGAGGGTAATAATGACCGAATGCTGGCAGAAAAAATATCTGAAGCTGTAGGTGGTATACCCATTATTACGGAGACTGATCCCTTGCATATTAAAGGTATATTGGGCTCATGTGATGCTACCATTGGCAGCAGATTTCATGGTTTGGTGAGTGCGTTATCTCAAGGAGTACCTTCTCTGGCTACAGGTTGGAGTCATAAGTATCAAAGGCTATTTGAAGATTATATGTTTAAAGAAGGTTTGGTCTCAGTTTTCGATTCAGATGAGCAGTTGCATCAAAAAATAGATTTGTTGATAAAGTCTGAAAGCTTGGTTACCTTAAAACAACAACTTACAGAGAGATCAAACGTATTAAAGGAATTATCAGAACAAATGTGGCAGCTAGTATTTGATGAAATAAATAAAATAGTTCAATAGTTTTTTTGATTATATTTTATTATTTATAAAAACCTAGCCTATAGGGGTTAGATTACGACATACGATGAAACTATTTGAGTGTTAAACTATGCTAAGCAAGCAAATTAATGTCAATGAATTACCTCTAGTAACTGTTTATATGCCTACATATAATAGGGTAACGTTACTACAACGCGCTGTAGACTCAGTTTTGAATCAGGATTATAAAAACATTGAGTTAATAGTAGTCGATGATGGTTCATCTGACGACACTCATGAATATCTATCAAATATTGCTATTAAAGATTCACGCGTTCGATATTTTATTAATGAGAAAAACTCTGGAGCATGTGTCAGTCGTAATAAAGCTATTTTTACAGCCCATGGTGAATTTATAACAGGACTAGATGATGATGACTATTTTCTACCTAACCGAATTTCAACCTTCTTAGAATTTTGGAAAAAATCTAGCGATGACTGTATTGCTATATACTCAAATACTTTGGTAAAAAGAAATAATGATAGAGCTAAAATAGATCGTAAGGCTAAGGTCTGCAATAAGTATGATTTGTTATCATCAAATCGAATAGGTAATCAAATTTTTACTAAAACACAATTTTTAAAAGCAATAGGGGGTTTCGACGAAAACTTGCAAGCATGGCAGGATCTTGAATGTTGGTACAGATTACTTAGTTATTATAACGCTAAAGCATACTGTAATAACGAATATTCTTACCTTGTTGATATGAGTCACCTACATGAAAGAATTACTACTGGTAAAATAGACTCTGTTGTAAAGTCTTACGAGTATATATGTAAAAAGCACAACCTAAGCTTAGTTAAAAAAAAGGTCCTTTCTCTACAACTTACTCCATACACTAATAACAAACCAGATATTAGCTCTATTATACTAGGTTTACTTTATTCACCTAATAAAAGCAATATTAAAAGGACTGTATTCATGCTTTACAAAAATATAGTGAGTTGATAGATCTAATATAGTTCTTTATTTTTCATCTATGAAATACAGATTTTGCTTAAAAATATTTATACTGAGAGCGGTCAATGCATTACTTAGTTCTTATTGTATCATTAATACAACCTGTAATAGCATTACCTTTTGCTATGTATCTAAGCATAAAAAAGAATAATAGCAATTTAGCCGTGTTTTGTATTGCTTTAGCCTTTGGAACTTTAGCCTTCACCCTAGTACCTCCTGAAATTTATGACTTAGCTCGTCATTATGATCGTATAGACAAGATTGGGAACTTACCATTAGATAGTGTCATCAAGACGTCAGGTCCGGGTTATTACCTATTTGATACTTATGCATGGCTAATAAATTACTTAGGCATGCCAAAACAGCTTTTTCCTGCTAGTATTGTATTTACCTCATATTGTCTTGTTTTTTCAGTTTACAATAATCTTAAAAATAGGTTTTTACAAAACTCTCATTCTTCATATATTATTATAGTTTTTTTAACTTTCTGGCTTTCAATAAGTTATATTGGACTATTAAGTGGCTTGAGAAACCCCTTCGCGAATATTATTATATTCTATCTTGGTTACAAGCTAATTTTCTTTAATAAAAACTTATTGTTTATACTAGGGTCTCTTTTTGCATTTTTTATACATCCTTTTGCTATAGCTCCCGCTATATTGACATTTACGGCCTACAGGTTTTCTTGGTGGTCAAATAAATCAAAGATTTTAATTATAATAGGGCTGTTTCTAACAGTATCAACTAAGATAATTAGTATAGGCATAGATTATCTATCTAATATTTTAATGAGGTTTAGCTTCTACTCTGGTACATACTTTGATGAAAATAGCGAGGTTGGAGGCTCATTCATTGAGTCTAGAACACTCAATGGATTGATTATTACTGTTATACTTCCTAGGCTTCCTATTTATATAGCTCAGTTATACTTACTTTATCAAAAACCAAAGACTAATGACCCCTTATATCTTCTTCTAGCCTTAATGTCTATATATTTAGGTTTCTTTTATTCTTATGCAACTCTGTTCAATCGGATGGGAGCTTTTTTCTTATTTATTTTTACAGTTTATATGTCTTTAGAACATAGGAATTCTGGACGAAAAAAAATAACACTTTATATTTATACTGGATCATTAATACTATTGTCGCTTTCAACAATTTTTATACGATATCCAGATTTCGTCATTTCTAGCTTTCCAGATGCATTAATTAAACCTCTATTGTTCATATTATTCGGCTTATAGTCTCTATAGTATGATAATAAAACTTAACAGCTTTTAAGAGGTTATACTAATTTTAAAAGGATATTAGTATAAATAACCAGCGTAGTATATTCATCTAAGAATTAAAACTTTACGCGATTAGTGCCTTCATTGATGAAAATTGAAAAGCCAATGTTTGATAATTACCTACCCTAAGCGGAGAATGAGAAACCTTTTTTAATACTCCTATCAATTTATTTGAGTCAAGAATACGGTAAACTTAAATGTATAAGCTAGCTATTATAATCCCTATCTATAAAGTAGAAGACTACATTCAGGAGTGTCTTGAAAGCGTTTTAATTCAATTACCTACAGATGTTGAGGTTATATGCGTCAATGATGGTAGTCCAGATAACTCTATGGAAATTGCAAGACGAATTGTTGAAAATTATAGTTTCAGCATCGTAAACCAGTTTAAGTTCATTGATCAGGAAAACCAAGGACTTAGTGGCGCTAGAAATACAGGAATAAAGTCATCAGATAGTGATTATATCGGCTTTCTTGATTCAGACGACAAGTTGATAGATGGTTATTTTGATAACATACTAGCCCGACTCAACGATAATAAATATGATATTGTTGATTTTGATGTAATTACATCAAGTGGTAGAGAAATAACTACTAGTTGCGGAACCTTAGATAGCGTATTTAGCTTATCAAAATGGTATAGCCCTGCTAGAGTATATAAAAGCAGCCTATTCCTAAATCATAAATTCACTCCTAATATACTTTATGAGGATCTTGATTTAACTCCTCAGCTATACCTAGCTTCCAAAAAAATCTTTCATATCAACGTGCCTCTTTACTGGTACCGTACCAATGACTATGGGATTACTAAGTCTTTTAATGATAAAAATAATAAAAAAACTATTGAAAGCTTAGAATTTATTTTTAATAAATATTTAATGTTATTTAAGGAAACCTATATTCCTTATTACGCTCTCGTCTGTATTCATACTTACTTTTTACTATGTATCTCTAGTTGTAGAAGGTTTGGGTTAAAAGAAGCTTTTAAGCATATAAATAAGTATCAAAGAACTATCCAGTCTCTAATTAGCCTCGACCAACCCTCTATTGATCAGAGTCTTCTTGATAAAAAAACAAACTACTTTCTAATAAAACCAAAGGTCTATTGTTTACTTTACGTTATATATGATCATGTTCGAACTAAAAAGTGATATTTTAAATATTAAATTACTTTTAATTTAAATAAAGAGTTTTTATGAATATATTAGTGCTAGGATATTTCGGATATAAAAGCAACCAAATTGATGGCCAGACCATTAAAACAAGAAATATTTATAACATTTTAAACGAAGACCATACCCTAGACTACTTTGACACAGAAAGTTTAAAGTATAATAAATTAGAACTATTTCTACTATTTAGAAAGTGCCTAAAGGTAAAGAACATCATATTTGTAGGCGGAAAAAATAATTTAACTTATTTTTTTCCTATCCTATTTTTAATTAGCTCTGTTAAAAATATAAATATTGTATATGTAGTAGTTGGTGGTTGGTTATATGACTACCTTAAAGACAAACCTGGTATTTACACTAGAATGCTGAAAAATATTAAATCCATACTAGTAGAGACCCAGTTTCTAAAAGATAAATTAAATATTATAGGGTTCGATAATGTTGATATTATTCCTAACTTCCGCCTGACTCCAAACTACTCTTTAGATAGCTATAAGGTAGATAAAGAAACCTTTAGAATAGTATTTATGGCACGGATTATCAAAGAAAAAGGTATTTATCTATTATTCGAATTAATTGAAGACTACTTAGCCAATCCTGATGATTACCAAAAATCAATCAAAATCGATTTTTTCGGTCCTATAGATAATAAGGATAGCTTAGAGTTTAATAGACTTATTAAACTCTATTCATCAAATGTTTCATATAGGGGGGTCTTAGACCCTTCTCAAATTTATAACAGCCTTACTTCTTATGATATCCTTGTACTACCTACATTCTATGAAGGTGAAGGTTTTCCTGGAACCATTATAGACGCATACTTGTGTGCATTACCTGTAATTGCTACTAAATGGAAACAAATACCAGAGTTTATTAAAGACTCACATACAGGTTATATAATTGACTATGATTTATTACAGCTAAGTAACAAAGTTCAAATTCTAGCGAACGATGAGTCCTTACTAAAAACAATGAAAAAAAATGCTTTTGAGTATAGCTATGAATTCTCATCGGATAAGGGGTTAGAAATCTTAACTGATGCATTAACAATAAAGAAATAGAAACTTACTTATTTTTAATGTTTGGGCTGTAGTAGATAGGGTTTAAATATCACGCCATTCTATATCAGTTTTAAGTTGATTTGACAGTGTGCTATATATAAATCTAAACTCTCACTCTTTTAAAATAGGTGGATATTTTTATAATCTATTCTAGTGTATTCTCTTATTGTACGTTTAGACTGATTCTTGAAGTTTTCGATACTGTTCAAGCACCTAAGTCCGCGAGATAACTAGAAGAGAAAGAATGTGATATATATAAACTTGCTAATCAGTTTATATAGGTATTAGAACTTACGTTAAATGATAAATCATCACTAGCAGATACAGTTGCTTTTAGTAAATGTTAATAGGTATAAAATGAAAATAGCCGTTGCTGGAACAGGGTATGTAGGTCTTTCAAATGCGATGCTTTTTGCTCAGCATAATGAAGTCGTAGCCGTAGATATCATTCCTAAAAAGGTTGATATGCTAAATCAAGCTGAATCACCTATAGAAGACAAAGAGATACAGAGTTTTTTAAAAACCAAAAATTTAAATTTTAAAGCTTCCTTAGACGCCGATGATGCCTATAGAAATGCTGACTACGTAGTTGTAGCAACTCCAACTGATTATGATCCTGAAACTAACTTCTTTAATACATCAAGCGTAGATACTGTGATTAAGTCTGTTATATCTATCAACCCACAAGCCTTGATTATTATTAAATCTACAGTTCCTGTTGGTTATACTGAAGAAGCTAAAAATCGATTTGAGACTGAAAATATCATTTTTTCACCTGAGTTCTTGCGCGAAGGTAAAGCTTTATACGATAATTTACATCCTTCACGCATTATTGTAGGTGAGAAATCAAATAGAGCTCAAAAATTTGCAGATCTATTGCTTAAAGGTGCCATTAAAAAAGACGTTCCTGTTTTACTTATAAATAGCACTGAAGCAGAGGCTGTAAAGCTATTCTCAAATACTTACTTAGCTATGCGTGTTGCCTATTTCAATGAGCTGGACAGCTATGCCGAGTCATTTGGTCTTAATAGTAAACAGATTATTGAAGGTGTGGGTCTAGATCCTCGTATCGGTAGTCATTATAATAACCCTTCCTTCGGATATGGTGGTTATTGTCTTCCTAAAGACACTAAGCAGCTATTAGCAAATTATCAACAAGTACCTAATAATCTTATCCAGGCTATAGTAGAAGCAAACCGTACCCGAAAAGACTTTATTGCAGAATCTATATTAAGACACAAGCCTTCTGTTGTAGGAGTCTATCGTTTGGTCATGAAATCAGGGTCAGATAATTTCAGAGCAAGTGCTATGCAAGGTGTAATGAAACGATTAAAAGCAAGAGGTGTAGAAGTGGTCGTATATGAACCTACACTTACTGAAAACGATTTTTTCGGTTCAAAAGTTATTAAAGACTTAAGTACTTTCAAGTTAAAATCAGATGTTATTTTAGCTAACCGTATGTCACAAGATTTAGATGATGTTTTAACAAAGGTTTATACTAGGGACTTATTTGGTAATGATTAACTATTTATCGCGATAAATTAAACATTTAAGAGTATGTTAAACCAACTATATTTGGATAAGCTAATATATACCTAATAGTATGAGATTTGTACGTGATATAAGGACTAACTTTTAAATGCCTAATAAAGACACCCCTATAGTTTCCATAATCATGCCAGTTTATAATGCTATAAAATTTGTAGATGAGACTATTTCTTCTGTTCTAACTCAAACATATGATAACTGGGAGTTGATTATTATCGACGACTGCTCTACAGATGGTACTTATGAGTATATATATAGTAAGTACTCATCCTTACCAAGGATAAAGATTTTAAAAAACACGACTAACTCTGGAGCAGGTATTACAAGAAATGCAGGCTTGAGCAATGCAAAAGGTGTCTTGATCGCCTTTCTAGATGCTGATGATATTTGGTTACCTACTAAGCTTGAAAAGCAACTAGCCTTTATGAAGAAAAATCAGAGTCCTATAGTCCACACTAGCTACTCATTCATAGGGGAAAGTGGAAAACAAATTCTAGGACGAGTGGATGTATCCCGCACGATAGACTTAAATTCTTTTATGAGAAAAACTGAAATTGGTACTTCTACTGTCTTAATAAATAAAGATATAGTAGGCGAATTTTCCTTTAATGAAATGCGTACTCGTCAAGATGCTAAGCTATGGTTAACCCTTTTGGGTAAAGGTCATATATCGCATGGTTTGGATGAAATATTAGTTTTCTATAGGGTAAGAAAGGGCCAAATAAGTGGAAACAAGTTAGCTGCTGCCTGGAATACCTTTAAACTCTATCTTTCGGTCCGAGAAATGCCTTTAAAGACTCGTTTAACAAATTATTGTTTTTATGCTACTAATGGTCTTATCAAACGTTTAAAAAAATGATTAAACTTTAAGAAGTTCAATATACCTATTTGATAGTTATAAAATACTATAGGTTTAACTATTTCACTCTCATAGATGGTTCGAAAGGCACCAATCATTTTTAACATAAGCTAATTTTTGAAAAAACTTAATAACTGTTAAAAACTCAAACATAGCCCAGGATATTAAAAAAATTTAATAAGATTGGCGATAGTTATAGAAAGTCTAATTTAAAAGACTTTAAACACCTAAAAGGTGATAACGTATATTTCACTGATAATAGAGTTGAAGTTCAATGGGCGTCATCATCTCAAATACAATCTGTTTTAGAGCTTATGAAACAATCTCTTGAGTACTCCTACGATTATTTATTTTTGTTATCCGGTGACGACATACCCTTGAAGCAGGATTCTCAACTTAAACAAATGCTATCAAAAAACATTGGCTATAATTTTGTAGCGTTTGATAAAAATATAACTGAGAAAAAAATTTTAGAAAGAGTTAAGTATATATACCCCCAAATATTTTATAAGAGAAATCATAAGTTAATGACCAAGTTAAGAAAGAAAGTATTTTTATTCAGTAGAGATTTATTTTTACAAAACAAGCTTCTTAAAAAAAATAAGTATAGGATGCCAAAACTATATAAAGGAACCAATTGGTTAGGTTTAACCAAAGAAACTATTTAAAATATATAAATGATAATGATTGGTTTCTAAAAATTTTTAATAACTCTTTTTGTTGCGATGAAGTTATATTCCATACTATTATAAAAACCCAACCATACATTAAGCTATTTAGCGATCCTAAATATCCTATAGCCTCTTTGCGATATATAGACTGGCAATCTGGACCAGAGTACCCTCGGGTTCTGACAGAAACTGATAAGACTAAAATAGCTAATAGTAATTGTTTTATTGCTAGAAAAGTTCACCCAGATGCAAGTCCAGAGTTTATGCAATCTTTTATATTCAAGTACTGATCTAAACATTGCCAGCTCCAGTATGATAAGTATCTTAGATTCTGCTCAAAATTTACAACTATATTATAAGAGTTTAATGTGTCCGTAGAGAATGTGACAAGTACGATATGTGTTCCATTAACTCATAACGAAATTTTAAGATTTTCAAAAACTAGAAATCCCTTTAATCATATGGCTATAGCCTACAAAAAATCAGTTATAGAATCCGTGGGCGGTTACCAACATCACATATATATGGAAGATTATAATCTTTGGTTGCGAGTTCTAGCTGCAGGTTATGAAAGTGCCAATCTTAAAGACACGTTAGTTATAGTTCGTGCTGGTGAAGAAATGGTTAAAAGAAGGAGAGGTAAAACATATATTGAAAGTGAATGGCAATTATTTAAATTAAAAAGGAATTTAAATTACCAATCTACACCGAAAGCATTTTTTTATTATATAGCTCGTTCAGCTCCAAGATTGCTACCAAGCAGCTTCTTAACTAAGCTGTACTTAAAAGTAAGGAACTATAAATCGTATTAATATAAAATAATTTAGTATAATAACTCTATACTAAGCTAACATAATTGCGTAAAACAGTTTTTAATCAGGAATATATGCTTCTTGAATAATAAAAAGGTAATAAAATGCGGTTCCTACCTGTCCAATTAGCTCTTGGTCTATTACTATGTACATTAATTCCTTATATTGTTTCAGGTTGGGACGTAATAGGTAAGTATATTTTTCAAGTTAATACTTATGACTTTGTTATAAGTAGCTCTTTGGTATTACTGACTATTCTAACCTTACATAGCATCCGTCGCTTCCCAGGTATCTCATCTAGCACATACATCATTCCCATACTACTCTCTTGGTTTATCCTTATACTTATTTCTACTAAGTTATTTATGTTTGAGTACTCGTTGACGTTCTACTGTTTGAGTGCAGCAATACTTATCAGTTACCTATTCTTTGTAGATATAATAAACCAAAATAAAGAAAAGTATCTTTTTGCCTTTATACCTGTTGGTAGAGCAAAAAACCTGCCTAATGAGTTACCTACAGTCAAATGGCTCTCTTTAAACTACCCGAAACTAGATACACCTGTAAATGCTATAGTTACTGACTTGCATAGTGATGACTTAACTCACGAATGGGAAAGATTTATTGCTAATCAGACTCTCCAAGGTACACCTGTTTATCATCACCGTAATATCCGTGAGTCTATGACAGGTAGGGTTAAAATAAACCATTTGTACGAAAATGATTTGGGCTCATTATTGCCTCCTCAAAACTATGTTATTCTTAAAAGATTTATTGAAGTTGCCTTAATTGTATTGAGCCTCCCTATAACACTTTTAATAATGTTGATTACTGCAATCCTAATTAAAATTGAAAGCCCTGGTCCTATTTTATTTGTCCAGAAAAGAGTTGGGCTTGGCGGTAAGGAGTTCACAATTTATAAGTTCCGAAGTATGTCTAAAGACTCTGAAAAAGATGGAGCTAAAATGGCTACCGAAGGGGATATGCGTGTAACTCGTATAGGAAAGTTTATACGTAAAACTCGTATTGATGAACTACCGCAGTTTTGGAATATTATTAAAGGAGATATGAGTCTCATCGGTCCAAGACCCGAACAAAAAGTATTCGTAGATGAGTTCGATGAGTCAATTCCATTTTATAACTATCGGCATATTGTAAAGCCTGGTATTACAGGCTGGGCATAAGTAACGCATGGTTATGCAGCCAATGAAGATGAGACTAAAGTTAAAGTCGAACATGATTTTTATTATATAAAACACTTTTCATTCTCTTTAGACTTATTAATATTCTTTAAAACGATACATACTATGCTGACAGGATTTGGAGCTCGTTAGGCCTAATGCTATTGTACAAAATAACAAAATTGAACCCCTACTTGCTAGGGTACACTATCTATTTGACGTGATTGAGTATCTACTATGCTAACCTTAAACCCAAATAATTCAAAATTAATCAACCTTGCTGTTCTAGCAATAAGTACAAGTTTAATTGGATCAATTGCTATCGCTCAAAATCTGCAAATGAACGATATGAGCTTAAAGTCAGAACTTGATTGGCTTAATTCTCAAGGTGTTATTCAGATCAGTACCAGCACTTGGCCATTAACCAGTAATGAAATTGACCGTGCGTTGGCTCTTGCAACTATTCGTACACCTGTTCAAAAACAAGTCGTTCAGTCTATACGCTATACTTTAAACAAAAAGCCCCCCTCTTTAGTGAACACTACGGTATCAGCTTATGCGCAAACCGATAGGCAACAATTACCACAAACCTTCGCAGACGATAAATTGGCAAACGTTGAATTAAGCGCGCAAGCTGGGTTAAGTGAAAAAGATTGGGAATTTAACATTCAAGCGCATATCAAAGACGATGATATCGATAATGATGATTATAGTTTTGAAGGCTCTTATTTAGCTGGTAAATATGCCAACCAATGGTTAGTTGCTGGTCAAATTCCTACTTGGTGGGGACCAGGCCACGATGGTAGCCTAATACGAGGGGATGCAACCAAGCCTGTCATAGGTGTTACGATGCAGCGTGATGTTCAAACCGCACCTACTTATAAGTATCTAGAATGGATTGGACCTTGGCAGTATCAATTGTTTGCAGGTCAACTTAGAGATTACGCAGCAGTACCTGACACCAAGCTTATTGGTATGCGTCTTACAGCGCAGCCGCTTGAGTGGTTAGAGTTAGGAGCTTCTCGTTCTTTTCAATGGGGTGGTGAAGGTCGTCCAGAAAATTTTAGTTCATTTTGGGATGCATTATTAGGCACTAGAGATAATACATATAGTGATGATCCTAACGATGATCCTGCCAATCAGCTAGGTGGGTTTGATGCTCGTGTTAATTTAGCCCCTCTTACCTCTCTTCCAGTCAGCTTATATGGTCAGTATGTGGGTGAGGATGAAGCGGGTGGTTTACCTGCAAAGAATATGTATTTAGCAGGTGCAGACTTTGCATCTAGTATTGAAACCTCCAATATGGGTTCTATGCCGTATCAAATTTATACAGAATGGACAGATACACGCACTAGTGGTGACGTAAAAGGTATTTCATATAACCACGGTAAATATACTGACGGTTATTACCAATATGGCTATCCTTTAGGCTATGCTTTAGGTGGAGACTCTGAAAGCATTGCCGTAGGTGGCAAACTATGGGTAGATAATAAAAACTTTGTGAATGCAAAGATGCAATACGCTAAAGTTAATCAATCAGGAGTTGAAGGCAGTCGTTCTCATGATAATAATAGAGCGTTTCCTTTATCTGACAAATTAAAAGTAGTTGATGTTGCTTGGGAGCATCAGTTAAATCCGAAAACGTTAATCTCTAGTCGAGTCTGGGCTTCTGATTCTGAAATTGAATCAACTGAAGTTGGCGCGGGAATTGGGATAGAATTTACTAACTTCTAAATTGTTGACTATATATACAATCTATAAATAAAATTAAAGCTTTAAACCATTAACGGTTTAAAGCTATTTAAATAAAAACTATTTACACAGAATTATTTATATCCGGCTGGATTTTTACTCTGCCAATGCCAAGTGTCTTTACACATATCTTCAATGGTTAATTCGGCTTGCCAATCTAGT
The DNA here is from genome assembly GCF_057621575.2 of Psychrobacter sp. CX10. NCBI lineage: Bacteria > Pseudomonadati > Pseudomonadota > Gammaproteobacteria > Moraxellales > Moraxellaceae > Psychrobacter > Psychrobacter sp. CX10. The sequence goes on from NZ_CM177736.1 coordinate 1,605,640, forward strand.
AGTTGTTTTGCTTTATCAGCACTGGCGTAACAAGCCGCAATATCTCCTGGACGTCTAATAGTTAATTGATAAGGAACACTTTTATCAGTTACTATCTCAAACGCCTTGACCAATTGCAATACCGAACTACCATTACCGGTACCTAAGTTAATAGGTTCAAATCCTATCCCTGAAGCTGAACCAGTGACATGTTGCTTGATATAGTCTAATGCTGACACATGACCACGCGCTAAATCTACCACATGAATAAAATCACGCACACCAGTACCATCAACCGTATCGTAATCACTACCAAACACGCTTAACTGTTTAAGCTTACCAACGGCAACTTGGCTAATGTAAGGCATTAAATTATTGGGAATACCACTGGGGTCTTCACCAATTAAACCTGAACTGTGCGCACCCACTGGATTAAAATAGCGTAAACACGCAATATTCCAACTTGGATCGGCTTTCGCTAAATCTTGGAGGATATACTCTACCGTAAGCTTTGATTGACCATAAGGATTAGTACAAGATCGTGGCGCTGTCTCAGGAATAGGTAAAGTTTCAGGGTCTCCATAGACCGTTGCCGATGAAGAGAACACAACGCTTTTGACATTATGTTCTTTCATTACCTCAAGTAAGTTTATCGTGCCACTGACGTTATTTTTATAATACAGTAAAGGCTTTGCAACTGACTCACCCACCGCTTTAAGTCCTGCAAAATGGATCACACCAAAAAAATCATGCTGATCAAATACTTCATTAAGCAATGCTTTATCCAGAACATCGCCTTCAATAAAGGGAATCTCCTTACCGGTTATTTGCTCAGTACGTCTTAACGCTTTAATATTGCTATTTGACAAGTTGTCATATACCACCACATCATAGCCCGCTGCTATCAGCTCAATACAAGTATGTGATCCAATATAGCCAACCCCACCTGTAACTAAAATTTTATAACGTTGATTGACTTTTTTTAGATTATTGGCACTCATTTTAATTACGCAACCTTTATAGATAATTAAGAATTAGAATATAAGCATTAATAATTTATTAATAATAAATAAACTTAAATTATACTACCATTATTAACTGCATACTTATATTCTAACATTCAGATAGCAATGTAAATTAACTTAAATAATCATATACGGTTATGGGCACAAGTCGTCTGAAATCAGAAAATCTTTTGAAACACATTACCCCTGACCCTGACTCAATGGCACAATACGTTCGTGTTGCCCACTTCCTAGTAGGCTTTGACTGCCAATAGCATCTGGATTAGTCTCCAGATAAGCCATCATTTCATCGATGATCTCATCCTCGCCAAGATGTTGTATGCGCTGAGCAATCATTTCTACTGGAGGTACGGGTAATTTCTGTAGTAGCGAAAGCAGCAGACTACTCTCCCCTTTTTCGACCACCATCTCAATTAGCTGGCGAGCGTCTACTGGTAAATCTGGTGTCGATTGTGCAAGAAGAGCCAAATGATACGCACCTTGTACATCCTGATCTTGCATGACACGTTGCTCAATAGCTCTGTACGTCTCTCGAGTTGCCCCGCCAGCCACACTCAATAAATGAATGCACTTTAAAGACGAATGAGCTTCATTATTTGCGATGGTCTTAATTTTTTCTGATTGTTGTTTTAATAGCTCTTTCTTTTGTTCTAACTGTTTTTCAGTCGTCATATCTTAATCCTATCATTACTTAAACTGGCTAAACTGTATTGAACAAACCGTTTAATGCTCTAGTTTAGAAGTTAACGCGCATTAATTAATTAATTGAGGTGTTAATTTTCTAAACTAGTCTATATAAAAATTTGGTATATAAGTTCAGTCTATAAAGTATGGTTCAGTGACTCAGTGTGCATCGAATATTTTTGAATGTATAAACCTTATATGGTGTCAAATACTTATTTATAAAGTCATATATGCCATAAGTGCTAATCTTACTGTTCGATCTGAAGAGTTAAGGAAAATAAAAGACCCCAGATATAATCTGAGGTCTCATAAGCCATGTAGTATAGATACTTCCTATGATAAGTTAGCAAACTATTAACCATTAATATTTACTAATACTATGCACTAATATAGGTTACTCACCCGCTGGGCTATGCTCTTCAACTAATGGCTTTAATTCGCCAGATTGATACATTTCTAAAATAATATCCGATCCACCCATGAGCTCACCGTTAATCCATAGTTGTGGGAAAGTTGGCCAATTTGCAACTTTAGGCAAGGTTGCACGGATTTCTGGGTTTTCTAAAATGTTAACAAAAGCAAAAGGACGTCCAATTTGGGTTAACACTTCTATCGCTTTCGCAGAAAAGCCACATTGTGGAAACTGAGGTGAGCCTTTCATATAAAGTAGAACAGGGTTATCTTTAATTTGATTACGGATCATGGTTTCAACATCTTGAGCTTGATCGGTCATAGCTTTTCCTTATTGGTTTGAATGTATTAACAATTAAGTTTATGAGAAGAAATCAGTTAGTTTGAATAGGCATAATAGGTTTATAAGATATGGTTCAACCCAAATATTTATAATATTAATGGGGATAACTGTTAGATAATACAACCATTTTATATTCTCAGTTATCGTTATAGCTATACACTTAAGTTTTGAAGATAATATATCAACATACTCTTATAAGTTATAAGTAGAAATTAAAACAACAGCACTACATAATATACCTTCTTTGCGCCCTGTAAAACCCAACTTTTCAGTCGTGGTCGCTTTGACACTAATGCTTTCAATATCAGTTTCTAAATCTTCAGCAATATTGGTACGCATGGCTAAATTATGTGGGGCAAGCTTAGGACGTTCACAAGCTACCGTAATGTCAGCGTTAACTAAACGATAGCCTTTTTGTTGTACTAAGCTATAGACATGACGCAGTAAAATACGTGAATCCAAGCCTGCGTGAGCCGAATCGGTATCAGGGAAATGTTGCCCGATATCGCCTAGTGCCAATGCACCTAATAATGCATCTGCCAGTGCATGCAATACCACATCCCCATCGGAATGCGCTTTTAAACTGTGGCTGTGTTCAATCTGAACCCCTGCCAAAGTTACAAACTGCTTACTATCAGTGTTGTTACTCTCACGCTCTACTGACTTATCATAGAAAGCATGGACGTCAATACCTTGTCCTATTCTTATCATTATTTGCCTATCAGTGTTATAATTTAGCCAAATTTTAGCATAGTTTTTCAAAATATGACGACATCGGACAACTTCTCTGACTTTAACACGTCTACACCTACATCTCTAGATAATAACCCTTACGATTTGCCTGCATTACGCTTAAGTGATGTACCTAACCCAGAGCATACCAAAGTGATCGTCGGTATGTCTGGTGGCGTAGATTCTTCGGTTTCAGCTGTATTACTTCAGCAAGCAGGCTTTTTGGTGGAAGGGTTGTTTATGAAAAATTGGGAAGAAGATGACGGTACTGAATACTGCACCGCAATGGATGACTTAGCCGATGCTCAAGCCGTCTGCGATAAGATAGGTATTAAGCTGCATACCGCTAATTTTGCGATGGAATATTGGGATCGTGTGTTCGAGCACTTTTTAGCAGAATATCAAGCTGGCCGTACCCCGAATCCAGACATACTGTGTAATAAAGAAGTTAAGTTTAAAGCCTTTTTAGAGTATGCCTCTGATCCGAAATTTGGACTGGGTGCTGATTATATTGCTACCGGTCACTATACTCGCCGTAGTATTAACTATCGTCGTACAGACTCTGATGGCAATACAATCGAGGTTGCCAGACTACTTCGGGGACTGGATAACAATAAAGACCAAAGCTACTTTTTACATGCAGTAGGTGGCGATAAGATTGCCAAAACATTATTTCCTGTGGGCGAATTAGAAAAGCCTGAAGTGCGTAGAATTGCTGAAGAGTATGACCTAGCTACGGCTAAGAAAAAAGACTCAACCGGAATTTGCTTTATTGGTGAGCGCCGTTTTAAAGATTTTTTACAGCAATACCTGCCAGCCAAACCCGGTAATATTGTCACTGATGATGGGGTGACCATCGGTCAGCATGACGGGCTTATGTATTATACATTAGGTCAACGCGGTGGTATTGGTATTGGCGGGGTTAAAGACCGACCTGAAGAGCCTTGGTTTGTATTACAAAAAGACTTAGATAACAATGAGCTAATCGTCGGCCAAGGTCATGATCATCCCATGCTACTGAGTCAACGTTTAACGGCTTATAAACTTGACTGGGTTGAACGTAGTGCTCCCGAAGCGATTTTTAGTGAAAGCGGTTTAAAATGTATGGCAAAAACCCGTTATCGTCAGCTGGATCAAAGCTGTACCGTATTTGCTAATAAATATGACGCGAGCAAAGTTAATGTTATTTTTGATGAGCCGCAGCGTGCCGTCACTCCAGGACAATCGGCGGTATTTTATGTTGGTGAGGTATGTTTAGGAGGCGGCGTGATTGAGTCGATGACCGTCTAACTATTTTTTAATGCTACTAACGTGTTTAGCTACTAAAATCAACTTTTTATTATATAAACCAGTTATCAAATAAACTCGTTATTTATTTAACCAGTTATTAACGTATATTAAATTGCTTTAGGTTTGGCTAATATATTTCTATATAATAAAAAGCTAGGACTCTAGAGTATTAATCATATTTTAGTAGCCTAGTTTATAGATATGCGTCCATTATTATCTATTAGTTAGAACCCTTCATCACCGCAGTCGACTGAGTTATGGTCTGACTTCTATCCCCTTCCTCATTCACATTATGGACATCATAAGTATATTGAGCAATGGGCTTAAGCTCTGAATTAAATTGATAAAATTTAATATCGTAACTTCCTACTTGCCACCCCGCCTTAGGTATCACACCCACCCAATTGTCATTGCTATTCGGTAATATCTGTTTTTTCTCAAACAATAATATTTCACCAGTTTGATTATTCACCCATTTAACAAACACGTTAGGATTAGTGAATGTCTCACTGGTTACGGACAAATGTGCATATATTTTATCAAATTTATTAAGTGTTGAAGTGTCCATAGACTGCATAGGCTTAATATTATTCAAGGACAGCTTAATCTCGCCTGCTAGAGGTTGATTGTCATTAGATTGATACAGCTCTTCGACAGCGCGTTTGGCAAACTGTCTCTTATCCGTTATAAGCGTATCTGCTGAGCCCGCTACAAATCTATCAACATACTTATCTAAAACCACATTGGGCATGGTATCGATGAGTTCTATTGCTTGCTCATAGGTATAGTCATTTTTACTTAATTGAGTATCACTAAGCTGAGATGTATTTATAGCGTCTTTAGCATTAGGGCTGTCTGTATTAACTGAATCATCTATAGATAAAGTAGACTCGTTGGGTAGACCATTATGATTAGAATGAGTTATATCCGTTGTGTTATCAATTAACTTAGATGCAGCTGAATTAGTTGCGCCGCTATCGATTTGATTTTTTGACATCCACAAGAATGTTATAAGACTACCGCATATAAACGCGGTGATTATAAATACAATGGGAAGGACTTTTGATGACATGACGATGTTATTAAAACCTATGCGTTAGTTAAACCTAAGTGTTAGTTGAACCTAAGTGTTAGTTGAACTATTAATAAGTTGTTAGCTTTTAACAATTAATACCTATATGCACTGCAACCTTATGAGGGTGTTTTATTTGATGAATGAAGGAAAAAAATAAAAGCCATTTTTATATTGAATAAAAATGACTTGGTATGGCTAAGTCTATACATTTATATATTATAGCAACATATATTAAGGTATTAGATAATCAATAAATCTTAATATCAATTATCTACGCAAACATATGCATATTTTTCAAAGGTTGCAATATCATTTGTGACTGAGTCGATATCAGCGTCATCATACGTTTCAACATCTATCAAATCTCTGCCCAAGCAATCAAGCGAAAACACTTCGCCATTATTTAATTGAGGGGTTTGAAACTTACATTTACCTTGAGTATAAGTACTGCCAAAGTAAGTACCAATATAGATAACGTCATCTTCTACCTTACAAGTATCAAGCATAGCAAATCTTGGGTTTTCGTAGTTATAATTACTAGGACTGCCACTACTATCAGAGTCTCCACCACAGCCTACCAAAAATGCAGATGCACTTAACACACTTAGCCCAACTAATTTTTTAATCACCTTTAAGCTTTCCTTACTCACATTAAAATTAAATCACATTAAAATTAAATCACATTAAAATTAAATTACATTGAAACTAAATTACATTGTAATCAAAGCTACTATATGTTAATGACTTATTTAATTCAATAGAATTAGACTTATTATTGAAAACTATAGAGTATATATTGCTATAATTGAGTTGTTTTTATAATAAAATCAATTATCACAATATATATAGTCAAAGAACTTTAAAGTAGTCACAAGGCAACCGAGTGCAAGTACTACTAGGGTAGGCTTAACGAGGTTAACAACGTGACTCTCTATAAGTTCGCTGACTATATCAGATTTATAATACGTCGACACCAACCCACTGAGTTAAAGGATATCTATGTCTGCCTCTTTATCTGCATTAACTGCCCTATCCCCAATTGACGGTCGCTATGCTAGCAAAGCTGATGCGCTACGCGAGCATTTGTCTGAGTTTGGGCTCATTAAAGCCCGTGTGACTGTCGAAATTCGCTGGTTACAATCGTTGGCTGATAATGATGCTATTACCGAGCTAAAACCATTCGATGCTCAAACTAATGATTTCCTAAACGGTATCGTATCAAACTTCAGCGAAGCAGATGCTCAGTCAATAAAAGACATCGAAAAAACCACTAACCATGATGTTAAAGCGGTCGAATACTTTATCAAAAATAAATTCAAGGGGAATGCTCAGTTAGAAGATAGCCTTGAGTTTATCCATTTCGCCTGTACTTCTGAAGACATTAATAATCTATCGTATGCCTTAATGCTAAAAGATAGCCGTGAAATAGTCGTAAAAAAACTGCAATCAGTCACCGATTCTATTGTGGACTTGGCCAAAGAACATGCCAATCAGCCCATGTTATCGCGTACGCATGGTCAAACCGCAAGTCCGACTACTTTGGGTAAAGAGATGGCAAATGTTGCCTATCGCTTGGCACGTCAAATCAAGCAAATCAATCAAGTAGAACTATTGGGTAAAATTAATGGTGCCGTGGGTAACTACAACGCACATCTATCAGCATATCCTCAAATAGACTGGGCTGAACATGCTCAGAACTTTATTACCGAACGTTTAGGATTGAAATTTAATCCTTATACCACTCAGATTGAACCGCACGACTATATAGCAGAATTATTTGATGCAGTACGCCGTTTCAATACCGTATTGATAGACTATAACCGTGACATTTGGCAATATATTAGCTTAGGCTATTTCAAGCAAAAGCTTAAAGAAGGCGAAGTCGGCTCTTCTACCATGCCGCATAAAGTAAACCCAATCGACTTTGAAAACTCAGAAGGTAACTTAGGCGTAGCGAATGCTATGTTAGCGCATTTAGGTGAAAAACTGCCTATCTCGCGTATGCAGCGCGACTTATCAGACTCTACTGTACTGCGCAATATTGGCGTTGGACTGGCGCAAAGTATGATTGCTTATGATGCGTGCCTAAAAGGTATTGGCAAATTAGAAGTCAATCCAGAGAAGCTTAATAGTGATCTAGATAACGCCCAAGAAGTATTGGCTGAGCCTATCCAAACTGTAATGCGCCGTTATAGAGTTGAAAACCCATACGAGAAATTAAAAGCATTAACGCGTGGTCAAGCCATGACCCGTGAAAAAATGCTTGAGTTTGTGAATGGCAATGAGTTAGATGCGGTACCAGATGCGGATAAACAGCGTTTACTAGAGCTTACGCCTGCGACTTATATTGGTAATGCCGATGAGCAAGCGTTAGCGATTGAAGAGTGGATTGCCAAGCTTTAAAGCTTTAATCTTAAGCTTTTAGGGTTAATCGTATTGAGGTTGTCGCTTTTAGATTGAGACTGTCAGCTTAAATAGTCAATAGCAGACAATGAGAAGTTAAAAATGCATGATAAACATCTTGACTCAACTAAAGCTTCTTATATAGGTCTTGAGCGCCCAGTTATTATCAGTTTGATAGCGGTCGTTGTGGCAATGAGTGCAGTAACTCTTTTTCCGTTGAGTTTTCCGCTCAATTGGCAGGACTACTTACTACACCAAATGGGCACGGTTATTTTTATGGTGATGGTTTGGCTGTGCCATCGCTACCTTGCCACGTCAACTACCTCGTTTGTGCTGGCGAGTGTGTTTATTATTATCCATATCATAGGTGCAAGGTTTTTGTATTCCTATGTTCCCTATAATGAATGGCTACAAAGTCTACTTGGTTTTGACTTGAACAAAGCGTTTGGCTGGCAACGTAATATGTACGATAGACTGGTACATTTTAGCTATGGTTTGTTATTGCTGCCTTTAATGGCAGATGTGTTTAAACGTCTGATACCTAGCTTAACTTTAAAAGGCGTGCTGTTATTAGCATTACAATTTAATCTTGCGACCAGTGCGCTTTATGAATTATTTGAATGGATACTAGGTATCACCCTATCCCCAGAATCTGCTGAAGCTTATAATGGTCAACAGGGCGATATCTGGGATGCTCAAAAGGACATTTTGCTAGCATTTGTGGGTGCACTTATTACTGCAATTGTTATTTATATTCATGCAGAATCTACAAAAGCGGACAATAACAATAATGTCAGTATTAAACACAATAACGTTTAAAAAATGACTTACCTTTTTAAGTTAAGCTAATTTAAGCATGGCACCTGATAAACATAGCACCTTAATTTACCTTTAGTCTCTACTAATCGTCTTTATCATCATCCCCACCTGGTATAACTGCTTTGGTGACTGCTACTGTGCCTTTGACAACGCCTTTGGTAGTTTTATAAGCTACTTTAACAGGTACGGTAACGACTTTGTGTAAACACGCTTGTAAAAAGATACTACTGATAATAATGGTTAAGAATGTTAATTTATTCATAATTGACTGTTGTCATTGATGAGCGAATTCAAAGATGTGCGAATTCAAAGATGTGCGAATTCATGATGGGCGAATAGGTACAATCTTAAACCATATTATCGCTTTGCTAAAGCCTCAATTATAAATATTTAAAGATTTTAAATATTTTAATTTTTACATAGCCTAATTTTCAATTTAGCCCATCTATTAAGCTAAACGAATCAATTTATATTAAGGTTACATCCTCATTGTATATAAAGATTAAAAATTAAAGGTTTAAAGACTCAACATGAATGAGATACTCTACTGTCTGCCAGAACACATAACGCCTGAGCAGTTTTTAGCCGACTATTGGCAAAAAAAACCACTGCTCATTAAACAAGGTCTACCGCAACTAAAAGACATGTTTGAGCCAGATGACATTCTAGGACTCAGTCTTGATGAAGCCGCAACATCACGACTTCTAACTCAACATGCCTCGAAGGATGCCGATCAATGGAAATTACAGCAGAGCCCTTTAAACGAAGGCATGTTTGCTGACCTACCCGAGCAATGGACCGTCCTGGTGCAGAATCTGGAACAGTGGTCTCCTGAGCTCGGTCAACTTTGGAATTCCTTTGGTTTTATACCTCAGTGGCAGCGAGATGACATCATGGTGTCGTATGCGCCGGCAGGAGGTTCTGTGGGTAAGCATTATGATGACTATGATGTTTTTCTTGCGCAAGGATATGGGCACAGACGCTGGCAGTTAGGCAAATATTGCGATGAGCGAACTGAATTCATTGAAAACCAGCCCATTCGAATCTTTGATGATATGGGAGATATCGTGTTTGATGAAGTCTTAGCGCCTGGTGATGTGCTTTATGTACCGCCCAAACTTTCTCATTTTGGGGTCGCACAAGATGACTGCCTTACCTTCTCTTTTGGCTTTCGACGTCCCAACCTTATGCAAGTTTTAGACAGTTTGGTCGATGCAGCTACCACGCAGCCCTCATTGTTCACGCCACTACTTTTAGAGCAGCCCCTACATGCATCTGGTAAGCTAACTCAAGACAGTATTGATCAAATTAAACAGTACTTGTTGCAATTGCTACACTCTAATCAAGGGGATCAGCTACTCGCCGAAGCAGTCAGTGAGGTGGTGAGTAAACGTCAATATGAACTGCTAGTTCCTGAAGAGACCATAGAAGCAGAGGAGCTACAACAAGCCCTCGAAGACGGTGCGGTTTTAAAACCTGATTTCAGTAGTCGTCTTATTTATACAGAGCTTGATGGTCAACTGAAGGTATATGCAAATGGACAACCTTTAGATGATATTGGTGACTTTGAGGCGAAGCTATTGCAGCGTTTGGCTGATGGTCACTCTATAAATATTAGAGATATGAACGAGGTACACGTTGATAATTCGTCTGTTATCACTTGGCTTGAAAACAGTTGGGTATGGTTAGATTTTTAGGTTAATAATATTTTGGTGTTGCAGTAGTTAGCTAACTATCTAATGTTAAAAACTCAAAAATTTCATAACATACACACTTGCTACTAAGACTGAGTTACCCCTTGATTTATAAAAGTCTACAGCTAAGACACATTTGATTTAAAATAGTGATTAATTAACTATATAATATTATTAGTTTACATATGTAAACACACATAAATTTTATTACTTTTATAATAGGTTATTACGATAAAGATTTAAACCAAAAGCTTGTACTAATAATTCGCAAAATTTGTTATTGGGTTAGACAAATGTTTTGTCTATTATTTTCAATAACTTATAGATAAGGGAGATCATCAATGTCAAACGACGCATGTAAAACTACTAAAATGGCAAGAACGGATATCAACCAAGATCACTTAAATAAAGAAGATCAACAACGCACAGATGATTCAGCTCTAGATATGATGCAAGGCATACATGAGCATGAAGATCACAGTGAAGAAGACAACATCAACTAATTTAATTTATTAAAATAAACTTATTTGTTAGTTAGCAATTCAGAAAAAATAAGAGACGCTTTTTAGCGTCTTTTATTGTTTTGGACTATAAAATCATTTATGAGCTAATATAAAATTCTAATAGAATATGTATGCCATACTATAGTCAAAGTAGTGCAAAATGATTATCTCGCAACTGAATTCTAGTATTTTTCATATAGGCTTAATGACGCTTATTTAAGCTAAACAAGGTTAACACCGTTACCGTTTAGTAGATCAATAACGACATTTAGTAGATCAAAAACGACATTAATCTTCAAAATCTACATCTAATAAAGCATTGCTAATCGCAACCGTATTAAAACCACCATCTACAAACAATATCTCGCCAGTAATACCTGAGGCCCAAGGTGATAATAAAAATAAAGAGGCATTCGCCACCTCTGCTTGGCTCACATTTCGTTGCAATGGGGCAAGTTTGGCATTGACATCAAGCATTTTTCTGAACGACTTGATACCACTTGCTGCTAAAGTACGAATAGGTCCAGCCGATACAGCATTGACTCTAATATCGTCTGCACCGAGAGAGCTAGCCAAATATCGCACACTGGCTTCTAAACTGGCTTTTGCCATGCCCATCACATTATAATTGGGTAGAACGGCGGTACTACCTTGATAGGTTAGCGTCAATAAAGACCCCTTACGTTTGGCAAGTAAACTACGAGACGCTTTTGCAAGTGCAACAAAGCTATAGGCAGATATATCATGTGCTATTTGACTACCCTCACGCGTCGTAACCTCAGTAAAGTCGCCATTAAGCTCATCTGCAGGTGCAAACCCAATGGCATGCACAACACCATCTATCCCATCCCCCCAATGTTCGGTTACGGCCGCAAAACAACTACTAATATCTTTATCTGAAGCCACATCGCAGCGTAGCACCATGTCTGCTTCGAATTTATCCGCAGCCATGTCTACCCGTTTTTTCATTTTATCATTGGGATAAGTCAGTATTAACGACGCCCCTTCTCTATGGAGCGCCTCAGCGATGGACCAAGCAATAGATAATTTGCTCGCAATTCCCGTAACAACGAATCGTTTTCCTTGAAGTAGCATATTTATTGTCCCAACTGATTTAAGTTCACATTTTGCTTAGTTATGTTATATGAAATTGAATTGATATTTTTCGTAGATAATTATTTTAGAATGTTTTTAAGTCTATATCTTTAGAACTATTGTATCGCAATGCTTATCACATTAATGAGAACCATTTAACCATTACGAAGGACTGTTAACCATTGCAATATACAAATTACCCCACATAATTTTAATAAAGACCTTTACAATTAAATTGAAGTCGTTAAGCTATACCCATCTTTCTTTTAGCTACGTATAACTATGTGTGATTCTATAAATAATTCGTCCGAAACCATTATACAACCTCAACTTCCTGATCCTGATTTGTATGCTCAATTAATAGCATCAACTGGAGAGGATTTAAGTCGCCCTGGATTAATTGATACACCAACACGCGCGTCTAAAGCATTTGGATATCTCACCCAAGGATATCATCAATCACTTGAAGAAGTGACCAATAAAGCTGTCTTTCCAACCGATAATTCTGAGCTGGTGTTGGTGCACAATGTAGAGTTTTATTCCTTATGTGAACATCATTTATTGCCATTTCATGGGGTTGCCCATGTTGGCTATCTTCCAAATGGTAAGGTACTAGGGTTGTCTAAAGTTGCACGCATCATCGACATGTTTTCTAGACGCTTACAGATTCAGGAGAACCTGACTAAGCAAGTGGCGGAAGCAATCATGGAGATTACCGACTGTCATGGCGTGGCCGTAGTCATGGATGCATCACACATGTGTATGATGATGCGCGGTGTCAGCAAACAAAACTCTAGCACCCGTACGACGTCGATGCTTGGTGTCTATAAATCAGACACTCAAGCACGTAGTGAGTTTTTGCAGGCGTTACCCCTCTCTAAACTCTAAATTTGAACCCATCGAGTATTGTATAGTTTTAAACTAAAATAACTATTGGTTAAGAGTGCTACTGAGCTTATAACTGGCTATCAAAAGTAGCATTGTTAACACTGGTTTTAATCAACAATTTTGAGTATGGATGGGTAGGCTGATTAAATAGTTGCTCTGTCGATGCGTATTCTACACATTCACCCGATTGAATCACAATAATATTGTGGCAGAGTGCTCTTACGACATTTAAGTCATGACTGATAAATAAGTAACTGATGCCATTCTCAAGTTGGATTTGTCTTAGTAGCTTTACTACTGCGATTTGCGTGCTGCTATCTAATGCAGATGTGGGCTCATCTAATATTATAAGCTTTGGCCGCATTACTAACGCCCTAGCCAATGCCACACGTTGCCTTTGACCGCCAGAGAGCTCATGCGGATATCGATATGCAAAATCCTCAGGCAGTTGCACCGTTTCAAGAACTTCAAATACAGCACTTTTTCTTTGCGCAGGCGTTACTCCCTTGACCAGTAATCCTTCTTCAATAATCTGCATGATATTAAACCGAGGATTGATACTGGCAAATGGATCTTGAAATACCATTTGAATTTGTGAACGAAATGCGCGTAGTTGCTTACTGCTTAGGCTATTTATATCTTGACCATTAACCTCTATATGCCCTGTTACCTTGGCGTCATTACCTAACAATCGAGTTAAAGCCAATGCAATGCTGGTTTTTCCTGACCCTGACTCCCCGACAATACCTAATGACGCCCCTTTACCTAACTGAAAACTAACTTTATTGACTGCTGTCATCCATGATTTGGTACTGCCTAATATAGATTTTTTAGCAGGAAATTCTATAGATAAGCTATCTACATTTAAAACAGGCTCAAGCTCTAAGTTTTGTTTTTGTATTGGATGTACCTTACCAAAATCTTGTTCAATCAAGGTTTGAGTATAAGGGCTGTTCGGGTTTAAAAAAATGCTATCACTATCCCCCTTTTCTATCACCTCACCTTGTTTCATGACAATAATTCTGTGGCTATGACGTCTAACTAAATTTAAATCATGGCTAATTAGAATCATCGCCATACCATGTTCATTTTTTAATCGGTTTAATAACTCAAGTATGTCATGTTGAAGGCTGACATCTAAGGCAGTGGTAGGCTCATCAGCAATTAATATCAGGGGATTCTGAGCTAATGCCATAGCTATCATCACACGCTGGCGTTGACCACCCGACAATTCATGCGGATATCTAGACAATTTGGATTCAGGGTCTTTAATATTGACATCATTTAACAGTTGAATAATGCGAGATTTGATTTGATGCTTGGGTGTGCCTATAAGTTGCAAGCTTTCTTGAATTTGCTTGCCAACGGTGTGCAGGGGATTGAGCGCCGTCATAGGCTCTTGAAATATCATACCTATTTTACTGCCGCGAACGTGTTTTAGGGCTTTATCACGTTTGCATTGGCGCGCTAAGCTATCTAATGGATGATGAAGAATAGGTAAGGATAGTCCGGAGTCATCTAACGTGCTTCCCTTTTCATAAATAGTCGCTTCACCTTTTACAGCCAACTGCTTAGAGGTCAAACCCAACAACGCCAAGGTTGATAAGGACTTACCTGAGCCTGACTCTCCGACGATAGCTAAGGTTTCACCACGCGACACTTCAAACGATAGATCATGTACCAACGTATTGCTATCTGACTTAATATTTAAATGATTAACGCTAAGAACAGGCTCCAATGCTTGCAAAGTGCTAGATCTATCTTGTATCGAATTATCTAGCATAGATTGATCAGCATTTAACTTTGTTGATGAAATTGCTGTTGATGAAATTGCTGTTGATAAAATATCTGCAGCTGACATTAGTGATGATGTCGATTCTGATGCTGACAATTGAGTTGATGCCAGAATTGATGATTCCGATTTAGATATTAACAATTTTGATGATGGCAGAGTTGATCCTAATAGGACTGATGTGTTTGAGGTTAAAGCGTCACGGGTATCGTTTTCATTGCTAACCATATATATAATCTCAAAGTTAAACTAAGATCAGGTTAAGCCTGACCAAATGATTTTATAGTCTTAAGGTGTGATAGTCTTAAGGTGTAATAGTCTTAAGGCGTGATAGTTTTAAACCACGGTAGTTTAAGGCGTTATTTATTAGGGCGTGTGGAACATTCGCAAATTAGCACTGCTGATAGCTTAAATTGTTCCAGACTAGGCGCAAACCGCAGTTAATGTCTAGACCTTGACTAGGTTTGCAACAACGTCTGGGGCGATTTTAGCATCAGCCTAAAAGGGCGGGACTCTTTTTTGCCAATATATTGCGAAATTGTCTAACTTAGAATGACTAAGCGTCCAAAATTTCACTGCATATTGCCTAAAAAATAGTCTCCGCCAGTGCCATGGTCGAATGTTCCACACGCCCTAGAATGCCATTATGTTAGGGATTGGTAGTTAGAGCCTGTTAATGACAGGCTTCTCTTACTTTATTAGAGGACAAAAAGTCTTGCACTACGTTATATTGCCCTGCTGTGGTTTCTTCACCATACATGGCCTGCCTAAATGCATTTGAATCTTCTATACCTGAAGTGTACCAAGCAATGTGTTTGCGAGCGATACGGCACCCTGAATATTCACCGTAGAACGCATATAGCGCTTCTAAATGTGACAACACGATTTCTTTTAATTCATCAAAGGTTGGCGGCTCAAGTAGTTCACCTGTCAGTAGATAGTGCCTAATATCGCGAAACAGCCACGGTTGACCTTGCGCAGCGCGGCCAATCATGATGGCATCACAGCCTGTTTTATTATATACCTCAACTGCCTTTTGCGGGCTATCAATATCACCATTTGCAATAACAGGAATACTGATCGATTGCTTTACTTCTTTTATAAGATCATAGCGAGCATCACCGCTATAATTATCTTCTCTGGTACGACCATGAATCGCTATGGCAGCTATACCTGCTTCTTCTGCTCGTTTTGCAATCCTCAATATATTTTCTTCACCATTAGTAAATCCCAATCGCGTTTTTAGCGTTACTGGCGCATCTACCGCCGCTACTGTAGCGTCTAACAACCGTGCGACCAACGCCTCGTCTTTTAATAAAGCAGATCCCGCAAGTTTTCTACATACTTTTTTTGCGGGGCATCCCATATTTATGTCTATAATTTGCGCACCATTATTGACTTGATACTGGGCAGCTTCTGCAAGCTTATCCACATCCGCGCCCGCAATTTGTGCCGATATCGGGGCTATCTCTCCATCAAAGTTAGCTCTAAATAGGGATTTTTTATGCGCATATAAAGTGGCATCTGCGGTCATCATTTCACTCACCGCATGCCCTGCACCGAAAGATTTACATAGCCGTCTAAACGGGTTGTCCGTCACGCCCGCCATAGGCGCAACCATAAGACAATTTTGTATCTCAAGCCCACCGACATTAAGCGGTTCTAATAATTTATGAGGTTTGACCAACGTATTGCTGATAGAAGGCTGATTCATGTCTCACTCTGTACTATTTATGATAAAGGTTAAATTATGAAAAGTTATATACTATAGACTGAACTACTAAACGATTAAGGTGCTAACCTTAATAAGCCTACCATTTGTAGGATTTCCAATAGTTTTCTTGATATGGTAATTATCAAATTTATTATAAGATAACCCTAAGCTATCTCAAATTTTAGATCAATAACATCATCAAAATGTCCAACTGGCCCATAAATATTTTAACCAATCATTGGAAATAGAGTTGAGCGCATGAACAAGGGTAACCCATGTCTAAATCCTAAATAAGCCAATACCAGTCCAGTAAAGGTATAATTTGACCAGGTATGTAAACCCCATTGGAAGTAGCCGATTTGCATGGCGTCTTTTGCAGCGTTGATGGCCTTTGACGTTGAAGATGACCTTTGTCGTTAAAATTGTTGGGTCTGCAAAATGCACCACTGGTTCATAAACACCATAAAATAGTAGCGCAATACCATAGCCTGCCTAAAACATCATCTTAAACCATTCGCTATATTCACAATTGGGTTCAGCATGATCTGAGCCTAGCTTAATCTTACCTTAGGAAGAGCTAGTGGCCTAGTAACAGGGTGAGTAACTAATGACTAATTTAATGAATGACGAATTTAGTGAATGACGTGTTAAGTGATCGCATCAGCTAGTTGCTTGGCTTGAGCAGCAAGCTCTTCCATATCTGCTTGACTAACTGCGTGTTTACCTAGCTCATGGATGCTAGATGGAATAAGATGCACGTGATAATGGAACACAGTTTGACCCGCTTCCGAACCATTTAGCTGCATTTGTACAATTCCTTCTCGATTAAACACCTGACGCTGAGCTTGCATAACTTTCTTAGCAGTCATTAACACCGCACTTGCGTACTCTGGCTCAAGCTGAGACAAGTCAACCGCTTTTTGTTTGGGTATCACTAAAACGTGACCTTTCGCTTGAGGCATAATATCCATAAATGCCAACGTCTTATCATCTTCATACAACTTATGACATGGAATCTCACCCTTCAACATTTTGGCGAAAATATTATCATCCTGATACGTTTGTGTGGTCATAATTATCTCCTTAATGAAGTTAGCAATCTATAGTACAAAACTGAAAAAAAATATTCTCCACACCTACAAACTAGCACAAACTGACACGGTAACAATAGTTAGCGTTTGAAAGTCTATGACACCTATTTTATTGTGAACAAACTTTTAGACAAAAATCTATGATAATCAATTTATCATTTAAATATAAAGGTCTGATCATCAATAAAGAAGACTGCCTATAGCAGTCTCGTTAATTTAAATCTTTTGAATGATATCCATATTTTAAATAGTAAAATGGTTAGATAGCTTAGCTAAGCCATTAGAAAGCTAAACTATTAAAAAACTCTATTTAAACCATTTAATGCAGCTACCCGGTAAGCCTCAGCCATCGTCGGATAATTGAACGTCGTATTTACAAAATACTCGAGCGTGTTATTACATTTCATGACGGCTTGACCAATATGAATAATTTCAGAAGCATGGTTGCCATAGCAATGGATACCTAATATTTCAAGCGTTTCGCGGTGGAATAATATTTTAAGGACACCAGTACGCTCACCAATAATTTGAGCACGGGCTAAGTGTTTGAAAAACGCTTGACCCACTTCATAAGGCACACGTTCGTCGGTCAGTTCCTGCTCAGTTTTACCAATACTTGAGATTTCTGGAATAGTATAAATACCCGTTGGCACACTTGAAACGGGTTCAGCATCCTCATCCCCTATCATAAATGCCGCAGCACAGCGCCCTTGGTCATAAGCTGCGGATGCAAGCGAGGGCCAACCAATAACATCACCAGCCGCATAAATATTATCAACCTCAGTACAATAGGTATCATCAACTTTTAACTGACCACGTTTGTTGGCTTTAAGACCAACGGCTTCTAAATTTAAGCTTTCAGTATTGCCAGAGCGTCCGTTAGACCATAATATAGCGTCTGATTTGATACGCTTACCGCTTTTGAGATGCAGCACCACATAATCTTCATACGTCTCAAGCTTTTCTATCTCTTCATTATGACGCACTAAAACGCCGAATTGTCTAAAGTCATGCGCTAAGGCATCACTGATTTCTTTATCCAGATATGTCAGTAATTCATCATGACTATTAATTAGATCAACTTTGTAGCCAAGTCCTGTGAATATAGAGGCGTATTCGCAGCCAATTACGCCCGCACCATAAATGATTATTTTGTTAACCACATAATCCATTTGCAAGATTTTGTCTGAATCAAATACGCGAGGATGTGTGAAGTCTAATAATTCAGGATGATAAGGACGGCTACCTACCGTAATAATGGCTTTATTAAAAGTGATGGTTTCATAGCCCAAACCATCTCCAAGCTCAATTCTTAAAGTATGCTTATCTTTAAAACTTGCCCAGCCATGACGTACTTCAATTTGATTGCGCTCATAAAACCGCGTATGCGTTTCCACTTGACTACGAACCACTTTTCGAGCCTTAGTAAGCACTTTATTTAAAGGAACTTGATAATAATCTAACCCTTGTGAGAATAATGGGTCACGGCGGTAATTAATGAGGTTAAAGACAGATTGACGTAACGCTTTACTCGGTATTGTACCCACGTGAGCAGAGTTGCCCCCTACTTTATCGCGCGGGTCTACAACAACGACTTTTTTACCCCCCTTTGCAAGCTTCATGGCTGCCGCTTCGCCAGCAGGACCGGCACCGATAACCACCGCATCATATTCGTACTCATGCGCATCTGTCTTAATTCGCTCAGAGTCTCTAGTGTATCCAGAGTTGATACGAATACGGTCATTATCCAGTGGGCTTATTAGGTTGGGATGGAAGATTTGATGTGTATCCTCTTTTGGCTTCGAGGTAAGCATATTTTGGTCAGCATTAGGCTGATGTTGAGGCGCATCACCGCTGTCTTGGTTAGATACTTCTACATTATTTTTAGACTCTCTAATGTCATTGGTCTCATCACCTTTGCGTTTTTTTGTCATATCGTCCTCATTTTAATTGGGTATTCATTAATCTGGTTTTTTTTTAAACTTTGTTTAAATTAATCAGTATTAATAAGCATTTGGTTTAAAAAGATACTGAGCTTCAAAAGATATTAAGTCTATTTTTAAGCTATACGTAGTTTGAAAGTTATACTGTTCTCAAAAAATTATGATTGGTTTATTATATCAATTATTAATTTTGGAATTTAGCCCAGATTGTTCTAGACCTGTTAACTGAACCTAATACCTTTTATATAAGTAGATAAGTATGGGTTTTATAAGTAAATAAGTATGGGATAAATAGTTATCAGGTTATTTGACAGTTAACAGTAAATAGCTTACAAAAAGCATTAATTTACGGCTACCCAATACGACGTTTTAATCCTGTGATTTGTAAAATACGTGTTGCAATCTCTTCTACTGACATTTGTGACACATTTAAGCTTGGTATACTTTGGGTCATATATATAGCTTGGATGGCGCGTTGCTCTTCTTCACATTGCTTATAACTGGCATAGCGGCTACCAGCCCGTCGCTCTTGACGAATCTTCTGCAAACGTTCGGTATCAATAATCAATCCAAACAATTTGCCTCGGTGCGGCTGTAACGCCTTAGGCAGTTGATTGTCGAACAAGTCATCTTCGGTTAATGGATAATTGGCAGCTCGGATACCAAACTGTAAGGCTAAGTACAATGAGGTGGGCGTTTTGCCAGAACGAGACACACCAATTAGAATGATATCTGCCATGTCATATTGACGCGTACGTGCCCCATCATCATTATCCAATGCAAAATGCACAGCGTCTATTCTGGATTTATAGGTTTCTGAATCCACATTGTCGTGAGCATGCCCAGAATGAACATCAGGTTCAACGCCAATTTCATCAGTAATACGCCCTATCAGCCCTTCATACATATCAAGATTACAAGCTTGAGCAGAATTAATTACTTCACGAATATCTGGATCAACAATAGTATCAAAAACCAGCGGCAGTATTCCTGTAGTCTGATAAGCTTTATTGATATGCTTTACGGCAATTTGCGCCGTTTCAACACTATCTACATAGGGTATGACCCGTGTCTCAAAAGGCACACTCGCAAATTGACTTAAAATTGAGCGGCCGAGTGTTTCAGCGGTAATGGCTGTACCATCTGAGATGAAAAAAGCGACTCTGATAATCTGAGGTTTATCTACCGCCAAGGCACTTCTATTTTGAATTGTCGGCTTTGCCGATAGCATATTGTCTAAACTTTCCATACCATTCCTAATATAGTCAAAATATCTAAATCAAAAGCGAAAATTTTTTATAAACTTATTCTAGTCTAGGGTCTGTCGAATAAATACCAGTATAGCAGTAGGGTTACTAAACTCGTACTCAGTTAACTGCTGCTATAACTCGTACTCAGCTAATTGCTGCTATAAATAATAACTTATTTAAATCACCATGTTGATTCTATTAGCGATAACAAACGATTAATCATACTAAAATTGATTAAGTTATATATTCAATACATTTCACCCATACCCTTAAGTAGACGATTATTAATTATGGATGATATAGTTTGCTCCCATACCTAAATTAAATTTGTATAACATCAGTGCACTCATGAATCTTATATTCAGTTTTTAACTAAATATAAAAGCCGCTGACTTTATATAGAAGTCGCAAGCTATGCGAATTTATAAACTCTTTAATATCGCAATTAATATTTAAACGTCTTTATGGACTATTAAGTCATAAGATTATGCATAGTTTATATAAATTTTAATAGTTAACCATACACAAATTACCGAAATAGCGGTATAATTTGAAAAAATGACCTTATTTCCTGGAGTTATCATGACAACACCGCAAGTTATTACCCTTGACAAGTTAGGCAAAAACGACGTCGAAACAGTCGGCGGTAAAAACGCCTCATTAGGCGAAATGATTAGCCATCTATCAGACCTAGGTGTTAGTGTACCAGGCGGATTTGCAACTACTGCTGCTGCCTTCAACAATTTTCTTACTGAAACTGGTCTACTGGATAAAATTAACGATGAGTTGAATAATCTAGATGTTGATGATGTCAACAAACTGACTGAAACCGGTAAAAAAATCCGTAATTGGATTATTGAACAAGAACTACCAGCGTCATTAGAGCAAGAAATTCGTGATGCTTTTGAGATAATGAGTGAAGGCGAAGATATCGCTGTTGCTGTACGTTCTTCAGCAACTGCAGAAGATTTACCAGATGCATCATTCGCAGGTCAACAAGAAACTTATTTAAATATCCGCGGCATTGATAACGTATTAATCGCTATAAAAGAAGTATTCTCCTCTTTATATAATGACCGTGCTATTTCATACCGTGTTCATCAAGGGTTTGAACATGCTGGTGTTGCCTTATCAGCAGGTATTCAGCGTATGGTACGCTCAGAAACTGGCGCTGCTGGCGTTATGTTTACCCTAGACACAGAAAGTGGCTTTGATGAAGTGGTGTTTATCACTTCAAGCTATGGTTTGGGTGAAATGGTCGTTCAAGGTGCGGTTAACCCTGATGAGTTTTATTTATCAAAAGCCCTATTAGAACAGAACAAACCTGCTGTTGTTCGTCGTAACTTAGGTAGTAAGCATCAGAAAATGGTATATGGCGATGAAGGCAGTACCGCTCGTTCAGTTAAAACTGTTGATGTCGAAAAAGAAGATCGTAATCAGTTTTCTTTAACGACTGATGAGTTAAATGAACTGGCTAAGCAAGCCGTTACTATTGAGAAGCATTATGGCCAACCGATGGATATCGAGTGGGCAAAAGATGGTGATTCAGGCAAATTGTTTATTGTGCAAGCCCGTCCAGAAACCGTCAAAAGCCGTCAAGATACAAACGTTATGGAACGTTACCTCATTCAAAGTCAAGGCGCTAAAGTGATTTGTGAAGGCCGTTCGATTGGTCAGCGTGTTGGCGCGGGTAAAGTTCGTGTTGTTAACAACCTAAATGAAATGGATAAAGTTGAAGTTGGCGATGTTCTGGTTTCAGATATGACAGATCCTGATTGGGAACCGGTCATGAAACGCGCTTCAGCTATCATTACCAACCGTGGCGGCCGTACTTGTCACGCTGCCATTATTGCTCGTGAATTAGGGGTTCCTGCAATTGTTGGTTGTGGTAATGCCACTGAGTTATTGACAGATGGTCAAGAAGTAACTGCTTCTTGCTCAGAGGGCGATACGGGCTTCATTTATGAAGGTATTTTGGATTTTGAAATTCAAAGCAATTCAATTGAAGCCATGCCAGAGCTGCCTTTCAAGATCATGATGAATGTGGGTAACCCAGATCGCGCCTTCTCATTTGCTCAAATACCGAATGCTGGTGTTGGCCTAGCCCGTTTGGAATTCATTATCAATCGTATGATTGGTGTGCATCCAAAAGCGCTACTAAACATGAATACACTACCACGAGAAGTATCTCAAGCAGTTAAAGAACGTATCTCTGGATATGCTTCCCCTGTTGATTTTTATGTTGATAAACTGGTTGAAGGTATCTCGACATTAGCAGTGGCATTTAGAGAGCAGCCAGTAATTGTGCGTATGTCTGATTTTAAATCAAATGAATACGCCAATCTAATTGGTGGTAAATTGTACGAGCCATCAGAAGAAAACCCAATGCTTGGCTTCCGTGGTGCAAGTCGCTATGTATCGGATAATTTCCGTGATTGTTTTGAGCTTGAGTGTCGTGCGCTAAAACGCGTCCGCGATGATATGGGCTTAACCAATGTTAAGATCATGATTCCGTTTGTCCGAACCACCAATGAAGCTAAGGAAGTGGTTGAGATTCTTGAGAAAAATGGTCTTAAGCGTGGCACCAATGGCCTAGAGCTTATTATGATGTGTGAGCTGCCTACCAATGCCCTACTTGCAGATGAGTTTTTAGAATATTTCGATGGTTTCTCTATCGGTTCTAATGATTTAACGCAATTGACTCTAGGTTTAGACCGCGATTCAGGTATTGTGTCTCACCTATTTGATGAGCGTGATGCTGCGGTTAAGAAATTATTATCTATGGCAATTTCAGCCTGTCACAAGCAGAATAAATATGTGGGTATTTGTGGTCAAGGCCCATCAGATCATCCAGATCTAGCTTACTGGTTGATGGAACAAGGTATTAGCTCTGTTTCTTTAAACCCAGACTCAGTTCTTGATACTTGGATGTTCTTAGCCAATGATGACAACGCTAATGCTAATGCCTGATTTTAGATTAGGTTTAGTTTGAATGAGGCTATTTCAATTCATTCTTTTAAGTTGTCGATATTAAGAGGCTTAATAAGTATTAATCAGTTTCAGCATTTTAAATGCATTAGAACTTAAAATGTCGTATCCGGCCGCAATAATCAAATTTATGATCATTGTGGTCGTTTTGCTATATACGCCTAGGTTCAATTTTAATAATTGTATTAAAGACCTACAATAGGTCAAGATACATTGATTATAGTACGTATAGATTGGTTGAGATAAATAGATTAACCTTCAAGATTGGATTATCAAATTAAAGCCGCATATAAATAATTAAACATTAAAAAGGGTTATCGTTTTATGAAAATATTTCTGGCGAGAAATGGCGTTCAAGCTGGACCTTATTCACTTGAACAGCTTAATAACATGCTAGCGACAGGTGAGGTCGACCTTAATGATTTAATGTGGCATGAAGGTATGGATCAGTGGGTTCGTGTGGGCACTATGACCTATGAGACTAGCCATTATACCCCGCAGACTAGCAATAATGCGCCTGACACGAACAAACGTGTATCAGTCGCAGAGCTATATGGGAATAACGAGCCTGATGTTAAAAGTGAAAATACCATTTCACCTGCGCCAAATCCTCCTAATAAAACAGTAGGTATGTCTAAGAAACCTGGTGCGTTGGTAGCCAATGCTTCATCTGAATTGGCCACTATCAGTAGTCGCGTATTAGCAGTAGTTCTTGATCAGATTTTAGCGCTTTTATGCTTAATACCACTGTTATCGGGTATGGATTTTGACTTTGAGAAGCTACAAGCCGCTGTTCAAGACCCTGCGCTGTTAGGTACGATAGCAGAAACCATTCCTACGCATCTTGCTACAATGACATGGTTTTTAATATTTGCTTTATTTATCGTCCAAATATTCTTACTTGTCAAACGTGGTCAAAGTATTGGTAAACTCATTACAGGTGTTCGTATTTTGGATGTTGAATCTAAAAACTTGCCTTCAGTCACTAACATTATATTGATACGTACTGTACTAACAAACCTTGCTTATAGCATTCCCACTATTGGACAAGTGATTTTGGTTGTTGATTTTGTTATGATGGTTATCGATAAGCAGCGTCGTAGTTTACATGATAAAGTTGCTAAGACTTATGTCGTTAAAGCAAGACCTTCTCAGTTGAATAAAAAATAGATAACTTACTTAATAATCTAAGCTTTAAAAAACGGGTAAGTGTAATAGGTGCAGGGTATAATCAAGTCTCTATGTTTACCAAACCTTTATAATTATCAAAACCTGTATGTTTACCACTATTAATATTGTGTTTAAGCGCTAAGTTTGTTAAAATAATCCGCTTCAATTTGCACACAAAGATAATATTCCAAATTTGTGTCAATGACGATATTTAAATTTGAACGAACTGGCTGCTTATTCAAATTATTTATGTTGTCACCATATAGTCAAAGACGTCTAAAATGGTTACATGGCAACCGAGTGCAAGTACTCCTCGAGTAGACTTAACGAGGTAAACACTGTAACCGTTTAGTAGTTCGCTGACTATAGCTATTTATAGCTAGCCTGTGGATAGTCTCAGATCCATAATGGCTAAAGTGGACAAACTTAACCCAGTCAACTTTTAGATTGTTTTATAACCAGACTGTTTAAAAAGTTTTTTGTAAATTTCTTAATATTATGTTGAGTCAATTAGTC
Source organism: Psychrobacter sp. CX10 (assembly GCF_057621575.2). Lineage (NCBI taxonomy): Bacteria > Pseudomonadati > Pseudomonadota > Gammaproteobacteria > Moraxellales > Moraxellaceae > Psychrobacter > Psychrobacter sp. CX10. The sequence continues at coordinate 1,631,045 of NZ_CM177736.1, forward strand.
TTAATTTTAAGCGATTGATTTTTTATATTTTCAGTATTTAATACTGAGTCCTAATTTAGTAAGCAAATTCTACCAAGGAGACATCCGTGGCTAACTCAGCACAAGCTCGTAAACGCGCACGTCAAAATAACTCTCGTCGTCAACATGCTGCTTCACAGCGTTCGATGATTCGTACTTATATGAAAAAAGTTGATTCAGCTATCGCTGAAAACGATTACGATGCAGCTACTGAAGCTTTTAACAAAGCTGTACCTGTTATTGATCGTATGGCGGACAAAGGCGTTATTCATAAGAATAAAGCAGCTCGTCGTAAAAGCCGCTATAACAAAGCCATAAAAGCACTTAAAGCTTAATTGGCAAATTAATTAGTTTTAGCTAATTTGGATTATTGAAGTAAGACAAAGCCCTCAACACTGTTGAGGGCTTTTTTTATTGGTTCTATAATCAGCGAACTAATATCAGTGAACTACTAACCGATTACGGCATTACCCCTCTACGCCTACATAAGTATAGTCAGCGAACTTATAAAGAGTCACGGTGTTAACCTCGTTAAGCCTACCCTAGTAGTACTTGCACTCGGTTGCCTTGTGACTACTTTAAAGTTCTTTGACTATAGTATTTGCGTTATGAATACTTGCATCAAGTTACCTTGTAACCAATCCAGACTTCTTCAACTATAGCTTGAATTTCTGTTGAGCGAATCACTTACGAGGCAGTAGCAATCGAGAGGACGGTACTTCAAATCTTTGACCGCGCCAAACCAAGTTGGCGGTGGCTTCTTCGAAGGGTTTGTCATCAAACCACATAAAAACGCCTTCCATCATTTTAGGCCAATCATCCCAAGTTATGTCGTTCGCGTCTAGCATCACCCCTAAGAACGCAGCCAGAAGTGTGTCATGACTTACCGCAAGCGATAAAAACCCGGGTTCAGGCTGAGAGTCATATAATAACGATAGCAAATCTAAACCGCCTTTTTGAGCTGATTTAGTACTGGTTAAATCATCTCTTAAAAAAGCATTAATAAAATTTAAAGCACCTATCTTTTTAAACTTTTCGTTCGCTTTTTTGGAATCAATTACCAAACTTCCAGGCTCTACCAGTAGCGACTCATGTGATATGGGTTGTTCAACCCCTGCGCCATCTTGCATAAGCTTTGCAGTATCAACACATCGCCATATTGGACTTGCGATACTAGGGGTATCCAGCGAATAAGGCAAATATTCAGACAACCAGCGACCCCATGATTTAGCCAATACCCTACCTTTGGGTGTTAACGGTAAATCTGCACTAGCAAAACCTTGACCAGTAGATCGCTCTCGTAACGAATGCCGAGTAAACAATATCAGACGTTCATGATTATTCGGTAGATGTTTAATAGAATGAATCATACTCTCAGGTAAATGAGCAGGCGCAGGTGCTAAACTAAGACGCTTAGAAGGTATCATTGTTTCGATAGTAGTTGCCTTGTACAATATAAAAGTTAAGACTATAAGAGTTCAGACGTTATAGATGTTAATTTAAGATTCTTTATAATTTATAGAAAATTTAGTATACACAAACTTTAATACAACAAACTTAGTCCAAGTTATTCAATAAGCGTATCATATCTCGACCACTTTAGCCCAATCAAACTCTAACTTTGTACTGCTAATCTCACCGGGATAAGCACGAGGATTGACCACTACTCGCGTATTACCCTCAACGTAGTCAAAAGCTTCATGAGTATGCCCATGCACCCAGAGTACTGGAGCCCAAGACTCATGCATCCAATGACTAATATCGGTAACAAAAGCAGCATTACTAGGTAGGTCCGCATATTTTTTAGACACTGATCTTGGACTAACACTATGATGACTCATAACAATAGCTCGTTTGTCATCAGCTTGTGCTTTAATCAAGGCTTGCTTTAACCACCGTCTATGTTGATGATGGATTTGGATAGATAGTTCAGGAGAAAATAGCTGCTCTCCTGCACGTATTGCACGATAGTCACGCATAAAGGCCATCACCGCATCACGTGTTTGCGGCGTGGATTCAAACTCATAGTCTGTCCATAGCGTACATCCCAAAATTCGGATATCATCGACATCAAATTCATGACATTGTAATACCCTAACGCCTGAGAAGTTATGAGCATCGTAATTATCCCAACTTTGCAGCTGCTTATCAAAAGTCAGAATGTCTTCAGAAAAATATTCATGATTACCCGCAATAGTAATGATGGGTTTGTTATTTTCGCGGGCTTGATCTTGTAGCCATGCCATACCTGAATCACTATTGGCAGTATCACCTGCAACTAAAATGATATCCGCAGTCGTTTGTGGAATACGGCCTAAAGGCTGATTCCTTTTCGCATAACTGTCTATATGAAGATCACTTACAATTTGAAGTTTCATAACATCCTATCAACATACATGTATTAAACTCTCTATAACCCATATATGGCTATTATTTAATTAAAATCAACAACTTCAAAGCTTATAAAGCGTTAATAGAATCTAATATAGTCTCCAATTTTTGCGTTGGCAACTTTGATTGAGTTATAGAGCGTCCAATAACCAAATAATCAGAACCATTTTGCATGGCTTGCTGCGGCGTACAAATACGTTTTTGATCATCAGTAGTATCTTCTAAAGCACGTATACCTGGAGTTATTAATTTAAAGTCTTTTCCACATAGCGCTTTTAGTCGTTCAGCTTCTTGTGCTGAGCAGACCACCCCGTCTAACCCCGCCTCTTTTGTTAATAGTGCTAAGCGCTCCACCTGTGCATCGACACTTGCCTCAATGCCAATAAGGTTCAGCTCATTTTGATCCATTGAGGTTAATACGGTTACCGCAATGAGCAACGTATCATAGCCACCATGCTTCAATCTGTTATTAGATTCTTGCATGGCAGTCAAGCCTGCACTGGCATGAAGATTTACCATCCACACGCCCATATCTGCTGCGGTCAATACTGCTTGAGCCGTGGTGTTAGGAATATCATGAAACTTGAGATCTAAAAATACTTCAAATCCCATCTTATGTAGTTCTCTAATGACTTTCGGGCCACATCTGGTAAATAACTCTTTACCTACTTTTAAACGACAGTGCTTAGGATCTAATTGATCTGCTAACGTTAAAGCATCAGACAGTGAGTTCTTATCGATTGCAACTATAATAGGTGACGCTATTGGTGACGCGGTTGAATCAGAAGACGTTATCGTTGAATCAGAAGACGTTATCATTGAATCAGAAGGCGTTATCGTTGAATCAGGCACTATTAATTGCTCTGAATTATTATTTGAATGATGCGGTTTATCCGAAGAAGATGGGCTCACAATGACTCCAATTAAAAAATTAATGCTCATATTCAATATAGGGGGGTATATAGTAAGTATAAAGGATGATGCTTGAAATCGCTAAAAAATCTATACTGCTATTTAAATATAAATCAAAGAAAAAAAACGACCTTTATTGAATAAAGGTCGTTATCATATCACTTACGTTATATAACCAACTTAATAGTGATTATAAATTGCCGCTTATTTAAAACTACTGATTAAAGACCATTTATTGAACACCATCGATTTAAGACAAGTTAGGGAAAAGCAGCGATAAAAAAATCCAATTTTAAAGGTTTAAATTTACTGCATTATAGCGTAGGTTTTGATTTAGTTACTGTAACTGAGCTGTCAGGTTGTGAATCAACAAATACAGTATTGTCATTAACATCTAAATCGTCTTGATGCTCCAGTGCGATAGTAGCTTGCGCTAATTCCTCTTGTAAACGTTTGTTATCTTTATTTAAACGGTTAATTTCCCACTTGTTTTGTAGCACTTTAAACAACAATAATGCCAAAAGCATGCCAATAATAACACCCAGAAAAATACATAATATTAATAAAAGCCCCAAATTCATTGCTGGAGCTTGGGTAAAGAGAAGGTTAACCGCCACTTCTCTACCATTTGCTAATACCAAACCTAAAGAATAACCAAATATTATGAACAGTAAAATTATCAATATAAAGCGCATACAAACCTCTGAGTATTATGATCTGAAAAGTAATGGAATTAAGAAGCAAATTAATGAAGAAGCAAATTTATTAAGAAGCTAGTTTTAAAATGCTAGTTTCAAAATGGTTAAATAATCGTTATATCGGGGATTATAACGTTATATAGCCAAGCTCTGCTAGTAGTCATTATATATTAAATATTACCAGTCATAGAAGTAAGTGTTATCATAAGCCTCATTTTTTGATACTATGCCTTTTATTTGTGATAACAATGCTACTTAGCTGTTTAACTTATAAGTTATTTTTAAGCTTTCTTAATTATCAGCTAGTTAATTTATTAGCGCCTCAACTTAACCGCTACTTAGCACCTTGATCATAAATTCCGTACAGTTTATTGTTATTATGTTTATGACCAGATACGTAGGGATAAGGGGCGATACTTTTTGAGATAGTATGTATTAACTTAGTATGTTTAAGCTAGCTTAAAACAGACTAACAATTTAAATATCTATTGCCCCTATCCCACAATAATTTTCAAGGATATAAAATGTTTTTATTTATACAATCAGCCCATGCCGCAGAAGTCGCTACTGGACCTTCAATGATTATGCAGTGGATCTTCCCGCTTGCAATCTTTGCAATATTTTACTTTTTAGTCATCAGACCTCAATCAAAACGTGCCAAAGAACACCGCAACATGGTGAATGCATTGGCGGTTGGTAATGAAGTCATCTTTGCTGGTGGCCTAATGGGTAAAATCAAATCTATCGAGGGCGATTATGCGGTTGTCAGTTTAAATGATAGAAATGATGTGATGGTCCAACGCGCCTCAGTGATATCAGTATTACCAAACGGTACTATGGATGGTCTAAAGTAACTATTACTAGTACCTCACAATAATCTATAAGAATTAACGGTAAAATTACCGGTTTAATTTACTCGTTTAGAGATACCTACTTTAGCATTCTTTTGTCATCCTTCCTTTAAGTGAAGTAGCTACTATGCATTACCCTGCCTGGAAATATTTTTTAATAATCTTTGTGCTCGTTATTGCAGGGCTATACGCCCTGCCAAACCTGTATCCAGATGAACCTGCCGTCCAAGTTACTAGCGCTTCTGCTGGTACGGAACTTACAGATGATGTGCTTGAACAGTCGAAGCAGTTACTAGATGAGTCTGGTATTGCCTATCACGATACGACCTTTACTGATAACAGTGCCTTGCTTCGTTTTAATAATGGTGAAGATCAACTCAACGCCAAACAAGTATTGCGTCAGAATTTAGGCGATGATTATGTGGTTGCGTTGAATTTGGCTCAAACCACTCCTGAATGGCTGCGAAATATTGGCGCCAAACCCCTAAAGCTGGGCTTAGACTTACGAGGCGGTGTTCGATTTGTCCTAGAAGTTGATATGGATAAAGCATTAGAACAACGATTAAAAACAGCCAGTAATGAGGCGCGTAGTACACTACGTAAAGAGCGCATCGCAGTTAAAGGCATAAATGTAACTAATGACGGTATCCTACTTCATTTTAGTGATACTGAACAGCGAGACAAGGCACAGCGTATATTGCAAGCGTCTCAAGGGTCTCAGTTTAATCTTCAATCAATGATGGATGATCAAGGCGCAGCACTTAGCCTTGAGTATAACGATGCTACCATTGATGAGATTAATGAATATGCAGTTGGGCAAAACTTAACCACACTGCGTAATCGTATTGCCGAGCTCGGTGTGGCAGAAGCGTTGGTTCAATCACAAGGCACCAACCGAATTGTGGTTGAACTACCAGGTGTTCAAGATACCGCAGAAGCGAAACGCGTATTGGGTCGCACCGCCAATCTAGAATTCAGATTAGTAGCCGATGAAAACGCGACTTATGATGGTGGAATTCCCCCAGCAGGTACAGAAGCGTACCCATATTTAAGTCTTGATGGTCCTTTATCTTTATTAAATCGTCAGCCTATTTTGACGGGTGAGAAGGTTCAGGGCGCAACCTCTGGATTGGATGAAAAAGGTGTACCCGAAGTTAGTATCACGCTTGATACGGCTGGCGGTAAATTAATGCAAAATGCCACCAAGAATGCTGTGGGTAAGCAAATGGCAGTCTTGTTTATTGAAAATAAGCAAAAAGTATCCTACGACGAAGACCTGCAAACAGGCGAGATGATAGAAACTCGCACGCCTTATTCAGAGATTAAAATTATTAGTCAGGCTAATATCCAAGCGGTGCTTGGCTCATCATTTAGAATTACAGGATTAGACAGTACCGCCGAAGCTGCAGAGCTTGCGTTACTATTACGCTCAGGGGCGCTTGCCGCACCTATGTATTTTGTTGAAGAGCGTACTATCGGGCCATCACTGGGTCAGCAAAACATTGATGATGGTTTATTTTCAACCCAAATAGGCTACATGCTCGTATTCGTATTAATGATTATTGTCTATCGTCTATTTGGTATTGTGGCTAATATTGCATTGGCATTTAACCTTATCATTATAGTCGCAGTCTTATCAATACTAGGGGCGGCGCTTACCCTACCCGGTATTGCTGGTATCGTATTGACGATAGGTATGGCAGTTGATGCCAACGTGCTCATATTTGAGCGGATTCGTGAAGAGCTGTCAGAGGGTACTCGGCCTAAATCTGCTATAGTCGCCGGTTTTGATCGCGCCTTTAGTAGTATTTTTGATGGCAATATAACCACGCTTTTAGTTGCAATTATTCTTTTTTCAATTGGTTCTGGTCCTATAAAAGGGTTTGCTATCACCCTTGCCATTGGTATTTTAAGCTCATTATTCACAGCAATTATTGTTACCCGAGCTTTAGTACAAATTATTTATGGCAGACGTAAATCCATTAAGAAATTGAGCATAGGCTAGGAGAGAATAATGTCCGACAACAATCTAAAAAAAGATTCAAATAAAAAACCTGAGTCGCATGAAAGCTCAACACCAGCATATATTGAAGGAGGTCGACGCCGTAAGCGTGGTCCACGTCGAGATGGTAGAGGTAGTAGTGCCCCTACGAATACATCAGACTCAGTCAAAACGGGTACTGAGGTTCAAGAAGTTGATGTAAACATTGAAGATACGGATACTTATGAAGATGAAGCTGCGCTAGCTGAAGGTGGCGTTAAAGCGGTCGGGGACAAACGCATCATTCCCTTTATGAAGCTTGAAAAACCGATGGCGATATTTTCTATTATTATTGTGTTGGTAAGTTTAGCCGCTATATTTATCAATGGTTTAAATCTTGGCTTGGACTTTACGGGTGGTGTCTCTGCCAATGTCACTTATGAACAACCAGTTGAGCAAACTGAGGTTATAAATACCTTAGAAGAGGCAGGCTTTGATGATGCCGTCGCCCAATATCTTGGCGGTACCACTGAATTATTAGTTAGACTGCCGCCGCAATCTGATAATATTGATGGATTAAATGAAGCACTGGGTCAGGCTCTTAACTTACCCGACAATCAAGCCGAAATTAGCAGTGTAGAGATTATCGGTAGTCAGGTAGGTAACGAGGTATACTTAAGCTCGTTAATCGCAATTATTACTGCTTTAGCAATGATGATGTTATATGTAGGGGTTCGATTCCAGTTTAAGCTGGCAGTTGGCGCCCTTCTTGCTTTGTTTCATGATGCGATTGTTACCCTAGGTATTTTTGCATTGTTCCAGTTTCCGTTTGATCTAACAGTATTGGCTGCTATTCTGGCGCTTATCGGTTATTCCCTAAACGATACCATCGTTGTCTATGACCGTATTCGAGAGAACTTTAGACGGGTGCGCGGTACGGAACCTCGTACCGTCGTAGATTTATCATTAACCGAAACGCTGCGCCGTACTATCATGACGATTTCAACTGTATTGGTAGTGGTATTGGCCATGTTGTTCTTAGGTGGGGCGGGCTTGTATTGGTTCTCCGTCGCCTTCTTTATCGGTCTTATTGCAGGTACCTACTCTTCTACTTATATTTCAAGCTCGATTCCTTTGAGAATGGGATTATCACGTGATGATTTTGTGGTAAAAGTTAAGCCTGAATTTCAAGAAGAAGTGGTTACCTTCAATGACCCTAAAGTGTATGAAGACTAACTTTAAAAAATTAATAGCCTCGTTTTCACCATTTGTAACTATTTAATGAGCATTAGTTATTTAATAAGCATTTGTTATTTAATAAGCATTAGTTATGTAACACTTAAAGCACCTTAGGGTGCTTTTTATTGTTTATATGAATAACTCTGAGTTCGATCACTAGAGCACTGCTTAGCAAGCCGACTGCTGTTAAACACTTAATTGTATAAAAGTATTGGGCCTATGAGTTCTATTAAAACTGACACTTTGGATTTGAGCTATCGCCGTATTATCGGTATTGCTGCGCCTGTTCTGATTGCTAATTTAGCCATGCCGCTACAGGGCGCTATAGATGTGGGCGTCGTTGGTCACTTTGATGACTCTTATTTTCTTGCAGGCCTAGGCATTGCTTCTCAGCTTTGGCTATTAGTCTTAGTGAGTTTTAACTTTCTGCAATATGCGTCATCGGGTCTTGCCGCTCAGGCTTTAGGGCGACAAGCTACTGGTACCTATAAAAGTACTGAACTTGCTGATATTCTTTATCGATCCTTAGGGTTAGCCTGTGTGCTGGGCATTATATTGTGGATATTTAAACCCTACATCATCAACTACGGACTTCAATTGTTAGGCGCACAACCTGCTAGCAGTGAGGCTGCCAATACCTATCTACAAGTACGCTATTACGGTATTATATTTGAGCTTATGAATTACGCCTTTATTGGATGGTTTGCTGGTCAAGGCAAAACCAATCAAATGATGATGGTTCAGTTACTTATCTCAATGAGCAATATGATACTTACGTTAAGCTTTGTTTATGGGCTAGGAATGGGTATTGACGGCGTTGCATTAGGAACGGTTATAGGCTACATAATAGGTGTTTCAACCGCTGCATTTTTGGCTAGCCAGCATATACGTAGCTTGTATTTATCATCTCAAAATCAGTCTGCTGATAAAAGCTCATACCATACTAATACAGATGGCTCAACGAGTGGCATTAAACGAAATCTATTAAGAATCTTTGAGGTTGATAAAATATTAAGCTTATTCTCACTTAACAAAGATATCTTTATTCGTACCCTGCTTTTGACATTGAGCTTTGCATGGATCACTCGGCTGTCAGCTCAGCAAGGCGACTTAATCATGGCGACTAATGCAGTATTACTCCAAGTATTAAGTATATCTGCGTTCGCCTTGGATGGTGTGGCAGTTGCAGCCGAGAGCTTATCGGGTCAAGCGGCGGCTCGAAAAGGACGTCATTACTTTGAGCTTGCTGTAAAGCGCACAGGAATCATGACTTTTTGGTTAGCGGTTGCACTGAGTTTTATTTGGTTGTTGGTACTGCCAACCTTCTTGTCAATCATGACTGACTTACCTCAGATATATGAATTGGCTATTGAATATCGCTATGTAGCCACCTTGTTACCTTTAGTAGGCGCAGGGGCCTATTGGTTAGATGGGGTTATGTTCGGCCTCACCGCAGGATCAAAAATACGCAATGTTGCTTTATTAGTATCGGCTATATTTTTCCCTTTTACATGGATTAGCTACCATTTATATGGCAATCATTATCCCATGCCAGTTATTTGGCTCGGCGTATATTGTTTATTAATTTCGAGGTTTGTTATTGCAGCTATTGTCTTATGGCGTAATAAAGAAACTGTGGCATCGGTATAAGCGTTATGTATTCATAAATTGATGTTTTAAACCGGCGTCATACACCAGCTTTATAAATCGTTATTTTAAAATCTCATTCTTAATAATTTTTGATTAATAAAATACAATTGTTAATTACCAATAATAACTCTAAGCTTTATAGTAAATGGTATTAAATCCATACTCAGTCCATATAGATGCTATATAGGAAATACTATGTCAGATACTAAAGACAAATTTGCTTTTAAAGTTGTACCATCGATAATTGCGATTGCAATTGGACTTATCATTTGGTTTGTTATTCCAACCCCCGAGGGTGTGAGTGAAAACGCATGGCACTTGTTGGCAATATTCGTAGCGACTATTGCCGCAATTATTGGTAAAGCGTTACCCATTGGTGCATTGGCTATCATATCAATTACTATAGTCGCCCTAACGGGGGTAACGGCTGAGACACCTAAAGGCGCTATTAAAGATGCTTTATCAAGTTTTTCAAGCCCCTTAATATGGTTGATAGGTATCGCCATTATGATATCTAGAGGCCTAATTAAAACAGGACTTGGATCTAGAATAGCCTATTATTTTATCTCAATCGTCGGCAAAAAAACCATTGGTATTGCCTACTCTCTTAGCGTAGCAGAGCTGCTTATCGCACCAATCACCCCGTCGAATACCGCACGTGGTGGCGGGATTATTCACCCTATCATGCGCTCAATAGCAGAAAGCTTTCATTCTACCCCTCAAGAGGGTACTCAGAATAAAATCGGTCGCTATCTTGCGATGGTGAATTACCATGCTAACCCTATCACCTCAGGTATGTTTATTACCGCGACGGCACCAAACCCATTAGTTGTCGATTTGGTAGCACAAGTCACAGGTAATGATATTCATCTTTCATGGACTACTTGGGCCATAGCAATGTTCATACCCGGTATGCTATGTATACTGGTTATGCCGCTAGTTATCTATATGATATACCCTCCAGAGGTTAAGGAGACTCCTGATGCAAAAGGGTTTGCCCAAGAGAATTTATCCAAACTCGGATCAATCAGCGCTCATGAAAAAATTATGTTGGGCGTATTTACCTTATTATTGTTATTGTGGGCAAACATACCTGCCATGATATTTGGTAACCAATACAGCGTTGATGCCACCACAACTGCCTTTATTGGGCTCTCTATCCTAATCATCACGGGAGTATTGAGCTGGCAAGATGTATTAAAAGAAAAGTCAGCGTGGGATACTATCGTTTGGTTTGGAGCGTTGGTCATGATGGCGAATTTCTTAAACGAGCTGGGTCTTATCGAATGGTTTTCTTCAAGTATTGAAACCGCCATAGGGTTGACAGGTTTTGGCTGGGTTGGCGCATTGGCAATGCTGACACTTGTATACCTATATATGCATTACTTTTTTGCAAGTACTACCGCTCATATAACAGCTATGTTTGCTGCATTTTATGCTGTAGGTTTGTCTTTAGGCGCACCGCCCATGTTATATGCGCTTATTTTAGCTGCTGCCGGTAATATCATGATGTGTCTAACGCATTACGCTACTGGTACCTCGCCTGTGATTTTTGGATCAGGATATACAACGCTTAAAGAATGGTGGACCATTGGCTTTATCATGAGTGTTGTGAATTTGGTTATTTGGATTGGTTCAGGCTTGATTTGGTGGAAGCTATTAGGGTATTACTAGAGTCTATTATGACTATGACTTATAGCGTTGGCGATCGTTTTACTTAATATGTAGATTTTAAGAATCAGTATAATAACGCATCCCCACTTATTTATTGTATAATTTACCTAACTCTCAACTCTTGACGTATGCTGTAGCTTTAGCCCAGCAATATGAATAAAAAATTGCGTTTTGCTAGGCTAAAACACTAGCCTACAAGGCAGTATAATAAGTTGAGAGTGGGGTTTAACTTATAAAAAATTTCGATGTCTAATTGGTGATATCAATCTTTTAAAGACTTATTAAGTAATAATTATTGGTGGCTATTTTGCTGCAATACATTCAATCTCAACCTTCGCATCAAGCGCCAAACCATCAGCAGCAAAAGCAGAACGTGCTGGATATGGCTTATTTAACTTCGCTTTATACCCTTCGTTAAACTCATTGAAATCATCCATATCATCCAACATGACCATGCATTTGACCAAATCAGAGCTCTGATAACCATAGTTTAATAGCGTTTGATTAATATTGTCTAACGCTTGCATAGTCTGAGCTTTGACACCGCCAGCGACCAAATTACCATTTTTCATTCCAAGCACTCCAGACATATACAATGTATTTCCAACACGTACCGCTTTTGAGAATGGATAAAGGCCATCAGATCCATAATATATTGGTGAGCTTTTGGTTTGAACTGACTCTCCCGAATAAGCTTTTGTAGATACTGATAATTCATTTGCACTCAGACTACCTGATGCGTATCCAGTTTGTTGTGCATTCGCAGTTGTGCTCAATAACCCAAAGCTTGAAACTAATCCTGATACAAGTCCAGCCATCATAAATAATTTTTTAATTATATTTCTCCCATAATATCCATTAAGCGTATCTGAATATATTACTAAAACCTAGCTAAAAATATTTGTATAGTCGGCGAACTTATAAAGAGTCACGGTGTTAACCTCGTTAAGCCTACCCTAGTAGTACTTGCACTTGGTTGGCTTGTGACTACTTTAAAGTTCTTTGACTATACATAATTTGCTTATAAAGTGTTGGTGAATAAAAAGACGATATTAACGCGCTTATGCATCAATATCACCTTTAGTCTATCAAGAATCAGACTTTAAACTTATAGGTTAATGTATAAAAACTATAAAGCCTTATAAAAGTGTTCAAGTAACTACTAAAATGATTATTGAACATCACTTTCTTGAACACCCGTCATATCTACAGGCGTATCCGATATAACCTGAACACCCGATGATTTTATTTTAGCCATATCGTTGCGTTGTTCTTGCAAGTTGTCAAGATACTCTTCAGTGATATTACCAGTGATATAATTCCCATCGAATACAGCACTATCAAATCCTTCAACCTTACTGTACTTAGTATCTTGCACCGCGTCGATTAGATCCTCTAAGTCTTGAAATATTAAACGATCAGCACCAATAATTTGACGAACTTCATCCACGCTATGACCCGATGCAATTAATTCGTGACGAACTGGCATGTCGATACCATAGACGTTTGGATATTTAACTGGCGGCGCAGCGCTTGCAAAAAACACTTTATTAGCCCCAGCATCACGTGCCATTTGAATAATCTCTTGACATGTTGTTCCTCGTACAATCGAATCATCCACTAAAAGTACGTTCTTATTTTTAAACTCTAAAGGTACGGCGTTTAATTTTTGACGTACAGATTTTTTACGCTGTTGTTGGCCTGGCATAATAAAAGTGCGGCCTATATAGCGATTCTTCATGAAGCCTTCACGATACTTCACGTTAAGGTTAAGGGCTAACTCCATAGCAGACGTGCGAGAGGTATCTGGGATGGGGATTACGACATCGATATCGTTATCTTCACCCCATTCATCACGAATTTTTTCAGCCAGCTTCTCACCCATTCTTAAACGCGATTTATATACTGAAATATTGTCCATAATAGAGTCTGGCCGAGCAAAGTATACATATTCAAAAATACATGGTGTATATTTTTTGGATTCAATACACTGATGGGTATGTAGTTTATTGTTTAAATCAATAAAAATGGCTTCACCCGGTTTCACATCTCTAACAACTTTAAAACCTGATCCTGTCAATGCGACAGATTCAGAAGCTACCATATATTCTGTGCCGCCATCTTCTGCTAACCGCTCACCAAATATCAAAGGGCGTATCCCATGCGGATCTCTAAATGCTACCAAGCCTTGGCCAGTGATTAATGCAACTACAGCGTAAGCGCCTTCAATACGGGTATACATAGAACTGATGGCTTCAAAAATGTCATCAGGGGTGGGCTGAGTTTTACCCAGTGCTTGAATTTCATGCGCCAGGACATTTAATAGAACCTCAGAGTCTGAATTGGTATTTAAATGACGCAAATCATCACGATACAATTCTTTTGCCAGTTCAACTGCATTGGTTAAGTTGCCGTTATGCGCTAAGGTAATACCATAAGGAGAATTTACATAAAAAGGCTGTGCTTCTGCACTACTTGATGTTCCAGCGGTAGGATATCTGACGTGTCCCACCCCAAATTCTCCGACTAATCGAACCATGTGACGAGTCATAAACACATCACGAACCATGCCATTGTCTTTACGGAGGAAAAACCGTCCGTCTTTCATAGTCACTATGCCAGCGGCATCTTGACCACGGTGCTGTAGCACAGTAAGTGCATCATACAATACTTGATTAACAGGCTGATGCGCTGCAACACCTACAACTCCACACATATTCTATCCTTTAAGTAGTCTCTGTTATTAGCAAACTTTTAGATTGATAAATAAATAGATTGATTAATAATTTCGGCTATAACATTGATTAAGAAGTCAAAATAATAACTATAAAAAAGTAACCACACGTATCACGATTTAATAAGGGCAACGTGAATAGATTTAAATAAGTAAGTATAAAAAAATTATTGGTTTTAAAGGTTTGAGTGAAGCTATGACTTAACACATTTGGACTTATTTAATAAACAGTACTATTTTATAAATATTAAGTATAAACAAAACTATTTGGCCTAATGATAACTATTGAACATCATTATTATTCAATACTTGATCATCCATATCTAATTGCTCCCAAGCCACACCCATTACCTCCGCTGTAAATTCTTTAGCAAAAGGGGCATAAGGCATAAGCTCTGGGGCAAGTAAAGAGCTTTGCCACATAGAGGTTTTAATGAGTAAAGGCGCTGTAACACTTAGCAATACCAATACGACTAATATATTTTTAGCTGCTCCCAACACACCGCCTGCCAGTTGATCAAGAAACCCTAACTTTAAACTTCTAACGACACCAGTCACCATTAATCGTATGATTTGAATCACTAATAGTGCAACTAGGATAATAATTAAAAACCCAGCACCCATTTGTAATACAGGTGACGTAATGACGCCACTTAAATAAGGAGCAACATCGTCAGCCAAACGAGTTGCAGCCAATAGCGCTATAAACCATCCAACAAGGGAGATGGCGCTACGAATAAAGCCTGCACTAAAGCCACGCCATAGCCCTATTAGCACAATAATACCGATTATAATATCTAAAGCGCTCATATACTCACCTTAACTACCGGTATCCATTGAAGAGTATGTCGCATAATAGTTAGGCGCATATCGTAGCTCATATAGACACTCTTTTAACCTTTCATTTAATTAGTTTTGCAGAATCTGTTGTGCGTTTAACAAACTGCCATGATCAAACTACTTAAAGCTATCTAACTTATTCAGCTAATATGGAACTTATCCACTAATAGGGTAATTATTCAGTTAACTTGGAACTTATCTAGCCAGTCTACTATTTAGATAGTCTAAGTAGCATCATGTCGCGGTCACTGGCTATGGCTTCGATACATTGTTGAACCAGTTTTGGACCTTGATATATCATACCGCTGTATAATTGAACCATACTGGCACCAGCGTGCAACTTACGCACGGCTTTATCACCACTATCAATGCCACCAACACCAATAATGGGCAGCTTTCCTTCTAAACGTTCATAAAAGTGTTCAATAATTTGAGTGCTTAAATGACCAACAGGTCTACCAGATAACCCGCCTGCTTCGTCTCCATAACGCAAATCTTCCACACCTGTTCTACTTAATGTGGTATTCGTTGCAATGAGTCCATCTATATCAAAGTCAATTAGCTGCTTTGATATATAATCGACCTGTTCAAAGTTTAAATCTGGTGCTACTTTTAATACCATGGGCACATAGAAGCCATAGCCTGACGCTAACTGACTGTGTCTATTTTTTATAGCGTCTAACAAGTGGGTTAACGCCTCCCCGCTTTGAAGATCGCGCAGATTTTTGGTATTTGGTGATGAGATATTGACGGTTATATAAGACGCGTAAGGATACACTCGATCGAGGCAATATATGTAGTCATCCGCTGCATTTTCGACTGGTGTCACCGCATTTTTACCGATATTTATACCGATTTGACCTTCATATTTGCAGCGCTTAACGTTTTCAATAAGATGATCAACGCCCAAATTATTAAAACCCATTCGGTTGATAATGGCGCCAGCTTCTTTGATTCTAAACAAACGAGGTTTTTCATTCCCTTGTTGTGGTTTTGGCGTCACTGTCCCCACTTCTATAAACCCAAAACCTAACTCTGCCAACGCATCAATATAATCGCCATTTTTATCAAGTCCTGCTGCTAAGCCAACAGGGTTTGAAAACTCTAGACCCATACAGGTTGTGGGTAAGGATTGCTGAGAGTATACGAATCCTAAAGCATGCGCTTTGTGCGCTTTTTCAAGAAGTTCTAAGGTGAGTTCGTGAGCACGTTCTGGATCTAAATTGAATAAAAAAGGACGTAATAAAGCGTAGGACATAACTGTGGGTAACCTGTTATGGGTTTAATAGGGATGCAAAGTTATTAAATGAATTTTTTAAATATATGTTCAATTTCATAGAAATATCATCAACAGTTAATTATATCAGTATACTATCGCTATTACACTTGTTATTAAACGGTTTCGTCATTACTCTAATGGTCTGATTTCACTAAATTTATTTATTGAATTAAAAAGGTTTAAATTATTTAGCGTAGCAATTAGAGATACGCGCTAGTAACTATTTAACTGGCTATTTAAATCTCAAATTAACTCTCAAAATTTTTAACTATAGAACAGGTTGTCCATCTGATAATGCGATCCAGCCTTTGACAATGCGGTAAATGTGCCAAATAATTGCACCTAAACCAATGAGTCCTCCTATAGTCATCGTTATGAATGACCCTATGCTCATATTTTTACTGGCAACGGACGCGCCAATACCGAGCCCACCTGCCCCAATTATAAACAACACTATACCGACAATGCCTAAAATAATGCTGTACCAGAACGTTTTTATTTGCCAATCAAAGTGCGTTGCCAACCACGTATTTTCTGCATCACGGCGACGCAAATAGTTCATAACAATAGGAACCAACCATAATATACCAGCCGTAAAGAAACTGATTGCATATAATAAATAAGTAATATGGTTATATCGGACTAAAGACTTTTCTTCATTATTAGTAATCATAGAGGTTCGCTTAATTTGAAAATAGACATCATATTAGAAGCTGTAGTAAAACAATGATTATAGCGAATATTCGCTATAAGTTTTTTAAAAGTTCTACAGTCTCTATCTATATATGCGTCCATTATTCTAATTTTAAACTGGGGTTTGCTTTCTATTTTCACTATTGAAACTACATTTCTATTAGGTATACAGCAATCAATTTAACTGCTTTAATCTAATAGTGCTATAAATATAAGTGCTATAAATATAAGTACTATAAATTTATAGGATGATCGTATTTCAAAAAGCGGCATTGATTTAAGAGTTATTATCTTTGAAGACAGTGATTCAAAACAACTTTAACATCTATTAGAACACTGTTTAGTAGGATGTCGTTGCTTGGACACTCACCTCTTTAGTTTCTGCATCTTGTCTAATATATAGCTGATCGATGTTCATGCCAGAATTTGTCATCGCACCTATCACATTGCTGGCGGCAGTTTGGTTGTCATGTTTAAAGCTTAATTGAACCGCATCCCCTATTAACAGTACATTTGCATCTTTTGCACCCATTTGGGATAGAATAGTGGTCATATTTTGCTCAATAGGTGGCAATTGACTCTGATTATTCATAGCTATGTTACCTGACTGAGAACGCAGCCAAAAATAATCGTTGATAGCAGATTGATAGGACAATTTTTGTTCTTTTGCCGCACTGTAAACCGTATACCCACCATAAAAACCCACAAACAGAACTAAGAACACGCTTAACATTAATAGGGCGAACTGATCTCTTGTCGATAACTGTGACCATTTGTCTAGGGCAGGTAGTGTTATTGAATGAAAAGAGTTTTTAGAAGTTGCAGAATAATTCGTATCGTTTGCCTCATTTGACTCATTAACTGGATTTTGGATGTCAGAAAAGCCTTTCAACTTTTTAAATTTAGAAAGCTTATTAGACATTTGAATCACACCTTAATATAAATAATGAATCTGAAGCAGTTTTAGTTGTGCTTAATTGTTAGTTCTTTATTGTTCGTCCTTAATTGTACGCGCATTTTATGGAGGCGTTGAATTATCTAATTGAATGTTTATCTCACCAATCAATTGATTATTTTCGGTCGGTGTGACTTTACCTAAACTCGCCATTAACCCTTGTTGAGTTAGCCCGCTATATAATTCATCGATCCCAACTCGGTTCTCACCTTTTACCACCAGTATAATATTGGAATCATTCCAACGTAAAGACTGCGCAGTAAGATTAGACTTTTTAACTAAGGGTGAGATTTGACTCATTATGTTTAACTGGTCGTGTTGACTACTGTCATCAGATAGCAATTTTGGCTTTACTTGAGCCTGCAAATTGGTCACTGGATTTGGCTGTTCACCGTCAAACCATGCAGAATACTGCGTCTCAATAGCCAGTTTAGTCGCTTGAGCTGCTTTTTGATATTGATACCACTGAATGCTGTCCGCAGCAATCTGTATGAGTCCTGCCAATACCAATAAAGATAACGCGTATTTTAGGTAAGGTGATACTAAATAATCTCGATTAGTTTCAACGAAATTTAAAGGATGTTTGGTAGGATTAAAGATAGGTTTGATAAAAGAAGGTGTAGTGGTAACCACAATATTCAAATCATCTGCAATTTTCTTTATTGATGGGTCTACTGTTGGATGTGTCTCATTATTAGCAATCGCTATGGTATTAGTTTGAAGTTCAGTTCGAGCGCTTATCTCGCCCTGCTGCAAATATATAATTTCTTCAATATTCTCTAAAATTCTGGGCAATAATGATAAGTGACCGATTTCAACGCCATACGCTTCATTTAATCTAATAAGATATTGTGATTGAGCGTTCTCAAAATGGCTATGATATAAGACAATCTGTCCATCTATGTCCTGATTAGGAATCGGCAATAACAAAAAATCTGGTACTAATGCAACAAGGTTGTAATTAGCAAGTAATAAGCTTTGATGCCACTGCTCAATTTCAGAGGAACCAAGCGCGTAAAAATATTGAGTGACTCCATCACTTAGGCTGCGAACGTTTAGGTTTTCGACAGAAGTTAATGACAGCTCCTCAAATAGGAATTGTTGGCCACTTTTACCCAATTGTTTGACTTGTAAAGGAGTTAAGTCATTTGTCAGCGTTAATATATTCTGAGAAGGAACGTATAAGCAAACCTCTTTATCATTTGTCTTAATAAAAGGCAGAGATTGAAGCTCTGCCAGACTATCTAACCATATCCAATGAGATGATTTAGGATGCCATAACTTGTATTTATTGAGCTGGGGAGTTAACCAAATATGTATCACATTATATTCTCAGGATAGTCTTAAATAATAGATAGACTAAAAAAGTCTATAAAATCGACTCATTTATAAGTTTAAATAAAGGGGTTTAAATTAATAGTATAACGATGTTATTGGTATTACGATATCACCTAATCCGGCTGTTTTGGAATAAATCTTTCGATTTCATCACCCATATCCGGCGCTATAAACTCAGCCTCAAAAACCCGTGCTTCGGCCAATGAATAAGATTCTGGTGCAGTAGCCGAGAAAAGTCCGGCCATTTTAGCAACGATAGGCATATGACACACGATAACCACACACTCAGCCTTAATGTCATATAAAGAATTCAATCCAGTCATAGCGTCATCATCGGGCGTAATATTCTCGTATACCTCAACAGGTACATCAGGTCTTAAATCAGTAAATGACTCTAAGGTTTGCTGTGCTCGATCATAAGGACTGACAACAAATCTATCTGGTTTATAATTATCAAGAACGTACTGAGCTGTCTCAGACGCTTGCTGACGTCCGAATGCTGTCAACTGTCTTGCAGCATCTTTTTTAGAATCTGTATAAGTAGGGTACTGCGCTTGACCATGTCGCATAAGTATGACTTTCATAGTATTCTCCACTTAATTTAGGGGCTGTCTAGAATAGATAGAACCTATTCACCCTTACTTCTTGCAATTTGCGCTTTAGATTCATCGTTAGTAAATTGATGCGGCATTACAAATTCGACATCACTTCTAAACCCAGACTCCATTAGATTCAGCGCCACACCAAGAGCAGCTTGATCTTCAAATATAACGGCATATAAAGCATGGGTAATTGGCATATATATGCCAAGCTGAGTCGCTTTTTCATTTACTTGTTGAATGGTATTAATACCTTCAGCAGTTTGTCCTAATTTTTTTATCGCTGTATCTAAGCTCATGCCCTTTCCAAGCATATTACCTATTCGATAATTACGGCTTAGCTCAGAGGTACAGGTAGCATATAAATCACCCACACCGGACAATCCTAAGAAAGTTAAAGGATTAGCCCCTGATGCCACACCAAATCTACTCATTTCAGCAAGCGCTCTAGTTAGTAGCATAGCTTTGGTATTCTCACCCACGTTATAGTATGCAGCCATACCCATTGCAATAGCGTAAATATTTTTGAGTGCGCCGCCAAGCTCTACACCGCGTACATCATCAGCGGCAAACACTCTGAAAAAAGCACTGTGTAATGCAGATTGAACCGCATGGCGTAATAACTCAGACTCGCTTGCAATAACAGACGCCGAAGGCATATTCTGCATAATTTCTACAGCGAGGTTTGGTCCAGACATCACACCAAAATTAATCTCAGGAAGCTCTTCGCGAATAATATCACTCATCAAACTAAAAGTGTCTTTTTCCATACCCTTAGTTAAAGATACGACTGCTTGCCCTGATAAGAAGGGTTTAATATTTTTAAGGGTTTCTCTAAAGGCTGAACTCGGTACAGCGACAAATATAATGTCTTTATCTTGAACCGCCGTTTTTAAATCATGCTCAAACTTTAAACGGTCATCCAGCGTATAATCTGGTAAATACTTTTTATTGACATGTGTTCTTTTTAAAGCGCGCACTGTTCTCTTGTTGCGTACCCACAGCGTTGAGTCACAACCATTACGTGCGGCTAAATTGGACATTGATGTACCAAAGCTACCTCCGCCTAAAAAGGCCAATCTTAACTCATGAGGGGCTTTATCTGAGGATAACGGTTTAGAATTAGTTTCAGATGAAGTATCTGTAGTATCAGAATTAATAGCCGATGAGGTCGCATCGTTGTCTTTACTTGCTAAATTATCCTTACTGGCCTTAGTAGCTTTATCAAACAAGCTGGCTAGAATCCCTGCATTAAACCTTTTCTTATTCTCTGAGCTTTTTTCGGTTGATTGTGAATCTTTGTTATTTAAATAATTATTATCTTCTGACATCATATCACTCTCACGATTTATAAAAATTATTAGGGGCGTTTGTAAATTTTACGATACTTTTTTACACGACACTTTATTAACACGACACTGTATAAAAAACGATACATATTTGACACGGCACATTGTTGACGCAATATTTTCAAATAGACTTAGCGTGGTTAGTAACGTAACCATATAGTAGTTCGCTGAAGATAGTTAGACTTCAAACGATCAATAAGATTGTCATATGGATTGAGCAAACTATTATTTAAGTGACGTATAGATTATGAATCGTATTTAATGTAGTCCAAAATATCTATCTTTTTGCGGCTAGGCATTTCACATACCGTACTACCCACGTAAACAAAGGCAACAATATAATCTTCAAAGCCCACATTAAAATAAGATTTAACACTTGGTTCATTCGCTAATGGCCCTGTACGCCATACGGTACTAAAGCCTTGAGCTTTTAATGCCAATATTAAATTTTGAACCGCTGAACCTGCACTTAGCAACTGTTCATATGGAGGTACTTTTTCATGGTACTGCATCTTTGTTACTACAGTGATAATCATTGGTGCCCGTAATGGCATTTTGAGTGTCTTATTTTTAGCTTTTTCGTTAAGCTCAGTATCTTCTCTTGCTGCTTTTGCTTCTGCAGCTTGTAGCAGCGCTCGTCCAAATTCGTGTCTGGCATTATTTTGCGTCACGATAAACCGCCAAGGTTTTAATTTTTTATGATCAGGCGCAGTCATAGCGCATTCAATGGCCGCTTCTACTTGTGTTTTGTTAGGTGCGGGGATAGTTAAATTACCAATGCTACGACGTGATTTAATCCAATTTATAACTTGTTCGTCTGTAACTATGGCCGATTGACTCGTCATTGACTCGTTATCTTGGATCATGTCGTTAACTTCAAGCGTATCGTTATCTTTCATGCGATTCATTTCCAAATCTATGTATGCGTATACTACCAATGTAATTTAAAAAATCATTCAATAGGCGCAACCGGTGGTTTGACGTCAGCATTCTGACCCCGATGACGTAAGTAATGATCTAACAAAACAATGGCTAACATTGCTTCAGCGATAGGCGTAGCGCGTACACCTACACAAGGATCATGGCGACCTTTAGTTAGCATATCAATTGAGTCGCCTTGAGTATCTATACTCTTACCTGGTGAGGTAATACTTGAGGTTGGCTTAAGGGCGATACTCACTTTTATATCTTGACCTGATGATATGCCACCCAAAATACCGCCAGAATGATTGGCAGTAAATCCTTTCGGCGTCAGCTCATCCCGCGAGGTATGACCAAATTGCTCAGCAACTGCCATGCCATCGCCAATCTCCACACCCTTCACCGCGTTGATACTCATCATAGCATGAGCAATATCAGCATCTAATCTATCAAATACAGGCTCTCCGAGTCCAACAGGTACATTTGAAGCAATTACTTCAAGCTTTGCACCGCAACTGGTGCCTTCTTTACGCAGCCGATTTATTAATTTCTCAAAGCGTGGCACTGCCTCTTTATCGGCACAAAAAAATGGATTGCTGTTCACATATTGCCAATCAATGTTGGCAGGGTCTTGAATAGATGCATGTTCATTACCGATTTGGATAACGTGACCATTTATTTGAATACCTAAGCGCTCAGCTAGATAGCGTTTAGCAATGGCTCCTGCTGCCACGCGCATGGCAGTTTCACGCGCAGAGGATCGACCGCCGCCGCGGTAATCTCTAAACCCGTATTTCATACTATAAGTATAATCAGCATGACCTGGTCTGAACGTATTTTTGATATCGGTATAGTCTTTGGACTTTTGATTGGTATTTCGAATCAACAAACCAATGGAGGTGCCAGTTGTTTTACCTTCAAAAATGCCTGAAATAATTTCTACTTCATCAGGCTCTCGGCGCTGAGTGGCAAACTTTGATGTCCCCGGCTTACGACGATCTAAATCAACTTGTAAATCTTCGCTAGTTATTGCTAAACCTGGCGGGACACCATCGACTATAGCCATCAAACCTGCGCCATGTGATTCACCACATGTAGTCACTGTAAATACTTGACCAATACTATTTCCTGCCATAATTATTTTTCTCGGTTCAATGAATTAATTTTCTATCCGTCTTTTTAGGGTTAAATAAATAAGGTTTGATAAATAGAGTTAGATAAGTGTAAACATTTGAATAAATTCAAACTTTGGAATCAAATTAACTAGTAATACATGCTATATGAGCTTAAACACAAATGGTTACAGCGTGTCAGTTACAGTGTATGAATTACAGTGCGTTAGCATACTCAGCAAATAACCCTCGATAATTAAGTAAGCTGCGACGATCAATGGCAAAAATCCCATGACCACCATGTGCAAAATTCAACCAATTAAAATCTATCTCTGGATAAGCCTGACGCAGCGCCCAATCACTGTCTCCTACTTCGCAAACCAGCAAGCCTTCTGGCGTTAAAAAGTCAGCAGCTTCGTATAATATCTTATGTACTAAGTCTAACCCATCTTGCCCCGCTGCCAGTGCATGCTCAGGTTCATGATTAAATTCGGGTGGCAAATCTGCCATAGCGGCCGCATCTACATAAGGCGGGTTTGTAACAATAAGTTCATATTGATTCTCAGGTATTATTTTAGAAAACAAATCAGATTCCACTAAGTTTACCTGATGCACCATATCATGATGCTCAACGTTGACAGCAGCGACTTCAAGAGCTTGAGTATCAATGTCAGTCGCATCAACTAAAGCATCTCTAAACCATTTGGCAAGCGCAATAGCGATACATCCTGATCCGGTGCATAAATCCAAAATACGATCAGGCTGTGGTAATTGATTACTGTCTAGTCCATGCAAATAGAAGTTTGGTATTTCAGCATTGGCAGTATTCAATACTGACTGTGCAAATGCATCGGTTTCAAAAAACGGATAGAATTGTTGGCGGATTAATTCAGCTATAGGAGACCGAGGTATCAGCACACGCTCATCAACATAAAATGGCATCCCACAAAAATAGGATAGGTTAAGCAAGTAGCTAAGGGGTTTACGCTCAATGATACGAGCCTGCAATAGGTTTAATACGTCTACCTTTTCACTAGGTATTAATCGGCAATCAAGTATTTGCTCATCAGCAGACCATTCTAATGACAACGTTTGAAGCACGATCGCAGCGGCTTCTGCAAATATATCGGTTGTGCCCTGTGCGACGACTACATCATAATTTCGCATTTGACTCACACTAAAGCGTATAAAGTCTCTGATGGTATATAGTGATTGTGACGCTTCATGACAGGCTACTATTAACGCTTCATAGTCTTCATCAATGTCCATATCTCTATCTTCATAAACGTCTGAATTAAGCTGCTCAGGCTCTACATCATTTGACGCTGAACGCTGGATTTGCTCTAATAAAGCTGACGCGTCTAATGATGATAGGTTGACACTTGAACCTGTATTGTCAGTCGACATAGTATGTATACACCTTGCTTATTATTATGGATTGGATGTTTTAAAATAGTTCAGATTTATTTATGAAATTTTCTTATCTAAGACGTATTGATTAAAGCATTATAATACCTAACCTAAGTTATATCTATGCTAATGCTTTATTACTGCATTGATAATTTTAATAACCAAATGTATAACAAGTAAACTTACTGGCTATACATTGCTAAGGCATAATAATCCTGATATCAATATTGATACCTATGCTGATAACTATGCTGAAAATGCGATGCATATAAATGCGATACTGAATATATCGCCTTATATAAGGTATAAAACTGAATATTCTTTTATCTAAATCTTTTTAAAGCTATCAAATTATAAGCTCAATTTTTGCTAATTAACTTACCAAATAATAGTGACCTGAGTAAAACAAGAGGATAATTAATTAAATTATGCTCTAATATTTGCTAGTAGTCTCATTTCATCGCATAATAACCTTAATATTCTAAACACGACTATTTTTTATGATTATGAATTTCAATCCAAATAAGTATGTATATAAAGTTTTTAATCCTACTTTAATAAGCAGCTCAGTAGCGTTCTCACTATTTCTACTTAGTAGTGCCGCCTCAGCCGAAACAAATAACACTCAGTCTGTAGATCGGCTGGAGCAGCTTATTGATGACTCAACTATAATCCAAGAACAGCGTAAAATCATACCGCTAAATGAATCCAATAATAGCACTACAGGCTTTAATATTAGAACCGAATCACTTAATCAAAGTGATGGTTTGAGCGAATACGAACGCCGTGTGCAAGAGACTCAAGCAGAATTTAGAGCCAAAGAATTAGCGGCGCAGAATGCTGTGAATGGCTCAAATAACTCAACACAGACCGTAACTCAGAATGTTGAAGAAGATCTTGATCAAAGCACTACAGCTGAAGTTGAAGCGTCTGTTAATGAAGATATTAATGAGCAAGCAAATAACGATGTGGAGGCAGGTCAAGCTGTTGCGCCGGCCACCTCAAGCATTATTGATGACGACTCAATTAAAAGTATAGAAAACAAAAACGGTAAGCTTTACACCACGACGAACTTATCCAATTATGCACGGGCGGTAAATAGTGCTGTTTGGACGCCTAATATGCGAAAAAACACTGCCATGACCGTCAAAATGCAGACTCTTCTTGATTGGAACTATGCGTCTCCTGGTCCCATTGATGGCGGCTGGGGAATGAATAGTAAAAAGGCATTGGCAAACTTTCAGGCCATGCGCGGATTACCAAGCACAGGGCGTATGGATGAAGCAACATGGCGAGAGCTGACCAAAAATATCGATATGTCAAAACCTGTACTCGTTGAATATACCTTAACCGATAAAGATGTAAACACTAACTTTGCATCGATTCCTTCGGGTTCTGAAGCTAAGTCTAAACTTAAAGGCCTTTATTACCAAAACATTAAAGAGATGATTGGTGAGCGTTTCCATATGGATGTACGCTATCTTGAAAAACTCAACAAAGGTAAAAATTTTAATGCTGGGGAGACAATCACAGTTATTAATAAGCGCGAGCCTTTGAATCAACGTATCGATAGAGTGGTAGCTAAAAAAGAGGACAAAACCTTATATGCTTATAATGGTAATAAATTAGTGGCAACCTTCCCAACTACTGTTGGCAGTAGTAGTACGCCCTCACCAACAGGCACCTTTAGAATCGTTAATAAAGTCAAAATGCCTTGGTATAAAGCCACAGTCAACAAAGACTCTGATGACAAAAAAGTATTCATGTTGCCACCAGGCCCTAACAATCCTGTCGGTGTCGTATGGATGGGATTATCCAAACCATCGTATGGTATTCACGGCTCGCCTATCCCTGAAGGTATCAGTCGTCAAGCCTCAGCAGGTTGTGTTCGTCTGACTAACTGGGATGTTTTAGATGTTTACGCTAACATTGAAAATGGTGCTACGGTAGAGTTGAAATAATAGCCTAAATTATTCAAATTTCTTAAAATCGATCTTAGTAGTAAAGCTTGAATGTTTTAGCGCATTCAAGTTTTTTTTATGGGATATAATGATCTAGATACTAAAATCTCCTCCATCAATTTTTTGCAAACCTCATTGCTTTATTGGTTTAATTGTATCGATTTTAAGAGGGTCTTCGTAGATCGAAATATAGTCAGCGAACTACTATACGGTTAAGGCGCTAACCTCGCTGAGACTACATAAGTAGTACTTGCACTCGGTTGCCTAACCGTTTTAGATTTATTTGACTATAGATTTTACATAAATCAATGACGCACTCTAATACCTTGCGACAATGATTTACTACCAAGTAACAGTTAAGAGTGTTAACACTTTAAATTTATCGGTAATATTAGGGTTTGTTTAGCATTCAGATCTTTATCATTTAAATCTTTAGCATTAAAACTTTAGGTATGTAGGACTGCAAGCATATAAATTTTAGAGTATTTAATTTTAAAGTATTACCATCTAAAATTATCTGGAATTTTAAGTATATAACGATTAGGTTTTTATCTCAGACAGTATAATTAACTTTTGAATAATATTTAACTTTCAAATTAAATTGAGGGCATTATGGCTAAAAAATTAAGTATATTAGACCGAGCAATTGTAGGATTCGATAGTAGTTTGCGCGCTGTTATTCCGCATTCAAACCCAACTGCTCGCCCCTTGCCTGTTAGTTCTGAAGACATTCCTGAACTCTCAATCAACGAATCTCGACATGTCGCTGGATTAATGCGTATTAACCATACCGGTGAAGTGTGTGCTCAAGGCTTATATCATGGACAAGCTTTTACTGCTAAGAACGACCAAGTCAAAACAGCCATGCAACATTCTGCTGACGAAGAAATAGATCATTTGGTATGGTGCGAAACGCGTTTGAAAGAGCTTGGAAGTCATCCCAGTGTATTCACCCCAATTTGGTACGGGTTATCTTTTGGTTTGGGTGCGGTAGCTGGACTTATATCTGATGAATTTAGTCTTGGGTTTGTCGCTGAAACAGAAGCTCAAGTTAGTGAGCATTTAGAAGATCATATTCGTCAACTACCCCCTCAAGATAATCGTAGTAAAGAGATTTTAGCTCAAATGAATATTGAAGAGCTTGAGCATCGTGAAGCTGCAATTCATTATGGTGGTCAATTATTGTCCGCACCAGTTAAAGTATCGATGCGCTGGATGGCCAATATAATGAAGGATTTGGCTTATCATATTTAAGGAGTTTTGTTGGCTATGGTTTAGAGACTATCGTTTAAAAGCGATGGTTTAAAAACTTTGGACAACCAAAATCAAATCATTCGTATTTATATTCACTAACATATCCTATTTATTAAGGCTTAGATGTGTTTTTGTATCTAAAATTATATAAATCCAACTATCCAAGTACAATATAAACTGTTGGATTTATTTAAAATTGTATTAGTTTTTGAAATTAAATATTTTATAACTGTATTCTTATATCACCTACATATTTTCGAGATTTTTTATTAATACTTATATTTTCTAAGACCTATATCCTTTGATTTATATCTCAAAATTTACAATTTTCTATACTTATAATTTTAATACTATAATAAGGATTTAATCATGCATAAACTTATTTCGAATAAATTTTTGTCAAGTGCCATAGTACTCAGTTTGGCGTTTGTTGGTAACCAAGCTATTGCTATAAATTCTCAGGGGTCAGATAATACGCTTAGATATACCTCTCAGCAACTATTAAACGATCCATTACGCAATGCAGCTAATATCACTGCTTCTCCACTTCGCGGTATTCCAACGCCTAGTGTGAAAGTCGCCAATGTAAGTTTAATACCCACGGTAATTATTCCAAAAACTACGAGTCCTAACTCTGATCAGCTTGATGTCAGCCTTCTAGATAAGTTTATTGATGACATTAGTCCTAATGCGCGTCATTATCCTCCAAATTTTAATTCTAAAACTGAACGTTATAATGCCCAAGTCAAATTAATGACATTGGAAGAATGGCTACGCCCAGTTGCTGAGCAGCCCAATGCGTCTTACGAGGTATTGGTTAGAGCGGCAAAGCTTAATGGTATGGGACGCAACCTTGATTTAGGTTCAGATTATGCAGTGCGAGGTAGTAATTTTATCGCAAAAGCAATTGTTAGACGTCCAAACGATCCTGAAGCAAACTTTATCTATGGCATGATGCTATCTGAAGGCGGCGGATTTAAAGAGGGTAAAAAGTATCTGCTTAAAGCTGCTTCTCAAAGTCATAAGGAAGCCGAACAAAGTCTGGCTCAAGCAGATTTGCTAAGTGACAAAAAATCTGCAGCATTATCACGTTTACAAAGACTGCAATCAAAGCATCCTAATGATCCTCAAATTGCCAAACAGATTGCAATTATAGAATCAGGAAAATATTATATCTGGGATTTAGATCAATAATGATTTGTGTAGAAGAGTTAATTTATTATAGCTTTTAACTTTCATGTTGCATTATCATGTTTATCTCAATCTGGATTATCTCAATCTAGGAGTTAAGTCAAAATAAGAAAAGCCATTCATTTTTGAATGGCTTTCTTTAAGTTAATATAGAAAAATACAAAGCTGTTCTAGAGCCTCCAATTTTAAATAGAAAGGGTCTCAAATCTTTGTAAATATATCAGTCGTATATCGCAACTAAATTTAGATTCAATTATATTGTTTAATATTCGTTGATTTAGAATAAATAGAAGAGTATATAAGAAAGCTTGATGATTAATAGGGTGAAATATGCAATTACTATAGCTAAAGAGGATGTCAAAGTTAGACTAGGGCAGGATTTTCGGGGATATAGCATTTCATATAGGCTAAGCAAGCTGTCACACTTTCGTCTAACATATAGTCTGTAATAGTCATCGACTGTTTATATGATAGTCCTAATACACTATGGGCTATCCCAAATGATATTAAAAATAACGTTTCAAGATCCGCAATATCATCCAAATTAAACTTTGATCTAATTTTTGTTAAGACCATATCACACATGTCTTTATCGACTTTTTCGTCGTAATAATGTCCTTCAAAATCTGGCAAATTAGCAGCATACATAAGCTTTGCGCTTATACCATCGCTATTCATGCGCTTTACAGCAATTCTTAATAAGTCATCGATGTAGTCTTGCCACCCTTCATAGTCATGGATATCAATGGCATTAATCAATTCGTAGTATTCTAAATAATTTAAAAAACGTAGAGCGATAATTATGGATTCAATATTGGGAAAAAAGTGATAAGCTGAGGCACGCGGAATACCCGCTCTTTTACAAACATCCGCCAAAGTAATACTTGATATATCTCGCTTAGAGCATAAGTCTTTAGCGGCTATTAATAATTTTTGGCGTCGAGCGCGACCCTGTTTACTGGTATGTTTGAACTTATTAGGAAGGATTCTTTTAGCTAAGTCAGAATCAACTAAAACATCCTGAATAAGATCATTACTATGATCCGTCATTTTGCACTCAATGTGTTATAGGTTAGATAAAACACGTAAGTTTATAAGTACTTAAAATATTGTTTTAAATATAAATATTAACTAATATTTCATGTATTATAACTTATTAATGTAAACAATTGCACAATATTTAAGAAACTATTAATATATTTTTTAATAGAAGTTCAATTAATTTTAATTTTTGCTCTAACAATACCATGATCTGAATAACGACTGTGGTAATCTCTTTTTAGATGATCATTAAAATAGTCAACTCGCTCAACTTCTCCTATAGAATACTTCCCGTCTACTAAAAACTCTTCAGAAACAAAAAGCTGATCTATTACTTCTGGCATACCTTGATATAAATGCGTGTAAGCCACATCTTTCATCCACCCATAACTGGTCTGTACACGCGCTGCATCAAATAATGCAACATCACGCATCGACTTATCGTAGATAACCTCACTAGTTTCTGCAAGTAGCTGAGTAGTTACACTGTCTGTAACATCATTCATATCCCCTAACAATATTAAGGGGTGACGCGTATGATGTAATTTATTAATAATAAATAGTCTGATAGCAGCAGCTTCAGCTGCGCGCATAGATAAACTTCTAAGCTTAGCACGGACCCTTAACATAGGGTCATCATAATCTTCTAAACGATTGCCTTGATCGTCACGTAAATAATGGGGTCGTTTGCTTTTGAGATGTGCAGTTATGATAGTAATCGGCTGACCATAAACATCTAATGTAACGATAAGAGGTGGTCTGTTAAATTTGGAATAAAGACCTTCATCGGGAATATCTATGACAGCTAAGGGATCAAACTCTGTAAGGATATGCGAATCAATCACCTTAAATTTTGACATAATACCTAAGGCAGGCGTTCCTTGAGCGCCCTGCCCATGCGTCAATTTGCTAGTATTATCATTGCTTGCCAGAGGCGCTAATACTTGTGATGGCTCAAAGCCCAGCTTCGCACCAAGATATTGTAATGCTTTTTCATCCCAAACTTCTTGGAAAGCGAAAATGTCGGCTTTTGCATGTTTTAATAATTCATGTAATCCACTGATTTTTGTTTGATAGAAGTCATGGCTATATGGCGGAACGTTGTCATAAAATTCACGAGCAGGAAGGGCTAGATTTAGCAGATTATTAGTAGCAATATAAAACTCTTTATCATCCTTTTGATTGTGATAATTTTTACTTTTCACAATGTATTTTCCCTTATCACTCGAAATTTTTATAAATAACAACTAAAGATATTTATTTTTAAAGCAATACTATATCACTCATATTAGACAAGTATCCATAATTTAATAAAAATTTATTTTAGATTTATATTAAACTTAAGTAAGTTATGGACATTAAATAAGTTATGCGACTTATGTAAATTAAGTGAGCTATCTTAAGGTTTTCTCAATAGCATGATGCCATTTTTCTAAAAGACTGTCTCTTTGACTGACAGGCATTTGAGGTTCAAACATTTTTTCAAGTTGCCATGAAGCTTCTATCGTTCCTTCATCGTATAAACCACTTTTTATACCCGCAAGAAGTGCTGCACCTTTGGCAGTTATTTCAGTATCTTTAGGTCTTAATACAGGGACATTCAACAAATCTGCCTGAAACTGCATTAACAAATTATTATTAGAAGCACCACCGTCGACTCTTAATTCAGTTAAGGGTGTTGGGCTGTCTTTTTGCATGGCACCTAAAACATCATAAACTTGAAAAGCGATAGATTCGAGCGATGCCCTAGCAATGTGAGCTTTGGTAGTACCTCGAGTCATACCTGTAAGATTAGCGGTAATGTCTGAGCGCCAATATGGTGCGGCAAGTCCCGTAAATGCAGGCACTAATACGACACCCTCACTAGTATCGACTGTATTTGCTAACGTTTCTATCTGTTCGGAGGTATTTATAAGACCTATATTGTCTCGAAGCCATTGTACAATTGCCCCTGCCATAAATACACTACCCTCTAGAGCATAAGTAACTTCTCGCTTGGTAGGAGTTAAAATACGTTTGCCCGACTTAACAAGTTTATTTAGTGATGGATTTTCAATAGGGTTTTTTAAAAGAGATGTTGAAACTGTGCGTCGCTGCCAGCCAACGGTTGTTAATAATTGATGCTGACTTAACTGTACCTCACCACCTATATTCATGAGCATAAAACACCCAGTACCATAGGTATTTTTTGCCATGCCTTGTTCGATACACCCTTGACCTAATAAAGCGGCTTGTTGATCTCCCAAAACGGCATGTATAGGAATTTGCTTGGCAAATAATCCTCGTTCTGTTTTACCAAAGTCCCCATCTGAGGGCAAAACTCGCGGTAGAATCTGAGGGGGTATATTAAATTTAGTCAAAAGCTCTGTCGACCATTCAAGTTTATTTATGTCATATATTAAGGTTCTCGAAGCGTTTGTAATGTCAATCACATGCTCTCCGCCAGTCAAATTAAACATGAGCCAACTATCTATGGTGCCTACCAAAACCTCTCCGCGGTTTGCTCGACTGCGAAAATCAGGATTATTCTCTAGCATCCAAACAATCTTACTGGCACTAAAATAAGGGTCTAACCTTAAGCCTGTTATAGATTGAATATAAGATTGAGAATTATCAAAATGACCTTCATAAGGTTCGCGCTCAAGCTTTTGGCACCAGTGATCTGAGCGGCGGTCTTGCCATATTATGGCGGGTGCAAGGGGCTTACCGGTTTTTTTATCCCAGATTACGATTGATTCACGCTGGTTAGTTATGGCAATACAAGATATTTCCGTTGCGAGCAATCCTGCCCTGTTGATTGCATCTTGCGCGCAGCTAATTTGGGTATGCCAAATCTGCATAGCATCTTGTTCAACATAGCCAGGACGAGGCGTACTTAGCGTGGTTGGTTTTTGAGAAATTTGGATAGAACGGGCGTTGTTATCATATATAATTGCACGACTTGACGTTGTTCCTTGATCCAATGCTAAAACATATCCTGTCATGGCATATCTCCATTATAATATTAGGGGTTGTCTTAGATAACTAATCAAAGCGCTTTATATTCAATTAACTTATAGACTTATAAAAAAGTTTTTAATACTTGATTTAGATATTGACGACCCAAACGCGTAGGCTGAATCCAATCGGACATATTTTCAATTAATCCTTTTATCTTAAGAGAATCCAACTCATATTCAATATGCGACATTGGAAATCCCGTTCGCTCACTATACAATTCAAGTGGGACACCTTGGGTCAGCCTAAGTACATTAAGCATAAACTCGCCCGTTAGCTCAGCCGTAGGTATTTTGTTAAAACCTACCATTTTTGGGAAATGATCATAGTTCATATAGTCTTTGGGTAATCGCGACTTACTATAACGATATATACTATGTCGTGTATTTCTTCCTTGCTTATCCCTACTTTGCTTAGCTCTATTTAGAATATTCCTACTTTGTGTATTCAACAGGTTAGCATAATCATTTTCATCAGAATCTAGGACGTTATATTCATTGCTATCATCATTAATATCGCTATTAAGATTGCTATCTAAACCGCAGTATAATTGTAGGATGTTAGTTGACTGAAGCTCATCTATATATTTTATATCTAGTGTAACTTTTCCATGTGCACCCGCACCGATGGCGAGATAATCACCAAATTGCCAATAGTTCATATTATGACGGCAAGGGCTGTCCTCTAAACCTACCCATGCTGATACTTCATAATTTGTATACCCTAATTGAGTCAGCAAAGCGCTTCCCCGCGCTTCAATATCTTCAAGGCTATCATCTTCAGGCAATATTGGAGTATTACGGTAAAAAACTGTATTAGGCTCGACAGTCAATTGATACCAAGAGATATGAGTGGCCCCCGCTGAATGAGCCATTTGAATATCATTAAGGGCATCATCCGTATTTTGGTTAGGCAAACCATGCATTAAATCTACATTTATTCGCCTAAAGCCTGCTCTATACGCCGCACCAATGGCATCATAAGCCTGCTTCGAATCATGTATACGCCCTAAAGCGGTTAGCTTATCATTATCGAAACTCTGCACACCTATAGAAAGTCTATTGATTCCAACTTCTAAATACTCTTCGAATGGTGCGTGTTCAAGAGTGCCTGGGTTTGCCTCCATAGTAATCTCTATATCACTTGCAAAAGGCAATACTAACCTTAATTGTTCAAATAAGCGTTTGTATTCTTCTATAGGTAATAATGAAGGCGTGCCTCCACCAATAAATATCGAACTAATATGGCGATTCTGGATAAGTGGCAATTGAGCATTTATATCGTCTATCAGTGCGTTGACATAACTTTTGAAAAACCCAACGTCAGCATTCGTTGTATTAGTCAGGCTATTGTTATCAACAGCTTCATTTGCATGCCGTTTAGGTGTACTAAGGTTTATCGAATTGCTAATGGGGTCTTCATGCTTCGATGAGTCGACTGTGGGTAAACTATGTGAGTTAAAGTCACAATATGGGCATTTTTTCACACACCACGGTATGTGAATATATAGTGCTAGTGGAATACTGTCTGCAATACTAGGTTGTTTATGACAAGGGTTTATAATACAAGCTTCTTTAATACAGGGTTCTTTAATTGAATGGGACATAAATATAGCACTTACTCTTTGTACTGGATAGATGTTATAGTCTCGCGTTTATTTGAACTAAAACTATTTGAAAAGTTAGTTTTTTGATTTTAAACCCCTATTATACGTGCTTATAAATAAGATTATATTGATTATGTTCGCAAACTTATCTTTTAAGGATTTTAAATACCATAGTAACCGTCTTGCGACATTAGTAATCCCAATATTGATTACTCAGTTTTCGCAAGCAGCATTAGGTGTTGTAGATGCCATAATGGCGGGTAAGGTGTCGGCGCTAGACTTGGCCGCTGTATCCATCGGCTCAGGCATATGGTTGCCTTTATTTTTATTAGCAACTGGCATATTAATAGCTACCACGCCGCTTATTGGTGAGAAATTGGGTCAAAAACGTCATGACGATGTGCCGCATATTACGCAGCAGTCTTTATGGGCAGCCTTTGCGATTGGTATTATTGGATTCATTATTGTGTCATTAACACCGAATGTGTTAAGCCATATGGGTGTGCCTACCAACATTCAACCTAAGGCAGGCCAATATCTATCATTTGTAGCATGGGGATTTCCAGCCATCGCCTGTTATGCCGTATTAAGAAGCTATTGTGAAGCATTAGGTAGGCCAGAGCCTGTCACGATTATAAGCATCATAGGGTTACTTATTAACATTCCTATAAATTATATTTTTATAAATGGGCTGTTCGGTTTTCCCGCATTAGGCGGTGCGGGTTGTGGGCTAGCTACCGCTTGTGTGCTTTGGTTTAATGTTATTCTATTGGCGCTATATCTATACTTCTCTAAACATCAAACTTTTGATGAAACTCGGTTTTTTTATAACTTTTCACGCCCTAACCGTAAACAAATCAGTAAGCTATTTCGCTTAGGGCTTCCAATTGGTATAGCTATATTTTTTGAGGCAAGTTTATTTAGTTTAGCCTCAATCGTCATTAGTCCTTTGGGTGAAATTGCAGTTGCCTCTCATCAGGTGGCGCTTGCCGTGACCTCGCAGCTTTTTATGATTCCAATGTCTGTGTCTATGGGATTGACCATTATGATTTCTAATAGATTTGGTGAGGAAAACTGGCTTGCCTTACAACAAGTACAGCGAACTGGTCTTATTTGGACTGTCTGTATCGCCTTATTAAGTATGCTTGGCATCGCTTTATTTCGCGAAAATTTAGCAAATACGTTTACGGACAATCTTGCAGTTAAGCAGCAAGCCATGATGCTTTTATTGTTTGCGATCGCTTATCAGTTAGTGGATGGCTGGCAAGTAAATGTCGCTGGGATATTAAGAGGTATGCAGGATACAAAGGTTCCAATGTGGATTACTTTATTCTGTTATTGGTTAGTTGCCTTACCGCTAGGTACTTATTTGGTTCGGTTTACAGATACTGGCGCTAAAGGGTTTTGGATAGCATTAGTCGCAGGATTAATATTATCCTCAATTTTGTTGACTTTAAGACTTAATATTCGTCAAAAGCAAATAAAGTCCATTTAACTTAATAATTTTAATCATATGAATTATTATTAGATTGAATGCTTATTTATTGATTATATAGATTAATAATAAGTACAATTTTTAACGTTTACTTAGTGTTATTAACATATTAGATTGAGTTTTTATTATTAAAACTTAAATGCATCATTTGATAGTCATAATGTACGATAAAATTTGTTACAATATCTAGAATAATAATAATTCCCTTAAAGGCAATCGTATGGATATTGACAAAATACGTACGCTCATTGAGCTCATGGAAGAAAAAGATTTGGTCAATTTGGAAGTGACTACAGGTAAAGATAGTGTCAGTTTGACTCGGCATTACAACACACCTATGCCTTCAATAATATCTGGCGCCTCAAATTTTAATGCCGACCCATATATTGAACCTGCTGCGATGGGTAGGGTTGAAAACTCGCCAATGGTAGGCGTATTTTATGCTGCTCCAAGTCCTAATGACCCCCCTTTTGTAAAGCCGGGCCAAAAAGTTCAACCTGGTGATACTTTAGGTATCATTGAAGCCATGAAAATCATGAATCCTCTTGAGGCAACTCAAAGTGGTATCATTGATGCTATTTTAGTTGAAAATGGCGATGTGGTTCAATTTGGCCAACCCATTATTCGCTATAAAAATTAAGATATAGGTCACAGGATGATTAAAAAACTGCTCATCGCTAATCGTGGAGAAATTGCTTTACGTATCGTGCGTGCCTGCAAGCAGTTGGGTATTAAGACCGTCGGTGTTTACTCCACCGCAGACGAGAACTTGATGCATCTGCGCTTTGTTGATGAAGCCATATGTATTGGTTTACCTAATGCCAATCAAAGCTATCTTAATACCGCAACCATTATAACTGCTGCTGAAATTACAGGAAGTGATGCAATCCATCCTGGCTATGGATTTTTGGCAGAAAATGCTGAATTTGCTGAAACTATTGAAGAAGCGGGTATAACCTTTGTGGGCCCCCATCCTGATCATATTCGATTAATGGGGAATAAAGTTTCTGCTATTAATGCCATGAAACAAGCTGGTGTACCTACGGTCCCAGGTTCGATTGGTCCTGTCACCCTTAATAATGCTGAACAACAAGCCAAACATATTGGCTTTCCACTACTTATTAAAGCTGCGGCTGGTGGCGGTGGACGCGGTATGCGTGTTGTTGATCGATTTGATCAGCTTAATGAACAAGTGCAAGCTGCGAAGCAAGAGGCTGAGCTTTGGTTTGGTGACGACACAGTTTATATGGAACGATATTTACAAAACCCTCGTCATATTGAAGTTCAAATACTGGGTGACGGTAATGGAAATGCCATCCATTTATTTGACCGAGATTGCTCTTTACAACGTCGTCATCAAAAAGTTCTAGAAGAAGCGCCTGCACCAGATATCCCTGATGATATCAGAGAACCTATATTACAAGCATGTGTTCAAGCCTGTGAGAATATTGGCTACCGCGGTGCAGGTACTTTTGAGTTTTTGTTTGAAGATGGTGAGTTTTTCTTTATAGAGATGAATACGAGAATTCAGGTTGAGCACCCCACTACGGAAATGGTCACTGGTGTCGATGTTGTTGTAGAGCAGTTACGTATTGCAGCAGGTTATGGATTGTCTTATCGTCAAAGTGATATTAATGTACATGGCCACGCTATTGAATGTCGTATCAATGCCGAAGATCCAAATACTTTTGTGCCCTCACCTGGTCTTATTACCCAATATTTTTCTCCAAATGGTGCAGGCGTTCGTTTCGATTCTCACTTATATCCAGGGTACGACATACCATCTTATTATGACTCACTGATAGGAAAGCTGATATGTCATGGTCAAACCCGTGAGCAGGCTATTGCTAAAACGTTGCATGCTCTCGATGAGCTCATTATATCTGGTATCAAGACAAACATACCCCTGCATAGAGATATCATACTTAAAGATCCAAGCTTTTCTTCTAAAGCTCAGAATATTCACTATCTTGAGAACCGTTTATTAAATAGGTCTAAATCCTAAGTCTTAAGCCTACAATTACTCTATTGGATTATTATGTATTAATATCAATATTATAGGACAAAAAAAAGCAGAAGTAATTCTTTACTTCTGCTTTTTTTATCCATATTACAATTAATAGGTTTCTTAATATTATAAAGACATTTGAAACTATTTGGAAACACAAATATATTCAACACTTATGATAAATCACGTCCTTTACTGGATTCAATTGATAAACGCAACCCATTTAAACGAATAAATCCTTCAGCATCTTTTTGATCATAGGCACCTGCATCATCTTCAAAGGTTGCAATTTTCTCATCGAATAAAGAATTAGGTGACTTACGACCAACAACGCTAACATTACCTTTATATAACTTCACACGTACGGTTCCAGACACATATTCCTGAGACTTATCAATCAAAGCTTGAAGCATTTGACGCTCTGGACTGAACCAATAGCCGTTGTAGATAATTTTAGCATAGCGCGGCATTAACTCATCTTTTAGATGTGCCGCTTCACGATCGAGGGTTAAAGATTCAATACCGCGGTGCGCTTTGAGCATAATAGTACCCGCTGGGGTCTCATAGCAGCCACGTGACTTCATACCAACATAACGATTTTCAACGATATCTAGACGACCAATACCATGCTTACCACCTAGCTCATTTAGCTTAATCATGACTTCATATGGCTCAAGCTTCTCACTATTAATGGCAACAATATCGCCCTTCTCGTACTCTAATTCTAAGTATTCAGGCGCATCTGGCGCATCTTCTGGGCTAACAGACCAACGCCACATATCATCTTCTGCTTCAGCGTAAGGATCTTCTAAGATATCCCCTTCATATGAGATATGTAGCAGGTTGGCGTCCATAGA
Source organism: Psychrobacter sp. CX10 (assembly GCF_057621575.2). Classification (NCBI taxonomy): domain Bacteria; kingdom Pseudomonadati; phylum Pseudomonadota; class Gammaproteobacteria; order Moraxellales; family Moraxellaceae; genus Psychrobacter; species Psychrobacter sp. CX10. The sequence goes on from NZ_CM177736.1 coordinate 1,670,099, forward strand.
GTATGGTGACTTTTTCTTATTGCCCGCAAAATCGATTGGAATGTCATGCTCTTTTGCATATTGCATTAAACTTTCACGGCTTGATAAGTCCCATTCACGCCAAGGCGCAATAGTTTTAACTTCGGGCGCTAATGCAATGGCACCAAGTTCAAATCTAACCTGATCATTACCTTTACCTGTGGCACCGTGGCTTATCGCATCTGCGTTATGTTCTTTTGCGATTTCGACCAAACGCTTTGCAATCAAAGGACGAGCAATAGAGGTTCCTAATAAATATTCGCCTTCATAAATTGCATTGGCACGAAACATCGGAAACACATAGTCACGAGCGAATTCTGCACGTAGATCTTCAATATAAATATTTTTAATGCCCATCGCTTCTGCTTTAGCACGGGCAGGCTCTACTTCTTCACCTTGACCAATATCAGCGGTAAACGTGATGACTTCTGCATCGTACGTGTCTTGAAGCCATTTTGCGATGATTGAGGTATCTAAACCGCCTGAATAAGCGAGAACAATCTTGTTGATATTCTCTTTATTTTCTATCGACATAGTACATCCTTTAATATTGAAAAATCTTTGATATCTATCAATTTTATTATAGCTCATTTACTGAGCTTTAATAGAGCGTATGCGCGTTGTTTAAACTGTTTTATTTTAAGTTTTAGTTATTTAAAGCTATTTAAATATTACTATAGTGAAGAGCTGTTCAACATTTCAGTTTACACTATATGGGTGCTCAAAAAAAGATGACTTAGTTATATAGTCGGCGAACTTATAAAGAGTCACGGTGTTAACCTCGTTAAGCCTACTCCAGTAGTACTTGCACTCGGTTGCCTTGTGACTACTTTAAAGTTCTTTGACTATACTTGTACCAAACAATTGTTTTGCTTTATTTTTAACACTTACATTTGAGACTTCATAGTCCCGAATTTTAAACCAAAACCTGTTATTATAAATACGATAAAATATAAGCTGTCTACATACCCCTCAAATGGCAAAAGATATATGAGTACTGACGTAACTATAAATGAACCAAACACTACTGATCATCCTAAAGAAATCACGCTTATCAAACCTGATGATTGGCACATTCACTTGCGCGATGACGCATCGCTAAACACTACTGTCCCTCACGCTGCTCAAAGTTTTAATCGAGTCATGTGTATGCCAAACCTTGTGCCTCCTGTGAAAAATGTAGGGGATGCAAAAGCATACAGAGATAGAATCTTAAAAGCCCTAAGCGTATCAGGTATCGATGATTCGTATAAAGCATCTTTTGATCCACGGATGACATTATATTTGACAGATACAACGACGCCTGAGGAGATTCAAGAAGCGGCAGAGTCTGGTATTGTTCAAGCTATCAAGCTTTATCCTGCTGGTGCAACTACCAATTCTTCTGATGGTGTGACTGACTTAGGTGGGCGATACGATGTCTTTGATACCATGCAAAAATATGGGTTACCGCTTTTGATGCATGGTGAGGTTACCGATTCTCATGTTGATATTTTTGATAGAGAAAAGATTTTTATTGATCAAGTATTAAGCAATTTGGTAAAACGGTTTCCAGAATTAAAAATTGTTGTTGAACATATTACAACCGGTGATGCTGCTGATTTTGTACTGTCGCAGAATGAACTAATTGCTGCCACCATCACTCCACAGCATTTACTGTTTAATCGTAATGATTTGTTAGTAGGTGGCATCAAACCCCATTTTTATTGTTTACCTATACTCAAACGTTTGAAGCATCAAAAAGTATTATTAGATGTCGCAACTAGTGGTAACCCCAAATTCTTTTTAGGAACAGATTCTGCACCTCATCCTACCCATGCCAAAGAAAGCGCTTGCGGCTGTGCTGGCTGTTATTCAGCAGCTACCGCCCTACCCTTGTATGCGACTGCATTTGATAGCGTTGGTAAAATTAATCAGCTTGAAGGGTTTGCTAGTAAGTTCGGAGCTCAATTCTATGGATTACCATTGAATGAGTCCACGGTGACACTGGTGAATGAGCCGACACGTATTGTAGATAGTTATAGTTATATGGATAATCAAACACTCACACCATTGATGGCTGGCGAGACCATACCTTGGTCACTTAAGTAGCTATTAATCCACCTTATACTGAATATGCAAATAAACTGAATATAACAAATGATAATTTCATTTGTAATATGATCAACACGCGTCTTTAATCTAAACCAAGTTTTTTAAAAACCAAATACTTTTAAACTGATACTTTTAAACTGATACTTTTAAATAAAACTTTTAATATCAAAACTAGGGTGTGTTTCAATTGGATTATGTGCAAAAATTAAATAGATTTTTGTCAAACTAGGATAATTTCGCAGATAATATAGATATATTAGCTAGAAATTAGACACAGTTTGGCTGAAATATAGTTATTTATAGTCCATTAATTAAAAAGTTAGGAATGAAAACTCGCTCTAATTAGCCTTAAACTTTTAATACTTGTGATTATACATTTATGACTCAATCTGCAAACTTTCAATGTTCAATATCTCATGACCATAAACGTCAAGATTCAAGCGACAATCAGCTGATGGAATCATCTGAGGGTCAACATCTGCCTCAATATAATCATATTGCAGATGAACCCACATTAGATAAAACAGCACCTCAGAAAACTAAACTCGCAGAAAGGTTTCGTAAGTTTTTGCCTGTTGTTGTTGATGTAGAAACCGCAGGCTTTAATTCAGCAACAGATGCCCTGTTAGAAATTGCATGCATTCCTATACTTATGAATGAATGCGGTAAATTTTACCCAGGCGAGCCGCTTAATGCTCATATTGAACCTTTTGAAGGCGCAAACCTTGAGCAGCGGGCTTTGGAATTTACGGGTATAGATCCAAATAATCCTTTACGCAAGGCTATTGCTGAAGAAGAGAAACCTGCACTACGCCGTATATTTAAAGAACTAAAAGAGTTACGAAAACAACATGAATGCCGCCAGTGTATTTTAGTTGGTCATAATGCGCATTTTGACTTAGCCTTTTTAAATGCAGCTATTGAGCGTACAAACAGCAAAAACCACAATCCTTTTCATAAGTTTTCGGTATTAGACACCGTAAGTTTTTCAGCGCTAGCTTTTGGTCAAACGGTTCTAGCAAGAGCTTGTAAAGCTGCGGGTATAGATTTTAGTGGCACAGAAGCACACTCTGCACTTTATGACACTCAAAAGACCGCAGAGTTACTTTGTCATATTTTAAATGAATACCCAATGCTTGCGACCTCGCTAAATTCTGAAGAGTCTAAATCAGAATCAAAGGATAATTATAGGTAAGGTCTATAAACCATTTTAGCTTTGAGCTATCAACTTAGAATCGTGAAACTTAGTTCTAAATTTTTATAGCTAGATAAATTGTTAGCTAGATAAATTGTTAGCTAGATAAATTGTTAGTTAAATAGATTGTCAGATACATATCTTGTTTTAAATCATTTTCACACTATGGTTTTCCTTTACATTTAACAGTTATCATTTGCGATAGTCAGTAGCATACGCTATGGTATTCCTAAGGGCTATTGAATAGTCTGTATACACAATGGTTAAATTGCTTGTAAAGGGAGGGATTACTATGCATACCATATGGGCCACAATAGGCGGTTATATTTTAGTGGTTATAGGGCTTAGTGCAATCACTCACCTTTGGATTCGCCATCATTTAAAAGCCAAAATCAAAAAGAAACGTCATAAAAATTCTAATGAATAGTTGGCTGATTTTTAATAAATAGCAAGGTAGGCGTAGCCTACTAATCCTGAATACCTATACTCAGTGAAATACAAAATAGTTACGGTGTTAATCTCGCTCGCCCTAATATAGTAGTACTTGTATTCGGTTGCCTTGTAACCATTTTAGATTTCTTTGACTATTAATAAGTCCCTATAGAAAATAGTTTCTAATATTGAATTTATAGCTATTTAAAAAGTAATTTATAAAATATCATATTTATTTTATAAAGCGCTTGACAACGAAAGTGCCCGCCATTAAAATACGCACCACTTCGACATTAACGGTGAAAGCGGTCGAAGTGGTCTGTGTCCCGTTCGTCTAGAGGCCTAGGACCCCGCCCTTTCACGGCGGTAACAGGGGTTCGAATCCCCTACGGGATACCACTATTCGTGTTATCTAAGTAAGCATTATCCGATTGATAATTAGTTAGAAATAACTGCTTAAAAAAAAGCCAAACTCCTTGAGTTTGGCTTTTTTATGTCTGATTTTTAAGAATGCGTTCTATCAAACTCAAGTCTTCGGCATAAGTCAGCTTCAGATTTTGATTATTCCCCGTTACTATTTTGATAGGATATCCCATAGCTTCAAAGGCGCTAGCCTCATCTGTGATCATTAAACCTTGCTTCTCTACGTGACTTAACACCTCTCGTAGCTTGCCTGCTCGAAATACTTGAGGCGTTTGAGCTTGCCATAAGCTACTTCGATCAATGGTACTGACAATCTCTGCTGATGTGTTTACTTTTTTTAAAGTATCTGCCACTGGTACACCCAATATAGCACCATATGAATTCTGCATTGCAGCTTCAATAACAGAATCAATATGACTGGCAGTTACACAAGGTCGAGCTGCATCATGAATTAATATCAAATCATCTTGCTTTGCCCCAGCATCGAACACCGCTTCTACCCCTGCTTGAACGGATTGCCAACGTTCAGCGCCGCCAACTGTAAAAGCTATAGGAATGGAGAACTCTAAAGTTTTAGCCACATTATCATCTCTCGCTATTACCAATACGAGGGTATTGATATAACCACTTGCAGCTAGCGCGGTCACACTTTGCTCTAATATAGTCTTTCCTAGGAGAGGGGTATATTGTTTAGGAATATCAGAACCAAAACGACTGCCTTTGCCAGCAGCTACTATTAAGCTAAACACTTTAGTTGAGTTTGATTGGTTGGATGTAGATGATGGCATAGTGAGCATAATTAGGATTTTAAACTCTTAGATATTGAGATAGCATTGGCTAAATACTATTTGCTCAATACTTTAAGTAATAAACTAGTATAAGTAATAAGTTATTATAATTGGGCTGAGTAACTCACATAAGGTTGGTATTGAACTGATACAAATAGTTAATGATTTTTTTAAACCAATCTATCTTTGTCAAACTCTCTGAACTTACTACTTGTAGCGTTTGCACTCGTTTTCCTTGATATGCTACTTTCCACTTTTGATATCATATTTTGCTTAGGGAATACTTTCAATAGCATCTTCAGAATTTAGAGGGTGTATAGGCTGGTTAGTATGAGTAACTGGGGCCGTCGACAATTGCACAAAGGTCTCGCCAGGTTTGATTAATCCTAAATCTAAGCGTGCGTGCTCTTCAACGGCTTCTAGACCATTTTTTAGGTCGTTAACATCGGCGCGCAGTATTCTGTTATTAGCTATCATTAAATCATTTTCAAATTGCTGTTTTTCGATTTCTATATTTAAGGCATCGAGACCTGCGCGTCCGTTATCCCCTCGCCAATATTGATACTGCAATCCTAATAGGATAGATAATGCGACTAAAAATAATATGAATTGGCTAAAGTATTTCATATGACAACTTATTTGGGATTCATGGGTATTACTAAAGTAGTGAAAGCTAATTAATATAAAGAATAAAATGAATAAATCATGAGGGCTTTAGGGTAATTTTAAATTTTGGCGGTATATGACTCCAACCGCCAAATTTAGTCAATTATCAAACCCGTCATATATGTTCATTCACAATACAATGGGTTTAAATTGCAAAGTTAAATAACGATTTATAACCCTAATATCTACTATTAAGTTCGCTACCCATTAAGCTATTGGATTACGTAATCCAATAAACTCATCGGCGCCGCGGTAGCTTGCATGTACTTGTTGTTCTATACGCAATAGCTGATTGTACTTAGCGACGCGATCTGAGCGGCATAGTGAACCTGTTTTGATCTGCCCTGCTGCGGTACCTACCGCTAAGTCAGCAATGGTACTGTCTTCGGTCTCACCTGAACGATGTGAAATAACGGTAGCATATCCATTATCTTTAGCTAAATAAATCGCATCTAAAGTCTCTGATAACGTACCAATCTGATTGAACTTAATCAAGATAGCATTAGCGATGTTCTTGTCGATACCTTCTTGTAATATCTTTGGATTGGTCACGAATAAATCGTCTCCTACTAGCTGTACTTTATTACCCAACTTACTAGTTAGATAAGCCCAGCCCTCCCAATCTGACTCATCTAAGCCATCTTCTATTGATATAATAGGATATTGTTCAGTTAATTTCACCAAATAGTCTGAAAAACCTTGGCTATCAAAGGATTTATTACCTTCACCAGCTAAGACATACTGACCATTTTTATAAAATTCTGTAGCCGCACAGTCTAAAGCTAAATGAATGTCTTTACCTGATTTATAGCCTGACTTTTCGATGGCTTCCATAATAACTGTAATGGCTTCTTCATTACTACGTAGATTAGGCGCAAACCCACCCTCATCGCCTACTGCTGTATTTAAACCTTGAGATTTGAGTACTGATTTTAAGCTGTGGAATATTTCTACGCCCGCGCGTAATGCTTCTGAGAAGCTATCAAAGCCAGTTGGCTCAATCATAAATTCTTGAATATCTACAGTATTGTCGGCATGCTCGCCACCATTGATGATATTCATCATCGGTACAGGCATCGTCAATGATGTTTGATTACGCAGTTTGGCGATATATTGATGCAATGCCATTCCGGTCGAATTAGCAGCAGCTTTAGCCGTTGCTAAAGACACTGCAAGCATAGCGTTGGCACCCAAACTATCTTTATTCTCAGTACCATCAAGCTCAATTAAAGTATCATCAATCGCTTGTTGATTGGTAGCATCTTTTTCAATCAAAGCCGATCTTATTTGACTGTTCACATTAGCGACGGCTTTTCTAACCCCTTTTCCAAGATAACGTGACTTATCTCCGTCACGTAATTCTAACGCTTCACGTGACCCAGTTGATGCACCGCTAGGAGCAGCTGCACGGCCCATTGAACCATCTGCTAGATAAACGTCTGCTTCAATAGTAGGGTTACCTCGTGAGTCTAAAATTTCACGAGCGCGAATGTCTTTAATCTCTGTCGAATTATTAGAATCTTCTGCGTACATAATGTCTACCAGCCTTTTAGTTTGGAATTTATAATAAAGTGAGACCATAGTTCGTCACAACCAATAATGTATAGAGCCAACTTAAGCCTTAGTACTCGCTACTCAAGGTTTGAGGAGTAAGACGGCCTATGATCGTCGCTTTAACTCTAATTTAGACTATGACTAATGTTGAATTAAATAAGATATGAAACTATGACAAATGTTTTTAAAACTATTTTTTTTATAATTCAATTAAGCTCTAATAATATCATATATATTATAAATCTTGGATGCGTATCAACAGTTTTACTTGAAATAGCTACGCTAAACTTTATAGCGTGTTAATCGTAATGCATTCATTAATACCGATATAGAACTTAAAGCCATAGCTGCGGCAGCAATCATGGGGTTTAATAAACCAAAAGCAGCCAGGGGAATACCTAAACAATTATAAATAAAGGCAAAAATTAGATTTTGTTTGATATTGCGTACAGTAGCTTTGGCGATATCTACGCCAGAATGAACTTGCATAATTGAATCACCCATTAGTCTTGCTGAAGCACTGTGTTTAGCAACCTCTGTACCTTCACGCATGGCAAAACTGGCATAGGCGGTTGCCATAGCAGGGGCATCATTCACACCATCTCCTACCATGGCTACTTTATGACCTACTGCTTGATGAGCTTCAATCCACTGTGCCTTATCACGCGGCTTAAGGTGACCATAAGCCTCATTTACTCCAAGATCACTGGCAACTTGCTCTACCACAGAAGGCTTATCACCGCTTAATAACACCAGATCTAAACCATCTTTTTTTAAAGCGTTTACTGCATCTTTACTTTCTTCTTTTAATTCATCTGCTAAAGCGAACATACCCAAAGGCGTGTCATCGACACTAACAGCGACACTACTTGCCACCTGCCAGACTTTTGGCAGATTTTTAGGCAGCTTTAATCCTACAAATTCTGCAGTACCGACTTTGACTTCCCCAAAGTCTTGTACATGCGCCTGTATTCCCATACCAGGCACAACGTCTATTTGACTGGCAGGAAGCAACCTCAATTGTCTTTCGTTGGCAGCGTTCACAACAGCAGTTGCTAAAGGGTGACTGGCATGTACTTCAACGCTTGCAGCTAATTGAAGAACCTCGTCACTATTTATACTTTTGTTCACCATCATGGCATCAACCAGATTCGGTTTACCTTTAGTCAATGTTCCTGTTTTATCAAAAACTACGGTATCAACCCCGCCTGCCATCTCCAAACTATGTGCATCTTTAAACCATACGCCATGCCTAGCAGCTACGCCCATACCCGCCATAATAGCAGCAGGTGTTGCCAAACCTAACGCACAAGGACAAGCTATTACCAATACTGATACGGCATGCAATATAGCTTTGTCAGTTGCCCCAGTTAGCCATAATGTGAGACCAAAGGTGACTAAGGCAATAAAGACAACCACGGGAACAAAGACTGCAGCAACTTTATCCGCCAAACGTGCCAAATCAGCTTTACTACCTTGAGCTTCACTTAAAGCTTTTACCATATCACTAAGCTGGGTCTCACTACCTGTGGCGGTAACTCTATAATTGATACTGCCATTATCAACCATAGCGCCTGCCAGCACTTTATCACCGACTTTCTTACTAACGGGTACGGATTCACCAGTAAGATGGCTTTCATCGCACCACCCTTCTCCTGAAATAACGATACCATCGGTAGCCACGCGAGAACCTTGCTTTGCTCTTAGCACATCATCGTGAGTAACTTCATTTAAATCTACCGTTTCAAAGTCTAACGCTTTATGATTATATTTAGAATCTAATTCTTGTTGATTAGTATTTACGAGCCTTTCAACTGTCGTTGGTGTTAACTCAAGCAGCATATTGATGCTATTAAGACTATGCTTTTTGGTACGTTGTTCTAAAAATTTACCCAGTTTAACAAACGCTATAATCATAACTCCCGCTTCAAAATAAACTGGAACATGCGCTGCGCTCTGACTGGTAATATCTGACCAAGATAAGGCAAAGCTGTTACTATCTACAAATCTCACCCCTAGACTTTGAAGCCAAATAAACGTTGAATAAGCCCAAATAGTAACCGTACCTATGACTACCAATACATCCATATTGGCGAGACCACCTTTAATAGATGCCCATGCGCTACGGTAAAATGGACCTGATAATCCTAATTGAACAAAGGTCGCTAATACAAACTGTATCCACAATGGCGGCATCCATTGCATGCCCTGCCCAACTAACATACCTGCCATACCGATCAAGAATGGAATCATACAGATCCAAATCAACAGCAAACGCCAATCTATGGAAGTATCTTGAGGACTAACAAATTGGTCATCTTCTAGGGCGGTAGCCGTGAATCCCGTCTTATTAACCCACTCGCTGATCTGATTGGCATCTGCTAATTGGGGATCATAGGTTACATTCAAGGTCTCGCCCGCATAGTTCACACTGGCAGATCTTACTTGAGGTTTTTTACTTAAAACTTTTTCGATCCGAGTAGCGCATGCTTGACACGACATGCCATCTACTTGAAATTGGGTAGTCGAATAGTTTACGGTAGGCTGGGTATTATCGAAAGTATTAATTGGATTATTATTGGAATTCTGTGCAGACATAAAAGCAACCGATTATGATAAATTTATAATTTAAGCTTTTATAAGCTATCTTAATAAAGTTTTTGAAACGTTGATAAGCGTTATTATTATTGTATATAAGGGTATTATAACTCTATTTCTAGTCTTACACCGCTCAATAATATAAAAGCCTAAACACATAAAAGCCAGCATTAAGCTGGCATTGTTAGCATCTAGTAATGTGATTAAGTAAATACTCTAAAAATTTTTTATACTGTACGATATTTACTTACTAATAAAAATCTAATTATTAGCTACTGTCGCATCAAATCCTGCTTCCTCAATTTCTTGAGCTATGGTATTTGCAGATACTTGTTCAGCATCAAAAGTAACTGTAGCTAAGTTATTCTCAATTTCAACACTGACCGTTTGTAAGCCGCTAAGGGATTCAACGGCGTTATGTACACTTTTTACTCAACCCTCACAAGTCATCCCATCAATGTTTAAGATTCGAGTTTCAGTAGTCATAATTTCCTCCTTTTAGGCTTGTCGTCTATTAAGCTTTTAGTTTAAAAGTAAAATTATTGGTTGTGGGCTGTTTTTCTAATGCTTTTAAAATTATTAATTTTTATTAATTATCCGGATTCTGGGGTGCGTCATAAGGATATGGCTGAGTAACATAGTCCACAGTGTTTAAAGCAGCCTTGATAGCGTGAATCGTCGTTTCAGTATCCTCATAGTTTACGATACCTATGCGATCATTCGGTTTTAATTGAATGTCGGTCACACCATCAATATTTTCTAAAGCAGTCATTAAAGTCTCAACGCCTCGTGCATCATCAATATTATCAAACTGGAATTGTGCTTGCTTAATAGCCATATTTCTTACCTTTAAATCTTAAGGTTGTATAAACTAATAGGTTCCAAAACTAATGGGCGCTAAAAACTAATGGGTATCTAAAACTTTAAAGCTTTTAACCAAATTATCGATTTGTTTTAATTGTGCTAAAAACGGTTCTAATTGACTCATTCTTAACGCACAAGGACCGTCACATTTTGCGACCTCAGGTTCTGGATGGGCTTCCAAAAACAAGCCTGCAAGCCCAGTTGCCATACCAGCACGAGCCAGCGTGGTAATTTGTTCACGTCGCCCCCCTGCACTGTCACTGCGAGCACCAGGCTGCTGTAGACTATGAGTCACATCAAAGAATACGGGAACCTCCATCTGCTTCATAGTATCAAAGCCAAGCATATCTACCACTAGGTTATTGTAACCAAACGAAGTGCCCCGCTCACAAAGGATAAGCTTATCATTTCCCGCTTCTAAACATTTATTGATGATGTGACGCATCTCATGAGGTGCTAAAAATTGGGCTTTTTTGATATTGATAATAGCGCCAGTCTTAGCCATAGCCTGAACCAAGTCAGTCTGACGACTCAAGAATGCAGGCAATTGAATAATATCTGCCACTTCGGCAACGGGTTGTGCTTGATTAGGCTCGTGCACATCAGTAATGATTGGAACATTATATTTTTCTTTAATTTGACCCAACCAATCTACACCTTGTTCTAAGCCAGGACCTCGATAAGAATTTAAACTTGATCGATTGGCTTTATCGAAGCTTGCCTTAAATACATAACCTATGCCAAGACGATTACAAATTTCAATATAGCCTTCAGCTATTTCAAAAGCGAGTTCTTTGGATTCTAGTACATTCATTCCGCCGAATAGTACAAAAGGTTTGTCATTGGCTATGCTTATATCACCTAACTGTATTTGAGATTGTGCTTGAGTTAATGCGGTCATAATTATGCTCTTTAAAAGATTATCTATAAATGGACTTATAGCAAAGGTGTTAAAAGGTGTTAAAAGTTATTTAAATAATTGTAGTACAAGCTGTGCTGAATACAAACCTAATATACAAAACACCACAACTGAGTTAAAAACAAAAAAGAGATTAGGATGCCCTAATCTCTTTTCGCTTTATCCTGACTGATTAAAGCAACTATTAAAAAACTGTATCAATTTTTTAAATAAATCAACTTAAGTCTTATTATTAACTTAAGTTTTATTAGAAATAGCCGCTTCTACAAAACTTGCAAATAAAGGGTGACCTTCGCGCGGAGAGCTGGTAAATTCAGGATGGAATTGAACCGCGATAAACCAAGGATGATCGTCTATTTCAACTGATTCTACCAAATGTTGTTTTGCAGAATAACCTGAAATAGTCATACCAGCTTCTTCAAGTGGTTTTACATATCGATTATTCATCTCATAACGGTGACGATGACGTTCATTAATAACTTTAGATCCATAGATTTGGTGCAATTTAGTACCTTCTACAAGCTCTGCTTCTTGACTACCTAAACGCATGGTGCCGCCTAAATTAGATTCATCATTTCGAATCTGTAATTCGCCGCGTTCATCAACCCATTCAGTGATTAAACCAATGATAGGCTCTGCTACTTTACGATTAAATTCAGTCGAATCTGCTTCTAATTGCAGAACATTAGTTGCATATTCTATGACCGCTAACTGCATTCCTAGACAAATACCTAAATAAGGTACTTTATTTTCACGGGCATAAGTAATAGCACGCATTTTACCTAGTTTACCGCGCTCTCCAAAGCCTCCTGGTACTAAAATACCATTTACCTGTTTTAGGGTATCAAATAAGCTATCATTTGTTTCAAACGCTTCGGCATCTACATATTCAATATTAACATGTGTTTTAAATGTAATGCCCGCGTGTAATAACGCTTCGTTTATAGATTTATACGCATCAGGGAGCTCGACGTATTTTCCGACAATCGCAATATTTACCTGACCTTCTGCATTCACTAATCTATCAACGACCTTATCCCAATCTGAAAGATCAGCTTCTGGCGCGTCTATACCAAAACGTTCGCAAATGATATCGTCTAAATCTTGTTCATGTAGCGTACGCGGTATTTGATATATTGTTTCAGCATCTTCGCACATAATAACCGCACGTTCTTCAACATTGGTAAAGAGAGCAATCTTACGACGGTTGTCTTCACTAATTTTATGATCAGAGCGGCAAATTAATATATCAGGTTGTAAACCAATTGAACGCAGCTCCTTAACCGAGTGCTGCGTAGGCTTAGTTTTAGTTTCCCCCGCACTTGAAATATAAGGCACTAGAGTAAGATGCATCAGCATGGCTCGATTACGCCCCAACTCTACTTGCATTTGACGCACCGCTTCCATAAATGGTAGAGATTCAATATCACCAACCGTACCACCGATTTCTATGATGGCAATGTCATAACCTTCACCGCTGGTATGTATGCGATGTTTAATTTCATCAGTAATATGCGGTATTACTTGAACCGTACCACCTAGGTAGTCACCACGGCGCTCTTTGTTTAGTACATTTTGATAAATACGACCACTGGTAAAGTTATTCGTTTTACTCATTTTAGAATGACGTAAAAAACGCTCGTAATAACCTAAATCTAGGTCAGTCTCGGCACCATCTTCGGTGACAAAAACCTCACCATGTTGAAAAGGACTCATTGTGCCTGGATCAACATTAATATAAGGATCCATTTTGGTCATGGTAACTTTGAGACCACGGGCTTCTAAAATAGCGGCTAAGGAGGCTGCAGTAATACCTTTACCCAGTGAGGAGACAACCCCACCGGTCACAAATATAAATTTCGTCATAATTTTATTCTTAATGCGAGAGCAATTAGTAAGATGGGATTTTACTAAATTTCGGTACAAAATTATAGGGTTGACTTAATATTAAATTGATACAACCATCGAATATTAGTATCTTAGGTTTTTATAACATTATTTAGTATTTCAATAGCCTTTAATATAATAGCTTTTTTATTATGTCTGGTTCAGAAACAAAAAAACTCACCCCCGAGAGGATGAGTTTTTATTTAAATAGATTCTAAAGATTATTAGAATACGTATTCAAGACCAACACCAATACCTAGACCGTCTTCTTCATTGGTGGTTTCAGTTACAACGGTATTATTACCATCAACTATAGTTTCAGTCTCAGTTTCTTCAGCATCTATGTAACCTGCATAAATGTGACCAATTGCAGCTTTAGTAAATGCATACTTACTACCAATACCAATACCCATAGATTCAGCGTCAGAGGCACCGCCAACATTGTCAACTAAGTTGATCTGTGCATATGGAGCCCATGGAGTACCAGTTTTCATCTTACCACTTACAACGAAAGCGTTTTCGTTGTCATCAGTGTCCCAGTCAGAGTTTTGATACATGGCACCTACTGTCAACATAGGTGATACTGCATAGTTACCTGAAATACGTGCATGACTAATCTCACCATATCCAATATAAGAGGCACCGACATTCATCATGTCATTTAATTCATAAGTTGCTGCAACGCCATATTGATCTGCGTTGTATTGATTGCCCGCATCTTGATCAGAATCAATACTATACATAGCATAAAATTTCATACCATCATAATTTGGTGAAATATATGCGAACGAATTATCTAAACGTGGTTCATCAAAAGAAGGGCCAGCATTCTTAGCTACGTTCTTACCTTGAAGTACATCTGCGAAGTCAACATTATCATCGATAGTAGTTAAACGACCTGCAACTAGTGTACCTAGTTCAGCATTAGCTAAACCAAGGTAGGTATCACGAGAATAGAATTGATCTTTACCATTATTTTCACTATCAATATCGATGCCAAATTCAAGCTTGTATACAACGTCTGTATCTGCAGTTAAAGCTTCAGAACCTTTCAAGCCTACACGTGAAGTATGTGAGTTAAGTTTAGTACTATCAGCATCGGTTCCAACATTTGCTGGGCGTTGGACTTCAGAAGCGCCACCAGCTGTAGGTGTCGTAGTGATTACTGTAGAGGTATCGTTGTCACCAGAAGCGTAATCAAGTATCAAAAATGCTTTACCGTAAACGGTAGGTGCAGCGTTAGCTGCGGATACAGATAGAGCAGCGACTGCTGTTGCTAAAAGTAATTTTTTCATGGGGGAGTCTCTCCACTTTACAATTTTAGTTATGGGCTGCTCTAATAAGCTAACGCCCAGTCTTCCTTAATTAATTCAAATCAATAAACTATTATAAAAATAGTCTGATAAGAACAGGATTAGGTGCAATTATGACAACTTGGTATGACATTATTGTTAAAACTTAGAATTATAATACTACTTAATTTACATAAGTATACACATTCGTGGGTTTAACTTAATACTAATGTTACTTTGTTGACTAAATTGATACTTCAAGAATTATAATATCAACTTTGAAATAATTTGCAACATTTATTTAACCCAATTAATGATAATTATTCTTAATAAATATTTGTAATATAGAGTTTAATTTATTTAAGCAAAATTTATAGTTTTTATAACCTGTCTAATATTAATTAATTCAAATCGAGTGTTGAAGTTCATTCTTAATTCCATTTAAAGTCTAAAGATTTATCAACCTTTAAACTTATTGAGTTCGTTTTTACTGTTATTTACTTTTTAATAATATATAGTTTGATGCCATAAAAAAAGCTTCTGCAAAATAATATTTAGCAGAAGCTTTAAAGTTTATAAACGCACACTTTACTACATTAACTTTAGTTAAATATATAGTTTAGTTAACAATAAGTGGATCACAAAAATTAGCACTGTTTAAGCTTTAAACGCGCTGCATGTAATAAGGGCTCAGTATACCCACTTGGCTGCTCACGGCCTTTAAATACTAAATCACAAGCGGCTTGAAATGCGATAGAGTTTTCATAATCATCGGACATAGGCATATAGTTTGGATCCCCTTGGTTTTGCTCATCTACAACCTTAGCCATGCGTTTCATTGATTCCATAACTTGCTCTTCGGTAACAATACCATGATGCAACCAGTTCGCAATATGTTGGCTTGAAATACGCAAGGTGGCACGGTCTTCCATTAGACCTACGTTATTAATATCTGGAACCTTGGAGCATCCGACACCGTGATCAACCCAGCGTACAACATATCCTAAGATACCCTGCGCATTATTATCAAGCTCTTGGCGTTTATCCTCATCGCTCCAATTGGTATCTTTAGCCAATGGTATCGTTAATATATCATCAAGACTTGCACGTTCACGCCCTTTGAAGCTTTCTTGAACGTCTTGGACGTTGGTTTCATGATAATGAATGCTATGCAGCGTTGCCCCTGTTGGAGAAGGTACCCATGCAGTTGTAGCACCAGATTTTGGATGATTGGATTTGGTTTCAACCATCTCTTTCATTTCATCAGGTTTTGCCCACATCCCCTTACCGATTTGAGCACGACCTATAAGGCCTGTTTCGATACCAATATCTACGTTCCACTGCTCATACGCAGGTTGCCATGCTTGTGACTTCATCTCACCCTTACGTACAAATGGACCAGCATTCATACTGGTATGCATCTCATCACCGGTACGGTCTAGGAACCCTGTATTGATGAAAATAACACGCTCCTTAGCTTGACGGATACTTTCTTTTAGATTAACGGTAGTACGACGTTCTTCATCCATCACGCCCATCTTAATGGTATTTCGCTCTAGACCCAAAGCATCTTCTACAGCGGCAAATAAATCGTTCGCAAACTTCACTTCATCTGGACCATGCATTTTTGGTTTTACAATATACATTGAGCCTTTACGTGAGTTTGAGCGCTTGTTATTATTTTTAATATCGTTGATAGTTAATAATGGTGTAATTAAAGCATCCATAATACCTTCAAAGATCTCTTCTTGAGCTTCACCCAAATTAACTAATATGGCAGGGTTCTGCATTAAGTGACCCACATTTCTAATGAGCAATACAGCACGTCCTGGTAAAACCAACTTGCCGCCATCCGGCGTGGTATATTCACGATCAGGATTTAATTGACGGGTCAGCTCTTTATCTCCTTTGTAAAAGGTTTCGGTAAGATCCCCATTCATAAGACCGAACCAGTTGCGGTACGCTTCTACTTTCTCTTCAGCATCCACAGCTGCTACTGAATCTTCACAGTCTTGAATGGCAGTAATTGCAGACTCTAATAAGACATCCTTGATATGAGCAGGATCGTCTTGACCAACGGGATGATTAGCTTCGATCTGAATCTCAACATGTAGATTATTATTTTTAAGTAAAATACCGGTAGGGCTATCCTCTTGACCTACATACCCAACAAACTGAGCTGAATCAGCTAAATGAGTTTTGCTATCACCTTGTGAAATCACAAGACTACCATTTTCAATACTAAATCCAGTGACATTCGTATAACTACCCTCAGCCAATGCAAAGTGTTCATCTAAAAACGCTTTTGCATAAGCAACGACTTCCGCTCCACGTTTTGGATTGTAGCTGCTGCCCTTATCTTTACCATCGGCAGTATCTATCATATCAGTACCATATAACGCATCATAGAAACTCCCCCAACGCGCATTTGCTGCATTAAGGGCATAACGAGCATTACGTACTGGCACTACTAACTGTGGTCCAGGAATACTAGCAATTTCGGGGTCTACGTTTTCGGTAGATACTTGAAAGTCATCACCTTCCGGCAATAAGTACCCAATGTCTTTTAAAAATTGCTTATATTTAGGATAATCAATCTCACCTTCTTTAGCTGGGTTATTGAGATGCCACTCATCAATTTTTGATTGAAGTTCATCTCGTTTAGCAAGCAGCTCTTTATTGCGAGGTGTAAATTTCTTTAAGATATCCGCGAAGTTTTCCCAATATGCTTCTGAATCTACACCAACTCTTGGTAACACATCTTTTTCGATAAAATTATATAGCTCGCTATCGATTGCTAATATGCCTTTTTGAACGCGATTTTCATTATTATTTGTACAGTTACTCATGCTATCTAATCCTATAACGGTGAATGTAATTGGCAGTATTTTAAAGTATTCAATATGATAATTTTATATAAAAATCTAAACGTACTAATAGATTACATGCGTTTATAGCAGTAATTAAATGTATCAATAAGTCTTCATTGTTCATACTACTATCAAAGAGATAAATTAACAAGAAAGCGCCATTTCAATAAAAAATGTTTGGTCTTTATTGCTATGATAGTAGTCTATGAGCCTAATATTATTGAGGTTTTACAAAATTGTACTGATGAGTTCTAAAAATTAAACATCTATATAAGCTCACCTTATTTGTAAGAATTTAAGCGGACCTATGAACGCATAAAATTTGATACTATAAACCTTTATAAATATAGGGCGTGTTGGAGTATTCAGATATTGGGATTGCTGATAACTACCAATTAATCCAAGCTGTGTTCTAAACTAGGCGTTAATCGACGATAAAGCCCGTAACTTATTGTACCTTAGTTAGATTAACAATAACGTTTAGGGCAATTTTAGCATCAGCCCTGAGAACGGTTCTCGAGCAAAGCACTGCTTTGTCCGTCCGCAATGCGAGAGCTGTGCTCGAGAGGGGGTCAGGTCTATTTTTTGCCAATATATTGCAAAATTTTATAACCTAGAATGCTAGGTGTCGAAAATATTACTTCATATTGACTAAAAATAGCACCTGATAGTTCCACATTTAAATGCTCCACACGCCCCAGTATATTTTTTGATAATCCGTCTAACAAACGAGCAATTTTATGAATGAAATTATAATAAATGATAGTTTGATAAATGATAAAAGCAATACTATTTCAGCCCCAGCGAATACTGATATCTCACATATCCATGACTTTTTAGGTGCCCGTACTTCAAAGCGGTGGCTGGACGCAGCAATTAATGATTTACCCACGATTATCCAAGATCATGCTAATTGTGAAAAGAAAGCTGCAGGCACAGCAATGAACCTTATGTTCCGATATGAATTTCATCAAAACTTACAGTTGAAACTAGCACAGCTTATAAGAGAAGAGATGCTGCATTATGAGCAAGTAGTTAATATCATGAAAGAACGCGGTCAAAAGTGGGCGCACTTACCTGCCAGCCGCTACGCCAAAGGCATGCTAAAGTATAAGCGCACTTATGAGCCTGCTGCTATGATAGATGTACTTATTATTGGTGCATTTATTGAAGCGCGTTCTTGCGAGCGGTTTGCAGCGCTAAGTGAGGTTATAGATGATACAAGATTGGCAAAATATTATCGTTATCTTTTAAAGTCTGAGAGTCGTCATTATGAAGATTACCTGACTTTAGCGCGCTCTTTAGCGCCTGATAGTGGTTATGATATTGACTATGACACTATGTCAAAAACAATAAATAGTAGTTTCAACAAAGATATTAATACCTTGAATGTGGACCAGCGTATTCTTTTTTTTAAACAAGTTGAAGCAGATCTAATTACAAGTAGAGATAATGAACTTCGCTTCCACAGTGGTGTTCCTTCATAACCTCTTTTAAGCAAAATAAACTGATAACATAACTTAAAAAACAAAAAGTCAGCTCAATTGAGCTGACTTTTTAGGGTTAAGCTAATCATGAACAATGTTAGTTATTGTGCATAAACATTAACGTTCATCTGTATTTAATACGCGAGTTTGAGCATTATCTACAGTCGCATATCTATTTTGTTCGGTAATTTCATCACTTTGCGGCTCTTCAGTGATGTCGTTATTCGGATCATTTTTACTGATCGTGTCTTGGTTAACATTATCATCAAAAGGCGTACTACCTTGCTGATCTCTTCTGTCAGGCTGACGCGCAGGGTTATCACCTTGTTTGACATGCTCGCTATCAACCACATCGTTTGTTAGCGTATCAGTACCTTTATTCACTGTAGCATCTATATTTGCGTTTGAATCTACATGAGCATCAGATTTAATAGCATTTGCGTCGGTGTCTAGTGATTTATCGATAGGCGTTTTAATTAAATTGGGATCCTTCATTTGTTATATTCTTCCTAAATAGTTAAAAAGTTTGGAATGTATGGTTCTATGTAATCAAAGTTGTTAGTATTAGTAGACCTTGCTAAGTATTTTAAAGAGTCTATTATCAGGGACTGTTAATATAGTCTATAAATAGAGCCTATTAATAAAGCAAGACAACTAATCCTTATCATGGCGTCCGAGGTCATTCACATTAAGATCGCCAACGTTTTTACCAGCAGGGGGTAAACCACCATCTTTAACACGGCCATCTTCATAAACATCATCAGTTTCTTGAGAGGCTTGCTGAGGTCCATCAATTTTTGATTGATACTTAGTGCCCTCATAAGAACCAGGTTCTAAATCATCTTTTTTATCGTCTTCAACTTTAGTTTGATGCTGATCGATAGAAGGTAATTCGTTCACATCATCAGGACCGTTGTACGGTTTTTTAGGTTCGTCAAGGCCTGTTTCTACTTTAATAGTTTTATTTATTGACATACTTATTCCTATATTAAGTTTAAATAATACGTTTTAAAATTATCTGCAGAAAGTTTACGATGAAAATTATTAAGTCACATACATGGTTTAATGCAATATTATTATTTGAGACTAATTAGTAAAAACTTCAAATTTCAAAACATAGTTATACTACATTTTCAAACTATTTGTCCGTACGCAGTTCATCTTCTATGAAAGGAGTTTGTTCTTTTTCAGAGAGGTTCTCAGGTTCTTTAGCATCTGCATCTTTTAGGTTGTCTTCAACGCTATTTGGATTGACATCTTCTACAGATTGTTGAATATCTGATTTGTTCGCTTCATCATTTGATTTATTTGTCATAAGACCTATCCTTATAGTAAAAAGTTTTGTTTATTTAAAATTTATCAACTACTTTAGGTTTTAGAATTAGTGATAGTATATAAATTATATTAAAACTAACTAAGGCTTTAAACTATTGGAAACACGTAGCATTGTGTTTAATTATGTTGATAAAAAAGCAACTTTGTGAAACAAAGTTGCCTGTAAGAAAAGTCGCCTGTATGAGATATAAATAATTATTGAACACTTTTATCGCTAATCTATATATTAAAAGTTATTCTTTAATATAAGAGACGCCATTGATTGTATGTAGTAAATACTCTTGAGCAATAAAAGGCGCTTCTCCATCTTTTGGTGATAATTGATGCCAAGAACCATCCCCATGTAAAGACCAAGCTTGTACATTATCTTTTAAATAGCTTATCAAACCATCTTCAAATACCCGTTTAAATATTTTAGGGTCTTCAACTGGAAAAGCCACCTCTACTCGATGAAACAGGTTTCGGCTCATCCAATCCGCACTACCGCAGTACAAACGCTCATCTCCGTTATTGTAGAAATAATAGACACGCGTATGTTCTAAAAACCGACCCACTACCGAACGAACGGTAATATTTTCAGACAGCCCTTTTATTTGAGGGCGGATACAGCTCATGGAGCGTAATATAAGTTCAATTTTAACACCAGCTTGCGACGCATCATAAAGCCGATCAATTAGGTGACGCTCTGTTAGCGCATTACATTTCACTATTATATGTGCTTTTTTGCCCGCTTTTGCATGTTCTATCTCATCATCAATATATGAAAGCAGCGTACTATGTAAAGTGAATGGTGCATGTAACAACTTACTTACATTAGCCGCTTTACCCATACCTGTAAGCTCTTGGAAAATCTTATGAACATCTTCTGACATTTCAGGGTCTGAGGTAAATAAACCATAATCGGTATAAGCTTTGGCGTTACCTTCATGATAGTTACCCGTACCTAAATGAACATATCGGCGTATTTTGTTGTTTTCACGGCGGACCACAAGCATAAGTTTTGCATGCGTTTTATAACCCACAATACCATATACGACCACCGCCCCTGCTTCTTGTAACTCATTGGCAACTTCAATATTTGATGCCTCATCAAAACGCGCACGCAGCTCAATAATCGCTGTCACTTCTTTACCATTTCGAGCTGCTGTTTTAAGGGCTTCCACCAGCTCTGAATTATTAGCCGAGCGGTACAACGTTTGCTTTATAGCCAATACTTTTGGATCATGCGCCGCTTGACGTACGAAGTTCACTACAGGATTAAACGAGTCAAAAGGATGGTGAAGCAGCACATCGCCTCGTCTAATAACGGTGAACATACTTTCACCATTCTCGAACGCCTCTCTTCTAAATGGCTTAGGAATTGCGTGAGTGAAGGGTTCATAACGCAATTTTGGCACATCAAAATCAAATAATAACCGTGTCAAATTAACCGGGCCATTAACACGATATAGTTGATTGTCATGCAAGCCAAATTCTTCTAATAAATAATTGCTAATTTCAGGGGGACAATTGGTCGTAACTTCCAAGCGAACTTTATCACCAAAGCGTCGATTATCAAGCTCCCCTTCTAAGGCTTTAGCAATGTCTTCTACATCATCATCTAGCTCAAGGTCTGCATTGCGGGTTAAGCGAAATTGATGACAGCCGGTTACTGTCATTCCTGGAAATAGCTTGCTGACATATTCATGAATCACTGCTGAAAGCATGATGTGATGTTCTTTACCACCGGTGAGCTCATCAGGTAAGCGTATGACTCGAGGTAAGCTACGCGGCGCAGGTACCACTGCCAGATTAATATCACGGCCAAATGCATCTTTACCTTCTAGGCTTACAATAAAGTTGAGACTTTTGTTCACTAGGCGCGGGAATGGATGTGCAGGATCAATACTGATTGGCGTTAGTACGGGCATCACCTGCTCGATAAAATACTCTTTCATCCATTTAGACTGTTTTGGATTTAACTCATTTCGTTTTAAATAGCGGATGTCTTCCTTTGCTAACGCTGGCAAAATATCTTCATTAAGAATGCGATACTGCTCATCAATCGCTTTGTGTGCTATTACAGATATTTGATTTAATACTTTACCAGGGCTCATTTTGTCAGGCTTGGTAGAGATGTAGCCGTGGTTTAACTTTTGCATTAAGCCTGCCACTCTTATTTCAAAAAACTCATCCATATTGGACGAAAAAATAATTAGAAAAAACAGACGTTCTAGAAGCGGATGAAGAGGATTCTTAGACTGAGCCAATACCCTTAAATGAAATTGAAGCCAAGACAGCTCTCTATTAATGTAACAATTGGGAGAGTACGTACCATCTGCGTATCTTTTCCAGTCAATGACTGCTAATTCCATGTCTACAGTACCGCTTTGATTTGTACTAGATACCTCTGAAGCACTTGAAGATAAAGAACTGGGCGTAGAATTAGTTATATTTGCGACCCTTTGATCCAAAATTGTGTTGTTTTTGTTATTAGTTTTGGTTTTATTTTCAGGTGTTGTAGTCATCGTCTATCTCATCCTTTACCTATATTTAAATCAAGTAGTTGTATGGCTATAAATGTTCTTTATCAATCTATAATTAAAACTATACAAGGTATGCCTTCTATTTATATCTTATTAGTCAAAACTACAAACTACTATATTAGCATGTGAATATGACGCTTTTATATTGAATCGACCTCTTATGATATTATTGAGTCAACAAACTTTGTGCACATAAATGCACCGAATTAACTCACACGGTAAAGTAAAAATAGACAGATATTCATTTGCTTACTTATATGGCATATAACGATAATGGCCTATAAGGCCTATATAGACAATTGATTAAGGTAAGCTTGCACTACTCATACGCTTCATAATAATACGCTGTTTATTACGCAGACGTTTGGCATTCATATTATCTTGATAATACTTTGGATTGGTTAACATACTAATCAATAAAGCAGACTCATCACGATTTAAATCTCCGGCTGATTTGTTAAAATATTGATGTGCAGCAGCCTCTATACCATATATCCCATCACCAAACTCTGCCACATTAAGGTAGGCAGTCAAAATACGTTTTTTATCCCACATACTTTCAATCAAAAGGGTAATACTAGCTTCTATTCCTTTTCGAATGTAAGAACGATGGGAGGTCAGAAATAAGTTCTTAACCAGCTGCTGAGTAATGGTCGATCCGCCCGCAGAGACAGCGCCACTATCTTCATTTTTTTTCATTGCAGCCTCAATGCTTTTGATATCGAATCCATTGTGAGTGACAAATGTAGCATCTTCACTGGCTATTGCTGCTTGTTTTACAGATTTAGATATATTGTCGTATTCAACCCATTGTTGTTGCACCTCTCCCCCACTCAGCCTATGCGCTATCATAAACATACTATTGTTTATGGGCTGAGTTTTCCAAACCAATAATGACCCTACTACCAATAGATAAAAGGTCGTAACCAATAAAAATAACGACCAAAATAAGCGCTTTAAAATTTTAGATATTGCCGACATAGTATTTGGCTCAATTCACGATTTAATTTTATGATGATAAACTACGCTCAATCAGACAACTAGCTATTTATTATAATACGCTGTTTGAATTAAGCATATTGAATCGATTCATATTCTTGTCATTTATATTATTTAAGTATTTATGCATTAATATTTTATGCTCTCATTCTTAAAAAAGCCTATCTATATAAGCTCAAACAGCTAGTTAAACTATATAGGTCCATTATGTTAACTAAGGTAAAGTCATGACAGAGATTAAATCTACACATAATAATGATATTGAGCAAATTCGTGACCATATTCAGTCCCAATTAATGCATCAATATGATTCATCAGCAACTGAGTGTTTGGATAGCGATGCTTGGTGGCTACTGGGGACTAAAGGATGCCATCTGTGTGACGAGGCCGAAAAAACGCTTAGGCTATTTACGAATGTTAATCCTATCCCTATCCAAAAGGTAGATATTGCGGACTTAGAGACTACTTTCATGAATAAGTTCGCCTCCCACATACCCGTTATATTAACACCAATCACTCAGTTAAATTACCCCTTCTCTCTTGTCGATCTTCAAGCACTCAGTTAATCGTCGTTACGCTTTATAAGTTTAGGATTTTTATTTAGACTTAACACCCTGCATTTATTTAACACCAACTTACCTTCTAGAACTGTCAGCTATGCTAGAATAAAATTATTTTATGACTTAAAAAATGTGTCTATGACTATTAAAAATCTATTTAGCCAAACGCCCGTTACCGCTATTTTATTAAGCAGCTTTATTGCTCTGTTTATCATGCAATTGGCAATGGGGGTTGATATCAATCAGCCTACTATCGAATCTTTAATAGCTTGGGGTGCTAACGCACTCCCATTTTCTATGGGATTTGAGCCTTGGCGATTGCTAACCAGTGGCTTTTTGCATATAGGGTTGATGCATTTATTATTTAATGGGTTTGCAATGTACTACTTTGGACAAGTTGCTGAGGTCACATTTGGGTCTGTTAAATTCTTACTACTTTTTTTATTATCTGTCATTGGTGGAAACCTATTAAACAGTTATGTCACATGGTGGCAAATCATTAATGAAAATGGAGCGCCGGGTATATCAGCGGGTGCTTCGGGCGGTATCATGGGAATCGGTATGGCCCTACTTATGGTGGAGCTTCTAAAACGCACTCTCCTAAATTTCCCAAGTAAAGGCGGCAGCCCCCAGCTAAAAAGCTTGGCTATTGTCATGGGTATAAACTTAATGTATGGCTTTGCCGTTCCCGGAATCGATAACGCAGGTCACATTGGCGGTGCCATTACTGGTGCTATTCTGGCAGTAGGTATTATGGTAGGTTATCGGTATTCAAAATCTAACAATAACGCTACTTCAAAATTTCTACCCTGGTTGATATATTGTATTGTCGCCATTGTTTTTTATATATTATGGCAAAGCCTTCATAATCAGCTTATTTATTGATTTTAGGAACATTATTTATCATAAGACGGTTCTAATCTTAATCTGAAGTGCCATAATTGATTTAACGATTATCAACTTTGAATAATTATTCATATTTTATCGATTTGCTAAACCTTATTACCTCATAAAGAGTTCAATATGAAATTAATAACTTGTAAGACTGCTCTCGTGTTAACACTACTGACTGGTTTAACTATTTCAGCGCATGCACAGTCTTCTCTTAAAGCAGTTCCTGTACAAAAAAATGAGAACGGTCTAACCGTCGGCATTAATGCACAATACATTAAGAATGCTTATGACAGCGACAATAATGTTGCTATTTTACCAAGTTTGTTTTATGACAACGATAAAGTATATGCCCGTGGTAGCCAATTCGGTGCTTATATAATAAATGATGGCGCTAATGAGTTTGCAGGATATTTACAATTGGCTGGAGACCAATTTGATTCAGGTGATGCTAATGGAGCTTTAAGGCAACTTGATGATCGAGATGTCTCAATTATGGCGGGACTTAGCTACATGCGAACCACGCCTATTGGCGGATTCCGAGGTCAATTAGCGACTGATATAACTGGTAATAGTGAGGGTAGTCTTGCTAAACTCTCCTACATTGCTAGAATTAGTCCTGGTAATTGGACCATATATCCCAGTGCAGGATTAGAGTGGGTAGACTCAGATTTTAATGAGTATTACTATGGCATATCAAACGACGAATCAATAGTCTCAGGTATTAAACCTTATAAACCTGACTCAAGTGTAAGTCCATATATTACCCTAAATGGTATGTATGCACTTAACCAAGACTGGGACATATTTGTCGGTCAGACTCTGCGATACTTATCAAATGAGCAATATGACAGTCCGATGGTAGATGATAGGGTCAGCTCGCGTACGACACTGGGATTATTATATAAATTTTGATCTATTATCACTTATAGCATAGGGCGTGTCCCTATTTGGAGTATGAGGATAAAAATAAGACATATTTTTCACAAGCTAGGGTGTTTTTGCCAATTATATTGAAATATCAACCAAAAGTTAGACACTGTTTAGCGTAAATATAGTCATTTTTATGCCATTAATTATAAAAGTTCCAATTAGGGGCATGCCCTATTAGAACATTAGTATATGAAAGGACACTACGTGCAGAATACTCAGC
Source organism: Psychrobacter sp. CX10 (assembly GCF_057621575.2). Taxonomy (NCBI): domain Bacteria; kingdom Pseudomonadati; phylum Pseudomonadota; class Gammaproteobacteria; order Moraxellales; family Moraxellaceae; genus Psychrobacter; species Psychrobacter sp. CX10. The sequence goes on from NZ_CM177736.1 coordinate 1,696,649, forward strand.
AATTTAGAAGTAATACAGTCAATGAGCATTTAGTAATTGAGAACAATGAGTTTACAAATTCTGATTCTGAATCTGCTTTTGACTCAGGGTCATCCATACAGAGTCTATCAGGCTTATGGTCTTCTATAACGCATAAATTTAAATCGATGTATGGCAAAGCTGCCGATTCCGTTGATGATGAATTTTCACTTCCCGTGAGTCAGGAACAGGTCAATGACGCACTTAAAAAGTTTGTTACCGACAATGTCAAAGCCATACTCGAGTTACGATTAGAAATGCACGAGGGGTGGTTTAGATTATTTTGTACAATTGATATTAAAGGTATTTATACAGAAGTTGCCAGTAATTTTGAACTGGTTCATGTTCAAATTGATCGTGATGTACAGCGCTTTGTATTTGGTCAACTGACTTATACCGATGTTCTAAAGTTACGCTGTGATTCAATTTTTAAGCGTTATGGTATAAAGCTGCTCATATGGTTTTATCATAGTGTACTAAAAAGAGACCCCCTTGGTGTTATTTTGCACAAAATAAATATTGTTAAGCCAAAGGATAATATTTTGTATTTAGATATCAATCGCTGGCTTAAGCGCAATAAGAAAATTATGAGTACGCTTCATAAGGTACAAGTAAACTATGGCCTTGTTGAAGAAGAACAGCTGGTGCTAAAAACCAAAGTAAACGTACGTGATCTTATTGCCAATTCTAATGACCAGAATATAATTACCCCTGATGATGATCCAGAGCTTATGAAAGGCCCACTAAAACCTATAAAGGACGCGGTCAAACCACCTAAAGAATAATTGAAATTTAAGGTATAATTGAATGACACTCGGGTTTAAGTTTTTAGCTCGAGTTACAGTTTAAAGATCGCGTTACAGCTTTGCGCTTAAGTTTGGGTTTAAAGCTCGAAATATTGCCACATCCTTTTTAAATTTAATAAAGCAACCTTATTCACTCCAAAACCACCTCATTCGATTACTTTACCAGTAGTTCTCAACTGCGATATTACCGACGCCTCTTCGGTTCATCACCAAACCCATCTCTTTGAGTGTTTCTTTAGTATCCTCAACCATATCAGGATTACCGCAAAGCATAATATGCGAACTATCTTGTGCTAAAGACTCACCTGCATAGGTTTCAAGCTTGCCGCTTGTCAATAGTTTTGGTAGTCGATCATTTAAAGCACCTTCAACAGTTTCGCGAGTGACAATCGGTATAAAGGTGAATTTAGCCGGTGAGCTGACAAGTTCCCCAAAGTCCTTTTCAAGCGTATTGATTAGATCAATATATGCCAGCTCATCATAACTTCGGGCACTGTACGCCAAAATGATATGTTTGTAGTCTTCCCACGTTTTTAGATCTTGTAACATAGACAAGAATGGCGCTAAGCCCGTACCCGTGGCCAGTAACCAAAGATCTTTAGGTAGTGGCTCTTGATATCGTGCTAAAGTCAAAAATCCAAAAGGATTGGTATTCAACATCAGCTCATCACCTACTTGAAGGTGCTGTAATTGAGAAGTAAATGCGCCATCAGGTATGACGATTGAAAAGAACTCTAAGGTCTCATCATACGGGGAGGATACGATTGAATACGCACGAAAAATATCCTCGTTAGGCACTTTGTCAGCATTTCCACTTTCAATGTGAAATTTCAGTTGACTCGGATTAACACCCAAGCGCACAAACTGCCCTGCAGTGAATTTAAAGCTATGAGGACGACTGACTTTAAAACTGAATAAATTTGGCGTCCAAGTTGTTTTGGACATTACTACAACGCTTTGAATATTTTGAGTATCCGTAGTCATATTCATTACCTATATATTCTTGTATTCTTGTATTCTTATATTCTTATATTATTGTATTTTTATTTATGTCTTATATTAGGGTCTGTTGAACATTAAAATAAAAAAGCTTGCCGAGCGATAACGCCCTACAAGCTTAACATATTGCACTTTAAATCTCACGAAGCTGTAATTATACCTATTGTAAGAAACAACCCATCTTTATCAAACTCACTAAAACTAATAATTTTTTAGGCTAAGCGAGGTAAATGCCTTAACCGTTTAGAAGTTCGCTGAACATAGCTGATCAAACTACCAAATAACGGCTTGTGTGGCCCAAATAATTAAGTTATTAGGTAGAACACCAAAGTAAATCACAGTCAAAGTGGCTAGTATCACCATAAGGCCACCAGCTTGAATACCCCAGTGCCAGCGCGCATCAAACTCTATATTATCTTTCGGACGCTTAAATAGAGTCAGCATCACACGCAGATAGTAGAATAACCCTATCGCACTACCTAAGATAATCATGCCCGTTAATAACCATTCTTGAACTTGAACTGCCGCTAAAATGGCGAAAAACTTGGTTATGAAACCTGCCGTAAGAGGTATGCCTGCCATAGAAAGCAGTAAGACTGTCATGACACCCGTTAAAACAGGACGTTGCCAGAATAGCCCGCGGTAATGTAATAATTCTGACGCTTCACCCTCATCTTTATAAGTACTAGACATTAAGGTAATAACGCCAAATAAACCAATAGATGTTAACGCATAAATTGCCATATACATATTGGTGGTTAGATAAGCTGAAGGACCTAAACTCACAACCACAACCAAAACATAACCCATATGCGAAATAGATGAATAGCCCAATAAACGTTTAATATTAGTTTGACGCAGTGCCAATAAGTTGCCAAATAATATAGATAGTGTGGCGATAATCATCACGAGCATCTGAATTGAAGGCAGAGCTAAAACGGCGCTGTCGATAAAAAAGCGCAGCGCAAGTCCCATCATAGCAACCTTACTTACAGAAGCTAAATATGTCGCTACTGGCGCAGGCGCACCTTGATACACATCGGGTGTCCAAAGATGGAAAGGGGCGGCGGATAACTTAAACGCGACTCCAAAGGTCATCATAGCTGCGCCCAGAATCAGTATGGGAGAGTCCATAACGCCGACCAAAGCGGCACCAATTTCTTTGAAATCAAGAGTACCGGTCATTGCATAAATAAACGCCATACCCATAAGCATAGTTGCAGAAGCAGTGGCAGATAAAACCAAATACTTTAAACCAGATTCAAGTGAGCGATGACGCATAAACGTATAGGCAAGCATTCCATAAAGAGGTACTGAGAGTAGCTCTAAGCTCATAAAGAAAGAAGCTAAATTGTCAGCACTTACCATCAGTAGCGCACCAACAGTTGACAACAAGATTAATAAGTATAACTCTTCTTTATGATCTCTAAAGGTTCTAAAATAAGGGTACGCCAAAGTACAGCATGCTAACGATGATAAAAAGATCACCACCATATTAAACTGAGCGAAAGGATCGACTGTGAACATGGGCGTTTGAACATCTACAGCGGGAAGAGATACCCATCCAAACATCTGACCTATTAAGGTAAACAACCCAATATTAAGACCGACAACCGATAATGTACCTGTCAGAAAATGTGAACGCTTGGTAGCAATAGTTAGCATCACTACCAAAATAGTTACCACCACAATCAGTATCGGTAAAAATGGTGTCAAAGCAGGCCAATTCATTGAAATATAATTCATTAGCGCACCTCCCCTGCATTCACAGCAGACTGCAATGATTCGATGGCGTCAAAACTTATGACTTCATTAAACAGGTAAGCGTTATTGATCCACTGCATAGCATGGCTTGAGGTATCTAAGAAAACCTGTGGAAATAGGCCTAACCATACCAATCCGACTGCTAAAGATACCAATAAAAAGAGCTCGCGTTTATTCAAATCATAAAGCTTAATAGGTTTTTTGAGATCGATTTCATCGTCCGTATGGCTTGCCATCGTACCGTGTCCACTAGCAATAGCGATATGTTCAGGCACGGTTTTGTCTCCAAATAACGCTCTATATATAATAATTAATGAATATAATCCTGCCCAAACCAGGCTAAAGGTTGCTAATATAACGATGACAGGATATTGTTCAAACGAACCAATAAGAATTAAAAACTCACCTATAAAGTTACCTGTGCCAGGAATACCTAACAATGCTGCACAGAAGAACATAAGTAGCGGCGCAAAATATCTAAATTGACCCCACATACCGCCCATCAATGGCAATTCACGCGTATGCAAGCGCTCATATAATTGACCTGCCATAATAAATAATGCCGCAGATGATAAACCGTGCGCAAGCATTTGGATCATCAAACCTTGTAAGCTTATCAACGTGCCGGCATATATTGCTAATACCACAAACCCCATATGTGAGATACTGGTATACGCTAATAGACGTTTTATATCGGTTTGCATAAACGCAAGCCAAGCACCGTAAAATATACCTATTGCACCAAGAGTCATCGCTATTGGAGCAAAGTCTTGCGAGGCTTCTGGAAAAAATGGAAGGACAAAGCGAATTAATCCGTAAGCGGCGGTCTTAATTAGAATACCTGCTAAATCCACTGAACCCGCTGTAGGCGCTTGAGCATGAGCATCTGGCAACCAACCATGAAAAGGCATGACGGGTAGCTTTACCGCAAAGCCTATAAAGAAGCATAACATGATAGGATATTCCCATCCGCCAAGCTGAGTACCTAATAAATCGTTATAATTAAAGCTAAGTATGCCAGTCGATGTAAAGTTTATAATCACCAACAGCAAAATACCGACGAGCATGATAAGACCAGAAGCCTGCGTATATATAAAGAACTTAGTAGCTGCGTATTCTTTGGTTTTACCATTGGTGGCGTTATGACCCCAAATGGCTATTAGGAAATAGATAGGTACAAGCATCATCTCCCAAAAAAAGAAGAATAGGAATAAATCTATGGCTAAAAATACGCCAATTACTCCGCCCAAACTCCATAGTAAGTTTAGATGAAAGAAGCCAACGCGTCTTTGAATTTCACCCCATGAGCAGCCAACGGCCATGATTCCTAAAAATGCCGTTAACGACACCATCAATAAAGAAAGACCATCGATAGCTAAATGAAAGCGAATACCAAACGCATCAATCCAAGGTACATTAAATTCTGCAAACCACGGTAATTGAGAGGTCGGCGCAAGTACTTGTTCACTCATACCCGCAAAACCACCTTCATGCCATAACATTATGGATAAAATAAAGGTAATAATCATCCCTATTAAGGCTATCCAACGTGGGAGGCGCTTACTTATTTTTTCAACAAGCCAGCACAAAGTACCTGCAATAAAAGGTGTCGCTATTAAAGCCGGTAACATCCATGCTAATTGAAGTTCTGTCATATTAAATCACCGTCTTCATGACAAGTATCAACAACACTGCCATCCCTAATCCGAAACTTGTGGCATACCACCTTAGCGATCCAGTTTGCGTAGATGATATGACTTTATTCCCCGCTGATGCAAGCGCAGGCAATAGGTTCCAAGTCTTGTCTACGGGATCTGCTTTTAATAATTTGCCAATAAACAAAAATGGTTTTACAAATATTAGGTCAAATAAGGCATCAAAACCTAAACCGTGGTAACACCAATAATATATCGCTCCGCCAAAACTCGAATTCTTAAAGCGTGCCAACCATTTGCCGTTATTGAACGCATATAATAAGTACGCTATTAATAAACCAGCAGCCATGGCACCCATTGCTATGAATTCAGCGGTATGTTTGGCATGGGCGTCACCGGACAGTTCAAGCATGTGCCCTATGCTATTAGGTAATACGTCGTTTAATGGCGGGGATATTAAAGCACCCACTGCGGTAGACAATACTAAAAGAATGATGAGAGGAAGCTGGTATGAAATACCTGTAAGTTTGTGAGCATGCGTTTTCTCTTCACCGAAGAAAGTAAACCATATCATTCTAAAGGTATATAAAGAGGTTAAGAATGCGCCAAATACACCCAGATAAAATAGTATATGGTGACCACTGGCATAACTTTCCCATAATATGGCTTCTTTAGAATAGAACCCAACGGTTACCCAAGGTATAGCAGCTAATGCGCCGCCGCCAATAATAAAACACCAGAACACAAGTGGTATCTTTTTACGTAGGCCACCCATCTTGAATATATTTTGTTCGTGATGAACGGCAGTTATAACCGCCCCTGCTGACAAGAATAATAGCGCTTTAAAAAATGCATGCGTCATTAGGTGAAAGATTGCCCCTTGCCACGCGCCAACACCCAATGCTAAAAACATATAGCCAATTTGACTCATGGTCGAATACGCTAATATGCGTTTAATATCGGTTTGAGCTAACGCACATAACCCCGCTACGATAAGGGTAATAGCGCCTACTGCCCCTACCCAATACAATAAGATATTAGGGGTTAATATAAATAAGGGATGTAAACGCGCAATCAGATAGACACCAGCTGTGACCATGGTAGCTGCGTGAATTAATGCAGAAACCGGGGTTGGGCCTGCCATGGCATCTGCAAGCCAAGTATGTAATGGAATTTGTGCAGACTTACCCATAGCGCCACCAACAAGCATCATGGTGGCTAATACCAAAGTTGGATCGTTAGTTGCAAATTTAAGCGGCGCTTGAGTGATTATTTCTTGGATATTGAGGGTAGCAAACTCTCTAAATAATAAAAACAAACCAAAGGCCAAAAACACATCACCAATACGAGTGACAGTAAAAGCTTTAATAGCAGCTCGTCCATTGGCTCTGTCGTGATAATAAAAACCAATGAGTAGGTATGAGCAAATGCCTACCCCTTCCCAGCCTAAGTATAACAATAGAAGATTGTCTGCTAAGACTAACAATATCATGCTAGCTACGAATAGATTCATATAACTAAAGAAGCGCACGTAGCCAGGATCACCCTGCATGTACCATGATGCGAACAAATGGATTAAAAAACCAACTCCAGTTATAACGCCCAACATAGTGAGAGCCAGTCCATCAAAATCAAGACCAAACCTAGGTGCAAAATCGCCAACTTGCAACCACGTCCATAGCGGAATATTGATGACCGTACTTGCATCATTCATAGATAAATAGCTCATTGATGCGACCAATGCACACAATGCGGACAGACCCATACTACCTACACCGAGCCATTTAGCTGCATCCTGCGATAATCTATCACGCATAACGGAGAGTATTAAAAAACTAAAGGCGGGAAATATAAAGGTTAACGCTAAGAAACTCATATCATTAACCCCTCATCTCATTAGCCGTGTCAATATCTAAATGACTTCGGCGATGATAAAACTGTAATAATATTGCAAGCCCAAGTGAGGCTTCAGCCGCAGCCAATGTCAAAATAAATATGAACATAACTTGACCATCTGCGCCTATCCATCGACTACCCGCAACAATAAAAGCCAAACCAGCAGCACTCATCATAATCTCTAAGCTCATTAGCATGAATAAAAAATTGCGGCGTACCATAACACCGCACAAGCCAATAGCGAATATGATTGCAGCCAATACCAGTCCATGCTCCATTGGAATAACACCAAGCATAGCGTTGTCTACCCCTACTACTTGTTGCTCGCCTTGTATGGCCTCGACCTGAACTGCGGCTTGATTTCCCGAACTTTCAGAAACCCCAGAAGTTTCATCTAAATGTGCGTCATGTGCAGATGAGGAATGAATAGCTGATTGGTTATCATTTTGATTAATAGCAGCCTGATTAGTAGTAGCTATTACCGTAGTAGAGGTTGCATTTGACATTAGCTATCCTCCTTTTTCTGCAACTTCATATTGGCTGATTGCTGTGATTGAGCCGTTTTAAATTGCTTTGCGTCGATAGGCTTATATTCGTAGTATTTATTTATATATTCTTTCTTATCAGCACCTTGAGGATCATTCTCATCGCTTAATGCTCGTTTACCCAAATGGTAAGCGGCAACCAAAGCGGCTAACAACAACAGCGCCGCTACTTCAACTAATAGTAAATATTCACTAAATAAACTGATACCTACTAGCTTTGCTGACACCGTACCATTGCCTATCATCGCACCTTGTATGGGTTGACTGCTGATTGTGCCATGTCCCTCAATGGTTAACATAGCAAATAAAACAATTGCAATAATTACGGTGAGACCAGTAGGCACAGCCCACACATCTGATGACAGCCATCTGGCTTCTCTAGCATCATTTTTGATACCTAAATTTAGCATCATAATGACAAATACAAATAGCACAAGAATTGCACCAGCATATACTATAACTTGTAAGGCGCCTGCGAACGGCGCACCAAGAATAAAGAATATACCCGCTAAGGATAGCAATGTCACAATCATCGATAGAATGGCGTGAACAGGACTTGCGAGCATAATGACACGTAAACTTGCTATTATTGCTACCAATCCTAACGCATAAAACCCTACCAATGCGGTATTATCGAACCAGTGAAGCCAACTCATGGCAATAGACTCCTTAGATCAATAGGCTCTGCTTCATTTTGTGCAGCACCTTTAGGCTTGTCTTTTATCGCCATACCACTTACACGATAATAGTTATAATCAGGATATTTGCCGGGTCCTGAAATCAAAAGATGTTCTTTTTCATAGACTAAATCTTGACGGACATACTCTCCCAGCTCAAAATCTGGTGTCAGCTGAATCGCTGTGGTGGGACAAGCTTCTTCACACATGCCGCAGAAGATACAACGTGAAAAGTTAATACGAAAAAACTCTGGATACCAGCGCCCATCTTCACGTTCCGCCTTTTGTAATGAAATACAAGCCACTGGACAGGCAACAGCACACAAGTTACATGCAACGCACCGCTCGTCACCATCAGGATCGCGTGTTAAAACAATGCGACCTCTAAAGCGTGGCGGTACAGGGACAGGCTCTTCAGGATATAAAATGGTGTCTCTGGGTCTAAAGGCATGACTATTTACCATCCACATTGATCGAATGATGGTAAACATACCCACAACTGTATTTTTTATCACTTTAAACATGTTAACTTCTCTTTGTTAACTTCTCTTAGTACGCTAAGAGTGAGTGCTATAGGGCTGCTAAAAATTTAAAACTCTATTAAGTGGCTGAAATTAGAATAAGTGCCGCAGTAATTAAGAGGTTTATTAAGGTGACAGGTAAACAAACCTTCCATCCAAAATTCATGACTTGATCATATCGTGGACGCATTAGCGAGCCACGTGCTAAGACAAACATCGTCATAAAGAATAAAGTTTTTATAATGAACCAAAAAGCAGGGGGTAAAATAGTAAATCCTAAACTTAATGGCGCATCCCAGCCCCCAAAAAATAGACACGTCATTAATGCTGATATGAGTACAACATTGACGTATTCACCAATGAAAAACATACCAAATTTCATACCTGAGTATTCAACATGATAGCCTTCAGCAAGTTCTTGTTCAGCTTCGGGTTGATCAAAAGGATGTCTGTGAGTGACAGCAACGCCTGCCACAACGAACGTAAGAAAGCCTAAAAACTGCGGGAAAATATTCCAATGCCAAAATCCGCCTGTCTGAGCCACAACAATTTCACGTAAATTAAATGATCCTGTAATGGCAACGACGCCCATCAATGATAGCCCTAAGAATACCTCATAACTGATGGTTTGTGCCGCAGATCGCAGTCCCCCTAGCAACGAGTATTTGTTTTCAGACGCCCATCCCCCGAACATCACGGCATAAACAGCCATACCCGCCATAGCAAAAAAGAACAATATACCAATGTTCCAATCTGCGGCGCCTAATGTTGGCGATACCGGGATAATTGCAAATGAGGCCAGAGCGGTGAACATCGCAATAGCTGGCGCTAGAACAAACATAAATTTGTCAGCAAATTTTGGCGTCCAATCTTCTTTAAAGAAGATTTTTAGCATATCTGCTACCAATTGCAAAGAGCCCCAAGGCCCTACACGGTTTGGGCCATAACGATCTTGCCAAAGTGCCAGCATACGGCGCTCATAGATAATCATAAGCGCGGCGACGATAACGACTGATAAAAATATCACTAAAGACTGTGCGACCATAAATACCGTCGTCCATGCCTCAATTGACATATTTAAAAAACTAGGCACATCAGGGATTATACGAGTAACTTGCATATTAGACTCCCTGTCCATCAAGTTCGGATGGGTTAGCAGGCTTAACAATGCTATCTACTTGGGGTGGATCAATTTTTACGACAGATGCAGGTAAATGTCCATGTAATATAGGAACTTGACCTACCGGATACCCGATACAGCCTTCAGCGACATATGGAATAACTTTGACTGGAAGCTCTATGCGCTGAGAATCTATGGTCACGGCAAGCCAATCATCTGTTTGTACCTGCCAATGCTCGGCATCATCTGAATTAATATAAAAGGCTGGATTGTCTATTTGTGCAGCTACTACTGGACTACGCTGCGCCATAATAGAACTACCATACAAATTATAAATAGGAACAAGCTTGGCTTGGCCGTGGAAAATACTGGTTTTGATTGGCTGTGTTGATTGAGGACGTATATATTCACGCATTGAAAGCTTTTCACTGTCATCTATCAAATCGAATAAGCGTATACCTGGATCCCCTTGCTTGAGGCTACCACCCACTTCTTTTTGATATTTATTCCAAGCTTGAGGAGAGTTCCATCCCGGAGCTTGCGCAAATGGAATTAATGGACTTGGCGTCAACTCACCACTATATCCTTCCATAGAGTAAGTCAAAGGCGTATCGGGATCTTTAGGCTGCATCGGTTCATGCACTGAGATATGCGCACGCATCGCGGTTCGTCCTGAATAACGTCTCGGCTCTCGAGCAATTTTAAGCCCTGAGATGCGGTGATCAGCACTTGGTGCAGCGGCTCTGATGGCTTGAAGATTTGGATGTGTGTTGATAAGTTCATTGATGACGTCATCAAGCTGAGTCCAATCTAAAGGTAATTCATTCAAAGTTGTCTCTACAGCATGCAGCCATCGCCATCCTTCTTTAATACTGCATTTTGCATCGTAATAGCTTGGCTCATACACTTGGAAGAACCGCTGAGCACGGCCCTCTGATGACACCATGGTTCCATCTGCTTCGGCAAAGCTTGCTGCAGGTAAAGCAATATCAACAAATTTATGCCAATACAAACTTTGATGATCTAAAGCAATAACGGTTTTATCATGTAAAAGTTTGGCTAACCTATCAATATTGATAGCATCTGTGAGCTGATTCTCAGCCACCACGAGTGCATCAAAGTCTTCGGCCAATAGCTCTTCTACAGGCTTACCGCCCAGCATACAAACGCCCATACTATTGACATCGCTAACGCACAGATATAGTCCTGCTTGTTTATAATAATAGTGATTTGGCTCTTTAAGATCTAAATCATGTTTGTCTTCTGCGCTACGCTCTGTATTATCTTTACGAGTCTCTTTCGCGGTTTGAGCATCCAACTCTTTATCTTCTTCCGGCTGCTGTGATACCGCTTGAGCTCGAACTTTGGCATTATGCACTTCAATTTGCTCTAGCTCATAAGTTTTAATAGCTTCACGCTTTTTAGTTAAGCTTTGAGCGATTTGAGCCGATGCTTCTAGAATTGAAATTTTGTATTGACCCGTACCCGAAATAACCAAAGGTTTATTCGCGGTCACTAAATCAAGTGCTATTTGATTGGCCAACTCAATCATTGGGTTGTCGGTATCTGATTGTATGTCTTGAGGTTCTATTTCTTGTGACTTTATATCTTTAGACTCTACATCTTGAGACTCTATATCTTCTGATTTGATGGCATTAATATCGTTCGATAGTGAATTTATCGCATCTGCTACAGCAAATCCAAGATCTGCGATATCTTCAGGTGTCGCCACACAACTTATTTTGCTTATATCATCAAGTTTGGTCTGTACAGTATCAGCGATATAGACGGGGCTTAACTGTTTTTGGCCAATCCGCTGGACTGGTTCAGCTAGCCATTCTTGAGTTTTAAGCGCTTCTGCCATTTTAACTTTTTTGTTTTTTGCAGCTTGTCGTACTGCTAGTGCAACACGGGCGCTTGTTTGGGTAATATCTTCACCTAGGATGAAAACTGCATCATGAGATTCTATCTCAGTAATACTTGGATTATGTATACCTTGGGTGGATAAAATTTCGATAGATTTTTCGACAAGTGCTTGCTGATGGCTATTAAAGCCCGTAGAGAAATTATTAAATCCTACCAGTTTTTTCAATGCAAAATTAGTTTCAAGACTTGCACGTGGCGAACCAATTCCGATAATTTTCTTATCTTTTAATCGTTTGACGGTTTCATCAAGCGCATAATTAACATTAATTTTAACATGCTTATCATTGATACGCTCTATGGCCTGAATAGGACGGTCTTCACGATTAACATAACCGTAACTAAATCGGCCAAGATCACATAAAAAATATCGATTCACTTCACCATTGTATCTATTTTCGATACGGCGCAGCTCACCATAGCGTTCACCGGCTGAAATATTACACCCTGCAGAACACCCTTGACAGATACTGGGGCCGTACTGCATGTCCCATTTTCTATTATAACGATCTGAATGAGTTTGATCCGTGAATACACCTGTAGGACATACTTCGGTTAGGTTGCCAGAAAACTCGCTTTCAAACTGACCATTTTGATCTCGACCAAAATAGACTCGATTGCTTGAAGCATATACGCCCAAGTCAGTACCACCTGCATAATCTTTATAAAATCGCACACAGCGATAACAGGCGATACAGCGGTTCATCTCATGCGCTATGAATGGGCCCAAATATTGATTGTGATGCGTACGTTTGGTAAATCGATACCGGCGTTTATTATGACCCGACATATACGTCATGTCTTGTAGATGACAATGTCCGCCTTCTTCGCAAGTTGGGCAATCGTGGGGATGATTAGTCATCAAAAACTCAACGATAGACTTACGAAACTCAACCGCTTCCTTATCATCTACTGAGATATACATGTTATCAGTAGGCGCGACCATACACGACATGACCAATCGGCCTTTGCCAGCTGCCGCATCTTCTTTATTATTAAATTGTTTGACTGCACACTGTCGACATGACCCAACTGAGCCAAGCGCGGGGTGATAGCAGAAATAAGGCACATCGATACCCAGCGACAGACACGCTTCTAATAAGTTGTCTGCACCGTTTACCTCGACCTGCTTACCGTCAATATGTATGACCGCCATGCCTGTTTCTACTCCTCTACTTCACGATATTCGAGTTGGAAGACACTGATTTGTCTTCTAAACTTGATTTTGAACCGACTTCGCTATCATCGTTATCAGCGCCGCTACTGGTAGTTACAGCAGCAGGTTGAGTTTTAATCATAGACGACATCACTTTTTTAATCTCAGATTCTGCCCATTGTGAGGTTTCATCATCGACTTCTGGCGGAGGTTCTACCACTATTTTACTATCAAATTCATCTCTAAAATATTTAATCGCACTCATGAGTGGTTCCATCGCACCTGGTGCATGCGCGCAAAAGGTTTTACCTATCCACAAATCACGCGTTAATCCTTCAAGTTTTTCGACATCACCGATTTGACCGTCACCATCATCTATTGCGGTTAGCAATTTAACGCCCCACGGCAGGCCATCTCGACATGGTGTACAAAATCCGCATGACTCACGCTGGAAGAATATTTCAAGATTCTTAAGTAATGGCACCATGTCTTGTGATTCATCAACCACCATGATGAGCCCCGTACCCATACGGCTACCCGCTTTTTGAATACTATCGAAATCCATAACCACATCAAGATGATCGGTCGTTAAAAAGTCAGTAGATGCGCCGCCTGGTAACCACGCTTTAAGAACTTTACCTTGCTGCATTCCCCCTGCGAAATCTTCTATGATCTCACGCGCGGTATAGCCAAACGGTAATTCCCATAGACCAGGACTATTAACCAGACCTGAACAACCGAAAATTTTGGTACCGGGCGTCGTACTATTGCCTTTGTCATTCGGTAAATTTTTATACCACTCTATCCCATTGACCATTATGGCCGGCATATTACTTAATGTTTCAACATTATTGACGACGGTAGGTCTACCCCATGCACCAGATATTTGCGGAAATGGTGGCTTGGTACGTGGATTGGCTCGTCGACCTTCCAGAGAATTAATAAGGGCAGTTTCTTCACCGCAAATATAACGGCCAGCCCCAGTATGAACATGTAAGTTAAAACTAAAGTCTGAGCCTAATATGTTCTCGCCTAATAGATTGTTGGCGATACATTCATTGATGGCATTTTTTAAGCGCTGCGCGGCCATTATATATTCGCCGCGTATAAAGATATAACCATCACTGGCACCAATTGCGTGTGCTGTGATAAGCATGCCTTCAATGAGCTGGAAGGGTAAACGCTCCATTAACAGTCGATCTTTAAATGTACCTGGCTCCATCTCATCTGCATTACAGATTAGGTAGCGAGGGCCTCCATCCGGTGGCGTCATAAAGGACCATTTGAGTCCAGCATTAAAGCCAGCACCACCGCGACCCCGAACATTGGCTTCTTTAATCATATTGCCAACATCTTTTGGGTTCTTATTTAAAGCATTTTTAAGCCCTGTGAATCCCTGAAGAGACTCATAGGTTTGTAAATCTAATACGGCATCGTGATGTGCCAAACGCCACGTTAAAGGTTTGGTTTTAATAGTTGCAGTTTGTTTATCACCATAAATAGGAATAGTTTGTTCATTAAGCTGACTTGGGGCAACACCTTGTTTTCGGCGGCTGAACTGTTCAGCTATCGTCAAATGATTGGGCAAACTATTTGTAGGTGAAGTTACGGTATTAGTACTCATGGATAATACTCCAACAGCTCAGCAACTTGATCTGGCGTGACTGGACCATAAGTATCTTCATCAATCAATACCGCGGGGCTTTTGTCACAGTTACCCAAACAGCAAATCGGTAGAAGTGTAAATCGGCCATCTGATGTGGTTTGACCAAACTCAATATCCAGCTGTCTTTTAAGCTCTGTAGCGAGTGCCTCATAGCCTGTCAAGTAACAGGCTACAGAATCACAAATCAAAATCACATGACGCCCAACAGGTGAACGATAAATACGATTGTAAAACGTTGCAACCCCTTCAATATCAGTCACAGGAACGTCTAGCATATTGGCGATTGCATTAACTTGTGCATCATCTACCCAACCATTACGTTTTTGAACCAGTTTAAGCGCATCTAGTGAGGCGGCTCTTGATTGAGGGTAATGGTGCATAAAATCAGTGATACTACTGATTTCTTGAGTAGTTAAGATGCGTTCAACATCAACGCTAGGGGCTTTATCGGTCACAATTCTCACAGTGCCAATCCTTAACTTAATTAATTTAGCGAGCAAATTTGTGCTGGCTATCATGTTAAATTACAAGTAAACGGTAAATATATCTTAGGACACTGCCTAGTTAACATTGACTAGTTATCATTGACTAGTCATCACCGCTTAAATATTCATATTTTTATTAACTACGATGTGAACAAAAATAATCCAATCACATCTTTATATGTCAACTACTCTATATGTCGACTACCTATCCGTATCTGCCATAACAATATCAATCGATGCAAGATAAATAATCATGTCTGAAACTAAGCTGCCATTAATGACAGAAGGCATTTGTTGTAAGTGCGCAAAAGTGGGTGTACGAATACGCGTTCGATAACTCATGGTCGATTTGTCAGAGGTTATGTAATAGCTGTTAATACCTTTGGTAGCTTCAACCATCATAGAAGCTTCACCAGCGGGCATGACAGGACCCCATGAAACTGATATAAAATGATTAATTAAAGTTTCAATATCATTTAACGTACGATCTTTTGGCGGGGGTACAGACAGTGGATGGTCAGATTTGTAAGGACCTGATGGCATATTCTCCATACATTGGCGGATAATACGCATCGATTGACGAATCTCTTCAATTTTAACCATACAGCGATCATAAGCATCACCGTTATACCCTACTGGTATTTCAAAATCGTAGTTTTCGTAACCCATATAAGGACGTGCTTTACGTAAATCAAATTCAACACCCGTTGCACGTAAACCTGCACCTGTTACACCCCAAGCTAGTGCATGTTTGGCATCATATTGCGCAACATTTTGTGTACGTGCTTTTAATACCGAGTTTTGCATAGCCGCTTTGACATATTCGTCTAGTCGTTTAGGCATCCAATCTAAAAATTCTCGTACCAAACGTTGCCAACCTCGTGGTAAATCAGCTGCTGTACCTCCGATACGGAACCAAGCAGGGTGCATTCGATAGCCTGTTACCGCTTCGATAACATCATAAGCCTTCTGGCGATCGGTAAACATATAGAAAACAGGCGTCATACCCCCTGCATCTTGAATAAAAGTACCAAAGAACAATAAGTTATTGGTGATTCTAAAAAACTCGCTCATCATCACACGAATGGTTTGAGCTCGATCAGGAACCGTTATACCCGCTAGTTGCTCTACAGCCATAACGTATGGCAGCTCATTCATGACACCGCCCAAATAATCGATACGGTCGGTATAAGGTATATAAGAATGCCAAGTTTGGCGTTCAGCCATTTTTTCAGCACCGCGGTGGTGATAACCAATATCAGGTATGCAGTCTATAACCTCTTCGCCATCCAGTTGCAATACGACTCTAAACGCTCCATGCGCAGAAGGATGGTTAGGACCAAGATTCAAAAACATAAAGTCTTCATCGCGGCCACTGCGTTTCATACCCCACTCTTCAGGTACGAACCTTAAATTTTCTTGCTCAAATTGTTGTTTGGCTGCATTTAGAAAATAAGGTGTAAATTCAGTAGCACGAGCATGATATTCTTTTCGAAGGGGATGACCTTCCCAATACTTAGGTAGCAAAATACGTGTTAGGTGCGGATGTCCCTCAAAGACAATACCGAACATATCCCAGACTTCACGTTCATACCAGTTAGCATTTGGCCAAATTTTTGTTGCTGTCGGTATATTTAGATCATCTTCAAACAAGGCAACTTTGATACGAATATCGCTATTACGCTCTAGGGACATTAAATGGTAAAAAACAGTAAAATCACTATCAGGTAACCCATCACGATGCTTGCGCAAACGCTCATCCATTGCAGATAAATCTAACAGCATGACATAGGGCTTTGGTAACGTACGCAGGAACATTAAAATTTCAGTCAGATCAATACGTGACACCCATATGGTTGGTATACCATCGAAAGTAGTTTGTTCGGTAAATTTGTTTGCAAACTTGTGACTAAGTTCACGAAGTACGGGATGCTGAGAAGACAAGCCGTGAGTTGACTTATGTCCCGCCCTATTACTTCCCGTACTATTCATATCAGTAGCTTTACTATTATCGGTTACCATGATTACCGCTTACCTTAGTCATTACTTTAGTCGTTACTTTAATTATAAATAAATAGTTGATAATTTTTATGTGTAGATAGTCTTTATGTATGATCTATTTATTCATAGTATCGCTGTACTATTATACCTAGCTAGCTATGAAAATTGTTGATATATAAGCCAATTTTAATTTATTAACCGGTTTTAAATACTGTCAGGGCTACGCAAATTCTTGACCGCAATACGATCTGCCTGTTTACGATCACGTTCAGGTAACATCTGCGGTTTGTAAACTCCCTGATCATTCACATAAGCGCCAAGCGGTCTGCGCTCTTTAGTGATAGAGTCTTGAAGTAACATCAATCCTTGAATCAATGCTTCTGGTCTTGGGGGGCAGCCTGGTACATACACGTCTACAGGTATAATCTTATCCACACCTTGAACCACAGAATAGATGTCATACATGCCGCCTGAGTTAGCGCAGGATCCCATTGATATCACCCATTTAGGTTCAAGCATCTGCTCATACAATCGCTGTATAACGGGCGCCATCTTAATAAAGCAAGTACCAGCAACAATCATCACATCTGCCTGACGCGGTGAAGCTCGAATAACTTCGGCACCAAACCGTGATAAGTCATGTACTGCTGTTAGGGTGGTAGCGTATTCAACATAGCAGCAAGACGTACCAAAGTTAAAAGGCCATAGAGAATGTTTACGTCCCCAGTTGGCTGAGGCATGAACCATATCCTCAAGCTTGCCCATAAATACATTACGATTTACCTCATCTTCAATAGGATCATTGACAGTTTGACGAGTTTGAGCAGGAAATTTATCCGCATCAGGATTGGCTCGGGTTAGCGTATATTTCATGTTATAACCCTTAAGATGAAGTTTTTGAAGAAGGTGAGTTATCGCTAGACTCTGCGCTAAAGTCTACAGAGGTAATATTACCTGTCACATTGATTCGATCGATGTTATCTAAATGGCGCTTGTTTTCTAAAATGTCATTCGATACATTTACGCGGCCAGATGATTGGGCGGGTACTTTGCCTGTAGGATCAGTATGCAGCTCCTCAATACCATTAAATTTGGTAATACTCGCCAGATTAAACCCTTGCGGTGCAGCGCTAAAGCGCTCTTTTTTGCCATGCTTATCCGCTGGTGACCAATTCATGGCCCCCACGCTTAATTCATAAATTAAACCGACAAATAAAATCGCAATAAAAACAGCAGCTGTCGTAAAGCCTATCCATCCCACTTCTCGAACAGATACGGCATACGCGTAGAGGTATAAGGCTTCTAAATCGAAGATAACAAAGAATATGGCGACCAAATAGAATTTTGCAGAAAAACGAATTCGGGCGTTGCCTGCGCCGACAACACCCGATTCAAATACTTCTTCTTTTTCTGTACCTTGTGAGCGACCACCAAGTAAACGTGGTACGACTAACATGAATATAACCAAGCCAATGGCGGCTAGAATAAAAGCTAGCGCTGACCAATTAAAGGCGGAAGTCATCTGTAAATCTCCTCACTGGCAAGTATCCACTGATCTGTATATTCGATAACGAACTAAATTTGAGCAGTAAAATTATCAAGATACTTAAGCTGGCAAAATTTGAGGTGGTACTATACTTATTTTAGACACTAAAAGCTACCTTAATAACAATAACTTATCGATAAATATTAAGCTATAAATGCGTATTTAATAATTGACGAGAGTCGTGCACTGTTATATATCACTAGCAGCTAACCCAAACGTGCGTTCGAGCTTATTAACTAATAATAAGGCTTATAGACACAATTTGTAAGTTTAAATACGATCATAAAACCTAAGAACTACTATAGCACAATTCTATAAGGGATTTTATAAACAGACCCGTGCAATCTATGGACTTATGTAGCATAAATAAACCCAACTGGCTAAGACTTGATGCCCTATAGCTATCATCATATAGTTTAGACATCGCCATGCAATTTAAATTAATAATACGACATAATTATATCAGTTAGGTATATGGCCTAGGTACGTGGTTTAAATACGAAGTTTGAGTACGT
Organism: Psychrobacter sp. CX10; assembly: GCF_057621575.2. Classification (NCBI taxonomy): domain Bacteria; kingdom Pseudomonadati; phylum Pseudomonadota; class Gammaproteobacteria; order Moraxellales; family Moraxellaceae; genus Psychrobacter; species Psychrobacter sp. CX10. The sequence continues at coordinate 1,715,942 of NZ_CM177736.1, forward strand.
GGTTTAAGTACGTGGTTTAAGTACGTAGCTTAGGTACGTAACGTACTTAACTTAGCTACGTAGCTTAGGTACGTGGTAAGGTCACGCCTTGTTGGCCTTGATATTTACCACCGCGGTCTTTATAACTGGTTTCGCAAACATCATCCGCATCACTTTGGAAAAATAGCATTTGAGCAACGCCTTCTCCAGCATAGATACGAGCAGGTAACGTCGTGGTATTACTAAATTCTAGCGTGACATGACCTTCCCACTCTGGTTCTAAAGGCGTCACATTTACAATGATGCCGCATCGTGCATAAGTAGACTTTCCTAAACATATGGTTAATACATCACGAGGAATTCTAAAATACTCAACAGTTCTGGCAAGCGCGAACGAATTTGGCGGAATGATACATTCATCGCCTACGATATCGATAAAGCTATTTTGATCGAAATTTTTGGGATCAACAATTGCAGAATGCACATTGGTAAAAACCTTAAATTCTGGCGCACAGCGTACATCATATCCATAGCTTGACGTACCATAACTAATCAGTTTCTGACCTGCGTCATTAAAACGGACTTGTCCCGCTTCAAATGGCTCAATCATGCCATGCTCTTCTGCCATTTTACGTATCCAGCGGTCAGATTTAATCGACATTTTTTACCCTCTTTTTAACACTTGTGTTTTTAAATTTAAGAATATTAGCATACGTACTATTTTAATGACTAAATCAAATAATAAACCTAGAAGCATCGAGCTTAATATAAATACAAATTAAAATATTATCTTGTGACCAACTACTAATGGATTTAATTTGTGGATTTAATGTTATTTAGATCAAAATAATGCTGTGATTATAAGTAATTACGGATTCAATTTATAGATGTTTTTCATCTTATTAATTTAAGATCCGCATAACTTCTGAACTTACCATTCTATAGTCAGCGAACTACTAAACGGTTACGGCGTCAGCTTCGCTAAGCCTACATGAGTAGTACTTGCACTCGGTTGCTTTGTAACCATTTTAGACTTCTTTGACTATAAGCTCTATCACACTAAGCTAGATTAAAATAAGCACAATCAACCCTAGAAAATTCGACCGTCATCGCGCTCTTTGACAAACTTAGCGATGTTTGATTCAATATTTTCACCAATACTGATATAAAACTTAGCATAATCATCTCCCTTGCCATTATTTGCGATGACACTTGGGACTCCTTGATCCACCTGCTGTCTAATACTACTTGCAATGGGCAATTGACCCAATAAGGGTACGTGATAGCTCTCAGCCATAGCGACTCCACCTCCCTCGCCGAATATGGCTTCTGTTGTCCCACAATTAGAACAAGTATGCAAAGCCATATTTTCAACCACGCCGATTACTGGTATGTTGGTCTTATTAAACATCTCAATACCTTTTTGGGCGTCCATAAGTGCTATATGTTGAGGCGTGGTCACGATGATAGCACCAGTAACTGGAATCCGCTGAGCAAGCGTTAATTGAATATCTCCCGTGCCGGGTGGCATGTCTATAACTAAATAATCAAGCATTGGCCAGTTTGTTTGATTAAAAAGCTGCATCAAAGCGCCTGTTGCCTTTGGGCCACGCCAAGCGACAGGCATCGTATCGTTGTCTAAAAGGCTACCAATAGACAACATAGCTAGCCCGTGTGCTTCAACAGGCACAAATTGTTCGTTCTCTAACAGTGGCTTGACCCCTTCTACCCCTAGCATACTTGGCATTGAAGGACCGTATATATCGGCGTCCAAAACGCCAACCGTGTTACCCAGCTTTTGAAGAGCAAGGGCTATATTTGCGGTGGTGGTTGATTTGCCCACGCCCCCTTTCCCTGAGGCGACCACAATAATATGTTTGATACGCGGATGCGGTTGCAGGCTAGATTGTGTTGGAGCACGCTTACTGATTACAGTTTCATCGGCAGGTGCAGAGTTAGCGCTTGAGGCAGAAGTAGGAGACGCTACATTCGTAGTTTTAGGTAGCTTGTTGCTAGCCCCTTTATAACCGTTATTATTATAGTTATTGTTATTGTTATTGTTATTGTTATTGTTATTTTTAATTTTATGGTTATCGTCATTTGCGCTTTTACTGGTATTGCTCTTAGAACTCTGGTTATGCGCTTTTGCAGGCATCGCAGATGATTTAGGTGGCAAGCTTACGTTCAGATTAATTTCTTTAATGCCATGCGGCTGCAATGCTAATCCAAGCTGCCTGTGAAAGGCTTCAGGGTCAACATCACCACTTAAACGCACATCAATAGTTACAGAATCATCATGAACTTGCATAGAGGACATTGTATTTTGTTGATTGGCATCACTATTACGTGCCAGCACACTATTTACAACCTGTTCTAATTCTGATTGCGATTCATTATTGGTTGTTGCTTTTTTCATAAAATTAAACATTTTAACTCACACCTTTTAGCCTTCTTGCTCTATCTAAACATTACAATTTTGAGTTTATAAGAGGTCGTATAGAATTCATTCATGGAACTGGCGGAAACTATTTTTTAGTCAATATGCAGTAAAATTTTTGACGCTTAGTCATTCTAAGTTAGACTATTTTACAATATATTGGCAAAAAATAGTTCCGCCCTGTAAGGCTGATGCTAAAATCGTTCTAGACGTTGTTTTAAACCTAGCCAAGGTTCAATACGCTTCGGGCATTAGCGTCGGAGTGTGCCTAGTCTAGAACGATTTTAGCTATCAGCAGTCCTAACTAATCAATTCTATACAGCCCCTAGTATTACGAGTACAATAAAGTATTATACGCGTTTACGCTGATATGGTTTTAATTATAAGTAGCTACCTTTTTACTATTCACTTAAGTTGCACTAAAAATAAACTTGTTATTTCCTCGCTATTATTCTGGTTATTCTATTTTTAATTATTTAAAGAATCATCTATAGATATGCTGCTTGATGATTTGTAGAATCTCAATTGCTCGTAAAGATCATTTATATAGATAAAAAATTAAAACCTATAAAGGTAAAAATTGGGCCGCAATAAATAAATAAATTATGACGCCAGAAGCATCACAGACAGATGTGATTAAAGGTGCGCTGGCACTAGCAGGGTCAAATCCCAATTTATTCAATATAAATGGCAAACTCATGCCAATCACACACCCAATCATGACCACAGACATCATACTTAATGCCAATACTACTGACACCACTGCATCACCGCGTATATAACCAATGATTGAGACAGCAACTGCCATGGTTACACCAAGCATTAGTGCCACCAAGGCTTCTCGTCCGAGTAAAGAAAACCAGTCTCGCATCACAACCTCTCCTGTGGCTAAGGCTCTCACCATAAGTGTTGCAGATTGCGACCCTGCGTTGCCGCCACTATCCACCAAAAGAGGCAGAAAGAACACCAAAACCAAATTCGATGCGATGACGTCTTCGTAATGGGAGATACCCATGCCAGATATCAAATTACCAAAAACCAGTAATACCAACCAAAAAACCCGTTTGCGGTATAAGAGGCGGATACTGGTCTCTTTGAAACTGCCGACTAAGCTTGAAACTCCACCTGACTTATGAAAGTCATCAGTGGCTTCATCTCTTACCACATCCATCGCATCATCGTGTGTCACTATACCGACTAATGCACCCTGCTCATCAACAATAGGTAAAGCAATGAGATCGTAGCGTGCAATGACTTTAGACACCGCTTCTTGATCTTCATTAACGTCACAAGATATTACTGACTCTGACATAATATTTGCTATTACTTCATTTGGCGTGGCCAAAATTAGAGTCCGTAGCGATACCACACCTTTTAGCTTGCGCGCATCATCGACGACGTAAGCTTGATAGATGGTTTCTGCATCAGGGGCTTCAAGTCTTAATGTCTCCAAAGCCTCATCTACGGTTAGATCTCTCCTAAGCACCGCGTAATCCGAGGTCATTATTGCCCCCGCTGTACGCTCCTCATAAACAGACAACCTACGGATGTCTTCTCGTTTTGCCTGCGCTAAGGCTGGCAACAAGGCTTCTTGTTGTTCTTTATCGAGCTGTTTGTATAAATCTGTACGTCGATCTGAGGGCATCTCACCCATTAGCTCAGCCAGTTCAGCACGTGGAAACTCATAAGATATTTGAACTTGATTGTGCGCTTTTAAAAACGAAAATACAGCAGCTCGACTCGGTAACTTCTCAAGTAATTGCCACGCGTGTTTAGGCTTCATAAGCGCTAACGTATCTGCGATGTCGATTGGACGCATATGACTAACTAATTCAGTCGCTTTATCAAAATTCTGCTCAGCGATGGACTGACTTAAAGAGTTTGCCAAAGCACTATAATTCATGATTTATTACTCCATACAACCCAGCGCTAAGCTATCATATACTAATAATAAGTTAGCGAAATAGATGGCATTATTTAAAGTAAAAACTAATAAGTAGACAACAAATAAGTGAAAAGCTTAGCTGAGTTTAGAATAAATCTATACACAGCATTTGATATGGCATGATGCTATGCCATTGACCATTTAATAACAAGTGAGGCTCTGTTAAAAGCACGACTTATATTAAATTCTGTCATTACTGTTGCAACTAACAAAGGCTTAAAGTGGTAACTTTAAGCCTTTGTATTAGAAGCGCTCATGTACTTAAAACCTGCTATTCAAACTAATAGCTGTTTATTATTTATGTTCGTAAAGGCTAGCTATTTAAACATTTTTACTTTAGCTTGGTTGTTAATCACAATCCCAATACCTAGTGACGACGATGTACTTTAACAGGGGTATTCGCTTGCAACTCATCAAAGCTGACACCTTCTGCTAATTCTACTAAAGTAAGACCCTCATCAGTAACATCTAATACGGCAAGTTCGGTAATAATACGATCTACTACTTTTTCACCAGTTAACGGCAGCTGACACTCAGATAGGATTTTTGGGTCTCCATGTTTATTGGTTTGTTCCATCAACACTATTACCTTCTGAACGCCTGCGACTAAATCCATAGCGCCGCCCATACCTTTCACCATTTTTCCAGGAATCATCCAATTGGCCAAATCTCCTTTTTCAGAGACTTCCATCGCCCCAAGGATTGCCAAATTAACATGCCCACCTCGAATCATAGCAAATGAGTCCGAGCTACCAAAAAAGCTTGACCCAAGCTTTGCAGTTACTGTTTGCTTACCTGCGTTAATTAAATCTGGATCAACGTTATCCTCAGTGGGAAACTCACCAATACCCAATAAACCATTTTCTGACTGCAACCAAACATCCATTCCTTCTGGAATATAATTGGCTACCATGGTAGGTAAGCCTATTCCTAAGTTAACATAAAAACCATCTTCTAATTCTTTGGCAGCACGCTGTGCCATTTGCTCTCTGTTCCATACCATGTTCAAACTCCCTTCAAATTTATAAAAGCTACTAATTTATAAAAAGCTACTTTGATATCTACGCGATTCATATACTAATGATTCAGTGCTGTTTTTTATCCAATGCTACTGTATATTTAGCACTACTGTTTATTCAGTACTACGCTTTAACAGTCACTTTCTCAATACGCTTCTCAGGATGAGCATTAAGTACTAATCTTTGCACAAAAATTCCTGGTAGATGAATCTCATCTGGATCAAGCTCACCAATATCGACGATTTCCTCAACCTCAGCAATAGTATACTTGCCAGCCATTGCACAATCTGGATTGAAATTACGGGCTGTTTTATTAAAAATCAAATTACCTGATTTATCTGCCTTTTGTGCTTTAACTAATGCCACATCAGCAGTCAGTGAATGTTCAAGGACATAAGTCCGCCCATCAAATTCTCTAACTTCTTTACCTTCAGCAATTTGTGTACCCACTCCAGTAGCGGTATAAAAAGCTGGGATGCCTGCACCTCCTGAACGCAGCTTCTCAGCCAACGTCCCTTGAGGTGTCAGCTCCACCTCAAGCTCTCCACCAAGATACTGACGTTCAAACTCTTTGTTCTCTCCCACATAAGATGAGATCATTTTTTTGATTTGACGAGTTTGTAGCAGTAGCCCTAAACCAAAATCATCTACACCTGCGTTATTACTAATGCAAGTTAGTTCTTTTACACCACTGTCTCGTAATGCCAAAATCAAAGCTTCTGGAATACCACATAATCCAAACCCTCCAATGGCTAAAGTCTGATGGTCTTTAATAACATCTTTTAGCGCTGATTCTGCAGTATCATACACTTTTGATTGACCCATTATTCTCTCCTTGTTTGAATCAATATTTAATTAATAGGAATAAGTTAACTTTATAGCCGATGACTACATAAAAGTTTAATCCTATGGGATACCAACTATAGTACGACTCATCATAAAAGTACATCTGTAAACTGCATCAATATATGGTTAAAATCTGCTTGACCCTTAAGTTTTATTTGCTTGATCCTTAAGTTTTAATAGTATTTGAAATAACCATCATCAACAGTTCAAAGAGCGCTTTAAACGGTACGCATGCTCGTCCCCTTTACTCTATCACTTTATTCAAAACCTAAAATCTTTAAAAACCCAATTCAAACACTCTATCCTGCTCAATAAGCATTAAGCCCTTTTTACACAGGGTTAATTCACATTTTTATGCCATTTGAGTTATCATAGGCGCACATAGAATATTTTTAATTACTTTTAAAAACTAATAAATTAAATAGGTGATTTTGTGCGTCAAATTTTAGTTACCAGTGCCTTACCTTATGCAAATGGACCTATTCATTTAGGTCATTTAGTTGAATATATTCAAACGGATGTCTGGGTACGCGCGATGAAGGCGCAGGGTCACCAAGTTACGTATGTTTGTGCCGACGATGCGCATGGCACTGCCATTATGTTAAAAGCAGAATCCAATGACATCACACCAGAAGAGCTCATTGCGGATGTCAAAGCTTCGCATGAAGCTGATTTTAGTAAATTTCTGATTAATTTTGATAATTATCACACCACGCATTCAGAAGAAAACCGTGAGTTTTCTGAGCTCATTTATCGTCGTTTAAATGCAGAAGGTCATATATCGACTCAAGATGTTGAACAGCTTTTTGATCCCGAAAGAAAGATATTTTTAGCCGATCGGTTTGTAAAAGGCGAATGCCCTGAATGCGCCGCTCAGGATCAATACGGCGATAATTGTGAAGTTTGCGGTACAACCTATAACGCTACTGAACTAAAAAACCCATACTCAACGCTGTCAGGCTCAGCGCCTATTTTAAAAACTTCAAAACACTATTTCTTCAACTTACCAGAATTTGAAAGTTTCTTACGCCAGTGGACTAAAGATGATGAACGTTTACAACCTTCGGTGTCTAACAAGCTTCAAGAATGGTTCGAAGCGGGTCTAGCCAACTGGGATATTTCTCGAGATGCGCCATATTTTGGTTTTAAAATACCTGATACGCCTGCTGATGAGCCTGATAAGTATTTTTACGTCTGGCTTGACGCACCCGTAGGTTACATGGCCAGTTTTAAAAACCTATGTGACAAACGAAACGATGCTAATGACCCGCAGCTACCTAAACTTAACTTTGATGATTATTGGTTAGAAGAAAATCAGCATAAAACAGAGCTTTATCACTTTATTGGTAAAGATATTGTATATTTCCATGCCTTATTCTGGCCGGCGATGCTTTCAGGTGCTCAGTTCCGTACGCCCACTGGCGTTTTTGCGCACGGGTTTTTGATGGTTAATGGCGACAAAATGAGCAAATCACGCGGGACATTTATTCAAGCAGAAACGTTTACAAAACACCTTCATCCTGAATATTTAAGATATTATTTTGCAAGCAAACTTAGCGACAAAGTAGAAGACATTAACCTTGATTTTACAGACTTTATGCAAAAGGTAAATTCAGATATGGTCGGTAAAGTCGTTAACATTGCCAGTCGTAGTGCCGGTTTTATTGTTAAAAAATACGATGGTATGTTATCAGAAAGCTGCGCTGAGCCTGAGTTAGTTAACGGTATTGTCCGAACAGGTGAAGACATTGCAGCAGCCTATGAAAACCGTGAGTTTAGTCGTGCGATGCGCCTTATTATGCAGTGCGCTGACAAAGCCAATGAATATATAGATAGTAAAAAACCTTGGGCAATGGCTAAAGAAGACGGCAAGGAGCAAGAAGTACAAGAGGTTTGTTCGGTTGCTATTAATATCTTCCGCCAATTAATGGTGTATTTAGCCCCTGTACTGCCTGAGCTAACACAAAACGCCAAAACATTTTTGAACATCGATGATTTAAGCTTTGCAAGTCGTCATGAGCTGCTTTTAACTCATAAGATCAATAAATTCAAACCCTTGATGCAGCGTATTGAGCAATCCCAAATTGATGCTATGGTGGAAGAATCCAAACAGGACTTAGCGGCGATAGCGCCAGTTGTTAAGTCAGGTGCTAACCAAACTGATTCTGCTAAATCTGATTCTGCTAAATCAATGGATGGGACAAATCAAATTGAATTCGATGATTTTACTAAAGTTGAAATGACGGTTGCTAAAGTGCTTGAATGCAATTATGTTGAGGGCGCTGATAAACTGCTTCAGTTTACTTTAGATATTGGTAAAGGTGCGCCTATCAATGTATTTAGTGGTATTCGTAAATTCTATGAGCCTGATCAGCTTAGAGATAAAAAAGTCATCTGCGTTACTAATCTAGCACCGCGGAAAATGAAATTTGGGGTTTCTGAGGGTATGATTTTATCTTCTGGAGATCCTAAAACTGGGTTGGTCGTTATAACGCTACCTGACGCGTGCCAAGTGGGTGATAAATTGGCTTAAATTTTGTGAATCTCTAAGTTTATAATTTAAACTTAGTTAATAGTAGGTTTTCATCCCAAGTACGTCTTAATTTAAATTCATCTTAAATGTATGGTTTTTTTAATCTGATATTAGAGCTACTGTATATACAGTAGCTTTATTTAGTTATGGCGTTTATTCAATGGGTTTTATTATCAAAACTTCAATTTAAATCTCAATTGTATAAAAAGTTATGTTACATTATCGTAATATAAGCTTACATATTCTATTTATGACTTGAGTGATAAGAACTATGTTAATGATTACTTTCTTACCATCTATCTTTCAATCGAAACCTATTCTTTCATCAATACATTGTAATAAACCTAATATTCATAAACTTAGTTGCAATAAACCTAAATCTATTAAATCTAGCTATTTAGCCGCTGGATTAATGGCATTTGGATTAGGGATAACCGGTTGTGACAATACTATCCAAGTAGATGACACCACAGAAGATACGAAGCTCGAAACCAAAACAGTCGCTATCACCCAAATTGTTGAGCACCCCTCATTAGATGAAATACGCCGGGGTATTATTGAAGAGCTTGCTGCAAATAATTATGTTGAAAATGATAACTTAAACATTAACTTTCAAACCGCTCAAGGTAACACAGCAACAGCAGGACAAATTGCTAAACAATTCGTAGGCGATAGACCTGACGTTATTGTAGCAATATCAACTCCTTCTGCTCAAAGCATTGTGGCTTCAACCTCTGATATACCCGTCATCTACACCGCCATATCAGACCCCCTTGCTGCAAAATTAATAGATGAGAATAATGACCCCATTCAGTCCAATGTTACAGGGCTATCAAGCCAGTTACCTATTGAACCACCACTAGATTTAATCCAAAAAATCGTACCAGATGCTAAGACTATAGGTTACGTATATAGCCCGGGAGAAGCCAATTCGGTTGCTGTATTAAAACAGCTACAAGAAGCTGCTCCTGCACGGGGTTTAGAAATCTTGGATGTGACGGCTAACCGCCCGACTGACGTAGCTATGGCAGCTCGTAGCTTACAGGGTCGAGCTGATGTGATCTATACCTCACTTGATAACAACGTGATATCCGCCTTTGAAAGCCTGGCGGGCGCCGCAAATGAAATGAAAATCCCAGTCATCACTTCGGATGAATTTAGTGTTCGACGTGGTGCTACAGCGGCTCTAGGTGTTAATGACTATGACTTTGGACGTGTGACTGGCAAAATGGTCTACCGCGTACTAAATGGTGAGGCCATCACAGATATTGAGCCTTCAATAATGAATACATTAACTTTATATGCCAGTCCAAAACATGCAAAACAGCAGGGTGTTACTTTAGACGAGTCTGTTATGAAAGATGCCAACAATGTTGATGAAACAAAATCTACCATTCCATAGCATTCTATAATAAGTCCAGTATAAACAATCCAGTTAAAAAACTTTAGGGAATGACGCGCATACTACAGCTTTGACTACAGCGTTTATTACATAAGCAAAACTTTTATTAATAGTTAATTTAAAATTATTATTGAGTATTTTTATTTAGGAGAGAAAATCGATGTATAACCCAAACCGTTTTATAAAATCATTCATGTGGGCAGGTTTTGCAGCCGCAATATTAACAGGTTGTAATGAACAGGCTACCGATACGGGTACTGATGAAGACGCCGTAGATGTTAAAGAAGTAGCGATTACTGCCATCGTTGAACATCCTGCATTAGACGATGTTCGTAAAGGGGTTATTGAAGAGCTTGCAGAACAAGGCTTTAAAGAAGGTGAGAATTTAAATATTAATTTTCAAAGCGCTCAAGGTAATACCGCAACAGCTGGACAGATAGCCAAACAGTTTGTTGGAGACAACCCAGACGTTATCGTCGCAATTGCAACCCCCTCTGCACAATCAGTTGCTGCTGCAACGACGTCTATCCCATTAGTATTCTCTGCCGTCACCGATCCGGTTGAAGCTAAGCTATTGGATAGCACAGAAGGTTCTGGTACAAATGTGACTGGCTCATCAGATGCCCTGCCTTATGCTCCACAGATTGAGCTTATGAATCAATTGATACCTGATCTTAAAAATGTTGGATATGTTTACAGCCCAGGTGAAGTTAATTCAACGATTGTACTAAAAAATCTTGAATCTCAACTTGAGCCTATGGGCATCACTGTTCATTCTGCACCTGCGCAAAAAAGCAATGACATTGCCATGGCTGCTCGTAGTATTGCAGATAAAGTCGATGTGATTTATACCTCTACCGATAATAACGTTGTTTCTGCTTATGAGTCATTATATCAAGTGGCGAATGAAAGTAAGGTGCCATTAGTTGCATCTGATACGAGTTCAGTAGAGCGTGGTGCAGTTGCCGCCCTTGGGGTGAACTACCACGATTTAGGACGTGAAACGGGTAAATTGGTCGCTCGTATATTAAATGGTGAAGAAGCAGGTAGCATTCCTGTATACACAGCTAGCTCGCTTGACCTGTATGTTAGTCCTAAGCATGCTGAAGAACAAGGGATTACCATACCTCAAGAAGTTCTAGACAATGCCAAAGAAATAATCGAATAAAGAATTCACAATATTATTCGATAGCAACCCTCTATGTGCTATTGAAAGCGTTATAGATAACGTTATAAATAGATACTAATTATTTAATACATAAGTTTTAATTTCTTTAAAAGAGCACATGACGACTATCGTGTGCTCTTTTTATATTGTTTAATTTTAAAATAGTTTGCTAAAATACCCCCTATTTTAAATAGGCTTTAACTTGTTTTTTTGGGTACTATGATGACAACATTTATATTGCATATATAGTCAGCGAAATACTAAACGGTTACGGAGTTAACCTCGCTCGCCCTACTATAGTAGTCCTTGCATTAGGTTGTCTTGTAACTATTTTGGATTTCTTTAACTATACATAATGCTCACAGGTTTACTATAAGTGCAGATTGTTTAATCTGTTAAATCCACCTTGGCTTACTGTCTGACATCGTACTATCGAAGTAGCTATTAATTAGAACTGTTTATAAAATAGAACTGTTTATAAATTAGATATAATTAGCAATATGAAGTATCTACTACTCATAGTATTTTATTCAGTCAGCTTGCTAAACACTAAGCGGTCTTTACCTCTCTTATGTCTCTCATTGCTTTTTTTGGTGCTCTTGAAAGTGGTCTAATATACGCGCTAGTAGCCTTAGGCGTTCTTCTCTCATTTCGTATTCTTGATTTTCCTGACTTAACCGCTGATGGTAGCTTTCCATTAGGTGGCGCTGTGGCTGGTATCTCTATTGTGTCGGGTATAGACCCATGGGTTGCCTGTGGACTAGGAATGCTAGCGGGTGCGGCTGCAGGTGTGGTCACGGCATGGCTTCATGTCAAACTTGGTATCTTACAATTATTAGCCAGTATTCTGGTAATGGTGGCTTTATATTCCGTAAATCTACGCATTATGGGCGCACCAAACTTACCGCTGCTTGGTGAAGAAACGGTATTTAGTACCTTAGTTACTAATGAAAATGGCTACTGGATGCGCTGCGTTATCGTTGGTGTTGTGGTTGTTATTGCAAAGCTAGTGCTTGATTGGTTTTTCAATACCGAGTCGGGTCTATCAATGCGCGCTACAGGTTCTAATTTAAAAATGGCTCAAGCGCAAGGAATTAATACCTCCGTCATGACTGTTGTAGGTATGGCTATTTCTAATGCGCTCATCGCGCTGGGCGGTGCTTTATTTGTACAAACTCAGGGCGGTGCTGATATCTCAATTGGTATTGGTACAATCGTCATAGGTTTGGCGGCTGTTATTATTGGCGAAACCATTATCCCTGCCAAACGTATATGGCTGATAACATTTGCCGTTATATTAGGCGCGGTTATTTACAAGCTGTTTATTCAAGTTGCGTTATCTAGTGACACACTACGCAGTATAGGGTTTGGCTCGCAAGATTTGAACTTGATTACCGCACTATTAGTCGTTATAGCACTACAACTGCCCTCTATTAAGTCAAAAATTATGTCTTCACGCCGTACTTAGTCCATATTTGGTATTTGTGCCATAAGATTTGTTGAAAGAATGATTTATTGAATTGGGCTGAGATAATAAGGATAACATTTATGATGCAAGCTAATGACCTACGATTAACATTCAATCGAGGTACGCCTATTGAAAACCCAGCCTTACGTTGTATAAGTTTGAATATCTCTGAAGGAGAGTTTGTTACCGTTATTGGTACGAATGGTGCAGGTAAATCAACGTTTTTAAATGCAGTCAGTGGTACTACCCGCGTTGATAGCGGCTCTGTTCTATTAAATGGGATTGATGTGACAAAGAAATCTGCGCATCAGCGTGCGCACTGGGTAGCCCGTGTGTTTCAGGACCCTATGGCTGGCACGTGTGAAGCATTAACCATTGAAGAAAATCTAGCACTGGCTTATAAACGCGGTAGCAAACGTGGACTTAAATTTGCATTAAATAGTCAAAACCGCGATTTGTTTAAAGAGAAGTTATCAATACTAAAGCTTGGTTTAGAAAACCGCCTTAGTGATAGAATGGGATTGTTATCAGGCGGACAACGCCAAGCAGTAAGTCTACTGATGGCATCTTTACAACCATCAAAGATCTTACTGTTGGACGAGCATACCGCAGCGTTAGACCCTAAAACAGCCGCCTTCGTATTAGAGCTTACAGACAAAATTGTGACAGATAATAATCTAACTACTATGATGGTGACGCACTCTATGCAACAAGCACTTGCTCATGGTGACCGTACGATTATGTTGCATCAAGGCCAAGTCGTTTTGGATGTTGAAGGCGACAAACGCAAAGGCATGACGGTACATGATTTGTTAGATATGTTCGAGAAAACCCGTGGTGAAAAGGTAGAAGATGACAGCTTGATTTTAAGTTAAACTTGAGCGATTCGTGTTATGGTATAAATTATATAACTTATAAGTAAAAAAGCATAAAGCCCATTTAATAAAATGGGCTTTATTTTTGGTTGTTATTATCAATAAAGATTATTTCTTGATATGTCTTAGCGGCTGGGTAAGTTTTTTATCATATGGATCGTAGACATAGCATACCACCTCTCTATCACCCTCTTTCCAGCTTTCAGTGGTCGGTTTCAAATACGATAGCTCATAATATGATTTGTAATATGGAATACCAATATAGGGCTCATAATGTTCTATACACTTTTCAGCCATACTTTTAAGCAGCGCTTGTGTCTCAGTATAGTCTTTAGTATCTGCTAAGTTGAAAGTATAAAATATCTCATTATCATGTGGTTTTAAACAAGATAAAATTGGAATACTGGTTACTGATATATTTTGGTTGCTTTCAACAATTACATTATTTTTGCTTGCGTCATCAAAGCACATGCCTGGCAGTAATTGATATATCTCTTCTTCTATAAATGCTGAGTTTGACGCGCTGTTGTTATCACTATTGGTATCATTGCCATTACGAGTAATAAAATCATCACTACACCCCACACCTGTGAGCCCTAGCAGTCCTATTAACATGGAAGATATGAATAATTGTCGCATAAGTAAATAGCTATGTCATTTTATGATAAGCGATTATCTGGCTAAATATGAGGTCATGTCTTCAACGCCATGAAGCGTCATTGGATACATATGCCCGTCCATAATTTTTTTAATTTCGCCTATAGTGTGCGTATAGGGCCAGTAAGCTTGATCTTCAGGATTAAGCCAAGCGACTTTGTCGAAATGAGCAAGTAGTCTTTTTAGCCATATTGCGCCCGGTTCAGCATTCATATATTCGACACTGCCCCCTACCGAATATAGCTCATAAGGCGACATGGAGGCATCACCAACAAAAATAACGCGATATTCTCTCCCATACTTTTGTAATAGCTCCATTGTCGAGGTACGTTCGGCATGACGACGCTGGTTATTTTTCCACACATAATCGTACAAACAATTATGGAAATAAAAAAATTCAAGCGTCTTAAATTCGTTTTTGGCGGCAGAGAAGAGTCTTTCTAAGGCTTCGATGTGCATATCCATACTCCCCCCAATATCAAACAGCATCAAAACCTTTGCACGATTACGACGTTCAGGCTGCATATAGATATCGAGAATGCCTTTTTTTGCCGTACGCTTGATGGTCTCATTGATATTGAGCTCATCTGCACTGCCTGTTCGTGCAAATTGTCGCAAATTGCGTAAGGCCAGTTGTAGCTGACGTGTGCCAAGCTGCTTATCATCATCCAAATCTTTGTATTTACGCTGCTCCCAAACTTTGACCGCACTACGTTTACGAGACTCGCCCCCTACTCTCACGCCTTCAGGATGGTCTCCATAGGCTCCAAATGGCGACGTGCCTCCGGTTCCAACCCACTTACTGCCACCTTGATGACGCTCTTTTTGTTCTTTTAGACGCTCATCTAACGCTTTCATAAGTTCTTCTAACGAACCGTATTTATTTAATAAGCGGCGCTGCTCTTCCGTTAAGTTTTTCGGATCAAGTTTAAGGTCAAGCCATTCTTGCGGAATGTCAGTTAGTTTTGACATCAATTCGTCTATATCAAGGCTATCAATACCTTCAAAGTAGTCAGCCATCGCTCGGTCAAACTTATCAAAATGTCGCTCGTCCTTGACCATGCATAATCTAATCAAACGGTACATGTCTTCACGGCTTGCAAAATACCAAAGATCTTTGTCTTCTGGATATTGCTTTGACAATTCAGGATGAGGCTGACGCATTAAACCTTTATCAAGCGCGGCATTAAGGTCTAATAACTCACGAGTACTCACCGGCACACCATAAGTACGTAAGGTATAAAAAAGTTTTACAAACATATTAACTTGACCTTTATTGCTTAAAACGTATGACAGGTTGCGTACATTTTAAGTCCTATTCATCATGTGAGGTAATAGATAAGTCAGATATGACTAAGCCACTACTAACACCCACAACTACTAACATCCACCATTACTTATATTAACTACTAGCACTTAATATTATTAAGTATCGTCTCAGCGACTAACGTACTTACCCAATGTACTTATCGGCTCATCATATTTGCAAAACGCTGCAACAGCGTTATATCCGCTTCATTTTTGAGCAGTGCCCCATATAATGGCGGAATAGACTTCTCGCCGCGAAGGTTCTCTTCCAATTCATCTTGAGCCATGTCATCAGCTAATAAAAGCGTTAACCAATCAACTAGTTCTGACGTTGAAGGTGGTTTTTTGAGACCTTGCAGACCGCGTAACTTATAAAAGACATCTAATGCATCATTGACCAGTTTTTCTTGTATGTTAGGAAAATGAACCTCAACAATTTGACGCATCGTGCTTTCATCTGGAAAGTCAATGTAATGGAAGAAGCAGCGGCGTAAAAAGGCGTCTGGCAGCTCTTTTTCATTATTAGAAGTAATAATCACCACAGGTCGCTTATCGGCGGTTATGGTCTCGCCTGTTTCATAAACATAAAAAGACATCTTATCAAGCTCGTGTAGCAGATCATTTGGAAACTCTATATCCGCTTTGTCGATTTCATCAATCAATAGGACACAGCGCTTATCAGCAGTAAAAGCTTCCCACAATTTACCGGGTTTAATATAATTGCCAATATCATATACTTTATCGTCACCCAATTGAGAATCACGTAATCGTGATACGGCATCATACTCGTACAAACCCTGTTCAGCCTTCGTGGTTGATTTAATGTGCCATGTAATCAATGGCATACCCAAGCTTTCGGCAACCTCTTCTGCTAATAGGGTTTTACCAGTCCCGGGCTCACCTTTAATCAATAATGGCTTTTGCAGAGTCATCGCGGCATTCACTGCCAATTGTAAATCTTCAGTAGCAATGTAGCTTTGCGTACCCGTAAATTGGTTTTGGTTCGCATTATTAGATGGCGTCATAATTGATTTCTCACTAAAGTGGATAAAACGGATGTTAAGTAATAGATAAATTGATTGGTGTGTATTATGGCGTTAATTTTTAAGTATTAAAAAAATTAGGAGTGTTGACCAAAAACTTATATCGATAATATTTATTAGTAGTTATTTATGTAGTAGTTATTTAGGGTTTATAACTTCGAGGATTTGGTTTAGTTTGAACTTATGGTTCTAAAAGTGACGATGGCATATATTCTGTTAGATGTAAGCACTTAAATTCAAATAAATCTAAAATGGTTACAAGGCAACCGAATGCAATTACTACTATAGTAAGCTTAAAGGTTAACACCGTAACCGTTTAGTATTTAGCTGACTATATAACCAAATTTTAATGAGCGCTTGTAAATAAACACTTAACTATGTTTTTAATCACTATCATTAGAGACCTTATTAACCCAACCCTTACTATCCCAACCCTTATATTCTAAACCTTGTTATCGTGACCCTTATTATCTTGGACTTTATTAGGGTGACCATTTGTGTCTGGGCTAGGCTTTACATGGTTATTTCGCGTAATCGAGCTATCTTGAACTATAGTAGAGGATGTATTAGGCACAATATCGATGACTTGAGTATCAGGCTTAGGGTCGGTTGAGGGTTTATTATTAACCTCAAGTTTTACAGCTTCTTTATTAACTGGCTCTTTATTATCAGGCTCTTTATTATCAGGCTCGTTATTATCAGGCTCTTTATTTAAATCTTCTTTTTTGATAGCTTTTTGATTGGCATCAGAATCGTAATCAATGTCATCCGCGTGAACCACGTTGGCGTAGTTTGCAGCAGCAAGTTGTACATGATTTTGTTCTTGAATTACGGCGCGTGCTTCTGACTTGTCAGAGCTTCTATCAATAATACTTCTTATCACTTGCCAAATAAACCCAAGTACTAAGCCTGACGCAAATACCACCATTATGGGCAATAGATTTTGAATGGCCACATCAGGTTTGCCCATTATTATCCCGTACACCACACCAATACTAGCCGGTGCAATTTCAGCAGAATCACCAACAGCCGTACTAGGCGTTAGCAAAATCGCAAATATTGCAAGCCAGCTCATACCCCCTAAAGGTGCAGGCAGGACTTTAACGACAAACAGCCATAAAATTAATACTGCAATAGAGAAGCCAACATAAGCATACAAAGGCAGCATATTTGGCGCTACATCTGCAACCATCTGACTCCACCAAAATATGACAGAAGCCAAAGCATCACTGATATTCTCAAGTGGTAATTTAGAAAGTAAACTTTTCAACCAGTCCATGCAGTGCTCAACCTACTTTTTAAAGATAATATTTTTGAATGAAATAATTTAAGGTGTTCAAGCTTTACAAACGACTTAAATCTTTGGGTTGATATTCTACCATGAGTCGTAGAATTTTAAAGCAAACGATATGAGCCTGAACCAAATAAATAGACGAATGAATTAAATATTATAACTTTCAGTGTTACTACCCGTTTCCTCTATTTACTTTTAGCCTTATCAACTACCAGCCATATCAACTACCAGCCATGTAACTACTAATCTTATCAGCTACCAGACGAATCATAAACGATAAGCCGTATCAGTTAATCATAACGTTTATCTTGACCTTCTTTAAGACGTGCGTTAGCTTGAGCCAACAACACATCCGACGGCGGAGTTTGTACAAAATATCCTTGCGATTTTAACTTTTCAATGACTTCATCTTTATCAACTCTGGCAAGCTTTTTAGTGTCTTCTAAATTAAGATGCATTAAGAACTTCCCCTCACCTAAACTTTGACGTAACTCTTTGGGTAATACACCCAACCAATCACGAATCTCATCGGTATCATCTGGATAGTCAGGTCGAGCAATATATACGTACATCTCTGTATGCTTAGGAAATTTATAAATATCACAATGCATTAATAATCACCTTCAATTATTATTTAATTAACTTTATTTAGCTAAATTTTAAGCTAACAAATTGGTTAGCTAATTATTCCTATGATAACTGATTAGTCTGTAAACTCAATGTAACCTTATGTATTGATAATAATGATAGTGGCAAATTATATTGGCTAAATTAATTAATCTATAAGTAAAGTCTGATGAATATAAACCGCTGATTAAGCTGACTAAATAAACACTTAAGTCATTTAAATATTCATCACTTGTAAAATTTGCCACTACCTTTCATAATAAGAGCGTTTCTCAGGAGAGCGCAGTAATATACATGTCGTTAGTTTTTGATAACTTCAACTATAGTAGACTGCCACCGAAGGCGTAAGCACCCTGCCAATCGCTCAGGTAAATGGACTGATTAACTCATTAAACGTTGTGTCGAATACTGGTAAAGATTATTTCTCAATAAGTAATAATTAGACTTTCGTATTCACTTTCGTTGATATTAAACACATATTAGATGGTTTTAACGCTTTAAATAGAAATAATTTAGATACTCGTTATAACCTGCTAATACCTATTAATATATATGACAAATCTGGAGAGTGGTACATAGTCTTAAATGATCCAACGTTATAGTTACGCGATTGTTTAGACATCTACCCACCGAAGGGGAAAAGGTGATTGTTAGCGCTAAACGATAGGAATTTTTCTATTTAGCGGTTCAACTTGGTGTTACATACACACTTCACCGAAAATCTCAGGTAACAGGACAGATGGGGCAAGTAAATTAAAGAGCACTTTTAATTCTATCAAAATGACCTATAGCATTTTGATAGTTTGGGTTAAATATGCTTATTAATTTACTTGCCCTTTTTTTATGAAAGTTTTAATACACAGTTTTTATTAAAAAAATTTCTTATAAAAACCTTTTTAACGACTTTAAGGTCTGTTAATTGCATGCACTAGATAAAAAACTGCTAAATAAACAATTGAAAAATAGACTATTTATAATTAAATAACTGATAAATAAATAAGTGCTGAATATAAAAATTATTGGATGGCTTAACAGACATATATCTGATATTCAATTTAACTATCTACTCCCTTTAACTTGCGTACATATCACAAGGATTTGTCATGACAACTTTAAAACGTACTCCCCTATATCAGTCTCATGTAGACAATAACGGCAAGATAGTTGATTTCTCAGGTTGGGAATTACCTATTCATTATGGTTCACAGATAGATGAACATGAAGCTGTACGTACTGACGCAGGTATGTTTGATGTGTCACATATGATTGTGACTGATATTAAAGGTAATGATGCAAAAGCTTGGTTACAAAAGCTACTAGCAAATGATGTAGCAAAACTTAAAAACGCTGGTAAAGCTTTGTATTCAGGCATGCTTAATGAAAATGGCGGTATTATTGATGACCTCATTGTCTATATGATGAATGAAGATGAAACTCAATACCGTATTGTTTCAAATGCGGCTACTCGAGATAAAGACTTGCAGCAGTTTAATAAACTCGCGCAAGATTTCAAAGTTACTTTGACCGAGCGTCCAGAATTGGCTATGTTAGCTATTCAAGGACCTAATGCTATTTCAAAATTAGCACAAGCTAAGCCACTGTGGGCAGAGACGCTTGAAGGCTTAAAGCCCTTTGTAGGTGCTGATCTATCCTCTATTGAAGGCGATGATTGGTTTGTAGCACGCACAGGCTACACAGGTGAAGATGGCGTCGAAGTCATTATGCCTGGTGACCAAGCACAAGACTTCTTTAGTCTATTGGTGCAAAATGGTGTGAAGCCAGCTGGACTTGGCGCTCGAGATACGCTGCGTATGGAAGCGGGTATGAACCTTTATGGACATGATATGGATGAGTCTATCAGCCCTTACGAATGCAACATGGGCTGGACGCTTGCATTAAAAGATGACCGTGATTTTGTAGGACGTGAAGCTTTAGTTTCAAAACGTAGAGAAGCCAAAGATACCGGTAAAGCGATGAAACAAGTTGGGCTACTGCTCGAAACTCGTGGCGTATTACGTGAAGGAATGACGGTTGTCATCAATCAAGGTACTGCTGATGAAGCCACAGGCGTGGTTACTAGCGGCACCTTCTCACCTACCCTAAAGCAGTCTATAGCCATTGCACGCGTCCCTACTAGTGTGAGTGCTGAAGACGATTTCAAGGTCGATTTGCGCGGTAAGGGTAAGTTTGTTGAGCTACGTCTGGTAAAACTGCCTTTTGTCCGTAATGGCAAAAAGCAATTCGACTAGGACGTGTTTTCAATTGGGTTAAGTGGCAAATATATTAGATAGATTTCCTCAAACAAAGATAATTTCGCAGATAATATAGATATATTAGCTTTAAATTAGACACAGTTTGGAATAATTTTAGCTATCAGCAGTCCTAATATTTGAATGTTCAACAGACCCTAGTAACCTTTATATACGCTAATGTTTACATGTCCAAATAATCCTTTTATACAGTACGATACTTTATATCGTTCAAGAGTTTATGTAGCATAATACATCGATATCGTTTAGATTTATTTGGTATCTGGCCCCTATTAGAAATACATGTTTAAAAATGACGGGTATGATATAAATTTTAGTGAGCCGGATAGATAACGTAGTTTTTAAACCAATTTGTTAAAAGCAGCTTATTTAAAAGCACTTTTTATAAATCAAATTCAGTACCATTACCATTACCATTAGTATCATCAAATGAACCAACCTGTTGTGTAGATTTATTAGTACACAACCTCAATAATAATATTTAAGTGGAGAAAATTATGAGTAACGTTCCATCAGAGTTAAAGTATGTCGCCAGTCATGAATGGCTACGTTTAGAGGACGACGGTTCTATTACCATCGGCATTACAGACCATGCTCAAGAAGCACTTGGTGATATCGTCTATGTTGAGTTGCCTGATATCGGTGATACCGTTGTCGTGGACGATGAAGTCGCTGTTGTCGAATCTGTAAAAGCTGCTTCAGATGTCTACGCTCCACTAACAGGCGAAGTCGTTGCTATTAATGAAGCGCTTGAAGACGATCCTGAAGTCATTAATACCGACCCTTACGGTGATGGATGGATGTACCGCGTTAAGCCAGATAGTATTGATGACTACGAAGCGTTATTGACTGCTGATGAGTATCAAGCAGAGCTATAACTCTTAATTATTGAAGCTTATCTCTACCGTTCAAACCTAGACATTACATAGCTAAGTCTTATAACTATTTTACCAAAGTGTTGTTCCAGCGTTGGGATGACACTTTACAATCAATAAAAAATAAAAGCTTTAAACCTTATTTACGCGCGAAATTATTAATTTTAGGGAAAAATAAATTATGTCAAATAAAGATCATGGAAGTGTCACTGAGGCTCAAGCTGATGTTCAAGACAATACACGAAGTTCGGCACAAAATGAAACACAAGATAATAATGATATTAATAAGGGTCAAACAGATAAAGATTCATTTAAATCTGATAAAAACTTAGCCGCTTTTACAGAAGTTGTAGAATCTCGTCGTTCGGTGCGAAAGTTCACCGACACCCCCATACCAGATGAAGTAATGCGCGACTGTTTGCGTCTGGCGATGTTGGCTCCAAACTCAAGCAATCTCCAGCCGTGGGAATTTTATATTATCGAAACGCCTGCCAAACGCCGTCAAGCGAATAAAATTTGTATGAATCAAAATGCTGCGCGAACTGCCAATAAATTGATTGCTATTGTTGCAAGATCAGATACGTGGCCGGAAATGGCCAAAAAGAATATTGAACAGTTCCCAGATGGTAAGGCACCCAAAAAAGTGCGTGACTACTATGGAAAAGTAGTGCCCCTAGATTTTATAAGAGGCCCTGGAAACGTTATATCTGCAGCCAAATGGGGTTTAACCAAAGCCGTTCGACAATTTAAAGGTCCGGTTAAAACGCCGTATTATACCTTTGATGATGTTAAAAATTGGGCTATGAATAATACCGCACTCGCTGCTGAAAATCTAATGTTAGCACTTCGTGCACATGGTTTTGATAGCTGCCCTATGGGCGGATTTGACGAGCCTGCCTTAAAGCGATTACTAAACTTAAGTGATCATCATCATGTCGTTATGATGATTGGTGCTGGAGAGAGATCAGAAAGAGGTATTTATCATAGTCAGTTTAGATTTGATTACGACCTATTTGTAAAGTCGGTTTAATACGGTAATACGTCTAAAAGAAGGACGTACAATAAACGGCTTTTGACAGCAATACTATTGACAACCAGCTTTTGACAACCAGTTTATAACAACTAGCTTTTGAAAAGAATTACATATCGGCTCTATCGATATTTGTTAGTTACTTTAATGTTTACTTCAAAGTCACCAAGTGTGTACAGCACTTGCGTGACAATAGCTTGAACCCATACTTATTTGATGCAAAGGAAAACCATGACTTCAAAAATTTCGACCAATACCAGTAATGGCTTATCTTTTGATGGGCTTTTTGATGAAGCTCGTTTTGTGGCGAGACACTTAGGTTCAGATGCTCAGCAACAAGCTGAAATGTTAGAAGCGGTTGGCTATAAGGATATGGATAGCTTTATGGCAGACACTGTCCCTGAAGCTGTGCGTATGAATCGTGAACTAGATTTGCCATTAGCCACCAGTGAACATAATGCCCTTGCTAAGCTTCGTACGATGGCAGATGACATTACCGTTAACAAAAGCTATATAGGTCAAGGCTATTCCCCTGTACGTATGCCCGCCGTTATACAGCGCAATGTGCTTGAAAACCCAGGCTGGTATACCGCTTACACCCCTTATCAAGCTGAAATCTCTCAAGGCCGTCTTGAAGCATTATTAAACTTTCAACAAGTTTGTATTGATTTGACTGGTCTTGAATTGGCAGGTGCGTCTTTACTTGATGAAGCCACTGCTGCTGCTGAAGGCATGGCAATGGCCAAGCGAGTCAGCAAAAGTAAATCAAACCAATTCTTTGTTGATGAGCGTGTCTATCCTCAGACATTAGATGTCATAAAAACCCGAGCTGAATATTTCGGATGGGAAGTGGTTGTTGGTGACTTTGAAACTGCTAAGTCTGGTGATTTTTTTGGCGCGTTGTTCCAATACGTTGGACGAGAAGGCGATGTTACCGATCTAACTGAGGTTATTGCTGCTGTAAAAGAGAATAAAACGTATGCGTTAGTTGTTAGCGATATCATGAGTTTAGTTCTACTAAAATCACCTTCTGATATGGGTGCAGATATCGCACTGGGTAGTACTCAGCGTTTTGGCATTCCTATGGGATTTGGCGGGCCGCATGCCGCTTACTTTGCTTTTACTGATAAAGCCAAACGTTCGGCTCCTGGACGTATCATTGGGGTATCTAGGGATGCTCAAGGTAATACAGTGTTACGTATGGCATTACAAACCCGTGAGCAGCACATCCGCCGTGAAAAAGCCAATTCAAATATTTGTACCTCCCAAGTTCTCTTAGCTAATTTGGCTGGCATGTACGCAGTTTATCATGGTCCAGAAGGTCTAAAACGTATTGCTACCCGTATTCATGCAATGGCGACTGCTTTTAGCCAAGTCATTATTGCGGCAAATAAAAATACAGAAAATCAAGACTTAAACATAGTCCACGATCAGTTTTTTGATACGGTTCTAGTAGAGTGTGGGTCTGAAAAGTTGGCCACTCAAATCTTTGAAAATGCAGAAAATGTGGGTTATAACTTATGGCGTGAGGGTGCGACCAAACTGTCTGTCTCATTCTCAGAGATCAGTGATGCGACTGATTTTGAGATTCTTACCCAGTTATTTGTTAATAAAGCTCAGTCTATCCCTAATGATGCCAACATTTCGCTTAATGATGACATATTGCGTAAAGATAAAATCTTAACGCATCCAGTATTTAACTCGCACCATACCGAACATGAAATGCTACGTTATCTTAAAAAGTTAGAAGATAAAGATCTGGCGATGAACCGTAGCATGATCTCGCTTGGCAGTTGTACGATGAAGTTAAACGCCACCAGCGAAATGCTGCCAATTACGTCGAATGAATTTGCAAATGTGCATCCTTTTGCCCCGCATGATCAAGTGACTGGCTATCTTGATATGATTGATAGCCTGCAAGATCAATTAAAAGCGATTACGGGCTTTGATGATATATCAATGCAACCAAATTCGGGGGCATCTGGTGAATACGCTGGTTTATTAGCCATACGCCGCTATCATGAGTCCATTGGTCAGCCTGATCGTCATGTTTGCTTGATACCAAAATCTGCTCACGGTACAAACCCTGCTACTGCTCAAATGATGGGCATGAAGGTTGTCGTCGTTGATACTGATGAAAGTGGTAACGTCGATATTGACGACCTTAAGTCTAAGTGTGAAGAGCATAGCGAAAACCTCGGTGCGTTAATGGTCACTTACCCATCTACTCATGGGGTATTCGAAGCTGGTATTCGTGATATTTGTGATCTTATTCATAAATATGGCGGTCAGGTCTATATGGATGGCGCCAATATGAATGCTCAAGTAGGCATCATGCAGCCTGCTGAAGTTGGCGCAGATGTACTGCATATGAACTTACATAAAACATTCTGTATCCCGCATGGCGGCGGGGGTCCTGGTATGGGCCCAATAGGTATGAAAGCTCATCTTGCGCCATTTAAATCAAGTCACAGTGTTGTACCTGTATTTAATGCCCCTAAAGAGACCTCAGCCGTTTCAGCTGCGCCTTATGGGTCAGCAAGCATTCTACCTATCTCTTGGATGTATATAACGATGATGGGGCGCGATGGTTTGCTAAAAGCGACCAAAGCCGCTTTATTGCATGCTAACTATATCGCAAGCCAGCTAAAAGATGACTATCCTGTTTTATATACTGGTAAAAATGGCCGAGTAGCTCACGAATGTATTATTGATATACGTCCACTTAAAGCTGAAACTGGTATTACCGAAGCTGATATTGCCAAACGCTTAATGGATTATGGATTCCATGCGCCTACCATGAGCTTCCCTGTAGCAGGCACGTTGATGATAGAACCTACTGAGTCTGAAGCTAAGCATGAACTAGACCGTTTTATCGCTGCTTTAAAATCCATCAAACAAGAAGCGATGAAGGTTAAAGATGGTACGGATGGATGGACACTTGAAGACAATCCAGTCGTAAACGCACCGCATACGGCATTTGTCATTACTAAACAAGATTGGTCACATCCTTATAGTCGGGATACTGCTGCATTCCCTCTCGATTATATTCGTGAGCATAAATTCTGGCCATCGGTTGGACGTGTAGATGATGTCTATGGGGATAAAAACCTAATGTGTAGCTGCCCTAGTATTGAAAACTATATGTAAGCTGTTTTAGGCTCGTATATGTTCTAGGTTTATATATGTTCTAGGCTTAAATAATAGTCTATATGACTTATAAGCGCTTTAGTAAACTTATAACTTCAATAGGCCTTTTAATCAAAATAAAGGGCCTATTATTTTAAATAACGGTTAGGGTCAAACAATTACGTCGTCGTTAAAGAATTTAAGCTTAAGTCAACCAATCTAAACTAACGATGTGATTGATTTAAAGGCGATAACAGTTAACGATAGCTTTGATGACTCAAAAAATATTTCACTCATTATAAGTGTCATAAAAGATAGAAGAATATGGATAAACACTCAGACAAACCCTTCGTTGTTCTTATACATGGCTTACATCAAAATGCATGGACGATGTATCCTTTGGCAAAATACTTTAGACAACAAGGTTTTATAACTCATCAACATAATTATCGTAGTTTAAAAGACGATATTGATAAACATAGTGACAGGTTAAATGAATGGTTGAAACGTAATCATCCACCTAAAAAACCCATACATCTTGTGGGTCATAGTTTGGGAGGTTTGGTAATTCGCAACTTTATACACCGCTATCCAAACTGGCAAATCGCTAATTGTGTAACTTTAGGAACGCCTCACTTAGGTAGTATAACGGCAGATTATGGCAAGCGATTAATCGCCCCATTAATTGGCGGTGCATACGACAAAGCGCTGGATGGACACGCCTTACCCCTACAAGAGAATATTAAGTTAGGCGTCATAGCAGGTAATGTGCCACGAGGACTGGGGCAACTAGTACTCAATTATCACAGTAAAAAATCTAAGCACTCTGAATATGAAAGATCACATGATGGTACTGTTTATATTGCTGAGACCAGATTACCTGAAGCGGCTGATCATATCACTATGGCAGTCTCTCATACTGGGTTGTTGGTCAACAAAGAAGTCGCTAAGCAGACACTATATTTTTTAAAGAACGGTAATTTTGATCACGACCAATAGCCATTTAAATCCTTTATTAGCGATTTTATTTGCTATTAGATTTATCCTTAAGTCATATAAAACAAGTTATATAAAATTTATGACGTAAATGTCGTTAATATTCAGCCCTTCTTTTCATCCCGTCTAAAAGGGTTTGCTTATACTTAGTTAATAAAGGTATTAAGGTTTTAATAACCCAGTGGTATCGCCACCCTTTTAAGCCCTCTGGCAAACTCTCAAGCGGTAAATCAAAGGCTACTATTTCATACAAACGTGTGAGCCATTTTTTACGCATGAGCACATTAGCCGGTACACCCGTATTTTCTTCATAGGATTGAATGACTTTTTGAACAGCTTTAGTCACTGTCTTATCTTTTGAACGATAAGGAGGAATTACAAGAGCAGGCTGTTCATCTGTAGTTGAGTTACTAGCGTTATCAATAACATTGAGTAGCTCTTCACCATAGAGGTTCGCAATACTGCGATTTATGGTCGTTTTTTGTGTTAATTGTTTCATGGTTGCAGGCTGTTCTAAAACGATGTCTCTTAAAGCCTGTTTTTTTAGAATAAAAGTTTTGGGTTGATTGGTTGCGCGCGCTAATGCTTCACGCCAGCTTGATACTGCTTGTAATATCGCAAGCTGCTTACCGCTATAGCGAAAATCGGCCATAGCCAAATAGGTAGCATCATCTTCGATGGAGGCGGCTTCATACAGCTCCTTTGCATAAAGTTGACAGTCTTCTATCACCTTATCCATAAGGTGTTGCTGATTGAGCTGATGCTCTAAAATATCATACAAATCTAGTAAATAGCGGACATCATCAATAGCGTAACTCTCTTGATTATCAGTAAGAGGACGCGCCAACCAATCAGACTGACTTTCGCCTTTTTCAACGTGAATATCAAGCTGTGTATTAAGCGCTTGCTGATACCCCATTTGCAGTTGTCCCGTCAGATATGACAATGCAATCTGCGTATCAAAAACATTGGTTAGCGCAGGACTTTCAGATAATAAGTAAAAAATACCTAAATCTTCACCGCACGCATGCCATATCATTAAAGGCAAATCCTCGAGGACTACCCACAACTGAGATAAGTCAAGTTTGGGTGCATCTATTAAATATATGGTGTTACCTGTGTTGATCTGCACTAATGATAATATGGGAAAATAGGTATTACGTTTAATAAACTCAGTGTCTAAAGCAACGCGCTGACAGGTTTCTAAATCATCAAGACAACTTTCAAGTTCATCGAAAGTTCTCACCCACACCACACGAAGCTGCTCAGATTTTTTTATTTTAGAATCAATATTGCTGCTCAAGGTATTGGGTTCAGAATTAGGAATACTAGTATTAGGCTGAGTCATTAAAGGCTTCTTAATATTTTAATTAATTGGTGCTACTTTATAATGATTCTTAAAATTAACATATCAACGAAAACAAGTGCAAGCGTTACAATTAGTTGGTTTAGCGTTTTAACAAAGATAGGTTGTTTTTAAGATATGGTACTGAGACTTTGATTGGTATCTACTTAGGTTATCTATGAGCGGTTACGCAGTGCTTGAGATAACGTCATACTGTCTAAGTACTCAAGCTCTCCACCCATGGGTATGCCTTGCGCAATTTGAGTGACTCTACCCACATGTCGTCGTATCGATTCACTTATAAAGTGAGCAGTCGTCTGACCTTCGACAGTCGTACTTGTCGCTAATATAAGCTCATCCACAGGGTCTTTTTTTAAACGATTAACAAGTTGATCAATATTAAGATCATCGGCATTAATACCATCAAGAGGCGACAGATGCCCGCCAAGTACAAAATATCGACCTCGATAACCTGCTGTTTGTTCTATTGCCATCACATCTGCTGCGGTTTCAACCACACACAATACAGAATCGTCTCGTCTAGGATCTATGCATATAGGACATACTTCATCATCACTATACGAATGACATACGCGGCATTCTATTATCTCGTGCATGGCGATATCAAGTGCTTGCGCCAATGCAACACCTTGGGGTCTTTTACCATTTAACAAATGCAGAGCCATACGCTGAGCAGTCTTTTGACCTACCCCGGGCAATACTCGCAATAGTTTTACTAAATTTTCAAACTTTTCAGTTAGCAATGAATCACCTATGTTTAATAAATAATAGCTAAGTTAAGGTCTATTTAATATTTGAACATTAAATCATTATATAAAGCTTTTTATATAAGATTCTAAATAAAAAACAATAAATATGTATGGTAAATATATGATACCAATTTGATGATTTTTAAATGTATATATAAGAAAAAAGGGGGTAACATTTATATTACCCCCTTTCATCTCAATAACCATAATCATCGTAAATTACTTTTCAAACCTATTAAACTTATCAAGTTAACAGTGGCTTGATAAGAATAAAGCGAACTTTTGGACCAGTAATACAATAGCCCATAGAAGTCACTACTTAACCGAATAAACCTTGCATACCTGGTGGTAACCCCATACCACTTGTTGCATTGGTTAAAGTTGCATCAGATAATTCATCTGCTTGACGTACCGCGTCATTGATAGCAGCAGCAATCAAATCTTCGATTAAATCAGGCTCGTCTTCAAGTAGGCTTGGATCAATTGTTAGACGCTTTACAACGTGACGTCCAGTCATAGTGACTTTAACCAAACCGTTACCCGCTTCAGCTTGAACTTCTTTATCAGCAAGCTCTTTCTTAGCTTTTTCGACATTTGCTTCTACTTGCTTTTGCATAGACTGTGCTTGCTGCATTAATGCTTGAATATTCATATCTACCTCTTATATGTTTATCAATTTATGTATGACTTAAAAATTTAATGTAATAGCTATTTAATACAATCTATTTAATAAAGTCGATTGGTTATTAAAAACATAACGGTTTTGTTTAACGTCACTATTTAACATCATTATTTAAAGTCGATATTTAACGTCATTATTTAAATTTAGAACTTATTGTTAATTATACTGATAACTTCACGTTTTATCTAATCTTACTATCGCAGATACCGTCTAAGTATGTTTTGTGGTTTGATTGCTAAAGACTTATATTTTAGTTAAAGACTTATAGTTTAGTTAAAGAATTTTAATTTACGCATAAGATTATTTGGTGCTTTAATAGAGGTCATAGAAGTTATATGAGCGTCTAACCTATTTACACCTAAATATCTTATATTAATTTAAATCTCTTATTGATTAAGTTATGTACTTTTAACTCAAAACATTGTATCCAGTAGATAGGTATGAGTTCTAAATTATAAGCATATATAATTAGTTTAAACTATCTAGCCCTCTTGCCAAGTCTTTGATGATGTCATCAACATCTTCTAATCCCACAGAAAGTCTAACCAAAGCATCCGTGACACCTGCCTCAGCTCGGGCTTCCTCTGAAATCCTAAAATGAGTGGTGGTTGCAGGATGGGTGACAGTCGTTTTAGCATCACCAAGATTATTAGTAATAGACACCATTCGGGTGCTATCTATAACGTGCCAAGCAGCAGATTGATCCGTATGATCGTCCATCGCTTTTACCTCAAAACCCATAATCGCGCCAAAGCAATTATTGCGATGGTGCTGTCTTGAGGCTAACTCATGCCGCGGATGACTTTTAAGTCCTGAAAAATGTACTTTCGCTACATTTGGATGATCATTTAAGAAGCTTGCCACTTTGTTGGCATTATCACAGTGTGCCTGCATACGTAAATTTAAGGTTTCAAGCCCTTTGGTGAAAACCCAAGCATTAAATGGACTCATACTAATTCCGCACGAGCGCACAACAACAAAAGCTTGCTGCATCAACGCGTCATTTCCAACAAGCGCTCCACCTAATACCCGTCCTTGCCCATCAAGATACTTGGTAGCAGAATGAATGATAATATCGGCACCAAAATCAAACGGACGTTGTATGGCTGGTGTGGCGAAGCAATTATCGACTACAAACAAAGCGCCGTGTTGATGCGCAATATCAGCGATGGCTTGCAAATCAGCTATTTCGCCCAGTGGATTACTCGGTGTCTCACAAAATAACAAGCGTGTATTTGATTGAATACTTGCTGCCCAAGCCTCGTTGTCAAAACAATCGACATAGCTAACTTCAACACCAAACTTACCCATAAAATTATTAAACAACCCAACCGATGAGCCAAATAATTGCTTGGCCGCCAAAATATGGTCGCCTTGTTTAAGATAAGCCATACACATGGTCAAAATAGCGCCCATACCTGAGGCTGTAGCTACCGCACGCTCACCACCTTCCAACGCCGCTAAGCGACGCTCAAAGGTGCGAACGCTAGGATTGGTATGTCTTGAATAGACGTTTCCTGTTTTGGAGCCATTAAAATGAGCAGCGGCATCAGCAGCAGATTGATAGACATATGAGCTTGTTGTGAAGATAGGCTCATTATGTTCGCCTTCATTAGTACGATATTGTCCGGCTCGCACTGCCATAGTTTGCATGCTATAGTCTTGAGTCAAATCAAGCGCATCATTACGCCAGTTACTATCGAGCCCACTCTCAGTGTTCAAACCTTGCTGTGTATTTTCACTACTAACTGTGGGGTTAGCATCAGTGGTAGAATCGGTATTATTTGCATTACTTGAAGCGCTAGCCTTAAGTTCATTTTTATTTGGTACGTTATCAGTCATAGTATTATCAGCACATTGAAAATTAATCTTAAAAAATCGACTTGTATTTTAACAAGTTATTGGGAGATTGTTTGCATTTTTAATGTCGCAAACTGCTATTAACTATAATTACCGTTTACACGTTTTCTTTATTACTAAAAACTTAAAATTTTTATCATACATTATCTAACGCACATAGTTATTGTATGATCAACATGACATGCATAAATAGTTTTAAAACACGGAGCTAAAAATGAGTACAGAACCTAAAACAGTCAGTTTTATTGGACTAGGCGCGATGGGATATCAAATGGCAAAGCATTTGGTCACAAGCTTTGATAATGTTCTAGTTTGGAATAGATCTTCAGACAAGGCTGATGCTCATGCAAAAGAATTTGGTACGCGATCTGTAAACTTATTAGAAGCCGTAAATGCAGACATTATATTTTCATGCTTACCCACGAGTGATGTGGTAGATGAGGTGATTGAAACAGCGTATGACCATATTAAATCCGGTAGTATTTGGGTAGATTGTACCAGCGGGGTTCCTGAACACGCTAAAGCCAGTCAAAAAAAATTAGAGCAAATAGGCTGTCAGTTTTTGGATGCGCCTGTTTCAGGTCAAACCACTGGTGCAGATGAGGGCATATTAACAGTGATGGTAGGGGGAAATTCAGAAGCATTATCTTCTGCTACCAAAGCTATAGACTGCTTTGCAGGGTTGATTGTTCATGTGGGTCCTAGTGGCGCAGGATTTGCAGTTAAAGCGGTCAACAATACGTTATTTGCTATTAATGCCTGGGCAGCAGCTGAAGGGCTATCTGTATTAAAAGCACACGGCGTTAACCCATCGGATGCATTGGCCTGTATCAATAAAGCGAGTGGTCAAAGCTTTGCTACCACCGCAACTTTTCCGCAGCGAATTGTCAATCGTGAATTCCCTAAAACCTTCACCATTGACTTAATGGCAAAGGACTGTGGTATCGCTATTGACTTACAATCTCAGGAGCAAGTACCTGCACCAGTTATGGCACAAGTTGCCAGCTTAATCCGTAGTGCCAGTAATCAGCATGAACCAGGGTCGGCAGACTTTTCAGAATTTGCTAAGTTTTATGAATCTTTGTCAACGATGACAATTGAGGATGAATAAATCAGTAATTTGGTATGTCGGTATGTTGGTATGTTGGTATGTCAGTAGTTTAGTAGGTTAGATAGGCATAAGCGTCTTACGCAATGTTAACATTTATCATCAAATTGATTTTTTAATTACAATTATACTTAAGAGTTAGATTGGTTTGATTCATTTGGATAGTATGATTTGCTGTTTTTGATTTGATTAAAATTTCTATTAAACGTTTTCTTAAAGTTAAGTTTTCATGATTTAAACTGTTTTTTTCATCTTAGCTAATTTTACGTTAAGTTTGCTTATAGCATTAGCATTTATTTAAATCATTTTATTTCCTAAACCTCAGTTCGAGCGCCCTATGCCCTTCTCTACTTTTAATGCCATTACTTTTGGTTATATCGTCAGACTTAGTCTAATATCAATCATGTGTTTTGGTATCTCTGCTTGTAATAGCTTACCGAAAAACCCTCATATTGAAAGTAGTCTACAGTTATCGAAAAGCTTAGAGGCGCGTTACAGTGACAGTACACCTTATACGGTTGAAGATGCCAAGTTTTCAGAAGCCATTACTGAACAAAATATCCTTCACCCTGAGCAGTCAGGTTACTTACCTATCATTACTGGCACTGAAGCATTTGCCACTCGAAGCATATTAAGTGATATGGCTAATAATAGTATTGATGTGCAGTATTATATTTGGCACAACGATCAAGCAGGTCAGCTATTACTAAAAAAGCTTTGGATGGCAGCTGAACGTGGCGTTATTGTTAGATTTCTACTAGATGATTTTAATAATAACGCTGAACTAGATAAGCAGCTGCGTCGTTTAGCCAGCCACCCTAATATCAGTGTCCGTCTTGTCAACCCAATGTCACATCGCCAATTACAAATACTTAATTACGTGACGGACTTAAAACGTATTAATCATCGTATGCACAATAAAAGTATGACATTTGACCGTCAGTTAAGCATTATTGGTGGGCGTAATGTCGGCGATGAATATTTAAGTAATAGTGAAAACAGTCAATTTGCTGATCTTGATGTCTTATTGGTAGGTGATGTGGTCAGCGATATCACTGAAAGCTTTGAAAGCTATTGGCACGCTACAATATCTTATGATATTGAAACATTAGTCGACAATAAATATGCGATTGATCCTACCAAATCTGAGCGTACAGAGATGTTCATTTCCTATTTAAATGAAATTAATCCCGATAAACTTGCGAAGAACGATACTGAGCTATCCGTTTATGATAAAGCCTTACAAAGTAATAATATTGGTATAGATTTACTAAATAAAGAAGTGCCTTTTATCTGGACAGATATGACTTTTTTGAGCGATGAGGTCGAAAAGCTAATTGCAAATGCCAACCCTGACAACCATCTGGTATACCAGTTAAGGCGTTTGCTAGGTAAGCCTACGCAGCAGCTTTCAATTGTATCTTCTTATTTTGTACCTACAAAACAGGGTGTGGATACATTAATCAAACTTTCTAAACAAGGCGTTCGGGTTAAGATACTCACCAATTCATTCAGTGCGACCGATGTTTCTGCTGTCCATTCTGGATACGCACAGTGGCGTTCTGCGCTTCTAAAGGCTGGCATTGCTATTTATGAGCTAAAACCTATCGCATCAGAAGAAGAGCGTGAGAATAAATTATGGCGCGCCCGATCGCAGTCCTCAACAAGTTTGCATGCTAAAACATTCGCGGTGGATGATGAAAATGTATTTATAGGCTCATACAATGTCGATCCACGCTCTGCAAATATCAATACAGAGATAGGTGTGGTGATACGAGATGACAAATTAGCAACACAGCTACATGATGCTATCGAAGATGATTTGTTGACCAGTGCCTATAAAGTTATTTTGACAAACGATGGACGCCTTCAATGGCAAACCATAGAAAACGATGCGCTTGTGACATATGACAAGGAACCAAATGTAGATCTAATAGATTCATTTTGGTTGAAAATAATGTCGTCGCTACCCATTGATTGGTTGCTATAAACAAAATCAAAGTAAAAATAATTGACTGGTTCATTTTCATTTATAAGCTTTAAGATTATAAATTTATAGCTTATGCATAAAATGCGCTCAATGCGCTAATGTTTGTTTATCCGTATTAAAATAATTAGTTTATTAGCAAACCCTATTTACCCTTTGTAATTTCCATCAATTAAAGTAAGAATTATGCCATTCACTCTAACTGACAATAAACACGGTTTTTCAACTAGACAATTGCTGGTTATTTGCTTTGGTAATGCGGTAGCTTACTTTGATTTTCTTATTTATTTATTTTTTGCGGACATCATCAGTTCAGCTTTTTTCCCAGCCTCTGATCCTCTACTCTCAAAACTGCAACTGCTAGGTATATTCGTCGCAGGATATTTGTCACGGCCAATTGGCGGCGTTATTCTTGGACGTTATGCAGATCTCTACGGCCGTAAACCTGCTTTATTAGTCAGCCTAATGGCAATCTCTATTACCACCCTGGTTATTGCTTGCCTGCCAACATATGCACAAATAGGTGTGTTCGCACCCATGTTGCTACTTTTATTAAGACTGATACAAGGTATGGCAATTGGCGCTCATACGCCTCTAGGATGGGTATTTGTCTCTGAGTATGTACCTAAAAGAAACTTGTCCACATATTTAGCCCTGGTCACAGCAAGCTATTTTGTGGGCATTATCGCTGTCAATATTCTTTATAGCTTACTAACGACCACTTACACACAAATTGAGTTGATAGATTCTGGATGGCGAATTCCGTATATTTGGGGCGCTGCCTTGAGTTTTGTTAGCCTAATGTTATGGCATATATTACAGGAAACCCCTGCTTTTTTGAAAGCAAAAAATCGACCTGAAGATGAACAAAATAAATATGAAAATGTTACCCCCTTCAACCGCTTTAATGCAATATTTATTGCCGTAGTGACGACCTTTATTATATCAAGCTTGACCATAACGATTCCTATACTGCTACCAGATTTAATCATATTAAAGTTTAGCATTGATGATTCTATACTAAACCTATCACATATCTTAAGCCTGATTTTTCTTATATTAGGCTGTATCTTTTTTGGATTACTTGCAGACAGAAGTAGTGTGGGAAGAGCATTGATGTTTGGTTCATTAGTTTTAATCGTTCAAGCATTGGCATTTTTCTACCACTTAAGCAATGCAGGCGGCATTCTTATACTATTTATGTATTCTATATTAGGATTTTGTGCTGGTATCATAAGTTTAGGTGCGGTGCTATTGGTACAAATATTCCCTACTGAATATCGAGTGACTGCTGTCTCAATCATTTACAATATAGTATACGCTGTTGTTGGGGTTACTATTCCGTTTGGCTTAAGCTATGCAACCAATATTGTAAGTTTCACGCCAGCGTTATATTTAACTTTTGTTGGTATTGTTGCGTTTATTATCGGGCTATATATGTACCGTTCTCCAAAACTCGATACCACCACTATTATTGATTAGTGTTAGCAATTAATTTGAATCGATAGATAGTACCCCCATAATTTTAGTCTAAAGTTTTTATAATATTTCAAATAAATATACTATAGTCAAAGAACTTTAAAGTAGTCACAAGGCAACCGAGTGCAAGTACTACTGCAGTAGGCTTAGCGAGGTTAACACCGTGACTCTTTATAAGTTCGCCGACTAAATTTAACGTTGTTTATCTTAACGTTGTTCATCGTTGTTAAATAGGAACGTTGTTTTTAAAACAACGTCATATCCAAATCCTTCTCACATCCACCTATACTCTCATTCTGGTACTAGATCTTTTAGAATTCGTATAAATTAAGGCATATACGTCATGCTATAATAGTCGGTTTTTTATACCCTGATAGTTTTGAATGAATATTCATCTATATATACGATACAACATCAAAAATAAACTTTTACTTAAACACCAAAATCTTCGATGAGTAAGTAAGAACAAATAACTCTATTATTACTGAATAAAATTATTTTAAACCTATGAGCTTATGAATTAACGTACTTTGTTATTAACGTACTTTCTTATTAAAGTACTTTGTTATTAACGTACTTTCTTATTACGAACTTATGAATCAATCTAATAATGTGAGTCACATGAATAACGCTGCTATGACCGAAACCACCTCCCAATATAACAATATAATGCATAATAAACGCTTATCTGTCGCCCCCATGATCGATTGGACCACAACAGACTATCGGTTTTTTGCTCGGTTATTTAACCCTTATGTTTATTTGTATACTGAAATGATCTCAACAAGCGCCATTATTCATGGCAATACGGATCGTTTGCTACGTTATGACGACAGTGAACATCCTCTTGTGCTTCAGCTAGGCGGTGCAGATATAAGTGAAATGACTCAATGTGCCATCGAGGCTCAAAACAGAGGGTATGACGAAGTCAACATTAACGTAGGTTGCCCATCTGATAGAGTTCAGCATAATAAAATTGGTGCTTGCTTAATGGCTGAGCCAAATACGGTCGCAGCCCTTGTGCATAATATGCAGGCAGCAGTGGACATTCCTATCACGGTTAAACATCGGATTGGTATCGACCTTTACGACAGTTATCAATTCATGAAAGACTTTGTGAGTGCCAGTGCTGAACAAGGCTGTCAGCGCTTTATTGTACACGCGCGTATTGCTTGGTTAAACGGTCTGAGTCCCAAAGAGAACCGAGAAGTCCCTCCGCTTAGATATGAAGATGTTTATCGTCTCAAACAGGACTTCCCTGAGCTTGATATCGAAATAAATGGTGGGATTACTAATATTGAGCAAATTATAGAACATCTTCAATATGTTGACGGTGTTATGTTAGGCAGAGCAGCCTATCAAAACCCTTATATCCTAGCTGAATCGATGCAGTTATGGGATGCCCCAGTACCGAGCCAAGCCGATATTTTACTCCGACTGTACCCCTATCTTGAAGAACAAGTGGCCAAAGGTGAACCTTTACCTTCAATAGCACGGCACTTTTTGGGATTATTTCAAGGACTACCTGGGGCTCGTAAATGGCGCCAAGCGTTAAGCGGTAAAAAGCAGTTAACAGTTGCTGAAATTCAAGAGGCAGCAAACCGTACTATTCAAATTATTTACGATAGTAAAGAAGCCATTAATAAACAAACTTAAGAACAAGTTCATATAAAATTGGATTTGGGCCTAATTAAGTATGAGAATAATTTAGTATCTGCTTAGGCTATTTTCTATTATATTAAAGTTACTAATTTAAAGTTACTGATTCATGGATTAAAGCTACTGATTACAGGAAAGCTACTGAGCAATTAAGTAAAAAAACATTGCCAGTCCATTATTTAAAATATGAATTATAATAGGCAACCAAAGCGATCCAGACTTCGCTCTGGCGTAACTAAGAATCAACGCTAAGGCAAACACAACACTCATTTCATAAAGCTCATACTGCAAATGAATAATAGCAAACAGTATACTTGTCACCATACCAGCTAAGATGTTGCCTGCCCTACCATTCATTTGCTCTCGTACTGCCTGCCATATAACACCCCTAAACATAAACTCCTCATAAATTGGTGCTATCAAAACCATGACAACTATGAGCAGCCACTTAGGGTCGGCCGTAAAATATAGCTCGTCAACAAACGCTGTCGGATTTTTGTCTAAGGTATAGGTTAAAGCTTCACTGCCTATGATAAATAGAATCCATAATAGTAAAACAATCAATCCAATTTTGATTGGAAACCGCTTTAGTCCAAGATAAGTTGAAGCAGTTACCTGATTGTCAATATTAGCACTCGAGGTGGGTGAGTCAGCAGTGCATACGTTCGCTAAATCAGAAGTGCTATGTTTGGCATTTTGTCTTAGTCGTAGACTGACTATGCAATATATAAACAGCAACATAACCACGAATGTGAATAACATGGCGTAACTGGTGACTGTACCATCATAACTGCCCATTACAAATCTTTGAGCCGTACTTAACTGTTGTTCAGCAAATACGATGGGTGCAAATATATAGACACCTAGCAACTGCGCAATTAAAAAAACCCCAATAGTGAAAATGGTCAACACGAATACACCAGGTTTACTAAATAATTTGGGCAAGGATTGCATTGTTGATTCTTTATCAGCAGTTTTAGTAGTTAATGCCATTACTTCATCTGTTCTGCTATCGTGGTTACTATGAGCGCTACCACTGACTCAGGATATTCAAGAGGAAACATATGACCACCCGTGTGTAGTTTAAAAGGTATTGATAACCTTTTTTTAATCTTATGAGGGAATTTGCGTTCATAAAACTTACTGTCTTTACCAATCAAAAGGGTGACAGGCTTTTTAGGAGGTCTATTAGGCTTTAACCAGTACCACGAAGGATTGGTTCTAAATACGGCTACCTCAACGCTCTTAGGTATTCTTAGCGCTACTTTATCATCACTGCCACTTTGTGCACGTAAGCCATATTTAATATAATCAGTAAAAGTACGCTCATCAAAATTTTTAAAAAAAGTTTTAGGTCGTAACAACTTTCTAGCCTGTTCTCGGCTATCCCAAACATCTCTACGGTATTTTGAAATGCCTGCCGGTGATAATTTATCCGCGATTCGCTGAGACAAAAGCTTACTCATATGCCATACAAAATTGTCTTTGCCATAAATTATTGGTGGATCCATCAGTACAGATTGAGCAAACAATGCAGGTTTTTTATACATAGCCTGTAACGTACACAATGCACCTAATGAATGACCTAAACCGATGATTTGGATACCATGTTTGGTCTGAGCTTTTCCAACACTGTCAATCACCTGTTCAGTTAGGCTATGCCAATGGTTATCGATGGGATATTTATTAGACTGCTTATTGCTAAAATCTGTGCTATCTATATCTGTACTTTTATGATTTTTATCAAAGGTCTCTACATGGTCAATACCGAGTACAGGTATATACTCAATAGTAAAACGCTGAGACAATATTTCAAATAGCGTCGTATAGACCTCACTAGGCATACCGTTTGCGTGTGCAAAATGTAATACTGGCTTGCCTGTAATCTTTGACACAGGCAAACCAGACAAATCTACAGTTAATATATCGAACTTATCTATTGGTGCATTAACATAAGTATTACCATTGACATCGGCCATTTATCTCATCTCACCAGAAGCTGAATCGTTAGGTAATAACTTCATATCAATAGTAGTACCAATGCCTGCACCAAGTTTGACTGCAAAGCTTTCAAAGAACTGCTGTACAGGATCCATAGGCGTGTAATCAATAATATCGTCGATTTCTATGTCTTTTTCGGCTTCGACATCTTTTTCAATAGTCATTAAACCGCCAACTTTATCAGCAAGACCCAGCTCAATTGATTGCTCGCCAGTCCAGAACAAGCCCGAGAATAGATTATTCTCTTCAGGGTTTTTAAGCTTTTTGGCTCTACCTTCTTTGACCGCGTTAATAAAGTGTTTGTGCGTATTATCTAAGACATCCTTAACATGCTGTTCTTCAAAAGGTGTCAATGAGCGGCTCATACTTAATATGTCTTTATACTCGCCAGCTGTTAAGGTATTGTCTTTGATACCTGCTTTATCTAACAGTCCCTCTATATTATATCCAGGCATAATCACGCCGATAGAACCTACCAAACTTGAACGGTTTACATATATCTCATCGGCAGCTGAAGCAATATAATAGGCTCCAGAAGCCCCAATATCTCCAATAGCTGCATACAATTTCTTTTCAGGATATTCTTCCCGTAAGTCCATCATTGTCTGCCAAATTTCATCTGACTGAACCGGTGAGCCCCCAGGTGAATTAATAT
Organism: Psychrobacter sp. CX10; assembly: GCF_057621575.2. NCBI lineage: Bacteria > Pseudomonadati > Pseudomonadota > Gammaproteobacteria > Moraxellales > Moraxellaceae > Psychrobacter > Psychrobacter sp. CX10. Next base: position 1,756,389 of record NZ_CM177736.1, read on the forward strand.
TTAAAACGACGGCTTGAGACCCTTCTGCTTCAAAAGCTTCTGTTAAAGCCTGACTAATATCTAACGAATTGGCGATATCTGTTGGGCTGATGACGCCCTGAACGTCTACAACTGCAATATGCGGTTTATTAATATCGACTGCATTGATACTTTCTGTTGGCGTACAGCCACGACTCATCAAAAAGAACAATAGTAAAAAAAAGCCTAGCGTCAATAATTTAGAAATAATACTCCAGCGACGAGCACGCCGTTGTTCTTCTATACTCGCCAATAACGTCTTTTCTAATAAGTGCCACTCTCGGCCTCCTGAATAAGACGGTGTCGTATGTGGCGGTATATTCGATGGGTTTGGACTTTGGTTATTGTTAGGTACTTTATCGGGATTGGGTGGCCAATTTGACATAAAAAATGTGAATCCTACTGTTCTTAAATAATAACGTGATATCGTATCGTTAAATATAAACAATTCATAGTATAAATTAATATTAATTTATCAATAAGCTGGCTATGACTTGCCTTAAATTCATGATATTAAATTGTAAACTAGCTTATAAGCAGTTTATAAATAACACAATCATAATATGATTATTTCAACAAACTATATGATTCTACTTAATATGTCAGTGTCATTCTGTAAAACTTCATCACTATCGCGTTACTTACACTTGTAAATTGACATAAAGTTCTAATTCTCCAAAGATTTAGAGCGTTGCCAATTCATGAAATTCTCTGATAGTTGTTGGCTGGCTGTCATACCTTTACTTTTAAGTATATACCAGGATTTAGGCGTCATATTATCGATAAGTTTTTGGTCTACAGTCGCTTTAGACGTTGTTAACCAGTGTTTATTCTTAGGACTTAAGATAGAAGCATTCCTGTCAGAATTAGGCGAACACATTAATTGCCATAACGATGCCATCCTAGGCTGCGCGCTGGTATATACAACAATAGAATTTAAATCAATAGATTCATTTCCTAATCGGTTTGTTTTTGAGTGATCTAGATATATTTGATCTGAATCTAAATACTGTAAATGCTGAATACTGCCATCTTGTTGAGTAAGGATGACAGGGGCATTCGTATTTATTTGAATGGTACAGTCTGAAACATCTTGACTCATCGTCCATCCTGTTATTGCTTTTATACTGACTTTATTATTGATAAGGACTGAATCATGATTTAAATGAGTGTTGATCGAGTCTACTTTCCCTGAATCGTTATTATTTGATGATCCACCCTCAGACCATACCTTACCTACTAAACAGTTTTGAGCAGTTAGTCTGCTCGTTCCCATATTTTGTTTAACTTGCTTATCAATATGAGTTAGTCCGGTTTGCCAGTAGTAATAAATAGGCATCCTCTGACGTAATCCAGCAACAGTTTGCGCCATATTAGGGCTAGCAGTTTGAACGACAATCCCAGTTAAAACATCTATATTTAGAGTATCAAGCTGTTTATACAGACTGTCTGTAAGTGACTGCATTTTATCGTTAATTTGTTTTATAGATTGTTGGTTATATGGACTTGGATATTCAGACAGTAACAACCAGCTGCTGTCTTTATTGGTTAATAAGACTGCAGAAAAATGTGCACTAGACGTATGTAAAGATTTGATGTGTAATGCTGATTGCTTATTAAGCGAGCTGACTTTAGATTGATCTGCAAAACCCTCATTCGTCATATCGTTATTTGTAACTATTAGTATAATAAACAGCATTGTAGCGGGTAGAGATAGCAAGCGGCTTAATGTGCCTTTGGGGAGTATCCAAGGTAATACGATTAACAATAGGATAAACATGACGGATACTGTCATATGACTACGTAACCATCCCGTGTATTTGGCCTGCATATGTAGCCATAATAGAAACTGATGAAAGTAGGTTAAGACGTCAATTAAAAACAACCAAATATGATCAGCTAACTTAGGTGCTACGGTATTTAATACTCCTGCAAGTAAGTTCATAGGTACAATAACCCATCCAAATAGTCCTATGGCAAAGATATTGACGATAAATCCCCATAAAGATACCTCTCCAAATAACCACAGACTTAATGGAAGTAAAGCTAGTGTCACCCAAAGTTGTAGCTTGATAAGCTCCAAAACTAGGGATTTTAAATCAATAATAAAGCCTGTGAGCTTATCAAATAATGAAGATTTGCCTATAGACGCTGTTGGCGAATTAGTAACTTGGCCAAATCGTTGACTGTAAACATACAATATGGCTACCGCAATGAAAGACAACCAGAAACCTGCTTGCCATAACACATAGATATCTATCCAAGCCATAATTAAGGCAAGCCCCAATAGGACTTTATAGATAGATGGTCTGATTAGAAAATATCGTAAAAGCCCCACAACCATTAACATCATGGCCGTACGCGCTGCTGGCACATCAAAGCCTGCAAATAATGCATATAAAAAAGCCACGCTCACAGCAATACTAAATGCCAATTGCCACCTTGGTACACGCCTATAAACACTAGGTGCCAAACGCGTAATTAATCTCGTTGCCAGTGCAGCACTTAACATAGCCAAAAATAAAACATGTGTGCCCGATATGGCAAGCAAATGTGATATGCCTGCAAACCGATATAGCGCTGTTAGATCTTGGCTTATTAAGCTTCTATCACCAGTTAACAAACTTAGTGTTACTGCGGCGCTATCTTTATAAGACGCGTGATTTGAAGTTTCATTTAAAACGCCATTATGCGCGCTATTGTTTATTAAGACGTTATCATTTAATGCGTCGGCAGTGTTTAGATTGATTTTAGTATGATTGACATACTGATTCTGGATAAGTGTTAAAAAATGCTGACGTAGAGTGAATCGATAAAGATTTATTGTTTGTATCAAGCTTAAATCTTCACTTTCCATTATTTCACTTGTATTGAGCTGTTCAGACTTTGGATTAATAATTGATGCAGTAGCTACTACGTGGCGACTTCTTAGCCAGCGGTATTCATTAAATTCATTTGATTTTGTAGCATGTACGTACTCTAAAGGTTGTAGCTTTAATTGTAGAGATACGCTTTTGTTGGGTGACAAGTCATTTAGCCATACTAAATCTTGTTCATGAACACTCATTAGTACCGTCATATCTTTAGGCAGTGGTTTACCATGCTGTCCGCCCAGGGTAGGTTTAGGCTGTGTATCTTGAGCGTTATAAAAAGGATTGGTAACGTCTTCATAATGATATGAATCATCTTGTGAGATAGATCTAGAATTAACCTTACGTGGTTCGTTTTGGGATTGTACATTTTCATAATAACTAATCTGGGTCAACCTAACCAGCTGCCGATAGCTTTGATCTGCAACCGTGCGTGAAGGCTTTGAATTTTTAGTAACGTCAGTATAATTTTTAAGATCGGTACCTTTTGATATAGAGTCCAATTCTAAACGTCTGTCGCTTAAACCTATCGGTGTGACCATCGCGGTTATATTCAGTGAATAATTTGGCGAGTTTTCAATCATCTTAATACGTTGGTACAGGCTTTGACTGGCCACAGCTAAGATGAGAAAACAAGCGCCTATCAGGGTGATAACAAACTTAAAATAAAAGAATGATCTAAGGGGATTTATAAGGCGTTTTAAGGTTGATAAATGATGTTTTAAATCATTGCGTAGGCTTGTAGAATTTTCTTTTATACCAGATAGTGTTTCATTAATATTTTGTGAATTTTTACGTGAGGTAGGACAAGAAGCATGAACTGAGTTATAAAATACAGGACAAACTTGGAAATCGTTTGATCGTTTTGGATTAGGCAAAAAATACCGTATAAGATTTAAAACAACGGCTATCAATAGCGATATAACAGCTAACTGCTGCCATGTTTCAGAAGTAACCGCTTGATTAATTTGTTGAAGCTTCGCCGGATCAATCGATAAAATTGCGACCATCAAGCATAGGGAAACTACGCCAGTTAACCACTGCACGATGACAACTCAGCAATTTTAAAATTGAATAATCGTTTGATCAGATACTGTATTAGATCGATATATTCAAAGAAATTTAAAATGGTTTTCAGGCAACCGAGTGCAAGTATTTCTATAGTAGTGCGAGCGGGGTTAGCTCCATAACCATTTAGTATTTCGCTGACTATAGGTAAAATATGAGGTTTGATAACTGATAATCTTATAGCTGTATATACGACGTCATAAATAACGCTATATAATATGATTGAATTGAAGGGACTACTATTTCTCTTAACTATTTATGGTCAAAGTTTTTAATTCTCAAAGTCAGCCCAAGTACCGTTTTTGAGTCGCATTTGTCTATCAGCCATTGCAGCAAGATTTCTATCATGCGTTACCATCAGCAGAGCCGTCTGCATTGTATCTTGTAATTCAGCCAATAATCCAAACACACTCTGGGCATTATCATAATCTAAATTACCTGTCGGTTCATCTGCCAATACAAGAGCAGGCTTTGTAACTAAAGCACGGGCTATGGCCACACGCTGACGCTCACCTCCGGATAGCTCGCCGGGACGATGATCGAGACGATGCCCCAGACCCACACGATCCAATAACTCTATCGCTTGATGACGCGCATCTTTAATGGGCACCTCTTTACGAAGTAATAAAGGCATCGCTACATTTTCAACGGCTGTAAATTCTGGTAGCAAATGATGAAACTGGTATATAAATCCTAAATGCTCATTACGCATATGACCGCGCTGAGTTTCATTCATCTTATTCAAACATTTATCTTTGAGCCACACCTCACCAGATGTAGGTATGTCTAACCCGCCTAGCAGATGCAACAACGTGCTTTTACCTGACCCACTCGTTCCTACAATGGCTATTCTCTCGCCAGCCCTAACCGTCAAATCAAGTCCTGTTAAGACTTGCGTACGGATACTACCTTCGTCGTAAATCTTGCTAATATTTTTGGCGACTAAAATCTCAGACATATACATTACTCTTTATCTATATCACTCTTGCTAAATATCACATGTTAACAATTACATTTTTTTCAATATCACTGAACTTAATTCAACGACTAGTCATTTCTAAAAACTTAACACTTTATTTAAGACTCAGCGCATTCAATATCTTTAAATCTATAAATAGTTCGGTCATAAAGACGCTCAGTCATCATTCGTATCTTAAAGTTTGGGCAGGTTGAATACTTGCTGCACGGCGAGCGGGATATATTGTCATTAAGAAACTTAGTAAGAATGACGTTGATGAAATGATCAATACATCGGTAAACTTAACGTACGACGGCAAGAAATTGACTGGATAAACGTCAGGTAGATTGATGTTGAATACCTGAATCATATATCCAACTATATCGCTAATAGAGAAGGCCAAAGCCAGTCCGATGACGGTTCCTAGTACCGTTCCTATAATACCTATAAACATACCTTGTACCATAAACACTTGCATAATAAGCTTCGGTGTGGCGCCGAATGTCTTAAGAATGGCTATATCAGATTTTTTGTCCGTGACGACCATAATCAAACTTGATACGATGTTAAATGCAGCGACAATGACTATTAGAAATAATAGCAGCCCAATCATGGCTTTTTCCATTTGAATGGCATTAAATAGATTACCATGCGTTTGCGTCCAATCACTTGGATATAGATATTCTGGATCAATTGCAGCTGCACGTCGGGCCACTTCTGGTGCAGCAAAAATATCATCAAGACGCATACGAATCCCTTGGGCACCGCTAGGTAGCCTCAATAGTTTGGCAGCGTCATCCATGGGCACATAGGCAATTATATTATTAATCTCTCGACTGATATCATATGTTCCGACCAGCGTAAAGCGCTTAAATCTAGGTATGATACCTGCAGGAGAGGGAGAGGCTTCGGGTAATACCAATGTAACCTTATCACCTACCATAACGCCTAGCGATTGCGCTAAATCTATGCCCATGACAATATTAAATTCGCCAGCAGCCAAACTATCAATTGACCCCTCCTCCATATGCTCGCCAATGATAGAGACTTGCTTTTCATATTCAGGTACTACCCCATTTATCATCACGCCTGCAACTTGACCATTAGCAGTAAGCATGCCCTGTAGCGTTATAAAAGGTGCGGCCTCTGTAACTTTAGGATCTTGTTTGACTTCTTCTAACAAAGGTTCCCAATCTGTAATTATTTGACCCGAAGAGATCGTCGCTTGAGGTACCATGCCTAAAATACGACCTTTAATTTCTCTATCAAAACCATTCATCACCGACAATACAGTAATCAATACCGCAACGCCTAATGTAAGACCAACGATAGATATAAGAGAAATAAATGATATGAAGCGATTACTGCGTTCGGCACGGGTATAACGCAATCCTAGAAATAAGGCTAACGGACGAAACATAAATAAGGCTCTTAACCAGTTAGGTAATGGTAAATAAATTAGTTGTAAAAAGTTAGTTTGCTGCTAGATATTAGTTATTTAAATAGATGTTAGTTAATTAATAGATAGTAATTCGTTAATATTAAGTCATTAGCTCATAAAAGGCTGTATAGAATTCAATTTTAAATAATGAAATGTGCATAGTTTGACACAACGCTCAAGATTTGGCTATCTATGATTAATGAATTAGTTTTTTAACCTAGTGAGGTATTTTAATATGAGCTTGCATACAATTTAAGGTTGCATTCGTATAACTTGCCCCTATTTATATAACTAACAAAGCTTACTTTAACCTCTTTTATTATTTCTTAAACCTCTCTAATTATAAGTAACTTAAATATGACTACGCACACTTATAAATACACGCAAAACCCCGACCAACAACCGACCACCCTCTCTTTAACTGAAGAACAAACTGCTGGCCATGGTGATCATTGGCAAATATTAACGAATGACATATCAAACGTAGTTCCAGATTGGCTTCAGCAGTCTATTGATACGGCTACGATTGCTACAGGCTTGGATGCCTCATTAACTAAAGATAATGCTAAACAACTGCTGATATCTTCAAATGAGATGTGTCATATCAATCAAGTTTTAGCCATGGATAATGGCAAACCTCAGAACTTTATTAATGCTTATCCTTGTGTAAACAGCCCATATGGATTAACTTGCAAAGTCGATAGAATCATTGCTAATAATAATACGAATGATGCGGTTTTGCGTTTGGTCAGCGAAGATGGGAGCATCATCTACGCATTTGATCAGTTTTATGCTGCCAATCATGATATGTACCGTAAATCGGACGAATATTTTGTAAACTTTAGTGGTTGGGCATACTCTATCGAACCCAGTGATAAAGATGAGATAATCGTGGTAGAAGATCCTGAAGCAATTCGTTATCACAGAGCTTACAATGATATTGTAGCTAATAATAATGGGGTTGTACCAGATAATTTAGAGGCGCTTATTGATGAGTGGCAACCTGATACGGATGAACCTTTAGCCCCTATTGAAATCAATCTTGGCAATATGTGTGCATACTTATTCGGTGAGACGTTGGGCCAAGAAGATGAGGCATGGTGTCAAGGTCAGGTATTAGGCATTCAGCATCAACGCTTTTTTGATATAGACCTGACTTTATTTGATGTCGCTATATTACGCGAACCTGAAGCGTCGCCTTTTGTAGTTAGAATTGCTGCCAAAACGACCGATGATACTTCAACGATACAAGTCAATGACTATATTCAAGCTAATATTTGGCTACAAGCAGCTATTTATCATGAGAATCAATCAAACTAAATAGTAACTATAACAACGTTGTCTTGATTAAATTACAAAAGCCAATCTTAATGATTGGCTTTTGTAATTTTTTATTTAAACTAATTAATACTCTTAAATTGATTGACTTTTGGTAAATTAGTTATTTACAACTTGTATATATTAAGGTTAAGATGTTACAAACCCCTGTAAATATAGAATTTATGATATTTTCTTAAGTTTTTATAAAGCAATTTATAGGTATTTGGTAACTACTGTTTAATATATTTTTAATTTTAAACATAATTCATATATTGTGTTGAAGTGTTATGACTACAAAATCGCAGATTTCTCACTTAACTTATCATACCTATGATGGTACCCGTAACGCTGCAAATAATGTTTCGGTAAATAAGATTTTGCTTAATAAGGTTTATGCCAATAAGAGTGCTGATAATAAATACTTATTTACATCTGCTCATTTACATCTTCATAAGCTCAATAACATCTTAGATGGTCATAAATCAAACTTAATACGAGTCGGTAGTGACTCAAGTAGTCCATCATTGCTGATGAAAAATATAAATAACAATCTATTATATGACACCTCTTCAATCAAAGAGTCGAATGACATGCCTATAAAGACTCATCCTATAAATAATAATAAATCAGCGAACAAATTAAAACCGATGTTAGATGATACTAAATTAACATTTACTTCAAATACTCATAGCACGCTACCCTCTACTCGTACTGCTTTGACTCTATTGATTGATGAAACTTCTGAACTAGTTCGAGTCTATACTCATTATATTTTATCACTTTGCTTTTTTCTTTCTGGTAGTTTGTTCATGTTCTATCTATTGAATATGAATTAGAATTGAATCATTAGATTTATATCTTAACTCCTCGCTATTGATATTTTACCCATCTCCTTGAACTGATATCTTTTGACTAATGAGCTAAAGCAAGAAGAGCGCCACTTTTGGCGCTCTTCTTTTTAAAATAAGCTTAAGCAAAAACACGTTACTGAGTGCTTTATAAAAAAATTATAAATTAAGCTTTATCAGTTGCAGCATAAATTTTCTTAAATAACTCTTTTTGCTCTGCGCTCGGTTTTGCGCTTTGTAGTGTCATGACCTGACTCATGTCACCTTCGATACGTAACTTACCTGACATAAAGGCTTGCATAGCCTGATTGGCATCGCCACCCATTATAATCTCTTTGATTGTGGCCTCATCAGTTTTAATAGTAGTCGGCGCATCCGTCTCACCTTTTTTTAATACGCCATCTGCTAAATGTGCTTGGATATCACCATTTGCAGTATCACTGACATCAAGGTTCACTTTAACGTCAGAAAATGCTGGGGGCAAATTTAAATCACCCGCTTCTTGAGTTAAACGATCTACTTCTGAAAACCATTCATCTGATAAAAAAACAGCCATAAGACATTCCTTGTTGAATTATAAATAGAGTTAAATTGAAAATAGAGTTAAAATACTACCTGTATAAGTTTGTGATGTCTATAGCTTATCATTGCAAAATGAATCGCGAATTAAAAAAAGACATTAAATCGGTAGATTCAAAGCTTACTATATATCAATGTATAAAGAATTTATTTCTTTGCACCCGTAAGCGACAAATTAACATGAACTTATTGATTTAGCATTGATTGTACAAATAATTTTAAGGTTTCGCGAATATTTGACTCTACAAGTCATTTTTATTTTATTTAGGAGTTATTATCGCTAGCCCTATAAGACGTTATGCTAGGCTATACAAAAAATTCTTATCCACAAAATTTTTACGGATATTTTATTATTTGACTGTTTCGTCAGATGATATTTTGTAGGCTATGCGTTACAATAGTTACATATTTAGATAACATCAGGTTTAACAGCCAAACGAAAGTGGTTTTATATTATAAGTAATTATGTTTAACCAGTTCAGTTAGCCATTTTATTGACTAAAGAATGTGTTTTTAATTACACTTAAATTAAGAACATAATCTCTTAATACTCAGATTTAGGGCTACTTTTGTTTGGTAAACACCTTTGCTACTTAAGGCTGTATAGGAAGTATTCCAATGAGTATAAATAACACAGCAGTCTCTCCTGTTGATCGTGATTATGAAATAACCATTGTTAGGTTTTTCACCATCATGGCTATCGTTTGGGGAGTTATAGGCATGGCAGTGGGAGTATTTATCGCCTCTCAATTAGCTTGGCCTGCTTTAAATTTTGACATTCCCTGGCTAACATTTAGTCGTTTAAGACCGCTTCATACTAACGCGGTTATTTTTGCGTTTGGTGGTTGTGCCCTGTTTGCAACCTCTTATTACATTGTACAACGTACTTGTAAAACCAGACTGTTCGCTCCTTACTTAGCTTGGTTTACCTTTTGGGGGTGGCAAGCAGTTATTGTTTCAGCTGTCATTACTTTACCGCTAGGTATTACTAGCGCTAAAGAATATGCGGAACTTGAATGGCCAATTGATATTTTAATTGCCGTTGTTTGGGTTTCTTATGCAATAGTATTCTTTGGCACGCTAATCAAGCGTAAAACATCTCATATTTATGTGGCTAACTGGTTCTTCGCCGCTTTCATCATTACGATTGCTTTACTTCATATCGTTAATAGTATGGCCATTCCAGTAGGATTATTTAAGTCTTACTCATTATTTGGTGGCGCTACTGATGCAATGGTTCAGTGGTGGTACGGTCATAACGCGGTTGGTTTTTATCTGACAGCAGCTTTCTTAGGTATGATGTATTACTTTGTACCCGTTCAAATTGGTCGTCCTATTTATTCGTACCGTTTATCTATTGTGCATTTCTGGGCTTTAATAGCATCTTATATGTGGGCTGGTGGACACCATCTTCACTATTCTGCACTTCCTGACTGGACTCAGTCTTTGGCCATGGTTTTCTCAATCATCTTATTCGCGCCTTCTTGGGGTGGTATGATTAACGGGGTATTAACCCTATCAGGTAGTTGGGACAAACTTCGTACCGATCCCATTATTCGCTTCTTGATCGTTTCATTGTCATTTTATGCAATGTCAACGTTTGAAGGTCCTATGATGTCTATTAAAACAGTCAATGCTTTATCGCATAATACTGACTGGACGGTAGGTCACGTACACTCTGGTGCATTGGGCTGGGTTGGTTTGATTACTATGGGTTCGTTATATGTATTGATCCCACGTATTTACAACAAACCGAAAATGTATTCAATTAGCTTGATTAATACGCATTTCTGGTTGGCGACTGCTGGTACAATTTTTTATATCGTATCTATGTGGATTTCAGGTATTGGCCAAGGTATGATGTGGCGTCAAACGAATCCAGATGGAACGCTTGCTTACAACTTTATTGAGACCGTAACGTTCTCGCATTATCCATATATTGGTCGTGCATTTGGTGGTTTTCTATATGTAGGTGGTATGGTAGTTATGGCATATAATGCATATAAAACGATTAAGATGCCAAGCGCTCGTCCTGTTGACGAAGCTGATCCAACCAATCACTCACCTATCATCGATGATGATAAAGACACTCAGTCTGTTAATGTATAAACCAGCAATCGCTTAAGGAGATATCATGGCGGGTACACCTCATGAAATAATTGAAAAGAATACGGGCTTGCTGGTCATCTTTATTGTTATTGCAATTAGCTTTGCAACATTAGTAGAGATTGTTCCATTAATTTTTGACTATAAGTCGCCCGAAGAAGGTGGTGTGAACAAACCACTGCCTACTATGCAACCTTGGACACCTTTAGAGTTTGAAGGTCGAGATATTTATATTCGCGAAGGATGCCACGTTTGTCACACTCAGATGGTTCGTCCACTACGTGCTGAAGTTGAGCGTTATGGACCCTACTCGCGCGCTGCAGAATCTGTATGGGACCACCCATTCTTATGGGGTTCGAAACGTACAGGTCCTGATTTAGCACGCGTAGGTGGTCGTTATTCTGATGATTGGCAAAAGAAGCATCTAATCAATCCTCAATCTTTAGTACCTGAATCTGTTATGCCAGGTTTCCCATGGTTAGCCGAACGTGAAGTAGACGGTACTAAAGTTCAAGAAAAAATGCGTTTGTTCCGCGATCGTTTCGGTGTTCCTTATACTGAATCAGATATTGCGAAAGCACCCGACGAGGTTTTAGGTGCTACAGAGCTTGATGCTTTAGTCGCTTATCTTCAGCAATTAGGTATTGCGATGGAGGGTCAGAGATAATGAGCATGAGCGACTTACAAATATTTGCGACTGTCGGGGCTTTTATAGCTTTTATAGGCATCGCATGGTGGGCGTATTCCCCTAAAAATAAGAAGCGCTTTGAACAAGATGCACAACTAGCATTAGACGATGACTTAAATGCGTCCTCTGCTACCTCACGCAATAAGGATAAAAGATGAGTATATTTTGGAGTTCATGGATCACCATCTTAACTCTAGCCTGTTGGCTAGGTATTCTTGGCGTGTTACTTTTTGTATTGCGTAACAAACCAGATTTAGCAGAAGATGGTACAACTGGTCATACTTATGATGACGTTATTCAAGAGTATGATAAACCTCTACCTAAATGGTGGTTAGTTATCTTCTTTGGCTCAATTGTTTGGGCACTACTTTACTTCTTATTATTCCCAGCTATTTTTCCAAGTCACTTCAAAGGTATTACTACGGTTGAAGTAAATGGCGAAACGGTCCCTTGGACTCAAGAAAACGAGTTATATAGTAATCTTGAGAAGAATGATAAAATTTTCAAAACGTCGTTTTATAATTCGTTTCTTCAAAATCCGAATGCTGAAGAACAATTAGCAAAGCTTGCCACTCTTCAAGCTCAAGAACCGATCAAGTCTGAGCGTAGTAAAGAGTTAGAAGATGAGATCAACGCAGAATTAGATACGTTGGCACCCTTTGTATTGGAACTCACTGAAAATCAGCGCGCTTTAATGGCTGGTGAACGTTTATTTTTGCAAAACTGTTCAGTATGTCATGGATCAACTGCACAAGGTGCGCCTGGTTATCCTAATCTAACGGATGATGCTTGGTTACACGGTGGTGAGCCTGAAAATATCTTATTTACGCTTCATAATGGTTGGCATTTAAATTTAGATCCAGATGCTCTACCTATGCCTGCACAACGAGATGATATCGGAGAACAAGGGGTTCGTGCAGCCGCAGAATATGTCTTATCTATCTCAGATAATCAAGAGCCTACGGAACTAGATCCTTCATTGATAGCTGAAGGTAAAGAGATATATGACACTAAATGTTTCATATGCCATGGTGAAGATGCTACTGGTGATATTAATATCGGTGCACCTAACTTAACTGATGGTGCCTGGGTATTCGGTGGGGATCGTGAGACCATTCGTGATACACTTCGTTATGGCCGTGCTGGTGTTATGCCAGAATGGGAAACTAAGTTAGGTAATGAGCGTATTATGCTTCTTGCTGCTTATGTTTATTCATTATCTAATAACGCCGTGATTACTTCTGAGTCATCACAAGAAGTCGCTGCTGAATAATTTTTTAGATGATGATATAAAGCTTTAAAATTATGTAATATTTAATTAAATTGTAGAAGAGGGACTGTTAAACAGTCCCTCTTTTATTTTTGCTCATTCGTCTCCATTATGTAATATATAATTGTGTATCTTGAAACTTCTTTTTGTATTAGATTATAGATATTTTTTAGAGTATAGATGTTTTTGAAATTATATATTATTGAATTACATGTAGATTTTATATAGGTATAGCAGCATTCCTCTTTACGCACACCCCCATTTTTAGACGGTTAAGTGTTAAAATATGACAATCAGATATTTATACGGTTAAGACTATAGATATCTAATAGCCAGCATAATAGATTTAATCCTTAGAGGTAACTTTATGTCAGCCCCCTCCCCCCAAATGATTCCAGTACATGTTGTTGATGCCACAAAAAAACGTATTCATCCGAAGTTCACAGATGGCTTTTATCAGCGCATACGTTTATTTAGTATGTACTTTTTACTGGCACTATTTTTAATCTTACCTTGGATTAAATATGAGGGTCGCCAAGCAATTTGGTTTGACGTACCTAGTCAACATTACTATATATTTGGTCTCACCTTATTCCCTCAAGATTTCTTTTTTGTTGCAGCATTTTTTATTATTGCCGCTTTTACACTATTTATGGTTACTGTATATGCTGGACGTGTGTGGTGTGGGTACGCGTGCCCTCAAACAATTTGGGTTCATTTGTTTCAGCATGTTGAAAAATGGGTGATTGGCGATCGTAACAAACGCATTAAATTTGATAAACAGCCAAATTCTGCCAGTAAAATATCGAAAAAATTATTGATCTATTTTATTTGGTTTGTTATGGCGCTCATTACCGCAGCAACCTTTGTCAGTTATGTAGCGGGTACAGATTTTTTATATGGTAGCTGGCAATTTATAGGGGGTATACCATTTCCAGATTGGCCCACATGGGTTTGGGTCTCTATGTTTATCTTCACGTTCGCAACGTATGCCAATGCGGCATACATGCGCGAATTTATGTGCATACACATTTGCCCATATGGACGCTTCCAGAGTGTGATGTTTGATAAAGACACGCTTATTGTCTCCTACGATTATAATCGAGGTGAGCCTAGAGGACCTCGTAAAAAAGGCACCCATCCCGAAGATCTAGGAGATTGTATTTCTTGTACCATGTGTGTTCAAGTATGTCCTACGGGTATTGATATTCGTGATGGACTTCAAGTTGAATGTATACAGTGTGCTGCCTGTATCGACGCTTGTAATGATATAATGGACAAGGTTGGATATCCACGTGGCTTGATACGTTACACCACGGAAAGGCAATTGGTAGAGAATGAGCAAAGTCGTTACCTAAGACCAAGACTGTTTGCTTATCTATTATTATTGTTAGTATTTATAGGCGTTATGACCTATGCCTTAGTAGATAGAGTACCGTTGCAAATTGATGTCCGTGGTGACCGTAATTCTTTATCTTCAGTCACATCAGAGGGTAAAGTTTCTAATAGTTATATTATTAAAATTACCAACAAAACTCAAAAGCCGCATGACTATGTACTATCAATATCTGCACCAGAAGGATTTAGTTTAATTACGCGTTTTGAAAGTGTATTTTTGAATGCCGGTGAAAGTTATGACATGCCAGTTAGCGTGACCGCAGATCCAAATACTATTGAACACACTGAAATACCAATAACATTCAATGTAGATAGTAAAGATGGGGCATATCATGCTGAAAGAACAAATGTATTTACATCTCAAAAATAGTTATTTTATAGGTTTTACATGAATAAAATGAATCAAACAAACAGCTTTGGCCATCGTGATACTCAGCCTTGGTATAAAAATTACATGGTATTAATTTTCGTCATCGGTCTGCCTTTGTTTGTGGTTGTGGCTTGCATTTGGTTTGTTTTTTATTCGGTACAAATTAAAGATACTGTTGTTCGAGACGATTGGTATATGGATGGAAAAACTCTATACCAAGATGTGTCACGCGATAAGCTGGCGCATGATTTAGGTTTAAATGGTGACATGACTTTCTCGCAAAACGGTGACATTGTTTTTATCCTTAATTATCCAGAAATAAGCTTGCAATCTGGTAATCTTAAAGACGGGACGCCAATTTATTACCCTGATGAATTGAAATTATCCATTTCACACGCGACTGATATTAATAAAGATAGAGACACGGTGCTGACTCATCAAAATAAAAACATTTATTCTGCTAATGTTGAACTTGACGAATTGGCATCTAAGTACTATGTTCAGGTCAGTAGCGAAGACGATTTAAACTGGCGCCTAACCAGTGTGGGTCAGTTACCTCAGGATAGAATTGAATTCAAACCTCTAAAGTCGTTTGATAAATAACGTTAAGAGAGACTATAGCCCTTTATTTAATCAGCAAACTATAGTCAGCGAACTACTAAACAGTTACGGCATTAACTTCGCTGAGCCTACATGTGTAGTACTTGCACTCGGTGCCTTATAACCATTTTAGATTTATTTGATTATGGTTATTGATTATGGTTAAAACTAAAAACCTATAAAAAAGAAGAACCATTATGGTTCTTCTTTTTTTTGTTTAATATTTTAAGTTATATTTTATAGTATAGGATTAATAGTGGGTATCTTGCTTCGACGTTTGTCTTGATGACTATCACTATGGGCTTTAAAATCACTACTGGTACCAAAAGGCTTAACATCTGGCTGCGTTGGCAGACCTATGTCAGAAAGTTCAGACTCAACCCCCACTTGAATATTTATGCCTTCAAATGGACGTTCGTTATCATCTCTATCTAATTCTAAACTTTCAAAATCAAATAGATCTCTATCAGCTAGTTGTGATGGTGCAACATTTTGCATCGCTTTAAATATGGAAGCCAAACGTTGAGGGTGAGCATCGTCCCATTCGCGCAGCATGTCATTAATCATAGCGCGTTGTAGGTTTTCCTGTGTTCCACATAGGTTGCATGGAATGATAGGAAATTCTTTGTAGCGCGCATATTTAATAATGTCTTTTTCTTCGACATAAGCTAATGGGCGAATTAAAATGTTTTGTTTATCATCGCTTAACAGCTTTGGCGGCATGGCTTTTAAACTACCACCATGAAACAAGTTTAAGAAAAATGTTGCTAATATATCATCGCGATGATGACCTAATGCAACTTTGGTAGCGCCAATTTGTTTCGCAAATCCATATAGTGAACCACGGCGTAGGCGCGAACACGCTGAACAGTAGGTCTTACCTTCTGGTACCACACTTTTGACCACACTATAGGTATCTTTTTCTAAAATGTAGTGCGGTATACCCTGTTCTTTTAAATAATTTGGCAATATATCTTCAGGATAATCTGGCTGTTTTTGATCTAAGTTTACTGCCACGACTTCAAAATTAATAGGCGCAATTCGTTTTAGAAACAATAGAATGTCTAGTAGCGTATAACTGTCTTTACCGCCAGATACGCATACCATAATCACATCGCCCTCTTCGATCATATTAAAATCACGAATGGCATGCGATACTTGCTTACGCAGCTTTTTTTGGAGCTTTTTAAAGCGAGCTGATTTGGTACCTTTATGCTCAATTAGGTGTTCGCTTGAATGCTTGATTTGAGATTTGACTAAATGATCGCCTTTATTTGCATCTATAATATCTATTTGGTTAGCATTAAAAGTTGTAAACTCTATATCAGTACTCGTATGATTATGAGCTTCATCACTATTAGGTTGTTGATAATCACCATCATATTGATTGGTTCGAATATGATTATTCAAGGGATTAAAGGTTTGAGGATTTGAGATTTTGTACGGCATAATACAATACTAATTTGTTAAATTATATAAGAGTGGATTATATCAAATTGCTTTTTTAATTTCTTGTACATTATGATAAATAATAAAACCCCCTCGTTGCGAGAGTATAGTCCTTGGTGAATATTTATTAAACACCTGTAAAACATTAATACGTAACTGAATATTAAAGAGTGAACAATATTAGGGGCTGTATAGAATTGAAATTTTTGAAATAAATCTGATTAAATCAAAAAATTTAAAAAAATCTTAAATCTTAATCCATCTAATTTTAGAAACAACTTGCCAACATTAATAAGCCTAAAAACTAAGCTGATTTTTCTATTAAATCAGGAATTTATGTATTTTGAACATTAAAATGAAGTTTTAGGACTTTGCTAAGATATGTTCAAAATTAAGCCGATGAAAATATTTCAAAATTTTTATATTTGAAAAGAGAATTACTATTTAGGATTAATACTAAGCTTAAATGCATTACTAGAATAGAGTTTTATATAAAGAAAGGATTTGCAATAAGTTATGGGTATACTATTAAAAAGACATATAAACAGCTAACAATCGCAAATGTTGATAAGTATTCAACAAAGATAACTACTGAATCGAAAATGTGTATTAAAACCAAGTGAATTAACTTATGTTAAAAAAATGGCTTCCAGCAATCATATTCGCAATAACTTTGCATATAGTTTTAATTGTAGGCTTTGTCCTCAATCAAAATAAAGAAACCGGATCGAGCGCTGACATATCAAATAACTTCGAAACAGGAGTGAATACTGAGCAGCCCATTAAAACTGGTAGCGAAGTAGAAATAGATCAGAATGGTGTATCTACCTCTACTAAAATAAACCATCAAGAGGTTACAGAATTATTAAATGATCAAGTGCCTAATTCTGAAGCTACTCAGTCATCTGTAAATAGTGAAAATGCAGAAACTGTTATAAAAACAGATAACTTATCTAAAAAAGGGATTGCACCTAAAACACCTGCTATTAATTCCAATGATTTAAATGTTAGAGCCAATACCTCTCAACAAGAAAAAGCATCTCAATTAAACAATGCATCTGTTTCAAATCAGCAACCTAATACTGCACAAAGTTTGATTGTGAATAGACGTCAAAACACTAATCCAAACGAAAGATTACTACTTGATAGAGACTTACCCAGTCGGGATTCAACTGACATCACTATAGATGAGGAATATGAGAAAACAGCAAAAGAGGTAGAAGATATAAATAATAAAATTAGTGAGGGTATCGCTCAAGTAAAAGATGAGAAGATGAATAAAATAAAAGCTGAAAGAGAAACGGCACGATTGCAATATTTAAGACAAAAAAGATTAGAAAGTAGTGGCTCAACAAACAATTCAATCGACAGCTCTATCCATGATTCTATCAACAATTCTTACAATACTGAATTAAACAAAGGTGAATTAAATGATGACCAATCTCCTACAAATCAATCATCAGTATCTAAGTCGAAATCAGTTAATAATACCGTTGATAAGTCAAGCGAAGTAGTTAAGCCTAGCGAATCAGCTAAGCCAAGCGAAGTAGCTGCTAAATAAAACGAATCACATAATTCGAACTCAATAACGAATACGAAAATAACAATCGATGGTGAAAACGATTTGCAAGGGGCAAATTAATTAAAGGTCAATTAACTAAACACCATATAAGTGAAAGGCCGCATAATCACAAACATATAAGTAAGAGATAGAATAAATGAATGGCTATACGACTAGGGTTCAAATAGTCTATGGACGCCCAGCATGTAATGCTGCACTACCTGAATCAATCAATTGATTGACAGACTCCAGACGTTCCTCAGTACCTACATCTATCCAATTCGCGTCCAAGAGCTGGGCTGTCACTTGCATTTTCAACATTGATTTTTTAAGCAAAGGTGCTAATGGTGCTGCTTGACCCTCAGCAATACCCTCGACTAAATCTGGTGATATCACGCTGATACCAGCAAACGTATATTTAGGACTATTGGCAACCGCTATTTCACTGGCCAATCCATTATTGATCGCAAAATCACCCTTCTTGTTGTGAGGGGGATTAATAGTCATTATTAGATGAGCCTTTTGATCTGCATTCATTTTATAAGACGTTAATACAGAAAAGTCAAAATCAGTCCAAACATCACCGTTAATGAGTATAAATGGCTCAAGACTTAATTTGTGAGTGCGTAGCGCTTTTGCAATACCTCCCGCTGTTTCTAAAGGTTCATCATCTTCAATAGACCAACTTATCTCAACACCGTACTTGCTTCCATCACCTATCGCTTTCATTAATTTTTCCGAAAGCCAAGAGGTATTAATCACAATTTTGGTAATGCCTATAGCTTTTAAAGCTTTAATATGCCAAACAATTAGCGGCTGGCCACCTACTTGTATCAAAGGTTTTGGCGTATCTAACGTCAACGGTCTAAGTCTCGTTCCTTTACCTGCAGCCAATATCATCGCTTGATTGATACGCTGTGAAGCTTTAGGTGTTGAAGCTGATGAATTTTTAGAAGTCATATTTAACCTTAATTAGGGTGTGTTCCTAGTTTTATTAAAAATATTGTTATTACAAACCTATCAAATATCATTGGATAAGGGTTTTTAGATCTTTTACTTAAGCTTAGAAAACTTGTTATCAAAATTAGTCTCAACTTGTTCATTTAACCACGTATAAATTGGATTGATATATGACTTGATATCTTCATTCGCACGTTCATTCAACCATCTTAATTCAAGCATAAGATCGCGCCAAACCTTAGGTATGTCTGCTAAATATCGAGACTTGCCATCACGTTCAGATAATCTTATAAAGATCCCTAATACTTTTAAATGACGCTGAATACCAACGAGATTTAAATCCGTCATTAAAGTTTCTAAAGTTATGTTATCCATGAAATCAAGGTGAGTTGATTCATTTTGATTAGTAGCGGTTTGATTATGAGCGGTTTGATTAAGAGCGGTTTGATTAGGATCAGGTTGATCAGAATTTAACTGCTTAGCTTGTCGCCAATAATACTCAACCCAGCTATCAATTTGCATCTCAGGCCAATCAACATAGGCATCACGAACTAAGGATACTAAATCGTATACATAACTACCGATAAGTGCATCCTGAAAATCAATAACGCCCAACGCCTCGTGGTGATACTGATCAAGCATAAGATTACGACTGTGATAATCCCGATGTACAACGACAGTAGGCTGCTTCAAAATATCTTCAATCAAATGCGTATTAAATAATGCTAATTTTGAGTTAATATCATCAGTTAGTTCAATACCAATATAGGGTAAAAACCATTCAGTAAATAAGTCTATCTCTCGTTGTAAAGTTGACTTATCATAATCTTGTACTCCAAATTTCTTTTTAGCATACTGAGTATCAATACCTTGCAAATCAATTAAACAATCAATCGCCCAGCGATACAATTCATCAATTTTTGTATGCTCCTGCTTCACCTTAGCATCCGCGACAAGATGAGCAAATTCAGTATTACCAAAATCTTGTAATATCAAAAACCCATTTTCTAAGTCATTTTTTAGCAATGTGGGTACATTAATCTTATCATTCATTAGCTTTGCAATTCTTACAAAACTTTCAATTGATTCTAATTGAGGCGGCGCATCCATAACGATATAGCTTGGGTCTAAAAGGCTACTTGATTCGGTACTAGAATCAACATTTAAACTAATTCGATCAGAAATAGTACGATTAGACTGATTAGTAGTGGTTGGATTGGTATCATTTTTAGCTAAACTATCGCTAAATTCATCTTCATTTAAATAAACACGATGATACCGACGAAAGCTTGCATCACCAGGCAGACTTTTAATTTTGATATGAAGATTAGAAAAAGCAGCTTGCACAAACCTTTCTAATTTTTCAAACCGTTCTTGAGTATGATAAGTGCTAATATTGTTTTGAGTATTTGATGTCATGTTATCCGGCGTTTTAGTAGTTGTAGTCATAACCTAAGGCTTTTGAGAATATTAACCTTCATAAATTTTTAAGATTTAAATTATAATAAAAGCTATAAATTTTGTTTCTTTATTTAAACCTCTCATGCAAATCAATCTAATTAACAATTTGGCAAAGAAGGCGTAAAATGAAACGATTATAGTGTAGCTGATATATTTTTTTTTGACTATGATACGATATTGCTCAAAACTTTTATATGAGCGTTTCATAGTATTAATATAATAAAATTGCCAATAATGCATTTAATTGGGATTTGATGATAAAAATTGGTTATATAATATAAGCGTATCTTTTTAAAACATGGATGTAGCATGTACAGATGTATTCCACCCAAATATATTGCATAAATAATCAGCAAAATTTAAAAAGATGATATACATATACATTTTTTATACTCATAATCTACAATAATTATAGACTACATATTTAGATGACTCTTTAGATTTATTGAGTCTGTTTTTATTTTAATTGAAGATTCAATAAGGTAACTCTTTGTTTTACTCATTGCTTTATCAAAGTATACGGCGTATTTGCTACGATACTGTTTTTCATTCGTATTCTAAAACTTCGCTCGTATTAAGCTTACCTATACTTATTAGTGTGCCTAGTGCGTACGGCGCCATTATAAGTCCTGTAAATGGTTTGGAAAAAAATCAACATACTCATCCAACTTCAATTAATAGACCTATAGAGACTCAATCCTTAGCTGATAGACAGTTATATGAGCCAAATACAGATGAAAGTAGTCTGTCTCAACAAACTGGTTTAGATTCAGATAATCCAAATGACTCAGATTACCTAAATGACTCGGATACTAAATCATTTAGTAATAAACTCGATAATGCCAAACAACTCTCAACAACTTTAAATCAAGATAAAGTTCAGAAGAGTCTTGAACGCTTATCACAATTTTATCAGCAGCAGGCGGATGAATTAAGAGAACGTACTCCTAACACTACTCATGGTTACAGGATTAATGATGTCGAGGCTGACACCATTATTGATGCCAATGAAGTTTCACCTGTAGCGGATATCAATGTTTTTGATTTCATAGATCAAGGTACATCGTCCTATCGCTGTGAGGGCGTATGGATTAGCCCTGCGGACGCAAACTACAAGTCAAATGGCAATGCATCTAATAATAATACATCACGTGGCGAAGCATCAATTAACTCTGATTATTATGCAGCCATTAAGCGCGCCAAACGTAATGATGGCCTATCTACAGACGAAGGATTGCCTTTATATGCTCAAGCCGATTACGCATACTATGACAATGAATCCTATGTAGAACTGGCTGGTAATGTTGAAGTCATACAAGAGGGTCAACTGATAGTTGCAGATGCGCTCAACCTCGATCTTAACAGTGGTGTTGCAGGTGCTAAAGGTCAAGTACTACTTGCCGGTGTGGGTTCTAATTCCGATAAAGCTGATGATTTAAATAACTTAAATGGTGAGCATAATGGAAATGATAGTGAGCGCGTTGGGTCACATACTAAGACAAATAATTCAGGTCTTATAACTGTCGCTGATGAACTAGCGTTTAGTACTAAAGACAATCGAGCAACTGCTTATGATGTCGCTTTTGCTAGTATTGGCATGCAGGCTCATGGTTATGCACAGCAATTAAACAAACCTAACGATAGTTTGTACGAGCTTGATAAAGTCATGTTTTCAACTTGCCCGCCTAATGATAGGAAGTGGCAGTTAGAAGCTCAGCAAATTGATTTAAATACCGATACCGGCCGCGGTGAAGCCTATGATACAACCTTTAGATTAGGTTCTGTTCCTGTATTGTATTTACCTTATTTCAACTTCCCTATTGATGACAGACGCAGTAGCGGTATATTAACCCCAAGCCTTAGGATTGATAGTGATACAGGGGTTAGGCTTGGCGTACCATACTACCTGAATCTAGCGCCAAATTATGATGCGACATTAACGACTGACATCTATACCAGTCGTAATCCCATGTTAACTGGAGAGATGCGTTATCTGACGGAGCATTATGGTCAAGGGACATTGACAGCCGCCTATCTACCGAATGATAAGGAATATGAGGATAAAGACCGTAAAGGCGTATTTTATACTCATGACTGGGCATCTGATAGTATTCCAAGACTAACTGCTAATGCAGTCTATAGTTATGTATCAGACCCTGATTACTTAAATGATTTTGATGATTTTGGCGTGGTCGATAATCAGTTAAACTTACCGAGACGCGCTCAGGTTAACTATATCAATGAATATATTGACACTCAGTTAAAAGTCGAAACTTTCCAGACTTTGGATGCAAAAGATGCGCAAGGCAATGTCATTGAAGATAAAGATAAGCCTTATTCACGTTTACCACAGTTCACTGTAGATTACCGTATTCCTACTTTTGAAGGGCCATTTAATAATGTAGTCATTGAAGGCACGAATGACTCTGCTTACTTTAAAAAATCTATTAACGATGGATCAGAGAGTGAGAAAAGCGGCTTTAGGCTATACAATGACATTAGTTTTAGTTACCCCTTTGATAAAAGCTGGGGCTATGTTATCCCTAAAGTAAGTTTGCGAAGTTTATATACCGCTTATGATGAAGAGAGCCGCATCGATCAAAATATTGCTAAAGAAGATAGGGATCAAGCCGTTTTTGTTCCTCAAGTTAGTTTGGACTCGGGGTTGGATTTTTATAAGGCCGGCTCACCTTTTGGTTGGTTTGACCGAACACTGGGTGGGTACCGCTTACTTAGCCCGCGTCTTAAGTATACCTATGCACCCTACAAAGACCAATCAACTCTTCCAAACTTTGATACTAGGGTGGCATCATATGGTTATGATCAACTATTTTCTGACAGTTGGTTTTTGGGTCATGATCGGTTGAATGATAGTAACTCTCTTGCAGTTGGCTTCAATTATCGTTATGTTGATGCCGTAGGTGTGACTCGATTTGATGGTAGTATTGGTGATCAGTTTTTTATAAAATCGCCTAAAGTTAAACTAGAACCAAACGACGATACCTTCGATGCAGACTCAACTGGTGTTGCTTGGCGCAGTAGTGTTCAGCCATATCGCAATATATGGTTTGATTTTAATGGTGCGCTAAACTCTGATAATGATCTCAACTACATCACCAGTCAGCTAAGATATCGGCCTACCCCTAATAGTTTGTTTAATGTTGGTATTATTGAACGTAAAGAAGACAAAGTAACTGATCAAGATGAATTATCAGCGTTAACTGCATCTGCGGTAATACCTATTAATAGTAATTGGCGAGTAATGGGTCAAACCCAGTTCGATAGTAGAAATGATAAGTTTATCGACAGCACGCTTGGTATTGATTATGAAGATTGCTGTTATGGGTTCTCAGTCTATGGTCGCAGCTACTATAATGACTTAAACCTTAAAGACGAACCGACGCGAGCCATTATGGGCGAATTTAGAATTAATGGATTGGGGAGTAGAAATAGTCGTTTGAGCAGGCACTTAGATGATAAGATACTAGGATTTGAACCTGTTGATAGCCTTTGGGTTAAATAAACCTTTGGGTTAAATAGCCCTTTATCTTAATTAACTCTTCATAGTTTTTGAACTTAAAACTGACTGCAAATACCCCTACTAAATATTAAACTTAACGAATAAAATACAGGCAAATTATGACAATGCTAAATCAGACGACATATGGTGCAAAGCACCCTCAAAAATATAAAATTAAGACTGCCTCAAAATATTTTAAAACCTCTATTTTAGCAAGTGCTTTATTAGGTTTACTAATAGCGCCTACGCATGCCGTAACCTCCAACGCACAAACATCAAATGTACAGCAAGACGGTTCAAATATAAGTAGTTCAACGGAGCAGCAGCGCTCTAACGCGTTATCAGTTCGACGCAGTAAAGATGGTATAGTCGCTTTAGTCAACGACACCCCAATTCTGAAAAGCGATTTAAAAGACGCGTTAGAATTAACTAAAGCTAGGCTCAATGCTGCAGGTCAGCCCATGCCGAGTACAGCTCAAATTCAAAATGATGTCTTAAACTCGTTAATTATACGAACCTTACAGCTAGATTTGGTACAGCGTGCTGGTATAAGACCTGATTCTGAAACAGTTAATCAAGCGCTAGCTAGAATTGCTCAATCACAAGGGTTTAACTCTTTATCTGGATTTCAGCAAAATTTAGATTCTAGCAAGCCTGGTAGTTATGCCCAGTTGCGTGCCGAAATTATTGAAGAAGAATCACTAAGAACATTGCAACAGAGTCAAATTGCTAATCGTGTGCGTATTAGTGAACAAGATGTCGATGCTTTACTTGCATCTCCAGAAGGACAACGTTTACAAAACACCGAATACCGTACGGTTCATATCAGAGTTCCTTTTAGCGATGATTATAGCCGCATTAGTGATGATGAAAAAGCACAAGCGATGAAAATCGCTCAAAACATCCAACAACAACTAAAATCTACTGATAATGTACAAAGTGTCCTCGATGCTGTGTCTGCAGGTATTGCCAAAAATTACGCCGCTTTAATCCAAGGTGGCGATATGGGTTATCATCCTGCCGCTGGACTACCAGAAGATATGGCGACGCGTATCACCAATTTATCAGAAGGCGAGGTAACACAGCCTCAAATCACGCCACAAGGTATCGATATAATCAAACTGGTAGACAAGCGTGGTAATGACAGTATGCTCGTGCCGCAGTGGAAAGTACGTCATATTCTAATAAAGCCTGATGATATTACTGGCGGTACGATTGCTGAACAAAAAATAAATGATTTATATGAACAACTCCGCCGTGATGCAGACTTTGCATCATTGGCTGCGACATACTCAGATGATCCAGGATCGGCTGGTCGTGGTGGTGATTTAGATTGGGTAAGCGAGGGTCATATGGTACCTGCATTTGAAGCTATGATGCTACGTACCCCAAAAGGTGACTACTCTACCCCCTTTAAATCGCAGTTTGGCTGGCACATATTAAAAGTTGAAGATACACGTCAAAAGGACATGACCAATGAATTGACGCGTCAAATGGCTAGAGATACGCTTTATAAACGTCTAGCAGTACAAGCACAAGAAGACTGGTTGCAAGAACTTCGTGCTAACGCATTTATCCGTATTTATAACTAGGGTCTGTTATTTTAATTTTTTGCGTTTAGTGCGTTAAAAAAGAAGGCTTCGCAAATTGCGAAGCCTTCTTTTTAGTATTTATGCATCGTAGTAACTGTACTTCTAGAAATTTAAGACGGCTTTAGGGTCAATTGGTTTGCCGTTTTCTCTAATCTGAAATTGCAATGCCACTTGATTGGTTTGTCCAGAACTGCCCATCGTAGCAATACGTTGCCCTTTTTGGACACGATCCCCTTCTTTAACTAACATTTGATTGTTATGTGCATATACTGTAACGTAGCGATCGTCATGACGTATCATAATGAGATTGCCATATTCTGGAAGTCCATTACCAGCATACATAACCGTACCTGCGTTACTCGCAACAATAGGATCTCCAACACGCCCACCAAACCACATGCCCATGTCGCCAGCATTGGCATTATAGTTTTTGATGACCGAATTGGTACTAGGATAAATATAGCCTTGATTCAATGGCTGCGAAGGTGTTGGCTGAGGTACAGGCGCGGGTGTTACAGGTCTAGTCTGAGGTGGTGTATAGGTGGGGCGACGCGTAGGTGGATTGTTCTGAGCGGTGCGATTACCATCATCCCACAAACTTAACCATTGTCCAGTATAAATGGTGTAGCGACTATCTAAACGATTTAATGCACCGATCTGTCTATAGTTTAAACCATATCTGGCGGCAATATCACTAACCGTATCCCCTCGTTTCACTTTATACATATTAGGAATGCCTTGAGCATTCACTTGAACCTTGGGTCCAGTACTATTATATGTAGGCTTAGTCGCACAGCCGGCTAGCAGTATCGTTGACCCGAGCAATGATGCTGCTAAAGCTTTAAATATAAATGAAGGGGTGTTGTCTAAATTAATTAGCTTAGACATGGAGATCTCCTATAGGAACAATATTTTTAATGGCCTATCATACCATTGTCACTCATAGTATTATAATTAATATGGATAAAATTTCTATCTACCCTAGTAAATTAAGCGTAACATTACTAAAATTTTATATTCTAGACATATGATTTACGCATTTAAAAAAGATAAGTCACAGTTGCTAAACATCCCGTACACAAAACGATGTCATAATAATTGAAAACCTATTTATGAAAATTAAATAATCGTTAAAAGTAATCAAATTAAAACCATGTTCAATTAATATAAAATACAATTATATTAAATTGTATTAATATTGAGGACGACCTAATATCAATCACTAAATAAAGAATAATAACGATAGACTGGCTAACTTTTAAATTTCTTTTTTTAAATTCTTCAAAACATCATGACATACTGACGTATTTTAATCATATAAATATTATAATCTTTCATAACCGATTATAATTTTTCATAACCAGTAACTTTATGAATAGATTAGAATATAAGTATGGTTCAAACTTAAGCGAAAACAGTGGATACTATGAAAAATTCTATAACTCATTCATTCAAAAATATGACACATAAAATGGTTTCTAAAGTCAAATTTGGTGCCGCTTTTGGCGCTATAGCTCTTTGTGCTTCCATGTCTGCTCAAGCTGCCAATCAGACTACTATTCCTCTAGATCTTGCTGGAGCCAATGCGACCAAACACGAAATTGCTGTTTTGCAAGTATTATCAGAAGTATGCCCTTCGATGTTAACGCCTGCTCAGAGTGTTAACTTTCGCCGTACCTATAATGCAGAGTTAAAAAAAATGTTGCCTGCGTCCATTAATAATCCAGCCGCTGCAATAAATTATTTGTCTACTCAGCAAGACTATAAAATGGTATTAAGCAGTATGCGAGATTGGACAATGGGCTTTTCACATGAAGAAAATTTGGCCTTATGTACAGATCTTGCTAATGCTAAACTACAATAGAGTTCTCAACAGCGTTTTATTTAACATGTCTTTGATGAACAAAACATTGACGAGCCTAATGTAATAAATCAAGCATCAGGATCAGTTATAGAGTAGCTGATCCTTTTTTATTAGATATTCATAACCAGTCTCCATTTGATAACCAGTCTCTATGTTTAATCAGTCTCTAAATAGGCTGGCTAAAAAGACAACATTTTATAAAGCACTCTTAATATTATCAATACTATCAAAACTTTTTAAATTTCTGTTTTACCCACTAAGGCAATTTGTTAATATATTGTCTCGTTCAGGCAGCATTATTTGATCAAATCTTAAAGAAAATAACTGTGCTCTAAATTATATATCCCTAACTATGGTGTCTTAGATATGACCATGCTTTCACAAAAGCCAATTTCTCCCAATACCCTCCTTAAAAGAACCCTCTTAACTGTAAAAACCTCATTAATCGGTTCAGTCGTTGGTTTAGCTTCTATCACCTCTATGGCTGCAATAGACCCACCTGAGATGGACAATACCGCCTATGTATTAATGGATTACGATACTGGGGTTATCTTAGCTGAAAAGAATGCAGACCAACCTCTACCGCCAGCTTCATTAACTAAAATGATGACCAGCCATATTATTGAAAAAAAGCTGCAATCTGGCGATTTAAAAGAAGATGATATGGTGCTAATGAGCGAAAAT
This sequence comes from Psychrobacter sp. CX10, assembly GCF_057621575.2. Lineage (NCBI taxonomy): Bacteria > Pseudomonadati > Pseudomonadota > Gammaproteobacteria > Moraxellales > Moraxellaceae > Psychrobacter > Psychrobacter sp. CX10. The sequence goes on from NZ_CM177736.1 coordinate 1,785,014, forward strand.
GCATGGTGCCGTGGTAGTAGCAATCAATCTTGTATGTATGTTCCAGTTAATACAAAGGCCTCGGTTATAGATATGCTGCGTGGCATTATTATTCAATCGGGTAATGATGCATCAAAAGCAATGGCGGAACACATTGCTGGTAGTGAACAAGCATTTTCACAACTAATGAACGAAGAAGCTAAGCGTATCGGTATGACGAATACCACGTTTAAAAACGCGACTGGCATGCCTGCAGAAGGACATGAAGCTTCCGCGCGTGATTTAGCGTTATTAGCACGCGCTATCATTAAAGAAGGCGGTGAATACTACGATATTTATGCTGAAAAAGAATTCACCTTCAATGATATCACCCAAGGTAATCGAAACGCCCTACTTCGTACAGACTCTACTGTAGATGGTTTGAAAACCGGACACACCAATGCAGCAGGTTACTGCTTGGTGGCTTCTAGCAAACGTGGTGATATGCGCCTGATATCAGTCATTATGGGTGCAGACAGTATGCAAGATCGTGCTGACCAGTCGCGTGAACTACTAGGTTGGGGATATGGTCACTTTGATACCGTGATTGTTGCCCCTGAAAATCAATTTGTAGACAACATGCCTGTATATTTTGGTGAAAAAAACTCAGTAAAAGCAGCTACTGGTGAGGCGCTCAAAGTCTTAACTACCAAAACTCAAAAAGACAAACTTACTACCGTTATTAATATGTCAGATGAAATAAAAGCACCATTGACACAAGGTCAAGAAATTGGTCGTATGATGGCGGTTCTTGATGGCAAAACAGTCGCTTCTGTGCCTGTTGTAGCTACTGAAGATGTTGCTGAATCAGGTATCTTCAAACGCGCTTGGCAACACATTGCTAAATGGTTTGGTGATCTTTTCTAATTAATTGATTAATATTAAACACAGTCGTTACTGTAAATAAAAAAGAGGCGCTGAAATATCAGCGCCTCTTTTTATACTTTATTTTTAGTCTTTTCATTCAACAGATTTAGAATGTTATGTTTAGAATGTATGGGTATTTTAGTTTAAGACTATTTTTTATGTGAACCTTTTTTATACTTCATTTTACGGCGTTTCTTACGGGCTTCTGACACCCCTTTTCTCTCACTAGTAGCGCTGGTAGTCTTCTTGCCTGCATAGGGATTGGTATTGAGTTTGAATTCTACTTTAAGAGGCGTGCCTTCTAATTTAAATACTTTACGAAATTCATTCTCAAGATACCGCTGATAGCTTTTTGGTAGCGAGCCAGTTTGATTACCATGAATCACAATAATAGGAGGATTGTGTCCTCCTAAATGGGCATATCTAAGTTTAATACGGCGACCACCAGACATAGGTGGGGGATTAGCAGCAACAGCATCTTCTAAAATTTGGGTTAGACGACTTGTTGAAACTTTAAACATTGAAGAGGCATAAGCTTTGTGAATCGAGGGGTATAAATTCCCCACATTTGTCCCATGTAGGGCGGATATAAAATGAACTTTGACGTACGGTATAAAACTAAACCGGCGCTCAAGCTCAGAATGAATCATGTCTTTTTTATCCTCTGACAGGCCATCCCATTTGTTGATAGCCACTACAATGGCACGCCCTGCATCAAGCGCATAACCGAGCATATGCAAATCTTGATCTACAATGCCTTCTTGAGCATCGATAACAGCTATCACCACATTTGAATCTTTGATGGCTTGTAGGGTCTTGATGACCGAGAACTTCTCAACTTTTTCACCAATACGGCCTCGGCGCCTTACACCTGCTGTATCGATTAATACGTAACTTTTGCCATTGCGCTCAAAGGGAATATAAACACTATCACGAGTCGTGCCTGGCATGTCATATACGACGACCCTATCTTCCCCTAACATACGATTAACTAGCGTCGATTTACCAACATTTGGGCGGCCAATAATGGCAAGTTTAAGCCCTTGTTCTGGATCTTCTTCGACATCTTCTGGCATGTCTTTTGTTAAGTCATCTAATAAATTTGATATCCCACGGCCGTGACTTGCTGTGGTTGGATAAGGCTCACCAAGTCCTAACGCATAAAACTCAGCTGGCGCAGCATCATGTACGCCATCTATTTTGTTAGCGACTAAAAATACAGGCTTGCCGAGGGTATGAAGCATTTTACCTATGTCAGCATCAGCGCCTACCATGCCCGCGCGCGCATCAACCACAAATACAATCATATCTGCTTCGTGTATTGCCGTGTGTGATTGAGCCGACATATAATCATCAATACTACCTTGTCCATCGTCAGCTTCGCCGATACCACCAGTGTCAATGACAATAAATGACTTATTGTCGTAAGTGGCGTCGCCATATTGTCTATCACGTGTTAAACCAGATAGATCAGCGACTAGGGCTTGACGGGATTTTGTTAATTGGTTAAATATTGTCGATTTACCCACATTAGGGCGGCCAATTAAGGCGACGACAGGTTTCATGGACATTTTTTATCTCTCTTGGTTTTACATTGTTTCTAAACTTAAATGCTTAACGACGTTTATAAATATTCGTAACGTTTTTTTAATAGCTGTTATCCATAAGACTTTACTGTAAGGCTTATACAGAGCGTAGGTTCAGAGTTTGTTAACATAGCTTATATAAGGGTATGCTCAGCCTATGAATAAAAGATGGAGTTTTGATTAAGGAGTAGTAAGGTATACGTACAAATTGCCCGATTGTCTAACTCATAATCTGTTAAAATATTATCAATCTAAACATGGTCAGACAAAAAATAAAAAGCTAAAAATGATAGCAAATTTAAGTATATACAACCCCTATTAAAATTTAATAGAATGTCGTTAGTTATTAATGCTATATCGCTAGGTTATGATAACATGGTTTTATTACTCTTAATAACGATAGTACAATTATGTCAAGACGTTCCGCTCCATTTGTTGTTCCAGTAGATCTCGATTTAAGCCCTACATCAGAAGCAAGGGATACAAAGACGCGTCAGAAACGAGCCAAAGAACTACTGTCTACGCTTCAAGCCGATATTGCTGCTTTTAAAGAGAATCAATTTGCGCCCGACATCTTACGCCAAGTCCGTGATATGCCTATATATCAAGGTAATTACGATGAAGTAGCAGCCTATCATAAACGCTGGAAGCCGCTTATAGATAGAGCCATGCAGTTTTACCCAGCAGCATATCTACCTCCTGACAACCTACCACTACCCGCAAGTTTAGAGATACCTCAGTTTATTTATCACGTACAGCGTCTCCACTTGACCAAAACCCGCGCAAAAGAGTCCAAAAACTTTGGTTCTGTGGGAGCACTGATTGATAAATGTGGTGAATTCTCCGCTGAAGAATGTCTCCGCCTTGAACGCGTGTTTGAACAGGATGAAACGGCTCGTTTAGTCGCTCACCGTGAATTTATAGACTTAAGGGCTTATATATTTTGTCGCAATCATAAAGGCGAGATGTTAGATCCTGAGCGTGTGCGTTTCTATCGAACTGGACTGATTGTTCATGCCCTACCTGATTTTAAAATAGTTGACAGCCGTCAAAAACCGCGCAAACGACGCAACGATGCTTATACCCATCCGTTAGCTGATAATGGCGTTTGGAAAGTTTATAAAAAGAAATAAACTACCCTACCAGATAAAGGACTTTTAATGTTTGCAGCCTCTTTTTTACAACCAGGCTTAATGTTACAAGCGACAATATTCTTAGGTGCGGCACTATTGCTCGTACCGCTTGGCAAACGGCTGCATATCTCCACTGTGCTTGGTTACTTAATTACAGGGTTGCTATTGGGGCCCAGTGTATTTGATGTTGCGGGTGATGCAGAAAGCCTGCTACATTTTTCAGAGTTTGGCGTCGTAATGCTTTTGTTCGTCATTGGACTTGAGTTACAACCGTCAAGGCTTTGGGCGCTACGGCGTTCAATTTTTGTATTCGGTGGTCTACAAGTGGGTATTACTGGCCTATTATTGATGGGCTTATTATATCAATTTACCCAATTAAAATTAGATACTGCTTTTATAGTGGGCTTTGGTTTGGCGTTATCCTCTACCGCATTTGTGCTACAAGTTTTGAATGAAAAGCAGCAACTGTCTAGCACGCATGGTCGTGAAGCATTTACTATCTTGCTGTTCCAAGACATCGCCGTCATTCCTCTTCTAGCAGCCATCCCTTTTTTGTCAGGAATTAGAGAACAAAGCTATGACTTAATCTATTTCGCCAAAGTAGTCGCAGTCTTTGGGGGGCTCTTTTTTGTTAGTCGCTATGTCGTGCGTCCATTTTTTAAATTTGTGGCGCTAAGTGGTGCAAATGAGCTACTCACCGCAGTAGCACTTTTTATAGTGATGGGCGTGTCCATCCTTATGGGTCAGATTGGATTGTCCATGGCACTGGGTGCTTTTTTGACCGGAGTATTGCTCGCAGACTCTGAATATCGGCATGAGCTTGAAGCCAGTATTGAGCCATTTAAAGGTCTGTTATTAGGTTTATTTTTTATGTCTGTGGGAATGCTTACTGATGTTAAGCTTATTATGGAGCACCCATTCATTATCATTAGTGCCGCCCTGGCGCTAATGTTTATAAAGTTTGGGGTAATCAGTATTATTGCTCGGCTATTAGGCAATCGTCTACCTACCAGTATACGACTTGGGGTGACGTTAGCGCAGGGAGGGGAATTCGCTTTCGTATTATTCGGTACAGCAGCCAATCAAAACGTACTTAGTCAGGAATACTCAAGCTTACTGACGCTTGTTGTTACCATATCTATGGCCTTAACCCCGCTTGGATTTGTATTACTTGAAAAGTTTGCAGAGCCTAAATTTGCCAAACGTCAACCCACAAGAGAGTACGACAGTATTCCAGACCACGAGCACCCAGTGATTATTGCAGGGTTTGGGCGCGTTGGTCAGATTATTGGGCGCGTACTACGTATGCATAATATCGAATTTACAGCCATTGAAAGCTCAGCAAATCAAGTTGATTTTGTCCGCAAATTTGGTAACCAAGTGTACTATGGTAACCCGCAAAATCCGCAAATATTAAGAACAGCTGGTATAGATAAAGCTAAAATTTTCATCATTGCTATAGATAATGTTGAGCGATCTATCTCAACAGCGCAATACCTTCATAATCATTATCCTCATTTAGAAATCCTAGCCCGCGCCAGAAACCGCAATCACTATTATAGATTGCGCGATGCAGGGGTAAAGCACATATGGCGTGAGACCTATTTATCTTCTCTCGATATGTCAAAAGAGTCGTTAAAGCTACTGGGTATTTCAGCTGAAAAAGCGCGTGAGACCATTACAGCGTTTAGAGATTATGATGATAAGTTATTGGCTCAACAACAAGCCATATATGATGACGAAGCCAAAATGATTGAGTCTGTACAGTCCTCAATGATGGAGCTTGAAAGTCTATTTGATGCCGATCACACCGAAGGCAAAAAGCTTGATTTAGACGAAATTGAAACGGCGGTAGGTATAAACAAGCACCAATCATAAACGTTTAAACCAATAGTACTTTTAATCAATAGCATTTTAACCGTCGACCTTCTTAGAGACAGGTTCTAAGGTACTAAGGTGCTAAAGTACTAAAATGTAAAGGGAATAACGGCAAATTGATTGTAAAGGTATAGGGCAAGTCCCTATCAATCAGTTTAAGGTGTTGGTTCAAGTCGATTGCCAAAGTTATTTATTAGGTTTAAATTGAGATACTAGTCTTCACGGCATATTGAAGGCTTTTGTTTGTCATTTAGTGTAGTCATGCATCTCCATTCTTCGGTTTTATTAGTACTGGTACGGTACATGATATAGGTTTGATTGTTTAAATTTCGATTGGGGAATGGTACATTTTGAATGGTGGCGATAAGCACACAGCTGGTTTGTAGGTTACCTAAAGAAGGCGTACTTTGAGTCACATCAAACGTTAAGTTTGTTAAATTATTAATATCATTATCAAACTCTATATCTACAGGACAATAGCCTTGCGAGCTATAAAACTTTTCTAATTGAGTTGTTGCAATGCGCGTTTCAATAAAAGTATCTTGGATAATGCCATTTTCTTTAGGTTTCGCATACAGTGGTAAAAACTGTTGTTGTATCACCAGCAACGTGAATAAAAACATACCAAAAGCTATGGCCAAACCTACCACACTAACCCCGCCTTCACGCTGCAAGTGTTGTTTTTGTTTTTCAGGGTCACGCGGGTAATCCTGCAGAGCATCTGCAATTTCACGACGTGCCATGCGATAGTAATAAGCATCGGACCACCGCGCCACCATAAACGACCAAAATAACCATATAATTCCTGCAACACTTAGACGGAAAATCATTTGATAAGCATCAGGAAATGAAGACACAAACAAAAATTCAAAAAGACTAAGGATGATAGCGACATTCAACTGGACGAACGACCAACCTGCAACTGTATAAACGATACAGTCCATATAGCGCTTGCGGTATAATAACCAACCAAATGTGGCAAAAAAACCCGCCCAATGCCACTTAGCGGATAAATACCCTTGCTCATCAAATGCTTTAAAGCGTTTCAAATAATAAGACTGTGAACGTTTACCAATAAACCATTTATCAAGCTGTGTACGCTGCTCATCGCTTAGCTGTTCTTGATAAAAAGGTGGAGGTGACGTCTCTTCGATAAATAACATAACAACCTAATTGTAGTTATATGACAAATTCTGAATTGCTCTACTATACAAACTATAGGGTTAAACATCGTTTTATAAAGGGTTTGTGTTTATAATACGCCAAATCTAACCTTTTTTTTAGTTACTTTTTTATGTAAATGTTAAAGGACATACATTACCGATATGAGCACCGATAATTCAATAACGACCAAGCCATCTGAGCTTGAAAAAATCTCACCTAAGTCTCATGATATGGAGGTTAAAAATGTAGAATCACAAGACAGCACTATTACTACCTCAAGCAAAGATGAGGTGTTACATCGCCGTATGATTAATACATTTATGAAACGCCGTACTCATGTTAGTAAACATGCTGAACAAGCCTTAACCGATCCCGCTTATACTAAATATATTGTTAATACGACGGATGAAAGAGGACAAGGTATTGTCAGTGGTATTACAAGTTTACGTTCTTTATTTACCGATGCAAATCTAACGCCCAATGGTCCTGATGCTCCTTTGACATTCGAGATAGGCTTTGGCATGGGTGGGTCATTGATAGACATGGCAAAGGCTGATCCTAAGCGTAATTTTGTTGGGATAGAGGTACACGAGCCAGGTATCGGTAAATGTGCGTTTATGGCCAAAGAAGAAGGGCTTACTAACTTAAAAATCATCAATGGTGATGCCATTCAGCTAATGCAGCAGCTACCAGAAAATCATATTGATCGAATTCAGTTGTATTTTCCCGACCCATGGCAGAAAAAACGCCATTATAAGCGCCGGTTCGTTAGTCCTAAACGTATGGAGATAGTAACCCGCTGTTTGAAACAGGGAGGTTGGTTCCATACGGCAACTGATTGGGAGCATTATGCTTTTTGGATGTTAGACGTTCTAGATGATTTTGAAGGACTGACTAATACTGCTGGCAAGGGCAACTTTACACCGCGTCCTGATTTTCGGCCTAAAACTAAATTTGAACAAAGAGGTATTGAACGTGGTCACGGAGTTTGGGATTTAATATATATTAAAGATTGATCTATTATGGTTTGACTCTGACTTAAATAGATAGATAAATAAACCACAAAATGACCTCACTTATGTATTAGCTTATTAATCAGATTAACAATTAATAAAAGGATGTGAAACCTTTAAAAATTAAGATTTTATAGTTCAGTAACTTTAAAAAATTTTAATGAATATAATTTTTATACTTTATGAATGTTAGAAAATTATACGCGCATAGCTAACAATTATAAGGGGTTCAAAAGTTTTCCCCATTAACTGTGGATAACTTTGTGGATAACCGAGGCATTGACAAGTTTAAACCTACGGTATGAGGTAGATTGAACTAGATTGTATAAAATTTAAACAAAAAAAATATATAATAAAATCAATAATTTATAAACATATAATATTAATTATTAATTTTTTAAAATTAATTTTATTCTTTTATTAATCTATAAATTAAGTTTCACAGTGGCGTGAATATTATTTTGTTACTTGTGGATAAATGTATTTTACATTACTATTTAATTGTGATTTATAGACATATACAGAGGCGCTTTGCTTTAATTATCAAACTATTAGGAAGACTGATATTTAAAATATATACCCTATTAAGCAAGTATAATTTCTATATAGATCAATAATAATATTGACTTGCCGCTCACCCTTAAAACATCTTTCACATATAGAGGTTATAATGAAGTTACGCATCCTAAGTATAGGCTCAAAAATGCCCAAATGGGTTTATACAGGTTTTGATGAATACCATAAGCGTATACAACCGATGCTAACGACTGAGATATTAGACTTATCGCCTGCTAAACGCTCTAACAAACCGTCAGAAGTGAATCTAATTCAATACCGAGAGCAAGAAGGGTCAACAATTTTATCTGCCCATGCTTCTAATAAACGTGAAAAGCTATGGGTACTAGATGTTAAAGGCAAAATGATATCTACAGAACAGTTGGCTGCTAAACTAGACGATGCAATGCAGTTTGGGGATGATATTGCTATAGTCATAGGCGGTGCAGATGGGGTATCTCCTGAAGTTTTAGCCGCTGCAGATTTCAAATGGTCTCTATCAGCACTCACCCTACCTCATCCTTTAGTGCGAGTAGTTTTAATGGAGCAGCTTTATAGGGCCATGAGCATTAATAATAATCACCCTTATCATCGAGGTAATTAAGGTATGACCCTTATTGATATTCTACTGATTGTTGCTAATCTACTACTAATCTAATAATTGATAAGCTATAAATGACTGGCAAACATAGCCATTATAATTTCATATCGGGTTTAACACTTTTACTAATGTTAAACCCTATGTCATTAATATATTCTAGACGCCATTCTATTGATTCGAGCATCACATTCTATATTAGTTTTTAACTTTTAAAATGAACAAAATGAGTGTGTATTCGTGTATTAAGATTAATTAGGTTTATCGCGTGGTTCATCCTGCCTTTTTTAAATCCATAACTTTCAATATATAACCTTTTTCAACTTATAATTGTAGTTGCTAGCTATTAAAAGACGACTTAGGCAATCATCTTAGACATTACTAACGTAGGCTAAGCGAGTCTAAAGTCTTAATTATTTATAGCTATACTGGTCTTAACTTTATCGTACAACGGTGATCATAATGTTCTCTTTTTTAACCGAGTTAGACCCCATTCTTCTGGCTCGCATACAATTCGCCTATGTTGTCTCTTTTCATATTGTATTTCCAGCATTTAGCATCGGCTTGGCTTGTTGGTTGGCCGTACTCGAATTTCGGTGGCTGAAAACTGGAGATGCTATCTATGCTGAAGTGTATAAACATTGGTCAAAAATATTTGCTGTTGTGTTTGGTATGGGTGTGGTTTCCGGCATAGTCATGTCCTATCAGTTTGGGACTAACTGGGCTGTATTTTCAGACAGAACTGGTAACGTACTCGGGCCACTGCTTGCCTATGAAGTTCTGACTGCCTTTTTCTTAGAAGCCTCCTTCTTGGGAATCATGCTATTCGGATGGGGACGTGTTAGTAAAAGAATGCACTTTGTAGCTACAGCCATTGTTGCAATAGGCACGTTGATTTCTGGTTTTTGGATTTTGTCAGCGAATAGCTTCATGCAAACGCCTCAAGGGTTTTCTATAGGGGCGGACGGGCTGTTATATCCTGAAAGTTGGATGGAAATTATTTTTAACCCCTCTTTTCCGTATCGTTATGCACACATGATGACAGCAGCCTTTTTAACCACCGCTTTTGTAGTCGGTGGCATCGGCGCCTACTATCTACAGTCTAAAAAACACGCTGATCACCGCCCGCACGGTAAGGTTATGCTGGGCATGGCAATGATTATGGCGACGCTTATTGCGCCTTTGCAGGTGTTTATTGGAGATGAACATGGCTTAAACACCTTAGAGCATCAACCAGCAAAAGTAGCGGCAATGGAGGGTATTTGGGAAGATGAGCGAGGCGCTGCTTTGCGTCTTTTTGCGATTCCTAATCAAGACACCCAAAGTAACGACTATGAGCTATCAATTCCATATGTGTCTGGACTCATCTTAACTCACTCATTGGATGGTGAAGTAAAAGGCTTGAAGAACTGGGCGCCTGAAGATCAACCTCCAGTGCTCATCGTTTTTTGGGCGTTTCGTATCATGGTCGGTATTGGCTTATTGATGGTTGCGGTGGGGCTGATGAGCGCATACAACTATTTTAAAAAGCGGCATTTTGATAGAGATAATAAAGTATTTCATTACGCTTGGATGGCAATGACGCCATTAGGATTTATCGCATTGTTAGCTGGATGGTTTGTCACCGAAACCGGAAGACAGCCGTATACTGTTTATGGTGTATTGCGGACAGCGGACAGCGCATCACCCCTTATTAGCTCGCAAATTGCGACCAGTTTGGCAGGATTCATTATCGTGTATACTTTCATTTTTGGTTCAGCGACGATATATATTTTGCGTTTAATTGCATTAGGCCCACAACCTTTTGAAGATGTCGATGATGATAATTTCTTCGAACACTCAATCACAGAAGGTCAGGGTCGCACTTTAAGTGGCGATAGCAACCCAGAAGAACATACTAAAGAAGGTAAAGACCTCTCATCGCCCGCTGATGATAATGAAAAGGGATTACGCTAATGATGAATTTTGGTGATGTACTCGATTTACCACTCATTTGGGGCGGGCTTATCGCACTGGCGGTATTTGTTTATGTGTTACTTGATGGGTTTGATTTGGGCTGCGGCATCCTATTTCCCTTTGCAGGATCAGACAAAAACCGCAGTCGAATAATGAACTCCATAGCCCCTTTTTGGGATGGCAATGAAACCTGGTTGGTATTGGGCGGTGGCGGCTTGTTTGCTGCGTTTCCAGTCGCATATGGTATTATAATGACAGGACTGTATCTACCCGTTATCTTTATGCTATTCGGGTTAATCTTGCGCGGTGTTGCCTTTGAGTTTCGTTTTAAAGCCAAACAACGACGATATATCTGGGACTTTTGTTTTCATATTGGCTCTGTTCTAGCTGCGTTTATGCAAGGCGTCATGTTAGCTGCGCTGATACAAGGTTTAGAAGTTAAATACCGTTTATTTGCAGGTGGACAATTTGATTGGTTAACGCCTTTTGCCTTTGTTTGTGGTATTGCGATTATCATCGGTTACGCCTTATTAGGCGCAACATGGATGATTATAAAATCTGAAGATAAGCTACAAACATGGGCGCGTAAAGTCGCGTATTGGCTGCTTATTGCTCTACTTGTTGCGATGGGTGTGGTAACCGTGTCCATGTTCTTCTTAAATGTTGAAGCAACTTCGCATTGGTTTAAATTCCCAACGTTATTGTACCTTGCGCCGATGCCGCTGATTGCCATTGCGCTGTTTTTTGTTATGCGTAAAGACCTAAAGGGTGAGCGTGAATACCGTCCATTTCTATTGACGATTTTATTATTTCTGATGGGCTATATAGGTGTTTGTTCCGCAGTATTCCCTTATATCGTACCGTATGAGATGACGATGCATGAAGCGGCCGCTGCCGACACTTCACTGTCCTTTATGTTGATTGGTGCAGCTATTATGCTACCCATTATTTTGAGCTATACCGCTTATGGCTATTATGTCTTTAAAGGTAAGAGCTCGCATGAACACATGTATTAACAGGGCTTGTGTATGAAACGTATTAAAGAAAATTCTGAGGAGAGGTATTCCGCCTCTAATCCTAAACCCATTAAAGGACTGTCTAAAAAACAGTCCCAGTGGGTTTGGTTTGTGGGTCTTTATCTAACTGGATTGCTAACTGTTTTATTAATCGCTAAGCTAATAAAATGGGGTATGGGGATTTAAGGTTTATATACATATAAATAAATTATAGATCTTTAGTCGTTATTATTTATATAGTGGTTTAATTCAATGATTTAAAATCCAAGCTTGCAAATAAAGTTTTAAAGAGCTAATAGTAAACACTATTTCTAACTACTGATTCTAACTAAAGATATAGTTTCTTTATCAACTTCTTCTACGGGCGCTTTATAGTCTTGGCAATAAAGCATGTAAAGATTAAGTTACTCAAATATTGTTTAAACCAAAAATACTTCTACAAAATAATTTTCACATAAATACTCAGTAGACTCATAATTTAATAAACCCTACTCAAAACAGCCATTAATTAATTAATTTAAATATTAAATCTAATATATCTCAAACTGTAACTGACCAACATAAAAAGACTTTGACAACCTTTAAGATAATACCCTATTTAAAATGCTTTATCTTGACCCCATATTTTCTAGAAGACCAATTCTAATGCACATACTACTAATTCAAACCTAAAGACGAATCGTAGAGCGTTGGCTCGTGCAGAGTCGTCTAAAAGCACTTTTCCTAATACAGTACTATCTCATAATTATGATAGATCAATATCTATGTCTAGTAAAAAGAGAAAGACAATAAGAAAAAATTATATAGCATTAAGCAATCTAACGAAGGTTGTGCCGCTTGATGCTAGTGATGTGTTGGCGCCGCATAGTCCTGCCAGCATGTTACCCAGTTTATTTATATCTCACGGTGCGCCGTCATTCGCCCTAGATAGAAATACCAACACTAATGCTTTAGCACGAACCGGGCACAACTTACCTAAACCCAATGCTATCATTATCATGTCCGCACACTGGGTTAGCCGCTCTTTAGAAATATCAAGTAACCCTATGCCACCTACTTGGCATGACTTTTCAGGTTTTGATAATGCTTTATATGATCTTGAATATCCAGCCAAAGGTAATCCCAAACTTGCTGAATCTTTATCTCATCAACTAAACGATATGGGGATTTTAAATAGTTTAAATCCATTGCGTCCTTTAGATCATGGCGTTTGGGCACCGCTCATGCATCTTTATCCTTTAGCGGACATTCCAATCGTGCAAGTCTCATTGCCGCAGCATTATGACGCTTATGCTTGCTATCAATTAGGAAGTCTATTCTCATTATTAAGGCATCAGCAAATAATGATTATAGGTTCTGGTAGTATCACTCACAATTTAAAACGACTAAAATGGGATGCGTCTAGCGAAGACTTAGCCGCTAAAAATTTTAGGACGTGGCTTTTATCTCAACTCAAAACTGACATACCTAAAGCCTTAGAATGGCAAAATTTTGATAACATAACTGCAATCCATCCAAGCTCTGAGCATTTGTTACCTTTGTTTTTTGCCTTAGGGTGTGGTCAGCGAATGTCTGTCATCCATGAAAGTATGGCACACCATAGTTTAGGCATGGACATATATCGGTTTGACTAAGTCAATAATATAACGCTTTTGTATAGCAATGTCCGTATAATTCTACGGCTGTAAAATCCTATAACTATGGAATCTTAATAAAGCGTTCTACGATTTAAGGAGTAGTAAATCAGCGTTACCCCCTACTCTTTTTTACAACTTTAACTTTATAACATTGTATGATGTTCAGGACCCTAAATATGACGAATCTCGATACTTCTGCATCTCACACTAACAATCCTAGCGACCCATCACTATTAGATGCCTCACAAAATGCAGTGGTACTACTCTCTGGGGGATTAGACTCTGTGACTTGCCTGTATTGGGCGAAAGATAGATATGCTAAAGTGACTGCGGTGAGCTTTAATTATGGTCAACGTCATAATAGTGAGCTCGTTGCCGCTAAAGACATAGCCAAACAAGCAAAAGTTGATCATAAAATAATTGATATCGATATCGCTCAGCTAGGTGGCTCATCGCTTACTGATTATGAGTTAAGCGTACCCGATGGTGATGCTGACAAATTTCTAACCCATAATGATACGATTGATAATCAAGCCATTCCTAACACTTATGTGCCGGCGCGTAATACGATATTTTTGTCATATGCATTGGCTGTGGCGGAAGTTACCAACGCCAATCACATCGTCATTGGCGTAAGTTCAGTTGACTACTCAGGTTACCCTGACTGTCGACCAGAATATATCAATGCCTTTGAGACCATGGCAAATCTAGCCACTAAAGCAGGTGTAACAGGTCATAAACTGCATATTCAAACACCTCTACAGAAACTGTCTAAAGCGGAAACGATTGAACTGGGACATTCATTAGGCGTCGAATATGAACAAACTATTTCATGCTATAAAGCTGATGCACAAGGTAGGGCTTGCGGCGTTTGTGACAGTTGCACGCTTAGAAAAAGAGGGTTTGCTGATGCAGGACTACCGGACCCCACTCGCTATGCCGCTGTATAAGAAGGCTGCTATATATACAGGCTGTTTTAAATTAGTAGCGTTTAAGTTAGTACCGATTCAATTAGTAGCATTTAAACTAGTAACTTTAAAACAGTATCGTTTATAACCGTAGCGTTATTCAAATGGCACTCTATGTACGTTGTAACTAATAAGAAACATAACTTTGCAACCTTATATCAAATATAGTTATTATTTAATCGGTTGAATTGTTAAGGTTGTTACTCTATTTTAGTCTCACATATTTACTTTTCTCTTATGCAGCTAGTAGTAAATGAAACATACAGGATATAAATTATGACATTGTTTAATAAAAAGTTAGCTTCTCTTATTGTTTTAGGTTCTGTGATAGGAGCGCCTGCTCATGCGCTAGATATTAAACAAGATCAAATAGATAAGTGCGTAAGTGGCGTGCAAGAATACAAGATTGCAGATCGTTCTACTGCGATGAAGTTGTGTGAATGTCAGGTTAATGTAAGAGCAAATATGACACTTGGACAAATATGGGAAATTGAAAGCTATGCGCAGAGTGGCAAAAATCCTGCTACCCTCCCTTATGCCGCTACCATGCAACAAGAGCTTCAACAATGTACGACGGGGCTGACATTAAACCCACCTCAAAAACCGCAATAAGAATTAAATGGTTTTCATTTAACGGCAGCTTAAGTAGTTTTATCATATAAGCGATTGATCAAATGCATATTTAGTTAAACATGCTCTTGGACATAAGGTTTTGACTCTTGTATTGCTATGTAGATTGACAGTTGACTATCCTATACATTTTACTATCACATATTTGGTGTTATCACTAATATAGATACTTGAATTCACTTAAGTATTACGAAAGGAGACTGGCAACCGCCAGTCTTTTTTTATAGGATTATTTGCATGCTTGCAGTTAACTAAATTTTTTTTTGGCTCATAAAATTTAAAATCAAATGATTAAAATTGTATTACAAACCTTATTTTAATCTATAAATTCGTTTTAGTTGTCTTTAAGCCTTTGACTATTTTATATAAAGGCTACGTGCATAATGACTACTTGCTTAATAACTAGTTGCTTAATAACTAGTTGCTTTATCACTATTTTTTAGAGACTACTGCTATTATCACAAGGGAAATAATTATGGCAAAACCTACTGACGAAAACATTACTTTACCAGACTTTAGTATGCCCATGGTGCAAAGAATAAATGACGAGATGATTGAAAGTGAAATCAATTTAAAAGATTTAGTTGAAAACAATAAAAATGGTCTCATTCTCTATTTTTACCCCAGAGACAATACCCCTGGTTGTACTACGCAAGCAGTAGATTTTACCGATAAGCTTCAAGACTTTGATAAACTTGGGTATGACATTATTGGGGTATCTAGAGACAGTATTGAATCGCACAAAAAGTTTATTGAGAAAAAAGAATTACAAATACCTCTTTTAAGTGATTCTGATGAAAAGCTTTGCAAGCACTTTGATGTTATTAAAGAAAAAAATATGTATGGTAAAAAAACTTTAGGATTAGTGCGCTCCACCTTTGTATTTAATAAGGAAGGTAAGCTAACCCATGCACAGCGTAATCTTCGCGCTAAAGAGTATGCCGATAGATTAATTGAAACGTTATCTTAGACTGTAAATTTTAAACTAAATCAACGTTATACATTTTAAATAGATTAGGAAAATTATAAGAATGTCACAAACTATTGAAGACTCAAAAAATATACGTCATGTAGATGCTGCTGTCATTGGCGCAGGAACAGCGGGACACAATGCTTATCGACAAATAAGTAAAGCCACCGATAATGCAGTTATTATCAATGAAGGGATTTGGTCGACTACCTGTACAACCATGGGCTGTATGCCTAGTAAACTGCTTATCGCTGCAGCAGAACGGGCTCATCATGCCAATCATTCGAGTGAGTTTGGGGTGGAAGCAGAAGCGCGCATTAATGGTAAACAGGTCATGCACCGCGTTCAATCAGAACGGGACCGTTTTGCCGGGTTTGCGCTAGATAATGTGGAAAAATGGGATGAGAACAACAAAATTTATGGCCGTGCTGTTTTTAATGACGCAGGTTTAATCGAAGCCCATACTGCCACGGGTGAGGTACAATTAATTAAAGCAGATCATATTGTTATTGCTACCGGTTCAAATCCGTTTGTGCCAGATGGCTGGAAAGAGTCTCTTGGCGAGACGCTTATCACCTCAGATACAATTTTTGAATTACCTGACTTACCAAAATCAATGGCGGTCATTGGTGCAGGCGCTATTGGTCTTGAGCTGGCTCAAGCCATGAATCGCTTAGGTGTGGATGTGGTCATGTTTAATAAATCAGTACGAGTGGGCGGCCTAAGAGATGAGTCAGTCAATCAAAAAGCCATTGATTGCTTTTCAAAAGACCTTGATATGCACCTAGGCTCAAGTATTGACGGTATTTTTTGTGATAAGTCCTCTAACCCACCCATAGCAACTATTAACTATACGGATTATAATGGTAACGCCAAAACCTGGCAGGGAGAGAAGGTGTTGGTTGCAACAGGTAGACGCAACTCACTGCATACGCTTGGGCTTGAACATGTCGGCGTAAAGCTTGATGATAAAAACAAACCTCAGAATTTAGATAAGACAACGGGACAAATAAAAGACTCTAATATCTATATCGTTGGGGATGCCAATGCCTACATGCCTATTTTGCATGTATCAAGTAATGAAGGTTACTTAGCGGGTAAAGAGATTGCTCTTAAAATCAGCGGTAAAGCAGATAAATTAAGCGTTAGTGAAGCAATCGCTAAAAATCCTGATTGCGAAGAAGACAGTGACTTTTTAACAGACATTACCCCAGAGAAATCTAAAACTGCAGCGACTGCTATGACGGTCACTTTTAGTTCTCCGCAGATTATGAATATTGGTAAGTCTATTAAAGATATTAAAGATGATAACTTAACTTATGTGATTGGTGAAGTCAGCTTCGATAATCAAGGTCGCAGCCGGATTATGGGTGTGAACTGTGGATTACTACGCATCTATGCATGCCCTGAAACCAGTCTAGTATTAGGTGCTTCTATGGTTGGACCCGATGCTGAATATATGGCTCACATATTAGCCACGGCGGTAACAAATGAGGTGACTATTGATGGTTTGCTTGCCAGTCCTTTTTATCATCCTACAATACTCGAAGGATTAAGAACCGCGCTTCGTGATACTATCGGTAAAATTCGCAAGTACGAGTCTTAAATTCCATAAATCTTTAGTATGATAGTTTTAACTTAGTATAAATAAAAAACACTCCGAATTATTATTATTTGGAGTGTTTTTTTATATAAGTGAGTACACTTTCCCCTTAAAGTGTCCCAAGCTTTATCTAAATTTCAACTCTATCTAAATATATTGTATATTAGAGTTACTTAAACATACAATTTAGCACTTTTATCTTTTTCGACGGAACCTCCAATGGCTGAAAATGTTGGCTCAAAGATCGGCGCATTTTTTCAAGATATATTGCAAGATTTATATTCAAGCTTTTATATAGCTATCGGAGGCGACTTAGAAGGAGAGTCGCGCGACTGGGCTGGACATGGTGTTGAGTTAATTAGTACCCTTATTAAAGTATTCATTCTACTTGCACTATTAGGCGGCATATATTGGCTATTAATATACGTACTTAAACACAGCCGTGAGCGTTTTAAACTTTCGGAAAAACGCTTGAATATAGCGCGCTCGGCTTTACGCTATATTTGGGTCGTCAGTTGTGTGATAGCTATCATGAGTCAGACAGCTATTGAGCATGAAACAATAACTGCAACGGCTAAAGCCAGTATTTGGGCGGGTATTTATTACATACTGTGGACTTCATCCGATCATGTTATAAATAGAGTATTAAATCATTACGGACTAAATGCCTCGATTGAGCAGTTATTAAAAAACATTTTTTCCGTACTTATTATCGTTCTGGGTTTGGCCAGCGTCATGGCGCAATTTGGATTCGATATTGTCTCTATTGTAGCCGGTCTTGGTATTGTTGGTTTAGCAGTTGGTTTTGCAGCTCAGTCCACTTTAGCAAACTTTATAGCGGGCATTACTATTTTGCTTGAACAGTCTTTTCAAGTAGGTGACTGGGTAAGTATAGGTGACATCGAAGGCCGTGTTATTCTCATTTCGCTCAGAACGACACGCATTTTAACTCGTGATAACATCACGGTTATCGTCCCAAATGATACGGTTGCCTCCTCTCAAGTAGTCAACATCACTTCTAAAAACTTTATCCGTTTTGATATTAGAGCTCGAATAGCTCTTGAAGCCGACATTCAAAAAGCGCGTGACGTTATATTAAACGTTATGGAAGATAATGAAGACATACTAAAACGACCAGAACCTTCAGCGACTGTTGACCATATTAGTGATTTTGGCACTGTATTTATTGTTCGTTTTTGGGTGACGCCTGCGACAGTAGCACGGATTCCTAAATTAAAAGAATCTTTGCATGAATGTATCAAAACCAGTTTGCAACAAGCAAATATAAGTATTCCATACCCTCATATGCGTATACTCATGCCTAAGGATGTTTCCTATCCCATCGAAACCAAACCATTCGAGGTCACCACACATTTAAGTCAAGACAAAGACTCTTAAGACGTGTAGAGACACTACTAAATATGATAAAATCACACCTATTATCCTCTTAAAGACTATTCTACTTCTAAATCGCTATCGCTCATTTATTAAACTTTAAAAATCATTTTTTACGTCTATTTTTTAATGACTATACTATTAAAGCTTGCACTAATATATAGGCGGTTTTTTTAATAGTTGTATCTAATAGTATTGGTATTCAATTTCGATTTTAATGTTAAACAAATTTATAGAGCTACTTATAACGTAAAGGCCAAATATGCCCACCCCTACCCTCGAAAATCCTTCTGTATCAAACCATACCTGCTACGACATAATTATTACCTGTGCAGATGGCTTAGAAGCTCCTTTGCAAACAGAGTTAGACAGCTTTGATATTACCAGTGAGTTTAAAAGTACCGGCCGAATTGCGGTAAGCGCAAGCTTGGAGCAAATATACAAAATATGCTTGTGGTCACGTGTGGCATCGCGTGTCTTGCTGCCCATAAAAAAACGCAATATTAATGCTGAATATGACGTTGTAGAACAATTAAATGGCTTGGCAAAAACGGTAGATTGGACTCAGTGGTTTGGTCTAGACAATACCTTCGCCATCCGCATGAGTGTTGACAAGCGCGTCCAAGTTAGCCAGCAATTTGCCATGCTGCGTATCAAAGACGCTATCGCAGATACCTTTAGTGAAAAACTTGATGCCCGTCCCGATGTCGATAGTAACCAGCCTGACTTCCCTATTTATGCCACCGTCAATGACAAGCAAGCGGAAATCTTTTTGGACCTATCAGGGACCAGTCTGCATCGCCGTGGTTATCGTGTTGCCATGACCGATGCCCCGTTAAAAGAAAATTTGGCCGCTGGTCTGTTGTACACCGTAGGTTGGCACAAAACTAAAAACAGTTATAGTGCACTGATTGACCCCATGTGCGGCTCAGGCACCTTCATTATTGAAGCGCTACTTATGTATTGTGATTATGCGGTAGGTATTGATAAATCTGAGTCACAGTTTGGCTTTTATCATTGGCATGAGCATGATTCTGGGCTATGGGAGCAGTGCGTTATTGATGCCCAGCAGCGTTTTCATAATGGCTTAGAAAAAGCAGCAAGTGGGAAACTGCCTACCATCCTAGGTTTTGATGCCGATGCAGGCGCAATTAAAGCCACCCATAAAAACTTAATCGCAGCTGGGCTTCAAGATATAATTGAACACATTACTCTTGAAACACGACCGCTGTCGCAACTTAAAATTGCACTCGCTAAACCGCTACAAGAGCGTAAATTGAAACGTCCGTTAATTATTACCAACCCCCCATACGGCGAGCGTCTGGGCGATGTAGACTTTATTAAGCCCTTATATCAAGGCCTAGGCTTAACCTTACAGGATATCTTCAACAAGCAAAAATATCAGCCCCTGCTCGGTTTGTTGGCCGCCCATGTCGAGCAAGCTGATGTGTTGCCTATTGAGGAACCACAAACTTTACGCTGTCACAACGGCGCCATAACCGTTTATTTCCGTTATGGTCAGCTCATCCCGTCAGAGGGCTACAACCTTATCACTCGCTTTGAAAAAACTGAAATTAAAGTAGATGAAGCTCAAGATTTTGTTAATCGCCTCCAAAAAAATGTTAATCATCTCAAAAAACTGGCGGCTAAAGAAGACGTGACTAACCTAAGGGTATATGATGCCGATTTGCCTGATTATAAAGTTGCTATTGATGTCTATGGTGACTATGTGCACGTCCAAGAATGGGCGCCACCCAAGACCATTCCGCCAGAGACAGCCCGTAAACGCTTTAACCTAGCGTTAATGGGTATCCGTGAAGTGTTTGGTATTAACCGTGAGCAAGTGTTTATCAAGACTCGTGCCCGTCAAGTGGGTAATACCCAGTATGGTAACCCTGAGGGAAGCCCTTATAATAATAAGAAAGCGAAAAACGATACCCTTGAGCCGAAGAAAGACAATCGTAACCGCTATAAAGGCAATAAATTTCAGCAAGCTCGTGAAGAAGCAAAACGACAAGCGGCGCGTGAAGAAGCAAAAAAGAAACGTAAAATGCATGTGGTGTTCGAGGATGGCGCTTATTTTTACGTCAACTTTACCGACTATTTGGATACTGGTCTGTTTATTGACCACCGAAATATGCGCAGTATGATTCGCTCAGCCAGTCGTGGCTCCGATGTACTAAACCTATTTGCCTATACCTGTACTGCCAGTGTGCATGCCGCTTTAGCTGGTGCTAAATCGGTTACGAGTATCGATTTATCTCAAAACTATCTTGACTGGGGTAAGCAGAACTTCGCCTTAAATGGTCTGGACGTTAATACTTCAAAATATCAATTTATTGCCTCGGATATATTTGATTGGATTAAGGACAATACCGACCAGTTTGATGTGATATTCATTGATCCACCGACCTTCTCAAACTCGAAGAAGTTTCAGGGTACCTTTGATGTGCAACGTGACCATACGGCGCTTATCAACCGTGCTATGAATCGCTTAGCCAATGGAGGCGTGATTTACTTCTCAAATAACTTTAGCAAATTTGAAATGGATGAAGAATTATTTGAGCGCTATGATGTCATTGAGATTACCTCTCAAACAATTGGGTTTGATTTTAATCCAAAAAAACCAATCCATCATAGTTTTGAGATAAGACATAAATTATAGCTTTAACTCATTAGCGTAGTAGCTACGGCTACTTTTCGCTACTATCTTCTTGATTGAGCAATATTAGGTGTCTTCAGTATCGAGTGTCAACAATGTGGACTTATCATAAAATATCACACCGTTACTCCTCTTTAATCGAAAAGATCAGCCTTTTGGGTAATCATAAAAGCCATTTAGACAGTTTTTTTATTTAGGATTATGTAACTTTATAAAAAAAACAACCCCCGTTACAGTGATGACGGGGTTTTTTTTATTAGATTACTTTCTAATCAAAAGCAATTATTGCCTTCACTTATTATGTTTTTTAAATTGACTAGAGTTAGGAGCACCACTCGGCTCCCAGATTGGGTACGATGAAACGGGTTTACCTCTATGCTCTCTCAATGTATCTATGACTTGATCATTGTCTTTTATAGAATAAGGATTTTTTTTATTTATAGAACTATTCTTAAAGTAATCATATTTTTCATCTTTCATGATAGGCTTTTTCGGTAGGGAATGCGTTGACATACAACCAGTTAGTACTACGCTTGAAAATAAAAGGCCACTTAGTAATGAGCGTTTAATAATGAGTTCTCCTTCTATAAGCTATTGATTTATTTATTATATATAGCTAATGTTACTCTATCGTTACCGCCATAATCTTGGATGGTGTTTACGAGATTAAATCCATTTTTATTAAAAATTTCACGTACCTTATTACCTTGATCATACCCATGCTCAATAGCCAACAACCCATCATTTACCGAATAATCCTTGCCTTGGCATACTATCTGTTTAATATCAGTAAGCCCATTTTCGGATGCAACTAAAGCGTTTAGAGGTTCAGCTATAAGGTGGTTTAGGTGTTTATCATTTTCTACGATATAGGGCGGATTAGAAACAATAACATCGAATTTACGGTTGGGTTCAATGTTTGAAAACCAGTCACTTTGTACAAACGTGATATTATTAACGTGGTTACGCAGAGCGTTACGTTTAGCAACTGCCAGTGCTTGTTCTGAGTAATCAATAGCTGTGACTTGCCACTGTTTCGGGTATAGATTATCCAGCTCATGTGCCAAACTAATGGCAATACAACCTGAGCCTGTGCCTAAATCTAACAACTGTTTTGGAGTTTTAGAACCACCTGTTGCAAAATCTTTATTATTAACCTCAACCCAATTTAATACCTGCTCAACTAACACTTCTGTGTCAGGTCTAGGAATAAGCGTATGCTCATTTACTTCAAACTCTAGTGACCAAAACGCTTGCTTACCCGTTAAATAAGCCAATGGCGTGCCAGCCTGCATCTTAGCAATGCCTACTTCAAACTGTGCCTGCTCGTCGTCGGTTAGGACGTAATCCCTATCTGTGATTAAGAAGGATGCTGGTTTCTGTAGAACATGTAATAGCCAGTCAGTTACCCAATGGTTAGGCAATCCAAAGTAATCTTTACGTTTTATGTCATTAACTGTATTAACTTTAGCCAATGAATGCGCAAAATTAGAGTTAGCTTTATTGTTATTCACAATTAAAATTTGGCCTTGTTATTACTTGTGTCACTATTTTCCTCGTTTTCAACAATACTCTCCAAAACCTCATCTCCATAAATATCATCATTGCCTCCAATAACAATGTATTTATCAACCAAATAAATCAGTAGCAAAATGGGTATACCAATTAAGAAGGTGAACAAAAAGAAGAAAGGCCAGCTGGTATTTTCTACAATCGCTCCAGAGTAACCGCCTATGACCTTTGGAATTAAAATCATGATGGATGAGAAAATAGCATATTGTACTGCAGTAAATTTAATCGAAGTCAGCGCTGACAAGAAAGCAATAAATACCATACTGGCAAAACCTGAGGCGAGGTTATCAATTATCACCGCAAAGTACATATACTCTACGCTGCCTTGATGGTAAGTTAGCAGTATAAACAGCAAATTAGTTGATGATGCTAAAATAGCCCCTAACATCATGACTTGCATGATACGCATTCTTTGAGCCAACATACCGCCTAAGAAGCCGCCGACTATGGCCATGATGACGCCAACTAATTTTACGGCATCAGCAATCTGAGTTTTGGTAAAACCCATCTCTTGATAAAACACGTTTGAGATAACCCCAGCCACGATATCAGAAATACGGTATAGGCCTATTAAGGCAAGCAGCAACAAGGCTTTTTTGCCATATCTACGAAAGAAGTCGATAATAGGATTAATCCAAGTCGCCATCGCCACTTGTTTTTTCACCAAACCAACTTTTACCAATACAAAACCCGTCACTAACGCAAACGCCAGACCTCCCAGTAACCGTGTCGTGGCCATCATAAATGCTGCAAATGCATCTTCAAATTCAGGCAGCATTTGACCAATTAAGTTATAACCTAAAATAAACACGATTACAGACAGTATAAAAACCAAAACCAGTCTTAAGTAATCATTCTTAGATTCGGTGACGGTTGGGGCTTTATTAATAATTTTTGGCTGATTAATAAAGAAATACAGTAACAATAAAGGGGCAATGCCAATCGTAACGGCAAAATAATTCTTTAAAATAGGGTAAATAGCTAAGGGAACTAAAGTCGCACTACTGTCGGTTATGCGGTTATATAAAGTTTCTACCAAATATGGTAATCCAAATAACACGCCTGGAATCAATAAAATAGCTGAATACAATAAAAACAATTTTAAATTACGCTGCTGCTTATTGATTTGTAAAATCTCAGCGGTTGGTTCGTAACCTGCAAAAGTGGTCAGTAATGGCAATGTCATTATAACTGCCATTACATAATAGGTATTTCTCCATGCTCCATAACTATATTGTGCTTCGGTGGAACCAAAATATACCGCTAAATATAACGAGCCTGCCCCAGCGACAATCATTCCAATACGGTAGCCAGTCACATAAATGGACGAAAGTACGGGCTGCATCTCTGGCGGTGCTAATTCGATACGATAGGCATCAATAACAATGTCTTGAGTTGCCGCTGAAAACCCTAATAGCACTGAGGCTGCCGCCATTAAATGTAGTACATTAAGCTCAACAGGATTGACACTTGCCATCAAATAAATGGCCAAAATTATTAGCAGTTGCGCCACCACCATCCACGCCCGCCTACGACCCAACCAATTTGTCAATATAGGAACAGGGATAGCATCAATTAAAGGAGCCCAAATAAACTTAAACGCATAGCCCAAACCTGCCCAACTAAACATTGTGATAATGCTAAGCTCTATCCCTGCTTCATTTAGCCACAGCCCTAAACTAGAAAAAATCAGCATAATGGGTAGACCGGCTGCAAACCCTAAAAAGAACATAATAAGCACACGCAAGTCTTTAAACGCTTTTAAGGAATCAATCCAAGATTTTTTGGGTGAGGCCATATGCTCTGAAGAATTGGCAGATTTAGATGAGGTGGATACAGACATATTGAACCTATCATTATAAAACTATAAAGCCGTTATGTTACTTTAGATTTTTAAGCTTGACTAGCCGTATCTTTACAAGCTCTCTATTTAACCTGTACTTTGAATAACAAGCACTTTAAATATTCGTCATTTTGAATAAAAAGTACTTTAATTAACAAACACTTTAGCAAACGACTGCTTTATTCACTTTACGCCTTTAAATGTAGTAAATAGAGATTACTGACTAAATAGGGGTATAATGTGAGGCTATTTACGTTTTACCAAAAACCATACTAAAAGCAAAGCCTTTCAACTTAGGATATTTTTATGGCAATTGATGTCGTCGTTAACCAAAGACATTTACAAATTCAGCTGAAGCAATTAGAAACGGTATGGCATACCGTTATTAATGGCTACAATTTAAGCCAAGCAGCTCAGGTACTGCACACAAGCCAATCAAGTTTATCGAAACACATCTCTGCTTTAGAAAATCAGCTTAAAGCTGAGGTATTTGTGCGTCAAGGTAAACGATTAACTGGGCTAACCCCTGTAGGTGAAGCTTTATTGCCACATATTGAGTCTATATTTACTGAGATTCGAACCATTGAAAATATCAGTTTGGATTATAATAATCCACAAACGGGCACTTTGACTCTAGCCACCACTCACACCCAAGCACGCTATGTTTTGCCTGAGATTATTAAAAAATTTAAAGAGCAATACCCCAAAGTACAATTGGTACTACAGCAAGCTGATCCAGAAACCATAGCCAATATGGTTATCCGAGGCCAAGCTGATATTGGTATTGCAACGGAGTCTTTATTACAAAATTCTTATCTACGCTGTTATCGTTATTATGATTGGTCGCACCGTGTGATTGTGCCAAAAGACCATGAATTAGCCAATGATGAAGACATAGACTTACCTACACTTGCCAGCTACCCTATAGTGACCTATCACGGCGGTTTCACCGGTCGCGGTGTGATAGATCAAACTTTTCATGAGGCTGGACTAGATCCTGAAATCGTTTTAGCAGCTTTAGATGCAGACGTAATTAGTACGTATGTGGGCGCAGGTCTGGGAGTAGGTATTATTGCAGAGATGGCCTTTGAACCAGGTCATTATCAGAATCTTACCGCTATTCCTGTTGATCATTTTGGTCGCTTTACCAGTTGGATAGCAGTAAGAGACGATGCCGAAATAAGACATTTTGGTAAAGCCTTTATAAAATTGTGCCAACAGCAGTTTGACAGTAAATAACATTTAATTTAAATAAAATTAAAGTTTTAGACTTATTAATTAAAGATTAGTTACCTACTTAACTCTAATCAAATTTATTTAAACTCTTGAATCTATTAAGAGTTTTTTAATAAATTCATCAATATTTTTATTGGTTCATACTCATTGTTATGATTTATGAATAGCGTCATAATTTACTTGAAAATCAGGGGCTCAACAGTCATATCATTAGGTATAACTTAAATACATATGATAACGATGAGTGAATAACTATGACTACAATTCCTATTTCTTTTTTAGATTTAGCCCCAGTTCCTGAAGGTGAAACTACCGGACAAGGGGTCAGTTATACCGTTGATATGGCTCAAAAAGCAGAAGCTAAAGGCATGAACCGTTTTTGGATGGCAGAACACCATAATATGCCAGGTATTGCCAGCGCTGCTACCTCCGTACTATTATCACACATAGGTGCTAAAACCAATAAAATTCGTATTGGCTCTGGCGGCGTAATGTTACCTAATCATGCTCCGTTAGTTGTCGCCGAACAATTTGGTACACTGCAAGCTTTATACGGTAATCGAATTGACTTAGGTTTAGGGCGAGCACCTGGAACAGATGGTGCTACCTTTAGAGCACTGCGCCGCCAAATGCAAGATGCTGAACGCTTCCCGCAAGATGTTCAAGAGTTGCTATTTTTCTTAGGTAAAGACTCTGATAATAGTCCAGTACAAGCGTTCCCAGGTGCAAACAGTAATGTGCCAATTTGGATTTTAGGTTCCTCATTATTTGGCGCAACCTTGGCTGCAAAACTTGGTTTGCCCTATTCATTTGCTTCTCATTTTGCACCACGGATGATGACTCAAGCCATTTCGACTTATCGCGACAGCTTTGAGCCTTCTCAATATTTAGACAAACCTTATGTGATGCTTGCGGCCAATATGCTATTGGCCGAAGATGATAAAACTGCTGAGTATCACTTTACCTCTGCTCAGCAAAGCTTTGTGCGTCTGCGCCGTGGTGGTCGAGGTCAAGTCCCTGCACCCGTAGAGTCTATGGACAATATATGGAGTGCCCCTGAAAAGGCGACGGTCGATGACGCTTTATCGGTCTCTTTCATTGGTAGTGTCAGCACTGTTCGACCTCAAGTTGAGAGTTTTATTGAGCAATATCAACCTGATGAATTAATGGTGACAGCAAATATCTATGATCAGCAAGCCCGCTTAAACTTGTTAGAGTTAATACCTGAGCTAGGTGTTTTTGACCTAAAACCCTAAGCCTTCAGAACTTATGAATAAACTATAAACAAATAATTAAATTAAACCGATAATCATGTATCGGCTTTTTTAATGGTAATTTAAATTAATAGCTATTGAATTGCTATTGGACGAGCTAATAAATTACAGAACGCAAAACTCAACTTCGCTATTACTCCTACCCACCATTTTTAAAGTATGGGTACCGTTGCTTGTAGAGTCATAACTATAGTTTATCCCACCTTTATCCTTTAATGCCTGCCCGCTACTGTTTATTATCGACTGTACATGACCATCTGTAGTTACTATCAATTGTTGATTGTCTTCAAGCTCTAGTTGAAACAAGCTACCTTGGGTTAAGTCGCCTTCATACTTAACACAATCACTACCGGTTTCAAAGATCACTTCATGGGTAGGCATAGCTTGGGCTGAACATGCTAATAAAATACTGATAATAGCCAAACATATTTGTGGGCTTTTCGTTCTGAACATCATGTTAATAACACCATTAAAATTTGAATACTATTTATATAGCAACTATTTTTATAAATAGTTACTAAGTCATCACTTAAGCGACCACTGTATCTAATTACCATTTATATATAAAAAATCACAGATTCGACTTTCGATTTTAATTTTACATCCATCCTAAAGTTCTCAATACCGCAGCACCTATCGCCATACCAAACAAGGATACTACGGTGGTGAACGCTAAAATGTTTGCCGCAAGCACTTCATTACCGCCCATTGCTTTAGCCATGACGTAACTGGCGGCGGCTGTCGGAGAGGCTACCATCAAAAACAGTACCCCCATATGTACTCCTGTTAATCCAAAGCCGAAACCCACAGCTATCGCTAATAAAGGCGCTATAACAATACGCCCGATACTGGCCTGCATGGATAATCCTGAAAAGTTAAGCATGGATTTAACATCAATAGTGGCACCAGCACATATGAGTGCCAACGGTAAAGATATCGCAGCTAGAAGCTCTCCAGTTTTGGTAATCATGTCAGGTATAGCAGGAAAAGCCAGTAAAGATGACAACGCTTTGTAAGTAAAAGCCGTGATTAAAGAAATAATCAACGGATTAGTCAGCATCCGTTTACTTAGCATAATCACATAGTTTTCACGGCGAGCGTTTATTTTATTATCACCACTATCAATACTAGTTCGGCTAAGAGTAATCACAGCTAATATGTTAAACACCAAAGTCATGATACCCATATAGACGGCACCAATACTAACCCCATCCTTACCATAAGCATTAGCCACAGTAGCTAAGCCGATAATCGCCATATTACTGCGGAATACCCCTTGAACAAAAACGCCTTTGTCCTCAGCACGTTCAATAAATCGTTTGGCATAAACCTCAGCACCTACAAATAAAGTTAAGGTAGCCACCAATCCCGCTGATAATAGATTTATTTGTTGTGCCAGCTCAACCTCACTATGCACTATGCTAAAGAACAATAGCGCTGGCAGACCATAATTAAAAACCAGTTTCGAGGCTTCATCTATAAAAGGTTTGGTTAGTTGCCCTTTACGGCGCATGAAAAAACCCAACCCCATCAAAGCAAGGTTGGGTAAAACTATACTTAGAGCAAAAACAATGGCGTCAAGCATAATATAATCAAACCATTCTTAACAGATTGTTTTACTATTTATGATCTGGCTTTTTAACCCAGTTACCTTTGTCGTTTTTTTCATAAACTTCTTTAACCGCAGACCAAGCTGTAGCAAACCAACGAGATTCGTCATCATATTGTTCTGATGCACTATTAAACGCCGCTTGGAAAATCTCTTGCCCATGTTTAGGCAAGTTGTCTTTAACTTCATCAGGCAGATCAGACAGCTTATCGTATGGCATAATAGTACTCCTTTTAAATATTCTAAAACTTATCAGCTATATTATCGTCAGTTTTAACCCTATTAGATTAAGTGTTTATGGCTGACCTCCCTTTACGTTGTTTCTTTAAAGTCATGCCCAAAAGCTGTATAGCAGCAGGTGTCACACCGCTTATTCGGCTAGCCTGACCCAATGTTGCTGGGCGCACCTCTTGCAGCTTCTGCACAATTTCATTAGATAAGCCGGAAACATTATCAAAATTAAAATCATCAGGTAATTCAGTATTTTCCAAACGTTTCATCTGATCAATGTCTTCTTGCTGGCGATCAATATAGCCTGCATATTTTACCGAGATTTCAATTTGCTCACCCACATCGGGGGCGACATCTGCGCCAGTAACTGCTGCAATATCATCAAAGCCGACTTTAGGACGTTTCATTAAGTCATAAGCAGTGGCTTCTTTAGACAGCCGCTCTCCGGTTTGTTCAGCAAACTTTTTACCAAGCTCATTATTTGGTGTCGCCCACATATCTTTAAGTCGTGCTGATTCAGTAGCGATAGACTCCATTTTTTGTTCATAAGCCGCCCAGCGAGTATCACCTACCAGACCTAATTTACGTCCAATTTCGGTTAGACGTTGATCGGCATTGTCTTCGCGTAACAGGAGTCTATATTCTGCACGACTAGTAAACATTCGATAAGGCTCTTTGGTACCATGAGTGATTAAATCATCTACCAATACGCCTAAATAGGCTTGATCACGACGTGGCGTCCAGCTGTCCATCACGGGATTCTCTTGAGTCGCTAAGGCGGCATTTACACCTGCCAGCAGTCCTTGGACCCCAGCTTCTTCATAACCGGTAGTGCCATTGATCTGACCTGCAAAATATAAGCTATCAATAGACTTAGTTTCTAAGGTAGGCTTCAAGCTTTGCGGGTTAAAATAATCATATTCGATAGCGTAACCTGGACGGGTAACATGTGCATTTTCAAACCCAGCCATGGTACGGATAAACTCAATCTGTACATCGAATGGCAGGCTAGTCGAAATACCATTAGGATACAACTCATTGGTGGTTAACCCTTCAGGCTCAACAAATATTTGATGGCTGTCTTTATCAGCGAAGCGATGAATTTTATCTTCAATGGACGGACAATAACGAGGCCCCACCCCTTCAATGGTTCCTGAGAACAAGGGAGATCGGTCTAAATGCTTACGAATAATATCGTGAGTTTTGGCATTGGTATGCGTGATATAGCAATTCACCTGATCAGGATGCATATCGACATTACCCAAAAAGCTCATGACAGGCATGGGTGTGTCACCAGGCTGAACTTTCATCACACTAAAATCAACGGAACGCGCATCAATACGCGCCGGTGTCCCCGTCTTTAATCGTCCTACAGGCAGTTTTAGTTCACGCAAGCGTTCAGCAAGTTTGATTGAAGGCTGATCCCCTGCACGACCTCCTTTCGCATTATCCATACCGATATGAATAACACCGCCTAAGAAGGTGCCTGAGGTCAATACTACGGTCTTGGTATTAAAAACAATACCGGTAGAAGTTACCACAGCATATGCTTTCCCATTTTTTACCAAGATATCATCAGCCCCTTGTTGGAATAAATCCAAATTAGACTGGTTTTCTAAAGTATGGCGAATGGCAGCTTTATATAAAATACGGTCTGCTTGAGCACGGGTAGCACGTACCGCAGCCCCTTTACGACTATTTAACACTCGAAACTGGATACCCGCTTTATCAGTCGCCAGTGCCATTGCCCCGCCAAGCGCATCAATTTCGCGAACTAAATGCGACTTGCCGATGCCCCCTATAGCAGGGTTACAACTCATCTGACCCAAAGTCTCAATATTATGGGTTAATAGTAACGTCTGGGCACCCATACGTGCAGCGGCTAAGGCGGCTTCGGTTCCGGCATGTCCGCCACCGATGACGACAACATCATACGATTTGGGATAAGTAATACCAGCGGTATTTGATGTAGTAGTAGATGACATAAAGACGCCTCGTCTGCTGTTTATAGCAATTACTGGGTAGAAAAAGTATTGATTGAAATTACTAATTGAGAATTAATTATTTAAGAGTACTAAATTTTAAGTGCTAATATAATGACTGATATATATCTTAATTATGTAAAAGCCATTTAATTTGAAGTAACAGATGATTATAACAAAATAAGCCGTTTATCTGGAGTCAATTTTTTATCTTTCAATAGTTTTAACACTTTATTGAAACCACGCTATCAATAAGGTTTAACTTGTTAGAATAAGTTAGTTATAAATCCAATTGGTAAGCGAATTAGCGAATTTTTTACCCAAAATTTTCACTCCGTTCTAAAGAATCTATCGGTATGCCCTAATTAAAGTTATCTATTTGTATTTTAAGTTGCCTTTATTCTGTATACCTTGAAATAATAAGCACCATGAATAGAATTAACATTATGTACTGTAGTTTGAACTTCAATAATTGTTAAAATTACAATTGCAGTTTACAAACAATTTATATTTATGATATTAAATGCGAGATTTTAAAGCCGCTGACTGATCGCGTACCACCCTATTACTTGTATATTAAAATAATTTTTTCACTGAGGAAGGTATGAATACAAAAAAAATTAAGACTTCAATATTAAACAAAGCCCCTATAACGACTGTTAAGAACTTAATAGCTGCAAGCTTAACTATTACAGTCTTAAGTGCTTGTAACAGCTTCCCTTCCTCATCTCACACTTCTAATGTACATAACTTAGTAAGCTCCAATGAAACTCAATATCCAGCAGACGCGAATCGCCATGAATATCTTTTAGATAATGGTTTAAAAGTCATTATTAAAGAAGACCATAGAGCGCCAGTGGCCATGACCCAGATTTGGTACGGTGTGGGCGCTACTGATGAACCGGAAAATAAAGGCGGTATCTCACACTTATTAGAACACATGATGTTTAAAGGCACTGAAAAGGTCTCTGGTGCTGATTTTGACCGACTAATAGCTAAGTTCGGTGGCAATCACAATGCTTTTACCAGCTATGACTACACCGGATATTACGAAATGTTCCCCGTTAATCGCCTTGAGTTGGCCTTGGAGCTCGAAGCGGATCGCATGACCAATTTACGCTTTGATAGGGATGAGTTTGTTCAAGAGTTTGCTCAAGAGCGCAATGTGGTTATGGAAGAGAGGCGTCAACGCACTGATGATAACCCCTTAGCCAGAGCCTTTGAGAAGTTTCGCAAATTAGCCTTGCCAGACAGTCCTAAGGGCGAGTCGGTCATTGGTCCTATGCAAGATATAGCCAATACTGAAATTAGTGATTTAAAAGAATGGTATGAAACATGGTACGCACCCAACAATGCCACATTAGTGATAGTCGGTGACGTCACACCATCAGATGCCATTAAGAAAGTTCAAAAATACTTTGGTCATCTTAAATCCAAACCAATACCTAACCGATCTTTACTTAGACAGCCAGGTTGGCGAGGCTATCAACAACAAACCATCGTAGAGTCTGTCAATATTCCTACCTTAATAATGGGATTTAACGTCCCTACGCTACCCATTGCGCTTGCAACTGATGTCCCCGAAGAAGACGCTTATGATTTACTCATGCTGCAATATATTATGGATGGCGGTTATGCGGCGCGCTTCGAGAAAAACTTAGTCCGTAGCCAAGGTGCATTGGCGTCAATAGGGTCACATTACGACCTATTCGAACGAGGCGACAGCTTGTTCTTGATTCAAGCGACGCCGCGTCAAGGCATCAGCCTGCAACAAGCTCAAGACATTATCTTGAAAGAAGTCTCTAATCTTAAAACCGAAACCATTAGCGATACTGAGCTTGAGCGTGCCCGTAACAATGTGGTGAAAGGTTTAATCTTTAGTCAAGATAGCGTTTCTGGACAGGCATCCACCATAGGTAGCATGCAGTCTCGTGGCTTAGATGACCGCATAATAAACATATTAGAAGACAAATTGAAAGCAGTCGATAGTGACCACATTAATGCGACTGCAAAAAAATACTTAGTTGCTGAAAACTTAACTGTGATGCATGTAGAGCCTTCAGAAAACCGTTAAATTTAGAACCTGTATTCTTAAGCTAACTTTAGGATATTTTTAGCATAGAATGCGTCACTACAAGACAAAGTTTAGTTGAATAGTCATTCTATTTAATCCAAATTTTAACGAAGTATTGGCGCATTATAGGCATAAATAGTCAATTGTAGTTTGTGAATATAGGTTCTTACAACTAATTCATTATTTGAACTCTTTTTACTTATAACAACCTTGGATTAAAATTAGAATGAAAAAACTTACCTCAGCCCACCATTTTGATTTACGACGCTCAAGATCGTTATTAACGTACACCATCATTGTTTTAAGCTCCCTATTAAGTATAGGTCAAGCCTATGCAGATGCAGGCCCTATAATCACAGGCGAACATAGTAATACTAATGTAGACATCGCTGAACCCATAGCTGCCTTAAATACCCTTGAGAGCTTAAAAAACACCGAAAAGCTCGTCATGGAAATACCTGAGTTTCAGCATTTTACGACTCAAAATGGCGTACCTGTGATTTTCTTCAAAACCAATCAACTGCCTATTGTTGATGTTGATTTACGATTTAATGCAGGCAGTGCTCGCGATGAAAGTATACGTGAGGGCAGTTATGGACTTGCAAACATGACTGCCAATCTATTATTAAAAGGCACATCACAGTTGAATGAAACAGAGTTTGCTGAATTAATAGAACAGTTGGGCATTGAGCTTCAAAGCTCAGCATATAAAGATCAATTTGTTATAAGCTTACGTAGCTTATCGGATGACAGCCATCTAGAACCTGCAATAAATTTACTAAGCCGAGTATTGAATGAACCAAGATTTGATGACTCGGTACTAGAGCGCACAAAAGCCCAGCAAGTTCTGGCTTTAAAACAAATGCAGCAAAATCCATCTTTTGTTGCCAGTAACACTTTTAGTAATGCTTTGTATGGCTCCCATCCCTATGCGCATTCCTCATATGGCACGGTTGACTCCATACCAACGCTAAGTATTAATGATCTACAAAAGTTCCATCAAAAATATATAGTTGCTAATAACGCCACATTGAGTCTAACAGGGGATTTAACAACCGCTCAAGCTAAAGCCATCGCCGAGACAATCACTAAAGATTTACCAATAGGAGAATCCGCTGACAAGCTCCCAACCCCTACGCCCATCGCTGACAGTAAATGGATACATGTGGACTATGATAGCGATCAAACCTCAGTTTTAATTGGCCAATTAGGCTATAAATTAAAAAATAGTGAAGCGGATATAAAACGCAACACCAATTTTAGTATCGGCAATGAAATACTAGCAGGTGGTGGGTTTAATTCCAGACTTATGGGTAAGGTACGCAAAGAGCTCGGTTATACGTATGGCATCAGTGGTGGTATGACTGCCATGCAAACCAATGGCCCCTATGCTATTCGTTTTTCAACGCGTAATGAAAAAGCTGATGATGCTATTTATGCAACCTTACAAACGATTAATAACACGCTTGAAAATGGTGTCAGCCCAGAAGAATTTACTATTACCAAGGAGAGCTTAATAAATAGTTATCCTATGAGCTTTTCAAGCAATAAAGGCATCAATCAAATGCTAGGGCTACTTAACTTTAATAACTTACCTGATACCTATGTAACCAATTATATAGACCGTATTGAAAGTGCCAATATTAATGAGGTGAACCAAGTGCTTAAAGAAACTTTAACGCCAGAGAAATTTATCATTGTGACTGTTGGCAACCCTGAGATAGCTAAAAGTTCACCATTGCACGACTTAAAAGAAGAGTAATTGATTAGAGTATTGTAGATGATTTACTCAAAATTTTTGATTGCATAAAAAAGACGCCAATTTAATTAGGCGTCTTGATTTTTATTTATATAACAACAAAATTAAGATAACGACGTTATGCTGATGGTTACAATTTATTATGAACACATTTAAATTAACGTGTCTTCAATAGTGATGATCATATCATCGTCCATAGGCTGAGAACGGTACTTATTAGTATCAAATTCAAAGCGTATCACATGTTTGTCTGAATGTTTGATTCTATAAGACCCATTTTCGAAGTCATGGAATGAAGGTTTTAGCAGTGTCGCCTTAATATCATCAGTGAATAATTCAATACGAACATTCTCACCTTTATCAGCATATAAATAATAATCACAGATATTATCAACAGGGTTTTGAGTGATACGTTCAATCGAATCATTTGTATTGTTTTCTATCATAAGTTGATCGCAGGCGATGTCATCTTGATAAGATTGAAACCTATCGATGTTGATAGTTTGTAGATTCTGCGTATTTTCAATAGGTTTGATTCGACCAATGGAAGCCATTCTTTGATTGACATCCAAGGTCGTAACCAAATCGGACAATTCGGATGCTTGGCTATTGGAAATATCCTTCCACTCACCCTGATTGGAGGTAGTAACGCTTTCAAAGAAACTCTTGTGTTCATCACATGAGGCGAGTAAAACAGCTGCTGCGCATATGGTTATTCGGCCATAATAGGATAGTGAATTTAGCTTCAATTCGAACCTCTTAGTTTGCTAGTACGGTTTGCTAGTGCGGTTTGCTTCAATCGGTGATTTTAATCGGCATGTATTAATCGATGTTTATCAATTTATGCATAAAGACAGTCATGATGTACTATACTAAGCCAAGTTAAGACTTTGATAAAATATACAGCGCGTATTATACCGTTAAAGATTACAAAATTGTAATTTATAAATACCGACAATATGAATCATACGAAGCATTAGAAGCGCCCCACAAGCGATATCCCTGAGTGTCTATATGTACCGAGCCTGTCGCATATAAGCCGAGTCCAAAATCAAAAGATTGTCCTTCCATATTCCAAAACTGACATAATTTATCTTGCATTGGATTAATATACCATGGCTGCCCATCATACTCAGGCACCCATATATCTATAGCTCCATTTGTCATGTGTTTACTAGCTCGGGCCCCGCCGGCGCATGAATTAAGTGATGGTGAACGATATACGGAGCGTATTTGAGTCGTCTGCGGCAATACGCCTTTTGCTTTAAGCGTATCATACAATGTGAGCGTATTGATCATATTAGACCAAAGCTCACGCGGCGGTAGCTGATAAGGTTCATACCCGCAGCGCTCCCAACTTCGCGCTGTTGTCAGTAATTGCTTCATAGGTGGTACAGCGTACATTCCGACATAACTGGCCAAATAGCTTTGGTATTGAGCCACTTGATTGGCACGGTATGAGGAAACACTCAACCATTGATCAAAACTTAAGTTATCAAATATTATCCCGCCTTCTGAGGGATATGGTGTATTGCTTTGCTGACCTCGACGGGTTCTTTCTTCAATTATTAATCCATATCCAACATAGCGCTCTTCTTTATCCGTTATCAATGCATCAATCGCATCATTAGTATTGTTGCTTTTGGAACTATGATTTGAGCTTTGCGTATTTGGATACTTCGTATTAGTTGGGGTGCGATTTACCTCATGATTATTTTTAGTAGGCGCTGAGGTACACCCAGCAACTAGTATTAAAGCCGCTGACAACATTGAAAGCATTGACTTGTCTGTGTTATTTAAAATAGGTTTTAGCATAGTAGGTTTTGGCTTAGTAGGGTTGAGCTTAATAAGAATAAATAATGTGAGTTTACAGATCAGAGCAATTACAAGCTTAACCTTCCATAACTATTAGCTCTAACTATGAACAATAGCTTTGAACAATAGCATCAATAGCGAATCAAAGTAATTTAATCGCTATAATGTATATTTGCTATAGAGGGTCAACTAAGTATAGGATGGCTTATTATGGCATTATAAAATTAACCTTAAAATTATCTTCTATTCGATACTATCAAATTTTGTCCAGCCACGCTAAAATATAGCGCCCAAGATATTACCAGACTATTGCTCTAGTTTAGATAATTTGCTAATAGCGTATCTTAACGCCTAATGTTTAAACTTAGAACAGTGTGTATAAACTACAATAGTGCGAAACTGGCTTTAATTCACTTCGTTGGTTTAATTATCTATGACAGGCAAAACACCTTATGCCTACGGTCCTTGTCGTATAAATGCGAATGGACTTATGCATCCTATATAAGCTGACTCAATATAAACTTTCCCCTATGTCAAAGCAACAACAGTATCGGTTTTCTAGACAATCTCATCACTTTGGTCGTGATGATACGGTAAGCATCTGGGAACGGGTGCATATAGACCCTTGGTTAATGATCCTATTATTAACCATCTGTTTTATTGGGTTGGCTATTTTATATAGTGCGTCTACACAAGATGTTTCTATGGTTACCCGCCAAATGGTCAGTTATGGTATAGCCTTTGGCGTCATGATTGGCATGGCTCAAATACCGCCTGGGGTATACCGTGACTTTACCCCTATTTTTTATATCTTAGGTATTTTCTTACTGATCGTTGTAGAGCTGATTGGTGAAGTGAGGATGGGTGCACAGCGCTGGATTAGGATTC
The DNA here is from genome assembly GCF_057621575.2 of Psychrobacter sp. CX10. Taxonomy (NCBI): domain Bacteria; kingdom Pseudomonadati; phylum Pseudomonadota; class Gammaproteobacteria; order Moraxellales; family Moraxellaceae; genus Psychrobacter; species Psychrobacter sp. CX10. Next base: position 1,822,946 of record NZ_CM177736.1, read on the forward strand.
CAGGCTTTGGTAGCGTACAGCCTTCTGAGTTTATGAAGCTTGGGCTACCTATGATGTGTGCATGGTATTTATCTAGGCGAGAGTTACCACCAAATATAGTCTCAGTGGCAACTACCCTTGCTATTATTTTGGTACCTACTCTACTTATCTCAAAGCAGCCTGATTTAGGAACCTCTCTATTGGTTGCGGCCAGTGGAATATTTGTTTTGTTTTTATCAGGCTTACCTTGGTGGATTATCGGTTCAGCGATTGGTTTGATGATTCCGGTTGGATGGGCAGGTTGGAATTTTTATATGCTCGACTATCAAAAGCAGCGGGTGATGACCATGTTTAACCCCGAGGCCGATGCACTAGGAGCAGGATGGAACATCACTCAATCAAAGACTGCTATCGGCTCAGGGGGATTGACGGGTAAAGGATATTTAGAAGGCACCCAATCCCAGTTAGAATTTTTGCCCGAGGGACACACAGACTTTATTATTGCCGCCTTTTCAGAAGAATTTGGGCTGGCAGGTGTGAGTGTATTGATATTTCTTTATGCATGTATACTTGTCCGTTCATTGTATATTGCTGCCGTTCATCTCAATACCTATGGTCGTTTGTTAGCAGGCGCTATTAGCATGTCTTTTTTTGTATATATCTTTGTTAATATTGGTATGGTAGGCGGAATCTTACCGGTAGTTGGCGTACCTCTTCCCTTGATAAGTTATGGTGGTACTGCGGTGATTACCCTTATGGCTGGATTTGGTTTACTCATGTCTATCTATACACACAATACTAAATAGCTATTATTCTAGACAGCCCCTAATTAATTGCATCATATTTTTTAAAACCAAATCTATTAGTCATATCCCTAAAGACGCATGCTTTAAATGTAATTTTATAGACTACATTACCAATTTATACCTATTCTCACGACACTCACCGTCGTTTATAAACTATCTAAACCCTTTTATAACATACGTTTAGCCTAATTTTTGCTATTATAACCATCTATTGGTAACTGGTTTAAATGCTTATGGCTACAATCAATTATGAAAGACTTCAAGGTAAACTAAATATACTTGCAGACGCTGCTAAATACGATGTGTCATGCTCATCATCAGGCGGCAAACGTAAGAATCAAGGCGGTGGTCTTGGCGATGCCTCCAAAACAGGTATTTGTCATAGCTATACCGAAGATGGACGCTGCGTTAGTTTACTCAAAATCTTATTAACCAATCACTGTATTTACGATTGTGCGTATTGTACGTCTCGACGTAGTAATGATACGCCGCGCGCTGCTTTTTCTGTTGAAGAAGTGGTTGAACTTACTATGCAGTTTTATCGCCGTAATTATATTGAAGGATTGTTTTTAAGCTCTGGTATCTTTAAAAGTGGTGATTACACTATGGAGCGACTGGTTGAAGTTGCCAAATTATTACGTACGCGTGAGCGCTTCAATGGGTACATCCATTTAAAGACCATTCCTGGCGCAAGTAAAGAGCTCTTGTATCAAGCAGGCTTATACGCCGACAGACTCAGCGCAAATATTGAAATCCCTACCAAGTCTGGCTTGGCACTATTGGCACCTGAAAAAAGCCATGATGAGCTCAAAGCTCCAATGGAGACGGTTAAAGAAGAAATTATTACGATCAAGGAGAGTCGTAAAAAGCACAAATCTGCCCCTAAATTTACCCCTGCTGGGCAAACCAGCCAAATGATTGTCGGTGCCAGTAACGAAACAGATCTGCAAGTTATTCAATTATCCAGTCATTTTTACAAAAAGTATGACCTTAAACGTGTTTATTATTCAGGCTATGTACCCATGTTGTCGGATAACCGCTTGCCTGCAATTGGTACGCCTGTGCCTATGGTGCGTGAAAACCGATTATACCAAGCGGACTGGTTAATGCGATTTTATGGCTTTGGAGCGCATGAAATTGTAGAGCCAGACGACCCTTTTTTAGATTTAGAATGCGATCCAAAACTCGCGTGGGCCATACGTCATCGCGAACACTTCCCGGTTAACATTCAAAAAGCGCCCTATGAAGCTATCGTCCGTATTCCGGGTATAGGTATCAAGACAGCTAAAAAAATCGTTAAAGCACGTAAATTTAATCAAATCACCTTAGATCACCTTAAAAAAATGGGCGCTGCGGTTAATCGTGCTAAGTTCTTTATCGCAACCTCAGGGAAGAATGAACATTTAGCTCATCTTACACGTGATAACTTTAGAGAATACGTGTTGGCGCAAACCCAAACCAAATTTAACGATGAACGTAGTGGACAACTGGCTTTATTTTAATCCAGCTTTTATTTTAATCGCACTCTATTTATACAGGCTTTATTTAAGCAGAATTTAGCAATACAGACTCACTATACAAAGAGGTGTCGATGAATAACTCTACAGCGTCAAACTTTGGTTCTTTAACCAGTAGTGAATCATCAACCATTAGTGCTTCATCGTCCAGTAGTGCATCATCGACCAAAGATACGTCTTCAAATAGTAGGACATCGTCCAAACACAAAGCTGCGAACTCAAAGCTGCCAGTTCATGTTGAGCCAACTATTATCGTTTATGAGCCAAGCTTTGAAGGTTGGCTCAGCGCTGTGTTTTATATCTATGAGCATAAGCTTCAGCATGCGTCCTACCTAAAGCTTATTGATAAAAGTGATTACACGCCCTCATTAATTGATACTGCTGTCTATGCGCCTCTTGACGACACCAAATCCGCACGTGTGTTAAAAAAGCTAAATGCTCTATTTGGCCGAAGAGGAATGCGTCAATTATTATGGGGGTTTTTATCTGAAAAAATCGATATAGGCTCTACTTTGTTTAGTGTCGTGAAGTACGCTATCGACTATCCACAGCGTCAAGTATTACAGGATTTAGGTAATTTAGATGTGTTAGAGCTGGCTCAAACCGTTAAATCCGTTGGCCGGGAAAAGCACCGTATGGAAGCTTTTGTTCGGTTTGAGCATACAACTGAAGATGTCTATTTTGCGCGCGTAGAACCTGACTTTAATGTGTTACCTCTCATAGGTGAACATTTCCGCCAGAGGTATCAAGACCAGCATTGGGCGATATATGATATACGTCGAAGTTATGGTATCTTTTTTGACATGACGTTATCTACAGCTACTAAGCCTGCTCCCCTTCAAACTATTACGGATATTGATGACGGCGTCATCTCTAATCCAAGTAGTGTTTATAGTGAACAAGAACAGCAATATCAGAGATTTTGGCAAGGATATTTTACGAATGTTAATATCAAAGAGCGTAAAAACCCCAAACTCCATAAACAGTATTTACCGCAGCGCTACTGGAAGTATTTAAGTGAAAAACAGGTACTACCTAATGCAGAACACTTAGCTAAAAAACGCTGATTTTAGATGAAGACAGATCTTTGCATTGTTTTAATAATTTGCTGTATAAATTGTTCAGACTATTATTTATTCAGAATAAAAACTGCTCAGAAAATAATTTTTCAATATTACAATTATACAGAAAAGCACGCACAGCTTTTATAAAGTGCTATTATATTCAAGTTGAGTGAAGCTTTATTTAGCTGACTATATTGCCATTATATATATAGATTAAATAAATGCGCAGTTCTATATCTAATACATCCATACTTATTTAAAAAGCATCGTTACTATTATGAAAGTTATGCGTCTGCTCTCCTCCCTAAAGCACGATGAATCCGAACGGGGAATATTCCATTTGGGTCGTGCGCTGGTAAAGCGCGGATACACCTCTATTATCGTCTCAGCTGCTAATGAAGATAATGACTTGGTTAAACGTTTAGAACGTGACGGCAACATCTATCATCAGTTAACGATTGAAAAAAAATCATGGCTTGCACTGCGTCAGATTTATCCGCTACGCCGCTTAATTGAGCAACACCAGCCAGACATAATTCATATACACTCACGAACCCCTGCTTGGATTCTTCGTTGGGCATTAAGGGGCGCAAAATTAAGAACACAGCCTAAGCTTGTCTCGACCATGTATGGCTTTTATCCAATTAATGGCTACTCTCGGGCAATCTTAAATGTAGATAGAGTTATTACAGTTTCTGACAGCGTGACAGACTATTTGCTAAATGCGCTGAATGAAATTAAAATGCCTCCCAAAGTGATTACTCGTATATACCGCGGAGTTGATACCCGCAAATTCCCCTATCGTCACAATCCGTCAGTATATTGGCTTCGTAGTACATTCGCCGAATATCCGCAACTTGAAAATAAAAAATGGCTACTATTTCCCACCGTTATTGGATCAGAATACGGTCAAGAATGGCTGATTGACGTGGTTGGCAACTTAAAAGAAGAGTTCCCCAATATACATGTTATTATCATGGATGAAGAGTCTAAATCCTCAGTGCTGCATGAAGAGTTTGTACAGCGTATCAATGCATTAGAGCTCTATGATTTCTTTACTTTTATTGGAACAAAACGCAATGATATGCGTGAGTGGTTAGCAGCATCTAATGTGGTATTAGCACTTGCTGATCAGCCTGAATCTATTGGTATTAATATTATTCAAGCTGTTCATTTAGGTACGCCTGTTATTGGCTGGAACAGAGCGGCATTTACAGAGATTTTAGAGCCTTTATACCCTCAAGGTTTGGTACGAGATTATAATGCGTTTGCACTATGTAAGGTGATTAGCAATCAGTTAGAAAATGCTATGCGACCCTATATCACCGATCAATTCACCATCCAACAAATGATTAAAGAAACCCTTGAGGTTTATACGACATTATACGAGTCAAAGCAGCTTAAATCTTATCCGACTGACTCTTTTGAGACTAAGATGGAGGTTAAAAATGATCGTTCAGATGAATTGCTTGAAGGATAAATCAATAGGTTTAAGATAGGTGTTTTGAGCAAATTAGTTGCTTAATCGTTGCTATGTGGTTGTTATCTGGCTGTCAACTGGGTGATATAAGAAGCTGTCAAATTCTGACCTATAAACCGTATAAATAATTTCAAGTCACAATAGGGATAAATCTGCAAAGTTAATCAAAATATTAACTTTTGAAGATACAGACTGTATAGCCAACTTTCTAATAGGCAACATATTAAAATCTAGACAAGAAAAAACCCAAGTCTAGGGCAGAGACTTGGGTTTTAGGCGCGTTTTATAGTTATTATATTTAGACTCATCCTAAGTCGTATTAGCTTCCATAACACTAAACTCATATATAACCTTACAGGGCAATAAAGTCATTTAGTTAAGCTTAGCTAGATGGCTTCATCTATAAATTATGCTGCTAATTCAACACTGCTATCCCTGACATCCATGTGTTGATGAGCCTATTGTATGCTTAAGCTTAATGAGTGACTAGCAGCAAAAAACTCATTTTAATGTAAGTAAATGCTTACACCGCTAAGCTATTGAAATTCATAGTATTTATCCAATACAAGCTGTTCTTTTAAACATAATTGAATTTCGCAGGCTCATTATTAACTTAACTCACTATTTACGTTAAGTTATTGCCGAGTTATTGCGGCGATATCGCGATTGATACTGCTGGCACCGTATCTAAGTCTTTGTCACTACGTTTTGATGTTTCTTTTATTCCCTCAACCTTACCCTCTTCTATTTTATCTTCAGTATTTTGTTTGTCTTGTTCACTAGCCACTGGGGCGTTTTGTTCTTGCTCATTCTTGGAGGAAGGTTCGTATTGTAAGGTAGTTAAAACAGGAAAATGATCCGACCCAATTGAAGGTAATCGTTCAATATCCACTAACGTAAAGCAAGCGCTATGAAAGATGTGATCTAGCGCCCAGCGTAAAAAAGGATAATTGACATGAAAAGTGTTGATAAAGAATCGTCCGATGCGTGGATCTAATAGCTCCGAAATACGCTGGAACATTCGGGTAGTTTTAGACCAAGCCACATCGTTTAAATCACCTGCCAATATCGCCGTTTGACCGTGTTTCTTAATATGGCGTCCTACCATTAATAGCTCGGCATCACGCGTGGTAGATTTGTCCGCTTCTGTGGGACTTGGTGGCATGGGATGTAGACAATATAGCCATATAACCTTCCCATTACGTAAGCGCAGCTGAGTGTGAATTGAGGGAATATCATCTACTAATAAGAACTTTACTTGAGGATTAATAAGCTCAAGCTTAGAATATAAATGCATACCGTATAAATTATCCAGTGGTACTTTGACAGTGTATGGATAATCTGTTTCAATCGCGCTCAAAGCATCTTGCCATTTCTTATCTGACTCCAGTGTGATCAAAACATCAGGCTGTCTTTGCTGAACTAAATTAACTAAAGCAGCGGTGTTGTCATTAGGGGTGAGTACATTAGATACCATGAGCTTGAGCTGTACAGGGTTTTCTTGAGGGGCAGCTTCTTTGACTTCTTTTTTCCACAATCGTGTGTACGGTAATACCATGCGTAGCTGGAAAACTATTGCACCTACTAAGCCTGTTATTAATAACAGATCGATAAGTCCCCATATCGGTACGAAAATTAATAGTCCTATTAATCCAATAAAACCAAGTACCAATATTTGAATTCTTGGAAAATCAACTCCACGCACCCACCAATGATCAAATGGCAACAATCCCCAGGCACTGACAAATATCACCAGACCAGCAAGAATTTGAAGAATCAAATATATGATATCGAGCATAGTTTAAACCAACTTATGATATAGGATATAGATAGGTACAAGTTATCAAACACTTCTCAAACAATTTTGAAGAAAAATCGATGCAATACTTTATCATACTAATCCTGTTAAGTTTCAAAAACTGAAAGTCAACTTTTTAATTGCTTATCCCTCAAAATAAACTTTGTTAAGCGATAATATTTTGTAATAGAGAACCAAGTAAAATATTGCTATTTAATTTAAATATTTTGCATCTATCTATTGCATTTTGCGTAATATAAAGGCAAGGTAATCGGTTGCGCGTACAATAAACATATTTTACAACAGTTATAATCATCCTATAAGAAATAGTCATCCTTTGAAAAGAATAAATGGCTAATCAGACGTTATCTAAAGCAACATTTCGAAGTTGAGCGATTATAATGTTATTTCAGTTCAATAAAAGGGGTAAGTAATGAGTCAGTTAACAGTAGGTCTAGTTGGATGGCGCGGCATGGTAGGTTCTGTACTTATGCAGCGCATGGTAGAAGAAAATGATTTTTCGGGTATAACCCCTATTTTTTTCTCAACCAGTAACGCTGGTGGTGACGCCCCTACTTTTGACGGTAGTATCACGTCTACAGACAGTAAGACCTTAAAAGATGCACACGATTTAGATGCCTTACGTGCTTGTGATGTCATCATAACTTGTCAAGGCGGTAGCTACACCGACGCCGTAAATGGTCCACTACGTGAGACTGGTTGGAATGGTTACTGGGTAGATGCTGCAAGTAGTCTACGTATGGCAAATGACAGCGTCATAATTCTAGACCCTGTAAATCGCTCTGTTATAGATGAGGCACTTACAAATGGCACCAAAGACTTTATTGGTGGTAACTGTACAGTTTCTTTAATGTTGATGGCTATCGGTGAGCTATTTAACCGTGGCTGGGTTGAATGGGTATCGGCCATGACCTATCAGGCAGCAAGTGGTTCAGGTGCTAATAATATGCGTGAACTTATCAATGGCATGGGCATTCTAAGAGATTCAGTCGCTGATGAGCTTGCTGATCCTGCAAGTGCGATATTGGCAATTGATAAAAAAATAGCATACACTCAACGTAGTGAGGACTTCCCTACCCAATATTTCGGTGTGCCACTAGCGGGTAGCTTGATTCCGTATATTGATAGTCAGCTTGAAAACAAACAATCTCGTGAAGAGTGGAAAGGCGGGGTTGAGACCAATAAAATCCTTAATAATGAAGGTGCAGACATTATCCCTATTGATGGATTATGTGTGCGAGTTGGCTCTATGCGTTGTCATGCCCAAGGCTTGACTATCAAACTTAAAAAAGACATTCCTTTAGAAGAAATTGAGGCAGCGCTAAAAAACAGCGGCAATGAATGGTTGGATTTTGTTGAGGATGATAAAGACGCGACTATGCAGCGCCTGACCCCTGTGTCAGTAACTGGCACGCTTACCGTTGCTCTAGGTCGTCTACGTAAGCTAAATATGGGACCAGAGTACTTAGGAGCGTTTACCGTTGGTGATCAACTCTTATGGGGCGCAGCAGAGCCATTGCGTCGTATGCTGAATATAATTCGTGAAACAAATACTTAAATACAGTCAGCTAAATACTAAACGGTTTCAATATTAACATCGCTTAGCCTACTCTAGTAGTACTTGTACTCTGTTGCCTTGTAACCATTTTAGATTTTTTAGCCTATAAATTATTAAGTTTTTAATTTATTGAGTTAATCTATACTCAAAAGCCGCCAACTGAATACAGTTGGCGGCTTTTTATGATTTCAAAATTATCTTTGAAACTATTAGGGGCTGTATAGAATTACTTAATTAGGACTGCTGATAGCTACCAATTAATTCAAGCTGTGTTCTAAACTAGGCGTAAACCGCCGGTAATGCCCGAAGCGTATTGGCCCTTAGCTAGGTTTACAATAACGGTTGGGGAAATTTTTGCATCAGCCTTACAGTTACATGAATCAATTCTATAAAACCCCTAAATATTAATAGTCATCCGGAAGCTTATCCATAGAGATATCCGGATTCTTCATCAGATGAATGGTAGCGAGAATCAACCCGCCCCATATTAAAACCATTGAGAAAATCATAAATATGATTGCTGAAGTTGTCATTACGTTCTCCAAAGAACAGTATTCAAATTTAATTCGCTAATTTTATTCGCGATTTATTTATGCTTTATTTATGTAAATAAAAGGCAATTAATTTAAAGTACGATTTTTATCGTCTTCTGCGTCATTTTTGCCTCTAATACTACTAAGTACTATAGCACCTAAAGCGAAGAATACGATCACACCCCAACCAAATAATAATAGAATAGGGGTTGAATAACCCTCATACGGCTCTTGGACTAAGCCAATTAGCTTCATACCCAGCGCTATGAACAGTACTGTTGGTGTAATAACAGTCAACATAAATACCCAAGCACCACCTAGTTTAATACTAGAAACGCGGTTAATATGCTCCAGTAATCCCGGTATCTTACGACGATTAAACCAAGTAATCCAAACTATAGACATTAAGCCACCAGCAACAATACCGATATTATTTGCAAAATGATCGACGACGTCTACCAAGACTAATGAGCTTCCGGTTGAAAAACCAGCAATAGATATAATAGCAGCAATACCTACGATAACGCTCACAGCCTTTCTACGTGACCAAACGAATTTATCTTGGAAAGCTGCTATAGGAACTTCTAGAATACTGACAAGAGAGCTAATACCTGCAACGACTAATGAACCAAAGAATAAGAATCCAACCATATCACCTGCCGAACCCATTGTAGATATGATTTTAGGAAATACAAAGAAGGCCAAACCAACACCGCCACTTGCCACATCAGCTACATTTTGTCCTGTTGCTTGTGCCATATAGCCAATAGCCGCAAAAATACCAATACCAGCAAATAACTCAAATGATGAATTGGCAAAACCAACTACCATGCCAGCACCGGTTAGGTTTGTATTTCTTTTAAGGTAGGACGCATAGGTTACCATAATACCAAAGCCAACAGACAACGAGAAAAATACGTGTCCATAAGCCGCTAACCACACACTAGGGTCTTTCATTCTTTCCCAATTTGGTTCAAAAAATGCATTTAAACCAATTTCTGAGCCGGGTAAATTAACCGCTTTATATACCATGATACTGAATAAGACTAACAGTAATGGAATACAAATCTTATTAGCTATCTCTACCCCTTTACGAATACCACCTGCCATAATAAGGTAGGCTAATACCCATACAATCACCAATCCAATGAACATGTTTGGTACAAATTCAGCAGTTAAGCCACCGGTATGGTGAATAAAGTCACTGACGAAAAAGTTCGTGGTATCTTCTCCCCATTTTTGACCGAATGAGAAGACCATATAACTGCCCGCCCAAACAATAACGGCTGCATAATATATCGCGATAACAAAAGAGACGAGTGTTTGCCACCAGCCAACAAACTGTGCCGATTTAACCATTTTCTTGTAAGCACGTGGCGCTGCAGCACGGTATTTGTGACCGACAACATAATCTAAAAATAGTAAGGGTATCCCCGCTGTAAATAAAGCAATTAAATATGGCACCATGAATGCCCCACCACCATTATCGTAAGCCACATAAGGAAAACGCCATATATTTCCTAAGCCGACAGCAGAGCCGATCGCTGCGATAATAAATGCAGATCTTCCTGACCAATTTTCTCGTTTAGCTTGTTGATGCGCCATTTAAGGCTCCTTAAATGTATTCAAGTAATAAATACGAGTTGTATTCTTTATACCAAAGTAATTATTGATAAATTATTAAACATTAGAGAGTTACAGTAAGTTACTCTAGCATTATTTTATGTAACTTATATAACTAGGTAGTTTCATTCACTGCTTTATAAAAGTCAAGTTATATAGTCAATCAATCCTTAAAGAAAAAATTTCAATATAGTAAACTTTCCAATCATATCGATTGATTTAAGTTCTATAAAAGTGTTAATGAATTTTAAAATAATTAGTTTAATATTCGTATAAAAAAAAGAACCTTAATATAAAATTAAGGTTCTTTTAGAGGATCTTTAGATGTTAACGGGTAATACCTCGTTTACTTGTTTCTAATGAATTGATAAGCAATTGCACCTTAGGCTCATGCGGTAAGTGCTCTGTCTTTAGGATTTCAATCGCTTGCGTGGTGGTTTTTCCAAATTTAAATATAAGCTTATAAGCATCGCGTAAAATATTAATCGTTTGTTTTGACCACCCTTTTCGGCGCATACCTTCAATATTCAAGCCATGCGCTTTGCTAGGATTCCCTGATACAAGCGTTAAAGCGGCGACATCTTTTAAAATAATGCTACCGCCACCGACCAGACAAAAATCATCCAAATGACAAAACTGATGAATACCTGCATTACCCCCGACAATAACGCCATTACCTATATGCACATGACCTGCAACACCAACGTTATTGGCCAGAATATTACCGTTCCCTATCACACAATCATGCGCAATATGAGTATTCACCATAAATAAATTATTACTGCCAATTTTGGTAATACCCCTATCTTGTATTGTGCCTCTATGAAAGCTACAAGACTCGCGGATTGAATTATTATCTCCTATCTCAAGCCATGTCTCCTCACCGTCATACTTTAGATCCTGACAATCCTCTCCGATACTGGCGAACTGATAGATTTCATTGTTTTGACCAATTCGGGTGTTTTTGGTAATAACGACATGACGTAATAACTTTGTTCCAGCGCCTATGGTGACTTTATCACCCACTATACAGTAAGGCCCGATTACAGCAGACTCATGGATTTCAGCAGATTTTGAAATAATAGCTGTTGGGTGTATTTGTGTCATCTACAGAACCTGTTTGGAAGTTGAAGGAGTTGCAAGAATCACATAAATTTTGAGGTTATTCAACCGCTTAGAGTTACCGCATTTTACGTTTAAAACTATGTGCTATAGAGGGTTATAAGTGATGTCGTTAGCACGGTTGTTGACTAATAATCAACTCAGCAGTAGCGGCGACTTTACCATCAACAAGTGCTTTTGACTCAAACTTATATATATTACGTTTATGAGTTATGAGCTTTGAAGTTATAGTCAACACATCTCCAGGTACGACAGGGCGTTTAAAGCGAACTTTATTCATACCGGCAAACAAAAACATAAAGCCATCTTCAGCGGTTGTGTTATCGGTAATGAAAGCCAATATTCCAGATACCTGCGCCATCGCTTCGACAATTAAAACCCCAGGCATGATAGGCTCCTCAGGGAAATGGCCTTGAAAAAAGGGCTCATTAATCGACACGTTTTTATAACCTATTATCCATTCACCAGATCGACATTGTGTTACTCTATCGACCAACATAAAAGGATAGCGATGGGGCAAATAGCGCTTGATATTGTCGTAATATAAGGGCAATTGAATATTTTTATTTAATAGCTCGGCGTTATCTTCCTCTGTCATTATCCACTCAAGGACTGACTCTGGATTTTGGATATCAGAAGCTTTCACTGTTTTATTATTATCTTGATTCATGAAAACAACACACCTTCAAAATGAGTTATTGGCTATCATCTCGTTTGCCTAACTGTTTAAGCTGACTTAAAGAACGACGCCATTCATGAGCAGGCATCGCACCAATACCTGAAGAATAAACCCCTGGCTTACCAATCGTTTTAGTTGCCATTGTCATGCCTGTCAATACAACATCATCGGTGATAGTAAGATGACCCGCTACGCCTGCACCGCCGCCAATCATGCAGCGTTTACCAAGTGTCGAGCTACCCGCTAAGCCTGCGTTGCCTGCCAACGCACTACCATTACCGATAACAGTATTGTGACCAATCTGAACTAAATTATCGATAATGACATGATTGCCTATTACCGTATCCTCAACCGCACCTCGATCAATACAAGTTTGGCTACCAACACGTACCCCATCCCCTATGATAACTTTACCAAGTTGGACGATACGTACCCATCCCTCACTAGCGGTATCAGCTTTAGGTGCATATCCGAAACCTTCAGAACCAATACTAGCCCCTGCATGAATACGCACGTCATTACCTATTTCACACTGGTAAGCGACGTATACGTGCGGGTAAATTTCGCAATTTCTACCGATGCTAACGTACTCATCGATATGAACATGTGACTGCAAACGTGTGCCATCACCAATGGTTGAATGTTCGCCGACAATGCAGTAAGCCCCAATACGCACACTGCTACCTAAAGTAGCCGTCTCAGCCACTATAGCAGTGGGATGAATAAATGCTTCATTCAAAGCAGAGGCAGGATTAACCGTGGCTTTGAGCAAATGAGTAACACTTGCATAGGCCAAATAAGGAGAGGTTACCTCAACCGCAATACTCTCTGCTGGAACCTTATCACGATGATCAGCAGACACTAAAATAATACCTGCTTTGGCCGTTGGTAATGCATCCGCATATGCTTTGTTGGATAAAAAACTTAACTGATCTGAGTTAGCTTTATCTAAGCTACCGATACCATTTATCGTCCGCGCCATTTGCTGCGGTGTAAACTCTTCACTATTTAGAACCGGTTGTTCTAAAGCGATGCACTCAACTAGTTGAGCCAGACTAATATTTGGCGTCGGTATTGTCATGGTTATTCAGTGGTCCTTATAGGCTTTATTGATCATTTATCCAAAACATTATGAGTATGTACTATTGATATGATAGCTATATTAGTTTGAAAGCTCTATTAATTTGGAAGTCCTATTAATTTGAAAGTGCTATTAATTTGAAAGTGCTATAGGTCTAAAAGCACTACAAATTAAAAGCACTACAAATTAAAAGCACTATAATTTAAAAAGTACTACCAATTTGGAATTGAACTTCATCGGTTTGGTCACCATCTTTATTATTAAAAGGTTTGGCATAGCTTATAGAAATAGGTCCGATAGGTGTGAACCATGTCAATCCAGCACCAGCACTATAACGAACTTCATTGTCTTGTATAAGAAGTGGCGTACCATTAGGATCTTCTTCAAACTCTAAAGTTTGTTCATTGAATGTGACACGAGCATCTTCTTTGTCCGTAGTATCGAATACTTGACCGCCTTCGACAAATACAACGGGACGAACTTGATCTGCCCAGTCTCCTTTAAATGGCATTGGTAAAATAAGCTCTGCGCCAAAAGTTGCTAAAGCATTACCGCCAACCTCTTCTGCATTGCGAGTGGTATAAATACCGTCTAAGAAGCTCTGTTCATCTTGTTCATACAAATCACGGCGTATAAAGTATGGAGACTGGGGTCCTAAGCTTGAGTTCTCATATCCTCTGACTGAGCCATAGCCCCCTGCATAAAAATTCTCATAAAAAGGTAAATCATTACCATAGCCTAGTTTGGCGTAACCTCGCGCGATGAAGTCTTTAGGCAGTGGGTAATATACATTCCCCTTATACACAAGCTTTTGATAAGTTTGGTCACCGAACCCTAAAGTTGCGTTGACGGCGTGGCTCATTCCTTTAGAGGGGAATACAGGACGATCTAGTGTACTGTAATCCCAGCCTAATAATACATTATAAGTATCATAATCATTATTGAAAGTGGCTGAACCTACAGGATCTATAAGCGCACCCGTATCATCATAGACTGGATACGTCTTAATACTGCCGTCATTATCTAAAAGGTCTTTAACATTTGATAGACCCATGAATCTACCACCACGAACTTCAGTATTGTCATAATTAAAGCCTGCACTAATGCGTTTGGTCTCATCGATTGGATAGCTATAATTAAGTGTCGCACCGTAAGAATCTAGTACGTATTCACTGACATTTCGATCATCGTATTTGGTCTTACGATAATATCCGCTGATACCCTGAGAGACACCATTTTCAGTGAAGTATGGGTCAGTATAACCAAGACTATAAGAGTCACGGGTTTCTGATCGTGCTAATGACGCATTAACTCGATTTCCTGTTCCTAAGAAGTTTTTCTGGCTAAAGTCTAGCTGAAAAGTTACCCCGCCGCTTTGAGAATAACCTGCAGCGACAGTAGAGCTACCAGAGGGCTGCTCTTCGACAGTAAAGTTAACATCTATTTGATCTGGCGAATTGGGTACGGGTTTAACATCTACGTTAACTGTTTTGAAAAAGCCCGTTCGCATTAAACGCACGCGAGAGCTTTGTATTTTATTATTTGAAGCAAGCGCGCCTTCTAATTGCCTCATCTCACGTCTAAGTACTTCATCTTTAGTCTTGGTATTACCACTAAAGTTAATACGGCGGACATATACAGGACGCGCAGGGTCTATATAGTAATCTATATCAACCGTTTTGGTATCTTCGTTAATACGCGGTACAGGACGTACTTGTGCAAAGTAATAGCCATCATCACCATATTGATTGGTCAGCTGTGCAGTGGAGGCATTAAGCTTAGCTTGAGAATACTGTTCGCCCGCTGCAAAGGTGATTTGTTCGGCGAGTACTTCGGTGTCGTAACTAGGGTTACCTAAAAAGTTTACTTTACCAAATTTATATTGATCACCTTCGGTGATACTTATCTCAATAAATACCTTGTCTTTGTCTTCATTAATATTTAAGGTTGCATTATCCACTGCAAAGTTAACAAAACCTTCGTTTTGATATAAAGCTTTTAGGTTCTCTAAACTTGCTGCAAGTTTCTCTTTGGCATAGCGATCGGACTTAGATAATAGACGAGTCCATGATGCTTCTTTAACCGCAAAAACGTCTTTTATGTCTTCACTACTAAAGTAGTCATTACCAATGATATTAATATCGACAACTTTAGCCGCCTTACCCTCTATGAACCGAATAGTTAAACTGACACGATTACCATCAAGTAGCTCTTGATCTACCTCAATATCGCTATTGTAGTACCCTTGACCGATATACTGTTGTTGCAGCTCATTTGCAACATTTTGAATAGTAGACTGTTTAAGAACCTGACCTACAGAGATACCCGCATATTTAAGCCCTTCTTCAAGGCCTTCTTCAGGTATGAGTTTATTACCTTCAAATTTGATTTCGGCGACTATTGGACGCTCAACGACATTAAATATAAGCTTACCACCCTCACGCTGGGCTTGAATATTAGCAAAATCACCAGTCGCATATAATGCCTTGATGCTTTGCGCTAAGTCGTCTTCAGTAGTGACTTCGCCGACATTAGTCTGAAGTAATGGATACAAACTTTCAGGTGTTAAGCGTTCAAGACCTACAAATGAAATATCTGTAGTGACCACCTCGGCCGCCTGTGATGGAACAGCCATAATAGCAATAATTACTGGGGCGGCTACTATTTGAGCCATTTTATATAAAGACGATTGCATACATTCAGTCCGTAGTTCAGAAACTTAAAAAATTAATATATTCAAATCTTAATAGGTAACTTATTCTATTAAAAATATCTACTAAAATCATTAGTAATAGCCAGTATCATAAACCCTATCAACAACAAAAAGCCAAGATTAAAACCGATAATTTGCACTTTTTCAGGCACAGGCTTTCCTTGAATAAGCTCTATCAAGTAGTACATAAGATGCCCGCCATCTAACACAGGTATGGGTAGTAAATTTAACACCGCAAGGCTTAAGCTAATAATTGCTGCGGTACTAAGTACCCGCTCCCAGCTTATATCAAAGCTTTGTTTGGTAATAACTGCTATGCTAATAGGTCCGGATAGATTCTCAAGTCCAACTTTACCTGTAATCATTTTTCCCATGGACTTTAATGTCATAGTCGCTAACTGACCAGTTTTAGAAAAAGCCTTACCTACTGCACTGACAGGACCATAGGATACCATTGATTTGTACTCATCAGGCACATTTATCTCTATAGGGTTGACGCCTGCCCCGATTTGACCATAGCTCTCACCAGCGTTACCACGCTTAGCTTGTGGCATTACCTTCAAGTCTATCTCTTTTCCATCGCGCAATACGGTGAAATTTAATAGCGTTTCAGGATTGTCTCTAATTATACGGGTCGCTGCCAACCAATCGTCTATAGGAGTCTCATTTATAGCCACTATCTTATCCCCGACTTGCATTCCTTGACGGATAGCGGCTCCATCTGGGGTAAGCTGTCCAATTTCTGGGTCGATGTGAGGCTGCCATGGCAAGATACCAAGACTGGTTAATGTGTCTTTGCCTGATTGAGAGCCTTGCATAAAATCTTTAACGGGTATTTCTACCTCTTGAATAGAAGGTGCATTTGATTTATTCGCTGCAGATGACCCCTCATCCACAGTTGCTGTATCAAGGGGTGATGTATCAAGAGTTACTGTGTCAGGATTTGATGATTCAGGACTTGATGAGTTTAGAGTTGATGTGTCTTGTAAACTCACGCCTATCGTCCCAGTTTCTCCCATCCGATCAGCCAAGCGGTAGTTAATCTCTTCCCACGTTTGAACCGTATGGCCATCTACTGCAATAATTTTATCACCCACCGGTATGTCTACTACCGCGGCGGGAGAATCTGATAATACAGACCCTATACGCGTGTTAAGCTGCTCGCTGGGGACTAAAAACAGTACCCAAAATAGCGCTATTGCTATCAAGAAATTCATGGCCGGACCAGCAGCAACGATGGCTATCTTCTTTAAAGGATGCTGATTGTTAAATGCTAAATGCTTTTCTTTATCTGCAACTTCGCCCTCGCGTTCATCTAGCATTTTTACATAACCGCCTAATGGCAATGCAGAAATGCGATAATCGATACCTGATTTTTTACTGGTCCAGCTTGCAAGCTTGGGCCCAAATCCTATGGAATAAGTTAATACTTTCACTCCGCACATTCTGGCTACAATATAATGTCCCCATTCGTGTAAAGCCACTAAGGGACCCAGTACCACAATAAATGCTAAAACAAATAATGCTAATGTAACTAACCCCGACATTTTTTAACCTCTTGCTGCGCTTGTACACGCGCTAATTTATCAATATCCATAATGTTTTCAAGACTATTAATAGGCGTGTTGTCATGCCCAAGCTTGTCTAATACACGAGCATTAATCAAGGCAATATCCGTTAATGAAACTTGCTGTTGTATAAAAGCATCTACTGCCACTTCATTAGCAGCGTTTAACACAATAGTTGCACACTGACCTAATTGCATAGCCTCACGCGCTAATTTTAAACAAGCAAACTTCTCTAAATCAGGCTTTATAAATTCTAAATTAGATAACGCATATAAGTCTAAAGAAGTCACCCCCGCATCTATTCTATGCGGAAAAGCTAAAGCGTGGGCAATGGGCGTACGCATATCCGGCGAGCCCATTTGCGCAAGAAAGCTTCCATCTGTATATTCAACTAGAGAATGCACAATACTTTGCGGATGAATGACGACATTAATCATAGACTGCGGCAAGTTAAACAGATGACATGCTTCGATCAGCTCTAACCCTTTATTCATCATCGTCGCAGAATCTACTGAAATTTTCTTACCCATCGACCAATTAGGGTGTTTGACCGCTTCACTTACACTAGCTGACTGCATCTGTGCGAACGATTTATTTAAAAAGGGTCCACCAGACGCAGTCAACCATAACTTCTTGATACCGTATTGCGCATCGTGAATAGCGGTATTTTCCTGCTGAACTTGCGGCGGCAAACACTGAAAAATAGCGTTATGCTCTGAGTCTAATGGCAATAATGTTGCACCACTGTCTTTAACAGCTTGCATCATTAAATTACCTGCCATCACAAGTGCTTCTTTATTGGCTAATAAGATTCGCTTGCCGGCTTCTGCCGCCGCCAATGTAGAAGCCAAACCTGCTGCACCCACAATTGCTGCTACTACCGTGTCAACTTGGGTATCTGTTGAGATGTCAATTAATCCCTCTTGACCACCAACAACACAGCAATTAAGACCTGCATTAGTTAATCTATCGCTAAATTGTTTAACACTTTGCTCAGGCACACACACATACGATGGCTTGAACAGCTGGCATAAATCAAATAATTTGTCTAGGCGGCTATGACCCGATAAGGCATACACTTCATACGTATCGGTATGGTTTGCAAGGATGGATAAAGTGCTGTCACCTATGGAGCCAGTTGCGCCTATCACGGCTATACGTTGAATCATAAACTGCCTTTAGATATGTAGGTGTAATATGTCGTCAGTTTCAAGCGATAAAGTTAATTGGCTAAGTAAAGTGACTAAATTAAATGATTAGGAAAAATAGTTAAGTTAAGCGACTAAGTTTATATAATAAGATATGCAACTAGATTCATTTAGCGTTCAGACTTATTTAAAGCATGTGTATGCCATCAAACCGTAAACATATTAAGCTGGTTTAATAACCAAAACCCCAACGCAAATATTGGCGTGGCCGCAAGTAACGAATCTATCCTATCTAATACGCCACCATGACCGGGTAAAATAGTTCCAGAATCTTTGACCCCTGCGCGGCGTTTAAGCATGGATTCGAACAAATCACCCAATACTGACGCTAAAATAGTCGCTAAAGACAATAATACGAACATAAGTAACGTCATGCCACTTAGCTCTAACTTAAAAAAACTAATTCCCAAAACCACGGCCAAACCGGTAGCTAGACCACCGAATAAGCCTTCAATGCTTTTATTAGGTGAGACATTGGGTGACATTTTTCGTTTGCCTAATTTGCGCCCAACGAAGTACGCCCCACTGTCTGCACACCATACCAATATAAATACATATAATAACCACCAAGCAGACTGATCCCATAGGTAGAACATGGCAGTAATGGCGCCAGTTAATATCACCATACCCATAATCGATAAACGTTTGCCATACCAGCTGGTTGAATTAGGGAATTTTAAAACCCAAGAAAAAGCCATTAACCAAATTATTAATGAGGCGACCCACCAGGCTGGCCAGGATTTTGGAACCAATATACTTATCATAGTTACTGTTAACACTATGATCACGAATAGCACGGGAATGCGCCACTTTGGCATAAGCTTGGTCC
The DNA here is from genome assembly GCF_057621575.2 of Psychrobacter sp. CX10. Taxonomy (NCBI): domain Bacteria; kingdom Pseudomonadati; phylum Pseudomonadota; class Gammaproteobacteria; order Moraxellales; family Moraxellaceae; genus Psychrobacter; species Psychrobacter sp. CX10. The sequence goes on from NZ_CM177736.1 coordinate 1,842,525, forward strand.
ATTCATGCGCAGCAATGGTAACACCAGTGGCTAAAAGGGGGATGAATAAATAAGGAGTATCACTTGCAAACATTGCAACAGCGACAATTATGACCAGAATTATAGCCGTTTTTATGCGTTTCCACATACTAGTGCATCCTTTATATGGCATCTGTATGTACTTAAATTATAAATACATCGCAATCTGCTCTAATGTGTATCTAATGATATGCTTTTTAATACTCTTTATTGGAAGTGTTTTAACCACTCCCCTATTGGCGATCACTGTATTAGAATACCATGTATTGAATATCGCTCATTTTAAGCTTCACGCTCATTGGAACCTTAAAGCTTAACGCTCATTGGAACCTTAACACTCATTGTATGACTCAATAAACCCTAAGCATTTATAAAAACCTCTAGGATATACAAACCTTTATGAAGTCGTTTCAACTTGTTCACTGGTTTTACCAAAGCGGCGCTGACGATGTGAAAAATCAATGAGCATCGTATTAAGCTCGTCTGGTTTAAAATCTGGCCATAATGTTTTGGTAAAATACAATTCAGCGTAAGCGGACTGCCATAATAGAAAGTTAGACAATCGATATTCCCCGCCTGTACGTATCATCATATCGACATCAGGGACATCAGACAGTTGAATGTGATGGCCTAATATGTGAGTATTCACATCTTTTGCAGCCAATTGGCCTTGTTCAACTTGATAAGCAAGCTGCTTTGCAGCATTCGCTATATCCCATTGTCCGCCATAACTGACTGCAATCACCAATGTCATGGCTGTAAATCCAGCGGTTTTATTTTCAGCATCCGTCATGAGCGCCTGCAAATCACTATCAAGCTGACTTCGCTCTCCAATAAAGCGCATACGAATGTTGTATTTTTTCATTCGCGGCATTTGTTCATTAATCGTATGAGTCAGTAGCCGCATTAACAGCGCAACCTCATCATCGGGTCGTTCCCAATTTTCACTTGAAAAAGCAAATACGGTTAATACGTCGATGCCAACTTCAAGGCAATATTCTACAAGCGGGTCTAACGCATCTTTACCCGACACATGACCTTGGCCTTTTGGCATATTGTGAGATTTAGCATAACGATTGTTGCCGTCCATAATAATTGCAATATGGTTTGGCAACACTGTAGGCACACGCCTATTAGCGTGCCTCTCATCTGTATTTGTAGCGTGCTCATCTTCTGTCATAACGGTATTCACTACGTGGTATTAAACTTCCATCAGCTCACTTTCTTTTGCTTCAAGCTTGCTATCAATAGTATTGATATATTTGTCAGTAAGCTTTTGAATTTCGTCGCTAGCACGGCGCTCTTCATCTTCGCCGATTTCTTTTTCTTTTGCTAAGTCTTTAATATCATTTAGCATATCGCGGCGCACATTACGGATAGACACACGACTGTTTTCAGCATCGCTTCGTGCAAGTTTTTGCATGTCGCGGCGGGTCTCTTCTGTTAATGCTGGCATAGGCACACGAATCACATCGGCAGTCATAGGATTTAAACCCAAATCCGCTTCTCGTATCGCTTTGTCTACAGCTTGAACCATTGAACGTTCAAATGGCTGAACTAACAAAGTGCGAGAGTCTTCTACATTTACGCTAGCAACTTGATTCAACGGCGTATCAGCTCCGTAATAATTTACCATCACACCTGACAGCATACCTGGATGAGCACGGCCTGTACGTACTTTACTAAAAGCAGTTTCCAATGCTTCTAGCGTCTTTTTCATGCGGCTTTCGCCTTCTTTTTTAATATCATTAATCATAAAAATCTTCCTTACCTATTGGTTTAAGCTATTTGTTTTAAACTATTTATTAAAGTCTATATATAATTAAACTGAATCTAAATTAACTGGATTTGATTTAACTAAATGACAATTTAACAGATAGAGAAATTTGGTTGCAAATAATCAAGGGGGTGTTTCAAAGCCCGCTTTTAATCTCTTAATCTCTCAATTTCTAAATCTCTCAATCGTTTAATTGTTTAATACATTCATGCAGGTTCTTAATGAAACACGCGTGTGCCTTCATTTTCGCCCATAATCACATTCAATAAAGCATTGGGCTTATTCATATCAAATACTTGTAAAGGAACGTTGTGTTCACGGCATAAAGCAATCGCTGTTAAATCCATGACACCTAGTTTTTGCTCTAAAACCTCATCAAAGGTTAACGCATCATACTTTTTTGCATCGCTATGTTCGCTTGGGTCTTTGTCGTAAACGCCATCAACTTTAGTTGCTTTTAATATAACGCCTGCTTCAATTTCGATACCTCTGAGACACGCTGCTGTGTCGGTGGTGAAAAATGGATTACCCGTTCCTGCCACAAAAATACAAACGTCATTATTTTTTAAATAGCGTATCGCATTACGGCTACTATAGCTCTCTGTCACTTCACCAATGGGAAGTGCTGACATCAGACGGGTATTAATGTTACGGCGCTCCAGTGCATCACGCATTGCCAGTCCGTTCATCACGGTGGCAAGCATTCCCATTTGATCGCCAGTAACTCGTCCAACCAAACCTTCTTTTTGCAGTTGGCTGCCTCTATATAAATTGCCACCACCGACAACAATGCCGACTTGAACCCCAAGACCGCATAAATGCGCTATGGACAAACTCATTTTATCCAGTACCGAAGTATCGATACCCATGTCTTTACCACCCGCTAAGGCTTCGCCTGATAGTTTGAGTAAAATACGTGAATACTGTGGATTTTTATCAGACATATGACACCTTATTATTTATCAAATGAGTATTGATTTAACTGTTATTTTAATAGGTTTAACGTGTATCGAGTGTTTAACTATGTCTTATACCATCGATTGAATTAATTTCAAGCCCATCATAGCCATGACTCTATAGCATGTTAAATGCTGTAGAGTTTACCAAAAATAGCCTGTTTCTTATAGCGTTAAATTTTTCAATTTTAACATAGACCAATCAAACCACACTCAACTAGGCTGTCAACAACGTAGTCAACTTATAGCAATAAACAACAAATTTTAATGAGTTAGCACACAACTAAATGCCGTATCGTTAACAGCTTATTAATTGAATGTTGTTTGATTAAATGATGTTTAATTAAATGCTCTATTGTTGAATGTCATAGGACGCAAATAAGTCGTATTCGCTTGCTTCGTCAACAGTAACCGTGATCATGTCACCAATGCTTAATGCAATTTTGCCCGAGTGGACAATATTGTCTACGTAAACGTGTCCATCTATCTCTGGTGCGTCCGCATAACTACGACAAATGGCAATATAATCATCCGTATCGATATCATCGACCAAGACGGTCATGGTTTTACCCACTTTATCTTGCAGTTTTTGTTCAGAGATTTGCTGCTGTACTTCCATAAAGCGCTCATAGCGTTGCTGCTTAATCGCTTCAGGGACTGGATCTGGTAGTTCATTGGCAACTGCGCCCTCAACTTCTGAATAGGTAAAACACCCAACGCGATCTAATTTAGCTTGTTTTAACCACTCTAATAAGTATTCAAAATCCGCTTCAGTTTCTCCCGGGAAGCCTACGACAAATGTAGAACGGATAACGATATCTGGATTTATCTCACGCCATTTATAAATGCGCTCAAGTGTATTTTCACTGTGTGCGGGGCGCTTCATTAATTTTAAGATACGCGGGCTGGCATGTTGTAACGGTATATCCAAATAAGGCAACAACCCCCCTTTATCGTTTGGCTTAGCCATAAGCTCGACTACCTTATCAACATGCGGATATGGATAGACATAATGCAGACGTACCCATACATCAAGCTGTGACATTGCTTGACACATATCAAAGAATTTGGATTTTAGGGGCATACCATTCCAAAAAGACGTGCGATATTTTAAATCAAGCCCATAAGCAGAAGTATCTTGAGAGATGACTAAAAGCTCTTTAACCCCTGCTTTTTTGAGTGAAATCGCCTCATTCATCACGTTATCTATCGGACTCGAAACCAAATCGCCTCTTAAGCTTGGAATAATACAGAAGGTACAGCGGTGATTGCAGCCCTCAGATATTTTTAGATAAGCATAGTGACTTGGGGTTAGCTTAACTCCTGCTTCGTTGATTAGATCTATTTTGGGATCATAGTCTTTGGCATCAGACAGTGCTTTAGGCATAGGCGCATGCGTAGATACTGCGGTGACCACTTCTTGATAAGCATGTGCCCCCGTTACTGATAATACCGCAGGATGCATTTTCTGAATTTTTTCAGCATCTTTTCCCAAGCAGCCTGTGACGATAACTTTTCCATTTTGATTGATTGCTTCGCCGATGGCATCTAGGGACTCCTGAACGGCGGATTCAATGAAACCGCAAGTATTTACCACGACCAAATCTGCACCCTCATAATCGGAAGCTACTCGGTACCCTTCACGTGTCAGTTCGGTGATGATTCGTTCGCTATCGACAAGCGCTTTAGGACAACCTAATGACACAAACCCTACTTTTGGCGCTACATTGATAGTCGTGCTGAGTATTTGTGTATCTGACTGCTGAGCGCTTTGTTGCACGCTTCGGTTTTGATTGTGATTGGCTTTATGGTGATTGGCTTTAAGATGATTAGCTTTAGATGGTTCTGAAATTTTTGAACCAATTTGGGTAGATGGGTTGGGATTGAACATTGAAACCGATGTATCGGTAGTTTGGCTTGGCATAGATAAATACTTCTAAAGATAATGTATTAATGATTTGATGAGTCATTCACTATTAATAGTTAAAGACTAAGCAAACAGCGAATCGAAAAATAGCAATTAGCAATTAGCAATTAGCAATTAGCAATTGGTTAACTCTAAATGGATAGCTTTAAATCGATAAGTGTAATTATTAAAGTGTAACTATTAAGTAGTCTTAATATGGCTCATTTAATTTATGGCCTATTATACTAAAGCCTAGCCATAATAGTCACACTTATATATGGCGACACGGAACAAATACAAACAGATTAGCTGGAAATTAGACACAGTTTGGCTAAAATATAGCCATTTTTAGACCATAACTTATTTCATTTGCAAATAGGTAAATGCTTTAGTACTAGTAAATATTTACACATCCCTTAAAGCCATACAGGTGCACGAAGCTTTTTTTAATATAGATTATATTGCATTATTAATGCACCTTATTGATTTAAAATCAATAAATTATTAAATAACCAAACATATATTTCATCAAAATATATCATTCACCATGTATTTTGCACTATTATATAACATAATATCATTTATGCACTATTTTTGTTCATTTCTAAAGTATTATTAGATTATATTGTCTTCAATTTTGGACTAGCGATTGGTATCAATATTGCACCTTGAAGAATAGTGGATTACCTAAAACCTTCACACGGTTTTATAACTTTATTATTCTAAAAATTGACAAGCGCCGACGTCTGTATCAAATAAAAATTAAATTAGTCCACATAAATTATTATTTAATAATTGAACGTATATACCACGCTGATAATTTGAAGATCAAACATTATTTATTTTAAACAGTCAGTATTAATATAATTAGCCTTTATTTAAAAAGAAACATTATGCAACCGAACAACGCACTGCTAATTTTACAAAATCTATATACCAGTATCATATGGGTGGATAGTGATTTCAAAATTTCATGGGTAAATCTGCAAACTGAGCAACTATTTGCCGTTAGTAAATCTCGCATGATCGGACAAACTATATTCGATATGCTCATTCCAACTGACAGCATTACGCCCTCTAGTAAATCAAAAAAGAAAGCCCTAAGAGATAAAGCCAAACAAAAAGGATTAAACACTAAGGATCTTAAAAGTAGAGACCTAAATAGTAAAAAATTAAATGGCAAAGCTTATAAAGAAGATACTTCAGTAGAGTCAAACTCGACACAAGACCGAATAAATGATCCTGATGACCCAATTCAAAAACTTATCACTCAGTTCAATAACGCCATAACTTACCAACAACCTTTTATAAAGTATGGCCGTATTATAAAAGGTATCAGCCACCCAATATACGTTCATTATAGCGTGACACCCGTCGAACAACATGGAAGTACGTCATTTATCATAGAACTCTGGGAAGGTGACCGCTATAGTCGCTTTGATCGTGAGCATCGATTACAAGAGCAACATGATGTCTCTCGTGAAATGCTTAGATCTGTGGCACATGAAGTAAAGAATCCATTGGCGGGTATTCGCGGTGCAGCTCAATTGTTAATAAAACAAACACGCGTGCACCAAGCTATTGACAACGAAGGCGAGTCGAACAACTCAATAACCGACAAATCATTTGAGCGACTAACTAACCACCCCGCTAAAGTCTCAAATAATACAGTATTGGTGAATGCCAAAAAACTCAGTACTTATGCCAATATTGTCATTAGTGAAACCGACCGTTTGACCAATCTTATAAAACAATTATTAGGATTGAACACACTGCCAGAACTACAATCAATCAATATCCACGAACCCCTCGAACATGTGGTATTGCTTAACCTGACACAGCATCCTGAAGTTAGAATACTTAGAGATTACGACTTATCTATACCAGAATTAATCGCTGATAAAAACCAACTGATTCAAGTATTTTTAAACTTGGTCAATAATGCGTGTGAAGCCATGCTAGAGCAAGATCAATCTATTCTAGCGGATGATTATAGACCCGAACTCACTTTATCTACGCGTATCGAACATCAATATACCATTGGGCGAGCGTTTCATCGCCAAGTCATAAAAATAAGCATCTGTGATAACGGCGCGGGTATAGATCCAGATTTAATTGACCGTATTTTCTTCCCTCTAGTGACAGGGAGAGCAAGCGGAACAGGATTAGGGTTAGCACTCGTTCAAGAGATCATTCATCGACATGAGGGCGCAATCGAGGTGAACTCGCAACCTGGACACACCCAGTTTGATATCTATTTACCTTTTGCGCCGCAAGATAACAAAAAAACATTGTAATTTTTAGACACCCTAAGTACTTGATTTCGCCTTAGACGCTTAGACGCTTAGACGCTTAGACACTTAGACACTTAGACACTTAGACATTTGAACACTTTATTGGACTCTAGGCACGTAAAAAACAAGCAAAACATTTTTTGTTCAACAAAGCATTCTAATAAAAATATTGGATTTTTATAATAGGTATAACAGGAACTAAGCCATGACTACGAGTAATACCATTTGGTTAATTGATGATGACCCCGCCTTGAGATTAATACTTGAAGATACGTTTAATGATGCCGGTTTAATCGTACAGACGTTTTCAAATGCTAAAGGCGCGTGGGCGCGATTAAATGATATATTAAATGGTCATGAATCGCGTGATATCCTCCCAGATATTGTACTTACTGATATCCGTATGCCGATGATGGATGGCTTATCCTTTAGCGACTGGATGCATAGTAACTTTCCTGAGTTACCCGTTATAGTAATGACCGCTCATTCGGACTTAAAATCAGCGATAGACAGTTATGACACAGGCGCTTTTGAGTATTTACCAAAGCCATTTGATTTAGATCATGCTGTATCGGTGGTCAATAAAGCCATTCAATCTAATCCTGTTAATAACGCCCCTACGTCTACATCAAATAATACTGATCAGACCGATGTTGCCGCTACAAGCAAGCATTTAGACGTTAGTGCTGCTAGCAGTGACAACACCGTAATATCCCAACCTAAGTCTGAAAATAAAACGCAGAAGACGCCTATACCTGCTCCTAGCCGCAAGAACAAGAAAACGCCTAACGATTCAAAAACAACCATCATCGGACAGTCTTCAGCAATGCAGACCGTGTTCCGTGCAATTGGTCGACTGGCGTCTTCACCGATTACCGTCTTAATCACTGGTGAGTCTGGTACCGGTAAAGAATTGGTTGCAGGCGCGCTTCATAAAAACTCTCCACGTCATAAAAACCCCTTTATCGCTCTAAATATGGCGGCCATACCGCATGAGCTTATAGAGTCGGAATTATTTGGGCATGAAAAAGGCGCTTTTACAGGGGCTACGACCCAGCGTCCTGGACGCTTTGAACAAGCCAATGGTGGTACTTTATTTTTAGATGAGATTGGTGACATGCCCTTTAGTACGCAAACACGGCTATTGAGGGTATTGGCTAATGGTGAATTTTTTAGAGTGGGCGGACAAAAGCCCATTAAAGTAGATGTTCGAATAATTGCGGCCACACACCAGAACCTTGAAGTATTAGTAAAAGAAGGAAAATTTAGAGAAGATTTATTTTATCGCTTAAATGTCATTCGTCTGCCACTACCACCTTTGCGTGCTCGTCCCGATGATATCCCAGAATTGACCGACTTTTTCATGCAGCGTGCCGCTGAAGAGATGGGTACAGAAGTGAAGCAGCTATCTGATGATGCCTTAGCACTGATGCAGAGATTTACATGGCCTGGCAATGTACGTCAGCTTGAAAATGCGTGTCGCTGGATCACCGTTATGGCGACAGGCGATATATTAACCGTTAGTGACTTGCCTCCGGATCTTATTGAATTTGCAAATCAGTTGCAGCAGCAAGCTGAATACCAACTATTGCGTAATGATGCTCAAATCTCAGAAAGCACAATGAGTGCCAATGATAGCAACCTTAACGCACAATCTAATCAACATTCAAGCTCTAATTTAAAGTCACCTCCACAACTGCCCTCACATCCTGCTCAAGCGCAAGGCGCTCAGCCTCATAATTCCTTCTGGGACCAAGCGAACAGTCTGCCCAATTTACCAAGCTCAATCACGCCTACGCACTTTAATCCATCTTCATCGCACGTTCAGCAAGAAACAACTGCTCAGTATAATGGTACCGAAAACAGTCCTCAAAATGGTCTTCACAATAGCGTGCCATCCAATCAAACTAACAACAACGCTTCAAGCGCCTTACAATGGCAAAATCAGTTATATAACTGGGCAGACAATGCGCTCAACCAAGGCCAAACTGAAATTTTGCAACTCGCTACTCCAGAGTTTGAAAAGATATTAATCAAAGTAGCTTTAAAGCATAGCCGTGGACGTAAGGGTGAAGCTGCTGATTTGTTGGGATGGGGACGCAATACGTTAACCCGCAAACTCAAACTTTTGAATTTATCTGAGACTAATTATTAATGGGTCAACAATCAGATGGGTTAACGATGAGCAATAGGCTAACAACGCTCTTTAAAGTATGATGTATGTTTGAGTATTGGCTTCGCTTTCAAAATAATATAGCTTTAACCGAGCGAAAACCTTGTTTGCGGCAAATTATTTATAAAGAGTTGAATGGCGTATTAGGGCGTATCCCTATTTGAAAATTAAATAATTTATGGTCTAAAAATGGCATTATTGTCGCCAAACTGTGTCTAATTTCTAGCTAATATGCTTATAGTATCTTCAAAATTATTTGTGTTTGACAAAAATCTATCCCAATTTTAGCCTCACAATCCAAATAGGGACACGACCTAAATAAAAATACTTAAAAAACTTAAAAAAAGCTTGCCAACTTTTTTAAATTGTATATAATAGCCAACCACTGAGACACACTAACCCAGTGAGTATCATTTAAGATTTAAGCGATTGAATTTTAAAGTATGGTACTGGTAATAAATTAATGGGGCTGTGGCGGAATTGGTAGACGCACCAGATTTAGGTTCTGGCGCCGAGAGGTGTGAGAGTTCGAGTCTCTCCAGCCCCACCATTTTACGGTTAGTCAATCTCATATCAAATATTAAAACCCGCTTATTAGCGGGTTTTTTATTGCTTAAATTTTTATAACTACGTTTATTGTACAGATATTGAACGGATACCTTTTTAACAGTATTGGTTTTATTTGTTTAGCTAATTATTTGTTTTTGCTAATAACTAGTTTTTGCTAATAAATTGGTCCAGCTAATTATCTCCGGTTTAGACCATAAAGTCAGCATGCTGCTCTAAGCATTCAATAACCTCATCCATGTTAACCATTCTATTTTTTAAATGTTTAGCCATAAGTTTGTCTATTAACGGCTGCATGATCGCCCACTCATTGGGTAAAATAGGTATAGACGTCTGGCAATGCTGAATTGCCCATTTGTGCATTATATCGTTATCACCATGCTTGTTATTTAAGTCATAAGCTGTGTAAGGACGATATCCTACCAATATCTCATACATTGAGATTCCGAAGGCATAAATATCACTTTGAATACTCTTTGGTTTACCTTGCCAACATTCTGGTGCTAAATAAGCCGGAGTACCTGCTAAACTTTGATTGCTTTTATCATATGAATTGTGCGTATCAAGGGATGTTACATAGCTAAAGTCATTTAGATAAGTCACAAATACCAATGATTTATTTTGTTTTAAAAAATGACTGGTATTAATGTAGGTTGAAGGGGAGGATTTAGTATTAAATTGCTTCGTACCAGCTTTTACTGGTTGATAGAGCTGCGTATTTAATAGCCGCTGCTTATGGCGTAATCCATTATGGCGCTTTACATCTAACAAAACATTACTTGGTTTGATATCCCCATGAATCCATCTTTTAGTATGTAAACACTGAATAGATTTACCCATTTGTACAACCAGATTTAGCCGATTTCGGCTTGATATTTTATTTTTAGACAAATAATCCTTCACACTACCTAATTTAAAATACGGCATTAATATGGCACTATAGTCAAACGGTGTTTGTTCTATTAGTACAACACGTCGAGGTAATATACGATAATGGGATATGCCGCAGTCTGAGTTAATGCAAGATTGCTTTAAAAGATCGATATTAGTTATCTCATTATCTAAATCTGTTAATAAAAGCTCATTGGTATGAGTCAGTTGCCACTTAACCACGTAAGAGGTAGCAGACTTATCTACGCGGCTAAGTCCTTGGACGTTTGAATTTATACTCGCTGTGTCATAACTTAAACGCAGATATTTGACATTTTTAAACCCCTGTTCACACAGCAGTTGATTGACAGTCTGTATAATAGTGTCTTGAGATTTTATAGTGGTTAATTCCATATTTAGATGATTTATAAGTTTTTATTATTTAATAGTTTTTGATAAAAGTTTAAAACTCTCAAAATATCATTGCTATAAGCTTTTAACTCGCTTTTGAACCTCTCTTAACCGCTTAACCGCTTAACTATAACGCACTTTCATACCCCGAATCTTTTTTAGATTTATTTTCATTTACGGTTTTATAGATATGGCAACTTCAATCAATACCTTAACTCTTGACGATACCCTTGCTCAGCTACTTGCTGACTATTTAAGACAGCATACAACACCTCCGCTTTATATTGAAAGTGAGCAATTAGCTTATCGTTGGGTCGGTGGTCAAAAAGGCATATTAGAACCGATCAATGTGAGCTCAAATCTGTCTTTAGACGATTTATTAGGCATTGATACTCAAAAACAAAAGATTGTTCAAAACACCAAACAATTTTTGGCAGGACATCCCGCCAATCATGTACTAATGACAGGGACAAGGGGGGCAGGCAAATCCTCAATGATTCGCGCCTTGTTAAACGAGTTCAAAGACGAAGGGCTGCGTATGATTGAAGTGTCTCGTGATGATTTAAAAGCACTTGATAAAATACGTCAAGCCATTAACGACAATGCTAATAATGACTGCCGATACATCATATATTGCGATGATTTGGCGTTTAATGGTCAAGATGAAAACTATCGTACCTTAAAAACAATTTTAGATGGTGCTTTAGATTCAGAGCAAGATGAGCTATTGGTATATGCTACCAGTAATCGCCGTCATCTACTCCCCCAGCTGATGAAAGACAATGTCAATATATACGATGGTCAAACCGATGAGGTCAACCCTTATGAAGCGATCGATGAAACCGTATCATTATCAGATCGCTTTGGATTGTGGCTCTCCTTCTACCCTATGGATCAATCGACATATCTGCAAATTGTCGAGCATTATCTTAACGCTGAAGGTATAGAGTGGCAGGATAATATTCGTAAGGAGGCGTTGCTATGGTCATCTAGCCGTGGCGGGCGATCAGGTCGGATAGCCTATCAATTCGCAAGACATTGGATTGGCAGCTCGCGATTAAAACAAAGCTAAATGTATTTGGAGATGTATAACCTGTTCTACGCGAAAGCTCTTAATAATGCTTAGGCTATTTACTTATAAATGGTAATTGTTTAACCCCTTTATCACTAACTTCATAGCGTGCAAAATCACGGGCAAGCCATAGATTGCCGTTATAATATTGCTTTGCTTCTTGACGGATATCAGCCATGTTATCTGTCTCAGACTCTGGATCATCAAAGGACTGATAGCGGGCGCTAAAATGCGTCAATATAAGATTTTTTATATTTACTGATTGGGCAAATCTTGCAATACACTTTACAGTAGTGTGCATAGGATCTATAGCTTTTGGACGCGATTGAATTTTATCAGCTATCGCCTGTGTATAGGTGGCTTCGTGCACCAATAAATCAACATCATTTGCAGCGTGCGCTAGTAACTCAGGGTTGTCGTTATCCCCTGCTACAATAATCTTTAAAGTTTTAGTCATTCGGCTAGTGTAGTCGATTGAATTTAGAATAGTGCCATCCTGCAGCGTGACGTCTTCACCAGATTGTAGCCTACCCCACACCGATGTCGGTTCGATACCTTCTCTATTCAACTTATCGATATCAAGCTTAATTGTTTGAACTGTTTGAGTAAGCTTGAAGCCATAGGAATCCACCCGATGTGATAACTTAGTAACATATAAGTCAATTTGATGCGTACTTAAAAAATTAAGCGAGAAGGACTGGTCAGAATTTATCAGGTTTTCAATGGAAATAAATGTTATGTCGAAGGGAAGATATAATTGCGTCGTGAGCTTGACGGCGTCAATAAACTCAGCGATCGCTTGAGGTGCAATAATAGTCAGTGGAGACTGCCTACCCGACATTGCCATACTGGCAAGTAGACCTGGTAATCCATAACAATGATCGCCATGAACATGCGTGATACATATTGCTTCGAGTTTATGTACACTGAGGTTTGTTTTAAGCAGTTGATGCTGTGTTGCCTCCCCGCAGTCTATTAATAGCCATTTTCGGTGCTTTTTACTTTGTTGGCTACTCCGCGACGCAAAGGGATTTAAGCATTCAATTGCTAACCCTGTGACATTACGATGTTTGGTAGGAACACCGGCTGATGTTCCTAAAAAAGTCAGATGAAGCATATCGTTGATAACCTCATCATTAACACCCTCATCATTAACACCCTCATCACTAACACCCTCATCATTAATAACCTCGATAGCAATTATAAAACAAAGGGATATGTAGCCTAAACTCATATCCCTAAATGGTTATTAATACCTATTAGATCATTCGTATTAAGTAATTCGTATTAAGTAATACGTATTAATTAATACCTAGTAAGCAATGTTTTTAATAATGCTTATGTGGCGTCATACGGATCACGTAGAACGATGGTTTCTTCACGGTCTGGACCTGTCGAGATGATGTCCACAGGACAGTCTATTAACTGCTCAATACGTTTGATATAGGCTTTGGCTTCTTCAGGTAAGTCTTCATATTTGGTAATACCTACGGTTGATCCTTCCCATCCTGGCAAAGTCTCATATTTAGGCGTTACTGATTCATAAAACTCACCATCATGAGCACCCGCACATTCCGTTTCTGGTAATTCGTAGCCGATACCAATGCGTATTTCGTCTAAACCATCTAATACATCAAGCTTAGTTAAGCAAATTCCTGACAATGAATTTAGAACCACCGCACGGCGCAATGCTTCAGCATCGAACCAACCACAGCGGCGAGCACGGCCCGTTGTCGCACCAAACTCATGACCGACTTTGGCTAGATGAGCGCCCACATCATCAAAGAGTTCGGTTGGGAACGGACCACTACCTACTCGTGTGGTGTAAGCTTTGGTGATCCCTAGTACATAGTCAAGATACAAAGGGCCGATACCTGTACCCGTTGAGACGCCGCCTGCGGTAACACTTGAGCTGGTAACAAACGGATAAGTACCATGGTCGATATCTAACAGCGTACCTTGAGCGCCCTCAAACATGAGGTTTTTGCCAGCAAGGCGTAACTGATTTAGCTCTTCAGTCACATCACAAACCAAACCGGTCAGCTCTTTTTTCCACGCTTGACACAGCGCATACGTGTCATCAAAGTCGATAGCATCAACTTCATAGTACTGAGTAAGCTGGAAGTTATGATAATCAATAAGGTTTCTAAGCTTTTCTTCTAAATCGTTACGGAACAAATCAGCAAGCTTAATAGCTCTGCGAGCCACTTTATCTTCATACGCTGGACCAATGCCGCGGCCTGTAGTGCCAATCTTGCCTGAGCCGCGTTTTAATTCACGCGCTTGATCTAGTGCAATATGGTACGGCAGAATCAATGGGCAATTTGGTGAAATTCTTAAGCGCTCACGAACGGGGACATTATTATCCTCAAGCTCTTTCATTTCAATAAGTAAAGCTTCTGGCGAGAGTACAACACCGTTACCGATATAACAGGTCACCCCTTCACGTAAAATGCCAGACGGTATTAAATGTAGTACGGTCTTTTTACCATCAACAACTAGGGTATGGCCTGCGTTATGACCCCCTTGAAAACGAGCAACTGCGGAGGCTTTTTCGGTCAGTAAATCAACAATCTTACCTTTACCTTCATCGCCCCACTGGCTACCTAGTACTACAACATTTTGTCCCATAACAAATCCTTAACCGCTTCAATTAAACTAAAAAACTTTGGAAATACTTAAATTATGAAAATGATAATTTTTAAAAAAACATTAACTTTAAATAAAAAAATGAAATAAAAAACGAATATGATTAATAAAATAGAGTATATGTTCTGTATCTTATTAAGTTACTATCCTTTTTTTTGTGACTATTATTTTTCGAGTGACTATCCCTTTGCACCTAATAATGAAGGATTACAACGGTTTAAAATTAATATAAATTTTTAAGCAATAACAAGATATTAATTTCAAACAGGCTAACCTACCTCAAAGTGCTTGTAATACCCAATCATTGTTTTCCAAAACAAGAATATGAGTTACTCCTTTTGGCTTGTCCTCTTTGCTTAAAGGGCGAATCACTCTATAACCCTCAGCACGAAGTTCAGATATTTTTGTATTTAGTGTATTCAAATCTTGATGTAATTTATCTCTATTATCGCCAATACCACTACTATTATTGGTTGCTCGATTGCGCATATTTTGTATTTCAGCAATATCATCGAAGTTTACCAATATTAGCTTCGTCTCATTTATGCTAATTAAACGCTGTAAACGCGTCACTTCTACGCTAAACCCAGTTGCGCTACGTGAAGGTATTTCTTCTGCTAACGTATCAGACGAATGCTGACCTGTTATAAAGCTGTGGCTATTAAAACGCCCGCCCCGAACCACGGCTTGAGACTCATTGCCGAAGTATCCATTAAACACGATGCCGGTATGATAATGATAACCAAGCTCTGTAATATCTACGCTCACATTACCGCCAAGATCGCCGCTAATATAAGCCGCCATAACTTGCACATCTTTGATGGCATCATTAATGACAGAGTCTTTATTTGCCGCATCGGATAAAGCATCTTTTAGCGCTTGCATGTCATGCCCATATACGGCCAAGTGATAAAAATCATTACCCATAGGCAAATCACTACAGACATTTTGTAGTTCAGGTAGTGCTTTATTGGCATATAGATTAATAAGCGCTGATGCATCATTGTCAGATAAACCTGCCAGTTCCTTGAGACGAGCAAATATAGCTACGTGGCCTATATCGATGTGTAGCTTTTGCTTTAAATCTAAAGTATCGAGCAAACAATAAAGAACCTCTATAAGTTCTAAATCTGCATCTAAACTGTCGCTTCCAAAAATTTCAGCTCCCAATTGAAGCGGTGTACGTGAGCCGAACAAGCCATTAGGCAGGGTACGAATAACATGACCTGCATAGCAATAGCGGGCTATTTTATCCGCTTTACTGAGCTTATTTAAATGCGCATCTATACGGAGTATTTGCGGAGTAATATCAGCTCTCACACCCATCAAACGGCCTGAAAGTTGGTCAATAATCTTAAAGGTTTGGCGTTTTAAGTCTTCTGATGCATTGCCAAGCAAAGATTCGGTAAATTCAATCATTGGCGGGCAAATGAGCTCATAACCACGATTTACTAATAAACGGGTTAACTTATATCGCAGCCATTCTTGTTTTTGAGCTTCGTTAGATAACAAATCACTAACACCATCTGGCAATAGCCAAATATTTTCAATATCTGAAACCTGTGACAGCTTATCCGCGGTTTTATTTTGAACATTACTGGAGGGTGAACTATCAGACACGAGTAATCCTTGTTTGGAGACATCAGAGTGTGTGTATTGAGATTTATTAAATATATCTTAGGTACACACCGCATTTGGATGCCATTACCAAATCGCTAGTTAAAGTGTTTTAGGTCTTATGATATGTAACCGACCCTATTTACTCATAATTATAAATGTAGTTTGAACAAGGCACTTATTAAAGTATTACCTTTTATAGTCGCATATTAATCGCATACGGGTGTTGCAATTAATAAAATAATTCAAGTCATACCGAATTTTAAAATTAACATATCGAGAAAAACGAGTGCAAACGTTACAAGTAGTAGGTTCAGCGGATTTGGCAGCGATAGGTTGTTTTTTAAGAAAAGGTATAGCTTGTTTTATTCGACTCAATCTTAATTCTATTTGAAACAAACCCTTAGTCTAGCATAGCTCTCTTGTTTCGACTAGCCAGACTATAAACAATTATTAAGTTCTGTTGTGAAAGTAAGCGTAGCTTAAAACGTGTTCTTTAAAAATATATAAAGTCATGATTTGCATCAATTTATAGCTCAAACAGATTCAAAAATTTATTGGCCACTGCATTTACTATAAATGTCACATAGAGGTTATGTTAAAATCAAAGCATAGTTATATTTATAGTAACATTTGTCTTACCCTATTTTTAGAGCACTTATATATATGTCTTCAAATCATCCAGACCCTTCACTTAATCAAAGAAACGTATTAGGTACTGCCCTATCTAGTTGCTGTTTTGATCCTATTACAGGTTATTATCGTAATGGCTTTTGCCATACTGGGCCTCATGATGTCGGTCAACACACGGTCTGTGCCAAGATGACGAGCGAATTTTTAAACTTTTCGGTCAAAACCGGTAACGATCTTGTGACGCCGATGCCAGAATATGGCTTTAGTGGCCTTCAACCTGGCGATTATTGGTGTGTATGTGCTTTACGTTGGCTTGATGCATTAGATCACGGCGCCGCACCTCAGATTAAACTTGAAGCATGTCATGAAAGCTTATTAGATTTAGTCGACATGGATACTCTTAAACATTATGCATTATAGTTATCAGCATGCCTCATTCTAATCAGTCTAAGACTACGGATTATCAGTATGCCAAGTCTTTGGAAGCTGATAACTTAATGCAATCTAGGCAGATCTTACAGTCGACAAAGCCTGAAAGTTTTGCAAACGATCATGAAGAAAAGCAAACCTCTGAGCTGTTGTCATCAACCATGCCAGTATACGATCCTGATGCCGAACGTGTTGAGGATTTTGAACGTTCAGGCATCAATGAAATTGTCAATTGTTGTGTATATTCTAGAAAATCAGGTGAGTTTATACAGGAAATTGAACTCGATGATGTTGCAGATCAACTTGCCAACAAGGATCATTTTATCTGGCTAGGTCTTTATGATCCCAATATAGATACTATCCATAAAGTAAAAAACGCTTTTGATATTCATGAGCTGGCATTAGAGGATGCGTTTAATGAAAATCAGCGTGCAAAAGTCGAAAATTATGGACAAGACTCTATATTCGTCGTTGTGCGTACCGCTTATTTAGCTGAAAATACCATTCATTATGGTACGACCTCAATGTTTATGGGTAATAACTACATTATTTCCATTCGCACAGGAGCATCCCACTCTTATGCCCCTGTACGCGCGTATTGTCACAAACGCCCTGAAAAAATGCGTATGGGCCCGGTATTTGTATTACACGCCATCCTTGATTATGTCGTAGATAGCTATTTACCTATTACCGACAGCTTGGCTGAGTACTTAAAAGAGCAAGAGCGCATTATTTTTTCATATAACTTTAGCAAAAATACGTTGCAAAGCCTTTATACATTGAAGTCTCAATTAGTACATATGCGCGCCGTTATGTTACCCGTTCAGGACATATGTAACTTTTTTATCAATCATAAAAAGACAGAGCTTGCTGCTTCATTTCCTAATGCAGCCAAACCATATTTTAGAGATATCAATGACCATTTACTTAGGGCATTAGATGCGGTAAATGGACTTAATGAGATGTTGAGTGTCGCTATGGATACTTATATGGCTATGGTGAATATGGGGCAGAACGAGGTCGTGCGTAAGTTAGCAGCGTGGGCGGGTATACTTGCAGTGCCAACAGCGGTTGCAGGTATCTATGGCATGAACTTCGATATTATGCCCGAATTACATTATGAATATTCATACTACATCATTCTGGGTTTGATTTTTTTGACGTGTTTAGTGCTATATCGCCAATTTAAGAAGTCAGGTTGGCTATAACTTAATAACATTTTAGATGTCTTACTATTGATGACCAGACACTAATATAAGCTAAAATTGTCGCCCTAATAAACATCTAATGTTTTGACACAATCTTATGTTTAATGGTCTTTATCGCGCACTTTTTTATGATTATCTTCGGGTCGTCCAAACTGATTTGACGTCCATGTCAGCAGTACAATAGACAGGCTTAGCACAAAAATAGAAACAGTAATGGTCATCAATAGCCACAAATGATAAGTATCGGACACGGCTTGTACATCCACAACCAAATGTCGTGATAATGCAGTAATGGCGATATAGATAAGAAACTGGACAGGCAAACGATGCGTCTTAAAATAAATCCCAATCATTGCTAATAATTCTAAATAAATGAATAGCATCAAAATATCTTTTAAAGCAGCTTTGCCTTTTTCTAAAATCCCAATAAACTCAGCACCTGCTGCCCATATTACAACAGCACATATCACTAGCAATACAACATAGTGACCAACATCTACCATCAACTCGCCAAAGCTTTGAACTCGATCGTGCCATTTTTTATTATCAAACATTCAAAGCCCCTCTAAGTTTCACTTAATAGTTTGATGCAATCGTAAGAAGCCCGTCAGAAATCATTCTTGTTTTGATTAAGGCATTATAGCTAGTCAAGCTAAGCTAATCGCATTTAGCAAATAGATTTTAGCAAATCGATTTTAGCTAAACGGGTATAACTACATAGCTGCCGCTTTCTCAGCCGCCTCAACAGTCTGACGTATTAAGGTATTAATTGTCATAGGTCCTACGCCTCCAGGTACAGGTGTATAAGCTGATGCAATTGAATCAATACCCTTAAGCTCAATGTCGCCCACACCGCCCTCATCCGTTGGGTGAAAGCCTGCATCTACCACAACTGCGCCCGGTTTGATCCACTCCTTTTTGATCAGTTCAGGAACACCTACCGCACCAACCACAATATCCGCACGCCCAACATGGTCTGATAAGTTTTGAGTTCTAGAATGGCAGGTCGTTACTGTACAGTTCGCATTCAATAGCATTTGTGCCATAGGCTTACCCAAAATAGCACTTCGCCCTACGACTACTGCATGTTTACCTGCAAAATCAATGCCATTATGGTCTAATAAATACATAATACCTTGCGGTGTACATGAGCCATAAGCGGGCTCACCCATACTCATACGCCCAAACCCAAGTGAGGTAACGCCATCCACATCCTTGGCCAAATCAATGGCATCAAAGCATGCGCGTTCATCAATTTGTTCAGGTACTGGATGTTGTAGCAAGATACCGTGTACGTCTGGGTTACGATTTAACTCATTTATCTTATTTAAAAGCTCATCTGTCGTCGTTTCTTCTGGCATTTCTACACGCATAGACTCCATACCAACTCGTTTGCACGCATTTCCCTTCATGCGAACATACGTTGCTGAAGCAGGATCACCCCCCACTAATATGGTCGCCAATATAGGCGTACGACCAGTATTCTTAATGAGAGCAGAAACGCGTTGACTAAGTTCTGTCTCAATTTGTTTAGCAAGTGCTTTACCATCGAGACGTGTGGCAGTGGTTTGGGTCATATAAAGCTCCATAATCCAAAAATTTTATACGGTAAATTTATAATACTAATAGTGTATTAATAGATCTTTTCTTATTCATTAAAGGTTATGCATTTCAACTTTGCTTTTTATACGGTTATTGTACCCTATGATCTTAAAATAATCAGACCTTGTAAGTACATTAATAGCGGTTTTTTATCATTAGCTATGTTTATCGATAAATGGGTATCTATGAATGAGCACCTATAAATACATACTTATAATTCAAATTTTTTAATAAATCAAAGCTATCAATTCGATAGATGTAATTTGAAATTTATACAGATTTAAGTTACTCTATGTTTCGCAAATTTTGCTGTTCATACCTGTTTAATTTGTATTCAAATGATTTTTATTAAACGGATTAAGTCATATTTATTATCAGATTATGAATAGCTAAATAGTATCGGCCGATGCCATAAAGACCTCGATGTCTTAGTATTTGCATTAGCCTCAATTTGGAAAGCCCATATTGGTTTATTTAAATCATCGTATTTATTTTAACTTGTTATATGCATTGGGTATTACCTTTGTCAAACTTATAAGATAATTGAAGACTACTATCTTATTACTTTCAATAAAATAAAAAACATTACCACAATTTTGAGAAGAAGATATCTCTTAAAGGTGTGCTTTTTATGTGAATTTATACTTTATGTGAACGTCAATTTAAGACTAACTTAGACTCTGAGAATTAGTTAGATTCTGAGAATTTGATGTAACAAATTTGATATTGCGTTTAATATTGTGTTTGATATTACGTAAAGTTTTATACATTTGCTCTAGCTTCAGTTCTTTCCTTAATAGCTATTTAGTAGCTTTATGCTTAGTTTCTTTATACATCGGCATCGCTATGCATTATCTTAGATTGATATGCTGATGTTACAACTGGCCTGTCCTATTACACCATAGTACAGGCATTTTTTTGTCCAAAATATGAGCCAAAAGTTTTTAGATATGAATTGAAGCTGGACTTAAATAAGGATGGTGACATTAGAAATATGTAGATCAACCACAGTCATCATTTTTTCTTAAATTTTATTAAGGAGAATGATTTGCAAGCTCAAGAACTGTTTCAATTTTCAGCATGGGCTATCATCATTATGATGCTGGCTTTTTATGGGGGGACTTATTTACTCTCATTAGTGATTAAGAAGGAAAAAGAAAACACCTCAGGCTTTATGGTTGCTGGTCATGGGGTTGGGTTTGGTATGGGCGCTGCTAGTATGACAGCGACCTGGATTTGGGCGGCGTCTTTTTATGCCGCAGCGACTTCGGGTTATAAGTATGGATTATCAGGCCCTATTCATTATGGATTTTGGGGCGCACTGATGATTCTATTCATATATCCATTTGGTATGCGCTTTCGCCAGTTAGCTCCTAATGGTCATACCTTAGGTGAATTAATTAATGCTCGACATGGATCATCTAGCCAATTGGTCTTAGCAGTCTCAAACCTGATGGGTAGTTTAATTAGCTTGATGGTCAATTTTACCGCGGCAGGTGCTTTGGTTTCGGTATTATCACCTTTATCCTTCCAGACGGGGGTATTTATCGCTGCTGTCGGGGTTCTTAGCTATACCCTAACTTCAGGCTTTCGCGCTTCAGTATTTACTGACTTTGCACAGCTGGTAGCTTTAATGGCAATCGGTGTGGTAATTATTCCAGCGGTCTTATTAGCTATGGGCGGCCCGCAAGCCATGGTAGATGGTCTACCAAACTTAACTGCTCAGCAGCAAGATTTCTTCTCATCAGAAGCTTTCTTACATCAAGGAGCCCCATACTTTGTGGCTGTATTGGCTTATGCGATAGGTAACCAGACCATTACCCAGCGCTTATTTGCAATTGATAAATCTAAAATTAAAGCCACTTTCTTTACTGCAACCGTAGGCTACGCAGGTATTGTGATTGGTTTAGGAATGATTGGTCTGATGGCATTGACCGTAGGTATACAGCCGCTTGATGGTGATATGAATAACTTAATCCCGCAAATGGTAAGCACATACCTTCATCCTGTATTTATTGCCTTGTTTTTTATATTGGTTATTGGGTCTCTGTCATCTACTGCTGACTCAGACTTATCGGCGCTTTCAACCATTATGATGGCAGATGTATATGGTAAAAACATAGCCAAAGACAATCCAAATCCCAAAAAAATGATGATTGTTGGACGTGCCACCATGGTAGTGGCAACTGCTTTAGGTTTAATTTTTGCCAGCCTAAAGCTGGATATACTTGTCATGTTGGTCTTCGTTGGTGCGCTTTGGGGCGCCGTGGTCTTTCCAGTTATTGCTAGCGTATTTTGGGATCGAGTAACTAATCTAGCTTTTACCGCTTCTGTTATCGTGGCATTATTATTCTTCAGTATTGCTCGTTTTGAGCTATTGCCTATTGAAGGCGGTATTGCCTTAATGTTTGAAATCTTTGCAAGCGTTGGCGCTGCGGTAGTTATAGGCTTAATGATATTTGGCTTTTTCGGACGCAAATTAGGCATCATCGCCGCTTTTATAACGTTAGTATTAATGCTTATCTACGCCACAGGGTTCCTTCGTGATTATGAGGTATTATTATCTTCATTAACTGCCTATGGTGTCAGTACAATAGCTTGTGTCGCATTGAGCTTACTGAATAAAGAGCGCTTTGATTTTGATTTAATCAAAGAGCGTGTCGGCAGCTATGACAAACCAAACACGCAAGAATCATCTTCATCTTGATTACCGTTTGAATTGTCACTGTACATAGTTTTAAATCATATTTTATTTGTATTCTAAATATAAGGAGGTAAATATGAGCACATTTGCTTACGGACTGTATATTTTAATTTGGCCTGCAATAACTTTAGGTGTATTGATTCTGATTTGTACTGCCACCTATCGAGATGCTAAAAAAGCGAAAGCACAGAATAAAGAAATAGTTTAACCATTACTGATAAACGGTTAATTTGTTGGATCATTCAAAGCATACTTTGTTTAGTTTACGAATATAGTTTAAGTATCATATTTAGTTTTATGTTTTAATTACTATGTTTATAGACAATCTAAGTATGCTTTTTATTTTGTTCAATCTATTGAATAACGTTAATAGCTTTGAGTATAAACAAAATAACTTATATAATTTAAATATAGTCGTTTATAACCCTTGTAATTTAATTTCAATTTGCTATTATAGTTCACCTCAAATGGCTGGGTGGCAGAGTGGTTATGCAGCGGATTGCAAATCCGTGGACGCCGGTTCGATTCCGACCTCAGCCTCCAAATTATTCTTAAAGCTTTTATATGTTTGAGAAAATAAGTGTTGACGCATATTGATTTTATGATAATATACGCGCACTTAATGAGTTGCTAAAGTTTAGCAATTTAGTTTAAAAGTTTTGCCCGGGTGGTGAAATTGGTAGACACAAGGGATTTAAAATCCCTCGATCGCAAGATCGTGCCGGTTCAAGTCCGGCTCCGGGTACCATATTTTAGTTATAAGAAGAAAGGCTTCCAAGCAATTGGAAGCCTTTTTTTGTTTGGGTGTTTTGTGGGTTTTAAATACCCGTATAATACCCAAGATGACATGAGTATTAGACTTAAATACTTATAGGATTATAACGCATAGTAACTTCTTACAATCAGTCTTAGCCCGATTATAAATGTTCACACTAGTTTGATTTACATGGTCGAATAGTAGTTATTAATAAGAACTAAGGGTAGCTTGTTAGAAAACTCAAACTGTCCATTTAAATAAAAATTATCTACATCTGCACTCTTTACTAGATATATTAATCAGACTTCCGCTTTTTAATAATTTTATATATGTACCCCATTGCAATACCTAGTATTAGGCCTACTATTCCAAAAAATGTAATATGCGCTGTTAGTTCAGTTAAAATATTCATAAGCTCTCTTAGATTTATATTTAAAAAAGTATTAAGTATTGTATTAAGCCCTATTCGAAGCCCACAATCCTTCAGGATAAATATGCTGAGCCTCAATAGTAGGATATCCGCTAAACTTAAGCTGCAATGATTCGTTATCTGGCGTTAAAGTACATACCGAACCTAAGGGAAAGCTATGCTTGCCAGCCACATGCCCAAAAGGCATTCCTGTAAATACAGGCAAGCCTGTGATACGCTTTAACTGCTTTATAACTACCCCCATATCATATCGAGCATCATAACTGTCTTCTCCCGTACCACTAAATGCGCCCAATATAATGGCTTGTTGATTCTTAAAGATACCTGCTAAATACAGACTATACAACATACGCTCTACTTGATAGGGCTGCTCACCAACCTCCTCTAAAAATACAATACCTCCGCTTGGACTTGGCAGATAAGGACTTCCTACCAAAGCCGACATCACACTTAAGTTGCCACCCCAAAGGACACCTGAGAGAGGTCGCTTTAACAACGAATACTGCTGCTCCGGTAAGGGTATAACTAAGTTTGGGTTGGTAATGGCATTAACAAACGCTTGGCAGCTCACTTTATCTGGTTGTTTTTTGCCAAACTCGCTGTACAACATCGGTGCTGATAAGCTACTCATATTACCTTGTGCCAATAAAGCACATTGAAGCGCAGTCACATCACTAAAGCCTGCAAATATAGTCCCCTGCTCTTTAAGAACATGCCCAAGCGATATCCAGTCAATATGCTCAAGTAAGCGAATAGCACCATAACCACCTCTTATAGCCATCAGCATTTTAGGGGCTGGTACCGCACCAGTTGCAATGTTCTGTAAGTCGCTAGCCCGCTGCTGATCCGTTCCGCCAAAGCGTAGATACTGTCTGCGCATTATGTCGGGATTTTGAATATCAAAACCAGCACAAGCTAACCGCTTTACGCCTAATGTGTTTCTGGACTCATTCATCCCAGCATTAGAGCTTGCAAACAAACGAGTGGAAATGATGGGTGTACGGCATTTAATATTATTGTTCTTTAAGTTATCGTTCTTATTTTTATTGTGATTTAGGTGATTAAGGTCATTAGAGTTATTAGGATTAGAGTTATTAGGATTATTGTTATTAAACAAACTCTTATCAGAAGATGTAAGCGTCTTAGTGTTTGCCTTTTTTGGATAACTTCCCAATATACTCAAGCCACCGATACCGAACGCGATTAGCTTTAGAAATCGTCTACGGTCTAAACTTGTTGTATTAAGCTCTATAGAGTGTTGCGAATCACTCATACTCACCTCAAATCAATGAATTAGATATATCTTGTATCATATCTAAAACCCAAAACCTAGTGTTGTCTACGTTATAATATTGGAACAAAAAAACATAAGTTATTCTAGTCCATGTTCCTAGTCACTGTTTAAATCTTAATATTAACTTTAATGACTTTAATTGTATTTAGGGTCATTTTAATATCATTTTAATATCATTATTATAGGAATTATTATGAGTTATACATTCAATCGTACCTATCCTCATACCCGTTTACGTCGTTTAAGAGTTCACGATAATGTTCGCTCAATGATACGTGAAGTTGAGCTACATCCTAAACACTTTATTGCTCCTGTCTTTGTATTAGAAGGTGAAAATCAGCGTGAGGCCGTGGCTAGCATGCCAGGTGTCGAACGGTTATCAATTGATCTATTAATAGAATACGCCAAAGAGCTACTTGCTGAGGGTGTAACCACAGTTGATATTTTCCCTGTAATCGATAGCAGTTTGAAAACTGAAGATGGCCGTGAAGCTTATAATCCTGATGGATTGACGTGTCGTGCGGTCCGTGCGCTAAAAGAACATGTGCCCGAGATGGTTGTTATGACAGATGTGGCATTAGATCCTTATACCACACATGGTCAAGATGGGTTAATAGATAACTCAGGCTATGTTATTAACGATGAAACAGTTGATGTTTTAGTGGAGCAAGCACTGGCACATGCGCGTGCTGGGGCAGACATCATCTCCCCGAGTGATATGATGGATGGACGTATTTTGGCTATGCGAGAAGCACTAGAAACAGAAGGTTTTGCGAATACGGCATTGATGGCATATTCTGCTAAATATGCTTCGGCATACTATGGCCCTTTTCGCGATGCTGTCGGTAGTGCAGGTAACTTAAAAGGCGGTCATAAAAAACAATATCAAATGGACTTTGGAAATCGAGCAGAAGCGTTACATGAAGTCGCTATGGATATAAATGAAGGTGCTGATATGGTCATGATTAAACCCGGTCAGCCATATTTAGACCTCATACGTGAGGTTAAAAACACCTTTGGTGTGCCAACTTTTGCCTACCAAGTATCTGGTGAATATGCGATGCATAAGGCTGCGATTGAAAATGGATGGTTAACCGATGCTGTTATCCTCGAGTCTCTTATTGGATTTCGCCGTGCAGGTGCAGACGGCATCTTAACTTATTTTGCCTTAGAAGCTGCTAAACAGTTGAATGCTTTAAGATAATTCTTATTCATTACTTTAACTGAACTTGTGTAGACCCCTTCCCTAATCTATTGAAGATTGGGGATTTTTTATTAAAAAACAACAATCTGGCTGTCATCTATGCCAATCGTATGGTCAAAGAACTTTAAAGTAGTCACAAGGCAACCAAGTGCAAGTACTACTAGGGTAAGCTTAACGAGGTTAACACCGTGACTCTTTATAAGTTCGCCGACTATCGTTTATTGATTATGTCTTAGCTTATTATCTTAATCATTTTAGTTAAGTTAGTTGTGATTTCATATTGAACCCCTATAATAACCACTCGGTAAAAATTGAAGAACTTTAGCAATTTATTGTAATTATGGATTGGTTTGTTAACCGATTCTATTTTAATGCGTGAAGATAAAGGTGTGCCATGAGTAAGCTTAATCCAAAACAACAAGAGGCGATGACGTATGTATCTGGCCCCCTTCTCGTATTAGCAGGTGCAGGCTCTGGGAAAACTTCCGTAATTACTCAAAAAATCGCCTACCTTATTGAACAAGGCAATATACCCGCCGAGCGAATCACTGCCGTAACGTTTACCAATAAGGCTGCTCGTGAGATGAAAGCGCGTGTCTCCACGCTACTGCCAAAAGATAAAATGCGCGGCTTAACCGTCTCAACTTTCCATCAGTTCGGTTTACAATTCTTACGATACGAGTTGCTACATACTCCTTTAAAAGGCAACTTCTCGATCATGGATGCCGATGACAGTAAGCGCCTACTTATGGAGCTTATGATGCGTGATAACTTATCAGGTGCAGAAAGCCGTGAACTGGTTGCCAAAGCCATCAAGTTTATATCAGATTGGAAAAATGATTTGATTGAACCTGATAAAGCGCTAGAAACATTGGATGACCCTGAAGACACCATATTCGCTAATTTGTACGCCCTATATGAGCGAAATTTAAGAGCTTATAATGCCGTAGATTTTGATGATTTGATTGTCTTGCCGGCCAAAATATTGCGTGAAAATCAGCAGCTACGTGATAAGTGGCAAAACCGCATCCGCTATTTACTGGTGGATGAATACCAAGATACCAATACCGCTCAGTATGAGCTCATTAAACTCATTGTAGGTACGACGGGCAAATTTACGGTGGTTGGTGATGACGATCAATCCATTTATGCGTGGCGCGGCGCTCGTCCCGAAAATATGGCGTTATTAAAAGAGGATTTTCCAAAGCTTAAAGTCATTAAGCTTGAGCAAAATTATCGCTCAACCAACCGTATCTTGAACGCCGCCAACACGGTCATTATGAACAATGAGCATTTGTTTGATAAAGCTTTATGGTCAGATAAAGGACAGGGTGAAAAAATACGTATCATCAACTGTCGTAATGATGATGATGAAGCTGAGCGCGTCGCTAAAGAGATTGTCGCGCATAAACTGCGTAATGGTAATGAGTGGGAACAATATGCGGTTTTATACCGCAGTAACTTTCAAGCGCGTATGCTAGAAGCTCAGTTACGTCAGTTCCAAGTACCGTATCAACTATCAGGGGGTCAATCCTTCTTTTCGCGCAGTGAAATTAAAGATGTCATGGGTTACTTACGCCTCATATTAAACCCTGAAGATGACAGCGCTTTTTTGAGAATTGTAAACACACCTAAACGGGGACTTGGTCCTGCCACGCTTGAAAAACTAGGATTATTTGCTCAAGAACACAGCATTTCGCTTTTGGCAGCTTGTACCCACGGTGGTCTACCGCATGTACTGCCTACAAAAGCCTATAGTACGTTAAAAGATTTTGGAGATTTTATTGAGCATTACACCCGTGAGCTTGATCAGCACCCTGACCCTGTGCCGTTAGTGCGTCAGATGATTGATGAGACCGGTTATATTGATTTTGTGCGTAGTGATGCTAAGACACCACAACAAGAAAAGAACCGTTTGGATAACATTGAGGTTCTTTATACTAGTATCCAAGCGCTTATCAATCGTGCAGATGACGATGATGATAAAACGATTGATGCCGTCATACGCAAACTGGTCTTGCTCGATATGCTTGAACAGCAACAAGAAGAAGAAAATACCAACAAAGTAAATCTAATGACCCTACATGCTGCAAAAGGACTTGAGTTTGACTATGTTTATATTATGGGGCTTGAAGAAGAATTATTACCACACCGTAACTCAATTATAGGAGAGTCGATAGATGAAGAACGCCGACTCATGTATGTGGGTATAACGAGGGCACGCCGCGAGCTTACACTAACGCTTGCAGCTCAGCGTAGAGGTGGTGGACAGATGCGAACCACAACCCAAAGCCGCTTTTTAGAAGAGATGCCAGAAGAACATCTTGATTGGCCTGCAAATGCCAAAAAGAAAAAAGCCGAGCGTGATCCTCAGCTTGTTGCGAATGAATATATGGCGAACATTAAAGCTTTATTAAAGAAGAAATAATGAGGACGTGTCCCTATTTGAGCTAGAATTACCCTATATATTCACAAACAAAAAATTAAGAATATTGTAAAATACACCTTTAATGGCAGGATGCAATCCTGTCGTTTTTATTTGTATTATTTATTCTTTCGTATTCGGGTCTATTGATCTTTATATCTCTACTCTGAGGGCGTCCATGACCATACATACTGAGCACAAGTCTAAATATGAGACCCTGTCAGATAGCTACGACAGTGCAGAAGGCAAACTGATTTATTTGCAAGGACTCGTTGCGGATAAAGACCGCGATTCGATGTCGGAGTTTTTAGAAGATCAAACTGAGTATGAGATTGCTAATCTTCTAGAATCTTTCCCAAGCGATCATCGGCGTATAATTTGGCGTCAAGTACCTATTGAGCTTAAAGGCGAGGTGTTGGCTGAAGTTGATGATGATATCCGTTCCTCACTGATGAAAAACATGCAGGCGGGCGAGATTGAAACGCTTGCAGAAGATTTGGACGCACAGGATATTGCTGAGATTTTAGATACGGTTGAAGAAGACGTCCGTACAGAGGTAATGTCAAGCCTTGACAATGACGTTCGGCTACAAGTTACTAAGTTAAATACCTATGATGAGAATGAAGTCGGTGATTATATGGATCCCGAAACCATTCAGATTCAAGGCAATATTACCCTGACCCAAGTACAGGAATTCTTGCGTCAAGATCAAGATTTGCTAGACGATGAAGACCAAGAATTAATTGTTGTAGACGCCAGTCATCAATTATTGGGACTGTTAAGCTTGGTAGATCTGATCAAGTACCCACAGCATACGCTGGTTGAACGTTGGATCGACCCTGCTATAACCATTAACGATCGTATGGATATTCAAGACGCGGCCGCCATATTTAGGGCAACAGATATTCGCTATGCCCCTGTAGTTAATGGATTTGGTGAGCTGGTCGGTCAGCTCAATGCTGATGATATTATGGAAATCATACAAGATGATGTCGATAGTACAATGAAGCACTTAGCAGGTGTGAGTGATGATGAAGAGTTATTTGCGCCTGTATTACGAAGTGCTAAAAGTCGCAGCGTATGGCTAGGCATTAATCTGTTAACAGCGCTATTGGCAGCTGTTGTAATTGGTCAATTTGAGGCAGTTTTGGCACAAGTTGTGTCACTGGCAATATTAATGCCTGTCGTCGCGAGTATGGGCGGTATATCCGGCAGCCAAACCTTAACCGTGGTTATACGCGGATTAGCAATGGGTCAAATCGCTGGTTCCAACCGATTGTGGCTGTTAAACAAAGAGCTTTGGGTCGGGGCGATAAATGGTATTATTTGGGCAGTTATCATGTCGGCGATAGCACAGCTATGGTTTAATGAACCACTTATTAGTATTGTTATAGGTTGTGCCATTGCCATAAATATGACCGCAGCGAACGTGGCGGGTATTAGCATCCCACTCATGCTTAAACGTATGAATATTGACCCTGCACTTTCTGCTTCTGTTATTTTGACAACGGTAACAGATATTGTAGGCTTTATGTCCTTCTTAGGACTAGCAAGCGTTTTGATACTATAAATCTATTTAATACTTAACGACTGGAACACTCATGAATTCTGTACAAGTAAAAATTCTAAACTCAAAGATAGGTAATGACCCTAAGTTTCCGATGCCAACCCGTGCGACAGATGGTTCAGCAGGCATTGATTTGCGGGCTTGTATTGATGAGGCTATTACAATTAAAGCGGGTGAAACCAAACTCATTGGGACAGGTATGGCAATCTACATCCAAGATCCAAATTATGCTGGTATAATTTTGCCACGCTCTGGGTTAGGTCATAAGCATGGAATCGTACTGGGTAATCTTGTTGGGTTAATCGATGCAGACTATCAAGGTGAGCTCATGGTCAGTATTTGGAACCGCAGCGAAGAGGATTTTATTCTAAAGCCAGCTGAACGTATGGCTCAATATATGGTTGTACCCGTAGTACGCCCCTCATTTGAAATAGTGGCGTCATTTACTGAAACCAGTACACGTGGTGAAGGTGGGTTTGGTCATTCAGGGCGAGAATAATCAAATATCATCAGATATTATCAATTATTGTATATACAAATTATGTATAGTATGTATTAATAAACTATTTAATTTAATTAAATATTAAGTTATTTTTATTATTAAGCTTAATTTTCGTTCTAAAACGTTATGTATAAATCACTCTAGGCGTAATCGTCAGAACGTTAAGATTTTAATATGTTGTTAATTAGGCGTTTTTGAATAGCTTATTAATTTGATATTTTTGGCTTGATAATCTATTTACTTAACAATAATTGTATTTGTAATAAAAATGTAAGATTATAATTTATCTTATATTGGAGTCATATAAAGCTGATGCACCCATTTAAAGCGCAGCATGGTTTATTTAAAGCTTACGACATTCGTGGTGATGAAACGTTATTCACCCAAGCTTATATCGAGGCTTTAAGTCATGACTTCGCAAGATATTATGCCCTAACTGCAAAAGCGAACACCATAGTTGTGGGTTATGACGTGCGTCACGCCAGTCAAAGAATCGCTGAATGTATGGCTAAGCACTGCACCAATTGGAATCTAGAAGTTATATGGCTTGGTCTTGTTACCACACCGATTATGGCCTTTTGGGCTAATCAATATGAAGGGCATGGCATAATTGCGACTGCTAGCCATTCAGAAAAACACATATGTGGATTAAAGTGGCTTATCGCTAGCGAGTCTCCTGATGAGCAGTGCATTCAAGATATATACGAGCGATTACAAACTCATCAGATCAATAAGTACGCTGCTAAAAATAAATGCAGCACTGTTAATAGTTTACTAAATACAGCTGCTCCATACGTTACCGATTTACTAGAGAATCAGCAAAACGTCACTACTAGCCATATCACTACTTCATATGTTAAAAAGCTAGTTGCGTCCCAAGTTGCTCAAACCTATATTGATAGCGCCGTTGCGGCAATAGAGTCCATTAATGCTATCCGCGCTCCCAAGCATTGTGCTTTGCACAGTCACATACCTGCAAAACCCATTTATCATCCTATACCTAATCTTGAGCCTACCCGCCTACCTAATCCTCTACCCTTAACCGATATGGTCTCAGCGCATAAACCTTTACAATCTGATTTTAATTACAATTCTTTAAATCCTAATGCTCAAACAAGGTCTGAAGAAAGTACATCTTCGAAGCCTAAACGTTTTAAAATCGTTATTGATTGCTTAAATGGTGCCACAGGACTTTTTTCAAAAAACTTCTTCTCCCAACATGTTGATTTATTTTCCGAAGTAATTGTTTTAAACCAAGATGCTAATGGGGATTTTCCCAAAGGTAATCCAGACCCGATGGAAGCTCATCGCCTTGAAGAACTCAGCCGTTCAGTAATTTATCACCAGGCGGACTTGGGACTGGCTTTTGATGGCGATGGTGACCGGCTCATGGTATTAGACAGTAGTGGCAAACCCTTACTACCTGATCATCTACTGTATCTTTTGGCACGAGTATCAATAGAAGATAACGCACATCAAGCTATAGATCCGAGCGTAATATTCGATGTCAAATGCTCCCATCATTTACCAAGACTTATTGAGCAAATCGGTGCCATACCGCAAATGAGTAAGACAGGAAGCAGTATCTTACGCCGAGCCTTACAACATAAGCCGCATAAGCAAAATAACCAGCATAAACCTTCAAAAATCGAAACAACACCCTGCGTGTTATTCGCTGGGGAATTATCAGGCCACTTCCTGTTTAACGACGGTCATTTCCTACTTCATGACGATGCGATGTATGCCGCTTTACGTTTAATAAACTGGTTACGATATCAATCACAGCTCGGTCTTCCTGATAGTCTAACTGAAATAGTTGACGCGCTTCCTACTATGGTCAGTACATCAGATGTTTACTTACCACTACATCGCTATAATCATGCTAACATCGCTAACAGCCCCATAACCACAAATGAGACAACCCATAAACGGACAACCGCATCTGCACCTATAGTCAAAAAACTCTCTACTCTTTGTGATACCCTCAAAACTCAAAACTATTTTAAATCTCAAGGCATTACGTTAACCTGTATTGACGGATTAAGACTTGATTTTGAACATGGGTTTGGCATTATTCGGCCGTCCAATACTAGCAATAGTTTGACCGTTCGCTTTGCTGCTGATTCGCATACTGACCTTAATGAAATTAAAGCGTATTTCGTTGAATTGTGCCAACGTATCGACTTAGAGCTTGCCAAAGAAGTCGCCCATATTTCTGCGTAAAGTGTGCAGGGTCTCAGTATCAATATTATCTTCGAATGGATAAATTTGAAACATAAATGGTTATGCCTCATGATTTAACCCTTTTTAATCTATCTTAGCGCTGCAAACCACTCCATTTGATAATCAAATAAAGTAGCTAATTTTAAAAAACCAATTTTAAAATAGCTAATTTATGAAGGCTTTACCTTATAATATAGCTTATGTATTAAAATCATCTTAATAAGACCATTTAATTAAGAATTTTTTCGCAATGAATCAACTTTCTGCAAAAGAGCCCTCTATGTCATTAAATTTAGCTGAAGCCAAAACCACCGCTGAAGTGTTAACCACTGCGTTACCTTATATTCAACGTTTTGAAGACAAAATTATAGTTGTAAAATATGGGGGTAACGCCATGACAGACCCTGTTCTTGAAAGCTCATTTGCGCGAGATATTGTACTGCTTAAAACAGTTGGCTTACATCCAGTCGTCGTGCATGGCGGCGGGCCTCAAGTAGATAGTTTGCTAAAAGAGTTGGGTCGTCAGTCAGATCGTATTGATGGTATGCGCGTCACTGATAAAGCGACGATGGATGTGGTTGAAATGGTCTTAGGCGGTAGTGTTAACAAGTCAATTGTCAGCCTCATAAATCAGCATGGCGGCCGCGCCATCGGACTTACCGGTAAAGATGCCAACCTAATTCTGGCAAAAAAGCTATTTATGAGTAAAGCTGATGAAAAGGGTGTCAATCAAGACATTGATTTAGGGTATGTTGGGGATGTCGTTAGTGTCAATAAAGATGTCATTATGATGCTCATTAGATCCAATTTTATTCCTGTTATAGCGCCTATTGGGGTTGATGAAGCTGGGGACAGTTACAACATCAATGCAGATTTGGTTGCGGGAAAAGTCGCTGAGTTTATAGGGGCTGAAAAACTAATGCTGCTGACTAACATCAAAGGTGTTATGGATAAAAGCGGTCAGGTTATGACCGGACTTACGCCTAAAAAAGTCGATACGCTTATAGAAGACGGCACCATTTCTGGCGGTATGATTCCGAAAATACAATGTGCGCTGGATGCGGTACGTGGAGGCGTAAAAAGTGCGGTTATTGTGGATGGCCGGGTTCCGAATGCCACCTTACTTGAAATCTTTACTAATGAAGGGGTGGGTACCTTGATTAGCCGAAATCTAAAAAAAGCGTTAAGTTAAATAAAAAAACCCAAGCTAAATATGATTTAGCTTGGATTATTAAATTTTTTAAAATAGCTATGCTATTTCCACTTAGTTATCTAAGATAAAGACAGTCAATACGGCTATTTTGCCTATAGTAATATTATTAATATAGTAACTAGCCACCTTTTATCACATACAACATATATCGAGCCTTAATATAGACACTAGTACGCACAAATCTCTATAGAGCTTCTGGAATCATTACCATAGACCTTAATGTAATGCTCTCCTCTTCTTTGTGTGCGATATGAGGTAGCATAATCTGCTGGGCCGTTATCATAATGTGAATGATTGCCTACCAATCGACCAGAGGGTCCCTCAACATAGGCAACGTTCACTTGGTCATTACCGTCATTTAGTATGACTAACTCTTGATTAGCATTTAGATACAATTTAAAATTCTTTCCATTTTTCATATTACTGCTATAGCTTCCGCAGTAATTATCACTGAAAAATTGTACATTTGTAACAGACTCTGTAGCACTCGCGTTAACTGCTGCAAACATAGCCCCTAATCCTAACATACTTATCATTAATAAATTTTTCATCATTCATCCTTAATGTTTTAATTGATGTTCTAAACTCTTTGGGTTGATGGGTTAAACGTTGGTTTTATATTATGGCAAAATATTTCGCGATAATTTAAGTGTAGACCGTATTTTTGTATATATAAAGAATAGTTGATGAAAATAGCATGGATATTAAGACGACTAAAATGTATCCTCAAACATATCTGAATCGTACCCACATAATATAATATCTTGATGCTCATCTGAGCCTTCCACTATAGGGCGTTTAATCATACTGGTATTTTCAACCAACAATTTAATGGCTTTATTAACATCTGAATCGGCGGCAGCTTTTTGATCGTCAGTCAGTTTACGCCACGTTGTGCCCCGCTTGTTTAGAACTTTATCTATACCCAGTTCATCAACCCAACGTTGCACGCTATCCCTGTCTATACCTTGTTTCTTGTAGTCATGAAAGTCGTAAGCGACGCCCATGTCATCCAGTTTAGTAAATGCTTTTTTCATGGTGCCACAGGCTTTGATGCCGTAGATTGTGATGGTCATAATTTATACCTATTAAAACGCAAGTACTTAAAGTACTTTATTAAACTTAGTCGTTATGATGAAAGCTCTAATCCAGCTGTAGTATGAATGGCTCATTAATTCAATACGCTCATAATAAAGTTCGAAGCTGAAGTAGATAAGCACTAAGGTGGACTACAAATATGAAGCTAATCCGTTATAAGTTATTCAGAAAAGTAACACTAAGATAGTTTAAGTTTTATGATGTTGAAGTATACGCTAGAACTACAGCTGATTAATCAAATATTTAGCCAAGTACGGTAGTACTTTTTTAACTAAACATAAAAACTACGTTAAAGTTCATAATCAAGCTCAAGATGATTTGGCCATGGTAATTCGCCCCTGCCATATTCCCATCCTTTACCAGCATAATAGACAAGAATTTTATTGTGAGGCAAAAAGACTTCTAATGTATCTTCCTCTTCAATATCTGCTAAAAACTCTATGCGAATGCCGTTATCAAGTACTATAGCTATATCATGAGTATTTAGAACTATAACTTCTACTAACTTTCCGAAGTCAATTTGTTGTAGTATGCAATCTGTCTCTTCATAGTCATAAATATCGTTAACTCCTTCAAGAATTACTTTATTACCTTGCAAAATCCGCCATAGTCTATGATAACAACTAAAACTCCATTCACCATAAAAGGGATCGACCAGTTTAGGTTTATGATGAAATACTTTATTACCAAAATCTATACTTATGCTATTACCAAAACGCACTCGCTTTCGACAACATACTTTTCCATAACCATGTTCAATGAGAGGAAGTATTTCTTCAAATTTATACATAATCAAAGCCTTGTTATAAAAATTTCATTATGGAACTTCGATTATTTAAGCCAAATTTACAAGGGAGCACCCTTTGTATCATACAGATCGTGAGCATCTTGTCTAATTTCTTCTTTAGTTCTATATCCAACTCAAGATTTTTTCATATCTTGAAACTATCTGTTCTGCTCTGCCTAAATTTTTCCGATTCTACTACCTACATCTTTTGTATAATTTTATGAAGCTTTGTTCTTAGAGAAAATACCTTTAGCTCCTTCAATACCACTATCAACCTTATATACAACTAATAACGCCATAGTTCCTACGACAGTTTTTGAGGAGTCTATAATTTGCTAAATCTGCACTATTTAATAGTCACCATCTAAGCTTGGGTATATAACATTATCTATTAACATCTCGCCAACTATAGCGCCTAAAACACCAACATCATAGTCTTGTTTTTTGACACTGGCCGCGACACAGCCTATACCTGTTTGTTAGTAATAAGACTACAACTGTATATTTCTCTGGTTTTTAACAAACTTGTCATTATTAGAGGCTCTAAGATATGCTTTTGGGTTTTGTTTGAATTAATTGGAAGAATAATTTAATAATGCTTAGTGTTAGAACCAAGCATTAGTTGTTAGTTACTATTTCTACTAGATTTAGTTCCTTAAGAACTGGTTAGATCACCAATAAATACAGAGTTGGTTAATACTAAGTTGTATGTTTCGTTGACTAATAGGATTAATGATTTATTTATGTGACTAAAGGCAAAAGATTTTAAGACCTATTTCTCTAGATAAATTGAGTATTAAAGGTATAACTTATAATATGAAGCTGGTTTAAAAGCCCAGCTTACGCTTGCTATCAATTAGACTTTGTCACTGATATCGGTACGGCATGGCTGAGTAAAGATAGTTACGATAATATTTATTTGGATCAAAGATAAAGCAACAGGTAAGGCAGTGACAGAGGTAGTACGCACCACGTCACCGTCTTCGCCAAGAACGATTTCTTATCCGGTAATTATTAATAAGTAATTGGACGAATCCATAGAAATAACTATGGTATACGAACAGAGTTATTTTGGTCTAAGGTTATAAAAAAGTTGAACATTTAAGATTGCTTTTTTTTATTGTGTCTATGGGCTAATTTAAGATTAATATTATTCTCGGTCTTGAATCTGTTAATGCTTCTAAAAGATGTACATCATGAAAAGTTATCTCGCTCCAATTTATCATCATTAATTTACTCGAAATAGATTTTAAATATGCATCATTAAGTGTATTCAACATTTTTTGTGATAAAATAGGATGCTTTTCTACAAATCGCTTCCAGCCAACTAGGTAAACATCTTTCCACTTCAACCAATTGTCGTTCAAATAATCTGATACAACATCTGAAAGGGCATCTAAATTACTTCCTAACCCTTGTTTAGTACTAAATGATGCATTTAAAACATAAGCGACTGCCAATACAAAATCTTTTTCAGAAACACACTCTTTCAAATTTATAATAACATTCTGATCGCTATCCAATTGGTTTTGATAAGTATCGTCCCAATCATCTTCATTCCAAAAGTTTATCATTTAATCCTCCCAAATGATTCATAATGAGGCTGTTATAAGGCAATTGTTTTACTTTAGAGTACCCTAGACTTATTAGTAGCTTGAGTTGCATTTGAAGTTTTACTAATAACTATACAACTACTATGTACCTAACTTCCAAGCTTAACAATATGATAAGTAAGCAAATTGTCGACTTCGAGTTTATATACAATATCTGTTTGATTTTGCTGAGAATGGTTCAAGTTCTATCCGAGATAAGCAGTACAAGGCTGCTAAGGTAACTAATAAATTGAATCTTAATATTAAAGCATAGTACAAGGGGATGTTAGCCAAGGGTAAGTGCAAGCCATTGGTGAGTGCCTAATGTTTGAAAGGTTAAAGTCGCAATTGAATTAGCTGTGGATGTTAATTTTTGATGTTGGCTTTTATAGAATCTAAACTCCTTCTAATCAACTTATCATCTGGGTCAATAGCTAGCGCATCTTCATAACACTTTTTAGCGGATTCTAACTCCCTGATTTCAATTAACAAAGCACCTTAATCAATATATGCGTCGACGAAATCTGGTTCTATTTCAATTGATTCTTGGTAGTATTCAAAAGCTTGAACGAGGTCGTCTTCACTTAAAAATTTAGAAGCCCATAGATAGTAATATCTCGCTATCCTATAATCACCATCTTTTTTATAGGCTTGTTCATAAAATTGAATGAAGCACTATAGTTCTTTTTATAGAACTCTGCATTTCCTTCGCATTCTAAGAGCGCAACATCTGGTAGATTTGAATTTCTTAGCAACTCATATCACTTTTGTGTATTATTATTTTTGAACACATTAGTTATCTCATTTACTGAATTTTTAATATTACTTTTTATCATAAATTTTCACTCAATATTCTTAGATAGTTTAATGAAATCTTAAAATATACTATAAAGAACTGTAATATCGTTCAAACGTTGTAGTCATATTCTAAATAGACAAGTAAAGATATATATGTTGAATGAATTTTATTATAATGAGAAATTATATTTATCTTACTCTTTATAGACATAAGAATATTGAATTATTCATTAACTCTTTCAACTTAATGATACTGACACTATAAGAATCAAACTAAACTTATTGATTCCACAAATGATAAAATCATCATCAAATTCCATAAACTAAGAAATTTTCTATTTTTAATAAATCTTCTTTATCTTAGTTAATTAGGCTCAATAACTATGTTAAATATTAAAACTAACAAGAGCTTTATCTCTAAAACTTTAATCACAAGCTTATTATGCTCTATTGGATTATTAACTAATATTCATGCGCAAGCTGAAGAGACTGCCAGCAAGGTTGATAATACATTTGAACGAATAGACACCAACGCTGGTCCAAACACTGGGTTGAATAAAAATAATAAAGATAGTAACCATTCAAGGGATTCCGATATCGTTACAGACCTAGCGAACCTTATCCTTAGATTCTGGACTCCTCCCTTATATAGTGAAGGGTCTAAAGTATCTGTAACTATTGACGTTAGTAGTAAAGGAGACGTATTAAGTGTTATAGCACATACAAGTGATGAGGCTCTAAAACATTCAGTTGAAGAAGCTATCTATAAATCAAGCCCTTTAACACCACTTGATGGTACTAATTTTAATAAAATCAAACTCAATTTTGTGGTTCAGTAAACAATAAAATCATTCTTAGAATAACAGTGATTTTCGCATACTGTATACTTTACGGTTATATATTTATTTTCAACCAACGTAAACCCAAAGCTCACTATAAAATACACTTAACCGAGCGGGCTTTTTAGCCTCGATTGTAGCGGTAGCTTAGTGGATTGGGTGGCTAACAGCGCCTTGCACAAGGGGGGTCTCTTGAATGATGGAACACCATTGTGTTTAGGCGCTGTGCCACCCAAACCGCTAACTACAAGCGTAAAGCGAGAAATAGCTGCCTATTGTAAAGCTACTTATTATAAATCGACATATTATAGATAGTCACTATATGACACAGCAATAACAGACATGTTGGATAACACCGCTATTGCTGAATATATCAGATGCCCCCCATCGCAATTTATGCCAATTTACGCTATCCTATCTTATCTAAATTTTATCCTGATTTATTAAGCGTTTATTCGTGACGCTTACTGCCTTTTTTAAAGAAACCATTTAATATAGAGCCGACTATGAGTAACACTGTAACACCTGAACAACTTGATTCAGCGTCCAACCCCAACCATTACCATCCGCAGCAAATCGAAGCCGAACAACAAGCCAAATGGGCTGCTGACAAGCGCTTTGAGGTTAGTAATGACGTTAGCGAAGATGCCAATACCCGTTATATGCTGTCTATGTTCCCCTACCCTAGCGGCAAACTGCACATGGGACATGTTCGGAACTATACCATCTCAGATGTACTCAGTAGGTATTATCGCTTAAAAGGTGATGAAGTATTACAGCCTATGGGCTGGGATGCTTTTGGCATGCCTGCAGAGAACGCGGCCATCTCCAATCAAGTGGCACCTGCTAAATGGACCTTTAACAATATAGACAACATGCGAGGTCAGCTCAAAACGCTTGGTTTGTCTATCGATTGGTCGCGTGAATTTGCAACCTGTACGCCAGAATATTACCGCTGGGAGCAGTGGTTCTTTTTACAGTTATATAAAAAAGGCTTGGTATACAAAAAGCTTGCCACGGTAAACTGGGACCCAGTTGACAATACCGTACTTGCTAACGAACAAGTTATAGATGGCAAAGGATGGCGAAGCGGCGCACCTGTTGAGAAACGCGATATTCCAATGTATTACTTCAAAATCACAGACTACGCTGATGAGCTTTTAGATGATTTAGATAAGCTTGAAGGTCAGTGGCCAAGTGACGTAATCACCATGCAGCGCAATTGGATTGGGCGTAGCCAAGGTATGGAAGTTCACTTTCCTTACAATAATAGAGATGATGACAGTACGCTTGATGTATTCACTACCCGTCCTGACACCTTGATGGGTGTGACTTATGTTGCGGTTGCAGCTGAGCACCGTTTGGCAAAACTTGCGGCAGAAAAAGATCCAAAAATTGCTGAATTCTGTGAACAATGCAAAAAAGGCTCTGTTGCTGAGGCCGATTTAGCCAAAGCTGAAAAAGTAGGTATGGATACTGGTCTAACCGTGACGCACCCCTTAACAGGGGAAGAGATTCCTGTTTGGGTTGCCAACTATGTGCTGATGAGTTATGGCTCTGGAGCTGTGATGGCAGTACCTGCTCATGATGAGCGTGATTATGAGTTCGCAACCAAATACAATTTACCTATCAAAACTGTTATTCAAACCCCATCTGACCATGAGGGCGCGTATATCGAACGTGGTCAATTGGTCAACTCTGATGAATTTGATGGCTTAGACTTTGATGGCTCATTTGAAGCCATGCTTGCAAAGCTTGAGCCACAAAATCTTGCAAGTCGTAAAATCCAATATCGTTTGCGAGACTGGGGGGTATCACGTCAGCGCTACTGGGGCTGCCCTATTCCAATGATTAACTGTGAGTACTGCGGTAATGTGCCTGTAGAAGAGTCAGATTTGCCCATTGAATTACCGACTGATGTTGTACCTGATGGCCGTGGTAACCCACTCAAAAACATGCCTGAGTTTGTGAACACAACGTGTCCTAGATGCGGTGGTCCTGCCGAGCGCGAAACTGATACGTTTGATACCTTTATGGAATCGAGCTGGTACTACGCCCGTTTTGCCAGCCCGAATGACGACACGCAAATGGTTGATAAGTCTGCCGCTGATAAATGGCTGCCTGTCGACCAATATGTGGGCGGGGTTGAGCATGCGGTGATGCACCTGCTGTATGCCCGTTTTTATCATAAGCTGATGCGTGATGAGGGCTTGGTATCAGGTGATGAGCCATTCAAAAATCTATTAACTCAAGGTATGGTACTGGCAGGTACGCTATATCGAGACAATGATGATGGCAGTAAGACTTACTACTTTGCAGATGATGTCGACATCAGTGTAGATGAGCGTGGACAGCCTGTTAACGCTACCTTAAAATCAGATGGTAAGCCTGTTACCATTGGCAAAATCGAGAAGATGTCAAAATCAAAAAATAATGGTGTCGACCCGCAAACTACCATTGATGAATATGGTGCTGATACCGTGCGATTGTATACGTTGTTTGCAGCTCCAGCTGATCAAACCCTTGAATGGTCAGATGACTCATTAAAAGGCCCTTACAACTTTTTGAAAAAAGTATGGCGTTCGGCTCAAGATCACATGAATGCGTTATCTGATAATGAGCTGACGGTTGCTGCATTGCCAAAAGTTAGTGATATAGATAAAGCACAGTTAAATAGTAATGCCAAAAACTTACGCCGTAAGACCCATGAAGTTATTGCCAAAATTGATAATGATCTTGGTGACCGTTTGTCCTTGAATACGCCTGTTTCAAGCTTGATGGAGCTTGCTAATGAGCTCAGTTCATTTATCTCAAAGAATAAGCAAGTTAATGCCGAAGCAATGGCGGTACAACATGAAGCATTGATAGCGCTACTCATCATCTTATCGGTCTATGCACCTCATATTTCAGAACATATTCTTGAAAAGCTGGGCGTTGATACTCAAGCTCTGACTTACCCTAGTTTAGATGAATCTGCCTTGGTACAAGATACCATCACCATGGTGATTCAAGTTAACGGTAAGGTACGCGGGAAGATGGAGGTGGCTCCAGACAGTGATGCTGAAGATCTTAAGGCACAAGCCAAAGCGGTTGAAAGCGTTGCTAAATACTTAACTGGCGATATAAAAAAAGAGATTGTCGTACCGAACAAACTCGTTAATATCGTTGTGGTGAGTTAAAAATGCCTAACTTATCCGCACACATCCAAAATAGAGCCGCTAAGCTTAAAAGCTTAGCGGCGTATGGCTTGATAGGGGCGCTACTCGTCTCTCCTTTATTATATAGCGGCTGCGGCTTTCATCTACGAGGTTATGACTCTCAGATGAGCTATGCAGTTGGTAATACTGTCTTAAAAATTGGGAATGATGCCAATAGTTTGGGCTTAAAGCTCCCTTTACAAGCGCGATTACACTCTGTAGGGATTGATGTTATTGATGACATTAACCTTGAGATTAATAACAGCGATAACCTTTACACGGGGTCTATTGAAGTAAACAACTTGAGTTTTAAAC
This sequence comes from Psychrobacter sp. CX10, assembly GCF_057621575.2. NCBI lineage: Bacteria > Pseudomonadati > Pseudomonadota > Gammaproteobacteria > Moraxellales > Moraxellaceae > Psychrobacter > Psychrobacter sp. CX10. The sequence goes on from NZ_CM177736.1 coordinate 1,885,652, forward strand.
GCTACGAGCTGGTTGGGGTTTTAACCGAAATCAGATTAGTACTATCGGCTGATGTGGTTTATAGAACTCTAATGAACACGGAAGGCGACCTAAGCAAAACAGGCAAACCAGTTATCGTTAAAAATAACATACAGGTAGAGCGCAGTTATCAATTTGACGAAGCCTCCGTTAGTATAGATGATAAACAAGGTGATCAAATTCAGGATTGGCTGTACGAGAGCATGGCACAGCGTATCGTTGATCAGTATGTGGCGTTGAGCTTACCGAGGGTTGCGCCAAAAGCTGTACCAAACACTGACTCGTCGAGCGTTTTAAATCAAGACCCCGACTCTTCGTCAGGTAATATAAATGACAAAGGGTTTATAGAATCCACTCCACCTAGCCCATAATAGGCCATACTTGGCCACCTATACGTACACAATAATCTATGAAAGGTTCATTTTTAGACGTCTATACCAAATTAAAACAAGGCAAGCCTGCTGATGTTAATGTATCAGGTCTTTGGCTAGCACATGGCGATGAGCCGCTTTTACATCAGTGGTTAGCTGATGCGATGCGCCCCATTTGGCGCAGTCAAAACTTATCTATTCAGCGTATTGAACTGGTATCGGCTAAGACGTGGCAAGATGTATTGACTGAATTGAATAGTTTGTCGCTGTTTGATGATGCTACCGCCGTTATTGTCACAGGCAATCACAAACCTGACAAACACATGCAAAGTGAGCTTGAATCTTTTGCCATTGAAGCAAATTCAGCTACCAATCAAAACTGTGTGTTATGGTTAACCGCTAAAGTCGACAATCGTTCTCAAAGTAGCAAATGGTTTGCGCCGTTTGCTAAGTATGGCAATATCATTGATTGTAATCTTTACAATGAAAATCAGCGTCAACTAATCTTGTCAGTACATGCGCATCATTTAGGGTTAAACTTAACTCCAGACGCTTGGCAATTTTTAATGGTACAAACAGAACACCATCTGCTCAGTGCTTATCAAGCTTTGTGGCGTCTGTCCTATTTGTTTGCGCCTCAAATAGCGGCGCAAATAGAGCAGTCTGGAGCAATGACAGACGCTACCCCATCTGCCCAATCTATCAACTCAAATTCAAATGGCGCAAATACTTCACAGCCCGATATTCAAGCTATCAAACCTGTCACCGTTGATGTTGATGCACTACAGAATGCGCTTGTCAGTGGTGGTCAGTACACTGTCTTTGATTTGTCAGATGCTATGTTATCCGGTAATGCCTCGCAGGTTGTACGCATTATAGAACAGCTTAAAAGTACAGAAGAACCTACCCCATTGGTATTATGGGCGGTCAGTAAAGACATGCGTCTTATTATGCAGCTGTTAAGTGGTGAAAATCCAAGAGAGCTAGGTATATGGAGTAGCAAACAGTCTGTATATCAAGCCGCCTGCCGTCGTCAAAACCCTCAAAGTATTTCCGATTGGCCAGACTTATTATATCAATGTGATAAAGCAGTAAAAGGCGTCATTCGCCAGCCTGCCTGGGAGCTACTATTGCAAGCTGCTTTAAGAGTTAGTGGATATAAGTTGTTTCACTAAAGCGTTAATAACATACAATACCAAATAATTATTCCGAGTAACTCTTTTCTTAATTCAATTAGTACCTTTTCCTATAGCACCTTTCCTACAGTTTAACTTTCAAACATTATTAATTAAATTTTTGTCCTATCCTATTGCTTTTAATAAATTAATTTTGGTAACTTTTCTTAAACTTTATGTCCTAATCTTTGTGCCACAATAAGGTATTATAGTTTAAGAAGTCTAAAATGGTGACAAGGCAACCGAGTGCAACTACTGTTCACGTAGGCTTAACGATGTTAACCCCGTAACCTTTTAGTTGTTTGCTTACTATATTAATTCAAAAATAGGTTTTGGACGGTAGTATGGTACTAAATTCAAATCGTATAAACCGCAATGCTCTCATAAAATGGGGCCTTATAGGGCTGGTTATCCTTGCTCTGGCGCTATTTTTATATAACAAGTTTAAGCCCAAAGAAGAAACTCCAAACTATATCACTGCCACTGCAAATATTGGCGATATTGAAAGTAACGTGATGGCGTCGGGTAAAATTAAAGCCTTAAACACGGTTGATGTTGGCGCACAGGTTTCAGGAGAAATAACTAAGTTATATGTTGATGTGGGTGATGAGGTTACAAAAGGGGATTTAATTGCCCAGATTGACCAAGTGGCTCAAAAAAATAATCTTTCAAATCAGCAAGCTACTTTAGAGCAAGGCCAAGCTGCGCTACAAAGTGCCAAAGCCAGCTATATAAGTCGTCAAGCCGATTTACAAAGTGCTCAAGCGGATCTTGCCAGTCGTCAAGCCAATCTTAAACAAGCCATATCCGACTATGATAGGTTGCGCCCGTTATTAGCGATCAATGCTATTAGCGAGCAACAAGTTGATACCGCAAGAACGACTGTTGAAACTGCGCAAGCAAGTGTAGATAGTGCCAAAGCCGCTATCAAAACCGCGCAAGCAGCTTTAATAACCGCCCAATCTGATATTGTAAGCAGTGAAGCTGACATTCGTAAAGCACAAACCAATTTAGACACTGCTACGACCGATTTGGGATATACCACTATTCGTGCACCTATGGATGGCACCGTGGTCGCTGTTGAAGCAGAACAAGGCGCAACGGTCAACGCCAACCAAACTGCCCCCACTATTGTCACTTTAGCTGACTTATCTACCGTACGTATCAATGCGCAAATCTCTGAAGCTGATGTTATTAATGTTAAAGCTGGTATGCCAGTTTACTTTAACACCATAGGTGATGCCGATAAAAAATATGATGCGGTATTAACTGCTATCGAACCGGCCCCGGAAGAAATCAGTAGCACCAGCTCTACCGATTCTGCAATTTATTATATTGGTTATATCGAAGTACCCAATCCTGATCGTAGTTTTCGTATTGATATGACCGCGCAAGTGTACATTGTGATAGATAAAGCCAGTGACGCCTTATTAGTGCCTTCTGCTGCTATTAAAACAGGATTACCGCCTCGAACTCCGAGAGAAACTGCTAACGCTGATGGAGATAAGCCCACAGCTAATCCAGCCGATGCGCCTACTGATAAAAGCGCTGATAAAAGTGCTGACAAAAGTGATGATAACCTTGACGCAGAACAAATTGGTGCCAAACCTAATGCTAATAGTCATTACGTCCGTGTATTACATGATGATGGCAGTGTTGAAAACAGAGTGGTTGAAGTGGGTATCGATAACCGAGTCAATGCGCAAATATTAAGCGGTGTTGAACAAGCAGAGACCGTAATTATCGGTGAAGGTAGTGGTCAAAAAGGATCTACGAGTAAAACACCGCGTGGGCCACCGCGTATATAAACAACCACATAAATAACGCTTGCTATAACCGATTTTATTGAAGATTTGATATGATTAATATTGACCAACCTCTAGCGAGTACAGCGGAACCGGCTAATTCCCCTGTTGAAGTGTCTAATCATAGCACCCCAGGCAGTGGCAATAGTGAGAGCACCGCTAAAGGCAATCCTATCATGCAGCTTACCAATATCACTCGGGACTTTCCTGCCGGTGAGCAGACCATTCGAGTATTACACGGCATTGACCTTACTATTAATCAAGGTGAGATGGTCGCTATTATTGGACAATCAGGCTCTGGTAAATCGACCTTGATGAACATTTTAGGTTGCTTAGATAAAGCGTCTAATGGTGACTATCTTATTTTTGGTAAATCGGTTAACCAACTTGATGCTGATGAGTTAGCCAAACTGCGCCGTGAGCATTTTGGCTTTATCTTCCAGCGCTATCACTTATTGGGTGATATTGACGCACAAGACAATGTGGCTGTGCCCGCCGTTTATGCAGGCATGGATACCAAACTTAGATCAGAGCGTGCTGAACAATTATTAACCGATCTAGGTTTGAGCGATAAAACCCAAAATCGACCCAACCAATTGTCAGGTGGTCAGCAGCAGCGTGTGTCTGTTGCTCGGGCGCTTATGAATGGCGGTGATGTTATCCTTGCCGATGAGCCAACGGGTGCCTTAGATAGTAAATCGGGGCAAGATGTCTTACAGATTTTAAAAAATTTAAACGCGCAAGGTCATACCATCATTATGGTGACCCACGATCCCAGTATTGCCGAAAAAGCAGAACGCGTTATTGAATTAAAAGATGGCCGTGTCATCGCCGATTATCGCAATGAGCAATTAAGTCGTTTAGCGCAAAACACGAATGTCGACAGCCCTTCTAGCATCTTACATAAAAAGCAAAAAAGTCGTATTGGCTCATTTATAGATAGGTTGTCAGAAGCATTTAGAATGTCTGTACTAGCAATGCGTGCCCATAAAATGCGCACTATATTAACGATGCTAGGTATCATTATCGGTATCGCCTCTGTCGTCTCTGTCGTAGGTTTAGGTCAAGGCTCTCAGCAAAAAATCCTATCCAACATTAGCTCTTTAGGTACCAATACCATTACCGTGTTGGGTGGCTACCCCTATGGTGACCCCAGACGTCAATATTACGATGACAATCTCACTCCTGAAGATGCACAAGCGGTCGCCAATCAACCTTATGTCGCTAGTGTAAGTCCTCAATTAGATACCAGCTCAAGCGTACGCTATAGAAATATAGAATCTTCAGCAAGTATCAGCGGTGTTGGTGAGGATTATTTAGAAGTTACAGGCGAAACTTTGGCGATAGGTCAATCTTTTGAGAGTGATAGCATTTCATCACGAACTCAAGATTTGATTATAGATAATAATGCAAAAAGCACGTTTTTTGCAGACGTTGAAAATCCTATTGGCGAAGTATTACTTATCGGCAATGTACCTGGAAGAGTCATCGGTGTATTAGAAGGAAATGACTCAAGCTTTAGGCGCTCTACTGATACGCCAACTATTTATATGCCCTATACCACGATGATGTCTCGTATGATTGGCGGCAATACGATTGAGCAGTTTGTAGTGTTGATAAATAGTGATGTGTCGACCAGTGTGGCTGAAACCGCCATTTCAGAACTCATCGAAAGCCGGCATGGCACTGATGACTTTAGAACCCGAAATTCTGATTCAATTCGCCAAACGATTGAGTCAACCACAACTACCATGACGCTATTGATATCGTCTATCGCTATTATCTCACTAGTAGTGGGTGGTATCGGGGTTATGAATATTATGTTGGTATCCGTAACTGAACGTACCAATGAGATTGGCGTACGCATGGCGGTAGGTGCGCGTCAAAGCGATATTATGCAGCAGTTTTTAATTGAAGCGATATTGGTGTGTATACTTGGGGGTGGATTAGGCGTTTTATTGGCATTTGCCATTGGTGAAGGTATCAATAGTATTGGCTCTGATAGCTTTAGCGTTATTTACTCCCCTACCTCAATTATTGCTGCCTTTGTATGCTCGACATTGATTGGGGTTATTTTTGGGTTTATCCCTGCTCGTAATGCAGCAAAACTGAATCCTGTTGAAGCGCTCTCAAGAGATTAAGTCTAATGTCGATTCCATTTATTGACTAAAATATGTCACTTTTTGATGATCGCTAACAGCGCTGATTGCTAATAAAAAAAATAAATTTAGACTTGCATTCTTAGTTATGATGCGTATAATGTGCTCTCACGTTAAAGAGGTACAGCAACTTCTTTAGCGTATTTTTAAACTGTTTGATAGTTAAGTTTAAGGTTAGAAACTAACAAAAAATTGTTTAGTTTTACCTTGCAGTAATATGCAAACCTAGCTTGGATATCGAGTTTTTTGAAAATTCTATTTAAAGAATTTTCATTGCACTCGGGATGAAACAAGTTTTGTAGTAACCTCTTTAGAAAATCCCCTTTAAGGAATTTTCTCTTGCGAGACTAAAATCGTATACGATTTTTTAACGTCTCTCAGGGCCGATAGCTCAGTTGGTAGAGCAGTTGACTTTTAATCAATTGGTCCCGCGTTCGAGTCGCGGTCGGCCCACCATTTTTGTTAAATTTTTAGGAAAGTTTTTATTTAAAATTTTCTCTTGCAGTAACCTGCAAACCTAGTTTGGATATCGAGTTTTTTGGAAATTCTATTTAAAGAATCTTCCTTGCGCTCGGGATGAAACAAGTTTTGTAGTAACCTCTTTAGAAAATCCCCTTTAAGGAATTTTCTCTTGCGAGACTAAAATCGTATACGATTTTTTAACGTCTCTCAGGGCCGATAGCTCAGTTGGTAGAGCAGTTGACTTTTAATCAATTGGTCCCGCGTTCGAGTCGCGGTCGGCCCACCATATTCAGTAATTTAGTAAAACCCCGATCAAACGTAGTGTTTATCGGGGTTTTTCTTTGTGTGCTAACTATTAGTTTGTACTCATTAATCTTATATGCCGCTACTTAAAATCATACCGCGTACTCGTACTTAATATAATAAAAGTTCTAAATTCTTACTCACATCGTTCAAATATTCATCTGTTTATAATATTTTAAACTCCGATAAACTACCTCTAATCTGACCTCTAAAGGGTTATCTTTAAATTCAAACCCTATAAATCCCCATATTGTATGATTTACTATACTCACTATTATCTAAAGCCAGCTTTAGTGTTAAAGTATAACTAACGGTATGAATGTATTTATTTAAGTATATTGCGTTTTTATATAGATGTAACTACCTATGAGTCTTTTAAACAGACAACAGTTGGTATTAAAAGTTGAAAAATAAAGTTCGTTAAAATAAAGTCCGTTAGTGTTTTAAATCATATGTATGGGTATGTATATAATGACTTTGAGCATAAACATGTCCGTATCACCCTTTCATTTATTTTAATCATATAAGGTACTAGTTATGCTAAAAAATAACACGTCAATAATGATATTAACGTGCTCTTTGTTGATGACGGGATTAACAGCATGTGATGCAGATGAGCCTTTACCACCTGAATCTCCAGAAGCTCAAGGAATTACAGGGCAAGGCATTGTCACATCACCAGATGCGTCAACAATTGCTGAAAATACCGATGAGTCTAGTAGAGATGCAGATTATCAGAACATTGTAAGACATGGTATGGAAACCCAAACTAAGCTAGCTTGTGGTGATATCAATGAAGCTGAATATAAAGAAAGAGAACAAAGAGGCTTAAATGATAGTGAATTTACTTCACTAGAAGAATACGATTATCTACAGGCCTTTTCAGAAGGTGTCAGTGTGATTAATACACGTTATGAACAAGACCCTCAGATGAAACAACAGGATTGTGCTCATATAGCTAATGCTACGGCTTCATCTAATGCGGTATCTGGCGAACCTAATGATAATAATCAGGTCATTGAAAGTAGTGAAACGAATAACGATCTGACTCATGATGCAGAAGCCAATCATGACATGACAAACTAAAACCAAGGTTAATCGTTAATATATCTTTAAGCAAACATAACACCGTTATTTCAAACTATTATCTATTAGAAGATTAGTGGCTGTACAAAATTGATTAATTAGGACTGCTGATAGCTACCAATTAATCAAAGCTGTGTTCCAAACTAGGCACACACCGAAGTTAATGTCCGAAGCGTATTGAACCTTAGCTAGGTTTGTAACAACGTCTAGGGCGATTTTAGCGACAGCATAACTCGAGCACAGCTCTCGCCTTGCGAACGTGAGCGAGGATATAGCAAAGCATTGCTTTGCCCGAGCGCAAGACGAGAGCTATGCTCGAAGTTAAGCAGTGCTTTGCTTAATCCGTTCTCAGGGCGGCTATTTTATCCAATATATTGTGACTTTTAATAATTAACGGCTCTTACTTAGAATGACTAAGGGTCAAAAATTTCACTGCATATTAGACAAATCAGCAATAAATCCATCAATATTATTATTGCTAGTTGTCGATTTTATCTCTGCGATAACCTCATCAAGTTTAATGCGATCACGTCCATGCAAATATAGTTGATGACCCGCTTGCGCTAGTTTAATTGCAGTTAGTTTGCCAATGCCATCAGTAGACCCAGTAATCAATATAACTTTCATCTTATTATCCTTACATAATCTTACGCTTTAAAATTAATCTCATAACGCTCATCTACATATTAGTATGACGTTTTTCTTATAATAGAGCATATCAACTGTTACTGATAAAGCCATTATTTGTCATAACTAATATTGCAAATAATCTATATTACAAACCACTTATATTTTTAAAAGCTTATATTGTTAAAAGCTTATATTAGTAATAGCTTAAATAAGTAATAGAAATAGATAAAAGCTGAAAATATTTAAAGATATTCTACTAATAGAATGAGTAGAACTTAAATAAGAACATATGAATAAGCGTATAAAAAGGATAACTTATGAATTTCATTAAAAATTATCAAACTCGTACCGTCGGTCAAGCTTATATTCCTGCCTTAGGGTTTGGCACATGGCAGACCACTGATCAGAACTGTATAGACATCGTCTGTCAGGCGCTACAAATGGGCTATGAACATATTGATACGGCTCAGGCATATCATAATGAAGAACAAGTAGGTGCCGGACTCAAGAAATCAGGTGTTTCTCGAGATAAATATTTTTTAACCACTAAAGTCTTCCCTGATGATATGCGCTTTGAACCACAGAATTTGGTAAAGTCGGTACATACCTCACTAGAAAAACTGGGCGTGGACTATGTCGATTTATTACTTCTGCATTGGCCGGACGCTCGTGTTCCGTTATCAGAGACCATGCCAGCTTTAGCAGAGATGCAGCATCAAGGACTAACCCGTCATATCGGTGTCTCAAACTTTAATATCAAATTATTAATTGAAGCCAAAAAATATAGCGATGTGCCTATTGCGGTAAATCAGGTAGAATTTCATCCATTTATTCATCAAGATACCCTGCAAACCTTTATGAATAATCACCATATTCCACTAACCGCCTATTCACCATTAGCGCGTGGTGATGTGTTTGATCACGATACGATTAAGGCAATTGCAGACAAACACAATATCAATCCTGCTCAAGTATCACTGGCTTGGATTTTATCGGATAAAAACCGTATTGCTATTCCTAAAACCAGTACCGCTTCACATTTGCAAGGAAATCTTGATGCACTAAACGTACAACTAGACAATGATGATATCCAAAAGATTAATAAACTATCGCGTCGTGATGGACGTAAAATTGAACATCCAAATTATACGCCTGAATGGGATGATTAAAGGTATGAAGAATTAAACTATGAAGACAAAATGTCTAAAAATCATTCATATCACAGTATGACTGCAATTTTGTACCTATCTGTTACTACTATAAGAAGATTGACATCAAGGTTATATAAATTCAGTTTTTAAAACAAAACCCTGATATGATTCCAATTAATAACAAACAGAGTATTCAATGGATAGCTCATGAATCAAATGGTAGAGCGTTTAAAAACCGCTTTTAGTCCTTTATATAAAGCCAAAACTAATGTATTAATTTTAACCGCTTTATCAAGCAGTCTAATAGGAATTCCGATAAGCTCTAATGCTGGAGGTGGTGAATATTGTGGTTCTAATTTTTCATTGGATAATCGTATCTATAATGAGTGTAAGATTAACTTCCCTACGCTTGATACTGGTAATGACACCCAAGCCAACCTATATTTATTACTTGCGGATAAAGGATTAATTTATTTTGATACCACAGACTTTGAAGACTCTTATAATAGATATGTATATGACTATCCTTTACGTCTTAATACTTTAAAGAGCTCAGCGGTAAATATAGCCAAAAATCCTAAGCAAAGTTTTTTGGCTCAATCAGAAACCAGCCATTATGCCGAATATTGTAATAGCTTCTATACGGGTATTGATGCACTTAAGAATGCGCTAGAGGTTGATCCAAGCTTAACAGTAAAAGAAAAACAGCAGTTATTACAATTTCGTCAAGCCATTAGAAGTGAGTGTGCAGATTCCTTTAATCATGAAGCATTAGTAGTTAATGACGTCAGTTTCCCCATAAAATGGTCTATCCATGCTCAGCCTTATGCAGATTACATAATGGCCAATCAGTTATTCTATTTGGGGAAACCATCAGATTTTTACAGTGCTCAGACAATTTATCGCAGTTTGTCTTTGTTAAAGACTAATAACAATCCTGGTCTGTCTTGGTTGATTGATACTTCCAGCTATATGTTAATTCGTACAGGTATTAATCGCATGTTTAGACAAGGATCCGAGGACTATAATTATAAGCCTGAAAGAGTTGATCCTAAAGTAATAGCTACAACGCAAAATTCAATTGATAACTACCTTGATAGTTTTAGAGATGGGCATCATGTGGCTTCAGCGCGTGGTTTACAACGCCGACTTTATTGGTTAACGGGACAACAGGATCAATTGATAGATGAAATTGAATGGCAAATAAACCATCCAAAGTCAAAACTATTTAATCTAAATAGTCGGTTATTACCTGAAGAGATAGAACGTAGAGTCTTTTTTTTAAATTACGATAAACCCTTAGATATTAATAAACTAGAAGACCCAATTTTAATTACAAGTTTTGCTTTATATAGACTAAGACCTGAAGATAGCTTTTTTTCAATAAAACCATTAAGACTTAATGATATTGAACAATTAAAACCCAAATTTAAAGACCGGATGGATCTTTACCGTTATTTAAGGGCTACCTATTATATGGTGCAACAAAATAACCCAAGACGTGCCTTAAATTATCTTCCTACTGATACACCTAAAGGTAATATGTCATATGCTGAGTTTAGTCAATATGCTTTAAAAGCGCGAGCATTGCAGGAATTGGGTAGCGCAGATAAAGCAAATCAACTCTGGAACCAGTTACACCACCTCCCCAAACTGCCATTTCAGGACAGATTGACAGACCTTGCCATCGTTTTACAAGCGGATCTTACCAATGAATACAGTGAATTATTTGGCAATAAGGCGTCTATAAAATCAAAAACATTAAAAATGCGAATAATAAAATATTCTGCAGATTCTGAACTACTACAACAAATTGCTAATAGCTATCCAGCCACTGATATTATAGGTGCAGAAGCTCGTTATGCTTTACTATCAAAATCATTACTGCATGGACGTTATGCCGATTATTTGAAGTATAAACACTACTTACCTAAAAACTATCAACAATATTTAGGCTATGACAGTGAGGACGAAACTTTATGGTATATGCCTAGATTCAGTGATTTTAATTGGCAAGGTAAAAATATTAGTAGCAATATAAACTGTCAAGATTTAACCACAACCGTTATCAATCTTAAACAAGACCCAGAAGACCGACTCCAAAATATTTGCCTAGCTGAATTTATACGTGACTCAGATATTGTTTATCATTTTAAAGATTATGATAAAGACTATCAAATTTCTTATGCAACTCACTCGAACTACCGTTATCCCTACTTAGGAGATATTCCAAACCGTTTCAAAGGTAGGAAACTGAACCGATTGGATATGTATAAATCCATATTCGCGACTAATAAAAAAGACGAACTGTCAGCTTATGCCCTACATCGTGCCCTAGGTTGTTTTGCCAGCTCCGGTAATAACCATTGTAGCGATGAAGAGGTAGATATTTCAGTCCGTAAAGCTTGGTTTAAGCGTTTAAAATCAGACTTCAAAAATACAAGCTGGGCTCAAAACCAAAAATATTATTGTTAAACCCAAAGGATTATTTTTTGATAATAGTCGAGCAAAAGTCTAAAGCTTTATTGTTACTTAGTGTTTTACTAATAATTTTTATGATTGTTGGGTATTTTAGCAATAAGGCTTCTAAAGCCCAAGGTATAAGCAATTCTTCTAATAACTCAGTTAATAACTCATCTAATACTGAAGATGCTGTTATTAAGAATGCTATTAATACCGATACGGTTAAAGCAAAGCATTATGATCAGTTTTGGATATGGACACCACCTAGAGATGCTGCAAAGATAAGTCAAGCTCGTACGCTATATCTATTACAAGGCGAAATCCGACCTGATGACCTTCCCTATTATCACTCCAAAGCTAAAAATAGTTTGCAGAATAACGCTCCTGCAACCCTAATGCCGCAAGGGTTAGGGGTACGCACCTTAAAAGGTAGAAATATCTGGCTGGTTTATCGTGCGACCAGTAGAGAGTGGTCTGGTGAGGTTATGACACAGTTAATTCATCGCCTTGACAAATGGCAACGGGCAGGAAATCAGGTCATGGGCATCCAAATTGACTACGACGCTCCGACCTACAAACTAGATAAGTATGCCAAACTTTTAGCTGATATTCGCAAACAGTTGCCAGCTAAATACCAGTTGAGCGTAACGGGATTACTTGATTGGTCAAATCAAGCTGAAGAAGCTCAATTTATGCAACTAAATCATACGGTTGATGAATTGGTGGTTCAGACCTATCAAGGCACAACCACTCTATCGAATTATGACCGCTATTTAAAAAAGCTAAAGTATTTACCGTTTGATTTTAAAGTTGGTATTATCGAAGGTGGTGAATGGCATGGAGCAGAATATTTACAAGATAATCCACACTTTAAGGGCTATGTGGTTTTTTTGCGTTAATTATCTAGGTCTTTTTTTAAAACTAGGTTCTTAAAATTTTCTGTTGCAACAACCTCCTCAATCATTGAGGGAAACTTCTTGATTATCTTCGCGCATCATTAATTGGCAAACATATTGTAAATCTAATATTTCATTAACTAAGCTTATTATTTAAAGAATACTATGAACAGTTTTTCTGTTGATACAGCTTATTCAAATTATCTTGACGTTCGTCAACAGCTTCAATAGCTTCTTCAGTATTTTGATGTGTCCCAATTAATGCGGGCCAGAACAATACAGCAGCAGCTACATTTTTGCCAGTTACGGTACGCTCTTTACGAGTCTGTTTTTCAAAAATCTTGAGCTTCCTCAATCACGTTTAGAATTTGTGAACATGGTAAACGATTGTACGTTGATTTATTAGTCTCAACCACATGTGGTGATAAACACCTTTGAAGCAAAATTAAAGCAAACCCTAATGTGAAATGAATAAATTTTAATTTAGATAGGTTTACCTTGGTATTTGATGTTATTAAAGGTTAACTATTATTCTCTATATATAAAGATTTATTATTGATATTATTTTAAGGGGTTAAAACTTTTATATTATGACAGAACATTTAAGTATAAAAAAACCAGCCATAATATTATGACTGGTATTTTAATCTAAACCGTTTTATTTAGCTTTATACTAAGCCTAATTCTAATTAATACTTAACTATGCAAGATCACGAACCTGTGGCGTACGTGCCCATAGTCGTGTCTTAGCATTTTCAATAAAGCCATCAACATCATCAAGCGGCGTTACAAACTCATCTTTCTTAACGGGCAGTTTGCTTAAGATGAATTCTTCAGTCGCAGGGCAATAGGCAATTGCTTTAAAGTTGTTAAAGGCATCTGTAAACCAATCTAATGCTGGCGCATGGGTTGCAAGTTTTTTGGCTACATCTGGCATGATGATACTGACAACCGCGTCAAATATAACTGATGGGGCGCCATGAATGATCTCATCAGCTTGAATACGTGTGTTGTCATCGAGCACAACCTCTTTGGTTGGTGCAACGATTTTAACCATCGCGCCCTCCGCCTTAGCTGCATTTTCAAACTTCTGAATTTCCTCTTTACTTGAACCTGCACCAACTAGGATACCCACTTGTCGACTTTTTAGAGTATTAGGCGTAATGCCAATAGTCTGTACCGCTTTTGATTTTTCCATGTCAATAATAGGCGCTTGTGCTTCAGCAGGCTCTGGAAGTTCCATGCCAAGATTGTTAGCCACACGACTTGCTAGGTCTTCATCGATGTTTAATAAATGACTTAATACCCGTGTACGTACGTGCGCGGTATCAACTTTGCTTAGCTCGAAGGTATAGGCATCAACGATATGACTTTGCTCAACTTCGGTTTGACTCTGCCAAAACATACGTGGTTGACTATAATGATCGGCGAAGCTTTCAGCACGGATGCGTCCTTTAACGCCATCATCACATTTTTCTGCAAATGATTTAAAGCCGATATCAGCATTAGCACGAGGCTTATTAGGCTCTAGACTTTGTGGTTCATACAAGGTGCGACCTTTAGGGACTTGCATTTGCATGTGACCGTCTTGCTGATTATGAGCAAACGGACATTTAGGCGCATTAATAGGGATCTGAGCAAAGTTTGGCGAACCTAAACGTGATAATTGAGTATCAAGATAGCTATGCAGGCGACCTTGCAGTAACGGGTCATTACTAAAATCAATACCTGGTGGTAAGTGAGATGGACAGAAGGCTACCTGTTCAGTTTCAGCAAAGAAATTGTCAGGATAGCGATTTAAAACCATTTTACCAATGATTTTAACAGGAACCATTTCTTCAGGAATCAGTTTGGTTGCGTCTAAATGATCAAATGGAAACTTCTCAGCTTCTTCTTCAGTGAATAATTGAACACCGAATTCCCATTCTGGAAAATCACCTGCGCCAATCGACTCAAATAAATCACGACGATTATAGTCAGGATCTGCACCAGAGATTTTAACAGCCTCATCCCAAGTTAGCGACTGAACACCTAGTTTTGGTTTCCAATGGAAACGGACAAAGGTACTCTTACCTTCAGCATTGATTAAACGATATGAATGAATACCAAAACCTTCCATCATGGCAAGGCTACGTGGCAATGCACGGTCACTCATTAACCACATTACATTGTGCAAGGTTTCAGGACTTAGAGATACAAAGTCCCAAAAGGTATCATGTGCTGAGGCAGCTTGCGGGAACCCACGGTCAGGCTCAGGTTTTACAGCATGAATAAGGTCTGGGAATTTAATGGCATCTTGAATAAAGAAAATAGGCATATTGTTACCGACAATATCCCAGTTGCCTTCAGACGTATAGATTTTAACCGCAAAACCGCGTACATCACGTGGCGTATCTTTTGAACCTTTGTTACCGGCTACGGTTGAGAAACGAGTGAATAATGGCGTTTGTTTACCAGTTTCAGTCAAAATTTTAGCGGTAGTGTATTTTTCTAAAGATTCTGTTAACTCGAAGTAACCGTGAGCACCGGAACCACGCGCGTGGACAATACGCTCAGGGATACGCTCATGGTCGAAATGGGTGATTTTTTCACGTAGTACAAAGTCTTCTAATAGAGTTGGTCCGCGAGGATCACGCTTTAAAGAGTTTTGATTGTCAGAGATGACCACGCCTTGTTGAGTGGTTAGGTTTGGAATATCACCTTCGGCTTGATATTGCGGTTCACCGCCATTACCAGCGACTTGGTCTAAGCTTTTTACTGGGTCTGAATGGTCTAAATTGTCTTTCATTGCCGTGTCCTTTTAGGATAGGTATTTGCTAGAATTTTATTTATGATGTTACATTAACGAATCGATTAAACTAGGTAGTATTTGTAGTGATGGCTTACATATAACTTAAATACTACTCCTATTTATATTAAACAAAGATTGGCAACAGGCTGTTTGTATTTGGTTAACTCTTTATAAGACAAAGTAACTTTTTATTTGAAAAATCATTTATTTATAGATCTGTAATTTTAGAATAACTTTTACTTATATAATTTTAATTAAAACAAATAGTTTTTATAGAAAGTCTTAGTACATAAGTAGCGTTTAGTTAACCGATAAATAAGTTGTTTAAGCAACATGGAATATACTTTAATTGAATATAAGTAGTTTAAGTTTAGTTCTCTAGTGATATACATTATTTATAATACTTATTTAATACCACCTCAATATCATTACGAATAATCTCAACACTAGGCATACGCTCTGCATGAAAACGTAGTATAGGAATACCAGCACTCGCCAATGCTTTGTCTTTTTTCTCATCTGCCTTATTTCTAGACTTACTGTTATGCGTCCAATCATCTAACTCTAT
This sequence comes from Psychrobacter sp. CX10, assembly GCF_057621575.2. Classification (NCBI taxonomy): domain Bacteria; kingdom Pseudomonadati; phylum Pseudomonadota; class Gammaproteobacteria; order Moraxellales; family Moraxellaceae; genus Psychrobacter; species Psychrobacter sp. CX10. The sequence continues at coordinate 1,901,530 of NZ_CM177736.1, forward strand.
GGCTAGAAGTGTTGTTTGAGCATCACGGTCTACCAAGACATAATCAATACTCTGTCTGCATATTCGGTTAAACCAAAAGGCTCTCTCACTTCCTGCCTCTTCGCTTGGTTCAATAACTCGTGATAATTGAACCTGACCGAACACCAGATATTGAGGGACAGCCTGTTGCAATTTATTAAAAAATATAACCTCGGTATCCGTCATAATGGGCATGGGAGTAAATGGCCAGATGGGTAAATCGTCACCTTTCACAGGTTTGTTTTTTTTATTCTCTAAACGACGTTGTCCAATCACACTCATTACGATGATGAATGCGACAAGTAACATGGTTCCAAATAACAATAAGTTCACCACTACACTTCCAATTTAATCATTATAATATTTATAAATGGCGCTAATTACGTACAACCAAATAGATTTATAAACCCCTGTTTAATAACAGATTATTATGCGTTTTGATGACTAAAAAAACTATAGAGATATAAAAAAACACGACAAGCAATGTCGTGTTAATTTTTAAATAGCTGGTATTTAAATCATGCCGCTGTCTATTAGCGCCAATATAATACCCACGCATTATCAACCCCGGTGCGAGAATCAGCATTAATTTTATCTTTTAACGCCAGCGCCGCATCTTTACCTTTTTCAGGTCCTACTATTACTCTGACACCACGGCTGGTTTGGCTTGTACTGGCAGAGTATCCTACTGATTTTAATTGCTCTACGATCTGATTTGCTTTTTCTTGATTGTCAGCTAAAGCCACTTGTACGCCAAACGTACCTTTGGCTTCGCCTCTAGCAGCTTCACGTCTTGCTTCAGCTAATCGGTTTTGAGCGTCTCGTTTTTGCGCGACATTATTTTTGCGTTGTTCTGCCTCACGCTGTAGCCTAGCCACTTGTTTGCGAGAAGGGATTTTAATCTCTTGTCCAAGACGCAAGGTAGCGTTACTACTCATACCATTTGCTTCAGCTAGCGCCTCCACTGGCATATTGTATTGACGCGCTAACTTAATCAGTCCATCGCCGCGCTCGACTTTATAATTGAGCGTGCTGCTCGGCGCTCTATTAGAACTAGAAGCGCTACTCGTTTCGCTCTCATTAGACTGACGTGACTGCGTCGCTTGTTGTTGATTACGTGACGTACTATTTTGACTTTCGTTATATTCTCGAACCAATCTGTCTATCTGACCTTGCGACGGCACTTTCAAATTTTGACCTATGCGTAGTGTTGCATTGATAGACATATTATTTGCTTGCGACAGCGCTTCCAATGGTACGTTATATTGACGTGATAGTTTTATTAAGCCATCACCACGCTTTACAGTATGGTTTTGAGGTGACCTAGGTGCTTGTTGACGCGTTTGATTTTCAAAGTTATTTTGCGTACGGGTTTCTTGCTCGGTGGTACTTCGCTGAGCATTTTGCGAAGCCTGAGGAGTTTGAGTAGCCGTCCTATTAGCTTGGTTCAATTCAACCGAGCGATTATTCTGAGTGGCTTGTGCACTGGTTGTTTCAGAAGTAGGTGTTTGTGCAGGTCTAGGCGTCACGACAGGACGAGCAATCGTAGTTCCAGATTGGGTCTGCTCAGGTTTTTCTTCGATGATGGGTTCAGCTGCGTTACTTCGGTAAAGCTGATTTTCATCACGTGCCTTTTGCATTGCAAGTTGTTCTGCTTTTTCTTGTTCAGACAAAAACTCGCGCGCTCTACGATCAAGCTCTGCTTCTTTTTGCTCACGCTCAATACGTTTTTGCTCAAGTATACGCTCTTCTGTATCCACATCAGCGGTTAACGGGGTCGCATCGTTATCGGCAGTACTGACCTGCTCTACTTTAGGGGTGTTACTATCTACATTAGATTGCGGGGTATCCATTTGCTTCACCATCGCAAATAATAAAATACCTCCGCCAAGAAATACGCCGGTACCCAACAATAATTGACGAGATGAATCCATATTTATACCTTTACTTTAATATTTTAAAACTGACCGATCTAGCTGTTTTTATAACTGTCTTATTAGCTATTTATTGGATAGCTATTTATATAGTCTACATTAATTTTTTACATCTATTTTATACTTCCAATAATATGGTAGATAATTCCATTTGGCGTGCCACACCATATTATAGAAGTAACGGTTGTAATCTGTGTTTATGATTATAAGGATTATATTAAATTATCAATCGATTACTACATATGTCTCGTTAATAGAACTAAGCTTCATCTGATACTTACTAATTATATAAAAGTTTCATTAAGATTTAATAAATAAAAAGTGAAGATTATTGCTCATAAGTAGTCACTAAAAAGGTTTAGACTATATATATTGCAATTTTCGACGCACAGCTCTAACCGTTTATAATTAATAGTAACTTTTCTTTTTAAAAATCGCTATATAAATCAAGTTATATATTATACATTAATATTCATAAGTACTAGCTTGTGGTCATCAACTTATATTGTTGATGAAAGCTCTAAGTATTTTGTGATGGTCACAAGCGTCGTAGCAATAGTGTATGCAACCGTTTACATTGATATTTTTTTAAATTGACAATACTGCCATAGTATTCATTACTATTGAAGTATTCATCCTAGGGTTTAAAGTACTAATTTAAACATATTTATGGTTACAACCGTGCTGGAATATACACCTATCAATACAGATTATTGTTGTGGGTATCGTTTTAAGGTATTGGATGACTTCTTGTCGTTTTTTCATTGTCTTCAAATTAAAATTTGGGCAGCTTGTTTCATTTAGCAAATACAAAGGATTGTTATGAGACTATTATCGTTAGTTGATTTAATTTTTTTATTGATTGAAAAAAGAAAACAGCCCATGCATGTAGGGGGTTTATTTTTATTTGAATTACCAGCGGATGCAGATGAAGATTTTGTATTAGAGATGGTACAACAAATGCAAAAGTCAGAGGTGTCACCAACCTTCCCTTTCAATCAAGTGCTATATAATTTAACACATTGGAAAGAAGACGAAGAATTTGAGGTGGACCACCATTTAAACCATATTTCTTTACCCAAACCCGCTCGTGTTCGTGAGTTATTAGCGTATATTTCTAAAGAACATGGGCGGCTTTTAGATAGAGCGCGTCCCTTATGGGAATGCCATATCATTGAGGGTATTGAACCTGAGTTTGAAGGCCGCCCAAAACGCTTCGCGCTATATTTCAAAATCCATCATTCCTTGGTGGATGGCATTGCTGCTATGCGCTTGGTACAAAAGTCGCTGTCCCACTCTTCTACCGAAACGGTCAGCTTACCACTTTGGGCCATGATGATGCGCCATCGTCATCAGATTGGAACCTTAAAAACAGAACAAAGTGGTTTAGCCAATATTATTAAAGAACAAATCAAAACAGTTAAACCCGTGGTTACAGAGCTTATAAATGCGTTGTCATCTTCAAAAGAATCTGATCTGGTGCGCACAACACAAGCACCTGCATGTATATTGAATCAGCGTATTTCAAGCTCACGTCGTTTCATTGCACAATCTTACGATATAGAACGTTTTAAAAATGTCGCGGAATGCTTCGGGGTAAGTATTAATGATATCGTTTTGACCATATGCTCAGGCGCATTACGTGAATATTTGATTTCCCTAAACGCCTTACCAGAAGATCCGCTTATTGCTTGGATTCCTTTTTCTATGCGAAAAGACCAAACAGCTGATGGCAATCAGTTTGCGTTCATACTTTGTAATTTAGGTACTCACTTAGAAAAGCCTATGGAGCGATTAAGGTTAATTCATAGAAGTATGAATGATGGGAAGACGCGTTTTGGTCGTATGACCCAATCAGAGGTGATTAACTATAGCCTAGTATCGTATAGCTGGGAGTTTGTTAATATCATTACGAACGCCTACCCCAAAAAACAAGCGTTTAATTTAATTATCTCAAACGTACCTGGGTCTCAAAAGAAGCTGTATTGGCACGGTGCAGAGCTGCGTGCATTGTATCCCGCTTCAATAATATTTAACGGACAAGCAATGAATATAACTTTGGCCAGTTATTTAGATCGTATTGAATTTGGTATTGTTGCTTGTAGCAAGACACTACCCAGTATTCAAAACTTGTTAAAACTTTTTGAATCTGAGCTATCTAATCTTGAAGCCATTTGTAAAGAGCGTAAGTTAGGCGTACGTCAATAGCTCTAGTCATGATATTATTGCGCGTTTAAATTTTTGTCATTAGCGGCTACCTTTGCTGATGCACTATAGTGAGAAAGTTTATGCGTGTCATGTCATTAGTTGAGCAACTTTTCTTCTTACTTGAGAAACAAAAGCAGCCCATGCATGTAGGTGGACTTTTTTTGTTTGAGTTACCTAGTAATGCGGGATCTGATTTTGTAACGACATTGGTTGAGCAAATGCTCGATAATAAATCAGTAATTGCATATCCTTTCGATCAGGTCGTGCACAATCTGACGTTTTGGAAATTAGAAGACAATATTGATGTAAACGCTCATATTAGACATATCAGCCATATCAATTTTGACACGATTCAACCTGATGCAGCTACTGATAATATAGTGAACTCAGACCCTATCAGCGATGCTGATTTGCTAGATTACGTCTCTAACATTCATGCCAAGCCCCTTGATAAAACTCGTCCTTTATGGGAGTGTTATATCTTTGAGGGCATCGCTCCTGAATCAGCCGACATGCCTGAGCGATTTGGGCTTTATTTCAAAATACATCACTCCGTGGTAGATGGTGTCGCCGCAATCCGATTGGTACAACACGCTCTATCCACCTCACCGACTGAGATCATGACTCAACCGCCTTGGACATTTTTAGAAAGCCAACACCACAAAGGTTATACCATCGAGCCACCCGATCGCTCGCCCGCCAAAATTATCAAAGAACAATTAGGTACTATTAAACCAGTATTTAGTGAACTCAAAAAAAGTATTGCCAATCGCAAACAGCCCGATCACGTCACCGTTACTCAAGCACCAGGATCAATTTTAAATCAGCCAATTTATCAATATCGTAGACTCTCTATTGGTTCCACGTCCTTTAAACGTTTTGAACAAGTAGCGCAAAAGCTGAATGTCAGCATAAATAACGTAGCGCTGACGGTATGTTCAGCTGCACTACGTCGATATCTGCTTGAATTAGATAAATTACCCAGCGAGCCATTGATTGCTGCTGTTCCAATGTCTCTACGTAAGGATGACAGCGCTACGGGGAATCAAGTCTCGCTGGTACTATGTAACCTAGGTACGCATTTAGCTGATTCATTAGACAGACTTTCAATTATTAAAGACAGTATGGAAGTGGGTAAAAATAGATTTGATCGCATGACTCAGGCCCAAGTCATAAACTATAGTGGCATCGCCTATGCGTGGGAAGGCGTTAATCTTATTACAGGTGCCTTTCCTAAAAAACAAGCCTTTAATCTTCTAATCTCTAATGTAGATGGACCAGATCAAACCCTATATTGGAATGGTGCTAAGCTAAAATCATTATACCCTGCGTCTGTATTATTACATGGACAAGCACTTAATATCACATTAATAAGTTATTTAGACCGTATGGATTTTGGTATTGTGGCCTGCCCAAAAGTACTGCCCGACACACACAAACTCATTACTTACATTAAACATGAATTAAGCGTATTTGAGAGGCTTAACGCTAGCCCAAACGATAAAGTAATGAATGATACTTGATAGAAAAAAGTGAAGAGCGCCCTAATGTTACTATGAACAAACCTGCCTATTTAATTACTTATATACAAACCCTGAGAGCAAAAACTATAGTCGGCGAACTTATAAAGAGTCACGGTGTTACCTCGTTAAGCCTACCCTAGTAGTACTTGCACTCGGTTGCCTTGTGACTACTTTAAAGTTCTTTGACTATTAATGTTAGTAATAAACTGCGTCATAGATAAACTACATCATAAATAAGCAGCACCATAAATAAAAAGGGACAAGTCGTTAAACTCGTCCCTTATATAAAGCTAAAAAATACCAAAAGTTGAAACCTAGCTAGCTATCTATTTAAATAAACCAAATCGAAACATAAACTTATATACAGATTAGAATAACTCTATAAAGATTTTGAAAACGATTCTTTTAGGGTTATATAAATGACCTAACTCGATATTTTATTTATGTTGAATCCTAATGCCTTAACGGTGTCTTCTTTATCAAATGGAGCAAGTACGGCTTTAGTACACACTTGGTTTTTTAGATAGGTACTTGCCACCCGTTTTAGATCCTCTAAAGTCACCGCCAAAATATTTGCACGCATTTTTTGCTGCCATGCTTCACCGCGCTCGTGTAACTCAGCAAAGCAAGATTTAACCGCTTCACCAGCTGGCGAGCCTGGTTTATCTAATGCAGACACAATGCCCAAAATAGCTTCTTCAAGTTGCTCTGGCTGTTGCGGCTCATTAAGCAGCCATTCAATACTGTTTTCAAAGTGTTCAAACGTTTCTATACAATGTGGGTCTCGATAGCTAAAGAACTTAAATGCAAAGGCATTGGCATCATATCCCGCACCGCCACCATAAGCACCGCCGCGCTCTCTAATTGCACTGTGTAGATACCCATTACGTAGGTATGGCGCCAGCACCATCAAAGGCGCGCAGTCAGCATGATCTGCAGTGACAGCGGGATAAGCGGCTGCGTTATGATACACATTGGTTGCAACCAACCACGCTAAATCCTCTGATTGTCTATGATTCTGAACGCTGCTAGACTGCTCATCTTTTGTCTGTTCACCTGTTAAAAGCTCACCAGTTGTCTGTTTACCTGCTAACTGGCCTTCAGTTGATGGCTCATCTACTATTTGCGCTTTAGAATTTGAAGGTGCCAGAGTTAATGATAATTGGGTATACTCTTCTGGTATATTATTAAATGCAGACAGCTCGCTATCCTCGCTATCCACATGGTTATCATCCTGCGTGGCCGAATGCTTAGCATTTGAATAAATTGAGGTTACCCAATTTTGTTCAATAAGCGATTTTAGACGGTCTTTTTGCTCAGGCTCGCACACCAACAATACCTGTTTTGGTAGGCTTGCTAATCGTTTATGCAGCGCCATCAAAGCATTAGCAAGCTCATCCCACTTGTTCTTATTGTCCGCAGCATTGTCCAAAAACAATTTAAGCGCGTTTAAAGCTGGCAAACCACTGCGTACATATTCGAGCTCAGCTTGACGACTCATACTACGGCTAGCCGTTTGCATCGCATAGGCATGACCTGCACTTGCTAACCTCGATTGCCATCCTGATTGTTTTTGTTGTAAAAGCTCTTTTATACGATCATGCTCTGTAAACACACTATGTTCTAATACTTGTTTTACAAGATCTATCGCTTCAGGTTTACGATTTAGCGCTCGTGTTGACACAACAAAATAACTCGTTAAGCTATTTGCATCATGTATGGAAGTACGCTGGCTCACTCTGGCGGTTACCCCCGACGAATGCGCCGCCTGAACTGCTTGAAACTCGCGAGCCGTTAAATCTTCGGTTCCTAGATCAGATAATAACCCTAAATATATGGGCAATAATGGGTGGTTAATGAGATCATCTTCACCTGCCAGTGGCATTATGAGCTGATAATAATACAACCCATTGGTACCTGCTTCATATTGGTAAAGCGATGAGGTCTGACCTGCAATCTTTATATCACGCTGCTTACCATAGGTAAAACTAACCGATTCTGGTACATCTTCTAAGCCAACTTTAGGCAAGACACTTAAATCATCCGGCATGGATTGACGTGCTTCTAAATCCAGTGCTTGTTTGTTGAGGACTGCTTTGTCATCTTTAGTAAGTCCTGCCTCAATTTTGTCCAATCGCACCTGTTCATCCGCTGCTAATTTAGCCGCCTTCGTGGCATCAGGAACAAGTGTCACGCGAACGCGGTGCATATTATTTAGCAAATGCTGTTTTAATAATCCTGGCAACCATGTTGGGTCTTTAACCTGTTCGCGAAGCCACGCGAGATGATCATCTACTTGCCACACATCTATAGGATTACCATCATGAATAGCCGTACTAAAGCCCTCAAGCATTAGGTTAAGCCCATAAGGAATACTATCGCCACCAATATGCCGTTGGTCGATTTCGATTTGATGTAAGATGGTTTCAATTGCTTCAGGATCGATTTCTCGACTGGCCACCTCTTTAAGTAAGCTTAAAATACCTTGCTCAATATCATCTGCATGTTCTTTTTCAGAACCCCGTACCCCGGTATAAAACACCATTTCGTAATGACTGTCGTCTAATCCTAATAATGGGCTTGGGCCTGTCGCTAAGGGATGGCTGTCAAGATAAGCACGTAAAGGTGAGCCTGCATGTTCGACAAGCACGCCTTCTAAAAGGCGTAACGCCAAACGCTGCTTTGGATCAGTAATAGGGGGTAACAACCACGCTATCACATGATGCGTTTGCGCCTTATCAATTGTATCTACCGTATAAGTTTCAACCGCTTGAATGGGCGTGTTATATCGCTTCTCGGCACGGGATTCATGCTTTTTACCCTTTTCAAACTCGGCTAATGCATCTTCATGTATTTTGCTTTGGGTCTCACTCATTGGAATGTTACCAAAGCTCATGATGACACTGTTTGAGGGATGGTAGTGGCTTTTATGAAACTCAACCAACTCTGTATGCGTTAAATCGGGTATGTCTGCTGGATCACCACCAGAATTATAATGATAAGTGGTGGTCGGGAACAAATGATGCGCCACACTATGATAGAGCTGATCAATCTCACCGCTCATCGCGCCTTTCATCTCGTTAAACACAATACCTTTAAATTGCGGCTTGTCATTTTCATCAAGCTCAACCCGAATGCCTTCTTGAGCAAAATCAAGCGGATGCAGAGTTGGGAAGAATGAGGCGTCAAGATACACTGATAACAAATTAAAATAGTCGTTTTTATTCTGAGTTGCAAACGGATAAGCAGTCCAATCTGCAGCTGTCATTGCGTTCATAAACGTATTTAAAGAACGTTTAATCATCGAAAAGAAAGGATCGCGCACAGGATACTTTTCTGAACCACACAAGGCGGTATGTTCTAATATATGTGCTTCGCCTTTAGAGTCCATTGGCTGCGTTCTAAACCCCACCAAAAAGGCATTTTCATCACTCGGATGTGCTAAATGATAATGCATCGCTCCGGTTCGTTTATGTCTTGAGATAAGTACGTCAAGCGATAGAGCCTCTATTTTATGATGTTCTATCAGCTCAAAGCTTGAGTGTAAGGATAAATCTGGATTGTATTTAAATTCACTTTCTTTATACATAAATAGACTCTTTTAATAATATTATGTCGTTTGTTTAAATTTTATTGGAATGTAGGTTAGCATAGGCTTGAATAGGCTAATGAGATATAGTCGAACCCCTCTTAAAGTGGTACAGCGTTAAGCCCGCTTGGCTAGCTAGTCGTACTTGAACTCACTAGCCTTGCACCACTTTTAAGATTAATTGACTATAGATTGGGCTGCGTTACAGTCGATTTACTTAGTCGATTTATTAAACCGATTTAACAGATCAAAAAATAAACTGGATTAGTAAATTAATTAATAGATCCTCTTATTAAAAAAATACGTCGTTATAGCAGCTTTAAATATCGTGCTAACCACTATACGCACCTCTACCTTTGATGGTGTCGATATCTTTTATTTAAAGGTGTATCTTCGGTGAAGTTCATATTTGTAGTTGAACACGATGAAACTGTAATCTATTAGTCCATGCAATCTCTTTGTCCATGCAATCTCTTTGTCTAAAGCGGCTAAAGAAATTTAAGATTACTTAAACTATGGTTAGGGGCTGTATAGAATTGATTCATGGAACTGGCAGTGGCTATTTTTTAGTCAATATGCAGGGAAATTCTCGCAGCTTAGTTGTTCTAAGTTAGATAATTTCACAATATATTGGCAAAAAATAGCCCTGACCTGTAAGGCTGATGCTAAAATTGCCCCAAACGTTGTTGTAAACCTAGCTAAGGTCTAGACATTATCAGCGGTTTACGCCTAGTTTGGAACAATTTTAGCTATCAGCAGTCCTAATTAATCAATTCTATACAACCCCTAGATGAAATAAGCTTAAATCAGGCTGAAAAATCAGAATTTTGCTGCGGGCAACTTCTAACTTTGACAATTGATGGCAGATAATCCGTAGCTACCTGTGCCGTAATCGTCTCACTTTGTGTTAATAGAGAACCTCTATCGTCTTTTATTGACGCGGGTGACTTTATCAAACGTAAACAAAAAACCTCACAATTTTGTGCGCGTATAGACTGCTCAAATTGGCGAAACTTACGCATGGCTTCTTCACCTTTGGAGGGCTGACCTAAGATTTGCCATATCAACATACTGATCCAAAACCCATGCGTATAAACCACATGATTGCCATCGGTAAAGGTTTCAAAATGCTTTAGAACACCGCTGACACGGTGATAAAAATTATCGAAAGTTTCGGCATCCTCGCCATGCGCTATGCTCGGATGCTGAGTGTCCCAATAGTGATTGGCCATTTTAAGTCGTTCATCAAAAGACAATAACCCTGCTTTTGCAACACTCATATAATTGAACTCTTGTAGCCCCTCGATTACTTGAGGTTCGACTTGCAGCTTAACTAATAAAGGCTGTGCCGTTTGCTGCGTACGCAGATAACTCGATACATTTACAGACTGGATATTATTACCTGAAGTATCAATACCTAATGTATCGATGACCCAATTAGCAACCTCGTAAGCCTGTTCATGCCCCAGTATTGTCAACTCGATGTCTTTATTTGGTTGAAGCTGACCGCCTGCATTGCTGGTGCTTTGACCATGCCTAACCAGATATATAGATTTCATATAGTACGCTCAATTTTATATTTAACGATTATGTTTTAAGAGTGACTTTTTAAAAGTGACTTTTTAAACTTAACTTGTTAAAGGTAGTTTATTAAAAGTGACTTTTTAAATTTAACTTGTTAAAAGTTGTTTATTAAAAGTGACTTTTTAAATTTAACTTGTTAAAAGTAGTTTATTAAAAGTGACTTATTAAAAGTGATTAGGGTGTGCTAGATTCAGTCAAAAATGATTTTATTATTTTAGAGGTTTCGTTAAATTTGTTATATCTCTCTGTGAAACAATGGCGCCTAATCATAGTAATTCTTCAATGAATGGTTTTATGATTAGATATAGTATTTATAAAGCAGAACAATATAGGATAAAATCAACCCCCTGCCAACCCTTATTATAATAAGCAATTCAGGAGTTACCCCCAACCACTGTGGATAAGTTTGTGGATAAGTGAGCACTTGACATAAATAATCATATAGCAGATAAGGATTATCAAAGATTGTTCATTTTTTATACAATTTATTTATCTAATAAAATCAAACACTTATTATTACTAGATTGATAACTTTATATATTTTATGAATTTTATGTTCATTCAAAGTTACTCGAATGTTTCACGATAGATTTTAAAACTGTACTCAAATGCCCTGCTCTAGACCAACTTGTTATATCGGTATCGAATAAATTAAAGTACGAACGCTATTGCAGTAAACTTTGAAATTAATGGTGCGTCATACAGCTGCTCATATAAGAATTGCTGTTTTGTTGGTTCAAAACAATTGTCGCCTTACCTTCATTATTAGATAGTTATAAAGTATGATACTCAATTCTATATCTCTCTATTTATTAAATACTTTTGAGACCTATTTCTCATTTTAATCCTTATTCTTTAACCCTAACTTAAACTGGACATACTATGTACGACGTAATGGCACTTGGTAACGCTTTGGTAGATCATGAATACCTATTAGACGATCAACAGCTTGATAATACTAGCCTTTCTAAAGGCAGTATGACGTTGGCCAGTCTGGAGGAACAAACCCATTTATTGGATCAATTTAAAGCGCTAGGTCTCACCCCTTCTAAACAAACAGGAGGTGGATCGGCCGCAAATAGTATGTTCGCTTTTTCATCACTTGGTGGTCAGTCATTTTATGCATGCCGCGTAGGCGACGATAAAGAAGGACATTTTTATCTGCAAGATCTAAATGATGCCGGTGTTGCCACCTCTCCTAAATCAATATCAGATCAAGGCATCACAGGGTCATGTGTCGTGGCTATTACGCCGGATGGAGAGCGTACTATGCAGACTCATTTGGGTACTTCTAGCGATATAAATGATGAAAACATTGAATTTGATGCGCTCAATAGCAGTGATTGGTTATATATTGAAGGTTATTTAGCAATGTCTGATAGCCTTCGTCCTGCTATTAAACAGTTGCGTCAGCAAGCAATAGACAATCAAACCAAAATTGTAGTTAGCTTCGCTGATCCAGCAGTAGTTAACTTTGCAAAACAGGGCTTGCTCGATATTTTAAGTGGCGGAGTTTCTACCATATTTTGTAACTTTGAAGAAGCACGAATCTTTACTGAGACAGAAAGTATTGAAGAGGCTGCCAAGGCACTTACCAAGTTTTGTGAATTAGCAGTCGTTACCAACAGTGCAGATGATACAGTTATGTGTCAAAAAGCAAACGATGGCTCATTGAGTCTAATACAAGTATCTACGCCCCATGTGGAAAAGGTTATAGACACTAATGGCGCTGGTGATAATTATTCGGGATCATTCTTATATGGCTTATCAAAAGGGTATTCTCTATCACGCTGTGGTGAGCTTGCAAGTAAGGTGTCTAGTCGCATCGTTCAACAATTTGGACCACGCTTAAGTGCCGAAGAATATTGCGCTATTGCTAAAGAAGTCTAAATATAGGTAGCCAACTACTATCAGCGAACACCTAAATAGTGTTAGTCGTCTTAATTAGAAAGCCCATACACACTGTGTATGGGCTTTCATTGTATAAACTAATCAGTAGTTTTATCTAAAGCGTGTACTAGTTAAAGGATAAACCTTCTTATAAATTTGATAATGCCTGTTCCAAGTCAGCTTTAATATCTTCAATGTGCTCAATACCGATTGATAGTCGCACCATATCTTCGCTAACACCAGCTTGCTCAAGCTCTTGACCATTTAACTGGCGGTGCGTGGTAGACGCAGGATGACATGCTAGTGATTTAGCATCTCCAATATTAACCAGTCTAACCACAAGGTTTAGAGCATCGATAAATCGTGCGCCTGCTTCACGCCCGCCTTTGACCCCAAACGTTAATATGGCTGAGGGCGAACCCTTCATGTATTTTTGCGCAAGATCATGTTCTGGATGATCGCTCAAACCTGCATATTTAACCCAGGCTACGTTGTCATGCGCCTTTAAGTATTCTGCTACCGCTAAAGCGTTTTCAACATGTCGCTCCATACGTAACCCAAGCGTTTGAATCCCCTGCAAGATACTAAATGCGTTAAGGGGACTAAGTGCTGCACCCGTATTACGCAGTGGCGCAACCCTAGCGCGAGCAATATAAGCAGCTTCTCCAACATCTTTAACAAAGTTAACCCCATGATAGCTGACGTCAGGCTGGTTCAATAATGGAAAGCGCTCGGGATGATCCCCCCACTTAAACTTACCACTGTCTACAATAGCGCCGCCTATAGAGGTACCAGTACCACTCATATACTTAGTTAAGGAATGTACAATAATATCTGCGCCATGTTCAAAAGGTCGACACAAGGCAGGTGTGGCGACGGTGTTATCAATGACCACAGGCACCCCATATTGATGAGCAATGTCTGATACTGCTTGTATGTCTATGATATTACCCAGTGGATTACCAATACTTTCGGCAAATACCATTTTGGTTTTATCATCTATCAAATCATGAATTGCTTCTGGATTTTGATAATCAAAGAAACGGACTTCAATGCCTTGACGCGGTAAGGTATGAGCAAAGAAATTATAAGTTCCGCCATATAAAGTCGATACCGCAACTATATTATCGCCAGCCTCACAAATGGTTTGTACGGCATAAGTGATCGCAGCCATACCAGATGCTACCGCTAAGGCACCTAATCCACCTTCAAGTGCAGCGACGCGCTCTTCAAGCACGGCATTTGTCGGGTTCATAATACGGGTATAAATATTACCTTGGACTTTAAGATCGAATAGATCTGCACCATGTTGAGTATCGTCAAAAGCGTAAGAGCTGGTGTGGTAAATGGGCACCGCTACCGCTTTGGTGGTGGGCTCAACGCTGTAGCCTGCATGAATAGATAGGGTTTCAAGTCGCTGGTTTTGAATTTGGTTACTCATTTTTTCCTCAATTGTCCTTAACTAGGAACATTAGTTGATATCTGTATACTTAAACGTAGACGCCATAAAGCGCATCCAAACGCAATAAAACGTCGTCACCGTTAAGCTATGGCAATTTGTTGGTTTTTAATTACATAAAATTAGGGATTTATTCTAAACCAAAAAAGCTGGATTATCACATGATAACCCAGCTGGTTTATAAATATAATGACTAATTCTTACTATGCTTATGATAGATTAAAACAAGTCTTGATTATTTATAGTATGCATTTTCCGTACGGGTATGGTCCGTTTCATCAACGACTTGGGTCAGCTCAGGAATTTGCTGTTTTAACTGAACCTCCACGCCTTGACGCAAAGTCATATCAACTGCCGCACACCCTTGGCAGCCACCACCGAATTTAAGTACGGCAGTAAGACCTACACCGTCCTCTTCGATGAGCTCAAGCAATTGAACATCACCACCGTGTGCAGCAAGGCCAGGATTAATTTCGGATTGTAATACGTAATTAATGCGCTCTTCTACACTGGCGTCAGCACCAACTTTAGGGACTTTAGAATTTGGCGCACGGAAAGTGAGCTGACCTCCAAATCTATCTTTATTATAATCAATAACCGCATCTTCTAAATAAGACACCGAAGAGGCTTCAATAAAAGCGGTGAACGCCTCAAAAGGCATTTGCAAATCTGCTTCATCTTCTTCACCTGGCTGATTATACGCCATGCAGCATTCAGCGCGCGGCGTACCTGGATGCTCAACAAATATACGCACACCAATACCCGGCGTATCTTGTTTGGATAAGAGCTCAGCTAGGTAGCCTTGCGCTGATTCAGTGATGGTAATGTTACTTTTAATATCAGTCTGTTCAACGTCTAAAGCTGAAACTTGTGCATTATCAGTCATATGATGACCTCTTATTTGTGGGAATATAATCAATTAAAGTAGAAGCTAATTAGCATATAAATAAAGCGATATCTAAAATTTAGAAAGATTTAATTTAAACTCTTAATACAAGCTTTATGGCGGTGTTTACAAATTATTCAAGGTATATATTAATAAATGAGCGCGCATAAATACCCGCACTTAAACAATAGGCATTTAAAACCAATCAATAACTGACACTATAAACCAACACTTAAAAACTGCAATTCAAAGCTTGAAACCTAGAAACTGCAGCTTAAAAACTGCAACTTAGAAACTGCAACTTAGATACCCGATACTAGATACTAGTCCCTTTAAAACAAAGCACTAAAAGTTTAACTGGCGCTGTTATAACACAGTTTTATGTCCGGTAAAGCTTTATATTTTAATATGCCTTATAATACCGCTGTTAGATTGACCAATTCCTAGGGCCGTGCCCCTAATATTCAAGTATTAAACAACCGAGATTATTTAACAGAACTTAATCACACTATTTTTGAAGACACAACACAATAATACTATGTTGATGAGTGTTGTGCACCGCTAGAATAAATGGTGGTGATTTCAAAAGTAGTGTTTGCAATTATACGTATTTATATCAAATTAATGGGTTAACTATAATGAGTCTTCCAACTGCAATCTTTGCAGTTTTTATCTTAATAGCTATTAGTGCCGTGGTTTCAAGCTCAGATCTTGCTGGCTTTAAGTAAGCTGTCTTGATCCAAATTTAATATGCATCAGACTTTATTTAACTCTACTCTCATATAGATTTATTTCATGCGGGTGCCGTACATGTCCAAACCAACTTTAAGACCTAGAGCGACACTCCCCTTTTCATCCATGTGGATGTCAGGAGGCCTAAAGCAGCGTACAGTGACTCTGGGTGTCCTGTTAGCCGTAGTATCGAATTTCCTATTTGGCATACTCTATTTTTACAGTAGCTTGTTAAAACCATTAACAGGGACTCAAGTGTTTATATGGCGCATGCTTTCTATGTGGGTAATTTTAATAGCCTTCATGCTCATTCGCGGACGTTTACATTATCATCTAGATATCTTAAAGCGGCATAATACACCGAAGCAATTGATCCGGCTGCTATTACCTACGCCTATATTTTTTAGCCAATTGTGGCTATTTATGTGGGCGCCTGTCAATGGTCAAGGAGTTCAAGTTGCGATGGGTTATTTCCTATTCCCATTGATGATGGTGTTGTTTGGATTTGTTTTTTTTAAAGAGCGCTTAAGCAAGCTACAGTGGACAGCGGTAGGGTTTGCAGTGGCGGGTATTACCCTTGAAATAGTCAGGACACAAAATGTTTCATGGGCTACTATATGGGTATGTGGTACTTATCCTATCTATTATATTATGCGCCGCCTGCAAGGTATTACAGCAATGACAGGGATGCTGGTTGATTTGACCTTATTTTTACCTATTGCTTTGTTTTATTTGATTTTCATCTCTCCTGAGAATTTAGCGTTTGTATTAGGCTCTGGCATATATATGTTTTTAGTGATTAGCCTTGGGGTTTTGAGTATTTTGGCACTGATAACCAATGTTGATGCCAGTCAGATATTACCGGTAAACGTGTTTGGCATGATGAGCTATCTTGAGCCTGTTTTATTATTCTTTTTATCCATCACCTTTTTAAACAACAGCTTTGAGACAGGTATGCTTTATAGTTATGGACTAATTTGGATTGGCATCATGTTTCTTATTGCGCATGCGGTACGTCAGTTACGTGCTAATAGAAGAAATAGAAGGCCTTGGATGCGCGGGGCGCGTGTCAGCTAAAAGTCTAACAACCGTTTTGTGTCATTATTAACGACGCTTATGTGCATTTATAAGCTCATTTTATGAACTCATTGCTCATTGTCATTGCAAAGCCTAATGTGTCAATATATAGACGCTAGTAAAATTAAACTAAATATTCAATATGATCGTTGGATGCTCATATTTTTGGAGCGGATATAATGAGTGTGTTACCTGAACAAAGCCCTATAGCCTCTAAGCAAAAGCCTAACCATCAAAATGAATCAGCAGCCTCTCACCGTTATAAATACCTCGTATTTATAGGCCGCTTTCAGCCCTTTCATATGGGACATAAAGCCGTGGTTGATGAAGCCTTAAATAGAGCAGAAAACGTCATCATGTTGATAGGCTCGGCAAACCTTCCTAGAAGTTTGCGAAATCCTTTTACGGTGGCAGAACGCACTCAAATGATCAAAGGCGCTTACGATACCGAACAAGCGTCTCGCATTCATTGCGTTGGATTAGATGATGCATTATACAATGACACACGCTGGCTCAAATATGTTCAATCTTCTATCAAGTCCGTCACTCATGATTTGCGCGAAGATATCGCTTTAATTGGGCACTCTAAGGACAGCTCGTCATATTACTTATCTTTATTTCCTAATTGGGATTCTGTGTCTGTACCCAATTACAAAAACCTCTCTGCAACTCCGATACGTGAAGGCTATTTAATGGGTGCAACCCCAACTGGCGAGCGTACCCCGACCTCGACTCGTGAAGTTTTAGAGCAGTTTAAGCATACAGAAGCCTATAAAGCGTTACATGAAGAAGCTTGGTTTGTCGACAATTATAAAAAACAGTGGCGAGACACCCCGTATCCGCCAACTTTTATGACCGCAGATGCTGTGGTTGTCCAATCAGGTCATATCTTATTAGTAGAGCGCCGTAGTATGCCAGGTCGTGGTTTATGGGCGCTGCCAGGAGGATTTGTTGATCAAAAAGAAACCTTGTTTACCGCTTGTATTAGAGAGCTTCGTGAAGAGACGAAGTTGAAGGTGCCCGAACCAGTACTGCGTGGTTCAAGACATTCTCAGCATACTTTCGATGATCCTTATCGCTCTGCGCGTGGCCGCACCATCACCCAAGCCTTTTATTTCCAATTAAAGAATGATGCAAGTGGCTTACCCAAAGTTAAGGGCGGTGATGATGCTGCCAAAGCTTTTTGGTTACCTTTAGCGGAGCTTAATGCCAAACAAATGTTTGAAGACCACTATGCTATTATTACCAAAATGGTGGGATTATAAGTGTCATTAAAAGTTTGTCATTGCCTAACAAATTAGAATTAGTCAATCTTGTAATAATGTATTAAGGTTGATCTATCAACGTTGATTACCACTTTTACCCAAGCCGATAGACGGCAAGGGCACGGCGCACCGATTACTCTGAACAAACTAACGGTGATAATGAGCAACCTAGACAGTCTTGTCTATTGCTCATTAAATTAAAACAGAGGAGTTCTGTTATGTTTACAAGTAACTTTAATAATTTAATTTTAAATTCTGATAGCTACAAAACGTCACACTGGCTGCAATATCCGCCAGGAAGTGAGTATATGTCAAGCTACGTTGAAGCTCGAAAAGGCGATATCGATGTCGTATTTTTCGGACTTCAAGCCTACATCAAAGAATATTTAAATAACCCAATCACAATCGAACATATTGATGAAGCAGAAGCCGTCATCAAAGCTCATGGGTTGCCATTTAACCGTTCTGGATGGGAGCGTTTGGTTGAAAAGCATGACGGTTACCTCCCCATTCGTATTCAAGCCGTACCCGAGGGTACTATTGTTCCCGTATCCAACGTGGTGTGTCAGATCGTAAATACTGATCCTGAGTTTTATTGGTTGCCAAGCTATTTGGAAACGTCATTACTACGAGCCATTTGGTATCCATCCACTGTCGCAAGCGTATCGCACTATTGTAAAAAAGTTATTAAATACGCTTTAGAAAAGTCGGCAGATAACGCAGAGGCACTCCCCTTCAAACTACATGATTTTGGTGCACGTGGTGCATCAAGCATGGAATCTGTAGCGCTAGGCAGTCTTGCTCATTTGGTGAATTTCTCTGGTACAGATAGCATGACCGCACTCGTTGCTGCTAGTCGTTGGTATGGTATGAAAGATGACATGCCAGCATTTTCAATTCCAGCCGCAGAGCACAGTACCATGACCGCGTGGGGCCGTGAGCGTGAACGGGAAGCTTATGACAATATGTTAGAGCAGTTTGGCGGTGAGGGACAAACCGTTGCTGTGGTTTCAGACAGCTATGATCTTTGGAATGCTATTGATAATATCTGGGGTGAGGAGCTTAAAGATAAAGTCATCAATATGGGTGGCACCTTAGTCATTCGACCGGATAGTGGCGACCCAGCAAAGGTGGTACGCGAAGCATTAGAACGGTTGTCAGTCAAATTTGGTTATACGGTCAATTCAAAGGGCTACAAGATACTTCCGGAATATTTACGTCTAATACAGGGCGACGGTATTAGCTCAAACAGTTTGGGTGATATATTAGAGACTGTTATGCAAGCAGGATTTAGTGCTGATAACGTCACTTTTGGTATGGGCGGCGGTTTGCTACAGCAAGTGACTCGTGACACCATGAGCTGGGCAATGAAAGCCAGTGCCATAAGGATTGATGGTGAATGGAAAGAAATCTTCAAAGATCCCATAACCAGTCGATCGAAACGCTCAAAAAAGGGACGTCTTGCACTCGTTAAAGATAAAGACAGCAAAATAAAGACAGTAAAAGAACACACCCTTGCAAATGATGCTGATAATTTGCTTAGAGATGTCTTTGTTGATGGCAAGCTGTTAGTCGATGATACTTTGAGTGATGTGCGCAAGCGCGCCGAGTAGACTTATTAACAGGCCAGACAACTGTTAGCGTCTTTTGATATACCTGTCTAATATATATCAAATATTTAATATATCTCATATATACGTCAATATTAAGAGCCTATCTTTAGATAGGCTCTTTTATTATTTGTATGCTTTAATTTATAGATGGTATCCTATAGTCAAAGAAGTCTAAAATGGTTACAAGGCAACCGATTGCAAGTACTACTGGAGTAGGCTTAACGAGGTTAACACTGTAACCGTTTAGTAGTTCGCTGACTATATCTCTTATCTTTTAATTTATCTAAACTATATTCTTTTATAATTTTATTAAAATACATTAGGATTAACATGACGGCAAAAGATATTGCATTGGCTCCTCTATATCTATATCAGGGCTTTAAGCTTAAACGGACTGCGCTACGCCTTCCCGAAGCTTCAGGAGAACGGCAAGGTTATCTTAAACTAGGATCTTCTGACGATATTGAGGTAACAACGCGCTCGTTTGAGCTTCTACTGGCTGGTGACTCCTCTGCTGCAGGCGTTGGGGTTAGTTTGCAACAAGATGCCCTAATAGGACATTTACTAACCAAATTAATGAGTTATCCAAAACTGACTCGACACTATAATCGTCTTAACTGGTCACTACACGCAACATCTGGTCATACTACCTTTGATACACTGCGTAGACTTTACGTGTTAAAGAAGCCTAAAACAGCGGTAGATGTTATGATCATACTGGTTGGGGTTAATGATACAACAGCCAACATACCACCTAAGAAATGGCAGCGTCAGTTGCGTGAAATAATTCGTTTAAGCCGCCGTAAATTTGACGCAAAACATATTATATTTGTAGGCTTACCGCCCATGCAAGATATGCCAGCAATACCACAACCTTTAAATCAGTTCTTGGGTAAAAAAATCGTTCTTATGAATAATAAGCTGATTGAGGTCTGTGATGAGTTCGAGCATGCCATAGCGCTACCGCTAGACTTTACCAATACTGGGCTAAAAGCGAGTAAACTCTTCGCAAAAGACGGATTTCACCCAAACTCTGTAGCCTATGAATTTTTAGCTAAAAAACTGGCTAAAACAATTAATGCATTGGTTTAGTTGTCGAATTTGCTCATAAATAGCTATTTTAAAACCATCTATAAAAAAAACGTCCGACCAGTTTGACTGATTAGACTCTGTTTCATTAATGACGAATGCGTATGACGATTGACTATTTACGATACGTAATCAAGTTTAATGAATACATTTCAAAGCATTCCTTTTTTACGCATATGTCGATACACCACATACACCACCAGCGTATTTAATAATAGTACCGCAAGCTTAAACCAATCGAATGGACGTACAATGAAGTAATACAGTTCAACAGGAATAAATAGACCATAGCCTAATACACTAAACCAGTAAGCCCATGTCTTATCATTCCATAATCCATAGGCTTCTATGAATCTAAGTGCTGCATATCCTAATGTTATCAAAATAAATAATACCCAATTTTCCGCGCCTCGTTCTGCAACGCGTGCTAATGCGTCAACTTGAATACTAAATGAATCACCAAATCTTGTTATCCAAGTTTGTTTTAACGTGTCAATAATATCGATAACATCATTGTGCCAAAACCATAATGCAATGGCAGTGGCAATAGCGCCAACCCCTTTAAGGATCTCATAAAAGGTTACCGCCTTAATAGAACTGTCAAGGCTAGATGATTTCGTCAAAATTTGTCCCTGTCATAGGTTATATAGTCAAATAAGTCTAAAATGGTCACAAAGCAACTGAGAGTTCAATCATTACTCATGTAGGCTTAGCGAGGTTAACGCCGTAACCGTTCAGTAGTTCGCTGACTATTCCTGTAGGCTTAAGTCGCTTGTATTAATCGTGCTAAAGCTTAGCCCTTGAAAGTTAAAACCTTAAAAAGTTAAGACCTTGATAAATTAGCACTGTTAATAATAGCTTAAAAATAAGTAGCAACCACCTTACCTTGTAAGTTTTGATTTAAGAAGGGACTGTTTTTACCTTTTGATAACATGGTATCTATTGTCAGCTGCCACTGCTTATCAGGATCCACTATGACGGCCCCACCTAATTTATTATACTGTTCTTCGATACCAGCGATTCGAGCTGGCGCCAGACAAATTTTATCCACCAATTGTTCAGGGGTTAATATTTGATCTCGAACCAATTTACAAGCCAAAGCCATAAAGGTATCAAAATTTGAAATACCTGGTGTGGCTTCAGCAAATGGTGCTTTCTTAGCGGTATCGTTTAAGGGTTCATGATGGCTACAAATGGCATCAATAGTCCCATCTTGCAAACCTCTTATAAGCGCTTTTTGATCGGTATTACTACGTAATGGTGGTATGACATAGGCTTGAGAATTAAAACCTTCTAAATTATCATCGGTAAGATGTAATTGATGCATAGCCACATCACAAGTAACCGGCAGACCTTGGCTTTTGGCTAAGCGAATTAAGTTGATTGAAGACTTACAAGTCAATTGACTAAAATGTGCTGCTATGCCTATTTCTTCAACCATCAACAGCTGGGTAGACAAGGCGACCGTCTCAGCCAACCAAGGAATTCCTTGTAGACCATGAAATGAGGCAATATATCCTTCATGAGCTACCCCGCCTTCTGACAGACTAGGCTCATTAGGGTAAAAGAATACTTTAAGACCAAAGGTTGCCGCGTATTCTAGTGTTCGAAACATCACCAAGTCATTTTCAAAAGCGTGACCTGCATTGGTTACGGCAATACAGCCGCCTTTTTTAAGGCCCGCCACATTGGCTGGACGTTCTCCCTTTAAACCTGCAGTTAAGGCACCCAAAATATGCAGATAAATACCACCATCTAGTTTGGCACGTTCTCTTAAACCTTTAAGTAATGAGCCATTTTCTAACACTGGGTTGGTATCTGGCGGAATAACAACATGTAAAAACCCATTTCTTCTTGCTGCTGTCCCTTCGGTTTTTAACGTCCCGTGTTGTTGTAGACCAGGCTCACGCAGGCGCGCACATAAATCTACCAAAGGCGGTAGCAGCCAATGATTCTCTTTGTATTCGATATCAGGCTGTGTGAAGTTTTTTGGCAATAAATTAAGCATGTAAATTCCAATCTATTTTAGTTTTTTAATTTTGGTTTAAACTTATCTTTTTTAAAATCAGCTTTATTTAAACCAGCTTTATTTAAACCAGCTTCATAAAGAATCCGATCGTTTGTTTATACCTTCTGAGAATATTGCATGGCCTGGTATTCTCTTTGTCCCTGCATCGCCATTGATAGTACTGCCATGCGGATGGCGATACCATTGTTTACTTGTTTAAGAATCAGCGATTGGGGTCCATCTGCAACACTTGAAGCTATCTCTACGCCGCGATTCATTGGGCCTGGATGCATCACTACTGCATCTGGTTTGGCTTTTGCCAAACGTTCGGGGGTAATGCCATACTTTTTGAAATACTCATTAGAGGCAGCCATTAATGGAGAGCCTATTCGTTCATTTTGAATGCGTAGCCCCATCAGTACGTCACAATCAACCACACCTTCGTCGATATCCTCAAAAACCTCAACCCCATAGCGCTTTATCCCTTTAGGTAATAAAGTTCGAGGCGCTATCACTCGAATCTCTTTAACGCCCAACGTTTTTAAGGCGGCAATATCTGAGCGTGCGACACGTGAATGTTTAATATCTCCTATAATGGCTACGGTCAACTCTTCAAAGGGACGTGGTGCCTCACGGTGGATGGTTAGCATATCAAGCATTGCTTGGGTTGGATGAGCGTGCCAACCATCACCTCCATTGATTATGGCTATCTCAGGGGTTACTTCTGTCGCCATAAAATGGGCGGCTCCGGAAGCGGAATGACGGACGACAAATATATCCGCAGTCATTGCCTGCAAGTTCCATAACGTATCACGTAAGCTCTCACCTTTTTTAGTGCTGGATCGAGCAATATCTATATTTAATACATTGGCACCTAATCGCTTTTCCGCCACCTCAAAAGTCGTCCTAGTACGGGTGGAATTTTCAAAGAATAAATTCATCACCGTACACCCTTCTAATTCGGGACGGTTAATCAATTGACCATTGTCATCAAAAAACGTTTCCGCTTTGGCTATAATGGCTTTTAACTGTTCGCGGCTCAAGCCTTCAATACCTAAAAAATGGCGAATGTGTCCATCTTCATTCAGTTGGGGTCGACTTAACGAGGCATTTAGTTTGGCAGTGGTGGTATCAAAAACAGCAGTATTTGAAGAATGAATTTTCGGATCTGTCTGAGGCTTATGTTTGGAGTCAGTCATGGCAATTAGCAGTATCCTTTATAGAAGGTTAATTATAGAGGGTTAATGTTGTGATGATTAATGATGAATAGGCATTTTATTTTTTATTTTTTCTTCTTTAATGAGTTGCAAGATTCTAATAAGTGACAAGCGATTAACCAGTTATTGTGTATTATAGATTCTTCTGTCTAAGCTTAAAACAGTAAAGTCTTTTTATATCATTTTAATAGCATAATTTATGCCATGAAGTTGAGTTATATAAATCATTATAAGTAAGTTACATGAGAAATATTGCAGGGTTTTTGCTACACTTTGCCCATCTTATATTATTAATTCTAAGATTTAGATAGACTTTTATTTAATTCTAATATCTGGGAAAATCTAAATAATTCATTCATCAAAATAAACGAAAACTTAAACAGTCAATCAATTAGAACAATACACAAAGCTTGCTTTAAAGTCTTAGGTGTTCTCAAATTAATGTTACTGTCACCTAATTATTGTTGTCCCAGCTATTATGTCCGAGTTACTAAAGGAAACCAAAAATGACCACATTATCTGACTATTTTAATAGTTCTGTTGACGCTAATTCCGTCAATACCGATACCAATATCAGCACCCTAGCTGATAGATCCGCTGTCATAGACGTGATTAAAACTATCACAGAAGTAGGTAAACAAATAACAGAGCTGCTTCGTAAAGGCGCTTTGGCTGATATTCATGGGAAGGCAGGTGCTGAAAATGTCCAAGGTGAGCAGCAAAAAAAGTTGGATGTGATTGCTAATGATTTATTATTAGAAGCATTAACAGCCAATAAGCATTGCGCTGGTGTTGCTAGTGAAGAGCTTGAAGACGCGACGCCTGCCAATGAATCTGGTGAGCTTTTGGTATTGTTTGATCCGTTAGATGGGTCTTCAAATATTGATATCAATATGCCTACTGGAACCATATTCTCAATTTTACCTCATACTAATAAAGGTAAAGCAGCTCAAAACACCGACTTCTTACAAAAAGGCACCGATCAGCTTGCTGCAGGTTACTTACTATACGGATCATCAGCCATTCTAGCGTTTACTTTTTCTGAAGCCCTAGACAACAATAACGATGGGGTTGTTATGTTTAGCTTAAACCCATCAACTGGCGAATTTGAACTGATTAAAAAGAATATTAGCATCGATGAAGATACCAAAGAATACGCCATCAATGCATCAAACACTCGGCATTGGTTACCGCCTATGCAGCTATATATCGAGGAGCTTTTAGCAGGTAAGAGTGGCCCTCGTGGCAAAAACTATAATACCCGCTGGGTAGCCGCTATGGTCGGTGATGTGCATCGTATCTTATGCCGTGGTGGCATTTTCATTTATCCTAAAGATACCAAAGACCCTAATAAAGCAGGTAAGCTGCGTCTAATGTATGAAGCCAATCCTATGAGTTTGCTCATTGAACGTGCAGGGGGGGCAGCTACCGATGCTGTCAATCGTATTATGGATTATAAACCGACCGATATCCATCAACGTGTAGCCGTAGTATTAGGGGCAAAAAATGAAGTTAAGCATGTACAAAAGCTGCATAAAAACAGCTAATCAATGTTTATAGTGATTTTGCATTTGGCATAGTATAATTTAGTCGATGAAACGAAAAAGCAGACCTCATTTCAAGGT
Organism: Psychrobacter sp. CX10; assembly: GCF_057621575.2. Classification (NCBI taxonomy): domain Bacteria; kingdom Pseudomonadati; phylum Pseudomonadota; class Gammaproteobacteria; order Moraxellales; family Moraxellaceae; genus Psychrobacter; species Psychrobacter sp. CX10. The sequence goes on from NZ_CM177736.1 coordinate 1,927,247, forward strand.
CTGCTTTTTAATACATAGCCATTTAGCTATTTCTTAAATCAGTGCACACTTAGCTATATGCACCGGCTGAATAAGTTAGCTCATAGCTGTGGCTATAAATTTCAATGATATTGCCAAACGGGTCTTCCATATAAATCATACGGTAAGGCTTCTCGTTTGGAAAATAATAGCGAGGCTCAGGCATACGCTTTTTGCCCCCTGCGGCCACAATCTTATCCGCCAATTCTTCTAAATTCGGGTCTTGTACACAGAAGTGGAAAATACCCGTTTTCCAATATTCAAAATTGTTCTCAGGGTTTTGTTGTTTTTCAAACTCAAAAATCTCTACGCCAATGCGGTCGCCAGTTGATAGATGAGCAATTTTAAGTGACCCCCACCCAGCACCAAATACATCGGTGCACATCACCCCAACCGGTGATTCATCTTCGATAATTTTTGTCGGCTGCATAATAATATACCAACCCAGCACTTCAGTATAAAATTTTACCGCCGCTTCTAAGTTAGGCACTGACAGCCCAATGTGCGAAAAGCTCCTTGGATAAGCGCTTGGTAGATGCGTTTGTTGACGCGTTTGTTGGTGCATTTGTTGGTGCATTTGTTGAGTGACATCTGTTTTCTGTGCAACAGTCATAACCTTCTCCATTTTATTTAAATAAAACGTCTTTTGAACGTGAAGTGTATGGTAGACTAAGCACCCAATTACTGGAAATTATCATTCCTTATAAAAATGATAATGAAATATTATCATGCTGAATTTAAATCCCGCTCATCTGCAAACCTTTAAAGCACTAGCTGAAACCAAACACTTCTCCGAAACAGCACAGCAGCTGCATATGACGCAGCCTGGCGTGAGTCAGCACTTAAAAAAGCTGGAGCATGTTTTAGGCCATACCTTAATACAACGTGAGGTATCGCCGTTTCGATTAACGGAGCAAGGCCGATTGCTTTATGACTACATTTGTCATCTGGCTCAGGCAGAAGATGCGTTGTTAGATGAGATGGGCTTTGATGACTTATACACTGGCGTGTGCCGAATTGCTTGCTCTGGCGCCATTGCATTAAAGATTTATCCAGAACTGTTAACTTTACAGCAACGCCATACAGGACTAAAATTTGAGCTTGAAGCAGCGCCTCACTACCGCATTATAGAAGGGATTATCAATGATGATTTCGATATTGGACTAACCACACATCAATCCAGCTCTAAATTGGTGGAAAGTTCAGTGATTGGTGAAGAACAAATCAGTTTGGTGATAGCAACTGATCTATGGCAAACCTATGAGACGCCCAAACCCGCGCTTATCGACATCATCAATGATGCTGGATTGATACAACATCCTGATTTAATGCACTATTTACACTTGTTTTTTGAAAGCTGTGGGGAGATAAGTTTAAATCAAGCGAGCAACAATCCTCGCAAGCTATCTGAGATTCCAATAACAGGGTATACCAATCAAATTAGCCAAATTTTATTGCCAGTCAGTATGGGGTTAGGACTTTCCGTCATACCTCATAATGTCATTAGTGTTAGCGCATATTTACAGAGGCTAACAGCACTTACTACACCAAATAAGGTGACAGAGCCTGTATACTTACTAAATTCCTATGGCAGAACTCTGCCGAAACGTTTTGAGCAAATCATTGCTCAATGCCAATCAGCTTTAACGTAAAAAAAGTGCTTCAAGCTGTAAATTCAAACCCCGCCAAAATGAGCAAATCATGACCAATATCACCAACAAGTACTCTAATAATCCAGTTATTACTTCAGAAAAAAACCCGACTGCTAAACTAGCTAAAGCCTTACTGACCCAATCTCGTCAGCGCAAAAAAGCAGGCCAAACTGTACTCGAAGGCGTTCATCTTATTGAGGCTGCACTGCAAGCTGATCACCTACCAGAGCAAATTATAATTTCATATAGCGGACTGTCACATCCAGAAGTTCAAACCCTATTGAACTTATTAACCGACTATCATCTTGATAATAAACTAACGGTTGTTAGTGACGGTGTCTATCAAAGCATCACTACATTAGGCAGTGGTGTGGAGATAATGGCTATAGTTAATATACCGCAGCATAATCTACATACCCTTAAAGCACCTATTACTACTGATTGCCTTATATTAAACGACGTTCAGGACAACGGTAATGTGGGTACACTGTTACGCACAGCAGCAGCTGTAGGTATTAACAATATAATATGTACCAAAGGTAGCGCTCAAGCATGGTCACCTAAAACGATGCGTGCTGGCATGGGTGCTCAGTTTGGCTTAACCATTTATGAAGGTGTTGAAGCTGATGAAGTGCTAAGCTATTTAAGACTACCAATTTATGCCACCAGTTCACATACCGATAATATTATCTATAAACAAAACTTAAATCGTCCCGTTGCTTGGGTAATGGGCCATGAAGGTCAAGGCGTATGCGAAGATATCATGAAGCAAGCTACCCCAGTTGCCCTACCTCAGCCCAACGGTCAAGAAAGTTTAAATGTAGCGATTGCCGGTGCCCTTTGTATGTATGAGACCCTTCGTCAGAGACACTATAGCTAGTGAAATGAATAATTTTATTGAGTTTAAACAAATAGAGGTATCGCTATAGCGACACCTCTTTTTTTTATTGAGATTAATTCAAAAATTTTAAAAGACCCTAAAAAAAAGACCATCTCAAAGAGACAGTCTTTTTAGCTTAGTGCTTGGCTACTACTACTATTCCTACTAAATAACAGCAGCTGACCTAGCAACGTTCAACCAATACAATTAGTCTTTAACGTTAGCAACAACACCAGCACCTACAGTACGGCCACCTTCGCGAATTGCGAAACGTAAGCCTTTATCCATTGCGATTGGAAAGATTAGCTTCACGCTCATCTCAACGTTATCGCCAGGCATTACCATTTCAGTACCGTCTTGTAGAATGATTTCACCTGTTACGTCTGTAGTACGGAAGTAGAACTGTGGACGGTAACCATTTAGGAATGGTGTATGACGGCCACCTTCTTCTTTTGATAGTACATATACTTCGGCATCAAAGTCTGTATGCGGTGTGATAGATCCAGGCGCTGCTAGTACTTGGCCACGCTGTACGTCTTCACGCTTTGTACCACGTAGTAGTACACCACAGTTTTCACCAGCACGACCTTCGTCTAGTAGCTTACGGAACATCTCTACACCTGTACAGGTGGTTTTTTGAGTGTCTCTAATACCTACGATTTCGATTTCATCGCCTACTTTGATGATACCTGATTCTACACGGCCTGTTACTACGGTACCGCGTCCTGAGATTGAGAACACGTCTTCGATTGGCATTAGGAATGCTTTATCGATGTCACGCTCTGGCTCTGGGATATATGTATCTAGTACTTCTAGTAGTTCGATTACTGCAGGTTCGCCATATGGACCGTCATTGCCGTTTAGGGCTTCTAGCGCTGATCCTTTGATGATTGGGGTGTCATCACCTGGGAAGTCATAGTCTGATAGTAATTCACGTACTTCCATTTCTACGAGCTCTAGTAGTTCTTCGTCATCTACCATGTCACATTTGTTCATGAATACGATGATGTATGGTACGCCTACCTGACGTGATAGTAGGATGTGCTCACGTGTTTGTGGCATTGGGCCATCTGTCGCTGATACGACTAGAATTGCGCCATCCATCTGTGCGGCACCAGTAATCATGTTTTTCACATAGTCTGCGTGACCTGGGCAGTCTACGTGTGCGTAGTGACGTGCTTCGGTGTCGTATTCGATGTGTGAGGTGTTGATTGTGATACCACGTGCTTTTTCTTCTGGTGCTGAGTCAATCGCTGCGTAGTCTTTTGCGTCGCCGCCTGATGTTTTGGCTGCTACGGTTGCGATTGCTGCGGTTAGTGTGGTTTTACCGTGGTCAACGTGTCCAATGGTTCCTACGTTAACGTGCGGCTTATTTCTTTCAAACTTGGCCTTTGCCATGGGTGTGTCCTCATTTTTTAAATATGTAGTTCAAGTAACAGATCAAATAATATAAAAATAGTCTGTGACTACAATCATTAATTATCTGTCATAAAATTTTATCTAAAGCAACTTATACTTTATTAGTAAAGATTCTGAAGTAAACAGTTACTTAAGAGAGTTAGTATAATAATTACTTAATAAGAAAATACGAAGTAAGATATTATTTAAGTCAGTTGCAAATGATATAAGATAATACAAGTAATTGACAAGGGTTTGATACCTAAAAGGTTATAAATTCAGTAATAAATTACACTTTCGATAAGTTACTAGCTGTGTTTATGTTAAAACCTATTGAATAATATTAAAACTAATCACCTTTAGAAGTATCTAGGACCTTGAACAATTAATATCAAACGTAATTATTATTCAATGAATATATAAAGAGTACTTAGCTCGCTAAGTACTCCAATATATTTATACAATAATAAAACTAGAATTACTCGTCTTCGTCGTCTTTACCAGAGAATTTCTTCATAATATCTTCGGCTACAGACTTAGGTGTTTCAGCATACTTCTGGAATTCCATAGAATATGTAGCACGGCCTTGAGACTGTGAACGAAGGTTGGTTGCATAACCAAACATCTCTGCTAATGGAACTTCAGCACGAATCTGTTTAGTGCCACCAGGTAAATCATCCATACCTTGAACCATACCACGGCGACGGTTTAAGTCACCCATGATATCACCCATGTACTCTTCTGGCGTTTCAACTTCAACTTTCATAACCGGCTCAAGAAGTGCTGGGTTAGCATTCATGAAGCCTTTTTTGAATGCGATAGAACCTGCCATTTTGAATGATAACTCATCCGAGTCAACATCATGGTATGAACCATCATATAATGTAGCTTTAACACCAACGATTGGGTAACCGGCAAGGATACCATTCTTCATACGTTCTTGAATACCTTTATCAACTGCACCATGGTATTCTTTAGGTACGACACCACCAACGATTTGTTCTTCAAACTCATACTCAGGACCTTCATCAAGATCAAGAGGCTCAAGCTTCAACCAAACGTGACCGAACTTACCACGACCACCTGTTTGACGAACAAATTTACCTTCTTGTTCAACTGAGTTACGAATGGTTTCGCGATAAGCAACTTGCGGTGCACCGATGTTAGCTTCAACTTTAAATTCACGCTTCATACGATCAACAAGAATTTCTAAGTGAAGCTCACCCATACCACTAATAATCGTCTGACCAGATTCTTCATCAGTATGTACACGGAATGATGGATCTTCTTTAGCCAAGCGTCCTAAAGCCACTGACATTTTTTCTTGGTCAGCTTTAGTTTTTGGTTCAACTGCTAGACTAATAACTGGGTCTGGAAACTCCATGCGCTCAAGCGTAATGGCTTCACTTTCATCACAAAGCGTATCACCAGTACCAACGTCTTTCATACCCACTAGTGCAGCAATATCACCCGCACGGATTTCATCAAGCTCTTGTTGCGAATCAGCATGCATCTGTACGATACGTCCAACACGCTCACGTTTCATTTTAACAGGGTTGTAAACGCTTTCGCCCTGCTTAATAACACCAGAGTAAACACGTACGAACGTTAAGTTACCAACGAACTTATCATTCATAATTTTGAATGCAAGAGCCGCAAATGGTGCATCATCAGAAGCTGGACGAGTACCTTCGGTTTCGTCTTTGTCATCAAGGATACCACGGATAGCTGGTACGTCTTGAGGCGCTGGCATATACTGAATAACAGCATCAAGCATTCTTTGAACGCCTTTGTTCTTAAAGGCAGTACCACAGAACATAGGAATGATTTCGTTATTGATAGTACGCTCACGAATCGCAGCATGAATTTGCTCTTCAGTCAGCTCTTCACCTTCAAGATAGGCATTCATTAGCTCTTCGTTTGCTTCAGCAGCAACTTCAACTAATTCACTTCGGTACTCTTCTGCTTTATCTTGTAATTCTGCAGGAATCTCACGCTCTTCGTATTTCATACCAAGAGATTCGGTATCCCAATAAAGTGCTTTCATGCTAATAAGATCGACAACGCCTTCAAAGTCATCTTCTTTACCAATTGGAATAACCATAGCAACAGGGTTGCCACCTAAACGGGCTTTGACTTGTTCTTTTACACGGTAAAAATCAGCACCCACACGGTCCATTTTATTAACGAACGCTAAACGTGGTACTTTATATTTGTTTGCTTGACGCCAAACAGTCTCAGACTGAGGCTGTACACCACCAACCGCACAATAAACCATACATGCACCATCAAGTACACGCATTGAACGTTCTACTTCAATAGTGAAGTCAACGTGGCCTGGGGTATCAATAATATTGATACGATGTTCAGGAAACTGTTGACCCATACCTGACCAGAAACAAGTGGTCGCAGCAGAGGTAATAGTAATACCACGTTCCTGCTCTTGTTCCATCCAGTCCATTGTAGCGCCGCCATCATGAACTTCACCAAGTTTGTGGCTAACACCGGTATAGAATAAGATACGTTCGGTCGTTGTTGTTTTACCAGCATCGATATGTGCTGAAATACCAATATTACGATATCGGTTTAGGGGGGTTGCACGTGCCATAATTTTTTCCTAATGGAATGTCTTTATAATTTATTTCGTTATATAGATTTTATGATAGCAATGACTGGTAGAATAACCAAAAAAGATGTCATTTTAATGATACATAACTGTTTTAATTTCTTTCAGTTTGTATCGTTTGATGAGCGAACTTTTAGTCAATTAAACTGCTTTACTGAAGCGGCAGCTATACAATCCTACTAGCACCTACCAAAACTTTCTTACAACTTAATTTTAGATACCTTACTCATATTATTTAGACTCACCTACTTAATGTTTGATCACTTAGCATTTAGCATTTAGCATTTAATGACTTAGCATTTAGTAAGATCTCTATATCATAAGCTATAAGTATGTAACTTTTAATTCTTTAGTGAGTTCTTTATTTTTTAAAGTGCGCTATCAAAAACTGACGTTATTGATAGCGTTAAATCATTATATACAATTTGCTTCTTATAAATAAGCTTAAAAGTTAATAAGCTTAGAAACGATAATGTGAGAATGCTTTGTTAGCATCTGCCATACGGTGAACTTCATCACGTTTTTTTACAGCAGAACCTTTACCTTCTGATGCATCACCAAGCTCGCCCGCTAAGCGATGAGCCATAGACTTCTCAGAACGTTTAGAAGCAGCGTCAGCTAACCAACGCATCGCTAGAGCTGTACGACGGGATGGGCGTACTTCCATAGGAACTTGATACGTTGCACCACCAACACGGCGAGCTTTAACTTCAACCATAGGGCGAACGTTTTCAAGTACTTCTTCAAAGAACCCTACAGGATCTTCAATGTTACGTTTCTCAACTACTTGGTCAAGTGCACCGTAAACGATACGTTCAGCAGTAGATTTCTTACCATCCACCATAACGTGGTTGATAAATTTAGCAATTGTTTGGCTACCAAATTTAGGATCCGGAAGGATCTCACGGGTAGCAACGACGCGACGTCTTGGCATAATAAATTCCTTGTCTTCAGGGTTGTCTGGCATTCATAACCATCTATACGATAAGGTTAGATAATGGTTACCAGCCAGCCTTACTGCATAGCGGTATGTTCATTTAGAACACCAAGCCTATGCGTAATATAGAGTAATGTGCTAATTATGATTTTGGCTTCTTAGCACCGTATTTAGAGCGACCTTGTCTGCGGTCTTTCACGCCTGCACAGTCAAGTGCGCCGCGAACAGTGTGATAACGTACACCTGGTAAGTCTTTAACACGACCACCACGGATAAGTACAACACTATGCTCTTGTAAATTATGGCCTTCACCACCGATGTAGCTTGATACTTCATAACCTGAAGTTAAGCGAACACGGCATACTTTACGCATAGCTGAGTTAGGTTTTTTAGGTGTAGTTGTATATACGCGAGTACATACACCACGGCGTTGAGGGCATGCTTGTAAAGCAGGAACACCAGACTTTTCCTTTAATACTTTACGACCCTTGCGAATCAATTGGTTAGTTGTTGCCATAAGGCATCCTTCTCCCGTTTAATAAATACAAAAAAATGGGTTACTAAGCCATCCGCTGCTTAACGCCACTTTATGATTAACCCTCACTCTCGGAGTGTGGTTAATACCAAAATAAGCTTAAGCGTCACAGAAGCTTACCCATTTTTCGGACACTATATTATATAGACTTAATACCATCTATTCAAGTAGTCATTATGAATAGTATATGGACTTAAATCTGCTTCAGCTGCCTATTTTAGGTCAACTTAGTTTATTTTCAAGAGGTACACTTTATTGATGCACCACTTAACGACTTACCCTATTACTTAACCTGCTTACCTGCTTTAGTTCAGTTAAATTGCATTAGTCTAATGGCTCGTATTTACTCAATACCATTAAGTCCCTCTTCTTCTTTAAAGCATTTTGAAATGTATATGTATCTGTCTAAAGCGGGAGTATGTTTATGATAAACTAGCGTCATTAATTCTATATACCCCAGCCTTTTCATATTAAAAATTTGTATAAGCGAAAATATTTATGACTAACTCAAATCAACCAACCTCAATCATTGATTTTGTGACACCAAATCAAGACATTCGTATTACAGACGGCAGTCATGTTCTTCTTCATTTTGAAGTATCATTAGAAAATGGCACAGTTATTGACTCTACATTTAGTCGAAGTGAGCCGGTTGCTTTGACAGTAGGCGATGAGAGTTTATTACCTGGATTTGAGAATGTATTAAATAATCTACGCGCAGGCGACACCCGCACCGCACATTTAGAACCAGAGCAAGCTTTTGGCGAATGGAATGAAAACAACGTACAAACATTCACCCGTACTCAATTTGCATTATCAGAGCCAAATCCAGAAGTCGGTATGATGATGGAATTTGAAGATAAAGGTAAAAACACTTTGCCAGGTGTCATTAGTAGTGTTAATAAAGATGAGGTTAAAGTTGATTTTAATCACCCTCTTGCCGGACAACCCGTCTTATTTAAGGTACAAATATTTAAGGTGACGCCACCTGGTCAAGTAGGTATTAAATTGATGTAGTTTAGTAGCTATACTTTTAGTAAACTTTTAATAGACTTTTAAATCTCGTGCAGTAAGCTTCATTATATGAGCACAAAAATATAAGTACAAAAATATAAGTACAAAAATATAAGCACGAAAATATAAGCACGAAAATATAAACACGAAAATATAAACACGAACAGTCTGTAAAATAAAAAACAATATAAATAAAGGATATGTTTATGAAATATTCAACCCTTCCCAAACTCGGTGATAAGGTCTCTAAAATATGTCTTGGCACCATGACATGGGGACAACAAAATACAGAGTCCCAAGCGCATGAGCAGATGGACTTTGCATTATCAGAGGGGGTAAACTTCTGGGATACAGCAGAAATGTACCCCTCTCCACCTGATAAAGACAAACAAGGTGATACAGAAAAGTTCTTAGGCTCATGGATTGCTAAAACCAAACGTAGAAATGACATTATACTGGCAAGTAAAATCTCGCCCATGAGCTTTTTAAGAGAGGGTAATACTCAGTTTAATGCAAAGTATATTAGTGAGGCGTTAGATGACAACTTAAAGCGCTTACAAACGGATCACATCGACGTTTATCAATTGCATTGGCCCGAACGACGAACGAATTTTTTCAGTACTCGTGGCTACACCCCACAAATGGCAGAGCAAGACTTAACGAATCTGACGCCATTTCTGGAAACCATTGAAGCCCTAAACGATGAAATAAAAAAAGGTCGCATTAGAGCTTATGGATTATCCAATGATACCCCTTGGGGTGTGATGCGCTATTTGTGGGAGGCGGATAAAGCAGGGCTTCAAGGCCCTATCACGGTCCAAAACCCATATAGTTTGTTAAATCGCTTATATGAGGTGGGTCTGGCTGAAGTATCGCACCGAGAGAACGTCGGTTTGTTGGCTTACTCCCCTTTAGGATTTGGTGTGTTGTCTGGTAAATACTTGGATGGAAAGCAACCTGAAGGCGCGCGCTTAACTATTTACGATCGCTTTGAGCGTTATATTAATGACGAAGCAAAATCAGCTACTTTACAGTATGCTGAAATAGCTCAGCAAGCAGGATTGAATATGGCTCAAATGGCGCTAGCTTTTGTTAACAGCCGTCCGTTTGTTACGAGCAATATTATTGGTGCCACGTCGATAGATCAGCTCAAAACAAACATAGACAGTATCAATGTAGAACTGAGTGATGATGTATTAGATGCTATCGAAGCGGTTCATACCAAACAGCCTAACCCTTCGCCATAAACTTTCATATTATGCTTAGGCTATATTAAATAAATTTTTACTTGATATTAATAATAAATCCCGCTCGTAGCGGGATTTATCTATAAATTTTAGAGCTAGAAATAATATTTATAAACTCTTAATGAACTATATAGCCAATTGGTATCAATCTGACTTAACCACTCGACTATGTAACTCCTCTAATCCTATTTGCATATGCTCTTGTAGAATTTGGGTCAATTCTTCTTTGCTTCTACCTTCAGGATAAATCGGTTCTAGCGGGAGAACATAAGCTGTCACAGGATCGCTATCCATGATTTGAAAGAGACTTTGTTTAAACGTCATACCGCCATAAAAAGGCATTTGATCATCTAACTTGCCCTCTTTATTCACATAACAAAGTACAGTTGGCTGAATAGGATGATCAGAGTCAATTGCAGATTGAAGTAACTTACCGTGCAGCTTTTTGATCTGCTTTCCATCTGTGGTTGTCGCTTCAGGGAAGAATATAATTGAATAACCTCCATTTAAAAAGTCTGCCATTTGCTGGGAGACTGATCCTGCATCCCCTGAGCCGCGATGGATAAATAAGCTACCACAAGCGCGTGCTAATCTACCAAATATAGGCATCTCTTTAACTTCTGCTTTAGATAAAAAGAAGGCCTGACCGATAGAGCCATTAACTGGAATATCCATCCAAGACACATGATTTGAAGCCCATAGGGCATGAATATTAGGTATAGGCTCTACAGCAACTACCGTAACATTAAATGCCGCTGCCATGTTGCGGCAAAAAGCTTGAATGTATTTGGGTAAAATATCGCGAGGCGGTTCATGCCAAGCTCCTATTTTGGTAGCAGCACGATAACCGCCAACCAATGTATTTGATAAACCCGCGACTGACTTTGCACGGCCTAAGTTATTTTTAGCCTGGTTTTTTAGCGTCTTTAGTAGCTTACTTTTTTTAGTTAGTTTAGCTTTACCTTGATAAGTTTTGCCATCATAAGCTGTAAAATCTTTGTTACTATTATCTTTGATTGACGTGTTATCTTTAATAGATGAGGCTTGTGTTTTAGTCGACTCATTAAGCTTATTTAGTTCATTCGTTTGCAACATAGCGAATCCTTGGTAAAATATTTAATTTTTTATAAAAAACATTATTCCTTTCAATCAACAGACACTCATACCAGTATTTAATGAATGGATTATGACAGAGTATAGCAAAAAATATGATTGAGTATTCAAGTGTTCACTGAAAACTAACTTAATTTATTTAGTTCTTGCTAATGGTATGTTAGAAAAAGGCTAATTTATTATTAAAATTATACCCCTTTAAATTGTTATAAACATCGCCATTAATAGTATATTGCAGTAACTACTTTTAAAGTTAATTTGAAATAACTACTGCTCAATATAAATTTAGAAAATAGGTGATTATTTTTGGAGTATTTTGAGAGACATGAAGGTGGTGAACGTGCCATCCTCGTACATTTAGATATTAGACAGATTACTGATCCAGATGATTTGGATGAATTCAAGTTATTGGTGGATTCGGCAGGTGCTGAGCAGTTGACCGTTATTACGGGGTCGCGACAAAAGCCAGATGCCAAATATTTTATCGGTAGTGGTAAAGCTCACGAAATCGCTGAACTAGTCAAAGAATTAGAAGCGGATATTGTGATTTTTGATCATAGTTTGACCCCATCTCAAGAGCGTAATTTAGAAACGTTGTTTGAGTGCCGTGTTCTGGACCGTACTGGTTTGATCTTAGACATATTTGCTCAACGCGCGCGCACATATGAAGGTAAGCTTCAGGTAGAGCTTGCACAGTTAAACCATCTTGCAACACGCCTAGTACGTGGTTGGACGCATTTGGAGCGCCAAAAAGGGGGTATTGGATTACGCGGTCCTGGTGAAACACAGTTAGAAACCGATAGACGACTTCTGCAAATTCGCGTCAATCAGTTAAAAGCCCGTTTGGATAAAGTGAAACAAACTCGAGCTCAAGGGCGAGCAAAACGCCAAAAGTCTGATGTTCTTACCATCTCTTTAGTGGGCTACACCAACGCGGGTAAGTCATCCCTATTTAATCGTTTAGTCGATGAAGATATATATGCAGCCGACCAACTGTTCGCGACGCTTGATCCGACATTAAGACGTCTTGACTGGCAGGGTGTAGGGCGTGTGGTCTTAGTAGATACCGTCGGTTTTGTTCGTCACTTACCGCATGAATTGGTAGAATCTTTTCACGCTACATTAGAAGAAACACTCGAAGCTGACCTGTTACTGCACGTGATAGATTCCTCAAGCCATGATATGCATGAGCAAATCAAAGCGGTCAAGAATGTACTTGCAGAGATTAATAATGATGTGCCCGTACTCAATGTATATAATAAAATTGATATGACAGGCGAGCCTGCGCGTATTAAATACGCTGAACAAGGCGTGCCAAGCCGCGTATATGTCTCTGCTAAAGAAGATTTAGGCATGAGCATGTTAGCGACTGCCGTACAGCAGCTTCTTACCGGTAAACTACATACCTTTGATATCACGCTACCTTTTGATGCTGGCAGCTTTAAAAATGATTTATATCTTTTAGATGTGGTGGAGCAAGAAAGCTATGACGAGTCTGGGCATGAGCTACTGACCATTAGATTACCTGCTGAGAAGTTACAGCAGCTTCTAGGTGAGTCCAATATCGATCCATTTAGTGTATTGCCCCAAGAGCAAGCGAAGCTGTTGGTGCCAAAGCTTGAACCTTTTGAAAAAGAGCGCTTAGCAGATCAAGATCAACTTAACTCGATATCAGATGAGGCGCTTGAATATACTGAAGGGCTTGAAAATGATGATCTTTAGAGCATTGTTGATATTGAAAGTTATCAAACTCTAAATCAGTTAATTTAAAACTGTTACTCTAAAATATGTTGCTATCGTATGCACTGATTCTGAAATTCGATAATAAAAGCTATTTTTAATAATCCCCATTATTCTCTTAAGATTAATGGGGTTTTTTATGTCTATTCTTATAATATATATAGAGTATGATATCCGATAACTATTGCCAATATATAAAGTGGCAACTATGATAGAGTTTTATACCCGTCATAACCGACACCATAAGTGAAACCATAAATAAAAGATGTCATCTATGAATAAACTTTAATGGTGATTATATATAAAATAGTAGTCCAAATTCTATATGTCTCATGATTTCTAAACAGGTCATTTGATTAAAGTTCTTGTATGTATAAAGTAGTCGTATTTTAATACTTAAAGGCCCTACCCAATATGTCCCTCTCCAGCACAACGTCAAATTCTAAAAGACTTGTCTCATTACCAATAGCGATTATAATAACTTTAACGATCGTTGTTTGTATTCGCGAGACTGCCGTTTTAATTTGTAGAACTTTGGGTTACGAGAGTGCAGGCAATATTGTAGGTCTAATCACTCTATTTTTAATATTAATGATATGGCGCTTCACCTTCGGCATACCTGATTGGATAACCTCTGCTAGTAATACACTTTTAGTTGACAGCGGTTTTGCTTTTTTACCGGTTTCAGCTGGTGCAGGGTTATTAATGTTTGGGCTCGGCGATGAACTTCTAGGTATTTCAATAACCATCATTATTAGTACATTAATTCCACTTTGGTTTTTAGCAAAATTAAGTGATACGTGGTTAAACAGTCATCATACCGAATCTATTAATACGCCACATGATAATGAACCACTTCAAAAGGCAGAATCTACGAATAAGACGCTTGATAAAACCAAATCCTACCTTAAACGCCCTAAACACCCTAAAAAATGATGCTGTGCTAAGGACATGATAATGCTAGATTCTATGCCTGATGGCACAACATACCTGGTAGTTTTAGCAGCGTTTATGCTTACTTTAGTGGCCCATGTTACGGCTCGACTACTATCTAAACGCTTCTCTTCACTACCTATGGTCATTACTGCACTGGTTTTAGTTTTGGTATTTTTATTCATCTTTAGGTGGGATTACACGCATTATTATGCGGTGTCTAAACCAATCTTTGATCATCTGCTTGGCTATGTTACCGTTTTATTAGCCATACCTTTGGCTACCATGAGTTTTAAAGGATTACCTCTTAAAAAATTAACCATTATTGTCTGTATTGCCAGCATGATAGGAGCAATTCTACCTATGGGCATGGCTTACCTATTTGCTTTGAGCCAAGATACGATATTAACTTTTGCCACACGTTCAGTAACCACACCAATTGGACTGAGTGTTGCAGAAATTATTAAAGCGCCTTTAGCCTTAGCAAACCTGATAATTATTGTTTCAGGATTACTTGGTGGGACGATGGCGAGGTTTTTATTTAAGAATGTACATGATGATAAAGCTAAGGGATTGGCTCTTGGGCTTGCTGCGCATGCATTTGGTACGGTTGAAGCTTGGCAAATCAGCCATACTGCGGGTCGATATGCTGCCTTTGGCTTGGCGGTTAATGGTTTAGTCACAGCGATATGGGTACCCGTATTCCTCTCAGCTTTTATATAACCTGCCTATATATAACCTGCCTTTATATAACCTACATATATAATTCAGAGATGTAAACACTCTAGAATTAAACAAATAATCTTCAATGATATATCTATAAGAGTACCTTTCTTATCAATTATTATTTATTTATAATCAATATTAACAATCAAAAATGTTCTAGGTATTCATAGTGTCCTAAACTTTATCTATTCTGTTATAATATTTATTAAATTTATAGTTTTTTCAATTATCCTTACAATTAGATTGATTAAACATCAGAATGTGTTAATTAAAGTCTGTCAATAGAAATCTATTAATTATAGGCAATCTATTAAAGTCTCTTCAACGTATTTTAAGCTTTAACGAGCTAATTAGATTTCTTAGATTCTATTAAATCTTTTATAAAATAGATATTTTTCTTGGTAGGAAAACCTTTTTTATATACGTTTTACAATCAATACCGTTTAAAAGTGAATTTCTTATGTCTGAAATTATATTGAGAAGGGTAATTCGTCCGAATTGTCTTACTGTTAATCATTCAATACTTCAATCCGCATTGCTTTCTACAACACTGCTTTCTATAACATTACTCTCGACCATGCTGTTGTCAATGGTGCCGCAAAAGGCGCAAGCTGGCAATATGTATATCTATAAGGACGATAGCGGTCAAGTCTTGCTGACTAATATTAACCCCTCTGGTAACTTTAATAAATTTAATAAAAAAGTTAAGGTAACTTACTACCCTAACGCCTCAGTATCATCTACGAATACTAGTACAGACTTTACGTCATCATCTACTGCATCAAGCCCTACTAGCTATAGAGCCTATGGAGCTTCTAGAAGCTCTAACCGCAACGCTTACGATGCCTATATTCGCGCATCTGCTATGCGACACGGTGTAGACCCCGCTTTAATTAAAGCGATGATGCATACTGAGTCTGCTTTTAATCCCAATGCGCGTTCTCCAGTTGGTGCTCAAGGGCTTATGCAATTAATGCCTGCTACGGCGCGACGTTTTTCTGTTAGAAACGCATGGAATCCTGCTGAGAATATTGAAGGCGCTGCTAAGTACATAGCTTGGTTAAGCAAACGCTTTAATGGCAGAATAGATCATGTACTTGCTGGATATAATGCTGGCGAAGGAAATGTAGATAAATATGGCGGTATCCCACCTTTTCGTGAAACTCAAAATTATGTAAAAAAAGTGATGGGTCGTTACAATAGTTTATACAAAAATGAATCAGGTATAATGGGTGTATCAGGTTCAAGTACCAATGGCAGTACGGCACAAGTTCAAAGAATGAGCTTTAGTACCAATCGCAATAGCTACGCTCAAACTGCCTTTGATGCTTTACGTTAGAGTTTTGCATCAGTCCTTTACGTCGGGCCATTAAATGGATTAGTTGATTTAACCTTAAAATAAGAATTGATTAAAATAAGAATTGATTAAAATAAGCTTAAAGCGTCAAAGATGCAGCATTTATTGAATATCCAAATAAAAAAGACCTTCCTAAATAGGAAGGTCTTTTTTATTTAGATTGCAAATTAAATAAAAGCGATACTTAAATTATTTGCTAATTTAACAACTTATTCACTTTTAACTAACTCTTTATTTATAACAACTTCTTAACTTAAAAGTGTCTTGTTATAGATCTAATATGTGAAAAATCTAAGCAGTAGGGTGCAAACGAACATTTAACTCATCGATAACTTCAACCCAAGCTGCGTCGCGTTTCCATTCTTCAGTCAAAAAAGCGCGCTGTGAGTCTGTCCAAAAATCAGCGTCTTTCAAGTTTTCATCTTTGCCCAATTGATGATCTTTTATAAACTGATCAATGGCTTCATCAGAGCTTTCTAACCCTAATTGTGCAAATAAATTATTCATTGTATATTCTTGTTCACCTAACATGATGCCTCCAAAATTATTATCAAATTAATATACTTATCTATGTTAGCACTATAGTAGCAAAATAGAATATTTATTCTGTTCATTTCCTATTTAGAAGCTTTGCTTTTGTGTTAACACGTTAGGGCATTACTAATAAAGCGTAACCCTAAATGATTCGCTTAAAATTGATACTAATACAAAAAGACCCACAATAAATTGCAGGTCTTTGAATAATATGTACTATTAAAGCTTATGCATAGTTTTCATAAAGCATAATTATTATGTAGAACTATGGTAGTAAATGCTCTACTGCGTCACGCTCTTCGCTAAGCTCTTGCTCAGTCGCTTTCATTTTCTCTTGTGAAAACTCAGAAGACGTGTCTAAACCTTCAACAATTTTCCAGTCGCCATTCTCGCAATGACATGGGAATGAATAAATTAGACCCTTAGCGATACCATATTCACCTTGTGAATAAACGCCCATAGATACCCAATCATTCTCATCTGAACCAAGTGCCCAAGAACGCATATGCGCAATAGCAGCATTAGCGGCAGATGCGGCAGATGATGCACCACGGGCTTGAATAATAGCAGCACCACGCTTTTGTACGTTAGGGATATAAGTGTCTTCATACCAATCACGGTCAACCATATCTAAAGCAGGCTTACCATTAACGGTACACTGGCTTAAATCAGGATACTGAGTTGAAGAGTGGTTGCCCCAAATAATCATCTTTTTGATGTCATTAACAGTGCTGTTTGTCTCTTCTGCAAGCTGAGCCATACCGCGGTTATGATCTAATCGAGTCATGGCGGTAAAGTTGCGTGGATCTAAATCAGGTGCATTACGCTGAGCAATCAAAGCATTGGTATTTGCTGGATTACCTACAACCAATACTTTTACATCACGACTGGCCACTTCATTTAAAGCTTTACCTTGAGCTGAGAAAATAGTTGCGTTAGCTTCAAGTAAGTCTTTACGCTCCATACCAGGACCACGAGGACGCGCACCAACCAATAGTGCATAGTCAGCATCTTTAAACGCTACGTTTGCGTCATCAGTCTGCACAATACCTGCTAATAATGGAAATGCACAATCTTCAAGCTCCATAACTACGCCTTTTAGAGCATCTAAAGCTGGTGTGATTTCTAATAGTTGTAAAATAACAGGTTGATCTTTACCTAACATTTCGCCTGAAGCAATACGAAACAGCATAGCATAACTAATATTACCAGCAGCACCAGTAACAGCAACGCGAACAGGTTGTTTCATTTAATTCTCCTAGTGGATTTTTAAGGTTAATTTATATCGTTACTAGGGCGTGCCCCTAATAATGTCATATCTTGATATAAATAAGCAGTGAATGAGATTTATTAAATCAATTGACCAATTTATCAAATAATAAAAAACCTACAACATTATCGAATAATTAATTATCAAAGATCTGCAAATAAAAGTCGATTTATAGGTATTGCTCACTATTATATATAACTACTTTGTAATGTGGACAGCAATACTATAAATCACTATATTAAGACGCGGTAAAAGTGTAGCACCTTTCAAAATATTGCTCAAACCTTATTATTTACTACTTAGCTAATCTATTAATGATCGCTCTAAAATAAGTCACATAAATTTTTGATCACTTTTTACTTTCAAATATTTAACTTGCGACCTAAACCCTATTGAGCATTTAAAATGTTATAGAGCACATCTATGGATAATTTTATGTCATCACCAAATTTAAACGTATCAATATTATGGAGAGATAGTACCCATACGAGTAGATATCGGTATTGTAGTGCCTAACAAACTACTATAAATGGTTGCATTCTCCATCACCCGTTTGACATAGTTTCGTGTCTCAGGATAAGCAATAGTTTCAACATACTGATCCGCAGGTAACGACCCATACGTGGGCTGCCAGCGTTTGGCTTTGTTAGGCCCTGCATTGTATCCTGCGGTTGCCAATACAGGCTGGTAATTTAGCTTGTTCATAATATCGCTCATATACCAAGTACCATAGCGAATATTCGTATCCCCGCTATTGGCTTGGCTAGCACTGTATGGCTCTCCAAGTTTGCGAGCAATATACTTGGCAGTACCTGGCATAATTTGCATGAGCCCACTGGCACCGACACCCGATCGCGCACTACTTACAAAGCGGCTCTCTTGACGCATGATGCCATAGGCCCATGCAGGATCAATTCCCACATTTTGGCTGTAACGTACCACAGATGATTGATAAGGCATGGGATGTGATAACCCATAGCTCATAACATTATCGGTAGTATCAATAGCATAAATAGAACGGTCTAGCCAGCCAATATCGTGCGCATATTTGGACGCCGCCAATATCATACCGGTATCATTAGCATCTCTTGCTTTTTTAACCGCCCAGTTCCATTCACGATTGGCATAGGTTCGACTAGAGCCATTATTGTATAAGGCCAATGCTCGCGCAAAATGCGGATTACCTAGCATTCGACTAACATCACTATTTGGAACATTAGGCACACCAGTTCCGCCTGCACGCCGTGCACTAAAGCGCTGACCGACGACATCTTGGGCCAAAAAGCCATAATAATTATTCTTACCAGCGAGTCGCTGATATATTTGTCTAGATAAAGATTTTTTACTGCTGTCGGCAGACTTTGCGTAAGCGCGCGCTAACCAGTACTGCCATTTGTCTTCTTGCTGCGTGGCATTGTCCATACTACCAATGGCTTGAACCACATCTCCCCACTCGCTATACCTTATAGCAGCAATAGCATAATCCTCGGCCTCTTCATAATTAAAAGGAACGCCTAAGCTTTTTTGAAACCAAGTTAACGCCTCTTTATTAAACCCGTCATCGGTCGTATAGTTCATACGCTTAACACCTAAAATACGATAGGCATAGCGGCGTGCTTCTTCGCCAATTAGTTTTTGAGCGCGCAAATCATCTTGTTTGATATCGAAATCGACTTGCATGGCCGCTTCGCGATAGGATTTGTCTGCCATACGTCCTATCGCATAAATATAAAGATATTGGTTTTTGGGGCTATAAGGCTGACTACTCATACGCTGTATGAAGGCGTTTGGATTGAGCTGGATATCACTCAATTCACTATAATCTATAGGAATGCCAAGGGTACTTGTAAGCGACATAATATCGCCAGTTTTTACCACTCTAAGCATCCTTAACAAACGCGCTTGGCGATCCGCATTACTGATCATCGGATTATTATTCATTTCCATTGCCAATTGATAACACAATGCAGGCTGTTTTTTTGTGTTTAACCATACTTCAGGTTTTAGGGACATGGCGCGCATGGCGTCACCACCATTATTAAATCCTAGGGCGACAGCACATTTTTCACTGGTATCAGCATTAATAATATTGTTAGAAACTTGACGTACAGCAGCATAATCGCCCATCTGCGCTTTGGCTTCTGCATAGTCTGCTGCTAGCTTCTCTGCCATAACGCTGCCATTATATTGGTTGGCAAAACGTGTAACGACACTTGGATGTAATGTCGATAGATCATTATTCAAACGCCAATACGTTGGATACATCGCAAATAACCCGCCACTCATCATCTGCTCGTATTGATAGAGCATATTAACATCACCACTTTCAGCAGCTGAGAGCGCTTCATTAAAATAGCCAATACTGGTATCAGAAGATGAGGTCGCCATTGAGTCTTGATAAGTCAACTGGCCACAGGCAATCTGCGACATCCCAAATAAACCTAGCAACGAGGCAGTCAATGTCGCTTTTGACAACAAGGTCTGTTTAAATTTTGCAGTATGGCCCATAATATTAATTTCACCCTTTGGCTTATCTAACGGCGCATCTATTTTTAATTGAATTTTTTTTAACATATAATTTTATGTACGTCCTTTTATTACATTAGCACACATGATTCGTTTAGATAACTTTTTAAAATTGTGGTTAGAATTCAAGTTACGATTCTTAAAAACGGTGCTTTTCATTAGGTTTATATTGAGAATTAAAATCTAAGGTTTCGTTTCTAGTTTCTAGTTATAATGACCTATATTTTTGGGTTATCAAGTCTTCGATAATAGAATCAGATAAAATTATTATAGGCAATAATCCTTACCTCGCCCAAATGCTTTATGTAAGCTCATGTTGCAGGCATATTTATGTACCTACCGCATTCTATTTATATTGAAAGTAAAACCTCTAAGCACACAGTATTCGTGTGATATATATAAAAATAATTTTGTATAATTTATAATCAACTTGAATGGCATTAATATTTAATGTTTAACAGCATGTGGTATAATATGCCCCTTTTATGATTCAATTAAGCATCTTAAAAACGTATATCAAACACATAGATGCTAACCTCTTCATTTAATTTCGATATAAAAGCGCCAGTCGCTTTCAAGTCAGTTAGCCATACATATCATTAGACAAACCTGGACTGCTTATTATGAGTGCTACTTTATTTAATCCTAAAGCATTTGACCCTAAAGCTTTATCTGCCAAAGAGACTAGGGTTTTAGTTGAAGACCCCTCTTCGAATGATGTGGTGGAGTCAAATCCTTCAACAGATGCTCCAGTAAAAAAAGTATTCATCTCAACTCAAGGTTGCCAGATGAATGTCTATGACTCTGAAAAAATGGGAAATGTGCTTGGCGACTCTCATAACATGATTGTGACTGACAATATTGAAGACGCCGATGTGTTATTGATGAATACTTGCTCTATTCGTGAAAAAGCACAGGAAAAAGTCTTTTCTGAACTGGGCCGCTGGCGCAAACTAAAAGATAAAAACCCAGACCTAGTGATTGGTGTTGGCGGCTGCGTTGCCTCTCAAGAAGGCGACAATATTCAAAAACGCGCGCCTTATGTGGATATGGTTTTTGGCCCACAAACCCTACACCGCTTGCCCGATTTATATGACCAATCAAGTACACAAAAAAACGTAAAGCCAAAAGATCGTATCGGCACGGTTGATGTCTCTTTCCCCAGTATAGAAAAGTTCGACTTTTTACCTGAGCCTAAGGTTGAGGGTTATCGTGCTTTTGTTTCTATTATGGAAGGCTGTTCTAAATACTGCTCATTCTGTGTGGTGCCCTATACGCGCGGCGAAGAGCTGTCAAGGCCACTTGATGATGTATTAGCAGAGATCGATAGCCTTGCAGAACAAGGTGTGCGTGAGGTGACGCTACTGGGTCAAAACGTAAATGGTTACCGCGGTGAAAAAGACGATGGAAGCATCTGTCGTTTTGCAGAGCTACTACACTACGTTGCCCATGTTGATGGCATCGAACGTATTCGTTATACCACCAGTCATCCACTAGAGTTTACAGATGATATTATTGACGCTTATGCTAAGTTACCGCAGCTAGTGTCACATTTGCATTTACCCGTTCAAAGTGGTTCGAATAAAATATTAGCAGCGATGAAACGTAACCACACCATTGATGTTTATATTAATCAAATCAATAAGTTAATGGCGGTGCGTCCTGACATGCATTTGTCGAGCGACTTTATTATTGGGTTTCCGGGTGAAACAGAAGAAGACTTCCTTGAAACCTTGAATCTTGCTAAAGCTTTAGATTTTGATCATTCATATAGTTTTATTTATTCTAAACGTCCAGGAACGCCTGCTTCTGACCTACCTGATGATGTGAGCCTAGAGACCAAGAAAGAACGTTTGGCAATTTTTCAAAAAGTTATACGTGATTCGACCGTCAAGAAAACCCGTGAAATGGTTGGCAATACAGTTCGTGTAATGGTCGAAGACATTGCTGATCGCTACCCTAATCAATTACTAGGTACAGCAGACAATACCCGTTCGGTACTCTTTGAAGCCACCGAGCTGCAAAAGTCTGAATTAATGGGCCAGTTTGTGATGGTTAACATTAAAGAATTCGTGAGCCCGCATATGGTACGCGCCGAATTGGTAGAGGTTTTAGTTTAAAGTCTTATTTTACTTCAAGCCTTCTTAAAAAAAGGAACCTCATAAACTGAGGTTCCTTTTTTAGTTTTCGTGGTCATTTAATAATGGTCATTTAATCATGGTCATTGAATCATGGTCATTGAATCATCAGCATTGTAAGGTAGTTAATACTTCATTAATAAATACATCGCATTGTTCAATTTGGTCAATCTCGATATATTCATCCGGTTTATGCGCTTGCTCAATACTGCCTGGACCACATATGATAGTAGGAATACCCGCATTCGTAAATTGACCACCCTCTGTTGCATAAGCAACTTTATGCCGCGCAGACTCTTTAACTAATCCTGCAATCAACTCTTGCAATGCTTCACTTTCACTATCGGTCATCGCTGGCACGCTTTCAAGCTGCTCAATCTCAATACCTGTATTCCTATCAATATGCTGCATTTGCTCATTTAACTCATCAATTTTCTGCTGAATAGCCGGTAGAATGTCTTTGGTATGCATACTTGGTAGGTTGCGATAATCGAAAGTAAACTGGCATAAGTTCGGTACGATATTAGTGGCCGTACCTCCCGCTATTGTCCCAATGGACAGGGTAGAAAATGGGATATCAAAACCATCATCATTATTTTCTGAATGAGTTAAGCGATTCGCCAATTCGTCGATAAAGCCAATAAGCTTTGCGGCATAACTAATGGCATTTACCCCCTGCGGAGTGAGAGAAGAATGTACCGACTTACCGTGAACTGAGCAGCGAAATACAGAAATTCCTTTATGTGCGGTGACAAGCTTCATCGAAGAGGGCTCACCGACAATACAATAATCGGGAGTAATGCCTCGTTGCTGTAGATCCTCTAGTAATAATGGCGCGCCCAAACACCCGACTTCTTCATCAAACGATAGCGCTAAATGCAGTGGCCGCTTAAGCTTGTTTTGCTCTGACAACATCACAGCTTTCGGTAATGCAGCTAACGCACAGGCGATAAATCCTTTCATA
Source organism: Psychrobacter sp. CX10 (assembly GCF_057621575.2). Lineage (NCBI taxonomy): Bacteria > Pseudomonadati > Pseudomonadota > Gammaproteobacteria > Moraxellales > Moraxellaceae > Psychrobacter > Psychrobacter sp. CX10. The sequence goes on from NZ_CM177736.1 coordinate 1,950,855, forward strand.
TCACAAGCGCCGCGTCCATACAATCTGCCATCTCTGATTTGCGCTTCAAAGGGGTCTGATGTCCACACTTGCCCATCGACAGGCACCACATCGGTATGCCCAGAGAGTACAATGCCTCCATTTAAATGATTTGCATTTAGATCATTTGCAGATGCGTTAAGCGCAGCTTTGGTAGCAGGTATAGTCACAAATAAGTTAGCTTTGGTTTTAGCCTCATTGTAAGTCAGATAAGGCGTTAAGCCTAAACTATGACAGTAAGCTTGAACCTCTTCAATAAGTGCTAGATTTGAATGGCGACTCACTGTATCAAAGCCAATAAGTTTGCTAAGCCACTTTATACTATTTGCTGGATAATCATCACTACTAGACCAGTTAACTTGAGAGGTACTGCTGCTTTTGGAAGTCATACTTTAACCTTTAACAAATAGCAATTATCACATGATAAATAACAATAAGTCAGCCTAGACCTTTTTGAACATACCCGCAACTTTAAAAATTTAGGTTACGATGGATTGTGTCTATTCATCGCATCGACGACCGGTGGCATAGGTGATTGAGTAGGAGTTTTGGTATGTCCTTCTTGTTCAAGCTCCTGCGCCGTCTTTGCACCTAGTGATAACCCTGCAATTAACGGCAGCGACATTAGCGCCTTACGAGGTCTTGTAGCAAAGCTGACTGGCACCATACGCACAAATTCGTACAAGTAAAGATAAGACTCTTCTCCGCCCTCAAACTCATCCTCAGGAGAGATACGGATACTGCCTATTTTGGACAGATCAGATAAAATCGTATTCTCCTCAGCGCTTAATTTAGAATCAGTCACCCCAAATCCTGTCATAAAGCCATTAGCCCAATCTTTTAAAGCTATGACTCGTTCGAACAAATTGTGCTCATCATCGGGTAGTAATGGCGAATACTGATAGGCATCGTCTTTATCTTTTAATTGAAACGCCGTATCTTCAGCTTCTTCAGCAAGTAAAGTTAATGCAGACTCACTTGGAATAGAAAAGCTTAATTCTGTTAATAACTCTTCCCATTCTTGAGTGTTTGAGGGGGCATGGCATACGGTCATTAATCCTGTCATAAGACCATGAAGCTCACTGATACTGATATCATTCCAATCAGCAAATGCTCGTGTCCAGTCATTCCAGCCTGAAATATCATCATTCATAATTCTTTAACCTTTGTATCATCAAATGCATAAGTCGTCTTAAAGCAAAACATACGGTTGCTAGCGAGTAGAAACTTCTTAACTATGATCTAAATTGTTACGCTGTAGATTGTTGAGCCGTAGATTACCGTGAATTAATAATGTTGTCTCTACCTACTTTAAAAACATTCGTTAACATCCTAATGCTAGATATAATGTGGGCATCTGTGGCATTATTAAAGGTAATGAACATATAATATTCAATTTATAGTCAAAGAAGTCTAAAATGGCTACAAGTCAACCGAGTGCAAGTACTACTCATGTTGGCTTAGCGAGGTTAACGCCGTAACCGTTTAGTAGTTCGCTGAATATATATAGCATTTAAACCAAAATACACCTTTTTTAAAAGTGAATACTCATGACCGAACAGTTAATTGAAAAGTTGCAGCGTTTGGATGAAGTGCTTCATGACGCTCGCCAGCGCTATCAATCCACCCATACAGAGTTAAATACCTTAAAATCTACACCGTCTGCGGATATTGAGGAATTAAATCAAGTCAAACAACAGCTCAATGATTCTGATACGGCTTATAATAAAAGCTGTGAACAATATACTGAACTACAAAATAAATTTGATCAATTAGATAAAGAACATCAGTTGTTGATTGATAGTCACAACCAACTAAAAGATAAGCATACTGAAATGGCAGCGCAGGTTAAAACACTTGAAGAAGCGAACCATAAATTGCTAGAGAAAAACCGACTGGCACGTGAGCATACTCGCGTGGTCTATGAACGATTAACAAAAATTGATCAAGCTTAATTCATACTCTATTGAGCGATACCTTATCAGAATGTGAAATGGTAAATAGTTACAAACCCTCTTTCTGATATGACACCTAATTCCCGTCTAATATCTTACGAGAAGCCTATGTCAAACCTAAATAATACGAATAACAGCAGTCACGATAGTTTAAATAGCTCGAATAGTTTAAATGAAAGTCGTTCAAAACCTTTAGAGGTAGACGATGCTAACTATAATAATGTAGAGTCAGAATTCGTTAATTCAAAGGCTGAGACAAATTTAGAAGCCAATCAAGAGGTTCATATTAGCGCGCCCAATCATGACTACCCACATGATAATATTGAAAGCATAGACAGTGGCGATGTTGAAGGTGTTGAAGGTGATGCAATTAATAATAATAGCGCCACAAACGCTAATAAGTCAGTCTTTAATAATCAAGATTATATTGATGAGGAAATCATCATCGAACCTCAAAGAGACACTCAAGACAGCTTCAATCCAATTGATTATGATGATAATGATGATTTTTTAAATGATACCATTACTGCTACCCAAAGTAGTGTTAATGATATAGACAATGAATTAAACATTGAGCCGCCCTCTTTGCCTGTTGATATTACTATATTAAACGAGGACTACACTATTTATTGTCCTGAGGGCGAAGAAGAAGAGCTATATGCTGCCACGCGAGATATCAATGAATTCATAAATGATTTACGCGACGATGCACCTATGCTATCGCCCAAAAATTTATTGGTATTAGCGTGTTTAAATCTATATGAAAAAATGTCGCAAGCCAAACATTCAGCAAGCTCGGATGCGCAAACTTTGCAACAGGCCAATACATTGGTAGATCAAATGCTACAAGACTATGAGCATAAAGACTAATTATTCAGATACTATCTAACTAAACGCTCTACAATACAATAGTTTAAAGCTCACTAAATCCTAACTTCTTTCAGCATGAAATTGAGCTTGATGTTCATAATTGCAATAAAACCAAGTCGCTAATTGCTTAGCGGCTTGTTTTTGTTGAAAGAGCTGTTTTTCTTTTTCTTCTAATTCAGACTTCGCTTGACGCTTTTGTTTTAGCGATAGATATTTGTACCCCGCTGCCTGTTTGACCTTTTCTTCCTCTATAACCTTTTTAAGCTTTTCAATTTCGCTCTCAATACTATTGAGTTTGTCTTGTTGGTGCTCAGTAAGAGTATCTAGAGGTTTTCTCTCTAACACACCACGGTATTCAGCTAACGGGTGATTACAATAATCACACTCTCTGGGAGTAATTATATCCCCTAGTTTTGGCATAAAAGCTTTCGGTGGTTTTGGATACATAAATTTAAAAAATGCCCACATTAAGACCCACATTATGGTGAAAAGAAATAGAAAAGAAAAAAACGTGAGCATAGACTTATCTCTATTTGAATAGATGTGTTATAAAATAACTGTTTTAAAGCGATTTAATTGGCGCTATAAAATAGTTGGAATATATCCGATATAGTGATTAAATATTTATGTTTGTTTAAATAAAAACTATAACACTTAATTTGATTTGATAATGAGTGTATGGAATCACTTGGTTTATTAAATTATAAATTAACAATAAATTGATTTACACAGTCATGTCAAAATATTTATAAAGTAATCAATACTATATCTATACATCATTTAATTAATAGGAACAAGTCTTGGACAAGAAGTATAACTGGTTTATAAATGATTAAATTTTTGATGCTATACTAGTAATATTTATTATAAAACGTTATATATTTAATTGCTGCTATAAAAATTATTGAAAAGCTTATTATAAGCGTTGGAGAATAACTGTTCATGGGTTTACTTTACCCTTGAAGAAATTTTAATTTAAAATATTCTGTTCAAATATATATTAGTCAGCTCAGTTCTAAATGAGGTAATTTTAATAAAAGTTATAGGACTTAATAGATTTAAAAAGAACTCTTATCATCTATTTTACTTATCTTACTATTAATTTGACGGGGCTCATATCTTCTTATATGGATAATTAAATAATTATTTGATCTGATATTACCAATTTATTTTAATAACATAACATTCAATACATAACACATGCACACCCAAATTTATAGGATATTAAATGTCAAGCGATAACACTCAACAACAATTAAAAGGAAAACAGCTTAAATTTGCCCTCGCCCAGTCCCACTTCATGGTAGGTGACATTCAAGCTAACATTGATAGAATGCGTGCCTTAGCTATCGAAGCTCGTGATAATGGTGCGGATATTATTGTATTCCCTGAACTGGCTTTATTAGGGTATCCACCGGAAGATTTATTATTACGTCCTCGCCTATCCGATCGTGTTAAAGCTGCTCTAAATTCTCTAAGCGATATTAATGATATCGTGATGATTATTGGCTATCCGCATGTTGATTATCATGGTACGTTCAACTCAGCCGCTATCATACAAAATGGTCAACAAAAAGGATTCTACCATAAGCAGTATTTGCCTAACTATGGTGTATTTGATGAACGCCGCTATTTTGATAAAGGTCGCAATCAAGTCTTGTTTGATTATCAAGGGGTGACCATAGGTCTACTGATCTGCGAAGATTTATGGCAAGAAGAGCCGCTTAAAGCTTTAAAAGATCAAGGCGCTGATTTAGTTATCAGTATAAATGCGTCTCCTTTTGAATCGAACAAACAGTCTGTTCGTCAAGCCATGCTTAATGAACGTGCCTCTAAAAATAGCATTCCAATCGTATATGTGAATGCGGTAGGTGGCCAAGACGACTTAGTGTTTGATGGTGGTTCTATGGTGGTGCAGCCTAACGGCCAAGTGGCGCATGAAGCGTCAAGGTTTTTAGAGCAAACCCTATATGCAACCTATGATATTGAACAAGGTAAATTCGATACTCAAGACAAAGCACCTTTGCAGCTGAGTACTGAATCTGAAATGTATCAAGCACTTGTCGTCGGTCTACGCGACTATGTTAATCATTCTGGATTTGGTGGTGTTATTGTTGGGTTATCCGGTGGTATCGACTCGGCATTGACTTTATGTATTGCGGTTGATGCGTTAGGTGCAGATAAGGTCTATGCGGTTATGATGCCTTATGAGTACACTTCACAGATTAGTCTAGAAGACGCGCAAGCTCAGGCACGTCGTTTGAATGTGTCTTACACTGTCTGTCCCATACACGACGCTGTCGATGGTATGCGTCATACGCTCGCGCCCCTATTTAGCAAATCTAAAGCAGATACTACTGAAGAAAATATTCAAGCTCGAGCGCGAGGCATGATATTAATGGCACTTTCTAATAAGTTTGGTCATTTGGTCATTACGACAGGTAATAAGTCTGAAATGGCAGTAGGATATGCGACATTGTATGGCGATATGGCTGGTGGTTTTGATGTGCTTAAAGACGTCTACAAAACACAGGTTTATGCGCTTGCAACCTATCGTAATCGCTTAGAAGATTCCGATGTTATACCAGAGCGTGTAATAACACGCCCGCCTTCTGCTGAACTGCGTCCTGATCAAAAGGATCAAGACAGCTTACCTAATTATGATGTTTTAGATGCTATTTTAAAAGACTATATTGATAATGATTTAGGGTATGAAGATATTGTTGCTAAAGGATTTGAGCCCGCCGTGGTCAGTCGAACCATACAACTTGTAGATAATAGCGAGTTTAAACGTCGTCAGGCACCTATTGGTACTAAAATTAGTCACAAAGCTTTTGGACGTGAGCGTCGTTATCCACTCGTTAATGGATGGAAAACGGAAGAATAGTTTAGCGAATTAGCTTTTTATATGAATTTAGAATTAAAAGTTAAAAAAAGGGCCGCAATATGCGGCCCTTTTTTATAAAACAAAATTATCTGTTAGATTGATTGTATTTGATTCTATTCACGTTCACCAAAAATAGCACTGCCGACTCTTACCATAGTAGAACCCTGAGCAATAGCTTGTTGTAAGTCACTACTCATTCCCATACTTAGAGAATCCCACATTGTTAATTCAGGGTGACTTTGGCGAATGTCATCAAAAAGCGTTTTGGTACGCTCAAAAGCGCCCGTATCTTCCGTAGATGGTATAATCATCAATCCGCGTAAATTTAATCGATCATATGTTTTAACCGTTTTGACAAGCTCGTTCAGCGCTTCTGGCATACATCCTGATTTGCTCTCCTCTTTATCTATATTAACTTGGATTAATACATTCAAATTGTCCTTATCATCAGGACGCTGATTATTTAATCGTTTGGCAATGATGTCTCTTTCAATGGTATGTACCCAATCAAAAGCACTGGCAATATCGTGGGTTTTATTACGCTGTATATGCCCGATATAGTGCCATACGAGCCGTTTAGAGGCAGCTTGATCAGAGTCACCAGCCAACAGGTGATAGACCTCATTAATTTTATCTTGCGCCTCTTGTAAGTAGTTTTCTCCAAAATGAACTTGACCCGCCTTTGCTAATTCTGCCACCATTTGAGCAGGTTTGGTTTTGGAGACTGCCAAAAGAGTCACTTCATTTTTTTTATTAATATTTTCTATTGAATCACTTTGAGATATTGAGTCTTCTACTTCACAAATTTGGTCACGTACGTTTTGCCAATTCTTTATAAGGTTTGTTGCTGTCATTTCATATTCTCGATTAATCTATTTAAATATAATCCTAACACTAGCGCCAGTGTTTCTCTAATACACTCGTCAGTAAATTTGCAACACCAGGTAAAGTGGCTTATATTTTAATATATACTTCGTCAAAATTTAATAGAAGTTTAAATTAAAAGTAAATGAAATAATATCTGACAATTATTTTTAGCCTTGATATGATAGTGGCACTTAAGAATTATACAACTTTGAGCTTAATCAAAAAATGAGTCATCTATCTAATCAAAACCGACATAGATTTAAAAAGGAACCATACGGTGTCAGAAAAAGGAATTGTTAGCATCGAAAGCCTGTTAAGGTTTGCGCATAAACACAATGCCTCAGATTTACATTTATCAGCAGGCATGCCAGCCATCATTAGAGTGGATGGCGATATGGTTAAGGTCAATATGCCCGCTATGGACCACAAAATGGTTCAAGGCTTAATATATGATGTCATGACTGATCAGCAGCGTGCTGACTATGAAGAACATTTGGAAACAGACTTCTCATTTGAAATATCTGGTTTATCTCGCTATAGGGTAAATGCATTTAATCAAAGCCGTGGAGCTAGCGCTGTACTGCGTACGATACCTGAGTCAGTTTTAACATTAGAAAACTTAGGGCTAGGTGAGGTATTTAGAAAGATATCGAGTCATAAGCGTGGTATTGTCTTAGTAACTGGTCCAACAGGGTCAGGTAAGTCCACAACGCTTGCATCCATGCTAGATTACATCAATGAGACTCGTAAAGAGCATATATTGACTATCGAAGACCCTATCGAATTTGTACATCACTCTAAGCAAAGCTTAATCAATCAGCGTGAAGTTCATCGTCATACGCATAGTTTTGATGCTGCATTACGCTCAGCCTTGCGCGAAGATCCAGATGTGATATTGGTTGGTGAATTACGCGATTTAGAGACCATACGTTTGGCATTAACCGCGGCTGAAACAGGACATTTAGTATTTGCCACCTTACATACGAGCTCAGCAGCTAAAACGATTGATCGTATTGTGGATGTTTTTCCGGCCGCAGAAAAAGAAATGATTCGCTCCATGCTATCTGAATCTCTACAAGCAGTAGTGTCTCAAGTATTACTCAAAAGAAAAACAGGCGGACGTGTAGCAGCACATGAGATTATGATTGGAACCACTGCGGTACGTAACCTGATAAGAGAAAACAAATTGGCGCAAATTTACTCCTCTATCCAAACGGGATCAAGTGAAGGTATGATCACCTTAGACAAGTCTTTAAAAAACCTTGTGGACAATAATACGATTGATTTAGCAACTGCTAAGCCTTATGCCAAACAACCAGACTCATTTATGTAATCACTACATAATGATATTAATGACTCTTATCTCGAGCTAAACTGCCATGAATTTTAACGACTTGCTTCAAACCTTTATTACTAAAAATGGTTCTGATTTATTTATAACCGCAGGTGCCCCGCCATCACTCAAAATCAATGGGACAATCAGAGCTGTCGGTAATACACCGCTTACTAGTGAACAGTGTATGAAGCTGGTACTAAACTGTATGACAGAGCAGCAGCGTCAAGAGTTTAATCGGCATCAAGAGCTGCAATTTTCTATCTATGATAAGTCGCAAACCACGCGGTTTAGAGTAAGTGCGTTTATACAACGGGGCAGCGCAGGTATGGTGCTGCGTAAGATTGAATCTAAAATCCCTACCCTTCAACAATTAAACTTTCCCCCTGTTATTAAAGACCTAGCCTTAGCAAAACGCGGAATAGTTTTAATCGTTGGTGGCACGGGTACGGGTAAATCAACCACGCTTGCTGCGATGTTAGGTCTGCGTAATCGTGAGACCAATGATCATATTATCACTCTTGAAGATCCTATTGAGTTTGAACACCACCATGAGGGCTGTATTGTTACTCAGCGTGAAGTGGGGGTGGACACAGAGTCTTTTGAAGTGGCACTTGAAAATACGCTACGTCAAGCACCTGATGTAATCTCCATTGGTGAAATTAGAAACCGTGAAGTCATGAGCTACGCCTTACAATATGCTGAGACTGGCCATCTAGTACTGGCAACCTTACACGCTAACAATGCCAGTCAAACATTAGATCGCATTGTTAGTTTTTTTGAATATACTCGTCATGATCAATTGTTTATGGATTTGTCTTTAAATCTTAATGCTATTATAGCGCAGCAGCTTATACCCGCAGCACACGAAGATGGTAGATATGCGGCACTAGAGATCTTATTAAACTCTACCTTAGTCAGTGACTATATACGTAAAAAGCAAATTAATGAGATAAAAGAGCTCATGGCACGGTCTAATGAAGTGGGCATGCAAACCTTCGATCAAGCATTATATAACTTGCACGAACAACAAAAAATTACCTATAAAGACGCCATTCGCAATGCAGATTCACCTAATGATTTACGCTTGAGAATTAAGCTTGAAAGTAAATTAGATAATAATAGGTCTGAAGATTTAATGGCACTATCAATCGATCATTGATCCTAATCTGTATGCTTAAGCTTAAGTTTTAATGTAAAAAAAGGAGCGAACCAGCAGGTTTGCTCCTTTGATTTATATAAAAATATTATTTAGAGGCAATATTTTGGCATTCTACATTATTACAAATACCATATAATACCAATGAGTGACCTGATAACCTAAAGCCATGTTCCTGAGCAACTTTTAGCTGCTCATTTTCAATAATTTCGTTATGGAACTCAATAATTTTACCGCATATATCGCAAACCAGATGATCGTGATGCTCATCTGTCATTATTTCAAACACAGATAAGTTATTTTCAAAATTGTGACGCTCTACGATACCTGCCTGTTCAAACTGAGTTAAAACGCGATATACTGTTGCCAGACCCACATCTTCACCTTGTTCTATGAGAGCTTTATAAACTTCCTCTGCACTCATATGGTGGTGTTCAGCGCTTTCAAGAAGTTCTAGTATCTTGACACGAGGTAAAGTAATCTTTAACCCTGCTTTACGTAAATCCTGATTTGTAAATTTCATAGCATTCCTTATATATTTATAGTTGTGAATGTTTATTAGGCTTTAGTTAGCATAAGCGCTTATTAGCAAATTATATTCAAAGTATGTATTAAAACAAAATTAGTTAAATAGTCTCTTAAGTGGTAGGCATTTGCAAGTAATTAACGTATCATTTGTCTAAATAATATAAATTACGAGTCAATTAATCGTTTACCATCAATGTTAATTGACACATGCCAAGTAAACAATGAGTAACTATTAAAACGTGATATTATGAATAAATTAAAATTTTTACTTTTTCCTATCGCTTTATCAAGCTTCTTAACTCTTGCAAGCTGCTCTGTATTTAGTGTTTATAAAATTGATTTGCCTCAAGGTACGCCTATTACGCAAGCGCAAGCGCAGCAAATTCAGCCTGGTATGCATAAGAATCAGGTCTCTTATCTGATTGGCAGTCCTGCCATACGTGATTCATTAGCCCCTAATCGTTGGGATTATATTTACGACTATACGCCGGGTACATATGGGGTTCGTGAAGGCAAACAAATTATCCGTGATGCCAAGCAGCATTTAATTATCTATTTTGATGACTCCAATGTGGTGACTCGCATTGAAGGTGTGGACACTTTACCAAAAGTGAACCAATAGCAGCGTTGGTGGCGTTGGTATTAAGAACCACTTCATTCACTGTGCTTTGATCACAGTTTTTAAATAATTGTTTTTTAATCAATGTTTTTTTAATAATTATGCTTAAAGCGGATTTGTATACATCCCTTAAATTCATGCATGACTTAAACTTCAGCTATGCTAAAAGTAAGTAGTCGTTTATACTTATTTATGTCATGTTAAGTTATGCATGAAGGTATATTTCGGTATAAATGCATGTAGATTAAATGCATATATATTAAATGCATATAAGACTAAATGCATAAATCTACAGCTTATAAAATTGCTCTATTTTTGCGTTTGCGCATAGGATCAATGGTCAGCGGTCGGTACACCTCAATCCTATCATGTGCTTGTAAAACATAACTAAGCGGTTTTTTTTGTGAAAAAATACCCACTCGCCATGATTTGTTGTCAACTTTATTCTTATCTTTATTAGCCTCGCACCACTGTCTTAAATCAGGAAAAGTATCGAGCAAGCCTAATTGTCTCAGTGCTTCCAAAATAGTGGTGTTTTTTCCAAATTTCATATCGATATAAAGATGATCATTGGCCGACTTTGCATAAGCTAAGCTCACTGGCAATGTCGCATCTATGTTTGTGTTTGTGTCTGTGTCTGTGTCTGTGTCTGTATTTTTATCAGTATCTTTACTTGAATAAGTATTAATTATCACATCGTTTTTCATGCGATTAACCAACTGACAATAGCACTAATGACTAATATTGGCACAATGATACGAATGGCTACTCGCCATAGGTTATAAAACCCTTCAGAACTAAAGTTCAATGATTTGCGCATATGGCTAATTTTCATTAGCCATCCTGAGAATATGGCTAATATCAAGGCACTCACAATACTTAAAACAACCAATGCCACGCTTAGAATCTGAGGTGTGGCTATAGAGACGATCACCAGAGTTAAAATAATGCTAATTACTGTCGCAATCCATATTCCAAACCGATTAAATCGAGTGGCAATTTGAGTACTGGCATAATGGATAAAATAAGCTGCTGCAGCTAACACACCTAACGCATAGATCAGCGTTAGTCCTGGCGACAAGACCGCAGTATTGAAAATCAGCGCTATACTACCTATAACCAATTGAACGATCCAAATGGGAAATACCGTTTTGGTCGCTACTTTTTTTGGGTTACGGTCATAGGATTTATTTAGATCCTCATGGCTATCGACAAGAGGGCTTGTGAACCAATACAGTCCCGAACCTACGCCTACGGTCACAAGAGCAAGCGTTACCGCCCTTGCCCATTCTCCTAAAGTTGCTTCTGTCATGACCATGCTGATAGAAGATAGGTTGCTAATAGCGCCTAATAAAAAGGATGCGACAATAAGCGCAATAGCCGCTAATAATGTGACGCCCCCTAGCAAGCTCAATAACCCAGCAATAACCACCATCACACCAGCAATAGCTATGCTCGGAACATTTAGTTGCATACCGAGTTGTTGCGTGGCATTTAATAGATTTGCACTCACCGCATCAATACTTAAGCTTGCGATCAACAGTGACAAGATAACCGTAATCCAAACAAAGCTTCGCCATAAAGTTGAGGTGTCAGCTTGACGTGTTAATTCCTGAATGCCTATAGCCGGCGTCTTTAAGCTACGATGCGCAAGACCAATTTCTGCATATAATAACGGTAAGCCAACGGCAAACATTGCTACCAGCCACATTAACCAAAAGTCTAATTGGCCTGCTGGTGCTGGTACAAACCACCTAAAAAGTAACAAAGGCAATAACGCAGCAATGAACAATGAAGAAAAACGGTTTAACATGGTAATTCCCACGGCTATGAATAGTATTTATATTATATGTCGCTTTATGTGTGTCATTACATGGCCGCAACCCCTAATTAGACATCAAATCGACCAATAATCTATAAACCATAATCAGCGAACTCATACCAAATCTTAAAATTTACATATCGAGGAAAACGAGTGCTAACACTACCAGTCGTAGGTTTGGCGAGTTCGACAAAGATAGGTTGATTTAAGAAAAGGTATCAAATGTAGTAGCACAAATAATGCCATTATATAATAACAAAAACCCCGAAAACGGGGTTTATGGCTGTATAACTTAAAATATTGGGTTAAATGACGTATTTAAAACGATTTTTAATTTATTTAAATATTTAACCTAATTTATTTAGCTTATTTTTTATAGCTTAGCTTATATAGCTATAAATATAAGTAAGGCTTAGTGTACGGCACTAATATATTTTGACAATATCTTAATATCATTGTCAGATAATTTTGATGCGACCACTTGCATCATGCCCTTATCCCCTTCTTTAGCCGCATCATTGATACGCATCTGATCTTTAGACACATCATCTTCACGACCTGCTGCACGGAACATTTTAAGCTGTAACCCTAAATATTCTTCATGTTGACCACCAATACGAGGGAAAGCAGCATATGCATTACCTGCGCCTTTAGGATCATGACAGCCTGCACAGCCGATAATACCACGAGACTTATCACCGCCTAAGAACAAGTGATTGGCTTCTTCACTCGTAGCAGGATCACCAGCGAAAGCAGTCCAAGGTTTCTGACTGGCATAATAGCCTGCAAGATTCGCAAGGTCTTGTTGTGATAAACCAGCAATTTGCGCTTGCATAATACCGTTTACGCGATAGCCGGTTTTAAAATCCATAAGCTGTTTGTATAAATAGCGAACATTTTGTCCGGCTAGATTTGGCTGAGTTGGTATGACACTAATTCCAGTCTCGCCATGACAAGCACTACAGTTGTTAGCAACAATATCTTTAGCTGCCTCAACATCATATTTAGGAACAGTAATAACTGCATGGGCGCTGATACTGGCAAATAATACGCTGGTGACAACGAGCAATTTTTTCATTATAGTCTAATCCTACTAAGTCTTTCAGGCGGTAGCTAAGTAACTATATTTAAAACTATCAACTCAAAGCTTCAAAACCTTAAGAAACTCCCCTCTTAAGCTTTGCTTCTTAGTTATCTAAAATAATGATAAACCTATCTTAGATAAAAACCTGCACTCCAACCAATAAAGTTTTGAAAACTACGCTGAACTTTATAACAACGTTGATTTTAATGACGACGTTGATTTTGATAACAACATTGTTTTTAATAACTAGGTTGTTTTCAATGGCCATGTGGTTATAGACGCTTGGTTATGAGCTATAGTTTCGTTATAACTACTCACAGAGAATATTTAATAGGATTATTATATCAATAGTTTTGTAATAATAGCTACTTATCCGTGACATATTAGTCAATCTGAGTACAAATAATACCCTCAATAAGTTTTAGGGTCTGTTGAACATTCAAATACTAGGACTGCTGATAGCTAAAATTGTTCCAAACTAGGCATAAACCGATGATAATGCCCGAAGCGTATTGGACCTTAGCTAGGTTTATAACAACGTTTGGGGTAATTTTAGCATCAGCCCTACGGGGCGGGTCTATTTTTTGTCAATATATTGTGACTTTAAATAATTAGGGGTTCTAACTTAGAATAACTAAGTGACTAAAATTTCCTTACATATTGCCTAAAAAATAACCGCCGCCAGTTCCATATTTGAATGTTCAACAGACCCTATCCATCAAAAAACCTTAATTTAAACAGGGTTTAGATACCTATTATTTAGACATATATTCGATAAGTGCTTCGTAGTCTTCATCGGTACAGTCAGGGCACAGCCCGCCAGCGGGCATCTGTCTGCCCCCATTTTTTACCGTATTAAGCAAATTAGGTATGCCTTTTTCCGACTTCAACTTCGCCCATGCAGCAGTATCTCCAGTTCTAGGTGCTTTGAAAGCGCCTGAGTCATGGCAAGTGGCACAGCTGTCTTGATATGTGGTATCGATATTGGCATTTACTAGCGTAGGCGCCGCCCAAAACATTACTCCTACCACAGATAAAACCATTAACCTTAAATTTTTTATCATTTTAGCAGTTGATACTTTATGTATAGGGACGAGTTCATACCCTGCTACATCATGATTTGATGCATTATTAATAGATACTTCATTTAGTACATTAATGGAAGGTCGCATAGACAGTCTCATAAGTAGTCTCCTTGATATCTGATGTCGCAAGTTTAAACTAAGGTTTACTAACCTAATTGTTTGTACTCAATTACTTTTAAACAATTACTTTTAAACAATCACTTGTAAACAATTACTCGCAAACATCCTTTACCCCACTCTCAACTTATTACAATCAAATGTAGGCTGGTGCATTTAGCACATCAAAACGTATCTTTTAACTAAATATGCTGGGTTAAAGCCACAGCCTACGCAAAGAGTTGAGAGTGAGGTATCCTTTAAGACTCTTAAAACATAATTTGATAGAAAGAACCTTAAGTATTTTTCAGTAAACACATATTCACTGAATATACTTTTATTATGGTGATTTATTCTAGAATATCAATCATTAAAGTTATCTATTGGGTTTTTATAAGCTTATTTGGCTCATAAAACTTTTTTGTTGTTCAATATCTTTACAACTAATTAGGATTAACGCATAAGAATCGCTATAATAATAGTTTTTAATAGCCCGATCTGAGAAAGACTATGAGTAAAAAATCATTAAAGGTCGAACCTCAACCTACTGAGCCGCAGGATTTATCGCACTTATCGGCGCGTAAACGGTTAGAGCAAACTGAATTTTTGATGTCTGCGCCGACCTTTAAATTGTGCCCACCAGATGTGGGTTATGAGGTTGCTTTCGCGGGGCGCTCTAACGCAGGCAAATCATCCGCTATTAATGTATTGACCAATCAGCGTCAATTAGCACGTTCCTCAAAGACGCCTGGGCGTACTCAAATGATTAACTTCTTTACGATTGGTAATAAAGAAGCGCGTTTGGTTGATTTACCCGGTTATGGTTACGCCGCTGTACCTGAAAAGATGAAGGTGGTATGGCAAACTGAACTTGAAGAGTATTTGGTTTCTCGTGAAAGTTTGTCTGGTTTAGTGCTTTTGATGGATATCCGACATCCCTTAAAGTTTTTTGACGAGCAAATGCTACATTGGGCCAAAGATGGTGAACTGCCTGTGCACGTACTGCTAACCAAAGCCGATAAGTTTAAATATGGTCCTGCAAAAAACATTTTGCTAAATACCAAACGTGACATGGAGAAGTTAGACCTTCCCTTCTCTATTCAGTTATTTTCATCTCTGAAAAAAGAGGGCGTGGATGAGCTTGTAGAGGTCATGGGTAACTGGTTGCATATAGACAATAATGCAAAGCCCTTACAACCGTCTGATTAACTCTCGATATTTGAATAATGGTTTTAGTCCTATGGTTTAACCTTATATTGTTTTAATCCATAAACTTAACCCATGCTGATAGCGACTTGATTCACTATGATGTGGTTTTAACTTATAATGTTTCTACATTTATATATCAAACCTATATTAATATAAGGGTATATCTGGGCCGTATCCCTAACTTCCCTAATACTCCTAACTACCCAGTTATAAACTCAGCTTTTACTTTATTAAATAAGACGACTTCTATGACAGAAAAAAACTCAACTCCTGATTATAAAGACACGCTCAATCTAGTCGATACGGCTTTTCCAATGCGTGGTAACCTTGCAAAACGCGAGCCTGAATGGCTAAAAGCGTGGGAAGAAGATGATGTATATGGCAAGATTCGTGCCGCTAAAGCAGGAAGAGAAAAGTATATTTTGCATGATGGTCCTCCGTATGCAAATGGTCAGATTCATCTGGGCCATGCGGTTAACAAGGTACTGAAAGACATCATTACCAAATCAAAAACGCTATCAGGGTATGATGCTCCTTATGTGCCCGGTTGGGATTGTCATGGACTACCGATTGAACAAAAAGTAGAAGCCAAAGTAGGTAAAGTTGGAAAAAAGGTTTCTGCTACTGAATTTCGTGGACTGTGCCGCGAATATGCTCGCAGTCAAGTCAACTTACAAATGGCTGACTTCAAACGCTTAGGGGTGTTCGGGGACTGGGAAAACCCGTACCTTACCATGAACTTCCAGCAAGAAGCCAATATCGTACGTGCGCTGGGTAAAATTTATGCCAATGGCTATGTGACGCGTGGCATGAAGCCAGTGAACTGGTGCTTGGACTGTTCATCTTCACTTGCTGAAGCAGAAGTTGAGTACGAAGACAAAACCTCTGACGCTATCTATGTGTCATTTGAAATCGTTGATCCGTCTCAAATTCTACCTGAGAGCAACTCTGATAAAACCTTAGCGGTCATCTGGACCACGACACCGTGGACGCTACCAGCCAACCAAGCGATTACGGTAAGTGCGGACTTTGAATACAGCGTGGTTAAAACCACTAAAGGCAATCTCATCTTAGCAACTGATTTGGTTGATGACGCTCTTAACGCATTGGGGTTTGAAAATGAAGGCGTGGTGAGCTCCCTAACCGGTGACAAGCTTGAGTTAATTAAGGCTCAACATCCGCTCATTGAGTCGCGACAAGTGCCTATTATTTTGGGCGATCATGTTACGACCGAAAGCGGTACAGGCTTAGTGCACACCGCGCCTGCACACGGTGCGGATGACTACGTGGTTGGATTACGCTACGATTTACCAGTGACCAATCCCGTTGCTGGTAATGGTGTTTATCTTGATACAGCAGAAGTGTTTGTTGGTGAGCATATCTATAAAGCGCAACCAAAAATCATCGATACATTAAGTGAGAGCGGTCATCTATTAAAGCACTATAAAATGGAGCACAGCTACCCGCATTGTTGGCGCCACAAAACCCCTATTATCTTCCGTGCTACCCCGCAGTGGTTTATTCGTATGGACCATCAAGTAGACGGTCGTAGCAATACTTTGCGTGAGCAAACACTAACCGATATTCCAAATGTGACTTGGACACCAGCTTGGGGTCAAAACCGTATTGAAGCCATGGTTGATGGTCGTCCAGACTGGTGTATCTCTCGCCAGCGTACTTGGGGCGTACCTATCCCGTTCTTTACGCATAAGGACACCGATGAGCTACATCCTCGCACGCTTGACATCATGGAAGACATTGCACAAGTGATTGAAAATGGCGGTGTTGAGTCGTGGTTTGATGCAGATGCCGAGCAGTTTATTGGTGACGATGCCAAAGACTATGTCAAATCATCTGACACCTTAGACGTTTGGTTTGACTCTGGCACCACGCACTTTGCTGTACTAGAGCAAGATGATGCGTTAAGAAATCCGGCGGATATGTACCTAGAAGGTTCAGATCAGCACCGTGGTTGGTTCCAAACTTCACTACTTACCTCTGAGGCAATGTACGGCCGCGCACCTTATAAGCAAGTACTGACGCATGGTTTTGTGGTCGATGAAAATGGCCGTAAGATGAGTAAGTCATTAGGTAATATTATTAATCCGCAAGATGAAATCAACAAAACTGGTGCTGATATGCTGCGCATGTGGATTGCATCAAGTGATTACCGTTATGAGATGAATGCGGGTAAACAAGCGTTTAAGGGTGCAACCGATATGTATCGCCGTATCCGCAATACGCTACGCTTTTTATTAGCCAACACTGATGACTTCAATTCAGAGACCAATAGCTTACCGATGGATGAGCTGGTAAGTATGGATAAATACATTATGCATCGTGCGCAAAAAGCTCAAAAAGTTATTATTGACGCTTATGATGCGATGGATTTCCACCAAGTGACACAACAAGTGACTGCGTTTTGCTCACAAGACTTAGGCGGCTTCTACTTAGATATTATTAAAGACCGTCAATATACTACGATGACTGATGGCAAACCGCGCCGCTCAGCGCAAACGGCAATGTACCATGTTGCGCATGCCTTGTTACGCTGGATTGCGCCTATATTAAGCTTTACTGCTCAAGAAGCTTGGGAAGTATTGTTAAAAGATAACGCAACGGGCGTGAATGCTTATGTGTTCACCCAAGACTGGTATAAGTTGCCTGATTTTGTTATGGATAAGATTAGCGAGGACGATTGGGCGGTCATCTTAGAAGCCAAAGATGCCATCAATAAAGTCATCGAAAGCGCTCGTGAAGCGAAGTTAATCAATGCCAACTTATCCGCTGGTGTCACTATTTATGCTGCAGGCGAGGTCTATGATAGCTTGGCGAAACTTCAAGATGAGCTGCGATTTGTCCTTATCACCAGCTCAGCCAAATTATTGCCTTTAAATTCTAACGCGTCGGCTAACGAAACTGGCGGACAAGGTGGGGATGTATATGGTGAAAATACAGATATGGAAAACCTGCGCGTAACAGTTGCTGCAGCAGAAGGTACAAAATGTGTTCGCTGTTGGCACGTACGTACTGATGTCGGCTCAGATCCAAAACATGATCAAATTTGTACGCGCTGTGTCTCCAATATTGAAGGCCCAGGAGAGGTACGTTACTATGCCTAATCATATTGAAGAGAGGCAAATTGTCATGCAAGAGACCGAATCAGACCAGCCTAACCCTGCTTATGCTAGCATTGAGCCTAGTGCTCTTAAGCGACCAAAATTAATACCTAATGGCAGTAAAGCATGGACCTGGTATTCATTGGCCCTTGTAGTGATAGGATTGGATCAATGGACCAAATGGCTAGCGAATACCAAACTTAATTTTCATGAACCTATACCAGTTATAGAACCCATTTTAAACTGGACCTTGGCTTATAACTATGGCGCTGCTTTTAGTCTTTTAGCGGATCAAGGGGGATGGCAAAAATGGTTTTTTTCGGGAATATCTGTCGTGATATCTATCCTATTAATCAGCTATATATTAAAGGCACCAAGACAAGCCAAACTTTTGAATATGGGTTTGGCGTTGATATTAGGCGGTGCTATTGGTAATTTAATAGATCGACTACGTATTGGTAAAGTCATCGATTTTATCCATGTGCATTACGCAGATGTATGGCACTACCCTATCTTCAATATTGCGGATATTGCCATTTGTATTGGTGTTGCCATGGCCGTGATTGATATGCTATTTTTAGAAAGTAAAAGAAATGCTAAATATCGCCTTGATTAAATCAGCTGTTTTTATTTTTAGTTTGGATACCTAGTCTAAAAGTTTAGTTTAGATGTTTAGTTTAAATCAGAGTATAAATAGACTCGGAATGTATTCATAATTCATATTTGCATATTCCTCCCTGTATATAGACTTTAAAGAGATCATAATTGATCTCTTTTATTTAAACCTCAAAAAAGTTTATCCCACTTGACATGTAAATTACTCGTGAAATGTAAAAAACTGAGCATGGTGAAAAAGCTTTGTTTTATACTAATAATCAAAAAAACCTTTATCTACTACTCTTAAAAGTTTAATGGATTAAAAACAATAAGTGAAACGTTGATTGCGCTAATGTCTTAGCTTCTTTATTGTTCATTAAACCTAACTTCTAACACCGTATTAATAAGTCTAGGGGTTGTCTAAAGATTGATATGCTGCGTATTCAACATCAAATATATTAATACCGTCAAATTTAAAATAACCGTGAGATAATAAACGGTTTTAAAACTTGATTTCTTTGTTTTATGACGTAGCGAATTTTGTGCAATTAGCGCACCTACCCATCCCCCAATCAGACTCCATAAATGCAAGGTTATCTCTGGAATACGCCAAGACCCTCGCTGCGCGGCGCGTTTATCTTTATAATAGATAAAATAAGTCACTATACTTACCGCAATATACCAACCTACAACGCCGCAGCTGATATCGTTGTTTAACGCTAATATTGCTAATACCACAAAAAACCCTGCACCCAATAACCAGTGTTTATTTTGATTATGCCTTGGGTACGGTTGTCTTCGCTTCTTTCGATATTGTTTTTTACTTTTAAGGTGTTGTTCGCTCATCTCTAACTCATTTATTAGATTCAATGTATTTTATAATTTTAAGTTGCAAATTATAGACATGGATTATATATATGCCACAGTCAACTACTTCGGTACAACAGTCATGCTTGACTAGATTTGGTATGCTATTTGCTTAATGTAATGTTAGTCTTTTTAAACAATCCATACTAATATAAATTTCGATAACTGATTATAAATAACAAAAATATCTAGGGCGTATCCATATTTGGTTGGTGAGGCTAAAAATAAGATAGATTTTTGCTAATCACATTAAATTTTGCAGAGAATATAAATATATTTTCTTAAAATTTGCAAAGATTAGCGAGAATATAGACATTTTTTGCCAGTAATCTTAGGAGTATCAATTAGGGACACGCCCAAGTTTAATACCAAACATTTAAAATTCACGCATTAGGTAGAATATAAATATAATGGAAAAATCACACTTAAACGGTACAGACGCACAATCAACCATTAACAACCCAGCTCAAACCAAAACTTCATCTGCTAGCAAAAATAGCTACTCTCAATCTAATAGTGCTTTTAAAGTAGGCATCGTTGGTGGCGGTGTTGCTGGCTCAACAATCGCTTTACGCTTGGCAGCTTTAGGTGTAGAGACGTATTTGTTTGAAACAAAAGCAAGCTTAATCGATGGGCCGCCTATGTGTCACTTACATGCAGGGGGTAATTTATACCGTGATATACCCGATGAAGACGGTGTCGAGCTTCTTAAACAATCCATAGATATGTTAAGACTATACCCACACAGTATCGATGTTCGCCCAACAGTCATTGCCATACCCAAACGAGACCCTGGCGATCCACAAGATTTGGTACCCAGATTGCAGTTACTCACTCAAGAATACAGTAACATGATTGCTGAAGATCCAGCAAACAAAGTACTGGGTGAACCTGAAGACTATTACAAACTTTATGATCGTGACAGGTTAGAAGCTTTAATTGAATCACATTCGCTACCAGCGGGTGAATTACCTAAACATATGGACGAATGGGTAGCGGCTGCGGCGGCTCAATTAGATCTAGACAAGTTAAAGTATCCTATAGTTGCAGTCAGAGAATACGGCTGGAACATATTTAGATTGGCGGCATCGGCTCAGATAGCATTAAATAACTATTCTAATATGAATCTGATGTTAAACACTGAGGTTACTAATGTAACTGATATTCCTAACACTATCGCAAATGATGCTAAGAGAACTGACACTAAAGAAGCTTCCCACGATACTTTTAACAGTCCCTCTAGCAGTGACTCTATCCACGCCTCTATTAGCAACTCTCTTGCCACAGACGCAGACAACCAAGACATTAAGGTAGATAAATGGCAAATTGATTTTATTAACTTTAACCAAACTAAAACGCGCCAAACTGAAACCAGTAACTCTGAAACTATTAACGCTATAAATAGTAGCGCTGAATCGTATGCTACCCAGAATGACACTGATAATGATGAACAGAACGAAGGTAGTGTTACCGTTGATTATCTAATCAATGCGTGTGGTTTTAGGACTGGCGTCATTGATAACATGGTAGGCGTACCTGTTGAAAGGATGGTTGAATTTAAAGCCTCTTACATTACGCATTGGGACAGTCAATCAGTTCCTAATATGGAGTCTGTAAATGACGCTCTTTGGTTACCTGAAATTATCATACATGGCGAGCGAGGAACGCCTCATGGTATGGTCCAACTGACCCCATACCCACAAGGGTATTATCAAATACACAGTATGAATAAAGCAGTAACACTCTTTAATGATGGACTAGTGGCAAATACCGAAGACGATGCACAGCCAGAACTTAAGCCAAAATTTATAGACTATATTGATGAAGGCTGGAATCCAGAAACCCTAAAAAGTCGTAGTGAGCGCGCCATTGAACAAGTTAGTGAATTTGTTCCAAATTTTGCAACCGCAAATCCGACTAATAATGCGTTATACGGAGGACAACAGATTCCAGGTAAAAATGATGCTTTAAGAGTTGCCGATGTCAGCTTATATCCAGACTTGCATTATGCAAGAGCTGAAAATGTGAAAGCATCTTCTGCTCTTACCGCAGCGGACGACATCGTTGAACAGTTAACTTCTCACCAGCTGATAGTTGAACACCCTGAACAATTTGATGTACGGCATCATCATAAGTGGTCTTACTTATCTAATACTACCTCGCGTCAAATTGATGAGCTTGCTTTGACATTGGCTGAAAAGCGTGATTACCCGCCAGCGATGTCAGGGTTGATAAATGCATATATGCTATAGATAGCGTTTAAATTTTTACTTAAAAGCGTCCTTAATAAATTATTGCAAACCACACTATATTGATGATAAAACAGAATCGATGATAAAACAGGTTTACAAAATATATTCAATCAGTACCTAAAGCCATAATCTAAATTTTGTGAGTGGCTATGGGATTGACTATGTGAACGACCTTACTTAATAATTCCATGGCTGAGTTGATGTCATTACATACGACCAGCCTATCAAGGTCTTGTTCACTCATGAACCCTTCTGCAGCAGTGTGCTTAAGATGTGCTATTAATGGGTCATAAAAACCATTAATGTTTAAAATAACCATCGGCTTTTCATGCTGAAAAAGTTGACGCCATGTGGCAATTTCCATGATTTCTTCTAATGTACCCAAACCGCCGGGTAACGTGATAAAAGCATCCGCATATTCTGCCATAATAGCTTTACGCGTGTGCATGGTATCCGTTAAATGTAATCGGCTTAACCCTTCGTGTGCGATTTCATGATTCAACATAAAGTTAGGTATTACCCCCACAGCATGCGCACCACCTTCAATCACTGTATCTGCTACAGCGCCCATTAGACCTATACTTGCACCACCATATACAAGCCCCATATTGTTATCTGCAAGTGCCGTTCCAAGCTCTCTAGCCGCCGCTTCGTAAACTGGATTTTTGCCAACACGAGACCCGCAATACACAGCAACTAAGGGTTGATCCATTGACGTCTTATCAACAACGTCACTGACGTGCTCAACATCTTTACTGGTAAATATCTTAGGGCTATTTTTTTCATTTTCAGCAGAATCTATTGCAGATTGGCTCATATATCTTATCACCTTATATCATCATGAATTATTGGGTTCAATTTTTTATATTATTTTAAAATTTATTATACGTTTGAATTGTTAAAGTATTTTAACACCTTAGTGGCTATTGATTCTTAAGAGAGGTTTTATTACAGCCTTTATCGTCTATATAATTAATCATTTATAATATCATAGTCTGATTAGGCAAACCTTTTCACTATGTTTCATAGCTTTGCGAGATGACATTCAATGGCGACATGACAGTTAATGATCTCAAAACTTTTATACCTAATTTCGCGTAAATCTCTTATGATAGATACTTTGAATCATTACGACCTGAACCATAACTAAATAAGACAATACTTACAGGGCAGTAATTATGAACAATACGAATACCGCACAAAAAACTCAAGCAAAAAGTCTAACTGAATCGAATAAACCGTCAACAACTAACAATAACCCATCGCCGATTAATAAAATGACCTTGACTGTTATTACTGAGCGTAATCAGCCCTTAACTGCCAGTTTATATGTCCCTAGCAATACGAGTCATGAAGACATCGGCAATGCCGTTATGATAGGGCCTGCCACAGGTATCAAGCGCTCTTTTTATAACAGCTTTGCAAGTTATCTCGCTGATCAAGGGTTTGCAGTCATTACCTATGATAATGAAGGGATTGGCGACTCTTTAATAGGTGAGTTATCAAAATGTGATGCGTCTTTAATAACTTGGGGGCGTCATGATGCTACCTCCATATTGGAGGTGCTACAAGATGAGTTTCCAAATGCCAGTTATCATTTAGTCGGCCATAGCGCTGGTGGTCAGCTGATAGGTCTGATGCCTAATTACAAGGCTTTATCTTCGGTGTTTAATGTCTCGTGTTCATCTGGACGTATTAAGAATATGGACATGCCTTTTAAAGCTCAAGCCATATTATTTATGGATGGTGTTATTCCAGTAGGCAATATGCTGCTTGGGTATACGCCATCTCACAAATTTGGTATGGGACAACCCCTACCGCGTGGCGTTGCAAAACAGTGGCGAGACTGGTGTAATGGCAAAGGGTATGTAAAAACAGCCTTCGGTGATACTATTTTTACCCACTATTATAACGAGCTTGATATCCCTGGGTTATGGGTTAACTTTACGGATGATGATATCGCTAATGCTAAAAACTTAGAGGACATGCTTGCCGTATTTACCGCCATGCCTGTCCAAAAATGCATGTTTGATCCTAAAGAATTAGGGGTAAGCTCAATCGGTCACATGAAATACTTTAGTCGTAAAGTGTATGCTAAAGCCCCTCACTTGTGGGAGATGGCTACAGACTGGATACTATCTCACAGTCATGAGTCACATGATAAACGTAGTGACCCTAAAACTGCTTAATATCATAAAGTTTAGATAGAACTTATTGAGTATGCTGTTTGCGAAGCTTTAGCTATTAATTCTTTGCCAGCGTTAGTAGTAGGTTCTATTTTAATTGCTATTTTAAGGACTGTTTTGAGGGCTATTTGATTTCTTTGTAGCTTTTATAGTAGCTTCTTTGTCAGATTTTTTAGTGGTTTCAATGACAGATTGCTGTTCAGCTTTTTGGTCAGTTTTAAGATTAGCTTTTTGGTCCGCTTCTTTGTCAATACGCCGCTGTAATGCCGAATATAATGATGGCTTTAAGTTAGGTATATTCTTTAGCATCCATCTTGCATAATGGATGGGCAGCTCACTCACAAGCTCGCCTTTATGTTTACCAAAAGGCATACGCGTTACCGGTTTGGCATTATTAGATATTTTGTGTGCCGCTGCAAAGTCATTTACTTCTATTTTTAGCCGTTCGCAACAGGCTTGATAGAGCAAATAGCACATACGTGCATCGCCTAAGGCATCATGTGCGTGCGCAGTCATTTGTGCAGCTTTTTCGGTTCCGATAAGCTGTTCGATACATTTTGATTGCGAATATCGATGCCATTCTGGAAAGGCTACGCGAGCAAGACGTACTGTACATATGAGTTTTACAGAAGGTCTACCTATCACACCCCAATCAAAGCGTACATTATGACCTATAAGATAATCTGTCAATGTCATCTTATTGAGATTAAACGCCTCTAGTCCCGCCACATCCTCATCTGTGATGCCATGAATTTTGGTCACTACCGGCGATATAGAACGCCCGCTGTTAAAATATGACATCCATTCATGACCCGTTATGGCATCTATCGTTGCTACCTGAATGGGTCTAGGATTGCGCCCTTGATCCGTTTCGGTATCTATCACTAGCGCACTTTGATGAGTATTATTGCCGCTCATTTATTCACCTTAGATTGTATGCTGCTGCTGGCACAGTGACCTCAAAACTCAAGCGCCCTGTTTTAAGGGTCACCACGCCCTAGTTATATTCTAATCTTTATTTGCTATTATACGTATTTATTAATTGAAATAGACCTTATCACACATGCTAACAGACTCAAATCAGCCATCTACAGCTACTGCACCTTGGCAGACTTACAACCGCCCATTTGTACGCGACTTAGCGTTTGCATTGGCGTGTCCCGATGCGTTGACCCATTGGGTATCACCCCACCCCGATATGGTCTCTCCTATCATAAATGTACACGATATTGACTTTTGGCGTGAACAATATGACAGTTATGCCTCTCGTCTACATGAGCTTGATAATACTGAAGCTTATCAAGACTTAACCCGTTACCTAATGTCACGGCCTAGCCCGTATCGGCTTGGCTTTCATTTTGAAGGGTTATTGCATTATTGGCTAGAAGATGGCTATCGACTCAATTTGCACCCTTTTGAAGTAGTAGCTCATAATATTCAATTATATAAAGGACTTGAAACTACAGGTGAACTTGATTTTATCTTACGCAACCATGACACCATGGATATTGAACATTGGGAACTGGCAGTTAAATTTTATTTGGGTAGTGCGCCTTATGTTTTTTCAGACTGGGTAGGTATCAATTCACGCGATACGCTTGAGCGTAAGTTAGTACATATGCAAACCAAACCTTTTCGTAGCGTTTGGGTAGATCTGGATTTTTATGAAAAGGTAAAGATCGACAAGCGCTTTGCTGTGTTAAAAGGTCGGTTTTTTAAACCCTTTGATGAGCGTAAACGCATGTTACCAGAGTGGCTAAATGGAAGCTTCCCTATGCATAACTGGTGTTATATCAATAACCGCGATGACTTTGAGTCACTAAATGTTGATAAGCTGCGTCCTGCTCATTATATTGAATGGTTTACACATCGTCCATTTTACGAGGCAAGCTTTCTAATGCGTTCAACCACGCCTGTATTAGATCCTAACCTAAGAAAAGATGAATTGGCTAGGCGACGAGCGAAGTTAGAAGCTTGGCCTTACACACCATTAGACTTTAAAGATATTTCGACAGGGCTATATATTTACGACAGCGAACCTTTGGTTATTAAAATCAGCTAAACAGATAACCGCTAACCGAGTACTTTATTAAACGGTTACATCATTAAACGGAAACTTAGCTAAGCTTATAACTTGCTAAACGAATAACTAAACAAATAACTAGCTAAACACATGTAAGAAAGACGGTTTACCGTACTAACCTCCATGCATTAACTTGCCCCGAAGTCGTCTGCGTTAATAAATAATCTGAAACACTACTAAGTTTGTTGATAGCGCCCTTTGTTTTTGTACGGCTCATAATACGTCCACTTTCTGGAGATAGGATATGAATCACGCCATCTAAATCACCAATGGCTATATAATTACCTATTAGTTGTGGATTACTCAGCTTACGATAAGCAAGTGCATCGTTCTTCCACATTAGCTCTCCCGTCGTTCGATGATAGGCAATTACCATACCATCCAATGTCGTTACGATAACCGCATTTCCAACAACGGCGACGCTATTGCGACTCGCGGCTTCTTGGAGGAACATGATTTGACTATTGACCAAATCAACTCCAATTAATTGGCCACTGTAGCTTATTGCATAAAGCTGACCATTATCAATGACCGGAGTACCATCAACATCTGTCATACGCTGCACTTCACTGGCTCCTGATGGAATGCCCACTCTGCGGTTCCATTCAGGTATACCTGTTTCGATATCGACAGCATGCAGACGTCCATCGGCGCCGCCAATAAGTACAGATTGCGAACCGAGTAATATGGGTGATGAACTACCTCGTACACTTATCGCAGGGGCTTGAGTGGTGTACTGCCATATAACAGCGCCAGTCTGTAAAGCCAGACCATACATAACACCATCATTTCCCGATAACACCACGCGATTATTATGAATCAAAGCAGGAGATAGCACGGTGCCGCCAAGCTTACTTTCCCACTTGACGTTACCTGTTGTGGTATCAAAAGCAATAACTCGTGCAGACTTAGTGCTGACTACAGCAGTTTTACTTGCACTATCAAAGGCTACGCCCCCAACTATAGGCTCGTTCACATTAGCTTTCCATAGTCTTTCGCCATCTAAACCGTAGCTTTCAACATTACCTGAACCAGAGGCTGCTACAACTTGACGACCATCAAATCCTACATTAAAGCGGTTTACCTCTGCAAGCTTAGTACGACCCTTTAAGGATGTTTGGAACACAGGATCGATGACCTTTACACTCTGCTCAAGCTGTACTAATTTGGAGGGTTTATTCACCTCAGGTTTGATCGTCTTACTGCACCCTGTCGAGACGGCAATAGCGGCACAAAACACACCAATCAGAGAAGTTTGAGTAATGACTTGGGTCAGTGACGTTTTGGCTTTATCAGTATGCATAATGGTCTCGGCTCTGTTAATATTTAAATAAACTCTATGGGTATGGGGGCAAATATCTAATACAGCCAGCCCCTAATAAATTACTTTAAAGTTATTGCTCTACTTCTTCTAACATATTTTCTGAAGAAGCATCTTCTAAGGAGCTAGTTCCAGATGGATCAGTATTTGCACTTTCACTATGAGTCTTAACCAATCCTTCAGATTCAGTAGTAGATTCAGTTTCAACTTCGGTGTCGGCTTCAGGAACCTCTTGTATCCCAGACGGCGTCATATTAGATTGACTGACTATTTGAGGTCCAAGTTCAATTGGTTCAGGATTAACCCCTAAACTTTCAAGCTTAAGACGCAAAACCTCTCGTTCTTCTTGTCGTTTAGATAATAAGCTCCAAGCATTTTCGTAAGCACGTACCGCTTCATCTTGTTTACCCTGCTCTATAAATATATCGCCCAATATCTCTTGCTGTGTTGGCTCAAAAGGTACTGGCACATCGATTGAAGCCTGATGTAAAGCCGCTTCAATATCACCACTGGCAAGTAATACAGTGGCATAGCGTAATTGGGTAATGGCGTGAAGGCCTGCGTCTTTTAGATCAATTTGCATGGCCTTATTAAGCGCCTCTTTTGCAGTTTCAAAGTCATCACTGTCTACCGCAAGACGGGCTTTAATCATTAAAGCTTGCCACGCGTAAATAGTTGATCCATGGTCTGCCACTAGAGCATCAATTTGATCATTCAACTGTTGTACCGCTGCATCATTTGAGCCATCAATATTAGGATTATATCTTAGATCTTCATTCATCGTATCTATAAGGGCATATTTTTCGGCGGCTACGGTGTCCGTTTTTACCGATGAGCTTTGAAAGTAACTCCATCCAAAATATGCTGCCAAAGCCACTACGATAATGCCTAATATATAGCCCGCAGACTTCTTTAGCTTTTCCATAGATTGTTGATCGTTATTAGGATCATTTGCATCAGAAGATACGGTAATGGGACGTTTGGCCATAATTCTACCTAGTGGTTAAATCTTTAAATTAAGTTATATAATATTTCTTACAGAGCGCTAAATAATATTTAAACAATTAGCTTTTTAAACAATTAGTTTTTTTTATACAATCATTATTTTGAAAAAATTAACATCAAGACCATCATTAATCGCTGTCAATCAAGAAGTGATTTTTCTCCGACAGACTTCTATACGACTAGATCTTTGATCCAGTTACTTTAATCCAGTTACTTGAAGTCAGTTACTTAAGTTTAGTTGCCGAAGAATAGTTATCCGCTTCATGTAACCACAGACGGTCATGACGTTCTTGATTACCGGTGGACATAGTCTTAACACTGATTGTATCACTTTCTATTTCATCTTGAGCAATGATGACAGTAAGGCTCGCGCCTGACTTATCGGCTTTTTTCATCTGCGACTTTAAGCTAGTCGCACTCGACATTTTAACGCTTAAATCATAGCGCGCCATACGTAATGACTGGGCATAAATCAAACCTGCTTCATACCAATCAGGATGTACGACGACAAACACGTCACAAACAGGCTTAGTAGGAAGTGGGTTTACCGCATCGACTAACAATAATAAGCGCTCAAGCCCCATAGCAAAGCCAACGCCTGGATCAGATTTGATCTTACTTTCTTTATCGGCAGATTTGCCAATAGATTTTAACTGACCAATCAAGCCATCATACCGTCCTCCAGCACAGACTGTCGCTTGAGCACCGAGCTTATCTGTTACCCACTCAAATACAGTCTTGTTATAGTAGTCTAGCCCGCGTACTAATTTCGGGTTTATAGTATAGTCTATTCCCAGTGCTTTTAGATAGCGCTGCAATAGCTCAAAATGTTCGCGACTTTCTTCCCCTAAGTAATCTGATAACTGGGGCGCGTCTGCTAATATAGTTTGGGTATTTTTGTCTTTACTGTCTAATATACGTAAAGGATTCGTCGTCAGGCGGCGTTGACTATCACTATCTAAAGTGTCTTTTTTAGCAGTTAAAAATTCTACCAATGCGTCACGATAAGCCAAACGCTCATCAGACTCTCCCAAGCTATTTATCTCAAGTGTAAGCTCGTGGTCGATACCTAACCGCTTCCACATCATATGGGTCATGGCTATGAGTTCTGCTTCAACATCAACATGTTCACAGCCAAACACCTCTACACCTAATTGGTGAAACTGACGGTAACGACCCTTTTGTGGTTGCTCATATCTAAACATGGGTCCCATGTACCAAAGCTTAGGACTTTCACCGCGTAGTAAATTATGCTCGATGACAGCGCGAACTGCTCCCGCAGTACCCTCTGGACGTAAAGTAATGGGAGTGGGTGGATCTGACTTATCTGTAAAGCTGAACATCTCTTTTTCAACGATGTCAGTGGCATCCCCAATAGCACGGGCAAATAACTGCGTCTCCTCAACGATAGGCAGTCTGATCTCTTCGTAGCCGTACTGATCCAATACCTCACGTAATATCGTTTCTAAGTGTCGCCAATCTCCACTCGCAAAGCTTGTTGAGGTTGCGACATGCAGAATGTCGTTAAATCCTTTAATTGATTTAATCATTATGGTTGCCCAATATTTATCTTATTATTTATTGTTTTATTACAAAAGAGCTGTCTTAAATAAACTTATCATGTAAGTTAAAAGGCAAGTCGGTTATCTTGAGCTGCTTTAAGACGGGCAATTATTAATACTTGTAACTATTAAGATAGTTAATTATTAAGACCGGTAATTATTAAGACCGGTAATTATTAAGACCGGTAATTATTAAGACCGGTAATTATTAAGATAGGTTACTATCAAAACTGGTTACCATCGACCCGTAATATCTCGTTAGCAGCTAGTTGTTCTGCTTTACTGACACGCTCACGCACCATCTTTTCTATATTATCCACCAGAGTGGTTGTATCAATCAAATGGCTTTTTTCACCCTCAAGGTAAACCAATGAGTTAGGTGAAGCGCCAACAACACCAATATTAGACTCTTTCGCTTCGCCAGGCCCATTGACTTTACACCCAATAACGGACACATCCATAGGAATACGAACATCTTCTAAACGCGCTTCAAGCTCATTCATCACTTTAATAACGTCAAACTCTTGACGTGAACAACTTGGGCAGGCGATAAAGTTAATACCATTTGCTCTGATACCTAGAGATTTTAAAATATCAAATCCTACTTTAATTTCATCCTCAGGTTCAGCTGCTAAAGAGATACGGATAGTATCTCCGATACCATCAAGCAGTAAACCGCCTAATGCGATCGCTGACTTTACCGTACCTGTTCGATAAATACCCGCTTCTGTCACCCCAAGATGTAGCGGGTTATCAATTTTTTGTGACAACAGACGGTAGGCATCGAGTGTTAAGAACACATTGCTGGCTTTTACTGAAACTTTGTATTGGTCAAAGTTTAATCGCTCTAAAATATCAATATGACGCATGGCTGATTCTACCATAGCCTCACCGGTTGGCTCTTTATATTTACGTTGAATTTCTTTTTCAAGAGAGCCTGCATTTACGCCAATACGAATAGGTATGTTGTAATCACGCGCACAGGCAACCACTTCTCTAACTTTGGCGTCATTACCAATATTTCCTGGGTTGATACGTAGACAATCCGCCCCTGCTTCTGCGACAGCAAGTGCTATTTTATAATCGAAATGTACGTCGGCTATAAGTGGGATATCAACACGGTTTCTTATTTCTGCAAATGCGGCTACCGTATCCATCGTTGGTGTAGATACCCGCATCATATCTGCTCCTGCATCAACGCAGCGGTTGATCTGAGCGACGGTAGCCTCTACATCGCACGTGTCAGTATTGGTCATACTTTGTACACTTATGGGCGCATCACCACCCACAGCGACGTCGCCAACATAGATTTTTTTAGTGATTTTACGTTTTATAGGAGAGGGTAAAGACATAGTGCTTCTCAGTTGACTGAAAAATATAGGATTCGTAACGTGATAGAGATGTATTTTACGCTGAAACGTCATATTATAATTTATTATATGACCATGATTGTAGGGAATTATTATAAGATAAAGGCTGCAATTTAAAAAAGCAGCCTTTAGCAATATCACTTTTGTTTTACTTCTTTATTTCACTACTAATTTATACTTGTGTGCAACTTATTATTTTTATTTATACGCAACTTTTAAAGCGGTTAGCTATATAAGAACTCAAACTATATTGAGTCATCTGTTGTTAAGGAGACAGACTAAAGTTAGCTTTATTATCTTGTGAATAGTCATTCAATTTAATCGGGACTTGATTAAGGTTTAGAGTAACATTAGAGACGGCGTCTACTTGAACTTTAAATGGTGGTTTACCCTGTAATTTATAGCCACCTCGAGGCTGCACGCCCGATAGTAAGGTATTGCCTGTGGCATCAACCACTTCTATGTTTGTGTTATCTCTTACCCAAAAATCAAGTGTCGAATTTTCAAGGTTGTCCGAGTTAGTTTGGGTCATTGCATCATCCGCATTAGTATTTGTCTCAACTACTGAGTTATCAATACCTAGCGCAGATCCAGAGGCTGCAACTGAGTCATCTAAATCTAGGGCGCTGCCACTACTGCTAACGGAGCTATCAATAGCGGCTCCAGCCGATTGCTCATCATCAGAAAAATCATCAATCAATTCGATATTTTCATTATCTGCTTGACTGGCATCACGTGCATTCGAAACAGTACGTATTAAAAATACGGCCAAAATAATCAACCCAATTAAACCTAAGATAAGTAATGGATTGATACGTAACGATCGTCCGCCTTCACGCTGTAAAGTCCCCATAGGCTTTAGCGGAGATTCGATATCATCTACATTTTTGCGTCTTAATTCGTCAGGATAAGCCCGATTAAAGCTTTCAATAATCTGTTCAGCATCTAACCCCAAAAACTTAGCATAGTTTGATACAAAGCCACGTGTAAATGCAATTTGAGGTAAAGATTTAAAGTTTTCAGCTTCTATCGCTTCTAGGTGACGATTCAAAATGAAAAGCTCGTTTGACACATCATCAATACTCAAATTTTGTTTCACTCGTTCTTGCTTGAGTCGATGACCAAATGAGCCAAAATTTTGGTTGGATGTATCAGTATTAGGAGTCAAAGGTTTTTTATTATTTATTTCCATGATGCCTCTGGGTTACGAATCAAAACTCTTAACTTGCTTGCCTCTTCACTTAGCGGAAAGTCTGCTAAAAGCTGTCGCGAAAGTTTTTCTTTATGAGATAAATTATTTTGTAAATGTGCAAGCTTGATACCCTGGAATAATATTCGGGGTACTTGGTTTGCACTATCACCAACAAGAACTAACAACTCGTTATACAAATTCTGTGCTTGGCTAATACGATTACTATCGATCAAAATATCTATAAGCTCAATATGAGCAATCACATTATTTCTATCGTTTTCAAGTACTCTAACAAAGGATTGACTGGCAAGCGTTGTATTATCTAACTTCAATGCAGTACGACCAAGGTTTTCTAGTGCGCCAATACGGCCTTCATAACCAAGGGCTGAACCTGCTAACTCGAACTGCTCAAGCGCTTCGTCGTCACGTCCTAACTGAGATAAGTAAACGCCGTAGTTGTTATGCGCTTGCATAAAGCTTGGATCAAACTGTATGGCCTTCAAAAAATACGCTTCTGCTTTAATAACGTTACTTTGACTACCTTCTCTTTGTAATAAAACCCCCATCATATCATAGGCGGGTGCATAACGTTTATTAGAAGCTAAGGCTTTCTCTAATTGCCGCTTAGCGGCGTCCAATTGATTTTTTGATATATACTGGGCTGCCATCTGTGTTCGAATCGCTGCCGCTTTATCAGAATTATTACTAGATGCAGAACTGCCAGCTGAATAACCACCAACTTGGTCAATATCAGTATTATTTGAGACACATCCTGTTAGTCCTGCTGTTGCTAAGCTAATTATAGCAACCATCAATACTGAGATTGAATTGTGATGACAAGGTTTGCCTGACATTTTAGTCCCTATAATTATCTTGAGCGAATAATACGAGTCGTTGCAGATTTTATAATTAGTATACTAACTTATCAAGCAATCAATCAAAATGATGGCTTAATCTTATTAAAACTCATTTTTAAAACTTATTGTAACCTTAACTTAATAGTTAAAGTCAAAGAAATCTTAAATAGTTACAAGGCAACCGAGTGCAAGTACTACTCATGTATGCTCAGCGAGGTTAACGCCGTAACCTATAGTAGTTGGCTGACTATAGTGAACTTTAATAATTATTATTTTAATATTAATTTACCATAAGATTGCACTTCAAGTTAATATTTAGGATCAACGAATACTAAACCTCTTGTTTGTTCATATTACGCTCTTTAATGCTTTGCTGCCATTTGGCAGAGCGACGTGTTCTATCAGCGACTTGTCCAACTAATTGACCACACGCTGCATCGATATCATCGCCGCGAGTTTGACGAATAGTGCAGACAAAGCCTGCATTATTTAGGATATTACTAAAAGCGTGGATACGGTTATTGCTCGATCGATCGTAAGGGGCATGCGGGAATGGGTTAAATGGAATTAGATTAATTTTGCTAGGTAAGCCATCTAGTAGGGTGACTAATTGATACGCGTGTTCATCACTATCGTTGACACCAGCGAGCATTACATATTCGATGGTAACGTGTTTTTTATGGCGAGGATTGTTGTCAAACACATACGCTTTTGCCGCCGCTATTAATTCATTAAGCGGGTACTTTTTGTTAATAGGCACCAGCTCATTTCGCAGCTCATCATTTGGAGCGTGAAGGGAGATGGCCAATGCAACATCAATGTCTTGGTACAAATCGTACATCTTGGGCACCACACCAGAGGTTGATAGCGTCACACGGCGCTTTGACAACCCATACGCATGATCAGACAACATCAAACTCATTGACGCCACTACAGGCTGGTAATTAAGCAGCGGCTCACCCATGCCCATCATCACCACATTGGTTACTTTGTTTTCCCAGTCGCTATGATCAACATCTTCCATATAAGACGCATTAGCTACCCACAGTTGTCCAATGATTTCAGCAGCAGTAAGGTCACGCTCAAAGCCCTGTTTGCCGGTACTACAAAAACTACAATCTAAAGCGCAGCCAACTTGAGAAGAAATACATAGGGTTTTGCGCCCCTCTATCTTCCCGTCTTCAGCAGGAATAAGAACAGTTTCTACTAAAGACCCACCCGCGACCTTAAATACCCATTTACGCGTACC
The DNA here is from genome assembly GCF_057621575.2 of Psychrobacter sp. CX10. Taxonomy (NCBI): domain Bacteria; kingdom Pseudomonadati; phylum Pseudomonadota; class Gammaproteobacteria; order Moraxellales; family Moraxellaceae; genus Psychrobacter; species Psychrobacter sp. CX10. Next base: position 1,986,047 of record NZ_CM177736.1, read on the forward strand.
GTCTTCACTAAACTCTTTATGAACGACTTCTGGAGCTTGAACATAAGCTTGCTGACTTAACTTTTCCCGCAATCCTTTGGATAAATTTGTCATTTGCGAAAAATCAGTAACCCCATGTTGGTATATCCACTTCATAACTTGGGTAGCACGAAACGGCTTCTCCCCAATTTGTTTGAAGTAATCACCTAATTGTTGCTGACTCATACCAAGAATATTTACTTTGGTAAAAGTTGCATCGTTTGGATTATAGGTCGCTGGAATGCTATCAGCAGACTGCATTGGTATTTTGGTCATATAATTTCTTATGTCTAGTCTTTTGTCTACTGTTTTGTCTATTCTTTAGTCTAATATATTGGGTCTAAAAACCTTTTTTCTATATAAGTTTAGCTTAGGATACATTAATCACCATACTAACTTAAAATTATTAAGCCAATGTTGTCATACCTTAAGTAACTTGTGAATATATAAACTTATATAAATACAACCTTGAGATTATATAATAAAAACGGCTAAGCAATCGCTTAGCCGTAGTTATTGTGCAGATAAGATAATTATCTAGACAATAATTTGCTCGAACACCATAAATTAACGCGTGCGATCTAGAACTTCATTCTCATCAAAGAAGTAAGCAATTTCACGTTCTGCTGATTCAGGAGAGTCTGAACCGTGGACAGCATTTTCGTCAATACTTGTCGCGAAGTCTTTACGAATAGTTCCTTCAGCTGCTTCAGCTGGGTTAGTTGCACCCATGATTTCACGGTGCTTAGCAATCGCATTTTCACCTTCTAGTACAGACACAACTACTGGGCCTGAGGTCATAAAGGATACAAGATCATTGTAAAATGGACGCTCTTTATGCTCAGCATAGAATCCGCCTGCTTTTTCATCATCAAGATGCAACATCTTAGCACCAACAACTTTAAGACCAGCTTCTTCAAAACGGCTATAGATTGCACCAATATGGTTGCCGCCTACAGCATCAGGTTTGATAATAGAAAGTGTACGTTCGATAGCCATGTTTAGCTCCTTTTATTATAGAATAATCGACATTATTAACATAAAAATTCGGGGAATAAAATCGTTAAATTAAACATTCATCAAATTTCATTCACCTAACATTTATCTACTTAAATTTTGTATTGAGATGATCTAAAGATTCGTTAAACTCACGTATATGAGTTAAGACTGCGTTTATTATAGCGATTCAAGTTATAAATGATAGGGCAAAATGGTCTTTTTTCTAAAATATACACAATGTAATCAGACACTTTACATTAAGCCAAACATCTAGACAGTTTGATGGAATGCTTAGGGACTGTCTAGATTAAGTTGGTTATTTTAGATAGAGAAGGAATGCTAACCACTCACAGTGTATTATTAACGTCTCAAGGCATGGGATAATAAGATATTCTTCGTTATAATTAAAACTTATCTTCCATATACAATAGATATAAATTCAATAGATAAGAATACAACAGATAAAACATTTCGGCATATAGATGATGAAATGAATTTAAAGGTTATGAAAGAAGAGGACGGATTATGCCACAATCACGAACGGACTTGAATCCACAAGATGACAGTATGGAGTCAAATGAGCGCCAATATCAAGTGAGTGCGCTTAAACGATATGCGCTATTAATCATAGTCACTATTGGCTTAATCGTTACCATATTAACTTCAGTTTGGTGGCTGGCACTTATTTGTGCCGCCTTAATCGTTGTTGGATTATATGACATTTCTCAATCAAGGCATGCTGTCCTTTATAACTACCCTATTGCGGGTCATATTCGGTATTTTTTAGAAAACTATCGCCCAGAGATTCGTCAATATTTTATTGAAGATGATAAAGAGCAAGTACCTTTTTCGCGCCAGCAGCGTGCACTTGTGTATCAGCGTGCGAAAAATATTAGTGATACTAATGCTTTTGGTACCCTTGACGACCTTTATTCAGATGATAAAGAATGGTTTTTACAATCTCAAAACAGTCGACCGCTTAAAGATACTGATTTTCGCATAACGGTTGGCAATCATCATTGCTCGCACCCCTACTCAATGTCTGTTTTTAACATCTCTGCCATGAGCTTTGGTAGCTTATCAGGCAATGCCATTATGGCGCTTAATAAAGGCGCTCAAATTGGTAAGTTTACTCATGATACTGGTGAAGGTGCTATTAGTCCCTATCATAGAAAATTTGGCGGCGATTTGATTTGGGAGCTTGGCACAGGATACTTTGGTTGCCGTGATCAAAACGGTAATTTCGATGCAGATCTTTTTGCACAAAACGCCAAAGATGATCAAGTAAAAATGATTGAGATCAAATTATCTCAAGGCGCTAAACCCGGTAAAGGCGGCGTACTGCCTGCTGAAAAAATTACTGAAGAGATAGCAGATACGCGGCGCATACCGATGGGTGAAGACTGTATTTCGCCCTCTACTCACTCAGCGTTTAGCACACCGCGTGAACTGGTGCACTTTTGGCAGCAGCTGCGCGATTTATCAGGCGGCAAACCAGTTGGCTTTAAATTGTGTATAGGCCAACCTTGGCAGTTCATGGCAATTGTTAAAGCCATGATAGAAGAAGACAACTATCCTGACTTTATCGTGGTCGATGGCGCTGAAGGGGGTACTGGTGCTGCTCCAGTTGAATTTATGGACAGTGTTGGTATGCCTTTGATTGATGGGTTTTTATTGGTGCATAACACCTTAGTGGGTGCTGGCATCCGTGATAAAATAAAGGTTGGCGTTAGTGGAAAGATTGTATCAGGATTTGATCTGGCTAAAATGCTGTCTTTAGGCGCGGACTGGTGTAATTCCGCGCGCGGATTTATGTTCGCAGTCGGCTGTATTCAATCTCGCTCTTGTCATACCAACACTTGCCCGACTGGCGTTGCTACCCAGGACCCCTATCGTCAAAAGGCGCTTGATGTGCCCGGTAAAGCTCAGCGTGTGGCAAACTTCCATCAAAACACACTTAAGTCGTTAGCAAATATAGTTGGCGCTGTTGGTTTATCGCATCCTGATGACTTGCATGCCTATCATATTGCCCGCCGCATGAATGACGGCTCAATCAAACTTTTATCAAAATTCTTTTACTTTACAGATGAAGGTGTCCTAATTGATGGCAGCGCTCGTGCTGATATTTATAATCAAATGTGGGTCATGGCGGATCCTAATAGCTTTAAAGCAGATAATGAAGCCTATGTTGCTTACAACAAAGACTCAAGAGATAACGATAAAAACATAGATAGCGGTAATATAGGTAATGTTGAGTTAATGTTATAGTCATAAAAAAGCGGGTTGTTATCATACGGCCCGCTTGTATTTATCGGTTATAATAATGTCATAAAATAACTGACTCTGTCTGAATCAAACCTTGTTTTACCTTGTGTATGAAATTTTATTGAACCCTAATTTGAGATACCTACACCGTGTTAACACCACCGCTAAAGCCCATATTATTATTAAAATTATCTTTGCCTATATTATTGGCTTGTACGCTATTGATGGGGTGTAAAGATGATTTAAAATCAATCATGCACACGATTAATAATAACGAGGCGCCGCTGAAAGGCGAATACTGCCAAATAAAGAAGGCACCTTTTAATCATGCACTGTGTGACGTCTCGCAACAAGCGCTTAAAGACAACGATCAACTTAACCTTAAATTATTCTGGAAGTCAGGCAAAACTCAGCCAAAGAGCTCTGAGCCTATCTCAGTTAAAAATCAAGACACTGTTCAAGCTATGCAAGCCGTGCAAAATAATAACATCGAACCAATCACGTTTGCCGATACCGATCAATCTATCAAACCACTTTATAAATTTGACACTTTGATCAACGATTTAGAGGATGATACCACTTTAATATTTGCTGCAAACGCTGGAATGTATGATGCTGATTTTGCGCCTATAGGCTATACAGTCATACAAGGACAGCAAATTTTGTCGTTGAATTTAAATGAAGGCGTGGGTAACTTTCATTTGACTCCAAATGGCATCTTTTGGTGGGATAAACATAATAACTTTCATGTCACAGAGAGTCATCAATTTGACGCAATGCTAAAAGAGGGGTCGACGACGCCATGGTATGCCACTCAATCTGGCCCTATGCTCGTCATTGACAATACTATCCATCCTAAATTCAATGAGTCTAGTAACTCACTTAAGATTCGCAATGGAGTTGGAATCTGTGAAGATGACAGCGTCAAGTTTGTGACCAGTACTGAGCCGGTTAACTTTTATCAGTTTGCCGCATATTTTAAAGACGCTTTGAATTGCCCCCAAGCTTTATTTTTAGATGGGGGTATTGCCTCTGCCCTATACGCGCCTAGCATTAATATTAAAGATGATAAAAACATGGGGGTTATGCTGGGTCTGGTTGAACAAACTAATCCTGCAAAATAAATATGCCTATATTAGCTTGCCCCCTATCCAATGAAGTTTGCTACAATACGCATATTATTTTATATCGTCGCTGTTTTATAATCAGCGAAATACTAAACGGTTAGGGTGTTAACCTCGCTCGCCCTACTATAGCAGTACTCGCACTCGGTTACCTTGTATCCATTTTAGATTTCTTTGACTATAGTATATAGACCTTAAAACTGGCTTTTACGTATTAAGACTATAATACAGGCTCTTTTGTATAAGCCTTCAACATAGAATCTTTAGTATAGAACCGATGATATATAGATGTCGATATATAAACATCTGACGGCTAAATCCTCGATAATGACAATCAACAATAGACACAAAATTTAATGGTCTATCCGAACTGTTCTATTCAAATTAGACACATGCTATTTTATGTAGCATCACAAATCCGATTTAACTTTTATTTAACCTTACAATTAGATTAAGAGAGACATAACATGGGCTTTAACTGTGGCATCGTGGGCTTACCAAATGTTGGCAAATCAACTTTATTTAATGCTTTGACTAAAGCTGGAATCGCTGCGGAGAACTTTCCGTTTTGCACCAAAGATCCAAACGTAGGCATTGTACCTGTTCCTGATCCGCGCCTAAAAAAACTAGCAGACATCGTTGAGCCTGAGCGCGTCTTACCGACGACAATGGAATTTGTAGACATTGCAGGCTTAGTAGCAGGTGCGTCGCAAGGTGAAGGCATGGGCAACCAATTTTTGGCCAATATTCGAGAAACAGACGCTATTGCGCATGTGGTTCGCTGCTTTGATGATGATAACGTCGTTCACGTTGATGGCCGCGTAAGCCCTATTGATGATATCGAAACCATTAATACCGAGCTTGCACTGGCGGATTTGGAAGCGGTCGAACGCGCCATCACCAATCTTACCAAAAAAGCCAAAGGTAATGATAAAGAAGCGCAAGCGGCTCTAGATGTCTTCAAGAAGATTGAGCCATTTTTGGCAGAAGGTAAAGCGGCGCGCGCGGCAAATATAGATGATGATGAGAAAAAAATCATCAAAAGCTATGGCCTTATTACGTTAAAGCCTACCATGTATATTGCTAACGTTAGTGAAGATGGATTTGAGAACAACCCTTACTTAGATGCAGTAAGAGAATACGCAGCTGGTGAGGATGCCATTGTATTGCCACTTTGTAATCAGATTGAAGCTGAAATATCGCAGCTTGATGAGAATGATAAAGCTGACTTCTTAGAAGCAATGGACATGGAAGAAGCGGGTCTTGATCAGGTGATTCGTCTGGGTTATGAATTACTAGATATGCAGACCTACTTTACTGCTGGAGTAAAAGAAGTTCGTGCTTGGACAGTTAAAGTTGGCGCGACCGCCCCTGAAGCGGCTGGTGTCATTCACACTGATTTTGAGCGTGGTTTTATACGTGCCGAAGTCATCGCTTATGAAGACTTTATCGAATATGATGGTGAGAAAGGTGCGGCTGCTGCGGGTAAATCACGTTTAGAAGGTAAAACGTATATCGTGCAAGATGGCGATGTGATGCATTTTAGATTTAATGTGTAATGTTTCTATTTTAACTACTTAAGATCTAATAGCTATTCAGACCATTTAGCTGAAGCTACTCCAAGGTTACTTTAAGGCCGTATAGAAATCTATACGGCCTTTGTTTTAACGCTAACTTTATTAATGTGCGCTTTAATTCAAGGTTTTGATCACACCCTACTACTCGCTTTATTCAAATTAAGGCGTGCCCCCTATTTGGCTGGTGAGGCAAAAATGAGATAGATTTTTGCTAATCACCGTAAATTTTGCAGAGAATATAAATATATTATCTGAAAATTTGCAAAGAGTAGTGAGAATATAGCCATTTTTTTTCCATCAATCTTAGGAGTATCCATTGAGGACACGCCCTATATAAACATTCTGCACAAACTCATCGAGAGTTTTTCTGATATGCTATTAGATAATTTAATAACATAGTTCAATAACGTATGACACAGCATCGCTTAAACCTAAACAGTGCCCTAAATGAATCAAGCTTAGCGCATATTAGTACTGAAAAACGTTGGTCTTACCTGTTTACAGATCGGCGACTGGGCCGTATTCATAATAATAAATCGTACGAAGTCTCACGAACCCCCTTTCATAAAGACTATGATCGGCTTATTTTCTCGCAGTCATTTCGTCAATTGAATCAAAAAACTCAAGTACATCCCCTGACCAATCAAATGGGCATACATACTCGTCTAACGCATTCCCTTGAGGTGTCCTGTATAGGTCGCTCATTAGGTATGATGGCAGCTGAGAAGCTGCACGCTACCCTATCAAATGGTCTACCAAAAGGCGTTAGTGTGGGTGATGTGGGCGTGATTGTTCAAGCGGCATGCCTAGCACACGATATTGGTAATCCGCCATTTGGTCATGCGGGTGAATATGCAATTCGCGACTGGTTTAATAAGCCCGCCCAGCAGAATTTTCTATACCATATCCCTGAAGAGAAACGCTTGGACTTGCAAGGCTATGAGGGAAATGCGCAAGGGTTTAGACTCATTACCCGTAATGAGCACCATCCTGATCGCGGCGGAATGCGCTTAACTTGTGCCACTTTGGGAGCATTTATGAAATACCCTTGGCTTGCCACTCACAGCAATATCATATCTCCCAAATTAGAGCCGCTCACACAAACCGCGGTTGAAGCGTCACAAAAGACTCCAGGATCTGAAATTCAGCCTAGCATCATCAACTTAAGCGCCCAAACTATTAATAAATACGGCTGCTTTAATAATGATGCCACCTTACTGGATAAGCTGGCGGGACAATTAAAACTGCCCTATTCACCCGATCATGATGGATATGCTCGTCATCCATTGGCTTACCTGCTCGAAGCTGCTGATGACATATGTTACGCCCTTATTGACTTAGAAGATGGCATCCATCTTAATATGTTGAGCTATAAAGATGTTGAACCCTTAATGCTAGAATTGATTGGCTCGCGAGGTATTCCGCCTGAAGTGGTTAACGATGCACCCGTAGCGCAAAAACTTGCAGCGCTACGTGGCCGTGCTATGATGCGTTTGGTCGATAAAGTCACGCAGGCCTTTGTCACTCATGCGGATGATATGTTAGCAGGCGAGCTTCAAGGTAGCTTATTTGATCATTGTGATGTCAGCGTTAGTCAAGGCATCGCCGAGGCTAAAAAGATTGCTTCAAACCAAATATTTGCGCATCCTGATAAAGTAAGGATGGAGCTAATGGCAAATAGATGTTTGCAGACATTACTCGATGCGTTTATGCCTTTAGCGCTTTTACCCATAACAGATCAGCCACCGCATTTTGAACAAAAGCATCTAAAACGCCTACTAGACCAACACTTACACAATTTGCACCGATCACTAAACAATGATGTCTATGACAATGCTCTAAATATCTTAGATTATCTAACGGGTATGAATGATCATGAAGCCTACCGCTTAGCGCAGGATCTTAACGGTATTGGAGATAGAGTCTGGTAAACTTTAAACCACTTGAAATCAGCGGCATACCCCTCTATTATTTTAAATGCTATCAAATGTTCAGCATTGGTTACTTATCATCGTCATGTGTATCCGTCATCAATATTCGTCATTCAATAATTGTCATATAGTCAATCAGCATAAAAGTGGTTCGACTATCAATGCTTGCTTGTATAACTAGAGAAAACTGTATCATGTCCAATACTATAAATAGTCGTGAACAAAAAAAACGTCAAACACGTCAAGCTTTTTTTAATGCGGTATTAGACTTATGTATGATGGGTCAATCGTTTGGTTCAATCAGCTTACGTCAAGTTACCCGTGAAGTGGGCGTTGTACCTACTGCTTTTTATCGTCATTTTGACGATATGGAATCTTTAGGTCGCTGCTTGGTAGAAGAGGAGCTAGGCGAAGCGCTTTCTACACTACGTCGCGGGCTTCAAATGGGACGTACACGCAGTTATGATCGGCAAATTGCTAAAAGCATTCAATTATTCTTCAATTCAGTGGATGCGCATCCTCGTTATTGGCAGTTTTTGGTCAGTGAGCGCTTTGGGGGTTCAGAATCGGTACGCAATGCGATAGATGCTCAGATTAAAATATTTGCCCAAATTATGAGTGAAGACTTAGGCATTCAGCCCGCCTTCAAACACATTAATGCGTCAGATCGTCGTTTGTTAGCGAAAGCAGGCTTAAACCTATTTTTAACTTGGATTATTGATTGGCTTGATTTGACCTACTCACAAACGCATGATGATGAGGTCGATATTGAAAACTTAGAGGCTCAAAAAGATCGTATGCTAAGGCAGTGTACCCGCCAAGCGCAGATGTTATTTTATGGTGCAGAAAACTGGCGTTCCTCTGAAAACACTTTATTGACTACTGATTAATTAACTGGGCTAAAATACAGGTTTATAAGTCCATAAGCGTGTACCAAATGCGTTAATAAGTAAGTTTTCATTAGAGCCTATGTCATCACTGCCATTACTGCCACTTCCATTATTACCTGTTTGACTGTTAGCGTTTGACCGACTGTTAGCGTTTGATTGGTTGGCATCTGTATCGCCGCTGGTTTGTAAGTTTTCAGTAGACTGTGCGGTAGCATCAGATTGTCCTGTTGGAGCGGATGAATTTGCCGACTCTGTATTATTATCATTAGATCCATCATCATTATTTGCTTGAGACTCAGTGTTTAAGGCTAGGTTTGGATCAATCTTACTAACGAATGTGGTGGCATACCGATGTCTGGCTTGCTCAGCTGCTTCATTGTTAGCGCTGTTATTAGAGTAGCTATTGGCATTGTTATTGACATGGTTACTAGCATGGTTACTAGCATGATTACTAGGATAGTTATTAGCATAGTTATTAGGAACAGCGACATCAATTGCTACATAAAAACCATGACTCTTAATATCCAACAACGATTCTAATTGAGTTATTTGCGACTGTGGCAACTCTGCTAATGGCAACTGTGCCAGCATCTCATCCACATCTTGGCCTGGTTTATTCTTTCGATCTTTAACGAAGCTTTGAGCGAGCTCAGATGAGCCATCTCCTAAGGCACTAATCAGTTGTGCGGAAGCTGTATTTAAATTAATGGGTAGAAAGTAAGGTACTGCCGTGATATAGGGTTTGAGCTGATATACAATCTCGGGGGTGAATCCTTTTACCAAACTTAGTTGTGCCACACTCATATACGGCTGATTACTGATGAAACGTTCACGGCTCTCAGGTCTAGTGAATAGACTTGAACCTGCACCAGCCTTTACATCAGAGCCTGCCTCTGATACTGGCGCTTGAATGTCAGTGTTTTGATCTGGTAGATAGGCTTTAGAGTCTGGGTCTTGCCAGTCAAGTACCGCGTATGCCAACGCACCATCATGACCTAATTGCTCTAATAATCGCTTAAATACAGCAAGCGATGGCTCGTGAACCTCCCCATTTTGGTATAAATTATTGATATTGAATCTGCTCGACGCATCTTTAATCTCAAGCGTCACTTGATGAGTGCCAAGTGTAAACGGAGCGATAGGTTTGGCCCAGACATCTTGATAACTGTCATTATCATTGACCGCATTATCAGCTTGTATGATTGCGACGGCGAGCTGCTCTGCTGAGCGAATATCGTTGGCTATTTGATTCTGATCTCTCATCAGCTCATATTGTCTGAGCGATATCTTTTGACTGGCAAGCATAGACCCTGCGATCACCGTTATGGCAACCACCAGCAATAGAACCGTTAATAGCGCCACACCCTGTTGATATGAAGGCAGTGATATACCATTCACTACAGGTATGCTCACCTTCGACTGAACGGCAAATTGATCGTTAATAAATTTGGCCGAGTCGGGCAGCTTTTTAATTAGTTTTTTCATTTTAAGCTTAATCGTTAAATATAGTCAAAGAAATCATAAGTGGTTACAAGGCACCTGAGTACAAGTATTACTAGTGCAAGTACTACTATAGTAGGGCAAGCTAGGTCAACATCGTAACCGTTTAGTATTTTTCTGACTATAGACGCTAAGTGACAGCAAGCTTGTTATCAAATTATAAGTTCATAAAATCAATTAGAACCTTCTATTGTAGGTGGTAATTGACTCAAAGCATATTTCCAAGTAATGGGAGTAGGCTCGTTACCAATTACAATATTAAAGTTAACTTGCACCCCTTTAGGCAATAAAGGTGACGATTGTGCCTCATCTTCTGACGTATTATTATTCGACTCTACACGGGAACCATTTGCTCCTTGAGTGCTTGATGCTCTGTTTAATGTTGAGGTGAATTTACTTTGAGTGTGCAGTGGAAATTCAGTGCTAGGCTCCGGTAATAGTGCTTGAAACTGCCCCTCCGAAACTGTACTGAGTATGACGCTTTGCAGTGGCGTCTCATTGTTTGCCTCATCTAAACTGGTATAACTTTCTCTAACCAACCCCTCTTGATTAAAATAATAAACTACTTTTTCAAGGGTTGTGGGCTGCGCATAACGAGGGTCTGGGTCTGAATAACGAATAAAGCTTAATTGATTGTTCGCAAGTTTAAATGCGCTGACACTGGTGTATATAGATTGTGCTTGTGGCTGATTAGCATCGTTTATATTAACATCTTGACCAAATTGAACAGGGTTACCTCTCTCATTTGTTTCATTAGCATCGCTTTGAGCTAAGTTTTGTCTGCCCGGTTGCTCATAAGCGGCGGCTTGCATCATGTCCCTTTGCAATTGACCATAAGCGTATTGTAATTCACTCAAGGTATCAAACTGGATCTCAGCGCGCTCTTTACTACGACTGATACTATCAAAAATTTGCCACCCTGCGACTGCCATCACTGCAAAAATCGCCATCGCAACCATAAGCTCAAGCAGGGTAAACCCACTTTGAGGTTGCTTAACACAAGGCAATCTTTGAGACCATAACCTTGTATTGATATATAATGCACTAATTGTCATAGTGTGCTAATCCTGATGCTACACCTTGCAAGTTAACTGTGGTCATCGTCGTAGACGCTGTTTCTAATATCGATGTTCTTGAAACCGATGTTCCTAACAACTTATTAATATCTACGATAGTATGCTCGGCTTGACCTGCATCATTGACAGGAGCAACTTGTATGAGGACTGGCTGGATACTATCGGACAAGCTATTAATCATAGTATTGGAGGTGTCTATAGTCTCGTTGGTAGTCTGAGGAATAACTAAAACTTCCCAAGTTCGACCCTGCTCAGAGACTTGATTAATTTGGGCAGTTTGCGGCCATAGGGTATCTTGAGAATTTAGGGAGTTTTGAGAGTTCTGAGAATTGATAACTAAAGTAGCTGCTGTATTTTGCGCGACAAAGACAGCTAATGTGCGTGTTTTAAGATTGGTTACCGAACGCAAATATGTACCGCTTGCTTGACTAGCTACCATGGCTACGGTTGCTAGTATCGCAAGGGCTACAACCACTTCAATTAAGGTGAATCCATATTCATTACGTGGCAATCTTAGTGGTTTAGATCCATTTTGCGTACGCCTATCCTCTCCATCTTTATAAACATTAAGAAACTTTAGGCGTTTTAATAATTGATTATTATCTTTATTGTTGTCATTAAACATCACTTATTCTCCCACAGTCACTCTGCCATCTGGAAGTAACGTAATAGCGTCACCTACCAGCCGTTTGTTGTGTCTGATTTCGATACGTGCAGTTGCAGCCTCCCCCGTGCCAAACCATAATACTTGGGGAACTTCCGTCCCGACAAACCAAGGCTGTAATTGCTGAGTAGAAGTAAGTTGACTTGAAGATCGGTTAAAAGATGATGATGCACCAGAGATTGGTGCATCAAGAGGAATTATGATAATTTCAACATTGGCGGGCAGTGATGGTAACGTAACAGCGTCTTCAATGCGCCAGTTAGGTAATGCCGCTTGCGTGTTAGATTGCATTCCCGACAACTCCATACTGTTTTTTGCACGATTAACAGACGCTAAAGCTTGATTCTCAATATGTGCATAAGGGTTATTTAATGCCATTATGACGGGATTTACTTGCCCTTTATTGTCCGATTGCAATACCAGACCCATTGGCTGCATACGCTCTGCCGATAATAGCCTGACATAGCTTAAGCTATCAATCATATGCTCATAAAAAGCACGGTTTTTACGCGACTCGGTACTTCCGACTGATACGGTAATCATACCAGCAAAAATGGTTAATATAACAATGACTACCATGATTTCGATCAAGGTAAACCCTGATTGTATCGCTTTAACATTTGGCATTGAAAGACGGATATCGTGGGTATGGCTCATGGTAGCTAGCTTAGCATGACTTTTGATGTCAAGGCTTTAGACGTTAAGACATTAGACATCTGGGCTTAAGACGTCACTGTAAAAACAATCACCACAAGCGTTCGGTAACGAGTCTAAAAGCAACGAACTACTGTGGTATATTTTGGATAGAATTGATAGAACGAACAGATTTTTATTATAAACTTTTAATATGACAATAATAACTAACCCATGCACCGTTATTCAAAATCTTTAAGAGCTTTGAGCCTTAGAATAAGCCTCGATTTCTGAATCAATTTGGCTGACCAAATCCACCATATCATCATCAAATTTATTATCGCTCGGGTACTGCTTTGGCAAATCCAACATCTGCTGAACCAGTGCCATACGTAAGGTATCCCTACGCCCTAAATAGCGCTGATAAAAGCTTGAGTTAAGAAGACTAGCACCGCCCTGCCCTATCGACCAGATAGTTGATAGATAATCTCGCGTACTTAGTCCGCTATTTTCTTGATTTAAATACGTGCTAGTAATGTCTATCAGACGTTTCATACGGGCGCGTCTGATTTCATACAATTCACTAAACATGCGGTTCAATCCATGAGCTGACGCGGCCAACCGCTCTTCAATCTGGTTAAATAATAACGCCTTTTGCGGACTGAATAATTGTTGTAAAATCATGCGTGACACGCCAGCAGCAGGACAATCATCGATTTTATTAATACTAAATAACTGCTCTTCATATCGAATAATGATACGCAGATAAAGCTCATCTTTACTTGAAAAATGCTTGTATAACGTCCCTTTTGCAAGATCTAACAGATCTGCAAGGCTATCCAAAGTAATATCACCACTACCTGACTCAAGTAAGAGCTGTTCAGCTGTGGCTAAAATCTTCTCTTCACGGTTCTTGAATTGCTGCTGCCTGCTCATGCAAACTCCTAACCTGACATACCAAATACGATATTGAATAAACGGGTAAGCCCCTAAACCACAAGGCCTATATAAAAAATGCTATGACTGATTGGTCATAACCTTTCATAGGATACCGATTTTATTGTACTTGCGCCAGTAAATCATCGAAGTTTTTTGCAGTTAATTCTCCAATCTGTTCACGCGAGGTATTAAATAAATCTGCAATACACTCTGCAACATAGGGAACATAAGCAGGCTCATTTGATTTACCACGTTTGGGAACTGGCGCAAGATAAGGGCTGTCTGTTTCAATTAACAGTCTATCTTTGGGTGCTTTTAGTGCAATGTCACGTAAACTCTGAGCATTTTTAAAACTAACAATGCCTGAAAACGAGATATAAAAGCCTAAATCTAGCGCTTTTTTTGCGGTATCCCAATCTTCGGTAAAGCAATGAATGATGCCGTGGTTTGCTTTTTCTGACTTTAAGATATCTATGGTATCGTGCTTCGCTTCACGCGTATGTACTATTAAGGGTTTTTTTAAAGTTTGACTGGCATATATATGGCGCGCTAGGCTTGCTTGCTGCTCTTGTTTATTTTCATCGCTCCAATAATAGTCCAAACCCGTCTCACCAATAGCCCATACATGATCTGCACTCGCTGTGTCAACCAAACGTTCTACCGAAGCGGATTTTAAAACTTCAATATCCTCACAAGGATGAATGCCCACACTCATGCCTAGTGTTAACTCTTCATCAGAAAACTCAGTAACAATGTCATAAATCTCATCATATTCAGCAAAGTCGCACATGATGGCCATTGCTCTACTGACATTGGCTTGTTTCATAGCGTTTATCGCACCTGATAACTCGCCATTATAGTGTGTTAAATCCAATCGATTAAGGTGACAATGACTGTCTGTAAACATAGGGATGTCTCTATTTAGTTTTAGCAAAAACAATTAATAATGTATTTTATTCAAATATTCTTTATTAATTGCTACTCATTGCTTATATTTCAAGTTGGCTATATATTAAGTTGGCTATATTTCAAGCACTTGGATGATAGGGCATTAAAAATCTCTAAAGCTAGCTACTTAACTATTATCAATTTATTGTTCTATCTGCTGAACTTTCCAACTACTTAACTTTCCAACTACTTAACTTTCCAACTACTTAACTTTCCAACTATGAAATCTTTATAACGAATTCAATAAGCAGAACATTTTGGGAATTTCCATTGTCTTGAGAAGCTTCATTGTCATCTGTAGCGCTCATTCTAAAGCCGATATCATAGTTTTTGTAACGTATATAATACTGACGATTAGTATCGGAGCGTCGATAAGCGGGTCTTGGATCTTGCGCGATAATTTGCATGATAAGCACTTTGTCCTCTTTGGTAAGGATGTCTAATTCTTGACTGCTTTTAGAATTATCAAGCGTAGAGTCTTTAGCCTTAAAACTATTAGACGTAGAATCACATGCCCCACTATTAATGAATGATTGAAACTGATTATTAGCAATTTCAGATAAAACAACTTTTTTATTATTAGGTTTTTCGGGCGCAAAAGTACTAGAGGACGCCTCTAATTTATCGCTATAAGGAAGATATGGTTTGATATCGATAATGGGCGTGCCATCTACCATATCTGCACCTCTGATATGAAGTCTTAGCGTATTATCAACACGCTCAATTTTTAGAAACTTAACCACCGACAGCCCTTGTTTAGAAGGTCTGTAAGTACTTCGCGTGGCAAATACTCCCCGTTTATCATTTCCGCCCAGTCTAGGTGGCCGAACTTTGGGTTTAAAAGGCGCTTCATTATGTGTAGAGGGATGATTGTATGTAGAGCTGGACTGTTGATTATTTACTGTCTGCTGATTGTTATTTTGATGCGCGTACCACGTAATCCAAAGATGGCTAAAATCTGCAATACCCTCAAAGGCTTCTAGCGTATCATAAGGGGAAATGAACTCTATTACACTATTTATCGCCACTAAATTCGGCTGACGGGGAATACCAAACTTTTGTGTTAATGGCGATCGATGATATCCAATTATCGGTACAGAAATGAGAGGCGCAGAGGTTTGATCATGTTTAACAGAGTTTGTCATAGTTAGGCGTCATCACGAATTTGGTGTTGGTAAAATTTATAATAGAGTGTAAAGGTATTGCAATCATAATGAATGACTTAAATTAACTTGATAGCTATTTTTTAATAACAATATCTTATTAAGACAACGCATAATAAAAGCATTAAAAAGTTTATCTTAGTCTCACCCAATTTAGGCATTGAACTATGTTGTCTAATTAAGTAATACTTAATAAAATGATATAATAACGCTCGCTTATAATTATTTTAATAACTCTTATTCCATTTTATAATGAGATATTTGACCTAATTTAAATTTATAGCCATTATGACAAGTAATTATTTGTTATCATATGCGTCTTGAAATTATGTACTAAGTACAAGCCTTATCTAAATAGCCAATACTTTATATAATACGCAACTAGGTTTTCATCACTACTTTATTTTAACTGCTTGCTAATGGTTTTGGTGTTTCTTATTACTTTGTGTGTTTAATCAAAGTTGAGTGCAAAGAACCCGTTTAAAATAATTTATAACATTATTGATCGATTTATTATCAACCGATTTGCCATCATTATTAATTGAGGCCTTTATGTCAAAGTTTCTAACTGAAACCGTCACTTATGTACACCACTGGAACGATTCATTATTTACGATCAAAACCACGCGCCATGCCGGTCTGAGATTTCGCAATGGTGAATTTGCTATGATTGGAATTATGGTAGATGGTCGCCCATTATGCCGAGCCTATTCTATCGCAAGTCCTAATTACGAAGACCATATGGAGTTCTTCTCTATTAAAGTTCAAGACGGTCCTCTTACCTCACGCTTACAACATATTAAAGTTGGCGATGAATTATTAATTAGTAAAAAACCTACGGGCACCTTGGTTCTTGATGACTTATTGCCTGGAAAACATTTGTATATGCTATCAACGGGTACAGGGCTCGCGCCATTTTTGTCCTTGGCCCGTGATCCAGAAGTTTATGAAAAGTTTGATAAAATCATCTTATGTCATGGGGTGCGCCGCGTAGAAGACTTGGCGTATCGTGAAATGTTTGAAGATACTTTACCCAATGACGAATTATTTGGCGAATGGTATCGTGAGAAGTTTATTTACTATCCTACTGTCACGCGAGAAGACTTCCGTAATACAGGACGTATCACAGACTTAATGAAATCTGGTAAACTTTATGAAGACATTGGTTTACCGCCAATCAATAAAGAAGATGACCGTGTGATGATTTGTGGCAGCATGCCATTTAACGCAGATGTTTCTGCTATATTAGATGAGGCTGGACTAGAGGTATCACCGCGTATGGGCGTTCCAGCAGATTATGTGGTTGAGCGCGCCTTCGTCGGTTAATTACTGTATGACATCTTTAAGGGGGGTTTAGCTCATTAAGTTTTGATAGAGTATGATAGACAAATCTATCCCTAATAAACCGCTTGACCAGACGTGATAAGTTGCTATAATACGCCCCCTATCTAACACATATTAAAGTTACTAACCCTACATGCCAGTGTGGTGGAATTGGTAGACACGACGGATTCAAAATCCGTTGCCTATAAAGCGTGTCGGTTCGAGTCCGACCACTGGTACCAATATATCTTTTATTGATATAGCAAACCCTTACAGAGATTCTGTAAGGGTTTTTTTGTTTTTGTATTTAAAAAATGCACCCCTTCACCACATTTTTTTATAGTATTTTAAAATCCCTAGAACGAAACCATGACTTTATTCTTAATTTAATAAAATTAACATATTAATTATGGATTAAATTTATTAAGTAATTATGGATACAAGTTGATATGTAAATGTGAGTTGACGGGCTTATTTTTTGCAGATAACATCGAACAATAAATACTTTTTCTTTCACAGGATAAGAGTCATGACTAAAACAATAAATACAGGCAAAGCTTTCCCTATAGCTACGGATCCTCAGGAGGCAGACATAAAGTCTGAGGTCAAAAACATAAATCCTAAAGCCTCAACTAAAACCAATGAAGAGATGTTAGAAGGCTTAGAGAAATTTAAACCTGAACAGGTTTCTGAGTCAGGCAAACATATCTATGAAGCAAAACATAAAAATTTAATATTAAACCAACTTTATAAGTTGTTATCCGAAGGTCATAATTTGACCATGACCAAAAAAGCTTTGGCAATGTATCATAATATCAATACAGGGACATTGGACAAGTGGCGCAAATCTGCTGAAGATAAGAACGAAAAATCCGATCCAGATATCGTATCGAAGAAAGATGTCAATAGTGATGATATTCTCGATAAACTGGACGATTTATTAAATGACATAGACAACATTAAGATGAAAGTCCTAGAAACTAAAGCACTTATTGAAAATCAGTCTAAAGACGGTTAATTGCTTAATAAAATGGCATGTTTATAAAAATTTTATTTAAACTATAAGACATCTTTTCTCAGTTTATAGCTATAGGATGTTTGTACTACGGGACACCATTTAAAGTTAATATTAATATGGCACTGCCTTTGAACTTGGCATTAGCTTTTAGATTTTGCACTACCTTAAAAAATTAGACCAATTAAATTATAAGAAAAGTGTGACAACTAAAACACTACTAGCAAAATTGTATTTGCGCTCAAAATGGATCTTTACATGACCGTATTAACTGTAGAACCACCCTCCTCTAAAACTAAAATCGACTATGGTCATCATTTTGATTCATCACGACACTGGCCTGCCTCTTTAACCTTAGGCTTTGCAGCCTACTCACAAGATGACACCTCAATCACCCGTATGAACGTATCACGTCATTACGGACCCCTTCGTGTTCAAAGAGCTTTTTATCCAGAAGGTCGAGATGGGTGTTGTCATGTATATTTACTCCATCCCCCAGGCGGTATCGCTAGTGGTGACTCACTAACAATTGACGTCACTGTATCCAAAAACGCTCAAACCCTGCTGACCACACCTGCTGCAAATAAGTTATACAAAGCCGACAGTAACGGGGTGGCGTGGGCACAGCATACTCATCTAAAAGTCGCTAAAGGGGCAATGCTCGAATGGCTACCTCAAGAAACTTTAGCCTTTGATGGAACAATTGGTAAGCAAACCGTCGTTATTGATCTAGAGGAAACCGCTAAATGTTTGGGCTGGGAGATAATAGGGCTAGGTCGACCTGCCAGTGATTTACCTTATGCCAGTGGGAAAATCGAACAGCATTTTAAATTAACTCAAAACGGGCGCCCCTTATGGTTAGAGCGTCAGTCTATAGATCCTACCCATCCTAGATATAAAGGTATGTGGGGGCAAGGGGGTGCGACTGTTCATGCGACATTGTGGACGGTTGGCTTAAACGATCCAGACTTAGCGATTAGCGAGTTACGTAGTCAATTAACTGCCAGTAAACACTGGGCAGTAACCTATCGACGTGGCGTTCTACTTCTGCGTTATCTTGGCATGGAGCGCAATGAGGCTTGGGAATTATTTCAAAATGCGAGAAATATCTTACGTCCTTTGCTCATTGATAAAGAAGCTACCACCCCTCGGATTTGGTTAACCTAGCAAACTGCTAAAGCTTAGCTTACGCTAACATCATGCTAACTTAGTTGTTTACCCTTACCACTATCTTAAACAGTCATTTTTAAAACAATCTTTAATAACAATAACACGGGAGTCACACATGGAATTAACCCCAAGAGATAAAGACAAACTCATGCTTTTTACTGCGGGTTTGCTCGCTGAACGCCGCAAGGAAAAAGGATTAAAACTTAACTACCCAGAAGCCATTGCTTATATAAGCTGCTCTGTTATGGAAGGGGCTCGAGAAGGTAGAACCGTTGCAGAACTAATGGGCTCAGGTCGTGAGATTTTGACGCGTGACGATGTCATGGAAGGCGTACCCGAGATGATTGAAAGTGTGCAAATTGAAGCGACTTTCCCAGACGGTACCAAACTGGTGACCATTCATCACCCTATTGTTTAAGGAGAGCGACCATGATACCCGGAGAATATAAATTTAAAGACGAAGATATTGAGCTATGCTCAGGCCGCGAAAGTTTCACCTTAGAAGTGGCTAATAAAGGTGACAGACCCATCCAAGTGGGTTCACATTATCATTTTGCTGAAGTTAACAGTGCACTAAGCTTTGATCGTGAAAAAGCGTATGGCAATCGTTTGGCCATTCCTGCTGGGACGGCTATCCGTTTTGAGCCAGGTCAGAAACGTGAAGTAGAGCTATTGCCGTATAGTGGTTTACGCCGTATTTATGGATTTAGAGGCGATGTGATGGGTGCCATAGATAAGAATGACGCGAAGGAGAGTAATAATGAAGATTGATCGCGAAGCGTATGCAAATTTATATGGTCCTACCACCGGAGATCGCGTCCGTCTAGGGGATACTGAGCTTTGGATTGAGATTGAAAAAGATCATACTCACTATGGTGAAGAGGTAGTGTTTGGTGGCGGTAAGGTTATCCGTGATGGTATGGGTCAAAGTCAGCTCTGTGCTAAAGACGTGATGGATACTGTTATTACCAATGCCATCATTATCGATTGGTGGGGTATTGTTAAAGCGGATGTGGGCCTTAAAGATGGACGTATCGCCGCCATCGGTAAATCGGGTAACCCAGATACGCAGCCAGATGTTGATATGTGTATCGGCGCCGGTACTGAGATTATAGCCGGTGAAGGACAGATCTTAACCGCAGGCGGAATTGACACTCACGTTCACTTCATATGTCCTCAGCAATTTGAAGAAGCCTTAATGAGTGGTCTGACCACCATGATTGGTGGCGGTACAGGTCCAGCGACAGGGTCAGTAGCAACAACCAATACCGCAGGGCCATGGTACATCGGTAAAATGATGCAAGCAGTAGATCAGCTTCCTATGAATATAGGCTTTCTTGGTAAAGGCAGTAGTAGCTCCCCTGAAGCTCTAGAAGAACAAGTTAAAGCCGGTGCTATGAGCTTGAAGGTCCATGAAGATTGGGCAGCTACGCCCGCCGCGATTAATAACGCTTTAGATATTGCTGATAAATACGATATTCAAGTAGCGCTGCATGCTGACAGTTTAAATGAATCAGGCTTTGTGCAAGACACTTTAGAGGCGTTCAAAGACCGCTGTATACACTCGTATCATACCGAAGGCGCTGGCGGTGGACATGCCCCAGATATTATCATTGCTTGCGGTGAACCTAACGTTCTACCGTCGTCAACCAATCCCACCCGTCCTTATACCATTAATACGGTTGATGAGCATTTAGACATGCTGATGGAGTGTCACCACTTAGATCCTAATATTCCTGAAGATGTGGCGTTCGCCGATTCTCGTATTCGACGTGAAACCATTGCCGCTGAAGATATATTACATGACCTTGGCGCGATTTCTATGATTTCATCAGACTCGCAAGCGATGGGACGAATCGGTGAAGTCGTATGCCGAACATGGCAGACAGCACATAAGATGCGTATTCAGCGAGGCCTTCTTCCTGAAGATAAAGAGCGTGGTACAGATAACTTCCGCGTCAAACGCTATATTGCCAAATATACCATTAACCCAGCGATTACGCATGGGGTTGCTCATGAGATTGGATCCGTTGAAGTGGGTAAATTTGCTGATTTAGTATTGTGGAAAACGGCATTTTTTGGGGTAAAACCTTCGCTTATTCTTAAAGGTGGCATGATTGCTGGCGCGCCAATGGGTGATCCAAACGCAGCGATCTCAACTCCGCAACCTGTTCACTACCGTCCTATGTTTGGTGCCTTTGGCGGTGCTGTATCTGCCACTCGCATGACCTTCGTTAGCCAAGCAGCGATGAACACAGGTATTGAAGAAAAACTGGGCCTTAAAAGCCAGTTAGTGGCCTGTAAAGACATACGCGACAAGCGTAAAAAAGACATGAAGCTAAACGATGCCTGTCCAGACATCTCTGTTGATCCAGAAACCTATGAAGTGCGTGCTGACGGAGAGCTATTGACTTGTGATCCATTAGCCGAAGTGCCATTGGCACAACGTTATCATTTGTTTTAAATACTACTATCCGTTTTAAATGCTTTAGGAAAGTATAAATGCTGCAATTAGTTGAAAGAATAGAGCATGCCACGATTGACGACGCTAAGGGTTATAATGGTGTTGAAATATTTGACACACTAACGCTACCTTATGAGCTGCGTATTCGTGGTCGTCTAAAAGCCACTACCAATAATGAGCATGAGGTTGGTTTGTTTTTGGATCGAGGTCCTGTATTACGTGATAAAGATTTATTAAAAGCGTCAACGGGTGAGATTATCCAAGTATTAGCTGCTGCTGAACCGGTAGCAACGGCTTATATCGAAGGCAACTTACCGCTGGCTCGACTGGCTTATCATCTGGGTAATCGTCATGTGTCACTTGCTATTGGTTCTGATAGCGATGGACGCCACTGGGTACGGTTTCCTCCGGACCACGTCCTAGAAGAGTTGGCTCGTCTGTTAGGCGCAGAAGTTGTACATCACGATGCCCCTTTTGATCCAGAATCTGGTGCTTATGCGCACGCTGGGCGTGAGCATGTTCAAAGTCATGGCTATGCACATAGTCATAATCACGAACACGAACATAGTAGCCACAGTCATGGACATCATCATGAGCATTGATTCTAAATCAACACCAATCACTGACTTGAGCTTGCTCGGACTGATGCAACTGGTTAGCCCTGCACTACCGATAGGCGCATTCGCCTGGTCTCAAGGTTTAGAGAGCGCATTTGAGCTTGAGTGGGTGACTAATGAAGATCAGTTATCTTATTGGATCACAGGTGTATTAGAGGATGGGCTGACGCGCTGTGAGTTGCCGGTACTGGCTAGACTGATGCAGGCATGGTATGAGGCTGATAACGAACAATTAGCATATTGGAACGAATGGCTCCTTGCTAATCGAGAAAGCGCTGAGCTTAGTGATGAAGATACCCGGCTTGGACAGGCATTGGTCAGGCTGCTTAATAGTCTCGACTTGCAGCCCAATATTGATGACGGTGAGGCAAAATTCCCGCAAGATACGACTTATCTTACGGCATTTGCATGGACAGCACATAAGCGCGGTGTGCCTGTTCGATTAGCTCTTATTGGCTTTGCCTGGGCATGGCTAGAGAACCAGTTAGCCGTTGCTTGTAAAGCCATGCCACTTGGTCAAACCGCCGCACAGCGTATTAATGAGCAGTTAAGATCGGAGTTGGTTGTTGCTGTAGATACTGCTTTATCACTGGAGGATAATGAACTGGGGCCTATATTGCCAGGACTTGCTTTAGGTAGTGCACAGCATGAGACCCAATACTCTAGACTATTTAGAAGTTAACAGGCTAATAAGCGTTATAAGAGGCTTATCAGCTGAAAATAAAAACAAGTTATTTAAAATTAATTTATAAGGAAGAACTATATGACACATTGTTTACGAGTTGGCGTTGGAGGTCCTGTTGGATCTGGAAAAACTGCCTTACTACGTCAATTATGTAGTGCATTAAAAGACCACTACAATCTAGCAGTCGTTACCAATGATATTTACACCCGTGAAGATGCGGACTTTTTATTAAAGCATGATGCCCTACCGTCTGATCGTATTATTGGCGTAGAGACTGGTGGCTGTCCGCATACGGCTATTCGAGAAGATGCGTCCATGAATTTAGCCGCTATCGATGACCTACAAGCCCGTCATCCAGGTTTGGAATTAGTGTTAGTTGAATCAGGTGGAGATAATTTAGCGGCGACGTTTAGCCCCGAGCTTTCAGACTTAACCATCTATGTCATTGATGTCGCTGCTGGGGATAAAATCCCTCGTAAAGGCGGTCCTGGTATTACTAAATCTGATCTACTCATTATAAACAAAATCGATATTGCTGAATCGGTTCATGCGTCACTTGAGGTTATGGAGCGTGATTCGAAAAAGATGCGTGGTGATCGACCCTTTATTTTCGCCAATCTTTATGACGGCGTAGGTGTGGAAGAGATTATCAACTTTATTTTAGATAAAGGCATGCTGCCTGAGCGTCGTCCTGAAAAACTAGCTGCGAATGCTTAATTGGCCGTGTATTATCAGTGTTTTATAAAAATAGCCAAATTTATTAACTAAAAAATAACGGCCACCAGTAACATCCAATAGTAACAGCCAAAAAAACCACGATTTTTGGGTTAATAACATCACAAAAAGGAATCAGCGCATGAAAAATATAACAAAGTTAATGATTACAGCAAGCCTTATGGTTACAGCCTCTGTAGCGATGGCACATCCCGGTCACGATGGCTTGTTACATGGAAGTGCTTTTCTAAGCGGCTTAGCTCATCCATTTATGGGGCTTGACCACTTATTAGCTATGGCGGCTATCGGGTTTTGGAGTATGCGTCAAAATACTACCATGAAGCGTGGTACGCCATTGTTTGTGGCTGGCGGTATGATATTAGGTGCGGCAATAGCGTGGGCGGGTGTAAATTTAGCTGGTATTGAAACGGGAATTGCTGTGTCAGTACTACTCGCTGGTGTATTGATTGCAACGCTAGCTAAACTTCCTACCGCCGTTGGGGGTACTTTAGTAGCACTATTTATGATTGCTCATGGTTATGCGCATGGAACAGAAATGGCAGCAGGGGCTAATATTGCTACGTATATGATTGGCTTTTTAGCGGCTACGTTAGCAATTACCTATGGCGGCCGTGCGCTAGGTTCAGCGATGCAAAAATCAGACAACCGTGTTACCCGTGCTCTCGGCGGTGTGGTCGCAGTAGTTGGTGGCTTTATGGTTGCAGGTTAAGCTTTATAATTCAAATACTGTAGCTTAACTGTTATTTAAACAGCTATATTCTATCTAAAGCATATATCGTAAATCCAAAAGCCGTGGGTATTAACCTACGGCTTTTAGGTTTTAGTATCGCTTTAGAAGTGCAAAGGATAGATATAGAGTTATTCATTATTACTTTTGACCTAAAGTCTTAGTTTTTCTTTACCCACTTTATTGTTGCAATAAATTGATACTAACTGATACCAATAATCAATACTATTGCTCAATATTGTGGATAGTTATTAAGGATTATGAGTATGGCAAATAGCCCCAATGATATGGACAGTACAAATAGCAAAAATGCTAAGACTGTAGAGAATGTTTCCAGCTCACAGAGCACTGAATCTACTTTCACAAAACCCTTTGAGCGTAGTCAGTTTGGCGGCTCTGTTCGACCAAAAAAGGACAGTGATAGCGAGCCACCTATTTCGCGTAAAGATTTAAAAAAAGGAGCCGAAGAGTTTTCGTCTCAAGCTAAAGCTAAAGTAAATTGGGGTGTATTAATTATTTCCTCAATGATAATTATTGCTTTTTCAATCTGGGCGATGTTTATGCCGCAACACGCAAGCTTTGTTATGAAGTTAGTTGTGGATTGGATTGCGACCAATTTAGGATGGTACTACGTTCTGACCATGACCATCGTTATTGGTTTTGTTATATGGATTGCTTTATCCAAGTATGGAAAAATCCGTTTGGGCCCTGATGACTCAAGACCCCAATATAAGCTTGCAACGTGGGCAGCCATGTTATTTGCTGCTGGTGTTGGGATCAATATGAGGCCTTTATTACTCATATTATAACCCCTTAGTTTGAGTACCTTTATAGATAATATTTTGTAAAAAATTATTATAAACATAAACTTACTTCATAAATATAAATTTACATTAATATTCAATTATCAACGAAATTTTTATTTAATATAAAAAATAATGATTCATAATAAAAATCATTATTAATATAAGAATTTTAAATATTTATAACTTAGATAGACAATATTCTTTGTAAGCAATCTAATTAGTAATAGATATAATTAATAATCAATATTTGAACCACATCTAATTTATTAATTAATGTTTAAACTAAAATTTTATAACTATATTAATATAGGAGAATATTTATGAAAATCTTAAATATTATAGCGACTTCAACGGTTTTAACGTTTGCTGCAACCTCATCAACCATGGCATTTAGTGCCCCTCTTAACGCTTCAAACAATAATGCCGCCGTTCAAAACCAAATAAGTGTTTCTAACGCTATTGATATAGCTAAAAGAAATGCGCAAGGTGTCGTCAAAAGCGTAGATTTTGATTACGATGATTCAGAATACGAAGTTGAAATAATTTCTGATACTATGGAATATGAATTTGAAATTGATTCAAATACTGGCAGAATACTTAAATCTTCAAGTGATAATTTAAGTAATAATGACATTCGAAAGTATGATGCCCTAATAAATGCAAAAATATCACTGACTCAAGCTATGCAAATAGCGAATCGTAGCGTATCTGGACAAGTAACTGAAGCTGAATTCGATACAGAAAACGGTCAACCTGTTTTTGAAGTGAAGGTTATTAATTCTGGGCAGAAATACAAGGTTTATGTAGATACCACTACTGGAAAAGTTATCAAAACAAAACGTGATTAATCTAGCCTTTATTTAGTTTCAAATTTAGTGCAACCATTTGAAACGGTTATTAATGTTATTCATCTAACAAAGTTAGCTATCAATGCCTTCTAATCGTATGTTAGAGGGCATTGATATTAGTGGGCATTTAATTAATACCTCTTTTTTCTATGCCTGTTATAATGAGCCTATTGAGTAATAAACTTTTTACATTATCAAACCTACTCCTAATTTTATTCCTAATTAATGAATAATCATATCCCACCAGATGAATCTAAAGCATCTAAACCGCCTCAGCGCAAAATAATCCATCTAGATATGGATGCATTTTATGCCAGTGTCGAACAGCGTGATTTTCCTGAGCTGCGTGGTAAACCCTTAGTAGTAGGTGGAGATCCTAATGGACGCGGCGTAGTCGCTGCTGCCAGTTATGAAATACGCAAGTTTGGCGTCCGCTCTGCCATGTCATGTTATGAAGCGAAAAAACGCTGTCCTGAAGCGTTATTCGTACGTCCTCGATTTGATGTTTATCGACAAGTCAGTCAGCAGATTCGAGCAATTATGTTAAGCCTAACCGATCTAGTAGAGCCTTTGTCACTAGATGAGGCTTATCTAGATGTCACAGGTATACAAGAGCATCATGGATCAGCAACTTTAATGGCTAACTGGCTGCGTGAACAGATATATAATGAGACGCATCTTAGAGCCTCAGCAGGGGTCTCGTTTAGTAAGATGTTGGCAAAGATAGCCTCTGATATTAATAAACCTAACGGTATTGCAGTCATTACGCCTAAGCAAGCAAATGACTTTATTGCCAGTTTGCCCATCGAGCGTTTTCACGGTATCGGTAAAGCCACTGCTAGACGTTTGCACGAAATGGGGATTTATACAGGAGCAGACTTAAAAGCTCAGCCCGTTGAGGCGCTCGTGCAAGAATTTGGTAAACGTGGTCGCTTCTATTCGGAAATCGCACATGGCAACGACACTCGTCCGGTAAAGGCAGAACGTAAGCACAAATCAGTAGGTAGTGAGACCACCTTTCGCGATAATATTAGTGATACCGAAAGTTTACTGGTGCAAATTTTTGAGCAGAATGCTGATGCTTTTTCTGACCTTGTTGCCAAAGAACGTTTAGGTCACACCATTACATTGAAGATCAAATATTCTGATTTTCATCAAATAACTCGCTCTCACACTTTACATACGCCCTTTCCAACCGCTGAATCAGCTCATTATTGGTTACGAAAACTGCTTGATGATGTGCCCCGTCACTTACCGATTCGTTTAGTAGGTGTCACTTATTCAAACCTAACTACCCCTGATTCTATTAACACTCAGCCAGATTTGTTTGGCCTGTAGTTCAGGTAAAATAATTTATTTCTGTTAAACTGTTATCCACTTTAAGCAAGCAATATTTTGCACCTATCCTATTCTATCCTTTCAATAACACAGTTATAGTTACTTATGAGCCAATCAAACCATACCTCTGACCCTGTAGAACCAAATAACGCCCGTAATGACGATAATATTACCGGTCACTATTTAAGTGTGGAAGATTATGATTATGATCTGCCAGATGATTACATCGCTCGCTATCCTTTAGATCAGCGTAGTGCATCTCGGCTCATGTATGTTCCAGCACAACAAACCAGTCAGTTTGAGATTCAAGACAAACAGTTTGCCCAATTGCCTGAGTTACTAAATGCCGGCGATCTTATCGTTTTTAATGATACCAAAGTAATGAAAGCGCGTCTATTTGGTCAAAAAGATACGGGCGGTAAAGTCGAGGTTTTGGTTGAACGTTTAACCGCTGAAGAGCAGTTTGCTAAAGATGCAGCGGGACAAAACCATATCAATGTGGCACTGTGTCATGTACGTGCCAGCAAGGCCCCTAAACTTGGTCAGACTTTACTTTTAGCAAATGGCGATATCGAATGCCAGATGATAGGCCGTCATAAGAATCTATTTATTTTAAGTTTTAAAAACCCAATACTTCCTGACTTAGAACAGTATGGTGAACTGCCTATTCCGCCCTACTTTGAGCGTCATGCGGATGAAACTGATAACGTACGCTACCAAACTGTGTTTCATGACCCAGCTAAGCTGGCTAGTGTCGCAGCCCCGACCGCTAGCTTACATTTTGATGATAAAGTCTTTGATAAGCTTGCGACTAAAGGTATTAATACTGCTTATGTGACTTTGCATGTCGGCGCAGGTACTTTTGCTCCTGTTAAGACTGACAACTTACTTAATCATACCATGCACAGTGAATATGCCAATCTGCCGCAGAATACGGCTGACTTAATTAACCAAACCCATAAAAATGGCAATAAGGTCATCGCTATCGGTACGACAGTCACTCGCGTCTTGGAAACCGCTTATCAAAAAACCGCTGATGAAAACGGAAATATCTCGTCTTGGGTAGGAGATACGGATATCTTTATTTATCCAGGCTTCAAATTTGGCGTGATTGATACCTTACTGACCAACTTTCACTTACCTAAGTCTACCCTATTAATGCTCGTCTCTGCTTTTGCTGGTAAAAAAAATATTGAGCAAGCCTACCAACACGCTATTGAGCAAAAATATCGTTTCTTTAGTTATGGGGATGCTATGCTATTAGAGCGTAATCATAACTGGCTTAAAAAGCAGGGCTTGTAAGAGGTGTTATTTGTCCCAATTATAGGGCAAAGTGTTAAATAAGAGAGAGATATGCATACCATTATCCCTATTAATTCTTCAGCAAATAAAGCTGAAAAATACGAGCTATTAATTAAACAAGCTGAAGCTATATTAAGCAGCGAAAGTGATTTAATTGCTAATATGGCCAATCTGACAGCATTGCTAAAAGAGACATTCGGATGGTTTTGGATTGGTTTTTATCGGGTTGATAAAACCTCTGATCAGCTAATCCTTGGTCCATTTCAAGGACCTTTAGCATGTACGCGTATTAATAATGGTAAAGGCGTTTGCGGGGAAGTTTGGGCATCAAAATCAACCCAGATCGTCTCTGATGTCAATACCCATCCCAATCATATTGCTTGCTCCCCACTATCTCAGTCTGAAATTGTAATCCCTATTAAAGACACCTCAAATGAGGTCATTGCTGTACTCGATATAGATTCTGATCAATTAGCAACTTTCGATGAGGTGGACGCTAGGTATTTAGAAAAATTGGTCGGGTTACTTTAATAAGTAATTAGTTCTTTACGTCTGTTTTTATGTCCGAAGTAAAGAAGACAGAGCTCTTGGCTCTGCCTTCTTGGTATTTACTGAGGTTTGACTATTTAAGCTCAAGGGGTGGTACATCCTGACCTCGTTTGTGATAAAAGTCTGCTACGAAGTCATCAAATCTATCTTCATCAATCGCATCGCGAATACCCTGCATTAACCGCTGATAATAGCGAAGATTGTGGATGGTAGCCAATTGAGCACCCAGCATTTCTTTACACTTATTAAGATGATACAAATAAGCGCGGCTAAAGTTTTCACAGCAGTAGCAATCGCATTCTGGGTCAAGTGGACCCTGATCTTCGCGGTATTGACTGTTGCGGATACGAACGATACCTTGGTTGTCTTCATTACCCGTTACAAAGTAATGACCATTCCGTGCATTACGCGTCGGCATCACACAGTCAAACATATCTACACCGCGGCGCACGGCTTCTAAAATATCTTCAGGCTTGCCCACACCCATTAAGTAGCGAGGTTTATCTGCTGGCATCAGCTCTGGCATATAATCCAAAACTTCAATCATCTCATCTTTTGGTTCACCGACTGATAATCCGCCAATAGCATACCCATCAAAACCTATATCTAGCAAGCCCTCCATTGATTGACGGCGTAAGTCTTGGTACATACTACCTTGGACAATACCAAATAAAGCATTGGTGTTGCTAAGCTTTTTGTGTTCATCCACACAGCGCTGACCCCAACGTAAGGATAGCTCCAGAGATTTTTGTGCCTCACTAAAGGTAGCTGGATAAGGGGTACATTCATCGAACTGCATGACGATATCAGAGTTTAACGAATACTGGATTTGCATAGACTTTTCGGGTGATAAAAAAACTTTAGCGCCATCAATTGGTGATTTGAACGCGACACCTTCTTCGGTAATCTTACGCATGGCGCCAAGGCTAAATACTTGGAATCCACCAGAATCAGTTAAAATAGGCTTATTCCAATTCATAAACTGATGCAGACCGCCAAATTTGTCAATGATTTGCGTACCTGGACGTAACCATAAATGAAAAGTATTGCCCAAAATAATATCGGCTCCAATAGCTTCGATATCTCGTGGTAGCATACCTTTGACAGTGCCATAAGTGCCTACGGGCATGAATGCTGGGGTTCTAATTTCGCCATGAGCTACAGAAACAGTACCTCGACGTGCGCGTGATTCACCCGTCGCAGTTTTGTGTAAAGTGAATTGCATAGAGTTAACTCAGAATATCTTATTAATAAATAGACTTATCATTATACCACTACCAAGATTTAAACAGAATGTTATTCCCCTAGCCACCTACTCACTTATCCCTTTATTATTTTATCCATACTCATATCTGGGCTGATTTTTACATTCTTGACAAAAAATTTTAAAAACTGGATAAGTTTTTTAAAAATTTAGTAGCAATCCAGCGTGTACTTTGGTATAAAAGCAGTAGCACTTTTACAAACTAGATACATTTTATGGTTCAATTTTTATTTAGAAATATAATAAGAACAGTTCTCATAATCTAAATAAATACGAGTCAATTAATTGTCCAATTATCTGTAACGACTATTATAGTCGACTGATATTGAGCACAAAAGCGGTGTTAAATGTTACAGGGATAAGAATTGTTATGGCACGGCACTCAAAGCTACGTACACAATTAGCAATTGCTTCTGTAGGCATGTCAATATTATTGGTCGCGCAATCTAGCAATGCGGCGACTATTGGGCAAACTCACATTCATTCTGCTCAAAATGAGCCGCTGCTAGCCAGCATTGATATCAGCGATATCAATCCAAAAGACTTTTCAGTCAGTATTGCCAGTAGCTCTATATATCAACAAATGGGGCTCGATGATGACACCCCTATCAAAGTTGAGTTTGTTCAAAAATCTGCGCGCAGTGGTGCGTTGGTTCTTACTTCTAGTGACTCAATATCTGAGCCTTTTGCCGATGTTGTGCTCATTGTAAATAATAAAGGGCTTACCAAATCTGTTCCAAAAACATTACTACTGCCGCTAGATAATACAAACCGTCCAGTAAAAACTTTTGCTGACATTAGCACGCCGATATTTAACGCCTCTTCATTAAAGGCTTTTAATCCGTCTAAGTCTACGCACGTTAAATCTAGTCATAATAAAACTAGCACCTTTAAAACTAGCTCTATTAAAACAAGTCGACCTAAATCTAAAGCGTCTCAGCCGGTACAAGTTCGCTCCCCTTTATTTAACTCACCGTCTTACAGCACCTATCAAACTGACAACCTTATTCAGGCGGACGACTTTAAGCCGCTTACTGTGTCTAAGCATGTTAAGCCGCCCTCATTATTTAATCAGTCATCAACTGATAAGATAACCTCAGGCTTTTTAAGTCTGCCAGTTATGGTGAGCAGATCTGTTGAAGTGCGTCCATTAAAAATTAGAACGTCTACGCCGAACCGTAAGACAAGTTCAGCTGATACAATTTTAGCTGCTAATGTTTTAGTACGTTCACATCCTATAAAACATCCAAAGCCTTCTGAGCGCGCCGAACACTCAGAAATTTCAAATGATGTAGCTCTACAAGTAAATAACACGGCGCCTATCGACAACCACTCTTTTAGTGCTGATTCAGACTCTAATCAGCACCATCAAAGCGCTAGTATTAACAACATTATTAGCAACGCTTCGAACAACGCTTCGAACAACGCTTCCAACAATGCTACGAAAAGCGATCTGGTAAATGTTGTCATGCCAATAAGCGTGTCAACCCATAATATTGCGTTTTCTAAAGCTGATGAAAGTAGTCATAGTCCTTTTGAAAATAACTCAGTTGTTAACATAGCTCATGACAATCTATCAGCAAGCGGGTATCAACCCTTAGCTATATCAGCTCAAAAGCCGCCTTCATTATTTGATGATAGTATTCAATTTGATGAGTATACCCATTCTTCAAGCCCCGTGCTAATGGCAAGCATTGAATCGGTCATAGTAGATAATGAAGAGGTAAATAATGGACAGGATACACAATCGTTTGAACCGCTAATAGTCCGCTCTAAAGCGCCTCCACCTTTATTTAATATTACAGAAGATATAGATGTAACCCCACCGCTTAATGATGTTTTAGATAATAACGATGATGTATTATTAGCAGTCAATAAGTCAGTAAATGGTGATGACTATTTTGCTTCTTCTGATTCGCTAAGTTTATCTACAATTGATCCCTTAGCACAAGTTAAGGTTGCCAATTCAGCGCTGCAAGATTTATATGAGCCTTCTTCAAATTTAGAAAATTTAAACTCGGATGTAGAGATAGCGGCGCCACGGTTTGAATCAGAACCAATACTTGTCGTAACTGAAAAGCGCACTGTTTTAAATTTAGAGGACGATTATCCTATTGAGGAAGACACATCGATAATAACCGTGCGACAGCCTAATAGTATTGAAGCCATTTTGAATTCTGTGAACGATGATTCTGCTATAACCAGTGACCAAGATGAGGTGCTCATAAGCTCAAACAAAAATATCACTGAAATAACTCAATTACCTACGTCCATGGCTTTAGAAGCCTCACTGTCTAGTCCAATCTATCATTTCTAGTTACAATCAGTCACAATCGAATTATGGCTTTATACCTAATAGATTGATCCATAAATGATTGATATTAAATAGACTGATACCGAATAGATTGACTAGTGCTAGTCTAGATACTGCAAAAATTACGTATCTTTGCTAATCTATAACCATTTATAAGATTATGTTAATGTATTATAGTTTGCATAGGGTCATGTATTCGATCTGAATCGTACTAAATTAGTTCTAAACACTGTCATTAGTTTTAAACGCTATATAAATTGACGCTTCATTCAAAAAACTTTCAAATCGTCTGCTATAGTAACCTTATATAATCGTTACCATTATATGAGACGAGGGATTACATATGTCTATAAGAGTTATAACTTTTATTGTTTTGATTGCTCTACTTGCACTATTAGTATTCATAATGCTGCGAAATAACCGATCAATACGTAAAGATGAAGACTTACTTCTCTCGCCTTCTGCACCCACGCGCCCACCCAAACAAGAAATCAATTATCTGGATAGTGCTCAAGAGATGATTGAGCAGCAGCGCTATGATGATGCCATTCTTGAATTAAAAATAGGGGCACGTAAACAACCTGATAATGACGCCATTACGCTTAAATTATTAAAAGTATATGCGCTGGTTAAAAAACCGCATGAATTTAATACGCTGTACAAACGTTTGATTGTCCATTCAAATCCTGAAATAGTAAAAGAAGCCAATCAAATAAAGGATATGATGGATGAAGAGAATCGACTGTCTTCACCAAATTCTTTAACCTCCCACTACTCCGATATACCTTCTACGCCTTCTATTCACTACACACATGCTGATTCAACTAATATTGAAAGTGCAGATAGCATAGATAGTACTTATATAGATAGTACAGATAGTATAGATAGAGATAGTACAGATAACTTATCATCTTCCTTAAATGAGAAACATGATGATATAGCTGATACTGCTAATTTTACTGACAACGTTCATACTAAGCAGCCTATCGCAAACACTGACCCTTCTCTTCAAAGTAGTGATGATGATATTGATTGGCAGATACATACCAATGACTCAGATCAAGCGCGCAATAACTATCAGCATCAAGATCAAGATCAAAACGATGAACAAAATTTATCAAGTGAAGATGCGGCTGAGTTTGATTTAGCGGAACTCGAGAAAAGTATAGAAGAGACTACTTTAGAGGGCCCTATAGAACAAGATATAGGTAATACAGATCTTGAAAACTTAGAGTTTAATTGGGATGACGATTCTGAGACGCTCGATGCGACTGATACGCAGTACGCTGTTTCGCAGACATCTGATAGCTCAGACACCAACGATATAATTGTAGATGAAACAGACTTAAAAGAAACAGATTTACTAAAATCGGTTACAGAGAATACGGCAAAGTTAGAAGATATAAGTAAGCCTGACGATAATGATATAGAATTTGATAGCCTTGAATCAGAAACCCTTGAATTAGATCATTCTAAGACAGCTAGCTATGATGCCGATGATATAAAGTTAGAGAGCACTGACGCCAAAACAAGTGTAGACGATACTACTTTAGATCCTCAAGCAGAACAAATTGATTCAACTGACTTTGATACCTCATCAGAATTAGACGAGCTTGATTCAGAAGATATTGAAGACGAAATAACTTCCGATGCGTCAGAATCTCCGGTAGATCTTGAAGATAGTGCTGTTGATATTACTAATGATATGCCAACGTTTGATGGTGTAAAAGATATTGACAGCTCGCAATTGACTTTGGATTTAGCGGAGCAGTATTTAGAAGTAGGAGAATATGATGGTGCTAAACGTTTGGTAAAAGAAGTTATTGAAGGTAAAGCTACGGATGCACAAAAAGAAACAGCCAAAAAGATTTTAGATAGCTTGTATTAGCCATCCAACAATTATGAGGGTTATTACTGTCTATCTATTGTTAAGTAATTATGGCCTCAAATAGATTATACTCATCATTTAGATAGTAGGTCTATACTTAAAGACGCTATACTTAGACATGGACAGGCAATTCAATTATCATTATATATACTCATAAGGTATGAAGCTTAGGCCTCATACCTTTTTTTATTTGAATCGCTTTGTTTCTTTAAATAGAGCGGTATAATGCATTATTTAAATTCAGAAACAACCTACCAATAGATCAAATTATGACCAACAAAGATTCACGCTTAATAAATACGTTAGCCGATCAAGCTAATCCTAATAAGGTAAAGCTTATTTATACTGGAGGTACTTTTGGAAGCTATGGTAAACCTTTAACAACGCTACCCGCTGACACCTTCTTACCCCTTTTAATAGATAAAATCCATCAAAATTTAAATACGAATATAGAGTCGATTGCAAATGACTGTGTAAAGGACAGTAGCCAACTCAATCCTGTTGATTTCACCCATTTTTTTAAGCTGATATTAGATCAATATGCAGAAGGAAATCGTCAATTTGTTCTCATAACTGGGACAGACACCTTAAGTTATTTGGGTGCGTTCTTAGCAGAAGCCTTTGCAGGTTCAGATATCTGTATTGTCTTAACTGCCAGTATGCGTCCACTGTTCGACACCAATGATATCTATGATTACAAGATTGATCCTAATAGTGACGCTTGGGGTAATTTATCCGAAGCAGTTGGACTAGCAACCTATGGGGAACCAGGTGTCATCATCACATTCTCAGGTGAAACCTGGCCGGCCCAAACGGTGCAGAAAATTCATAGTCATGACCTAATGGCGTTTACCGGTCATAGCCGTGCAGGCTATCCAGCCAATTCTTATACCAAAATCCTACCAGCTGCACGGCGTGAAAACTGGATTGAAGATACTCAAGAGAAATTGACTCAAATAAGTACTGCATCAAAGTCAATAGTTATACCGACACTCTATTGCGTCCCAAATGATGTCGAGTGGTTAAACACTCAACTTAATACATTGTTAGATGTATCTCCAACAGGTATTATTCTATTAGGATTTGGTACGGGAAATATACCTTACAGCGAGACTGTGGCGCAAACTATGGATACTTTATATCAACGTGGCCATATATTAGTCTGTTCCACTCAGTGCCCTTACGGGGGTGTGAACGACGCTTATGCAGCAGGCAGTTGGCAATATGATCACCATGTACTGTCTGCGGGTCGTCTGACAATTGCTGCTGTATATGCTCGATTGTTATGGCTTCATTTAGCCTTCGATACCCCAGCACGTAGGCGTCAACGCTGGACTTATAGTGTAGGGAAGGTATAGCTCATAAAAGCTAGTATTAATTTAGACTCATCGATAGGAGTCTGCTGCATCGCGTAATATGATAATTGGTAGTCATTTTTTAACAAGTAGGTCAAATGAATAATGAATTCTGATGTTTTTTCAAATAGATCTAATGACTTTCAACCGCACAGTCAGGCTGACACCCAAACTAAAACCTACGCATTAGGTATTGAGTTTGTTGGATCAAATTATCGAGGATGGCAAAGACAACAAGAAGTACTGTGCGTACAACAAGTGGTGGAAGAAGCCATAAGCAAGATCGCTAACGAAAAAGTCGAAGTCGTTGCAGCTGGGCGAACCGATGCTGGCGTGCATGGGGGAAACATGATAGCGCACTTTAAAACGAGTGCAGATCGCGGGATTTATAACTGGTTACGTGGTACTAATAGT
Organism: Psychrobacter sp. CX10; assembly: GCF_057621575.2. Lineage (NCBI taxonomy): Bacteria > Pseudomonadati > Pseudomonadota > Gammaproteobacteria > Moraxellales > Moraxellaceae > Psychrobacter > Psychrobacter sp. CX10. Next base: position 2,022,588 of record NZ_CM177736.1, read on the forward strand.
ATATTACCGGGTGATATCGCCATACGCTGGCTACAGCCAATGCCACATGATTTTCACGCTAGATTTAATGCTATAGCACGTCGTTACCGATACATCACCTTAAATCAACCTCAGCGTCCGGCCATGCTGAATCATATGGTGACACATATTCATGAACCTTTGAACGTTACAAACATGCAAAACGCTGCCGATTATATTCAAGGTACGCATGATTTTAGTAGTTTTAGGGCTGCCGCGTGTCAGTCGAATCAACCTATCCGAAACATTCACCATGCCAAATTGTTCGAGCACGGTCAGTTTTTAGTATTGGATATCAAAGCAGATGGCTTTTTACATCATATGGTAAGAAACTTGATGGGGACACTATATGCCATAGGTAAAGGCGAGATGGAAACCAGTGATTATTTAAGAATTTTGCATGCTAAAGATAGAACCATTGCACCCCCTACCGCTGCGCCTGATGGACTATACTTCATTAACGCCTATTATCCAGAGCCTTTGCAAGCATTGTTACCGCAACTGCCATTAACCCCTCAATGGTTAAATTTACCTAGCTAACTAACCTCTGCCTAACTGCTTAACTGTCTAACCCTAAATTGAACATTAAACTCTTATTTATCAAACAGCTTAAGAAATTAAATATACAATTGACACACATAGCATAATTTGCTTAAATCTTTAATTTTACGTATAATAATGACCTAAATTTTCATTCGTAACGGGTTAACCCAAATAATTATGGCAAAAAAAGACGATATTATTGAATTTGAAGGTGAAGTCATTGACACCCTTCCTAATACATTATTTAAAGTACGCCTTGAAAATGGGCATGAAATCATTGCTCATATCTCGGGTAAAATGCGTAAGCACTATATCCGTATCTTGACGGGTGATAAAGTTAAAGTTGAAATGACACCTTATGATTTATCAAAAGGTCGTATTACCTATCGTGGTAAGACTTAATATATCTGATTTATTGTAAAGTAAATGGTCTATATATATGGCCAAATAAAACCGCTCCTTATAAAGAGCGGTTTTTTAGTTTTTAAGATCAATTTGATAGCTTGTCGTTCCTATATATACTTTATCGTACCTATATATACCTTATCTGAATTCAACAGTTGCATCATCATCTATTGTACCCAATAATGCCAATGCATCCCAATTGGTCAGACGCACACAACCTGCTGACGCTTGACGACTGATACGTTCTGGATCAGGTGAGCCATGTATACCATACGAGGGTTTTGTTAATCCAATCCATACTAGTCCTACTGGGTTGTTAGGACCAGGCGGAATTATCACCTGTCCACCATTATTATCTGAATACGTATAGTTTGGCTCATGTACCTTAACTTCTACTTTATGCGTTCCAGAAGGTGACGGGGTGGCCGTACTACCGACGGTAGTCGGATAGCTGGCAACCAATTTACCATAACTATCAAAAGCGAATAACGTTTGAGTATTCTTATCAGCTATTACTCGGCTAACTGCGGTTGTATTAGGATCGCCAGGGTTATATACAGTCAATGTTTCCCCTGCTGTGAAACTTGCATTAGGATTGAGCACTTTTAGATACTTTAAACTCATATGAAATTTTTCAGCGATAGCCTCTGGCACACTTTCATAATACATTCCTTCAAGGTTGCCTTTCGCTTGGGCTCCTGCTGGTATATTTGTGGTTTTAATATTCACATCTGAGTTCTTGAGCGTATAATTTACCAATACTGGCTGCTCTGCAATGCTGCTATTACTATTTAACGCATCCCATGTTTCTTGGTTTAAGTTATTAGTCTGCTGTAGCCCATTAGCCTTTTGGAACGCTTGCATTGCTTTTCGTGTATTTTTCCCCCAATACCCATCAATAGCGCCGACGCCATGATTATTCCAGTTAAGCAAAGCTTGTAACTTTGTTCCGACCGTACGATTAATATCCTCACCTGCTTTCCATGAGCTATTATTAACTTTTTGTGCAGTTTCAGATAGATTGTTGGTGGAATACTTGATGGTAGGCAATATATCATTTAGCGTTGTACTGACAGAGTCACTGCCTTCAATTTTTTGGCTAATCCCGCCTTGTGCAGTAGCCAACCCGGATAATAAAGAAGCGCATGCAAACGCAAGTGTCTTTTTAGCTAATTGTTTTTTAAAAATATGTGCTTTATGAATATGTGACTGATATTGGTTGTATATATTATTAATAGACATTCAATTTTCCTCAAGGTTACTATATTTATTGGCGCTTAAAGCTAATTATATAATTATATGTTTCGTTATATTTTTAATGTATATTAACTTGAAAGGCTTTCTTAGATAAATTGTACAAGCGTAAAGCTATGCTAACTTATGTACCTCATCTTTGTATTTAATTATAATTACAAAACTGCGTTATCTATAACCAATCATGTGATACAAAAAGGTCGGAATATTGCTAATATTCCGACCTTATCAATTATAGACACCACAGTTCGGTTAAATTTAAGATAGCCGACTTTTACATTAGATAGCTGTTAATTTAGACAATACCGCTTCACCCATTTGTGTGCAGCCGACTAGATTCAAACCGGACTCATCTTCATCCATGATGTCTGCAGTACGTAGGCCATCATCAAGAACATCGCTGACCGCTTGTTCTATAGCTAATGCAGAATCTTCATGCTTAAAGGTATAACGCAACATCATAGCAACCGATAAAATTGTTGCTAAAGGATTGGCTTTATCTTGTCCTGCTATATCTGGCGCACTGCCATGGCAAGGTTCGTACATGCCTTTTCCTTGCTCATCTAAACTGGCTGATGGCAACATTCCAATAGAGCCTGTTAACATTGCAGCCTCATCAGATAAGATATCGCCGAACATATTACCCGTCACCATAACGTCAAATTGTTTCGGATTATTTACAAGCTGCATACAGGCGTTATCGGCATACATATGACTGAGCGCCACATCGCTATATTCAGCTTCCTGAAGCTTAATCATTGTCTGCTTCCAAAGCTCAGTAACTTCTAGCACATTGGCTTTGTCAATTGAACAGACTTTTGCAGGTACGCCTTTGGCTTTAGCACGTACTTTCGCTAAATTAAAAGCCACTTTACCAATACGCTCAATCTCAGAGGTTTTGTAAACCATGGTGTTGTAGCCTTGCTGCTCACCATTATCAAGTGTACGAATGCCGCGCGGCTCGCCAAAATATATGCCACCCGTCAGCTCACGCACAATCAATAAGTCAAGACCTGATATAACCTCAGGCTTTAGACTTGAGGCATTCACTAGCTGCGGATATAACTTAGCAACACGTAAGTTTGCAAACAGTCCTAATGCGCTACGAATTTGTAATAACCCGCGCTCAGGACGGATACTACGTTCAATTCCATCCCATTTTGGTCCACCAACAGCGCCTAATAATATGGCATCTGCTGCTACCGCTTTCTCAAGCGTATCCTCTGGTAAGGGCACACCCGCTCTATCAATAGCAGCGCCGCCCAAATCCCCTTCTTCAAGCGTCAAGCCTAACTCAAATTTATCATTCACAGCTTTAAGTACATTCACGGCTTGAGTCATGATTTCAGGGCCAATGCCATCGCCTGCTAAAGTTAATACGGTCGCCATATAGTGTTTTCCTAATTTATCGTTTTAAGTTTGATATTTATTTCAGCTAATTATGATCGGGTTCAGCTTATTAAGAGTTAGTTTAAGCCTTCACGTCGTTGAAAATCCAAGGTGTTTTTTGTTTCATTTTCTCTTCATACGCTCTAATAGCGTCTTCTTGTTGCAAAGTCAGACCAATATCATCAAGACCATTAAGCAAACAGTGCTTGCGAAACTCGTCGACTTCGAATGGAAATTCCTTACCTTCAGGAGTCACTACAACTTGACGCTCAAGGTCAGCGGTTAATTCATAGCCTTCATTTGCAAAGCACGCTTCAAATAATTCATCTACTTGTTCTTCAGGTAAAACAATAGGTAACATGCCATTTTTGAAGCAGTTGTTATAAAAAATATCTGCAAAACATGGCGCAATCACAGTACGAAACCCATATTCTGATAAAGCCCAAGGTGCATGTTCACGACTTGATCCACAGCCAAAGTTATGGCGAGCCAATAATATTATCGCATCTTTGTAACGGGGTTTATTTAATACAAAGTCTGGGTTGATAGGACGTTTGCTTTGATCTTGTCCCCCATTTATAGAAGGTACACCTTCATCTAAATAGCGCCAATCATCAAATAAGTTAACGCCAAATCCAGTACGTTTAATAGATTTTAAAAATTGCTTTGGGATAATTTGGTCAGTATCGACGTTTGAGCGATCAAGTGGACAAACAATACCTGTTTGGGTGTTATAAGCTTGCATAATATTTCCTTTTAAATATTTTTTATTAGCTATGGGATTAAAACGTTCTAACATCCACAAAGTGACCCGCCAATGCTGCTGCCGCTGCCATCGCAGGACTTACCAAATGGGTACGACCGCCATTGCCTTGACGACCTTCAAAGTTACGGTTGGAGGTCGAGGCACAGTGCTCACCTGGCTCAAGCTTGTCAGCATTCATTGCCAAACACATAGAGCAGCCAGGCTCGCGCCATTCAAAGCCCGCCTCAACAAACACCTTATCTAAACCCTCTTCTTCAGCTTGCTGTTTAACTTGTCCAGACCCTGCGACTACTATCGCCTCTTTTACATTATCTGCCACAGTACGACCTTTTATGACTGAGGCGGCAGAACGTAAATCTTCGATACGAGAATTGGTGCAAGAGCCGATAAAGATTCGGTCTAGGTTAATATCAGTAATCGCTTGATCCGGTTTAAGACCCATATACTCATAAGCGCGCTCCCACGCCTCACGCTGAACGTCGTCTTGAGCATCCGCTAAAGTGGGTATATGGTCAGTCACATCGATCACCATTTCAGGTGACGTGCCCCAAGAGACTTGCGGTGCAATATGATTACCATCTATTTCAACCACAGCATCAAAATCAGCACCAGCATCGCTATGCAGTGTATGCCAATATTCTACCGCCTGCTCCCATTGTCCACCTTTTGGCGCATAGGGACGGCCCTTTACATATTCAATAGTCGTATTATCGACGGCTACCATTCCCACGCGCGCGCCTGCCTCAATTGCCATATTACAGACGGTCATGCGCCCTTCCATGCTCATATTCTCGAATACGTCGCCTGCAAATTCGATGGCATAACCGGTACCACCTGCCGTACCTATTTTGGCAATGATAGCTAATACCACATCTTTGGCAGTAACACCTTCACCAAGCGTACCATCCACTCGAATAAGCATGTTTTTTGACTTTTTTTGAACCAAACACTGCGTTGCTAAAACATGCTCAACTTCTGAGGTACCAATACCATGCGCAAGACAACCCAATGCGCCGTGAGTTGCAGTATGTGAGTCTCCGCACACCACGGTCATACCCGGCAATACAAGTCCTTGCTCTGGACCAACAACATGGACAATACCTTGACGGTCATCATTTATGGTAAATTCTGCAATATCGAATTTGGCACAGTTATCATCTAACGTTTTCACCTGTAAACGTGAAACTTGATCTTTAATACCGCTAACCCCTTCTAATCTTTCTTTGCGCACTGTTGGCACATTGTGATCAGGCGTGGCTATATTAGCTGATAAACGCCATGGTTCACGATTTGCCAAAGCCAAACCTTCAAATGCTTGCGGGCTTGTGACTTCGTGCAGCAAATGACGATCGATATATATAAGGCTTGATCCATCATCTCGTTGGGTGACCAAATGGGCATCCCACAATTTGTCATAAAGGGTTTTGGCTGTATTTATTGGCGATGCTATTGACATGGAAACTGTCCTTACTGGCTTATAAATTTAGGGAGTAAAGCGTATTATATTCAGAATTGAACGAATATATGTGATTTAAATTAAGCTTATATTATTGACTATTTAACTATTGTGATTATAACATTTAAGTAATATAATAATAATTGATGATTTTTATAAACTAGCAAACTTTATATTATATGTTTTTATTTATACCTATTATAAATACTAATTTCCTCATAGGAAGATTATGAATACTACGAATTTGATAACCTTTATTACGGTGATGCAAACGGGCAGCATATCTGGCGCTGCTGAGAAGCTTTTTATAACTCAGCCAGCGGTTAGCAAACGTATTAAGAATTTAGAAGATGAATTTAAGGTTACCTTATTTGATACTTTAGGACGTGGTATTGTTCCTACTGCAGCGGCGAATGAGCTACTACCGCATGCAAAAAGATGGTTAGATGATTATGATAATTTCAAGATTAATATTCAAAACTCTCAGCAAACGATATCTGGAAAATTAGTAATTGGTACGAGTCATCATATTGGACTGCACCATTTGCCACCCGTCTTAAAGCAGTTTATCCAAACCTACCCCTCCGTACAGTTAGAAGTTCACTTTGTGGATTCAGAAACTGCGCATAAATCTGTACTAGATGGCGAGTTGTCTCTGGCATTTTTGACCCTGCCGCCTGTATATGACAAACGCTTAACTTACTACACTCTATGGTCAGACCCCCTATTCTTCGTCACAGGTACATTGTCGAGTCTTGCACATAAAAATAAAGTTACTTTGGAGCAGTTGGCCCACTATTCAGCAATATTACCAGCAGCAAATACATTTACCAGCCAAATTACGCTCGCTGAGTTTGCCAAACAGAATCTTAAACCTTATGCCACAATGACTACCAATCCATTAGAATCTATTCGTATGTTAGTCTCTGTGGGATTAGGGTGGTCAGTATTACCCCAAACCTTGATCAACCAAGAGCTTGCCTGTATTGATATGGCAGATGATGAGCTTGAGCTTCAACGCCATCTAGGTGTAGTGATAAATCCAAGTCTTACTCGCTCGGCAAGCGTGGAAGCATTAATGCAGATGCTTGCGCCCATCAATCAGTTTAATGCACCAGTCGATAAAGAATAATTGTTTTTAGTAGTCGTTTACAATGATCTTTTTAAATGTCTGTTTTTAATAATCATGTCTAATAATGCCATTCGTAATTAAGCCTAACTTCCTATATAATGCTACCATATTGCCAAAAGTTAATAGAATGTAACTTGCTATATAGAGTTTAAAATCTATCTCATTTTGTTAAAGGTTAGGACTACTAATTAACGCTATTAAATCTCATTAACTTTTGTTGATACATTTTATCATCCTAATTAACCATTATGATAATCGCTACATAATGGTTTTTTTGTGTTTATAAATTATCATAAGGATTACTTTATGAATGGAGTATCTACTGGAGTTTTAATTTCTCTTGGCCTCTATTTCCTACTAATGATTGGTATTGGTATTTGGGCCTACTTTAAAGCCTCTAACGATTCGTCGGGTTATATGCTCGGTGGTCGAAACCTAAGTCCTGGTGTGGCTGCATTGTCTGCAGGCGCATCAGATATGTCTGGCTGGTTATTACTTGGATTACCAGGATATATGTATAGTTCCGGTGTGGTTAGCATTTGGATTGCATTGGGTCTTACCATTGGGGCATTCGCAAACTATCTATTGGTAGCACCCAGACTAAGGGTTTATACAGAAATCGCGGATAATGCCATTACCCTACCAGATTATTTCGCCAACCGTTTTGAAGACAAGTCTCACTTGCTAAGAGTGATATCTGCATTGGTTATTATATTATTTTTCACCGTATATACAGCAGCCAGTTTGGCCGGTGGAGGTAAGCTATTTGATAGTGCTTTAGGCATGTCCTATTCTTCAGGTCTATGGGTCACAGCGGGTGTTGTTGTTATCTATACACTATTTGGTGGCTTTTTAGCAGTATCTACGACCGACTTTGTGCAAGGTATTATCATGCTTTTTGCAATGATAATCGTGCCTATCGTTGCTTTTACTGACCTTGGTGGCATATCTAATACTACAAATGCTTTACGTAATATCGACCCAAGCTTATTAGATATATTTAGTGGTATGAGCTTTGTAGGTATTATCTCGCTAATGGCATGGGGTTTGGGTTATTTTGGTCAGCCTCACATTATTGTGCGTTTTATGGCCATTCGCTCTGTTAAAGATGTGCCAACGGCACGACGTATCGGTATGAGCTGGATGATTGTGAGTCTGATTGGTGCGCTACTAACAGGGTTTGCAGGCCGCGCTTATGTTCAAAAAACGGCAATGACTTTAGATGATCCGGAAACCATATTTTTAGTATTTACTAACTTTTTGTTCCATCCTCTAGTTTCTGGATTTTTACTCGCAGCAATTTTGGCAGCGATTATGAGCACAATCTCCTCCCAGTTACTTGTCGTATCCAGCTCTCTAACTCGTGACGTCTATAAGCTATTTTTTGATAAAGAAGCGTCAGAAGCACGTCAGGTTTTTGTCGGTCGTATCTCAGTGGTTTTAGTAGCAGTTGTGGCTATATTTTTGGCCCGAGACCCTGACAGCTCTGTTCTATCCTTGGTTTCTAATGCATGGGCAGGATTTGGTGCCGCATTTGGACCGCTGGTTATCATCAGTTTAATGTGGCGACGCATGAACCGTAATGGTGCCTTAGCAGGTATGTTAGTTGGCGCACTCACGGTTATCGCTTGGATTTATGGTGGATTTGAGACTGCTAATGGTGTTGCATTAAATGATTGGTTGTATGCCATCATTCCAGGCTTTATTTTAAGCTCCATTGCTATTGTGATAGTGAGTTTGGCAACACCAGAACCAAGTCCTCATATACAAGCTAGATTTAAAGAAATGGAAACGAATCTATAGTTTTAATAGTAAAATTCATTTTGTTAGGTATCGTTTTATTTAATACGCTTTGTTCAATATCTTTTTATTAAACAGCAATGTATTAAAGGTTACTGGATATAGTTAACAAATCTTTAAGCTGTAGAAATTTCAAGTTATAGACTATTGAGTTATATACTTCTAAGTTATCAAAATACCACGCAAATGTGCGTGGTATTTTTTTGCATGTATATCTTAATATTATGAGTATATCTTACGATTATTATTATCTATATAGCATTAACTTGTTAAATTACCATCATATTAAGACCAGCATTAAAACGTTTTAGTCAGCAATATGGTTGCGCTTTTATCATCACGGTCATCATAATACTTAAAGTTACTGCTTGTTTTTTCATAGTCTAGAACCAATCGTGGTGTTAGACCAAGAACGGTCAAATCACGTTTCCATACTTGAATATCAATTGAAGCTGTTTTGTCTTCACGACTGGTATCGTTCCCCTCTATCCTATAGGTTCTATAGAAAAACTCTGCAATATCATCAGAAGGCTTATCATAATCTTTGATAGCGTAGCTGACAGACGTTAATGTAGAAATTCCTTTAGTCCACTCCCTACCCCACCCTGCATTGACCGAATTACGGTCATAGCTTAAAAAACTGGTTTTATCGACATCGTTATCGTAGCGCCCAACACCGCCGTAAAAATATTCATTGGCATCTTTAAGATATAGTGCATTTAATCCCAAAAATAAGCCATCTGCCTCACGAAGATCGTCGTCATCATCGTCTATGGTTTCATTAGAATACATCGTAGATGCTGTCAATTTCAATTTAGGCTTGATCCATTTTGACCCGCTAATGGTCACTCCTTTTCGCCAGCTATAAGGATCTTCATCATAAAAGCGCTTCGTCACAAATGGTGTGGCTGATACATCAATCTTCGCATCATCATAACCTACCCCAGCAGATGCCGTTACAAGATAATCATTATAATCGCTATTGTCCCAATAACCTTTTAACGAGACATTACTACCAGCAGTCGCATAAAAGTTTTTATCCAAATTAATGCGCTTTTTAGCACTTGCGGAGACTTGAACGCCCTTACCTGATTCAGGTTCGACAGTGGTCCCGTATAAGGATTCAATCGAACTTTCAGGAACCCCATTTAGATTGTCGTCTTGGATGTAGCTTAATGACGCATTGAATCGCCATTCTTCTTGCTGATCAATACGCGTAATTAAACGATCGACACTGTTTAAAACAGGCTGAGGTATATCTGCAGCTTTTAGTTTTTGCAACTGGTCACGTGCTGAGGCGTATTGTTTGTCTGCATACAAGGCTTGAGCCATGTTAAGACGAACGGGGTGAAAATCTGGATTATTAACAAGCATCTTTTTATAGATAGATATCGCTTTTTTATTTTCTCCCTGACTACGGTATACCAATGCATCTGCAAAATTAATGAGCATGGGATCATTCGTTTGCAGGGCTTTGTAGTGAGGAAGTAAGGCACTTACAGTGGCCATATCTTGAGCCGCTATAGCAGAATTTAAAAACTGAGTAAACGCTACAGGATCAGCTTTAAGCGCATTTAAATCGTAACCTAGCGCAGATTTTAGTTTTTGACGTTCATCCAAGGCTTTCTGAGCTTCTATATCTGATACTTTTGCGCTTGGAACGTAGGTGCCTGGAATGAGGTTCTGACGTTCACGCTTAATTAATTCTTCTGCTTGATCAGTATTTGCTTGAGTGTCTTCAATAAAATTTGAAGGGATATCATCGATATTATCCGTTGCCGCAAGTGCAGTGGATGAATAAACGGCACCGTAAATAACGACTGTTTTTGTAAGCGTCTTTAATAGATGTGATTGCGACATAGTTTTCCCTAACTTAATTCCTGAATAATAATATTCAGCGTCCATTTTTATATACTATCGTGTGTATTATACCTAGCCTAGGTAGGTAGTGAATTATTTAAATTTGAATAAATATATTACACTATTTAAAAAGTATAAGTATAAGATATTACTAAATTTTAGTAGTTGTTACTTGGTTTTTAGTAGTGATTATTAAATCCTGAGTATAAACAAAGCGCCCTAAGGCGCTTTTGTTGTTTAGCTATATTATAAAGTGTCTTAATTTATGAGCTCATTGACTTATTGCTTAGTAGCGCCAAACGTACCTTGGAAGGTGGTACCGGTGCCAGCACCTGTACCTGAGCCGCCTTTAGTTTGATTCTCTTGATAAATACCTCCTAAGAATTGAGCATCTTCACCAAAGAAACCACCTGAGGTATGTACTGAATTGGCTACATTATCATTAGCAAACGTATTACCAGTTATGCTAGCTTCGATACCAATTTGATTCCCCTGTGGCATATATTCATAATTACCCTCTGGGAATAACAATGTACCTTCAAGTTTTGAATTGATAAAGTCTACACTAAATTCTGATGAACCATTAAGTACAGGAGACATTGCAGTACCATCAAGTAAATGAATATTCTCAACGTATGTGGCATCACCTTGATATGCGACTAGTCCATCATTGATGTTGTTATTCACATTGTATTGAGCAAGGGCTTTCATGTAGTCCATATCTTCTTGAGCAGTAGCTTTACCTATAGCATAGACATTAGCATATCTAGACTTAATACCTGCAGCAAATCCTTCTTTGCGAAGATTACCGTACACATGCCCAATTTGCATGACTTCATTAAAATTCTTATACACTGAATTATAATCGACTTTTAATTCAATCTTACCAACTGGCGAATCGGCATTTTGAATAGCATCGGTATTCTGTGAATTTGATTTATAAAAACCATTTACGGCATCTATATCATCTGATCTTACAGTGGTTAGAACGACAGATTCTTCAAACTGTTCAGGTTTAACAGTATCTAAACGAGCATCAAACTTAGTAAAGTCTTTGAAATTTTGAATGCTGTCTTTTTCTTTTAGTATAGGCATTGTTTCGCCATTTTCATCTGTACCCGTTGCTGTAAAGTACTGTTTATCATTTACAAATTGACGGTATCCGATACGTTCCTCTGTTCCTAACCCTTCTTCACTGCTTAAAGTATTACTCATAAACCCACCGATATCTTCATTAGCAGGAGCAGTAGGATTTAAGGGTTCAACAGTAGGATCTATTGGATCAACTGGCTCAGTAGGCTCTGGTTCTGGTTTTACTCTTTCAGCACCATAGGTACCTTCAGCGTCATTTCCAGAATATACCCCACCTAATAGATCTGCACCACTACCATAGAAGCCGCCTGAGGTTTTAATACCATTAACATTACCAGCAAACTTATTACCTGAAATCGTAGCGCCAATCGTAATATCATCACTTGAGTCAAATTTAAGCTGACCATCAACTGACTTATTCACGAAGTCAACATTAAAGCTCGATTTACCATTTACATCAACAGTATCTCCATTTTTATAGGTAGCGACACCTGAATATTGGGCTTTACCGTTTTCAGTCTCTTTACCATCAGCAAGCTTTTGAATATCTGCTAAGTTAGTAGCGTTACCTTGAACATACGTAGTTGCAAGCTCATCTCTATCGAAAGTACGTCTCACCTTGCCATAGACATGACCAATTTGCATTTCATTATCAAAGTTATTATAAACTGACGTATAGTTGAAAGTACTTTGGACTGGCGTATTTACAGCATTTTTACCTAATACAGCAACTGAGCCATTACTTTGGGTAAAGCCATTACCAACATCCGTGGCATTTTCTGCGTCAAGATTTACAACAATAGGAGAGCGTACTATATTCTCATCTAATTCGTTAGTGCGAAGTACTAACTGATCATAACCTCCTGAGAAATTTTCGCCTTCGAAACTCTTATCGTCATATCCGGTATTTTGAACACCTGATAATGATGAGTCAGCAGCAACAAATTGATTTGCCAACTCTTCGGCTGCATCTGCACGAGCCTGAGCTTCCTGTGCAGCTAACTCAGCGGCTTCTTTCGCCTGTAATGCTTCATCTTTAGCCTCTTCAGCTGCATTTGCTTTTTGCTGAGCAGCTGTAGTAGCTGCATTGGCGGCTTCTACTTCTTCATTAGCCGTTTCAACTAATGCTTGAGCAGCTTCTACACGTGCATCAGCTTCTGCCTTAGCTTCACCAATGGCGAGCTCAGCTGCTGCTTTCTCGGCCTCAAGCGCTTGTTCTGCCGCTACTTTAGCTTCTAATGCTGCTTGTTCTGACTGTTGTGCGGTTTGAGCAGCTTGCTCGGCTGCTGCTTGAGCGTCTCTAGCCGCTTGTTCTGCTGCTTCTGCTGCTGCTGCTCGTTCTAATGCGGCTGCAAGTCCTCCATCTCCACCTTCGCCTGCATTGGCTAAGGCGTCTTCAGCTCTTGCTAAGGCTTCTTGGGCTCTAATCGCATCGGCTTGTGCCTGCTCTGCTGCTGCTTGCGCCGCTTCTGCTTTGGCTTGTTCGGCTGCTACTGCTGCTTGCGCCGCTTCTGCTTGCTCTTGTGCTGCTGTCGCGGCTGCTTCTGCTGCGGTTTGGGTGTCCGATTTAGCACCGTAGGTACCTTGAGCGCCATTGCCCTCATAGATACCACCGATGTACTGAGCGTCACCACCATAGAAACTACCTTCGGTTGCATAACCACTATTGGCTTCTGCAGAACCTGAGACCTGGTTACCGTTGATACCTGCTGTTAGACTAATATCACCTGCATTATCAAAGCTTAAGGTGCCATCAAGCGTCTTCGCGACAAAGTCTGCGGTAAATACTGATGATCCAAATTCAATTGCATTGCCTATACCAAGCGTGCGATACGTCGCATCACCGGTATAACCTGCTGTCCCTTCTGTTGGTACATTCGCCTCTTGTGTCGCATTACCTATGACTGCAATACCATCTACTGGAATTTCAGTACCTTGCAAACTTGCTGCGCCATCAATATGACCGATACGCATATCATCGCCATAGTCCTTATAAACAGATGTGTACTCTAATGGTAAGTCACCTAAAGCAGTCGGGATGATTGTATTGTCGGTATGACTCTTGAACCCATTCGCAAGATTAGTATCTTCATCACCTGATATATTAACGTCAACCTTTGGAAGAAGATCATTTGAAGCGATATCAGCTCTAGCAATAACATTGTCTTGTCCAATTTCAAAATCACGTGTAGTAACCACGAAATCTTCTAGACCAGCGACTGATGTACCCACATTAATAGATTGCACACCAGATTTGTCAGCTTCTGGATCATTCTTAATCTGTGCTGCTGTCTGTGCTTCTTGTGCCTCTGTCGTGGCTTGATTCGCTGCCACTATTTGTTCTTCCGCGGCTTGCTGTGCTGTCGCTGATGCCTGCTCTGCTGCCGCTTGGTCTGCTTGCGCCGCTTCTAGAGCTGCTTGACGACGCTCTACTTCTGCTTGTAGGGCGTCTGTGTTACCGCCGCCTGCTAGAGCATCTGCTAAGGCTTGTTCTGCTGCTTCAAGCGCTTCTTGCGCCGCTACTAGTTGTTCTTTAGCTTGCGCCGCTTCGTTTGCCGCGGCGTCCGCTTTCGCTTTTTCTGCTGCCGCTTGTTCTTGTGCAGTTTGGGCTGCTTGCTGCGCTGCTGCTGCTTCTTGCTGCGCTGCCTGTGTTTGTTCGTTTGCTTCGGCTACGGCTGCGTCTGCTTGAGCTTTTATCTCTTCGGCTTCTGCTTGGGTCGCTTCAAGTTGCGCGGCCGCCGCTACTGCCTGCTCTTTAGCCGCTTCGGCTTCAGCTTCTGCTGCTGCTACTGCCGCTTGTGCTTCTTCTTGCGCTTCCCCTATGGCAAGCTCTGCTGCTGCTTTCTCAGCCTCAAGCGCTTGTTCTGCTGCTGCTTGTGCTGCTGTCGCTGCTTGCGCGGCTTCTTGCGCTGTTTGCGCAGCTTGCTCGGCTGCTGCTTGCGCCGCTTCTGCTGCCGCTGCTCGTTCTAATGCGGCTGCAAGTCCTCCATCTCCACCTTCGCCTGCATTGGCTAAGGCGTCTTCGGCTCTTGCTAAGGCTTCTTGCGCGGCTGCTGCCTCTGCTTGTGCCTGCTCTGCTGCTGCTTGCGCCGCTTCTGCTTTGGCTTGTTCGGCTGCTACTGCTGCTTGCGCCGCTTCTGCTTGTTCTTGTGCAGCTGTCGCGGCTGCTTCTGCTTCGGTTTGGGTGTCCGATTTAGCACCGTAGGTACCTTGAGCCTCTTCATTGGCGTATACACCACCTAGGTACTGAGCATCACCGCCATAGAATCCACCTTCGGTTGCATAGCCTGCATTGTCTGCGGCTGCACCTGTGAATTGATTGCCTGTTATGTTGGCAGTTAGGTTGATATCCCCTACATTATCAAAGCTTAAGGTGCCATCAAGCGTCTTCGCGACAAAGTCTGCGGTAAATACTGATGATCCAAATTCAATAGCATTGCCTATGCCAAGCATGCGATACGTCGCATCACCGGTATAACCTGCTGTCCCTTCTGTTGGTACATTCGCCTCTTGTGTCGCATTACCGATAACGGCAGCACCGTTAACGGGTAAGGCACTGGTACCTAAGGCGGCTGATCCATCAATATGACCGATGCGCATGTCATCGCCAAAGTCTTTGTAAGTTGAGGTGTAGGTTAACGGTAGGTCTGCTGTGATTGGTGAGGTAATCGAAATGGTCGCTTCACCTTCGTATTCTTTAAAGCCATTTCCAGCATCTGCGTCATTATCTGATGAGGTGGTAATCTGTACGTCTGGTAGTAGACTATCCGAGGCGATATCTGAGCGTGCTTGTACACTGTCACTATCGGCTGTGAAGTCACGTGTGGTAGTGTTAAACACGCCAAGTGGGCCTGCGTTGACGTTAAGTGTTTGCACACCAGATTTGTCAGCTTCTGGATCATTCTTAATCTGTGCGGCTGTCTGTGCTTCTTGTGCCTCTGTCGTGGCTTGATTCGCTGCCACTATTTGTTCTTCCGCGGCTTGCTGTGCTGCCGCTGCTGCCTGCTCTGCTGCCGCTTGGTCTGCTTGCGCCGCTTCTAGAGCTGCTTGACGACGCTCTACTTCTGCTTGTAGGGCGTCTGTGTTACCGCCGCCTGCTAGAGCATCTGCTAAGGCTTGTTCTGCTGCTTCAAGCGCTTCTTGCGCCGCTACTAGTTGTTCTTTAGCTTGCGCTGCCTCATTTGCCGCGGCGTCCGCTTTCGCTTTTTCTGCTGCCGCTTGTTCTTGTGCAGTTTGGGCTGCTTGCTGCGCTGCTGCTGCTTCTTGCTGCGCTGCCTGTGTTTGTTCGTTTGCTTCGGCTACGGCTGCGTCTGCTTGAGCTTTTATCTCTTCGGCTTCTGCTTGGGTCGCTTCAAGTTGCGCGGCCGCCGCTGCTGCCTGCTCTTTAGCCGCTTCGGCTTCAGCTTCTGCTGCTGCTACTGCCGCTTGTGCTTCTTCTTGCGCTTCCCCTATGGCAAGCTCTGCTGCTGCTTTCTCAGCCTCAAGCGCTTGTTCTGCTGCTGCTTGTGCTGCTGTCGCTGCTTGCGCGGCTTCTTGCGCTGTTTGCGCAGCTTGCTCGGCTGCTGCTTGCGCCGCTTCTGCTGCCGCTGCTCGTTCTAATGCGGCTGCAAGTCCTCCATCTCCACCTTCGCCTGCATTGGCTAAGGCGTCTTCGGCTCTTGCTAAGGCTTCTTGCGCGGCTGCTGCCTCTGCTTGTGCCTGCTCTGCTGCTGCTTGCGCCGCTTCTGCTTTGGCTTGTTCGGCTGCTACTGCTGCTTGCGCCGCTTCTGCTTGTTCTTGTGCAGCTGTCACGGCTGCTTCTGCTTCGGTTTGGGTGTCCGATTTAGCACCGTAGGTACCTTGAGCCTCTTCATTGGCGTATACACCACCTAGGTACTGAGCATCACCGCCATAGAATCCACCTTCGGTTGCATAGCCTGCATTGTCTGCGGCTGCACCTGTGAATTGATTGCCTGTTATGTTGGCAGTTAGGTTGATATCCCCTACATTATCAAAGCTTAAGGTGCCATCAAGCGTCTTCGCGACAAAGTCTGCGGTAAATACTGATGATCCAAATTCAATAGCATTGCCTATGCCAAGCATGCGATACGTCGCATCACCGGTATAACCTGCTGTCCCTTCTGTTGGTACATTCGCCTCTTGTGTCGCATTACCGATAACGGCAGCACCGTTAACGGGTAAGGCACTGGTACCTAAGGCGGCTGATCCATCAATATGACCGATGCGCATGTCATCGCCAAAGTCTTTGTAAGTTGAGGTGTAGGTTAACGGTAGGTCTGCTGTGATTGGTGAGGTAATCGAAATGGTCGCTTCACCTTCGTATTCTTTAAAGCCATTTCCAGCATCTGCGTCATTATCTGATGAGGTGGTAATCTGTACGTCTGGTAGTAGACTATCCGAGGCGATATCTGAGCGTGCTTGTACACTGTCACTATCGGCTGTGAAGTCACGTGTGGTAGTGTTAAACACGCCAAGTGGGCCTGCGTTGACGTTAAGTGTTTGCACACCAGATTTGTCAGCTTCTGGATCATTCTTAATCTGTGCGGCTGTCTGTGCTTCTTGTGCCTCTGTCGTGGCTTGATTCGCTGCCACTATTTGTTCTTCCGCGGCTTGCTGTGCTGTCGCTGATGCCTGCTCTGCTGCCGCTTGGTCTGCTTGCGCCGCTTCTAGAGCTGCTTGACGACGCTCTACTTCTGCTTGTAGGGCGTCTGTGTTACCGCCGCCTGCTAGAGCATCTGCTAAGGCTTGTTCTGCTGCTTCAAGCGCTTCTTGCGCCGCTACTAGTTGTTCTTTAGCTTGCGCCGCTTCGTTTGCCGCGGCGTCCGCTTTCGCTTTTTCTGCTGCCGCTTGTTCTTGTGCAGTTTGGGCTGCTTGCTGCGCTGCTGCTGCTTCTTGCTGCGCTGCCT
The DNA here is from genome assembly GCF_057621575.2 of Psychrobacter sp. CX10. Classification (NCBI taxonomy): domain Bacteria; kingdom Pseudomonadati; phylum Pseudomonadota; class Gammaproteobacteria; order Moraxellales; family Moraxellaceae; genus Psychrobacter; species Psychrobacter sp. CX10. Next base: position 2,040,209 of record NZ_CM177736.1, read on the forward strand.
GTGTTTGTTCGTTTGCTTCGGCTACGGCTGCGTCTGCTTGAGCTTTTATCTCTTCGGCTTCTGCTTGGGTCGCTTCAAGTTGCGCGGCCGCCGCTACTGCCTGCTCTTTAGCCGCTTCGGCTTCAGCTTCTGCTGCTGCTACTGCCGCTTGTGCTTCTTCTTGCGCTTCCCCTATGGCAAGCTCTGCTGCTGCTTTCTCAGCCTCAAGCGCTTGTTCTGCTGCTGCTTGTGCTGCTGTCGCTGCTTGCGCGGCTTCTTGCGCTGTTTGCGCAGCTTGCTCGGCTGCTGCTTGCGCCGCTTCTGCTGCCGCTGCTCGTTCTAATGCGGCTGCAAGTCCTCCATCTCCACCTTCGCCTGCATTGGCTAAGGCGTCTTCGGCTCTTGCTAAGGCTTCTTGCGCGGCTGCTGCCTCTGCTTGTGCCTGCTCTGCTGCTGCTTGCGCCGCTTCTGCTTTGGCTTGTTCGGCTGCTACTGCTGCTTGCGCCGCTTCTGCTTGTTCTTGTGCAGCTGTCGCGGCTGCTTCTGCTTCGGTTTGGGTGTCCGATTTAGCACCGTAGGTACCTTGAGCCTCTTCATTGGCGTATACACCACCTAGGTACTGAGCATCACCGCCATAGAATCCACCTTCGGTTGCATAGCCTGCATTGTCTGCGGCTGCACCTGTGAATTGATTGCCTGTTATGTTGGCAGTTAGGTTGATATCCCCTACATTATCAAAGCTTAAGGTGCCATCAAGCGTCTTCGCGACAAAGTCTGCGGTAAATACTGATGATCCAAATTCAATAGCATTGCCTATGCCAAGCATGCGATACGTCGCATCACCGGTATAACCTGCTGTCCCTTCTGTTGGTACATTCGCCTCTTGTGTCGCATTACCGATAACGGCAGCACCGTTAACGGGTAAGGCACTGGTACCTAAGGCGGCTGATCCATCAATATGACCGATGCGCATGTCATCGCCAAAGTCTTTGTAAGTTGAGGTGTAGGTTAACGGTAGGTCTGCTGTGATTGGTGAGGTAATCGAAATGGTCGCTTCACCTTCGTATTCTTTAAAGCCATTTCCAGCATCTGCGTCATTATCTGATGAGGTGGTAATCTGTACGTCTGGTAGTAGACTATCCGAGGCGATATCTGAGCGTGCTTGTACACTGTCACTATCGGCTGTGAAGTCACGTGTGGTAGTGTTAAACACGCCAAGTGGGCCTGCGTTGACGTTAAGTGTTTGCACACCAGATTTGTCAGCTTCTGGATCATTCTTAATCTGTGCGGCTGTCTGTGCTTCTTGTGCCTCTGTCGTGGCTTGATTCGCTGCCACTATTTGTTCTTCCGCGGCTTGCTGTGCTGCCGCTGCTGCCTGCTCTGCTGCCGCTTGGTCTGCTTGCGCCGCTTCTAGAGCTGCTTGACGACGCTCTACTTCTGCTTGTAGGGCGTCTGTGTTACCGCCGCCTGCTAGAGCATCTGCTAAGGCTTGTTCTGCTGCTTCAAGCGCTTCTTGCGCCGCTACTAGTTGTTCTTTAGCTTGCGCCGCTTCCTCTGCCGCGGCGTCCGCTTTCGCTTTTTCTGCTGCCGCTTGTTCTTTTTGTGCAGCTGCTTCTTGTTTAGCACTTTCTAATTCTGCTTTTAAGGCTTGTAGTTCTTCATCGCTGATACTGTTTTCATTGCCACCGTTATCACCGCCACCGCTATCACCGCCGCCGTTATCACCGCCGCCGTTATCACCACCGCCGTTTTCACCGCCACCGTTATCACCGCCACCGTTTTCACCGCCACCGTTTTCACCACCGCCGTCTTCATCACCACCGTCTTCATCACCACCACCTGGAATAGTCGTTGTTGGTGGATTGACATAGGGGTCACTATTTGAACCGCCACAAGCAGCTAAGAGAACTGACGTAATCAGTACTACACTAGCTTTTAAAGGCGTGTTGATTTTTTTTGCTGATGAAAGCGATGAGATAGGTGCAATAGAAGTTTGCTGAAATGACATTAGTCTTCCTCCATGAAAGATGATAATAGTCCATTAAAATAATTGGTTCTTAAAGCTCAAAACTAAACTAACTAAATTATGAGGTTGATAATTTGAGTACTATTAAATATTAATATAACAGTTAATACAATAGTTTATAAAGTTTTTTGAAAATAATGCCCCGTTAGGACATTTAATTTGTAACATATTTTATTTAATACATACAAAATTATTATCCATCTAAACGTGTTATGTATTGATTTTTAAAAGGTTAAAGTAACTTAACCGCATAATAGCACAATGATTAATTTTAATTCAGAATTATAGAATTTAACAGGCAACTCTTTAAACTAAAAGCCCACTCATGTTCATAAGTAAGCTTTTTAAAATAAAATTATAATATTGTATGAGTTATAAACTTTGATAAGACAGTTTAACGCCAGCTATATAACCATCGTTTTCTTCAAACTTACTTACCGTACTTCCATTAGGTAACGCACCCGTTGCATCACCAAAGTTCAAATATTTACCACCGGCAGAAATAGCCCACTCAGGGGTCATATTAAACTTCATACCACCGCCAATACTATAATAACCATCAATGGTTCCTAATGTGCTCGTTGGATCACCTGCGCCGCTGTCCCAACCAACAACTATAGAGCCTGCCAACCTTTCATTAAATCGTTTAGCCAGCCCAACATCAACCTTCCATTGATCTTCGCCATATGCAATTAATGGTAATCCATCTGGATCATCGACAGAGGCTTTAGATAAAGCGTTATATAATGGTGGCACAATAGAAAAGTCACTCCACGGCACCCAGCGTACATCAAGTGTACCTAGAAGCTGGTATTTCTCGCTCAATCCAGTTTGGAAATTAAGATTAACAGACTCAGGGGTTTTAACGTTTGCTTCATTAACCCCTCTACCTCCATTTGCAACCGCATCCGTGATCAAAGTTGATGTACTTACTGATGGCGGAAGTTGACTCACAACTAATCCACTAATAGCACTACCTGCAATTGGTAAATATTCGGCAACAGGCGCTTCATGTTCAATTTTAGAGCGGTAGGTAAGATTCGCTTTTAATGCAATTTCTGGAACACTATATCCCACACCAGCCACCCAACCGACTGCCGAATCAGTGTTAATACTCGCATTATAACCAGTTAAGGGTCCGTAAGCTTGCCCGCTGAGTCTGACGTTCGCTTTAGCTTTTTGAAGAACGGGTCCACCAAAGATTCGTAAGCCGTCTGCTTTATAGCCAAGCAGTCCTGTCCATGACTCTGTATGTACAGACACTTTTGAGTTTGGTTTATAATTAGGATTATTAAGCTGAGGGTTTATAAGATCACTTTGAAAGCCAATCTGTAGTTTGCCACTGACTATATTTTGCTTACCAGGCTGTCCAACAAACTTACTATTGCCTTCATATTCAACTTCAGCGCCCCATGGCTCATCATAAAAAACGCCAATACTAAAAGCATCATTTACATCTGTCTTAACGCCATAACGCATAAAGGTATAACTATCTTGGGTCATGTTGCCAGTTGGGCCGCCTTTTATATAATCTTCATCAGCAGATACACCATAAATATTAGCATCGTTATCATAACCTGAAATATCAGTATCGATATAGGCATAGTCAACTTCTGCATAGGTACCATCGTTAAAGAATCCTTTGATATCTTGACCAGATCTATCAAGGCCGGCAGCATGTGTTAAAGAAGCTACGGGTAAGGATAAGATTGCAAGAGTAAGTTTAGAGATTGGTAAAATTTGAGACATTTGTGTTCCTCCTTAAAAATAGTCACCGAATGCGTCATGTATAAAACATAAACATTTCAGTGTGTGGCATTCCTTTGCCGTAATACTAGGGCGTGTACCTAGTCAAATGATTAGATAAGCTATCTACTTATAATATAAAAACACATCATAGTCAAAAGTCATTATAACAATGAACGCTTTATTATCACGTTGACGATGCTTAATGCTGTCTATAATTAATGTTTATAAGTATCAATTAAATTACCTTTAAATTAATAATGTTGCCCAATTAAAAAGTACTGGTCAATATAAAAGGTAGCATACTTATGCTCCCTCTATTTCAGGTTTTGTATAGGCAAAACCTGCGAGCCAGCCTGTTTAACGATCGGGCGTAATGGTCATGTTATAGCCATTAAATGGTCCATATGCTATACCACGAAGCTCAACCTCGCCTTCTGCACGTTGCAAGACTGGCCCAGCATATACCTGAAATTCTTTGCTTTGACCAAACTTAGCCCCTAATATGCCAGTTAAACCATAGGTACGCACACTGACATCCGTGCCGCTACCTGCTGTTGATTGGCTAGCAGCAAGCGCGCTGCCTTGAAGTAGTGCAGCTTGACTTGATGTTATAAATCCAGCGGCTACCGCATTTTGTAGGCTACCCGCCTGTGCGACAATAGCATCTATACGGTTTTGAAAGCCAGCCGCATCGTAAGCGCCATTTGCCACAAAGTTACTTGAATCGCGATAGGCAGCTTCTGCACCATAGGGCTCATCATACAATACTCCTATACTAAAGGTGTCATCAAGATCAGTCTTAACCCCATAACGGAAAAAGTCATACTCATCGGCAATATCACCAGTTTTATTACCAGAAGTATCTACACCTTTGACATCAACATCTTAATACGTATAGACGGCTTCAGCATAGGTACCATCTTGGAAAAAAGCACTTGTATCCTAACCTGATCGATCTCGACCAGCAGAATGTGACAATGATGCCAAAGACAGTGCAATAAGCACTAAGGTAAGTTTTGATAAAGGGGATTTTTTGAACATTTGGAACTCTCTATGAAAAATTATTCTCTATTTCATGTATATAAACATTTGTAGTAAAGAATTAGGTACATCCTGTACTTGATAATCCAGCGGTCCAAATTAAGACACCTTATATAAGGCGTTTAAAACAATAAAAAGGCTAACCATTTAAACTGATTTAAACATGAGTTTAAATCTGACAACTGTTGTCATCATAGTTAAAGTTTGGAGTGATATCAATCAAAGCATTTGTATTTGTCCATAAAAAAAGCGGCCCCAGAGCCGCTTATTTTATAAAACATTGATAAGACATTGAAATTGATAAAATCAATAAGTAGTGACTTAAATGTCTACATTTATAAGCGTATTTAGGCAACCTTGCCTCAAAAGCTTATTTGTCTTGGTAAGCCAATTTAACACCCGCTATGAATCCGTCATTGTCATCGAATTTACTAACAATTGAACCGCTAGGTATTCTGCCTTTTGCATCACCAAACATCAAATATTTACCACCTGCTGATAAGGCCCAGTTTTTATTTAGGTCATACTTGGCACCAAGTCCCACACTATAATAGCCTTCAATAGGTCCTAAAGAAGTGGTCGGATTGCCTGCGCCACTGTCCCAGCCTATTGAACCTGAAACTGCTAAATTAGGGGCAACACGTTTACCTAAGCCTAATTCAACTAGCCATTGATCGTCTTCATAATCTACAAGATTCAATCCTGATGGACCGAATCGACCCGAAGTTTTGGTTACGCCATTATATAAAGGCGGTGTGATAGCAAAATCACCCCATGGCACCCAGCGTACTCTTGCCGTAGCTAAGGTAGTAGGATTAATACCCGTTTGGAAATCGAAGTTAACGGACTCTGGCGTCGTAATTTTCATATCGTTGGTTTGGATAGGAGAAGTACCCACTAATGCCGCTAAAGGAAAGGTTTCAGCCGCCGTGACATCATGATCGATCTCAGAGCGATACGTTAAAGCTGCTTTTAGCGCAATTTCTGGCTTGCTGTATTTAAAACCTGCAATCCAGCCATAATCTGTATCTGGATTAACGTTTAAGTCGTAAGCCGTTGCAGTCTCATAAGCATCCCCACGCAAATGTACTTCTGCAGTTAAACGCTGAGCAACGGGACCACCATAAACTTGAAACTCTTTATTTTGACCAAAATTCACGCCTAAAATGCCTGTAATACTTTCAGAACGTACCTCCACATTGGTTTCATCATTGCTAGATAACACGCCATCAAGTACAGCTTCAAGCCCTCTTAAACGAGTAACATCAGCAACAGTTGCGCCACCAGGCTGTCCAACAGAACTTGCTACCACATTTACATATTGTTTGAACCCAGCGACATTAGTGATTGGTGTATTACCAAGGCTTAGCCCTTGAGATTGAATGACCTTATCTGCATAAATCGACGGCGGGGCGATAAAGGCGTTATCACCTTGATAATCAGCAGCAGCACCCCACGGCTCATCATATAAAATACCAATACTAAAGGTATCATCGATGTCTGCTTTTACACCATAACGGAAGAAGTCATAATCTTCAGCAATATCTTTAACTTTATTGCCATAAATATCTTTACCAGTGATATCTGCATCAATGTAAGCATAACTGGCTTCGGCATACGTACCGTCTTGAAAAAAGGCAGTAGTATCTTGACCTGAACGATCTAATCCTGCAGCTGATGCAACGCTTGCAACAGAAAATGTAGCAATAGCAGTCACTAGCAATTTAATATTTGAGTTTATCGACATAGATGTCTCCAAAGTCCATTTTAAGAACGGATATAGGTGTTAAATAGTGAATAAATAATAAAGATAGGAACACTCAAAAAATAGATAATATAGAAATATTAATCTCGGCTTTTAAGCTAACGCTAATATTACTCAAGTGTTAATTCAATTGCAACATATTGATACAATTAAACTTATCATTATACTCCTTTAACTTAGTGATTATTTATAGCAGTGAAGATAAAGGTAGCTATTCGGATCAGACCCTAATAGTGAGGGGGTACTTCAGATGCAGGATCAAAATGCGCAATGCTTGATTCGTTTTGACGGTTTATCTGACCATATAATAATTGCAGTTGTCGCTGCATGTCTTGAATTTGTTTGTCTTGACGAGCGATAACCTCATCTAAGCTATCAACAGATAATTCTAAATGCGCGACTTTAGACTGCAAATCCATAATGGTATTATGGTCATCTGAATCGTTGCTGGTTGAATCAGTACTAGCTAAGTTGATGCTAGATGGTAGGCTAGGTACATTACTCATAAGGCACATTACTCATAAATGATGGCTTCTCGGTTTAAAGCTAATACACGGTTGCTGAAATAAATTCACCGCCCCGGCTTTCAATGATTTCTATGCGAACACAATATATTACCTTACTCTCAACACATTGCGTAGGCTGTAGCTTTAGACCAGCATATAAAATTAATAGATACGTTTGGCTGGGCTAAAAGCATCAGCCTACAATGGATTGTAATAAGTTGAGAGTGAGGTATACGTTATATTTATATAACTAAAGCAATCAATGTATAGCCGCATGATATACTGTATCCAATATTAACATGTAATCCTTAATTAAATACACCGTGGTAATTTTATATATATGGCACTTATTAACTTAAAAGATGTACATCTGGCTTTCGGCATTGCCCCCATACTTGATGGTATCAATCTAAGTATTGAAGCTGGGGAACGTGTTTGTCTCATTGGACGTAATGGCGAAGGCAAATCTACGCTATTTAAACTTATTGATGGAAGAATCCAACCTGATGGTGGTGAAGTTATCATCAATAGCAGCGTCAAAGTGGCCATGCTCGAACAAGACGTACCTGAAACTAACGGACGTATTTTAGACATCGTTATGGGCGGAGATAAAAAAATAGCAGACTTATTAATTGCCTATAACCAAAAAGCGGATGCTTGTGCTTCAGGCGATATGGATGCCTGTGAAGACATGTCGCATCTGCAACATGATATTGATGCCGCTCATGGTTGGGATTTAGAGCGAGAAGCTCGTCAGATCATAACTACTATGGGACTTGACCCTGAAGATGATTTGTCTTCATTGTCAGGCGGACGAAAACGCCGTGTGTTACTCGCCCGCTCATTAGTCACTAAGCCGGATATTCTTTTGCTTGATGAGCCAACCAACCATCTAGATGTCGCCAGTATCGAATGGTTAGAGCAGTTTTTAAAAGACTGGCAAGGTTTAACCTTGTTGTTTGTTACCCATGATAGGGCTTTTGTCGACAAGTTAGCGACCCGCATAATCGAATTAGATCGTGGTAAGCTTTCAAGCTATGATGTGACTCAGGGGGCTCGCGGTTATGCCCGTTATCAAGAGCTTAAAGAACAGCAGCTTTTGGCTGAAGAGAAAAATAATGCTAATTTTGATAAAAAACTGGCCCAAGAAGAAGTTTGGATTCGTCAAGGGATAAAGGCGCGTCGTACCCGTAATGAGGGCCGCGTTCGAGATTTAAAGAAACTACGTGAAGAACGTCAGCAGCGTCGTGAACAAGTCGGTAATGTCAATATCACCATGACCAGCGGCGATAAGAGTGGCAAGCTAGTCTGTAAAGTTAAAAACCTGCATCTAGAATACGATGGTAATGTACTGGTAAATGACTTTAGTACTACTATTATTCGTGGTGATAAAATTGGCATTATTGGCCCTAATGGTGCGGGTAAAACTACTCTGATAAAAGCCATTTTAGGCGAGTCTGATGATGAGGTGATCAAAAGAGGTAGCGTCACTTTAGGTACTAATTTACAGATTGCCTTTTTTGATCAGCTGCGCGATCAGTTAGATCTAGAAGCGAGTGTGGCTCAAAACGTCTCTGAAGGTTCTGACTTTATTGAGATTGGTGGTAAAAAAACCCACATAATGAGCTACCTACAAGACTTCTTATTTGCACCAGAGCGCGCCCGAACACCAGTTAAAGCCTTATCAGGTGGTGAAAGAAACCGAGTGCTACTAGCTAAGCAGTTGTTAAAACCTGCCAATATTATGGTACTTGATGAGCCAACTAATGATTTAGACATGGCCACACTTGAGTTACTTGAAGAAGCGGTGGCTAATTTTGATGGTACTATTTTACTCATTAGTCACGACCGTGCCTTTATGGACAATGTGGTTACGTCAACTTGGGTGTTTGATCAAGATGATGATGGCAATGGCATTGTTAAAGAGTATGTTGGCGGCTATCAAGATTACTTAGTTCAAAAGCTGCGTGAAACCGCTCAATTGAATAAACCGAATGCGTCAAAAAATAAGAAACATACGAACACCACTGTTGTTTCTAAAGACAAAGAAGCAACACCTGCTAAACGCAAGCTAAGTTACAATGAACAACGTGAGTTCGATGCTTTACCTAATCAGATTTCTAAGCTTGAGCAAGAACAAAATGAACTACAGCAAAAACTGGCAGATGGATCTTGGTTTACTACTGATTTAAAAGCCGCAACGGCTGCTAGTGAACGACTCACTAAGATTGATGACGAATTGATGAGCAAATTGGAACGGTGGGATGAACTAGATAGTTAAATCGTTTTCTATTAGGCATTTTTAGTCACTCCTACCCCTATATTGAATATTATATTTATTATGACAGACGCTAAGCACACCGCATCAAGCACTACCAATCAGACGTCAAAAACGTCTGAGGACAATGCTGTTCAGCAGTTTAAACCGTCAAACACAGGTTCGGGTCATACCAAAATTAATACAGTCACTTTAAAAGATACAAAAAAGCATACTGAATCAGCAAAAGCTGGGAGCGCGATTAACAGTCAAAATTTTGGGCAAGGTCAGCCAAAGCCTATACCAATCCCTTCTGGTATGCCAAGTATCACTGAAAACCACAAACAAACCTACGTGACTGACAAACGTCCTTTTGAATGGTCATTCCTACATCCAAAGTATTGGAGTACTTGGCTAATTTTGGGACTTATACTTCCTTTGATTTATCTACCCTTACGTTTTCAATTTTGGATAGGTCGTAAACTGGGTATTTTAGTCTATACAGTTGCTAAGCGCAGACAGCGTGATACGTTAGTTAATCTTAAACTTGCTTTTCCAGAAAAGTCAGCAGAAGATCGTGAACGCATGGCAAAGCAGGTTTTTGTCAATCAAGGTATTGGTATTTTTGAGACCTTATGCGCTTGGTTTCGTCCTAATGTCTTCACACGTACTTTTTCAATATCAGGATTTCAGCACATCGTAAAGGCTCAAAAAGAAGGTCGCGGTGTTCTGCTATTGGGTGCTCACTACACCATGCTTGATCTAAGCGGTCGATTATTCGCTCAGTTTGCCCCCTTTCATTGTATGTATCGTCCGCAAAATAATGCGTTGCTGGATTGGTTTGTCTTCAATGCACGGCGTCATATGTGTGAAGAGCAGATTAGCTATCGCAACATGCGCGGTCTTGTTAAGAGTCTGTGGGAACGCAATATAGCGTGGTACTCTGTAGATCAAGATTTTGGTTTAAAACATGGGGTTATGGCGCCCTTCTTTGGGGTGCCTGCAGCTACTATTACCTCCCCGCGCCGCTTGGCTGAAATCGGTAAAAGCTCTGATCTAGAACCTGCACTTATTGGTATGCACTGTTATCGGCAAACGCCTGACAAATTACCTCGTGGTAAACGTCCGCATTATCATATAACGCTTACCCCACCACTTGAAAATTATCCAACAGAGGATGAAGTCGCAGATGCCACGAGCATTAATGAGATGCTTGAAGGCCTAATTCGTATTGCGCCCACGCAGTGGATGTGGTTCCATAAACGGTTTAAACATTCTGAAACGGGACGCTCAAAGTATTATGACGAGTCTTAAGGTTTTCAAGCTATACAAACATTATCGCTGATGGTATCCATACGCTTATTTAAATAACTTAGAAGTTTAGAATAGGAAAAGACGACAGAATTAATTCTGCCGTCTTTTTAAATGGTCATGTTAATTAATAAATAAACGTCAGCTCAATAAAGCAGCGCTCTAGCAATAAAAAAAGTTTGATATATAAACCAAGTTTAAATAATGATTGAATGACTGAGCACCTCATCTAAATGAGTATTAAGTACCGTCAATTGCTCGCCGCCATTTAAATTAATCATCACATTATCCACAACTTGAGCAGCGTGGCTTACAAGGTCAGAAACATCTTCAAACAAATCCGATGAAAATTGAATAATATCAATGTACCCAACGTCATTATTAAAATCTACGATAGTATCCGATTCAGAATCCTTATTGATAACAAACACATCATCACCAATGCCGCCTATTAATTCATCGTCACCAGCACCCCCATTTAAGACATCGTTGCCTTCTGCACCATACAACCGATCATTACCACCGAGTGCTATTATGACATCATCACCTCTACCGGCATGCAAAGTATCTTCGCTTTGAGTACCTTTGATACCGTCATCTCCTTCACGAGCGAAAACAATTTGACCAGCTAGCTCATCATCTCCGATAGTGCCTTCTTCGTGATCTAAAAAGCTTTTTTGACCACGTTTAAACCATTTCATAAAGAAACGACTGTCTTGTAAGCCACTGTTGGTAATGTCGTAATTAGAATAATGACTGAATACCTCATTTTGAAAGCTGACAGATTCCACGTTGTCTGCTTCAACTAAGTTAATGCCATCTTTATCAACAAAGAATAAGGTGTCATCGGACATTTTGTACATGTCCCAGTCACGACTACGCCCTTCTATTCGTACTTCATCATTACCCGTATTGCCATCGATATGATCAACGCCGATGCCAGCTCTGATAATATCATCACCTTGACCACCATCTATATAGTCATAGTTGGTGCCACCCGCTATTTTGTCGCCATACTTTGTGCCAATTAAAAAAGCTGAGGTGCCAAAGTGGCTTGAAGTAGGCGATGCATCATCTTCAACCCAAACCCTATTCCGTTTTGAGGCAGACAACTGGGACACTATCACGGTGCTATCTTGCTGAGTATCGTCATAAAAAGAGGAGCTGATAACGCGATTTATCGCATCCGTAGTAATACCATTTATATGAGTATAGCCACCAGACAAAAGGTTTATAAACGAAAAGGGGCTAATATCCCAAAGGGGTGAGGCGTACCAGTCGTTAAACAACACAAAGTTGTCGACACTACTACTAAAGTCTTTATCGGGATTAACAAGGCCAGGGTCTGTGGCTTGAAGAGCTGATAAAAAATCAGGTTCATTACCGGTAAAACGATGCGTGACATCATTCTCATAACCAACGTTTAAGACCACATCACTATTGTCATAAATTGTTGGCACGGCATGCCCGATGTAATCAGAATCGGTAAAAAAGCCATCTACGATGTTTTCTCGCTCTGCTGCCAATACGTTGGTAATGGATGCGCCTAAACTATAGCCACTAAATACAATATCTGATGCTTCAAGACCATTTTCTAACGCATAGTCTCTTACCATCTCTAAAATAGGCTCATACAGCTCAACACCCTCACGCGTATTCAGGTTAAAAAAGTCAAGTATGTCTGTTAGAGCATTAGTGCCCGCTACATTAAAGTTAATACGGACTAACTCTCCAGCATCATCATACTGACCAAAGATTTTAGCTTGAGGTCCTGGCAGAACAGTACCACTATAAAGACTTGGAATGGAAAAATAGCCAACTTTATCCACACTATCTTCACTTACGCCAAAGTCTGAAGGTGTCAACTCACGCCATCCATCGGGAATACCCACGTCAATAGTATTTGCAGAATAGTCGCCTAATAGTCCACCAAATGAGTTTAGGGCATCTACACCAGGAATAAAATTAAATAAGTTATACGAGTTGGTATATGCAGCGAGTTTACTGGTGTCTTCTACAAGTCTTGTAGATTCTTGAACAGAGTAGTTTTTATAATCGAACATACCCATAAAAGTGCATCCTTACATAGTTTGGGAAGTGGGGAGTGGAAAATTTGAGATATTATATAATGAGGAAATTGTATTCATGCAATAGCGTTTAATAATTAAGTACGCTATCGAGTGAAAGTATTATTCATAAATTTAGAATAAGCAATTTAAAGGTTTAATTAAGACTATACTAATAATAATAGATAACAATTTGTAATGATTTAAAGTTTTTGGTGCACATTTTAAAATATATATCGTGATCTAGTCGTCGCCACAATTTATTATTTTATCTACAAGTATAGTAATTTATTATCAATTTATTAATGTTTACTTCCTTCAAAATAAATTAAAAAACCTCAAACACATTAGTACTTGAGATTTTTGTTCAGTATATATAACTAGCACTTTAAATTAGCAATACTGATTTAAATAACGACAGCACAGCTTAACACGTCATCAACCATGCAGTTTTCAACCGTCAATACATAGTCATTGCCAAGCGCTACTGAAACATTGTCACCGTTTTGACTGGTTTGAGCGCTAAGTCCACTGACATCACTAAATAGGTCTGATGAGAACTGTAGCATGTCTGTATAACCTGCATCATTGTTAAAATCTTTGATGACATCATTTCCAGATAGGGCATCGAAAACAAAGGTATCATTGCCAACGCCACCGATTAACGTATCATTTCCCGCACCGCCATCAATAACATCATCGCCTTCAGCGCCATAGACACGATCATTACCACCCATCGCCATGATGACATCATCGCCACGTCCTGCATGTAAGATATCGGCCTGGCTAGTACCGGTGACAGTATCGTTACCTTCACGAGCGAAAACAGTTTGACCAGCTAGCTCATCATCTCCGATAGTGCCTTCTTCGTGATCTAAAAAGCTTTTTTGACCACGTTTAAACCATTTCATAAAGAAACGACTGTCTTGTAAGCCACTGTTGGTGATGTCGTAATTGGAATAATGACTGAATATCTCATTTTGGAAGCTTACAGATTCCACGTTGTCTGCTTCAACTAAGTTAATGCCATCTTTATCAACAAAGAATAAGGTGTCATCGGACATTTTGTACATGTCCCAGTCACGACTACGCCCTTCTATTCGTACTTCATCATTACCCGTATTGCCATCGATATGATCAACGCCGATGCCAGCTCTGATAATATCATCACCTTGACCACCATCTATATAGTCATAGTTGGTGCCACCCGCTATTTTGTCGCCATACTTTGTGCCAATTAAAAAAGCTGAGGTGCCAAAGTGGCTTGAGCTTGTAGGCGCATAATCGTCCTCTACCCAAACTCTGTTTCGTTTTGAGGCAGACAACTGGGACACTATCACGGTGCTATCTTGCTGAGTATCATCATAAAATGAAGAGTCGATAACACGTGAGATGGCATCGGAAGTAATGCCATTAACATGTGCATACCAACCGGTTGCTATGTTTATAAAAGAGAATGGGCTGACATCCCATATAGAAGACGCGTATACGTCATTATAGAGCACAAAGTTGTCAGTAGAGCTACTAAACTCTTTATCCGGATTAACAAGGCCAGGGTCTGCAGCTTGAATGGCAGATATAAAATCAGGCTCGTTACCAGTCACACGGTGAGTCACATCGTTTTCATAACCGACGTTTAAGACCACATCACCATTATCATAGATTGTTGGCACGGCATGCGCAATATAATCAGAATCGGTAAAAAAGCCATCGACAATATTTTCTCGCTCTGCTGCCAACACATTGGTAACAGATGCCCCTAAACTATAGCCACTAAATACCACATCAGTAGCATCTAACCCATTATCAAGGGCAAAATCACGGACCATCTCTAAAATAGGCTCATACAGCTCAACACCCTCGCGCGTATTCAGGTTAAAATAGTCAAGTATGTCTGTTAGAGCATTAGTGCCTGCTACATTAAAATTAATACGGACTAACTCTCCAGCATCATTATACTGACCAAAGATTTTGGCTTGAGGTCCTGGCAATGCGGTGCCCGTATAAAGACTTGGAATGGTAAAATAGCCGGCATTATCGACACTATCTTTACTGACACCAAAGTCTGAAGAGGTTAACTCACGCCATCCATCAGGAACACTGACATCAATAGTATTTGCAGAATAGTCGCCTAATAATCCACCAAGTGAATTTAGGGCATCTACACCAGGAATGAAATTAAAAAAGCTAAATGAATTGGTATATGCAGCCAGTTTGCTGGTATCTTCTACAAGTTTTGTAGATTCTTCAATAGAGTAGTTTTTATAGTCGAACATGCCCATAACGTGTATCCTTACGTAGTTGAGGGAGTATGATAATTGAGTTGGTGAAGGAAGAGGTAATAGCTTGTATGCAATAGCGTTTTATCCTTAAGTACGCCATATCACTCAAGTATTATGTAAAAATTTCAAATAATCAACTTAAAAATTTCATAAAGATCAGATTAATATCGATAGATAAGTAATTAGGAATGGGTTGAAAGATGATAAAAACCTCTTATGCTTGATAACTTTTGAACTCTCATTCAGAAAAACTACAAAGATTTGATATACTGTTGCATTACATATTTAGTAACTTATTCATCCGTTGAAAGTTATCTATCAACCTTAATTCATTAACTCCTTACCCATAATAAATCAAATAAGCTATTATATAAATCGGGAACATTATGAGCCACACTGACGTCAATCAAACCCAAACAACCTCAGCAGACAGCCAACCTAAACGTGTTCTTACTGGAGTCACAACAACGGGTATCCCGCATTTGGGAAATTATGTCGGCGCTATCCGCCCTGCTATACGGTCCTCACAAAATCGCCTGAATGATCAAGACCAGTCGTTCTTCTTTTTAGCAGATTATCATGGCATTATTAAATGCTATGACCCCAAGCAAATTCATGAGTCAACCAAAGCGATTGCTGCAACGTGGCTGGCTTGTGGTTTAGATCCAGAAAAAGTCGTGTTTTATCGTCAATCTGACGTGCCCGAAATACCTGAGCTTGCATGGGTTTTAAATTGTTCTTGCTCAAAAGGGCTAATGAACCGTGCTCATGCCTATAAAGCAGCGGTTGATGCCAACTTAGAGAAGGCCAATGTCGACGCTGACCATAATATTACCATGGGGCTATTTGGCTACCCTGTTTTAATGGCTGCAGATATCTTGATGTTCAATGCTACTCATGTGCCTGTCGGACGCGATCAAATCCAACATATTGAAATGGCGCGTGATATTGCCGGCACCTTCAATCATAAGTACAAAGACTTATTTACCCTACCGTCAGCAGTCGTTGATGATGACATACCCCTGTTGACAGGTCTTGACGGTCGCAAAATGAGCAAAAGTTATGGCAATACCATTCCTTTATTTGGGGAATACAACCCTCAAATGGACGCCGAAAAGCAGCTTCGCAAAGCGGTGATGCAGATTGTCACAAACTCACAAGCACCAGAGGAACCCAAAGACCCCGACGATTCGGTGATATTTGAGATTTATAAAGCGTTTGCGACCCCTGAAGAGGTTGCCGACTTACGCTCACAGTTTGAAGCCGGTATTGCTTGGGGCGATGCCAAGCAAATCCTATTTGAAAAGATCAATGGCGAAATTGCGCCCTTCCGTGAGCGCTATTTTAAGCTAATGGCTAATCCAAAAGAGCTGGAAGAAATACTACAGATGGGGGCGGATAAAGCTCGCCGCTATAGTCGTAAACAACTGGACAAGACCCGCCGAGCTATTGGTATTAAGCCATTGGCAAAGCTAAAGTAAATGTTGGGTGATCATTAGCGACTCCACTCACTTAAATTAAGGTAAATAAGGACTTGAATACGCTCTCAGGGAACTTGAAGCAGCAGGCAGTACAGATTGATAACGACTCTGAATCTACTCCTGCAAACGAGCTTAGTGTCCGGATCTATACCACGCCTGTGCAATCATTGCCTGAGGATTTATATATCCCACCTCAGGCGTTTGCAATTTGGTTAGAGCAGTTTGAAGGACCACTAGACTTTTTACTGTATCTGGTAAAAAAGAATAATTTTGATATTACAGATACCGCTATCTTGCCCATTACAGAGCAATATCTGGCGTATATAGATGAGCTAGATGCCGATCATTTTGAGTTGGCAGGTGACTATCTGCTAATGGCCTCTACTTTAATTGCTATTAAAACTGAGCTGCTATTACCTGCTCCAGAGAAGGTTGATGATGAGCGTGACCCAAAAGCTGAATTGATTTCACGTTTAGAGGATTACGCTCAAATCAAAGAAGCCGCTCGTCGTCTTGATACCTTAATACGCCTTGAGCGTGACGTGTTCTTAGCCATGACTAGCTTGCCTGAGCCCGAAATTATGGCCGCACAGTTACCCAGCTATCCTGCCGAGATGTTAGTAGAGAGTCTGCTTAAGATGCAATTAAAGCCTGACTATCAGATGCATAATATTAAAGTAGACCCAGTGCCATTATCGGATCGTATCGCTAGTATTAGTCGTCAGCTGAGTGCACGCGGTGAAGGCTCATTTGTAGAACTACTTGATAACCGTCAAGGACGATTGGGCGTAGTGGTCAGCTTTGTCGCTGTACTTGAACTGATGAAAAGACAGTTTATAGAAGTAATTGAAAACATAAGTGTTAATGAAGACGTTATAGACAATAAAACCGTGATTCTTGAGTTAGATAACCAAACCGATAACAGCGACACCCTATCGACTTTAAAACTGCGCTGGGTGGCTTAACTTAAGTCTTAGTCCATTAGCTACTTTCTAATCCTATTTAAGTTCAACACCTTTTCCAATTTTATATTTTAATAGCCAGTAAATTTTAATGCCGAAATTAACCAATGACCCTATGAATATCAAAGCAGAAGCAGATAGCACTCTTGATTCAGCAGTTAAAAAAGCAGAAGAAGCAGCAACCCCATCAGAAATACCCTCAATAAAACAGTCTGCAAATAAGGATGAGTTAACGACGTTCAATCGTTATGATTTATTAAGCCGCCGGATTGAGGTACTATTACACGCTTCAGAAACGCCACTAACTGCCAGCCAGCTTAGAAAATTTTTATCCTTGTCCAAGCAAGAATTAGAAACTGCACTGGTAGTTTTGCAGCAGCGACTGAGCACAGGGGTGTTATCTTTAAGCGAGTCAGCCAGTGGATATCGACTGCAAATACGTAGTGAGTATAGCGCGCTTATACAAGAGGTTTTCCCGCAGCGGTTGGAGAATTTAAGTCAGGCGTTGCTTGAAACCTTAAGCGTCATTGCTTATAAGCAGCCAGTCACCCGTAGTGATATTGAACAAGTGCGCGGCGTTACTGTCTCAAGTAATATCTTAAGACAATTGTTCGATAAAGGCTGGATAATTGAGAAAGGCTATCGCGAAACTTTAGGTCGCCCTGCTCTACTTTATACAACGCCTGAGTTTTTGGACGCTTTTGGGTTAGAGGGTCTGGCTCAGCTTCCACCTTTGCCAGAATTGAATCTGACACGTGATTAGTTGATACTTCTTATTAGTTGATACTTCTTATTAGTTAATACTACTATAGGGTATCCTGTTACATGGAGTACAGCCCACTACTTATAAGGATATAAGATACTTGATGACCATAAATAAAACCCTAAACTTAGTAACTACGACTGACAATCAACAGATAGCGGTTTGGAAAATAAACGATGCAGATGTCGTCGCTGAGCAAGCTGAAAACAAACTTTATTATGAGCAAAAGCAAACCATATTGTTTGTGCATGGTGCGTTCTCAGATAAAGGGGTATGCTTAGGGATTGCCAGTTATTTTGCCTCGTTAGGGTTTCAGTGCTACATCATGGAATGGCGCGGTCATGGCAGTAGCAGCAAACCGCAAACCGGTTATAATGTGGAAGATATTGGCCTTTATGATGTGCAAGCCACATTAAGCTATTTATTGAACGATCTTAAATTAGAAAACCTTCACTGCGTGACTCATAGTGGTGGTGGCATTTGTTTGACGATATGCTTAACTCAATATCCTCAGTTTGTTGACAAAATAAATAGCATTACTATGTTTGCTTGCCAAGCCTTTGCTGCCGCAAGCACTCCATTACACTTCGTAAAGTTAATGACTCTAAAGGCCATTACTCGCAAGCTTGGGGTTGTCAAAGGCAAATCTCTTAAGCTTGGTACCATGAATGAAAGCTATTATCTACTGTCGCAATGGATGGACTGGAATTTAAATCAGAACTTCAACAGCTATACACCTACCCCTATTAAACAGCAGCTATTACGTTCGACTGCTTTGTGCTACAAAGGACATAACCTTAAAACTCCTAATACGATCACAACCTCTCAAATTCTCGATTATTGCAGTCTTATGCCAAACATTACTACGCCAATCTATGCTATATGTGCTGCAGGTGATACGATCGCGCCTCCTAACGGCTGTCTTCAATACTTACAGGCTTTTAAAAAATCCAAAAACCGGTACCGAGAGTTTGCAGTGGCTAAGGGAGATTTAAACGATTATAACCATACAAGTGTATTTTTAAGTCGTCATGCTGCTAAAGAGGTCTGGCCAACGGTTTTGGACTGGGTTACTAAGCACAGTTAGATTCTTATTTAAGAACCAATAACATTACTTATATTTTATTTAACCCTACAATATCTTAATTGACGTATAATGCACTTCTAAAATCAGTCAATCCTGATTAAAAACTTATCTACATTGTGAAATGTAGCCACTCACCGATTCAAGGATGCATACTATGCCTCATTCAAATCAAAACGATATTAATCCTCAAACCACATCAACGCCTTCAACCACTCAGACCAGTACAGCTGGTACGGAAAAACTGCAAAAAGCCTTAGCCCGTATGGGACTAGGTTCACGTCGTCAAATGGAAGAAGTCATTAAGTCAGGTCGAGTTTCTATAAATCAAAAGCCTGCAACTATTGGCGACCGCGTAGAACAAGGTGATGAAATTCGTGTTGATGGCCGTTTAATCAAGTATAAATCTGAGCGTGAAAAACGTCGCCGTGTATTGGCGTATTACAAGCCTGAAGGTGAAATTTGTTCGGCTAATGACCCTGAGGGACGTACCACAGTATTTGAACGTCTACCAAAGCTAACCCATGATCGCTGGATTATGGTTGGCCGTTTGGACATCAACTCTACGGGTTTATTATTATTTACTAACGATGGTGAATTAGCGCATCGTTTAATGCACCCGTCTAATGAAATTGTTCGCGAATACGCAGTACGTGTATTGGGCGAATTGACCCCTGAAATGATGAGAAACCTAACTGATGGGGTTACCTTAGAAGATGGCTTGGCCAAGTTTGAAGACATTAGGCAAGGTGGCGGTGAAGGCGTTAATAAATGGTATCACGTTAAGCTTAAAGAAGGCCGTAATCGTGAAGTACGCCGCCTAATCGAATCTCAAGGTCTTAAAGTGAGTCGCTTATTACGCACCAGTTATGGTTCAGTGGATTTACCGAAAGAATTGCGTACGGGACGTTTTATTGAACTCGATAGAAAAGAGATTCACCGTTTGATTGATTTGGTAGGTCTACGCCCTCGTGAAGACATGGGCGTGCACGGCAAAGCGAAAGAGAAAAAAGAGCGCTTTAAAAAGAAACCGCTCAAAGCTCGCCCAGCTCGCAGCAACTCTAGAACTCGTAATAATACTTCTAATATAAGTTCTGGCAACCGCGGTAGCAAACGTTAAATTTGACTTTGTATAAGTTAATGTTTTAGATCTAAAAAGCCCTTAGTTTATGACTAAGGGCTTAATTTTGGGTTTATATAATTGATCATTTAAGCGTTTACTTTCGCTGTTCTAAATAACGTTGCATCACTTGCAAAGCGTCACTTTGACAACTCTCTAACAAGCCATCAAGTTTGGTTTCGATTTTAACCAGTATTTCCTCAAGCAATCCTAATGCACGTGCCTCATTATCACTGATTTGGTTTTCACTGATTAGAGCTCTATTTTTTGAGGCGGATGATATAGACTTTGTTTTGCTTTTACTTTTAGCTATATGCTCTGTTTGTTGCAGCATTTGCTCGTGATGTGCAATACGTTGATAACTGTTTATTAGTTCTGGCAATCGGGTTTGTAGCAGTTTACTCACCAAAAACTCATCTTCAGAAATGGCAGGCGTTTTACTGGCTGCAATTGCTTCATTACGCCACTGCTGAAAAATATCCGCTTTGCCATCAATACGTAAAAGCTGCTGAACCACGACAGTCGGTAAGCCATTAATTTGATCTTCAGTTAAAGTAAGCTGCAACATAGGCGGTGGTGCTAATTGTGCAGGGTCCACATACTCAAGCTTGCCCGGTGTAATACCTACCGCGCGGTGGAAAGCAAGCCATCCTTTTCGGCCAACATAGCCTGTAGCTACTATTGCCAATATGCCAGCCCCTATAAGCACACTCATTAAAACCCTATACTCCTACCTGTTAATTTATCTGTATACTCTATTTTCTAACTATACTGCTGTTTATAATAATGCTATAAAAAAATAAAAAAACTTTTGAGTTTAACTTTTTAAAGTTTAGTTTTCGAAACGTTGCTGTAAATAGCGATTGGTTGCTAATAGCTTTTGACCATCTTGATGGTATGCAGCATCTAACAATCCATCAAACTGACTGTCTACTGTATTCAATACTTCCATTAAAGCTTCTCTACCAGTCATATTCGAATTTTTGATCTTAGTGGTATCAGCGCGGCTCTCTTCACTGCTTTTTTCTGCAGAAAGCACAACAGTTTTATTGGGTTTGCTATCTAAGTCATGAAGGCGTCGATAATCAGCCACAGCTTCAGGGATGTGAGTGTCCATAACTTTTTTTATCATGATATAAGTTTCAGTTACCGCATCTGTATCATCAATCACACCGTCGTTATTGGTATCTCCATAAAGCGTTTTTAACTTCTCACCTTTGTCATTGATGACATCTAACTTCTGCCTTACGTCAGTAGGTAGACTCTTCTCAGGGATATAACCCAACTCTGGCATCGATTTATACTCAAGCATTTTTGGTTGAGTTAATTTTTTGATACCACGATAGCCTAAATATATTCCAGTTGCTGGTAGCAAACCGTATAGTATAAACATCAGTACCATTGCCGTTGCTTGAGTCATATTACCATCCTTAAGTTTTTAACAATTATTTGAGGAATTAAACTCATTTTAAGCTAATCTCCATTATAATTAAGCTTCCATTAAATTTTTTAGTCAAATTTATAACTTCATGACCCTATTTTAATAATTTACCCTGAGATAACTAGATGGATTATGTATCAGGCTTTGCCCTGGGCTTATCACTTATATTAGCAATTGGTTCACAAAATGCTTTTATTTTAAAACAAGGCTTAAAAAGACAGCATGTTTTCGCTATATGTTTGTTTTGTGCGGTATCAGATGCTTTATTAATAACAGCTGGAGTCGCTGGATTTGGGAGTATTACCGCTAAATATCCCGATGTGGTAAATATTGCAAAACTTGGCGGCGCTTTATTCTTATTAGTCTATGGATTACTAAGTCTTTATGCCAGTATTACTAAATCTCATGCCTTAACTCAAGATACCCAAAATGTAGCGAGTCTAAAAAAAGCCCTTCTTTTATGTTTTGGATTTACTTGGCTCAACCCGCATGTTTATTTAGACACTTTAGTCTTAGTGGGAATGGTATCTACTGGCGCAGACAGTAAACTGTGGTTTGGATTAGGTGCAGTGAGTGCATCGTTCGTGTTCTTTTTTTGCTTGGGCTATGGGGCAAGACTATTATCCCCTCTGTTTACTAAACCTAAAGCATGGAATATATTAGACGCCATGGTTGGGATATTAATGCTTTATTTGGCATGGCATTTATACAGCAGTTGACTCGTCTAGTTAGTAACAGAACTATTTGGTTGATTGATTTATTTATTTTTTACTTAAAAACCCCACACAACTTATTTCAAATCGATGTAAGCTGGTGCTTCAAGCCTAGCGTAATGTATTTTTACCCTGATACGCTGGGCTAAAACCCCAGCCTACGTCAAGAGTTGAAAGTGAGGTATAAAAAAGGTCTCTGCAAATCTACTGAGACCTTATTAATACCATGATAGATGCAATCAAGAGGGACATCTAAAGATTGTAATCCTACATGAGCTGAGGAAAAATAGTTCTTAAACCACTGACTAATATCTCAATAGATACTGCAGCCAATAACATCCCCATCACCCGGCTTATAATGTTTAGACCCGTATCGCCTAAAAAGCGGCTGAGTCTACCTGCAGCCATTAAAGAAATATAACAAAATATAGCGATAATAAGACCAGATACGATAATAGCAAGTTTTTGTTTCCAAGATGTCACTTGAGAAGAATAAATAATTACCGTAGAAATACCCCCAGGCCCGATAATCATAGGTATAGCTAGAGGAACAACTGCAGCAGCGATATTACCCTCCATAGGCGTCCAGTCCGTCCATTCATCCCATTCCACATTATCTTGATCTGGTTTAACCGGGTTACCCTCACCATTCATCATGTTAATGGCAATTAAAAATACCAAGATACCGCCCGCTACTTGGAAAGACCCTATCGAAATCCCTAAGGCACGAAGAAGCAATTCACCGGCTATAGTAAAAAAGGTGATGGTAATGAACACAGTAGCTACCGCAACTCTAGCGAAGCTACGTCTATCGTCGGGTTTAAACCCACGAGTAGAATCTAGGAATAAAGTCAAGGCACTAAATGGATTAATTAGTACCACAAATGCCAAAATTATTTTGACAATTTCGGTGTCCATAATGGGCGCCTCAGCCTACAAAAAGTGGCGATTTTAACACATACATTAAATTGTAAAAACCCTAGCTTATAAGGTTATCAGCCAATTGTGTATCTTCAATGTATCATATTGCAACATAAACCAAGTGAGACCTTATCGCATAGGTAATATCATATAATTAATATCGAATATTCAAATCGCATAAATAAAATACAACATTGTACCCAAAAATAGATATTAATTAGTACTTTATGCAGAAAAGTCCATACCAATATCTAGCGCTTTAGTACTATGAGTTAAATATCCCATAGCTATAAAATCAACCCCAGCTTTGGCGACTTCTACCACTTTATCTGGGGTGATGCCCCCTGAAGCTTCGGTCTTAATGCGACCACTTGGATGATTTTTGCATATTGCTACCGCTTTACTTAATGTTTCAGGACTCATATTGTCCAATAGTACCAGCTCTGCACCGGCATCAATAGCTTGTTGCAACTGCTCTAGAGTATCAACCTCAATCTCAATAGGTATTAAATGACCTGCCAATTGTTTTGACTGAGCGATAGCATTAGCAATGTTACCGGCTATCGCAATGTGGTTGTCTTTAATTAAGATGGCATCATCTAATCCTAAACGATGATTACGGCCACCACCGCAGCGCACCGCATACTTTTGCACTGTTCTTAAACCAGGTATGGTTTTACGAGTACAAGTTATTTGTGCCGGATAATCGGCAACCAAATCTACTACTTTTTTAGTTGCCGTAGCAATACCGCTTAAATGGGTCATAAAATTCAACGCCGTACGCTCAGCGGTTAATAACTTGCGGGCATTACCACTAATGGTTGCCAGAGTCTGACCGGCTGTAACCCAAGCACCATCCTGAGTGTGTGCTGTAAATTCGATAGAGGCATCCACTTGAGCAAATGCCAGTCTTGCTAGATCTATACCGCACACTACACCTTCATCGCGGACAGTCAATGTCAGCGTTGCTTGCTTAACTGCTGGAATAGTCGCTTGTGAAGTGACATCTCCTCTACGACCTAAATCCTCTATGAGTGCAGCTTCAACTAAAGGCGCTAATATGACATCATTTAAAGGGGGCTCAATGGTATTCTTACCTTTATTGTCAAGTTTAGCGATGTTATCAATAGAAGCAGGCATAGGTGGTCCTTAGCAGTTATATAGATTGGTATATATAGATTATTATGGTAGTCAGTTTTAAATATAACCTAAAAATACTAAAAACAAATAAACTTTAAACTCACATATCATATTTAAACTTGTTTTAATAATACTCATTATGAGCATAAATATAACGGAGATAAAAGAGATTAGCAATATATTATCTTTTATTAATTACTGCAAAGGTCGATTAAAGCCGTTTATACATACTTAGTTGCAGCCCATTTTGCATTGCAAATTATCATTGCAATAGCTATATATATTAATATCCCTACCTATTGAGGGCATAATAATTTAAGACCTATTTATTTAAGACCTATTTATTTAATGCCTATTTATTTAACGATAGCTACTCTTAGGCAGCTTACTGTCCATCAGTAAACTCTGTAAACCTATATCAAAACGGAAACGATACAGTTTAGCGGGTCTTCCTCGACCTGTTTGGCTACTATTACCTGTGGGCTGTAGTAGATCTTGGCTTTCAAGCAGCCGTCTAAAGTTTTGTTTATGTAACGGGACGCCAGACAAAGCTTCGACACTTTGCTGTAGCTGTAACAGGGTGAACTCTTCGGGCATTAACCCGAAAATCAGAGGACGATACTCAATCTTTGCTCGTAATCTTGAAATCGCAGTGGCAATCACCCGTCGGTGATCATAGTACATAGGTTCGCCGATGACTTGTTGCCAATTATTAGGAAGCTTGGTGGCATTATATTCTGGAGACTCTGGCAATAACCCAGCTTCATATAACATCTCATAACGCAGAAGCGCGTGTTCGGCCACCCATTTATTAAACATCTCTTTGGCCGAGCTGCTATGACTGTCTTTACTAGCCATCACCTCTTTAAAATCTGAATCTTGCTCCCAATCACCACCCCAACATAAATAAATACGCTGTAACCGCTTGGTTCGCTCTGTACTGATTTTTGCTGATTCCGCCCATTTTTTAAGCTTTTGGATGATTTGAGTATTATTATTTTGTGGTTGTAGATGGTTTTCCCAAGGAAAGTAATCGTACCAATCTCGCCAGCGCGCCCCATTTTCAGAACTCAATTGAGAGGAATATTGAGTAGCATTTGAGCGATAGTCATCGCTGTTTTTAGACGTAGCTTTTTGAACTGCTTCTTGTCTTGCTTCTTGTACGGCCTCTTGTACTAGGCCCATGTAACTGACATACACTAAAGCATGACCGTCTTTGTTACGACGGTTGGTATCGACGAAGGTATAAAGCTGTTCAATATATCCTAAAGGTTGTTGTGTCTGTTCTTCTACCCATTGACGCACCCCTGCTTGCAATGAACGGTGCAATGGCATAAGCGGCCCATTAGGCAATAACTTACCCCCATCTACGGTAAGAACTCGGGCCCGATTATTGGTTATTGCAATAAGTACCGCTACCACCTCGGTGGTACCACTACCTTCGCTGTGGGCGTGTGAAAAAGACAAAGTCATATTTATTATTAATCTAAATAATATTTATTATTAATCTAAATAAAGCGTTGCTGACAATTTAGATGATGCTATTTTAGTGCTGCTATTTTGAGGGTTTTGCAGTTCATAAAACCTAATCTATTAGTATATCGTTTAATCTTTACAATTACACTACGACTAACTTAAACACTACTTGATAAACATCACCTTAAACTCTAGATAAAAAAATTCTTGTAATTATGCTCAAAATGAGCATAATTAGAGTACACCTTTTGGAAATAGCTATCTATTAAATTTTAACCGTGTAATAGGGATTATTATGACAGCCTCTCAAGCCAGTCCAGTCTTCATAGATAAAGTAAGAACAGCAGAAAAAGTAGAGCTCTTTGCCTATGACGCCCCTACTATTTCGCAAAGTAACCATCCGTCTAAGGCTAATAATATAGCAATCGAGTATGCGCAAGCTAAGATACCCGCAGAGCTTTCTCGTAGTGAACGTCAACAAGTTGTCGCTAATATCAAACGTTTATTAAAACAACACAATGCGGTACTAGTAGCGCATTATTATGTCGATCCTTATATTCAAGATTTAGCCCTTGAGACTGGTGGCTGCGTTGGTGATTCCTTAGAGATGGCCCGTTTCGGTAAAGAGCATGAAGCCGATACCTTAGTAGTTGCTGGCGTTCGCTTTATGGGCGAATCGGCAAAAATTTTAAGTATGGAAAAGACAGTACTTATGGCTGATTTAGAGGCAGAATGTTCGCTCGATTTAGGCTGCCCGATTGATGAATTTAGTGCATTTTGTGATCTACATCCCGACCGCACTGTGGTGGTCTATGCCAATACCAGTGCTGAAGTTAAGGCGCGTGCTGATTGGGTCGTAACATCATCAGTTGGTTTAGAGATTGTCACTCATCTGCATGAACGTGGTGAAAAAATTATTTGGGGTCCTGACCGCCACTTAGGTAAGTACATCCAAAAAGAAACCGGCGCTGATATGTTGCTATGGCAAGGCTCATGTATTGTTCACAATGAGTTTAAAGCTAAAGAGTTACATCAATTAAAAGCCGATTACCCCGATGCGATAGTCTTGGTACACCCAGAGTCACCTGACAGTGTGGTGCAATTGGCAGATGTGGTTGGCTCAACCAGTAAATTATTAAATGCTACCAAAGAAATGGACGCTAAAACCTTTATCGTCGGTACTGACCTTGGGATATTGCACGAAATGCAAAAGCAGTCACCGGATAAGCTATTTTTGGCAGCACCGACTGCTGGTGAGAGCGCTACATGTAAAAGCTGTGCTTTCTGCCCGTGGATGGCAATGAATGGTCTAAAAGGTATTGAACAATGCTTAGAAGAAGGCACAGGTGAAATTCATCTAGATCCCAAATTAGCAGAAGCTGCCTTAAGACCTTTGCAGCGTATGCTCGATTTCGCTGCTGAACAAAAACGCCGAGTGGCTGCTAGTGGAGATTTTATTAAGGATCGTGAGCTATTTAAAAATGTAGGCGCAGCGTAATTGTACATACCGCTTAATTTATAAATTTGCCTAAGATACTACTGATTCAGTTTATAGCAGATCTAATTTAAACCTTTACGAGATAAAAGTTATGACAATATGTCAAACAGCTAAAATAGATAACCCATCGTATAATGCACAATCGGATTCACACTGTGATGTGTTGGTTATTGGGGCAGGTTTGGCAGGTTTGGCAACCGCTTTATCACTACCGAAGCATTTAAAAGTGACGGTATTGGCTAAAGAAGCACTCAGCGACTGCTCAAGCTATTATGCTCAAGGCGGTATAGCCGCAGTGATTGATAGTGATGATAAGGTCTGCGATCATGTAAGCGATACTTTAATCGCTGGGGATGGCTTGTGTGAAGCTGATGCAACCACCCAAATTTTAACCCAGGGCGCCTATGCCATTGAGTGGTTACTCGAACGCGACGTAGCTTTTACTACCAAGGCTCATGTACTTCCTGACTCATGCTCCAGGAATAATAATTCAAATTTATCAAATAACGCTACTTTAGCAGATTTACATCTGACTCAAGAAGGGGGACATGGGTGCCGCCGCGTAGCCCATGCCGATGATGCAACTGGCAGACATATTATGACTCAGTTACATCAGCAAGCCCAAGCTGCTGAAAACATTAATCTATTGCCTTACACTGAAGCGCTACAATTAATTACTGTTACTACTAAGGACGACGTTAATATTAAGAGTGATTTTGATAGTAGTGCTAGCAACTTAGAAGGTCATGAATGTCTTGAAGGTCATGGCAACGAGGTTAAAAAATGTGTAGGCGCAGAAGTTATAAATACCCAGACCAATGAATTATTAAGTATTATCAGTAAAACCGTCGTCCTAGCCAGCGGTGGTTTGGGCCAGTTATTTAGACGAGCTACCGCCCCTAATGTCTGTGTCGGTGATGGCATAATGATGGCTTGGGAAGCGGGTTGTCGTTTGGCCAATCTAGAATTTATTCAGTTCCATCCGACGGGCTTGTTCTATGAGGATAAAAATGGCAGCAGTAATTTTCTAATTTCTGAAGCTGTTCGGGGGGAAGGCGGTCTACTCCGCTGTCCATTAACTCATGAACGCTTTATGCCAAACTATGATGCTCGTGAAGAGTTGGCCCCACGAGATATCGTGGCAAGAGCCATTGCTAATGAGATAGCAAAAAATGGCTTAGGTTATGTGCATTTAGACATCTCGCACAAACCAGCTCAATTTATCAAACAACATTTTCCTGATATTTATGCTCAGTGTTTAAGTCTAGGTATAGATATAACTAAGCATCCAATACCTGTAGCACCCACCGCCCACTATACCTGTGGTGGGGTATTAACCAATGCTCGGGGACAAACGGATGTCCAAGGTTTGTATGCAGCAGGGGAAGTTGCCAATACCGGTTTGCATGGTGCCAATCGTTTGGCCAGTAACTCACTACTAGAGTGTGTGGTCGTTGGTCGCGCCATAGCCTCACAACTGGCTACACGCTTTAAATCAAATATATCTGACTCTGATGCGTTAGTTGAGTTGAAGACAGAGTCCTTGCAACTGCCACACTTTAATGTCTCTTTAGACTATTTGACTCAATCCAATTTCAATAGTGAGGAGTCAGCTTCTAATAAACAGCACCCTACTTCCCTGAACTTAAGGTCTCTATTAACTGACACAAAGCAATTAATGACCTCTAATATGGGCATACAACGCAATAAAAGCGATTTACAGCATGCCTTGCGTGAAGTTATGATGTCTAAGCAGCAGTTGCAGTATCTACCTTCAACCAACCAATTATCGAAGCCTAGTCATTTAGAGCTATTCCGCTTACGACGGCTACTAACTTTAGCATCGCTCATGTTGCAATCTGCCCTTACTCGTACTGAAAGTCGTGGTGGTCATTATAGAGAGGACTTTCCCACTCTTAACGAAACTGCTAGTACCAGTATTATCGCGCCTTTAACTGTTGAAAAATACAATGAAAGATACAGTGAAAAGTCCAATGAAAACTACATTAAAAACCGCTATAAAAACAAGGAACATACCAAAACATCATCTAATGATGATAATGAGCAATCAGCGACTACAAAGAAATTTAAACCATACCCTTATGATTCAATAGTTCAAGCTTCCTAGAATCCTTAACAACTATATAGGAATAGGATTGCCCCTAATCCATATAGCTATGGTAAAATCGCTGTCTGTTTGTCTTGGCTTGCGTGACTCAAAGGCTAGTTTGTTAACTACTTTGAATCGAGCAGCCAAGACGTAATCTACTCTACTGTGCCTGAATATTACCCCTCATGCAAACACCCCATAATATAGACAATTTGATCACCTTAATTCTGGTATTAACCCCATTATTTATCGGATTCGCCTTACCGTTAAATAAAACCTTGGTCCATTATTCAGAAAAAATGCTCGGCTATCTGGTCTATATTATCCTAACTTTAATCGGTATAGAGTTGGCACAGGTGGAAGGTTTGGGCAGTCAGATTAACGATATTATTTTTTATGTTGGGGTTTTATCAGTACTCACTATTGGTTGCGGTCTAGCTGGCTTGATGCTATTTGATCGATTGATACCTTGGCACCCCTCATCTAAGACTACTACCACTGAGCATAAAATTAGTATTCGTGGTAGTCTGATTCAAGTATTTTGTGTGTTATTTGGATTTCTGATTGGCGGAATATTACCACTAAGCATGACCCCTCCAGAGACCACCATGACCGGTCTTTTGATGTTGCTGATCTTGCTAGTAGGTATCGGTCTTAAAGGCTCAGGCATTACATTAAAAGAAGTCTTACTTAGTAAACGCGGTATGCAGACCAGTATCATTTTCACCCTGTCGGTATTGGTAGGCGGCGTTTTATTTTGGTTACTCATCGATGAAGTAAGCTTAACTCAAAGTCTGGCTTTAGCGTCTGGTTTTGGCTGGTATTCTTTATCAGCCATTGTAATGACCGATGCTTATGGTGCTGTCTGGGGTAGTATCGCTTTATTTAATGATTTGGTTCGTGAATTTTTCGCTTTATTATTTATTCCTTTTTTTATGAGACGTTATCCCTCAGCCGCTGTTGGGCTAGGCGGCGCCACAAGCTTAGACTTTACGTTACCGGTTATTCAACAATCTGGCGGCTTAGGTATTGTCCCTTTAGCGATTAGCTTTGGTTTTATTATTAATATAGTAGCGCCGGTGTTGATGGTGATTTTCGCTTCTTTTGGATAATGGTACATCTATACTACAAAGATTATAGTTTAATGTTTCCCAAAAATTAGTTCTTTTATATCCCACTCGCCTTCTGAGTAAAAAACCGCATTAACGGCTTAATTTTACCAACTTGATACATGCCTTCACTTCGCAACTGCTGTACCGGACGCAAAGTCGCAAAGTCACCAGCGAACAATCCGTTAATAGCTGAGAAACTATGCATCATTACACTATTATGAGGGCGGCGCGTACGCTCATACCGACGCAAGGTCGCAAGCTCGCCCCAACATCTACCGCCACTACGCTGATAATCCTCACCTAATATCTCAACCAAAGCTGCCACATCGAGCATACCCAAATTCAGACCTTGACCGGCTAAAGGGTGTACCCCATGTGCGGCATCTCCAATCAGCACTAAATTATCTTTCACGTAGTGTTTGGCTTGCTGAGCGTTTAATGGAAAGCTTGCAATGGATTCAAGCTGATCGATATCGCCTAAAGCATATTGGCTCGCCGCTGCCAACTCTCTGCGTAAAGTATCGCTATCTTGTTCATTAAGCTGTAGTAATTCAATGGCTCTATTACGCGGTAAACTCCAAACCACCGACTGCCAGTGTTGTGGATTGCTTTTATCTTCCTCAGTGACATCTGCCAATGGCAATAAGGCCAAAGTCCCAGTAGGCAACATCAATTGACGGGCTGTAGCACGATGTGGCTTTTGAGTCTTAATCGCACAACATATAGCCGTTTGATGGTAATCAAAAGTGTCTAGACCGATACCCGCCTCTCGTCTGACCAGGGATCCACGACCATCCGCGCCAACCAACAACTTACCTTGTAACTTATCGCCATTATCTAAGTGAACTTGATAGCCTTGTTCGCTGCCTAACCAATCCAGCATAGTCACTTTATGACCTGCTACTAAGTTTAAGTATTTAGCCACATCTTCTTCGCCTAACCTTTGATATAGGGCTTGTTCAATCACAAAAGGTTCGACCATTGAACCCAATAATTGTGGCACTTTTTCATCGCCAAAATTCAGCTCACCTTTACCATCTTGCTGCCAGACTTGCATTTGGGTGTAATCTGCTTTGCGTTTAGACTGAGCAATAATCTGCCAAGCACCGACCTGCTTTAATAGCTCAATACTGGCCAAACTTAAAGCAAATACACGAGCATCCCGTTGCAGCAGTTTTTGTTGCCATTGAGCCGCAGTAAGTTTGGGACGCGCATCAATCAAAATAACTTTGTGTTGCTGTAAGGCTAATTTTAAAGCCAAAGTGGCACCGACAATGCCACCACCAATTATTAGAGTTTGTGTTGAAGTAGGTGTTGCCATAAAGCAGTCCAGAGTTTTTATCAATCAGTTAAAATCAAAATTGCTGCCATCCAAATCTGCATAATTTAGGACTTAAGCCCCATTGCATAATTCGCTACCAAAGGTTTTACATTGGGTAGCTTATCAAAGGCAATCAATGCCACATTTCTTGCCAGTTTTACTGCCGGATTAGGATGGGTAAAGCCATGCACTACCGCATCACAAAAACGAATCACCCGTTTTTGATCTTTTTGACGCGCCTGTTCATAAGCTTTTAACGTTTGGTTATCGCCAATGTCTTCGCCGCGCATGACTTGATTACCTAGCATCTTTGCCAGCACTTGAGCGTCACGCATACATAAGTTAAACCCTTGCCCAGCAACAGGATGTAAGGTATGGGCGGCATTACCCATAATCACCACACGGCCCTCTACCTGACGCTCTGCCAATACTCGAGTCAACGGATAAGCACCACGTCTTCCCGTTTCTACAAAAGTACCAGCACGTTGACCAAAGGCTTGCTGTAGGGTCTTCATAAACAGCTGATCATTGTCCAAATATTGTTGCTCTTCACCTCTAGGACAGACCCACACTACTGAACGACGATAGCCCGCTTGAACGGGATTATTACCATCGCCATCCGCATCGGTTAATGGCAATACTGCCAATGGACCTGCCGGACTAAAGCGTTCAATAGCAATATGCTCGTGCGGCTTATCGGTCTGAACTACCCCAACAATAGCAGACTGACCATAATCATAATCCTTAGTAGAAATGCCTAATAAGTTACGTACTGTTGAATCACGTCCATCGCAAGCTACTATCAGCTCAGCAGTTAAGGTCTGTTGTTTTTCATCGTCTGTATCATAAGTGATGGTTGCTGATTTTGATGACTGTTTAACTTGAGTTACTGTGGCACCATCGATTAATACTATTAAGGGGTTTTGTTGTACCGCTAATAGTAACTTGCGCCCAAGCCATGCGTTTTCCATCACTTGCCCAAAAGACTCTACGTTTTCTTCTTCTTTATTGAGCTGAGCATAACCAAAGCTACCTTGCTCGCTTACTTGCACTGAGTCAATACGGCAAGCATGGCTTTGCAGCTCATCCCAAAGTCCTATTTCATTATAAATTTGTACCGTACGTCTGGACAAAGCCGTATTGCGACTGTCTAGGTAATGGGTTCTTTTAGCATCTTCGTTGGGACTGATCTTGGGATACGTATTACGCTCAACAATCGTACTGGCTATGCCTTGATTGGATAATAATAAAGCGAATGATAAGCCCACATGCCCACCACCCGCGATAATCACTTTTTGCTCAGTTATGGTATTTTTATTAACAGCAGTGTCATTTTTATGATCTAAAGTAGATTCAGGCTGCTTTAAGGTTTGATTATTATTTGCTGATTGAGTAATAGTATTACTATGTGATTGGTTTGTCATAATTTACTCTTAGAATTTTTCCACTTAAATAATTTTTGCATTTATTAATAAGAAAGACTTATATTTAATTTTTAATAAATTTCTTTAATTTTTAAGGACGATTCATTGCACTATTCTATGCTAGTCTTATTAGTATCTTAACATGATACCCTAAGGTTTGGCTTTATTATCACTGGCTTTAAATAGTATAGTTTGTTTGGCCTACTCTACGTAAGATAACTGATTTATTTAACGGTTACTCATATCTATAATTTAAGTTCAGCTTTTCAAAATTAAAAGCCATCTAAACTTATAATTTACAAAAATCGTCTAACACTGTGGCCGCATTCGCTTGAATTTCCCTATTAAACATCCATAATAATTAAGCAACCAAAATAAATATATTGCTTTAAAATATACATTACAAAAGGATTCTAACTTGACTGATACCGTCACTCGTAAAATTAATCTTGATTTTCTGACTTCTTCTCAGCTAAAGATTCTGGTTGGTGAATACAATAACAACCTTAAGTACATAGAAGAGCGTCTTGGCATCCATATCAATCAACGTCAACACAAGTTCATCTTAGCCGGAGATTTAACTGCTGTAGAGCGCGGGGATTTCATCCTTAATAAGCTGGCAGATGAGGCTCAGTCTGAAAAAGACATTACCCCTCAAGAATTGCATTTGGTTATCCAAGCCAGCATGTCACGTGATTTTGATACTTTTGCTAGTCCTAAAAAGACTGAAGAAAAACAAGATTCAGATGATTATGAGTACGATGAACAAGCCAATTATGACTCAATTGCACTTAAGACTCGAAAAGGTAAAATCATCCCACGCGGTGGCAATCAGCAGCGCTATGTGCAGCGTATCTTGACCTCTGATGTGTCTTTTGGTGTCGGTCCTGCCGGTACGGGTAAAACTTATCTAGCAGTAGCTTGCGCTGTCGATATGTTAGAGCGTAATGAAATCGAGCGTATTTTATTAGTACGTCCAGCGGTTGAAGCTGGCGAGAAGCTTGGATTTTTACCCGGTGATTTAACCCAGAAAATTGATCCCTACTTACGGCCTTTATATGACGCACTTTATGAAATGCTTGGCTTTGAGAAAGTAGGTAAATTAATCGAGAAGCAGATCATTGAAATTGCACCATTAGCCTATATGCGTGGTCGTACTTTGAACAATTCATTTGTTATTTTAGATGAAGCTCAAAACACCACACCTGAACAGATGAAAATGTTCTTAACTCGATTAGGCTTTGGTTCTCGAGCAGTCATTACCGGTGACGTCACCCAGGTCGACTTACCGCGTGGACACAA
Source organism: Psychrobacter sp. CX10 (assembly GCF_057621575.2). Lineage (NCBI taxonomy): Bacteria > Pseudomonadati > Pseudomonadota > Gammaproteobacteria > Moraxellales > Moraxellaceae > Psychrobacter > Psychrobacter sp. CX10. The sequence continues at coordinate 2,075,059 of NZ_CM177736.1, forward strand.
GTCAGGATTGGCTCAAGCCATTCAAATTTTAGGTAAAATTGATGAAATCCACATCACTAAATTTGAGTCTAAAGATGTGGTCCGCCATCAATTAGTACAAAAAATTGTTGAGGCTTATGGTGTTTGGGACGAAGAGCAAGAAGTACTTAAAGAATCTCGTAAGCAGGCACGTAGAGCAGAACATGAACGTAAACTAGCTGAAGCTAATAGCAACTCTTAACTGTTTTTTTGGTTAGGTTTAATTTTAAATTTGGTTTGATTTTATAACCAGTCGGATAGCATTATCCGGCTTTTTATTTTCTATAAACTTATCCCTCTTATTTTTATTGGATTAAACTGATCATGACTGACTCTGTTTCGCACATCATAGACGTGAGCACTTCTGACGCTGTTAAGAATGAGGTGGTGGAGAAGTTCTACCCTCAGTCTCACCTCCAAACCGTACTAAACACCACTTTGCAATATATACAAACACAGTTAGTAACCCTGCCCTATTTTGCAGAGTTTAATGAGTCAACTTGGCTATCAAAACCCAAGCAACTCGGGGTATATCTGACGGACAGCAATGAAGGTCGAGCACTTAATTTAGAAGCTCGCGGTAAAGACTATGCGACTAACATCCTCTCCTATCCAAGCGAATTACCTGGGTTTATATTATTAGAGATACCTGAAATACCCCTTGGTGAATTAATCATTTGTCATGAAGTGGTAGCCCAACAAGCTAAAGAGCAGTATAAGACCATTGCCGATCATGTCACCCATCTGCTGGTACATGGTATTTTACATTTACTAGGTTTTGATCATGAGCTTGGACAAGCTGAACAAGATGAGATGGAAAAGTTTGAAATTGACATTTTAAATGAGCTTGGTATTAACAATCCTTACGTATAACGTGCAGAATAAACAGCTTATTAAACCTAAAGTCTCAACGTTTTCATGGCTGTGTTACTACTTTTTAGGACTTATTAGGACTCTACCTTTACACAATTTAATATGTCAGGATAGAAGTTGAATAATATCAAAACGTTGATTGTGATTAATAACACCCTAACCAGTCAACGCTTCAAAAAATTATAATAGAAAAAGAAAACGCGTTATGACTCAATCGAAACAGGGCTACTTAGTTAATACATTGATTATTGGGATACTTTTATTTCCACTTATCGCTTATGGCATTCTGTTTAGTATCCGCTACTTACAGCTGCACAATGATGATTGGATACTGAATCATGCTCATATTAAGTATTGTAATGGCGCTGTAGGTCTCAGTGATACTTTATTCTCTTGTAATGCATCAACCGAATGTCTTTTGAAAGATAATAAAATAGACTTATTACTACCAAATCAAACGCAATGGCAAACTGTAGAGATTATAAAACGTGAAATGAGAATTGACCTTATGCCTATACTGTATATTAAACATAAAGAAGGCTTAAGTGAATACTGTGTTAAATAACCAATTAAAAAAACACCCTGCCATATCAATGACAGGGTGTTTTTTGAATGTTGGACTTGGCTAAAGTGGCTTATTTAGGCGTGACCATGTCTTCTGGGATAACCCACTCGTCAAACTGATCTTCGGTTAATAAGTCTAGCTCAACCGCAACCTGTTTTAGCGTTTTGTTTTCTTTATACGCCGTTTTGGCGATTAGCGCTGCATTTTCATAGCCAACATGACGGTTTAGCGCTGTGACCAGCATGAGCGAGTTGTGTAAGAAATGATCGATTTTCTCTTTCACGGGCTGAATGCCGCTTGCACAGTTTTCGTTAAAGCTGTTGCACGCATCGCCCAGCAGCTTGATAGATTGCAGTAAGTTATAAGCAATCACCGGCTTATAAACGTTTAGCTCAAAGTTGCCCGATGCGCCCGCCATGCTGATGGTGGTATCGTTACCCATTACTTGAGCCACGACCATGGTCATCGCTTCTGATTGAGTTGGGTTAACCTTACCCGGCATGATAGATGAGCCTGGCTCATTGGCTGGGATTTCTAGCTCGCCAAGACCACAGCGAGGCCCTGATGCCAACCAGCGTACGTCGTTGGCGATTTTGTTTAAGCTTGCGGCTAGGGTTTTTAGCGCACCTGAGGCGAAAACTTCGGCGTCACGAGCGGCCAAGGCTTCAAATTTGTTGGGGGCGGTAACAAATGGCAGACCGGTTAGCTCGGAGAGCTGCTTGGCAGCATTTACTGCATAATCAGGGTGTGAGTTTAGACCTGTACCGACAGCAGTACCGCCTAGTGGCAGTTGATACAGCCCTTGTAGGGCGTTATCGATACGCACTAGGGCGAGGTCTAGTTGGGCGACGTAACCGCTGAATTCTTGACCCAATGTTAACGGGGTGGCGTCTTGCAAGTGAGTACGCCCAATTTTTACGATACTGTCGAACTCTTTGGCTTTGGCGTCCAGCGTGTCTCGCAGGGCTTTTACCGCTGGGATGAGCAAGCTGTTGATTTGGCGAGCGGCGGCAACACGAATGGCAGTTGGGAAGCTGTCATTGGTAGATTGTGCGTGGTTTACGTGGTCATTTGGATGTACAGGCTTGTATGTGCCTCGCTCGCTACCCGCAATTTCGTTAGCACGGTTGGCAAGCACTTCGTTCATGTTCATGTTTGACTGCGTACCAGAACCCGTCTGCCACACCACCAGCGGAAACTGGTCGGTAAGACCGCCGTTAATGACTTCGTCAGTTGCTTTTACGATAAGATCCCGTTGTTCTTCTTCGATACGACCAAGGCTAGCGTTGGTGATGGCGGCCGCTTTTTTGACCATTGCCATCGCTTCAATCATCGGGCGTGGTAGGGTTTCGCCGCCAATTTTGAAGTTTTCACGGCTACGCTGGGTTTGAGCGCCCCAATAGGCGTCTGCTGGTACTTCTACGTTACCCATGGTGTCTTTTTCTATGCGAGTTGACATGATGTCTCCTGTTTTTTATAAAATTTGAAGTTTATTATGGTGTAAATAATTGAGATTTATACTTTGTTTCGATTTGTCTTTATTATAAAAACTCTAATAAATATGGTGCGATTATAATAGCACGAGTTGCGAGCAATCGCATTTATGTTAATGTATGAGGCTGCCTTGAACTTGGTGTGTAAAGTTAAATATTCACAAAATACACATCGAATTTATTTAATGAAACAGCCTTAAGGCCACAATAAGATGACTCAAAAAGTTGATAGACGTACCATTAACCGTCAACGTCGAGCATTATCAGACTCGCAAAGACGGACGGCCGCTAACCAAGCCAAACCTTTTTTAAATCGCCTTAATACACGTCTGCCAAAGCGTGCTAAAGTTGCCTTATACATTGATGATTTTGGTGAACTGCCCACACAGCCCATTTTAGATTGGTGTAGGCGAATGAAATTTGATGCCTACCTACCTGTTATCTATACGTTCGGCAAAGATAGTAGGCAGATGCGCTTTATTCGCATCAAGCACACTCATTTAACAAACGTACGTACGGTACGCCATGCATTTGGCATGAAGGAGCCTAAACAGCGTCATTTAGTACGCCCAGATGATTTGGATGTGGTTTTTTTTCCGTTAGTAGCCGCAGATGAAAATGGCAATAGAATGGGCATGGGCGGCGGTTTTTATGACACGACATTTACTAAATCTTACCAATACAGCAGTTCTAAAAATCTACGCAGACATCCGCTTCGGGTAGGTTGGTGTTATGAGTTTCAAGTGGTCAAGCAACTTGACACTCGACCTTGGGATGTGCCTTTAAATGCATTAATTACCCCTACCAAAATTAGGTGGTTTTCATGAGTAACGACTCATCAGATAAAATTAAAGACGCTACCAAAATCAATACCATGCAGACAGCTTCAAACCACACAGTTTCAAGTGCAGAAAATGTCGATCAGCATTTGCAGCAGATTGAAAACAATGCTACGGGTAATCCTCAACGCCAATTATCCCCAGAAGAGCAATTGTTTACCGAAGAGGAGCTTGCTCGCCTGGTTAATCCTGATAAACTTAAATTGCTAATGGAAAGTGGGGATGACTTAGTGGGCTATCTAACTGCTGAGATTGATAAGTTTGAAGACTGAGGAAAACGTTTAAATAAAGGATAATATGAAATATACAAGGCAGTATCTACCTTCAGTTATCGGTTATATCAAAGCCCATCCGTTTAAGGTTGTCTTTGTCATTTTGTGGGCAGTGTTCGTTTATCAAATTATTATGGCGGGATATACGCCTGACCCATTCGCTTTACTTTATTCTAAAGATTCTGATTCAAACAGCTATCCTATCGACTTAATTATCAATATGAATGCGGTGATGTTTTTTCATATAACTGTATTGGGGGTGATTGATTATTATATAAAAAGTCGCTGGAAGTTCCTGCTGATGTTAGCCATCACTTTGTTGCTACTCAGCTTCTTTATACTCTTTATTATGCACGCATCGCCACCACTGGCTAACCTTGTATTTTGGCTATTACTCTCTTTTGCTTATCTGTTATTAACCTGCATTTGGCAAGTGTGTCGCTATTTTTATAATTAGACCTAATCTCGATCCACAAAAAAACTAATATCGAACCATTGACACTCGCTTTTTTATTTTAAAATTTACTACATAAACAGTAGGTTACAATACCATTGCCGCAATCCAGCCAAAGATTAACAAGGGAATATTAAAGTGTAAAAAGGTTGGAATCACACTGTCTTTAATATGATCGTGCTGCCCGTCTACATTCAAACCCGAAGTAGGTCCAAGCGTCGAATCTGACGCAGGTGAGCCCGCATCACCGAGCGCACCCGCTGTGCCAATTATAGCCACAGTAGCTAATGGGGAGAAACCCATAGATATACACAGAGGCACATAAATGGCTGCAATAATAGGAATGGTTGAGAACGAAGACCCAATGCCCATCGTAACGATCAATCCAATCGATAACATCACGAACGCAGCAATTGCTTTATTACCTGCAAATAAATTGGTCGCCCCATCGATTAAAGGTGCAATCTGATCTGTTGCTTTCATAACCTCTGCAAACCCTTGAGCGGTGATCATAATAAAGCCAATCATCGCCATGAGCTTTATACCTTCATTAAATACGTTGTCGGCTTCATTCCATTTCACCACGCCCGTTGCCATGAATACGCCAAACCCAAATAACGAGCCTAATAATAATGAATCCGTGTATAACTGCACTACAAAGGCTGTAATAATGGCCAGCAGCGCTACAATCGTTTTCCCTGTACTCGGTAATTGAATATTGGTTGCGGTATTGGAGAATATCTCCTGGGTATTCGTAGCTTGTAATTGAGAAGATTGGGTTTGATTAGCGTGATTAACCTGGCTTTGATTAGCGTGGCTTTGATTAGCGTGGCTTTGATTAGCGTGGTTTTGAGAATCAGCAACCTCCACCGTCAGAGTATATTGACGCGGCTTTCGATAGCTAAAAAACACCGCTGTAAACAAACCAACTAACATACCTAATGCAGGAATAGCCATCGCTTTCATCACAGATATATTTTCGATATTCAACCCTGCTTCACCGACATTTTTTAGCATGATCTGCTTTAAATAAATCTCACCAAAGCCGTAAGGGATAAACATATAAGTAGTGACTAGCCCAAAAGTCATCAAGCAAGTTAAGACACGTCTGTCGATTTGCATACGATTAAATACCATCAACAAAGGCGGTATAATCAAAGGTATGAACGCAATATGAATGGGGATTAGGTTTTGACTAAATACACTCATTAGCACCAAACCAAAAAACAACACCCACTTAGTTGAACCAAGTCCAGAGCCTTGTTGATTATTAATTTGGTTAATGATCTTATTTGATAAAGTCTGCGGTAATCCTGAATGAGCAATAGCCACGGCAAAAGCCCCAAGCAAGGCGTAAGATAAGGCAATCAGCGCACCGTTTTTTATACCATCTTGGAACGCAGTAAGGGTAGCATCGACCCCTAGTCCGCCTACCAACCCTCCGACCATCGCCCCTATCAGCAAGCTTAATACCACATGCACGCGAGCCAGTGATAGACCTAACATGACTATAACTGCCAATAATACCGCATTAACCATTGTATGCCCTGTTTATAAGATCAATGAAAAAGTCGCAAAAGGTATATTTTACCGATTTTAGTAAGCTAAGACTATAATTGAGCGTAAATCACTACTAAATGCGCTTGTAATTATCACTACTTACCACCATTTAGATAGTCATAGCATAAAAAACTTCGACTATAGAAGATTTATGTCACATGATAATAGGAAAATATATGAGTAAATCAGATAAAAACTACAATAGTGACGCTGAGCAGATTGATGACGTTACCCCAACTGAGCTTGATCGAGGTGAGCTTGAGCAATTCGCTTTTGACACAATTAAAGCCAGTGCGCAATCTGCTGATGACTCTAATAACGATCCCATCTTAGAGTCTGATGATGACTCAGCTTCTGTTATTGATGAGCCAACTGAGCTACCTCTACTTGCTCTGCGAGATGTGGTGGTTTATCCGCACATGCAGATTGCATTATTTGTAGGCCGGTTAAATTCAGTCAACGCTATTGAGTTGGCTCAAGCTGAGTATGGTGACAAAGTATTTGTTGTGGCGCAAAAAGACTCTATTACCGAAGAGATTTATGAAGAGAACTTATATAGATATGGTACCGTTTGTCGTATTGTGAGCACTATGCCGCATGACAGCGATGACAACTGTATCAAAGTTCTAATTGAAGGTGAATATCGCGCCCATATGGATGAGGTCGACACCATCAGCCGTGATAATGTATTCACCGCGACTTTCACCCGTCGCGATATGTCCATTGATATGAGTGACAACCAACTCGAAAACACCATGCAGGCGTTACGTAGCCTATTTGCTCAATATGCTGAAGCGCGTCTACGCAATAGCCGTGAGCTTATTCGTGTGTCTGAACGCATTGATGACTTACTTGAATTGGTTTATTTTATTGCCACTCGAGTATCTATGGAGCTATCTACCAAACAGATGCTTCTTGAGAAAGACGATATCAATGAGCATATCAATACGCTGACAGAATACTTAGCAAGACAAAGTGCCGAGCAGTCAATTGAGCAAGACATTCAAGACGCGGTTCGCAGTCAAATGGAGAGTAACCAGCGTGAATACTTCTTGAATGAAAAGCTCAAAGCCATTAAGAATGAGCTGTCTGAAGTAAGCGATGGTGCTTTTGATGCAGATGATGACATTGAGGAGCTTGAAAAACGTTTAAAAGAAGCGGACTTGCCTGATGAGGTACGTAAAAAAGCGGAACAAGAATTTAAAAAGCTTAAAATGATGCCACCGGCCTCTAGTGAATCTTCTGTGGTGCGCAATTATATCGAGTGGATCTTAGATACGCCTTGGAAAAAGACCAGCAAAGTATCTATCAAGCTCGACAAAGCGCAGGAAGTATTGGACGCTGACCATTATGGGTTAAAAGATGTGAAAGACCGTATCTTAGAATATTTAGCGGTGCAGTCACGGGTTAAAAAAATACGTGGTCCTATTCTATGTTTGGTCGGTCCTCCAGGTGTGGGTAAAACTTCACTGGGTGAGTCAATCGCGCGTGCGACAGGCCGTAAATTTGTGCGCATGGCATTAGGCGGTGTGCGTGATGAGGCGGAAATCCGTGGTCACCGCCGTACTTATATTGGTGCGATGCCGGGTAAAATTGTTCAGTCATTGGCGAAAGTTGAAGTCAAAAACCCGCTGTTCTTGTTAGATGAAATTGACAAGATGGCACAAGACTTCCGTGGTGACCCTGCTTCTGCGCTACTAGAGGTTTTGGACCCGTCACAAAATGATAAGTTTAACGACCATTATCTAGATATGGATTTGGACTTATCGCAAGTAATGTTTATCTGTACGGCTAACAGTATGGACATTCCACCTGCACTTCTTGACCGTATGGAAGTGATTCGTCTACCGGGCTATACCGAAGATGAAAAAATCAACATTGCTGAGAAGTACTTAGTTCCTAAAGCCATTAAGCAAAATGGCTTAAAAAACCATGAGATTGAAATCGTACCAGAAGCGCTACATAGTATTGTACAGCGCTATACACGTGAAGCTGGCGTGCGTAACCTTGAGCGAGAGGTTAATAAAATTTGCCGTAAAGTAGTCCGTGAGTCCATTGAGAAGTACGGTATTCGCCCATCGAAGAAAACCAAAATCGAAACAGTGGTGGTTGACGATAAGAACATCAGTGATTACCTAGGCGTTCATCAGTACGATTATGGGTTGGCTGAAGAAGAGCCAGAAGTTGGCCGTGTGACTGGACTGGCGTGGACCAGTGTGGGTGGTGAGCTATTGACCATCGAAGCCATCACCATGCCAGGCAAAGGCGAATTTGTCTATACTGGATCGTTAGGTGATGTGATGAAGGAGTCTATCCGAGCAGCATTGAGCGTAGTACGAGCCCGCGGAGAGTTATTAGGCATTGATTATGAAAGCATTAAGTCACAAGACATACACGTCCATATGCCTGAAGGGGCAACGCCTAAAGATGGTCCTTCTGCAGGTATTGCCTTAACCACTGCCTTAGTTTCAGCATTAACTGGTATTGCAATACGTCCAGATATTGCCATGACAGGTGAGGTTACGCTACGTGGTAAGGTGCTGCGTATTGGTGGTCTAAAAGAGAAATTACTGGCGGCACATCGTGGTGGTATCAAACATGTACTGATTCCAGAGTCAAACGAGCGCGATTTGGATGAGATACCTGACAATGTTAAAGAAGGACTGTCCATTCAGCCTGTTTCAAGTATAGATGAGGTTTTAAAGGTGGCATTGATAAAAATGCCAAAACCTTTGAAGCCCTCTAAAGTAACGGTTGATACCACAAATTCAAAAAAGGTATTACGAAGCTAATATTCAAAGACCGCATGTAAATTATTTTTAATAAATTTGGGCTGCTCAATGAGTAGCCCTTTTTTATATCTAAGGGATCATTGAACATTCATCTTCTTAGGCAAAAATTAGCTCGTTTTCACAAGAAATAAAATTTTCATTGAACTTAAATGGCTAATTATAGTCAAATAAGTCTAAAATGGTTACTAGGCGGCCGAGTGCAAGTATTACTCAATTAGGCTTAGAGAGGTTAACGCCATAACTTTTTAGTAGTTCGCTGACTATAATATAGGTATAAATATTAAACAGACACTAGGGGCTGTATAGAATTGATTCATGGAACTGGCAGTGGCTATTTTTTAGTCAATATGCAGGGAAATTTTCGCAGCTTAGTTGTTCTAAGTTAGATAATTTCACAATATATTGGCAAAAAATAGCCCTGACCTGTAAGGCTGATGCTAAAATTGCCCCAAACGTTGTTGTAAACCTAGCTAAGGTCTAGACATTATCAGCGGTTTACGCCTAGTTTGGAACAATTTTAGCTATCAGCAGTCCTAATTAATCAATTCTATACAACCCCTAGTCTATTTACAATTTATAACCTATAGAAACGTATAGGCTAATGGGTTTATTGCCAGTTTGATTATAATTTAATAGAAGTACAATAAATTATTGATCAATCCAAAGAATATTGAATAGTGTCTCTTTCCAAAAAGTCTTCCCAAGAAGTTTTGGCAATGAGTATTGGCTAGAAGTATTGACCTCACTTTTTTTGTATCTTTAGGTCAATAGTAGATGCTCAATAGAGCGAACCACCAATAAGAATTTTATATTATTTTACTAGTTTTTATTTTCTCTTGAACTATCTATTATAAATAATAAGGAGTAACTCATGAAAAAGCTATTTACGACTACCGCAGCATTAGCGACTGCCTTAACTCTAAGTGCCTGTCAGAGTACACCTCAAACGCCTACCCCGACACCTGTCGCAATAAGCCCTGTCCTCACGTCCAGTATTCATACGACTGATCAAAACCAAACGCATATTGGCAACATGTACTTACGCCCTGTTCAAAGCGGCGTGCAAATATATGGTGACATTACAGGATTAACACCGGGTGAAACTGTGGCTATTCATATCCACGAATTTGGTAATTGTGGCAATATGGGCAAAAATGCAGGTGGTCATTATAATCCAACAAACCAACCACACGGTATTCCAAATTTAGCACAGAGTCATGCAGGAGACCTGCCAAACATTACAGCTAATGCGAATGGTGTGGCATCTTTGAACTTTGTTAAACAAGGTATTTCGCTATCTTCTAATGGCGTTAACAGTGTTTACAAGCGTGCCTTTATCGTTCATGAAGGACAAGACGATTACCGCAGCCAGCCGTCAGGTGATGCTGGTAGCCGTATAGCGTGTGGCATTATCGAACCTTATGCTATGGCGCGCTAGTCCATTGCTATGTCAGTATATACTTGAGTAGTTTTTTTAAGAATGCTCAATAGACCCTAGTGATGATATATATAAGTAAGCTATTTAAGTCAAAACTACTAAGTTAGATTTAGCTAAATAGTTCTATCTAAAACACTTAGGCTATTTTAAGACCAATTTCTATCATTAGAAATTGGTCTTTATTTTCTTTAGTCTTTAAGTCTATAGGTTTTAAATCTGTAAACCTTCAAATGTTTAGGGTTTTAAGTCTTTAAAGCATTTAAGTGACTACGATATGAACGTTATATATAGCCTTATAAAAGCATGAACACCTAACGACAGTATGTGTCGTTTACTGTCATCGTTACCCTATTCATTAGGTAGCTATTTGTTATAATAAGCACAGACAAACTAAATATATCCAGTTTCAAAATCTTATTATTAGCTATCAGGATCGTTTTAACGACTTACTAATTCTATATTTTCTTTCCAACACTGTTAATTTAAACCTTATACTCAGACTATCAACTTTACTCTCTTCATTATTTAAAAATTTGTAGACGACACTTTATTTAATCATCATTGTATCGACAACGTATCTTATTAATGAATGACTACTTACAGATCAATGTACAGCATTTTATAAATTCAATTTAAATAACACAATTTAAGTAATATAAATTATCGCGTAATAGATAATTATGGAATAAATCCATCATTTATCATTACTAAACTTTCATTTTAGCTTTATAATCTAAAACACTTTTCAATTATATATTATTAGGACATCATTATGGATGACAACAAAGCCAAAGCGTTAAAAGCGGCACTAGGTCAAATCGAAAAGCAATTCGGTAAAAACACCATCATGCATCTTGGCGATAATTCAGCCACTTTAGATGTCGATGTGGTTTCTACAGGCTCATTAGGTTTAGACATTGCGTTAGGAATAGGCGGCCTGCCTAAAGGTCGTATCGTAGAGATTTACGGCCCTGAAAGCTCAGGTAAAACAACGCTTACCCTTCAAGCCATTGCTGAATGTCAAAAGCAAGGCGGTACCTGTGCATTTATCGACGCCGAGCACGCTCTTGACCCAATTTATGCACGCAAACTGGGTGTGAATACCGATGATCTTTTGGTCTCTCAACCTGATAATGGCGAACAAGCCTTAGAGATTACTGACATGTTGGTACGCTCAGGTGCTCTTGATATGATCGTTATTGACTCGGTAGCTGCTCTTACCCCGCGCGCTGAAATCGAAGGCGAAATGGGTGACAGTCACATGGGTCTGCAAGCAAGATTAATGAGTCAGGCGCTGCGTAAAATTACAGGTAACGCCAAACGTTCAAACTGTATGGTTATCTTTATTAACCAGATTCGTATGAAGATTGGGGTGATGTTTGGCTCTCCTGAAACCACTACTGGTGGTAACGCCCTGAAATTCTACGCGTCAGTTCGACTAGACATCCGCCGTATCGGTGCAGTAAAAAGCGGTGATGAGATCATTGGTAACCAAACAAGAGTTAAAGTTATTAAAAACAAAATGGCACCGCCTTTCCGTCAAGCTGAATTTGAAATCACTTACGGCGAAGGCACCAACCATCTAGCCGAAGTTATCGATCTTGGTGTGGATATTGGTGTCGTGGGTAAAGCGGGTGCTTGGTATAGCTATGGCGATGAAAAGATTGGTCAAGGTAAAGCCAATTCAGTGTTGTTCTTAAAGGACAATTCTGCTATTGCCGAAGAGATTGAAGCTAAAATTCGTGCTGAAAAGCTAGCGGTCGCTAATCCTGAAGGGGAAGAAAAAGCCTCTGAAGAAGAGTTGCCAAGCGCAGATGCCTAACCTTATATAGATTTGCAAACGATATCTTATGCAGATAAAAACACTTGCTGAAATCCTTGCTGAAACGAGCAAGGACGATAACCCCTCAAAGCGTTCGACGAAACGCAAAACTTTAAATCAGCAAACTTACGTCCAAAAAAAACAATCGCGGGTAAAGGATCGCTTTGCCCGTGATTTTGACGTGTCTGAAGATTATGAAATACCAGATGCGTCATTAACTATAAAACCTACTAGAGAACCTACTAGAGAGCCACCAAAAAGAACAACTAAAAAACGCAAAAAGAAAAAAACCTTCCATCCGGCCTCTCCCTATCAACCAAAAACTCATATCAACGAGCCGATAAAAGAAGTTAATCCTAATAGTATTAAAAGTATATTGGCTCAAATCAAAGAAGAAGTCACTGATGAGCGCCATTCAGAGATTAATGATTCATCAAAAGAATTAAACAATCAAACTTTTGACTCCTTAACTTCCCTAGATAACTTGCCAACTGCGCTAAAAGCTTATCTAAAAACTCCTGAGCAGCGCCAAGCGGAAAAGGAAGAAATCAAGGCAAACAGTCGCTTGCGTTGGTTGGCCTTTTATTACTTATCGAGACGTGAACACTCAGCAGGAGAGCTGCGTCAGAAGCTTATTGACAAAGAGCAAGACCCGCAGAAAATTGATGAGTTGCTACAAGAGTTTGCGGAAAAAGGCTATCAAAGTGATTACCGTACTGCACTCATGCTGATTCGTGAAGGTATACGTAAAAGGCGTGGCCGCGTTCGTATTAAGAATGACTTTTATAAACGTAAGGTAGAAGTCCCTGCAAATATCGATGAATTAATTGATATGGCGACGGAGGACAACGAAGAGTTTGTGGACGTGTTATCAGACAATGATATGGTTGATGGTGTAGATTGGCTACGCTTAGCGGTAGAGGCTCGGGTAAAAAAATATGGTAAAGACATTCCTACAGATCCCAAAATCAAGGCGCGCCAGCTAAGATTTTTACAATATCGTGGCTTTAAACCAGACATTTGCTTTCAAGCTATTAACTACAACCTTGATACTATTGATAATAGATATTGGAAATAGGTCCTGATAATAGAGTCTGTTTAACTATAATCCTAAAGTATTTTTGTAAGATACTTATAAACCGTAGAACAATTATAAATCGTGGAATACTTATGAATCATAAACTATTTATAGGTGTTAAAATTTTTCATACAAAATTCTTATTTTTTACGCACTAAAGTCGCTCATCTATTTTCTTTTTTTGCTTTAATAAACGTATTCAGAGTTTAAACCTTATTTTTAATCCTAATAGTCCCTATTCAAATGTGATTTTTATTAAATAAGAAGGGGCTGTCTTTTTATCAATCTGAATAGTCACTATTAATTATAATGACATATGGATTAAATTTATTAATTTAATATAAACTATATAATGTCGTAAGTTTTACTACACCTAACCTGATAACTTTGATCTTACACATTAACTTAAGGAATATTTTAAATATGGAACTTTTCTCCTCTAATACTCATCAAGCCTCTAAAACAACATTTATGAGACGCAATGCGCTTTCATCTTTCAACAAAGATAAAATCGTTAATCAGTATCTTTCTACAATAGCAAATAAGTCTACATTCGCCCTCAAAGCGCTTACGCTTACTGTAGCATCAACACTAACCTTATCCGCTTACGCCCAACAAGTTATACAGCCTCAGCAATCTTATGCTGGTGAGCTCACAGAAAGTAGTATGGTAGATGAGTATAGTGGAAAGTTGCATAATTTATATACCTTAAAAGGTAGTCCTGGCAGATACCTAAAAATCGATATGATATCTAATCACATTGACCCACAACTATTGGTAGGAGAATCTCTAGCACAGTTCAATTCTTACTGTAACGAGTGTATAGAAGATGATGACAGTGGCATTGATACAAATAGCCGAGTCATTTATAAAGTCCCAAGTAGCGGTAACGTTTATATTCAAGCCAGATCTTATGAAGAAGAGCTGGGCCCTTATATTATAAGTGCTAACTATCTTCCAAAAACTTCAGCATCCCAAGTGATTGACCTGCCCAAAAACGGCATTGTTTCAAATGTATTCTCGACCACTACTACGATAGATGACTCAGGATATTTTTATAATCTTTACCGCCTGCAAGGGAAACCGGGTGAAGTTGTTAGACTTGAAGTCATCTCAGAAGATTTAGATGCCATTATTGGGCTTGGTGAGATGAAAAACGGCAAATTTGTTTCAATTGAAGATGCTGATTCAAGGTCATTAAGCCTAAGTGATGGCAATAAACGTAAGACATTTAAGCTAGATAGTACGGGTCGAGCTGTGGCAAAAGTGTCCTCTGATAGAGTCTGGGATTTGGGTGAATATTTGATTGCAAATACCTCTTTAAACGTTATGACAGATTATAAGCCTGTATATGAATTAGAAGCCAATCGAATTGCTAAAACTCAGCTAACAACCCTTGATCCTTTATATCAAGGTGATTATTACGCCCATACATATAAAATAAATGGAACACCAGGACAACGTTATAGTATTACCACAACCTCCGATGATTTAGACACGCGACTGTTGTGGGGCCGCATGGTTAACGGAAACTTTCTCATTGATCAAGAAAATGATGATGCAAGCGATGACGTAAGTGCTGATGAAATCTATGCAACAGAAGAAGCTTACGAAGAGATCTATATCGATGAAACGACTTCTGAAAGTTATGAGACATCTGAAGCTTATGTAGAAGAAATTGCATCAGTTGACGACATAGATTCGAAGCTATCCGTCATTTTGGATCGTACTGGTCAACAAATCCTTATAGTAACTACGTATGAGCCTGAACAAACTGGCAGTTACAGTTTGAAGGTTGTAGAAGAGTAATTATGACGTTATAGCTAATAAAAATGGTACGCTCTTATACCCGTTTTTCTAACTCAAGCAGCTCTAAGTCTGAGCGCTTGGGTTCCCCATTGTTACCATCGTTAGGAAAAGGTAAGCTTGCGCCAGTTAAAGCATATCCGCGCCGCTGGTAATAAGCGAGTAATTCTGGACGGTGGCTTAGTATACTCATGGTTAGCCGAATGGGTTTGCTAGCATTATTAGATTTTAAATGACGATTAGCAAACGTCTCTACCGCTTCTAGCATCTTATTTCCAACACCTAGACCCTGCAAATCGGGATGTACCGCAAACATACCTATGTAGGCGGTATTTATTTTGGTTTGAATTTGCACCGCAATACTGCCCAATATCTTTCCAGTCTCTATCGAATCGATTCGCTCAGGATAAACGAATAAATAATGGCGCTTATCATCAACTACTTTTTTTAATTCAGCTCCCGTTGTACGTATCCCGCCTATCAATTCAGATTCATTTGTCCAGCCTACATCGTCGCGATAGCAGAGGTTCAATAAACTTAATAATGCTGATATATCATTTAAGGTGGCTTGACGCAATGTGACAATAGGCTTAGTCGTAGTAGGCTTAGATTTAGTAGGCGTGGTCATAAAGGTTCTCCATACATCGTTATGTTTTGCCATAGTTTTCTACCATTTTTATTAATATTCTTTTTTAAACGAACTGTTATTAAAGGGTATGTTTTATTCAGTATATGGCATCCGCTTATTAAAGCTTGCATAAAACATGTTACTATCAAATACATAATTGATGAGGTTTAATTACCTTGTCGTTTCTTTCTTTGTATGAGCTTTATATGACAGCCTTATTGACTGACACAGACATCACATCAGAACACATTGCCAAATTAACTCAAGTAGAACGACTTAATCAACCTTATCTTGCTCCCATATTAAGTGCAGGCTTTAAAAACGCCCCAGAAGATTTTGAAGTTAATGAAGTGCTTGATATTAAGCTAAGCGCAGAAGGTGAGCATTTATGGATGCTGATAAGAAAAACAGGTATGAATACAATTTTTGTTGCACAGCTATTGGCTAAGTGGGCGGATATTTCAAATCGAGATGTGGGGTATTCGGGTTTAAAAGACCGACACGCGATCACAACCCAGTGGTTTAGCTTAAGATTACCTAAACGTCAATTACCAGAAATGAGCTTTGCAGATTTCGTGACTAATAATCAATCCACTACTTTACAATCACAATCACAATCACAATCACAATCACAATCACAATCGTCTCATACTATAGCTGCACCAATATCTAAGTCTAAATCTGGACCTACTTCTACTGACTCTACAGTCTTTTCGGTTAAGTCTTATGAGAAATTAGAAGTACTTGATTCAATGTGGCACAGCAAGAAACTACATAAAGGCGCCCACAAAGCCAATCACTTTATCATTACCTTACGAGATGTTCAGTTCAATCCAGAGCGCGAAGAAGCAATAGATGAAGTGGATGCGACACTACATCATATTAAAACCGCAGGCGTACCCAATTATTTCGGTTCACAGCGCTTTGGCAATCAAGGTAGCAATATTATCACGGCGCTTGAATGGTTAGAACAAGGTACTATTCATGGACGCAGACCTCATCCAAAAAAGGGGAGAGATACTCAGTCGATATATTTATCAGCTGCCCGTAGTGCCATATTTAATCAAATCCTCAATAAGCGTGTTAAAGCCGCTAACTGGAACACGGGGCTAGAAGGCGATGTCTTTAATTTAGATGGCTCGGGGTCGGTATTTACTACCGAAACCATTGATGATGAGATAAAACAGCGTTTAGATTCTGGCGATATCCACCCTACTGGTCCGCTTTGGGGTATAAAGAATGATAAAGTAGCAGCAGAGGCCAAACGTATCGAGCAGGATACTATTAAGGAAGATCAGATATTAAGTAGATTGGCGACTGGTCTTGAAGATAAGAAAATTAAAACCATGCGCCGATCGCTCAGATTACCAGTTGCCAACCTGTCATGGTCATGGAAAGACGACACGACATTGGTATTAGACTTTACATTAACAACAGGTAGCTTTGCCACCAGCGTACTTGCAAGCTTGGTAAAACAATTTGAAAACTAGGACTAGATTATAAATAGGGTAAATTATTATAAAAGTGGCTGTAAAAAAGGCGCTTGACTATAGTATAACTCAACCGTCAATCAATCGCTTAGTCATTGGTCGCGCTTAGTCATTGGTCGCTTAGTCATTGGTCAATAAAATATAAACGGCTATTTAACTAGTTAATTATCGCCTCTATCACAAGCATCTGACCCTCTGCTAAGCTTGGTACATCACCCAGCTTGCGCCACGGCATACTGCTACCATGAAAATCGCTTCCTATCGACACTTGTAAACCATGCTCAGCAATTGTGCGATCAATCATACGACGTTTACTAATAGGCTCATCATTACTGGGTAATTCGCAGCCATCACCACCAAGTTGAGCAAATTCGGCAATGAGCTTTCTAACCCGAGTGGCAGATAGGTTGTAGCGAGTAGGATGCGCCAATACCGCTTTACCACCGCAGCGATGAATCAATTCGATTGTTTGCTGCATACTTAAAGTCTCAATAGCCACGTATGCAGGTTTGTTATCTGCTAAAAATTTATCGAAGGCTTTTTGCATTGTCGGTACAATATCTTGCTCAACCAATACTTTAGCAATGTGCGCACGTCCTACCGCCTCAACATTGCCATTGGCTTTGTCTAACACTGAGGCCCATAACTTTTCAAAATCTTGTCCGGTGAGCTCTGAAACTTTCTCAACGATTTTTCGACCTCTGTTACCGCGGCTTGCTTGGATATAAATTAATTTCTCATTCATTTCTTCAAAATTATCAAAACCAAGCCCTAATACATGTATGACTTTGTCTTGGCTTTTATTTTTCCCATACCCTCCAGTTAAGGTATGCTGGCAGCTAATTTCTACACCGTTTATCAGTGTAATACCGTGCTTTTGGGCAAACGCTCGAGCTTCTACAATGCCTAACAGCGTATCGTGATCAGTTAAGGCGAACACATCGATACCTGCATCGCTTGCCTTTTGTAACAACTGCTCGGGGTCATTACTACCGTCTGAATAGGTACTGTGGCTGTGTAAGTCAATCTTTTTATAGGCGAGTGTACGAGACGGCGTCATATCGTTAACTGCTGCATCAGGATTGGTGGCATTAGTGACAGTATTAGCGTTGTTAGCACTGTTAGCGCTGTTAGCGCTGTTACCATTAGAAGTTTTGTTAGCATTTTTAACATGGTTAAACGCATTTGGTTTGAAATGTTTGGAGCATGATGTAGAAGATACTGCTGTACTTGATTGTGTCATATGCAAATTGTCTTGTGCGAGTGAAGGCGTTAAAATCTATTAAATAACAGAACTGTAATTGCACCTATGATGAGAATCTAAGCCCTATTATATATGCACTATTATAAAGGTTAATTAGTTTGAAGGTTGATTTATTAATAAGAGAATTGAATGAATACATTATAGTGACATCACTGTTTATAGTAACATCACTGTTTAGGTCTTCACTAAATGTTTTGAGATTAACAAAATTATGTGTAGCTTATAATATAAGCTGAGCTTTTAATCGTAGCGCTTTTTTTTAAGTGTCAGGGCGTGTAAACTATGGCATCTTATATTTTTCAACTTATTAAATTAATTATTAACCGACTTTTAACTAACTTTAGTGGTATCTATGAAAGCATTGCTTGATTTTATTCCTTTGATTGCATTTTTCTATGTTGCCAAAAAATATGGTATTTTGGCGGGTGCAGGTGCCATTCTGATTGCGACAGTAGCGGTGGCTATTGTTCATATGGTTACCCAGCGGGGTAAACTCGATAAGCAGCAATCTATAACCTTAATATTAACTATTGCGTTGTGTGGTCTCACTTTATTGCTTAATGATGATATATATCTTAAATGGAAATCTACGGTTATTAACGGTATTTTCGCTTTTGCGCTTATATTTAGCGTATTTATTAAAAAGCCTTTACTAAAAATGGCGATGAAAAATGTATTTTTACTTAAGCAATCAGGCTGGAATAAATTAACATTGACGTGGGCAGGATATTTTATATTAATGGCAGGATTGCAATACTACTTTGCTTTTTATACCAGCGATCAAACATGGATTGACTTTAAAACCTACGGCTGGATTCCATTCATGTTAGTATTTATGATAGGTCAATTTGTGGTACTAAAAAACCATTTAAACCCCAAGCTTACTGAAGACAGCACAACCAAAGACAAACAGTAATAGTTATAACGTTTTTATTTTAAAAAGTCTTATACTCATCTTTACCCTGTTGATCTTACTTAGTACTTAAATTACTTAGGTCTTAAAGTCTAGAGTACTTAAAGCAAATGGTACTAAAAGCGTTCCTCGATACTTTCGTTTATTTACAGTTAATAGCGGTTATTAACGGTTAGCCAAACTTTATAAGGATTTATCATGTCGTTATTTATGATAGTGGGTCACGATGTGGCAAATTCTACGGAGCTTAGAAAGCAAACTCGTGATGATCATGTTGCGAGGTTAAAGCTTCTTGAAGCCGAAGATCGTTTGTTATTGGCAGGTCCATGCCCTATAGAGCATGGTAGCAACGACATGTGTGGCAGTCTTATTGTGGCTGAATTTGAGGATTTAGAAGCGGTACAACAGTGGGCGAATGAAGAACCCTATCTAAAAGCTGGCGTATATAGCCATGTGGACATTAGGCCGTTTATTAAGACGCTACCGAGCCATTAGTTCACTGGTTAACCAGATACCCTATTTATTGGAAATGACTGTCATGTTCTTTGCAGCTTCACAATCTAAAAACGATAACTCTGTAGAACTACCAATGGCTCGCAGACGGGCCCTGCATATTGCATTGGCCTATGGTTTGTTATTGCATGTATTACCGGCGATGGCTGCAAATGAACCTACTGTAATTGTTCATAATCAAGACAATCAGCAACAAAATGGACAGCAGTCTACAGATCCTCAAGTCGCTCCGCAGCCAAACACGCCATTTGTTGAAAATACGGAACAATCTATTTCGGTAATATCCAATCAAGGCGCGCTTAATAACTCAAACCCACTCACTAATCCTGACAGTTTAGCCAGTAGCATGCAGCCTACGGAAGCTGAGCTAACCGCTGCCAATCAGGAGTTGTTGGGCCGTAATGCGCAGCTTCAGCGTGATGTAAATGAGTTACAAACCCGTGTCAACGTATTGGTTAATGAACATAGTGGTCAATTGTTTATGTACGGTGCGGTAACGGTAGCCGTCTCTCTACTATTGGGCTTCTTATTGGGCGTATTTGTATTTAGTCGCCGTGATCGCTGGTAACACTTAATTTATAAATGTTAGTTGATAAATGTTAGTTGATAGTAGGCACTAGTTGATAAATTATTAGTGGCCGTATATCAAGATTTAAATATATTTAACCTATTTGAAGACAGTTGTAAGACTGATGTTCTGATGAATTGAAACCCCGCTCTAATCACTATGCCTTTATATTTAAGTACTAAATATTATGTCACCCACTCCTGCTTCCACTCCTAAATTACCTCCCTCGCTAAACCTCAAAGATATCGATGACACCATATCACCTGCAACATTAGTATGGCGTGAAGATGAGCAGGGCAATATGGTGCCATTTTCAAATACGTTTGGCGATGTTTACTATTCGTTAAAAGACGGCTTAGCTGAATCTCGTCATGTGTTTATTGATAATAATAATCTTCCTAGACGCTTTGAAGATTTATTTGTTGCTGCAGAAGAGCGCGCCGATCATTCTACTCAGAATTTCACGATTGTAGAGTTAGGATTTGGTACAGGTCTTAATTTGTTAGCTACATGGCAGCTATGGGATGAGGTTAAACATCGCGCGTTTGGTGATAATTATACGTCAAAAACATCTACAACCAGCCTGCCTCGACTACACTTTATTAGTACCGAAAAATTCCCTTTAACTCATGAAGATATGCACCGCAGTCTGGAAAGTTGGAAAATTCAAGACGTACGCTTGAGTCCTTATATTGATGAATTCTTAGCACATTATCCTGTACTAATTAATGGCTGTAATCGTTTAATACTTGCCGATGATGTGACGTTAGATTTGTGGCTTGGCGATGCCGTCTTAAGTTTGCAAAATTTGATTCAAACGTATGAAAATGACTCGTGTGGTTTAAACCCTCCATATGTTGATGCATGGTATCTTGATGGGTTTGCTCCCTCATGCAATGAAGCATTGTGGGCGCAGCAAGTGTTCGAAAACATGGAGCGCTTGTCCAAACCTGGTACTACGGTGGCTACTTTTAGTAGTGCCGGTATTGTAAAACGGGGTTTAAAAAACGCAGGATTCGAAGTTACCAAAGTAAAGGGATTTGGTAAAAAAAGAGAGATGCTCACTGCTGTCAAACCTAGTGGCACTTCAACACATCATTATGCGGTAAAAAACCCTATTGCTCATGTTGCGGTAATTGGCTGCGGCATCTCAGGATTGATGGCGGCTTGGTCATTAGCCATGCGCAGTATTAAAGTGACCATAATTGATAAAGTAGCCCCGTTGGCGGGCGCATCAGGCAATCCTCGTGCGCTGCTTGCGCCAAAAATGACGCCGCTGCCTCATGTGGCTGAGCATTTACACACCATGAGCTATTTATACAGTCAACGACGCTATAAGCAATTCGATGCCAAACGAGACGGCTTAGATAGCGAAGATGGCGATAATAGTATCAGTAGAAACAGCAAGATATTTGAAGATACGGGTACACTCGATTTGCTACTAAAAACCAATGTGGATCAGGCACAAATTGCAGCCTACCCTAATGAGATGGCGACCTCACTGATAGGGGCTGAAGCTAACCGTATAAGTGGATTGGCGTATCATGATTTAAAGCATAATCTATATTTACCTCAAGCAGGCTTAGTAAATCCCAAAGCGTTATCAGATTATATATTGGCGCATTCCAATATCTCATTTCAACAATCAACAGTAGATCAAATTGAAATAAATAACGGTGCCCGCGGTGACTTAGAAAGAAGCACTGTTAAATTGAACACATCGACTGGCATGATACATTGCGATGCCGTAGTGATTGCGGCGGCTTATGAAAGTCAAAATTTAGACCCGCGTATCTTTGAATATCGTAAAATACGTGGGCAACTGTCTTGGTTTGAACCTACCGCCGCTCAGCTTATGAACTTACCAAAGCTACCGCTTAAATATGGCGGATATTGTAGTATATTTAGACCACAGCATGATGATCATAAAGTAAATCCTGTGTCATTCAATACCCCTACATTTTTGTTGGGGGCAAGCTTTGTGCGTAATCAAACTGATACCGGTATCCGCCAAACTGAACATGCTATAAATTATGTAAAGCTTACGACTGCCATACCAGAGCTTTTAAGCACGCTTGAAACAGATAAAGAGAATGGATTCAAAAACTGGCAGGCCCGAGTAGGCATTCGTGCTCAAACGCCAGACTACCACCCACTGGTAGGTAACATTGATGAGGACGCAAAGATATGGACACTAAGTGGCATGGGGTCAAAGGGTTATGCATTTGCGCCCTTATGTGCTGAAGTGCTGGCAGATATGATGACAGGACAGTTTGCGCCCCTACCCGCTGCATTACTGGCCAAATTGTCCCCTCATCGTAAAGTATTACAAAAGCCACTTAGTAAGCCATGCTCCTAGTAAACCGTACACTTAATAAAGCAGTATAGTTAAACTGTTTCAACTTTTACTAAGCAGCGTTAGCGTCTCACTGACCATAATCATACCCACCACAGATGTAATCACGACTGCAGAACCATAACCTCCACAATGCAATCCTCCAGTATGGCAACTTGCATCCGCTGACTTATTAACGATTGGAGGCTGGGTTGAATACACGCATTTGATACCGAACTTTTCTTTCATGTCTGTATTAATACCCATTTCGTGCCGTAATTTACTACGTAGACGAGCCAATAAGGGATCTTGATACGTCTCTTTTAAGTCGCTGACCGTTATTTGTAATGGATCAGTTTTGCCACCTGCGCCGCCTGCACATATCAGCTTTAATTTATTAAATCGGCAATGCAATGCGATAGCGACTTTGGCATTCATGTCATCGGTACAATCAAGCACAATCGTGCGTTCACCCTCTGCCAATCTTTGCTTGGCTTGTTGACGATTAGGTAATAAGGTCGCCACATTTTGGGGCGTCAAAAAATCATCTACTAATGTTAAACTAATATGGGGATTGATTTGTTTGGCACGCTCAGCCATTACTTCAATCTTGCTACGTCCGAATGTACTGTCCATCGCAGGTAGTTGCCGATTGACGTTTGACGCCACTAATACGTCCAAATCCACTAACGTCATCTTACCGACACCTGTACGCACCAAACCCTCTACCACCCATGTACCAACGCCACCTATACCAATAACGATGACATGCGCCTGCTCAAATTTATCAAAGCTATTTTCACCATATAAGGTTTTTGTGCCTTTATAACGTCGATCGTATTGAGCTGAATTTAGAGGAGAGTTTAGGTCTGAACTTAGGTCTGAATTTTGATCTAAGTTTTGGTCTGAATTTTGATCTAGGTTTTGGTCTAAATTCTGGTCTGAGTTAGGATCGGGATGTAGTTCAAAGTGCTGAGCTTGATTAAGTGTTGACATATAAGTTGGCATCCTAATAACTGCCTGACAGCAAAATAATGATAATAGCGTTTGTTTGGAAAAGTTAGGTATTAAGCCTATTTAAACTGGATAAGGCCAATCTACGTTTAGGGCATCGCAGCTATTTTGCCATAACTGTTTTGCCAGACTCGATTTTTCAATGTCTAGTAAACTGCTTAAACAATCCAGTACGGCGCTTAAATTAGCAGGCACATTACGCATTGACTCATCCCCCTTTTGACAACATACAGGTGTCATATCAGGGCAATCTGTTTCAAGCACCAAGCACTCAATACCATATTCTTTAACAGCTTCTGTTAACGCACGGCGCAGCTTTTTAGCGTTCGGATTGGTTACCTGTCCAGTGATACCAAGTTTAAATCCCAGCTTCACAAATGCTTTGGCTTCTTGCTCACCACCACTAAAGCTATGTGCAATACCGCCCAATTTATGAGCATCATAATCATGTGACTTGAGTAATGCCAAACACTCCGCATGCGCTTTTCTGATATGCAATAGCACTGGTAATTGATGGTTCACGGCCAAATCTAATTGCTTGGTGAAAAAATACTTTTGCTTTTCAACAGACGCCTCCGTTTTGAGCTCATCGGTAAACGTATCAAGTCCAATTTCACCAATCGCAATTTGCTGATACTCATCAACAAATTCTGTTAAGTACTCTAAATCTGCTTCGGTGTGGTCGTGAATATATGCAGGATGCAACCCTGATGCCAAATGAGCTTTAGGTACTTGATGCGACTGTTCATACGCTTCTAACTGCTGCTGCGTTTGGTTGAGTCTATCTAAGTATTTTGCTAGATATCCGATAAGCAATAAATGTTTAACGCCAGACTGATAGGCAGCTTTAGCTTGTTCAAGTCTGTCTTGATCGAATACAAAGTTATCAAAATGAGTGTGAGTATCTATGAGAGGATAATACACGTGTGCATCTCCTATAACTTAATATGTTTGGGTGTCATTTATCGACAAAATAAAATATTGAGTAAAGCAAATAAAGGGGGTTGTAAAATTGCAATTTTAAAAGCTGTTGTTTACATTCGGGTAGTTTAGTATTCAAGCAGGTGCACATTAAGATAATGGTAAATTAGCACCTCATTCGTATTTGGTTAAATCACACTGTTGGCTCAACTTAGATATGGTTTTGCTTATTGAAAGTGTTACTTATTTAAAATCCTGCTCACTAGAATCATACTGATCGTGATTGTAATTACCATCAACTTTGAGTCTGTCTTTGTCTTTGTCTTTGTCTTTGTCGTTGCCATTGTAATCGTCATGCCCGATATTATCGCACTCGGCATCGTCACCCTTGATTTGGCAACATTTACGATCGTCTTTTTTAGTGCTCCCATCTGCTTGATGGCTACTACGACGTGGAATCAATAACAAACCCAAACCAACAGCGCCAAGTTTTATCCATTTAGAATAACGCACAAACACCTCATGTATTGCTCAAATATTGCAGCATAAAAAACATTAAATCATAAAAATTGAATTTTATTTGTCACTACTGTGTTGTGAAATCTATAAAACCATCCTGCTGACTATTACCTAACGGGTTGCTATTTACAGGGTAGCTTACGTTTGGTGCTGACTGTGTAGGTTGGCTATATGCCGGCTGTCCATAAACAGGCGATGTGGATGATGGCGGTAGCGGTGCGGGACGGTTATAGTTAGATACAGGATGCAAAGGGGCAAGCTGATAATTTGGGGTTTGAGTATTGGGATCATCCCAGTCACTCGCCCCTGACATCGGAATCTTTTTAATGGTTCCATTTTGATCAATGATAAGCTGCATAACGCGCATTTGGTTGTATCTTTTTTCAGTCACACTAGCAACAGCGCCACCATCTCTTAAGATAGTAGGTTGTAAAAATATAATCAAATTACTTTTGTCCGTGTTGCTGTTATCAGAGCGGAATAATCGGCCGACGATAGGCACATTGCCAAGCCCAGGAACTTTTTGAACGCCTGATGTGGTGTTATCGCGCATCAATCCACCTAAGGCTATGGTCTGCTTGTCATCTGCTAATATTGTTGTGTTAATTAAGCTTTTATTAGTGATAAGCCCGTTAGCATTATTGGTAGTACCATTTACCACAGAGGAGACTTCTTGTGATACCTCTAAACGAACCGTACCATTTTCACCAATGTGAGGAATGACATTGAGATTAATACCAATATCTTGGCGTTCGATTGTCTGAAAAGGATTGGTTGAAGAGTTGCCACTGGTGGTATATGAGCCCGTCACAAAGGGTACATTTTGACCCACTAATATACTGGCCTTCTCATTATCTAGCGTCATGATAGACGGCATTGATAATAGATTGGCACTATTGGTTTGATCGAGCGCCTGTAGGATTGCACCGTAAAATTCTGTATTACCATTGCTGTCTTTACGGCTATCGCCAATACCCAAAAATGCTCCCGCTATCGCACTTGCGGCACTACTAACACCTGAGCCACTTAAGGCAGCTGAGGCTAGCGCAGTCGCACTGGCGCCGACATTATTGAAGTTAACCACGCCGTAGCCACTATTGGCATTGCCAAGTGCCCACTGAACACCCAATTGCTTGGCATCATTTCCTGATACCTCAATAATTGCCGCCTGAATCAATACTTGAGCACGGCGCGTATCTAGCTGAGTAATCGCCTCTTCTACTTCACTCATCAAAACCGGATCACCATTTACGATAATTGCATTTTGAGTTTCATCCGCAATAATACTAAATGGCTTGCCTGCACTACCGCCTGAACGCGATGAACTACCTGATAGGCTACCAGCAGTTGATGAACTGGCACGAGTTCCTGTATTTGAGCTCGATGCACCTTGAGCCGCTGTATCTGTTAATGAGGCAGACTCGAGGGTTGATATGGCTCCTGTGCTGTCGATTGATTGGTTAGATAACAACCCGCGCAGCATGCTTGCTACATGTGCTGCACTGGCGTATTTTAAACGAAAAACACGCAGTCCACTTAATCGCTTAGAGGAGGCCACATCTAGCTGATTTACCATGGCACGCACTTTGGCAATCATCTCAGGTGTGCCTTTTATCAATAGACGATCACTGGCAGAGTCGGCAATGACTTTTAGATGCCCCCTGCTACCTGAGCCACTTGTAGCACTGGCCGTAAGTCCGTCAATTAGCTCAAGCATGCGTTCAGCATCGACATAACGTAATGGGATGACGCTTAACGCATTGTTATTATTACTATCTAAATCGCGTATTAAGGTAGTGATCTGATTCAAGCTATCGGCTCTGTCCGATAATACCAGCGCATTCACATCGGGCACAGCGGCGGCATGTGCAGACTGCGGCATCAGCGGACGTATCACCGTTAAGATTTGAGCAGCTTGAGCGTTTTCAAGATAAACAACCCTTGTGTGCAGTGCCTCTCCTTGGCTGGTGCCTCTTAAATCAACAGAAATACCAGATTGTTTGGCCACATTATCTGGGACAAGCTTTGTGGTGGTACCGGTGTCAATCGCCGCTATACCATTTACTTGCATCACACTTAAAAACAGCTGATACACTTCAGCTTCTGATAAGGCACGGTTAGAAATGACAGTAACGTTGCCATTAATACGCGGATCAAGAACGAAGTTTTTATTCGTTATGGTCGCCACTTCATTGATAAAGGCTTTGATATTGGCATCTTGAAGGTTTACCTTCCAGCTCTCAGCATGTGCGGGCATGGCGATACTTACTGCTACTGGAATAATAACAGCGCTTATTGGACGCATAAATGGACCCGAAGGCAATGATCCATAAAGCGAGGTATACGTCATTCGCTTAGTTGAAATTCTTAAGCATAGCATAGCCTGCGAGAGCTTACTGGCTATGGGCTTGATGGTTTTTGAGTAACTCAAATTAAACATGCAATATCGTACCTAGGTTGTGACGTCTATACATTGTATATACTTAACATTTCAGATTTATGCAATGTAATTCTTTTAAAGACTTAAAGTTTATAAAATAAGGTGTATTGAATATTAAAATATTAGGGCTGCTTCATCGGTGACACTATCGTCATAGGTGATACTATAGTATGAAACGACACGATCTTAAAAAATAACACTATAGTAAAAGATTAAACTATAGTAAAAGACAGCATCTAGGCAAAAATTAATCAAAATTTTGGCGTACGGTCAAGGTCTGATCACCTCGTCTAATCTCAATAGTCGCCTGTCCAGATTGTTTAACCTCGTTTAGTAAATCAGCATCGCTAGCCGGATTATTACCGACAGTCTGTCCGTTAACCGACATGACGCGATCGCCAGGTTCAAGACCTATTTTTTTACGCAGATTTTCAGGCATTGCCTTAGTTACTTGATAGCCCTCTCCTGTTGCCATTACCCCCATGTTACTAAGATAATCTACAGGATTTTGTCGCAGCTCATTGATTGCAGTATCTAAATTCTGTGCAGGCGTATCGGAAGTCTGAGTATTGTTAGGATCAACAGACTGATTGACGCCAAGTCGTCTTCTTGGCTGACGAATATTACGTCTCGCATCATCAGGTGTATTATTAGCTTGTGCTTGGGGTAATCTATTATTAGCGGCGTTTGCAGCATTGTTCGCGGCGTTCGTGGCATTATTTTGCGCGCCAGGTTGTGACCCTTGATCCAAAGACATTCGCTCAGGCATTTTTATAACCGACTGTCGTCCTCGATTGTCTTCAACGAGAACACTATCCCACATTACATCAACCAATGTATAGTTTGTACCTGTAAGCTGTTCGCCCACCCTATAGTTAGCTATTTGACCATTTACACTTAATAATGCGGATGATAATGAGCGTTTTGATGAGGTCATAACGCCAGTTAATATCATATTGGGTGGAGGCTGTGCTTGTTGTGTTTGTGGTGTGGGTGCTTCAAATATAGCCAAAGCTCGGCTAGCATCAACGCGTTCAACTTGCGGGGTTTGAATTTGTAAAACTGGTAGATTCGGCGCATGATGCGGTGCAAGTAATAACCATACGATTCTCGCGATTCCCCAACATAACCAAATAATAGCGAGCAGAAGCAACCAACCAGACAGTTTATTTAAACTATTTATCAAAGGTTTAGCAATAGAAGTCAATGCATTCGCCATCAGTTAGCGTCCTTATTATTCAATCCACCTAATAAGGGTTGACGGACATTAACAACAGTCGTATCAGCAGCAGCATTACCTTTGTAATTTGGCATGTTTTCCAGCAGTCTTTGGGTCAGCCCGACATCAATCATACCATTAGCATCTAAATAAATATCACCAAGTCGCTTACTATTGACATCAACCAGATTGGCATGAATGACTTGAGCATCGTTTCTAGTTTCTTGTGTCAAGTCAGCACGCATTGCAGGTAGATTAATTCGATATACTTGTCCACCATTTGGGTAGCCAAGCTCACCTCCTGCCCAAGTAAGCTGTCCATCGACATCTATTAACCCCTTAGATTCATGCAAAGTTCCAGATAATGCATTAACTTGAATCGGTGCATCAGGTAGATTCCAGCTGACAATAGAAGCCAATGTCTGCTTATCAACTTTACCAGATAAATCAGAGACAGCGACACTATTTAAACTACGGCTTAACTGCCCATCAAGCTGAGTCTGCCCTGAATTAATATCCACATCTGCACTTAGCTTACCTAAAAATAAAGATAATGGTTTAAGCTTCCATGTCACCGTTGCCATCATGGGTTGATTGGATTTGGCATTTAAATACTGAACGGGTACCTGTGTGACTGCCGACCCTTGCCATATATTGCCTGATACTTGCTGTAAGTACGATGAATTTGGCATAAATTGATTAATCAGCCATGCAGCTGGCATTTGAATAATAATACACAAGCATAGCAATAGGATACCAAGTAGCCACCATAAGGCGCTTGGACGAGCCGCTTTGGACTCGTTAGATTTCAAAGGGGTCAGTACTGTAGATTGCAAAATTAAGCCCAGACGTTTGCCATGAATAAAACATTTTATTAAGCGTTTCTAAATATTCACATAGTTTAATGCTCAAACACATCTTATCAATTAAAAATTAGGGATATTAGAACATTATCTGCTAAGCATACCTAATATTTATCAAATATTATACCTATTAGTAGCAATCAATTGAATCTACGCATAACTATTAAGTAGCTCAACAAGGACTATAACCGAAGCAAGCTTGATTATTTAGGGCCTGTTGAACCTAAATTACTATCTGAAACAAAAAAATTAGGACACTATCAAAAAAAATAGCTCATTGAAATTTCAATGAGCTAATGAGTTATAAATACAATATTTAATTATTATATCCTAGAATGGGATATCATCATCTTTTGGCGTATCAGTCATCCCACCTGCAGGATTTGTGGTTTGATTATTAAATTCAGGAGCTTGCTGAGCGCCCTGATTGTTTGCTGGGCTTTGATTGCCTTGGTTGCCTTGATTAAAGGTGTTTTGATTACCGCCACCTTGATTGCCAACTTGTGGATAGTTACCCTGCTGTGGCTGGTTGCCTTGATTATAATTGCCTTCGTTTTGACCCCCAAAGCTGCCACCTTGTTGACCCATACCGCCGCCACTACCACCGCCTAGCATCTGCATTTGGTCAGCACGTATTTCGGTCGTATAACGGTCTTGTCCATTTTGATCCTGCCATTTGCGAGTGCGCAAACTGCCTTCAATATAAACCTGGCTACCTTTACGCAGATATTGTGCAGCAATCTCGCCTAAACGATTAAACAAAGAAATACGGTGCCATTCAGTTGCTTCGCGTTTTTCACCTGTTTGCTTGTCTGTCCATTGTTCTGAGGTCGCAACCGATATATTAGTCACGCTGCCGCCATTACTAAACTGACGTGATTCTGGATCGGCGCCTAAATTACCGACAATAATTACTTTGTTAACTCCGCGCATAAAATTTCCTTTTGTTTATAAACGTTAAATTTGATAATTAATATAACTTTTAAATTTGATATTAATATAACCACAGTTTGTTGCGTTTCACTTTACCCAAATTTGCTTTAAATATCTAGCTGAGTTTCAGTTAATTGTGACAACTGGTGTCGTGAAGTATCATCAAGCTTTTGTTTGTCTAGTTTAAGATAAGCGACACCTTCTGAAGCCATAACCACAATATCGTCCACACCGTCTATCGCCATCATTTGATTTGACCATGCTTGTACATCAGCCGCCTTCGGTATCGCTAATGTCGTGCTGGTTAGATAAGGGGGCTGACGAATAGGAATAAGTAAAAGTAATGCAGTTGCCATCACGCAGCCCAATAACCCCCACCCCATCCAATTAGGCTGAGTCAATAGCCATCCGCCAATCGCACCGCCAACAAATGCCCCAAAAAACTGGCTTGAAGAGTTAATACCCATTGCCGTGGCTTTATTACTGACAGGGGCACGCTTAGATATCCAAGAGGGGATTGTCGCTTCTAATAAGTTAAAGCCTATAAAGTACAGACCCAACCCGAACAATAAGACAATACTCAATTGGCTGCCGAGCGCTAATGCGATAAATGCTAACACCATTAGGGCTACCGCCGCTAGAAATACCTGACGCATCTTGCGTTTTTTTTCAGCAACGATAATAAAAGGAATAGCAATAGCAAAGCCGATAAATAATAATGGTAAATACACCAAGCCTTGCTGACGCACACTAAGGTCCAATACCTCTGACAATTGATGCGGGATAATGACAAATATAGCCGTCATGGTCAGATGAAGCGCGAAAATACTCACATGTAATCGGTTTAAATCACCAATATTTAGCACTTCACGTAACTGCTGACCGATGGTTTTATCTGCTAAATTGTGCTTAAGAACACGCATAGGCGTGGGAACGACAAACAGCAATAACATGGCCAAAACTGCAAACAAGGAGGTCATCCAAAACAGCCCTGACATACCCACACTGGCCACCATCATTGGCCCTAGTGCAAAGGACAACATAATAGAGGTAGCTATGGTCAGCCCCATCGTCGCCATTGCCTTAGTGCGTACTTGCTCGCGGGTGACATCCGCAAGTAGCGCCATCAGTATGGCAGACACTGCGCCACTACCTGCCAGTGCGCGACCGATAATAACTTGATATATGGTGTCAGCAGTTGCCGCCACAACACCGCCTAAAGCGAACAATAACAAACCTAAGAATATCATCGGCTTACGAGGGAACTTATCGGCAGCAAGGCTCATGGGTATTTGAAACACCGCTTGACCTAAGCCATAAATACCTACGGCCAACCCAATTAATAAAGGCGTGGAATAGGCATAGTCGCCGCCATATACTGAGAAAACAGGTACTATCATGAAAAGACCAATCATACGTAGCGCAAAAATACCGCCAATACCCGCAATCGCGCGTTTCTCAATACTATTCATACGGCTCCCACGTTCATGTCATTTTTGAAATTTAATACTTTTATCTGACCAGTTTTCACAATATTGCCTTGTTAGTGCGTCATTATAATGGATTAATCTACACCATGCGCACTAACCTTTATCTAATTTTGATAGCTGCTATTGATAGCCTCTAAAGCTTAACATTCATTTTTTGAGGTTATCGCTTACTTTTTTTTGACCTGCACATTCATTTATTAGTACTTATGACAACTTGAAATAAAGTCAATTGAGACCCATTAATAGCCATACTAACTTATACATATATTTAACTCACGGCTAATTTAACTTATCAAAAAACTCAGTTATGCTTTAAAACAAAGCCAGGTATTTATTCGTTTTCTATAGCAAGCTAACTACTTTTAAACCTCTAAACAGAACTGCCCTAATACTAAATAATTCAATAACACAAGGTTCTATATGGCACACGAACATATTAAAATTCGCGGCGCGCGCACCCATAATCTTAAAGACGTTAACATAGATATACCACGTGATAAATTTGTTGTAATTACTGGTTTATCGGGATCAGGTAAATCTTCACTGGCTTTTGATACGCTATATGCTGAAGGGCAGCGTCGATATGTGGAGAGCTTATCAGCTTATGCGCGTCAGTTCTTATCGCAAATGGACAAACCTGAAGTAGATAGCATTGAAGGCTTATCACCTGCCATTGCCATTGAACAAAAATCCACCAACCACAATCCGCGCTCGACCGTGGGTACGATTACCGAGATTTATGATTACCTGCGTTTATTGTATGCTCGCGTTGGAACGCCCTATTGCCCAGTGCATGACGAGCCGATGGTAGCACAAACCATTACTGAAATGGTTGATGACATCATGGCGTTGCCAGAAGGCACCAAGCTTATGATATTAGCGCCTGTAATTCGTGATCGTAAGGGTGAGCACGTTGTGCTGTTAGAGCAATTGGTCGGTCAGGGTTTTGTGCGTGTTCGTGTCGATGGTCATGTCTATGATATGGACGAATTACCCGATTTAGAAAAAAATAAAAAACACACCATTGAAGTGGTGGTTGATCGCTTTAAAGTTCGTGAAGACTTAGGCAATCGTGTTGCTGAAAGTTTAGAGACGGCGCTGCGCTTGGGTGGTGATTTAGCCATCTTGCACTATATGGATGGCAACCCCAATCCTGACGCGTCAATCAATTCTGCCACTGGAAACAGTGATGATCAAGTGCTGTCGGCCAAACATTCCTGCCCTGTGTGTGATCGAGCGGTGGGTGAATTAGAACCGCGTTTGTTTAGTTTTAACAACCCGTATGGTGCGTGTCCTGCTTGTGATGGACTTGGCAAACGTCAGTACTTTGCGGCTGAAAAATTAGTCAATAATCCTGAAAAAACCTTAAATCAAGGCGCAATAAGTGGGTGGGACAAGCGTCATGCCTATTATTTTGGCTTATTAAACACGGTTACCAGACACTTTAATATAGATATGGATACCCCGTGGCAGGAGCTATCTAAAGAGCATCGTAATATCATTCTTAAAGGGTCTGGTAAAGAGAAAATCCAATTTAACTTTACCGATGAGCGTGGCCGCAAAACTAAAAAGACAACGCCATTTGAAGGGGTACTCCCCTACCTTGAGCGTCGTTATGCGAAGACGCAAAGTAACTTTGTTCGTGATGAATTGGCTAAATATTTAGCCGACACCACCTGTAACGTCTGCGACGGTGCTCGTTTGAATGAAATCGCACGCAACGTTCGAGTAGATGGCCGTGGTATTGCCGAAATAGTTCAGTTATCGATTGGGGATGCAGCAAACTATTATAGCGATTTGCACATGGGCGGTGCTAAAGGTGAAGTGAGTGAAAAAATCTTCAAAGAGATTAATGAGCGCCTAAACTTCTTGGTCAGTGTTGGTCTCGATTACTTAAACCTCGCTCGCTCTGCTGAGACTTTATCAGGCGGTGAAGCACAGCGTATCCGTCTTGCCAGTCAAATTGGTGCGGGCCTTATGGGCGTGATGTATGTGCTTGATGAGCCGTCTATCGGTTTGCATCAACGTGATAATGATCGTCTGCTACAAACCTTGGTTCGCTTACGTGATCTGGGCAATACGGTCTTGGTTGTTGAGCATGATGAAGATGCCATTCGTCAAGCCGATCATGTGATTGATATTGGTGTGGGCGCTGGCGTACATGGCGGTCATGTGATTGCTGAGGGCACCATGCAAGACATTATGGATGTTGAAGAGTCGTTAACTGGGCAGTACTTGTCTGGTGAGAAAAAGATAGAGATTCCTAAAACTCGTCATAAAGCTAAAACCATTGATCTTAATAATCCGCCTGAAAAAGCGCGTATTATGCCAATGGGTAAAGCCAAAGCTGCTGCCGCAAAAAAGGCCGCTAAGAACAAAAAGCCAAAGCCCAAAAAGATTGTACCGATGCAAATTGAGCTAAAAGGCGCCACAGGCAACAACTTACAAGACGTTGATTTGACGCTACCCATTGGTACTTTTACATGTATCACTGGGGTGTCCGGGTCTGGTAAATCAACCTTAATTAACCGTACCTTGATGCCACTCGCAGCAACTCAATTAAACAATGCATCAACCTTAGTGCCTGATCATTATGAAAGTATCACGGGGCTTGAGTATCTGGATAAAATGGTTGATATTGACCAAAGCCCGATTGGGCGTACACCACGCTCCAATCCTGCCACGTATACGGGTGTGTTTACTCCAATACGTGATTTGTTCTCGCAAACGCAAGAGGCCAAAGCACGGGGTTATAAAGCCGGTCGCTTTAGCTTTAATGTAAAAGGTGGACGCTGTGAGACCTGTCAGGGTGATGGTTTGATTAAAGTTGAGATGCATTTCTTGCCTGATATGTACGTGCCTTGTGATAGCTGTCATGGCAAACGCTATAATCGCGAGACGCTTGAAATACATTACAAAGGCAAAAGCATTGCCGAGGTGTTGGACATGACGGTAGAGGATGCTACTGAGTTCTTCTCTGCCATTCCGCCGATTCATCGTCGCTTGCAAGCATTAATGGATGTGGGCTTGAGCTATATTCGATTGGGGCAGTCTGCCCCTACCCTATCTGGAGGTGAAGCACAGCGTGTCAAGCTGGCTCGTGAGCTTGCCAAGCGTGATACCGGTCAGACGCTGTATATCTTGGATGAGCCGACCACAGGTCTGCATTTCCATGACATTTACAAACTACTTAATATCCTGCATGCCTTACGTGATAAGGGCAACACCATTGTAGTCATTGAGCACAATTTGGACGTGATTAAAACCGCCGATTGGATTATCGACTTAGGTCCTGAAGGGGGTAAGAATGGCGGCATGATTATTGCTGAAGGCACGCCTGAGGACGTGGCTGAGAGTAAGGTATCGTTTACGGGACAGTTTTTAAAGCCGATGCTTGCGAGTTAGAAACTTAGTTGTTGTTTGTTTTTTATAGAAAGGCTACGCTTTAGGGAGTGGCTTTTTTATTGTCGTTTATTCTGTAGCAATTACCGCTTTTCGCTACTATCTTGGCTAGCACAGTGGCGGGCGCTAATAGCAAGTTTCGTTCCTGTTTCCTCGATAACGCCCCTTGCTAAGCGCCCGCAACTCTGTGCATTGCCAAGTATATCCGCTGCAATCGGGGCTAAACCGCACCTTCGAGGTTGAGTTTCATATTTCAATTAAACAATCAAATCATACTGAATGTATAATATTCATCAAATTAAGTTTATTATCTCATCATACTTACAAATGAGGTTTTTATGAACAGGTGGATTGTTGGTTTCAATGATATACAAAATTCATGGATTGATGTAAAACAAATTGCTGATTCTTTTGAGCAGGAAGATATTGAAAATGAAGAGATCCTTATTGAGATGCAAAGAACTTTAGAAGTAATAGACTTTATAGATAGAATGTGGAGTAGGATAAATGCAGCTTTAGTTCCTTTAAGCTTTCTTTCTCAAGCCTCAAATAGCATTCAAAGTATTTATTCAACTTTAATAAAGTTCGAGTCTCAGAAATCACTTCAGATGATAAAGCAAGTTAATACTCAAATTGACGCTTTATTAACTTTAATTTATCCATACATCCTAACTCCATCATTAATAGTAGAGAACGAAGAAGAGTCGTTAATTATTTCTAGTCAAAGAGTATCTCAATTAGCATCTGACTTCATGGAAGATATTGGTATTTACAATAAACGTTTTTCTGATAAAGAATTTCAGATAGATGATATTTATCAAAAAATAAAGAAGATTGAGGGTTCAAGTAATAGTTTTGCAGAAGCTTTTTTAGATGAGTATAGCCCAAATGATATGCTTTCAATTGAAGCACAAATTAATGATTTAAAAACAGAGATTGAGAGCAAAAAGTC
This sequence comes from Psychrobacter sp. CX10, assembly GCF_057621575.2. Classification (NCBI taxonomy): domain Bacteria; kingdom Pseudomonadati; phylum Pseudomonadota; class Gammaproteobacteria; order Moraxellales; family Moraxellaceae; genus Psychrobacter; species Psychrobacter sp. CX10. Next base: position 2,111,533 of record NZ_CM177736.1, read on the forward strand.
TATAATTGATGAGTTCTATAATAGTGTTTTCGAAGGCGACAACTCAATACAAAACGAAATAAAACAATCAAAAAACTCAGCTTTTGAGTTATTGAAAGAAATAGAGCAACACTATGAGGCATGTAAGGACCGTCTAGAAGAACTAATGAGCTATTACCATGCTGTTTTTGAGGAAACTATTGATGAAAATGGTAAAACAGTCCATAAAGGCTTGAAAGAGGAAATTGACTCTCAAAGAAAGCGCTACGAAAAGTTAAAAGAAGATATTGAAATTCTAATCCCTGGGGCTACAAGTGCTGGATTAGCCAGTGCTTATCATAATTTGAATAAATCTTATGATAAGCCAATTAAAACGTACACATTGATATTCTATAGTGTTTTGATAGCTATTATCTTGATATCTTTATATTTATCAATAGATACATTAACATTCTTCCCCTTCTCTTTGAAGCTTAGAGAATATCAATCACTTGAAGAACTGGGCATAGCACTAGCCTTTAAGATACCTATTCTAATACCTGCAATATGGCTAGCTTTTTTCTCAGCTAATAGACGTAAAGAATCTGAAAGACTTAAACAAGAATATGCTCATAAAGAAGCTTTAGCTAAATCTTATGAAGGTTTCAAAATCCAAATAGAACAACTAGATGATGAGAAGCAAGAGCCTTTATTGGAAAAGCTGCTTACAATAGCTATTGATACAATAGGTATGAATGCGTCATCTACACTAGATAGACCTTATAAAAATGACTTACCCAGTTCCGAAATGAGTACTAAGCTAATTGAAATGGGAGATAATATTAAGAAGATAGTCAAAAGCGATTAGTACGGTAGTATTAGGTTGGAAGCAACGACACCCAACGAATAAATATAATCCAGACTTATAATTTTTTGGGTCTCGTACCTCGACACCCAACCTACTATTAAATATTTTGCATTTTAATGGCAATACTATTAATGTGATTGAGCATAATTTGGACATAATTAAAACCGCCGATTGAATTATTGATTTGGGTCCTAAAGGTGGTAAGAATGGTGGCACGATTATCGCTGAGGGTACGCTAGAGAAAGTGGCTGAGAGTAAAGTGCCGTATACGGGGCAATTCTTAAAGCCGATGCTTGCGGGTTAGATATAGAAATTTATTGATAAATGTTTTTAATAGGGCTACTCTTGATGAGTAGCCTTTTTATTTAAATAGATTTTGTAGTTTTCATTAATGCACATATAGTTTGTTTTACCCCCAATTCTGCTTAGCAAATAAAGTTAATTTCTACATAATATAGGATTTATAATGTTGTCCTCTTCAAAGTATACACTCAATTTATGCACCCTTGCTGTCGCATCCATTCTCGCTCTAACAGCATGTGGCGGCGATAGCGATAATAGCCCTACTACCAATAGTCAAAGTGGTTCAGATAATTCTAACAATCCGCCCGTTGCAGTTATTCAAAAAACAACTATTGATGGTACGATTACGGACAGTAATGGCAATCCACTTGCCGATGCCATAGTCACCAATGGCGTGATGACTACTAATACAGATGCTTCAGGTAACTACTCCTTAACGCTGGATAAATCTGATAACGTCAAAATGACCGTGATGGCTAAAAAGGCAGGTTATTTAACTACGTCTCGTGAAATTACTGTAATGCCGGAACAAAAGTATGACCTAGATTTTTCACTTAATGAAGATCAGGTGAGTACTGCGTTTGATAGTCGTACCGGACTAAACAATCTAGAGGTATCGGGCGCAAAGGTAAGCATTCCTGCCAATGCCGTGGTTAACCAAGATGGATCAACCTACTTAGGCACCGTTCAAATTAATGCTAATTATTATAACCCTGACTCGATATCAGGTATGCGGTCATTCGCTCAACCTTTTGCAGGACAAGACGCATCTGGAGAAAATCGAACAAACTTAGTTACTGTAGGGGTCATTGATGTCAAGCTTACAGATCCAGTGACTAATAGTGAGCTTACCCTTAAAGGTGATGAAACAGCCACACTTATTTTCCCAGAAGCAACAACAGATCAAGATTTAGACACCATTCCATTATGGTACTATGATGAAAATGAGCTTATATGGATTAAAGATGGCGTAGCCACTCGTCAACCTGATGGCACCTATCTAGGTAAGGTCAACCATTTCACACTTTGGAATTTAGACATCCCTGTCGACGAATACTCTGCACTACTTGAGGGATGTGTCTCTAGCGATGATACAGATAAACTTGAAGACTATTTTTTAGCCAGTATTCAAGGACGTGGTTATAAAAACTATGGCGGCGTAGATGAACAAGGTAACTTTAGTATTCGTGTGCCGATAAATACTCCATTGACATTAACCTCAGGGAATAGCTACTATTCGTTCGATGCTATTAGTATTCCTGCACAAGGTATGGATAACACATACGATATTAATGGTGGGCAATGTATTGACGTTACCCCATTCAACACACCCCAAATCATCGATTATGACGATTTTCTTGATACGTTATTTGCGCAGCTTGCGCCCTCACCAGTGATAGTAACCCCTATCGAACAACCAGCACTATCTTCGGGCGTGTATGGTTATCAGATTTTAGCAAATGTCGACACTGATGATGCAGGAGAGCTTGGATTATTTGGTACAGGGGTTGTTGAACATGAAGATAAATCTGACTCAACAACCTCTACCTTGACTGTTTCACAAGGTGCATTTCAAGGTAATCCTTCTGATATTACTAAATTCATGGCGTTAACCGAGCAAGGTGTGAGCGTTTTCAAAACCAATCAAACGCTTAATGAACGTACTATTCAGGAAGAATATCCAAACGCTAGCTTCGATGATAATAAATTTATACAACGACTAGACAACGGTTATACGGCTATCACAACCTATAAAGATAAAGACCTTTCAGGCAGCCGTATAGGTGACACTGGCAGTTTTGACTCCCTAAGTAATGATTATTTAAACTCACTGGGTAATGTTGGTACATTTTCAATTGATGCCAGTTGTAAAGTCATGGTGAGTACTGGTATAAACATGGATTACTTCTCGTTTGTTGATATCGAAGTTCCCTTTACTTTTGAAGAAGGGGTAAATGACTTAACTAACCCCAATCAAGGCGTATGGAGTGGCACACCTTGGGCTTATGATAATAACGATGACGCTGTCGTTAGGTATCAAGATACAGTTTATGATGCATCATATGAGCAAGCCTATCAAATTGATGATGTTAGTGTTGTTATGCCCGAAGAATGTGTCTATTTCAATGAAACTGCTAAAGACAATATTTTAAGAGCGTTTAATACACTTCCTGCTAAATAAGTAGAATTAAGCACGTAGGTTGGGTGAAGGCAACGACACCCAACAATTATATAGAGTTACAACACTACTTGCCCCAATCCAAATTAAGCAAACCATCATATACATGTTGATGAAACGACTAATATTGCCAATCTTTGACCTGTGATACATATCCATGTTTAACAGACATGAATCATATGGATATAATCAATATGAGAACTATAATCTTCATCGTTATGCATGGAATGCTCCCAAAAACTTCTTTGCCATACCCTACGCTTGTCTTTTTTTGCTCGACTATTTGATATTCTTTAGGTTTTAGAAATGTTTTATGAAAAATAAATCAAGCTTTACTACTGCATTACCCTAATAAACATTAAAACCCTAACTTTGTCCATAAAAATATAACAATGAGCAATGTAATAAAGACAGCATCATTATTTTAATGTTAAGGTTAAGTTAAATACCTACATATGACAATGAGAAAAGACTAAACCATGACCAACTTAACTTATAAACAAGGGCTTAAACTTGCCTCAAAAAGCATAGCACTGCTTCTAACTGGAATAATTGGCATCAATGCGCCCAGCCATGCAAATTTAAATAACACCAACTTGTCATCAAGTTCTGACAAGGACAGACCCACCGCAGCTGATATTTACACGCCTGATATGTTAGCTGCCTATAAGGGTTTTCAAGCAGATGCGGACATTATCCGGCTTAGGCAGCTAAAGTACTGGGTCGACTTAATCGAAACCTATCACGATAAGACTGGACACTACCCTCTACAAACCTCTGATAATCAGACCATAACAGTCTTCATTGCCACACCTAACCAAAAGCAATTTACCTATCAATTACCCGGATCTGAATATGCCGATATAAAGCAATTCGTTGATACCTTAGAATCAGGTCTTGGTTACTCTATTGATGAGCGTTATGACCCGCAATATGTACCAGATGCTAAACCCAACTTTTATATTTATATGCTTGAAAGAGGCGATTATTTCTTTGCCATTCACACCCATCAAAATTACTCATTTAGTCGACCAGTCGCACCCGATTATAATAAGGTTGAGGTTTCTAATCGTTATTCCCAATACACACCTAAAATACTGACTTCCAAAATGCTGTTTGATTCATCAGCTTATAAAGAAGCGGCTACTAAGCCCATCCAGAACCCTGAGTTTTTCAAAAATCGAGAAGCTCTGACTTTACAAGCAACTAAAGCTGAATAATAACGATAATAGTGGCCTCTATCTTTCTAATTAACCAGCGCTCTTGTATCTTTAGATGCAGCATTCCTCTTCATGTAGTTTAGAAAATCTTGCGAAGTAAATCACCAATAATCTGTAGTAGTACACCCCATAATTTAGGGCTATTTATAGTCCTTATTAATAAATGTGTTTCATATCTTTGTCATCAATGTCAGCTACTCTTACTTAACTGTTGTTAAGTCTACGTTATTTCACTGGTGCTGTTATAAAGGTATAGTTCTCATGAAAATAGTTAAAAATCTTCTCACTCCCTCATCGTCTCTGTCTTCAACTACTACACACTCTTATAAACCAAAACAACCTATCAAAGTGGGTCTATTGTCTGCCCTATTGGCCGTAAGTTGTACAACTTTGGTTGCATGCGGAGACGACAACGATAATCTCGACACTGCTTTTGAAGATATAAATAAAGATGGGGGTTCATCGTCACCTACCCCAACCTTTGTACCAACAAAGCTTACCATCGCTCATATTAATGATCACCATTCACATTTGGAATCAGAAGGCAGACAAACATTTGTCATAGATGGTACGACTTATCGCAGTGAGCGTGGTGGATTTGCACGTTTGAAAAGTGTATTTGATGAATTAGAAGCCCGTTATGGTAATGATAATTTTTTAAAACTTGAAGCAGGCGATGCCTTAACGGGGTCAAGCTATTTTAGTTTTTTTCAAGGTGAAGCCGACGCCGATATGATGAATACCATCTGCTTTGATGCATTTGCACTGGGTAATCATGAGTTCGATGAAGGCGATGCAGGTTTAAAACGCTTTATAGACCGCCTACATGGTAGTGACAACAATCCCAATGATTGTCAAACTCCTGTATTAGGCGCAAATGTGAAACCAGCTTTGGGTACGCCTCTTGCACCCAGTAATGTCGATGATTATATCAAGCCTTATACCATTACCACGACGCGTGAAGGCGTTAAAGTAGGTATCATAGGAATCGACATCGAAGGTAAAACGAGACATTCATCACGCCCCTTAGCCAGTACAGATTTTTTGGATGAAACCACGACTGCTCAAACGTATATAGATGAATTAAAAGCTCAAGGTATCGAGCATATCGTTTTATTAACTCACTATACTTATGTTAATGATATCGACTTAGCAGCCGCACTCACCGATGTGGACGTTATCATAGGGGGCGATTCACATACCTTATTGGGTGACTTTACCCGCTACGGCCAGTCCGCTGAAGATAATTTTGGTGCTCAAGGAGCCTATCCTACTGTATTAACTAACAAAGATGGCGATACCGTGTGCGTCGGTCAAGCTTGGGAATATACCAAGGCGGTAGGTGTTATGCAGGTTGCCTTTAATGATAAAGGTAGTGTAGATAGCTGTACTGGGTCAGCAATTATTCCTGTCGGTGAAACTTTCGAGCGTTATGATGTGAATAGTGCTGAATTTATGGCGACTGATTCTACAAACAATCAGGCTATCTTGGACAGCCTGTTAAGCCAGTCACAGTTTTTACTTGATAAGGATTTAATTCTACCTTATGCGCCAAACTCTCAAGCTGCTTCTATATTAGAAAGTTACACTGTTCAAATTGATGATAAATTGCAACAAATTATCGCAACCTCAAGTGAGCCTTTATGTTTGGTTCGGGTACCCGGCACCACACGTTCAGCTGATATCACTGGGTGTGAAGATACAGCCACGCAGTCTCGCGGTAGTGATGCCGCCCAAGTGGTCGCCAAAGCCTTTTTGGACGGTGCATTAGAAGCAGATTTTGGTATACAAAATGCAGGCGGGGTGCGCGAGACCATTATGCAGGGTGATGTGAGCTATGACACTGCTTACACGGTATTGCCATTTGGTAATACTTTGGTGAATCTTCAAATGACCGCTCAACAAGTTAAGGATACGCTTGAAGATGCCATTGCCAACCATATGGACTTGAATGGTTCATCAGGTTCACATCCCTATGCCGATGGACTGCGTTGGGATTTAGATTTGACTCAACCTCGTGGTCAGCGCGTTTACAATATCGAAGTTCGTGATCGTGATACAGGCATATGGTCAATGTTTGATTTAAATGACACCGCCAAGACCTATACAGTAGTCACTAACGACTATATAGCTGAAGGGCGCGATGGCTATACTACATTAGGTACTGTTTTCGCTGATAAAAGCAAGGTGGTCGACACCAAACTTTTATACACTCAATCCTTTATTGACTATGCTGAAAAAGTAGGTACGTTGCAGCGTCCAGACCGCAGTGAGTATTCACACAAAAATGTCATAACAGCCGATGGCACTCAGCTGTCATATTAACCTTAATTGTCTAATTAAAGAAAAGACTTTCAATATGAAAGTCTTTTCTGCTTTAAGTGCTGCACCTTGTTTACTAAACGTTATTAGACGTCTATGGTCTTTAGATACACGATTATTATCTACACTACTCTAAAACAATCCAATCCACTGCACGCTAAAGTCAAATTTAACTCAACACTTATTACACTAAAATTTTGACATCAATGTCACCTATTTAAAAAATATCGTATTGACCTTATTCATCTTCATATTACAATGGCGTTAAAATTCAATATTTAGTATCCATAGATATTTCTAGCTTATTCTGGTTAACGCTTATGCCCTTCACCGTATCTACGCTCACTATGGCTTATATCTACCTAGCCACTGCTATCATTTGCGAAGTAGCAGGTACTACCTTTTTAGCAAAGTCAGAAGAGTTTACTCGCCTATTACCAACTGCCCTAATGGTGGTTTTATATGGGCTGTCTTTCTACATGCTCGCAAAATCCATCAAAGTCATTCCATTAGGTATTGCTTATGCTTTGTGGGGCGGCATAGGTATTATCTTGACCGCTGGCATGGGAGTGATTGTATTTAAACAACACATTGACCTGCCAGCCACGATTGGTATTTCTCTTATCGTTGCTGGGGTTGTCGTCCTAAATATATTCTCCAATTCTGTAGGCCATTAATTTGGCCTTATGATATTGATAAAACCTTATAACTATATATAAAAAGCTATTAAAGAGTATGTGCAGTCAAGTGGCCGATTTAAAATAAGTAATTAAGCTTATTACATTATTGAAAATGATTACTATGAAGTATATTTTCTTAAATCGGTTTGTTATTCTCAATATGCAAAACCCATACTCATGTTAAAATGCATTCAATTCTAGAATACCTTAAACCTAATCAGTCAACTTACTTATTATTGTCTTATTTACTTATCCAGTAAGGAATGTCGATGACGACCCCTAATTCTCAACGACCTGAATCAAAAGCGTCGTCTTCTTCATTAAAAGCAGCTCAGCCCAATAACCCTTCGAACCTTGTAGATAACCCAAGCCACAGTCCAAAAAACAATCCGAAAAATCTTGTAGCTGTTTATATAAAAGGCATGGCGATGGGTGCAGCGGATATTGTGCCTGGTGTATCGGGTGGTACCATCGCGCTTATTTCTGGTATCTACGAGCGTTTGATTGGTGCAATTAGTCGTATTGGTCCAAACTTATGGCAGATCTATCGTCATAAAGGCGGTCTAAAAGGATTGCTCGCTATCTGGCGCGAAGTAGATGCCACTTTTTTATTGGTTTTGCTTTTAGGTATTGTTACTAGTTTTGCAACCTTAGCTGGAATTATTAAAAACCTATTAGACAATCAACCGTTGTTAATTTGGTCTTTCTTCTTTGGTTTGGTTATTGCCACTGTATTTATATTATTAGGTGAAATCAAACGCTGGAATTTAGCCAGAGTTAGCTTATTTTTAATTGGTATTATTGCTGCAGTTGGTATTAGTAGCATGCCTTTGGTCACCACAGAGCCAAGCCTGCTCTATATCTTCTTTTCAGGGGCGATTGCCATTTGCGCCATGGTGTTACCGGGTATTTCAGGTTCTTTTATCCTATTGTTGCTAGGGGTTTATGATCGGGTATTGGAGGCGGTTCATAACTTCAATTTACCTATCATCATTACCCTAATGGCTGGTATGGTCACTGGACTGTTATTGTTCACTAAAGCCCTTAAATGGTTGTTATCACGTTACTATCAAGGGACGTTAGCTTTATTAACTGGCTTTATTGCTGGCTCTTTGATGAAGGTCTGGCCTTGGAAGGTGGATGAGTTAGGCACTTTGGCTGGTGATGCGATAATTAATGTAGCCCCTTGGCACTATCCTGAAGGTGCTCAGTGGTTGGTTACTATTGGGCTTATGCTATTGGGTGCCATATTAGTTACTGCATTATCTTGGTGGGGACTCAAAAAGAGTGATTAAGGTTAAATCTTATTTGAAGTAGGTTTAAACACGTTAAGTATATCTATCAATATTATTCATGTTGTAAATACAGAGTTCTAATTGATTTCATTAAGATGCCTTGTTCAAACATATAATATACGCGTTTTATATTCATCATCAATTTAAATTTAATAGGGTCTGTTGAAAATGAATTAGTTACTTACGCAATGCTAGTTTAAATACATTTATACCAAGAAAGCTCATTGCAGCATATATAACTATTGGCGCGAAGAAAACGCATGGCAGAACAGTTATCAGTGGCTCACCTAACACTTCCCATAACGGCATACCCGTTGCTCGTAAAGGCGATAAATTCTCTTGTAAAAAGTTGCAAAAAATAGTCGCTATTGCTATTAACAAGTTTCTAAAAAGGTACATCAAGAAGGAAGTACCATTCATAAATACAATAAGACTATAATAATTGAGAGGGATGGGTTTATTAGTGACGTCTATAACAGCCATTTATTAAATACTGTTGGATAATTTACAGTGGTTGAAAATAATACTAGAAACCTTTACATAAGAGCTTGATGAAGCTTAAGAAATCATGTGTTGCAATAATAACTATTATCTTGACCCAAATTGGCTGTCAACAAAAGGTGCACTGCATGACACCAGAGATTACAGAACAAGTCATAGATAAAAAGACTAATCAACCCTTAAGCGATGTTGTAATCATCAAAAATAGCATTCATGACACTAAAACCAACAGTAATGGTAACTTCAAATTACCTGCTTTCATGTACTCTTATAGCTCCTCAGATTATGACGTTATCTTATTGAATGAGGCATAAGATGGTGATTTTTATGTTTACAAAGATTAGTATGCCGCTAAAAGCTACTGGAACTTTGGACTCAAACCCCCATTACTTACTGTACTGACAACTGTTTAATCAAGAGCCTGAGCAGCCTATTGATAATTTGAGCGTTTATTTAAATGATGGTTTTTAAATTAGTTTGACATTCTCGTACTTTAATAAATTAATTAGTTTACCCTGAACAGAATTAGACTTTGATTCTAAAAATCGAGTCTTATTAGGCGTTTGTACCCGTATTCCCTTATCGTTTATCACGTAGGTCACCGGCTTATTATAAAAAGATATCGTGTTAGCATGATGATCATAGACAAACTCTCCTTCATAAAACAGCTCAATCCGATCATTTTGGTCTGCAAACGCATAATATAGACGCTTTTCATCATAGCTTCCCAACAATAATTTCTTATTATTAATGAGAGTAACGCTATAAAAAGAATTCGGTACCTGCTCATCAGAGGAGGGTAGAATTAAAAAACTGTCTATATGTTTGTCATCATCTTCAAAAGTAGTTACCGTTATTTTAAAGAAGCCTCTGACATCCCCCTCCTCTACTATATCCTGTTCAATCACTGGTTTGTTATCAACCACTTTATATACGCTATATTTATGCCAAGCTGCCCCACTTTTGGTCATGGTATGTAAGGTCTGTGTTTCCTTATCAATATTAAAAAATCCACAATTACCGTATGTAAGATCTGTAAACGTGTCGCTATATATAAACCCATTATCTTGATTCAAATAAATTTTATAAGAAGTTCCACCATAACACCCGTGCCTGCCATCCTTTAGCGCCAAATCTTTTTGATTATCAAAGTTGAAGTCGTCATAAATGAGTACATTATGGCTACCATATGGCGCTTCAACGATGTTGGCGCTGATAACATTATTTTTTGAGCTATCATCAATACTGTCACTTAACTCATATTCAATATTAATATCTGAGGGTTGATTGATAATCACTTCTTGAGTATCAGCATCTTTGACTACAATACTGACCTGTTGCTCATCTAATTCTTTGTTAACTAGAATTTCAGCGTCGTACCTATCTGAGAAATCTGCTACTTTGTATTTTTGTATATTGTCAGCTTCAATAAAAGTTGTACTGGATTGTGATTGCGCCAATGTAGAATAAGAGATCAATAATCCTGTTCCTACAATTAGTGCAGCAAACAGTTCATTAAACCTTAAATGTTTAAAAGTTTTTTTTCGTTCACGATTGTTGATAATCATAGGGCTACCTTGTTGGGTCTGTTTAACATTTAAATAAGTCACACCTAGCAGATTAGCATATCTTATACGTGACTCAAATAGAGTCAAAAACAAATATAAGGTAACATTAGATCTGAATTATCAAACTAGGCTTTATACCAAAATTTATAAGGCTCTTATTTAAAAAGCTTCTATTTAATCGGTTATTAATCAATATAGCTATTAGCAAACATCTAAAATTTCACATAATAAATATAAGGTTTAAATATGACTAAACATTATGACTATATTTCTATTGGCGGTGGCAGTGGCGGTATCGCTTCAATTAACCGTGCGGCTATGTATGGTAAAAAGTGCGCAATTATTGAGGCCAACCATTTAGGAGGAACTTGCGTTAATTTAGGCTGCGTGCCCAAAAAAGTTATGTGGTATGGCGCCCAAGTTGCTGAAGCCATTCATAAATACGCACCAGATTATGGCTTTGATATTGATGTTAAAGATTTTGACTTTAGTAAGCTGATCGAAACCCGTGAAAAATATATTAGCAATATACACGCTGCTTATGAGAGAAATCTGGGTAAAAACAACGTCGAAGTGATTAACGGCTTTGCTAAATTTGTAGATGCAAAAACGGTTGAAGTAAATGGCGAACATATTACTGCTGACCATATACTCATTGCTACTGGCGGTCGTCCTATCTTCCCTGATATCAAAGGTGCTAAATATGGCATTGACTCTGATGGTTTATTTGCATTAGACGAATTACCAAAACGAGTAGCTATCGTTGGTGCTGGCTACGTATCGGTTGAAATCGCAGGCGTATTACGCAGCTTAGGCTCAGAAGTCAGTCTATACGTGCGTAAACATTCCCCACTACGCTCATTCGATCATAGTGTGGTTAATGTTTTGATAGAAGAGATGGCGAAAGAAGGCATCTATATTCACACTCACAGCACTATAAAAGAGGTCGTTAAAAACGATGACGGTAGCCTGACGATTAACTTGGAAGATGAGCGCAGCAACACAGTAGACTGCTTAATTTGGGCGATTGGTCGTAAACCGAATACTGATACTATCAACCTTGAAGTGACTGGGGTCGAAACCAACTCAATCGGCAAAATAAAAGTCGATAAATATCAAAACACCAATATCGAAGGTATTTATTCAGTGGGTGATATCATTGAAAATAGTATCGACTTGACTCCAGTTGCTGTCGCTGCCGGCCGCCGGTTGTCTGAACGCTTATTTAACAATAAACCTGATGAGCATTTAGACTATAATTTGATTCCAACGGTTATCTTTACCCACCCTCCAATTGGAACTATCGGCGTGTCTGAAATGCAAGCTATTGATCAGTATGGGGAAGAAGATATCAAATGCTATACGTCGACCTTTACCCCTATGTACAGTGCCGTCACCCAGCATCGTCAAAAGTGCTTTATGAAACTGGTATGCTTAGGTGAAGAAGAAAAAATCATCGGTTTACATGGCATCGGTTTTGGTGTCGATGAAATGATTCAAGGTTTTGCTGTTGCTATCAAAATGGGCGCAACCAAAGCGGACTTTGACAATACGGTTGCTATTCATCCTACTGGCTCTGAAGAGTATGTGACGATGCGTTAAGTGAATGAATGCTCTAAGTTCGGGTGTTATTTATGTGCTTGCACTTGATGCATTATCATTTGATTCGCTTAATCCTTAAATTGTATTTAGGGCAACCAAATTTATAAAAACCATTGATGGCGATATAATTTTATAACTAGTTCTTCTTATAACTAAGTTCTTCAAAATTTGTAAATGATAAAGGTAGTAATTGTTTATATTACTGCCTTTTTTTATTTATTGTCTTAATCGTTTATATTCTAAAAAAATTATTACCTTTAAATTATGTTAATCTAAAGAGTCTATATATCCTACTAACTTATAACCTAAATAAAGATCAGCTGATGAATAATAAACCGTCTAAAAATGAAGACAATCAGTCAGACTCTACTACTGATAACGCTTCAAGTAAGCCTAACACTACAGTAAAAAAAAGCGCCATAAATAGTGCTCCAAAAGATAAATCAAAATTTTGGGAAGGCTTTGTTTTAGGTGTGGCGACGATCTTATTAATAGGCTTTAGTTTTTGTGCAATAATTTTTTAATTTGATATTGGCGGTAGTAGTTATAATGACGCAAATATTAGAAAACAAAATAAGATCGTACTTGATCAACTGTCAAAAGATGCTTTAAATACGGATAATTATGCTACCGCTAAATGGCGATACTCACGCGTATTAAGAAATCAAGAACTTAAAGAACTTAAAGAACAATTAGATCCGAGTACTACTCAAGAAGCAGCTGAAATTCAAGCCAACAACTTAATGGAACAGGCTATAGCACTAAAAGAACCGAACGCCTTGAATGCTGCTGGTCAGAATTTAATAGATCGCTCTATACGCTTCGAAGATGATAGCGGTACTCATGATTATATTGATTACCAGGTAGAACCTATTCAAAATTCGCAATTAGTTAGTGAGGGCATAGAGTATTTAGCCGAAGCCTATGCTAAAGAATGTGACTTTGAATACTTAGATGATGATTCTTATGAACTCATGCACGCATTTAAAAGTGACGTATTACGCGAGTCTTATAATAACTACACCCTTCTAAAACTGCTATCGTATTCAAGTCTACAAACCCACAAAGTACAAATACACGCTGTTATAGCCTTATTGATTCGTAACAATATCTATTGCTCACCTGATTACCAATTTGAAAGATTATTAGATCGTCAGGCTTTGACTTATACGTCCGACTATAGTCTAAAACATCGAGCATTTGATTATGTTTTATATGGTCTTAGTATCTAACGAAGAGAGTCTTAACCCTCGCATAAATGTTGTCTTAATAAAACATGACTCACCTTTCCTGTTTTGGTAATTGGCATTTCATCTACTAAGACAACTTTCTTAGGCATTTGATAGCGAGCCAGCTTGGGCTTTAGCCATTGTTCAAGTTGGCTCTCTATTTTTATCTTGTGAGTGTCAGAGAGTTCATTATTTAAACATTTAATATTAGTTTCATTGTTATCGATTGCCTTTTCTCTGTTATTAAAATCTCTGTTATTGAAACAAACGAAAGCCACTAAACGTTTCCCAAACCCTTCACTCTCAACTGCAATAACTGCCGCCTGTCCAACGTCTGGATGTTGTTTAAGTACGTTTTCAATATCAACGGGATATACATTCTCACCACCACTAACGATCATGTCATCCGCCCTTCCTTTTAAAAACAAATACCCTTCTGTATTTGAATATGCAAGATCCCCAGTACTGATAAATTTATTGCATTTACTTAATTCTAAACAGCTTTTTTTAGATTTTATAATAGATGAATCATCCATCGACCAAGCCGTTCTTAAACTCAATATTCCTATATTTTCTTCTGTCTTAACGTTTCCGTCTATACTTTTATCAGATTTACGATCTTTCGTATCATTATCAGCTTGCTCTATAGGCAAAAGCCGTAGCCTAACTCCCTTAATAGCTTTACCAATACTATCTGGATAGCGATGCAAATCAGCTGGAGTAGCCATGACGCAGAAACCTGCTTCTGAGGTTCCATAAAGATTAAATAAAGTATCTCCAGTATGTTGCAAAGTCTGCTTAGCAAGAGAGTCTTCTAGCTTTGCTCCTCCTGAGATAATTCGTCTCACTGAATCGAAAACCGAAGTTCTATGCGCTCCAGCTTTTAACTCTTCTTTTGTAAAGTCCTTTTTATTTAGATCATAAGCTAACAAACGGTTTAGCATAGTAGGAACCAATAACAAAGCTTCGATTTGATGCTTTTGAATCAACTGAGCAGCAGTTTCGGTTTTAAATTTATCACTGGTAAATATTCTGGCTGATAACAGCACTGAAATAATGAGCGAAGCCAGTCCATAACCATGATAAAAAGGCACTGCTATATAAACGGACTGATACTTTGCAAGCTCTACCTCATTTAACAATGCAATAAAAGGGATCATCATAGCAAGCGGTGAGGGTTTGCGATTGGCGAATTTAATACGGCCACTGGTTCCACCTGTTAGTACATTGATGGTACCTGATGCATATCGAGGCAACGTAACATCATTATTCTTGGTATCTTTTAACCTTGTGGCAATAACATGATCAATTTGTTGCTTTGAAATAATATAAGGGCTGTGAATTTGGCCCGAAGTATTGGCTTTAGGAGTAATAGCTGTCTTTAGATTATTAGCAAACTCTTCATCACAAATAATCATGTCATAATCTTTCTGGTTAATTATTTGCTGGAGCTGAGTCTGGCTCATTTCTGTATTTATTAGACTAAGATCTGCTCCCAATCGTGCTAAACCAAATAAAGCTAAAACACTACTGCTATGATTGGTACAAATCATTGCCACTCTTGGGGATGGTTTTTTAACCGTGCGATTTTGGTTAAGCTTTCGCCATATATCAGCGAAATAGACTGCTAAAGATAAAGCCAACTCATAACATTGCTTATAACTGTATTGCTCATTTAAAGTCAGCCTGTCAGGGGTTTTGGCGCTGGCAAATTGCAGCAATACCATTAAGTTTGGGCCATGTGTATTGATAGATTTGACTGCCGTTGCAACCCCTTTAGTCGTCAGTAATCCCATTCGTTTCAAATTACGTAGACTCTGGAGCGTCCAACTCAATGTGGACTCAGATGACTTATTTTTATGTAGCTGACTTTTATGCGGTTGGCTTTTATGCGGTTGGCTTTTATGCGGTTGCAAGTTTTGCATCGAATACTCTATTGTTTAAAAGGTAATTATTAACGGTGCAGTTATATTAAATGGCATTTAACGACAGTTTTTATAACGATAAAGCTGTCTTATGAAATACTCTAAAGGTGCCTTGAATAACGTGGCCATGGGTTCAACTATATATAACCACCAAGGTTTAAAATTTATAGCTTTGCTAATAATAACTCTTCCTATTAGGGATGCTACTTGTTCAGAAGACATAGCAGGCGCTGAACGATATATCGTAGTAGGCGCAATCATTCGAGTTCTTACCAAAGGTAGGTATAAGGTGCTGGCATCGATAGCATTTGCATTTAATTCAGGTAAGGCTGAGCGGAACCATTGATCGAAAGCTGTCTTTGAAGCCTGATAGGCAGACCATTCAGGCATGGGTGGTAATAATACGTTTAATGCTGATACATTTATAATTTGTCCCCTATTTGCTTTTAGCTTAGGGATTAGACTTAGACACAGCTTCACGGGCGCTAAATAATTTAGACTGATGGTGCGCTGAAAATCATGGCTGCGGTCCAGTGATTGCATGACGGGCCGCTTAATAGATTGACCTGCATTATTAATGAATATATCCACATTCTCAGCTTGCAAGTAATTTATAAACTGCTGCAATTGCTCTTCATCTCTTAGATCTAATGAATAAATCTCCGCCCGACCTCCCAACTTCAAAACTTGCGACTGTACTTGTTTTAATTTGTCAGTAGTTCTTCCTATTAATAATAGCTTAGGAGGGCTTTTAAAGCTTGAGTGTGAGTCTGTCAAAACAGATGCCAGAAGATAGGCAAGGGACTCGCCAATACCGAAACTGGCACCAGTGATTAAAATGGTCTTACCAGATACAATTTTCGCTAGCTTTTGCTTTTGTGTTAATGACATTCTTCTACTCGGAAACAATATCTTTTGCAATAACCGAATCACTAATGAGGGTTGTTCATTTAGGTTTTTATTTCTATTTTTGATATTCATTAATTTTTTATACCATCAAAGTATTAAAAGAAAAAATCTTTTTTAATTAGGGGCTGAATAGAATTGATTCATGGAACTGACAGAAATAAAAAAAAGGCAGAAAATAACTGCCATATTTTATTATTAAGCTAACGATTCACTATTTAAAAAAGTGATAATTAACGATTAATTCAAATGCTGCTTAAACCCGCGCTGTTGGTCTCGCTCCCAGTCTCTTTCCTTGATAGTTTTACGCTTATCGTGCAGTTTCTTACCTTTGGCTAAACCAATTTTGCATTTTACCAGTGAATTTTTCCAATACACTTCTAGCGGCACGCAGGCATAGCCTTTTTGATTAACAGCGCCAAACAAGGTGTCGATTTCTTTGCGATGCAGGAGCAGTTTACGAGTACGAATACTGTCTGGATCTATATGCGTTGAGCTGGATAATAAAGGCTGAATATGAGCGCCAAATAAAAACGCTTCATTACCCCTAAACACTACATAAGCTTCGGTGATACTCATCTTACCTGCCCGAATCGCTTTAACTTCCCAACCTTGCAGCTCTAAGCCTGCTTCAAAGGTTTCTTCAATAAAATACTCGTGCCGCGCTTTTTTATTAGCGGCAATTTGATTTGATGGTTTTCTAGATTTTTTAGCCATATAAATTAGTCTCTTAAATTACTAGAGCGTGTCCCTATCTTTATAATATTTAAGTGGATATAACGTTTATGCTGAGTTGTCGTTTGAGCATAGATAATAACTTAACTAATGGTTTGATTCAGATAATGATTTAGCTCTTACATTAACATACGCTTATAAGCTTGCAGCTCAAAATATAACTCACATTATAGAGTGCTATAAAGATAGGTCGAGCCTCAATTATACCAAATTTAAAACCAATACTTTTTCATAGCTTTGTAAGCAGTTATCACTTACGTCAATGCTTAAAATTTGCTACGATAACCCCTCATTCAACTATCCTTAAAAACCATCATGAACAAACCTTCGTCACTGCACAC
The DNA here is from genome assembly GCF_057621575.2 of Psychrobacter sp. CX10. Taxonomy (NCBI): domain Bacteria; kingdom Pseudomonadati; phylum Pseudomonadota; class Gammaproteobacteria; order Moraxellales; family Moraxellaceae; genus Psychrobacter; species Psychrobacter sp. CX10. The sequence continues at coordinate 2,129,165 of NZ_CM177736.1, forward strand.
CAAAGTCGTCTACCCAGGCACATTCGATCCTATCACTAATGGACATCGCGATTTAGTTCAAAGGGCTGTTAAGCTGTTTGATGAAGTCGTGATTGCTGTCGCTTTAGGTCATCATAAAAAACCTATGTTTAGCTTTGAGGAACGAGTTGAATTGGTTGAGACTGTTTTTGATGATTTGCCCCAAGTTTCGGTAGTTGGGTTTGAAGGGCTTTTGGTTGAATTTATGCGTGAACAAAATGCCACAGCTGTACTGCGCGGTTTACGTGCTATGTCAGATTTCGAATATGAATTTCAGCTCGCTAATATGAACCGTGAGCTTGATGAGAACTTTGAAGCGGTATTTTTAACACCAGCGCCCGAATTCTCATTCATCTCCTCTACCATGATAAGAGAGATTGCAAAACTAAGTGGGGATGTAGACAAATTTGTACCCCCATGTGTTCAGAAAGCCTTTGATGACAAACGCAATAATGAGTGGAAATAGAGTTAAAATATAAGTGTAGAAAAACGCTTTGTAATTTATCAAAGTCTAGGTTTTAGTTATGACATATTCGATCATATATACACGACCTATTAAAATCATTGAGTCTACAAATAAGATTAACAGGCGATAATTTAATCCAAAGCAATCTAATTCATTTGCTATTCATTAAGCTTAGTAAGGTTAATAATTTAACCGTTAAAACTTATTATTGCGTCGACTCTATGTTAAATAAGGAGCTGAAATGGCACTTTTTATCACCGATGAATGTATTAACTGTGATGTTTGTGAACCTGAATGCCCCAATGAAGCTATTTATGAGGGGGATGAGATTTATGAAATCAACCCTGATTTATGCACTGAATGTGTAGGGCATTTTGATGAACCGCAATGCGTCCAAATATGTCCCGTAGATTGTATCCCTAAAGACCCCAATCACGTTGAATCCGAAGAAGAGTTAGTGGCTAAATATAAGCGTATTACTGGAAACGATTAAGAAAGTATGGCATTAGGGAGACATATATAAGATAAACGTACAACATAATTACCATCACAAATGCATCAATATAGTAGCAATGATTAAGTTGTATTATGCAAGATATACCGTAATTAAATGGCATAATAAATAAACCGATTATAGGGAAAATCAATGCAATTTTTGCATGTCTTATAGCAAATTGTTTTGAATGGTATTTGTTCTTTTTAATAAAATATACTATTAAAATCAGATGTATTAATACCAATACAATAAGCAATCTATTGTACATCATATTATAGTATCCAGGCCTTAGATGTTCGTACTGAGATAAGTCGACTTTAGCATTGGCCATAGATGCCAGTATCATTACCATAGTGATACCCATGACATACAACGAAGTATGCATTAAGTATTTAAAGTTGATACAATTCAAAAATGACATACTTAATTAACCTACCTAATTTATTTTAAATAGCATTTTTCTATACACTTAAACATTCAACGCCATCTACTCTTTACAATTCGTATTTTTTCCGATGAATTAGCTATTGCGCTATATAATGGTTATATAATTTTATAACATCGCTGACTTGCTATACCTCTTGACAAAAAAGATTACTTGAAAGAAACATATTTTGAATGAGGTACTTTTAATTATTAGACTCATACGTAAATTATTCTAATTAAGGAATGGTTAAACAGTAATTATATATCAATCATCTATTTAAAATGCTCAACATAAACCCTATTCATGTTAAAATGAGCGTCATTCTTTTTTATCACCCCTCTTGTACTAACTCTCGTTTTACTATTGATCTTTTTAATTGCTCTTTAGATTTTCAAATCATTATCTAGGTTATTCCCATGTCTGCTGAAACCATCGCCCGCACTGCCTTTAAACAAGGTGTTACGCCCTTATACGACTACGATAAACACTGGGCCAGCTGCTACGAACCAGCGCCGTTTCTGCCTATGAGTCGCCGTGAGATGGATGAGCTGGGCTGGGATGCGTGCGATGTGATTATTGTCTCAGGCGACGCCTATGTTGACCATCCAAGCTTTGGGATGGCGATTATTGGTCGTTTGCTTGAGGCGCAGGGCTTTCGTGTAGGTATCATCGCTCAGCCTGATTGGACGAGCAAAGATGCGTTTATGGAACTGGGTAAACCTGTCTATGCTTATGGTGTGACGGCTGGCAACATGGACAGCATGATTAACCGCTATACAGCCGATCGCCGTATACGTAGTGATGATGCTTATTCGCCCAATAATGCGCCAGACAAACGCCCTGATCGCGCCGCTATTGTTTATAGTCAGCGTTGCCGTGAGGCGTATCCTGATGTACCAATTATACTGGGTGGTATTGAGGGAAGCTTACGCCGTATTGCACACTATGATTATTGGTCGGATAAAGTGCGCCGTAGCGTATTATTAGATAGCCGTGCCGATGTTCTTTTGTATGGTAACGCTGAGCGTGCCATCGTGGATGTGGTACATGGCTTGTCAAAGGGCTATACCTTTGAGCAGATGAGCGATCTTAGAGGTACGGCTTATTTGATTACGCCGTCTCGCCGCCACTGGAAGGCAGATATGATCGAGATTGAAAGTAACGATGTCGATACGGTGGGCCGCGTTGATCCGATTATTAATCCGTATGTGATGACTGAGGATTTAGACAGCTGCTCTATTGAGAAAGATAAAGGCAATAGCAAGCAAGCTTATAATGACAGCAAATCTAGCATAGAGCGCCCTTCTGCTTTTGAACAACAATATCAAGGCTTTAAAGCAGAGCCGGTTCAAAACAAAGTCTTGAACGCGGATCAGGTAAATGATGATGTACAGCCAGTTAAGATGATGGGACTTGAAGTTACGAATGCAGATACAAAACCGAAAACTGCACGTAAACACAAAATAAAACTACCCCCGCGTGCTAAGTCTGTCATTCGCTTACCTGATTATAGTGACGTTAAATCTGACCCTGTGTTATACGCGCACGCCAACCGTATTTTGCATATGGAAACCAACCCGGGTAACGCGCGCGCTTTGGTTCAGCGTCATAGATCAGGTAAAAATAAGGACGGCGGCAACACAAAAACAGACATCGATGTGTGGTTAAACCCGCCACCGCTTCCGTTATCGATGGAGGAAATGGATTATGTGTTCGACTTACCTTATGCGCGTGTGCCACATCCTAGCTATGGTGATGCCCGTATCCCTGCGTTTGACATGATTAAGTTTTCGGTCAATATCATGCGCGGCTGCTTTGGTGGTTGTACCTTCTGTTCGATTACCGAGCATGAGGGACGTATTATTCAAAATCGCTCTGAGGAGTCTATCCTACGTGAAGTTGAGGCAATTCGTGATACGGCGCCGAATTTCACAGGGGTTATTTCAGACTTAGGTGGACCAACAGCCAACATGTATCGCCTGAGCTGTAAAGATGAAACCATTGAGAAAAACTGTCGTAAACCCTCTTGTGTTTACCCAGGTATTTGCGATAACTTAATTACTGATCATCGCCATTTGACTCAGCTGTATCGGAATGCTCGAGAGGTTAAAGGGGTCAAAAAAATCCTCATCGCGTCTGGACTGCGTTATGATCTAGCGGTTAAAGATCCTGAATATGTCAAAGAGCTGGTGACGCATCATGTCGGCGGCTATCTTAAGATTGCGCCTGAGCACTCTGAGGAAGGAGTGCTGTCTAAAATGATGAAGCCTGGCATGGGTACGTATGATGAGTTTAAACAGATGTTTGAACAGTTTAGTGCTGAGGCAGGTAAAGAGCAGTACCTTATCCCCTACTTTATTGCTGCCCATCCGGGTACGACGGATGAGGACATGATGAATTTGGCGCTGTGGCTTAAGCGGCATGACTTTAGAACCGATCAGGTGCAAGCCTTCTATCCAAGCCCTATGGCGACTGCAACAACCATGTATCACACGCACAAAGACCCGCTGCACAAAGTGACTCGCACCCAAGGTGATGTCGATATTGTAAAATCAGGTAAACAGCGTAAACTACATAAGGCCTTTTTACGTTATCATGATCCTATGAACTGGGGTATGCTACGTGCGGCTTTAAAACGTCTGGGTCGGCAAGATCTTATTGGGACGGCGCGGCATTGTTTGATACCCCCGTTTAATTCAAGACTTGAAGGTAAAAATAGCGAGACGTATCAATCGGCACGCAAGAAGAACAGCCGAATTGGTTCGGATTCTGTGAAGCGTCAACACAGCAATCAAGCCAATAACCAAGCTAATAAGCGGTCTAATAAAACGGCAGGCAAGTCTTCAACGGCGCAGCGGCCCAAAAACCAAAAGGCTAATAATATAAAGACTGCGAATAAAGCGCAAAATAAACAAGTAAGTAAAGGCAACTTTCAGACGCAGCATACAGGCATGCCACCAAGAGCGACTAAATAACCAAAACCTACATACCCTAATATATAGAGATAAGTTTATGTCATCGTTTATTAATAAGTTATCTTTTAGAAACAGCTTCTATGCGTCTAAAGCAGGACTTATCACGCTTGCTGTCGCAATTGCTGGGTGCAACAGCAATACTACTGAGGCGAACACGCCTAATACGGATAGCTCTACAGCAGTTAATAATACCTCAGCGCCGCTTCAGAACTCAGATGCCGACGTGGTAAATGCCCTTGAAGCAAATTTTAAGGCATCTGGATTTGAACAAAATATTATATCTGCTATTCCTACCAAAATGGATGACATATATTGGGTAACTGGTGAAGGCATACCTTCATTTTTTAGTGATAAAGATGGCCGTTATATTATTCAAGGTCAGATTGTCCAAATCGGTCAAGACCGTCCAATCGATATCAGCGCTGATCTGATTGCTGCAAACGTTAAAACGACGCTTGCTAAGGTAGATAAGCAAGAGATGATTACTTATCCTGCCAAAGGCAATACAAAGGCGTCCGTTTACGTCTTTACCGATGCTGATTGTCCCTATTGCACTAAGTTACATCAAGAAATGGATGATGTTAACAACCTAGGTATTGCGGTACATTATCTAGCTTGGCCTCGCAGTGAGCGTAGCGTTCCAAAAATGGAATCAGTATGGTGTAGCGAGGATCGTATTGCTGCTATGAACCAAGCGAAGTCAGGACAAAATCCGATGGCTCCCGCATGCGATAGTCCTGTACGTGATCATATGCGACTAGGTATGCGTCTTGGGGTTAGCGGCACGCCTGCTATATTCACTGAATCGGGGCATCAAATTGGGGGGTACCTTCCCGCTAATCAACTTGCTAAAGCGGCCATTGCAAACAAATAAAACATGGGTTATATAGTCCGTGAACTGCTAAACGGTTACTGTGTTAACGTTAACATCGCTAAGCCTTCATAAGTAGTAATTCAGTAGTAGTAATTGCACTCGATGTCTTGTCACTATTGTAGACTACATTGACTATGCCTATTGAGTATGCGCGTCAAATAATGCAATTTAGAATTGAAAGCTTTAGAATGAATGATAAGTTCCACCTAGCCAATTCTATTCAAACCAATTACACTTATATCGACTCTAAATATAACACATAAAACAACTGAGGATATCGTGAGTAAATCTATAAAACTTGCCATACTAGGACTGGGTACTGTAGGTACTGGCGTACTTAACCTGCTAAACGACAACTTATCAGAGCTTAAAAGACGCAGTGGTCATGACATTGTAATTACTCAAGTTGGCGTCCGTCGCCGACGTGATGATATTGATCCTAATATTAAACAAGAAAGCGACTTGATGGCTATTGCTGAGAGTGATGATGTTGATATTATTATCGAAGTCATCGGTGGTCAAACGATTGCCAAAGAAGTTATTTTCCATGCTATCAAACATGGTAAACATGTGGTAACGGCCAACAAAGCCTTACTTGCTGAACATGGTAATGAGATTTTCTCTTTAGCGGATCAACATCAAGTCCATGTTGCTTATGAAGCGGCAGTAGCAGGCGGTATTCCGATTATTAAAGTAATGCGTGAAGCATTAGCCGCCAACAAAGTCGATTGGTTGACGGGTATTATTAATGGTACTGGCAACTTTATTATGTCTGAGATGCGCGATAAAGGTCGTAGCTTTGAAGATGTGTTAGCAGAAGCACAAGAATTAGGCTATGCCGAAGCTGACCCAACCTTCGATGTCGAAGGAATTGATGCCGCGCACAAATTAGCGCTACTTGCATCCATTGCTTTTGGGATACCCCTTCAGTTTGATAAAGTATATTGTGAAGGCATCACTAACGTTACCTTGCAAGATGTGACTTATGCCGAAGAGCTTGGATACCGCATTAAGCATTTAGGCTTCGCAGTACGTCGTTATAATGATGACGATACAGCTAATGGCATAGAGCTTCGAGTACATCCAACGCTGATTCCACAAGATAAACTGCTTGCTAATGTCAATGGTGTCAAAAATGCAGTTTTAGTCAATTCTCATCCACTAGGCCAAACCCTCTATTATGGTGATGGTGCTGGTGCTGGAGCCACTGCGTCGGCGGTCATGGCAGATGTGATGGATCTCATCCGTGTCTTAACTGTCGAAAATGGTCATCACGTGCCACACTTAGCGTTTATGCCAAATGAGCTATCTGATACGCCAGTTTTAAGTGCAGATGACATGGTAGCGGGATACTATCTACGCTTACAAGCAGATGACACACCAGGAGTATTAGCGGATGTTACTCGTATTCTGAGCGATGCAGGTATAAATATAGACGCCATTTTACAAAAGCCTGCACATCAAATGGGTCAAGTACCGATTATTATATTGACATTGCCTGTCGTTGAAAGCCAGATGAATGTCGCCATTAATAAAATAGAAACATTGGAACAAATTACCTCTGATGTGGTACGTATCCGTTTGCATGAGTTAGACTAGGGGCTATCAGATTGAGCTATAAGAAGTAAGCCAGACTCAAGACAAGGATTTAAATTTAATATTTGGTTCAATGTATGAATCAATTGTTTTAATACAACACGAATAATTAAGGATAGAATTATGTCATCAGATTCAGTAGTTATTGTCAGCGGTGCCCGTACTCCTATGGGCGGATTTCAAGGTGATCTTTCTAGTGCGACATCGCCTGAATTAGGTGCTGCTGCTATCAAAGCATCGGTTGAACGTGCGGGTATAGATCCACAACAAATTGACGAAGTTATTATGGGCTGTATTTTGACAGCGGGAGTGGGTCAAGGCCCAGCACGTCAGGCAATGCGTAATGCCGGCATTCCAGACAGCACAGGCGCCGTGACTATTAACAAACTGTGCGGCTCAGGTCTAAAAGCAGTCATGCAAGCTAATGATTCTATTAAAGCAGGTAATGCGGATATCATCGTTGCTGGTGGTATGGAATCTATGACCAATGCGCCTTATATATTGCCTAAAGCTCGTCAAGGCTACCGTATGGGTCATAGCGAAGTTAAAGACCATATGTTTTTAGATGGTTTAGAAGATGCGGACACCGGCAAGCTTATGGGACAATTTGCTCAAGAGATGGCCAATGAAAAAGGGTATACCCGTGAGCAGATGGATGACTTTGCGATCGAGTCTCTTAACCGCGCGTTAACAGCCATCAATGAAGGTCATTTTGATAATGAAGTTACCCCAGTCACAATTAAGACCCGTAAAGGTGAGTTGGTTGTTGAAAGTGATGAACAGCCTGCAAAAGCGGATGCAGAACGTATCCCTAAGTTGCGTGCCGCCTTTGCTAAAGATGGGACTATTACCGCAGCGAATGCCAGCTCGATTTCAGATGGTGCTGCTGCTGTAGTCGTAACCTCAGAGAGTACGGCCAAAGAAAAAAACTTAAACATTGAAGCTCGTATTATCGCCAGTGCTTCAAACTCACGTCATCCATCTGAATTTACTATTGCCCCTATTGGGTCTATTGAAAAAGTTTTAGACAAAGCTGGCTGGTCAGTAGATGAGGTTGATTTGTGGGAGATTAATGAAGCGTTTGCTATGGTTACCATGGTAACGATGGATGAATTGAACATTTCACACGACAAAGTAAACATTGAAGGTGGTGCTTGTGCTTTAGGACATCCTGTAGGCTGTTCGGGTGCGCGTATTCTAGTCACATTGATTAATTCACTAAAACGTACTGGTGGCAAGAAAGGTGTCGCATCATTATGTATTGGTGGCGGTGAAGCAGTAGCAGTGGCTATCGAACTGCCTTAAATCAATACTTAATCCCAGTATTTCTTTGTAAACAATATAATTAAAAAAGAGCTGGTAATGAAGTTCTTGAGTAAGCAACAATTACTGCTAAAACCTCTAAATATAATAAATAATAAGAGTCTCATATGAGGCTCTTTTTTTATTTTAACAATGTCTGTTAGTAAATGTAAAACTGAATGAAGGTCATGTTATTGAATTTACATCGTTTAACACTGAATTACGTAACTTAATACTGTGATACGTGTTTACTATTTAAGTAGTGCTTACCACTTGTTAATCTATTACCAAGTCGTCGAGAGTAGAATTCTTAAAAATTCATATTAATGTTAATACTTTTAATAAGTAATATTAAAACTAGAACTACTAACAAATTTCTATAATTAGAATGCTTATTAATAATTAGCTTCTTTGATAATAAATTCTTGTTAGAATTTTTCAATTAGGAATTCAGTGATGGCTAGCTAAGAGATATGTCACAATTCTCAAAAATTTACAATAACCAATAAATTTGAGAATTTTTTACTCGACTTAATTTTAGATTTTTATTTTTAAATTCACAATAATATAAGGAAAAAATAATGAGTAACTTATTCCGTTTAAATGACATTCAAAGCACTAGTAATGATCTATTAGGTGATGACTATTATGATCCAACTGGTAAAACAGCTTATGGTGTAAACGAAGAAAAGATTGGTAAAGTTGATGGTGCATTAGTAGAAGAAGCTACTGGCCGTATCCGCTACTTAATCGTAGATGCTGGTGGTTGGTTTAGCTCTAAGCAAGTATTAGTACCAGCTGGTCTAGCTCGTATTACAGGTGATGACGTGTTCTTTGACAACTTAACTAAATCACAAGTTGAAGCAATGGATGTTTATGATCCTGATTATCAGTATAGTTATGAAGAGCAAGTTAACAAAGATCGTCAAGCATTTGTAGCAGACACTGTACCTGCTGAAGAACGTCTAGATTTTAAAGAAGATTATTATGATGCACCTAATACACTAGAGCTTCTTGAAGAACGTTTAACAGTAAATAAAGATCGTATTGTTGCAGGTTTAGTGAGCGTGGGCAAACACGTTGTATCTGAAGATCGTAAAGTAGAGGTTGAGCTTGAAGAAGAGCATGCACATATTGAGCGTACCGATGTAAACCGTCCTACAGATCGTAGAATTGGTGATGACGCTGGTGCGGACTCTATTCAAGTTGAACTTGAAGCAGAACGTGCTCGTGTAAATAAAGAAACATATGTTACTGAAGAAGTAAATGTTGGCAAAACTACTGAACGTCATACAGAAACAATACACGAAACCATCAAGCGTGAAGAGTTAGATATCGACCGTGATGGTAATGTTGTTGACCGTGAAGGCAACATTGTAAATCGTGATGATATCACTGCTGATGATGTACGTGCAGCTCGCGGTCTATAATAAGTTATTGACCTTAATTTATCGAGGTTAACTCAATAGTTATGAGTTAAGCACGAAAAAGCCAGAGTTCACGCTCTGGCTTTTTTATTATCTAACATTATTTAGTCTCTTTATTGAATATTTAATGATATGAATTTATATGTGACCTTATTACGGTTTATTTTAATTTAATTTCTATCAATATTTACAAGCCATTTCCCTTAAATTCTAACTTATAGCATGCGCATATTAAAATATTAACTTAAGGAAATTCTAATGAATAGCCAGAATTCAAAAGGCAGTACCCTTCATAACCAAACCTCTAGGACCCCTAATACAAATGATACAGATATCGATGCTTCTAATCAATTAACAACGGACAATACCTTGACGAATACTAATACAGATAAGCTAATAGATAATAATCCTAAATTGGTAGGCAATTTAGAGCTTTTAGAAGAACGTGCAGAAGTTAGTAAAGAGCGTCTAAACATTGGTAAGGTCATTGTAAGTAAGCAAACCCGTACTAAGACTGTTCAGGTCCCAATCGAACTTACTGAAGAAGTATTAATTGTTGAAGCGCATTATACTGATGATGAAAGCAGATCTAAGTTAGCTCACTCAGTTAATGAAGAAGATATAATTCGTTATTTAGAGCCAAGCTTAGAGCATTCGCCACATATTACGGTAGATGGTAGACAGTTAGACATTGGTAATGAACCTATCGAAATCGTCTTATCTCGCGAAGTTGCAACCGTTGAAAAACATACCTATGCGGTTCAAAATGTAGATATTAAAAAGACGGTACACAAGCATACGGACGAATTTGATATAGAGTTAAAACATGAAGAGTTGGATGTCCACGAAGAAGGCTATTTAGAAGAAAACTATGTTAATGATAACGATTTTAATCGCTAGTTCTTTATATAGTCGGCGAACTTATAAAGAGTCACGGTGTTAACCTCGTTAAGCCTACCCTAGTAGTACTTGCACTCGGTTGCCTTGTGACTACTTTAAAGTTCTTGGACTATAGCTAATCGTTAATAGTTAATTACTAACTTCCAATTCTCAAGTAATTTTAGAACATAAAAAAGGTTCTTATACATAACTGATAAGAACCTTTTGTTTTAACTAGAGCGTGTACCTATTTGGTTGGTAAGGCTAAAAATGAGATAGGTTTTTGCTAATCACAGTAAATTTTGCAGAGAACATAGCCATTTTTGACCATCAATCTTATGATTAGCAATTAGGGACACGCCCTAATAACTTATTTATTCAGCAGGTGCGTTTTGAGTAGGCGCATTCTCTTCAAGCACAGTCCCTTCTGCTGGACCAATTTGAGAGTCAGTTACTGGTGCGTTGGCAATAGGATCTATACTACTGCTATCTTGTATAGGAGAGGTTGAAGGATCGATGTCTGCACCATCCTCGACACCTTCATACTCAGGCTGTTCTTCTAGGTTCTCAATATCATCTGCTACGATGGCTGAACCACTATTTTCAGCAGGTTCAGCTGACATTGGGGCATCCGTATTGACTTCTGGTTCTGGTGTCTCTTCTGCCTGCTTCTGACACGCCGTTAACCCCAGTAATACAGTTAATGAAGAGGTTAACAATAATGTTTTAATAGTTTGATTGGTTTTCATTCTATATTTTCCTAAAAGTTGATGAATGTCATTGTATAAATAAGTATAGGGTCTAACAGTCTTTCAAGGTTTAATAAAAGGTTGCTTTTTTACAAGTTCATTTTTTATAAAGACAATAGGGTCTGTTGAGCCATGCTATCTATTATCATTACTACTAAGTATAGCCTCTACTGATAATTATAACCTCAAATGCTAACTATGGCTTCTACTTTAGTATGCTACTAATAATTTAATAAAGCCACAGTTATTAAAACAGTTATTAAAGATATCTTATACTTAGGCTATTCTATTTTAAGCAATAGTCTTTTGTTCAGTAAATTATTTAATAAATTATTTAGTATGCTGCCTCAGTAAATACTCTCACTAAATCTTACCATGACACTGTTTATACTTTAATCCAGAACCGCAAGGGCATGGAGCATTACGGCTAATATTAAGATTTGCGTATTCACCACCTTCATTAGCACCCGACGCAGGATTTGATCCTGATTGAACACTAGCAGTGATGTTTTGCGTATTTTGATTCTGTGAATTTGGCTGAGGCGCATTCTCTCTTTCACCCGTTAAACTATTGATCTCCGCATGTTCAAACATCATCTTCTGGCGCTCAGCTTGCGCTAAACGCTCAGCTTCCATAGCTTCTAGCTCTTCTTTGGTCGGAATATGAACGCGAGATAAATCTTGAACCGTATCTGATTTGATAGCACCTAACATCATTTGGAACAAATCAAAAGATTCACGTTTATATTCTTGTTCTGGATTTTTTTGAGCATAGCCGCGTAGATGAATCCCTTTACGTAGCTGATCCATTTGCGTTAAGTGCTCTTTCCAGTGGCGATCTAAGCTCTGTAGCATAAAGTGGCGCTCAAGCTGAGCCGCATTTTCAGGAGACATTTGTTCGCGGCGATAACGATATCGATCGATAGCGGTTTGAATGATTTTTTCGCGCAGACCTTCTTCATCTAGACGGCGATCTTCATCTAGCCAGTCGTTAATAGGAATATAGTATTTGAATTCGCTTTCAAGCTCATCTTCAAGACCATCGATATTCCACTGATCATCAATAGATCCAGGGGGTATGAATTGGCTTATGAGCGCATCATAAACATCACGGTGCATCTCTTCAATCGCATCTTTTAAGTCCGCTTCTGCTAGTAAATCATCACGCTGAGAGTAGATAACCTTACGTTGCTCATTTGCGACATCGTCATACTTAAGCAAGCTTTTACGTGCATCAAAGTCACGACTCTCAACCTTACCTTGAGCATTCTCAATGGAGCGCGATACCATTTTGTGCTCAATGGCTTCATCTTCTTTTAGACCCATAGCGCGCATCATATTGACCACACGATCGCCTGCGAAGATACGCATTAAGTCGTCTTCTAAAGATAAAAAGAAACGGGATTGTCCAGGGTCACCTTGACGGCCTGCACGGCCTCGTAACTGGTTATCAATGCGTCGAGACTCATGACGCTCAGAGCCTATAATGTGTAACCCGCCTGCAGCAATGACTTCATCATGCTTTTTCTGCCACGCATCTTTAAGGCGTTTCATCTCCTCAGGACTCACATTCTCAGGATCAGTAATATAAGCCTGCCAGTTACCACCCAAGATGATATCCGTACCACGGCCCGCCATGTTAGTCGCGATGGTTACCGCTCTAGGACTACCCGCCTGCGCAATAATTTCAGCTTCACGCTCATGCTGCTTAGCATTAAGTACATTATGTTTGATACCTTCTTGATCCATCAAATAAGACAGCTCTTCACTGGCCTCAATCGTTGCCGTACCAACAAGTACCGGAGCGCCTTTGGCCTGAATCTCTTTGATCTCTCGGATAATACCTTTGTATTTGCCTAATTTTGATAAGAATATCTGATCGTCCAAATCAATACGGGCGATAGGCATATGTGTTGGAATAACCACCACATCCATATCATATGTAGATTTAAATTCTGCCGCTTCGGTATCGGCGGTACCGGTCATGCCTGATAACTTATCATACAGACGGAAATAGTTTTGGAAAGTAGTAGTCGCAAGCGTTTGGTTCTCAGCTTGAATCTCAACGCCCTCTTTGGCCTCTACTGCTTGATGCAGACCATCGGACCAGCGGCGTCCAGGCATGGTACGGCCAGTATTTTCATCAACAATAACAACTTCGCCGTCATCGACAATGTAATGCACGTTTTTTACAAATATATGGTGCGCACGAATTGCCGCTTGTACGTGTGCCAATAATGGCAAACGTGTTGGGCTATATAAACTTTCGTTTTCGCCAAGCTCTCCGACTTCGACTAAAAACGATTCAATCTTCTCATAGCCTTTTTCACTAATTTCAATCGAACGGTTCTTTTCATCAATCCAAAAGTCGCCGTCTTCGTTATTTTTGTTGGCTTCTTCATCGGAAGAACGAATCAGACGAGGGATGATTTGATTAATTAATGCGTAAGTTGCCGAAGAGTCTTCTGCTTGACCTGAGATAATAAGCGGGGTACGCGCTTCATCAATTAAGATTGAGTCAATCTCATCGATAATACAAAAGTTTAGCGCACGCTGTTTTTTCTCCGCTAAGCTAAATACCATATTGTCACGTAGGTAATCAAACCCATATTCGTTGTTGGTACCGTAGGTAATATCTGCTTGATACGCATCTACTTTTTCCTGGGGCGGCTGCTGAGAGTAAATCACGCCCACCGTCAATCCCAAAAAGTTAAACAAAGGACGGTTTAAGTCCGCATCACGCGCGGCCAAGTAATCGTTCACAGTAACAACGTGCACCCCTTTGCCGCTTAATGCATTTAGGTACATGGCTAAGGTCGCCATTAGGGTTTTACCCTCACCCGTACGCATCTCCGCAATCTTACCCTCATGCAAGGTAATACCACCGATAATCTGCACATCGTAGTGACGCATACCCAGCACACGCATCGAGGCTTCACGGCACACCGCAAAGGCTTCGGGTAATAAAGAATCTAAGCTTGCGCCCTCATCGAAACGGCGTTTAAATTCTGCCGTTTTTTCTCGAAGCTGCTCATCTGAGAGCGATGACACGTTAGATTCTTGATCGTTCACCTTAGCGACTATCTGGCGCATGCGTTTGAGTTCGCGATCGTTTTTGGTACCAATAACGCTTCCGATTATTTTTGACAACATATTATAAAAGACCTACATTCGACATAGTCGAGCATATTAAACTGCCGACCTAAAAAAATTTTTATTTATTATATATGGTAACAGCATCGATAGATACAAGGGTATATGTTTACTCAGACACAATATTATGAATAATTTTACAATTAGAGGCTGTCGATAAAACATCTACTGCTAAAATAGGGGTTTAGCTACAATACTTGATATAATATATCATCATAGCGTTTTTAAAATCATCACGCATTTAAGTACATTTAACATTTAAGTACATTTAACATTTAAGTACATAGCGTTTTAAAGAACATTACGTTTTCAAGAACCTTGTATCTGTCGACACGCTTAATGCTGTCATTTAATGCTATAGTTTAATGCTATGGTTAATTGATGTTCACCCGCTCTACTATACTCTGCACAATTAATAAGTCTTATTATGTCAAAAACGCCACACAATACCCATATTATCAATATTGCTGGTACTGAGTACGACCTGAACAACCACACCCCAATGATGGTTCAGTATTTAACCCTAAAAGCACAGTATCCTCAGGCATTATTGCTATATCGAATGGGCGATTTTTATGAATTATTTTTTGAAGATGCCGAGCGTGCTGCCAATATATTGGATATTACCTTAACACGGCGTGGCAATGACAAAGCGGGTAACAACATTGCGATGGCAGGCGTACCTTTTCATGCAGCAGAAAGCTACATGGCAAGATTGATAGCTGCTGGTGAAACTGTGGTTATTTGTGAACAAGTCGACGACAATGAGCCAAATGATGAGTTATTAGAGAACGAAAAGTCTGGTGACAATAAAGCGTCTGGCGCCTCGGAGGCCTCTAACAAACAAAATGAAAAAGAAACTAAGCCTGCCGGCAAGGGCATCATGCGCCGTGAAGTGGTTAAGACCCTTACGGCAGGTACGCTAACAGATGATGCGCTTATTGCGCCAAATCACACCCCTAGTGTCGTCGCCATTGATCTATATCATCCTAAAGCTGCAAACAAACAGTCGAAACTGGCTGCAGGTATCAGTCAGCTAGATATCAATGCTGGCACCATCCGTACGCAAACGCTCGTTGTTAATTCGGACGCCTCAAACCCAGTCCCTGACACATCCTTAGCGACTGACTCAGACTCAGCTAAGGCCGGTGACGTTCAGAACCTTGAGTACGAGACGCTTGATTATGAAGCTTTAATCAAACAGCGCCTGCTTACTGTATTAAATCGCTTTGAACCCAGCGAGGTTATCATACCCGAAACGATGTCAGATGACTGGCGTCACTGGCTACAAGATACGCTTTATTGCCCAGTCATTAGTGTGGCGGCGAGCGACTTTAACCCTGAGCACGCAGACGATACGTTGTGCCGTCAATTTAAGGTTCAAACCTTAGAGGGCGTGGGTATCGCTGATAGCCCGTTGTCTCAAACCAGTAGCGCGGCGCTCATTCACTATGCACAGCAAACTCAGCAGCGCCATACCCCGCAAGTGACCGAGCTTATTATCGAGAGGGATGAAGACTATTTAATTATTGATGATATAAGCAGTCGTAACTTAGAATTATTTGAATCCGTGAGCAGTACGGGCACTAGCCTATTAAAGGTGGTCAATAAATGCCCCACACCTATGGGCAGGCGTCTATTATCCAATCAGCTTAAGCGCCCGCTTCGTTTAGCACAGGCACATAGTACGCTGAGCAACCGATTAGACGCGGTGCAGTGGTTTACCAATCAGCCTACGCTATCAGCCTTAACCGCTCTACAAGAGACTTTACAAAAAATCGCTGATATTGAGCGTATTAGCAGTCGTATAGGACTACGTAGCGCCAAACCCCGCGATTTACGCCGATTGGCGCAAAGTATTCGCTATAGTCATCAATTGGCGAACCAACTTATTGAGCTTGGGTTAGACCTGCAAGGCTTTGGTTTGCTGCCGTTATTGGCAGCACACTTACCTAATGTTCATGTAACCCATACCGCCCATACTGCCCATACTGCCCATACCGAGCTTGAGGACATTGCAGATTTGATAGAACGTGCCATTGTTGAGGCGCCTCCTGCACATATTAGAGAGGGCGGGATGATTGGCTCAGGATATGATGAGGACTTCGATCGGCTGGTCAGTTTGCATTACAATATTCAAGACACTTTAGACAATATGGCAGCCCAAGCACGTGACGCGTACAACTTACCTAGCCTAAAAGTTGGATTTAATAAAGTAAGTGGCTTTTATTTTGAATTACCAAAAGGTCAAGCTGCGCAGGCGCCTGAACAATTCATACGTCGTCAAACTTTAAAAAATAGCGAACGCTTTATCACCGAACCGCTCAAAAACCTTGAGGTTGAGTATTTAGATGCCCAGACCAACGCTTTAGCTCGTGAAAAAGCCCTATATCAAAAGTTATTGCATGATTTAAGCGAGCAGCTACATCATCTTCAGCGTCTTAGTGCTGCCATTGCCCAAATAGATGTGCTGCTGAACTGGGCTGTATTGGCAAAAGACAATCACTGGGTGCGTCCAAAGCTCGATGCTCAAAAGAGCTATATCTATATCCAGCAAGGGCGTCACTTGGTCGTTGAGGCCATGAGTAAACCCAACTCTACTGGCAGTACAAGCGCTATCGTCAATGCACCTCAGCACTTTGTGGCAAACGATTGCGAAATGGGAACCTCGCCGCACGCTGAGCGATTACTTTTGATTACCGGACCGAACATGGGCGGTAAATCCACTTATATGCGCCAAACTGCTTTGATTGTATTGCTGGCATGTTGTGGCAGCTTTGTGCCTGCAACTAGCGCCACTATCGGAGATATCGACCGAATATTTACCCGAATTGGATCGGCTGATGATTTAGCGGGTGGTAAGTCGACTTTTATGGTGGAGATGATCGAAACCGCGCAAATATTAAACCTAGCAACAGATCGCTCGTTGGTCCTCATGGATGAGGTTGGTCGCGGCACCTCTACCACAGATGGACTGGCAATTGCACATGCGTGTGCAATTCAGCTTTGTAACATGGGTAGCCTAACCTTATTTGCTACGCACTATTTTGAGTTGACCCAATTAGTCAATCAAGAAGCATTAAATCAAAAAATTCGTAATGTACACGTCGCAGCTAGTGAGGTCGATGGTCAATTATTACTATTACACCGTATACAAGACGGCGCAGCAAGCTCAAGCTTTGGGTTGCATGTTGCCAAGATGGCAGGTATTCCGAATACGGTGTTAGAAGCGGCTGAGCAATATCTTGTCGAGCAGAGCCAGCATCTTGAGCAATCGGCTAATTCGCTAAACCTATGTAGTGGAGCTAGTGACGGCATTAAGCGTGGCGACACTGAGCTTAACTCTCATGCTAAATTAGATAAAGCTTATGCAAATGATGCTAATAACAGTAATGAGAGTCCTAACTTTGATGTCAATGAACACGTTGATTCGTTTTCAAATACAATAGAATCGCCAAATAAGGCGGACAATAAAGCTCATAAAGCGACTAACCATGAGACTGCACCGCCCCTTTTGAATGCAAAGGCTAAAGCATTACTTAATACTCTAAATGATATTGAGCCCGATGAGCTGTCGCCTAAACAAGCACTAGATTTAATATATAAGTTGAAACAAGATGTAAAAGCGGATTTATCATAATTTGTGAAATAGTGCGTTACAAGGTAAAATAGCGACCTAATTATATTTTAGTAGATATCTGATAGTAGATATTAGTAGATATCTGGTATTCATTTCTTCCAACTCATCTTGATAGTTAGCCCATTTAGCCAAGTATCCTTTTTATTACGTCATTGTTGATTCATTAATACATATGATAACAGGGCATGCCAAAGTGGTCGTTTGATTCTATCAAGATACAATATACAAAGGTAGCTCGCTATGACATTTGTTGTCACTGATAACTGCATTCGCTGCAAATACACTGATTGTGTTGAAGTCTGCCCTGTAGACTGTTTTTATGAAGGGCCGAACTTTTTGGTCATTCATCCTGACGAATGTATTGACTGCGCCTTGTGTGAGCCTGAATGTCCAGCAAATGCTATTTTTTCTGAAGATGAAGTACCTAAAGGTCAAGAAGAATTTATTGAAATTAATGCAGAGCTTGCAGACGAATGGCCTAATATTACTGAAATGAAAGACCAGTTACCTGACGCTGAAAAGTGGGATGGTGTAGAAGGTAAGATCCAGTATCTAGAGCGTTAATTAATTATTTGCAATTTTTAAAGCGTAGCGTTAAATTAAAAAAGCGACCTAAATGGTCGCTTTTTTATTGTTTAAACTGAATATTTAAGAATTTAAGATAACTATAGAATTTAAAGTATATATTGAAATATCACCTTAATCATTATTGGGTCCCATTAGATTCGGTATTCGAATCATCTAATCATTCGGGAATTACGACGACTTCATCTTTTAATTCACATTTACCACTTTCAGCACTACATTCCGTAACACGTAATTTATCTTTACTGCCCCGTTGTTGTGGTGTAAATGTAATATCACCAGTAAAAGCAGTTAAGCGAGCAGCAGCGTCATCTTTTACTAAATCATCTTTATCTACCTTAGCACATGCAGACACGTTAAATTTACTTAGATCATTATCTGTTGCTTTATCTGCAATAGAAATACCTACGTATGAGCGAGCTTCAGCTAAACATGCGGTATTAGCAGCACGTTGTGTATAATCTTGATACGCAGGTAAAGCAATCAATGCCAAAATTGCAATAATTCCAATTACAATCATTAATTCGATTAACGTAAAACCTTTTTGGTTTTGCATAGTGTTTCCTTTGAGTAATATTAATAGATAGTTTAATACCAACTACCTAAATTTGATATATACATTTAACTAGCTATAAATATAGCTCAATTGATATATAGAGTTTTAGAGAATAAGCTTAAACTTAATAATTAATTTAAGCCTACTTGAGAGTATTTTAATACAAAAACTACAAGTTTACAAAATTAAATATAAAAATTACGTTCAGTAATATTCATACAATTATTTCGATGAATATTTGGCTTCAATATCAAGCGGTTAGGATACAGAAATACAGTTATATTTTCGAAATTTTTTTTATCACCAAGTCGATGCGCCGATATCATCACAAGATTTACCCGCTGCATAGAGTTGAGCAACGTTTAAATTGCTACTTGAAACCAAAGCACATTCACCGCCGAGACTATCGGCATAATAAATCGGTGAGTGTTTTACCAATTGATCATTTGGATTGGGCGTTGCCAGTATTTGCCATTCTTGACTACTGGCTGTATAAACGACTCTATATTTATAGTCTGATGGACTACTGTCCTTAGGTAGATACAAGTTGCCATCAGCGTCCACTGTCTCACGTGGCTCAAATCCTGCGTAACTTAACCGCTTTGCCTTCCATCTTGAGAGTTGATCAGAGATAAACATGATCTGCTGACGTGCTTGATACTCAACATTATTTCGCACATATTTTCGATAACTGGGTATGGCAATGCTCATTATAATCGTCAATATAGCCACAACGATCATAAGCTCAACAAGCGTAAAGCCAAACTCTCTTGAGGTACGTTTGTTGTAAGCACTCATAATTTATATCCCATCTATAGTTAAAGAAGTCTAAAATGGTTACAAGCCAACCGAGTGCAAGTACTATTCATATAGGCGTAAAGGTAACGCCGTAACCGTTTCGTAGTTCGCTGACTATACCACCGCATAAACGTTAAGGCACATAATGCCAAAACGTTATGAAGTTATAGATTCTAAGGTGTTATTGATTGACGGTTGGGCCTTCTTTTTTACGCTCGATTTTTGATTGTAAATCAAACCAAGCCAAGGGCTTAAGTGAGCCTTTGAACGAGAAGCTAGATTTTACCTCAGGGGCCCCGTCACTATTAAGCTCAGTAAACACATTGGTCTGCGTATCTTGACCGATTAAACTGCGCGACATGGTGTCCTCACTACCTACTTCAAAGCCTGTACCAAATGAGGGAATCATAATCCCTTTACCCGCTCTAAAGCGCTGGTAATGATTGCTACTGCTGCCGCTAATATTACATATACCGTAAGGTAAGCAGTATTGATGAATTTCAGTGGTTCCTAATACTTCAGGTAGACACGCGTTTTGAGTGTTTTTAAGTCCGTCATTTGGATTGTACGCAGAGACATACAATCTATTAGCGATAGCCGCTAATGGCCCCATGGCTTTGATACTGTCTGTGGTAATACCAACATTACTTTGGCTAGAGCCACTTCCGTACTGAGTGAGCGGCGACATCCAACCATCGTAATCTTGATACGCGCTGCCAGTTGAACTTGATGAGTTATAAGCTCCGTTAGGCTTATAGTTTAAGACCAGACCATCTAGTGACTGGACACCTAAGGCTAAGTTGGGTTTGCTTGCCGTAATGGTACTGCTCAAACGATAGCTGTCTTTAAATACGCCTGATTGAGCCACATCCTTATCATACAGCGTATATAACGTATCTACATGATTTGATAGGTTTTGCGCCAATGGATTACTTCTGTCTCCCGAGGCAACACTAACGGTCGCAAACTTAGTCCCTTTACGATTGGTTTGTATGGTCACCGTCGGTGCTTCATAAAATCTTAGGCCAGGCTGGTTAGCATTAGCATTCAAATCTGCAATACGCTGCACTCTGACTCGAGAAGCCGTCTGGGCATCAGACACTTTATTGTTAATGTCCATTCTAAATACCTGACCATTTAAATCTGCAAAATAGATATGATCGGTAAGTTCATCCGCGTCCCTATCCAATACTTTGACGCCACCAGGAATACTATATTTCATATGGCTATTTAACGCCGCTATGGTTTTGGATCCCGTAACGAATTTATCATCCGCATTATTGGCGGTCGTATCCCCTGCATTCTCACCTGTATTGCTGGCTGATATCAACAGATCGCCCGTCGTCGCATCAACGATATAGATAGCATTACCAAGTGTTTGCTGATTGGTAAAGGTACCAGAGCCTGCCTCATCAATTCTTTGTTGGTCGGTCTTGTCGTATTCGGTATCATAGCCACCTGATAATACCACTACCAATTTTGGAGCACCCTGCCAGCGAATTTTGGTAACCACTGGCTTCGCCCACGTATAACCCAGACGGTTAAAGTCGCCTGTATTGGTAATCGTAAATAGCTGTTCGGGGGATTTATCTTGATCAATATCTGTTAAATCCAAACCGTAGTATGCTTGAGCACCTAACCTTGCACCACCATACGCATAAATTTTATCTGCTTTTAATTTTTTGTCTTTGGCTTTATACGAGGTGTATACTGCCCAAGGGCCATCTACACCAAAACTTGGGGTGTTATCATCTAATGTACCCGTCAGCTCTGAGGTAATGCCTTTGTATTGACCTTTATTGGTCAGGACTTCTCTTGGGAAGAAAGAGAATACCTCTTCTCCATTAGAGTTGTCGACGATATGCAGCGCATTGTCCATCGCTCCAAATAATACATACTCTTTTTCTGGAGTATAAACGCCATCTTCACCTATACTGGCGGAAGATACAAACGAGACTGGGGTAGAATGAATGACTGCGCCCATCACTTTTTCAGAGGTTTCACCATCTGCGCTGTTTAATATGTCTACATTCTTTGTTGCATTGGGGTCGTAATCCTTAATTGGATAACCCATATAGTTTAATAAAAGGCGTTGTGTAACGACATCTCTACTATCTAGCGCCTCACTTGATGATGAGAACAACTTAACCTTGTTAATACTATTGCTACCCACATCGCGAAGCGGGCTAATTTTGGTAAGCGGCCCTTTATCTGCACGGCTTAGATAGATTGTTCTAGCACTTGCTGAGTCTTGGCTACTGGCAGGTTTGATATTTTCATACACGCCGCCTGCCTGATCTGTAGACCGGTATGATTCGTTCGCCCAATAGTCTTTTGATGTCGCTGCTAAAATGGTATTAGCCGCCGCGATCCCAGAGCCATTTGAAAACGGACTTGAACCAGACTGACCTTGGTATCCTGTTGCCGTGGACTTATACTTACGTAAATTTCCAATCCACTGTGACTTACCCGATCCTGGATTTGGCGCGACCAGTGGCAAATACCCATAACTCATTAGCTCGCCAGGACGTAAGCTATTGCCTGGAACGGCGATGGGCGCACTGGGTACGAGTCCAAACTGCGTCGATTCATCCCCACCTAACGCATTAATTTGTGTCTTTATCTGATTGGCAAATTGCTTAATGCTTGCCGCATCCGTATTGGTAGTGGTCTGATTGAAGCCGCCGCCGCCGTAATCACTTGATCCTAATTTGCATGAGTTTTTGAGGCTATTTTTGCGATTATTATCTAGAGGCCCACCTGTTATTAAGGCCGCAGACCCACTCACATTACAGGTATCGGGATCAACGCTAACATCAAGGGGAGTAATTAAATGAACGCCTGTTTGAATAGCGCGAGAGCTTGGATTGTTTGAAGAGTTTAAGCGCCGAGAATACGCGCCCATACAGCCCCAATGAGAAATAGAGCTGCCATTATCCAAACCACTGGTCTGACATGCATATTTGTACTGAGGATCGCCAGTAAGCCTATCAACCACCCCATACTGAATCAGTTTGGCTTGCTCAGTGGCATTATCTTCCTCAGGGTATAAGCCCAAAGACTTATTCATCTCATTGCGTGGCGGTACTGCAGCTGAGCTTGGAATACCCGCAGTTAGAAAAAATATGCCAGCATTTTGAACAATTGAAACTTCTTCTGTTGCTCGGTTATCAGGGTTAGACTGATAGGGATTTACGCCCGTTGGAGCGTCATAATTTGGGGTGCATATTCGATAGTTGGGCTGATCATATTTATAACTTTGAAATCTTCTCACTTCTGGCGGTAAGTTACGAATACCCGAACTTGAAAAGTTATTATTTAAAGTAGGCGGCAGTGCATAATAATTGCCAAGATATCCTGCTTTATAATAATAACGCCAGCCATTATAAGGGTTTAAAATAGCGTCGTAGAAATAATTCTCATCAACACCATCGCTCGTAATATCGATACCATCTATACCGGCAGGGCGGGTATTGCCCCAATTCACTTCTGGATAGTCTTGCGCGTTATTTCTGTTAACCGTTACCCAATCTTCTTCATTACACATAAAGCGATATGAAGAATAAATGTAATTCACCATTTCGGCTTTATCAAAGGCACAATACTGCCATTCTGTTTTGAACGCTTGCCAGTTAAAGCGGGTACGGTATTTACGATATAATAATTCAGGCACTAAAGCTGACTTAGGCTCCACCGTTGCATCATAATAATAAGTGAAGCCATCAGGTGCGCCCCAACTTCTATCATTTGGGGTACTGTCTTCTGTTTTTCTATTTACAAATGCTTTATCTTCTTTAAAATGATAATCTCTTAAATTAAGCGTTACCGGACTTATTTTGCTTCTATCATATACGGTATCGATTGGCCAAGGCTTCCTCCCTCTCCAAATGATGTCGTAGAGATTCTTACCTTCATCCGCTAACTTTTGAATTTCAGCTGCGGATGCCGCATTATCGCTATCATCTTCTAATCCTGAAGCCCAGTTCCAACTCGCTACATTATCTTCATCTATTTCTACCCATCCTGACTCACCATTATTCAGCGTTTCAGGGCACTCCAATCTTGCATGGGCAACTTTTACTTTACCCGATGCATCTTTGTTCTCATAAATATTTAACTGGCGGTTTTCTGGAGGACAATATTCCCAGTCATCATCGTCTTTTCTTAATTCTCGGGTAAAAATTTGAACATCAGGATAATCATCTAGCGTATCAGAATCACTAGTATCTAGACTCAGTTTGCTGGTGGTAGTGCCCATCATATACGCCCCTGCTTCTGCATATGCAGGTGCCATAGGGCTAAGGGTTGGCGTACTGCCCAATTGCTCAACAAACTGTATGATCTTATTACGATGCGCAGATCCTATAGGGCCGATACGACCTACAGGTACAAAAATACCTGCCGTAATACCATCTCCGCTTAGGCCTTTATTTTGAATAGACGAGCTTGGGTAGACGCCCAGACCGATTAAGGTATTTTCATCAATTCTATCTGCACTGGTATCCGTCATGAGATGCTTGATGGTTTCGATCATTTTTTCTTTACGTTTGTTAAACTCGCCAACCGTGACTTGACCATCGACCGAACTCATGTCTAACATTAATAATGCAGCATTCCCTGATGGTAAGCTTTGTTCACCTGAATTTGAGCCGATTTCACCTGTCGGCAGCCCGCCTTTATAAATTTCCAAATCACCTTGACTAGCAGCTTGCGACGTAACACTAGGTACAGCAGCTAGCGATGCAGCTACTGCAAGTGTTAAGGGCAGAACTTTAAAATTATTCATGTATCTTGGGCCTTTTGGTACCTAGTCTTTTTATTAACGCTGTCATTGTTTACGCCGAAGTCTATTATTCACGCCAAACTCTAATAGTTGAAATAATAATTATATATTTTAATTAAATATTAATTTAACCTATTTTAATATTATTATTCGTAACCGTTTTGATAACTAAAATCTTGAATCTGTATATTTTTGGGTACATTTGTATCATTTAAGCATTTAATTTGATTATTCTCAGCACTGTCACCAGCCAGATTACCTACTGCAAGCTTAAGACAATCGTTAACATCTTGCTTACTATCGGCCATGGCAGGTAATACAGAAGTTACAGCAGCTCGAATTTGAATATTATTAGCTCCGTTATAGCTAGCAGGATCACCACCCTCTTTCACCCCGCTAAATGGAGGAATTTCAACACCATCTTCTAACTCTGATTCGGCTGACTTACGATATAGCGACACTTGCGTTGCTACGGTTTCTCTTTGGCTAGTATAAGATTCAGAATTGTTTAAATTACAGTATTTATCGGTATTTATGGTTCTACCGTCTAACATAATACGGTGCTCACTGGTACCCGCGTATAATGCATTACGTTCTGTGGGTTCATAACACAAAACATACTCTGACAGCTTTTGTTCCCCTTCAAGCTGCATAAATCTTATCGGTGCTAGATCCTCAGCAGTAAGCTTCTCAAGCTCATCCTTATTCTCAGAGATTCTTTTTAATTTAACTAAAGGCACATCAGAGGATTGAAATAATAGCTGATTGACTTGGGCAGTCGTGGTTAAGCCAAGCGACGTTCTAGAGCTGGTAATCATTATTGTTGCCGCTATCGCTAATAGCAGCACGATCATTAACACCACAACCAAAGCCACACCTTGTTGCTGGGTTTGATTCAAGTAATCATTAGAATGCGTTTTGGCTGAGCCGTCCAATGGCATTTTAGATGGCGCTTTATATAAAGCCCTTAATGATGACGTACGCCTCATAACTCACTCCTACTATTACGCAGACTAATCACGCTTTCGTATACTCGGCGAATATAGTTTTGTCCATTCTCAATAGTGAAACCTTTGCCATTAACAATAAATGTGTTTTTTGTATCACCACTCACTGTATTATTCCCGCGCGTTATAACCCCCATTTGAATAGCAACTATGGCAGCATCGACATCGTAGTTGTTATTGGTTTTTTTCATGTAGTCTGACACAGGTATATACACAAGCCCCTCTGGGGACAATACGCCAAATCTGATACCAAAATAATCGACACGATTGACTAATATTGTGCCTGCATCACCAAAGCCGGTAATCGTTATAGAGTCTGTGGTTATATTCTCAGGATTAAAACCATCATTTATACTGTAACGACCTGCATCACACGCTAAGACGATAGCCAAATTGTTTGTGGAGGTTTCTCCTAGATTCAACTGATTGTCCAATCGCGTAAAGAACCGCTCAATCACCATTTCGTTTTGTTCATATGCGTTGCCTTCACAATCGACACCATCGTAAGGCGCCTGATATTGAATAGTCAGCTGATCACTATTTATCGCTGGGGATACATTGCTATATCCTGTATTAGCTTTGGTACTTGGACTTTGGGTCAATAAGCTGTCATCAATAGTTATGCCGCGCATATTACCAGTCAATAGTGCTTCATTATTTTTGTTTGTTACATTAGAGTTTATCGACCCTGTGAGTACCACGCCTGACCAAGGTGTTTCTTGCATCATCGGTGTCGGCGCGCCAAGGTTTGCCTTAGCGATCTCTTTTTTCATATAGTTTAAGTTGAAAATAGCCGCTTCTTGAACATCAGAGGCCGACGATTGAATGCGCTGATTATTAATACTTCCTGTAAATAATTGGAAGGCGGCGGCAACGACAATAAGGCCAATTAACAAAGCAATAATAAGCTCAATAAGGGTAAACCCTTGTTGCGACTTTATATTATATGCAGGTTGAGTTAAGCCATGGTGATTAGAAGTATGATGCGTTCCCATCAATAAGCCTCCATGTATATACAATCGGCTTTAGGTAAATAAACTCCTTGCGCGTCCAAACAGGCTTGAGCACCTTCGTCTGTTGCGGTGTCGCTATCCTCGTTTGAGATAGCTAATATAGGGCTTGTGCCATTCCATGCTGCAATAAAACACTTGGTGCTACCTTTAGATGCGGTGCCTGGACAAGTAATCATTCCAAGCCTAATGCCATTTGCATCTGCTTGCTCTTGCAATACGGCAACATCGTTTTTAGCCGTTTGCAGCGCATCACAAGGGCTTGATGCCGTACATTCGACAGCTGATATTGATCCCACATTGTTAATGAGCTTTTGATATTCCTCTAATACGGTGCTATTCGTACTATTTACTCTAATACGCTCTGTAAGATTACCCAGGATCAATTGTGCCTCTGTACGCGTAAGAGATTCATCTGTAGATTCGACCGAGCGTGCTTGAAGGGCAGTATACCCTAACGCTGCAACTGCTAATAACAATAAGGCGACCAGTACTTCAACAAGACCAACGCCTTGTTGACTGATGTGAGCATTGCCCTGTACGGCTGACATCATGTGAGACTTCCTTATCTTTAACAATAAAACCGCTTTAACCGGTTTATTATTTTCAGTTTCATATTTATATTCATAAAGCTTATAGCCACCCTATGCTCAATACTCATAGCTTATTGTAAATATTATATCTAGGGCATGTCTTCAATTGGATTACGTGGCTAAAAATGAGATAAATTTCTTGTCAAACAAGGATAATTTCGCAGATAATATAGATATATTAGCTTGAAATTAGACTCAATTTGGCGAAAATATAGCCATTTTTAGTCCATAAATTTAAAAGCTCCAAATGAAGATACGCCTTAATAATGGATTGAATTTCATAGCGGCTACTCGCATGATAGGTTTAATATATTATTAGTCGATGAAGACATCTTGCCAGAACCATATTTAGCAACACCGCGAGCATTTATCCAAACACTATAACCGCCTACTTCACTACCTTGTGCATCACAAACTCTAAAGTAGTTATCGCCACCTTCAATCGACCCATTAGGATAAACCGTCAATTCACTATCAGCGCTGCTGGTAATCTTTACTCTGTCTTCAAGCTGTTGCTGCGCGGTAACTTTATTCCCTACAACTACCTCAAAACTTTGATTAGAACTATCTATCTTTAAGGTTATGGGACGGTTTGCTAATGCAGCGCTCGATCGAGCTTCATTAAATATCGAAACAATCTGCATACCCGCTTTTTGAGTTCTTTTTTTCGCTATTTGATTACTAAAACTTGGTATGGCTATTGAGGCGATGATGGCAAGTAAAGCAAGGGTAATCATCAGTTCAATGAGTGTAAACCCTATCTGAGTATTTAATACCATTTTGACTGGTTTAGTTGACATCTTTACCTCTTAGAGTACGACGTTAAACCCTCACTGAGTACTTTTTATCGATGACTGAACAATAATGAGTGAGCCCTTATTGCTTTTAAATTCTTACTTTTCAACTATTACTTTTAAATTATTGCTAAACACTTATTACAAATCACCGCTCACTTAGTACGTCTAACTTAACTCTTGAAGTTTATAATACGCAAATGCATAAACTTAGCGCCATTCATCATTAAACCCACATGAATTTTTATGACATTTTTTGCCCGTATGATCGATGCTTAAAACGCCATCATCTGCCATTCTTGTTCCGGCTATGGGCTTAGCCGTTAATACCCATTCACCCGTCTCAAGATTATCAATGGACAAGTCATATTGAGCTTTGTCTGTATAAGGATAGGTAGTGCGATTGTTATTGACGGTAGTAAAGGTTAACTCTTGGTATCGACCTAATGCAATTTTTTTCGATTCAATAGTGGCTGCTATATTCTGTAGCTCACCCATCATATCGGTACGCTGAGTTTTAATGACATAATTCTGATAATTTGGATAGGCAATTAACGCCAATATACCTAATATGGCAACCACAATCATCATTTCGACAAGTGTAAATCCACGATGAGTATTCGGCTGCTGCATTTACCCTACGTTCCTATAAAAATAATGTCTAAACTGAAAAAATCAAAAAAACTAATAATAAAAATCTTACTTGCAATAAAAATTATCAATATAGACCTGTTGAATAAAAATCACTAACTAATTAACGATCAAGCTTTTAAAGTAGTCTTTAATCATGGTAGCAAGCTCAGATTAAGCATATTAAAAGCTAATTGATTAACTCTTATTTACCATTATAAAACATTAAGTTTAATTTAATAACTTAATAATAACTAATTTATACTATAAATACACTTTTATTTTAACAAGTCAAAGTATATGCCTGTAAATTTGAGCGATTATCATGTCTCATTAGGGTCGCCGCCAACTCGGACAATGTGGTGCCTGTCGTCGTGACATCGTCAAAAATTAATAGGTTTTTTACTGGAGGTTCTTCATTGAGTCTAAAGGCATGATGAATATTTTGCTTACGTTCCTGTCTTTCTAACCCTTGCTGACGCACTGTATCATCAACCCGGCTCATACCATCCCACAAAGGTATACCCCAATGTTTTGATAAATGATAGGCAAGGATTTGGGTAGGATCAAAGCCGCGATCACGCAATCGGCTAGGGGTTGTAGGTACCGAGATTATGAGGCTATTTTCGTTGTAACATCCTTTGGGACGTGGCAATTGTCTTAGCGCATGTACCAATACAGGTAACGCACTCAACTCTTCTTTATATTTAAACGCAATCATCGCAGCCCGCACAAAGCCACGGTGCAACGCAGCTGATTGTATACTTAATGTGGCTGGGTTAAAACTTTCAGAAGTAGACAAGTTTGAGAGATTGTCGCTGTGATCGTCTTTAAGATCGTCATTGAGATTGTCATTGGATTTGTCATTGCGCTCGGACTTGGGAATGCGATTGATCTCTTGTTTATGATTGAGATTCTCCAGTGTAACCGATTGATGACTGTCTTGCAGGTCAATCGGTATCGTTGCTACATCTGGCAACCACGCTATGTCATCATGACAATTTTGACACAATAAAGTTGCAGGGCGCCTCCAAATTTTTGAAGTAGTGTCTTTGAGGATAGTGTCGCTGAGGACAGTTTTATTAGAAAAATGGTTATTGAGGGGAATGTCTATCAGAGTATGGTTGTTAGAGGTGATATGAGTATCAGCAATGTCATTAGAAACGGCTTTATTTGTATTCAAAGCATTTGGGGTTAAGATATTTGATTTTGAAGCTAAAGTAATAGAGTTTAAAAAATGTGAGTTTATGCTATGTGGAGTGATGACATCCGCATCGTTAATTAAACAAACGCAGCATCTTTTTTGTATGAACTCTACCCGCCATAATCCTAGATGATAGTAGGCGGGTGTGAACATTTGGCGTAATGAAGTAAAAATTATAGACCTTTCCAGTCATTCAAAGAAATACCAATGCCCACGGCGGTTGTCTCTTCATTGTAGTCAATGATGGACTCACCATACCCATGAAATATTTGTACAAATCCATGAATATCATTGGCAAGTGGACGAGAATAGCCGAGTTGAATGGCTCCATTCTCATCATCAAAGTTATAACGACCTGTTGCCGTTATCGTTTCACCATCCCCTATATTGTATAGGGCGCTAATTTCACCGTGTCCATAGTAATCAACAATATCTGGATTATCACTTGGATCTGAGTCTGAATCATTTTTTATATGCGCCCAGACTTTGGGTATCACACTGAGTTTGCCCCATTCAGCACCACTCATGAGATATACACGGTTCCATGAGCGTGACCATGGATCAGACTGACCATTAGAATGATGAATAACACCAGCACCTAACATACGCAAGCGGCCGTTGAAAGGTAAATTGGCTTTGACAGGCTGTGTTATAAATACTTCTGGCATATAGTCTGTCGCGCGAAACGGGCGAGAGTTGTCTTCATTGTAAACCTGCCAATACATTTGCTGAGTATACCCAAACCATACATCTGCACTGGTATCAAATATATCTTCTGCAATTTTAGTTTTTAGTGATATTTGTGCTTTTAACTCTAGTGAATTATCATATTGTTTGCCGTATTCTTCAAACTCTTCATCTGTTGGGCTTTGTGTTGGCGTCGTAGGCGTACGATTTGGATCATAATGCACAAAAGCAGGCAATAAATAATTAGGTCTATAAGGTCTAATCGTCCAATTGCCAAGCTCACTATTTTTGTCTAAATCATAGGCCAAACTCAGCGGCGTATACGGCTCCAAATCATCAATCGTTAAGCCCACAGCTGAAAGTGCTTCATTGCCTGAAGCCGTTGGCGCACCTGCATCTGTCGATGTTGCATCTTGCGTATATTGTGCACTATCAGCATACTGGGCATCGTCAGCATACACAGCTGTTGGTTTTAAATCACTGATACTGGCTTTCACAGATTCAGCCAAATCTAAAGCTTGCTTACCTCGCCCTCGTGTGGTCACATCTCCCATGATTGCTTTGTCATAACATGCCAGTCTAGCGGCTTCCAGCTTCAGGTTAGAACATTGATAAAACGCATCGGTGCTGAGTGGCGTCATCTCTTGAGTATCTTCGGTTTCAGCAGCTTGGATTGAAGACATAAAAATAACTGGTGACAAACACACCGCCGCAATCGGCCCAGTTATAGATCTAGTAATAAACCTAGTAAGTGGCTTTAATTTTGAAGACTCAAAGCCTGAATTAGACGCCATGGGCTGTTTTAAAGACATGCCTATTCCTAATGAAATTTATAAAATTAAGGATATGTTAAATATCGTATTTGAAAATAGACTCTATTATAGATTAATTAGTCTCATAAATAATCATTTTTTTAGAAGTCATGAAGTCATAGAGGATATTTTACTTAAATAACAACAAACATTTTAATAAACACTCTACCAAAGCGCTTAAACTATAAACGGCGTAGCGTTTGTTCAAACTCCTCACGCCCAACCTCAGCCACTTGTTGTTCTTTAAGCTCTCCATCAACGATATACAATAAAGCAGGGGGACCAAACAAACGCAGCTCAGATAGCACGCGTGCAGACTCGTCATTGGTTTCAGTAATGTCTAATCTGACAAACTGCCACTCTTTCATCAATGCAGGTCTATTCGTAAACAATGTTTTGTCCATGATCCGGCATTCTATACACCAATCAGCAGTGACATCAACCAACACCTTGGGATATTGTTCGACAACTTTGATGAGTTCATCAATTGAAGTGATATGAATATCCGAATTATAGTTTAATTCTACACTTGGGACAGATCCTACTTCTGAACTCACTGAAGCTTGATTGGTAGCGGTATTAATAGGAGCTCCTGTAGAACTTGAAGGGGTAGATGTATTTTGGTCAAACTCTGTTACTGGCTGGGCTGCTTCAATAAATACACCTGAAACAGTTGATGGCTTATAAGCTGTTTGTACATTAGTTGCAGTAAATACCCGCAAAGGTTGCCAGACATCACTACTGCCTGCAGCAGCACCGACCATCAATAACGTTGCCCATATACCCATTAATATTCCCAATGTTCTTGTAATAATAATACCGCGGCCAACCCAATACCAGGCCCATACGGCCACCACCACAAACCACACGGCCCATAGCATTAACATAACTGGTGACATTAATACTCGCTCGATAAGCAATAAGGCCACAGCGAACAGTAAAAGTGCAAACCCTTGTTTTACCC
This sequence comes from Psychrobacter sp. CX10, assembly GCF_057621575.2. NCBI lineage: Bacteria > Pseudomonadati > Pseudomonadota > Gammaproteobacteria > Moraxellales > Moraxellaceae > Psychrobacter > Psychrobacter sp. CX10. The sequence continues at coordinate 2,161,590 of NZ_CM177736.1, forward strand.
AGTTCATCCACGCGCCAGCTTTGGGCATTAACTTACTTTGACTAGCACCGAGCACCATGAGAGGCGCAGATAATCCAAATCCAAGCATAAATAACGCTGCAAAACCCAATAGCGGATTGCCGATGGTAGATACAGCCAACAAGGCGCCAAATAAAGGCGCAGACACACAAGGAGATACCACTAAAGCTGACAACAAACCTGCAACAAAGCTACCTGCGGTGCTTCCTAAATACTTGTCACCTGTCTGGCTGATGGCATGAGTCCGCTTACGAATGGCATTAGGAACGGGTACTTTAATGACATCAAGCATATATAAGGCGAGTAGAACAAATATGGCAGCAAAAGCTAATAGGATAGTCGGGTTTTGCAACCAGCCTATAATACCTAACTGCTCACCAAATACTGCGATAATCGCTCCCAAAATACCATAAGCAACTGAAACGCCTAACGCATAACTACCACTTAATATCAGGCCTCTTTTTGGAGTTGGGGTGTGCTGACGCGCCACAATATTGCTCACAATAGGCAGCATGGGTAACACACAGGGTGTGAATGCCAATCCTAAGCCTGCTAAGAACAAAAGGAGTAAAGCCAACCAAGGATGCTTAGCTAAACCAAAAGGATCTTGATTGACTACGTTTTCACCGCCAAATAATGATCCTTCATTTGTTGTTGAAAGCTTGGCACTTTGGTTGTTGCTTTGAGCGTCAACCGTTGAATTGGTCGTGATATTATTTGCAACGTTCGTATTATTCGTATCCCCTAAAATAGTGTCAGCTGTACTGTTATCAAAATTATAAGGACTATCAATATTTTCACCTTGCGCAGTATCAACAGATGACTCATTAACAGCAGAGTCATCTTCAATGCCAACGCTATTGTATGGTATAGATGACTTATTGATCGGGTCGCTAGCTACAATATCGGTATTTTGAGTTAAGTTTGCTTGGGCCTTATTATCTGCTGCAGTTTGTGCAGACGCCGCTGTGGCAGAAGATGACTTTGAAGACGCTGAACTTGGAGCAGTTGATTTTGAGTTACTAGTGGACTCAGAAGCAAGTGTTGTCGAGGAGGTTTGCGACGATGACGCTGAGGTCGATGCTGGAATTGACGCTGGAATTGATGATGAGTTTGATGCTGGAGTTGATGTCAGGTTCGAAGGTGCAGCAGCTTTTAAATTAATCTTTACTGATTGGTTTTGCGGTGGATAACACAGCCCAGCATCCGCACAGCCTTGCCACTTCAAGGTAATATTTTGTTTTATAGCTGAGGAAGTGTTGTTCGTTAATGAGGCCGTCGCAGTCACCAAAGGCTGTTTAAATACAGCAACTTTGCCAAACGTAGGGTCATCGACGGTCGTTGAAGGCTGTGAGAACTTAAATGCAGATGCGGTCACACCATCAGGTAGCTTTAATGCAAGCTTGTCTTTATATACGTAGTGTCCAGGTGTGATATTAAGATTAACTAAAACCTTATCACCTTGCTGCACTGCACTCACATCAAAGGCATCTTTCACATTCAAAAAATCACTTTGAGCAAATTGTGCTGAATCACTTCCAAAAAGATCGCCCAAGCTGGCAGCATGAGCAGGCGTTGAATCGATAATATGAGGCGCTGTAAATAAGGCAATAGCACAGGACGCGATAATACCGGTACGCTGTAAACGCGATACTGTACCTTGATTTTTTACAAGCTGGCGATTATCACTCACCGTGAATTTATCGGCATCTGTATTGTCTGATGCTCTATTAAAGTTATTATTATCAGATTTGCGATAAACCTTATTAAAATCTCTCATCACATCAACTTATCTTAGAATTTATACAAACGGCTATTATTGTATTTAGGCAATTATTAAATTTGGATATCTATGACGTGAACCTTATTAAAAAGGTCCCGATTAGAAGTTATCGAATAGCAGGTATCGATTATATTGAATACACCTGCTATGTCATAAGCAATAGGGAATTATCGATAACTAATTAACAATAAATCATCAATAATGTACCAAAAACGCATAGCCACTACCATCGATATAAAGGGGCCTAAAACAGGGGTTAACAGTTATATGATTAAAGGCAATAAACATTATGGCTTGGCATAAATGTCCGCGTTCACCCCTTCCCCTCCTTGCTTACCATCTGCCCCTAACGAGAATAAATCATAAACTCGTCCTTCTGAACCAGGTGAGACATATTGAAGATCATTTTCCCAAGCATCGGTTGGATAGTCACCTTTAATGTACCCACCTTCAGGATAATTCTTAGCATCTTCAGGCGGCGTGATGAGCGCCTCCAAACCTTGAGCAGTCGTCGGATATTTTGAGTTATCCACTCGATATGAATCCAAAGAGTTCGATACGGTAGCTAATATGGTTTTAGTAGTCCCTATACGTGCTTTATCACTTTGGCCCACGACTCTAGGGACAACAATGCCCGCGAGGATAACTAAGATAACAATGACGACCATAATTTCAATAAGGGTAAAGCCAGATTGAGACTTGGTGGGTAAAATGTATTGATTGCTTCGCTTCATAATGTCTTCTTTAAAATATGTATTAGATTTAATATGTAGAATATATATAGTGTTAATAAAGTTAAATATAATAATTTATTGATTAAATAAAGTCATTTAAAGTCTTTTTTAAGCCAAACCAATTTTATCAAATCATTCAGGCTTAACCAATTGCTTAAACCAATCTATCCTAATCAATCAAGCTAAACCCATCCAGCTTAATACTTTAAGCCAAATCATTCATATTAACGATAGGCAACATAACTGCCATAACAATTATTAGGACGACTACCCCCATAAACACTAGCATTAATGGGGTAATCAGAGCCAGCAAAGTGCTAATATAATTAGTAGCCTCCGCTTCTTGCATATCCGCAGCCCGACCTAACATGTTTTCAAGCTCTCCCGAATTTTCTCCACTTTTAATCATTTGAATCATCATGGGAGGGAAATAAGGCGACTTCTCTAATTGACTCGAAAGACTTGCGCCTTCTGTCACTTTTATAGCTGCCAGATTTATCGTATCTGTAATATAAGTATTAGTGGTGACAGCCGCGCTGATTTGCAAGGCTTCAATCAAAGGCACACCCGATCGCACAAGAATAGATAAGGTGCTGCCAAATCGAGCCGCATTAAGACTTTTTGTCAACCGTGCTAATACTGGTAGCTTTAGTACAAGCCTGTCAATACCCCGCTGCCCTGTCTCAGTTCTAGCAAAACGAAGTATCAATAACGCTACTACGGCACCGACGATGGCGATAAGCCACCACCATTGTGTAATCGTATTTGATAACCCCATCACCACTTGCGTAATCAAAGGCAGTGCTTGTTCAGATTGTTCAAATACTTTAACAATCTTTGGTACTACGAAGCTCATCAGCCCAATAACCACAACAAGTGAAATGACCATTAATATTAAAGGATAAATCATAGCCACTTTAATCTTATTTTGCAGGGCAAAACGATTTTCGGTGTATTCGGCCAATTGCTTTAATATCAAATCCAAATGACCTGAGCGCTCGCCAGCTGCTACTGTCGCGACATATAGCGTTGGAAAATTAGACACACGTTCCAATGCTTCAGCCAACCCATACCCTTCTAACACAAAAGAACGAACAGACAAGATGACAGACTTCACATGAGGCTTTTCTGATTGCTTCGCCACTGATCCTAACGCTTCTTCAAGGGGAATAGCAGCTGCTAAAAGAACCGATAACTGCCGAGTTACTAATGCAAGCTCATACGCTGAAAGCTTTTTTTGATGACGCACTTTATCATTAGTAACTGTCTGCACCGCATCCACTTCTATCGGCAATAGTGACTGCGTTCTAAGCTCTTGGCGAACTTGACGTGAGGAGTCTCCTTGCATTACCCCTTTCTTAATTTTTCCAGCAGTGTCTAGGGCTTTGTAGTGATATGCTGGCATAATGCGCTCTTTATGGATCTAACTGGATCTTATGCAGTTATAAGATAAATGTATTAATATGAAAATAGCGGTTATAAAATAGCCGATATACAATGGTAGTCATAAAACATGTATTATAAAATAGAGGTTGTAAAGTGCCTTATAGAACGCCCATCATAATCTGTTCATCCTACAAAATGATTAATTTTTAGAAGCTTTTGGCGGTTTATTTATCACCAGTAGTACCCGGGAAGATTTTGTCTTCGATCATATCTGGCATATCAGGCATGAGTCCATTATTTAATAGCATGTCTAAATGTGTTATTTGCTGCTTTTTATCAAACTCATTCACTTCTGCAATTAATAGCTTTTCAGCATATTTATCAATCTTATAACTGCTTAACCGCGCGCATAGTACGGCCAACTGATATATACGTCGCTTACAGTGCACGTCTACACCTTGTAATAATCGAACCATTTTTGGGGTTTCTAAAGAGACGTAATCATAATCTGCTACTGTCTTCTCAGGCAATGGCGTCACGCCGTATGCAATAGATAAATGGGCTAAATAATAACAGCAAAATAAATACCCCATAACGTGACCAATATAATAAGCTCGATCATACGTATAGCTCATTACCCCAAAATGTCCCATTACATAACTGGTCAAACTGCCCTGATCAGCTATGGTAAGAGTATCTCGCAAACGACCAACAGTAGGCAGCTTTAAATGATTCTTACTGGCGGATGTAAGTTGCCATCCGACTGGTTTTTGCGCGGGCATATGTCGAACGATATCTACAATCAAATCATCCACAACATGGATTTGCTGCCAAGTTAGCTCAAGCTTATCTAAGTCTAAGATACCGCGCTGGTCTAGAACACGTACCATCTGATACTGCTCATATTCATCAAATTGCGGTTTTAAAATTTGAACCATGTACGTGGGTCTAATCGACGTATGCGCGGTGTAAAAAAACTCATTGCGCTGCTGTTGTCGTCGATATAATGCTGCCCGCTCATCAGCAATAACCAAAAGATCTTTACTATTCGCTGTCGTATATAGTTTTAAAGGCTCCGTACGATACAAATCTATCAACTGCTCTTTGGTGTTAGGCTTTCTAGGCGTTTGTTTGGTCGCAGAGTCTGTTTCATGCTCGGTTTCACCTTGGGCTTTAGCATCCATAGAATTTTCACCAGCAGAATCATTTGGCTGTTTGTTCGCTAATTTTGTATTGGTAGCAGTTACGGTAACGGAGGGTCGTGCCATAATATTAGCTCTTACATATCTTCTTTAAATTTAATAAATTGCGTCATAAAATCTATTTCATAATACCATTAATGATAACAGGTACACAGAGGTTTAAAAGAGGTGATTCTAAGTTGAAAGCTTTATGGCTCTTTTTATGGCAATTCATCATATTTTTGTTGTGTATAAAAAATTGAACCAGTGGGGGAGCTCAGATATCTATTATCCAATAGCAGAGATTAATATAGGGGCTGTATAAATGAATTTAATATGAGCGTTTGAAATTTAACAATATTATAGAGGTTATAGAGATTGTCAGCGGTATTTTAATAGCTATATCGTTACTATCTATACATTAATGTAGACTTATATTGCGAAACAATAGACCAAAAAAAACCAATCGTAGCATAGGCTAGATTAGTATAAAAAAGTCAATAAATATAGGATAAATACTATTTAAAATATGGGGCGAATGACGGGACTTGAACCCGCGACAACCGAGATCACAACCCGGGGCTCTACCAACTGAGCTACATCCGCCATAATAGATGTATTGATGTTATAAAGAAGTTAAGCGCGATACATAGTCTATTTAGTACTTATGCAATAGCTACTTGCTTTATAAGGTTATCAGGCAAAAATGGTGCGCCTGGCAGGATTCGAACCTGCGACCACCTGCTTAGAAGGCAGATGCTCTATCCAACTGAGCTACAGGCGCTCATAGTACTGACCATATTCATTATAACTATAAAATAGGCTATAAACGAATAGTGTCTTATTTAAAGCATAAAAAAAAGCCTGTAAGGCTCTAGTAAAAAGTGGTCGGAGTGATAGGATTCGAACCTACGACCCTCTGGTCCCAAACCAGATGCGCTACCAAACTGCGCCACACTCCGATGCTTTACTTTTTATTCGAATACAAGACGTTAAATGTTTAAATCATCAGCGTCATCGCTATCGAGGTGCATATAATAGGATTAATAGAACATTCTGTCAACACCTTTTTTAAATAAATATATAGATCGTTATAAAATTTTGCAAAATCTTATTATCAAGGTTATCGTCCTAATGGTTGAATATTCACAGAACCTTATATAAGTTGTCCGTAGTCCATATACGTGAGGATTCAACTAGCCCAACCTCCCCTCTTTAACTTTGAACGGTATAACATGCATTTCGCATCTATTTTTCTGTTTTGAACAGTTACCTTTATATGAGTTATCTTTATATGAGTTATCTTCGTATGAGTTATCTTCGTTTAATTTATCTTGATATAAGTTTGCAGTGACCTTTATCTTATTTTTTAATCCGCCCGTAGTAGGATAAATTAGCCATGCATTTTGACATCTTAAATATTGCTGATAGGTCCATAATTGCTGCCAATCACTGCCGCTTATCTCATTCACACGCGTAAGCTTTTTATATTTTATGTCAATTACGTGAGTTATACTCCCCGTGGCGTCAATAATACAAGCATCTGGTATTAATTTTTGAATAACAGCACTGTGTTGACACTCAATGTCTTTATTGGGAGGAGTATTTGTATGCAGATGCTGAGTTGGTTTTAAACTCAAACGTTGATTAGATTCTGCAACCGCATTGTCGGTCAGCCAATTGAAGCTTGGCTGAATAATTAATTCTGACGTTGGCATATTATTCTTAACGTCATTAGCAACTTTACCTAATACCCACCGTTCAAAAGCGTGATTCATATTTATCATTAACGTGGGCTGCGGCATATACGCGGTGTCACTTACCCCATGACCACTCCTAGACTTAGCGGTATTATTTAGAATCCACCAGCACCAATCAATGGCATCTAGTAGTACGTGATATTGTTTAGATGAAAATTGACTACGCCATTGCGTCGCTTGTTTAAGCAGCTTATTGTAAGTAGGCTGCCATTGTTTTGGTGGCAATACATTGTGACGTTTTAGAGCCTGATGTTTTAAAGCGCTATGTTTTAAAGCGCTATGTTTTAAAGAGCCGTGTTTTAAATTGCGATGTTTTACAACCTTTGACGTCGCTGATTGTATCGAAAGCCGTTTGGCGAGTTTAGGTTCGCTTTGTAATTGATGAGTAGACTGGTTTAATTGTTTACTTTGTAGTGAGATTTTATCTATTAAGGGATTGGCGCCTTGCAATCTTTGCAATTGCTGCCAGCCCGTCGCCAGAAATTGAAGCAGTAAGGCGTCTGTTTCAAATATAGAATGTTCACTATATAAATAATGCGGGCGGTGCCAATTTAATCTTAGTTGAGATTTTAGGTTGATTCGGCCTTGCGCTTTCGGATTATTTTGTACTTGAGTTTGATACTGATTGGGTAGAAAGTTTGCCGCTTTTTCTATATACAACTCCGCCGTTTTTAATAAGCCGATATGCCATGGCTGCTCATCGCCATGTGTAGTATTACTATTAGCCACTTCGTGATTAGCATTGGAGCTTTTATTTTTAGCATTTGATCTTTTATTTTTAGCATTTGATCTTTTATTTTTAGCATTGAAGCTTTTATTAAAAGTAGCGGGTATAGATAGGCTATCTAGGATCGTCTTCGGATAGCGGTTAGAACTAACCGAAGTTTGGGCAAGCGATGCCGAGGATATCGACTTTAAGTTTAGCGAAGCGTCAAGATCGTCGGATGCGATATCTTTTAGCATCTGCGCTACCCAAGCTCTGGATTCTCGAACGGCTGCTAGGTTCTCAGTGCTTACATTTGATTGAGTCCCTGTATTCGTTTTTATATCACTGATTTTAGGTAGGATTTCTAAAACAGTACCGCTAGGTAGTACAATTGAAGCCAAATAATGACTGACCCTTAAAACTACCTGGCCGCGCTTAACCTGAATATTAAAGCATGGCAAATCTTCTTCGATAAGATAATTAAAATCTTCAGGTAATAGAAAATCATGAATACTTAAGTGTTGATGCTCTAAACAGCTTATTAAATTCGCCGTCGCTGGATCAGACTATTGATTTGTTTGATGCTGGGACACTACTTTTGTATTCCTTTGACAGAGCTTGGTTTCGCGTCAAATAGCGCTAAATAACGTGCAATACCATTGAATACTATCTATATACCTTTATAAATAAAGTGGAAATATAGAAGTGTATTTACAATAGCGGTTTAGCTAGGTTCATAAGCTTGATTTATAAACTTAAATCATAAGCTAAGTTCAAGTTACTAAAACTAACTAGACTCGTAAAACCGTGTATATGTATTCGCCATCAAGTAGGGTGAAGCCTTTTTTGTGCGCACCTCACTATCCTTGTTGTTAACGTCTTCTTGGGTTCTAGATACCTCTTTATTTGCTATATCTTCAAATTCTACAGCTAACTGTATTCTAGAGGTTGCCAACTCATCATTTGACTCAAATAAGCTTGGTGGTTTATTTTGCTCAACAGGAGTGTACTCGTAACCGTATAATATCTGCCCGAGAACCTCGTGAATTTGATGCGCAGCGACAGACTGGTTCAGATGCTGCATAATTTGTGGAATGATTTGGCGATATAGCCGCGTAGCTAAGCCCTGTACATCATTAATATTCATAAAATAAGACTGACCTAATTGTGCCTCTACACCAATCAAAGAGGCTAATCGCTGATTGATAGCCTGCATCATTTTAGCTAAATCAACTTCCTGTCCCCACTGATCTGCTACCTCGCCAACAACGCTATTATCTGGCGCACATTCTATAAAATCAAAACGACGACGAAACGCCATATCTAAGGTTGCTAAAGACATATCTTGGGTATTCATTGTTGCATATATATCCACGTTACTAGGTACCGTGAATTGACGCCCCGAATACGCTAGACGCACACTCATTGGCGTATCGCTGCCGGCACGTTTGCTAGGTTCAATAACGCTCATGAGTTCACCGAACACTTGTGCCGTATTCGCACGATTAATCTCATCAATCAGCATCGCATAGCGATTTTGTGGATCGGCTTGAGCTTTGGCACATAATGCTAAAAAAGCACCGTCCTGTACAGTGTACTGCATTTGACCTGTTTGAGGATTAATTCTAGGTCGTATCCCTTCTACAAACTCATCGTATCCATAAGATTGATGAAAGCTCACCAAACAACTGCGACTAACAACATGATCTTGAATATGGTGCTTGATCGCATCAGAGTTATAAAGAGAGATGAGTTCTTCTAAGCGACTTTGAAGAATAGGTGTCATCTCATCTAGTAGATACCATTGACTTGATTCGGTTTTATCAAAGTAGTAATTAGCAGAGCGTTTGCTTGAGTTAACCGTCGTGGACTCTGGATGCGCATGCTGATTCAACTGAACCCATAACGTTTGATTAATATTATCATGTCGCTCATTGGCTTGGGCTTTGTCTCTAATCAATGCATGACGCATTATTTCAGGGACGGTCATCATACGATTTTCTAATAATAGTACCGCACACACCACATCACACCAGCTATAAGACTTAACCTGCTGCAACCGCCAGTCGTCCCATGAATGGTCTATAACTTGGTCATAGCGTTGCTGAATCTGTAACAAACGATGCGTTTTACCAGTACCAGCTACGCCAGTAAAAATTATATTAGTCGGTTGGTTAGGCTGTGTCATAAAGGTCTTATTCTAATATATAACAACTATTGTGGATCTAACATCACATTTTTATCTGTCTATAAGTATCGCTTAAGCTACTTTATACTAGTGTTCACAAGAGTTTTTAAATCAAACTATGTATAAGATAATCAATCTGTGCGTACGCGCGTCACTCACTTATTCTACTGACGGTGATATAATGTCTCATTATTTACTAAATCTATGATTTTACACATTTAAGGATATATATGAGCCATTTAGGACAGATAATTAATCAGGTTACCAAAGTTGCTCAAAATGCTCTTTCTACCGTCTCTCAGATCAGTCCCATAGATTTATCAAAGTTATCTAACCATAATAATGATGCTGAATCTTCCGTTCCCAACGTTCACAATCCATTTACCACCATATTAAAAGCGGTGCACGTATTGCCTAAATCTGCGCAATCGTTCGTATTAACTCAGGCATTTAGTCGCATTGTACCGTATGTCGGTACAACTGGCATTGTTTATGAAAGTGTGACGCCTAATAAACTTGTGGTGAGCCTAGATAATGATAAACACGTTCAAAATCACATCGGCTCTGTGCATGCAGTGGCAGTGACGCTCTTAGCAGAAACCGCCACAGGCTTTATTTTAGGTATCAATCTACCTTCTGATCGCATATTATTGGTCAAGTCTTATGAAGTCAACTTCTATCGCCCCTTACAAAAAGGACAAATTGCTGCCATTTCGACGTTAACCGATGAGCAACGTCAGTATATTTTAGACAACCATAAAGGAGAGATGGTCATTCCCTGTGTTATTGATGATCGCGAGTCAAGCAGTGAACGCGATCCAATCACAGTAGAAATGACTTGGGCTTGGATACCAAAATCAGAACTCAAACAGCGCCGTGAAGGTGAAGCGAAGTCTTAAACTTTGACTAAAAAATGTTATCACTTCTATTATTTTCACTCAAATATCATAACTCCAATATAACAACTCTAATGTCTAAACTTTAAAGTCTCTTTAAGCCTATAATCTTAATCTCACGTCATTAAGATTATAGGCGTGATACTGAGTTCATAATTAAAAGGTCTGTAATTCAATTCATGTATATGACAGACTTAATAACGTTGATAGTTGTTAGAAAAGTCTTATTAATACTCTATCATTCCTCCGCGCATCTCATCAACGAGTGTCATAAATTGACCACGCCATTCTCGGATCGTTTGTTCATCTGGTAGCCATTGATTAGATAACGTGACAACATTAACAATAAGATCACGGTTGGTGGTCTCCATACTTTTACTATCTGGCTCTGGCGCGTACTGACATCGTTCAAACGCTTTATTTATATTTGCAAGTACGCCCGTCTCTAAAGATATCTTTATACGTTTTAATTCTGGTGAAACAAGCGTTTTTTTCGCAAGTTCATTCTCTATATACTCAACCGTAGGATGGCTAGTGTCTAGATTATAAAAATGAGCCAACTCTTGTAATAAAGCCAATAATGCGCCTTGTAAATGAAAAATAGCCGTTTCGCAATGCGCTTGATAATGCTGTTTGTCCGCTGTTTCTCCAGCTTGTTTGCATGCAATTCGGCAAAAATAAAATTTCTGATTGGTTCGATCTGCTTGATAACGAGCGACTCTACCCTTATCTGCCATACCATGTCCTCATTTTTTCGTTTTATAATTCTAGCCATTTAATAATTCGCTGAGTATAGTTTTAATATATAGTCGGCGAACTTATAAAGAGTCACGGTGTTAACCTCGTTAAGTCTACCCTAGTAGTAATTGCACTCAGTTGCCTTGTGACTACTTAAAAGTTCTTTGACTATAGAACTCACCTTATGCCATTAATGTACCATAAAAAAAGCCAGCATTACGCTGGCTTTTCTATTACAAAATAAATTTATAAGCTGAACCGATATAATTATTTATCTTGACTTAACTCTTGAGCGAAGGCTTCATCAAAGCTCTTGAAGTCTTGAGAAGGATTGGTCGCTTCTATATCGAATGCAGCATCTAATGCACTTTCAACATCATAAGCAGGCTGGCCTTCTTTGGCTTTTTTGCGTGCTGCATGATAAGCAAGACCAGTACCCGCTGGAATCAGGCGTCCAACAACGACGTTTTCTTTCAAGCCGCGTAACTCATCAACCTTACCTTCAACAGCAGCAGCAGTTAAGACACGGGTTGTTTCTTGGAACGATGCCGCTGAGATAAAGCTTTCAGTCGCTAAGCTTGCTTTAGTAATACCCAATAGTTGACGCTGGAATTTAACTGGGAACTTATCTTCAGCAAGTAGCTTCTCATTTGTGGCTTTCACATCAGCATATTCGACCTGATCGCCTTTAAAGTAGCTAGAATCACCTGCATCGGTAATCTCAACTTTACGCAACATCTGACGGATAATAACTTCGATGTGCTTATCGTTGATCTTAACCCCTTGCAGACGATATACATCTTGTACTTCATCAACAATATAGTTAGCCAGTGCCGTTTCACCTTGCAGACGTAAGATGTCATGCGGATTTAATGGACCATCTGCAATGACTTCACCACGCTCAACCGTCTCGTTTTCAAAGACGTTAATCTGACGCCATTTAGGAATCAACTCTTCATGAGCCTCACCATCTTCATTGGTGATAATAAAGCGGTTCTTACCTTTAGTCGCCGTACCGAAGCTCACTACACCTGACATCTCTGCCATGATGGCATGATCTTTAGGACGACGTGCTTCAAACAAGTCAGCAACACGTGGCAGACCACCTGTAATATCTTTAGTACCAGACGTCGCTTGAGGTACACGGCCTAGTACAGAACCGGCAGTCACATCTTCGCCATCAGACACACGAATAATCGTTTCAGAAGGTAAGAAGTAAACCACTTCTTTTCCTTCGGTGGTATCTAGAATAATTGCTGGACGTAAATCTTTAGCATTAGACGGACGATCTTTAGCACCAAGAATTTCAAACGAGCTCATACCAGTAGCATCATCGATTTTGACGGTAGCCGTTGACCCATCAATAATGTCACTAAAGCGTGCTTTACCAGCGAATTCAGTGATAATCGGATGCGTATGTGGATCCCATTTAGCGATTGACTGCCCACTTTCAACATCGTCGCCATCTTTAACTAATACGCTTGAACCGTAAGGGACTTTATAACGCTCGCGTTCACGACCTACGTCATCAGCAACACCAATTTCAGCTGAACGAGAAACAATAACGAGGTGACCATCAGCATGTTCAACTGTTTTCATGTTATGGAAACGAACAGAACCTGAGTTTCTTACAGAAACACTATTATCAACAGATGTCGAGCTTGCTGCTCCACCAACGTGGAACGTACGCATGGTTAACTGAGTACCTGGCTCACCAATTGATTGCGCTGCCATGACACCCACAGACTCACCAATATTCACTTTGTGACCACGTGCAAGGTCACGGCCATAACACTGAGCACAAACGCCATGGGGTACATCACAAGTAATAACAGAGCGTACCCATACCACATCGATACCATTACCATCAATAACTTGAACGCCATGCTCATCGATAAGCGTACCTGCTGCTAATAGTACTTCATAATCACGGCTAACCACATCCTGAGCTACGACACGACCTAATACACGATCGCCTAGTTTCTCAATGATTTCGCCGCCTTGGATATGTGGCGTCATACGTACGCCTTTATCTGTACCACAGTCATCACCAGTAATTACTAAATCTTGCGCCACGTCAACCAGACGACGCGTTAAGTAACCTGAGTTTGCTGTCTTAAGCGCGGTATCGGCCAAACCTTTACGAGCACCGTGAGTCGAAATAAAGTACTGTAGTACTGACAGACCTTCACGGAAGTTGGCTTTAATAGGTGTCTCAATGATTGACCCATCCGGCTTAGCCATCAAACCACGCATACCGGCTAACTGACGAATCTGTGCCGCACTACCACGAGCACCAGAGTCTGACATGATGAAGATGGAGTTGAAAGATTTTTGCTCTTCCTCATCACCTTCGGCATTGATAACTTTGTCAGTAGCTAGGTTGTCCATCATCGCTTTAGCAACCTTATCATTGGTACGCGACCAGATATCGACGACTTTGTTATAACGCTCACCTGCGGTAACAAAACCTTGCTCGAACTGTTGTTCAATTTCACGAACTTCAGCATCTGCTGCGTCGATTAATTCCTTCTTCTTAGGCGGAATAACCATATCTTCGATACCGATTGATACACCAGATAGTGTTGCTTGTGCAAAACCTAGGTACATCAATTGGTCAGCGAAAATTACACTGTTTTTTACGCCGCGAGTACGATAGCAAGAGTTCATCAGTTTAGAGATGTTTTTCTTGGTCATCTCAACATTACACTCTTCAAACTTCATACCTTTAGGCATGATGTTCCAAATTAAAAGACGACCTGCAACCGTGTCTTTAAGTGACGTGGTTTCAGTCTCGTTACCGTCATCATCAATTACCGTCTCAGTAACACGTACTTTAATTTTAGCGTTAACGTGTAGATCATTTGAACCAATGGCACGCAATGCTTCGTTAACGGTGGCAAATATCATGCCCTCGCCTTTAGCATTAATAGACGAACGACTAATATAGTAAAGACCTAAGACCACGTCTTGTGACGGAACGATAATAGGATCACCGTTAGCAGGTGATAAAATGTTATTCGTCGACATCATCAGCGTACGACACTCAAGCTGGGCTTCAAGTGTTAATGGTACATGAACCGCCATTTGGTCACCATCAAAGTCGGCGTTAAATGCGGTACAAACTAGCGGGTGAAGCTGAATGGCCTTACCTTCAATCAATACCGGTTCAAACGCCTGAAGACCAAGTCTGTGCAGTGTTGGAGCACGGTTTAGCATAACTGGATGCTCACGAATAACCATGGCCAGCATATCCCAAACTTGCGGCTCTTCGCGCTCTACCATCTTCTTAGCTTGTTTGATGGTTGTCGCCATACCGTGTGATAACAATTTTGAGTAAGTAAATGGCTTAAATAACTCAAGGGCCATTTTCTTAGGTAAACCACACTGATGTAAACGTAGCGTTGGACCAACAACAATCACCGAACGGCCAGAGTAGTCAACACGTTTACCCAATAAGTTTTGGCGGAAACGACCTTGCTTACCTTTTATCATATCGGCAAGTGACTTCAACGGACGCTTATTACTACCTGTGATAGCACGGCCACGACGACCGTTATCTAATAGCGCATCAACTGACTCTTGTAGCATACGTTTTTCGTTACGTACGATAATGTCAGGCGCATTGAGCTCTAAGAGACGCTTTAAACGGTTGTTACGGTTAATAACGCGGCGATATAAATCATTTAGATCTGAGGTCGCAAAACGGCCACCTTCTAGAGGAACTAGAGGACGTAAATCTGGTGGAAGTACCGGTAAGATACTCATTACCATCCACTCAGGCTTATTATTAGAATCACGGAAAGCTTCTAATAATTTTAAGCGCTTAGACATCTTTTTAAGCTTCGTCTCAGAACCCGTATTTGGGATTTCTTCGCGTAGATCATCAATTTCTAAATCAATATCGATATCTTTTAATAAATCTTGAACCGCTTCTGCGCCCATTTTGGCGGTAAATTCATCACCAAATTCTTCTAGGGCTTTGTAATAGTCTTCATCATCTAGTAATTGGTACTTCTCTAGAGAAGTCATACCAGGTTCAGTCACGACATAGCTTTCAAAATACAATACACGCTCGATATCACGCAAGGTCATATCAAGTAACAAACCAATACGGCTTGGTAAAGATTTTAAGAACCAAATGTGCGCAACTGGGCTGGCTAAATCAATGTGACCCATACGATCTCGACGTACTTTGGCAGTCGTTACTTCTACGCCACATTTTTCACAAATGACACCTTGGAATTTACGACGCTTGTATTTACCACATAAACATTCGAAATCCTTTACAGGGCCAAAAATTTTAGCACAGAACAAACCGTCGCGCTCAGGTTTGAAGGTACGATAGTTGATGGTTTCAGGCTTTTTAACTTCACCATGTGACCATGATTTGACAGTCTCAGGAGCAGCCAATGATATTTGAATGCTATCAAATTCACGTTTGCCATTGTCGGCAGGGCTTTTCATAATATCGAGTAAATCTTTCAAGTTGCTTCTCCGTTATAAGTGTTCATGATAGTTGGGTCATATGTATTTGTATATTTACTGACACCAACTACCATTTGAAGGCAATGAATCTGATTGAGCTAAAGGTTTAAAGTAAGGTTTTAGTTACTTTCTTTTAACTCAATATTGATACCCAGGGACTTAATCTCTTTGGTCAGTACGTTGAACGATTCAGGCATACCTGGATCCATGTACTGCTCACCATCAACGATGTTCTTATACATACGTGTACGACCTTCAACATCATCCGATTTCACTGTTAGCATCTCTTGCAACGTATAGGTTGCGCCGTAAGCTTCTAGCGCCCACACTTCCATCTCTCCGAAGCGCTGACCACCAAATTGAGCTTTACCACCTAGGGGCTGCTGGGTTACTAAAGAGTAAGAGCCGGTAGAACGGGCATGCATCTTATCGTCAACTAAGTGATTAAGTTTCAACATATACATATAGCCAACGGTGACAGGGCGGTCAAACTTAACCCCTGTGCGACCATCATATAAAGTTTGCTGACCAGATTTTGAATAGCCTGCAAGCTCTAGCAGCTCATCAATTTGAACTTCACGAGCGCCATCAAATACAGCGGTACCCATAGGTACACCGCCGCGTAAGTTTTGTGCAAGCGCCATAACATCATCGTCAGTCAAGCTGTCAAGATCAACCTGCTCGCCGCCTACTTTATTATAAATCTTATCTAAGAAATCACGTAGTTCAGCAACCGCTGCTTGAGCCTTTACCATGCCATTTATCTTATCACCAAGACCTTTAGCCGCCATACCCAAGTGAGTCTCAAGTACCTGACCGATGTTCATACGCGATGGGACACCCAGCGGGTTCAATACGATATCAACTGGGTTACCATTTTCATCGTAAGGCATGTCTTCAACTGGCATAATACGAGACACAACACCCTTGTTACCATGACGACCAGCCATTTTATCACCAGGCTGGATACGGCGCTTAACTGCCAGATATACTTTAACGATTTTTTGAACACCATGCTGTAGATCATCACCTGCTGTTAGCTTACGCTTTTTCTCAGCAAACTTAGTATCGATGTCTTTTTGCTTATCAACCAAGAACTCTTGGATTTGAGTCATACGTTCAGCAATTTCTTCTTCTACTGGCTGTATATCAAGCAAAGTCTCAAGCGTCATGTCTGACAACTCTTTAGTAGACAAATTAGTACCAGATTTTAGACCAGCACCACCACTGATAGACTGATTATCTAACAAATTGACAATACGACTACGCGCAGCTTCTTCAAAAATACGTAATTCTTCTTTTAAATCCTTACGATAATTATCAAGTTGTGACTTCTCAATCGCTTTGGCACGCTCGTCTTTATCAACGCCATCGCGCGTAAAGACTTGCACGTCAATGACGGTACCTTTGGTGGACGTTGGCACACGTAAAGAGGTATCTTTCACATCTGCCGCTTTCTCACCAAAAATAGCTCTCAGTAGTTTCTCTTCTGGCGTAAGCTGGGTTTCACCTTTTGGGGTTACTTTACCCACTAGGATATCACCCGCATCAACTTCGGCACCGATATAGACGATACCAGACTCATCTAAACTAGATAAGGCAGCTTCGCCAACGTTTGGAATATCAGCAGTAATTTCTTCAGTACCAAGCTTAGTATCACGCGCCACACAGGTTAATTCTTGAATGTGAACAGTTGTGAAACGGTCTTCTTTGACCACACGTTCAGATAATAAAATCGAATCCTCGAAGTTATAACCATTCCATGGCATAAACGCCACACGCATGTTCTGACCTAATGCCAACTCGCCTAAATCCGTTGACGGACCATCGGCTAAAATATCACCACCTGCAATTTCATCACCTTGGTTTACAATGATACGCTGGTTAATACATGTATTCTGGTTAGAACGTGTGTATTTGATTAGGTTATAAATATCAATACCCGCTTCACCCGCTTGGATTTCGTCTTCATTCACACGCACAACGATACGTGATGCATCAACGTCTTCAATAACACCACCACGTTTGGCAATCACACATACACCCGAATCACGGGCAACATGACGCTCCATACCAGTACCGACTAATGGCTTATCAGCACGTAAAGTAGGTACCGCTTGGCGTTGCATGTTTGAACCCATCAATGCACGGTTAGCATCATCGTGCTCAAGAAATGGAATCAAACTTGCAGCAACTGACACTACTTGACTTGGTGATACGTCCATATGCGTCACTTTATCACTTGGCATACGAACTGATTCACCGCCACTACGTACCATGACCATATCTTCGGCAAGCTCACCATTGTCATCAAGCTCAGAGTCTGCCTGTGCAATAACCGTACCTGCTTCTTCAATTGCAGATAAATATTCGATGTCGTCGGTTACTTTACCATCTACAACCTTACGATAAGGCGTTTCTAAGAAACCAAACTCGTTGGTCTTAGCGAATGTCGCTAACGAGTTAATCAAACCAATATTTGGACCTTCTGGTGTTTCGATTGGGCACACACGACCGTAGTGAGTATTGTGAACATCTCGAACCTCAAAGCCTGCACGCTCACGGGTTAAACCGCCTGGGCCTAAAGCCGAAATACGGCGTTTGTGCGTCACTTCTGATAACGGGTTATTTTGATCCATAAACTGCGATAACTGACTCGAGCCAAAGAATTCTTTAACCGCAGCTGCTACAGGTTTGGAGTTAATTAAGTCTTGTGGTGACAAGTTGTCAGACTCAGCTGAGCTTAAACGCTCTTTGACGGCACGTTCAACACGTACTAAACCCACACGGAATTGGTTTTCAGCCATTTCGCCCACAGAACGAATGCGGCGGTTACCTAAATGGTCGATATCATCGACTTCACCAATACCGTTACGAATATTAATAAGCTCTTTCAAAACATCGATGATGTCTTCTTTAGTCAGAACGCTTTGCTCACGTTTAACATCTGAATCATCTGTGTTTTCAAAATCACGACCCAAACGGCGGTTAAACTTCATGCGGCCAACGTTAGATAAATCATAACGATCTGCATTAAAGAACATGCTTTCAAATAATTTTTCAGCAGTATCGATGGTTGGTGGCTCGCCTGGGCGCATCACTTTATAGATTTCGATAAGCGCTTCTTCACGACTTCCTGTCGTATCTGCACGAAGCGTATCAGCGATGTAGGTTCCATGGTCGATATCATTAGTGAATAGAATCTTAAATTCTTTGATTGAATCACTGGCTTCAAAACCACTTAATTTAACCAATAATTCATGATCAATTAACGTATTGGCTTTAGCAATAACCTCGTCATTAACAACAATATCTTCAGCGAGTACGCGTTCGTACAGATACTCATCAGGTACCGCTAACTTTTCCATGCCTGATTTTTCAATTTGGCGAATGCGGCGCGCGTTGATGCGCTTACCTTGCTCAACCAATACCTCACCATCTGGCGACACAATATCAAATTGCGCCATTTCGCCACGCAGACGATCTGGCACTAAATCAATTTCGAACTGCTCTTCACCTTTATAAACAGAAACTTTATCAAAGAAAGTATCTAAGATCTCATTAGTTTCCATGCCAAGAGCACGAAGAATAATCGTACCCAACAACTTACGGCGACGGTCAATACGAGCGAATACTAAGTCTTTTGCGTCAAATTCAAAGTCTAACCAAGACCCACGATAAGGAATGATACGAGCGTTATATAACACCTTACCACTTGAATGTGATTTACCTTTATCATGATCGAAGAACACACCAGGTGAACGATGTAGCTGAGATACAATGACACGCTCAGTACCGTTAATGATAAAAGTACCGTTATTGGTCATTAATGGGATTTCACCCATGTATACATTTTGTTCGCGAATGTCTTTAATAGCCGCTTTACTGTTTTTGTCTTTGCTATCTTTATCTTTAATAACCAAACGGATTTTTACACGTAGAGGTGCTGCAAAAGTAGAGCCGCGAGAAATACACTCACGCTCATCAAACTCAGGGGCACCTAGATAGTATTCAACAAATTGTAGTTCTGCGTTGTTAGAATTACTTTCGATTGGGAAAATAGATGAAAATGCAGCTTGTAAACCTGTATTTTCGCGCACTTTTGGCTTTTTATTTTCCTGCAAAAATTGCTCATAGGAATCCACTTGAATTGCCAATAGATAGGGAATATCCATGACATGTGGCAACTCGGCAAAACTTTTGCGAATACGTTTTTTTTCAGTATAGGAATATGCCATCGAGAGTCCTTACAGTAGACAGTAGAATAAATACGATTGGGTTCAAGCTATTACTATGAAATGATTTATCAAATCAATAGTTTGGACCGCAATCATCAAATTGAAACAGTGGGATTGACCTGTGATAAATGTCTGTTGTACATTACTATCATAACGTTCATACTTGTTATATAAGTGTCAACGCTGCCAAACCCATTACAAAAAATTTATAGCTAAGAGTGATGTCTGATTTATAAGTAAAATCAGGGAGTTATATTCATAATTTAGGGTTTAAGATACATACAATAGATGCAAAAAAATCCCAAGTACAGACGTACCTAGGTTAAGTTAAAAGGATAGAAGCTAAAGATGTCATAAACATACAAATTGTCTGTCCCTTAGTCTGTATTAATCGCTAAACGTTTGTTAAGCAGATATAGATATAAAAATTAGCGTGACGCTTGCCAACCATTTAGGCTAATACAAAAGGTCAAGTGCGGAATTATACATCATTAATAATTGCTTTGCAATATAATTCATTCCTTCTAAAAGTCATGCACAACTAAAAAGCCAACAATGCTTATCACATTGTTGGCTTTATGATTGACTAGACCATTAGCCTATTCAATCAAACTTTAATATAGATTAAAATCTATTATTTAAGTTCTACAGAAGCACCCGCTTCTTCAAGCTTTTTCTTAAGCTCTTCAGCTTCAACTTTGTTAGCGCCTTCTTTAATTGGAGCAGGAGCGCCTTCAACTAGTTCTTTAGCTTCTTTAAGACCAAGGCCAGTAGCTTCACGAACTGCTTTAATAACAGCAACTTTCTTCTCACCAAAGCTTGCTAATACTACATCGAACTCGTCTTTTTCAGCAGCAGCAGCGCCACCTTCAGCAGCAGCAGCTGGTGCAGCAGCAACAGCGGCAGCAGCAGTTACGCCAAATTTCTCTTCCATATCGTTAATTAGCTCAACGATATCCATTACTGACATTTCAGCGATTGCGTTTAACACGTCATCTTTAGATAGTGCCATGGGATTTCTCCAGTTTCTGATAAATTTAAATTGATTAATTATGGTCGTAACAATATGTGTTACACATATAAGCGATAATCATCAAATTGTGTGGACCGAAAACAGCTTATTAACTTACTAATATAAGCTAAGCGGCTTCTTTTGCGTCTTTTACTGCTGCAACAGTGCGTACAAATTTGCTTGGAACTTCGTTCAAAGTTTGAGCAAGTTTGGTTACTGGTGCTTTCATCGTTGCCATCAAAATAGATAGTGCTTCGTCACGTGTTGGAAGCTTAGCTACGCGCTCAAGCTCCTCAGGACCAAACAATTCGCCACCGACTGATACAAGCTTAGCTTCTAAAGCGTCATTTTCTTTTGCAAACTCGTTAATAACACGAGCAGCAGAACCTAAATCTTCAGTAGAAAAAGCCAGTAACAATGGGCCGACCATCTTATCTGACATGCACTCAAAATCTGTACCTTCAAAAGCACGCTTAGCAAGCGTATTTTTAACAACTTTAAGTACAACGCCTTTCTCACGAGCTTGGTTACGTAACTCAGTTAACTGAGATACTTCAAGTCCATGATAATCGGCAGCAACTGCTGAATAAGCATTTGCAGCAACTTCAGACACTTCAGCCACAACTTTTTGTTTCTGTTCTAGCGTTAATGCCATGAGTTGACTCCTTAATCTCATCAATATCGACAAGCGATACTGAATTGACGTTTCTGTTATTTAAGTAAGCTTAATTATACATAAGCGCTTAAATAACGCGAATACGGCACCTTTATCAGAATGAAGAGAAACTAGAGGTTAGTACCCTCTAAATTTCCATTTTCAATCAATATTGGTCACCGTCTGCGTAGGCCAATATCTAGCTGTACAATAAATACACAGCATAAATATCAATTAACAGCGTTCAATAATTATTAAGAATTCTATTGAACAACCTACCTACGGTCTTAGACAGCATAGCTTTGGCTAAGCTGACCTAATTTTAAAATTTTGTTAGTAATTTTTTGAACAATCTTTATAGAGTAAACCTATCAAGTAACCTTTATAAAGTAAATTGAATTAGTACTCTAAAAAACTTACTTAAATTAGTGACTATGAAGAATACTTATTTAATCAAACGGTATGGTACTGGATCTAAGGTGATACCAGGACCCATAGTGCTTGATAACGTAATCTTCTTAATAAATATACCTTTAGAGGTAGCTGGTTTAGCACGGCGAATATCAGACAACAACGCTTTAACGTTTTGTTCAATCTGATCAACAGTGAAACCAACCTGACCGATAGTGGTATGGATAATACCCGCTTTATCAACACGGTAAGTTGCCTGACCTGCTTTAGCATTGGTGACGGCTTCTGCAACATTAGGGGTTACAGTTCCAACTTTAGGGTTAGGCATTAAGCCACGTGGACCTAAAATTGTACCTAATTGACCAACCACACGCATTGCGTCAGGCGCAGCAATAACAACATCAAAGTCTAGATTGCCTGATTTAACTTGTTCTGCAAGATCTTCCATACCAACTACGTCCGCACCAGCTTCTTTTGCAGCTTCTGCAGCAGCACCCTGAGCAAACACAGCGACACGCTTAGTTTTACCAGTACCCGCAGGTAAGTTAGTAGCACCGCGTACAACTTGATCAGATTTACGTGGATCTACGCCTAAGTTGATAGCAATATCTACAGACTCTTTAAACTTCAAAGGTGGTAATTCATTTAAAATTGTCACCGCTTCTTCAAGTGTGTATAACTTTTCGTTTTCAACACGCTCAGCGATTTGTTTTTGACGTTTTGTAAGCTTACTCATTTACACACCCTCCACTTCGATACCCATTGAACGCGCAGTACCAGCAATAGTACGTACAGCAGCATCCATATCGGCGGCAGTTAAATCAGCATTCTTAGTTTGAACAATTTCTTCAAGCTGTGCGCGAGTTACTTTACCTACTTTGGTCATGTTTGGAACACCAGAACCTTTGGCAATACCAGCAGCTTTACGCAGCAAGAATGCAGCAGGTGGTGACTTCATGATAAAAGTGAAAGATTTATCGGCGTAAACTGTAATCTCTGTAGGAATCGGTAAACCTGGTTCCATGCTAGCTGTCGCTGCATTGAACTCTTTACAAAATGCCATGATGTTCACACCTTTTTGACCCAGTGCAGGACCAATCGGTGGTGAAGGATTTGCTTTACCAGCAGGCACTTGTAGTTTGATGTAACCATCAATCTTCTTAGCCATGAGTTTTCTCCTTTACGGGTGATAACGCTTATTACTTATCGAAGCTATTTTAAAGTTCTAAAGATTTACAGAATTAAAATATCAACGCTAAGCTTTCAGCTCCCCGGTGGGTATTATATTTAGTTTAGTTGAATGCTTTTAGCAAATTAGCTTATTTTTTCAACTTTACTAAACTCTAATTCGACCTGAGTTGGTCTGTTAAATACGTTTACTGTTAACTGTAATTTGGATTTTTCGTAATCTACTTTTTCTACCAAACCTTTGAAGTCTGTGAATGGACCATCAATGACCAGAACTTCTTCACCTGGCTCGAATAATGTTTTCGGACGCGGTGCTTCTTCAGTTTGCTTCAAGCGGTTTAATATACGATCCGCTTCAACCTTAGTGATTGGCGCTGGATTCTCAGGTGTACCCCCGATAAAACCAGTTATGCGAGGACAATCATTGACAATATGCCAAGTATCATCATTCATTTCCATTTCTACTAATACATAGCCTGGAAAGAACTTGCGCTCACTTTTACGCTTTTTGCCGTCTTTCATTTCAACGACTTCTTCGGTAGGCACTAATACCTCACCGAATTTATCAGCGAACTCACTACGATTAATACGATCCGTCAAATAGCGTTGGACTTGCTTTTCATATCCTGAAAATGCTTGGACGATATACCAGCGCATAAAGTTCTCCATTGACGTTAATCAGACGTTGCTGAATAAAAACAAGCCGAGTAACTTAAGTTTATTTATAAGCTCAGCCAAAAATGTGTGTTTATATTTGCTATTTAATGTTAGCTGTATACCTATTGACGATATAACTTGTAATACATCTGTCTAAATTAATTTAGCCAATAAAAATACCAACCAGCCAATTAAAGAAGTTATCTAATAACCAAACGATAACGGCAACTATGCCAATAACAAGTAAAGTCTGCCACGTATATTGGATAGTTTCACTTTTAGTTGGCCACGTAACACGGCGTAATTCTATACTTGCATCTTTTAATAAGACCTTAAAACTACGACCTTGGTTAGTCAAAGCTAGGCAGATAAACGCGAATACAATTAATGATGCCGTTATACCGACCCGCACCCAAATGTCATTAGCAGGCTGCCAAATACCAGGCAGTTTATAAATAACTAGAGTTGCGCTGATTAATGCTATAAATGCAAGCGTCCATAGTGCCATATCTTTCGGCGAACGGGTCTTTGCAACTTCCACTGCACTGGCTTTATTCACGGTGTTAGTTGGCAGTTTACCATCTAACGTTTTATGAGCGCCCCGCTTCGCGTCAGATAACTTGTCTTTTAAATTATCTCGTAGATTGCTCATAATTGACTTGCCTTACGACGCAGACGGATAATACTAGCCGTCTAATTGTATAGGTGAAAGAAAGGTGCTTTTTAAAGCTCAGACAGTATTTTAAGTGTGGCAGGCGATGAGGGACTCGAACCCCCAACCCTCGGTTTTGGAAACCGATGCTCTACCAATTGAGCCAATCGCCTTTAGTTAAGGTTGCCTATTATACAATCTTTTTTAGGGAATGCAAGCCTTGTAATTAAGTCAACTTTCAAAGCCTAACAAACTCATAATAGTTGTATTAGAATTTCACTTTTTAGCATTGTATATCAAAATTTATAGCGGTTTGGACTACTTGTGATTACTAATATACTAACTCATAAAAGGGAGCTCAACCTATTGAAAAATTTAGACAAAAAAAAGACCATCTCAAAGAGACAGTCTTTTTAGCTTAGTGCTTGGCTACTACTACTATTACTATTGCTACTAAATAACAGCAGCTGACCTAGCAACGTTCAACCAATATCATTAGTCCTTAACGTTAGCAACAACACCAGCACCTACAGTACGGCCACCTTCGCGAATTGCGAAACGTAAGCCTTTATCCATTGCGATTGGAAAGATTAGCTTCACGCTCATCTCAACGTTATCGCCAGGCATTACCATTTCAGTACCGTCTTGTAGAATGATTTCACCTGTTACGTCTGTAGTACGGAAGTAGAACTGTGGACGGTAACCATTTAGGAATGGTGTATGACGGCCACCTTCTTCTTTTGATAGTACATATACTTCGGCATCAAAGTCTGTATGCGGTGTGATAGATCCAGGCGCTGCTAGTACTTGGCCACGCTGTACGTCTTCACGCTTTGTACCACGTAGTAGTACACCACAGTTTTCACCAGCACGACCTTCGTCTAGTAGCTTACGGAACATCTCTACACCTGTACAGGTGGTTTTTTGAGTGTCTCTAATACCTACGATTTCGATTTCATCGCCTACTTTGATGATACCTGATTCTACACGGCCTGTTACTACGGTACCGCGTCCTGAGATTGAGAACACGTCTTCGATTGGCATTAGGAATGCTTTATCGATGTCACGCTCTGGCTCTGGGATATATGTATCTAGTACTTCTAGTAGTTCGATTACTGCAGGTTCGCCATATGGACCGTCATTGCCGTTTAGGGCTTCTAGCGCTGATCCTTTGATGATTGGGGTGTCATCACCTGGGAAGTCATAGTCTGATAGTAATTCACGTACTTCCATTTCTACGAGCTCTAGTAGTTCTTCGTCATCTACCATGTCACATTTGTTCATGAATACGATGATGTATGGTACGCCTACCTGACGTGATAGTAGGATGTGCTCACGTGTTTGTGGCATTGGGCCATCTGTCGCTGATACGACTAGAATTGCGCCATCCATCTGTGCGGCACCAGTAATCATGTTTTTCACATAGTCTGCGTGACCTGGGCAGTCTACGTGTGCGTAGTGACGTGCTTCGGTGTCATATTCGATGTGTGAGGTGTTGATTGTGATACCACGTGCTTTTTCTTCTGGTGCTGAGTCAATCGCTGCGTAGTCTTTTGCGTCGCCGCCTGATGTTTTGGCTGCTACGGTTGCGATTGCTGCGGTTAGTGTGGTTTTACCGTGGTCAACGTGTCCAATGGTTCCTACGTTAACGTGCGGCTTATTTCTTTCAAACTTGGCCTTTGCCATGGGTGTGTCCTCTTTTTTTGGGTTATTTAAACAAATTCTATTACAAATTGATTTGGATTAAAACGATTATAGTTTAATTAATCCAACTTTAGATTTTAACCAACTCTTTTAAATTTAGCTTAGCCTTTTGCAACACTAAAAGGCAACACTAAGTGCTGCCTATCAATTTATTAATTATGCATGTGGTTCGTTGTGCAAGGTCATTATGTGCCCTTGAGAATGTCTTATACAGTCACCTAACGCTCATTTATATATAAATCGATAGAATTATTAATCGCTAAAATTATAAATAAATACTAATTAGGCCATCATTATAATTTCAGTAAAACATATAATGGAGCTCATATCGAGAATTGAACTCGAGACCTCTCCCTTACCAAGGGAGTGCTCTACCGCTGAGCTATATGAGCATACTTAAAACGATATTACCACTAAAAATGGAGCGGGTGGCGGGAATCGAACCCGCGCCATCAGCTTGGAAGGCTGAGGTTCTACCATTAAACCACACCCGCAATATTACAGCGAAAACGCTTTAAAATACATAATAGCAGTTTATGCTGATTTAGGTAGAAGGTTGAACACTTATTGAAAATAGTACTAGAAAATGGTGGTGGGGGAAGGATTCGAACCTTCGAAGCTTTCGCGACAGATTTACAGTCTGTTGGGTTTGACCGCTCCCCAACCCCACCTAACGTAAAACTAAAATAGATAATAGTTTTACTAAGTTGTTATTTGTAATATTGAAAACTACAAGTAACTTATATTACTGCTATTACTTATTAATAGCTATTACTGCGAGAAATGGTGCCGACTGCCGGAATCGAACTGGCGACCTACTGATTACAAGTCAGTTGCTCTACCAACTGAGCTAAGTCGGCTTGTTCTCTCGAAGTGGGGAGTATTCTAGCAAATATTTAGTATAACGCAACCCTTTTTTATAAATTTATTTAAAAAAAACGTTTTTTAATCAAATTTATAATAGCTCACCTGAATTAAATAGCCATAAAGCCGCAGCTAATGCTAGCAATATTAAAACTATCCATAAGGTTGTGTTTGATCCTGTTTTTTTAGGCGGCTGCGGTACTGAGGTTGAATTCTTAACATGAGCGACATCATGCGGCTTTTGCTCATCAACTGTATTAAACGTTTCATTAGGCTTTGTATCAACTGGCTTCGTTTCATTAGGCTTTGTATCAACTGGCTTCGTTTCAACTGGCTTCGTTTCAACTGGCTTTGTGTCTACGGGTTTAGTATCCGTAGGTTTCGACTTTTGTAAAGGCTCAGTGGTTACCGGCTTTTCTTTGGGTATAGGTGCTTTATTGACCGAAGCTTCCTTAACTGGTGCTTCCTTAACTGGTGCTTCCTTAACTGGTGCTTCCTTAACTGGTGCTTTGTCATCTGCTACTTTTTGATCAACAGCACGTTTATAAGAGGTATCTACTGAATCAGGGATTTCTTCATGAATATCAGTAGTCGCTGACATTTTTGCACTTGCCGCTTGCTTTGATCGGTGCACCTCAGGGTCAGCTTCAGCAGCTAATTCGTTGTAATACTCTGCCTTATCGTTAACTTCTTGGTCTGGATTACCAAACGCAATTGGTTCTTCTAATTCTTGCTCAAGCTTTTGTTCAAGCTCCGCTTTATTCATATCATCGATGTGAGCATCTTCAACCGCCTTAGCATTTGTTCTAGCTCGCTCAGTGGCTTCACTGGCTGAGGTGGTCTTTTTAGTTAATGCTTCTTTATAGGTTGAATCAGTTTTTGTTGATTCAGCTTCAAGATTGTCTTTTTGAGTTTCAACCACTCTAGGTTCATCAACTGAGTCTTGAACACCCGTTGCTGGCACCGTCATTGATACAGCTTGAGCCATTTTATTTACTTTGAAGCTAAAAGCTGCAAAAGTAATGACATCATTTTCAGATAATGTTTCAGGTTGATGCGCGTTTAGCTTTTTATCATTAACCAATGTGCCATTAGAGGAGCCTAAATCTTCGATAGTCAAACCATCATCAACCAATGCTAACTGCGCATGCTGCCGTGAAACCTGCTTACTTCCAAGTACAACATCATTGTCTTGTCCACGTCCTACAGTAAGCTTATCACTAATAGGTAGAGTCAAATCTCCAAGTGCATCAGTAATTGCTGACAACTGCCATTGTTTAGCATTAGATTCAGAATTATTCATATAAGTCCCTCTAGTTCTGTTAGTTATAAAATCAGTTAGTTAATCAGTTATTGATTAGATTAAAAGTGATTTATAGTGTTTAGTTTATAAGAAGCTACAACTAGTTATATCTTGTCAGTGACCAAAGTTTGACGTGTAACTACGGCATAAATTCGGGTCTGATTATCCCATTAAGTTTAGCATAGGGTAAGGTTAATTGAGGCATGCCATAAACATAAGGCGTAATTTCATAAAATTGATAGGTTAATCGAATTCCGTCTTTATTTAATACGGCATTATCTGTCAGCGTAAAAGGCCAGTCTTTTTCGTACGCTTCAGGATCAATATCAGTATCTTTAAGCCAGTCTTTAAATTCAGCATGCGCCAAAGCTTTAAGTTTTATGGTCTGACCGGGCAACACTATATCATGAAGGTGCAGTTGTTTTTTTGCTGCCATATCAAACATGAGATACTCAGAGACCCCTATACCATGCGCGCCACCTGTATAAATATAGGTAATAACTTCGAACATATCTACATTTTTATACTGACCCAAATAACTCGGTTCAACCGAGAAAGTGTAATTTAAACGGCTGGTTAAAGGAATATCTTCTATTTGCGCTTTGGCAAAGTTATCTAGACGCTGCTTGATCTCGAATTGAGATAAGTTATGAAACCTAGCTGGTGTGTCTGCTTGATCACTTGCCTGCATATCTGGGATCGTGTCATTAATTAATGCATTTATATTGTCATTAATCCAATCTACATTTGTATTAACATACGTTACTGAAAGTTCAGGGCAAGCATAATCTTTGTTCATATAACAGATATCAGTAACCGACTTAGGCAACGTATAGTCTAAACGTCTTTCATCATACACAATATCAGATTTAACGGGCTCATTAGGCGTAACTTGCTCTTGTGCATATATTAGACTATCGGTTTGAACAGCGGGTGTCACACACGCGCTTAACACAATTAGCATCAACACTGAACCAAGCGCGTACTTTATTGGCTGAACATAGCTTATAGGTTGAACATAGCTTATTGGCTGAACACTATTGTTAACCACAGCATTAAGCTGACTTGATGTGTCAATCGGGTCAAATGATTGCGGCATAAGCTGTCCTTTTTTTAGTATTATCAGGGCGAGTCCTTAATTGGTACTCTCAAGATTTATGGCCAAAAAATGACTATATTCTCGCTAATCTTTACAAATTTTTAGATAATATATCTATATTCTCTGCAAAATTTAGTGTGATTAGCAAAAATCTATCTCATTTTAGCCTCACCAACCAAATAGGGACATGCCTCACAACTGATCTCGCATATCATCAATATAAAAACCTGAAACCTTTATAGACTAAATATATAGCAATTTTAAAATCTATGTGTTTAAACTGTGTTTAATCCTTTGTTTAACCATTTATTTTTAAGCTTGTGGCTATTTTATAAAGCATTTGTTTATTTATAAAGCAGCCCTCTATAAAGTACTGACTATAAAACACATGTCTTGAAGTACTGTCTATAAATTACTTACTCATAGTTATCAAACTTGACGGGGCTCATGCGTTTATGTAGGGGCTTACGCGTTTATGTAGGGGCTCACGCGTTTATGAAGATTATATCCACCATCTTTAATAGCAGTAGGAAACAATAAAGGGAAGATAAAACAATAGAAGATAAAACAATAGAAGTTAAAAAGCTGTAGACACAAAAAAAGCGCTCTATAAAGCGCCTTTTATTTCTTTAAAATTTTACTATTAGACACATTTGATAATGTTCTATTTTTGCGATCAGCAGTTCTAATGTTAGAATGTTTGAATGTTCAACAGACCTTAACAAGAGCGTTTAATGCTCACGCGTATTACTAAATGTGATCTCAGGATAGCGGTCTTGCATCAGTTGCAAATTGACTCGACTCGGTGCAAGATACGTTAAATAACCGCCCCCATCGATCGACAATTGGTCGTGGGCTTTTTTCTTAAACTTCGCTAATGCTACGTCATCGTCACAATGAATCCAGCGTACGGTTGCAATCGATACTGGCTCAAAGGTGCATTGAACTTTGTACTCTTCTTTTAAACGGTGTGCCACCACTTCAAACTGGAGCACACCGACTGCGCCTAAAATCAAATCATTATTAATTTGGGGCATAAACACCTGAGTGGCACCTTCTTCTGAAAGCTGCTGTAACCCTTTTTGCAGCGCTTTAGATTTTAAAGGATCTTTGAGGACTACTCGGCGGAACAGCTCTGGTGCAAAGTGAGGGATGCCGGTAAAATTTAGTATCTCCCCTTCGGTAAAGCTATCGCCAATCCCAATCGTACCGTGGTTATGTAAACCAATGATGTCACCGGGATAGGCTTCTTCTAACGCTGAGCGGTCCCCTGCTAAAAAAGTTAACGCATCGGTAATACGTACATCCTTACCAAGACGGACATGGCGCATTTTCATGCCTTTCTCGTATTTACCTGAACACACTCTTAAAAATGCAATGCGGTCACGGTGACGCGGGTCCATATTGGCCTGAATCTTAAATACAAATCCGCTAAAGTCAGTCTCTGTCGCTTCAACAGTGCGCTCATTGGTTGGGTGGTTTTTCGGAGGTGGTGAGTACTCAACTAACGTATCGAGTACCATATTAACCCCAAAGTTACCTAGCGCCGTACCAAATAGTACGGGAGTCATCTCACCCTTTAGGAACATATCCACATCAAAGTCTTCAAGTGCCATTTGTACCAGCTCTAAAGACTCCTCAAAGGCGGCAAAAGCTAATTCGCCCAAACGCTCTCTGACGTCTGGATAATCGTAGCCGTCGCGCGTCTCTATTTCGGTAATTTCACCTCCATGACCTTTTTCATAAAAATAGGTTTTATCTTCGGTCAAGTGATAGACGCCGACAAAATCTTGCCCCATGCCTACAGGCCAAGTTAACGGCACGCATTGAATGCCCAATACGCTCTCAATCTCACTTAATAAATCGAGCGGATCACGAATTTGGCGATCAAGCTTGTTGACAAAGGAGATGATAGGCGTGTCGCGCATGCGGCACACCTCCATAAGCTTGACAGTACGTGCTTCAACACCTTTTGCCCCGTCAATCATCATAAGTGCACTGTCTACCGCTGTTAACGTGCGGTAAGTATCCTCTGAGAAGTCGGCGTGACCTGGGGTATCTAGCAAGTTGACGATATTGTTTTTGTAAGGAAACTGCATGACCGAGGTAGTGATTGAAATGCCACGCTCTTGTTCCATACTCATCCAGTCGGAGGTGGCATGACGGTCTGATTTGCGTCCTTTAATTTCACCTGTTACCTGAATGGCCTGACCCCATAGTAGGAGCTTTTCGGTCATGGTGGTTTTACCCGCATCGGGGTGAGAGATAATAGCAAAGGTGCGGCGTTTGGCCACTTCTGCATTTAAAGTTTTTTGGTCTACGCTCATAGTTTGGGTTCAGCTTACATGTATTGATAAATTTAATGAGCGTATTGTAGCGGATTTTGTGGAATGGTGCAGAGTCAAAACAAGATACACCTTCAAAGTATCCTTAGAAAGTGTTTAGTATTGTGTAGGTAATAAATATAATATATTAATAGTATTTTACGATTTGCTCTTCTAAGAAGTCAGCAGCGATGTCATTGACTAACGAGCAATCGACAACACCTGCGTTGGGGTCCATGTTTTCAGAAACCGAACTATTATGTACGAAATCTGCCATATAAATAGTATTTTCATAATTTATAGCATTATAGTTTAAATATTCTTCTCTTGGATCAGTTTCGAATATCAATCGTACTACTGGATACTGGTTCATTGTACCTACTAACATCTCTTCAGTGCGTATTAGAGCATTGTTTGACACGGTACTATACGCTCTAGTCCAAGCTTGTAGTGAATCAAAGTCAGTTGCGTCGTTTTGAAATCTAAAATTAAGGAAAGGTATGGTGCTTGATTGTTTGATAACATAACACACTGATCCTGCTGGGAAACTATTAGTGTTTGGTATTTGATCATATTCGACTAGATCGGTGTAGATGCCTGTATTATCCCTACTATTAAAACTGCTACGATCGATACCTGATAAATCAACTTCTTGTAGCTCTATTGAATATGTTTCAGTACGATCAGAATTCAATGCTTTCATAGGATAAGTAATTGTATGACCTTCAACCTTAATATTGCGTTTTGCTAATTCGCTTTCAAAATTTGAGGCCAGAACCACACTATCATCATTATCTAGACCCCCTCTTAAATTAACTCCCACAATATCTTCTTGAACGAGCTCTCGATTACCATTTGAAAACTTCCATTGAACACGTTTTATACCAACAGAATTCGTATTTGGATTATATTTGGAATCAAATAGATTACCTACTAAAACGGCACCTGTATCTGAATTGCTTCCATACACTCCGTTGTTACTATCGCTATCTCCACCACAACCTACCATACCCATTGAAGCCATAATAAATATTATTAGTCCGTTAACTACTTTGCTATTCATAAACCACTCCTCGGTTTGTGGGTGTCATTACCATTGGTAATTCTATAAACATTAATCTTATGTCATTTACTTCATAATAATATTTATGAGCTAACTAGTAGCACTAGCTAATTAAAGTTATAAAAAACAATATACGTATATATGATTATTTTATCACTATGAATTTAAATATACTAAACATTTATTTAACCTTATAAGTTTCAAATTCAATTTAGGTTACAAACTCTTAGCAAACTATTACAACCTAAAACTAAGCAGGACTTTGATATTTGGTAATGTGGTTTGATGAAATTGTAGTTTGGTAATGTTTGATAATATTGTTACGTTCAATACAAACCAATTATTCAATTCAAATTAATTCATTTAAAAATAACCCAAGGAACAACTATGAAACCACTTTATACTACTAATGCAACTGTAACAGGCGGTCGTATGGGTACGGCTAAAATCGATGACAGCGATTTTGAAGTTAAGATGTCACCACCAGGTTCTGGTAAAGAAGGAAGCAACCCTGAACAGTTATTTGCGATGGGATTCGCTGCTTGCTTTGATAGTGCCCTTGGTGTAGTCAAAAAAATGCAAGGCTTGAGCTTTGGTTCAACCACCAAATCTGAAGTATCATTGCTACAAGGTGACAACCATGATTATAAATTAGCGGTTAAACTACACGTGATTGCTGATAGCACCGATGCCAGCGAAGCTGACATTCAAAAAGTAGTAGAAACAGCACATGAAGTTTGCCCTTATTCAAAAGCGACTAATGGTAATATTGAAGTGACGGTAACCTCTGAAGTTAAATCTTAAGTTTTTTAATAATTATTGTTTGGCGTTAAACTTAATATAATAAAAACCCAAATCGTTTACGGCGGTTTGGGTTTTTTTATAATTGAATAACTTTAAGAGACGCTAACCCTGCTCAATATTTTCGTTATAATAAATATCAAATTCTCATCTGAAATACATTCTTTCTTAATTTTTAAAACAATACCTATCAAAGTGACCCCTATGACAGATAACAGCACTGACAAGACTGAAACTCCAGACATTGACACAACTACCGACACCTCCCACGACGCCTTAGACCCAACAGTGATGCCAACATTTGACACCATGCCCAATGTTGCCACGATGGACACCAGCCATGTGGACAAAGAAACACCGCCTTTTATCTTAGTCGACGGATCGTATTACTTGTTTCGTACCTATCATGCACTGCCCAAAACCATGATGAACACCCAAGGGCTCGTGACCAACGCCATCCGTGGTACGCTCAATGCGCTACTAAAGCTGATGCGTCGCTATCATCCGACCCACATGGCAGTGTGTTTTGACACCAAATCGCCGACTTTCCGCCACACCATGTCAGAAGAATACAAAGCCAATCGACCCAAAATGGATATCGAATTAGCCGAGCAAATCCCCTATATCCACCGCTTGGTAAGAGGGTTAGGCATTCCGCTATTGCGTATCGAAGGCGCTGAAGCCGATGACATTATCGGCACACTCACTCATCGAGCCGTAGAAGAAGGTCATCATGTGGTTATCTCCAGTGGCGACAAAGACATGATGCAACTGATTAACGATGCGGTGATATTGGAGGACAGCTTTGCCGGCAAAGTCGTGGACATACAAGGCGTAGAGGACAAATACGGAATTAAGCCTTATCAGATGATTGACTTTTTGACCCTAATGGGCGATTCCTCCGACGGCATTAAAGGCGTGGCAGGCGTGGGGAAAAAGCGGGCGAAGGACCTATTGGTCGAATTTGACACTATTGATAATATCTTAGCCAATGCCACCAATATTAAAGGTAAAGTGGGCGTCACCTTACAGGAATCCGTTGACACCATCGCCCATGACAAACAACTGGCAACCATCGTCACCAATCTTGATATTGGTCAAAATTGGGAAGACTTGCGTATCAATACCGACGCCAAACAGTTTGTCGACGAATTGCGCGACCTGTATAGCGAGCTCGAATTTAAAAACGAACTCGCTTCACTCGCCCATCCCAATCACCCTGCCAACATTGACAACAATACTGGCAACAATGCGCAAAGCGTTGGCGGCAGTAAAGCGGATAGCGAATCGCAAGCGCAAATCGCTAAAACCTTACAAAGCCAACAGCAAGCCACCATCATTGAAAACATCAAAGACAGTAAGACTCACGATAAAGCATGGCACACCGTGCTTGATGAGAATATGCTAGATACTTTATTTCATAAGTTGCAAAGTGCACCCCACTTTGCCGTCGATACCGAGACCACCAGTGTTAATTGGCGAGAAGCGGAAATTGTCGGCTTATCCTTCTCACTGCAAGCGCACGAAGCCTACTATATTCCGCTTGAACATGTCGCCTATTCAGAACCTCTAAAAAAGCCAAAGAATAAAAAGGAAGAAGCGGAACAAGCCGAACTCATCGCCAATGCAGAAGTAGATCCGTTAATCGCTAAACAGCTAGATCGTGATACGGTGCTTACCAAGTTAAAACCCATTTTAGAAAACCCAGAAATCGGTAAAATTGGTCAACATCTTAAATACGACGCGCATGTGTTGTCGAAGTATGGCATCAATATCAACACGACACCTAAAAACTGGGCTGTTGACACGATGCTGGCTAGCTACGTCATCAATGCGGCGGCTACTCGACATGGTATGGACGAGCTTGCCCGCCATTATTTACATACCCAAACCATCAGCTTTGAAGATGTTGCAGGTAAAGGCGCAAAACAACTCACCTTTGATAAAGTGGCTATTGAGATTGCCAGTGACTACGCCTGTGAAGATGCGGACATTACCTATCAACTGTTTGAGCTGTTCCAAGACAAACTCAAAGACGATACGGTCAACGGGCGTCTATTACACGAATTAGAAATACCCGTCGCCCAAATCTTATGTCAAATGGAGTCCGAGGGCATTCTCATTAAACGCTCATTTTTAAACGAGTTATCCGAGCGATTTGATGAAGAAATTGGCGAGCTCGAGAAGCAAGCCTATGAGCAGGCTGGCGAGGAATTCAACTTAGGTTCTCCCAAGCAATTGGGCGAGATCTTATTTGATAAACTGGGCGTAATAGGTGGTAAAAAAACCAAATCAGGACAATACTCAACGGGTGAAGCGGTACTTAATAAAATTGACCATCCGCTTGCCGACATTGCGCTTGAATACCGAAGCCTTGCCAAACTTAAAAACACCTATACCGATGCCCTCGATGCGGTAGCCGACCCAGACACCGACCGTGTGCACACCAGTTACCATCAAGCGCTCACCAGTACCGGACGTTTGTCGTCGACGGATCCGAACCTGCAAAACATTCCGATTCGTACCAAAACCGGTCGCCTAATCCGCCAAGCCTTTATCGCCCCCGAAGGTCGGGTGTTGCTCGCCGCCGACTACTCGCAGATTGAGCTACGCTTAATGGCGCATTTTTCTGGCGATAAAAACCTGACTAAAGCTTTTAAAGAAGGACTCGACATTCACACCGCCACTGCTGCCGAAGTGCTGGGCAAAGCCGTTGACGACGTTACCCCTACCGAGCGCCGTAACGCCAAAGCCATTAACTTTGGTCTACTGTATGGCATGAGTGCGTTTGGCTTGGCAAAACAATTACAGATGAGCCGAGGTGAAGCGCAAGACTATATCGACCTCTACTTTAGCCGTTATCCGGGCGTTAAGCAGTACATGCAAGACACCCGTGACAGTGCGGTCAACAACGGCTATATCGAAACCATATTGGGTCGCAAACTCTACACCCCAGACATCAAACATAGCAATCAAATGGTACGCCGCGGTGCTGAACGTGCCGCTATTAACGCCCCGCTACAAGGCAGTGCCGCCGATATTATTAAGCTAGCGATGATAGCCGTAGATAAGGTATTACCTACCGATAATGCCAAAATGCTATTGCAAGTTCATGATGAATTGGTATTTGAAGTGGATAGCGATAAAGCTGATGAGATTGGTGAGCTGATTAAAAGCGCCATGCAAGATGTATTAAGCGATACGGCTAAGCAAATGGGCTGGGACGTTGACTTTGCCGTGCCGCTGTTGGTTGAAACTGGTATTGGTTTTAACTGGGATGAGGCGCATTAGTAGCTATTTCCCGCTTTACGTTCCTATCTTGCTTGCCCTGAGGGGGGATAAAGTGAAGCATTGCTTCACCCTGACGCAAGAGAAAATCTATGATTTTCTAGAGCGGTGACTCAAACTAGATTCGTTCCTGCAAAGAGATAGCGCTTCTAGCTAAGTCACCGCAATCTAGTGGTCAATCAAGGATATACATTACAATCAGGGCTAATCCGCTCCTCCGATGCGACGTTGGTGTTTTAATCAAACCTTTAAACGTGCATAATTATTGTAAGGTGCATCTCATACACTATTTAAGTTCTAATATTCAATCGGTGCGTGAAACGTACCCTGCAAGTTTGGTTAACTTTTACTACGGAAAGGTATGAATGGATATTATCAACGTCTTAGTTCTAATAATAGCTTTGCTCTCTTTATTAGTAAGTTATGCAGTATTTAAATCTAATGATGAGCCGAGAATAATTATATACATTGAACCTGATTATGAAAAAGAATCTTTGGTTAATCTAGTAGTTGAGAATATCGGTAATTCACCAGCTTTTAATACTACCTTTGAAAGTGATAGAAGAATACCTGAAAAAGCTTTTGGTTTAGCTGGTCTAAATGACACAATTGAGTACTTTGAGAGTGGTATATTTATACATGGAGTCAAGGTATTTAATCCTAGTCAAAAATTCGTATTTGAATGGGGTCAACTTAACGGTATCAAAGAAGCATTAGATAATAAACCACTATATATATACGCTAAGTACGATTATAAACGTCCCCTAAACGTATGGACCAGTCACATCACTGACTTGTCAATAATAAATATAAGTGAACTTGAAAGACTACCTATGAGTCGAGGAGGTATTAACAAGTCATTAAAAGATATAGTTAAAAAATTATCTGAAATTAATTCTACTCTTTCAAAAACTAAATAAGCGAATAGCATGAGTGATAATCCACGACTGGATCTATCAATCCGTGGGCTCCACTACACTATATTGCACCCACGCTACCTAACTTATTAGTTATTCTAATGAAGGTTTTTACTGGGAATCTTTTATGAATAGGACTGTTACTTTTGAACTTACTTACTAAATTTTGGTTATGTATAGGTTAAAATTCGGCTCAGTTACAAACTTTGATAGGTATTTTTGCAGTTATAATTGGTATTAGAGCTGCACTATACGCAAGAAAACAGATAATTATTGCTAATAAGCAAAGAAATGATAGTCTTAAATTAGCTAAATTTGATTTACAACTTAAGTTGTTAGAAAAAGCTTACGATTGTGAAAAGGAAATTGAAACCTTTAAAAGACAATATCAACTTGAGTTTCTTAGAAAATTAAATAACGCACAAAATCAAAATTTGGTTAATCTAGATATAAAGGTACCTGGATATGAGGTTACATTTAGAGAAACTTTTAATTTACCGTTTGAACTTCTAAAAAGTGGGGAAACTGCTACTAGTAAAGTAATCAAAGAGCTTACTTCAAATCAAGATAGCGAACTAAGTAGAGGAGAGCTGGAGTTAATCTTAAAAAAGTTAATAGGAATAACTTCTATAATCCGCAAATCAACTACTGGGATGATAACTAATACAAGCTTACTTGATGAGAAACTACAGAATATAAGTAAAAGTAGTTAGTAGTATGTGCACCTTACGTACCATTCGTAATAAACTTTTGAAATCATAAAGTTTACTTTCGAAATGACCTATCAAACTTTCACAACCAATTGACGAAACTATCCTTTTACAAGTTAATTGGTGCGCAAGTCGCACCCTACCTTTCACTTCTATATCATTCAAAAACGCATAACTTAAACCACGATAAAACTTTGCAAGAACATGGTGTTACCGCTAGCCTTGATTGCAGCGGTTATCCTTAAGGAAACAGCTAATGTTTACAGCCTACCGACTTTTACCTCTGTTACTTGCTGGTTATTTAACCAGCTGTCACACTGTGCAACCGACTGATATGTCGGCTATGACCACCAAAGCCCCATCAGCAGATACCTCCACTATTGCAAAGGATAATGCGACAGTAGCAGAGTTACCTAATCTAGCCGAGCTTTGTAATCCGCCATACGTTGCGCATTTAGTATTAGCGCCCCCACCGAAAACGGGCACGGAAAGAGCAGAGCCTATCGTCTTTATGACTCGAAAAGAGTTCAATGAAAAAATAAAACTCTCCCCATTATGGGACTCTTTATACAATAAAAGGGTACGCAATGGCAGCTATGGTAACAATTATAGCTTTAAAACGTTGGGGGACTTAATCGGTTCAAATAGTTATATTACTGTCGATAGTGGCCTTGATGGTCGTAAATGGAGGGAATCTCAGAGGATTACACAGTTAAGTTATAGTAACTATGGCACGGCTCAACGCATCCCCTACAAACATCAGCTACTACCCCAAGAGCGCTGGGAGATGATTGAAACCATTACCTTAGTGATTGATGATAGAGCAAAAGCCACTGACATTGTCGATACGCTATATCAGCAGTATATGGATAAGGTCAATCATGAGCAGTTTCTGTCTGATGGCAAAACCATTCATACCTATCTTGAATATGATGGTAAGTATTTTGCACTATGGGGTGCTAAACTAAAAGGACATGATAACCCTATTTGTAATTATGAACTATTAAACGGGCTTATTATTAACTAGGATGTTTTAATCGCTGCTTTATGCTTTTATAACATACTATTCGTTATTATGAACAGCTATTAGTACGCGAAAGGAAAGTCAATGCGTCGTTTTCTACCTTTGTTACTTATATTACCTACTGGTTTTTTAACCAGCTGTCACACTGTGCAACCGACTGATATGTCGGCTATGACCACAAAAGCCCCAACTGCCGATAACTCCACTGTTGTAAAGGATAATGCGACAGTGGCAGAGTTACCCAATCTAGCCGAGCTTTGTAATCCGCCATACGTTGCGCATTTAGTATTACCGCCCCCACCAAAAACAGGCACTGAAAGAGCTTATCCTATTGTCTTAATGACTCGAGCAGAGTTCAATGAAAAAATAAAGCACTCTCCATTATGGGATTCTTTAAATGATAAAGAGCTACAGTATGGTAGCTATGGACATAGCTATTATTTTAGTACACTATTTAAACAGATTGGAATCGCAAGTCGCATTTATTTGATTAGTGAATTAGACGGACAGTTTTGGAAAGAGAATCAAAGAATCACTAAAATCAACTATGGAAGGTTTTATAGCTATAAAAGAAGTCTTTATAAACACCAATTATTGCCACAAGAACGTAAGGAGATGATTGAAACCATTACCTTAGTGATTGATGATAGAGCAAAAGCCACTGACATTGTCGATACGCTATATCAGCAGTATATGGATAAGGTCAATAATAAGCAGTATCTGTCTGATGGGCAAACCATTCATACGCATATTGAATATGACGGCAAATACTTTTCTTTACAAGGTAAGCATGTCACAGGATATGATGAACCTGTCTGTAATTATGACTCATTACAAGGATTAATTATCAACTGATGCTGACAGTTCAGTATGTGTGCTAATTGCACCATTCAAAAAAACATTAGGACTATATAACCATTATAAGAAAATTCTGACAAGCTGTCCTAATCAACGTTTAAGTTACCTTTTGATAATCGATTTGGTGCGCAGGGCGCACCCTACCGTTCACCTCTATATCGTCCAATAACGTATAACTTAAACCACGATAAAACTCCGCAAGAACATGATGTTACCGCTAGCCTCGATAGCAGCGGTTATCCTTGGTGCAGCAAGGCGATACAGGCACTTTGCAAAGGGCGTTATCGCTGAGTCAGGAACGACATTTGCTATTAGTGCCTGTCGCCTTGCCAGCCAAGATAATAGCGAAAAGCGAGAATAGCTACTCACATCAGATAAAATAATAGCCATTCCACTTAACTTAACGGTATTATATCAGTAGCTGTAGGCTGTGGCTTTTAGCTCAGCATCATGATCTAAAAATTGTACATTAGTTGTGCAAAATGCCCTACCTAAGCCCGCTGCTCTACGAATATTCATTAAACTTGAGTTATCCTGTGTTTACTTTACTTGCTCAAATTTTTGGCTTGTTTGGTTATAGTGATACAAACTTTGATCCTTTGACTTTTTTATATTCTTCGAGTCTAAATCATCATTGTGAAATCCTGTCACTGAACTTAGTATCGTTTTGATAGGATAATACCCACCAACTTGTGGCGCTGAATAATCAAAGCTTACATCGTTTTCAGCTTTATAATAGTTACCATGAGTTAAGCTTGCAGAATAGGTTGTATAACTTATATCCGCTATTTGTTTAATATACCCATCTGACATGGGGACATAAAGCTCCCAAATACATCCCGAGTGCCCACCAGCGCCAGAGCCGCAATGCTCGCCATACCAGCCATATTTATCGTCACCCACCTCTCCAAATTCAAACCTATCCATCTGACTTCTGCCAGCACCGCCATTGTAAATATACGGCTCACTGGCAGATATCACCCATGACGTACCTGATTTGTATGCGCTAAACAAACCAGACAGCCCCGGTGTCGCTCTTGCACCCTCATCTACGGTGTTTCCTGATATTAATACAAAAAGGGTATCCTTATTATGGATTTCTTTTTTATTAAAGCGAATTGGCGACATACAATATTGCTCATTTCCTGCCTGATATAGCCAACATCCACGCAATTTATCGTAGTCTTTTCCGTAGTTTATAGTCATATATTTGCTAATAAGTTGCTTGATATCTTCTGAGATCTGACCTTGAGGTAATGCGATTGCTGCGGATGTACTAAACATAGATACCGTTACTAATAAGAGGTTTAAAGCGACTTTTTTTAACATATTTAAATACCAATATTTATAATAATCTTGTTTATTAACAGTTTGTGTCTTAAGTGATGATTAAGCAAGTAGATACCGTACATTATTTAATTATTAAAGATTACTATCAAGAAGAAATTAAGTTTAAGATTTCACCTAATCCGCCAATGGATTGGCTGGTCTTAGCCATACCGACCAGTAATGGCTACAAGAACTATCATTTTGATAGAATGTATTTTTGCGAACAATTAAAACATGCTGTTATAGAATTTATGCATCATAATAATTTAAATTTTATTGGCAGTCCCACTATAGTTGATGAAATTAAAGACCCTGATCTCACCTCAATAATGTACAGGCCATTAAAGACCTCCGAGAACAATACCCTGAGCTAAGCTTGCTTAAAGCTAATGAATAATGGATACAGGAGTAAGCCCTAGTATCAGTTCGACAAACCCTAAACAATTCATAATTGTTGCTATACTATAGGTCAATATCTACTAACCATTGCCTATACTATGTCGAATAGACCTTATACTCTAACCCCCTATCTAAAGTTGACCTTGTGTCTAATAATCATGCTTAGTGGCATACCATTTGCCTATGCTAATAAGATTGACATAGCGCCCAAACTGATTACGATGTTGGTCGAGAAGCATTGTTCAAATGCGATACCTAACCTTAGTAACGCTACTACTGAAAGCCTACCACTCTATTATGAATGCTTCGATGATCCAGAAAACCAATTGGACACTGCCTACAATCTGAAACTAATCCCATTAATAGTCAAAGACTTTAATGAAGACGGCATTAAGGATATTGCTATAGAAGTACGTTCCTTAGGACCTGTAGGCGGGAGCGCATACACAACGACTTCAATATACTATCTCTTATTGAA
Source organism: Psychrobacter sp. CX10 (assembly GCF_057621575.2). Taxonomy (NCBI): domain Bacteria; kingdom Pseudomonadati; phylum Pseudomonadota; class Gammaproteobacteria; order Moraxellales; family Moraxellaceae; genus Psychrobacter; species Psychrobacter sp. CX10. The sequence continues at coordinate 2,204,442 of NZ_CM177736.1, forward strand.
TGAGAATATGGACGTTGTCGACGATCATAGTATCTTACTTTATGCGCCTTTTAGTGAACATATTGTTAACTATGCGGTTGAAGACAATCGTATTATTTATGAAGCTTCCCCAAACTTTCGAGCCCACCCAGAAGCTTATGATGGATCTGGGAATCTTATAGAAACACCAAAAGTTTTCGAGATTAACTGGCCAAATCATCAACCCATAACCAGCTATTATCAAGAGAATTGTCGTATTGCGTCCTTGAATCCACAGCTTCCGTTAAAGAAAATAAACAGCCCTAAATACTTTAGTGGTATCGGAATGCACGAATATGATCGCTATCAAATACAGCATGTTGAGATTGAAAAGCTTGACATCTATGCCTCTTTAACAGGTTGCGATGAGATTGAAATATCTTTTGAGGTTCAGCCTAAAGAGGGTAGCCCTTTGCCAGTGTTGGCGAGCATAATCCAACTGTTGCTTGATAAGACAAATTATGACAACGCATTAATAGATTTGCAGACACTTGAAAAGCTAGGAGAAATGACATTCGGTCAAAAAATGCAACTTAATGACGATTGGGATATAAGCGTTTATATTAATCGCAACTCAACTGTTGCGAAAATAATGATTCAGCTTACGGAAAGAGATATACCACCTCCTTTTGAACTGCCAGAAGATATGGAAGCTGATATTACTTCAATAGATTTTGACGGAAATGGCATCGACGACAAAATTTATTTCGGTCATTCTCCACAATCTGATACCTTTCAAGAAATTTGGGTCAAAGACGATGGTACGTTCTTTCTTAAATTAGACGACATGCCACCACAGCATTTTTATCGCTTTACTGACCTAGATAATGATGGTGATAATGAGGCCATACTTATTAGAGGTTGGGAGGATGGCAGTGATGCACAAGTCGCCGACATTGACTTCAACAACCAATCTTTAGAAACCCTGTTTTACTTTAAACCTTATGTCTATCAAGAGGGTAAAACCTATTGGGGTTACGCTTGGGATTTGGACAATCTAATAATTGATAATGACGGTAAGATATTAAGTGCCTACCAAACCTATGCTAATAAAGACTATGCTAACGAAGACTATAATTATGCTATGGGACAATCTCAAACCCAGTTGCCCATACTTTTATTCTCAGCTAATGATAATTTTGAACCTCAGTGGGAAGATGAGCCGTTGAGTAATGTGAGCTTCCATACCTTTGATCAAATCTACAGGTTTAGTGTTAGAGATTAGCCGATTCTCTACCCAGTTTGCTAGCTTATTGACTTACTCATGCTACTGATTCAAACTCTTGTTTTGCTTCATTATACCGATACATACTTATCACGACTGATTTTTTGATTGACATAGGTCCTATCTCATTATCACTATCCATATGTCCTGTTTATAAACTTGATATTGACTTAACTATCTAAAATCCGCTACTCATTAAAACGTTTCGTCAAAATAGACATCAGAATCTGTCTTACATCTTATGGTATAGCGACTTGGGGTGAAGCATGACTTACCATTGGCAGAGTCATTATGCTACCGCATAGTCCCGTAGGTGCGCCCTGAGCACTATTTAAGAGAACGATTTTAGAAATATAAAACCACTTATAAGAAAATTCTGGTAAGCCGTCCTAATCAACGGTTAAATTACCTTTTAATAATCGATTTGGTGCGCATGGCGTACCCTACCGTTCACCTCTATATCGTCCAATAACGCATAATTTAAACCACGATAAAACTCTTCAAGAACCTAATGTTACCGCTAGCCTCGATTGCAGCGGTTATACTGCTTGGATGGGCGAATTGTGCTGGCTTGGTTTGGCATGTCTACGCGAAGCAAGAGACATGACAAACCTTAGCTAGCGCTTCGCGCAAACAGGCAGATAGTAGCGTAAAGCGAGAATAGCTACTCTCATCAGACAAAATAATAGCCATTCAAACTTGAAGTTGAATGGCTTTAATATAGTTTGCTATGTGTTCGCTATTAAAGCAAATACGCTTAAGCATTCTCTTTTAGATACTTGAGCATGGTATCGGCATCGGACACCTCAAATGGGTCGATGGGGCAATTGTCGCCATAATCTGGCTCAACAAATGCTTTTTTGATTTCTTTGTTGTCTACAACCATCGAATAACGCCACGAGCGCATGCCAAAGCCAAGATTGCTTTTATCCACCAGCATACCCATTTTACGTGTGAATTCGCCATTGCCATCGGGTAGCAAGAAGACGTTTTCACGGTTTTGCTTTAAGCCCCACTGATACATGACAAAGGCATCGTTAACCGAAATACAAACAATTTCATCTATACCGAGTGCTTTAAACTCATCGTATAGCGCTTCATAGCGCGGTAAATGACTGGTCGAACACGTTGGCGTAAAGGCGCCTGGCAAGGAGAAAACCACTACTTTTTTGTTCGCAAATAACTCGTCTGTGGTTAGGTCATGCCACTTAAAGGGATTGTCGCCACCGATAGACTCATCACGGACACGGGTTTTAAAGGTTACATCAGGAACATATTTAATCATTATTTTTCTCCGATTTAGATTACTATCGTTATTAGGTTGCTTTATTAAGTACAAACTTATGTAAAACTTAGGTACATACAGAGATATCACCTTTTGATATCCCTGATATGTTTATTACGTATGTTGAAGATACCAAAAAGTACTTAAGGGTTTAGTTGCATTACTTTGCTGTTTGGTTTCTTTTTATAACTGTTTGAGTCTACACAGTCATAAAGTGATATATGAGACGTTTGATAGTTGCAAATTTGAGCGGCTGGCTATTTAATCATAAGTTATTTTGTTATCAATGTGGTTTTTTTAATAAGCTAGGCTGATAAATTGATTACATAATAAGACTGTTTTGTTTTGGGTTATTTAGTTTACATTTAGGGTATGCAGTTTTAATGGACATGCACTTTTATTTTTATATAAACGCAATGGGAGCAACGGGACTATGCCAATGATGCCAAATTACTTGCAGCTATTTAAAAATAGCTCACCATCGATTTTAAAAACAACGTCTGCACTGACATTTTTACTTATAAGCGGTTATACGTTTGCGCAAGATGGTGCTTATAGTACTAATAGTATGAATAACTATGATCGTGCAGCGACGAGCAGTTATTCTACCGATACGAAGCCCGATCCTGAGCATCAATTAAGTATTGGTGCTTCGGTCATGTACATTAGTAATGGCTATGATACCGATAATAAAGTTCGAGTATTGCCGAGTGTTTTTTATGATAATGGCAAGGTGTTTTTAAGAGGTGTTAAGCTTGGCGGATACTTGATGGATGATGGGACTCGTAAAGTCACAGCTTTTATCCAACCAGACGGCGCAAAGTTTGATCCCGATGATGCCAGTGGTGCGCTAAAAAGCTTAGATGAGCGTGATATTTCGGGCATGATTGGTCTTGGTTATCAGCATAGAATTGGTTACGCGGCGGTGAATACTCAAGTCGCCACAGATGTGCTAGGCAACAGCAAAGGTACAACGGCTCGAGCATCTATTGGGACTCGGCTTCCTGTGGGTGAATTGATGGTATTACCGAGTGTGGGCTTAGAATGGGTTAACGACGACTTTAACGATTATTACTATGGTGTGTCCGATAGCGAATCTCTTAAATCTGGCGTAAGCGCCTATGACGCCGACTCAAGTATTAGCCCCTACTTGAACGTGACTGCCAGTTATAAGATAGATGAGCAGTGGTCAGTGGTAATGAATCAAGGACTTAAATATTTGTCTGATGAACAGTATGACAGTCCTATGGTCGATGATAGAGTAAGCTGGCGTACGGCAATCGGCGCAACCTACACGTTTTAAGGACTAAACAGTGTTTGGATTGAATATCTTTATTTTATTAATTTTAAGTTCAATGATTTTTAGTTTCATACAAAGCAAGTGCGGGTATGCACTTGCTTAAGTTGTTGGTACTCAAAATATAGATTTTAAAGGGGCATTCATGTGGTATAACTTCGATGCTCTACCGACCATTTATAGTCAGTTAAATACTAAACGGTTACAGTGTTAACCCCGCTCGCCCTACTATAGTAGTACTAGGACTCGGTTGCCTTGTACTCATTTTAGACTTTTTTGATGATATTTAATTAATGATTCAATCCACTAAATTCACTTATTTAACGAATAAACGCCACATGAAAGTCATGAGTGGGGATGAAGTTTTTCTCTTTTATCTGAAAGGTAGTGGGGCCTATTTTATAAATTTCGCCCTCTCCTTCCCAGCAAAATGACATGATTTCATCAGGATCACGCTCAACCGTTAAGGTAAAGTCCTTGATCGGTGTCGCCCAATTTGCGCCTGTCGTCAAAATATATTTTAACTCACTATGCACATTAAGCTTTTCATGAGTGACATTGACCGTGCTGTCTGCACAAAAATTTTCATAATCATCTGACGTAAAATACATCGTGCCCCCCACTAATGGTTTATACGTATGTCTAACATGAGTGTTTGTATTAGCTTTAAAGGTCTGCTCCCAGCTATAGATGGGTTGTGATTCCCAATATATACCGTAATCAAAATTGCTATGACCCTCATTTTCTTTCTGAGTTTTGTGCTGGTTTTGCATTGCTTTTAGCGCAATATGGTCACAACTTAGCAATTTTTGATCTGAATGTGGGTTATTATAATCTAACCAATCCCCCATCATTTCTGATTCTGTAATTCCGCAATCCTCAAATAATTGAGTGGTATCAATCATTTCTGAATCACTGTCTCCGACATTACCCTGTGTTAAGGTTTCAACAGGCATAAAGGTACGAATATGTAAGTCTGGAATAATTCTTTCATCGTCTGTGTAAACTTTAAAGCTTTTGATGAGTTCTTCTGGATAAGCAAAATCTCCATCAAAAGGCTTTGCAAACGCAGGCAAAGGAAATAGCACCGTTTCTGTGATGTCTGTATTAGTAAGGTTGGCAAATTGATAATCTACCTTAAAAATTTCTTTGGAAATAAACAGGTCTTCACTTTGCATACTTATATCGTGGTTTTTTAGATATTGTACCCCGCCAGTACCAATATAGCCTGTAGAATCATTTGCCATTACAGTTCTTGAAAGCACTGTGATCAAGCTAACTATTATTATTTTAAATAACGGTAAAGCCTTAGATAAATCATCACTATTAGTTGATAAGTTATGGAGTGATAATCTCGCTGATTTTTTCATTAATTTAAATTCCAAAATTATTTGTACATACCCTTAGTAGATCTATCGCTAACACATACTAAAAGGGTATGAAGCAAACGAGCGATACTGATTGAGAACTGAGCTAATCAAGCACTAAGCTTATCGAGAACTCAACCGTACATTAGGATAATTGAATTCAATCTTTTTAATTTTCACACTTTTAATAGCTATTCTAAATAGCCATTATTAAAAACTAAACTTTTAAACTTGTCTTATAATATTATGTATTTAATCATTCTTATATTTATACTTATAAATGCGTAAATTTTGTGCATGAATGAGAGTTTAAGGTGCACAATGTTACGTTCTGACATCATAATTTTTCAGTTATTATCCCGATTTGTTTCTATTATAGAGGAGGCACCCATTTTAATATACTCAGTCATAATTATTAGGTAGCCCTTTATGCTAAAAAAATTATTCAACAGAAAACCAAAATACGTCAATTTCGACGAAAAATACACCAAGCTGACCGAACATGATGAAAAGGTTATGGAAATGGTGGTTGCCGACATTAAGGACTACGTCAAAAAAACCAAAAAGGTAAACCACCTTGACCATCATACCCGTGCCGTACATTCTAAAGGCTACTGCGCACTAAAAGCTAAGTTCGAAATATTGGATGATTTACCAGAAGAATATGCGCAAGGATTATACGCTAAGCCCGGTATTCACGACGCCGTTATTCGCTTCTCGAATGCGCAAGGCAACATCGCACCAGACAGACGCTTGGGTCTTGGCATTGGGCTGGCGTTTAAGATATTCGATGTGCCCGGCAAAAAACTGACACCGGATGACCCAGACTGCACCACCTTTGACTATGCTTTAATCAATGTACCTATCTTTTTCACCAACTCTATTGAAGACTATGCAATCTTGTCGAAGCTACTGTTTGCTTTTAATGAATATGCGGGCAACAGTACGCTTGGTTTAATGAAATTTGGCTTTAATTGGCTAACAAAATACGGTAAGAAACTGCCAGACAAGCAGGGTTTAGAAAGCTTAAAAGCGTTTAGAAAAATAGCCACGATCAAACCTAAAAACCCGTGGATGTATGATTTCTTCTCGTTAGGGGCGGTGCGTCATGGCGATTATATGGGTCGTATCAGAGTAACACCTACTAAGGAATCACTTGCCAAAATTAACGACCCTGACTTGAATTTATTGAGTGAAGACGACGCCATTCGTAACGCACTATTAAAAGAGATTACGGTGAATGATTACCAATTTGATGTGCAGATACAACTGTGTCGTGATTTGAAGAAACAACCGATTGAAATATTGACTAAAGAGTGGAAAGCGTCTGAAGCGCCATTTGTTACCATTGCTCGCCTGACTGTGCCTTGTCAAGACGTGCCCGAAGATGGCAACTTTTCTGTGATGGAGCATTTATCGTATTCGGTGTTTAGGTCGTTAGAAAAAAACCGTCCGATTGGTCGCATTCAGCAATCTCGCCTGCGTGCCTATCGTACTTCATCCATCGAGCGTCATAAGCAAAATGGCGTAAAACGTGAAGAGCCAGGTAGTTTAAAAGAAGCGTTTGCTAATAAGCTTGATTATTGATTATAGCTAATCCTTTTTTAAAGTATTGACTACGCTAGTATTAGTCCTATTATAAAGCGATCTAATCAAACCCTAAAGCGTTGATGCTCTCAACGCTTTGGGGTTTTGCTTGTCACTTAAAATCATTGATTATATATAGGTTACTCTATTTTATTATAAAGAGGTTTTCACTGAAAATTCGAAACATGATTAGCTGGTCATTAAATCTATCAATATAAATCTCTCATTTATAGTAAATTTAGGTACGCTAGTATATTATTCAAATCTTTAACCAACTTATTAAATATTGTTGCGAATCCCTCCTATATGAAAACGTCATTAAAAACCAAACCTTATCATTTATCTATATTGATATGCTCAACTCTAACTTTAACAGCCATAACTAATATTGCTCATGCAGAAACCACATTTAGTGACCCAACCGATACTACATATGAGGGGGAGCTTGATACTTTGTATGATGAAAATCCGGACGATGAAGATGACACCTCATTCATACCTGGCATGGCTACTCTTGATGAACTCAATAAAGACGCTACCGAGTGGGCTGACGATGCACGAGTAGACGTCAAAGAGCAACTTGGAGAGTGGGCTCACAAAATGGATGACTGGTTCGGTAATCCTGATCCAGAAGACCCTGCCACAGCAAGTCTACGATTGGTATTGGATACGCGCTGGGTAGATGATCCTGTTGAAGGTAGTGATGTTAAAGTGAAACCAAGGGTACGTGGTCGTCTTAAATTGCCCGTACTTGAAAAACGCTTTAGTTTGATTTTTGGTGATGATGAATTAGATGAAGAACAGGTTATCACCAAAGGTTCAGCACCACGTGAGCCTGGTATAGATGGTGTCAACGAAAGCAAAACCTTTGATAGAAAACAAGCGCGTGATGATAACGCATCTATCGCACTGCGCTGGTCTAAAATTGAAGACGCTTTAGGTATAGACGCGGATGTGGGTGTTCGCTCAAGAGATGATTTGTATTTTAAATTGGCGGTCGATCGTGACTTGTATTCCAAAGACTCTTGGAATGTGACAACCCGAAATTATTATCGTTATGGGAGGTCAAGTGAGCATACAATTAAGGGTGAATTAAACACACAATATATGTTGGATTATAACAGCTCCGTTAATAACAATATTAACATACGCTATCGGCATGAAGATGATGACGAGGAGACAACCTGGAGTAACGAGCTGCGTCAAATTCATCAGTTAGATACGCATAAAACCTTAGCATATGGTGTGTCCGCTTTTGGTAGCTTTGATGACAGTAAGCCTTCTCTGAACAGCTATGGTCCTACTCTTAGTTATCGTCAGCCTTTTTGGCGTGATTGGTTGTATTTGCAAACTGAGGTTAATTACTTCAATGATAAAGAAGAAGATAAAGACCACTTCCCGTCAGCGTTATTACGGTTAGAAGCTTTGTTTTAATCAGTATATCGTTAATACACTAATTTAAATATTGTTGAAATTGATTTGGCTTTGGATTGCACTACCATTATTCATTAAGGCAACCAAAGCCAAGATCAAATCTATCGCTTTACTTATGTCTCTAATTATTATCGCTATCTGATCGAGTAAAAATAACTTTACCGTTTTTAATCGTCTCCATTACTTTTATATCTTTAATCTCTGAGGGCTTAACTGTTAATGGGTTTTTATCTAATATAACTAAGTCTGCTATTTTTCCAACCTCTAGTGTACCTTTACTGTCCTCTTCAAACATCTCATATGCGGCGTGACTGGTAATCGCTTTCAAGGCTTGATAGGGGCTGGCTTGTTGTGCGGTGCCAATAACTTTACCACTGCGTGAGGTGCGATTTACCGCTGACCAAACTGTAAATAATGGATCTATTGGAGTCACAGTTGCATCTGAATGGTTTGTGTATTTAAGTCCTAAATCATCTGCTGCTACGATTGGGCTCAAAAACTCAGCGCGCTTCTTCCCTAAATTCTCAACATGCACATCTCCCCAAAAGAAAGCATGGTTGGTGAAAAATGACGGTTGCATGTTGTATTTTTTAAAGGTTCGCAGTTGATCAGGTCGCACAAATTGCGAGTGAATAACAATAGTTCGGCGATCCTTGTCTAGTGGCTGATTTAGTGCTTTAGCAGCGTATTTATGTGCCTCAATGATCATATCAATACTGGCATCGCCATTGGCATGGATAAACAACTGGTTATCAGCTGCGTAAGCGGTTTTAAACAAATCATTGAGTGCCTCTTGCGATAAACTTGGCAGTCCTTTACAGTCTTTAACGCACCCTTCGACTGGCGTTAAATACGGTTCAGTGAAATAGGCAGTCTTACCTTGAGGTGAGCCATCAGCAATAATCTTTGTGCCTTGCACTTTAAAGCCGTTGTTATAGGTCTTAAATTCAAGCTCGTTATCTTTTAAGTTACTCTCAAGCTCGCTAAATCCTGCCAGCGACACTAAGTCTATTTTTAATTTACCTTGATCCGCTTGCGACTGGAAAAAGCGAATCGCTTCTCTATCAGTCATGCCGTCTTGTGCCGTGGTAATACCATTTTGAGCATAGAAATCTTGGGTTTGCTCAAAAAATTCCGCCTGCTTATCATTTAAAACTTGCAGCATATGACCGACAAAAGGATACATGGCGGTTTCTTGTACTAAACCACTAGGTTCATCAGAGTTTGGTAATCGCGCTATTAAACCGCCTTCAGGATTCGGAGTATTGTTATCCACGTTCATCGCTTTTAAGCCCATAGAGTTTGCTACACCCATATGCCCGCTAGTATGCTGAATATATACGGGATTATTCGGTAAAACTTTATCTAATTCCATCTTATTCGGATGTCGCTTCTCATTTAATTGGCTTTCATCATAACCCCAGCCATATATCCACTCGCCGTCCTTGATATTGTTCTCAGTCTTATAGACTTTAAGCTTATTTAGTAGCTCATTGATACTTGCGACATCACCCACAGGTGGCGCATTTAAATCAACCTGCCCCATAGTATTAGATACCATGCCAAAATGGCTATGCGGGTCGATAAAGCTTGGCAGTAATGTTTTGCCCTTTAAGTCAACATAATTAGCATTTGAAAACTTTGATTTGGCTTGCGCTAAATCGCCCACATACACAATATTGCCTTTATTTTCCACTACCGCTTCGACTTCGCTAGGTGCAGCCGTGGTCATCGGTATGATGTGACCATTGTGGTAAATCTGCGCAGGCTGTGTATTTTTTTCAATTAATGTATCACTGGTACATCCAACCAGTACGCTTAGCGCCAAAGCGGAGGAGACAATATTTTTTAGCATGCTATATCCTGATTTAAAGTAAAGTTCAAATTCAAAATAACTCATGGTCGCCAATTTAGATAGATTCTAATTAAAGTTTTTAATCCAAAGTCTGTATACCACCACCATTAACATGTAAATACCCCATCTTTAACACAACATCATCGTAGAATCGTTAAGCCACCTGTCTGTACTGGGCAGGTGTCATATCATCAAGTGAATCATGGGGTCTTTGGGTGTTATAAACCTCAATCCAATCTTCAGTCAGTTGATTGACCTCGTTTAAATTGTTGAAAAGGTAACAATCTAAAACCTCATTGCGATAACTGCGATTAAACCGTTCAATATAAGCATTCTGATAAGGACAACCAGGTTCGATATAGTCAATGTAAATACCGTGAGCCGATGCCCAATCAGTGAATACGTGTGAGGTAAACTCACTACCATTATCCACACGAATTTGCTTAGGGTAACCATGCCACTCGGCTAGCTGATCAAGGTAGCGAATCACTCGAAGTGAGGGGATGCTGGTACCAATATCAATGCCTAATACTTCACGGTTATAATCATCAATCACATTAAAGGTTCGAAAGCGAATATTGTTATGTAGCTTATTGCTCATAAAGTCCATAGACCAAGTATGCCCAAATGCACTTGGCACACTTAGCGGCTGAGGATTGCGTGCTGGCAGTCGCCTTTTAGTCTTACGGCGTAGGTTTAAGTTTAACGCTTTGTAAACACGATGTACGCGCTTGTGATTCCATGAATAGCCAAGTGCTCGCATACGCTTAAAGCACTTTGGAAAACCCCAGCGATTATGCTTGTCAGTAAGCTCATTTAAGACATCAATAATCTCACTGTCATCAGATAGTTTAGGCTTGTAGTAATAAGCAGTTCGACTCATGCAGACCACCTGACAGCTAACCACAATACTAACACCATACTGCGCCTGCAGTTCTTGTGCCCAGACTTTACGTTCAAGGACAGGCGCTATAGCTTTTTTATGATTTCTTCCTGCATTTGTGATTTGAGGCTTAAATCAGCATACATCTGTTTAAGCCTACGGTTTTCTTCTTCTAGTTCTTTTAGTCGCTTGACGTCAGAGGCTTCCATACCTCCGTATTTAGACTTCCACTTGTAGTAGGTTGAACTAGCAATACCGTATTTACGGCACAGCTCTTTGGCAGGTATTCCAGCTTCTGCTTCTTTTAAAATTGATACTATTTGGGTTTCAGTCATTCGTTTGCTCATGTTAAAACTCCTTATGGGTATTTTATAAGAAATTCTACGTTTGAGCTGTGTTATTTTAGGGGATAGTTACAAACAAACAGCGTCTGGCCACTTACCCATTCAGAAATTGGGGAGGCAAAATAGAGCATGGCACCCGCAATATCCTCCACTTCACCCAAGCGTTTTATGGGGGTATGTTCTAACATTTTTTCTTTAATTTCGGGCGTTAACACGCTTTCAAGAGCAGCGGTTCTGGTTGCGCCAGGGCCTACCGCGTTAATACGTACTTCAGGGCCAAAGTCGTGAGCTAGGTTAGCAACCATATGGTTAACCGCAGCTTTAGATCCGCCATAGCCGCTCATATTTGGGCTTTTGTTAATACTGGACATAGAGGTGGTAAATACGATTGAGCCATAACCTGCTTCTTTCATATGTGGTACCACAAGCTGGCACAGGCGCCAACCACTAAAGACATTCAATTCAAAGTCGCGTCTGATATCATCCACATCAATTTTAAATGGATTTTCACGTCCACCCCCGCCGCCACCAGCATTGTTAATAAGAATATGAATCCCACCAAATTCTTTAACCGCTTGTTCAGTAAGATTCTCAAGATGTTCATCTTTTAGTACATTACACTAAACCGCTAATGCTTTAACGCCTAATGCTTCAATCTCTTTAGCTGCCGTTTTTGCATCATCTAGTTTTAAATCGGCAATAACAATATTGGCGCCATGCTTGGCAAGCATTAAGGCAGTTGCTTTACCAATGCCATTTGCCCCACCGGTTACGATGGCGGTTTTGTCAGATAAATCGAATAAATTTGAGTTTGTCATAGGTCTCTCTTTTATTATAGCTTGTGAATAGTAATTAATAATATTAAAGGTTTTGATAAGTTAACGTTAGCCGCTGTGCAAAGTACATTGTATATAGTCCTACTGCACATAGTCATTGAGTTCTATATGTTTTGTGATTCTTAAAATTTTAATTCAATGATTTATTAATTGTATCTATTGATTGTAATTATTAAGGTGTCTTATTAAATCAATTATTAAATTAGAATAACAGGGGACAAAAAATGTGATGCATAAATTTGATTATGTTAAGTTACATGTCTTAACGCCTCTCACAGAATTTGAACAACTCATAACTCGACCTAACTACGTTATCTAAATAAAGCTTTTATAATGTGTTCCACCCTACAAAATTTTATATAACTTTTAATAAGGAAGACATATGAGTGATAAACGTATTTCAGATCAGATGGAACAAGCTCTAAATGAGCAGATGAATAATGAGGCAGCACAGGCTCAAGCCTATTTATCTTTAGGCATATGGGCAGATTCTAATAACTATGCAGGTATAGCCGAATTCTTCTATAAGCATTCAGAAGAAGAGCGCCAGCACATGTTCAAATTTTTAGAATACATACAGACACGTGGTGGAGAGGCTAAAATTACGACTATTCCAGCCCCTCGTGATAATCCTGTAGATTTAGAGTCTTGTATTGAAGATGTATGGCAACATGAACTTGATAACTCTAAAAAGATTTATGCGTTAGTAGATAAAGCGTTTGATGAAAGAGATTGGCCAACATTTAATTTCTTACAATGGTTTGTTAAAGAGCAAATTGAAGAAGAAGCGTTAATTGATAAGCTACGTGATAAATTTGCTTTAGCCTCAGAAAGCAAAGACAACAATGCTAACTTCTACTCTTTAGACCGTGATATGGCGGGCGCTTCACAGGAAGCTGAGCTACCTCGTGATCAAACCCTATAAATACTTATAAAATTATTTACTGTAGCTATTTTTATTTCTTAGCTATTTATATTTAAGGATAAATTATGAAAGACCCAATTGATACTGCTATCGATTTAGATATTGCTAATGAAAGCGATAACTTACAAGAAGGTTTGACCCCAATGCACCGTCAGAATATCGATGAGGCTCGCATTGATGAGGTACTTATTGAAGATGCGTTGGACGATAAGGATTATCCACAGATTGAAGATATAGCGGATAAGGATGCAGTCTCTCACAGCTTTGAAGACGAATAATATTATGTATGAATTAATTTCAAACAAGCTTATACGTTAATGACACAAACGCTATTAGCTATTTAGTTTTGAGCGTTTAATTAATTAATCTTTTAGCTTTTAAACAAAGCCTCCTTAGTTTATAAGGAGGCTTTGTTAATTTTAATGATAGCTTTTGAAAATAAGCTACACCCACCCATCTAGGGTAGCGACCCATCCTTTGACTAAGGGCTTCGTTAGCGCTTCCATTAGGTCTATATGAGCGTCATCTGTATTTAGTGCAGGGATATAATGATATTCTTTACCGCCAGCATTTATAAAGTTGTCGCGGTTCTCCATTGCAAGCTCTTCTAAAGTCTCTAAGCAGTCGGCTGAAAAAGCGGGACTGACCACTTGTACTGAATTCACGCCCGCTTGTCCCCACTCTTCTAAGGTCACATCAGTATAAGGCTTCACCCACTCTTGTTTGCCAAAGCGTGATTGGAAGCTGATAATCCATTCATCTTCATTAAGTCCCAATTCATGCGCCACTTGTGCTGCTGTACATTTACAGCGCTTAGGGTACGGATCACCTTTGTCTGCGTACGGCTGCGGAATACCGTGGAAGCTAAACATTAGCTTATCAGGCTTGCCATGCTCAGCTTGGAAGCGTCTGATAGAGTCGGCCAGCGCTTTAATATATAAAGGATGAGCAAAATAATCTTTAACAATAGTTAGATTTGGCAAGTTGCGCTGCTTTAAAGACCACTTGGTGACTGCATCATATACCGCGCCGCCAGAGGTAGCTGAGTACTGTGGAAACAGCGGCAGAATGACAAAATGATCAACGCCTTCACGACGCAGGTTATCCATAACATCAGGGAGACCTGGATTACCATAGGTCATGGCGGGATGTACAGAGACTTCAAACGGTGCAACTGAATTGACTAAGCGCTTTTGCAATAGGTCCACTTGCTCACCTAATATTCTGCGTATGGGTGAATCCCCTTCCCACACACTGGCATACGCTTCGGCAACACGCTTTGGCCGTGTTGGCAGTACAAACAAATTTAAGATAATTGCCCACAAAAACTGAGGAATTTCAATAACTCGAGGATCCGATAAAAACTGCTTTAAATAGCGACGTACTGCGGGTGCAGTCGGCTCATCAGGGGTACCAAGGTTTACCAATAAAACAGCAATACGAGGGGGATTATTCGGTTTCATAGTATGAAAAATGTCCTTTCTGAAACATTTGAACGAGCGAGAATAAAGCGTTCTATGATAATTTAAACCATATTTGATTATACAATGACGTTCATAACTCATAGTTTAGGTTCTGTGAGTGTACCATTATATTCAGCGAACTACTAAACGGTTACGGCGTTAACCAAGCTAAGCCTACATGAGTAGTACTTGCAATCGGTTGCCTTGTGACCATTTTAGACTTCTTTGAATAAAGTTGATGCTATTTTGACTATACTGAGCTCATGCTTTAATAAGTATGTTATACGTTAGTCTTTCTAAATAGGACTTTTCTATCTATACAGACTTTGTTTAAGTGTGTTGGCTTAGGTATATCGGCTCAGTTACTACAGAAGTAAGTTGTACTTATTCGTCCTTACCCCTAAAATAGCAAAAGCCATATCCTTTTACTTTCATTATTCGTATAGTTAGGGGCTGTATCATAAGGTTTGGCGGTTCTAACCTCTTTAAAAGCCATTGAAGGAACTATCAACACACACGAAGCAAATATCATAATTGAGGTAATTTTGAGTACCCTTTCAAATTTAAGTGCAAAAGCGACACCGACAGATCCAAAACTTGCTAATTCTGTGGGTATTGTTACCCCGCAGACGATGCATTTCGATACCCCGTTAACTTTAGAATGTAATCGTACTTTACCAAAGTTTGATCTCGTTTATGAAACTTATGGAACGCTAAATGCTGATAAATCAAATGCAATCTTAATATGTCATGCGCTCTCTGGTAGCCATCATGCGGCAGGATGGCACAGTGAAGACGACAAAAAACCAGGCTGGTGGGACAACATGATTGGCCCAAACAAAGCTATCGATACCAACAAATATTATGTGGTTTGTTTAAATAACATTGGCAGTTGTCATGGCTCGACAGGACCAACTACCATCAATCCAGAAACGGGTCAGCCTTATGGGCCTGACTTTCCACTTATTACAATCAAGGACTGGGTATATACGCAAGCTCTATTTTCTGATCGATTAGGTATTGAGACTTGGTATTCGATTGTGGGTGGCTCGATGGGCGGCATGCAGGCACTACAATGGTCAGTTGATTACCCCAACCGTTTAAAACGCTGCATTATTATTGCTAGCACGCCCAAATTATCCGCGCAAAACATTGCTTTTAATGAAGTTGCGCGTCAGTCGATATTGTCAGACCCGGATTTTAATAAGGGTCGCTATTTAGAAGTAGGCACCTATCCGCGTCGTGGGCTTATATTGGCACGTATGGTTGGGCATATTACTTATCTTACCGAAGATGCGATGAAGTCTAAGTTTGGGCGTGATTTAAAGTCTGGTAAGTTTATGTATGGCTATGATGTCGAATTTCAGGTTGAAAGCTATTTGCGCTACCAAGGTGAGCGCTTTAGTAAAAATTTCGATGCCAATACCTATCTTTTGATGACCAAAGCCTTAGATTATTTCGATACCAGTCGAGATTATGTTGAGGATGAAAGTTTGACTGACCAGCAAGCATTAGAGCTAACGCTAGCCCATACCCAGTGCCAGTTTTTGGTCGTGTCATTTACTACCGATTGGCGTTTTGCACCAAGCCGTTCTGAAGAAATTGTCGATGCCTTGATGGCTAATAACAAAGCGGTGAGTTATGTAAATGTTGATGCTCCGCATGGCCACGATTCTTTTTTATTCGACATTCCTAGGTATATGGGCGCAGTAAGTGGGTTTTTGAATGCCCCTTTATTAGATACTTTGAATCAAAAGTCATCAACACATTCGGTTAGGAGTGCCTCATATGAGAATTGATCATGAACTTACCAAACGCTGGATCAAACCCAATTCTCGTGTACTGGATCTGGGGTGCGGTGATGGCTCACTATTAGAACATATGCATAAAACGCTCAATGTGACAGGTTACGGCCTTGAGCTTGATGAAGATAAAATAAATGAAGGTATCACTAAAGGTCTTAATATTATTGAACAAGATCTAAATGATGGGTTGGCAAGATTTGCTGATAATAGCTTTGATACAGTAGTCATGGCACGAGCGCTTCAAGCGGTAAAAGAACCCGATATTCTACTACTTGACATGCTGCGTGTTGGACGAGAGGCCGTAATCACTTTCCCAAACTTTGCCCACTGGCAAAATCGTTTACATCTAGGTATTAAAGGTCTTATGCCTGTCTCAGAGGCTTTGCCCTACGAGTGGTATAACACGCCAAATATACATCTTTGCACCTTTAAAGATTTTGAAAAGCTATGTTTTGACCATGATATTAAGATTGTTAATCGATACGCCGTCACAGATTCTGGCTTTGGTACCGATAAGCGTTCAAGCCTAATGAGTAAAGTTGTAAAAAAAGCCCCTAACTTACTCGCTGAGGTAGCGATATATCGTGTGACTAAACCGCTATAGTCATGTTCATTGTTAAAGAATAGGTAAAATAATCGCGCTCATTAGCATCTCCTAAAATTGATTATTTTAAAAAGATAAGCCTTCAACTTTGAAAGGTTATCTTTTTTTGTACTTACATTGCGTATTTTTTGAATATCTAGCTACCTCGATACGTACTATAACCATAAGGCGACAAAGTAATCGGGACATGATAATGTGCGTCATCTTCTATTTTAAAATTAACTTCAATATAAGGGTAAAAGGATTTGACACCTTGCTTAAAGAAATAGGGCGTGGTCTCAAAAATTAACTTGTACGTCCCCTCGTGACTGGCATTACCTGGCAGAAAATCATTAACTCGACCATTTTCATCTGTTCGCTTAGCATTTAATAACGTCCAAGTGCCGTTATTTTGTTGCATCATCAGCTGAATTTTGACATTGGGAGCAGGCTTGCCTGTACTGATGTCGAGAACATGGCTTGATAACTGATAGCTGCCCTTATCCAAATCTGCAAGTGCAGGTGTTGCTAGTGACAATAAAGCGCCACTGACAGCAGAAGCCAGTAAAAATCTTTTAACTGATATTTTTGGCATGCTTTTGACGGACACTTTAGGTGTGGTTGTAGCCGCCGCGTTTGGCATAGTTTTTGATATAGTTTTTGGCATAGATTTAGACATAGCTTCCCCCGCTTATAAATTCAAAATAGTTAGGTAATAAAATAGTCGAATGCTAAACATCGTGTAACACATTATTTATCATATATAAAAATTAACGACATTGCTATTATTAAGATAACCTAATAATGATTATAAATAAGTCACTTACTTTAATACTTTAACAAATATTCAACTACTCATACTTTTAAATGATTTAAGACCCACCCTAGTACCTTTAAAAAAAATACTAATTCAAATTACACTGATTAAAATTTAAAATTAATAGTTATATTTTTCTATAGATTAATAAAATTTAATATAAATGTTCAGAATAATTACGTATCAATTTGGTTTGAGTTTACGATTACGCAATGTTAAGCTATGTAAAACCTGTTATATATGTGTTATCTAAATCATCAAATTTATTCTGATTTTAAATTTTAAACGCTATTGACGAGTATTTTATTATTATAGAATACGCGCATTGGTTTATATTGAAGACATAGATTTAGTTTACCCATTAAGTTCACTCTATTATTAAACACAGTTAGATTTTGGAATAATCCGTATGAAACTTTTTAAAGCTGCCTTATTTACTGCCTTGTTTGCTACCGCTGGTATGGCTCAAGCTGAGCTAATTTCAAATGTACCTTTAGATACGTCTCGTTTCGAGATTATGAGCGTTAGCGATTTAACTGCTCGTGCGAATCAAGGCAATGATCATGCTCAGTTTTATTTAGCGAAGCGCTACCAAAAAGGAATTGGCGTGCAAAAAGACACACGTAAAGCCATCGAATGGTATACCCGTGCTGCCAATCAAAATATAACACCTGCTCAACTTAACCTCGGTATCATGTACGCCCGTGGCGAAGGGGTTGCAGTTAATGAACAACAAGCTCGTTTTTGGTTAGAGCGTGCTGCTAAGCGTGGTGATAATCGTGCCAGCTATACCTTAGCTTTAATCGATGAGAAGCAGCGTAACCTTGTAGATGCGTATAAATGGTATGACTTATCTGCTCGTGATGGCATGCTAAATGAAAAAGTACGTGATAAAGCCCGTGGTAAGATTGGTAAGCTTGCGTTAAACCTCTCAAACTCTGATATGGCCACTGCCCGCAGTCAAGCAGATAGCTGGTTCCAGACTCAATAGCCCTCTATGCTGATGAGCTAAACATTGATTCTAAATAGAAAACCCAGCTTAAGCTGGGTTTTTTATTAAGTATGCTCTTGGCTGTGGATCTAAAGAACTAATGAATTTATCAGCTTATTATATAGTCAAAGAAGTCTAAAATGGTTACAAGGCAACCGAGTGCTAGTACTACTATTGTAGGGCTAGCGAGGTTAACGCTGTAACCGTTTAATAATTCGCTGACTATATTTTGACTCGTTAATAATCAACACTACTTTAATACAACCTACGGGCTATTTGGTTTCATTAAACAATTCACGTCCTATCAACATGCGACGAATCTCACTTGTACCAGCACCAATCTCATACAGTTTGGCATCACGCCAGAATCGACCTAAGGGATATTCGTTAGTATAGCCATTACCGCCAAATATTTGAATACCTTCGCCAGCCATCCATGTCGCTTTTTCAGCACACCACAATATAACACTGGCGCAGTCTTTACGCACCTGACGGCTATGCCCTTCACCGCGAGCATCTAACATATCTAGGTTCTTACCCACCGTATATAAGAAGCTTCGGCCTGCTTGTAAAATGGTATACATATCGGCTACTTTACCTTGGATCAGTTGAAACTCACCAATCGGCTGACCAAACTGCTTTCGGTCGTGAATGTAGGGAACCACGTTATCCATAACCGCTTGCATAATGCCCACTGGACCCGCTGCCAATACAGCGCGTTCGTAATCTAAACCGCTCATTAAGACTTTAACGCCATTATTTAACCCGCCCATAATGTTTTCTTCAGGCACAAATACATCATTAAAGATCATCTCTCCTGTATTACTGCCACGCATACCCAGCTTATCGAGTTTTTGCGCCGTACCAAAGCCCTCCATCCCTTTTTCAACTATAAATGCAGTAATACCTTTTGCACCGAGCTCTGGACTGGTTTTGGCATATACCACCATCACATCCGCATCAGGCCCGTTGGTAATCCACATTTTACTGCCGCTTAGCACATAGCCGCCGTCTTTAGCTTCAGCGCGTAGCTTCATACTGGTGACATCCGAGCCAGCACCTGGCTCACTCATGGCCAATGCGCCTATAAATTCACCACTAATAAGTTTGGGTAAAAACTTGTGTTTCTGCGCGTCACTGCCGTTGCGTTTTAGCTGATTAATACATAAGTTTGAGTGGGCGCCATAGCTTAACGCCACAGAAGCTGACGCTCGGCTTATCTCTTCCATAGCAATCATATGCGCCACGTAACCCATTTCTACACCGCCATACTCTTCTGGTACGGTGATACCATGCAGGCCTAAATCGCCCATCTTTTCCCATAAGTCCATCGGGAACGCATCGCTGCTATCAATCTCAGCAGCTCGCGGTATGATCTCTTTTTCTGCAAAAGCACGCACGGTATCGCGCAGTGCCTGAATGTCTTCACCTAATTGAAAATCTAATCCTGGTAAACTCATAAAAATCCTTATTTGTTCATCGTCATGAAGATTAATGTCATGTTATTAAAGGAGCGCTTAACTTAAACTGCTATTTAGCACTGCTGTTGGTTTAAAAGCGCAGTGGCTACTTTGGAGCCGTTTTTGCGCTGTAAAAAGTCGCTGATACGTTGTCCTGCAAGGGCAAGCTTATCTAAATCAATACCGGTTTCGATACCCATACCGTGTAACATATAGACCACATCTTCGGTCGCTACATTACCTGTTGCTCCTTTAGCATATGGACATCCCCCTAAACCTGCTGCTGAGGTGTCAAATTGAGCAACACCTAAGCTTAGTGATGCCAAAATATTTGCTAAAGCTTGCCCATAGGTATCATGGAAATGACCAGAAATATGTTGTACGTCGATATATTCAAAAGCTGCTTTTAAGGCATTTTGTACTTTTATGGGGGTGCCCACCCCAATCGTATCAGCGATACCAATATGCTCAGCACCAATATCGACCAAACGCTTTGTGACATACGCGACTTGGCTCGGTTCAATCTCACCTTCATAAGGACAGCCCACAGTACACGAAATAACTCCGCGCACCTTAATACCAGCGTCTTTTGCTGCCGCTGTAACAGGAGCAAAGCGCTCAATACTTTCATCTATACTACAATTTATATTCTTTTGGCTAAATGTTTCGCTGGCTGAACCGAATATAACCACTTCATCTGGTGAAAAAACCAGCGCATTGTCAAAGCCGCGCATATTTGGGGTTAATACCGAATAGCAAACCTCTGGTCGGCGTGATTCATTAATCCGCTGCATCAGCTCACCATTGTCTCCCATTTGCGGCACCCATTTTGGCGACACAAAACTGGTCGCTTCTAACTTTTTAATACCCGCCTCAATCAAATCTTCAATAAGTTTGAATTTTATCTCAGTAGGTACTGTCTGCTTTTCGTTTTGCAGTCCATCGCGGGGGCTGACATCTATAATTTCAACGTGATCTGGATAGTTTATTGACATAACTTTATCTAATTTAGGTTTATTACAATATAATGGTACATTTGAGTGAAATACATTTAGGGTTAATACCGCTTTTGAGCGATAGCGCTGTTTGGGTTAACGTATAATTCACAAATACCATGTATCTGCTTATTCGGTATCCAATCTTAACAGCTCATCTCCATCTGCTACTAAATCACCTGGTGCGAATAACAGCTCAGCGACCACACCATCGGCCGGTGCGTTAATCGTATGCTCAATTTTCATCGCTTCAATGACTGCTAAAGGGTCGCCTTGTTTGACGTTATCACCCTCAGAAACTTTGAAGGTCACTACTTGTCCTGGCATCGGAGACTTTAAACTACCCGCCGCTTGCGTGTCACCTTCCACATGTGCCATCGCATCGATTAGGGTGATAATTCCACTGCCGCTATGGGTGAATATATGTAACTTTTCACCCTCAATCCAGCTTTGAACAGTTAGACGCTTTTTGTCTAACCATAATATATAAGTATCGCCATTTGTCACTTTATATTCTATTTGACTGCTATAGACACTCTTATTTTTAGTGGTATTTTGAGTAGTATCTTGAGTGGCATCAGGCAGTAATGTCATAGGCTGTGGCTTACTAACATCCTCATCTGCGCTTAGGGGTCGAATCGTTAAAGTAAGTTTACCACTTTGTTCCTGCCCCGACATATCATCTACTGGCTCACACTCACTAATGATAGCCACATAATGCTGCTCATCGCTATCATCATCATTAATTACCAGACTAAATTGCCGTGTATAGTCGCTAAACCCGCGCCAACCCCCATAGCGAGTAAAGGGATCAAAACCCTGTGCATGCGCTTTATCATTATGCCAAGTTTGCTGATCTTCATTAAGCTTATGCACAACAGCAGCCGATACCAGGGTCTCAAGCGATAATGGCTGCTGATTAAATAAGTTCTCTTTTTCCCGTTCAATCAAAGCGGTATCTAGTTTGGCTTGACTAAATGATTCGGTAGCAAGTATGTGGCGTAAAAAAGCCACGTTATTAGGTAAACCTACGATTCTAGTTTGTGCCAATGCCTGATCCAACTTTGCAAGCGCTTGGTCGCGAGTTGGGGCATGTACAATAAGTTTTGCAATCATAGAGTCATAAAAGGGGCTGATGACATCACCTTCTTCTACCCCATCATCCACCCGTACTGAACCCACTGTAAACTTTGTATGCTCAGGCTTTCGGTACGTATATAAGCTACCTGTTGCTGGCAAAAAGTCATTATCAGGGTTTTCAGCGCAGATACGCGCTTCAATCGAATGACCATGAATAGCTAAGTCTTCTTGCTTTAATGGAATCTCGCCGCCAGCTGCCACTAATAGCTGCCACTTTACCAGATCTACGCCAGTAATGGCTTCGGTGACGGGGTGCTCAACTTGTAGGCGGGTATTCATCTCCATGAAATAAAAACCCATCTCGACTTTGCCATCGGCATTTGGGCGCTGCTCAATGATAAATTCTACCGTACCCGCCCCCACATAGTTGACCGCACGCGCTGCATTAATGGCCGCAGTGCCCATTGCCTCACGCATGGTCTCATCAACCCCTGGCGCTGGCGCTTCCTCTAATACTTTTTGATGGCGGCGCTGTACCGAACAATCGCGCTCAAACAGATGCACATAATTACCATGACTATCACCAAATACTTGAATCTCAATATGACGCGGATTTAACGCATATTTTTCAAGTAATACGGCATCGTTACCGAAACTTGTAATGGCTTCACGGCGACAAGAATCCAATAGGCTAATAAAGTCTTCACTGCGCTCAACCAAACGCATGCCTTTACCGCCACCCCCGGAACTGGCTTTAATAAGTAAGGGATAGCCAATTCTGTCTGCTTCTTTATGCAAAAATTCAGGATCTTGATTATCACCATGATAACCTGGGATTAATGGCACGCCAGCAGTTTCCATCAGCTGCTTTGACTCAGACTTTAAACCCATAGCGGTAATGGCTGATGCAGAAGGCCCGATAAATACAACACCTGCCTCCTCGCAAGCTTTTGCAAACGAGGCATTTTCACTCAAAAAGCCATAGCCAGGATGTATGGCCTCAGCCCTTGTCTCCTTAGCAATTTGAATCAATAAGTCGCCCTTAAGATAACTGTCTTTCGGGGCTGAGCCGCCCAAATATACCGCTTCATCACATACACTAACGTGCTTTGCGTGTCTGTCTGCATCTGAATACACAGCTACTGTGCGTACACCCATCAGTTTGGCACTCGCAGCAACGCGGCAGGCAATCTCTCCACGATTGGCGATTAGTATCTTAGAAAACATGTTTATTCCTTTAATGTAAGCTCTTTTAATCTGGCCCTATCAGTAGATGTCTTTTATAGCATGTCGCTTAGCGCATTACGTCAATTGCTTATTAAAGACCAATAGAGGGTATATGAGAGTATCTGTAGCATGATTAAGTCGTGTCAATTGTCAACAAATAGCTTCGCTAACGTTTGGATCTGTTGGTATTAATATTGGCACTAAAATTGGCATTAATATTGACATTTAAAGCAACCAATTAGGCTTACGCTTTTGTAAAAACGACTGAACCCCTTCTTTGCCCTCATTAGATGCTCTAATGTCTGCAATACCCGCTACTGTCTTTGAAATAAGCGAGTCATCAATAGTCTCACCTGCCACATTATGCAATAATTGCTTGCATACAGTGACAGCATTAGGGCTATTGTTACTAAGCTTTTTAATTATGGTTGCTATTTTTTCTTCAAGCGCATCTTGTTGGACGTATTCGTGAATAAGTCCAATACGCTGAGCTTCTTTAGCATCGAACACCTCAGCCGTTAAGAAATAACGATGAGCGGCGCGTGCGCCCATTGCCCGTATAACATAAGGGCTTATGGTCGTTGGCGCTAATCCTAAACGTACTTCACTCAAACAAAAGTTTGCAGTGTCGACTGCTATCGCGATATCGCACGCTGAGATGAGTCCAATTCCCCCTGCATAAACATCGCCTTGAATAGCTGCTACCGTAGGTTTAGGACAGTCGTAAATGACTCTAAGCATCTGAGCCAACTTATCTGCATCGGCTAAGTTTTCAGTACGGGTATAATCTGCCATTGCCCGCATCCAATTCAAATCAGCACCTGCACAAAAGGCTTTACCTTGTGCCGCTAGGACGATCACACGCACCTCATCCGCTAGCGAGTTACTAAGCTGCGTAAACGCTCGGTTTAACTCTTCTATAACCTCGTCATTAAAGGCATTGCGCTTATCGGGACGTGCTAAAGTAACGGTTGCGATATAATTGCTAATCGTTAGGTTTAAGGTGGACAGCTTATCCAAATTGGCGAATGAACTGGATAGCGTGTTTTTTTCAGTCATAAATATCTCATTGAGTTAAGCGTTCAATATATAAATAAAAGTCAGAAAGAGTTAATATAGTCAGCGAAATACTAAACGGTTACGGTGTTAACCTCGCTCGCCCTACAATAGTAGTACTTGCACTCGGCTGCCTTGTAACCATTTAAGATTTCTTTGATTATAGTATGTTAATAAAGGCCGTTCATGAAACAATTTAAACCGATACTTCTTAGCTTTAATGGCTTTAGCTAAACTTTAACCTGAACTTTTAAAAAAACCTTAAGGTAAATCGTAAGTTACAAGTTGAACAGTAAGTTAAATCCTAAACACACCAAATGTCGTTTCTTCAATATCTGCGTTATAAGCAGCGCTTAAGCCGAGTGCTAATACATTGCGAGTGTCGGCAGGATCAATCACCCCATCGTCCCAAAGTCGCGCGCTGGCGTAATAAGGATGACCTTGCTGCTCATACATCTCTTTATATGGCGCTTTAAAAGCTTCTTCTTCCTCAGCGCTCCATGTCTCACCTTTACGCTCAATATTGTCACGCTTTACCGTTGCCAATACCGAAGCAGCTTGATCGCCGCCCATCACTGAGATACGCGCGTTCGGCCACATCCATAAGAACCTTGGACTATAAGCACGTCCACACATACCATAGTTACCCGCACCAAAGGAGCCGCCGACAATGACTGTAAATTTAGGCACACTGGCATTGGCAACTGCCATCACCATTTTGGCACCATGACGTGCTATGCCCTCATTTTCGTATTTTCGGCCTACCATAAACCCTGTAATGTTTTGCAAAAATACCAAAGGAATTTTGCGTTTGCAGCACAGCTCAATAAAGTGAGTACCTTTTTGGGCTGACTCACTAAATAAAATACCATTATTGGCAATGATGCCCACTTTCATGCCTTCAATATGAGCAAAGCCGCATACCAAGGTAGTACCAAAGCGTGATTTAAATTCATCAAATTCACTGGCATCCACAATACGTGCAATAATTTCTCTGATATCAAATGGCTTTCGCGTATCGGTCGGGATTACGCCATATAATTCTTTAGCATCGTACTTAGGTGGTCTTGGCTCGATTTGATTTGTTACGTTTTTGGGTTCACGGTTAAGGTTACCTACGATATCCCGTGCAAGCGACAAGGCATGTAAATCATTTTGAGCGAGATAATCGACCACGCCTGATAGCCGAGTATGAACATCACCGCCGCCCAAATCTTCTGCGCTGACCACCTCTCCTGTGGCGGCTTTCACCAAAGGCGGACCACCCAAAAAGATAGTGCCTTGGTCTTTTACAATAATAGATTCATCGCTCATAGCGGGCACATAGGCGCCGCCCGCCGTACAGCTACCCATTACCACAGCTATTTGCGGTATTCCTGCTGCACTCATGTTAGCTTGGTTAAAGAAGATACGTCCAAAATGCTCTTTATCAGGGAACACCTCATCTTGGTTAGGCAAGTTCGCACCGCCCGAATCTACCAAATACACACATGGTAAATTATTCTCTTTAGCAATCTCTTGGGCGCGCAAGTGTTTTTTGACAGTCATCGGATAATAAGTGCCGCCTTTGACAGTCGCATCATTACACACGATCATGCACTCTATACCATTGATACGCCCAATCCCTGCTATAACACCTGCTGCGGGGATGTCTGCATCGTACATATTAAAAGCCGCCATAGGTGCAACTTCTAAAAAAGCCGTATTTGGATCTAAGAGCCGCTCCACGCGCTCACGAGGTAGGAGTTTGCCTCGGGCAAGATGCTTAAGACGAGATCGCTCAGGCCCACCTTGAGCAATTCTTTTAAGATGGGCATGCAAGTCATCTACTAAAGCCTGCATGGCAGCCGTATTATTGGCAAATTCCTTTGAATTTGGACTCATCTTACTGTTAATAGTGGCACTCATGTCGTCCCTTTTCTATCCTAAATGTGGATGCAATATTGAATAATGCTTTCAGTGAATCAATGTTTTAAACAATTAAAGTAGTTATGGTTGTATCCATCAGCGTGCGCATTATAAACCAATCTCTTCGATCATCATATCTGTGATTTTATACTTTTGGATTTTTCCTGTGATGGTCATAGGATATTCTTTCACAAAGCGGTAGTACTGTGGCACTTTATAATAAGCGATATTTTCTTTACAGAACTGCTTTACCTCATCTTCTGTAAGCTCGGTGTCTTTTTTGGGAATAATCCAAGCGGCCAATACTTCTCCGTATTTTTTGTCTGGTACGCCAACTATTTGAACATCGCTAATCTTCGGATGACGATATAAGTAATTCTCTATCTCAACAGGATAGATATTCTCGCCCCCTCTGATTACCATATCCTTACTGCGTCCAACAACTTTAATATAGCCATCTTCATCCATTGTGGCGAGGTCGCCGGTATGCATCCAGCCGTCTTGAATGGCTTGTTTAGTTTTAAATCGGCTGCCCCAATAGCATTTCATTACCGAATAGCCTCGGGTTAATAACTCGCCCGTTTCTCCAATTGGTACCACCTCACCAGATTCTGTATCGACGATTTTAACTTCGATATTGGGCTGCACCAATCCCACAGTAGATACCTGCTTATCAAGCGGCGTATGCTTATTGGTTTGACAAGAGACAGGGCTGGTTTCTGTCATACCGTAGGCGATGGTCACCTCATCCATGTGCATCTCATCAATCACACGGCGCATGACCTCAATTGGACAGCTTGATCCTGCCATAATGCCGGTACGCAGCGTTGATAGATCGTATTGATTAAACTCTGGATGATCTAACTCTGCGATAAACATCGTCGGCACGCCGTGCAGAGCGGTACATTTTTCTTTTTCAACGGCCTTGAGTACGCTTAAGGGCTCAAACCCATCGTTGGGATAAACAATACAGCCACCATGTGTCATTATTGCTAAATTCCCCAGTACCATACCAAAGCAGTGATATAGTGGTACAGGAATACATAAGCGATCGTCTGAACTTAAGTCCATTGCCTCGCCGATAAAATAACCATTGTTTAGAATATTGCGGTGAGTTAAGGTAGCGCCTTTTGGCGTTCCTGTTGTACCACTGGTAAACTGGACGTTAATTGGATCGGTGTTTTTGAGCTGTGCTTGGCGCTCTGCCACTCGTGGGTCGTTAGCGTCCCCTTCTTGCATCCATTCGGAGAACTTTTGCATAAAGCTGAACGTTTCGTCAGTGTCCTGCTCGTCAATCCAAATGATGCGTTCTACTGTAGGAATTTCAACCAAATCTAACTGAGTATACGTTTTATGATATATCTCAGGACATAATTCACGCACAATATTGGCATAATCACTCGTTTTAAAATGGCGCATGAGTACCAGTGCCGAGCACCCTAACTTATTAAGCGCATATTGCAGCTCAAAGCTTCGGTAGGCTGGATTAATATTGACTAAAACAACCCCGACTTTAGCCGTAGCTAGCTGCATGAGCAGCCATTCAGCATTATTATGTGACCAGATTCCGACGCGATCGCCTATCTCTAATCCCATTTCTATCATAGCACTGGCAAGCTGATTTACTTTTTGGTGTAGCTCACGATAGGTCCAGCGGATGTCTTGGTGACATACCACCAAAGCTTCTTGGTCAGGATATTTGGCTACGATGGCATCAAAGAAGTCCCCAATGGTCGCTTCGATTAAAGCCGTTTTTGGGCCTGCATCATGGCTAGTATTTAGGGGGGCATTAGCAGATTTAGCACCCATGCTAATACTGGGTATTTGGCTAAAATCTAGTGAAGCATTAGCAGTAGGTAATGAGGGGGTAGAATGGGTATTACCAATCATAACGAATCCTTTCGCTTTAATTATACGTTGACACGCAACAGTCCTGTTATAGGCTAGACACTGCTATTCATACCAACACGTTGACTTAATTCCATTTAATAAACTTATTTATTCTATTTAAACTTCTTTATACTAACTATATCTATTCAAAAACTATCAGCAATACTTATTTATCTAAGTCAGTTATTTCAGAATACAGTTGTTAACTGTTTGTAGTTTAAATCTTCATAACAACCTGTGTCAAATAAAAGAAAATATCAGTAGTCATTTTTAAATTTAGCCATATATCTTTTAATTCTGGTTAGCGTCATAAGTCTATACTTCTACCAAAATTAGATGCAGATATTGAATAAAAGTCGTCTCACCCCATATAAATAAAACTGTATATTTATCGGATAAATTTATGACTCAAAATAATAACACTCAAAATTCTATGTCTAAAAAACCTATGTCTGAAAACCCTATGTCAAAAAACGATGAGACTGCAACCGCAAACGATTTACGCCAACGCTTTTTTATTGAAGACTCCCCTGTGCGTGGAGACGTTGTTCGTCTACAACAAAGCTATGCCACCATTACCGCTCAGCGTGACTATCCAGAATCTATAAAACGATTACTAGGTGAAATGCTAACTGCGGCAAGCTTGTTGATCGGTACCTTAAAAATCGATGGTACGCTATCCATTCAATTGCAATCATCTGATGAAACCTCATTATTAAACTGGGCAATGGCAGAATGTGACCAAAGTGGCATAATTAGGGCGCTCGCAAGCTGGAAACATGATACCGAAGAGCAGCAGCAGGCATGGTCTCACAAAACCACGGCTAATGAAGCCTTTGCTGAGCTTGGCGACTTAGGTAAAGGGGTAATGTTTATTAATATCCAGCCTCGTCAAGGAGAGGCTTATCAAGGTATCGTAGAACGTGGTTATGATAATCTTGCTGAATGTTTGGCTCATTATCAACTACAATCGGCGCAAATCCCTTCACTCATTAATTTGGCATGTGATGGGTTGCAAGCGGGCGGAATTTTAGTGCAAATGCTGCCTCGTACTGCTGATGAACTTTACGAAGTTGAACAAGATGAGGCAGCGGGTATTGATGATGACTTATGGACACGTTTAACCCTATTAACACGTACGGTTAAGTTTGAAGAATTGACCACTTTGGATGCAAGCGAAATTATCTATCGTTTATATAATGAAGAAAAAGTCGTCGCACCAAGCCCTGTATCGCTTGAATTTGGCTGTACCTGCTCTCGTGAAAAGTGCGAAGCGGCATTACGCCAACTGGGTCAAGCCGAAGCGAATGACATCATTGAAGAACAAGAAGGTTTATTTGAAATGGACTGTTCATTTTGTGGTTCAGTTTACAAATTTGATCAATCAGATGTTGAAGAGATCTTTAGTTAATATAGTCAAAGAACTTTAAAGTAGTCACAAGGCAACCGAGTGCAAGTACTACTAGGGTAGGCTTAACGAGGTTAACACCGTGACTCTTTATAAGTTCGCCGACTATAGCTGTTCATAATTAATAAAAGCATCAAGCCCTCTAATGTATAGACATTAGAGGGCTTGTTAGTTTAAAATTTTATGGTTGAACAGACTTTTGACTGAATATAGATAGTCGAGTCGATTGATTGATTGACTGATTGATAGACAGTTAAATTAGTGGACAGTTAAATTAATGGACAGTTAAAATGATTGACTGTTTAATTGATAGACTGTTTAAATGATAGGCAGTTAAATAGGCTCTCTAATGAGCTGATAGGGATAAGACTGAACCCGAAATTCCATGGAAAAATCGCTTTTACCATTATCTTCAAGCCATGCCACCACTTGATCATGAACGCGCCTGTCATATTGAAGATTGATATGATTGACTTCATAAAAGACGGCTTTATGCCCTTCAGGTACCACCAACGTATGCTCTAACGAGTCTTCACCTAATGCTGATTCCACTGAGACCAAACCGTCACCTACCAGACTTGTCGCTCTTGAATCATACAAGCCACCAACAATATTACCTGCTATAAAAAAAGCGTTAATGTGTTTGGGTAATTTAACCGGATGACGGAAATCTTCTGGAAGCACATCACGTTTATCTAAGTGCATCCAATCTTCATCACAGACACTGCCATGACGCAAATCTATGATACCGGCACTACGAATGCTTCCTAAACGTGATAAAGAGCCTGCAAATGGCACACCGCCTATAATATCTAATACATGCGCCCCAATACGCTCGAGCACTGCGCCCTGATGTGGTGAGCCAATAGTCACTAGATTGCCAATTCTTTCGTACCAGTTTAAACCCAGCTGATCAGCATAGAACATAGCGCTACGGGCGACCAAGCCACCCATGCTATATCCCACCAAATCAATCTGAGTGATGTCAGGATTTTGCTCGACCAATTGATGAATTAGATGCGCCAAACACCGACCATTTTGCGATATACGGCGCCCTGTATTGTAATCTAAATATAAAATGGTGTCCTGCGGCATTGCTTTTGCAATGTTCTCACCAAGGCTATCTTCTTGACACGGATGCCAAGATGAATAACTTAGGCATAGCCCATGACACATAATAATGATACGACCTGACAACTTATGACTGTTGCTATGAATTTGACCATATCTGTCATAAAAACTAATAGGTACCGCAAGTGGATTATTGAGACGAACGAGATGATCCCCCATCACACCATTCAAAACATTGACAAAAGATTTAAGCACATCGGGCAAAGGCTTGACACGACGTTTAGAGATGCCTTTATAAAATTTGGAGCCTGATGAGGTTAAGCGGCTGCCCGTATGATGCATAGAGAATCGTACAAGATTATAAGCCTGTCTGGTTACGCCCCTTTGCCATCGACTGCGATGATGGTCATTAAATCTACCAAAAGGTCGTAAGAGGATTTCAGAATGAATGTCTTCTATAATTTTGGTGACCTCAACCACGCCAGTCACCATGAGCTGACCTAAGCCTTCAAACAAATCATTTAGAGTAACAGGATCGTCTTTTATTGATGCGCAGCTGTCCATTAACGAGTACGAAATTTCATCGACATCGAGATAGTCTAATTCGTTAAGCTTTTCAGACAGTTCGTTTAAATAAATAGGGTCACCATGAGTTATCAAATCACACTTTGCATATTTAGGGTATTTTCCACGTTTTGCGTATCTTTCGTGCGTGGTGTCGTTTTCACCAAATTTAAGTTTAGACATGACTTCATATTACCCAAATAATTAAGTATTAAATAGTATCTATTATTTATGTAAATGTATAAAGCTCAAATGTAACCTCAAAGTTATCTCGTTGTGGTCGGCTTTAACTAAATATAATGCAATGACCTTAAATGCAAATCTCATAATCAGTTTTAAGTATCTCTTTTAATATTTAGCTTTTCGTTTTGTAAGCATTTATACACTAAAAACTTTATTTTTAAAGTACAGTAGTTTGCCATTCATGTGAATTTAGCTTTAATAATAGACTATCTCCACGTTGCAATACGCCCACCCCACTTGGTGTACCCGTCATGATGACATCACCAGCCTGTAGACTGAACGCATAACTAACTTCACTTAGCAGCTCATATATGGGAAATAACATTAATTTTGTATCCCCGTCTTGAGTGAGCTTATCATTGATAAAAAGCTGATACCTTAAGCGGTTTAAATCATTAAAATTATCAGCTGATACCCAATCGCATAAGATACAGGACCCATCAAAGCATTTGGAACGCTCCCACGGATGACCTTTTGCCTTTAAAGCACTTTGTAAGTCTCTCAATGTCAAATCCAGTCCTAGGGTAACGGCATCAATTAACCCGTCAATGGATTTCACGGTATCTACTGACGCTGAATTCAGCGGTTTTGCGATACGCAAACATAATTCGGCTTCGTAATGAACCACATAAGTAGTATCGCGAGGGGTATCTACAACTTGACTCGCAATAGGCTCATCAATACTGATCACGCTAGAGGCGGGCTTGATAAACAAAATGGGTCGTGTCGGCACCTCATTGCCAAGCTCTTTAGCATGAGCAGCATAATTTCGGCCAACGCATACGACTTTGCCGATAGGGGTAGATTCAGTTTGAGTAGACAACTGTTTATCCTTTTAAGTTAAGTGTTCAAATTAGAAACAGACGTAGACTTTATAAGGTCGATAAACAACTTATAGAATTTTGACTTAGGGTTTATTGATTGATACATGTAGATATTCGATTTATAGCTCGCTACTTAGGTTACTCAAACTTATAAAGCAATACAAGCACAAAAAAACCAGCCTATAAGCTGGTTAATTAGTTTAACGAATGGAGGGTAACTGAGTGACCTAATTTAATGCATGGGAAGTTAATACATGGGTTAGGGTACAGTCGTCGTCATCACCTCTGGTGGCACATAGCTCATGTAACGGTTAAAACGCTTCTCGGCTAACTTGAATATGAATAATATAATCCAAGTTAGTACTAGATAAACAATACCTGCGGCAAAATACAATTCCATATTCGTATAAGTCACGGCACTGATTGTTTTGGCAACACCCGTGATGTCTAATAAGGTTATTGTCATTGCAAGCGCGCTACCTTTGAGCATAAAAATAACTTCATTACTATAAGCTGGCAACATAATCCCAAAGGCTCTTGGTAAAATAATACGCTTAAACTTTTGCGTATAAGACATTCCAATGGCATCGGCAGCTTCCAATTCACCTTCAGGTATGGCCAATATGGCACCGCGAATAATCTCAGCAATATAGGCGCTTGTATTTAATGTAAAAGCAATCGTTGCGCACCAAAAAGCATTTTTAAATACAGGCTCCCACAAAAATGAGTTTTTGAGAAAATCGAACTGCTGAAACCCGAAATAAATCAGATAAATCTGAACCAGTAAAGGGGTACCGCGAAAAAAAAATATATATAAAAACGCCAGACTTTTTAAAAGCTTATTATTCGATAAGCGCATTAGTGCGAATATAAAACCTAAGAACAAACCGATGACACCGGACAACACCACCAGCTCAATAGTGACAACTGCGCCCCATAAGAGATCAGGGAACGATTCAAATATAACTTTCCAGCTCCAGTCCATATCGTCGCCCTACTCTTTAATGAGATTAATAGGAAAAAAGGAGGACGGCTTATTTAGCCGTTTGGCATATCGTGCAGCTGGGTTTGCACGCCATTCAAGGAACATAACAATACCAGTAATAATTACGGTCAGCCCTAAATAGATTAAAGCCGCTGCCATGTAAAAGGTGAATGAATCCTGAGTAGCTGCTTTACCGCGATTAGCCTGAAAGATAATATCTTGTAAGCCCACTACTGATACGAGTGCCGTATCTTTTAATAACACCAAAAATAAGTTACCTAAACCTGGTAAAGCAAGTTGCCAAAACTGCGGCATGGTTATTCTAAAATATATTTGAATAGGACGCATACCTATCGCTTCAGCAGCTTCACGTTGACCTTCTGGAATCTCTTGCATGGCCATCCGAAACACTTCGGTTGCATACGCACCAAACGCGATAGAGAGGGCTAGAACGCCAGCAATAAAAGGACTGAAATCATGATATTGATGGTAACCAAGCTTATTTAAAAGAGCATTTAATATAACAAAGCCGCCATTATATATAAACAGCACCAATAGTAACTCAGGTATACCCCGCATGGTTGACGTATACACCGTTGCAAGATTGCGCAATATCCAGACTTTGGAAAGTTTCGCAGAAGCACCGAATAAGCCTAATATCATGCCAAAAAACAAACTTACTACAGCAAGTTTAATAGTGACAAGTGCGCCACTCAAAAGTAATGGCCCAAAACCTTGCAAATCCATCACGTCATTCACACCTTAATTATGTTAAAAATAATATAGGCCGGCTAAAATTCAATATTAACCGGCCTATACGAATATGAGTAAAGGTCACCGGTTCTCTACCTTGTTTGAAAAGACAACATACCGATTGATTAAGCTAGAATATAACTACCCATATTTTAAATTAACATTTTAATCCTATTTTAAATATTAGAAATACTGACCTCTGATTTCGTCATATTTACCGCTCTCTTTAACAGAGGCAAGCGCTTCATTAAACTTCTCTCTTAATGGATCTTCTTTGCGCACAGCAATACCAAAATTATCGTCATTATCTATTTCATCTCCGATAATTTCGTAATTTGTCTTGCCATCACTTAACCAGTTTACAACAGGTGCGGTATCAGAAAGAATACCATCTAAACGACCCGCTTCTAAATCTAAGAAAGCATCGCCAATGGTGTCATATAATTTTGCATTCGTATTCGGTAAGTTATCGCCCAACCACTGTGCGGCAATAGTTGCACGTTGAGTGCCTAGGGTAAGTCCTTCTAAAGACGTCTTATCTTCTGGATTTAAATCTGACCCTTTTTCAGCAACAAATACCAAAGAGTTTTCAAAATAAGAATCAGTAAAATCTACCTGCTCTGCGCGTTCTGGCGTGATAGACATGCCCGCAATGACTGCATCATACTTACCATTTTTTAGTCCTGGGATAATACCGTCCCAATCTTGAGCCTGTAGCTGGCAGTTTGCTTGTATCTCGTCACATAGCGCATTAATTAAGTCAATATCGAAACCAACTAAATTACCGTCACTGTCAGTTGCATTAAAGGGAGCATAGGCGCCTTCCGTAGCAATGCGAATGGGTTCTTGAGTGCTCATCTCAGTAGTTGCATCTGTCGCCACTTCTTCAGAAGTTGTTTGCTCAGTATTGTTACAGCCTACTAATAACGTCATTGATAGGCCAGTCGCTAAAGCGATGGCTGATTTGACTAGCGTATTGAAACCAGTCTGTGTCGAAGTGTTTTGCATTTGGTACTTCCTTTTAATGTTAAAAATGCCCAGTAATTACAAGTTATCTATTTTGGCGTAGAGAATTTTAATGTGAAGCTAATAATTAAATTCTATAAACAACTCAGCTTTGCAATAGCATTATTTAATTACAGTTTAAGTATTCTAACAGCATTAATTTCATACTAACTGAAACTTATAGCACTAAAGTCTTATCGGCTGTTGACAAAAATAATACCCGAGCAATGTCATAAAAACAAATATTTTATTGCGTAAACCTAATTTTAAAGGATTCAATTGCAAATGAATTCTATTATAGGCGCTTAATTTTTACTTTTTTACAAAAATAACGTTATTAGATTTAAATCGTATTTGCATCTGCTCTATGCGATGCCATAAATTCACGCACTCGAGTCGATTTGGGATTATCAAAAACTTGTTCAGGAGTTCCCATCTCTTCTATACGCCCCTCATGCAAGAAAACAACTTTAGACGACACATCACGTGCAAAGCGCATTTCATG
The DNA here is from genome assembly GCF_057621575.2 of Psychrobacter sp. CX10. Lineage (NCBI taxonomy): Bacteria > Pseudomonadati > Pseudomonadota > Gammaproteobacteria > Moraxellales > Moraxellaceae > Psychrobacter > Psychrobacter sp. CX10. The sequence goes on from NZ_CM177736.1 coordinate 2,240,131, forward strand.
CGTCACGATTAACATGGTACGGCCTTCAGCAGCCAACTCACGCATAACCGCCAATACTTCATTCACAAGCTCTGGGTCAAGGGCTGAGGTTGGCTCATCAAATAACAGTACTTGCGGCTTCATAGCTAGGGCACGAGCAATGGCCACGCGCTGACGCTGACCACCCGATAAGTTATCAGGGTAGGCATCTTTTTTATCGTGAAGTCCTACCTTTTTTAGTAATGCCTCTGCTTCTTGCATCGCCTCACTCTTTTTCATTTTTAAAACTTGAGTTGGCCCTTCAATGATATTTTCCAAAATTGTTTTGTGTGGCCACAAATTAAAATTTTGAAATACAAATCCTACCCGTGCTCTCAAATTTTCAAGCTGCGCACGGTTTTTGGCTTGAAGCTCACCTGACTTGCTTGGGACGAGGTCAAGCGTTTCATTACCTAAGGTAATCGTGCCTTTATTGGGCTTTTCAAGTAGATTAATACAGCGAAGCAGTGTGGACTTGCCCGAGCCTGAAGAGCCCAGTATGGAGATAACATCACCATCATAAGCAGTTATCGACGCTCCTTTTAATACCTCAAGCGATCCATAGCTTTTATATATATTTTGCAAATCAAGGGCAACAGGTCGATCTGAAGTAGCATTTGACATAAAGGTGAACGGTATCCGATATTTAATATTATTAATTTAAGCAAGCGCATTATAACCCATAGTTTTTAGACTGACATACAGCTTAATTAAGTATTAAGCCATAAAAAAGCAGTCATACCCGACAGACTTCTATACCAAATATGGTATAGGCAGTTATATGCCTTGCTATTAAGGTTTATATTGTCTCTTAAAACCTATTAAATAAGCAACTAATTATATAAGCAGTTAAATAAGTAACCTATATAAATAAGCTAATAGATAAGCAACTAATTTAGCGCAGTACCTTTACCTGACTATTAAATTCAATCACGTATAAAGCTATAAGACCAATGCATATGCAAACCTCGCCTAGACAGTCATACATGCATTGGTCGCATTTTATTTAGCTGACATCATACACGATGTTCTAAACTTATGAATTTAATACTTAATAGGTGGATACGTGCTCTTCTTGCTCAGTACCATCTAGTATTTCGGCATCGTCCGCTGAGTCAAGTTGTTCTTCTTGAGCCGCTAAACTCTCTTCACTTGCCTCAACATCTGGATCTGCAAGCTCAATGTCATTGTCATTGCCAATATGCGTACTGTCAGTATCGTTAGATTCAGTTTCAATAGTTTGAGACTCTTCGGCTTCGGCGCCTTCAACCTCGGCTTCCTGCTCAGGGCTGCTACATGCAGAGACACCTAGTGTTAGAATACTCGCTGCTAATACCTGTGCAATAAGTGATGTTTTAAAGTTTTTCATATGAGTACCTATTCATTTATGTTGCACTTAAATTTATCTTAAACTAAGTTATTTGTGAGCTTAAAGCACTGGGTACTTAAAGCTTTTATAATGAAGTGTCTGTAACTTTTTTACCAGTCATACATAATTTACCAGTCATACATAATTTACCAGTCATACATTAATTTCAGTCATATATTAAAAGATATGCACTAAAAATCATGTAATAAAAGATATGTAATAAAAGAATTATAGACACTCAAGCACTATTATAAACCATCCTTTCTTAAAGTTGTTTCTCACTAACTCATAGTTTCTTGCAAATAGCTAATTAATAACGGCTACTTACTTAAGTTACTACTAATCTTTAACATGCAAAAGCAGAATTTAGTAATGCTTTGTGAGCGTATGTCCTTAAGTATAATTTTGCCAGTATAAGTGTGGGTCGCAAACCGCTTTACTAATATCTCTATCTGCTTTATGTTATAACAAAAGTTATCTTATCTTTATACTTTTCTTCATCTATTAGGACACTGTAAATGGGACAGAACATAACGGATATCAAACAATACATGCAGCAAGTAGGCAAACAAGCTAGAGCTGCCTCAAGAGAGCTGGCTGCTGCGAGTACGGGTAAAAAAAATAACGCCTTGCTTTGCATATATGACAAATTGCAAGCCGCTAAATCTGACATTTTGACTGCCAATAAAATCGATATGGATAAAGGTCGTAGTAATAATTTAGAATCCGCCTTACTTGATCGATTAGAATTAACAGACGCACGCTTTAAGGGCATGTTACAAGGCTTAAAAGATGTCTCAAATCTGCCAGATCCTATTGGTGAGGTTACGGATATGACGTACCGCCCATCTGGCATACAATTGGGTAAAATGCGTGTGCCATTAGGCGTGGTCGGTATGATTTATGAATCTCGCCCCAATGTGACCTTAGAAGCTGCTTCGTTAGCTTTAAAATCTGGTAATGCCATTATCTTACGCGGCGGCTCTGAGGCATTTGAGTCCAATCAAGCTATTGCCAAGTGTATCATAGAGGGCTTGAAAGAATCAGGTTTGCCAGAGCATGGCGTTCAAGTATTGCAAACTACCGATCGAGCTGCTGTGGGCGAATTGATTACAATGACTGATTATGTTGATGTGATTGTACCGCGCGGCGGCAAGGGTCTTATCGAACGTATTAGTAATGATGCAAAAGTACCCGTTATTAAACATTTAGACGGAAATTGTCATACCTTTATAGATAGTGATGCAGATCCTAAAATTGCTATTGATGTCAGTGTCAATGCCAAAACACACCGCTATGGCACATGCAATACGATGGAGACGCTATTAATAGATAAAGATATTGCAGAATCTCTATTACCTAAAGTTGCCGAAGCCATTGTCGATGCGGACGACGCCATGCAGCTTCGTCTTGATGCCGTATCGATGACTATCTTAGATGATAACCTAAAGCTGTCAGGTCATTTAAGTGACGCTAATGATGCGGACTGGGATACGGAGTATTTGGCTCCTATTTTAGCCATTAAGATAGTCGAGAACATAGATGAGGCCATTCAACATATCAATACGCATGGTAGTCATCATACCGATGCTATTATTACGGACAATTACACCAAATCTCAACGTTTTATTCGTGAGGTCGACTCTTCAAGCGTTATGATTAATGCTTCAAGCCGATTTGCAGATGGTTTTGAATATGGCCTTGGCGCAGAAATTGGTATCTCCACCGATAAGATTCATGCTCGTGGTCCAGTCGGGCTTGAAGGATTAACGTCTCAGAAGTGGATTGTTTATGGGCATGGCGAGGTGCGTAGTTAAACTAATAACTTAATATAAAAATCACGAGACCTATAAATGCCAGTATAATCTGGCATTTTTTTGATTGATCCAATTATTTTATAGCATCATACAGTGTGAGTTTTATCAAAAATATATTGTTACTAAAATATTGCTAATGGTGACAATTAAATCTAATATTTTTGATATCGTTACGCGTATAAAGTAATAAGAGGTATCCGTTATGATGATGTTTTTAGTAATATTGGTCGTGTCTAGCGCATTGATAGTGGGTGCACTATGGGGCGTTTATGGCAAGCTCCCAGACTGGATGCAAGGCAACCTTTTAGCAATAGCAGGTGGCGCGCTGATGCTAGCGGTCGCCTTAGAGATGTTGCAACCTGCAATATCAGAAGGTGGGCTGCTAAATGCTGTTATATTCACCATGATTGGTGCAATGGTATTCACAGGTGTCGATTATCTCATTGATGAAAAGATGGACAGTAGCGGCGGTGGCGGTCTTTTGGCTGCGGTTACTTTAGATGGTGTGCCTGAGAACTTAGCGTTAGGCGTCTCTTTAATTAGTGGAAACCCAATGCAAGTCGCTGCATTAGCAGGATCTATATTACTATCTAACTTACCAGAAGCAGCGGGCGGCGCAAAACAAATGAAAGAAGGCGGCGCTAATAAAAAAACCATCATTTTAATTTGGATAGGCGCCGCAGTACTATTGTCAGTCGCTGCTATATTGGGTAATTTACTACTTAGAGATGTATCAAAGTCCGCTTTAAGCTCTATCGACTGTTTCGCCGCTGGTGCTGTCATCGCATCATTAGCCACCGAGCTATTCCCTGAAGCTTTCAAAAAAGGCAACCACTGGGCTGGTATTAGTACTGCAATTGGTTTGGTAATAGCCTTAGCGCTTAATCAATTAGGTGGTTAAATAATTAGCTACTATCTTAAGGTTATATTAATCTTTGGGGTTATATCTATTTTGTTTACCTACTATTTTTATGCCAATCAACGCCCATACTATTCATTACATTTAAAGACTGTTGTTTAGGCACTGTTATTCTTTTTTAAACGCAGCTTTTTAAACTTAACTTTTCAGACATAGCTTTTTAAACATAGCTATTTAAAACACGGTTATAAGGACGACTGCTTCATGCAAAGTGGTAAGATAAAGTATTGGAATGAGAACAAAGGTTACGGATTTATTGACGTCGACTCTCAGTCTGAAGACGTTTTTTTCCATATCAGTCATTCAAGATTAGAGGGGCCAATACAGGTAGGTCAGCACGTCATATTTAATAGTGAGCGCGACGAGCAAAACCGTCTTAATGCAATCGAAGTTACTAATACAGAGTTTGACTTATCATCTGACTCTGCATTAGGTTCACATAAGGCTTCTACAATCTTAGATACTCAGTCTACTCATAAGCCCTTAAATAGCAGTCAGCTCAATAACCGCCAAACTAATAGCAACGGCGCACACAGTAATAGAGCCAAGATTCATGTAGCAGACAAAAGCTGGCTATCACGATTGATGACGATCATAGCGATTGTAGCTGTCGCCATATATGTCTTTGGTGATTTAAATCTTAGTAACACGTCCGCAAGCGATAATCCTTCAAATATTACACAATCATCATCTATAGGTTCTGACAGCTCAAGCACTTACCCAGCTATCAAAGAGGATGATGGGTCTATTGAAGTTACTGGTATAGAAGTTACTAAAACAGATATCACTGGAGATGCACAAGTTGACCAGACGATTGCCTTGATTCAACAAGGTGGACCTTACCCCTATCCTCGTAAGGACGGTTCAACTTTTTATAATCGAGAAGGTCGCTTGCCTAACAAGCCTAATGGGTATTATCGAGAGTACACGGTACCTACGCCAGGAGTATCACATCGAGGAGCACGGCGTATCGTCACGGGTGGTAATCCGCCTACCGTATATTATCTAACCGTAGATCACTATGACAGTTTCAAACCACTCAAGGTCGATTAATATGACACAAGCGATTCTCTTTATTCCAAAGCATCCTCATATGATGGATACTATACCCGCAAACGCTAAATTGTTACCTTTAACAAATGAGATAAACAAACAAACCTTATTGAAAGCGCTTGATGACGCTTGTTATTTTCCCAGTTACTTTGCACACAATTGGGATAGCGCATGGGACTGTTTGACCGACAGTGATGTTGAGAACTTAAGCTTAGATTTGACCGCCATCGATACTATAAATACCGAAGACTTCAATGTATTTAAAAACATGATTCAAGATGCATTCCAAGACTTTGGAAAGCCAAAGCTGTGGGTAATCGTAAATGAAGAGCCTAATAGATGAACCTAAATAGTAATAGAGGTAGAGTCAGATAACCATAAGTTTATATTAGGTGTGAATCAAATCTGTAAATAGAATCTTTGAATAGCATTTTTTAAATAACTTACTTGAATAACTGCTTTAAAAGGCCTCTTCACATAAGACAGATATAACATAAAATCTTATGGCTTAACAACACTCCACATTATTTATAGACGACTTAACGTTAATTATTAAACTATAATAATCCATATTTTTAATCTTCATGTGGTAACACGTATAAAAAAGAGAAAATATAAGTAATAAGGATAGACTTATGGATGTTACTTTGAATGGCTATTACACCCTTATATTAGCCACTTTGGTCTTATTATTAGGACGTTTTTTAGTAAAAAGAATAAAGTTTTTAGAGGACTTCAACATCCCAGAACCCGTTGCGGGTGGTCTAGTTGCTGCGGTGATTGTTTATGTCCTCAATCTAATCTGGGGCTATAGTTTTAACTTTCAGCAAGAGCTACAGACAGCTTGTATGTTAATGTTCTTTGCCTCTATTGGACTCAGTGCTGACTTTGGACGATTAAAGGCTGGGGGTACGCCTTTATTGATATTCACCGCTGTAGTTTCTTCATTCATTGTCGTGCAAGACATTGTTGGTGTTTCTATGGCCTCATTGCTGGGACTTGATCCTTTATTAGGTTTGGTTACTGGCTCTATCGCCTTAACTGGCGGGCATGGTACTGCAGGGGCGTGGGGTATCACTTTGGAAGAGCAGTATGGCGTGGTGGGCGCCACTACATTAGGTATCGCAGTGGCGACCTATGGCCTTGTTGCAGGTGGCGTTATTGGTGGCCCAGTTGCTCGCCGTCTTATTAATAAATTAGGCGTTGAGCCTGCGCCAGTAAATCTTAACCCTAGTGAAACTGAGCGCCTTGCAGGACAGCAATCCCTTTATAGCACAAAGCATAATGAAGAGGATGCACACAGAAATAAAGAGATATTTGAAAAACCAGACAACATACGTCTTATTACCGCTTCTTCTACTATTGAATCGTTGGCCTTGTTTGCTGCAGCATTAGCATTCGCAGATGTTATGACCCTACTAGGTGATGGCACTTGGTTTGATTTGCCGACTTTCGTTTGGGCGCTGGCTGGCGGCGTTATTATCCGTAACGTATTGACTTTAGTTTTTGACTTCAACATGTTTGATCGTGCCATTGATGTGATCGGTAATGCTTCTTTGAGCTTATTCTTAGCCATGGCTTTATTATCACTAAAACTATGGCAGCTAACCGATTTGGCAGGCCCTGTACTTATTATCCTAATCGTACAAACGCTGATCATGATTCTATACGTTTATCTACTGACTTTTAGAATTATGGGTAAAGACTATGATGCCGCCGTATTATCTGCAGGACACTGCGGGTTTGGTATGGGCGCGACCCCAACTGCGATTGCTAATATGCAAGCCGTAACGGACCGTTATCTGCCATCACCTAAAGCCTTTTTGATTGTGCCTATGGTTGGCGCATTCTTTGTGGATATCGTCAATGCCACCGTACTACAAATATTTGTGAACTTACCATTTATGTAGTTGGTAGCGTCAAAGTGCTTAATAAAATTAAGGCGCTTTGATTTTATAGTTCATATCTACAATAAGCTTTAAGACAAAAACCGCCTAGCCATAAGCTAAGCGGTTTTTTTATCAAGCGTTTATACAATCCAATGCATACAAAGCAACCCAACGCATACAAGTCAATCTAATGCATACAAGTCAATCTAACGCATACAAGGCAATCTTACGCATTAAAGCAACAACGCTAATTACTGATTGCTTTCATAAACTGGCAATTCTGCACAGATTTTCTGTACTTTCTCACGCGTCTCAGCGATTACTTTTTCATCACCACGGCTGTCTAACACATTACAAATCCAGCCGGCTAACTCGCTAGATTGTTCTTCGTTAAAGCCGCGCGTGGTAATGGCTGGCGTACCAATACGAATACCAGAAGTCACAAACGGTGATTTAGGGTCATTTGGTACGGCGTTTTTGTTAACAGTAATACCTGCATCACCCAACCATTTGTCTGCTTCTTTACCCGTCATCTCTTGCTTCACTAAACTTATTAGCATTAGATGGTTTTCAGTACCCCCAGAGATGATGTCATAACCGCGCTGTTGGATAACTTTCGCCATCGCTTGAGCATTTTTAACCACTTGATGCTGATAAGTTTTAAAGTCATCTTGCAAGGCTTCTTTAAAGCAAACCGCTTTTGCTGCGATGGCGTGCATCAATGGGCCACCTTGGTTGCCTGGGAATACAGCCGAATTTAGCTTCTTAGCTAATTTGTCATCACGAGATAGGATTAGACCTGAACGTGGGCCACGCAAGGTTTTGTGAGTGGTGGTCGTTACCACATCAGCAAAAGGAACTGGGCTTGGATACACACCTGCCGCTACTAGACCTGCGACATGCGCCATATCGACAAAGAAATATGCACCTACTTGGTCTGCTATATCACGGAAACGCTGCCAATCCACTACTTGCGAATAGGCAGAGAAGCCGGCAATAATCATTTTTGGTTTGTGCACTTTTGCCAAACGCTCAACTTCATCATAGTCAATTAGACCGGTTTCTTCGACTAAGCCATATTGAACCGCATTGTAGTTGATGCCTGAGAAGTTCACGTGTGCGCCATGAGTTAAGTGACCACCAGCGTCTAAGCTCATACCCAGTACCGTGTCACCAGCATCAAGCAGGGCTAAAAATACCGCAGAGTTGGCTTGGCTACCGGCATGGGGCTGGACGTTGGCGTACTCTGCACCAAATAATTCTTTTGCGCGGTCAATGGCTAACTGCTCAACGATATCGACATACTCACAACCGCCATAATAGCGCTTACCAGGATAGCCTTCCGCATATTTGTTGGTTAAATCTGAACCTTGAGCTTCCATAACTGCTGGTGAGCAATAGTTTTCAGAAGCGATTAACTCAATATGGCTCTCTTGACGCTTGGTTTCTGACTGCATAGCGTCATGTAATTCTGGATCGTAATCTTTAATGCTAATATCTTTAAACATAGTATTATCCTATAAAGTCTTTTTTTAAACGTTGTTAACGATGTAAAACGGATGCAGAACCAAACTAAGCCAACTTATTTATCAAAATTCGATAGCTAAAACTAACGGCACCTAATGCGCTAAGCGATTTAAGCAGTGTTATGCCACATGTATCTTGTTTATAGTCAGCGAATTACTAAACGGTTACGGTGTTAACCTTGATACACATACATGAGCTCAGCCTATATGAACTTGGCCTATAAGAACTTGGCCTACATGAATGGTACTTGTACTCGGTTGCCTTGTAACTATTTTAGACTTCTTTTTAGTCTTATTCGACTATACATGCCGTCCGTTTGCAATTAATTAGTTTGTAATAAGTTAGTTTGCAATGTGTCGTTTGAAATTAGATAGTAAGTTTAACATGAAATTTTAAAGTCTAAAGACAAATAACCCGCAATAAGATGATGAATATTTAGGTTTCGATGATTAAGGGCTGTATATAATTGATTCATGGAACTGGCAGAGGCTATTTTTTAGGCAATATGCTATGCAGGGTAATTTTCGCAGCTGAGTCGTTCTAAGTTAGAACCGTTAATTATTGAATGTCGCGATATATTGGCAAAAAATAGCCCTGCCCCCTCTCGAGCATAGCTCTCGCCTTGCGAACGTTCAAAGCAATGCTTTGCTCGAGAACCGTTCTCAAGGCTGATGCTAAAATTGCCCCAAACGTTGTTGTAAACCTAGCTAAGGTCCAATACGCTTCGGGCATTATCAGCGGTTTACGCCTAGTTTGGAACACAGCTTGGATTAATTGGTATAGTCGGCGAACTTATAAAGAGTCACGGTGTTAACCTCGTTAAGCCTACCCTAGTAGTACTTGCACTCGGTTGCCTTGTGACTACTTTAAAGCTCTTTGACTATAGCTATCAATAGTCTTAATTAAGCAACTCTATACAGCCCCTAATGTTAATTCATTGTTAAGTGCTAAAGGTTCAATAACTGTATTAAATATCCGCCCCAAACCATCTATTGGTGATTCTAGTGCCATCATTACTTCTAATCAAAAAAACTTTCTAGAAATGTTTCACTGATGACAAGTGGCCTATCTTGCCAATTGTATAGAGTTTGTCGCCTCCAGCCATTTTTAGTAAGCTTGATACTGCGCGTTTGAGGCAGTTTGTTGCGTCGTTTAAACAAAACATAGCCGATGGGCGTCCCGCGCAAGCTTTGGAGTCGTTTTGCGTCCCCCTTTAAACTATAAAGTGGAAATATGCTTTGGGCAGCAACCCATTCCTGCTGCTCATTACCATATAAGCAAGTTTCTCTTATCCAAGCCATGACTGGTCGATTAAGCTGATAGCCTGTATACCCCAGCTGTTTCTTTTGCGCTAAGGTCAATGGCTGATATCCTTCATATATAGGTTTTACCCTTAGAGGCTGCCCTGCTTTGGCTTCGAGTAAGGCAGTTAATGATCCAGATGACTGTAGCCAAAACTTGGCTTGTTGAGGTAGCGCTTGTGCCATTTATTAACCTTATTTGTGTTTGTTTAAGTGGCTGTTAATGAGTGGTCTTAGGATATCAGCCTTGAAATAATGGCATATTTGAGATATTAAATGGCAATGCCTCATGCGCTTGCCGGCGATACGTGAACATATAGTCTCGATCTTGCTGACAAAAGTCAGCTATGGCAGGCTCAAATTGCGTATCATAGATACGGTGCAATGAATAGGTTCTATGCGGTACAAACCCTCTTATTAATTTGTGCTCGCCTTGAGTACCAGGATCAAAATACTTAAGCCCTTGTGCAATTGCAAACTCAATCCCTTGGTAATAACACAGCTCGAAATGCAAGCTATCATAGTCATCTAAAGCGCCCCAATATCTACCGTATAAAGTAGCGTCCTCTTGATTGATATCATCATAAAAAAACAAACTACTCGCGACAATATCGTCATTATTATCGATGGCTTGAGCCAACATCAAGTTTGGCGCCATGGTTTGGGAGATTTGTTCAAAAAACTCAGGTATCAAATATGGGTGACGCCCTCTAATGGCATAAGTCATGGCATAGCATTTGTAAAATACCTCCCAATCTTGCTTAGTAATATGTGCGCCTGTTTTAATTTGGCACCTTAGATTCTGTTTGGCTATTTTTTTTCGCTCTGCTCGTATGTTTTTTCGCTTTTTGGCCGTGAGGGTACTCAAAAAGTCATCGAAGTCTTTAAATACTTCAGTATCAACCTCTGAATCATGTTTTAATTTTTGATTTTGCCATAAAAACTGACATCCTTGACGTTCAAGATTCTGATGGTTATAAAAAGGACTGGGTAAATCTGACAAAGTATCCATTTGCTTTTCACTAATGAACAGCCCATGCCAGCTTGAAGCTTCTATTTGGTTGGCAACATCATCTATCGCTGCAATCGCGGTTTTACAAATCTCTACCGTGAGTGGTTGATCTTGTATCAACCAAAATCTTGCACCAGATACTGGCGTATAAGGAACACTGGTGACCAGTCTTGGGTAATAATTCACCCCATAACGCGCATACGCTTCTGCCCACGCATGATCAAACACATATTCACCTTGATGATGCCCTTTAATAAATAAGGGCATTGCAGCAATGAGCGACGAGTTATTAGTCTCATCATTAGACTGCTCAGAATTAACATAATTAATGCTCTGTTTAAGGCTACTGCTCTCTTTATCGCCAATACTCTGTTTACGGCTGTTATCATTTAGACTCATGTCATTTTTATTAACGTGGTCAGATTTGTAAATTAGAATATACAACGGCACCCATCCAGACTGCTGCCCTATAGCATGTGTATCTCTTAAGGCTTGCCAGTATTCAAAGGACATAAATGGAGTGTCTGGCTGTTGCCAATTGGCTTTAGACTGCCAAGTTGTTTCTTGTACGATAGCGTAGGTATAGGTCATAGATTAAGATTTATTTTAATTATATTAGTCGTCTAGCGTATCAAATTTTATCGTTGATTCTGTCATTATTTGCAAATAAAGTCATTCAAATAAAGTCATTCAAAAATAGCCATACAAATACAATCATCCATATACGGCCATGCAAATTCTTGAATAATAGTTCAACTTGAACCTAACATTCTTATCTCAATATTCTTATCTCAATATTCTTAATCAAGCCTGATCAAAGCAGAAAATCTAACCAAACTTATTTACTAATAAAAAATACATGCTTTACCCTTTAAAAATTTATACTTAAGTATGCGTGGCTCCAAAGATGATATCTATGTTAATCACTGGTAGAATATAGGTTCAAGCGCTATGGTTAGCGTATTATGTTTATTATAATTGTTATACATAGATAGCGTTTAATAATAGTATACTTGTACACTCTATTTCTATTACACTTTATTAATATAGAAATAACTTATAAAGTTTATGTTTAAGGCGTACTCCCAATATACATTATCTAATATTAATCGCTTTATAGTCATCATTAACAATCATCACGAACAATCATAATGAATAGTCGAAAAACAAAAAAAAGCACGATGTAAATTAGGGTTAAAAGGTCTTGGCTTTAATATTGCATCTATTGTTCAACTTATATCAGATTATCAATAGGTTATATTATGTTTAAGTGTTCAAGCATCTAGTGCGTTTTGATAATAGTCAAACGGTTGAGCCTATTCATATGACAATATCGTATGCTTAATGTTGTGACAACACCCATTGATTATTTTAAGCAGTTTCAATTAACAACAAACTAAAGGAATCGAATACTATAATGCAAAAAATTATATATACAAAGACCGATGAAGCGCCAGCGCTGGCCACGTTATCTTTTTTACCAATTGTAGAAGCTTTTAGTAAAACCGCAGGTATTTCAGTTGAAACCAGCGACATATCTGTTGCAGCGCGAATACTGGCAGAGTTTCCAGATTATCTTACTGATGACCAAAAGGTGTCTGATGACTTAGCAAAGCTGGGTCGTCTGACGCAAGATCCCAATACCAATATTATCAAACTTCCCAATATCAGTGCATCTGTTGGCCAATTAAAAGCTGCTATTGAGGAGCTTCAAAGTAAAGGCTATGCCCTTCCTGACTTTCCTGAAGATCCCCAAACCGAAGAAGAAAAACAAATACTTAAGCGTTATGGTAAAGCACTTGGTAGTGCAGTAAACCCCGTATTACGTGAAGGTAACTCAGATCGCCGCGCACCAAAAGCGGTTAAAAACTACGCCCGTAAACATCCTCATTCGATGGGTGAATGGAAGCAGTGGTCAAGTACGCATGTCTCTCACATGCATCAAGGTGACTTCTATCACGGCGAACAGTCCATAACTTTAGACAAATCTCGCAATGTGCGTATGGAGCTGCTATTAGAAGATGGTACGACCAATGTTTTAAAGCCAGAGATTGCTTTAGAAGATAAAGAAATTATAGATCTTATGTTTATGAGCAAAAAATCATTGCTCAAGTTCTATGAAGAGGAAATGGAAGACTGCCGTGAAGCAGGAATTTTGTTCTCTTTGCATGTAAAAGCAACCATGATGAAGGTATCTCATCCTATCGTCTTTGGTCATGCAGTTCGTATTTATTACAAAGAAGCTTTTGAGAAGCATGGTGAAACTTTTGAAAAGTTAGGCATCAATGTTAATAACGGTATGGCGGACTTATACGATAAAATCAAAGAGCTACCCGCGTCTATGCAAGATGAAATCACTTATGACTTACACGCGTGTCAAGAGCATCGTCCTCGCTTAGCGATGGTCGATTCGTCAAAAGGGATTACCAACTTCCACTCTCCTAACGACGTGATTGTTGATGCTTCAATGCCAGCGATGATCCGTAACGGTGGTAAAATGTGGGGTGCCGATGGTAAGTTATATGATTGTAAAGCCGTTATGCCAGAGTCTACCTTTGCTCGTATCTATCAAGAAATGATTAACTTCTGTAAGTGGCACGGTAACTTTGACCCGACCACTATGGGTACAGTGCCAAACGTTGGCTTAATGGCCAAAAAAGCAGAAGAATACGGCTCACATGATAAGACCTTTGAATCTAGCGACTCAGGTATTGCCCGTATTGTAGATAACAATACAGATGAAGTGCTGATGGAGCAAGCAGTTGAGAAAGGCGACATCTGGCGTATGTGTCAGGTAAAAGATGAGCCGATTCAGGACTGGGTAAAGCTTGCCGTGACTCGCGCTCGTGAATCAGATATGCCAGCAGTATTCTGGTTAGATCCTTATAGACCTCATGAAAGAGAGCTTACTCAAAAAGTAGAGACTTATCTAAAAGATCATGATACTGAAGGTCTGCGCATTTATATCATGTCTCAAGTGCGCGCTATGCGTTATACCCTTGAGCGCGTCTCTCGCGGTCTGGATACCATTTCGGTGACGGGTAATATCTTACGTGATTATCTTACTGACCTGTTCCCAATTTTAGAGCTGGGTACCAGTGCAAAAATGCTGTCTGTGGTGCCATTAATGAAAGGTGGCGGTTTGTTCGAAACAGGTGCTGGCGGTTCTGCGCCTAAGCATGTTCAACAGCTACTTGAGGAGAACCATTTACGCTGGGATTCTCTAGGCGAGTTCATGGCATTGACTGAATCATTAGAACATTTATCAAAGAATCAGGGTAATCCAAAAGCGAAAGTGTTAGCCAGTACCCTTGAAGAAGCCATTGAAAAGCTATTGATAGAAGATAAGTCGCCGTCACGTAAGACTGGGGAAATAGACAACCGTGGCAGCCACTTCTACCTTGCACTTTACTGGGCACAAGAGCTTGCTAATCAAGATCAAGACAGTGAGCTTAAAGCTGAATTTGCGCCACTAGCAGAACAATTAGCTAGCAATGAACAAACCATTATGCAAGAGCTTAATGAGGTTCAAGGCAAATCTGTGGATCTTAAAGGCTATTATCTAGCTGATGAAGAGACTGCTAAAGAAGTTATGCGTCCAAGTGAGACGTTTAATAAAGCTCTTGCCTCGCTTTAAGAGGGCTTAATCTATCTACAACACTGGCTTATATTAATGCTGTAAATCTAGCCTGTGTCTAAAGCGAGTCAGTTTATTGATAAATGATACAGATTAAATAGCCATAGTGATCGAAAACTCGATAAAGTTATAAACACCCTAAGCGTTCATACGCTTGGGGTGTTTTTTATGACATAACCAAGATTCTATCTTTAAAATAAATCTAGCTTTAATATGAGCCTGTAATAAAAAGCAATACAACGATTAGCTACATAACGATAAGTAGTAGATACGATTCTTAAACTGATTTCAAATTCAATCTTTTAGTATGCTTAGACTATTAATTTTATAAAACCAAAAAATTAAAACAACAATGCATAAGAATTAGAAATTCATATCATATTCATAGCCTCATAAATAGCCTAATAATCAATAAGCTGTAAACTCAATAAGTCAATCAACCCAACTTATATCAATCGCGCTATCTTTTACTCATTTTATCTATTAATCACTGTAAATTTCTAAACAATTAAGTCAAGTTATAACCATTCAATTATACATATCAAAGGAACACGATTATTATGTCAAAAATTGTATATACCAAAACAGATGAAGCACCCGCACTTGCTACCCAATCTTTTCTACCTATTGTACAAGCCTTTACTAAGACTGCTGGTATCAACATCGAAGTGAGTGACATCTCATTGGCAAGTCGCATCTTAGCTTTGTTTCCAGACTATTTGGATGAGTCGCAACAAGTTCCTAACGCCCTTGAAGCGCTTGGTGAGCTGGTTTTAAAACCTGAAGCCAATATTATTAAACTCCCGAACATCAGTGCCTCTATCCATCAATTAAAAAAAGCGATAAAAGAGCTTCAAGATAAAGGGTATGCCCTTCCAGACTTTCCTGATGATCCTCAAACCGAAGAAGAAAAAGACATACGTGCACGTTTTGATAAAGTAAAAGGCAGTGCCGTTAACCCTGTATTACGTGAAGGTAACTCTGACAGACGGGCACCCAAAGCCGTTAAAGCTTATGCCAGATCAAACCCGCATTCTATGAAAGAGTGGTCGCATGACTCTAAGTCGCACGTATCAACCATGAGCTTTTGTGATTTTGCTGATGATGAGAAATCACTTGTTATTGAAAAGCCCACCAACTACCGTATTATCTTTAGAGATGACGTGAATAACGTTACTGAACTTAAAGGCCCTGCTCCTTTAAAAGAAGGTGAACTAATTGATACCTCAATACTGTGCTATAGCATCTTAAAGAACTTTTTGGCCGAACAAGTACAGGATGCTAAAGATCAAGGCGTCTTATTCTCAATTCATATGAAAGCGACCATGATGAAGGTATCTGACCCTATTATCTTTGGGGAAGCTGTCAGAGTTTATTTCAAAGATCTATTTGAGAAACATGGTGAGACTTTTGATGAGATTGGCGTCAATGTCAATAATGGATTTGCACAATTGCTGTCTAAAATACAAGAGCTACCCGATGCCAAACGTCAAGAAATTGAAGCAGATATTCAAAAAATATATGACAAAAACCCACCGCTTGCTATGGTAGATTCAGACAAAGGCATTACGAATTTACACGTTCCAAGCGACGTTATTGTTGATGCGTCCATGCCTGCAATGATACGAAATGGCGGTAAGATGTGGGGACCAGATGGTGAGCTTCATGATACCAAAGCGGTCATCCCTGATAGTAGCTATGCCGACTTATACGAAGAGACGATCAAATTTTGTAAAGAGCATGGCGCTTTTGACCCTACGACAATGGGTACAGTACCTAACGTTGGTTTAATGGCGCAAAAAGCAGAAGAGTATGGCTCACATAATACAACCTTTCAGATGCCAAGCGCTGGTAAAGTGCAGGTACTTGATGATGATGGCAATGTATTAACAGAACACGCCGTTCAGCAAGATGACATCTGGCGTATGAACCGAGTTAAAGATGAACCAGTCAAAGACTGGGTTAAGCTTGCAGTCACTCGCGCCAAAGCCAGTGGCATGCCAGCCATATTTTGGCTAGACAAAAATCGTCCACATCATGCTGCTTTAATTAAAAAAGTGGCGCATTATCTAAAAGATTATGATACAGAAGGTCTAGATATTCGCATCATGTCCATAAAAGAGGCAACGCGCTTCACCCTTGAGCGTCTAAAAGCGGGTAAAGATACTATTTCGGTAACGGGTAATGTATTACGCGACTATCTAACTGACCTATTTCCAATTTTAGAGCTTGGTACCAGTGCCAAGATGCTCTCAATCGTACCATTAATGAATGGCGGTGGTCTATTTGAAACTGGTGCAGGTGGTTCTGCTCCTAAGCATGTTCAACAAGTGTTGGAAGAAAATCATTTGCGCTGGGATTCTTTAGGAGAGTTTCTTGCTTTATCAGTATCACTAGAGCACGAAGCTTGGCATAGTGGTAAGAATGGAGATGAGTCCAATCCCAAAGCTCAAATACTAGCGGACACATTAAGTGAGGCGACTGAGAAACTACTACTAAGTAATAAGTCGCCTTCTCGAAAAGTAGGCGAGCTTGACAACCGAGGTAGCCACTTTTATTTGGCCTTGTACTGGGCACAGGAATTGGCGAATCAAGATGAAGATAGCGATCTAAAAGCGCGGTTTAAGCCATTTGCACAGATGCTCGCAGACAATGAGACGCAAATAGTACAAGAGCTCAATGATGTACAAGGTCAACCCGTTGATCTCAGCGGCTACTACTTACCTGATGATGACAAGATGAGACAAGTTATGCGCCCTAGTACAACCTTTAATAACGCATTAGACTCACTATAAAAAATTTGGCTACCATAGCACTTAATGTGTCAATATACCTCATTGGTTAATACCTAACCGGTGGGGTTTTTAAAATAGGCTTTATATGATGTTAGTAAAATTAAACAACGCCAGAGCGACGCTAATCCTTTTTATAACAATTGGCATTATTTGGTATGGTCTTGCCTGCTTTTTGCCTAATGAATTTCTCAGAGATATAGTCATTGTCTGCTTAACCTTCCCATTTTGTGGTGTATTTTTATGGTCCTTGTTCAGTACTTTAAAACGTATATTTGCTGATAAAGGCAATCTATGGAAAGAGCTTATATTGTCCATTGTAAATGTCATCATATTTTTACTAGCATTTTCAGGTGTGTATCAGCAAATAGGTATCATTGATAACACACTAGATGGTAGACCCATCACTCAAGACTTCTGGTTATGTCTTTATTATTCCATTATTACCTTTACCTCTACCGGCTATGGGGATTTTCATCCACAAAGTATTGGACGTATTTTGGCAAGTATCCACGCGTTGGTAGGTTATTTGGTATTAGGCCTTATGGCCTCTACCAGCATGTCTGTTATTCAATGGAAAGCAGATGGCAGTGGTGTTAATCGTGGTACTGAAAAATAGATATAAGAGATATTAAGACTAACCCAGTTTAATTTCGTATTCATTGTTAACCCCCGATTTAAGAGCAATGTTATGTCAGCTACAAGCCTCATTCTATTTAACAAACCTTATGGTGTTCAAAGCCAATTTAGTGATGATGCGAATAATAAATATACTCCCCTTGCTAAGTTTTTCAGTGATAAGTCGTTGCGAGTAGCGGGACGTCTTGATGCGACCAGTGAAGGATTATTACTACTAACGGCAGATGGTCGAGTAAACAAAGCGATTACTCATCCGCCCAAAGCCAATGCTGGACGCAAGCAAGGCAAAACTTATTTGGTGCAAGTAGAAGGGGTTCCTACACAAGAGCAGTTGGATGACCTTCGTAAAGGTGTCATTTTAAAAGATGGCAAAACCTTACCTGCTGAGATAGCTCATATCAGTGAAGATGAGTTGCCCATGCTGCTTTGGCAACGTGATCCACCGATACGTGAACGCATAAGTGTGCCCGACTCTTGGCTAATAATGACTATATATGAAGGTAAAAACCGCCAAGTTCGACGCATGACGGCTCATGTCGGACTACCCTGCCTGCGTCTGATCCGTTGGTCAGTGGCAGGCTTTGAGCTTGGTGATTTGAAGGTTGGGGAGTTTGTACGCATACATTTAAATGCCGAACGATTAAAGCAATTAGGTATTAGTTAAATTTTGCAGTGTCATAAAGCTTAAAAACCCTAAAACAGCCCATAGCCACTGCTATTATAGGATTTGAGATACGTATTATTGAGTCAGTTCCTATTCGTTTTACAGTGCCTAACCGTCTTCATTATATGTTTCTTCCCATATTAACTTGACTGGATTTTGACGGCGTTCGTAATGGGTGACAAATACCACTGATGCGATAATGAGTGCTGAACCCACCCAAAGCATACCTGGTGGCACCCAGCCAAAGACGATAAATCCTGCCAATACATTGAGTGGGAGTTTGATATGATCAAAAGGCTGCACAAAGGACGCATCGGCCACCGAATAAGCTTTAGCAATAGACCACTGCGCAAATGCGGTCAAACCGCCAATAAGTATCAATAATCCCCAAACTTGCCAATTACTTGGTATATCAAAACTAGGTAAACCAAATAAAATATTAAATGGTAGCATCAATGCTAAAAGATAAAAAACAATAGTCGTTGGCGTGTCTCGGCTCACTGTAAACTTAGTCATAAGCGACGCACTGGCCCAGAAAAAAGCAGCAGCCACTGGCATTAAGCTTGCCCACATAAATTCATCCGACCATGGCTGTAATACCAACATTGCGCCGATAAAACCCACCAAAGTCGCAACCCATCTCACCAGACTCACAGATTCACGCAAGATAAGGCCAGAGCCTACTGTAGCAAACAAAGGCGATACCATGAGCAGCGCAATGCCTTGCCAAATAGGTACAGGGTAGGCAAGCGCCCACGTCCATAGCTGAATACCAATAACTGAAAAACCTACCCGTATCACGTGCAGCAGACGAAAGTCTGATTTGACTGCAGAACGAATCGATCCTGTACGCATTAGCGGTAAGAACAATAATAACGCTATACCGTATTGTAATAACACCGCGGCGCCAGAGCCTAAACCATAATTTATACCGAGATATTGTAAGGTGGTATTGATGATGGCAAACATAAAGCCTGCTGCAACCATCCAAAATGCGCCCTGTACAGGCTGATGATAAGACATAATGTGGGTCTAATGATGATCAAGCTATGAAATGGAATCAGACACTTATAAGGATGTCTACTTAGGAGGTGGGATGATACCTAATTATCTAAATAATGTCCTTATAGTCTAAGTAGTTTTTCTAAGCACTTTGGTTATGAGCGCTCTAGTTATGCCAGTCTAAATAAATAACTGATAAAGTATAAACCTTACTTTTTATTAATTCTTCATATAACGTCTCGAAGCTAGGAGCTTGTTTACTTGAATTTATTAGCTTGCACTTATCTCATAGTTACAACATAAATCACAGTAATTGTTCATAATTTTCATTACATTTCCTTAAAAATTGGATAATCTTTAAGATATTAATCTCCGCTTATGGCTCTTTGACTGCATCGACTGCTATTGAAATTTAAAAAACTAAGGTTATAACGTTGCGTGTTTTAAAGTACTTAGGTCTTGTTTTATTACTGATTATCGTCAGCTTTTTTACTATCAATGCCTATACGATATATCAGTATTCAGCGACTTATAGCGACGCTAAGTCGGATGTTGCAATAGTACTAGGTGCGGGCACGGCAGATGGTCAACCGTCGCCTATATTTAAAGAACGGCTTAACCATGGTAAATATTTATATGAGACAAACAAAGTAGATAAATTAATTTTAACCGGTGGATTTGGCAATAATGCAAATGAGGCAGACAGCCAAATCGCTAGACGATATCTAATCAGGTTAGGTCTGCCAGAGGCTGTCATGTTCGTTGAAGACAAATCTCAATATACTTTTGAGAACCTGATTGAAGCACATAACATCATGCAGGTACACCATTTAGAGACGTGTTTACTTGTCTCAGACCCACTGCATATGAAACGCTCCATAGCGTTAGCCAGTCAACAAGGCATGGTCTGTCAGCCCTCACCAACCACCACCTCAATGTATCGATCACTTATTCCAAAACTCAAATCGCTACTATATGAGACGTTTTACTACTCGTTAGGCAAGATGGGAGGCAAAAACTAGATTACATTACATTAAAACTTATATTATTAAATTCTACTTTAAAATCTTTGGAGTTAACCATCCCTCAAAACCAGACTCATTTAAGCTTAAACTCACTTTCCCTAGACTAGGATTAGCACTAATACCAGATTGAGTCTTAGAGTTTAGAGTAAAGCTCATCAGCTCATCACGGCGAAAAGCATAACACTGTACAGACTCTAGACCTGATTTTGCAATACTGTGCAATTGCTTTTTAGTCGCTTTAACACCGTCAATCGCTACAATCACATCTTTGGCAGAAATTCCCGCTTCCGCTGCTACGCTATCACGCAATACTTTGTTGACTTTCAAACCCTCTTCAGATTCAGAAACAGCCGCGCCCCACGGTAGGGTATTATCTTTTTCATCGACCTCGAAGCTAATGCCATTTGCCTCTAGAAGCTGCTGGATAGGTAGCTCTTCAACCCCATTCACATAACGCGCTTTAAAGTCTTGCCACACCGCGTTATCAATAAATTGACTGATAACTTGTGTCAAGTTATCATCATTCATACCGACACGAATACGTTTGCCAGCTTTGCCCTGTTCTTTTGCCAATTGATAAAAAGCTTTAACCACATCAAACAAGCGATACTGGCCGTCAGTATGCTGCATTAAAGTTATATCTAAACATAGCGCAACCAATGCCCCTTTGTTGTAATAACTGATTCCGGCATTACCTGTATTTTCACCAGCACGATACAATTTAATCCAAGCATCAAAGCTAGATTCTGCAACACTCTGTAGCTTACGGCCATGCGTTTGGGTATAGCGATTTATTTGTCCTTGAAGCAGCTTTAGGTAGCTGTCTTTACCCACCACGCCAGACGCTTGTAGCATAAAGTCGTCAATATAAGAGGTAAAGCCTTCAAAGACCCACAATAAAGGTGTGTAGGCTTCAGTGCGCAAATTGACATCCATCATCACATCTGGACGCACGGTTTTAACCCACCATGCATGAAAGTACTCGTGACTACATAGCCCTAAAAAGCGCTGATAGTTCTCGCTTGGCTCTTTAGGCTCATCGCTGGTAGGTAGATCGCTACGCGGAGTTACGAGACTCGTTGAATTAATATGCTCCAATCCGCCATAATCATTCCCACTGGCGTAAGTCATAAAAGTATAACCATCGTACTGATCATTACCAAATGGCGCGTCACCTAACCAGCTTACATAGGTTTGGCATATTTGCTGTAAGTCTTGCTGTAGTCTACCTAAGTTCGCACTGTGTTTGCCTGAAAGATAAAACCGATGCGCTATCGTATTATGTGCATTATCATGAACGATAAAATTAAACTCATTTTGCGGCGCAATCTCAAACGGATAATCGATTAGCTCATGATAGTTCTCGGCCTGTAGATGATAATGGTGAGCGCTTTCAGTATGTAAATACGTGGCATTTAACCCACAGGCAAGCTTTACTTTTTTGTCAGTTGTATTAAGCTCATAAAAGGCATGCGGCACACTTAAAGTTACTTCGGCCGCTATGTCCTCCATACCCTCTACCGCTAATGTAAGTGAGGTAAAGTTACCGTATAAGCGTGTCTGATCTACATAAGCGGTGCGTACTGACAAATCATAGCAATAAACCTCATAGTTGACTCGTACGTTGCTGCCGGATTTAACGCTATCAAGTAACCACTCGTTTTTACTCACTTTAATCACTTTTTGCGTAGTGATACTATCAACTGATGCGTCCTCTACCGTGTAGTTTACCGCAGTTATGTTGCGGGCAAACTCACGCATCAAATAGCTTCCGGGTATCCATGATGGTAGCCAGAGTAATGGTTTGTCTTGAGTAGCGGTAAAGGTTAGACTCACATCAACTACATGTTGTTTAAAGCGTTTAAAGTCTAACGTAAAGGCAAGGGTCTGATTAGATTGCTGTATGTCGGTAGTTGTGGAGTCATTTTTAATAGTATTTAAAGTCTTCATAAGGTTTTTATTTGTCTCTATTACGTCAGTGGTTAATTTGGCATTGATTTAATTGGCATTGATTTAATTGGCATTGATTTAATTGGCATTGATTTAATTGGTATTGATTAAAAGGATAATGATTTAAAAGATATTGGTTCGATAGATAACGTGTTCAAGGCTATGCTTTGCAGACTGTGTTATTGATTTAAACGAATATTTGTTGTCTTAGGGTACCAAACTCATAGCATCGTCGCTACTGCTGGACTTCTAAAATGTGCGATTAATAGGTGTTGATTGGAATAGTGTTGAATGAGATAAGCGTAGAATTTTATTTATCAATAAGTAAATATTGAATTAATTTATAATTTTGACTTGAAACCTTACGTAACAATCTCAATCTATTAGGCAAGGCAATCTTAACAAGTGTGGTATCAATTACGATTATATTGATATAATCACTTCGTTTTATTGTGCTACCCCTTTATTTGAACCCTTATTTATTTAGGAAATTTTATGACAACGATTACAAAAGATACTGCAGTAAGCTTTAATTATGTATTAAAAGACGAAAGCGGTAACGTTATCGATCAGTCGCAAGGTCAGCCATTAGCTTATTTACATGGTCATAACAACATTATCCCAGGTCTTGAAAAAGAGCTTGAAGGTAAGTCTGCAGGCGATTCGCTAACAGCAACTATTGAGCCAGCTGACGCATATGGCGAGTACCAAGAACAAGCCGTTCAGCAAGTACCGCGTAGTAACTTCCAAGGTGTTGAAGACATTCAACCAGGTATGCAGTTCCAGTCTGAAGCTGAAGGCCAAGTTATGTTGGTAACTGTTACTGACGTTAATGATGAGACAGTAACGGTCGATGCTAACCATCCTTTAGCAGGCAAAAAGCTAAACTTTGATGTTGAAGTTGTTGAAGTACGTGCTGCTACTGAAGACGAATTGAACCACGGTCATGTACATGGCGCTGGTGGCGTTGAGCACTAATCTTAACGCTATTAAAGCTATAGAATTACAAAGAGGCATTTTTAGTTAAATGGCTCTTTTTATTTGTCTAAAATTTGAGTAACTTATGACTTGAGGGCTTTTAATGCTGCTTTAGAGTTTTGTCTTTACAAATACGGCGGGCGGGAAAATGAACATGAAACGTTGAGCCTTTACCTTCTTCAGATTCAATAGTAAGCTTGGCTTTATGCTGCAACAAAACATGTTTTACAATAGCCAAACCAAGTCCCGTACCCCCAGTAGAACGAGAGCGGCCACTATCTACACGATAAAAACGCTCGGTTAATCTTCCAAGATGCGCCTCAGCAATACCTATCCCATTGTCCTGTACGCTAAATAGCGCCCCATCTTTGTAATCTTGCCAAGATAGGGTGATTTCGCCGTGTTTGGGCGTATATTTTATGGCATTAGTCACTAGATTTAATAGTGCACTATACAGATAAGACTCTGAGCCATATATGTTTTTTTGCGAATCAATATGTAAATCTATAACGTGGTTATACTCACGATTGTAGCCTTGTGCATCATCAAAAATATCGCTTAACAATTGCGGCATGTCGACACACTCTAAAGTGGTCGACTCTTCATTCTCAAGACGAGATAATAACAGCAAATCATTGATAATATGATTCATACGAACCGTTTGCTGGGTCATCAGATTAAAACCGCGTTTCCACTTTGGATCTAAATCTGGCTGGTCTGAGAAAGTTTCGATATATCCCATGAGCACCGTCAACGGGGTTCTAAGCTCATGGGAGACATTACCCACGAAGTCTTTACGCATTTGCTCTAAATGCTGTAAACGTGTGACATCATAAATAATAAGCAGCTTTTCTTGACCAAAATGTGTCACTTCACATTGCAAGTATCGTTCGTTATCTCGCCATGAGCGTAACCGTACGCCCTCATTAGGTGACACAGCATTCACATAATAGGACTGAAACTGCGGCACATCGATAAGGTTTAAGATGCTTCTGCCTTGATCTTCAGATCGTAGTTCAAGCAGTGTTTCTGCTGCTTGATTCCACCACTCCAAACTGTCATTTTCATCTAATAAGATAACGGCATCCTGTAGGGCCAATAACGAGCTTCTGATTTTTTTTACCAGACCCATCATTTTTTGATGCGTTAGTTGTTCTTGTTTTTTGCTGTCATACAGCTGATTGGCAATATGTGTCATACTGCCTGAAAAATCAGGCGGTGGTAAGGTTAAAGAATGGCTCATCCATGAATAAAATTGCTGTACTGAATACAAACGCCATATAAAATATATCAGCATGCTTGCAATAATACCCCATTCAACATGCCCAAAATAATGACCAGCAGTTGCCCCAATAACGACCATAAATAAAAGCCATTTGAAGTCTAACCAGAATAAGGTGGAACCATTGCTTTCTGGAGCATGAGTCGCATAAGCCGTTTTGTTTTGAGAGGCAGGCAGTATCCTTGGTGCATTCCCAGTAGGCTTTAAATCGTCATCTGCAAAGTCGTCTTTAGGCAGGGTATTAGAGGATGGGTTAGGTCTTGCAGATTTATTTTCAGTCATGCTCAATTCCACGCACGTTTAGGCACGGCAGTCTTAAAAACAGCAAAATTTAACCCAATAAGCGTAACGACGCTGGTGGTTATCAATGATTCATGACCAAATTTGTTGGCATACTGACGCCTACTATTAGATAATAAGATAATGAAATTGATCGGCATGGTTCTATGATTAGTCAATAAGGGATTAGGTTTTACTATAGATGACGTCCTGATAAAGTGCAATACGCCCTAATATAAACCCAACTTAATTGGCTTATAGTTGTTGTTATAACTGGTTTAAGCCTTAAGTGTTTAAGACTTAAGTGTTTCATTCTTTAAGCAGCCTCAGCCTATCTACTCTACAGTGCGTTAGCCGTGAACTTGCGTTGAGAAACGGTAGCCTGTACCCCGTACCGTTTGAATAAATCCTGAATAATCATAGGGTTCAAGCACTTTACGTAAGCGTCTGATATGCACATCAATGGTTCTATCCTCGACATAAACATTACCACCCCAGACTTGGTCGAGCAGCTGCGTTCGGGTATAAGCACGCTCTGGATGACTCATAAAAAATGCTAATAAACGATATTCGGTAGGCCCAATATCAACGGGCACACCATCTGCTGATAGACGCTGGCTTACGGGATCAAGACTTAGTCCCTCAGCCATTATGGGCTTTTCCCCTGATAAGGCACTACTACGTCTTAACACTGCTTTTATACGCGATACCAGCTCACGGGTTGAAAATGGCTTGGTAATATAATCATCCGCTCCTGCATCTAGACCTTGTACTTTATTGTCTTCTTCTCCGCGTGCAGTCAACATGATAATTGGCGTCTCAGAGAGCAGCTCATCTTTTTTTAACCGACGACACAAGTCGATACCGGATTGATTACCAGGTAACATCCAATCGAGCAAAATTAGCGAAGGTCGATGGTCGACCACTTGGTTATGCGCCTGCTGAACCTCTTCGGCCTGTAAGCACTTAAATCCTGCCATCTCCAGGGTAGTTACAATCATTTCGCGAATGGCAGGTTCATCTTCTACAACCAATATGCTTTCGGTATTCATGCTAATGCTGTCCTTAAATTTACGTCTACTCTAGCGGATATTTTTATATTAATACAAATATGACCGTTATATTACAACCTATATTTATGACAATTAGATGACAAGCTGTCTAATTATCAATCTTAAACCTCAATTAATATCTAAAATAAAGTTTATAGGCCCATCGTTGTCAGCTTTTACAAGCATATTCGCACCAAACTTGCCTTCGTGCACATTTGCATACTGCTGCCTAGCATATTCAACTAACTCATTAAATAGATTGTTGGCTGCCTCAGGCGCCATTGCGCCGCCAAAATCGGGGCGACGACCTTTGTCCGTTTTAGCCATCAAAGTAAATTGTGAAACTAACAACAGACCGCCTTGAACTTGCTGGACATTCAAATCAAGCTTGCCCGCTTCATTGGCAAAAATTCGATAGTTTAGGATTTTATCAATCATCTTTTTGGCCGTTTGTAAGGTGTCATCAGGGCCTATACCTATATACGCCAAAATACCCTGTTCTATCTTACCAACACTTTTCTCGTCTACTATCACTTCTGATTTGGTCACTCTTTGTATCAATGCTTTCATAAACTATTCCCATACTTTTAACCTATATTAACCATGATAAAATAACCATACACTATAGCCCTACACTAGAGCGTAAGGCACGAGGCACGAGGCACAAGGCACAAGGCACAAGGCATTATACAGTTTTAAGTCCAATATGACGCGTAGGGTTTGCTGAATGATCACTATTTAGATAACTATAATACAAGGATATATCATGAAAGATTATATTAAAAAACATGTGCAGCAGCTACTTAGCCGTGATGGGATATTTACCACGCTGCAACATGTTGTCCCGCAGCAAAAGCTAAGTGAAACCGCAGGACGTTTAGCAGCAAGCAACCATCCTATTGTTAAAAAAGCTTTTGTGAATACCTTTGCTAAAGCTTATGGCATTACGCTTGATGAGTATGCTAGAAAGAACCTAGCCGACTTTAAAAGCTTCAATGATTTCTTTACCCGCGAGCTTGCAGAAGATGCCCGTCCTATTGATGATACAGAGCATGGTATTGTATCCCCCGCTGACGGTATGATTTCGCAAATAGGACATATTAAACAAAACCAATTAATGCAAGCTAAAGGTCGGGATTATGCTGTGGACCACCTCCTTGCAGATACAGACAATGCAGATGCGAATTATTACGATTCAGGAAGCTTTGCGACAGTCTATTTAGCCCCCAGCAATTATCATAGAGTGCATATGCCCTTTGATGGCAAACTCATTGAGACCCGATATGTACCAGGTACGCTATTTTCTGTGAATAATGTCACTGCCCAAAATGTGCCCGATTTGTTCGCGCGTAATGAGCGCTTGGTATGTATATTTGAGACTCAATATGGACGTGCGGCTGTGGTATTAGTTGGCGCTATGATTGTGGCTGGTATTGAGACAGTGGCTACTGGTAAAATTGAGCGCAGTGAAAACATTCAAACCCTCAAACATACTATAAACCTCAAAAAAGGTGACGAGCTTGGCCGCTTCTATTTAGGTTCTACGGCCATAGTGGTGATGCCCAAATCTGCTGGAACGACATGGCTATCAGATCTAGAAAACGGTTCGGTCGTACAAATGGGACAGCTGTTAGGCGTTGCTGGCCTCGACAGTTAATCTTGTTTTCATCGAATTTTCATTCGTTATTCTACAATTTTGCATGGGATATTGTCATACTCTTTTAAATCCAAATTTAAATTGACTGACCCATGCCAAATTCAAAATACTCCCCTGATAGCAATACTTCTAAGACAACGTCTGATAGCAATACTTTTAAGACGACCACTGATACTATTAATACGACAAAGAATAAACCGATTGCTCATATTTCAGCTGCATCAAAACCGCGAAAACGTTATAAGAGAATTAAAGGATTATTCATTTTAGTATTTTTTTGGGCCATCGTGGTTTTGATTATGCCTAAAGAATCAGATGAACCGCAATTTGAAGGCGCATCCACTACGGCTCTACAATCCGCTTCAGCATCAACATCAACATCAACATCAGACGCACTATCATCACATTCATCCGCCTTATCAATCATTGATAACACAGCAAATACTCGTGAGGATGACAGTCCTTTTGTTGCCTCTTCTATTAGTCTAGAAGACGCCTCAATCGATAAAGTATATGTCGATAAGTCGAGCCAAAGGCTGTACCTGTTACAAGATGGTGAATCAGTAAAAAGTTATCACATTGCATTAGGAGATGCACCTCAAGGTCACAAACAGCAAGAGGGCGATGAAAAAACACCAGAGGGAATCTATACCCTTGATTACAAAAATGAAAACTCTATCGCCTATCGCTCCATACATGTCAGCTATCCTAATGAAACAGATAGAGCAAATGCAGCGGCACGTGGCGTCAGTCCTGGCGGCGCTATCATGATACATGGACAAATGAACGGCTATGGCGACTTAGCGTTTATAAACCAACAGCGAAACTGGACCGATGGCTGTATGGCGGTGACTAATGACGAGATGGACGAAATAATGGGCGCGGTCAACGTGGGCACACCCATAGAAATCGTTTGGTAGTGCACATTTTTGAACGCTAGTATTGATAGCATTAAAGTTTATACTTAACTAATAACGGTAATGACCTTTAATCGGAAAACGGAACAGCCCCGCTTCTTCTTTAGTACCTTGACCGATATTATGTATGATTAGCGGGGTGCCATCGCTGGTTGTCTTATCAGATACGATACCTATATGCGGTAAGTTATTGCCCGGTAGTCGCCAACTGACGATGTCTCCTGGCATAAAACTTGACTTATCAGAGGTTGATAAGCTCCGGCCATGTCTCTCAAAAAAAGTTTCAAGATTTGGCACCCGTCTGTGATCGATATTTTTATCTGTAGACTTAAGCCCCCACAGCTTAGGATAGGCGGACCAATTTAGCTTCATATCGTGATTGACCAACTGCTGCAAGTCTATATTCTGCAAACGATACGCCCGTATTACCACATCAGTGCACACCCCAGTCGACTGATCCACATCGCCACGAGGAAACGCTAAACTTCGATAAGCGGGGTCGTAGCTAACGGTAACCCCAATTTGTTTACGGGCATCGTTCGCAAGCTTATTGCCATCACTACTCGTATTAGTTGCATGCACCATGGGACTGAACCCTATCATCCCTACGACCAGCGCACCTGCAATAAACTTATGAAGATAGCGTAGTGTCTGATAGCTGGTTTTATTAACCAGCAGCGATATTTTAGAGGTGTTTATAGTACGACAAACTTTTGAAGTAATCACGTTAGGCACTCATTTTTTGGTTATATAAATTTATTTTGTACCTATTACTATAAACTACAATCGCTAAGTCCGTATAAAAATTCATATGAAAAAACTGTGAAGGTTCATTTGTTTACATCTAGTAGACTTTTATAAGTTTTAATGTGCTTTTTCAAGTAAGCTTCAAATATCACCTTAAATCAAATAAATTTTGCTTCAACTTATTCTATTAACGTTATAAACACCGGATAGGAGCTTATATTTTAAGTCTTTCTAGTCTTTTTAGTCGTCAATCAACCAGCCTTGCTTTGTGGCATAGCCAATTTGCAAAGCTATCCAATCATGTATCGCGGGGAAACTATCTGCTATAAAAGCATGCATAGTCGCTACCTGAGAGCGCTTAACCTTATTTTCACGCCAAGTTTTACCTTGAGTATTGAGATTTAGGAGAAATGGCAACAAACGATCTACGACCTTTAACAGCTGGGTTTCTGAACTATTACCGGTCTCTTGCTCATCCCATATTGCTAATAAATCCGTAATGCCATTTCCAGCAGTCGCTTGTAATCTCTTGATACCTTCTCGCTCATTGATAGGTGCCTTGTCTCGAGTTTCTGCATATAAAAAAGTATCACCCGCATCGATCTCGCCTAAATCATGTACCAGGGCAAGCTTAAGTAACTTTTCATGATTGACCTCAATCTTAAACTGCTCAGCTATAGACCAACACGCCATGGCCAAATGCCATGAATGCTCTGCTGAATTTTCTAAACGGTCAGTTTGGGTAACATAACTGCGCCGGTTAACACGTTTTAGGGCATCAAGCTCTAATAAAAAACGCGTGGTTTCATCAACGCTCTTTTTACATTCTGCAATTTTTAACATAACAACTCTTATAGATAATGACTTTTGTAGGGCGTATCCCTAATAACATTAAGATAGAAAATTAGAAAAGTTTAGTTTTAGCACACGGTCTAATGTTTTCAGTAACACACGCCTCTTAAGCAAACTTTTATTAACAGACCCTATTTTTCTAAATAATGCGTATACTGTTTTGTTATTAAACGTATTATGCTAGCAAAATACAACTTTATATTATAAAGTGCTAAACACTGTTTATATTTTATGCGATATCATCAAACCGCAATAGACAAGGAATGTCGATGCAATCTACACACCCTACTCCGCCTCCCACTTCTGTGGAACATAACCGCAAAAACCCCCAACATAAATGGCTAATTATTGCAGGCTTTTCTCTTTTGTTAGGCGTCAATCAATTCTTATGGCTAACCTTTGCAACCATTATAATTAGTACACAAGAGCATTTTGGCGTTAATGAGTTTTTTGCCAACCTATTGACGCTTATGTTCCCCATTGTATTTGTATTACTTGCAATTCATTCGGGTAAAATATTAGACAATGTGGGTTACAAAAAGATTGTCAGCTACGCCGCTGTTCTGATGCTGGTGGGTTCGATTATAAGATGGTTGGGCGCTGAAAGTTATTTGGTAGTCTTTGGCGGTCAGCTGTTGATTGCCATAGCGCAGCCTTATATCACCAATGCGATTAATCAAGTCACAACAGACTGGTTTGATAAATCACAAATTGCAACCGTTACCGGTATAATTATGGGCGGCATGTTTTTAGCCACCGCTCTTGGAGCATTTGCACCTGCTCCCCTCGTTGATCTATTTGGTTTTAAAGAGATGCTCCTGTTTAATGTCGCAATTACCGCTGTTGCAGTATTGTTCTTCTTCTTAGTGGTGGAAGAAAAGCCAAGACAGCATGCAGTTGCCATATCAATCGATGAGATTGAGTCTTTAATGCAAAACAAACGCTTATGGTTGATTTCATTGGCTGTATTTATTGCTATGGGATATTTTAATGGACTGAGTAACTGGATAGCCCCGATACTTGAACCTAGAGGCATCAGCGAAACAACAGCAGGCATTATCACTGCCATGCTTATTGTGGGCGGCATTTTAGGTGCACTAATTATTCCTTTATTATCAGATTATTTAAACAAAAGACGTATCTTTTTAATCATGGCAACCCTAGTCGGCGCTGGGGCAACCTATCCGTTACTGTATACGACTACAGGTGCAGCAGCACTGGCTGTAAGCTTCATTTTAGGCTTCTTTTTATTGGCAGGGTATCCACTGCTTATTGCAGCCGCTGAAGACACGGTTCATCCCTCGCAAGCTGCCAAAGCAGTCGCAATGCTAATGATGATGGGTAACCTTGGCGGTGTGTTTATGGTGCTATTAATGCAAGGTGTGAAAGCAGGCACAGGCAGCTGGCTACCTACAGGGTGGGTATTAATCGCCGCTGTTATATTTGCTGCGTTTTTGGTGGTAAGAATAAAGGATCGACCTGTTCTTAATGCTGAGATAGCCTAGGGGCTTAAGCGGCTGCATAGACTAAAAATTTACGCTTATAGTCATAAGTTACGTAGCCTGAGATTAAAAGCCCAAATCACTTGAGCTTTTAATCTCTAATAACGCTTCACGTTCCTTTATTTCGAACTGCATATTTTAAGTAAATTTAAATAAGTAATCTTATTTAACCAATTGGCTAATCGCTTTAAAAGCAGGGTCTTTGCTAGAGCGGCATAGTTCAAATAAGATGGCCTCTGTTGTGGTAATCACTGCACCAGCACGGCGCATACGGCGTATGGCTTGACGGCGGTCATATGAACTTCGTGAACCTGTCGCATCAGCGATAACTACGGGCTGCATCCCGATGTCTAGTAAATCAAGTACCGTTTGCATCACGCACACATGGGTCTCTACCCCAAACACGATCACTGAGATACGATTTTGTTGTGCCAAGTAATTCCAAGTTTCATCGTTATCGCAAGCACTAAACGTTACTTTCTCAATCGCCTTAAATGCTGAGCTGTCCAGTGCAGCTTTAATATCAGGTACCGTCTCCCCAAGTCCTTTCTTATACTGCTCATTTAGCAATATAGGTACGTCTAATACCTGCAATCCCTTAATAAGTGTGACTGCCTTTTCAATTATTTTTTCATGCATATGAACATGCGGCGTTAGTTTCTCTTGTACGTCAATAATTAATGCCTGACAGTTGTCTCGCAAGATGCGGTAAGTTTTGTCCGTGGTCACTGTGGTATTCATAACACATCCTTTGTGCCCGAGGTTATAAAATTTAAATCGTCTTAAACTCTATTAAGTCATACTAACTAAATTCGGTCAAATACTTAATTCTTAAACTTGTTAATTGATTGATTTTAAAATTATTTTATTCGGATTTATTGAACATTATCATTCTACTTCTATTCATCAATATTAACTATGGTAATTTGACGCTCGTAATAGCCCATATGACCATAATTACCAACCTTACTCACCAAAGCTTTAACACGCACTCTATTTAAGTGATAAAACGTATCAGTAACGCCCCTTTTTTTGACCAAATCATCTAAGATATGGTTAGGATCAAACACATGATACTCAATACCAGCTTTAGTCGTGAAACTAAACTGCTCAAGGGTTTTGTTAATACTGCCAACTAATATTTGCGGCTCTATAGTGTCAAGATTGGTCTTATCCGTAATATACCCCGCCATCAACTTACTGTTGGATAATAAACTTAGACCCACCCCAAATGCAGATACTAATAAAACTTTGGATAAAGTAGCTGATTTGTTTTTAGTTCTAGACGAACTTTTAGTTTTAGACGAACTTTTAGTTTTAGACGTACTTGTAGTTTTAAGCGAGCTTTTAGTAGAGTTGTTAGACATGATAGAGTGACCTGTTAGCTGTCATTGAAAGTAACTGATAAATTAAAATTATATACAGTAAGCCATTAAAGAAACAATTAAGAATAGTAGACGATAAAAAACACCTCTAACATTACGCTAGAGGTGCTTAAGATGCAAGAATGAATAAATTAATTGTCTATGCTAACGAGCAATCAAACGTCTAGCAATTAAACACGTTCAATAACAGTAGCAATACCTTGACCTAGACCAATACACATTGTGGCTAGACCAATTTCAGTATCCATTTGTTCCATTGCGTTTAATAAAGTAACTGTGATACGCGCACCTGAACACCCTAGTGGGTGACCTAGAGCAATAGCACCACCATTTACGTTAATGATGTCTTGTTTATCTAATAGGTCAAGCGACTTAAGAACAGATAACCCTTGAGCTGCGAATGCTTCGTTAAGCTCGATAGTCTGTATGTCACTAAGACTCATGCCAGCACGTTTAAGTGCTTTTTGAGTTGCAGGGACTGGGCCATAACCCATGATAGCTGCATCACAACCTGCAATAGCCATACTACGGATGCGTGCACGAGGCTTAAGACCTAGGTCTTTGGCTTTTTGAGCACTCATAACTAGCATTGCAGATGCGCCATCTGATAATGCAGAAGAGGTCGCCGCCGTTACTGTACCACCTTTAGGGTCAAATACTGGACGTAGCTTCGCTAGCGACTCCATAGTAGTACTGGGGCGAATCACTTCATCAACCGTACACAACTGTAAGCGACCTTGATCATCATGACCTTCGATACCGATGATTTCATTATCAAAACGACCTTCGGTAGTGGCTTCCCAAGCACGGCGATGAGATTCATAACCAAATGCGTCTTGTTGCTCACGGGTAATACCATTCATACGGCCTAGCATTTCAGCAGTCAGACCCATCATGTTTGACGCTTTAGCATAATGCTTAGAAGCTTCAGGGTTGATATCGATGCCGTGCATCATGCCAACATGACCCATGTGCTCAACACCACCGATGATGAAAACATCACCTTGGTTGGTCATGATTTGAGCAGCAGCAGTATGAAGCGCTTGCATAGATGAGCCACAAAGACGGTTCACAGTCTGGCCACCCGCTGTTTTTGGGATAT
Source organism: Psychrobacter sp. CX10 (assembly GCF_057621575.2). NCBI lineage: Bacteria > Pseudomonadati > Pseudomonadota > Gammaproteobacteria > Moraxellales > Moraxellaceae > Psychrobacter > Psychrobacter sp. CX10. The sequence goes on from NZ_CM177736.1 coordinate 2,274,498, forward strand.
CAGCTAATAAACCGATATTACGGCCAATGTTCATACCTTGCTCTAGAGTCTGATTCACACAGCCCCAGATAACATCTTCAACCTCATTGGTATCAAAATCATTACGCTCAACCAAAGCACGTACTAGCTCTGCTGACATGCTGTCTGCACGGACATTACGGAACATACCGTTTTTTGATTTACCCATTGCAGTACGCACGCCATCTACGATGACTACGTCATTTGGACTTAATGTTGTCATGTAATACTCCTTGAATTTTTTATATCGTTTAGTGCTACTAAGAACACTTCATCACCGTTTAATATCATTTTATAAAGGTTATCTTTTCAACTCCGGTGACGAAGCTTAACTTAGTAAACTAACTAATTATTTAGTCGTCCCAAGCTTTTATCGTTTGTGGCGTATTAAGCTTTTGGGTAAAAAGTTTCGCCGGCTGCTGCCATATCACGGATCTTTTGCGGCGCTTCATAAGCTTTACCTAGGTGAGCATATTTCTCACATAGTGCTAGGTAGTTATCTAAGCCAACTTGGTCGATATAACGGCATGGACCGCCACGGAATGGAGGGAATCCAACACCCATAATCATAGCCATGTCTGCCTCGCTTGGTGTCGCTACGATGTTGTCTTCTAAGCAGCGAACGGTTTCGTTACAAAAAGCGAGCATCATGCGATCGATGATGGTTTGATCATCAAACTGCTGCGTATCTGCATCAGTGGTGTCTTTAAGTAGTGCGTAAGTGGCATCATCAGCAGTTTTCTTAGGCTTACCGCGCTTGTCTGTTTCGTACTTATAGAAACCTACGCCATTTTTCTGACCCAGACGCTCATTTTCATACAAGTACTTAATAGCACCTTTGTAGTCTGGCTTCATGCGATCTGGAAAGCCTTCTGCCATAACTTCAGCGCCGTGTACGCCCGTATCCAAGCCTACTACGTCGATTAGGTAAGCAGGACCCATAGGCCAGCCGAATTTTTCCATGACTTTATCAACGTGTACAAAGTCAGCGCCTTGTTTTAATAACAAATCAAACGCACCAAAGTATGGGAATAATACGCGGTTCACTAAGAAGCCTGGGCAGTCATTTACAACTACAGGCACTTTACCCATACGCTGAGCTAATGCGACCGTAGTTGCAATCGCTTCTTCTGATGATTTCTCACCGCGAATAACTTCGACCAATGGCATGCGGTGTACAGGGTTAAAGAAGTGCATACCAACGAAGTTTTCTGGACGATCAAGGACGGTGGCCAAGTGAGTGATAGAGATGGTTGAGGTGTTAGAAGCTAAAATAGCATCTTCTTTTACTAAGCCTTCTACTTCTTTTAGAACCGCGTGCTTAACTTTTGGATTTTCTACCACCGCTTCGATAACGATATCAGTCTCACCAAAATCGCCGTAGTTAAGTGTTGGACGGATACGGCTTAGGGTTTCACCCATTTTAGCAGGGGTCATTTTCTTACGGCTAACCATTTTGCCTAGCAGCTTGCTCGCCTCGCCCATACCTAAGTCTAATTGCTCAGACTTGATATCTTTCATAATGATTGGCAGACCTTTAGAAGCTGCTTGATAAGCAATACCGCCACCCATAATACCAGCGCCAAGTACCGCAGCTTCATTAATTTCATGCGCTTGTTTGGTATGCTGCTTGGCAAGTTTCTTAACGGTTTGATCGTTTAAGAAGAGACCAACTAAGCTTTCCGCTTGTGGTGTTTTAGCTGCTTTCGCAAAACCAGCTGCTTCTACTTTGATGGCTTCATCACGGCCCAAGTTCACATGCTTTTCAATCGTTTCGATAGCAATAGCAGGTGCTGGGTACTGCTTAGGATTGGCTTTTGCAAAGATAGCACCTTTGGCACTATTAAACGCCATCGTTTGCTCTAGCTGATTAAGCTTCACAGGCTGTAGTTTCTCTTTACGTTTTGCTTGCCAGTCTAACTCGCCTGCGATGGCTTTTTTAACCAAATCAATGGCTGCGGCTTGCAAATCATCTTGAGCAACAACGGCATCAACCAAGCCTAGCTTTAAAGCTTGTTCAGGTTTTTGCGCTTTACCCGTAGCAATAAGCTCTAATGCATTATCAATACCGATAACACGTGGGGTACGTACACTACCACCAAAGCCTGGGAAGATACCTAACTGGGTTTCAGGTAGGCCGATTTGACCTTTTTCGCCCATGACACGGTATTCACATACTAGCGTCATTTCACAACCACCACCTAGTGCTGCGCCATTGATGGCGGCTACTTTAGGGAATGGTAGGTCTTCAAAGCGATTAAATACATCGTTGATTTCAACGATCCATTTTTCAATCTCTTCTGCTTCTTTACTAAAGTGACCAACAAATTCTGTGATATCAGCACCAGCAATAAATACGCCTTTGCTTGAAGTAACAATAAGACCTTTTACATTATCGGCTTGCTCTAATGCAGTGACAGCTTCGTCGAATTGCGTGTTTGTTTGGGCATCAAATTTATTAACACTTTCACCTTCGGCATTAAACTGCATGTTGGCAATGCCATCATCCAATAGTGATACCGTAATGCGGTTACCTTGATATATCATGTAAATCTCCTTGTTATTTTAGCACTTTATTTTAAACCTCACGTGCAATAGCACCACGTGCAAGCTAACTTACGTTGTCGTTTATATGTTGTGATTTATATTGAGTGGTTTACCTATCCTGCTTGTTATCAATTCGTACTTATTAATTCATTCATACTAATTATTAATTCATACTTGTTAGCAACGGATTAAATAAACGTTTGAATATAGCTAAGCATTGAAAAATTGTTAATCAGCTTTAATAAAGAGTCAACTTATATAAATTTTATATCACTTGAACCATTAAAAATGTATTAAATTAATAAGATATATTGTCTATTTATATCTAAACCTTATTATCTTTATAGTAAAGCTCTGTATTAAAGTCGATTAGTTTAGGGGATTTATACCCCTGCTGTCACAGCGCATTACCTGACTTACAGGTCATATATTCTTATTTAACGTTAAAATTATTTTTTGTCGGTATAATATATGGCGCTAACTATTTATAGTTACCCGTTTAACTGTGTCACTTAACATAATCGTGTCACTTAACATATAGGTTATAAACTATTTTCACTTAAGGCTTAGATTATTAAGCGCTTCAAGCATCGAGCATTGTTCCATGAGCCACAGTTCTATTACAAAACGACCCGTCATTTTTGAAAACTTTAGCCAACAGGTTATCGACACGTTACTTAGCGATATAGCGACTTTGCTAGACCACGCGAAGCTACCCAGTCCTTTAAAAGAATCGTGCGATTATGCCATGACGGGTCTAGGCAAGCGTGTTCGCCCATTATTGGTGGCGTGTGGCTATCACACTGTTCTTCAAAGTAAGCGCAATGATCAAAGTAAGCCCGCTAATCAAAGTCGAAATAAAGCTGAAAACAATAGCGAATATCAGCAAAATTTAAAGGATTCAGCCAGCTTAGTTTTTAATGATAGTTTGGTCATTAATGATAACTGTCGCCGTGCCATGCTTGCTGTAGAATTTTTGCATACCTATTCTTTAATTCATGATGACCTACCTTGCATGGATGATGATGATCTACGCCGTGGCCGCCCTACTTGTCATATTCAATTTGATGAAGCCACTGCTATGCTAACGGGAGATATATTACAAACGCTAGCATTTGAGATTCTAAATGCACAAATTGGTGGTTTTGAGCCTATCTCAGATGAACACTCTGCCAAACTATCAACTGTTTTCGCCCCTAGAGCTAGAAGAATGGTTTCAGGTCAAATGCTAGATTTAAATGCAGAAAACAAGCTGATAGACCAAGCTGAGCTTGAAGCCATACACCGTGACAAAACGGGCGCTTTGATAGAAGCGGCGGTACTGATGGGCGGTATCTGTGCTGACGCTACGCGTGATCAACTGGACTCTTTGGCCCTATTTGCCAGTAATATCGGTTTGGCTTTTCAAGTTCAAGACGACATTTTGGATGTGACCGCCAGTACAGATACTTTAGGTAAACCTGCTGGTAGCGATGAAGAGTTAAATAAATCAACATATGTTAGATTAATGGGTGTTGACACAGCTAACGACTATGCCAAGTCTTTATTTGAGGAGGCTACGCAAGCCATAGATGAGCGCTTTACGGAACAAAGCACATTAATTGCCTTAGCGGATTGGTTATGGCAACGTAAGAAATAATTCTATCACCTATCTTAAACAGTTTATTTATCTTCTTATTTACCATCTTATTGATCCTCCTATTAGGATGTTTTGTATCAATATAATCAGAGGTGTTAAGATAGGCAAAAATAAGTTATATCGTACATAAGTCATATAAAGCTAAATAGGGCACTTTTTTAAAGATACTTATAGTTATTGATTAAAAGTTATTGACTAATAGTTATTGATTAATAAATGTTGAATAATATATGTAACTTAATAGTTGTCGGTTAAATTTAAAAACTTATTAACACTACCCAGCTAGTAAAAGACAAAATGCTATTAAGGTTCGGCATTTTTTAACGTTTTTTATATAGGACCATATGGTTTTCATAATTGATTCGCTACAGCCAAAATTGCTCATCAAAGGGGTCGGAACTTACGTTCGTCAGACTCGTGCACGCTGGTATATGCGTTTTCGTCCAAGCAAATCCATTTTTAGAAAAACCGCTTTTAAATACCCTAATAAATTAAAGTCTATTTCTCTCAAAACTCCCGCCCTTAAACCCTTTATGTTCAATCTAATAGGCCGAGGCTCTATAGCACGTTATTCAAAAACTGACATAAATACACCTGTCTTACCTAAAAGACACCATAAGTATCTTAAATTATTGTGTTTGCTAAGTATTGTAGGCACGTTAACTTATGCGATACCTGCAAGTGCGGATGTATTGTCCAATATAAAACAATCGAGTCTACCTAATTCGGCTCATGTCTCAATGTCAAAAAGCTCGCAATTAGATCCCAGCGAGATAATAACAGAGCAATATCAACTAGACACAACTGCATCTGAATTAGCGAACAATACAAAATCTCAAGCGGATAACTCACAAGCGACGGATAAACGTCCAAGCCTATTAAATATATTACAGGCTGAGTATTTAATTACTCGAGGTCATATTGATACCGCTTTAAACTTGTACAAACAAGAATCTTTTAAGCAAAATTCAACAAGTGTATTTGAGCGTGCATTAGAGTTGTCTTTGTTATATGAGCCCGCAAACGAGTCATTAGCATTTGCGTCCGAATGGCAACAGCAAAACCCTGAGCATATACCTGCGCTATTTTATGTGGCACATTTATCACTAAAAGCTGGCAATTATGAATTGGCTGGTGAAGTGTTAAGCGACCTATTGGCCTATGATCCTCAAGCTGATCTTAGCGAAATACTGCAAGGCATTTATCCCACTACTACAAACGATCAGCGCTTATTATTATTAACGCTGATGAATTTACCTAAGCATGATAATCCTTCTATCCTTGTCATGCAGGCGGGACTACTGTCTCAATTGGGTCACGCAGATATCGCCTTAATAAGTGTGAATCGCGCACTAAGGTCACTCCCAAATAATTCAGCATTCATCATATTAAAAGCAGATGTATTAAAACAACTGCAATCCGATCAAGACGTTTTGGCTTACGTGAGTAAGCATCGCAAGCGACTAAAAGACAGTAAAGCCTTATATTTGTACGAGATTAGATATCGCTTAGATTTAGGACAGACTAAAAAAGCTTGGGAGCTTTTATTAAAAGCCAATGATTTATTCCATGACGACGAGGTGACGTTACTGGCAGCTTTAGTCAGTATCGATGTTCAAGCCTATAAAGAAGCCGATGAGTTACTCTCAAGCCTTGCAGCATCCCCCTATTATATCGACCAAGCCTATTATTATTTAGGTATCAGCGCTGAGCGACAACAAAAGTATGATCGTGCTGAGCGTTTTTTATCAAAAGTCATGCAAGAAGACCTTGTCCTCAAATCAAGACAAAAACTTGTGTCTATACAGTTATTGCGTAATCAGCCTGATAGAGCGCTTGATACCCTGACTAAATTAAGTCAAGAGTTTGAGGTTTTTGCCCCAGATAGCGCCATTATGCAGGCAGATATCTTGCGACAACAAAACAGACCTGTTGAAGCCAAAAAGATATTAGAAGATACCAACCTCAAATTTCCAGATGACACCAAGTTGTTGTTCGCGCGTACACAAATACTGGATAACGAACGTGATACGCTACTGAAAAAGAAGCTACTTGATAGATTGCTACTATTAGATCCTGAAAATATAGATTACAACTTAGCGAAAGCCGTCTTATTACTTGAAACAGGGGATGAGTATGATATCAATATGGCGCTAGATATGGCGCAGTCCATTATAGATATTCCATATGAGTCACCTTTATTTGATCAAGATAATTATTTGTCAGCTTTAAATATTATTGCAGCGAATGCGCTATCTGAACAGCGCTATGACACGGTGATATCACTACTTGAAATCAACTATGAAACGTCACCCACACTTGATTCAGGTATTATATTATTGCGTGCTTATCAAGGCTTAGATCAAGATGACAAAGTGACTGCCTTATTAAACGATTTAAAAAGCCGTTTCGCTTTAGGGCATCAAGATATAAATGACCGCTTACAATCCTATTGATTATTTTGACGTCGTCATTCTTATTAGGAGTTAAAGCCAGACTAAGCGCTATATAAACTCTATTTTAGATAATTTATAAACTTTATACTGTCCCTATTGTAGTAACTCATATAAGACACTCATACATATCTACCAAGGAACATCATGTCAGGTTTACCGTTTGTTAATCACGCTTCAAAAACCAGCCCGCATTTAAAAGCCAATCCGCTTCTATTCGCCGCTAGTGCGTGCTACACACAAGAGAGCAACAAACTAAGCTCATGTAGTCAAAACCCTCTTAAACAAAGTACTGTTGATCAAACAACTACAGTAGTAGGTCGTCGCTTTTTAATGGCGATACTAGCTACTGGGGCTATGGTACTAACAGGCTGTCAAACCATGCAAGCGTCTTCAACAAACACTAATGCAAACACAGGTATGAATGCATCCACTGACAGTTATCCCCATTTACTACAGAGTTTTAATATTCGCGGTAAAATCGGAGTAACGACGCCTGAAACGCAAAATACAGCAGCGCAGTCTGGCAGTGCATTTTATGTCTGGGCACAAGAAGATGATCGTTTTGCAATTGACCTCACAGGCGCTCTGGGTATAGGGCATACCGTTATTGAGTATAATGGTGTTGAAGCGACGTTAGTGAATAAAGAGGCGGGTCAAATCTTGGCGAGTGATCCAGAACAGTTACTCCTACAAGCCACAGGATGGCAAGCGCCTATATCTCAACTGCGTTATTGGATATCTGGACGCCCCGCACCGTCTGATAGCAACAGCCGCCTTGATGAGCAAGGTCGTATTGCGGCGTCAAGCAATGCAGGTTGGGATGCGTCATTTAGCTATAAAAACGACCACAGCATTAGGCCCAGTAAGATTAAAGTGGTCCGCACAGATGGACATCGTGTCATTATGACCATAAACCATACTCAGTAGCTTTTTTGTCTATTTTTAACAGTTGTTTTTTGGTCGCTTTTTCAGTTGCCTTCTTGTCAGTAGCATACTAAATTGGCTAGTAGGGCTATAGATTTGCATTTAACTCATTCTACTCATATAGACGACGATATGACGATACCGCAAAGTTTGTGCTTGTTTTCTCCAGCAAAAGTCAACCTGTTTTTACATATTACGGGCAAACGAGACGATGGCTATCATAATCTACAGAGTGTCTTTAGATTATTAAATTGGGGAGATACTTTAGAGTTTAATATAACACCGCAAATCTTTAATCCATATGCTGTACTAGATCACACCAATATGCCCATTCGTTTGCATAGCAATGTTGCAGTAACCGATGATATAAATGACAACCTTATTACCAAAGCCTCGCTCGCGCTTATAGACTCATTAAAACATCAGATTAGCACCCAAATCGATGCAGACATTCATTCGCAGTCAGCGTTAACAACATCAACAGCGACGCTTGAACCCAATCTGCAGGCAGGCTTACCTGATCGTATGCCCGTTATAGATATAACACTCCATAAAGTTTTGCCTACAGGGGCAGGATTAGGAGGCGGCTCTTCGAATGCAGCAGCCACTCTGGTTGCGCTAAACCAGCTTTGGGGTATTGGGTTAGGCAACACTGAACTGATCAAAATTGGTGCAACTGTTGGTGCTGATGTGCCCATTTTTATATTTAATAACGATGCCATTGCTGAGGGCATCGGCGACAAGCTAATACCTATTTTACTGCCTCACCAACATTACTTGTTACTAAATCCAAATGCGCATGCTTCCACACAAGCGTTGTTTTCGCATCCCGCGCTAAACCGAAATATGCAAAGATTAAGTGTATCCCAAATTGTTGACCAACAAGATGACTTTTTAGGGCAGCTTAATGATCCGTTTACCAATGTATTTGAGCCTATTGTTACCGACATGGTAGTAGAAGTACAATCGGCCTTAATCTATCTAAAAAACCTAGAAAGCTTAACAGGTACTACGGCGCGTATGACAGGCACAGGTAGCAGTGTATTTTTACCAATACCTACTAATAAGCTAGATTTAATAAAAGATTATATCGCTCATGATCCTGACATCCCTTGTCATGCTATTATCACTGAGGCTTTATGAATATTGCTATGGTTCAGCAGTTTTTAGTACTTATAAGTTATTATTACTCGTAATTTATTGGTAGGCGTAATTAGAACCTATAATGACCTTTTCGCCAAAATAGCATGCAAAGGTTTAGTTAAATCGATAAAAAAAGTTGCATTGGATAAATTCTAGTGTATAATAACTCGCCCATAAAGGGGTATAGCCAAGTTGGTAAGGCATCAGGTTTTGATCCTGACATCCGTTGGTTCGAGTCCAGCTACCCCTGCCATATTCGTTAATGTTAAAGTGTTGTTTTAATATAAATAAAACTGCTTAATTCATTGACACATCTAGTTAGTTTTCGGTATAGTTCGCAACGAACGATTCTGAAAAAATACAATGCAAACCATTATAAAAACTTACCTTATTTTGGTTTTTATAATTAAATATCAAACGTTATATTAGATTCAATTTAATATAATTTGATATAGTCAGTCTGTTTTAGGGGTATAGCCAAGTTGGTAAGGCATCAGGTTTTGATCCTGACATCCGTTGGTTCGAGTCCAGCTACCCCTGCCATTTTTCAAAACGTTCAATATTCTCCTTTATTTGTGCAGTCTCCACTGCTCCTTTCTAAGTCAAATAAATAGGACTTGAATCATGCCATATCTGGCGATTTTTACGGGCAACGCCCACCCTGAACTTGCTAAAACCGTCGCAGATCACTTACATATTCCTCTAGGCCGTGCAAATGTTACGCGCTTCTCTGATGGCGAAATCGCTGTTGAGATTAAAGAGCATGTTCGTGGTAAAGACGTCTTCATTTTACAACCTACCTGTGCACCTACGAATGACAATTTGATGGAAATCATGGTCATGGCAGATGCCCTGCGCCGATCAAGTGCAGGCCGTATTACTGCGGTGATGCCTTACTTTGGCTACGCACGCCAAGACCGTCGCCCCCGCTCTGCTCGTGTACCTATTTCGGCCAAAGTGGTCGCTGACATGCTAAACATTGTTAGTATAGATCGCGTTATGACGGTCGACTTACACTCAGATCAGATTCAAGGTTTCTTTGATATTCCAGTAGATAACATCTATGGTACGCCTGTACTGCTAAAAGATTTACAAAAACAAGGTTATGACAATCTTATGGTTGTCTCTCCTGATGTGGGCGGTGTGGTTCGTGCACGCGCTATGGCAAAAGAGCTTGGTGATGATACTGATTTGGCGATTATCGATAAGCGCCGTGCTCGTGCAAATGAGTCACAAGTCATGCATATTATTGGTGATGTCAAAGATCGTGACTGTGTGATTGTCGACGATATGGTCGATACCGCTGGGACCTTGTGTAAAGCTGCGCAAGCGCTAAAAGACAATGGCGCTCGTCGTGTATTAGGCTACATTACCCACCCTGTATTATCAGGTAATGCTATTGATAACATCAGTAACTCTGTATTAGATGAATTGGTGGTGACTGATTCTATTCCGCTAAGTGAAGATGCAAAAGCTTGTGATAAGATCCGTCAAGTTACTATCGCATCCCTATTGGCTGAAAGCTTACGTCGAATCAATAATGAAGAATCTATTAGCGCGATGTTTGACTCTATTAATAAGCCTTAATAAAGTATTTATACATTAGACAGAATAGTATGAATATAAAGATAAAAACCACTATCTTAAGATGGTGGTTTTTTTATATTTTAACCAGCTGGATTTTAGCTTTTAATAAGCGTATAATACGCCCTCTATATCTGTAGGGGACGGCTGCGAAATGGTTAAATCGTCTCTGAAATCAATGATAATACAGCTATAGTCTATATTCGATGTTGGTTTGGATACATTGGTCGCAAATGTAACCGGATGGCATCTAAAATCAATTTATTAATCAAGGATACTCCTATGAGTAACGTATTATACACGGTAAAAGGCATCGCCCGTACCGCAGATCAGCAGGGCAAAGGTGCGAGCCGCCGCCTGCGTAAGCAAAACTTAGTACCCGCTATTATTTATGGTGGTAATGAAGAGCCTACGGCAATCGCTATCAAAAACAACGAACTGTGGAAACTTCTTGAAAATGAAGCTTTCTTCTCAAATATTTTGACTATCGAGCTTGATGGTGAAGAACATTTAGCGGTCATTAAAGACCTTCAGCGTCATCCTGCTAAAGGTTTCCCAATGCATGCTGACTTCCAGCGCATTGTTAAAGGTCAGAAGATCAATATGAACATCCCAGTTCATTATGTTGGTCGTGAAGACGCTCCAGGTACTAAAGAAGGTGGTATTTTATCTACGCTAGTAACTGATTTAGAAATCGTTTGTTTACCGATGAACCTTCCAGAATATCTTGAAGTTGACGTTTCTAACTTAGAAATTGGTGATTCATTGCATCTTTCTGATATCATGCTTCCTGAAGACGTTATCTTATTCGAGCTTGATATGGATGAGCCGGTTGACCGTACTATCGTTAATATGCAGCCACCAACACTTGAAGAAGTTGATGAAGACGACGGCGAAGAAGTTGATGCTGCTGATGTGCCTGCTACCGAACAAGGTGGTGAAGGTACTGATGAAGAAGATAAAGACGAAGAATAATTCGTCTATTGTCATTAGTTAGATAACGACTTTTGAGTCATTATCTAACTGTCAAAATGACTATCTATCAAAATGACTTTCACTCAATAGAATACAGTGAGAATGCTATGTCCCAACTTAAGCTTATTGTTGGGCTTGGCAACCCAGGCCAGCAATATGTCCACACGAGACATAATGCTGGTTTTTGGTTTGTGGCCCTAATTGCAGATAAATTTAACATTGAATTAGTCCCTGAAAAGAAGTTCAATGGCCTAACGGGTCGAGGTCGTATTTTTAATACGGATGTGCGCTTACTGTTGCCCATGACTTATATGAATAAATCGGGTCAATCTGTTGTTCCTATGGTTAACTTTTATGGTATTGATCCTGATGAGTTACTCATTGCGCATGATGAGCTTGATATTCCTCCAGGTAGTATTAAACTTAAAACTGGCGGCGGACATGGTGGCCATAACGGGCTACGAGATATTACGCCGCATTTGGGTCATGATTTTCATCGTCTGCGAATCGGTATCGGCCATCCAGGTCATAAGTCTAAGGTAAGTGGTCATGTGCTATCTAAAGCGTCTACAGATGATCAAATAGCCATAGAATCGGCATTAGATGCAGCGATGGGTGCTTTACAGTTAATGGTGACAGGTGAAATAGAAAAAGCCAGAAGCCAAATTAATGGATTTAAACTTCCCAATTAAGTAGTCTTACTTCCCTTTAATTACTCTTTGTTAAGCCTCATATATAAACAATGAACGAATGTTTGTTATTTAGCTCTATTTAATCTCTGTAAAATTAACTTATAAACCTTTATACTTGTTTTTTTTGATAGTCTATTGAATCAATTAACAAAAGATAGCTATCATTATGCGTATAATCTGCGTTCAAGTTATTTGCTTAACAATTTATAGTTAATCAATCTTAGAAGTGGTACATGGCGAGCGAGTTTAAGTACTACTAGCCTAGGCTGCGCGAGTTTAACACTTTAAGAGTAGTTCGACTATAGTCTATTATTCCGAGGAACCCTATATGTTATTGACCTTACTGAAAGGTAAATTACACCGTGCCCGTGTTACACATGCAGACCTACATTATGAAGGGTCTTGCGGTATCGATGGGGATTTATTAGATTTGGCAGGTATTCGCGAGAATGAATCTATTGATATCTATAATGTGACTAATGGTAAGCGTTTTCGCACTTATGCCATTCGTGCTGAAGCTGGTTCTGGTATTATTTCTTTAAATGGCGCAGCAGCATATATGGCAGATCTTGGCGATATCGTTATTATTTGTGCCTATGCGCAAATGGATGAAGAGGAAGCTGATACGCACAAACCACGATTGGTATACTGCAATGAAGACAATACGGTAAAAGATACCGCTAATATTATTCCCGTGCAAGTATCATAATAAAATCATAATTCTTATTACGAATCTAACGCTAAGCGATGCAAATTGCTTGGCGTTTTTTCAAATCCTAAAAACTTTAGGTTCTGCTTAATAACTAAATATTATCGTATATCAGCTTATTGGAGATAAATATGGGCTTAGCTATCGTGGCCATTGTTCTTGGTCTAGCTATATTGGTATGGAGCGCAGATGCTTTTATAGACGGTGCCACAGGTTTGGCCATAAAGTTTAATATGCCAAGCTTCTTGATTGGCGTGTTAATCCTTGGATTTGGCACTTCTGCACCTGAAATGGTAGTCTCTGCCTTTGCGGCGTTCTCAGGTAGTCCAAGTTTGGCACTGGGTAATGCCTATGGTTCTAATATTATTAATATTACGCTCGTGCTTGGGGTGACAGCCCTTATCAGTCCTATTTTGATTCGTAGTGACGTAATACGACATGATTTAATGCTGCTACTTGCAATCACTGTACTAGCTGCGTTTCAGCTCGTTGATGGACAACTGACGTTTGTAGACGGCGTCGTATTAATTGTAGCTTTAATTATGGTATTACTGATTCAAATCTATTTGAGTCTTCGCAATAATACTGATGCTGAAATAGATGCAAATAAAAACGTCAATATCTTAAAATCTTTAGGCTTACTAATGGTTGGTTTATCGCTATTGATCGCCAGCTCACAGGCTGTGGTTTGGGGCGCAGTGAAGCTTGCAACATTATGGGGTATGAGTGAGCTATTAATTGGCTTAACAATTATTGCTATTGGTACCTCATTGCCTGAGCTTGTAGCTAGTGTGGCAGCAGCAAGACGTGGTGAGCACGATATGGCTTTGGGTAATGTGGTCGGCTCGAACTTATTTAATACCCTTGGTGTTACAGGATTAGCTGCCGTTATTCATCCCATGTCTGTAGAACCTGAGATTTTATCTCGCGATATGCTAATGGTTGGGCTGGCCACGGTCTTACTATTTGTACTGTGTCTTGTGGCTTTTAAACGAGATGGTAATTTAAAGTACACCAGTGGAATCATACTGGTTTTAAGCTTCGTAGGCTATTCTACGTGGCTAGGCTTGACCGCAATATAATTGTTTAACCTATTAAAACTATATTAACCTATTCAAGCAATGATTGTCCTATTTAAACTATGACGATGTGCAAAAATAAAAAATAGCCAACATTTAAAATGTTGGCTATTATTTTAGGCCCCTAATCATGTTCGTGCGTTTCTTCATACTCATCGTGTTCAACTTGATATAAAGCGCCTAAACGCTGCTGTAAATCATCGTCTAGTATCTTACGCGCTTCTATAAAGAATTCATTCTCTTCTTCTTGCAAATGATGCCGCACCTTTTCGATTAAATCAGCACAGGTTTCATCCCACTTTTCTTGCCCGATACGGCCATCGTCTAGCGTCTCCATCATTTCATCCATTTCGTGATGCTCAGTGATGGCATGCCGGGATAAATCCAAACCATCATCATGTTGCATAACTGGGATGTATAGATGGCGCTCTTCAGCTGCTGCATGCGCTTTAAGCTCAAGTCTTAAATCATCGTATATCTCTTTACGCTTCACATTGTCACTCGTATTTTCAAGCTTATTACAATAATCACGCTGTACTTCGTGTTTTTCAATTAATGCGGCAAAAATATCTTTATCAAAATCGATACTGGTTTCTTGACTCATGACATACTCCCAAAATAATGACTTATAGCTACATACTATTAGCTAAATACTATCCAAAAATACTATAAGCACGGGTAACGAATATTTGATGACAAATAAATTGAAATACTTGTTTGTTGATTGTATTCGTGTATCTTTATACAAAACATAGAGTTACACATTATTAAAGTACTTAAAGTTATTAAAGTACTGTTTATAACCGTGCTGATTATTTTAGATTAGTATAAGCAATTTGATGATGAAATGGTGTCGCCATTGGCTTAAGATTTGTATGAGCATGTGAATAATGCAAGCGATTCTTATTTACCCTATTCGCTATTTATTCTTTTTATTCTTTTTTCTTAAAGATGTCATGAGTCCTTCGTGATGAATCTTGGGCATCTTTAATGTCACAGTATTAGATAGGATATCGTGAACTGCCAATCCGCGGCTATTAAACAAGCAAAATATATAGTTGAATATCAAACCAAATAATGCACTCGTTAACATAGCGGTACGAGATCCTTGGAATAAATAACCTATCAAGCCGCATACAATAGGTACCACACATGCTGCTAAAATACGTTTCACTGACCCAGACCAAGTGAGCAATTGACCGTTACTATCGACAGTTTTTAAACGCCACGTTTGCATCCCTAAGGTTTGACCTGCACGCTGCCAAAATAAACCATAGAACCCAATAAGAGTCACAATAAACGCAGGTGTCAGTACGAGATTTTGATACCAACGCGGCAAGGTCTGCGCCTCATCTGAGCTTACCCCTGTCTCCATCGTCAACATCGTACCAATCACTGTCAGCACCGTACCTACCAAAAACAGCAACGCTAATATCAACATACCATCATAAATTATCGCTATGACACGAGTAGTGGCACGGGCAATCTCTGGTTCACCAGAAATACTCACCCCCTCGATACCTGTAGGGCGCAGCGCTTTCTTTTTTGAGGTGTTTGTCTTGCTAGAGTCTCGGCGAGATAGCTTTGGTTTGGACATGATAATTAAAATAACCTAATAGAATAAGACACTTAATGTAGTATGCATAAGCTGCGAAGATAAAATATGCTAGCGTATTGTAACGTATTTAGAGACTGGCAACAGCATTCATCTCAATCTTGAATTAACAGATATGAATCGAACCTGCAAAGTAGGAGGGTGTGTTGCAACAAATAGGGGAAGATAGGTGTGACGGCATAGAGGACAACTGACAGACATAAAAAAATCGCCAAACGTGGGCGATTTATTAATTTATGAAATAAGTGATTAGATTGAATGGTGCGCCTTGAGAGATTCGAACTCCCGACCCCTTAGTTCGTAGCCAAGTGCTCTATCCAGCTGAGCTAAAGGCGCATAATTATCAAGCTAATACTATATAACACAGAGTTAACGAGTAAACTATCGCTTACGGTTAACAGGGTGACTATTATAGTCCATAAATCTTAGGTGTCAACTTTTTATTGGATTAATTTAATCTAATAAAATGGCGGAGAAGGAGGGATTCGAACCCTCGATACGCGTTAACGTATACACCCTTAGCAGGGGTGCGGTTTCAGCCACTCACCCACTTCTCCAAAACCCCTAAAACAACTACTTAGTTAAAATAAACTCATTCCTAAATAGCTTTTAGACAACAACACTCATAAGAAACTCAAATAAACCGAATAACTTATATATCAGTTAATTTATATAAGAGTTACATCGCGTTGTGGGCGAGTATTATAACAAACTCAAAGGAGTTTGCAAGTGAGTTTTTAAATTTCTTTAATATAAGTATTTATGTCTTATCTACTAACTAAATCTAATTTATAAACCTTAATCATATCCTAATCAGTATGTAAAACCCTTAAGCATTATTAACTCAAATGAAGCTATCCAAATAACGGTAATAAATTACTTGCAATGGTTTTTATTATAATTTCGATCAGCAATAACCCAAATATGGCAAACATTGGAGACAAATCAATCATACCAAGATTAGGCGTAATACGTCGAAATGGTGCCAAAATGGGCTCCGCCATTTGAATAATAATTGTCATTATCGGATGCATCTTTTGGGTTAACATCACAATCCAACTGATAATGATGGCCCCAATAATAAGGTAGCGTGCCACACTTAAAAAGCTCAATATGAGCTGTAAAGATCCAGTAAAGAACAGTTTAAGCGGCGTATACCCATAGCCTAGTAAGGCTGCATTACCTGACAGATCAATGAGCTTGAGTAAAAACATTAGGACGATAGCCGCAATACTAACTCGGCCACCGCCTACCGTTGGGAAAATACGTTCAAAAACATCAACGAATTTTGTGATCCTATACGCAGGTTCAGCCATAGGGTTACTTCGCTCAAGCCCAGCGAACTGTAGCATAAAGCGTATGAATATAAGCAACATGGCAAAGCTTATAACCATATTAAACAAAGGTATTAAAGAACTAGACATTCAACGTACTCTTCCTAATTTATCTTAAAAATATGACACTGACTATATATAAAACTGAGAGAACTGGATATAAAACGGAGTGAATTGGGCGTATCTTTATAAGATACTTTAAAATTCATGCTGATTATTTACTTTGATTAAAATCTATAGAAACAAACAAGTGAATTAGCACTTTAATAATGCTTATTGAGCAAGTTCTGTACTGATTTCAACACTACGGTCATAGCAGGCCTGCATGGCCAACTTCATAATTTGCTCAAAGTTGTTATGCTGTAATGCAGCCACCGCAGCCTGTGTAGTGCCATTTGGTGACATTACTTTACGGCGTAGCTCAGCGGGTGTTTCATCGCTGGTAATTGCCATTTGTGCCGCACCAAGCGCAGTTTGCATGGCTAATGCTGCCGCTTGTTTTTCATCGAGACCAAGCTCAACACCCGCATTAATCATAGACTCGATCATATAAAAGAAATATGCAGGTGCAGAGCCTGAAACGGCAGTTACGGCATGTAGCTGCTCTTCTTTATCTACCCAGCTCACTAAGCCAGATGCCGCCATTATTGTGCTCGCCAATTGTTTGTCAGTCTCGCTAATACTGTCCGTGGCATACAGCCCTGTCGCCCCTTTTTGAATAGTCGAAGGCGTGTTTGGCATTGCACGTACGATATTTAGATAACCATCGACCATCTTGCTCAGCGTATCTGTTGAGAGCCCTGCGGCTACTGAAATTAAGAGCTGACTATCTAACACATCGGCAAACTCTGAAAGCACCTCTCCCATAACTTGAGGTTTAACCGCTAAAACCACCACATCTGCTGACTCAACCGCAGCTTTAGGATTGTCAGTTTCTGTATTACCCTTTGGATTTACCGTATTGATTTTTTGACTACGAAATAAGGCGCGTGTCTCTTCTGAAGGAGCTGAAACCGTAATATCTGTTGGTTTAATACCTCGACCTAGCAGCCCACTGATGAGCGCTTGTGCCATGTTACCACCACCGATAAAGCTGATTTTCTTTCCTTTAAGTTGAGACATTCATTATTTCCTTTAGAGTTTTTTTAGCGGCCTGACCAATCGCATGTGTAAGATTAAAGAACCCATAACAACGTTTAGATTACAGGAATTTTATGACATGTTTTATATCAAAGGCAGATTAGTTTACCACATCATGTCAAGCTTTATGTCGTAGCATAATGAATTTTACACGGGCCTGTACGTTTAAAGCTATTTTAAATCAATAGATAGTTTTTGGCATTCAATAAGCTGTTGAATCTCTTCTTCAATTGGGCTACTTAATGGTTCGATACCATCTGTCGTAAGCATAAATAAGGGCACTTTTTTTATAGGTACAGTTTCTATAGATGCAGTTTGTATAGGTACGGTTTCTATAGATGCAATTTCTTTAGGTGCAGTTTGTATAGGTAGGGTGTCTAAAGATTGTGACTTATCTAACTTAGAGATTGAACTTAATGAACTTTCTACTGTTTGTACTTCCAAATCGTCGTTGAGAGGGGTTGTCTGAATTAATAATGAACACGAACAAACTGATCGGCGTTTAAAACTTGGCTGGTTTATGGCTTGAAGAAGCTTTTTGCCGGATTTTCGCCCTACTCTACCTTGAAGTTGTACTTTTAGATTACGTGGTAGCGGTTCAATCATTATTGATAAAGACTTAAGCTTTAAATCACTTTGAGAAAATGGATATAGAAGGCTTTTTGAGGGGTTGTTGGTAGCACTATCTGAATGGCTATGTGCAGCACTGTTTAAAAAATGATCACGTATTATAATAGCTACATCGTGCATGCCACTGACATACCAGTGAGTGCCCGTTTCTGGACTCTTTAAATATAGTCTATGATTGTGACTTTGTAGGTATACTTGGTTTGAATCCTTCAAATAGGACGTGCTATTGTCTTTGTCAGTTACGTTTTGGCTGTCATCTACAGCAACTTTATGGTCATTTATAGATAGTTGTTGCGTGTCAGGTGTCAATTGTAGCCAATCGAACCAAGTTTGATCGATTCGGTAGAGGTTATTTTTGTAACGACGAATGACATAATGATGATCGCCACTGTGCCAGTACAATTGAGTTTGATGATCCAAATCTTCGCGTTGAGTCAATCGTATTACGTCATCGACTAGACGTTTTGAGGGCGGTAACTGGGTTTGTTTAGGAGCGAGCCAAGTGTGAATTAGAGTGGATTGCCGAGCCTTAGTCAATGCACTAAATAATTCAATAGCTAAGACAGATTGTCTTTCATCTGTTTCTATACACACGTTATTAAGATCAGTTTGAGCTTGATCGCTCAAGATAGATGCCGCATCTTTCATCAATTCACAAGTACGAGCGATTGCCGACTTAGCGTGCGGATATCTCTGGTTAATATGTGGCAACAACACACTTCTCAACCAGGCTCTGTCATTCACTATGGATTCAGATTGAACAGTCGAGCTGTTTGGTAGAGTTGAATCACTTGTAGCTGTATGACTACTCATTACATTGGTGGGATCATCGACATAATCAAGGTGATGTAACTGAGCATATTTAGTAATACTAGCACGGCTTGCTGTCAGCAATGGTCGCCATAAAAACACCCGCTTATGCGTAGCTTTGCATCGATTGTATTTGGACGACCAAGCTTGCATGGCGCTTAAACCATTCACCCCAGCGCCATTAAATAACCGCATTAATAGAGTTTCAACTTGATCATCTTGGTGATGCCCCAGAATAAGTACATCATCTTGATTCATCATATCCAGCATTGCTTCATATCTTGCCAGCCGAGCGTCTTGTTCTGTTTTTTTATGAATCGATATCGATAAGATTGTGCAAGGAATATTATTCTGCGCGGCCCATTCTGAGACATGCTGTGACCATTCTTCATTAGCTTTTTGCATTCGGTGATTGACATGCAGTATCTGGGGTAAAAACGGCAAAGATCCATTTTCAAAAAGTGTCTGGCACAATGCGGCCAAACTTAGCGAATCTCGCCCACCACTACAGGCCAGCCAAACACGTTTGCCATGTAATTGCAGTTTATAATCGTTAAAACTGTTGAGCAAAGTCTGAGTTAAACTACAGTCTATAGTCATAGTCGTTAAAACACATGTTTATAGTAAGAAACTAGGTCAGCATTAAAAGCAATATATAAGAGTTATTGGGAGTTACTTTAAAAAACTCACTCATTATATGCGCTTGTCAGTATAAAAAGTAACCCGATCTTCTCTTAAAAACCCAGCCAGCCCTAGAGCATAGCGCTGTGCCACTTTTACCGCTGTACTGGTTGGTGCAGACATACCTATGAGCCAAGGCAGTTGACATCGAATGGCCTTTTGAACCAGTTCGATAGACAACCTTGATGTCATGACCACATAATCTAAAGCTATATTGTTTCGCAGCTGCCAACCTATCAATTTATCTAACGCATTGTGCCGACCCACATCTTCAAACAAGTACAATTCGCCTTGATATAAAGTGGCAGCGGTATGTACCGCACCAGTCAACTGATGCATAGATTGTGCATTTTCAATTAATTGTTTTATAGATAATAATGCCTCTAAACTTGGCATTTTTCGGTCAGTTCCTACAGAAGTGGACGCGATATAATCTGTTAAATCAGGCAATGCTTGCTCAAGTCCCGTCATACCGCACATACCGCAGCCCGTGCGACCAGACAGTTGACGTCTTTGCATGATAATTTGCTGATGTCTACGCTGATTTAAAGTGAGCTCAACCATATACGCATCATAATCTAATAACAAGCGCTTGAGATTTTGACGCTCAACGCCGTCATTATTAACTTGACTCATGGGACTAAAATCACTCTCATCCTGTACAGGACGTATTTGCCAATCCAATAACTCGCCTCGATGCTCAATTAAACCTTCGCTTAATAAAAAGCCAAGTGCCAAGTACTCAAGCTGTTCTGGACTTGCCATTAGTACTGCATAATGAATACCGTTAATAACTATGGCAATTGCTGCTTCGACGGCTAGTACCGTCTCATTCTGCTCTATGTGTAATTCATCTAACTCCTTGACGCGTATATAGCTGTGCTTTTGAGCGGGATGAACTTTCGCTACTTTGATAGGTGGTTCTTCACTTTTTGAGTTATATATACTTTCTGAATTAAATGCTTTTAATTCAACCTGTTTGTTATAAGGTGCATTGGCCATAGGAGTGCTAAACATATGATTTGCTACATGATTTAAGGTCTGATCTGACATATGGGTATTGCTACAGTAGCGGTTGCTACTATTGAAATGTGAAGTGCTGCTTATATGAGAAGTGCTACTTACATGGGCAGTATTGCTTTTAACATCATTGTTATGACCATGAAGCTTATAACCGCCATTACTTAATGTACCGTTAGTCCTTCTAATACCGTAAACTACGTTATCACCCTCTATAACTTTTGAGTGATTCAAATCCACAATATCATTAAAACCTTGGAGTATAGATGACGGACTACTAGTCCGGTCTTCGTCTATGATAGACATGACTTAGTTCTCATTACTTTTAAATATCATTACTACATTATGGCTTTGATAAACGTCTTATCTATCTACCAAACTACTTATATAAAAAACACCTAGACTAAGTCTTTATATTACGCTTTAGCCATATAACGTGTTAAACCTTTTGAAAGGAACTTTTAAAATCAGTTTAGATATAAAATTAAGGAATTTGTATAATGAGCTCGAATAGACACAATTTGAGCTCATTATATAGAGTGACTAAAAACATCGGCTAAGCTTTTTGCAGAGTTACCGTCATCGATTTATAAGTTGGGGTGTACGATTCTAATGTATGGCTGTCTAAATCTATTAGATCATTACACTCAGGATAATACACTGCCACGGCATTAGCCGCGATATCCATTGGCGTAAGTACCAGTGGCCCCATCTGCCTTGTGATCTTACCGTTATCATGTCTAGACACAATAATACGCTCGCCTGCATCCCATCCTAAACGGCTCATTTCATCAGGATGCATAAACACCACATCACGGCGATTGGTTTGGCGATAACGATCTTCATATCCAAAGATAGTGGTATTGAATTGATCATGACTACGGACACTCGTAAGCTGCCAAACTTTTTGTTCATCCTGAGCCTGCTGATTAATCTCGTTCGTACCAGATGACCCATGTTGAGTATTAATATTTTGATTGGTCTCGCTCATCTGATCGGCGACATAAGTGATGTCATATTTAGGGACTTCAAGCTGCGCTTTGCCACTTTCCGTGTTCCACTTACGATGGCGCGCAGCATGATACAAATGAAAACCGCGCTTATTCTCACGAATACGATAATTAAAGTTCTCAAACCCTGAAATCGCTTGTGCGATATAATCGCGAGTATAATCGTAATCTTCAGCCATTTTATCCCAATCGATAACATGGTCTGAACCAAAATAGGCGTTAGCAATGCCTGCCACAATCTGTGCTTCAGCTTTTAAAGAATCGCTGATTGGTGCAAGCTTACCTTTAGTGGGTACTATTTGGCACATAGAGTCTTCAATAGTGGCAAACTGGTTACCATAACTGGTTTGATAACGCTCTGTTCGGCTATAGCAAGGAAGTATGAGATTGTTTTTACCTGGATAAAGCATGCTTTCGTTGAGTTTTGTCGCGACAAACACATTAAGTGCATTATTTGACATCGCTTGCTGAATGGCCGATCTATCAGGGGCAGCTACACTATAATTGCCGCCCATACTGATGAAAGTCTTGATCTTGCCTTGAATCATCGCTTTTGCACCCGTGACCACATTATAGCCATCTTCTTGCGGCATTGGATGCTTAAACACACTTTGTAAGCTATCAAGTAACGACTGCTTGGGCTGTTCATGAATACCCATGGTACGATCGCCTTGAACATTCGAATGACCACGCACTGGTGAAGCGCCAGCGCCTTCGACACCAATCATTCCCATTAGAAGTAACAAATTGGTAATCATAGCGACATTGTCATCGCCTTGCGTATGCTGAGTAATACCCATGCCCCATGTACATATAGTCGCTGGACTGTCCGCAACCAATTGTGCAAGTTCAATAATAGCGTCTTGTGTGATGCCACTACCTCGAACGATATCATCCCATGACTGCGCTTGTAGCCATTGACTTAATGCATCGAATCCTGAGGTATGCTCATTAATAAAGTTTTTATCAATTTTGTTATTTTCAAGTAGCCATTTGGCTAAGCCAGTCAATAGAGCAGTATCACCACCGATTTGAATTTGCACCACTTCATCAACCATTGGATCACTGCCACCAGCTGCCATATGGTTCACTTTTTGCGGATTTCTAAAACTACTTAGACCTTGTTCACGCATTGGATTAATAGCAATAATACGGCAGCCTTGCTCGTTAGCATGCGCCAACATCTCTAGCATACGCGGATGATTGGTTGCAGGGTTTTGCCCAAACATCAATATAAGCTTGGCTTTTTCAAAATCCTCAAGCATAACGGTGGCTTTACCGACACCCAATTGTCTGCCCAACATGACCGAAGTAGGCTCATGACACATGTTAGAACAATCAGGTAAATTGTTGGTACCAAAAAAACGAACAAACAACTGATACAAAAACGCAGGCTCGTTAGTGACGCGCCCTGAAGTGTAAAACATGGCTTCATCAGGATTATCTAATGCCTTTAACTGATCAGCAATTTTGCGAAAAGCATCTTTCCATGTTATCGGAACATATCGGTCTTGATTGGCATCGTAATACAATGGTTCGGTTAATCTTCCCGCCAGCTCTAACTGATGACCATCATAGCCTTGTAATTCGGACACGGTATGCTTGGAGAAAAATTCAGCATCGGCCCGTCTAGTTGTGGTTTCACTTGCTAAAACCTTTATACCTGTTTCACACACATCAATGGTTTTATGTGTTTTATGATCCGGCCAAGCGCAGCCTGGGCAATCAAACCCACCATTTGGCTGGTTGCTACTAAGCACACTCACGCTACCCCGTAAAAATGCTTTGTAATCTAATAACACTTGTGATGATTCTATTAATGCAGACCACCCTGCAGCAGGATGATTATAAACAGGTATTTTTCTCATAATGGCACTCTTTTAGCTAGGATAATAATGGCTGGTGACACTCTATAGATTAGATAATTTCTAATATGGGCGATGATTATGAACTAGCAAGCAAAGGGAATTTTGTTAGGGTCTGTTGAACATTCAAATATTAGGACTGCTGATAGCTAAAATTGTTCGCCGTTTTGCCTGCGGGTTTATATGTTGTACGGTAGATTCATTTGAGATTACTGGATAATAATGAGTATAGGACAAAAAAATATTCTGCGACACTATCGTTAGCATTTACTATACATTTTGTTTTATACATCTGAGATTGCACACGACATCAGACTGTGAGCATGAGCTTAATACAATATAAAAAAAGCCCTCAATAAGCTAAGTATTGAGGACTAAAAAGGATTATAGAATTGTTGAGTGCTTAAATGGGGCTCATACTATCTAGTTTTGCAAGTGTTCATACCGAGTATGGTGTAAAGCGGACAAGAACGAGTTAGCCCTGTTATTAAAGGCACTAAACCTATCAACCCCCACCAATTACCATAGTAGACTCCTAGGCCTATAATGATACCATCAATGATGCTTAATGTTTTGTCAGTATCACCAACATTTGTTTGAATTACAGACTCTTATAAGCAGTTATGAAATAAAACCAATTGCTTAATTAATATATATTATATTATATATTAATACCATCTCTTAATTCAGACTAGCTTTACTACTATACAAACCAAAAAAAACGAGCTCAAGGCTCGTTTCTTTAATTACGCATTGCTTTATCTGTTTTTTCGCCTTAACTTAGCTGTCATTTGTATTTAAACTTAATGTAGAATCAAAGCTTTTCAAGCGCTCATAACGTTTTTCTACCAATGTATCGGCGTCTAATTGTTGTAACTCTTTGAGTTGCTGGGTTAATAACTTTTTAAGATTGGACATGACCAATTTAGAGTCGACATGAGCGCCCTCACCCTCATCGATGATGGTGTCAATTAAACCCAGCTGATATAAGTTATCAGCATTAAGCTTTAGCGCATTGGAAGCTTCTGGTGCTTTTTCAGCCGTTTTCCAAAGTATAGACGCGCAGCCTTCAGGCGAAATGACAGAATATATACTATTTTGGAGCATATTCACTCTATCCCCTACGCCAATCGCTAATGCCCCGCCAGAGCCGCCCTCACCAATAATGGTCACAATGATAGGTGTCTTTAAACTACTAAATGTAGCGATACTTTGAGCAATGGCTTGTGCCTGACCCCGCTCTTCAGCACCTACGCCAGGATAAGCCCCTTGAGTATCCACAAAGGTCATCACAGGTAATTTAAAACGTTCAGCAAGTTTCACTAAACGAATTGCTTTGCGATAGCCTTCAGGATACGCCATACCAAAATTATGAGCGATACGCTCTCGCGTACTACGTCCTCGATGCTGGCCTATGATGAGTACAGGCTCACCATTAAATCTGGCCAAGCCGCCTATCACCGCTCTATCATCTGAAAACGCTCGATCGCCATGTAACTCATCAAACTCGGTGAAGAGCTGCCCAACATAATCTAAGAATAAAGGGCGTTTGGCATGCCTTGCAAGACCGACACTGTTCCAAACTGCACTCATATTATTTCCTTTATATAGTTATTCATAGATAAAGCTACTTATAGATATCGCTATTTATGGGTAATAAAAATAAATAGGTTCGCAAAAAAATGATGCTGCAACGATTGTCATTAATTAAGGGGCTTATAAACCACATTTAAGTCAACGCCCCACTTTTTGAACTGATCAATGTCATCTTTTAAATCAGATACAATCAAATCGTATTCCTCACCGCTACAATCTGAATCAACGCTTACCTCCCATGTGTCTTTATCGGATATCTTTAGTGCTAAAGCGCTTCTATCCTGATCATTGCGACTACGATGCACCAATACTGCCAAACGCAATAAAAGGCAGAGATAGATAAGATCATCCCCACCTACGATTTCTGCCTGATCAAAATTGTCAGATTTAAGCTTACGGCGATGGTTGCGTACTAACTGTGACATTCGCAGCTGATCTACTTGCGAAAATCCGGGTATGTCAGAATGTTCTAGTAAATATGCGCTGTGATAATGGTAGCCACTATGACTAATGGCCAAACCAATCTCATGTAGATAGGCTGCACGGCGTAATAAATCACCATCTTCACTATTAAAATCAAGCAGGTCATGTGAATAATCGAACAAATGCTCGCAAGTTTTTACCACACGAGTCGCTTGCTTTTTATCTACTGAATAACGCTCTATCAAAGCTTGTACACTGCGATCTCGTACATCCTCGCTCGCGAAACGCCCAAGCATATCGTACATCACACCTTCACGTAACGCACCATCAGAATAAGCGATGGTTTCGATTCCTAGAATTTTCATTGCGGCTCTTAATACGGCAACTCCAGCAGGAAAAACTGATTTTCGATGCTCTTTAACGCCATCCAAATCAATATCTTCTACACGTCCTACTTCTATTAAGTGTTTTTGAAGGTTTTTCACCCCTTGATAGGTAATACATTCTTGTTCGTTCGCCCACCCTTTAGAGACTAATACATTACGTACCG
This sequence comes from Psychrobacter sp. CX10, assembly GCF_057621575.2. Classification (NCBI taxonomy): domain Bacteria; kingdom Pseudomonadati; phylum Pseudomonadota; class Gammaproteobacteria; order Moraxellales; family Moraxellaceae; genus Psychrobacter; species Psychrobacter sp. CX10. Next base: position 2,300,938 of record NZ_CM177736.1, read on the forward strand.
CCTTTATAGTCCCGCTTGACCCGATGACACTGCTCCAACCTGTCTTTTGATAGGTGCCACTGATACGTAGCACTTCTTTTCGGGCATCGGCAATAGCATGTTCAAACGCTTTTTCGGTGATCTTACCATCGTCAAAAAAGCGCTTGGTATGCGCCACGCAGCCGAGCTGCAAACTCTCTGTTAATAAAGGCTCAAACTTTTGACCAATAATAAACTCAGTCGAACCGCCGCCAATATCAATAACCAATCGCTTATCACTACTGGCATTGGTATGTGATACCCCAAGATAAATCAGACGGGCCTCTTCACGACCTGCGATAATCTCAATCGGCTTTGGTAGTATTCGATTGGCGCGCATTATAAATTCCTCTGCGTTCTTCGCTTGACGCAGCGCGTTGGTTGCAACAATACGCAGCCTGTCAGAAGATACCGAGTCCAGTCTTCCCATAAACCGAGCAAGGCATTCTAATCCTCGCTGCTGGGCTTCTTCACTTAATACTTTATTTTCATCTAAGCCGGCAGCCAATTGCACTTTTTCAGACATAGAAGCAATTTTTCTAACTTCACCATGATCCAGACGGGCTATGGCTAAATGAAAGCTGTTAGAGCCAATATCAATGGCCGCCAACAGCTCATTATCTTGAAGAAAATTATTAGGCATAAGCAGTAATGTACCTTAAATTAATGCAAAAATAAGAGGGTATAGTGAGTGACCCAATTTATATTTTTTACGCTTTATAACGCATAAAAATTATAAGCTGAATTGTTAATAATCTGAGTGCAAAAGCACTCAGAATCTCATTCTAACAAACTATGACGATTAAAATCAGAGAATAATTGAATAAAATTTAGGCGTTAGACATCTGCGCAAATACCTCATCCGCCGCATGAATGGTAGCATCCAAATCTTCTTGAGTATGTTTTGATGACATAAAGCCAACTTCATACGCCGAAGGGGCTAAATATATACCCTTATCTATCATAGCGTGGAAAAATGTATTGAACTTATCAACATCACAATCTGTGACTTCGTCAAAGTTTTGAGGCACGCCTGTAGACGCATCTTTTACAAAGAATAGTCCAAACATACCGCCAAGATTGGTGCTGCGCATCTCAATACCGTGTTTGTCAGCCGCAGTTTGAATGCCGTTTACTAAGTAGCTGACTTTGTCAGCTACTAATTGATGAAAGCCGTCGACAGTGATGTCTTCAAACATAGCAATACCTGCACGCATGGCCAACGGGTTACCAGATAGTGTGCCCGCTTGGTACACACCGCCTAAGGGCGCAATGCATTCCATAATCTCACGTTTACCACCGAACGCCCCAACAGGGAGTCCTGCGCCAATAATTTTACCAAAACAGGTTAAATCAGGTTCAATATCGAAATAAGATTGAGCACAATGCAAATCAACCCTAAATCCTGTCATAACTTCATCAAAAATAAGAACCGCCCCGCCTTTGGTACATTCTTCACGCAAGGTGTCATGAAACTCTTGAGTGGGTATAATCATGTTCATGTTGCCTGCGATGGGTTCTACAATCACGCAAGCAATCTCATCACCCCATTTCTTAAAGCATTCTTTAATAGCTTTTGGGTCATTATAAGGTAAGGTGATGGTATGCTTAGCAAAGTCTGCTGGTACACCTTTTGATGTCGGCTCACCTATGTCTAACATGCCTGAGCCTGCTTTCACCAGTAAGCTGTCTGAATGCCCGTGATAACAGCCCTCGAACTTTACAATTTTATCGCGTCCTGTATAGCCTCTAGCCAAGCGGATCGCACTCATGGTGGCCTCTGTGCCTGAGTTGGTCATACGTACCATATCGACACTTGGTACCAATTCACAAATGGTGTCAGCTATTGACGTTTCAAATGTGGTGGGTGTACCAAAGCTTAAGCCATCTTCAGCAGCTGACTTAACGGCGTCTATAACCTTAGGATGGGCATGACCCAAAATCATGGGGCCCCATGAGCCCACGTAGTCGATATATTCATTGTCTTCGGTATCATAGATTTTGCTACCTTTGGCTTTGTGCATAAATATAGGCGTGCCACCAACTCCTGCAAAAGCTCTTACTGGCGAATTTACGCCACCTGGAATATGTTTTTTAGCTTGTAGAAAAAGTTGTTCGTTTTTAGTACTCATATTATTCTCTCGCAATAGATAAAATTAATAATAGGGGCGTTATAGAATTTATTTAGTTTATTGCATATGGTAACAAAAAAAAGCGGGCTCATATGAGCCCACTTTGTATCAAACTATAAAACTACCTAAATTTAAGAATCTAATATTCAAGAATCTAAGTGAATAATATCAACGGTCATTCTAATGATCATGTTCAAGATTTTTTAATCACTCGCGTTCTGCTTCAATGGACTCCAAACGACCTTCCGCATTTTCAAGCCATATCGCATTTGATATCGATAGCAAGACTACAAAACCCAGTCCCAATATCCAAGCAAAATACAACATAACTTTCTCCTATATATATTTTTATAGTCTTATAAAATTTTCCCGAAAGTTAGTATGAAACGCTTATTTATATATTTTGATATTGGGGCGTGTCTGCAACTTGATCGAGTCTTCAATTTGATCGTGTCTTCAATTAAGTAATGTGGCTAAAAGTGAGATACATTTTTGTACGCTTAAACTTACAAAAAAAGGAGCTCAATGCTCCTTTTTTTTAAATCAAAAGCCAACATCATGAAATTGCTAAATCATCCTTCTCACCAAGCTCATAGAGTGCGCCTGCACGTCCCACAATCAATGGATCTACATTGCCCACTTGCTTAGCATCTTTACCTTCATACGGAAGTTTATTTAAAACATAACGCATGGCGTTTAGACGCGCACGTTTTTTGCAGTCTGATTTAATAACAATCCAAGGCGACTCTGCGGTATCTGTATTGTAGAACATCGCTTCTTTAGCAAGGGTGTATTCGTCCCATTTATCCAAAGAGGCCATATCAATAGGGGATAATTTCCACTGTTTAAGGGGGTGGCCTTCACGCTGTTTAAAGCGGCGACGCTGCTCATCACGGCTCACAGAGAACCAAAACTTGATTAAATGAATACCAGAATCTATAAGATGTTTTTCAAATTCAGGCGTCTGCTTCATAAAAATTTCGTACTGCTCATCTGTACAAAAGCCCATTACCCGTTCAACACCCGCACGGTTATACCAAGAACGGTCAAATAATACCATTTCACCAACAGAAGGTAGATGCTGAATATAACGCTGGAAATACCATTGACCTAGCTCTCGGTCAGTTGGCTTCTCTAGTGCAACCACACGTGCACTACGAGGGTTTAAATGCTCCATAAAGCGTTTGATTGACCCACCTTTACCTGCGGCATCACGTCCTTCAAAGATGATGACGACTTTTTGATCCGTGTTTCTTACCCATTTTTGCAGCTTAAGTAGCTCTACCTGTAGGTGATATTTTTGCTTTTCGTAATTTTTACGTGATAAACGATTCTTATAAGGATAACCGCCTTGACGCCAGTTGTCAGACAATTCATCATCTTTTTTGATGCCTGTTTTAACCTTGTTGGCCAGCGCATGCTCTGCAAACAAATCCTTAAGCACGACAAGATCATCAGGAGAGGCATCATGAATCAAAGATTGCAGGTGCTCTGATAGATGTTCTGTATCGCCTTCTTTTAAATCTTTTAGTAATACATCATCTATCACTTCTTTGGTTTTAATACGTGACCCTTCCTTTTTCTTTTTTGTCTCGTATTTCTCTATGCCTTTTTTATCAGTGACGTAGCTGTCATCGATTTTTTCAGTCTTTTTACCTTTCTGCTTGTGATTCTCTTTCTTCGACATACAAACTCCTTAACGGCTACTTAGAAAATAATAGATACATAAAATGACTTCAGAACACTGATCCAATACTTATATTAAAATAAAGTTTATTGCTAATAAATACTTCAAAAAAGACATAGATCTGAAAAGGGTCAATTAACGACAATCACTATTAAAAAAGCTATAAACAACCACTTAACTTACATGCGATTTTATAAAATTATTATAGCATTTTACACGATTAATTCTCTCGAAAATTGCTTCCTATTCCTTATACTATGATTGTATCACGTAAACCCATAAAAGTATTATGGGTTCATAAACCATACAGTTTTAATCATTAAAACTTAGTTAATAATCATAAGATTAGATTTATTTTAGATGTAGGAAATCATGCACATAAAATGTGATTTATGGGCGATAACTTATCGTATTTGATGTGCCTCACGAAAGCATATTGAGTATTTCATCTATTAGCCCAACTAGACGACTTATTGAAATGTTTGTTTATTGGCTTAAGAAGTAAGGTTAAAGATATTGTAGAGTATACAGAGTTTGTAGATTTAGCATATTTTATAGATACTATTAACAAGTCACAGCCCAAGTGATCTAGGTCTTTCTCATTTTAATGGCGCAATCTTTTTAGCTGCGCCACTTTTATGAATTATCTTAATTACTAGGCTTTTTTGACGACTGAAGATTTGAGTTTCATCGGCCCAAACCCATCCACTTTACAGTCAATATCATGATCATCGGGCGCATCGTGTAATAAACGTATGCTTTTAACCTTAGTACCGACTTTGATAGGAGTAGACGACCCTTTAACTCTTAAATCTTTGATCACCGTCACGGCATCGCCATCTTTTAACTCATTACCAACAGCATCACGGATAACCGCTTCATTTGAATTAGAACTGTCATCTTCAGCTTCTGATGCTGTCCATTCATGAGCACACATAGGGCAAACCAGCAGCGCTCCGTCTTCATAAGTCAAATCAGAATCACAATTTGGACAATTTGGTAAACTCATATAAACCTCAATTTTAGGTGTTATTTGATGCGCGAACGCACGCATATTTTGCATATAGGTCGTTCAATACTATTGTACGCTAGTTGTTTAGACTTTGCTTATTCCAAGGCTTATTTCAAAACTTTCAGCCTACAATAACAATGCTGGTCTACAAGATCTTAAACTATGAATAAGATAATCGCCTCACTGTTCATTTAAAAAACATCAACACAACCTATCTTTATGGAGAACAACAACTTCATTATTATTATAAAATAACCAATGACAATAAATGGGTATGATAAAACCCTCAAATAAGATGACAACATCAAAGATATTAAAAGAGGTATTAAATATGACTGCTCCTTCATTTGAGATGATCACGCTAGAAGGTAATGATGCCGAAAAATTTCTACAAAATCAGCTTACAGCTGACGTTACCAAAATTGGACTTAGCTATCAGCCAGTCGCACTAGCAAATTTAAAAGGTCGTATAGATTTTGGTATGTGGGTTAAAAAGAAGGATGAAAACCAATTTGATTTGGTCTTAAGCGCCGATCTGATGCCAAGTTTGCAAGCACACATCAAAAAGTTCGGCGCGTTTTCAAAGTTTTCTACAACTGACCCTATTCCTGTATATCCGTGCGTATTGGATTCTGATAATGTGGACGAGGAAGCAACATTCACCCAAGATGCGAGTAATAGCGATGTGGATGCTTGGATGGTGCGTAGTATTGAAACGGGTAATTATTGGTTAGTTGCCGCGACTCAAGGGATGTTTCAACCCCAAGAGCTGCGACTGCATCAACGTGGCGGAGTAGATTACGATAAAGGATGCTATTTAGGTCAAGAAGTCATTGCACGTATATATTTCAAAGCCTCTCCAAAAGCATTTCTGCATCGTATAAAAGGCGAGGGTCAAACACCTTCTGCCGGAGACAATCTAGATAAAATAAAAGTGGTGAACGCCATTTCTAGTCCATCAGGCACAGGATTTGAAGCATTGGTTATTGCTCGACCTGAGCATTTAGAGAACTCAGAGTTTGAAGTGCTTGAATTGCCAAAACTCTTACAAGGTAGTGTGGCACGTGACGCGTAACATTATGTAAAATTATAATCCAACTGACACGCTCTAGCTTAAACCAAAAAATTTATATCAAATTGCTCTTAAAAAAACTTATACATATACAAAGAGCCGCATATCATAGATATACGGCTCTTTTTAGTCATCCTAACAATTATTATTTATAGACCATCCTAGCCTTGTAAATAATAAATAGCATCCTTGCTCTAGTGTATTACTAATCACTTATAGATTTAACATCCTGTCAATCTATAAATAATATTTCCTTACGTTACCCATGACACAATATCAATCTAGACACTCTGTTCATAGATGCTATTTGAAATATACAACTAAATATTTCGTTAATCGATCTTTAAATAGCAATCATCCCTAATACAGACAATAAAATATAAAAATTTTAAGGTACTCAATCCTTGAGTCATCATCCTTGATGCCGTAGAGCTATAATCTCAAATTATGTAATTATATGTAAGTCGTAATATCGTATTGATGTGTAAGCATATGCTTACACAGCAATATCAATACTGCTAAACCCTGAGTCTACTCTTGAATTACAATTTTAATGATTAGATTATAGTTAGCTAAATCAATAGTTTACAATAGCTCGTTACTAGTACAAATAATTGATTAGGAGGTACCTATTTTTAAACAATTAAAGTTATAAACTATTAATGTTATAAACAATCAAAGAGAAAGATGTATTAATAAAATTATATTTACATTAAAAACTAGGTAAGTGTTTGTAAAGAAAATAATATTGCTCATAAACTTTAAGCACATACTTTTGAATATAAAACCCTTAAACACAATTTTTAGGAATTAAAGACTATAGAAACAACAAAGCCGCATAATTAAATTATGCAGCTTAATTGATTGTGATACTGACAAAGTGTCTTCAAATATTCATCCTTAAATATTCAAAGACTAAAAGCATCCTGCTTTATATAATCAAAATCTTAAAAAGATTTTTAATGAGTATCTTTACTTAGTTATCGCTAAGTTTAAACCAATATCAAATTAAGATATCAAACTAGATATATTAATAAGACATAAAACGATAACAGTAGCCTATCAATAAACGGTAAATTAAAATTCGAAACATACTATAGTGTTAGCTTATAAAACCTGCTTACTAAACTAGCGTTTAGGAAACTTTAATCTAAGTTAGTTTAAAATGATTTGGATACTCTATCCTTTAGTCATCATCCTTGATGCCGTAGAGCTATAATCTCAAATTACGTAACTGTATGTAAGTAGCTAATGCGTATAATGATGTAAGCATATACTTACATACTTAAAAATTATCTATATTAAGCCTCTATACTTATATAAATTCAATCGTTTATTGACTGCATATTGTCTCTAATAGCAAAACTAGTCCCGGAACCTTATGTTTTAAATACACTGAGATAATTTACATTACTATAAAGAAACAGTCTCAACTTATTAAGATATTTTTAAATAAGCTATTGAGCACGTTTTAGACGATTAGCATCTAACATTATTTCCGCCGCTTCAATCACATAGGCTTCGCTCTCAGGCAATTTTGGTCTCTCATCATTTTTCATACGACTACGCTCTTCAAATAGTGATTCTATAGAAGCTTGATATTGAGTCCAATTGTCATACGGTTTTTTGCCTTGTGCAATGCGTCGGGCATTCTCTGCTTGTAGCGTTTTTTGTTCGATACGTTTTTGATGCGCTCGGCGTTCATTGATATTTAACGTCACCGCCTTTGTGTCATCTTCCATATTGCGTATATTATTTAGAGTATCCAAATAAACAAAATGAGGGTTCAAGTTTTGACGAATCTGAGACTGCTGGTTCAAGGTTTCGAGCGTATCGCTTGTAAACTTACCTTCAGGTTTATAGGGGGATGTTTTTATGGTGTCCCATTTCATGGCGTATTTTTGATCACGCTCACTAAATTCAGCACCTTCATATATATTTACCAGCTCAACATCAGGAACTACTCCTTTATTTTGCGTACTGCCCCCTGTCACTCTATAAAATTTTCGCTGAGTCAAGGTTGCAGACCCTAAGGCCAAACTATCCAATTGTATTTGCGCCGAACCTTTTCCTGTAGTCGTACTACCAACGACCAAACCACGTCCATAATCTTGAATCGCCGCCGCAAAGATCTCAGAAGCGGAGGCAGATGCTAAGTTTGTAAGCACTACCATATCGCCTGAATAGAGCTGCTTACCGCCATCAGTATCTTTATAAACTTGAACATTACCGCGATTGTCGCGAATCTGAACAAGAGGGCCTTCTTTTAAGAATAAACCTAGCATTTTGGCCACTTCATCTAATGACCCTCCAGGATTATTTCTTAAATCAACAACCAGGCCATCAACACCTTTTTCAATAAGCTTTTTGAGCTCAGTTTGAGTATCTATACTGACACTGCGATAGTCTTGCCCATTACGGCGCGCTTGATAGTTTAGATAAAAGCTTGGAATCTCAAGCACCCCAATGCGCTTAACTTCTTCGCTACCAGTAGGCGTGACCTCGATAACACGGTGCGTAACACCTGCATCTTCTTGTTCGATAATATCACGAGTAATCACCACCGTACGTGCGGCCGCATCAGGACTATTGGGCTGTTTTAGTTTAACAGTAACATCAGTACCCCGTTTCCCGCGGATTAAAGACACCACTTCCCGTGTCGACCACCCCACCACATCTTGTAGTTTTTCACCATCTTTGGCGACAGCGATGATTAAATCGTTGGGCAGCACTTGACCTGACTTTGCAGCAGGCCCTCCATCGACTAATGTCACTATTTGAGTGTAGTCAGGGTTTTTACGGTAAGGTCTAATAGACACACCGATACCTTCGAGCTGCAAATTGGACTGTACTTGCATCTCAACCGCTTGAATTGGCGCGTAATAATTACTGTGCGGATCATAGGTAAGGGTCGCACTGTTTAGTACCGACTCCATGATCTCATCACTTTTGATACGTTCAAGTTGTTCTTTTTGACGGTTTAAGCGGCTTAGCAATATCTGTTTAGGAGATCTATCCTCTCCCAATATCAAGTCATTACCTTTGGTAAGTTCAGGATTTTTACGATAAAGCTCATCTTTTGCTTTGTCTTCTTCTTGCGCTAAGGTAAGATTAATAACTTGTAGTGTTAACTGCCTATCCCAATAGTCTCTTTGATCTTTTGCCGTTTTAAATCTCGGGGCTTCTTGTCGATCGAGCACCACCGAATCATCTCGATTCAAGTTTATATCTTGCGACAAAAAGTTTTGCGCGTAGCTATAATATTCATTTGAACGCTGTGTATAACGATCGAATATATCCTGAACGGCATTTAGATCGCCTCGTTTCAATAGATTTGCGAATTGAGCACCATATTTGCGGGTCATCTCATCGATATCAGATTGTAAAAACAGAGTATGGTTTGGATCGAGACGATCAAAATACATATCTAAAATTTTTCGGCCCATATCTTGATCAAGTCGACGGTTAGAATAATGTCCCCTATCCAGCAGTGCGGCTACTTGGCGAGTGGTCAATCTTTGCTCAGGTGTCGCATCAAAAGCTGAATGTTCAGCGGCGACAGCTTCTGTATAACTTTGGGAAAATACAATTCCTGCAACACCGATTGCAGCAACGCCAAGTACCAATTGTGTTGGTTGAAACTTCATATATACTCTCGCTTGATTTTACAAACTATAATGATTCGATATTATCACAACAAATATTTTTTAAGTGATTAAAACTGTACAACTTATCTTTCACATTCTTTAGCTTTTAACGTTCTTTAGCTGTAGGCATCAACTATGAATAATAACGATAGAATAAAAAAATGTAGAATAATAAAGATATTGGGGTCAATTGTTGGCTTTAAATACTTTAACTGCAATAATATCGAATTAATACGAATATTTGAAATGAAATAATGAGGTAACTGTATGTACGGTGCTTTAATGATTGATGTGGCAGGCACGCAGCTGACAAAAGAAGACCGTGCTTTGATTCGTGAACAGGTTGTGGGCGGTATTATACTATTTGCCCGTAATGTTGACACGCCCCAACAAGTACGCGATTTATGTGATTCAATCCATGCCATAAAAACTGATATTATCATTGGGGTTGATCAAGAAGGCGGTAGAGTCTCAAGGTTGCGCGAAGGATTTACCCCGCTACCTGCGATGGGAAGGCTTGGCGAGTTATTTAAGCATGATCCATCATTGGCATTATCACTCTCTTATGATTGCGGCTATCTAATGGCCACTGAGGTACTCGCTGTTGGTATTGACATCAGCTTTTCACCCGTACTCGATATCAATGGTGTCAGCCAAGTTATCGGAGATCGAAGCTTTAGCTCAGATACTGATACGATTGTCTCAGTTTCTAAAGAATTTATGCGCGGTATGAAAAATGCGGGAATGGCTACCACTGCTAAGCATTTCCCTGGTCATGGATCGATTGCACCAGATTCGCATGTGGCAGATGTCATAGATGTGCGTGATTATAATACGATTAAGAAAACTGACTTAAAGCCGTTTATACACTGCCAACCTTTCATCGATGCGCTTATGCCCGCTCATGTTATTTATGAACAAATTGATGACAAACCAGCAGGCTTCTCCAAAGTTTGGCTTCAGGGTATTGCAAGAGATACCCTAGGATTTGAAGGGGTACTATTCTCTGATGACTTATCCATGAAAGCGGCGCACGTCGCTGGTGATGCCAGTGCGCGTGTCAAAGCTGCCCTTCAAGCTGGCTGCGATATGGCACTGGTATGTAATGACCGTGATGCCGCCCTACAGGGTATCGAAGCTGCAAAAACGCTGCCTATGCCAAATCAAGATCGGTTAAGTACCATGCAGAGCGATATCCCTAAATGGAAAGGTAATATGCATGACACATGTGCTCAATTCAAATATTGGCAACAAGCGCGGTGTCGAGTTTTAGAAGCCTTTTTCTCAGATACAATCTCAAATGGCTTAAATATGAATGCAAGTTTAAAAGATCCGACACAATATAATTAGGCTAATACCTTTTACCCAATTGGGCTTAAATACAGAAATGATTAATTACTAATAATAAAAAATCTGCCCAACATAGCGTTGGGCAGATTTTTGATTAACAACGTTTTAATTAAAATATAACTATTAATGGTTGATATTAATTAAAACTGCTGATAGCAATTAATAAATATTATTGGGCATCTGGTGCTAATATCGTATCGTCGCTATCAGGTGTAATATCATCGTTATTATTATCTAATGGATTTAAATCTGGATCTAGGTCTTGTAATGGATCATCACCATCTGGTAATAGATCATCATTGTTGTTATCGAGTGGATTCAAATCAGGATCAGGCATATCAACATCGGTAGTAGTACCAGGCGTTGTAGTAGCAGGAGTTGTAGCTACATTATTGCCTTTATTCTTAACTTCAGTTTCACGAATTTCAGAATCCGCAGCTACCACGATTCCATTTTCGTCAGCAACACCCATTGATTCGTCATATACAACATATTCAATACGGCGGTTGCGGAAGCGACCTTGATCTGTTTCGTTAGTTGCAATAGGATCAGACTCACCCATACCCTTGATTTTTAAACGGGCAGGATCAGCACCTTGTTCAACCAAATATGCTTTAACCGATTCAGCACGGCGCTGTGATAAAGGAATATTGTAATCGTTTGAACCGATAGCATCAGTATGACCAATGATTAACAATTCCATATCTGGCGTGTCCTGCATAATCTTAACAGCACGGTCGAGTACAGGCTTGTTCACATCAGGAATGAATGATTCGTCAAATTCAAAGTTGATAACCTGACGGCTTAATGCACGCGCTACATCACGTGGATCTGGATTATCACCTAAGGCATCAAGACCAGCATTGGCAACAGCGATACTGCGATCAATCTCACCTTGTAAGTCTAGAGGACCTTCAGCAACAATATTAAGACCTGGTGCTGCTGCTTTTAAATCGTTCACTAACTTATCTAGGTCAGCATCATCTGGAGAGTTCACTAATACTTCATCACCTTTAAAGATAACACTTGCATTAGGAGACTGCTGGATAATAGGGAGTAAAGCACTTAGCTGCTCAGCCGCTGGCATATCAGTAGCGAAGTTATCATCAGAATCTACACGGCACTTATCAGCTTCGTCGCCGAATACATCAGTCACAGCAGAAACAACCGTATCCCCTAAGCTTTCATTACCAACACTTATGCGGCATGAATATAATTGGTTACCTTCGCCTGTTGCTAATGCTAAAGCAGCAGGTTCAGCTTCCATCGCTAATGCGCCAACCTCTTCAGTAGTTTGATGTTCTTCAACTACAGGTGCAGGTGTTGCTGTAGGTTGAGGATCATCTTGGCAGCCTCTTAATAGCGCCCAAGCCAATGCTGCTAATATAATTAAACCAATGATTGGCAATAGGGCTTTCATAAAGCCACCGTCTTCTTTTTCTTCACGGTGTAAGGGTGCTGTACTGGTAGTATCAGAAATACGATGACCTTCAGTCGTCGCATGTGCAGCGGTTGGCGCTGCAGTAGTTGCGGCACCAGCACCTAAAACGCCAGCAGGTAATACGGTAGATGCCCAGCTTGGAATATGACTACTAAAAGAAGACATGTTATTGCGTAAGAATTCAGGTACTGGTGTGCTACCTGCAAGGCTTTTAATTTCATTGAGAGCCAAAGGTGCAGCAGCAGCCACTAGACTTCTTACTGATGATTTATCAGCATTATTATGCGTAGCAAGCTGATCAACAATACTTGTTTGATCAGCTTCGTTTGTCCATAGACGGTCGTAAAGACCAACATCATCACTGCGAATTTCGCTACCAGCTACGCTATGGTAAGAATCGTTATCAGCTAATTTACCTGCAAATAGAGCATAAAACTGCTCGAGTAAATTTGCATTTTCTGAACCATGCGTACCATCTAATATAGTTGGCGTAACAGTGCGATTTAAATGACCAATAATATCCATAAATTAAACTCCTAAATTCAAAAGTAAAAGATAGCAATAAACTACTACCACTATTGTTTTAATAATGTATTTGCTTTAATAACTTGTTTGCAATAATAACAAATTTGCTTAAATAACATTGAAAGCCAAGCGTTATTTGTCTGATTAAATCTTAAATATAAATATAAACTTAAATATAATCAGTGTCTTTTAAAATAATATAATTGATGTAAGTGATTTTATTTAAAAATATATCTTACGATTTTTTAAAAATATGTCTTAAGTCATCAATTAACATTTTATACTGAGTATACATTACTGCATAATGAGGCGAATATCGTTATATTAAGGTAATGTAAACGTTAAACCATGTTACATTAATAATAAATGGTCACAAATTTATAATAAATCTTGTTAAAACCCACTTTAAATATACGTAGTCCTCTATATAAGAAGATATAATTGTTTAATTTTTGAACAAAGAAATGGTAATTTTAATTAAATATTGTAATTTATACGCCCAATTTTGATTGCTTAACCTGTCATCAGTTACATCAGTTAACTTTAAAGACAGGTTTTATCAAACTTATGTATTTTTATCAAACTTATGTATAAAGCGCAAAATCTCAACAATCCAAGGGGATGACATTGGACAGTTTGCTTAGTAGCCATACTACTATAATTATTATTTTGACAGTGATAGTAAGCTTTTTAGCTTGGCAAAATAATGATCTTATGAACAAATTAATATTTAACCCTATTGCGGTTAAAAAAGGAGAGTGGTTTAGATTTATTACCCATGGTTTTGTTCATGCCGATGGGACGCACTTATTATTTAATATGTTTACCTTGTATTTCTTCGGCCGCGTCATTGAACGCTTTTTTAATCAATATTTAGGGGGCTTTGGATTTATAGTGGTATATTTGGTGGCTATCATTGTGGCGATGATTCCCAGCTATGTCCAAAATAAAGATAATCCACGCTATCGAAGTTTAGGGGCCTCAGGGGGTGTTTCTGCGGTATTGTTTTCATATATATTGTTAGCGCCATGGAGCATGTTATATCTGTTTGCAGTAGTGCCTATTCCCGCTATTTTATTTGCCGTGGCTTACGTCGCCTATAGTATTTATGCTAACAACAAGGGTGGCTCAAATATCAATCACTTAGCGCATTTATGGGGTGGTGCACTCGGGGTTATCGCCACCATAGCGTTATCGCCTAATGTGATTCCGCATTTCTTTTCGGCCCTTATGAACCCTGTATTTTAGGCTCTAGAGCTTAGTATGAGAGCACAGTACTAGCACATAATAAGTGATAAAGATTGATTGTTTAACTATCAAGTGTTGTGCTGATATTAAAATTTATTTTAATATCAGCACAACAAAAACGCCCACGACATAGTAGTGGGCGTTTTTATTACGATAGGTTATTTTTTATAAGAAAAATTAACTTATTTAGTACGATAGGCGTCTTTTAGTCCAGATATGATCAATTCTAAACTCTCCGCATTACCATCACGAGCAGCACGGCGCATCAAATATGATGGCGGGTGAGATAAGGTTTGAGTCAACCGCCGAGTTAGATCAATCATTAACGATTCAGTGGAGGCGTCGCTAGATTTTAATTCATGCAGTACATCGTTTAGTATTAATTGAGCTTTGTCGTCTATAATTTGGCGATACTCATGAATATCCTGACCCACTTTACGTACCTGATAGCGGCGCTCGATCTCTACCACCATATGACTGACTAATAGCTCCGCCTCAACCGCAGCCTGTCGACGCTTTTCAAGATTACCCGCAATCACGTGCTGCAAATCATCAATAGAATAAAGATAAACATCATCAAGCTTTCCAACACTCGATTCAATATCTCTAGGCACAGCTAAATCAACCATAAGCATGGGCTTATAGCGTCGTTTTTTTAACGCCTGTTTCGTCATTGCTTTATCAATCAATGAGTCCATACTTCCACTACAGCTACTGACAATATCTGCTTGTGGTAATAATGAGGCCAATTGGTTCAGTGGATATACTTCTATCTTAAGTCCTGGATTATTAAGCTCATCAGCAAGTTGTTGGGCGCGCTCAGGCGTACGGTTACATATCAAGATTCGCCGAACCCCTAACGCCGCAATATGCTGGGTTACTAATCGGTTCATCTCCCCTGCTGCAATCACCAATAGCGTTGTATCTTCAGGCTTATCAAATATTTGAGTCACCAGCTTGGCGGCAGCAAACCCAAGCGAAATTGCTTGAGTACCAACATCTGTTTCATTACGCACACGTTTTGCCGCTGCAAAAACTTGTTCTATCACCCAGTTTAGATGATTGGTAAGATAGCCTGTTTGTTTGACATGACTCACCGCACGCTTGATCTGACCAAATATTTGCGGTTCACCCAATATCATAGAATCAAGTCCCGCAGCCACACGCAACCAATGAGTTAAAGCCTGACTATCTATATACTCATACAAATAAGGTCGTATATTATTAATAGGTAAATTTTTGAAGCCTGCCAGCCAGTAGATGAGTTTTTCAGCAAGATCTTCAGCAGATATCATGTCAGCTTGTGACGCAGTCGTTGTGATTGCAGCATCTGCCACAAGTTTAGAATTTGCAGTATATGCATTTGGTGCTAGGGCGTATATTTCAGTACGATTGCACGTCGATATGATGATACTACCTGCGGTGATATCATGCAGCTGTGCTTGAGCAGCTTGAACGTCATCGCCAACAAAGGCTAGGCGTTCTCGCAACTCTACTGGGGCTGTTTTATGGTTAACACCAATGACCACAAGGTTCATGTATATCTACCAGTTTCAGATTCGAAGGTACAAAAAAATGCCACTAATTAAATGTAATTAGGATAATATTTAATTAGGTATGAGTTACTATCGTCAAAGTAATCTAAATCGTTAAATATATCTAAAATGGTTTCAAGCCAACCGAGTGCAAGTACTACTATGGTAGAGCGAGTGACGTTAACAACGTAACCGTTTAGTATTTCGCTGACTATAGAATTCTTTTTTAATATCATAGTCTATGGAGATGGTTATTAGCATTGCAATAGTCGTACAAATAGCGCATATCGTATTGTATAAAATGAGGGATTATACCACTGAATGTCAACGCATTCACAAGTACGCAATTTAATTTCATATCACTGTGCGTAAATATCATGCGCTTAAGCCATACATCCAAACCTGCAATAACCTATAAAACAATACTCTCATGACGACACTACCCTTATTCCCTCCAGATTCTAATTCAGACGAACTGATTGAATCGACCAATAATCTGTCTACTGAGACCCAGGATGATGTTCTAGATTATACTCAAGACAACAACCAATCCAAGTCAGGTTCACCTACTGTCTATCTAGGTACAGGCGGATATAGTAATTCTGATTTACTCGGTACGTTATATCCAACAGGTACTAAAAAGGCTGATTTTTTAGCGGTTTATGCCAAGCAATATGGGACCGTTGAGATAAACAGTAGTTTTTATGCACCGATAGGTCGCTCAGCTTATGAAGGCATGGTAAGAAAGTCCGACGCTCGTATACGGTTTGCTATTAAAATACATCAAGATTTTAGTCATGCTCGCAGTGCTACGCCAGAGATGGCAAACTCTTTCATAAATGCTTTACAGCCCCTCATCGAAGCTGACTGTTTAGGCCCATTATTACTGCAATTCCCACATGGCTTTGATCGCACTATCCATAATCGCTTGTATCTAGCCAAGTTAACACAGTGGTTTGCAGAATTTCCGCTTGCCATAGAGTTTCGTCATCCCAGCTGGCATGTGGCAGAGGTTGAGTATAGCTTTCAAAAGCTTGGGCTGATTTGGTGTAGTGTGGATTATCCTAATGTGAATGGACTCCCTGCTTCAAAACTGTTATTCACACAGCTTGGAACACATGGTAAAGCCCGTAATACTTTAAATGAAGCCTCAAAAGCAGACTTGAACACAAACTCGTATGCAAATTTAAATACAATACAAAGAGAAAGCTATCTTAATAACCATACTCAGAGCTTTCAGACAGATTGCCGCACAGGATATTTGCGCCTACACGGCAACAACTTAGACTGGTGGGATGCCAATTCGGCCAGTGAACGACATGATTACCGCTACACGTTAGATGAGATGCGCGTATTGGCGCAAGCTATTGCTAATCAGCGACAGCATTTTGACCAATTATATGTCTTCTTTCAAAACACTACGCATGCGCATGCCTATTATAATATTAAGATGTTACGAACAGAGCTAATAAAGCAAGACTTTTGCGTTTATTAAACCTATATACATTCGTCATACTCAAAACTATCTGCATACTAGCTTGATAAAATATGTTTGAAATTAGTGTAGAAAAATATAGCCAATATAATAAGGATAAATAATCAAACCAAACCTTAAAATATTTAAAACCAAAAAAGGATACCCGTAGGTATCCTTTTTAGTCAAGACAAGTTAAATCTAGATAAACTCAAATCTAAATAGGGCTTAAAACCCTAATACAGAGTCAATTACTCTTCAACACCCGCATCTTGACCTTTATATTTAGCGTTTGCATAGTCCCAGTTCACTAATTTGTCTAGGAACGTATCCACATAATCAGGACGACGGTTACGATAATCGATGTAGTAAGCGTGTTCCCAAACATCACACGTCAATACAGCAACTTTATCGTGAGCTAAAGGCGTATCTGCATCAGAAGTTTTCATAACAGATAGTTTGCCACCTTCAGTGTCAGCAACTAACCATGCCCAACCAGAACCAAACTGTGAAGTCGCAGCATTTTTAAATTCTTCACGGAATTTGTCATACGAACCGAAATCTTCTTCAATTTTTGCTTTAAGATCGCCAGTAGGTTCGCCGCCACCATTATTAGGTGTCATGCTATTCCAGTAAAACGTGTGATTCCAAACTTGAGCTGCTTGGTTAAACATGCCTTGCTTGTTGTCATCTTTAGCAGTTGCTTTGATAATTTCTGGTAAAGTCTTACCTTCTAGACCAGAACCAGGCAGCATGTTATTAAGCTTAGTGACATAAGCATTATGGTGTTTGTCATGGTGAAATTCTAAAGTTTCTGCACTGATATGAGGCTCAAGTGCATCTTTTGCATAAGGAAGAGGTGGTAGATTGATATGTGACATATTATTTTTATCCTTGGCTAATATAGATCATTCCTTTATAGCATAACTCTTAAAATTATAGAGTTTGAATAAATATTTGATCTAAGTGGCTTATAATTATTTGAAATCCTAAAATCACATGATTATATATAAGTATTTAAATATATAAGTATTTGAACCAGTATTCCAGTATTCCAGTATTTTATATGTGTGACCAACTTTAATTTTCGAACACATATTCAAACCTAGACTACGTAAAAAATTAGACTAGATAAATAGGAATAATCTAGAAAATACCCTTTAATATAAATATGTAATATATATGTGATTAGTATAGGCGAAAGACTAAACTCAACATTACTATAAAATAATTCGAATTTAATATAAAGCTAGAAACCTAAATATCAATGTTTTATAAAAGTAAATGAATGATAAAGTTCAATCAATAATAAAAACATAATATTGATTTAGGTCTGCTTAGACTTGATAACTAGTATATCAAAGCAAAATGTTATACTCAGTTACCGATTGTTATACCTAGTTAGGTATTTGTAGTTCATCAAACGTATATACCAAACCTGAAAATCAAAAATACTGCCCTTAAATAAAACTTGTAAAAGATAGCGGCGTAAAATATCGAGATAATATGAAACAAACTAATAAATGTTTTACACACATTGGTCCAAACAATGACACTAATATTGGTACAGACAATGATATAAATATTGGTACAGACAATGAAAATACTAAATCGAAACAAAAATGGGTATTGGCCAGTAATAACAAAGGCAAACTAAGTGAGTTTAGGCGATTGTTTACGGCAACGAATTTGGGTATTGAGATTGTACCTCAAGGTCAATTGGGCATTGAAGATGCTATTGAAGACGGCTTAAGCTTTGTAGAAAACGCTATTATTAAAGCGCGTCATGCCAGCCGAGCGAGTGGATTACCTGCTATTGCTGATGATTCAGGACTGTGTGTGCCTATATTGGATAATGCTCCTGGCATACATTCGGCTAGATACGCGGGAGAGCATGGTAATGATGACAAGAATATCGATAAATTGATTGCCCAGTTAGCACCTATTCGTAATAAACTTGAGCAAACTCAGACTTTGGTTGAACCAGATTCAACTGCTTCTGATACTTTTATCAGCGGATATTTTGTTTGTGTATTAGCAATGGTGCAGCACGCAGACGATCCTTTACCCCTTATTGCACAAGGTTTATGGCACGGTCAAATACTTGAGACCCCTATCGGTGATAACGGCTTTGGTTACGACCCCATATTTTGGCTACCCGAACGTCATCAAAGCGCAGCCCAACTCGATGCTGCAACAAAAAGCCAGCTTAGTCACCGTGGTCAAGCGTTGCAAGATTTGATATACCAATTAACACAAAAGGTTTAAGGGTGAATGTTATACCTTAATATTGAAATTTCTCTTAGATAGCCTAGATAGAATAACCATCAATTCGTGAAGGAAATACCTCGTGTTTTAACTATATTGAGAGCTTTATATGAGCCGCTATTGGCGTTTATATCAATAATTTATACTTTATTTTTACTTTCCTGGGCTGATACATTATACTATTCTACTTTTATAATTTTATAGCAGTCACTCAAGCACACTTGTAATTCAAGACTGTGGATGGTTTCGGCGAGTGTATAAGCCCGTATTGTATATGCGTACTGTATAAGTTTGCAGTGTATTTAATTTGCATACGTATTCATGTGGATTAAATGAAAGCTTTTTATATTATAAATAGCTGAGCAGCATAATTAGGATGCTCATTGTACTGATAACTTATACAGCCCTTAATACCAGATTCTATTTAGTAAATAGCGTTCATAATATTAGCGTTAAACATATTTCACATAACAATCATTTGATTAATATATAGGGTTTAAGACCATGGCAAAAGATTTACAAATTACCACCAATAAACTGAACGATAACCAAACTCAACTGACAGTTAAAGTGCCCGTTGAACAAATTCAAAATAAAGTTGAAGGCCGTATCCGCAATGTGGCCAAAACTGCCAAGATTGATGGTTTTCGTAAAGGTAAAGTACCTGTTTCGCACATCCGTGCTCAATATGGTGCTGGCATCCAACAAGAAGTTATCAACGATGTAATCCGTGATACTGTTTTTGAAGCCATTAAAGCAGAAGATGTTCGTGCGGTAGGCATGCCAAATATCGATGACGTCAAGCTTGAAGATGAATTTTTAGTTTATCAAGCGACGGTTGAAATCTTCCCTGAAATTAAAGTTGAAGGCATTAGCGACATAGAAGTTGAACGCCACAATGCTTCTATTAATGAAGAAGACGTAGATACTATGATTGAAAATCTACGTAAACAGCGTCAAGAGTTTGCTGATAAAGAAGGTGCTGCGGACGAAGGGGATCAAGTCACTTTTGATTTCGAAGGCTCTATTGATGGTGAGAAATTCGAAGGCGGTTCATCTGAAGATTTCAAACTGGTATTAGGCAGTGGCCAAATGATCCCAGGCTTTGAAGATGGCATTAAAGGCATGAGTGCTGGTGATGAAAAAACCATTGATGTGACTTTCCCTGAAGATTATCAAGCTGAAAACTTAGCTGGCAAAGAAGCACAGTTTAAAATAAATGTTAAAAAGGTTGAAGAATCTAAGCTTCCTGAAATCAATGAAGAGTTTCTTGAGCTATTTGGCGTTAAAGAAGGTGGTGTTGAACAGCTAAAAGAAGATGTGCGTAAAAACATGACGCGTGAAATCAAAAATGCGGCACGCAACCAAGTAAAACAAGCGGCCTTTGACGCCTTACTTGAAAAAAATGAATTCGATGTGCCAAGTGCCATGGTCGATCAAGAAGTCGATCGTCAACGTAACATGATGATGCAGCGCTTTGCGCAGCAGTTTGGCGGTAATACGGATAGCATCGATAAAGATATGTTGCCACGCGAATTATTTGAAGAGCAAGCCATTCGTGCTGCTCGTTTAGGTATCTTAGTATCGCGTATCATTGAAGAAAACAACCTAGAAGTGGATCAAGATCGCGTTGAGACTTTCATTAATGAAACGGCTGAAAATTACGAAGATCCTGCCGAGGTTATCGAGTATTACACTAACGATAAACAGCAACGTGCTAATATCGAATCTGTTGTTCTTGAAGATCAAGTTGTGGACTTCTTGATTGATCAAAGTAAAGTAACTGACAAAGAGGTGAGCTATCAAGAACTGATCGCTTCTCAGCAGCAGCAACAGGGCATGATGTAAGCAATAATCATTGAATTATCTCTAGTCATAAAAATGCCTCGATTATTTCGAGGCATTTTACTTTAATAACCATGTTAATTTATTAGCGTTGTTAGTTTGAGGTCAGTGTTGATTGAATACCATTGTTAACTTAATGTGATTATTAATATACGTAGCTATAATTGTATATTATTACGCCGCCTTCAAGTAATATAAGGCGCAGTTAGCATGATTATTGCTTGATTTATTGATGCGTACCCCAAAATACTATTTAAATCTTTAAAATGCTATATATTCTCTAAAATGCTATATATAAAGAACAACTTATAAAT
This sequence comes from Psychrobacter sp. CX10, assembly GCF_057621575.2. Taxonomy (NCBI): domain Bacteria; kingdom Pseudomonadati; phylum Pseudomonadota; class Gammaproteobacteria; order Moraxellales; family Moraxellaceae; genus Psychrobacter; species Psychrobacter sp. CX10. The sequence goes on from NZ_CM177736.1 coordinate 2,322,506, forward strand.
CAGTAAAATTGAACAAACGACAGGACTACTTATGACTCAACACAATAATAGAAACGATATCGAACGCATCATGAATAATCCGCATTTTGAGACTTTGAGTGCAGCTCAAGATTTGGTATTACGCGATATGCAAGACGCTACCGTTAGCGTCCCTCAAGCTGCCCTAGTACCGATGGTTGTTGAGCAATCTGCTCGCGGCGAACGCTCTTTTGATATCTACTCACGTCTATTGCGTGAGCGTGTTATCTTTTTGACCGGTCAAGTTGAAGACAATATGGCCAATCTTATCGTGGCGCAAATGTTGTTCTTAGAAGCGGAAAACCCAGAAAAAGACATACACTTGTATATTAACTCACCGGGTGGTTCTGTCAGTGCAGGACTTGCGATGTATGACACCATGAACTTTATCAAACCTGATGTGTCTACTATTTGTATGGGTGGTGCTTATAGCATGGGCTCATTCCTGCTTGCTGCGGGTGAAAAAGGCAAACGATATGCGCTAGCCAACTCGCGTGTGATGATTCACCAGCCATCGGGCGGCGCTCAGGGTCAAGCGACAGATATTGAAATTAATGCACGCGAGATCTTAAAAATACGTGATCGTTTAAACCGTATTTTAGCGGAGCGTACCGGTCAGCCGCTTGAGAAAATTGAAAAAGATGTTGAGCGTGACTACTGGCTAGATGCCCAAGAAGCCAAAGAATATGGCTTAGTTGATGATGTTCTTGAACGTCGTCCAGAAGAAGAAAAGTAAATTCCAATTTAAGCTCAAGCAGTTACGCGTTATTAAACCCTTTAGGGCGTGTCTGTAATTAACTGCTTGGGTTTTACGGTTTTAGTATGGTTTACATGACAACTTATGGTTCGGTTAATTCTATTTGAATTTCTATATTTGATTTATTGAAGTATTTAATTTATCGAAGTATTTAATTTTTTTATTTAACCGTGCATCCAAACCTACTTACCTAAATACGTTTTTCTCAAAGTCCAGTAGTCGTTTAGTATTTTGCTGACTATAGGTCGCTATTAGAATATGTCATATGACACAATATTATTTTATTCTCTTGTACTGTCTATGACGCTCAGCTGGACATATTGAGCACTTTATAAGGAGCGCTAAGCATGGCTAAAGACAACACACCAAATTGTTCGTTTTGTGGCAAAAAGAAAGATGAAGTCGCGCAGCTTATTGCCGCTGACGATGCCAATATTTGTAATGAATGTGTGGCGCTATGCACTGATTTAATAGAAGATGGTGATACAGACTACGAAGAAGCGGCAGACGATGCTAATGCATGGTTGGCTAAAAAGCTCCCCACGCCAAAACAGATTCGTGAACATCTAGATGGGTATGTGATCGGTCAAGATACGGCAAAAAAGGCGCTGTCAGTTGCTGTTTATAACCATTATAAACGCCTGAAAGTAGCCGCACAGCTCGCAGAAGACTCAAAGCAAGCTCGTATAGGTGCTGATGATGCGATGGTAGAGCTATCTAAAAGTAATATCCTACTTATTGGTCCGACTGGCTCTGGTAAGACGTTGTTAGCTCAAACCCTTGCCCGTATGCTCGATGTGCCTTTTGCGATGGCAGATGCCACCACGCTCACCGAAGCGGGTTATGTTGGTGAAGATGTTGAAAATATAGTACAAAAGCTATTGCAAGCTGCTGATTATGACGTCACTAAGGCTGAGCAAGGTATTATATACGTCGATGAAATCGATAAAATCAGCAAAAAAGGCGAGAACATGTCCATTACTCGCGATGTATCGGGTGAAGGCGTGCAACAAGCCTTACTTAAGCTTATCGAAGGTACAGTGGCTTCTATACCGCCTCACGGTGGTCGTAAGCATCCCAATCAAGAGCTTATTCAAGTTGATACCAGCAATATCCTAATCATTGTTGGCGGTGCCTTTTCAGGATTAGATAAAGTCATTCAACAGCGTACCGAAAAGACAGGCATTGGTTTCAATGCTGAGGTGAAAGCGAAAGATGATGGTAAGCAGTTGTCTGAGCTGTTTAAAAAAGTAGAGCCCGAAGATTTAATTAAGTTTGGTTTAATTCCTGAGCTAATCGGCCGCCTACCAGTTATAGCGACGCTTGAAGAGCTTGATGAAGAAGCATTAATGCAAATCTTGACTAAGCCCAAGAATGCGATTGTAAAACAGTATCAGTATTTGTTTGACATGGAGAATGCTGAGCTTAAATTTACCGAAAAAGGCTTAGAGGCCATTGCTCAAAAAGCAATGGAGCGTAAAACCGGTGCGCGTGGTCTACGTTCAATTGTTGAAAATGCTTTGTTAGATACCATGTACGAATTGCCTTCGATGGAGAATGCAAAATCTGTAACTGTTGATGAAGATGTTATTAATGAGGGTAAAACACCTAAGATTGCTTAAAACTGCTTTATAAAGTTTTGTAATTTAAAAGCTCTGAGCGTTCATTGTAGTTTAGGCTTAGCTTGGATTTGTTTTAGCTATTAGCAGTCCTAAAATTTGATGAGCAGTCCTAAAATTTGATGAGTCGAACAGACTCTAATTAAGCGCTTATCTTTTAGATAGGCGTTTTTTTGTTGTTTGGTTTTGCTACAAGCTTTATCCGCTTATTACGAGTAACCTTGTTTTATCAACTATTGCTTAAATTAACGACTATTCAGTATCTTATTTATTTGCGCTTAGGGGTTCCCTCCCCTATTCTTACATATGCTATATTAAAATTTTAATATACTATTTTTATTGGTTATTTTTTATAGTTAATCTTTTATATGTTATCAAGGACGGTACATTTATGCCCGCTTTACTTTCTCATTTTCCCGAGTCACTTTCAAAACATCTGTCATTAACACTCCCTTTCATACCGCCCATTATTGATAGTGAACAACTCACAGACTTTTATAAAGACCACGTTGCAGCCATTACGGGAGCTGGATCTGGTATTGGTCGACAACTCACCATAAACCTTGCTAATGCTGGCTGCCATTTGGCCCTAGCCGACATCAATGAAGACAATTTACAGCAAACGGTAGCGCTGTTAGAAAACGATGACATCAAAGTCACCACGGCCATAGTCAATGTGTCAGATAAAGAGGCTGTTTTTGAGTGGGCAGATACGGTCAAAAAAGAACATGGTCAAGTCAATTTCATCTTCAACAATGCTGGTGTTGCTTTATCTTCTACGGCAGAAGGCAGTCGCATTGAAGATATGGAATGGGTAATGGATATCAATTTTTGGGGTGTGGTGTATGGCACTAAAGCATTCTTGCCTTTAATCAAAGAGAGCGTACGTCAGAGTGAAAAAGACGGCAAACCATCTCAAAATGGGCATATTATAAATATCTCAAGTCTATTTGGTCTTATTGCTCAGCCTACTCAATCAGCATATAATGCCAGTAAGTTTGCTGTACGCGGATTCAACGAAAGCTTGCGACATGAGCTTGTCATGGAGAAAAGTGGGGTATCGATTACTTCTATTCATCCTGGAGGTATCAAGACCAGTATAGCTACTAGCGCTCGTATCAGTGACAGTCTGACCACCTTAGGACTTCCTGTCGGCGAAAAGGCACTTAAAAGCTTTAATAAACTGTTAAAATTCGATCCTAATACTGCTGCTCAAATCATTCTAATGGCTGCTGCAAATAATGAGGCGCGTTGTCTGATTGGTGATGATGCCAGGGTTGCTGATTTGATTCAGCGTTTTTTCCCAGCAAATTATAATAATGTGATGCTCACGTTGAACAAACTGTCCCGCTCGCGTAAAAAAAAGCGTAACAGAAACAAGTAAGATTAAGATTGATATTTAATTATAAGTTACCTATTTTAGGTAACTTATTTTGTTTTAAGTCATTTATATTTTGATCTTAATACATCCGTTAGTTTGCGTTAATTTACCCCAGACGTGGCGTCTTTATGCATTCCTCTTCACAATCTAACCGCTCAACTAAGTCGCGCACCCCTTTAGCATCCCCTAACTCTGCGCCAAGCTTCATATTAAAGTTAACTGCGATTCTAATCGGTATGTTTGCTTTTCTGCAAGTGTATTCCATTCAATCTATTTTGCCTGTATTGATGGTAGATTTTGCGGCGAGTGAGGTTCAAGCAGGCATGTCGGTTGGCGCCACTGTTATGGCCATTGCCTTGATGTCACCTTTTCTTGGGATGTTGTCAGATGCCATAGGTCGCAAGGTTCTAATCGTGGGATCGCTATTTTTTTTAGCCTTCCCTACCGCGCTCATAGCTATTAGTAATAATATTGAATCATTGACGCTGTGGCGGTTTCTACAAGGGTTATCAGTGCCTGGTATCAGTGTGGTGACGATAGCTTATATTGGAGAGGAGTTTAAAAGCAATGCGGTAGCTGAACTTATGTCCTATTACGTGTCTGGGTGTGTATTAGGCGGCTTTTTGGGACGGTTTATCTTAGGGCATTTGCACGAACTGGTCGGTTGGCGTACCGCTTATTACATCATGGCGGCCTTAACGTTATTAGGTGCTATTTGGGTCGCAAAAACGCTCCCTGTCTCTCAGCATTTTGTGCCACGTCCTAAATTTCGTATGGCACTACATACTTTAAAGAATCATTTGACCAATCGATACGTGATTTCGGCCTCGTTATTGGGGTTTTGTGTGTTATTTTCGCTTGTCGGCTGTTTTACCTTTATCAACCTTCATCTATCCGTTGCCCCTTATTCATTAACGACAGGTCAACTTGCTAATATATTTGCAGTATATTTAATAGGCGTCATAATCACCCCGCTATCGTCCAAACTTATGCAGCGCTTCGGTTCTGCTCGCACCATTATTGTCGCCGTGATGTTATCTATGGGCGGTGTCTTGTTGACGCTATCCACCCAACTATGGCTAATTATAACAGGCTTAACCATCATGTCTTCAGGCGTTTTTATTACGCAGTCTGCAACCATAGGCTACATTGCCACCAACGTGGATGAAGGACGTTCGTTAGCTTCGGGATTATATTATATGAGCTACTATGCGGGCGGTACTGTTGGTGCATGGATTTGCGGTATAGCGTATGCGTATGGTCAGTGGCCCGTCACTGTCATATGTTTATTCATTATACAGGTGCTGGCGCTGTTGATTGCGATATATGGCATGATACGAACCCCTTTGCAGGCTCATCAATAAGTGTTCTCCTCTTCTTAAATTGATTCGTTCATTCGATGCTCACCCTTCATGTAATAAAAGATTCTTGCAATCATTTTTTATTAAGACACTTACATTCTATTGAAGTAGCACTATTGACCTATAACTATACAATCTGTTAAGTTTACTTATTAAAACGATATAATTTGTCTCATATATATTGTATTATAATATTTGTACTTACTAAAACTTTATTTACTCCTTAAAGCACCTATAAAAAGGGCTGTGAGAAATCATTTAAAGTAACAAATTACAAAAATTAATAGGCATGAAAGTCTTCTATTTATTATGAATACCTGTTTAAATAATACAATTGACGATAACATCGTTACTTCTTTTTAAAAAATTCAAAAACTGTTGGTAAGGATAGCTAACAGCACAGCATTTGCATAGGTTATATCAAACTTGTGTCGACTGTTTTATTCATTACTCACCTCTGCTAAGGACAGCATTATGAATTCACAAATCAACACCTCTTCTCCATCCCCTATCTCAAATAGCGACGTTGCTAACCCAAACAATGATAGCAATGTGTCGTTTGCAAAACTCTACGATAACTCTATTAATAACGCCACTGAGTTTTGGCGCAAACAAGCTGAGCGCATTTATTGGCATAAACAGCCCGATAAAATACTAGACGATAGCAACTTACCTTTTGCCAAATGGTTTGTCGGCGGCGAAACCAATCTTTGTTACAACTGCGTCGATAAACATTTGGATACGCGCGCCGAGCAGGATGCCTTTGTCTGGGTATCCTCCGAAATTAATCAATCCCTACTCGATAACCACCCCGGTGTTGTCGATGCGTTTAAGGCGCTGGACAACCATGTAGAGTTTTACACCGACTATGCAAAACGTCGGTTGACTTACAATCGCTTGTACAAAGAGGTCAATTATTTTGCTGATGTCTTGCAGCGTTTGGGCATTGGCAAGGGTGATAGAGTCGTCATCTATATGCCAATGATTTTAGAGGCGGCTTATGCCATGCTCGCCTGCGCACGTATTGGTGCGGTGCATTCCGTGGTATTTGGTGGTTTTGCAGCTCATAACTTGGCCATTCGCATGGATGATGCCGAAGCGAAAATGGTAATTACTGTAGATGCAGGCTTACGTGGCGGTAAGGTTATTAATTACAAAAATCTTGTTACTCAAGGGGTTGAGCAAGCAACTGTCAAACCTGAACATGTCTTAGTGGTTGACCGCGGTATTATGCCATTTACGCCACAAGATATTGATGTAGATTATGCCACTGAGCGCCGTATTAGTTGCGAAGCTAAAGCAATTGTAGAGCCTGTGTGGCTGGAGTCCAATGAGCCATCGTATTTGCTATATACCTCTGGCACAACGGGTACGCCAAAAGGAGTACAACGAGACACTGGCGGACATGCCGTAGCGCTAACGACCTCAATCGATTTAATTTATGATGGCAAACCGGGGGAAACCTTTTGGGCGATATCGGATATTGGTTGGGCAGTTGGGCACTCGTATACCATTTATGCGCCCCTACTTGCCGGCATGACCAGCATTATGTATGAGGGTCTACCGCACAACCCTAATCCGGGTATTTGGTGGCGTATAGTTGAAGCAAACAAAGTGAATATATTATTCACTGCACCCACTGGCATACGTATGCTTAGAAAGGCGGATGAAACATGGCTAACCCGCTATGATACCAGCAGTGTGAAGTCTTTCTTCTTAGCAGGTGAACCGCTAGATGAGCCGACAGGTCAATGGTTATCCGATCACTTTGGTGTGCCGATTATCGATCACTATTGGCAAACCGAAACAGGCTGGCCCATTTTAAGTCACGCTCCAAAGTTCAATCATAAACCGCATAAATCAGGTACACCCGGCTATCCTATGTTTGGTTTTAATGCCAACGTATTAAATGAGGAAACCGGAGAGGTGTGTGCGCCTGGCGAAAAGGGTTTATTAACCATGTCGGCACCCTTACCGCCCGGATGTTTGACGACGGTTTGGCACAACGACGAGCGCTTTATTAACAGCTATTTTAATTTGTTTGATGGTAAGCAGTATTCAAGTTCGGATTATGCCAAAACCGATGAAAACGGTTATTTCTATATACTGGGTCGTAATGATGACGTCATCAATGTGGCGGGACATCGCCTCGGCACACAAGAAATTGAAGCGGCTATCAGCGAACATCCTGAGGTTGCAGAAGTGGGCGTGGTGGGCATAAAAGATGAGTTAAAAGGTGAGTTGCCTATTGCCTTTTGCATACTGCGTGACCCCTCAATTGTTGATGATACCGAAAACAGATTCCGTGTTGAACAACAAATTTTTGGTGTGGTAGCAAAATCTTTAGGCTCACTTGCGCGTCCTGTCGCTGTTTATTTCCCCAAATCACTTCCCAAAACCCGTTCTGGCAAGATATTACGTCGTGCCATTCGCGCATTGGCTGAAGGTCAACCAACGGGAGATATGTCGACGCTAGATGACCCTAGCGCCATCAAAGCGGTGCAAGAAGCACTTGAACATTATTAAAGTTTTGAACATAGTACAGTTTTGAACATAGCATATAGACACTAACCTCCATATTAATGGAGGTCAGTTCTCCTAAATGAGGTCACAGGATGGCTTTCATTTAAGAATTTACAATTTTATAAGCAGACAAGATCTCTAGCAATTACTGTTTATATATTTTGATAAGTGCCATATACTATGTATAGATTAAATTTTTTTTAAGTACAATAGTTATAAACCTCAAGATAAGGACACCTTATGCAACAAGTAAAACAACTCATTAACGGACAATTCGTCGATTCATCCACGTCAGAATGGATTGATTTGACCAATCCTGCTACTCAGGAAGTTATTGCAAAAGTACCGCAAACCACCGACGATGAAATCAACGAAGCCGTTGCTGCTGCCAAAGAAGCCTTTAAAACATGGCGCAAAACCCCGATTAGCAAACGAGCACGTATTTTTCTAACCTATCAAGCACTTATCCGCGAAAATATGGATGAACTTGCGGCATTATTAACCAAGGAGCAAGGGAAAACGCTTGCCGATGCGCGTGGTGACGTGTTCCGTGGTTTAGAAGTGGTTGAGCATGCGGCAGGCATTACCAACTTACAAATGGGTGACTTTGTTGAAAATGTGGGTACTGGCGTGGATACTTATAGTATCTGGCAACCGCTGGGCGTATGTGCGGGTATCACCCCGTTTAACTTTCCAGCGATGATTCCCCTATGGATGTTCCCAATGGCAATTGCCACGGGTAACACTTTTGTATTAAAGCCATCCGAGCAAGATCCAATGGTACCTATGCGTCTAGTGGAGCTTGCTTTAGAAGCTGGCGTACCTGAAGGCGTATTGAACGTCGTACATGGGGGCAAACCAACGGTCGATGCACTTTGTACTCACCCTGATATTAAAGCTATATCGTTTGTCGGCTCTACCAAAGTAGGTCAACACGTCTATGATACCGCAGCCAGTACTGGCAAACGCGTCCAATGTATGATTGGCGCTAAAAACCATGCGGTTATCCTGCCAGATTGCAATAAAGAACAAACCTTAAACCAATTGGCAGGTGCTACCTTTGGCGCAGCAGGTCAACGCTGTATGGCATTATCTGTTGTGGTATTGGTGGGTGAAGCAGGTAATTGGGTCGATGAAATAAAAGCTAAAGCTGAAACGCTAGTGGTATCAGCAGGTGAACATGACAAGGATTTAGGTCCACTCATTACCCCGCAAGCCAAAGCTCGGGTCGAACACCTCATTCAAACTGGGGTTGATGAAGGCGCTGACCTATTATTGGATGGTCGAGGTATCCAAGTAGAAGGTTATGAAAATGGTAACTTTGTAGGTCCTACTATCTTTGATAATGTCACTACAGATATGCAAATCTATAAGCAGGAAATCTTTGGTCCTGTGATGGTTATCATGCGTGCAGACAGCTTAGATGCGGCAATAGAATTGGTAAATAGCAATCCAATGGGCAATGGTACCGCTATCTTTACCCAGTCGGGAGCAGCAGCGCATAAATTCCAGCAAGATATTGACGTGGGTCAAGTAGGCATTAACCTACCCATCCCTGTGCCTCTACCGATGTTCTCATTCTCAGGCTCACGCGGTAGTAAACTGGGCGATTTAGGACCTTATGGTAAGCAAGCTGTACAGTTTTATACCCAAACCAAAACCGTGACCGCTCGTTGGTTTGACGATGAAGCCTCCAGCAAAGTGAATACCACGATTTCGATGTAAGATACCCTGATATTCTATGTAAGATACCTTGCTATTTAACTAAGATAGTCAATTTAATCAGATAGTTACGATTTTTGGGTACATTAAATCAATAAAATTAGATAGATAGCTTTGGGTTTATTTGAATATATAACTCATTTGAAGAGACAGTTTATTTGAAGAGATAATTTACCTGAAGAGATAACTTAACTGAAGAATAGTGTACTTGACGAGACAGTTTGAGGGATAGCAGGGATGATATGTATACAATAGTTTTCTCAGTATTATTCGTTCTACTGTACGGCTCTGGATTTGTCGCAGCACAGTATGGTCTTCCCTTTGCCGATCCTGCTTCGTTTTTAGTAGTTCGGTTTACGATTACGGTAGTGGTATTGGGATTAATTTGTTATGTGATCAAACCTCCCATGCCAAGTAACAAAACTGAGATATTGCATACTTTAGTAGCAGGCACGTTCATTGTTGGATTCTTTACTTTGGGTGTTTTTGTTGCCATAGACTATGGCATATCAGCATCAACATCGGCGCTCATCATCTCATTTCAGCCTTTGTTCGCCAGTTTAATTGCCAGAGTTTTATTTGATGCCAAAGTATCAGTGACGCAGTGGGTGGGGTTAATCATTGGCCTAGTAGGTGTGTTTTTAATCGTGCTTTTGGGTCTTGAAACCCCAAGTCTTATTGGGTTGTCGATGGCTTTTTTTGGGCTAGTTGGGGTCGCTTTTGGTAGTGTCTATCAAAAATATTTTTGTGCTAATATGAATTTAATGTTTGGCGGGTTTTTACAATCATTAGCCTCTTTAGGTTTGTGTACGTTAGTGTGGCTATTTTATCCGCAGCACTTTATTGAGTGGACACCAGCCTTTGTTTTTTCACTATTATGGATGGCAATTGTGGTCTCCATCGGTGCTATAAGCTTATTGTATGTATTAATTCGTCAGCTATCCATTAGTAAAGTTTCGAGCTTATTTTATTTGGTGCCAATTGCTGCCCTATTTTTATCAATAATCTTTTTAGACGGTCATATATCAATTTTTCAAAGTTTTGGTATTGTATTGATATCTTTATCTATATTTTTAGTCGCTTTATTCGATCAGAAACAGTTAAATCGAAGCGATAAATCAATTAAGCCTATTTTATAAGGACAACTATGGATTTCGCACTAACCGAAGACCAACTCGCTTTTCAACAAATGGCACGCCAGTTTGCGCTAAAAGAGCTTAAGCCCAATGCCGCTAAATGGGATGCAGAAAGCCACTTTCCAATTGATGTGATAAAAAAAACGGGCGAGCTGGGGTTTTTAGGATTATATACCAATCCTGACTGCGGCGGACTCGGATTGCCTCGCTTAGACTCTGCTATTGTGTTTGAAGAATTAGCTTGGGGCGATACTGCGATTGCGTCTTATATCAGTATTCACAATATGGTCACATGGATGATTGGCGAATATGGGCAACAAGAAGTGCTTGATGACATTGTTCCTAAATTGGTCAGCGGTGAGGTGTTAGCCAGTTATTGCTTGACCGAACCTAATGCAGGCTCTGATGCAGGGTCATTAACCACAAAGGCAGTCAAACAGGAAGATGACTCGTATCTGCTTAGTGGCGAGAAAACCTTTATCTCCGGCGCAGGGTCTACTGATATATTGCTAGTGATGGCACGTACTGGTGGTGCTGATCATGATAAACAGGGTGCAAAAGGCGTGTCTGCCTTTGTGGTTGATGCACATAGCGACGGTATCAGCTACGGTAAAAATGAAGATAAAATGGGCTGGAAAGCACAGCCAACCCGTACCATTCATTTTAAAGATGTGGTCGTGCCTGCCAAAAATAGATTGGGCATGGAGGGCGAAGGCTTTAAGTTTGCCATGAAAGGTTTAAATGGTGGGCGTATCAACATTGGTATCTGCGCCGTCGGTACTGCGCAAGCTGCCCTAGAGACTGCGGTGAATTATGTGCAAGAGCGCAAGCAATTTGGTAAAGAGTTGGCAAAACTGCAATCGGTACAGTTTAAATTGGCAGATATGCTGACGCAAACCATTGCGGCTCGCCAGATGATATATATGGCAGCAAATAAGGTTGATACTAACGATGTTAATGCGGCAAGTTACTGTGCTATGGCAAAAAGAATGTCTACCGATTTAAGTTTTGAAGTGGCTAATCAAGCATTACAATTACATGGCGGTTATGGTTATCTAAAAGAATATCCGCTTGAACGTCATGTACGTGATTTGCGTGTGCATCAGATATTAGAAGGTACCAATGAGATTATGCGCGTGATTGTGTCCCGTAGTATGATGGAGGACGACAATTTAAGCCGGTTGCGTTAATAACTGTGGAACATGATTATGATTCAATATTATAAAAAATATTCGTAAAGAAAAACTAAATCACGGAGATTAAAAATGACAGAATACACTAACCTTAACTTATCCATTGACGGCACTGTGGCAACGTTAACCTTAAACAACCCGCCAGCGCACACCTGGACGCAGCAAAGTCTTAACGCCCTAAAGACGCTAGTATCAGACTTAAACCAAAATGATGATGTCTATGCGTTAGTGATTCATGGTGACGGGGAGAAGTTCTTCTCCGCTGGTGCTGACTTAAATACCTTTGCAGACGGTGATAAAGGCAACGCTATCTCAATGGCAATTGCTTTTGGTGAGGCTTTCGAGGCGTTATCTAATTATCGTGGCGTCAGTATTACCGCCATTAACGGTTATGCAATGGGCGGCGGTCTGGAATGTGCGATGGCTTGCGATATTCGTATTGCCGAGCGCCATGCAGTGATGGCATTGCCTGAAGCGAGCGTGGGTTTATTACCCTGTGCCGGTGGTACGCAAAACCTGACTATGCTAGTGGGCGAAGGATGGGCAAAACGCATGATATTGTGCGGTGAGCGTGTCGATGCCGAAAAAGCATTAGAGATTGGTTTGGTTGAAGAAGTGGTTGAAAAAGGCGAAGGATTAAGCACAGCGCAAACGTTAGCGAAAAAAGTTGCCAAACAATCTCCAGTTGCAGTCACCTATTCTAAGCAATTGATTCAAGCGTCACGCCATAATCCACCTGCGCAGAACCTTATTAAAGAGCGTGAAGCTTTTGTTAAACTGTTTGATACTGCCGACCAGAGCGAGGGCGTTAATGCGTTTTTAGAAAAGCGTAAACCGACTTGGCAGAATAAATAACATTCATAAGATTTACGCATAATTTAAAATTAATAGCGATTGGTAATCATTTATTTGCGCTGGCTGTGCAGTATAGTCATATAAAAGAGTTACAGTGTTAATCTCGTTAAGCCTACACCAGTAGTACTTGCACTCGATTGCCTTGTACCTCATTTATCTGCCTGCGACTATAGTTCCAGAGGCGCAATAAATAATTCCCAGTCGCATATAAAAGTTTTAGTATCGCTGTTTGCGTAAGTCCTAATAAAAATAACCAGTAATTTGACGGAAACTTTATGTCCACTAATGTTGCTAATAATGACAGTGCCCCAGTGTTATTCAATACTCACCAAACCCAAGATGGTCATACAATTGGTGAGATGACGCTTAACTCCCCGAAGTCACTTAATGCGTTAAGTGTATCAATGTGTCATTCAATGAGTCAAAAGCTTATTGAATGGCAAGACGATGACAGTATTGTTGCAATTATTCTACGGGGCGCAGGCGATAAAGCATTTTGTGCAGGTGGAGATATTCGTAAACTGTACGACAGTATGGTCGAGGGTGCGCCGTTGCCCAATCCGTATGCCAATGAGTTTTTTGGTAGCGAGTATGCGTTATATCGTCAAATGCACTTTTATAGTAAGCCTATCCTGTTATGGGGCAACGGCTTTATCATGGGCGGTGGTATGGGGCTTTTGGGGGGTTGTAGTCATCGTATTGTTACTGAGGCCACCAAATTTGCTATGCCAGAGATTACCATTGGCTTATTTCCAGATGCTACAGGCAGTTGGTTTCTGCAACGTATGCCGGCAAAAACGGGGTTGTTTATGGGGCTAACTGGGGCGATGGGTAATGCTAGTGATGCTAAACTTAGCAACATTGCTGAATACGTATTACCGAGTGACGGTTATGACAAACTAGTAGAAACGCTGACTAATGCAGATTGGATTGACGTAAATGTTGATAACCAAATGAACGCCACTCAAACTGCAGTTAATGCCCATGCCATTGTTAGTAAAAGTTTAGCGAACTTATCTAAACAGGAACAAGTTGAGTTAAAACCCAGCAAGCTGGCGCAATACTGGCAAACCATCGAATCTATTATGGTCAGTGGCGGGCTAGAAGATATTGATGCCATCTTACAAGACGATGCGTTATTGAATGAAATTGACAGCGATTTTGCTAACGATAAATGGACGCAAAGAGCACTAGCCACTTATCGTGCCGGTTGCCCAGTCACGGCTGCGCTTACCTATGAGTTATTCCAAAGAGTTCGGGACTTATCATTAGAGCAAGTGCTATATATAGAGGTCATCGTTGCCGTACATTGTGCCAACAATCCAGACTTTCGCGAGGGCGTACGTGCGTTACTTATTGACAAAGACAAAAACCCAAATTGGTCACGCACCCTTGAGCAGTGCTTAAACAGTGAAGGCATTGAGTACATCAATAGCCACTTTAAAAACCCTTATCCCAAAGGAGAACATATCTTTGGCGATTGGCTAGGTTCGGATTCGCTAGCTGCCCAGAAAATTAAATAGTATTTAAATCAAAGTATGTAATAGCGCTATATAATATTTATAGCGTCTTTATTTAAACCATGTACTAGGGTCTGTTGAACATTCAAATAGTAGGACTGCTGATAGCTAAAATTGTACTAAACTAGGCATAAGCCGACGATAATGCCCGAAGCGTATTGGACCTTAGCTAGGTTTATAACAACGTTTGGGGCAATTTTAGCATCAGCCCTACGGGGCGGGTCTATTTTTTGCCAATATATTGTAAAATTTTCTAACTTAGAATAACTAAGCGTCGAAAATTTCACTGCATATTGTCTAAAAAAATAGCCGCCGCCAGTTCCACATTTGAATGTTCAACAGACCCTAAACATCCCGCGTCAAACTTCAAGGAGTGGTGATATGCCAAATAGAAAGGATATAAATAACACTAAAGTCGCCTTTATCGGGCTCGGCAATATGGGCGGCCCTATGGCGTTAAATCTCGTTAAGGCAGGATATGACGTTACCGTTTTTGATTTGTCAGAAGATGCGGTCAAGACCCTAACCGATGCAGGCTCATCATCGTCTTCTTCGCCCAAAGATGCTGCAAATCATGCAGATATTGTTATTTCCATGCTACCTGCTGGTAGACACGTTAAAAGTGTCTATTTAGGCGATGCCAATGCATCAGAGCTAACCCCAGAGGGCTTGTTGTCAGAGCTTCCTAAGGGCACGCTTGTCATTGACAGCTCTACGATCGCCGCTGCTGATGCGCGTGAAGTGGCCAGTATTGCGAGTGCTAAGGGTATAGATTTTGTGGATGCCCCTGTATCTGGAGGTACAGCAGGCGCACAAGCAGGTACATTAACCTTTATCGTTGGGGGTGAAGAGGCTGCCTATGATCGTGCCAAAAGTATCTTAGAGGTTATGGGTAAAAATATATTCCATGCTGGCGATCACGGTGCAGGTCAGGTGGCTAAAATCTGTAATAACATGCTACTTGGCATACTCATGACGGGCACGGCTGAAGCCATCAATTTAGGCGTTAAAAATGGGCTTGATGCCAATGTATTGTCTGAAATCATGATGCAAAGCTCAGGCCGTAATTGGACACTAGAGGTCTATAACCCCTACCCGAATGTTTTAGAGAACGTACCATCTAGTCATGGCTATGCAGGTGGGTTTATGAGCCAACATATGCATAAGGATTTACACCTAGCGCTTGAAACTGCCAAAGATATAGACGCTAAAGTACCGATGGGAACTCAAGCGACCACGCTTTATGATGAGCATGTTGAAGATAACAGTACTAAGGATTTTTCAAGCATCATGGGTTATTACGACAAGTCAGTATTATAGAGTGTATGATTGTTGTGTATTTCAGACTTATTAAGTCGTATTCTTAAATTGGATCCTTAAACTTGATTCCTGTTTTTGATCCTTAAGTACGAAACTTATGTGTACGATTCTTAAATATCTGACTCAATAACCATCAAGCCACGCTAAGCCTACTCACATACTAACCGAAATGGCCTCAAGTTTAGACTTGAGGCCATTTTGGTATAATAACACGCGTGAGATTGTGTCTAACTTTGTAACTGATAGACTAATTCGCCCACATCTATGGCAGCTTCTTGCAAACGTGGCACATATTCTAACAAACCGTTCAGCGTTATTCTTACTGTAGGGGCATGAATATATAGTGACGCCAAGTAGCGGTTTTGTTTATCCATTATCGGTACGGAAACAGAGACCATGTCAGGGATAAATTCTTCATTATCAATGCCGATGCCTGTTTCCGCAATTCTATTAAGCTCTTGATCTACCTTTTTTAGATTGGTAATGGTGTTTGGTGTATAGGCTTTAAAGTTAAAATTCTCTAACATCTTCTGGCGGCGCTCAGAGGGCATTTGGCTTAAGTACAACTTTCCAGAAGCAGTGCACCACGCCGGTGTTTTAGAACCTATGGGCATAAAAATCTGTAGCGGCGAATCTGTATTCACCCGATTGGTATATACCATACTTAAATTTTGCGGTACGGCAATGCCGCAGGTTTCTTTTAATTCATCAACAAGTCGTCTTAGCACCACCTGACGCTCACTATAAAATTGGCGCTGTTGCCAAAGCTCCACACTCAGATTTCGAACCCGCTTGCCCGGTATAACCCCCCCGGCTATGTCTACCATAACAAATCCTTCATCTACCAACTGCTGAATAAGGCGATGAATAGTGGGCTTAGGAATGTCTAATTCTTTAGAAAGCTCTAACGGCGTTATTGGCTTGGCAGCATATGATACCGCTTCAACTATTTGTAAGACTCGAGTAATGGACGATACCTTTGGCATAATACGTCAAACCTTGGTTAAAGAAGCGCAAACTGTTACATATACTAGCAACGAGATATGAGCAAAAATTACTGCAAAAAAATAATGTAAAAAAATTGACTTAAGAATCACTATCGGCGCTGTTCAACAATCAAAGAATCAATACCATTGTTTTGTAGCTTTTGCTGAGCGGCAACTACGGCTTGTCTATTATTCATTTTTGTAGAAACAACTTGATACAGTACTTGACCACTAGACAATTCATTTTTGACTACCTGTGCGTCTACACCAGCCATCAACACTTGAGCGCGTCGTTTGTCTGCTTCTTGAGCATTACTAAAGCTATTAATTTGCAATATATAGCTCTGCTTAGGCTGTGCCTGCTCTATATTTGCTCGTTGCGTCAGTGCAGCATTTGTACTGTTAGTTGATGACGGGTTCGATGTGGGAGCCGATTCGCGATTGCCCTGCGTGGCCGCGCTTTGATTACCCCTACTTTCTATCGGCTCGTCATAAGTCCCTTGCTCTTCAACAATGACCATTTCTTGATCGCTTTCAACACGGTCCGTATTTGGGTTAGTCCCCGTGTTTTCTTCCACGCCATAATTTTCAGCAGTGGTGTTAGAGTCACGCTCTTGGACGGTCGGACTTGTAATAACCACATCAGGCTCAAGCTGACTAGGATCACGTATTGTGTCTTCTTCTCGTACTATAGATTCATCAGGAATTCTGGTGATCTGTTGTTCAGGCAATATGTCATAAAATTCATAATCGCCTTCTTGGTCTTTATTTTGATTGATTGGCTCTACCTGACGCTCTTCCACTTTGGTTTCAGATCCTATATTAAAAGGGTTCCATAAATACAAAAACAGACCAAACATTAGGGTTAATATTGCGCCAACAAACATCCATAGCAAACTTGCAGCACCACCGCCTCGCTTACGTTCTACTGCCCCTTTCGGTTTTTTAGCTAACATTCACTCTCTCCATTTATGGCTTATTCAATTAAAGTCTTGCGCTATTTACTGCCACTGCTATTTTTATATGCTTTTTTAAGAACATTTTATAAAAGCGACTTACATACTAGAGGGTGCAGACAACCCTAATAAACTTAGACCGTTTGCCAGTACTTGACGCACCGCTTTTGACAGTCTTAAGCGAGCTTGCATTAAGTTTAGCTCATCCTCGGTAGGTGTTTCACCGGCAATAATACTGACTGGTAAAATACGATTGTCGTTATACCACCCATGAAATAATGATGCCAAATCTTTGAGATAATTGGTCAATACGTGGGGGTCATAACCGATTGCTGCACGTTTTAAAGTCGCAGGATACGCTGCCAAAAGCTTAATGAGCTCACTTTCAGCATCGCTAGATAACAAAGCTTGATGACTTGCACCACTCACATCATCAACATCAAAACCTTTTTCAGACAATTTTTCTAGTACGCTACAAACCCGAGCATGTGCATATTGAATGTAATAAACGGCATTGTCTTTACTTTGAGATTTTGCCAATTCTAAATCAAAGTCGATATGTACCTCAGGCTTACGCGCCACATAATAAAAACGAGCGGCGTCATTACCGACCTCATCACGAAGCTCACGCAATGTTACAAACTTTCCTGAGCGTGAGGACATTTGGATTTTTTCATCCCCGCGCCACAATGCCACAAACTGAACCAAGATAATGTCTAAACGTTTTTCATCAATACCTAAGGCCGTCAATGCAGCATGAACACGGGCGATATAACCATGATGATCAGCGCCCCAAACGTTTACCACGGTATCAAAGCCACGCTCGAATTTATTTTTGTGATAAGCAATATCCGAGGCAAAATAAGTGGTTAATCCATTGGCACGGCGCACCACTCGGTCTTTCTCATCGCCAAATTCTGTTGATTTAAACCAAGTATTGCCATCTTTTTCGTACAAATAGCCTTTGTCATCTAGCTCTGCAAGTACTGGTTCAATCTCATCAGCGATAGACTTTTCACTAAACCAGCGCTCGAAGCGCACCCCAAAGTCATTAAGATCATCTTTAATATCACCTAAAATCTCACTTAATGCAGCATTTAAGAAAATCTCATAATCCTCCCCAAGCGCTGCTTTACTATTAGCAATAATGGCGTCTATATGCGCATTCTTATCGCCAGAAACAACTTCTTTTTCACCTGAATCATTAAGCTTTGAGACTTCATCTTCAGGCGCATTTAAACTGATGGTGTCAGCATAAGAGTGCACGTATGCATCAGTTTGTTGCGTTTTTAACGTTTGCGCAATTTCGGTAACGTAGTCCCCTTGATAACCACCAACTGGGAAATGCACCTGTTCGCCATTTAATTCTAAATAACGCAGATAAGTACTGACCGCCAGGATATCCATCTGACGGCCTGCATCATTCACATAATACTCGCGCGTTACGTTATAACCCACTGCTTCAAGTAAATTAGCCACACTCATGCCAAAGGCAGCACCACGTCCATGCCCGACATGCAGACTTGAAGTTGGGTTAGCGGAGACAAACTCTATTTGGATTTTTTTATCGGCGAATTCATCTGTTAAACCATAACGCTCATTTTTGGCAAAAATAGCGTCTAACACCGCAAATTTAGCATCGGCGTTTAAAAAGATATTAATAAATCCAGGGCCTGCTACTTCTAGCTTTGCAATACTGTCATTTTTTGGTAAAGCTGTCGTCAACTGCTCAGCAAGCGTGCGAGGATTTGTTTTGGCCGCTTTAGCCGCAGTTAAAGCGATATTACTGGCATAATCACCATGCTCAGGGCTTTTACTGCGTGTAATCTGACTGTTATTCTGCCAATTGTTTGGCAATATACCCTGCTCAATTAGAACATTGGCTGCATTATCTAATAAGGAAAATATTTCATCAATTTGAGCTTGCGACATAATTTTATGAACTCTAAAGTTTAATAGACTGAGGTTTAACGCTAAATACTAATGGGGATTTCTTCATAACAATACATAGTAGTCATAACTAGTGCCTAATACGGCATGGCATTTATGATACTGCTCACATTATTTAATATGTATTTTTTAAAATAGGTCTTTTTACTAAAATTCACCTAAACTTAAATAGTTTTATTTTGAACATATTTGAGCAACCCTTTAATATATCAAGGATTGGCTAATTTTTCCATAAAATTCGTTGTTTGTTGATTTGTTATACTTTTTTCCACTTCATAGCATTATATGGCGACTGTGCTCTATAATAGATAGCACTTAATAGAGACAACTCAAAATAAGCACTAACAAAAATTCGATGTACCTATACTTACTTATCTAATGCACCTATGCTTAGCTGTCTTATAACTATGTTAGGCTTATTTTTAGGTGCCTTTGCCCACATTGCCTATTAAGGCTCATCACTTATTATAAATATTCATAATGGAATGTACTTATGATTGCCACTGTCTTCGCTATTTCTGCTGAAACTGTCACCAATTGGGGCTTGTATGTTTTACTGCCCATATTTATTGCTTTTCTGTTTTTCATTATGTGGGACATCTCAAAGAAGTCTGATGCAGGACGGGCGGGAACGTTTTGGATTTTCTTAGCGCTTGGTGCAGGCTTTGTAGGATTCTTACTAAAAATAGTACTAGAGATTGTCTTTGAAAAATGGGTCTTGTAACAGACTTATTTATTCATGACGTAGTATATATAACATCTGCTTTCCCTTATTTTTGTGTTTTTTTAGTCCGTGCCGTCTTTAGTTATCTATTTGTGTTGTCAATGACCTGACTAACATAAGTTGGTAGCTCCCATGCCCCACCAGCAAAGCCGCGACACAGCCCTGTAGTTGCTTTATATGACTGAATGAATGTATCCCCATTCCATTGCCATTTTGTTAGTCCCCAACAATCACCTAAACCTCGACCTTTATGAGCCGATAAAATCTCACCATCGGCATAATAACTGCCTGACGTCGTGATAAGCTGGGGTTTACTAGGTCTTTCATTATCAATCAGCCAATAGCCATCACCTTGGTTATATGCAGCGCGCCAGCACAAATGCTTAGCTAATGTTTTTTGGTTATTTATAGGTAAAAATATCCACTCTCTACTCTCAGTGTCGTCATACCATGAGTCATTGCCACTCAAGGCTTCACAATCTGAAGCATCCCCTTCCGTCATGCTCGATATAACCCAATGATCAATGTTGTTTTGAAAATATGTCAACAACTTTGGGTCTAATTTTTTATTAAGCGCTTCTGGATACGAATGTCCCTTTACGATAATTGGCATAGATTCCATGGTTTCTGGTGTTTGAAGGTTTGGATTATTTTTACTCACTAATGCCAACGGCGTACCGACTCGACCTTGGACCTCGTCGATTTTGAGTAATACCGAAGCCATACCTTTGTCGCTAATCCTCCAGACGAGATTACTAGCTTTAATCTCAATTTCTGCATTCTGACGAGCTAGTTTAACTAATGCATTTGTTTGTTGAGTATTTAAGGTAAATTCAGATCCGATAGCCCCATAATTTTTATCATTTAACCATAATGTTGGTGCATCAATATTTAAGCCATTTTCACTTTCTGAATAAAAGTTTAATTGCGCAGTCGCTTCGGATTGCATTGGATCAACCGTAATCATAATGGATGCTGGCCTATCATAGTGGCTTTCATCAGCATATCCTGCGGCACGGCAGGTCAATGTATTATCACAGACTACCTGCCAGTCCTGATTGACAAAACCACTACCTGTAAAAGGATCGCCATAAGGTTCCATTGCTGATGCAGGCGACGTTGCCAACCCTACGATTCCTATTACGCCAATGTTTAATAGTAATTTAGATTTAAAATTGACAGTAAACATAGCCATATAGCCTTATAGCCTTATTTAAATTATTTGCGGATTGTTATTAACAGACATGAGTCATGATTATTATCATAACCAATCTAGGCAGGCTACATTAAGAAAATTTAATGAATTTACTAAATAAACAATTAATTAGTGACGGGGTGATTATGACTTAATAGATGATTATCTACTTAGTCGCTATCAGTGTTGCTCGCATCGGAGCTGGATAACCTTCTACGGTTTTGGTAGGATCGTTAGGGTCTAAGAAATCGCTTAACGACTGATAATTCATCCAATCTGTGGCTCGCTGCTCCTCTATTGAGGTCACATCAACATCGACACATGTCACCTCCCTAAATCCTACTTTTTCTAGCCAGCCAATTAACGCAGCCACGGAAGGGATAAAATACACATTATTCATTTTGGCATAGCGATTGTGTGGCACCAATACCGTATTAGCATCCCCTTCAATGACCAGTGTCTCTAATATTAACTGTCCACCATTGATTAATTGGTTTTTTAATTGATTGAGATGCTCAAACGGGGATTGGCGATGGTATAACACCCCCATACAAAACACGGTATCAAACAATTGATTGCCCTGATCTGAGCTTGACGGTAATTCTTCTAAACCTACCGGTATATAGTGAGTACGGTAGCCAACCCCTGTCTTATCATCATCGGTATCCGCATCAAAGCCGCCCACAAAATGACGAATTGCCATAAATTGATTATAAAACAAACAAGAGGGATCAATAATAATGACTTGTTTGGCACCCATCCCTGCCATGCGCCATCCGTGATAGCCTGAACCGCCGCCTACGTCCAGTACATAACGATCTTCAAGCGTACCGATATGAGGTGCGATACGATTCCACTTCCAGTCACTGTGCCATTCGGTATCGATAAATACCGCATTGTCACCTGTACCAATTTGAAACGGACCTTTGCGCCACGGCATCAGCTGCTTCATCAGTGCGGTTATTTGTTTGTTGTGACCGTCTGATAATTGCGTATTAATGGTCAACACATCACTATTTAAATCTACATTTTTAATATCTAGCGGAGGTAGGTTTTCCACTGACGACAGGTAAGCAGGTGCATGGGCATTGCGACGTTTGTCTTTAATATCGCTAAGCCATTTTGGTAAGTTTGCTAACCATTCATTAGCAATCGGACGATACTGAGCTCGCTGAATAAGTGCAAGGTAGAGTTCACGTTCGGCGGTTTCGATAGTATTTTTTGGGGTGTTGGTTGGGGTTTGGTTAGACATAGAAATTTAAATCGCTAATAAATAAGTTTTGTGAGGTTGAAAATTTAAGGTTTAGGTTTTTGATTTTTTTATCTATGTTATAAAACTAGTAATAATAAAACTATTCTTTTCAAGAATCATCTTAATCCATTAACATGATCATTTGGTAAATCACCTTGTTTAATCTCAACCTTATTTCGATAATCTTCATATTCAAACCCTTCTCCATATTGAATCTTTTTATCTTTGAATATAATTTTATTATTCTCAAACCAACTTAAAGCATTTTTAGAATCAATAAAGATTTTAGGATAGAATTTATCTATAATTTGGTTGCATTTCTCCATTGAAAAGTATCCTGAATCACCTGCAAAGCACAATCCACTCTGTAACCCTAACCTTCTAAAGAAAAGATAACCACATTCATACAGCTCATACGTCATCCAAATAGCATGCCCATAGTTATTTTTACGATCAATAATCGTCAATAGAATTTCTTTGATTCGTTCTGCTTCAAACTTGTGAAAACCAAAATATTTTGAAAAATTAAGTTGAAATGCTTTAAGACTGAATTTATTACTATAATCAAAAGAAATAAGTTCAAAATATAAATTTGGACTTGAAAACTCTAGCTCGTCATTTTGATATAGCCACTGTTCAAAGTCTTTTAGACTCAACTTTTCGGTGATAACTTGATGCATTTTTTGTTCAAGTGAAAATGGGATTGTGTGCATAGCTTTATCTTATACCACCCTTCAAACTAACCGGCAATCCTGATACAACCAAAGTTGCTTTATCCGCCACTTGCGCCAAATACTGATTGATCCAGCCTTGTAATGATACAAACTTGCGGCCTTCAGGGGAGCTGGCATGTAAGCTCATGCCGATTTCATTAGAGATGATAAAAAGTGTGGCGTTGTGCTGGCTGGCAAAATCGACCAAGAGATTAATCTCATGTTTGGCTAAAGTTATACACTCGTCTATATCGTACTGGTAATCCATGACGTAATTGGTTAGCCATAGCGTAACGCAATCAATAACAATGGCTAGCGGCTGGCTATGCTGCTTTTTATCAAAGCTTTGTTCTGAAACACTGCTATTGTTATTAAAATAGTCTTTTAAAGCATTAGCTAAATTCAAATCCGCCTCAATAGTAGTCCACTGATTAATTGACTTGGTCCTATCATCGATATGGCGCTGAACCCGCTTAGCAAAGTTATCATCTAGCACACGAGAGGTTGCTACATAATAAGGGGTATCACTCACCTTTTCAGCTAAGCTTAGTGCAAAGCTGCTTTTACCGGATCGCTCTCCACCGGTAATGTAGTGAATCATTTAAAAGCCACCATAGACGCAAAGTTTAAAAACTGAAACCAGGTTAAACTACGCCTAAATCCAACCTGTTTTAAGCGTTGATGGTGTTGATTTAAAGTGTCCGTTATCAGCACATTCTCTAATGCATTACGTTTGCCACTAATTTCAAGCTCGCTGTAGCCATTAGCACGTTTAAAATCATAATAACGCTCAACCAGCCAAGCATCATCTTGCTCATCTCCCGTGTGATTTTTTTCGGTTAATACCAAAATGCCGCCCTCATTTAGTGCATCGAATACTGATTGCAGCACTTGCTTTCTATCTTCGGGCGGTAAAAACTGTAAAGTTAGGTTTAGAATCACCATATCACATGGTTCAAACTCAAGCTCGCGAATATCTGCCGTTATTACCTCAATATCATGGTTTGGATAATTTTCTTTGAGCAGCACTTGCGCATTTTCAGTCATGGCAGGAGAGATATCTACTGCTTTAATTTGCAGCTCATCAGAGTCAAAACCACCTGACTCATTTAGCAGCGCCATCGTGGCTCCACCTAACGAGCAGCCCAAATCATAGACTCGGCTGACCCGTTTGCCTTGCGTAGTCACTTGACCAAACTGGCAGTGACGCTTGGCAAATATCGGCAACATAGCCAACATCTGACCATAGCCTGGCACACTGCGACGAATCATATCTGGAAAACAAGCCACAACTTGCTCATCGAATGAAAAACGCGCTGCTTTGTCTAGCGGTGTGGTGAATACTTGGTCGTAGACTATGGTCTCAGTATGTTGATTGGGGTCGCGATTTAGGTTGGTATCAGCAGTATTTGACATTTAAGCTCTCTTATCAAATTTTGAACAGGCTGTATTATATCATTACTATTTTTAACTTATCTTAAGATTATGGTTTGCTAAGATTAGGGTATAAATTCGAATAAAAAGGACACAACCATGCAATCAATTATTCTAGGTGGCGGCTGCTTTTGGTGTACCGAGTCAGTTTTTTTATCTGTAAAAGGGGTGCAAAAAGTAACCTCAGGCTACATGGGCGGCGATGCCACCTCTGCCAATTATAGAGACGTGTGCTCAGGCAGTACAGAACATGCCGAAGTGGTTCGCGTAGATTTTGATGACTCTGTCATTCCTTTAGAAGTGGTTTTGGATATTTTCTTTGCGACCCATGATCCCACAACATTAAACCGTCAAGGTAACGATGTGGGGCCTCAATATCGTTCAGTGGTATTTTATACCGATGAAGAGGCTCAAAAGCCAACCATCGACCGTACTATCAACAAACTGCGTGACATGGGATTGGATATCGTCACCGAAGTACATCCGGCAGAAGAATTCTATGAAGCCGAAGATTATCATCAAGACTACTTCAATAAAAACCCAACGCAAGGCTATTGCCAAGCGGTCATTCCACCAAAGCTGGGTAAATTGCGTAAAGAATTTAAGCAGTATCTGGTGAAATAAGTTACTACTATTATCGTTAAAGGCTGGGGTTATTGATAGTAACGCCAGCCTTTTTTTTGACCTTATAATTAGCCCTATACTTATCAAAATTCGGTACAATTAAAAAGAATCGTTTAATACCCTTAAACCCTATACCAATATAATAAGAGCCCCAATATGACTCCTGACTTTTGGCAAGATAAATGGCAAAGTAAACAAATAGGCTTTAATCAATCGGAGCCAAATTCACTACTTACTACACACTTTTCAACGCTTGACCTTGCGCCTAAGAGCCGAGTTTTAGTGCCATTGTGCGGCAAAAGCATTGATATGGTTTGGCTAGCAGAGCAATGCTATGATGTTGTGGGTGTTGAGCTAATTGAAACGGCAGTAGTTGAGTTTTTTGAAGAAAATGCCATTGTTTCGTCTATTACCCAACATCCCAAACATCCTGATATCAAAATGTATGAAGGAAGCTATGGGGGTCAAACCATTACTATCTGGGTGGCTGATATTTTCAAATTGACGGCTCAAGATATTGGTCAGGTCGATGCTATTTATGATCGAGCAGCGCTAGTCGCTCTGCCGGATAACGGTGCAGACGCTTTAAACAATCATTCGCTACGAGTACGGTATACCCAACAGTTAATGTCTATAACGAAATGTGCAGATCAATTATTATTAACCTTTGGTTTGGGGGATCAGTTTGAAGATAAATATGACAAAATATCTGGTCCTCCCTTTTTTATCACTAAGGCTAAGATACATTCGTACTATGCAGACAGTTATACCATCGTTATAGCAGAAGAACAGCAAGCGCCAGCGCTCACTACAAAAGCTAAACCCTATTTAAATATCGCTTGGGTTTTAACCACTAAATTCACACACCGCTAAACTTACTACCCACTATACTTGCAAACTATTAGACGCTAAGACTAAGTACTTAATCAAACCCCTTAATACCTACTTAAAAGAGGTTGTATGGCTACCCAAACATCCCTTCCCAATGTACAACTGCAACATCATAAAATAGATGAGCTTGACTCAGTGACCATTACGGGTAAGGGCTATCGAGCTGTGGTGTTGTTGCAAGGTGCTCAGCTGATTCATTTTTCTACTAATAAAGTTGATGAAGACGGGTTAGAAGACGGCTTAAAGGATGACGCTGAAGTTAATAATAAAAGCTGCTCCATAAATTCTCTAGACAACTGGTTGTGGGTAAGCGAACAAGCCGAATATCAACAGGGTGAGTCAGTTCGAGGCGGCGTTCCTATCTGCTGGCCTGTATTCGGGCAGTTTGATGCTAATCCTCAATCCGTACAGGATAGTTTTAAAGACTGTGCTTATAATTTAAGTCAACACGGTTATGCTCGTACTCAAATTTTTGAAATGGATAGCTTTGAAACGTTTGATGCGTCTAATAAAGGAAACTTAAATCACCACCCAGCATCTCAGCTTGTTCTAAAGCTCAAACAAACTGACTCGGCTGGTTGTATTACCACGCCGCATCTGGACCTTAAAGTTAAATTTGAATTTAGCGCTACTGGATTTGCAATCTCGTTAATTACTCAAAATAACAGCGGTAAATCCGTTACTTTTTCGCAAGCCCTGCATTCTTATCTGCCTACTGAGGACATCACTCAAACCACGGTTAGTGGCTTTGATGGTATAAATTACAGTGATACGCTAACCGAGGGTTGGCAAACTAAGACCCAACAGGGTGATATCACTTTTGGAAGCGAAGTTGACCGTATTTATCATGGTGCTCCAGATATTACTTTAAACACGCAAACGCAAACGTATCATCTTCATGCCGAGGGTAGCAATAGTACGGTGGTGTGGAATCCTTGGATTGAGAAATCAAAACAAATCAGCCAGTTTGCCGATGACGATTATCAGCGTATGCTGTGTATCGAGACGGCTAATGCGCATTTGGATGTGGTTGAGTTGGGTGCGGGTGAGGCTTGGGAGATGGGGGTTTGGGTGCAACGGAGCTAAGCTTCTACAACTGCGCTACCCTCTCCACAACCTTATACTGCACCTCATTTTCCAGAGCTTTAAAATGAGCTTTACCACATTGAATACGTTGCTGTTGAGGCATAGGTAATTTGCTAATATCCACTGCCTGACCTGTGGCGCTTTTACCCCCTGTATTTTTGGTTTCAGCGACAAAATACAACTGGCTTATCCCTGCCTCATCTTCTTTCACCACTGCCCAATCGGGATTATAAGTACCTACTGGTGTATTAATTTTGAACCAATTTGGTAGTTTAAAGTAAAATCGAACATTCTCCATGCTTTCGCAATCTTTAGCAAATTGATGTTCGGTATTAGAGTCAAGTGGAATAAGATTTTCAAAAATAGTTTTAGTCGTATCATTGACCTCAAAGTGATAATCACTATCGTATACTACGGAGTGTTGATGCTCTAAGCTTTCAATCAATCGCTGCGCATAGCTTCTACCATTTCTACGATACTCGATACCTTGTACCATCAAGTTAGTTTGGGTTTGCTTAATGATTGCCACAACTCTGTCCAAAAACAGCTGAGGATTGATTAACAAATCACCAATGCGTCCACTTTGATGCAAAATTTGCAATAAGGTTTGTCTCGTTAGCTTCGTATGTCTGGCTAGATAAGTTAATACGTCGGGTAGTTGCCATTGACTGATAACAGAATCAGATTGATGTTCGTCTGGTTTTTGATCATTTAAATCTGTCGTTTGCTCAACTTGATATTTGTGCTGACGACTATTCACAGCAACGACGCTACTATCAATTCCATCATCACTAATTTGTAAGCGCATTTTAGTTGCAGATAGTTGCGGTGGATTTACCGCTTCCATATTTTTTAACTCATAACTCACTGCATCTATCAACTCGTTAGTATCGAACTTAACTTGGTATTGAGTTTGATGTTTAATCAGCTCCCAAATAGACTTAAAGTTTTCATCAAGTGTAAAGCCTTTGCGATAGGTGACTTCTTTTTTATCAGCTTGGTTTTTAATACGATTTTTAAACTCGATACCGTAGTCTTCTGCTATCTCGTTTTGCAAGTTTTTAGCAAAGTCTTCATAGCTTTCATTAGCGATAACGGTAAGAATATTTACCTGCTTATCATATACTCGATTGCCATCTGCACCAACACACAAACGTAACCCTCGCCCTATTTCTTGACGTTTTTTTAGTGTCGACTTGGTTTCGTTTAACGTACATATTTGAAATACATTTGGGTTATCCCACCCTTCCCGCAACGCAGAATGACTAAAAATAAACTGTAATGGATTTGCTAAATCCAGCAGTTTCTCTTTATCTTTCATAATTAGGCTATACGTATCATCATCTGCTTTGGTCGTACCAGAGGTATCTTTGGCTCTGCCCTTGCTATCTACTGAAAAATAACCGTTATGAATACCGCTAGTGTCCGTCTGATAAAGAGTTACTAACTGTTGTTTTAGGTCGCTATATTTTGGTTTGTTTAATATAGTTTGGTATAACGCTTCAAACCATTTTGCAAACTTACCTGTACGTGCATAACTTGCACTACCCTCATCTGATGCGATATTTTGCAGATAGTTATCCACCCTATCGATAAAGAATAACGACAATACTTTGATACCTTTTGGCAATAGTTTGCGCTGTTTATCTAGATGCGCCTCAATGGTGCGCTCTATTTGATAACGCATGACACTATCATTCATACCGCCAAGCTGTTGACCTAACTGAACCAGTGACCCGTTGCTGAACTCTATATAGCCATCGACGGCATTAATACCTGCAACGACATAGCCATTGGCATAAATTTCACGTCCTGTTTTTTTATAAAGATCATCATTATCACTGATACTGATGGTTTTTTTCTTAACCACCCCTTTGACATTGGCATAGACGCTAATTTTTGCAGTGATTTTGGTCTTTTTGGGAACAATGTCTAATAGCTCAATATAAGCGTCATTAAACTTATCTTGCGACATAACAGAATCGACTTCTATCTGCTTGACCAGTCCTGCATCGTAGGCTTTAACAGGATTTAAGCTATAAAGTAGATGACGGCTGTATTTATGTGTTGCTGAATAGCGCAAAGTAATCAGCGGGTTTAAACTGGCAATGGCATCAAGACGCTTTTGCGTTTCCATGTTTTGTGGTTCGTCCACAATGACGATGGGATGACTGGCTTGAATGTATTCAATGGGAGCAATACCTCGCTCACGTACTTGGTTGATGATGTTTTCATCTTTGGCAAAGGCATCAATATTCATCACCAGAATTTGCAATACATTGCTGGTGGCAAAGTCTCGCAATAGGCTTAATTTTTTGCTGTCATAGACTCTGGCATTAACGGGCGTATTGTTATACAAATTTGCAAAATGACGCTCTGTCATTTCAATAGATTTAAGCACCCCTTCTCGTATCGCTACTGATGGGACAACTATTACAAATTTACGCATGCCGTATTTTTGGTATAACTCAAAAATACTGCGCAAATAGACGTAGGTTTTCCCTGTGCCTGTCTCCATCTCTATCGAGGCGTTGATACCGTATTTAGGCAGACCATATTTGATGACTTGCTTGCTTTTTGCTGATTTTGACTCTACTTCTTCATCAAAGAGTAGGTTTGAGGGCTCTATACCATTGGCTTTTTGAATAGATTGAATGTTATCGAGTAGTTGTTCATCACTGATGATACGCTGGTTGGCAATAGTTTGGCTGTCGATGGCTTGTCTGTTGATAGCTTGGCTCATCGAAGTTTGGCTAGCTTGCGAGTTGTCTGTCCTTGTATTAATGTCTATTGTATTCAAAGGCTGGGTAAGGTTAAAGTTGTCGTTTAGGCCACTCGCTTGGGTGGACTGTCCATTAAACAAGTCTACCACGGCATTGATGGCGTGGGTTTGATGCTCTAGGTTGGGCTCGAAGTTTAGGGTTATCATGGTGGGGACATCGACTTAAATTATTATCAATATTTAGTATAATTTGAACTGCCGAGGATTACTCGGTAGTTAGATTACAAAACTTTACATTCCGATTTTAAATACTTATTTCTTTATTTTTTTGGTATTGCTACTGATATCCGCAAGTAGTTTATCGACTTCTTTAGGCTTTGCTAGTTCATTTTGCTTGAACAATTCATATTGCTTTTCTGCGGTTTTTTTAGCTACTTTATGAGACATAGAGCCCGCATTCGTTAAAATATCTCTATCATTCAAGGTTAAAAAACCGTCTAATTTAGTTAACCAATCTTTCATAGTCATTGGTATTCGGCGCATAGCCTGACTCTCAGCAAATACTAAATATTGCTCAGTTAAGTTGTTTAATGCTGCTAGCTCCTGTTCATTTAAATAGTTTTTAGCAACACTAACCTCAGATTTTTTAGGTAGGTAACCTTTATCCATTCCTCTCCAACTTGTTAGACCCATATTTATCTTAGAAGCATCCGCTCGCTTATAGACCAATTCCGCTGCAGTATGCCCTGTTATAGCCCAATGCATTTTATTTTGAACTGTTTTGAAAAACATCAAACTCAACTCTGAGTTTGGGTCATAATCAACGCTAGTCGCATATATATCAGTGATTTTTTGATAGAAACGTCGTTCACTTGTCCGAATATCTTGAATACGACGTAATAATTCATCAAAGTAATCAAAAGGAAGGTCTGGATTTTTTAAGCGTTCATCATCCATAACGAAACCTTTTATCAAATATTCACGCAAATGCTTAGTAGCCCACTGCCTAAACTTGGTAGCAGTGACACTCTGCACTCGATAGCCTACAGAGATAATAGCGTCTAAGTTATAGTGTTTAAGCTGCCTTCTAACTTGTCTGCTGCCCTCCGTTTGAACTACTAAGAAATCCTCGGTAGTTGAAGTCTCTATCAATTCACCCTCATTGTAAATATTTTTTAAGTGCAAACCTATATTATCTGTAGTTGTTTGAAACAGCTCAGACATTTGTTTTTGTGTGAGCCATACCGTCTCTTCATAGAAACGGACATCTAATCGGGTATCACCATTTGGTGTTTGATAGATAACTAATTGCGATTGTTGTTCTTCCATAATTTTTAAACTCCTAAACACACCCAACCAAAATACCTGCATCCTCAAACTGCAACACAATATTGGCTTTGTTGGCGTCATCGCTAAAGGCATTGTCGATAATAATGGTTTTACTAGGTTCAAGTTGGATAATTTGGTTGGCTTTTTCAGTGGTCATATCTTTTAATACCACAGCTAGCGTCATTAGCTCGTCTGTTGTCGTACTGTTCGTATTTATCTCGTTATTAACACCAGCTGAATTGTCTTGAGTGACGAGATAATAACCGTCTTTTTGCTCAATATTAGCAGTCAACGGATAGCCCTCTTTTAGCATCAGCTCGGTAACGAGTCCGCTATCGGTCGCATCCTCTACTATCGGATTGACGTGTTTTTCAAGTTGCGCCAGTAAGCTATCGGCATCGTAGCTGTCTGGCTGTTGCCACGGGATAAAGTTACTGTCAGTAAGCTTGTAGGCTTTAAAGCCAATATCTAGGTTTGAATCTTTCAGGTCGGGATTGTCTGCTAATATCTGCTGACCTGCTCGGCGGATACGTTCTTTGGATATCTCGGCGATGGTTGGCGGTAAATCGTTTACGATACAGAATTCATAGGCATCTTTCATTCTATCTGAATCGATAGCTTCAGGAATTTGTACCATTACAAAATTACGTTTATAGCCATCATCACTATTCAGTTCTATAACTGCTTGAGCTAAAGCTGAAGTACCTGCAAAGAAGTCTAAGTATATTCCGTTTTCATCATCTGTCATTTGAACAAGGGTTTTCATCAACTCAACAGGTTTAGGAGTATTAAAAACAGCGACACCATCGAAAATTTCTTTAAGGTTGTTTTTAGCTGATTCGTTCGTACCATTTAACTCTGAAAATAAGATACTTTCTGGAGTTAAGCCTCTTTCTTTAGCTTCTAAATATGTTTTAACCCTTGGAACACCGTTACCGTCTTTGCCGAACCAAATACGGTTGTCTTTAATGGCTTCATTCATTTCTTTTTGGGTATAAAGCCAACAACGACCACTCTGTAAATGATGAATCTTTCCGTTAGGAGCTTTAAGTTCGTAAAACTGACTTTTGGTTGCATGACCTGCCTGCGCTGTAGCAGGATCTGACTTCCATAATCCTCTTGGGTCATTATCTGGATTCTTATAACTAGATAATGCTTTCTTGGTCATTGGTAACTGTTTTAAAGGTTTCTCATTTGGTAAATCGTGTTTTCGATAACATAAAACATAATCATGTCTATTAGAAACTACCTTTCTATTCTCTCTATTTGTTCGCTTTTCCCAAATAAAACTTGCAACAAAATTTTCCTCCCCAAATATCTCATCCATCAACAACCGCAGATTAGCCACTTCATTATCATCAATAGATACAAAGATCACCCCATCATCACGCAGCAAGTTTTTAGCCAATGCCAAGCGCGGATACATCATATTTAACCAATTACTGTGATACTGTCCGTTCTCTTTACGGTTTGAGCGCATGCCATCGCTGTGAGTAAGGTTGCCCTCATCATCGGTCTGCCCTGCCCGCTCTTTATAAGCTTTAATGCTTTCGCTAAAGTCATCAGGGTAGATAAATCTATCATTACCTGTGTTATACGGTGGGTCGATATATATCATCTTGATGCGGTTGTAATAGCTTTTTTGCAGTATTTTTAAGACAGCCAGATTATCACCCTCGATAAATAGGTTTTGGGTGCTATCAAAATCTACTGACTCATCAGGCTGCGGTGTAAGCGTTTGACTGGTTGGCGTTTTCAGCTCGCCATACACCTCATGCTTGCCTGCCCAGTTGAGACCATAGGATTCAAAGTTTGGCGCAAGTATGTTGTCACCCAATACGGCTTTTAGCGTGTCTATATTTAGCTTGCCCTCCTTAAAGGCTTCGGGGATAAGCTGCTCAAGCTTGTCTTTTAAGATGCTATCAGGCGTTTGACTCACAGGGGAGATATTATTAGTTGCGGCTTTTGTATTAGAGTCGGTCATAATCGTCTTTTAATTAATTGAATTTTTGGTGATTTAGTATACCAATGCCAAGCCCATAAAAGCGAGCAAACAAATTAGCCACAGCTAAGCTTTAGAAAAGATAATTGAGACTTATAAAAAACCTACCGCAAATACCATAAAGAGGTCAAAGCTTTGCTTTTGCTCGAGGGACGAGAGCCGAGCAAAGTTATGTAGAATAGACCTCCTTTTTAACGCATAATTCAAATCATGATAATCTAGATATGCAGAAGCTAGTCTTTTGCTTTTTATCTTTTAGCTTTTATTGTTTCAAACAATAGTCTATTGCATACGCTTTTCTAATGGGCGACTTTATATCCTACTCCAAACTCTCAGCACGTCATCTTATCGTAACCAAATAACACAACCGCTTTAATTTAAAATCTAATTTAGTTACTCTAGGCTAAGTTACCTCTGTGATTATATTAAAGTTAGTAAATATTTATTTTGAAGGAAGATCTGTATGCGTCTTACTGCCATTACCTCTGCCGTTACTATTGGACTCGCTTTAGCTGCCACCAGTGCTCAAGCTGCCAAACCACCTGCGCCTTATTTATCTAATGCAGAGTTCCAGCAATGTTTAGACTCATTAAAAAATTCGAGTAAATTTGCTGATGTAGATAGCTATACCTTTAACAACTATCGTCCTGCCGCCCCTGACCCAAGCGTGATTCAATCACTCAACTATCAGCCTGAGTTTCAAAAAGACGTGTGGGATTATCTGTCGTCACTCGTTGATAAAGAACGTGTTGAAGATGGTATTCAGGCTAAGCGTGAAATGGCAGATACCTTGCGCCGTATTGAATCCCAATATGGCGTTAAAGCGGAGCACGTGTTAGGTGTGTGGGGTGTTGAGTCTAACTTTGGTCAGACCTTAGGTAAAAAAGATTTATTTAGCTCTTTGGCGACGCTGTCGTGCTTCGATCGTCGTCAATCCTACTTCCGTGGTGAGTTTGCCAACGCGCTTAGAATTGTTCAACACGGCGATATTGCGCCCAGTGATATGAAAGGCTCATGGGCGGGTGCGTTTGGGCAAACACAATTTATGCCCGGTACTTTCCTCGATTTAGCCGTAGACTTTGATGGCGATGGGCGCCGAGATTTAGTTAATAGTAAACCTGATGCGCTGGCCTCTACGGCAAACTTCTTAAAAAATCGCGGCTATCGTAGCGGCGAGCCTTGGGGATATGAGGTAAAACTCCCTGATGGGTTTTGGGGCGCTAGCAGTCGCAAAAATAAGAAAACAATGAGTCATTGGCGCAATCAAGGTATTACTTTAGCAGATGGTCGTCCACTACCATATGATTTAGACCGTGCAGGCTTATTATTACCGGCAGGTATGGATGGTCCCGCATTTTTGGTAGGCAAAAACTTTGATACCTTTTATTCGTACAATGCGTCAGAAAACTACGCGTTAGCCATTGCTCATTTGTCAGATCTGATTGAAAGCGAGAATAGTAATAAGACAGACTTTATCACCGCTTGGCCAACTGACGATCCAGGTATCAGCCGCAAGCAAGCTAAAGAGATTCAGCAGGCCTTACTTAATGCAGGTTATGATATAGGCGCGGTTGATGGCATTATCGGTGACAATACCCGTACTGCCATTCAGCAATATCAAACCAGCCAAGGTGTGTATCCTGCTGACGGCCGTGCAGGGCAGAAGTTCTATCGTTTAATTATGAGTAATGGCGCTATGGGCAATCAACAAGTGCAGCCTACTCAAAATTCCTTTCGGCAATACCCTTCTTCAAACAATAGAGTCCCTAGTACATCCAGTGACACCATTGGTCAGCTCATTGAAAAGCAAGATGGTTATCGCCGTACTGTTGATGCTAATGGCAATGTGCGCTTGGTTCGTATTGACACGGGGCAATAATCGCTAAAAAGCTTATTTTGCAGGTAGGTTGTAGGAGGATTTCATGAGGATTAATCACATGGGAATTAATAAGTATCCAAATCCTTTGAGCATTTAGCTACTTTGAGTAATATAGTCAAAGAACTATAGTCGGCGAACTTATAAAGAGTCACAAAGCGTCACGTTGTTAAACTCGCTAGGCCTACTGCTGCCTTTGTATTAATTGCTATTTGCACTCGGTTGTCTTGTAACCATTTTAGACTTCTTTGACTATAAAGTATGTTAGACATAAAAAAGCCGTGTATAACACGGCTTTTGCTATTTAGGTTGTTCTATTTAGGTTGTTCTATTGCAAGTAAACTGGACGAATTAACTCATCTAGTCTTTTCGCTTAGACGGTTGTTTAGCTTAAACGATAGGCGGTGGATTTGGCTTACCTGTCTCCCCATCCCATTCTTCTTGCGCTTTTTTGTCTAAGTCAGCAGGTGTCTTACGTTCCCACTTACCATTCTCTTTCCATGTGTCATCACCCCAGTCATCGTCTTCTTCTTTTCCGTCATCCCATTTTTTAAACGATTTACTTGGATCGATGCCACGGCGTTTCATATCTGCAATTTGTTCTTCCAGCGTATGAAACTGCTCAGCATCATGCATGCTGTCTTCTAATTCGTTAATTTCATTAATCTCATTTTTCAAGTTATTTCTATCAGACATATTATTATCCTTATATATTTGTGAAAATTTAGTCAGTTCTTTATTGATCTATATCGAAAACAAGCGCTAAAAGCCATTTGACTCTATAATTATTGTTGATTGTATAAATCATACTGTAAGCATACTTATTAAACAATTTTAACGCGTATGATTTATATTAAAAGTTGTTTATTGGCTTTGTCGATTAGTACTTACTTAAAGGCTCTATATTTATATTTCTTACATCATTTTATAACAACTTCATTCATCAATCACATATCAGCCGTTTGATCATTTTTGTCAACTCTTCAATATCGGTATTAGTATCCGTAACATAAAATGCTAAATGACTATTATTATTTTGCTTTGGTTGTTTCACACTTGCGTCAGTAACAGGCGTTCTGGGCATAGCTGCTGTTGAATTGTCTGTTGTTGTGTGAGCGGTTCTAGGGTTACATGTCGTTGTATGACTTATAACAGCTGTATGAGTTGTCGTTAAGGGTTCGCTACTGGTATTGTGCGCGGAATCTATAGGATATATAACACCCATGCGAATGTCTTGATAGTGGATTGGCTTGACTTTACTATCCTCAACATCCTCTTGATCAAGCCCGTTTGAGCTTATGTAAACGCCAGTTTTATTGTTATCAACCGAAGGCTTACCACACTGTTTGTTGTTAACTACAAGGTTAAGGTTATTGACAGACTCAGATATGTTAATGGGCGCAAGCTTATTGGTGGAATGTAGGATGTCTTTAACACGTGCGGCAATGGCGGAGCCTGAGTCTATCACCGATATGTTTAACCCCTGCTTACGAATCTCATCGGTCACAAACTCTCTAAAAAATGGATAATGAGTACACCCTAACACTAAGTGGTCAACATGATTGTGAGCAAATTCTTTTAGATGCTGCTTTAAGTTTCGTGCAGTATCACTATTGCTAGGCATGCCCGATTCAACCCAAGGCACTAAGTGGGGATCAAACCATTTTATGACCTTGACGCCTGATGGCTTGGCATAATTATCAATAACATTGTTTAGCAAGCTGCCCTCTAAGGTAGCCTTGGTTGCCAAAACTGCCACGCTTTTGCTTTGACTGTTAAAGACTGCAGGTTTTAACGCGGGCACAAGACCGACAATTGGAATGTTTGGATAATGGATACGCGCTTTTTCAAGAGCGTGCGCTGAGGCGCTATTGCAAGCGATAACAATTAATTTGCAACCAGAACGTACCAGCCAGCTAATTGCTGTTAACGTTAATTGCGTTATCTCATCGCTACTGCGCGTGCCATAAGGAACATTAAGCGTATCGGCATAATAAATATAGCGCTCACTAGGTAAAGTCTCTTGCAAATGCATATAGATAGACAGGCCGCCCACGCCAGAATCGAACAAACCAATAGGTGCCTGCTGTTGTTCAAGTACATCAGAAGCTCTATTGATCTGATTAGATGGTGGATGTTCATGCTCAGATAGCGCAGTAGTCATAGGAATGAGTCACAGATTTTTAGGGCGTGTCCCTATTTGATAGGTGAGGCTAAAAATGAGATAGATTTTTGCTAATAAAAGTAAATTTTGCATAGAATATAGATATATTATCTAAAAATCTTCAAAGATTAGCGAGAGTATAGGCATTTTTTGGCTATCAATCTCTAGAGTACCAATTATGGGCACGTCCTAATAGCCGTAGCTTTGGTTTTCACGTTTTAAGGTTGAACCACTCGTTTAGGTTACATCAAAAGTTTAGGGAACACTAATCGCGCTATTGATTCGGTACAGAGACAGCATAAGTTTGCCCACCACTTTTCAAAGTGAGGGTGGTCTCGCCATTCTCCTCACTTAGCTCCCCAAGTTTTATCAAATGCATGAAGACGTTTCTTGAGATTAGCCCTTTCATACCAAAGCGTACTGGAATATAAGGTCTGTCTTCGCCATCATATGATCCCATCTCTAAGGGATGCTCATTATCTAAATATACGACATCACCCGTACTGGTCAAAAATTCGACAAACTGCTCGCCCTCTTTATGAACTAAATTAACCTCAGTGATCAAAAAAGGCACGTCCTCGACAGTAATGCGGAGCTTCTCAACAGGAGTCTTGAGAAAATACGCTTTTGACTCGCCGCTACCCTCTGACCATAATACTGTAGCAAACAAATCGACCAAAGACTGACGATTAACTTGACTGCCCTCGTGCCACCATTCGCCATTGGCTTTTATAACCATATCCATATCGCCAACACGTTCAGGATGCCATTTATCAAGAGGTGGAATGGAGCGTCCACGCCGTTCACTGGTTTCTGCTTTAAGATATTCAGATAAACTATCTAAACTACGCCCTACCGGAAAATTATCGTTATCTTGTGCTGTCATTGCTAAATCCTTTCTCATTATGGTCTATACATATGAGTATAAATACATTTTTAGACTACTTTATCACGACTGAGTCACAAATCTTGTCGTCTTTATCTAACTTTTATTTTATAATAGGTAACCAAATGCAACCCTTTTTTTATATTTCCGCCAGCCTTGGTCGAAAAGCACTGCTATTTAGGTCATACTGATATCAGTATCATCCCTATGAACAACCGCTTATATAAATAGTACTTATACACTATTTATAAAATGCAATTAGTTTTCTTTTGATCAAAGTATAATAATCCACTCGAACATATTAAGGGTACAGAGTGGTTTTATTGAGCCAGCTACGAGGAGTTAGAAATGCAAGATGAACAAATAGAACGTGAGTCGATGGAGTTTGATGTCATTATTGTTGGGGGTGGTCCCTCTGGCCTGTCAGCAGCCATTCGTCTGCGTCAGCTTGCATTAGAAGCTGGTAATGATGAATTTATGGTCTGTGTTGTCGAAAAAGGCTCAGAGTTCGGCGCTCACATCCTATCGGGTGCGGTTATTGAGCCACGCGCTTTAAATGAGCTTATCCCAGATTGGAAAGAAAAAGGCGCGCCGCTTAACGTACCTGCGACTGAAGACCGCATTTACTATCTCAATTCTGCGACCCGTTCTACCAGAGTACCTGATGCACTTGTACCTGCTCCTATGCACAACCACGGCAACTATATTGTCTCGTTAGGCAATGTAGTACGCTGGTTGGCCGAGCAAGCTGAAGAGCTTGAGGTAATGATGTTCCCAGGTTTCCCAGCTTCTGAGATCTTATATAATGACGATGGCTCAGTACGCGGAATTTTAACTGGTGATATGGGTATTGCTGAGGATGGTTCTCAAAAATCGGGCTATGAGCCCGGGTATGAGCTGCTAGCAAAATACACGATATTCGCTGAGGGTAGCCGTGGTCACTTAGGTAAGCGTTTGATTAGCCGCTTTAGTCTAGATGAAGACAGCGATCCACAACATTACGGCATCGGTCTAAAAGAGCTATGGGAAGTCGATCCTAGTAAACACGAGCCAGGCGTAGTGATGCACGGACTAGGCTGGCCGCTAACTGAAACGGGTTCTACTGGCGGCTGGTGGTTATATCACGATGAGAACAACCAAGTTAGCTTTGGCTTAGTGATCGACTTGTCATATCATAACCCTTATCTGTCTACCTTTGATGAGTTGCAGCGTTTAAAAACGCATCCTGTCATTAGAGAAGTACTTGAAGGGGGTAAGCGTATTTCTTATGGAGCACGTGCATTAACCAAAGGCGGTCTAAACTCACTACCTAAGTTCACCTTCCCAGGTGGCGTATTGGTTGGTGATGATGCCGGTTTCTTGAACCCTGCCAAGATTAAAGGAACGCATACTTCTATGAAGTCTGGCATGCTTGCTGCTGAAGCTGTCTATAACGCTGTGGCTGCTGGTAGACAACATGATGAAGTGACAGAATATGCGGATGCATATAAAGCATCTTGGTTGTATGAAGACAATAAATCGTCGCGTAACTTCTCCCCTGCTATCCACCGTA
The DNA here is from genome assembly GCF_057621575.2 of Psychrobacter sp. CX10. NCBI lineage: Bacteria > Pseudomonadati > Pseudomonadota > Gammaproteobacteria > Moraxellales > Moraxellaceae > Psychrobacter > Psychrobacter sp. CX10. The sequence continues at coordinate 2,362,253 of NZ_CM177736.1, forward strand.
TGGGCCTATTAATGGGTGGTGCGTTTACGTTTATTGAGCACAATGTGCTCAAAGGAAATATGCCTTTAACAATTCGTGATACGATGCCAGATTATGACGCATTAGAAAAGGCAAGTACCACTTATCAGCCTGACTATCCAAAACCAGATGGCAAACTCACCTTTGATAAGCTGTCTTCAGTATTTATCTCAAATACCAATCATGCTGAAGATCAACCGTGTCATTTGAAACTTGTTGATCCTACGGTGCCGATTGAAGTAAATTTACCAATTTATGCAGAGCCTGCTCAGCGCTATTGTCCAGCAGGTGTTTATGAAGTTGTTAAAGACGCTGAAGGGGCAAAATTTGTCATTAATGCGCAAAACTGTGTTCACTGTAAAACCTGTGACATCAAAGATCCTGCGCAAAATATTATTTGGGTAACGCCCGAGGGTGGCGGTGGTCCAAACTACCCTAATATGTAGCGGCATAGGGCGCTATTGACCCAGTCTTAAAGTACAAAAAATCCCGTTCAATCTTTGAACGGGATTTTTTTATTTTGGATAAGTGTTATAGCACACTATGAATGTCTTAATCTGACCACGCATCACGGTTTGCTTCATCTTTAAGCTTCACAAACTTATCTGGATCAAATTTGATTTGATCAGGCGACTTACCCTCTTTTATTTGTCGCTCATAATCCCTTAAGATCCGTAGTGCCACAGGGGTCAACATGACAATAGCGGCCAAGTTAGTGAGCGCCATCAGCCCCATTGATAAGTCCGCAAAGTTCCAAATAGCAGGTAAGCTTGCAATGGATCCGATAAATACCATCGCCAATACAAACACACGGAAGATCATGATAGCGATCTTTGCACTTTTGGCCCCAGAAATAAACTCAAGATTAGATTCACCATAACTATAGTTAGCAATAATTGAGGTAAACGCAAAGAAGAAGATAGCTATGGCAATAAAGTAAACCCCTAAATCGCCCACATATTCTGATAAAGCGAGCTGAGTTAACTGAATACCTTCTTGTTCTACATTAGGATCTACCACGCCAGATAAAATAATGATTGAAGCGGTTGCCGTACATATAACTAGCGTATCAATAAACACACCTAGCATCTGCATAAAACCTTGAACCGCAGGATGATCAGGATGGCTTTGAGCGGTAGCAGCAGCGTTCGGCGCCGAACCCATACCCGCCTCGTTCGAGAACAAACCACGTTTAATACCATTGATCATGGCTTGAGCAATACCATAGCCTAATACACCGCCCGCCGCTTGCTCAAATCCAAATGCTGATTTAAAGATTAATGCAATGGCAGCTGGGAACTGGGTAAAATTGGTCAGGATAATAAACAGTGCAAGCAAGATATAAAGTATTGCCATAATGGGAACAACTTTACCTGCCACACGCGCTACAGAGCGCAATCCACCAAACACAACAGGTGTCACCAAAGCCACCAAACCCAATCCTGTTGCCCAAGTTGGAATTCCAAATGCTTTATTAGTCGCTTGAGCAATGGTATTGGCTTGCACGCCATTAAAGGCTAAGCCAAAAGCGATTAATAGACACACTGAGAATAAAATGGCCATCCAGCGTAGTCCAAGTCCCTTTTCAATATAATAAGCCGGACCCCCACGATAGACATTATCATTGTGCGGTACTTTATATGCTTGAGCCAATGTAGACTCAATAAAGCTTGTCGACATACCTACTATTGAGGTCATCCACATCCAAAATATCGCCCCGGGTCCACCGATATATATAGCAATAGCAACACCGGCTAAGTTACCCGTACCTACTCGGGCAGCCAGTGAGGTCATCAATGCTTCAAACGAGCTAATACCACCATCTTTGCGGCCTTGGTTTGACGTACGTAGCAATGACCACATATGACCAAAATGACGTATTTGGATAAAGCGCGTGGCCACTGTAAAATACAAACCTGCACCTATAAGAACAAAGACTAGCAAACCAAACCATGGGTTATTGAAGATGAGCCAGTCATCATTCCCCCAAATAATTCCGTTCCCCCAACCAACAAATGCATTAAAAGCATCTACCATAATGTCTCTCCTTTACCCCAAACTTTTCTTGTTTATGTTTAAACGTTTATGTTCAATAACTTAAATTTAGTATTAGTAGTTTGGATAAAACTGTGTGAATAAAATTATTGATTTCACTCTTTTATCTCAATATTGTGAGACTGTGTAAGTGAGACCGCTAAACTGTATAGTTAATCATAGATGCGTTTATGATTAAGTATGCGCATAGTAAATTTTACAAAAACGATAAATAAAATTTAGGCTTACATCGTTATTTAAGAGATTATTATATAAAAGTTGTAATTAATCTAATCTCGATATGCTCTTAATCTTTTAGGGATTATGATTACTTAACATCTCCCAACATCTGATTTATAAACGCCTTAAAAGAGTGTTAATGGAGGTAACTTTTCAGTTTGATTCAAACAATATCTCTAAGCTGCACATATACTGATACAATTTTTTAATTAATTATGCTTTTAGAGAAGCTAATTAATATAATAACAAGCTTTATTTCATATATTATCGCTAATCACATTATTATTAATCATGATTTATTGAAAATAGGTGATTGCTCTATGCTCGTCACCTATGTAGAATAAAAACATAAGTGACTTATCTAGATTAAATTTCTAGATTAAATTCATCGAAATTTAATACGTCACTTAATAGCGACTAACGATAGTATTCTTAAGTCGTTTTTTACTTCATAACTGCAGGACGCAGTTCCCCACTAGAGTTGATTATTTCAACTCTTAACGACAAAAGGAGTTTGTCTTATGCATTCCCCTCAAGACACATCAGGTTATTGGAAAGCCAATGTCCGGCTCATATTAGGTTGCCTAGCTGTTTGGGCAATTGTTCCTTATGGCTTTGCCATATTACTAAGACCTCTTCTATCAGGAATTCAATTCGGCGGTGCTGATTTAGGCTTCTGGTTTGCTCAGCAAGGGTCCATTGGGACCTTTATCGCTATCATCTTCTTCTACTCTTGGCGTATGAATAAGCTTGATAAACAATTCGGTGTAGATGAGGAATAAGTCTAATGAGTCAATTTACGATTAATATTTTATTCGTTGGTGCGTCATTTTTATTATATTTTGGCATAGCAATTTGGGCCCGCGCTGGGTCAACGAAAGAGTTTTATGTTGCAGGCGGCGGTGTTCATCCCGTCGTTAATGGTATGGCGACTGGTGCTGATTGGATGAGTGCGGCTTCGTTTATTTCCATGGCAGGTCTATTGGCCGCTGGTGGTTATGGTGCGTCAAGCTATCTTATGGGCTGGACAGGTGGTTATGTTCTATTGGCTTTATTATTAGCCCCCTACTTACGCAAATTTGGTAAGTTTACAGTTCCAGACTTTATTGGCGATCGTTTCTATTCAAAAACAGCTGCCCTTGTTGCCGTTGTTTGTTTGATTGTGGCTTCTACCACATACGTTATCGGTCAGATGACTGGTGCGGGCGTGGCATTCTCCCGCTTTTTAGAAGTAGATAATACCACTGGGCTTATTATTGCAGCCGTTGTGGTTTTCTTTTATGCCGTACTTGGTGGTATGAAAGGGATTACTTACACACAGGTTGCACAGTATATGGTACTTATTGTAGCCTATACCGTACCTGCTGTTTTCATCTCTTTGGAGCTGACGGGTAACCCAATACCGGGTCTGGGTCTATTTTCAGAATATGGCGATACAGGCGTACCGTTATTAACTAAGCTTGATCAGGTAGTTACCGATCTTGGGTTTGCCGCTTACACGGCAGACGTACCGAATAAGCTTAATATGGTACTGTTTACGTTATCGCTGATGATTGGTACAGCAGGTCTTCCTCACGTTATTATTCGCTTTTTCACCGTACCAAAAGTTTCAGATGCACGCTGGTCTGCTGGTTGGGCATTAGTATTTATTGCTCTACTATACTTCACAGCACCAGCTGTTGGCGCTATGGCTCGTTTGAACTTGATTGACACCGTTTATCCCCAAGGTGTTGATGCGCCTGCCCTCAAATATGAAGATCGTCCTAGCTGGATGCAAACTTGGGAAGACACAGGTTTGATAAAGTATAACGATCTCAATAATGATGGCCGTATTCAAATGTATAACGATGGCGGTCTAGGTGCAGCAACAACAGCACTTGCTACTGCTGAAGCTGAAGGCGGTGATGTTGCCGCTGCTACCACGGCACTACAACAAGCTCAAGCGGCTCAAGATAGCGAGCTTGACGGTAAATTTACTCAAGCAGGATGGGCAGGTAATGAGCTTGATGTTAATAAAGACATCATGGTACTTGCCAACCCTGAAATTGCAAACTTACCACCATGGGTTATTGGTCTGATCGCGGCCGGTGGTCTTGCTGCTGCATTATCAACTGCTGCTGGTCTATTGTTGGCTATTTCATCCGCCATTAGTCACGATTTAATCAAACGTAATATTAATCCTAATATTTCGGATAAAGGTGAGCTGATGGCTGCGCGTATATCAATGGCAGTTGCTATTGTGGTTGCCACATATTTAGGGCTCAATCCACCAGGTTTCGCTGCACAGGTTGTTGCATTGGCCTTTGGTATTGCGGGTGCGTCATTGTTCCCAGCATTAATGATGGGTATATTCTCTAAACGTATTAATAGTATTGGCGCCATCTCTGGTATGTTAGCCGGTCTGATTATTACCTTAGTTTATATCTTTATGTTCAAAGGCTGGTTCTTTGTATCAGGAACAGCAAACTTCCCAGATACTGTCGAGCATTGGTTTATGGGTATTTCACCACTATCATTTGGTGCAATTGGTGCCTTAATCAACTTCGTTGTTGCCTTTGTTGTGTCTTCAATGACTGCGCCGCCGCCTGCACACATTCAAGAATTGGTAGAAAGTGTTCGTATGCCACGTGGTGCTGGAACCGCAGTAGATCATTAAAAGCTAAGTATCATTGCTAGTTTCAATAACTAGATTTGATAAATAAATTAAAAGAATAACTTTAAGGTGATTAAGTCAGCAACTGATTTAATCACCCTTTTTTGTATATAAACTTGCTTTTGAGTATATACTCACCTTTATACCTCCTACTGGAAATATTTAATGATTTACGAATTTATTGCGACGGTTGCTGCTGGATTTGGCATGGCAGGACTTGCTCTATTGATCAGACAATTAACCAAACTTGTTGGTATTCAAACACCAAAGTGGCTCATTCCTATATTCGCCGGACTGGGTATGTTAGGATTTCAAATCCATCAAGAGTACAACTGGCAAGCACAGCAAATTCGCATTCTTTCAGAAAAAGTACAAGTAGTCAAAACCATTGAAGACAAGGTCTGGTATCGACCTTGGAGTTATTTAAAGCCACAAGTTATTCGATTTATGGCTGTCAGTGAAGTTCACGACTTAAACATTATAGATAACGCAGATGATAAAGATACTGATGAAAATAACGCCAATAAGTATTTTAATGACGACATTAAACGCACGAATATATATTTATTTGAAAGACGCATAAGCACTAAGATTATTCCGCAGCTCATAAACTGTACAAAACACACCACCACATCTATTGCGCCAGATACGGCGTCAGATACCACAGTTTACGTAGCAGCACTAAAACAGCTTAAATGGTCTAAAATTAATGCTGATGATGCATTATTTAAAACCGTATGTCAGTAAATCGTCAAGCATGTCTATCCAAACTTAAGCGAGCTTTACCCCTAGGCATTTATTCAATAGACAGTCTACTTCTATTTTTTTCGATGGTTTTTGCGCCAATGCCTTTGACTTGAGTCAAACTATTAATAGAAGCAAAAGGACCAAAAGTCTCTCGATACAATATAATTGCTTTGGCTTTATTACTTCCAATACCCTCTAACGTGGTTAATTCAGCCTCCGTTGCCCTATTGATATACACCAGACGATGACGACTCGCAAGCTTGGTTTCTTGAGCCGCCAATTGCTCTTGCGATATCAAGTACGCATACGCACTATTGGCATCGCTAAAACATTGCTGCGCATAAACAGGCTTTACTAACAACATTAATAAGACACAAATACCCTGCTTAATTCGTTTAGCAAGGAGGACTGCTAACGGTTGTTTATTCATATTGCTTAGCAGCTTCCCACAAATCATCCATCTCATCTATACTGCTATCTTCAGGCGTGCGGCCCTGTTTTTTAAGCTTATCTTCTATATAGGCAAATCGCGAGCGAAACTTATGCACACAAGTCAGCGTGGCTGCTTCGGCATCTATACCAATCTTACGAGCAACATTCACCAATCCAAATACGCAATCACCAAGCTCTTTTTCTAATTCAATTTTGGTTTGATCATCCACATGCTCGCCTTGTTTGGGCAGTATTTGTTTTAGCTCAGCGATTTCTTCTTCAAGTTTTTCTACTGCGCCTTCAATACCCTCCCAATCAAATCCCATCTTACTGGCGGATTTTTGTAGACTTTGCGCCTGCATGAGGGCACTACCTGCTTTAATACTGTCCAAACGTCTTTTAGGCTTGCCTCGGCGCTCACGCTCTAAATTTTCGAGCACCTTTATTTCATCCCAGCGCTGTTTGACCGCTGTATCATCTGACAGTTTGTCGGCTTCAAAAACATGCGGATGTCGGCGAATAAGTTTACTTTGCAGCGTATAAACCACTTCACCCAAATCAAACTCATGTTGCTCTGCATAAATCTGACAATGAAAAATCACTTGCAGCAGCACATCCCCTAGCTCGCCTTTGATATCTTCGATATCGCCATCTTGTATTGCTTCTGCTAGCTCATAGGCTTCTTCAATTGCATAAGGGATCAAGCTATGATTGGTTTGCTTAATATCCCAAGGGCAATCGGCACGCAATCGCGCCATAAGCGCTAGTAAATCATCCAAGTTTCGACTGGCGTTTGGTATGCCCTCTACGGGCGTTGGCGGGTGAATTAAATCAGCTTTCATACCGTTATTCTCTATTATTTGCATATGACAAAACATTTAAAATATAAATCTAAATTTGAGTCCGTTGACTCTTAATATTGGCAGTGTACCATTAATACAAGACTTTATAATTAAACACGAATACAAGACGTTAATACAAGGCACTTAAAGATTTTAAATTCATAGTCAGCGAACTTCTTAACGATGACGGTGTAAACCTCGCTAAGCTTACACGAGTAGTACTTTCACTTGTTTGCCTTGTAATTATTTTAGACTTCTTCGACTATATAACACCGTTGTGTCGGTAATTTTTAAAGCATTTTATAGCGACATTCTATAGCGTCGACTTTATATTGCTATGATAAATCGCGTTATTAGCGGCTAATGTATATTGTTTTAATCAGAGCGGTGCAGTATCTGTGTGTGGCTATCGTTAAATGCTCTTAACAGCCGCGCCACATTAAGGTATATTTCTAAGCACACGCATTATCATTAAATCGTCTTTAATATACCCATATCTTAAACCTAATCATAAAGGCAACACATGACCACATCAAATCAATCTGCCCTACCTTATCGTGAAATCACTTCTTTTAAAGCTTATGATATCCGAGGTGAGCTCGGCGTTAATTTAGATGAAGACATTGCGTATCGGATTGGACGTGCGTTTGCACAAATTTTGTCCAGTCGCCGTGATGAGAATGGGGTACCGAACCATATAAATAACTGTATTACGATTGGTAGCGATATTAGAGACTCAAGTGAAACCTTAAAACAGGCGACAATTAAAGGAATTACGGACGCTGGTGTTGATGTTATTGATTTGGGAATGACGGGCACCGAAGAGGTGTACTTTGCGACCAGTCATTTTAACGCTTTAGGAGGTATTGAGGTAACTGCCAGTCACAATCCAATAAATTATAACGGACTTAAACTGGTCCGTGAAAACTCTAAACCTATTAGTGCCGACACAGGCTTAGCTGATATTCAGCAGCTGGCACAAAAAGGAGAGTTTGCCGCTCAAGGTCAAGGAAATGTGACAAAAGAGACGGATAAAACCGCCTATGTCGATCATTTGATGCGGTTTATTGATACAGACAAGCTAGTACCCTTAAAAATTGTTATTAATTCAGGTAACGGAAGCGCTGGCCCTACAATTGATTTAATAGAACAACGTCTACAGCAGCGCAGTGCACCCATTGATATTATCAAAGTGCATCATACCCCTGACGGTAGCTTTCCAAATGGTATCCCAAATCCAATGATATTGGCTAATCGTACGTCAACCAAACAAGCAGTCATTGAGAATGAGGCTGATATGGGTATTGCATTTGATGGCGACTTCGATCGCTGTTTCTTGTTTGATGCTCGTGGTGAGTTTGTCGAAGGCAGCTATGTGGTAGGAATGTTGAGCCAGGCATTTTTACAAAAGAATAAAGGCGCAGCCATCGTCTATGATCCACGTGTTATTTATAATACTGAAGCCATAATAGATGAAGGTAATGGTGAGGGCGTTATCAGCAAGTCTGGCCATTCATTCATTAAACAAGTGATGCGTGAGTCTGGCGCCATTTATGGCGGCGAGATGAGTGCGCATCATTATTTTAAAGACTTTTTCTATTGCGATAGTGGCATGATCCCTTGGCTACTAACCATTGAGCTTTTATCTACAACAGGCAAGTCACTGGGACAATTGGTTGATGAGCGTATTAGCGCCTATCCAAGCTCTGGAGAGATAAACTTCAAACTGACTGAATCGGGAAGTGATGAAATCATCAGCGCTATTGAATCATATTATAGTGACCAACATCCTGAGAAAAACACATTGGATGGCTTAAGTCTAGACTTTGGTGATTGGCGTTTTAATATTAGAGCTTCAAACACTGAGCCCTTGATTCGGCTTAACATCGAGACCAAAGGCAATGAGAGCTTACTTACTCAAAAAACGACTGAAATTAAACAATGGCTTGCCAGCCAAGGCGCAAAGATAGCATAGCAAGGTCCGTTTTTTACTTAAGTTTGGGCCTACTCATCATTCACCGACTTTATTTATAACGCCCAATCCCTTGATAGTCGCCAGTTAGCGCCTTTATCTGATCTTTAGAGAAGGCGTTTTGAGCATCAAATATTGGCACAACCGCATCATTTATAGCGCTGATAGGTAGGCGCATTATGGTTGGCCAAGACAATACAAATAGTGCATCACTATTAGGTAACTGATCGTTAGCGGACTTAATAAACTTAAGTAAAGGCTCATCTGGGTACAGACTAGCAAGCTCGCACTCTGCTTCTGCTGCATACACATAAGTCGTGATGTTATAGGACCACAATAAATGTAGTAAAGGATGAATCGCCGCTTCAGAGGTACGTCCAGAGCCTGATTTATAGCTTGCACCCCATATACTGACTTTTTTGTTTTCTATGGCCCCATCAAAATACTGCCAAAACTTACGGAAGATAAGCTCTTTTTGATCATCGTTTATGAGGTCGACAGCATTCATCAAACGATGCTCTACTTGAGTGTTTTCAAGGGTTTGATTCAATGCGTTTATTTCAGCAGGTAATGAGCGCCCGCCAAACCCCCATCCTGCTTTTAGATAACTGCTACCAATACGCGAATCAAGCCCCATAATATCTGCTACTTCTAGGATATCGACCCCTTGATGATCCGCCAATCTTGACCATTCATTCATAAAGCTCACCCGCGTGGCCAACATGCTCATAATGGCACTGCGTGAAAACTCAATGGTGGCGATATCACTAATATACTTCTTTTTAGCTTGGGCAATTAAAGGTTGTAGCAGTACGATTTTATCCAGCGAATCATTTGTTTTCTCGCCCATTAACCATAGCTTTGGAGATAACATTGAAGGATAGGCATTGCCATCTTGCAAAAACACAAAAGGCACGTAGTAGACCCATGGTCTTTGACAATGCCGACTTAGCTTATCAAACAATCCTAGCGTGCTAATACCACTTAATACAATGGGCGTTTGAATGGATACAGTGCTGTTATTTAGCTGACTTACCCAGGCTTGCTGTGAATCATCTTGTTCAATCCAAGCGTCTGGAAGATCATTATAAAATATCCAAAATAAGTCAGCTTTATTGTCAGCCAGCTCATCATTGTCGTCCAGTCTCTGATTTTCAGACAGTGCCTCATTTTCAGACAGCGCTTTATTCCCAGCGAACACCTCACTCGCTTGCAGTGGGATATCGTGAATTTTGATGGTTTGCTGGTCAATATAGAGTTGCCATAAGGCTTGCTGCTGATGCTCAAAGCTATAGTTATCTAAAGTATGCTGCAACTGTGTTTTATTGGCGTACAAACTCACTGTATTGCCAAGGCTTACCATGACCGTAGCGGTAGTGATCGCATCAATAGAATTACCAATGATGACACTATGAGAAGCTGCTTTATTGCCTTTAGATGCCCTTGTTTCCATGTTCACATAATCCTTAATTTTTCAAATAGATGTAGCCCTAAACATCCATATAATAACAACATTAAGTCGCTGTACACAGTGTACTTGTGGTATCAGTCTGCCGTGCTTGTTAGTCTATATTTATATATTTTGAGCATATTTTTAATAGCATCTCACCAACGCTAATACCTTTAAATATTGAGTATAGATGAAGACAAATGATAGATATGGCAAGATATAAGATATAAGATATATGTTATAGATTAATGATCGTAATAGTCACTAACCGTTTTTAAGAACGCATCTAATTCATTGATAGGTAATCTGTTGATACCTGCTGCACCTTCTCGTCCACCGCCTGTGGCATATTGACTACATAGCTTACTGGCTCCATATGGATTGTCTTTAGGCGCACGTAGGCTGATTGTATAAGATTCTAAATGATTATTATGGGTGATGATAATAACGGGCTTACTAGGTGTGTTCGCAGCAAGAAGGTTGCCGTAAGTGCCACTTATCCGACGTGCCCAAGCCGCATCTTCTAATATAACAGCGATTAAGTTTCTATGCTCTAATGGCTGTTGCTGTATCGCCATTGCTATATCTTCGTTGTAGCCGTGCTGTAGACAATCAAAAATAGAGTCTGACGCTGCAACAATCTCAAAGGGAGTGTCGTAACGGCTCAACTGATGGTATAACTCACTGGGAGGGAAATGCAAATCAGCTACCGCACTGCCGTAGCCATTATAATTGACTAAAACGCCAAGCGTCTTAATTTGTTCGCACTGTTTATGAGTTAAGCTTAGAGTGTTTGCGAAACGATAGCCCACATCATCAAGTCCATCTCCGAATACAGCGCACAGCGCCCAAAGGGCATACTGGCCTTTTAATTCGTTATTGACCAGTAGTCCTGTGCATACGTTTGGAGAGGTATTGATACGCGTGGTAAGTTTTGGATGTTCAAACAGTGTGTCTGCTTTATGATGATCGCAATAAAACACGCTGTGACAATCCATCAAAGCGTGTTTAACCCCTTCTATATTCTTATCGAATGAGAGATCAAAGACACTTATGTAAGCGTCTTGCACCCATTCATTCGGTAGGTTTTCAACCAGCTTAATATCCCGCTTCACGCCAGTTATTAACCGATGATCATCGTCATTAGAAGCACAAATAGGATACGCTTTACGCCACTGAATTAACGAAAAGATACCATCTGCATCACCATTAAACACATCAAGATAAGTTGCCATTGCCTAACTTCGTTTGGTTAAAGTACGGTACGTTATTGATTAAAAATCATTTGCAAAATAATTAAAAATTAATTAAAAATCACTTAATATAGTTATTTTGAATCAAATACTCAATAACTTGCGTAGCAACCTCTTCGATGCTTTTATCTTGAGTGTGTAGACATAGCTCAGGGTTGGTCGGTACTTCATAAGGCGAATCAATACCTGTAAAGTTAGGGATGACACCAGCGCGGGCTTTTTTGTACAGGGATTTAGGATCACGCTTTTCACACTCTTCTAACGGGGTATCGACAAAGATTTCAATAAAGTCATCTCCAACCAGCTCACGGGCGGCGTTTCTATCGCTTGCAAATGGAGAGATAAAAGCTGTTGAGACGATCAATCCTGCATCGTTAAACAAACGGCTTACCTCTGCGATTCGGCGTATATTTTCAACACGATCTGCATCTGTAAACCCTAAATCTTTGTTTAACCCGTGGCGGACGTTATCACCATCTAATAAATACGTGGCATAACCTCTGTCATGTAACATGCGATCCACAGCATTAGCAAGGGTTGACTTCCCTGAGCCCGACAAACCGGTATACCATAATATACAAGGCTTGTTGCCGAGTTTGTCTTGGCGCTCAGCGGGGGTTACGGCGGCATCATGCCAGACGATGTTTGTTGCTTTACTCATAGGTTTCCTTCGCTGTACTCAGCTAAATATTTGGTCTATATATCACTATAGTCAAAGAAATATAAAATGGTTACAAGGCAACTAAGTGCAAGTACTACTATAGTAGGGCAAGCGAGGTTAACACCGCAACCGTTTAGTATTTCGCTGACTATATAATAAGAATGCTCAAGTTGTTAGGCTTATTCACGGTCTAAACCGCAGACGCTCCTTTTAGTTCAACTTTCGCACGGTCTTCTTTAGCGATAGTACTGTAGTAATCACGCAAGATTTTAAGCACCTCTGGGCGGCTAAAGTTCTCAGGTACATGCTGATCTTCAGACAATGCTTTACGTAATTTGGTTCCAGATACTTTGACGTGATGCTCAGCATCATGTGGGCAGGTTTTGGTAGATGCCATTGACTGACAGGCATCACACCAAAACGTCCAATCAATTTTGATCGGCTTGGTCTTTAAGGCATTTTCTGGAATTTCATCAAAGATATCTTGCGCATCAAATGCACCATAGTAATCCCCCACACCAGCATGATCACGTCCTACGATAAGCTCTGAGCAGCCATAGTTTTGTCTAAATAGGGCGTGTAGTAACGCTTCACGGGGTCCTGCGTAACGCATATCCAATGGATATCCTGATTGAATGACCGTATCTTTTCTAAAATAATTATCTATTAATGTGCCAATGGCGTCTTGGCGGACTTCTGCAGGGATATCGCCCGGTTTTAATGCGCCTAATAATGAGTGAATCATCACCCCATCACACGTCTCCACAGCTATTTTCGCCAGATATTCATGCGAGCGGTGCATCGGATTACGGGTTTGAAAAGCCGCTACTTTCTTCCAGCCTTTTTTTGCAAACGCTTCGCGGGTTTGCGTGGGCGTCATATAAATCCCTGCATATTCAGTAGGAAACTCGCCTTGGCTAAAGACTTCAACACGTCCTGCTAGGTTAATATCTTTTTGTTCCATTACTTTTTTGACACCAGGATGCTCAGTGTCTGTGGTTCCAAATACAGTTTTACACTCATGTTCTTTGTCAATGCTGTATTTTTCCTCTAGTGTCAAAATACCCATGATTTCACCGTCTTCAGCTTTAAGGGCGATCTCATCCCCTATTGCAAAGGCATCAGACTCGTCTTTACTCGCCGATAACGTAATCGGAATGGGCCAAAACAGTTTGTTATTTTCTCCAGATTTGAGTGTCATCTCGTCACACACACCTTGCCAATCTGCTTTATTCATAAACCCATCAAGTGGCGTAAAACCGCCAATACCTAGCATGATTAAATCACCACGCTCACGTGATGTCATCGTAATACTGGACAGTGATTTGGCTTTATTTTTAGCGTTTTCAAGCATCTCACCTTCAAGAAGAAGTACATTTAGTGCTGGGCTACCGTGTGGGGTAACTAAGTTATCTAACGCAGCGTCAAGGCTATTGGACATTCTAAACTTCCTCTATATTAAATTAACATCTCAAATTTATATCGCAGTTTTTCTTAAGCCGCTAGTATATGAGTCAATTGCCTGAGCTATCAAGCTTACCCAGCGTTCACAAAACGTCTACTTGCCAAAAGAAAGCTTAAATCAAGCATGATTTAAGCGGCGATAAAATGCATCATTTTGGCGTGTAAGCTATGTACTATCTATCATCAGCGTAGCCAGCGGCTTAAATAAAAAGTCAGCTGCTTTTATGGCTAGATTAAGAGTTAGAAAAAGTAAAGGCAGAATAAGAATATCAAAAAAAGGCCTTACAGCACTGTGTAAGACCTTAGAATAGTTATTGATTTCGTGACAACTATTATTTTGATTGGGAGTCAGTATTGTTTGTATAGTCATTTAACCTAATCAATCAACTGAGCCGATCAATTGAGCCGATCAACTCAGTCAATCAACCTAGCCCTTATATCAAATCATCAAATCATCAAATCAAGTCATTCAATCAAATTCATTAATCTTAAAAGTGGTTAGACTATACCTTATTGATATGATTGATTAATGCTTGAGTAGAACCATCTAATATATTAATTTCAGAAGGCACAGATTCGACGTTATCCTTTGTTTCAGATGTGCTATCCGTATTATGAGCGTAAGATGAACTATTTAACGATATATATTTAAATACTTCATCAGCAACTTTCTTACCCATTTCAACCCCCCATTGGTCAAATGGATTAATATCCCATAGACTGGCCATCACATACACTTTATGTTCGTATAGCGCTATGAGTGCGCCAAAGCTTTTGGGCGTTAGCTCATCCAGTAAAATTGTTGTCGAGGGCTGGTTGCCTCGATAACGTTTGAATTTATCGATGTCTAATTTAGGTTCATTCGGCTTAGACGCTAAGGCATCATTACCAAACGCCAATACTCGGCTTTGAGCCAAACAATTCGCTAGAGACAGCGCATGCTGATGTTTGAGCTCATTGGCACCTGCATCTTCGTAATAATTGACGCACGCGATAAAATCACAAGAGACTCTTTGAGTGCCTTGGTGTAGTAGCTGATAAAAGGCATGCTGCGCATTTGATCCAATCTCGCCCCATAGGATAGGTGAGGTTGCATAAGCAACAGGCTGGCCGGTGTGGGTAACCGACTTACCATTACTCTCCATCTCAAGCTGGGTTAAATAGCTTGGTAAGTATTTTAGCCTTCCATCATAGGGTAAAACGGTATGCGCATTTATATTTAAAAAGCTACTATTCCAAACACCTATAAGTCCTAATAATACCGGTAAATTACTCTCAAAATCAGCGGTTTGAAAATGGGTGTCCATCTCGTGAGCACCCGCCAGCATCTCATAAAATCTTGGCATGCCGATACGGATAGCAACTGCCAGTCCAATAGAAGACCACATTGAGAACCTGCCCCCTACCCAGTCCCATAGCTTTAGTTGGTGTTGTTCAACAATACCCCACTCGCTCACCTTATCAGGATTAGCAGAAATACCTATAAAATGGCGCCGTAATAGAGTGGATTGACTGGCACCAGTCATGGACAACCAAACCCTAGCTGTTTGTGCATTTGATAACGTATCGACGGTACCAAATGATTTAGACGAGATAATAAATAATGTCGTTTCAGGATTAAGATGTTCAAGTAAGCTGCCTAACTGTGTACCATCCATGTTCGATACAAAATGAACGCGTATGTCGCTATCTGCCCATTCGTCTAAAGCGGCATTTGCCATTAGCGGTCCTAAATCTGAACCACCCACCCCTATATTAACAACATCCGTTATGGCCTTACCAGAGTAGCCACGCCACACGCCGCTACGTATGCGCTCAACTAGATTTGCCGCTTTGGTCAAACTGGCATGAACTTCGCTAACCATATCTTGACCATCTACAAAAAGCGTGGCATCTTTGGGAAATCGTAATGCCATATGTAGCGCCGCACGATTCTCACTGGTATTGACCTTATCCCCATTAAATAATGCTGAAATTCGCTGCGGCAGACCACACGCTGATGCCAAGTCAATAAGTGCCCTCTTAACCTCACTGTCCATACACTGCTTAGAATAATCAAAATAAATACCTTGGGTATCGCAGCCAAACTGCTGCGCGCGATTTTTGTCATTGGCAAACAGCTGCGTTAGCGACCAGCGTCTTTGTGCTAGCTGCTCTAATTGCTTCCACGCTGGTAATTGATTCGGCAAGGTCGTATCTGACGTTATCTCTTTATGATATGAAGCGAGTGACATGGTTGTAACCTATTAACAGATCTGATGCATAACCTGCATACTTATGATGGCGATGCGATGATTATAAAATAAGCACTCATTGTACTTACTTATCTTAGCGTTCTAATTTGTCTTTACGCTCTTACTTGTCTTTATATGCTTACTTGACTCTACGTTTTTACTTAGGACTGATCCAGAATGTGCTGCGCAAAATAAATAAATGCCTGCATATAACTGGTCATATTGCCTGCATCAAAGCTATCTCCAAGCATGGTGGTCACATCAACGCCTTGAGTACTGATTAATGCGTCAATAGCATCTGTAAGCTGAATCTCTCCACCGACCGAAGGTTTGGTTTTGGCCAAATATTCAAAAATATCTGCAGTAAATACGTATCTACCAACCACAGCAAGATTAGAAGGGGCATCCTCAAACGAAGGCTTTTCAACAAAGCCATCAACTGCAAAATGGTGGTTCTTATCACCTGCTACATCAGACAATTGTTCCGATTCTTTAAGTTTGGCGATACCATATTTATGCACATCAGCATCAGCTACCTGACTCACTAAGATCTGCGAGTGTTGAGAGGTTTTAAACGCTTGCATCATATACGCCAAGTTATCTTTTTCCATATTGGTCGTAAAAGGGTCAATCACCACATCTGGTAATAAGACAGCAAACGGATGATCACCAACAATAGGCTTAGCTTTAAGCACAGCATGACCCAGACCCAGCGCTTTACCTTGACGTATCATAGAGACAGAAACATCTTCTGGTAACCAGTTCAAGCTATCTGCAAGATCATCTTTACCTTTTTGTCTGAGCTGAGTATCAAGCTCTGCATTAAGGTCAAGATAGTTTTCTATGGCGCTTTTTTGAGCATGCCCTATTAACACGATGTTTTTGATCCCCGCAGCGATAGCCTCTTCGATGACGTAATGAATAGCAGGTCGATTACCAAGAGGTAATAGCTCTTTTGGTACTGACTTAGACAGCGGTAACATGCGGGTTCCAAATCCTGCAACAGGTATAACAGCGTGGGTAACTTGGGTATTATTCATAATCGTATGTTTCTTGTTTTAGTAAGTGTGATATGCCAGTTAATAGACTTATTGTAGCAACTAATACTAAGGTCTGTCCCTAATATAAGTCATAAAAAAAGAGCACCCCGTAGGATGCTCTTTATCATACTAAATACCAAATGACACTAGTGTATTAAATATACAAATTTTGAGCGCGTGCTGGCAGGTTTTTTAACCAGCGTTTGATTAAGCGCTCTTGGTAATTTACCATCCTGTTACTTCTTTAACTTTTTCACCGATTTTAGCAGGGTCACGGGTATACGCAACGCCAGCATCGTCAAACGCTTTAAATTTCTCTTCAGCAGTACCTTTACCACCAGAGATAATTGCGCCTGCATGGCCCATACGTTTGCCTTTAGGTGCAGTCACACCAGCAATATAACCAATAACTGGCTTAGTAACATGGTCTTTGATATAAGCGGCAGCTTCTTCTTCTGCGGTACCACCAATCTCACCAATAAGTACAATTGCCTCGGTTTGTGGATCATCTTGGAACATTTTTAAGCAATCGATTTGGTTCATACCTGGGATAGGATCACCACCAATACCGATACAGGTAGACTGACCAAAGCCAAGCTTAGTGGTTTGAGCCACCGCTTCATACGTCAATGTACCAGAGCGTGAAATGACGCCTACTTTACCTGGCATATGGATATGTCCTGGCATGATTCCAATTTTACACTCGCCTGGTGTAATCACGCCAGGGCAGTTTGGACCTACCATTTTGACATCACCCGCTTGTTCAATATAACGCTTCGCTTTAAGCATATCTAATGTCGGTACACCTTCGGTGATCACAACAATTAGCTTAATACCAGCATCGACAGCTTCGATAATAGAATCAAGAACAAAAGGGGCAGGAACATAAATTACAGACGCGTCAGCGTTAGTCGCTTCCATAGCTTCTGCCATGGTGTTAAATACAGGCAGACCTAAATGTGTTTGACCACCTTTACCAGGGGTGACACCGCCAACCACTTTGGTACCATATTCAATGGCTTGTTCAGAATGGAACGTACCATTTTTACCGGTAAATCCTTGTACCAATACTTTGGTATCTTTATCGATTAATACACTCATTATTTACTCCGAATTTTGGTTACCTATTTTATTAGGTTATTTACTTATAAGGTTATTAAAATTAAATACTATAAATATGATTAAGCAGTAACTGCATCAACGATTTTTTGTGCAGCACCAGCCAAACCCTGGGCAGAAATAACTTCAACATCAGACTCATCTAATAGTTTTGCACCCAATTCAGCATTATTACCTTCTAAGCGAACCACGACAGGTACCGTTACATTCACCTCCTTTACCGCAGCAATAATGGCTTCGGCAATCATGTCACAACGTACAATACCACCAAAGATATTGATTAGAACCCCTTTAACGCTATCATCTTCTAGTATG
Source organism: Psychrobacter sp. CX10 (assembly GCF_057621575.2). Lineage (NCBI taxonomy): Bacteria > Pseudomonadati > Pseudomonadota > Gammaproteobacteria > Moraxellales > Moraxellaceae > Psychrobacter > Psychrobacter sp. CX10. The sequence goes on from NZ_CM177736.1 coordinate 2,380,727, forward strand.
ATTTTGAACGCTTCAACAACGCGCTCTTTAGTTGCGCCGCCACCAACGTCTAGGAAGTTTGCAGGTTTACCACCATATAGTTTGATGATGTCCATAGTTGCCATCGCAAGACCAGCACCATTTACCATACAACCAATATTACCCTCTAGAGCAACATAGTTTAGGTCAAATTCAGCAGCTTTTAGCTCACGCTCATTTTCCTGTGAGGGATCATGTAACTCAGCGATTTTTGGCTGACGAAATAGTGCATTTGAATCCACCCCAATCTTGCCATCAACGCAAGCAAGTTCACCATTTTCTCTAATAGCCAATGGGTTGATTTCGATCATTTCAAAATCATTTTCGATAAAGGCTTGATAAGCACCTGTCATCAATTTTACGAACTGATTGATTTGTTTGCCTTCAAGACCAAGCTTGAAACCCACTTCACGTGCTTGGAAAGGCATTAATCCAACTAAAGGATCTACGGTAATGCTAAATATCTTATCTGGTGTTTCTTCTGCAACTTTTTCAATCTCAACACCACCTTCTGTAGATGCCATAAACGTAACACGGCGTGTAGAGCGGTCTACAACAGCGCCAAGATACAATTCATTTTGTACCGGATACATATCTTCTGCCACTAATACAAAGTTTACTGGCTGACCTTCACTGTCTGTTTGGTAAGTAACGAGATTCGTTCCGATTAGAGCATCTGCTATTTCTTTGGCCTCTTCACGTGTTTTCGCAAGCTTTACACCACCAGCTTTACCGCGGCCACCAGCATGAACCTGTGCTTTAATTACCGCTACATCGGTCGGCGTCTTATCGAACGCTTGAGCAGCTTCATCACCGCTATACGCAATAATACCTTTTTGAATAGGCAGTCCATAGCTCTCCAGCAATAATTTTGCTTGATACTCGTGTAAATTCATAAAGTTATCCTTTAGTTTTTTTTATTTCAAGTTATAAGACCGGTGTTTGGTATACCTATTACTCTTAGTTAACCAAACACCAGCTGTTATTTAAACAAGATCCTATATAGCTATAGTTAAGCTTATTTAGTTTTAGCTTATTTAGTTTTAGCTTATTTCTTGTTACGTTTTTTACGTTGTATAGCATGAATAGCACGCCCATCAGCTGATAAAGCTGCTTCATGTACAGCTTCACTAATCGTTGGGTGAGCAAAAGTCATCAGCTGCAAGTCTTCTACGCTTGACACAAACTCCATGGCTATCATGCCTTGGTGAACGATATCGCCTGCGCCTGCGCTAATGGCATGCATACCCAGTAAACGATCCGTTTTAGCATCAGCGACGACTTTAATTGAACCTTGGCCTTCACTTTGTGCCAATGCGCGTCCATTGGCTGCTAAGTTGAATGAACCTGTCTTAACGTCGTAGCCTTCTTCCTTGGCTTCTTGCTCGGTTAAACCCACCCATGCAATTTCAGGGTGCGTATAAATGACATTGATAATTGTGTCGTAATTTACTTGTGCTTTCTCGCCATGAATACGCTCAACAGCCATCATGCCCTCTTCCATAGCTTTATGCGCAAGCATAGGACCACGCACTAGATCACCAATAGCGTACACACCATCCAAATTAGTTTTACACTGTTTGTCTACATCGACTAATCCACGTTCTGTTAACTGTACTCCGCTATCCTCACCAAGTAGTTTTTCAGAATACGCACGGCGTCCTACACAGACAATAAGCTTATCAAAGGTTTCATCAGATGACTCGCCACCTTTTTCACTAGTGACGACAACTTCACCATCTTTGACTTCTGCATTGGTTACTTTCGTATCGACACGGATATCTAATCCTTGTTTCTTTAATAGCTTACTCGCCTCTTTAGCGATGTCATTATCAGCAGCTGCTAAAAATTCAGGAAGTGCTTCATAGATGACAACCTCAGCACCTAAACGACGCCATACTGAACCTAACTCTAGACCGATAACGCCAGCACCGATGACACCTAAACGCTTAGGCGTTTCAGTGAAATCTAAAGCACCTGTTGAATCAACGATAATACCTTCTTCGTTGTTGACTGGAGCCACAGGAATATCGATAGGCACAGAGCCTGATGCTAAGATAACATTTTTTGCTGTAATGGTAGACTCTGATTCATCTTCTAAAGCGGTAAACTTAATTTTTTTATCGTCGCCTTTACCGTCGATTAGAGTACCCCAGCCTTGTAACCATTCAACGCCATTACCTTTTAATAGCATGGCAACGCCGCCAGTAAGTTGTTTTACAACGCTTTCTTTACGTTCAATCATTTTTGGCACATCTATTTCAACATCGCCAGTAGTGATACCATGTTCTTCAAGCTCATGTCTGGTAGCTTCGTAACGATGAGACGAATCTAACAATGCTTTAGAAGGTATACAACCAACGTTTAAGCAAGTACCGCCAAGTGCAGGCTCACCTTTATAAACTCGTTTCTCGATACAAGCCACGCTCATACCTAATTGACCTGCGCGGATAGCGGCTTCATAACCGCCAGGACCACCACCGATGACCACTAAATCATAATTGTCTTTCATAATATATCCTGTCTTTTAATAGATGAATGTTAAAAGCTATTATATTTATAATTATTTATATGAATGGATTAAAGTAATAGGGTTCAATGTGCTATATATTCAAACTTATTATTAAGCACGATACGCTATATTTAATCTTGATTAACTTTAATACTAATCCTAAAACACTAAACCTAAAGCTAAACTAAAAAGCTTGCGTCAAATTTACTCTGACGCAAGCCTATTTAATTAAAGATCTAGGAGTAGTCTAGCTGGGTCTTCTACCAGCTCTTTAATAGTTACTAAGAACTGAACCGCGTCTTTACCATCAATCATTCGATGGTCGTAAGACAATGCAAGGTACATCATAGGTAGAATCTTCACCTCACCATCCACTGCCATAGGGCGATCATTGATGGCATGCATACCTAAAATAGCGGTTTGTGGTGGATTCAAAATAGGCGTAGACATCAATGAACCAAAGACGCCGCCATTAGTAATAGTGAACGTACCGCCTGTCATTTCTTGCAGCGACAGCTTACCATCACGGGCTTTACCAGCATATTCGCGTATACCACTCTCTATATCTGCCATGCTCATACGGTCTGTATCGCGTAGTACCGGTACTACCAGGCCACGATCTGAAGATACTGCAACACCGACATCATAGTAACCGTGATAAACAATATCATCTCCATCGATTGAAGCATTAACTGCTGGGAAGCGTTTAAGTGCTTCTGTTGCCGCTTTAATGAATAGAGACATAAAGCCCAAACGTGTGCCATGACGCTTCTCAAACTGATCTTTATACTGAGATCGTAGATCCATTAACGGCTTCATATTAACTTCATTAAAGGTAGTTAACATGGCAGTTTCTTGTGTTGCCGATAACAAACGATTAGCAACGGTCTTACGCAGACGCGTCATCGGAACACGTTTTTCAGTACGCTCGCCTACAGATTCAGCCACTGGGCGTCCACTATCAGACTTGATAGAGCTGTCCGCTTTTAAGTTAGGATTTGCCATGTCTTGTTTGGTAACACGTCCACCACGGCCCGAGCCTTCAACATTACTTGGATCAACACCAGATTCTTTAGCTGCTTTACGTACCGCTGGGCTTTGATCTTTATGGTCTTTTTCTTCAACTGGGGCTTTTTTGGGCTCACCGCCTTCAGCTGATTGCTCTTCTTTAGAAGTGCTTTGCTCAGAAGTACTTTCTTTGTCATTAGCATCTTCATTTGATGAATCATCCCCTGAGTTACCTGAAGCTCCTGCTTCAAACTCACCGATAACCTCATCAGAAAGGACAGTATCGTCTACTTGTTTAAAAATTTTTGATAACACACCATCATCTGGGGCGACTACTTCTAGCACAACTTTATCTGTTTCAATTTCGGCTAGGATATCGTCGCGATTAACTTGATCGCCTTCGCTATAATGCCATTCGACAATCGTACCATCAGCAACTGATTCTGGGAATACGGGCGCTTTAATCTCTGCCATGGGAACTGCTCCTATTTTTAATATTAAGTATTAGGTAAAAAATTTGAGTTATAAACTATTTATTATATTTTTAATAAACAACATTATTTTATTAACGTATTTTATTCATTACATAATAAGTTGTATGGTTTAAAAAAGTTTCTTCTATATGAATTTTAATTCAACAAAGTCTGTCTTAGTTAGTATGCATATTCTAAAGATTTCCATAAACCTATTAGGTTAATTGATCAACTTCAACACCAAGACCTTTAGCAATCAGCTCTCGTTGTTGACGCTGATGGATAGCAGGTAAGCCTGTAGCAGGTGCCGCAGATGCAGGACGTGCAACAGGATCAACAACATGCGCCTTCGTTACCCGAGGTTCATCTTCACGTGGACCAAAGATACGGAACATATGCGGTGCTAGGTAATACCAAGCACCTTGGTTTAACGGCTCTTCTTGACACCAAACGATCTCTTTAAGATTAGCGTATTTTTGGATCTCTTCTACCATTCTTTGTTCAGGTAGAGGATAGAGCTGCTCAATACGAACAATAGCCACATGATTAAGCTCAAGTGCGCGGCGCTGCTCAAGTAGATCGTAATAGACCTTACCGCCACACAGTACAACACGAGTGACTTTGTCATTATCTAATTGATCAAACTCTGGCAATACGGTTTCAAACTTGCCGTTTGCCAATTCTTCAAGCTCTGAGGTTGCAAGCTTATGACGCAATAGACTCTTAGGCGACATGACCACTAACGGTACTCGGCTAGGACGGATTGCTTGACGGCGTAATACGTGGAATATTTGCGCGGGCGTAGTTGGTGTGATTACTTGCATATTGTCTTCAGCACAAAGCTGCAAAAAGCGCTCTAATCGCGCAGACGAATGCTCAGGGCCTTGACCTTCAAAACCATGAGGAAGTAGCATGGTCAATCCACATACACGTTGCCATTTAGTCTCACCACTAGAGATAAATTGGTCAATAACAACCTGTGCGCCATTTACGAAGTCACCAAATTGAGCCTCCCATACAATCAATGCGTTAGGTACGGTTGTCGCATAGCCATACTCGAATGCCAATACGGCTTCTTCTGATAATAATGAGTTATAAATTGCGTAGCGGGCTTGGTTCTCATCAATGTGTGCTAGCGGCACATACATCTCACCATTAGTAACATTATAGATCTCAGAATGGCGATGCGAGAAGGTACCACGGCCAACATCTTCACCTGTAATACGAACCAGTACGTTCTCGTCGACCAATGAGGCATACGCTAAGGTTTCAGCAGCACCCCAGTTTAAAGGCTCTTCGCCTGTTTGCATTGCCAAACGCTGTTCAACCACTTTTTTAACTTGACGCTGTAAGGTAAATCCCTCTGGCATTTGCGCCATTTTACGTCCATATTCTTTAAGCTTTTCGATATCGACGCTAGTATCCCAATCATCTTCTAAGTCATGACCTAGATATGGACTCCAGTCAATATATAACTTTTCGTTTGGATCTCGAACCAATGAGTTTGCTACATACTCACCATCATCCAACGCTTCACGATAATCATTTTCAAGGGTTTTATCATAGCCTTCTGAAATAACGCCTTCATTAAGAAGCTTTTGGGCATACTGAGTGCGTGTCGTAGGCAGCTTCTTAATAACAGCATACATTAAAGGCTGCGTCGCTGAAGGTTCATCGGCTTCGTTATGACCATTACGGCGATAACAGAATAAGTCAATGACGATGTCTTTATGGAACTTATGGCGATAGTCGAGTGCCATTTGTGCTGCAAACACCACCGCTTCTGGATCATCGCCATTAACGTGAATGATAGGCGCATGAACCATTTTGGCAATATCAGTACAATATTCGGTAGAGCGAGCATCTTCTTGACGGCTGGTCGTGAAGCCAACTTGGTTGTTAATGACTAAATGCACCGTACCACCAGTTGTGTATGCTCGTGTTTGCGACATCTGGAAAGTTTCTTGAACCACACCCTGTGCAGCTATTGCTGCATCACCATGTACCACTAAGGGTAATACCAAATTACCATCGGTATCATTACGGCGTACTTGGCGGGCACGAACTGATCCTTCTAATACTGGAGATACAATTTCAAGATGCGATGGGTTAAAAGCTAATGCTAAATGTGCTTCTCCGCCTGGCGTCATTACATTTGATGAGTAACCATTATGATATTTAACATCACCAGACCCTTTTTCAGGTATTACCTTACCATCAAACTCATCAAACAGGTCGGCTGGATTTTTACCTAAAATATTCACGAGTAAGTTTAGGCGACCCCGGTGAGCCATGCCAATTACCATCTCTTTAGTACCGTAACCACCAGCACGTTGGATGATTTCATGGACAGCCGGAATGAAGCTTTCACCCCCTTCCAAACCGAAACGCTTAACCCCTGTATATTTACGTGCTAAATATTTCTCAAGACCTTCTGCAGCGGTTAGACGCTCAAGAATCATCTTTCTTTTTTCATCGTCAAACTTTATATAGCCAAGATCGCTTTCCATGTATTCTTCAAACCAGCGCTTTTCAGTACTGGTTGTTACATGCATATATTCAAGGCCGATATGACGACAATACACTCTATTTAGCGTTTCGATGATTTCTCTAAGTGGGGCTTCGGATTTACCCATATTAAAATCACTGGTAGAGAATACCGTATTTAAATCATCCTCTGATAGCCCGTGATACTCAAGAGTTAAGTCTTCAATAGGTGCACGAGGATGCAGCTGTAGTGGATCTAGCTTAGCGCGGCGGTGACCACGGCGACGATAGGCAGAAATAAGTTTCTGTACTCCCATATGTCGTGGGTCGAGACAATTGGCATCTGAAGCAGCGCTATCACTAGCTGGACTTGCTACGCCTTTATTCGCTGTTTGATTGCGGGCTAATAATAAAAACTGATCCTGAATTTTGTGATGTAAAGCATCATTGGCGGTTTCATATTCTTTAAAATAAGCTTGCCAATCTGAATCCACACTATCAGGATTTTGAAGATATTGTTCATATAATGACTCAATATAGCTTGCATTATCGCCTGCAAGTTCTGTTGTATTGGCTGCATTCAAAGCATCATTATTAGTCATAGTATTCATAGTCATTTCTTATTTATATTTAAGTTCAATTAATTAGAGTCAATTAAATCAAAACGAGATTATCAGTTGCTATGGATAGTTTTAATTGTATAGAGTTGCTATTTATTTTCTCAATTTACTTTTTATATTTAGTCGAGCGCATATGAATAGAATGTATACCGCTATTAAGCACTAAACGTTAACTTTATATAAACTTTAACCTTACTTAGTTTAAACCGCAGTTTTATTATAACCAGCTTTTATAAACTTAGCTTTTATAGCCACTGCTTCGAGCAGGTTAATTTAAACAAATTAATTTCACGTATTATCACTTTAAATGTTTATGCTTAATATAAAAACTTACTGTTGTTATAAGTATCGTCTAATAAGTATGCATTAAACGTGCCATATGACTTATAAGTTCAGACTTAAAATTAAATTGGCTAACACGGTAAAGTTAACGATATTAATAAAAAATTGTGTTTAATTCCGGAACACACTTGCTCACTCAAACAGAGTAACATGGAACCATAAAATTCTGTGTTAGTTTGTTTAATAGTGAGCATTCATATTATAAATTGCGGTTATTATTTAAATGTCATTTTAACAAAAAAAGACCTCTATCAACAAATAGAGGTCTGTGGTATTCACGTAATTTAATAACTAGTTAAAATACTAATACCGTAGGCTTAGACAGTAGCTCAATAAAATATCGCTTAAATCTAATTTTATTAAATTATCAATATCTTATGTAGCCATTTGTATAAAAAATTACTGCGACTTAGCCCGCTTGCTCAAGAAGCAAATTGCGTAAGTGACCAATGGCACGAGTCGGGTTAAGACCTTTTGGACATACAGCAACACAGTTCATGATACCACGGCAACGGAATAGACTATATGGATCATCCATACGCGCTAAACGCGCTTGAGTATCAGTATCTCGGCTATCGGCTACAAAGCGATACGCATTGAGTAATGCAGAAGGTCCTAAGAACTTATCAGGATTCCACCAGAACGATGGGCAGCTGGTTGAACAACAAGCACATAAAATACACTCGTAAAGCCCATTTAGCTTTTCACGATCCTCAGGGGACTGTAGACGCTCAGTAGGTGGTGCAGGCTGATCATTGAGTAAGTATGGATGCACTTTTTCATATTGCTCATAAAACTGATTCATATCGACAACTAGATCACGTACCACAGGCAAACCTGGTAATGGTCGAATGATAATCTTTTCTGGCAATGTGTTCATATTTATCAAACATGCCAATCCATTCTTACCATTAATGTTCATGCCATCTGAACCGCAAATGCCTTCACGGCAAGAGCGTCTGAATGTGATCGTCTCATCTTGTTTTTTCAAACGTAATAAAACATCTAGCAACATACGATCTGACTCTAAAAGCTCAATCGTATAAGTTTGCATGTAAGGGGCTGCGTCCTTATCAGGGTCGTAGCGGTACAACTCAATGGTGCGAGTACCTCGGCTCATAGTGCTAACTCCACACGGTGTAGAGCTGTTTTAACAAACGCATTAAAGCGAGTCCTATTAAAACAGCTTTACAAATTTAAATTAAATAAAAATTAACATCAATATATATTGCAATGCTTACTTACTGGGTAGCAACCCTTTAATCTTAAAACGGCTATCTTTAAACGTACACTCTTCAAACGTACACTATTTAGAAATGAAAATTAGTAAACGCGAACTTTTGGCTCAACGTAATCAACCGTTAATGGTACTTTACGAACCGGTTTATAAATGATTTTGTTAGTTTCTGAATACCATAGCGTATGCTTCATCCACTCGTGATCGTTACGACCATTTGGAGCGATAGCGTCATCTTCTGGGCGATCATAATCAAGTACGGTGTGAGCACCGCGGCACTCATGACGGTTTGCAGCAGATAACATTGTCGCTTTAGCAACTTCATACAAGTTAGCAACTTCTAATGCTTCAATACGTGCGGTATTAAACACTTGCGATTTGTCAGCTAAGTAAATGTTATCAACCTTCTCTTGTAGAGCTAAAAGTTTTTCAACGCCTTCATCCATAAGCTCTTGCGTACGGAAAACACTGGCATGCTTTTGCATAAGCGCGCGTATCTCATCAGCAACGTCTTGAGCATTATGACCTGATGTTGATTGCTGTAGCTTATTTAAACGCCCCACAGTAAAGTCTAAAACGCGAGGGTCCATAGGATGGTAGCTGTGATCTGTTTCACTAAAGCTATCTATAATATGCTTACCTGCAGCGCGCCCAAAGACAACCAAATCAAGTAATGAGTTCGTACCCAATCGATTTGCCCCATGCACACTCACGCACGCACACTCACCAATTGCATAAAGACCTTTTACGATCTTACTATCAACGTATAACCCTTCTTCATCCACCTCACCATCAAGATCAGGTACGATGACTTGACCGTGGATAGTAGTTGGAATACCGCCCATCATATAGTGAATGGTTGGAATTACTGGAATTGGCTCTTTTGTGATGTCGACGTTAGCAAAGTTTTTACCAATCTCAAATACAGACGGCAAACGCTTCATAATAGTATCAACACCTAAATGGGTCATGTCCATTACGATGTGATCAGCATTTGGCCCACAGCCACGACCTTCTTTAATCTCTTGGTCCATTGAGCGTGATACCAAATCACGAGGTGCTAAGTCTTTTACAGTAGGAGCATAACGCTCCATAAAGGCTTCACCATCTTTGTTACGTAAGATAGCGCCTTCACCGCGGCAACCTTCCGTTAATAAAACACCAGCGCCAAATACACCGGTAGGGTGGAATTGCCAGAATTCCATATCTTGCAGAGGAATACCTGCACGTACTGCCATGCCTAAGCCATCACCTGTATTGATGTAAGCGTTAGTTGAAGCTGAGAAGATACGGCCAGCGCCACCAGTAGCTAGTACTGTATTTGTGGCTTGGAATACAGCGACTGTTCCTGTTTCTTGTTCAGTTGCCACCACACCATTGATATTACCATCTTCATCTTTAATAAGATCTAGTGCAATCCACTCAACAAAGAACTCAGTACCTTTTTCAAGATTTTTTTGATATAGCGTATGAAGCAAAGCGTGCCCAGTACGGTCAGCGGCAGCACAAGCACGTTGAACTGCTTTTTCACCGTAATTTGAGGTGTGACCCCCAAAAGGACGCTGATAGATAGTCCCATCTGGGTTTCTATCAAATGGCATACCCATATGCTCTAGCTCGTATACAACCTTGGGTGCTTCACGGCACATATATTCGATTGCGTCTTGATCACCTAACCAGTCAGACCCTTTAACGGTATCGTAAAAGTGAAAGTGCCAGTTATCATCACTCATATTACCCAGGCTTGCTCCAATACCACCTTGAGCTGCAACGGTGTGAGAACGTGTTGGGAATACTTTGGTTATTACAGCGACTTTCATACCGCCTTCTGCAAGCTGGAGTGCAGCGCGCATACCAGAACCGCCACCACCTACGATAACTGAGTCGTAATTTAGAGTTTTGATATTACTAATTGTGTTGTCTTGTCTAGTTGCCATTACGTTTTCCTAATGAATACGTTATTCGTTATTTTAGCTGGCGATGCATATATAAAATCACTGTATATTAGATTTTATTAGCCGTATATTTATAATTACTACTCTGCTAATAGCCTGAGTTAATAAGAACAAACAAGATTAATAAAAACAAACTAGGTTAATAGTATAAATCAGTGTTAAATACAGCTTTCATTACCAGTTGGCTTATATAAGCACTTTGGGTAGGTATCTTATGACTTTAAGTAAGATAGATTGTGAAACATACGTTCGTTAATCATACGTTAGTCAATAGAAAGGTCTTTTTAAAATATCATTTAGTTCATCTATTTATTCAAACTATTTATTCTATTCAAGCTATCTATTTAACCTATCACTTTTAATAAGTCAGTTATCAAATGACATTTAAGTCATTACATAATACCGATACCACGACCCCAAAAAATCATAATGCCCCAAAATAGGTAAACTACAATTGCGATAATCATAGCCGTCTGTAGTACGATGCGCAGTCCTGTGGTTTTGACATAATCAGTAATCACCGTCCACATACCGACCCAAGCGTGTGCTGCCAAAGCAACAATTGCCAACAAACTAAATATACGCATAGGCATGCTCATGATAAAGCCTACCCATTGCTCATAGCCAACAGCGCCATTTAATAAAAAGAAGCCAACCAGTACCACAGTATATACCGCTAGAATGACAGCACTGATTCGCTGCATCATCCAATCACGTGTCCCTGTGCCAGTTAGACCTGTCGCGCTTTTAGTTCCAGAATCATTTTTCATTACAACATCACCCATATAAATGATAGCACTATCAATATAGCGGCAATTACAAAACACACTATTGAAGCTGTTCTACCAGACTTAAGCTCTTCGTTAAAACCCATATCAGCTAATAAATGCTTTATACCCATAACAAAATGGTAAGCAGTTGCTGCAACAAAGATCCAAACAATAAATCGTAACGCAATATTGTCAAAAATAGCAGCAAAATGATGGGGTGAATATAAAGAGGTCTGCAATAACCACAATAGAACAGGAATAAGAATAAATAAAATAATTCCCGAAATTCGGTGCATAATAGAAGCTCTTGCCGTAGGTGAGCTATTTACGCTAATCACTTGGCTAAGGGGCAGATTTATCGGTCGGTTGCTTTTCACAGCGGGCGTCCTTTTGCGGTTGTCACTCATGCTAACGACAATACTTGCACTCATGCTTTACTGTACAAGTTATTGTTCAAACGTTCATGAGACGGATAAGTTAAGGAGTAGCTAACTGGCTAAATTCAGATTAGCCAAACTGTAAAGCTTACAGTGCTCTATAGTATTTATTATACCAGTTATTTGAATATACCAGTTATCGAACTAGCTATAGAGTATTCAGATTTGATGCTAGGGCTGACGCTATCGATTAAACTCTTAAGTATCGTCAAGTTTTTCATTCAAATTTTAAGGTTGCAGTTTTTAAGGTTTCTACTATTTAGGTATCTATTACTGATATCCTATTATTAATATCCTACTATTAATATCCAAGTATGAATGTCCTAGTACCAGATATTAAATCCTTAAGAATAAATATCTTAGCAATGTTGCAATACAATAAGTGCCAATACAATAAGTGCCAATACATTAAGTGCCAATACAATAATAGATATCCATATTGCGGTACACCTTAATTGCAGGAAATTAAATTGTAGAAAGCTTAATGTTAGCTTAAAAATAATGAAAACTTGAAACGCGTTGGCGACTATTTCTATAACTCAAAAATTCTATAACTTAAAAAAACCTTTAACATAAGCATCGTTCTCTTAAACCAGTTAAGAATTATATTAATATTTGAAAAAAGTATGAGATCATAATAACATTTCGATTTTTTCAAATTAACGATTTGTTAATACAGCTATTTAATTCCAGCTATTAAAGTTTTGGTAATAGAACTAGTCAGCATCTATAACTTTATAATTATAGGGTTTGTTTTTATTAATTACAAATAAAATACCTAATAAAGACTTTAAAGATGCAATGTATACACAAATTTTTATCATCACGGTTCATGCAATTAAGCAATTTAATAACTGAGTGCAAAAACTACTATTGATTTTGTTGCTACTTCAATAGGTACAATTATTTATCAATACAACTTTCTAAGTCTCTAAATTGACGTATTAACTATAGAAAGTTTTTTCAATTCTATGCATTAACTGGTAATATACTTGTGATCTATAGTAGTGATTAAGATTTAGGCTTAAAGCAAGTCCACTGTTTTGGGTTCTATGAGTGAAGGTTAATTTAGTATAGATTTTATTAATGCCTTCATATCTCTCTCGTATGATATTCATTTATACTGTTATTTTAATCGCCGCTTCTATTTGATAGTACTCGTAAATATTCGTTAATATTCATAGCTACTTAACTTGTTATTAATAGCTATATGAATTGCATCATAACTATTTACATCATTGTTACTTGTATCAATACTACTGGTTTCAAAGACTAACCGTAATTAACGTGTAGTCAAAAGCAATTATAAATACGCGTGTTCAATCTCGATGTTATAAATTGATCTACAAATTTTAGCAAAAAATATATTAGCGAATTTATTTATATTCAACTGTGCAACACATGATAGTATTTACCGTTTATAATTTTTACCAATGTAAGGCTTTACTTATATAGTGTTTACTGATGACCGATTCTTTTTTAACATCGGTTATAGATTTTTAATTGATATAAATAATAATTGCGATAAATAATAAACTTAAATGTTTGGTTCTTGTATGCACAGATTAGATGTTTTATAGAGTATGTTTATTCACAAAGACGTCTTATTTATCAAAATTACCGATTTATTCCAACAACTAAGAGTTATACCAACAATTAAGAGGATTTTATGGCTAACAATACTGCATATTTAAAGGTAGATGAAAAGGAATATGAGCTACCGATTCAACATGGAACTTTGGGTCATTCAGTAATTGATGTGGCAGCATTCCAGCAAGCAGGTTATTGGACTTATGATCCAGGCTTTAAAGTTACTGCGCCTGTGGAATCTCAAATTACTTTTATCAATGGTGAAGAGGGCGAGCTTCTACATCGTGGTTACCCTATCGCACAATTGGCTGATAATGCAGAGTATTTGGAAGTATGCTACGCCTTATTAAATGGCGAGCTACCAACTGCAGAGCAAAAGACTGAATTTTATAAAAATATCAAAGCAAATCATAAAGTTGATGCAAAAATCCGCAAAATCTATGACGGTTTTGGTAGCGATGCGCATCCTATGGCTATGATGATCAGTGTGATGGGTGCATTAGCTGCTCAATACCACGATGGTCTTGATATTTCAGAAGAAGACGTACAAGATGTGACGGCAACCCGTCTTATCGCCAAAGTCCCAACGCTTGCTGCTATGTGTTATAGATACTCTCAAGGTGAAAGCTTTGTCGAGCCACGTGAAGACTTTAGTTATGCTGAAAACTTCTTATATATGATGTTTGGCGACGCATCCGATGCAGACTATAAAGTTGATCCTATTTTAGCAAAAGCTATGGACAAGATTTTTACCTTGCATGCTGATCATGAACAAAATGCGTCAACGTCTACCGTGCGTTTAACAGCCTCTACTGGTGCTAATCCTTATGCTTGTATCGCTGCTGGTATCGTAGCGCTTTGGGGCCCTTCACACGGCGGCGCTAATGAAGCAGTTTTACAGATGCTAGATGAAATCGACACGGTTGAAAATGTCGAAGAATTCATGGAAAAAGTAAAACGCAAAGAAGTGAAGCTAATGGGCTTTGGACACCGTGTTTATAAAAACTTTGATCCGCGCGCTAAAGTAATGAAAGAGACTTGTGATGAGGTTTTAGGTGCTCTAGGTATTAGTGATCCTAAACTTGAACTTGCTATGAAGCTTGAAAAAATAGCGCTTGAAGATGAGTACTTTGTTAAACGTAATTTGTATCCAAACGTTGACTTCTATTCAGGCATCATTCTTAAAGCAATTGGTATTCCAACATCTATGTTTACGGTTATCTTTGCCTTGGCACGTACCTCAGGCTGGATTAGTCACTTGATCGAAATGAACCGTGCACCGTATAAGATAGGTCGCCCGCGTCAGTTATATACTGGTGAGAAAAAACGTGACTTTGTTGAGCTTAAAAATCGTTAATAGCTTATCGATAAGTTGTAATGTGATAAATTCGCTTAATTAATCTATTATTTAATCAAAGCCCTCCACATGGAGGGCTTTGTTTTATGTTCGATAAGTATAAAACTTATATAGGGACGCAAGCTATCTAAGGCATGTGCTTAATTAGTGATATCTATCTTTTCAAGCATTTTTTCATACTTCTCAATCTGTATGTCATAATCTTTGATTTTAGCCTCAAATTCCTCAGCTAAAGAACCAAACTCTTCAGACTGCTTTTCTTGGGCAATGACAAGTTCTTGCTTAATAGCTTCAAGCTCATTAGATTGTTCGATTTGTATCCGTTGCCACATTTGGTACTGCTTGAGTAGTCGGGCTAACGCCGGAGTTTTTTTGGCCAAACGGTATGCTAATTCAGAATCAGAGAACACACCTGGGGTTAATGTCGCAATATTAAGTAAGGTATCCACGGCTTGTGCTGGTAGCTCAACATCATCAGGTAAGTACAAAGATTGAAGCGCCGTATTATAACGATTACGCATCTCACTTGTGGTCAACATTACAGGTTCATGAATAACGCGATTGGTTGCTAGTGGCAAATCTTGTAAGGTAACTTCTTCAAGAGCTTCAAGTTTAGGGGCATTACTTGCACCCTCTCTTTCCACTTCCCTTATACCTTCTCTTGCTTCACTGTTACTTGCTCCTTCATTGGCTAGTCTATTATCTATAGCATTATCCGCACCCGTATTATCGGCGCTTGTGCCACTTTCACTCGTAGCGGCATTAGAGGTTGCCGTATTCGTGGCTGGCGCATCAGCAGCTTGTAGCGCTTCATACTCTGCTTGTTGACTCTCTTGTAGGTTCGTCATTTTGTTTATGAAATCGGGCTCGAATTTTTCGATAGTTGCCGCAGTTTTAGGATCAACGGTTATGTTAGGTTCGCTTTGGGCGTCTATTTTAGTCGTCGTGTCTGTTTCAGGTTGCGGGTCAGAATTGCAGCTTGAGAGAGCGAGTAGCCCTAAGCTTAACCCTATTATCAAACCTTTAAATGACTTCATACTATTAATATTGTTTTTAAAATATAAAATTTCTGGTTTAAGTGATGGCGGCATTAACTGAGACAGCTCTGATTGCAATAGCTTTGATTGCGATAGCTTTGATTGCGATAGGTTAATATTTTGATCGCTGTTTGAAGACTCTTTGGTATTCATTGTATTGTTATTATTTTGTCTACCCTGCATAAGTGATGCCCTTTAAGTGGTAATTGTTCTTTTATTTTGTACTATAACAACGTTTAAAACCTAACAATGTTTAAAACCTAACAATGTTTAAAACTGTATCAGTAAATCATGGTTTAAATGTTTTTAATTGTGCCGTCAGATTTGTGCATCATCTACGGTAGTCTATTGTCTTTGTTGTTGCAAAAAAGGGATACACGCCTGCCAAGGTTCACAGTTTTTTCCCATTTCACGCCGAATAAAATAATCTTGCACCATACGTGCTTGCTGCTCTATCCCATACTTAAAAAAAGACTTACCATGCTTAAGCTTATAGCGATACCGCCTGTCGAACAGGGCGCCTCGTACGACTTTAATGCCTTGCTGCAATTGCCAAACGTGGGTCAGCTCATGTATTAACCAGCCTTGCTTGCTCAGCGATACTTTAGCAAAGTCCTCGATCCAATCTTGCTCATTAAAATATATATTACCATTTGGGCTGACTGCATAGCCTTTAAGTACCCACCATGCTGTTTTTAGACGTACGTTGCTGACATCTAATTGATCGCCGAACACAGAAGTTACCATCTCTATTTCTGCATCCGTTAATGATCGGCTTCGTTGTGGCCGTTTGAGCCTTGGTAACACTGAATTTTTCATTACATTGATTCTATTAGGAGCTTCATATCGCTTAGATCTTTCAGAGAGTTTGGGTGTTTCAGATAGTTTAGGTAAGTTAGCTGCCACACTGGATTCATAACACTGCGAAGGCTCTGATTCCAATGTGGAGAATTTGATTTGCCGTTTATCTAGCACTGCTTTATCTAAATTATGTCCCAGCTGTTGCGTAAATTGCATAAGTTGTCCAAAATGCAAAAATTGCATAAGCTTCTTAAATTTACTCAGCATGACGCCGCCTTAGCCTATTTATCAAGTGCATAAAATGGTATTAAACGATATATATGTATTGACATGATGGACGACTAACCTCATGAACTACTTACTAACCATGAACTACTTACTAATCATGAATATTAAACCGTCAAGGTGCAAGTAGTTATATGCTGTATATTACAAATCTTATCACTCGCTACACCCACTGTGCTTGCAATTCACTATGTTTTAGGCTGTAATCTTCTTTATGTCAACACTACTTAATACTACCTCGAATGTCACCTCGCAACCGCAAACTGATATTCCTTTAGCGCAGCGCCTACGACCCAAATCACTCGATGAGGTCATTGGGCAGACGCACCTATTGGCCAAAGGCGCACCTATACGCCGTTTTGTTGAAAACGGCCATTTGCCTTCCCTAATTATGCATGGTGAAGCTGGGATAGGTAAGACGACTATTGCCATGTTGCTGGCAGATGCGGTAGGTCGACCCTTTTATCCTTTATCAGCGATAAATACAGGTGTAAAACAGCTGCGTGAAGTATTAGATGCAGGCGGCAAGTCAGGTCAAAGTGGTTTGGATTTTGCTGCGCCTGTGGTTTTTATTGATGAGATTCATCGGTTTAATAAATCGCAGCAGGACGCTTTACTTGGCACTGTAGAATCGGGTGACATTACTTTAATTGGTGCCACTACGGAGAACCCCTCTTTTAGTGTTAATAATGCATTATTATCACGCTGTCAAGTTTATCGTTTGGAACCTTTGGATGCCGAACAGATACAACGTCTTCTTGATCGAGCTATGACTACAGATAGCGTACTAAGCACTCTCGATATTAAGCTTACGGCTGGGGCACAAATAGCTAAGCTTGCACATGGTGATGCGAGAAAATCCCTTAACTTACTTGAGATGGCCGTTCAAGCAGCTGACCACAGCCTGTCGCCTATTGTTATCGATGATGCTTTGTTATCGAGCGTGGCCCAAACCACATTACAGCGTTACGATAAAGATGGCGATCAGCATTACGATATTATCTCAGCCATGATCAAATCGGTACGAGGTTCAGATCCTGATGCGGCACTATATTGGATGGCGCGCATGCTGGTGTCTGGTGAACCGCCAGAATTTATAGCCAGACGCTTAGTCATACTAGCCAGCGAAGATATTGGTAATGCCAATCCTAACGCATTATTATTAGCAGATGCGGCGCTGCGCTCTGTAAAATCTATTGGTATGCCAGAGGCGCGTATCATCCTTGGTCAAGTTGTGGTGTACTTAGCGACCTCCGCAAAAAGCAACAGTACCTACATGGCTATTAACAAAGCCATGCAGCTTGCAAAAAAAGATCAGTCTGCGGTCCCACTGCATCTACGCAATGGGGTAACTGGGCTCATGAAATCTCAAGGATACGGTCAAGATTATATCTATCCTCATGATTACCCCAATCATTTCTACCCACAGCAATATCTACCTGATGCGCTAGTGGGCAAACAGTTCTATCAGTATGCAGACAATCAACGTGAGCAGCATAGTTTGAAGTTTATGCAGTGGCTACACGATCAGTCTGCGACAAAAAAGTAAACCTTCAATACTTCTTTAAGAGTTGTAGCAAATGAGTTTAATTGGCTGCGGCTTCTGTTTGGTTGTAACTTTTGTTTGGACGCGGCTATAGAAGTTAAACGTGGTTAAGGTTACAATAGTCAGCAAAATTTTAACCGTATTTTAGAGCGTTTAAAGCGTTGTTAACTGCTTTAAATGCTTATACTTCTTAAGCTTAAATGATCGTAGCAATAAAAGTACATACGACAAATCAAATAAAAGACTGATTTATTAAGCGCTTTATTGTTTAAAATCAATTTTTAAAAAACACCTTATTTAAAACCATCTATTTAACATACTTGATATTTAAAACACTTTTGATATATCGCACTTTGTTTTAAACACTAATACCTATAAGACTCCACATTAAAAGAGATAGCATATTATGAAATTATGTAATATTGAAGACATTATTAATGACATTCGTGCCGGTAAAATGGTTATTTTGATGGATGATGAAGACCGCGAAAACGAAGGTGATCTTATCTTAGCTGCGACTCATGTCAACAGTGAAGATATTAACTTTATGATTACCCATGCACGCGGCTTGGTTTGTTTAACGCTAACAGAAGAGCGTTGTCGCAGGCTTGAACTGCCACTTATGAGCGACAATAACGAAGCCAAATTCAGTACGAATTTCACAGTCTCTATTGAAGCGGCAGAAGGCGTTACTACAGGTATCTCTGCTGCGGATCGTGCCCGCACTATTCAGGCAGCTGTGTCCTCTTCTGCCAAACCTGAGGACATCGTACAACCCGGTCATATCTTTCCAATTATGGCACAAACTGGCGGTGTTCTACACCGCGCAGGCCATACCGAAGCGGGATGCGATTTGGCACGTTTGGCAGGTTTAGAGCCTGCTGCAGTTATCGTTGAAATTATAAATTCTGACGGTACCATGGCACGCCGTGATGACCTAGAAAAGTTTGCTACCGAACATAATCTAAAAATAGGTACTATCGCTGATTTAATAAACTACCGTATTGCAAATGAGCAAACTGTAGAAGAGGTAGGACAACGTCCTTTTGAAACAGAATTTGGATCGTTTACTTTATATGAATTTAAAGAGTATGGCGCTACCGAAACGCATCTAGCGTTGGTTAAAGGCGACCCAAATGAGGGTATTAGCACCGTACGTGTGCATGGTTTTCACCCTTTACGTGATTTGTTCGCTGCCAAACGCGATCAAACTGGGCGTAGCGGCTGGAGTGTACAAAATTCATTAAAAGAGATTAGCCAGTCTGAACGTGGTGTTTTGGTCTGGATTGGTAGCAACCAACCTGTCGATTTAGGAGAAGTGCTAGAGCGTGCTCAAAACAACCAATCTGTCTCTATACTGTCCAATCAGCCATACCGTAGTATCGGGGTGGGCGCTCAAATTCTGCGTCATCTGGGTGTCCGCGACATGCGCTTGTTGTCCACACCTCTTAAATTCAATGCCTTATCAGGATTTGATTTAAATGTTGTTGAGTGCGTCGATTCACCAGAGTCTAAAGCCTAGTTTTAAGGATTAGCTTTTAGAGCTTAGTTGTTTGCTTAGGCTCTAATTTGGGTTATCTGACCGCTTCAAACTCTGAGAGAACAAAGCTTCTCACAAACTTGATAACTTTTAAGATGCTATATGTTTTAAACTCAGTCAGAAACTAACGCTGGCCCCTAACCTATTTATTAACATTCCCGTCACTATCCTTACTGGTGGTCAATCAAAATTGTATGCCCCAAGCTGGCAACGCAAGATTGCTGAGCAGCTGCCCAATTGCCAAGTGGTCGAGATTGAAGATTTAGGGCATGCCGTTCCTTTAGATGCCGCTTTGATATTTGCTCAAATGTTAAGACAGTTTTTGGCGTTATAGCTGTTTTTATGTGGTATGAAACTGAACTATTAACAATTAAATAGAGACTATTGCGCACTCCACTATGACACTTATTAATACTTAGCCATCACTATACCTAGTAATGAATATATAGTAATAGTCGTTTAATAATGGACTTATCGTGCCAGCCACTCATTATTTAATTCCTATTAATAGAGCTTTAGTAATTAGTTTAAGATAAACTGCTTTAGATTAAGCGTCATGAAACTAATACTTGTTTACAGCATCTCAATTACCTATACTTGAATCCGTTTTTATCATTTTACATACCTAAATGGATTTAAGTATGGACACACTTACGGTGGCATTGTTGCCCCTTGTGCTTGCATTTATCATGTTCGCACTTGGCTTATCGATGAAAGTCGCTGACATTAAATATGTCATCAAGGCTCCCAAACCTTTTATGATTGGGTTTATTTCACAATTGGTACTTTTACCCCTTGTGACCTTTATACTCATTCTTTTGCTCAAGCCTGATCCTGTCTTAGCGTTTGGCTTTATGCTATTAAGCTTCTGTCCTGGCGGAGTCACCAGTAATATGCTGTGTACTCTCGTAAAAGGCAACTTACCCCTCTCAGTCGCTCTAACCTCTGTTATGAGTTTGGTCTCTATTATAACCGTGCCCATTCTTACAACGGTTTCTTATAATCATTTTATAGGCTCTAGTGCAGGTAATATAAGCTTGCTCGGCATGGGTATTAAGATGTTTTTGATTACCGCGCTCCCGGCAAGTCTTGGTATTTATATTAATGAAAAAAAACCAACCTTTACTGACAAGCACCGCACGACATTTATGAAGCTTGCCTCGGTACTATTTGTGATATTGGTTATTTTAGCGATTGTCAGTAATCGTGAGCTTTTGATTGAAGAATCAGGACAGGTGACGGTAATGATTGCGACCATGTTGATGGCGCTTTTTGTTATTGGTATTGGCATACCTAAGCTGTTTAATTTGTCTTGGGTTGATGCAAAAACTATCGGCATGGAAGTTGGCATTCAAAACAGTACGATGGCGCTTGCATTATCAGGACTAATAGCATCCTCACCCACTCAGATACTTCCAGATTTCGCGCTACCTGCTGCTGTTTATAGTGTGATTATGTATTTAATGGCCGTACCTTATATTTTATTATTTCGTAAAATTAATTAGGTAACACACCATTAGCTATAAAGACAATGTGCTGTAAAGACAATACGCTGTAAAATCAAAACGCTGTAAAAACAATGCACCTTAATAGATCAGATTCACTTTTTGGAGAATCTGGTCTTTTTAGGTTTTTACTATGACTAATTTTTGGTTTTAGCATAGCGTTTTAAACAAATATAGCCCTGGTTCTACCTATAAACTGGTTATCCCATAAATTATAAAGTTGTAAATGAAGATACGCCCTAACTTCCTATAGTGATAAACTAATGAATATTATAAATGTTAAATAGTTAGGCACGCCATATCAAACCATTATATATGATCGCTAGGAATTAAAATTTTTATGTCTGATACCTCGTCACTTTTTGAGACTGAAAACTATACTTACCCAATGATGCATCCAGATGATCAGGCCAAAATAAGAGCGTTAAAAGCCTCAATCAATAAGCTTGAATCCCATCTCATCACACCTGACTCTGAGAATCTAAATGGCAATGACGATCATCCTCTTAAGTCCTCAGAATCTAGTCAACATTCAAATCTCAATGAAGATAGCGCATCAGGCGTACAGACAGGCCTGGGTCACCCATTAATTATTGATTACCAAAAAGAGCTGAATCCCAATCAGTATTTAGCAGCTACTACTGTCTCAGGTAAGGTATTGGTAATCGCTGGCGCAGGTTCTGGTAAGACAAAAACACTGACTTACCGCACAAGTTACCTCATAGAAAATGGCGCTAATCCCGAAAACATCCTACTGCTGACCTTTACCCGCAAAGCTGCTAACGAAATAAAGTCCCGTGTCAAAATGCTGTTATCAGATAGCTTGTCGGATAGACGTGATATCAATAGCATCACTAGCGGAACATTTCACTCTTTTTGTAATATGCTTTTACGCCGTTATTCAGGCTTGTTAGGTATCAACCCGAAATTCACCATTTTGGATACCAGCGATAGCGAAGACGCCATTGATATGATTAGTAAAGAGCGTGGTTACAGCAGTAAAAATCAAAAACAAGCATTTCCACGTAAAAAAAAGCTTCAAGAACTTCTGTCTGCTTCTCGCAATCGAGAAATACCGCTGCACGATCTAATTACCAACGATCATCCAGATTTGGTCATACATATTCCCTCTATTGAGAAACTTGCCAAGGATTTTGATCGCTATAAACGTGCCCATCACTTGTATGACTTTGACGATATCATCGCGCAAGTGGTTGAGCATTTAGAAACCAACGCTCGCTTTCGCCAAATTGTTCAAGATACCTACCGTTACGTCATGGTCGATGAATATCAAGATACAAACATTCCGCAAAAGCAGCTTATCGATTATATCTGTGAACCTGATGAGGTATCGCTAATGGTTGTCGGGGATGACAATCAAAGTATCTACGCTTTTCGGGGGGCAAACTACCATAACATTCTAAAGTTTGGCGATAGTTATCCTGAGGCCAAACTTATCAAACTAGAACAAAACTATCGCAGCTCGCCCGCTGTGCTTGAATTTGTGAACGCTTTATCTGAACAGATCACCTTAGGGTATCAAAAGGAGCTTTTTTCAGACGCTCCTTTTGAAGGTGAAAAGCCTATCTTTTGCCGCCGTAGTAACGAAACCGAAGAAGCAAAATTTATTGCTGATACGGTGTTATCGCTTAAGGCTGATTACGACTACACGGATTTTGCCGTATTGGGCCGAACATCATTTCAATCCAATCATATTCAGCTCGAATTTATGAAACGTAATATTCCATTTGTGGTTGTAGGGGGTATCAAGTTTATTGAAAAGCGTCATATTAAAGATGTGCTTGCACTCGTAAAGGTATTATATAACCCTAATGATACCATCGCTTGGCACCGTATATTAACGCTATTTAAAGGGGTCGGCGATGTGACTGCTATTAAACTTACCCGCGCTATTATTGATAATAATAATCAGCTTGACCCACTACTAGACCCCAAATTAAACAAAAAAGATGAGCATCTTACCGAGCTATATCATGTGTTATTACAGGCAGAAAATAAAGAAAGTGTTAGTGACATATTAGAGATGTTACTCGAATTTTATGTGCCTGTTCTGCAAACCCTAGAGGAGAACTGGCGCGAGCGTGCCGAAGACTTTAGGGTATTGTTAAATTTAGCAGACGAGCACTCAAGTTTGGATAATTTTCTGGAAAATTTAGCACTCGATCCTCCCAATGATTCGGTGGCAGCAGGCAGTGAACCTGATAAAAAAGACAAAGATGCGGTAACCATTTCAACCATTCATAGCGCCAAAGGATTGGAGTGGCCGATAGTCTTTGTTAATGCTTTGGTCGATGGGCTGATGCCGCATCATCGCTCATCAGGAGAGTTTGAAGCGCTTGAAGAGGAGCGCAAATTATTTTATGTGGCGTGTAGTCGTGCCAAAAGCAAACTTTATCTGACTGCTCCTGATTATATATCAAGCTATTCAGGCTATTTTGACATGGTATCCCGTTTTGTAAGCGAAGTACCCAGTAGCACTGTAACGGTTGAACGCAGAACCGCTGCAAAGCTACGTCAAAAGCTTGAAGACAATGAGCCTGAGTGGTGGTAGCGGATTGGGTTTTAGATTTTAATACCTAACTATAAATTTATGTATAGTCTAAGAAGTTTAAAATGGTTATAAGGCAACCGATTGCAAGCACTACTCATGTAGGCTTAGCGAGGTTAACGCCGTAACCGTTTAGTAGTTCGCTGACTATAGCTATAAAATAAGAATTTATTTTATAGCGTCAACTTTACTGATCGTGATGCCAGTAAATCCGAAGACTAAAGTAAGCCCTAAAGATAAATAACAAAAGAAAGCATAGGGTAAATAGTCTAAGACAGGTACGTCCAAAGCTTGACTGATAAACACACCGCAGACACTCCAAGGTACCAATGGATTAATTACCGTACCCGCATCTTCAATGGTGCGTGATAGGTTTTTAGGATGCAAATTGAGCCGCTCAAATGTGGTCTTAAATGACGTACCCGATAATAAAATACTCAAATACTGCTCGCCAATTAAAACATTAATGCTTAATGCCGTCATAGCGGCTGCAAAAATAGCTTGTCCTGCGGTGACCATCTTGTCACGAATGCCGGAGATTAGAGCAGGTAGAACGCCCAATGCTTTTAATAACCCGCCCAAACTTAAAGCAAGAATAACTATAGTTTGGGTAAAGAACATACTTTGAACCCCGCCACGTGACAACATATCACCTACCTCACCAAGCTTTAGCGTAGTTGCTGGTGCATAGCCTGCAAATAGATAACTGCCTAATTGTTCGATACCTAATGGACTGTGCACATAAGTGATGAATAACGCCACCACTATAGTGCAAATAATAGTATAAATTGCATTAATACGTAATAGCGCCAGTATGATAAGTACCGCAAACGGCAATAAAGCATAACCCTGAATCAAACCACTATCAATCAATTGCGATTGAAGTGACGTAACCTCGCTTAGATCTGCAGTACGGGTATCGCCCGACAGTATCCAAAAAAGTAGCACCGTTATTACCCATGCCGGCGCGGTGGTATACATCATATTACGGATATGCTCAAATAAATCGATACCGACTACAGAGGAAGCGATGGTACCCGTATCAGATAAGGGAGACATTTTATCGCCAAAAAAAGCGCCAGATACGACGGCGCCAGCAGCAATGGCAACATTGGCATCGAACGCGTGACTCATACCAATAAAAGCCACACCTAATGTTGCAACCGTGGTCAAGCTACTACCGAGCGCCACCCCAATAATTGAGGTAAGAATAAAAGCTGAAATATAATAAAACTTAGGAGATATCAGCTCAAAGCCATAATACATCAAGGTAGGAATCGCACCCGACATCATTAAAGCTGCAATCATTAGTCCAATAAAGAAAAATAGATAAATAGCACCGATGCCGCTCACAACACCTTCGGCCATTTTTGCTTGCATCTCATTGAAACTAACTTTTTTACTGATACCAATCAGCATTAACACACAAATGGCTAAAATAAGTGATAAGTGCGGCACCCAGCCAAAGCCGATCATGGTGACACCCATAATCAAAATAATCGTCACTGCAATCATAAAAGCGGCTTGTGGACTAACTTGCGGTGACACTGTTTGAGTAGAAAGCATACCTTATCCAGTTGAATCGTTGGCGTTTTTGTCGAGTCTTCATACCTGCAAAGTTTTTAATCTTTTTAAGATATTTTGCATGCAATACGGACTCATATGAAGATTTTGCTTCATCATACGCTAAACTTTATCATCATACGCTACGCTATGAAAAGTAGCGCACTATAAGCGCTTATTAATATGACGTTGTTAAGATTTTTGTTGCGCTTATTTTCGCAGATTACACGACTAACGACAAACCTGTAACAACACATGAATCTTACATTGAGTTAACAGCCAATCTAGTTTATTCTTTAAGCAGTGAGACCTACAATTTATAAGGATAAAACATGTTTGAACGTGTCGAATATTATGCCGGCGATCCAATTTTAGGACTTATGGTCCAATATGCGAATGACAACAACCCAAACAAGGTAAACCTTGGTGTTGGCGTTTATTATGATGAAGATGGCAAATTGCCAGTACTTGACTGTGTGAAAACTGCTGAAAAGCGTATGGCTGATTCAGTAGCACCGCGCCCTTATCTTCCTATGGAAGGACTGCCTGGACACCGTAAAGGTTGCCAAGACTTGCTATTCGGTAAAGACGCAGAAGTATTGACCGAAAATCGTGTAGCAACAATAGCTACCATTGGCGGTTCAGGCGCTTTGAAAGTAGGTGCTGAGTTTATCAACAAATGGTTCCCTGAAGCCAAATGCTACGTCAGCGACCCCACATGGGGCAACCACATTGCTATCTTTGAGGGCAGCGGTGTAGAAGTTGGTAAATACCCATACTATGATAAAGCAACCGGTAGCGTGAAGTTTGACGAGCTGCTTGAGTGCTTTAACTCATTGAATAAAAATGATGTGGTCCTACTGCACCCTTGCTGCCATAACCCAACTGGGGTGGACTTAACACATCAGCAGTGGGATCAGGTGCTTGAAGTGATTAAAGAGCGTGAACTGATACCCTTCATGGACATCGCTTATCAAGGCTTTGGTGAAGACATGGACAGCGATGCTTACGCTATTCGTAAAGCGGTAGACATGGATCTGACCTTATTTGTCAGTAATTCTTTCTCCAAAAACTTATCTTTATATGGTGAGCGTGTTGGTGGGTTATCGGTAGTTTGTCCGACTGAAGAAGAAGCTGATCGCGTCTTTGGTCAACTAAAATTCACCGTACGCCGTATTTACTCTAGCCCGCCTTCTCATGGTGGCCGAGTGGTTGATATCGTGATGAACGATGCTAAGCTACATGAGCAGTGGGTAGGTGAAGTCTATGGTATGCGTGACCGCATTAAAGCCATGCGCTTAAAGCTTAAGTCAGTGCTTGAAGCTAAAGTACCGGGTCGTAACTTTGATTATCTGACCACCCAAAATGGTATGTTTAGCTTTACTGGTCTTACGCCTGAACAAGTCGAGCGCTTAAAAACTGAGTTCGGTATTTATATGGTATCCAACTCGCGTATGTGTGTGGCGGGTCTTAATACCAATAACGTTGATTATGTGGCCAATGCCATGGCGGAAGTGCTTAAAGACTAAAGCTGATTTAGATTAAAGCTAATTTAGATTAAAGAAGGGTTTTAACTTAAAAGCTGAGCGAATGCTCAGCTTTTTTGTGGTTAGTTTTTGAGTATTCCAAAATCCCACCATATGAGTCAAAATAGAGTCTCGTTTAAATTTGGCCTATTCCTTTAACTCTTCGATTAAGCCTATTATTTTAGCTAGCTGCTTTATAATTACACTCATATAGGTAACCTATGACTCAATATTCAAAATCTCTCTCAAGTCTGCCGTTATTGTTGCTCTTATTGTTTTTATTAATTTTCTCATCATTGTTACTGCTACTTACCAGTTGTTCACGCTCAGACAATACGAGTGAATCCAATATGGCAATGACTAATAGCAATGCAGACGCCACTGACGTCATGCGTATTGCCGCAGCTGCTAATCTCGCAGGGGTGTTACCGACTGTCATTAAAAGCTATCAAAGCACTGCTAAGCAAGCTACAATTGCTACTGCGGTAAAGATCGAAGTTACCTATGCCTCTTCTGGTAAGCTATTTGCTCAGATTAACTCTGGTGCCCCGTATGATTTGTTTTTATCAGCTGATCAGGAATTTGCTTCTAAATATGCTCAGCAGCAAGCAGCGGTAAACAATACCAACCTTGAGCCCTTTACCTATGCCCGAGGTCAGTTGGCACTCTACAGTAGCACCCATGATTTAAACTCAACTAACACTTTAAACCAAACCAGCCTACAGCAGCTATTTAGTTCTGCGCCTGGCAAAGGTAAAACTGCGTTAAAAATCACCCTCGCTAACCCAGACCTGGCACCTTATGGTGCATCAGCAAAAGCTTTTTTACAACAGCAAGGGGTTTACGACAAACTTGTTAACAGTAAATTGTTAATTCAAGCTGAAAACATTGGGCAAGCATTTCAATATACACATACCGGAAGTACCGATTATGGCTTTGTGGCCTTGTCACAGTTAATTAGTGCTAAGGTTAACCCTAATAACTATGTTATTTTGATGCCTAGAAGCTATACTGCTATCCTACAAGATGGTATCGTCGTCAGTGAGCATCCTCTAGCCACTGATTTTAGTGATTATTTAATATCTCAACCGGCACAAAAAATACTTTCAGAAGCAGGCTATTTACCAGTGAGCGAGCTGAATAAATGAGTACCAATCTGAACAGGTTAAATAGGCTAAACAGGTTAAACAGGTTAAACAGGTTAAACAGGTTAAATAGGTTAAATAGGTTAAATAGGTTAAACAGGTTACATAGGTTACATAGGCTACATAGGTTAAATAGGTTAAATAGGCTACAGCAAACTGAGAAATAGCAAAATGTAAACCTTAATCCCTCTCCTAAAGCTGAGTTAAAACCGTATAATAGGCTTATGTCGCTGCTTTCTCCCCACCTATCGGATATGTTGCTACCACTATGGCTTAGTCTTAAGCTTGCGGGTATTACCACGCTGTGCTTGATGGTTTTTGCGACTCCGATAGCCTATTGGCTAGCCAAGCCTTCCTCAAGTAAATTACTAGACCGTATCAAAATTATGTTTATGGGCATCATAGCCATGCCGCTGGTACTGCCGCCTACCGTATTGGGTTTTTACCTGCTTTTATTACTAAGCCCAAACTCTGTGATAGGAAGATGGCTCGTTGCTCATAACCTCAATACTTTAGCATTTACTTTTGAAGGGTTGGTCATAGGCTCTATTGTTTACTCCCTGCCTTTTTATGTGCAGCCCGTTTATGCCCAGTTTTTACGCATTCCAAAAAGTGTCAGTGACATGGCTTTATTACTTGAGCCAAGTCCCCTACGCCGCTTTACCGCAGTTGCGTTGCCGCAAGCGAAAACAGGGATTATATTGGGTAGCTTGATTAGTTTTGCGCATACCATTGGGGAGTTTGGAGTGGTATTGATGATAGGCGGTAGTATTGCAGGTGAGACTAAAGTGATATCTATTGCTATCTATGAGCAGGTAGAAGCTTTAAACTATGACATGGCACACACCATGTCGTTATTATTGATAGCTTTAGGGATAGTACTGGTAGGATTAATTGCTAGTGTTAATAATCGAGTGCATGGTAAGAGTAATAATAAAGCTACCAATACTTAGAAGCTCCAAATGAATAGACTTATTTAGACCTGACTTTGTATAAATAAAAGCTGTGCTTTATTTAGCGGGGCTAAGTGCCCAGCCTATACAGACTTAGATTTTACTTTTAAGACTAGCCATTATTACTAAGCCACTTAGAAGACGCATCTTCATAATATTCTTGCTTCCAGACCGGAATATCATCCTTGATGGTATCTAAAATCCAACGGCATGCGTCAAAAGCAGGATAACGATGCTTAGAAGAGACACCCACCCAGACTGCCATATCACCAATATCTAATGCGCCTATGCGGTGAATAGCGACTGCATTTTCAATATCAAATAAACGTTTGGCTTCTTCTATAATTAACTTACCTTGGTTTATCGCCAGTTTTTCGTAGCCGTAATAAGTGAGGCTGGTCACCGGCGCTGCATTATTATGGTTGCGTACCCAGCCTTCAAACGTCGCCAATGCACCACACTGCTCATCTTGTAAAAAAGCTTTAAGCCGCCGGTCATCAATCGCTTCATCAAGTAGCGCAAACCCTTGAGTCTGTGCTAGCTGATACGCTTGCTCAATACTATGCGAAATCCGACTTGCCTGCTGATGCGGTTGTTTGGCATTATCTATAACCGATTGACTGTCTAAAGCCCTTTGACTGTCCATGTAAGACTCCAAAATTTTATTTAAATAAAAACTTAGCCACCGGCCACAGGAGGAATAAAGGCAATGGTATCTCCATCTTCAATCGTATCCTCCCAACTGGCAAACTCATCATTAATCGCCACTCGTACCTTGCTAGGCTCAAGGGTAAAGCCATGGTCTTGCTTTAACTGTGCATAAAGCTCAGGTAAGCTTAATTTGCTATCCAAACTTAACTGCTGCTGACCTTGTTGTGCTTTTTCGGCTAGGCTTGCAAAAAACAAAATCGTTATATTCATAATGTATTCAACCTCTTTAATAGTCTAAGCCTTCTTATAATCGGACTTACCACCCGTCTTAGTCACTAATCCGATATCATCAATCAAGATGTCATGTGACAACGCTTTAGTCATGTCATAAAGGGTCAAACAAGCGACACTGACAGCGGTTAATGCCTCCATTTCGACCCCAGTTTTGTGAGTAACCCGCACCTTTGCCGTTACTTTAATCGCATTAAGATCATCTTCATAACTAAAGCTTAACCCCACTTTATCTAAAGGCAGCGGATGGCACAAAGGAATTAGATCATGGGTGCGCTTAGCCGCCATAATCCCAGCAATATGTGCCGTTTGGGTAATGCTGCCCTTTTTGGTCATGCCATCTGCCGCTTTAATCTCAGCATAGATATCCTTTGGGAACACCACAAACCCTTGTGCCTCAGCTTCTCGAGTCGTCACTGTTTTATGACCCACATCCACCATATGAATATCGCCATCGGCGTCTAAGTGTGACAGCTTTGAAGTTGATTTTGTTTTTGACATAGTGCGTTTTGACCCAATTTATTAATATTACCAATTCTAATAAGACCGATTGCTTAATATGAAGGCAGGTTTTTTTTCTATAGCTTTTGACAAGCCAGTTTAAACTGCTCCGGCGTATTTAAATTAGATAGTGGATACCACGCTTTAGGCATAACCACGGGCTGACATAGCGGGGTAATAAAATTCATCACCCTACGCTCGCCTGCGTCCAAATAGCTTTTAAGCTTTTCAGCCACAGTTAGCTGATACTCGCCCAATAGGGGATACAGTCGCTCATCGTCTTTTAAGCAATACACTGGATAGCTATGATAGCTATGTTCTAGATGTTTATTTTGTTCTAAATTGTTTTTTTGTTCTAGATTGTTTTTTTCATTTAGCTGGTGTCGAGTATTATGGATATCAATAGCACTAACCAAGCTGTCACAGCTGACAACGATTAACCACTGAGAAGCTGACGCTGAGGGTAGCAAGTGCTGCATGGCCGACAATATAGCCCCTAAAGGACCCGCTGAGTGTTTAAGCTTGGCATGTGGATTGCTGCTTTGCGGTTGATAGTCATCAATATGAATAAGCTCAATCTCATTCTCAAGCTCAATCTCAATACTACTGTCAATATTTGGCTGAAACCCTTGCTCATTATCAGCAATCAACACCGGCTTTCCAAGCTTGGAAGCACAGCGCACATGATAATCCAGTAGGGTTTCTCCTGAAGGTAGCGTCAATAGTGCTTTAGGAGACCCCATTCGAGTCGACAACCCCCCTGCTAACACCACTACCCCAGCTAAGCTGTCTATTACCAAGCTGCCTATTATGCAACTGTCCACTTCCAAACTGTCCACCAATAAACTTTCTGACTGTTCGTTAGCCACTTCTAGATTATTAGTATTTTTTGGACTATCAGTCATGGCCAGGATTCACACGCATTAAATGCGGAACAAAATTACAAGGGCCAGTACGGCTGTCTAACTGCTCTTTGATGATCTGGGTCCAACCCGTTCGACATGCACCTGATGAGCCTGGTAAGCAGAAAATCACCGTATTATTAGCCATACCTGCAATGGCGCGAGACTGTAAGGTTGACATCCCAATTTCATCTTTAGAGATCAACCGGAACATCTCACCGAAGCCATCGACCTGCTTATCAAATAATATGCTAACCGCTTCTGGCATACTGTCACGAATATAAAAACCGGTGCCACCCGTCGTAATCACGGCATGAACCTCAGGATCAGCTATCCAACCACTAATCACAGCACGAATTTTATAAATATCATCGGTAATTAGCTGGCGATCAGCAAGATTATGACCCGCTTCTTGTAGCGAGTCAGCAAGATATTGACCTGACGTATCTTCTGCTAAGGTACGGCTATCAGATACGGTTAAAACGGCCACATTTAGAGCAGTAAATATTTTTTCTTTTGACATGGTATCGCCTTACTAGCAGTTAAAATTAATATAAATTAATAGCAGTTTTTTGTGGGATAAAGCTTAGTATTCGTTCTTAGGTTTCAATTGTTAGGATTTAGTTTTTAGCCTCTAATTCTCGGCTTTTAATGGTTAGCCTTTAGCCACCTATCATGGATAAATTATTCATAATGCCGCTATTTGACTCAGCGAGATGATGATGCTCAGGCTTGATTGGCATAAACTGGTGTAGTTGTTGAATTAGACCATCCACATCTTGGTTTTGCAGATAATCACGGATATCATAATTACCTTGATCGAACAGACACAGATGAACCTTACCCAAGCTACTCACTCGTAAGCGATTACAGCTGTCACAAAAATGAGCGGCATAAGGGGCAATCATACCAATTCTGCCCACATAATCAGGATGACTATACTCAATAGCTGGACCATCATTTTGCGCGCGCTGATGAGGTTGCCAGCCATTATTTAATAAATACTCAGTGATTAAAGCCGACTGTGCATGCTCAGCAAAAAATAAATCACTGTTATCGCTGGTTTGCATAAATTCGATAAAACGGTAAGTAACTGGACGCGTTTTGACATAGTCTAATGCAGACATTAGGCTATCGTAAGCGGTGTTTTCCATCAAGATACCATTTAGCTTAAGCTTGATATCGGTGGTCTGTAGCAAGGTATCCATATCCTCTAACAACTGCGGCAGCATATCAAAGCCAGTCATCTGCTTAAAGGTAGCTGGATCAAAGCTATCGACACTGATATTAATCTGATCTAACCCGGCTTGATGCCAGTTAGCAATATGCTTGCCTAACTTATAACCGTTACTGGTCATGGCCACCGTTTCTATCCCAGGTGTGCCCTTAACCAGACGGATAATATCGGTCACATCTTTACGGATAGAAGGTTCACCGCCGGTGAGTCGAACCTTTTTTGTGCCGACTGCAGCAAACGCTTTGGTAAGCACATCAATCTCAGACAAGGTCAGCTCATTATCAGGACGCTTGCCTTGATAGCCATTGGGCAAACAATAGCCACAGCGAAAATTACAAAAGTCGGTAATGGATAAACGCAAATAAGTGAGACGACGTGCAAATCCATCGGTTAATAACCCTGCATCGGTATCAGCAGGCTGCGATGAGGTAGTGATAGAAGATGGGGGTTTGACCGTGCCTTTAGCGAAAAGATCCGGAGCTAAAAAATCTGGAGTCAATAGATCTGGCATCGCAGCAATAGCAAAGGATTTTGATAGAGGGTAAAGGCTGATCTTATCGAAGGCAGAATTAACAGATGACGTTCGGTCATGACCATCAAATATAGCTGAATTGGGGGAAGGAGTATACAGCCTAGCTTTCCCTAGGTTGGAAGTAAGAGGGGTCATAATAGGTACCGTAGTCATTATAAGTTAATGTGCTCTAAGCGTTGCCTCAGGTTGTGGGTTTAATTTCCAATAAGGTGATTTTGTAATGTTTTTCGTAACGTTCTTTATATGGTAAAGGATATTATAGCAGGTTAAAAAATAATAGATACTTGCCCTAAAGGAGCGACACTACTATACAGTATACTCCTTTAGTAGTATTGAGTAGACAAGCTCTTACTAGTCTTGTTTTATCTAAGAAATACTGGATATTAATTATTAAGTTTCTGGCTTCATCTCTCAGATAGCGTAAACAAATAATATCCAGTTGCTATAAGTTATTAAACTAACTTAGTAACCTTAACTCCAAGGGAACGGTAGAATAGTTACCTTTTCACCTGCACTCAAGCTGCCTGATTCTTTAGCCAATACGATCAAACAATTGGCCAGACTTAGTTGCTTAATACGATGCGAATCTTGCTTGCCTGCAGTACTGACTTCATATTCACCTACTTCATTTTGACTAAAATAGCCACGCTGGAAGTCAGCACGACCTGCTGATTTTCTAACATCATTGGTTAACGTTGCATTTAATGTTATTGATAAAGGTACTTGAGACTCTTTGGCCCCGGATAAGTGCCAGAGTGCAGGGATAATAAATTGTAAACTACCTACCACGGAGGACAAGGGATTACCAGGTAACCCGAAATACAGTACAGGCACCTCTAAGTCTTGAGTAAGCTCACCAAACACAAAGGGTTTACCAGGCTTCATAGCCACTTTATAGTGATTAATTTGGCCC
Source organism: Psychrobacter sp. CX10 (assembly GCF_057621575.2). Classification (NCBI taxonomy): domain Bacteria; kingdom Pseudomonadati; phylum Pseudomonadota; class Gammaproteobacteria; order Moraxellales; family Moraxellaceae; genus Psychrobacter; species Psychrobacter sp. CX10. Next base: position 2,415,030 of record NZ_CM177736.1, read on the forward strand.
AGCTCTTCAATCACTGTGGTCAAAAAGTCGTAATCGCCCACAGATACCCCTGCGGTAGAAATCAATACATCACACTCCTGCATGGCGCTAAGTACAGCTTGTTTGGTCATCTCCAAATGATCAGGGATAATGCCATAATCATGGATCTGTACTGGCAAATCAGCAAGCATGCTCTTTAAGGTAGGCGTATTTGAGTTATAAATCTGCGCCAGCGTTTCAAGCGGCTGTCCTACTTTTACCAACTCATCACCTGTGGCTAAAATACCGACCACTAAGGGTTTATAAACCTCAACCTTATCCAGTCCTAGGTTAGCCAATAAGCTGATATCTGCTGGTGTCAAACGCTTGGCTGCCTGCAACACCGTTTCGCCAGACTCAATCTCTTCGCCTTGTTTGCGAATATTACTATCAGCTTTGGCGGTTTTGGTCAGGGTAATAGGATAGCTTTGTGATTTATCAATGCTGTCTTTGATATCAGCAAAGTTGGTGTTTTCCTGCATCACTACCGTATCACATGCCGTAGGCACTACCGCACCGGTAAAAATACGTACTCCTTGACCGGCAGTAAGCGAGCCGGTAAATGGTGATCCGGCTTGAGACTCACCCACTATATTGATGGTCGTACCGTCTACAAGGTCACTGCCAGTGGCAATGGCATAACCGTCCATCGCCGAAATATTTTGACGTGGTATGTCAAACGGAGAATCGATATCCGTAGCGAGAATATGATTAATGCTGTTTAATAAATCACGACTTTCAGTACCGCGCTGATTAAAGGGCGAGTCATCCTTATTGTAAGCTGTAATTCGCTCGCTGATGGCGGCTTTTAACTCTTCAACAGTAATCATAAGATAGCTCTTTTAAAAATGGGTTGTTATGTATTGATGACTATATAAATATGGCTATATAACTAAACTTAAACCTTATTAAAGGTCGATGTCTGTTAATGCTTGTGCATCAGCTTCAACAAAATGTAGGAGTAACTCTGTTAATGCAGGATACACATCCGTTTTGACACGTATGATTTGACAACGCCTATTAAACATTGGCAGCCAAGTTAGTAACGCATCTTGCAAGAAACCTTTCTGATCGCTTGCCTTATTAGATACCGCGTGATTAGATACCACGTTACTAGATACCTCATTACTAGATACCTCATTACTAGACACCGTACTACTGTCGGTATCTACCGTATCTTTATGATCGTTTTGAATCCATAATGCCATTACTTGTAAATATATACTGATATGATCTTTTGGTTCTTTAAATTCAGGATGCAAAGCCAGCTTTTGATGCTTTAAAAACTCACCCATCTGCTGTGCGGGTTTGCCGTATAGCATTTGATCGCTTTCAAGATAATATGAGGCGTAAGGCGGCGCGCTCTCAATGCCACTTAATAAAAAAATATGGGCAAAGTCTGCCGCAACTTCTAAAGCTTGCTCATCTTTAGGAATGACTTTTAAATCATTTAAAGCTTTCTGTAGTCTACTACTTTGGGAGTCTAAACCTAAATTCACAAAAGCTACATGCAGACTTGGGTATTGTTCTTTTAGATCCGATAAGTTTTGTTTAGTAAATTCACTTGCAAAAACATCTGCAAACCAGCGATATAAAGCAGCACGAGCCAGATTTGCTGCCTGCCATTGTTGATTATCAATCATTGTATTCCTAATGCATAGATAGTATTTAAAAATATGGATTTAACTTAGTATTTTGCCGAGTATTATTAATTCATAAGTCGCCAAATCAAAGGGCTCTGCTCATTATAATAAGCAAAGCCCCCAACTTGTACTTGTATCATGTAGCCAAATTAGACACCGATACGAATATGACTAGATTTTGACTCGAGTACCGTCTGGATTGACATAAATTGGACCACCAAACGAAGTTACGGCAGGCGCTTCACCTTTGAACTTCTCGATCTCTACCAAGCAAGTATTGGCACTAGGGCCTTGCGCTAACATAGAGGTGCCTATATCTAACGTTAAGGTATTGGGGTCACCATACGTATCTATGGCCCCAATCTCTGGACCAGTAGGACCATACCACGCGCCTTCTTGAATACGGATAATACCAGGTGGGAAGTTATCAGAGACAACCGCACCCGCCAATAATTGGCCGCGATCATTATAAACGCGTACCAAATCACCATCGCTGATACCACGTTTTTTGGCATCTTCAGGACCAATATAACAAGGTTCACGATCCTGTACCGTATAAGTCGCACGTCGCTCTTCAGATTCACAAGTCTGTGAATGCAGTCGCGTATCTGGGTGAACAGACTGTAACCATAATGGGTATTTATCTGATCCTGGACCACCATGTGAGCGCTCCGCTTTTTCCATCCATATAGGATGCCCTTTACAATCATCATAGTCATAGCTTGCAATCTTTCGGCTACTAATTTCGATAAATCCTGAAGGGGTTCCTAAAGCATTCACTTCTGGATCTTCACGGAAATCAGCATGGCGTACCCAGTTCTCGCCCTCAGGGAACAGAACATATCCTTTTTCCCAGAACTCTTCAAATGGTGGCATGAAGAAATCTTTCTTGAGATTTTCAGCGCGGCAGTTTTCATAGATCTCCTCAATCCACTGCATTTCATTCATCGCACGGCTATACTCAGTCGAACGGCCCATACGCTTGGTGAACTCATACCAAATATCAAAATCAGACTTTGAGCGATATAGCGGATCCACCAGTTTGTGCATCGCTATCACACCACGATTACTATACGATCCATAGGCGTCTAAATCATTACGCTCATATGGTGTACATGCTGGCAGGACGATGTCAGCAAATCGACACGTCGCGGTCCAGTTGTAATCTACAGAAACAACCGTTTCCATATTGCGGTATGCTTTTTTCATACGGTTGCGGTCTTGATGTCGATGCCACTGGTTACTACCCGTAAATATACCCATCTTCAGTGGCGGTAACGTGACTTCATGACCATTGAAATTAATCTTTTTACCCGGCTCTAGCAAGCAGTCCACCATCCGAGCAACCGGAATAACAGAGCTGTATCCTTCAAAATCACCATTGCTATATTTAGCTTTACGACCAGTATCTAAGTTAAGTGGGAATGCGCCAGGCATAGAGGCACCAGATGCGGACACACCTACAGAGCTATAATGATGCGAGTAACTGATACCACCGCCAGGCAGACCAATTTGACCTAGCATTGCTGCTATAATAGCGCCCATCCAATAGGGCTGTTCGCCATGTTGCTGACGTTGAATTGCCCAACCAAAGCAAAGCTGAGTACGACTCTTTGCCATCTTACGAGCTAGATTACGGATGGTATCGGCATCTACGCCACATATCTTAGCCGCCCATTCAGGCGTTTTCTCAACCTTATCTTCGGTCTCTCCCATAAGATATGGAGTAAACTCATCGAGACCGAGCGCATACATATCGATAAACTCTTTATCGTAAAGGTTCTCGGTATATAACGTATGAGCGATACCTAACATGAGAGGCACATCAGTCATTGGATTGACATACTGATGGTCACACTCAAGGTAGTTTTGCGTTTTACTTTTAACAGGATCAAGACAAATAACTTCTATCTCGTTATTCTTAACTTTATCGCGCAGTATCTCATAATATTCGTAAGCTTCATGAGTTTCAGTATTCCAGCCTACTTGCAGGTTCTTAATGGGGTCATTTGCCCAGAATATTATTAAGTCTGAATTCTCTAAAATCAATGGCCACGATGTGCCTTGAGAATAAACCTCAGTAGAACCCAATATATAAGGCAGAATCATCTGTCCTGCACCAGTCGAGTAGTCACCAGCCGTTCCGACACTCTTGCCATGCATGGCTATAGCACGAAGCATATGGTTACCACAGCTATGGATGTTACCTACCGAGCGCCAACCGACGTTCGCAGTATGCAGTGCCCATGGGCCATAGTTTTTTTGAATGCGCTCAAGCTCTTCATAAAGAATATCCAGCGCCTCATCCCAGCTTACGCGAACAAAGCGATTGTCTCCTCGCTGAGTGCGGTCACTGTTTTCACGGTTTCGATACCAATCTACGCGAATCATTGGATAACGAACACGAGAGGGGCTATAAATAATGCCGGGTACACCATCTAGTATTTTTGTAGGATATTGATCAAACTCAAAAGGTTTGATTTCAATTAAAGTATCCGCCTCAACTTTGGCGCGAAAGGCGCCCCAATGAGCCCCTGACATCTTCCAGCCGCTCCAATCTTGCGCCTTTTCGCCAGTAGCATTAGTCAAAATACTATCATCAGCCAGTAGCGGCATCGGTAGCATGGCTGTACCCGATAGAGCTGCCAACGATTTCAAAAAGCCCCTACGATTCATATTTTTCATAATAACCTCTTTATCCTAAACGTATTGGTGCCTTATGGGCGTGCAGTCTGTACCGCATTCTCAGGCGAACCTGGTGCATGATTACTACGTGAAAAGTCTGATGAATTAAGCTGTAAGTACTTCAATACCAATGCGCCAGTATCATCATCAAGATTAGTGAATCCAACCATACCAGCCCATAAACCTGGCCATTGGTTCGCATCATGACCCGCAGGATCTGGCTGACGGTGACATACACTACAATTATCAGCATAGGTTTGACCCGCAATATCCCAAGCAGGCTCTAGACTGTCCATCATTAAGCCGTCTTCTACCCAGAACTGACCACTAACTTTTTGCCATTCTAGACCTGTTAATGGATCTTCTTTAGATTCCTTAACCGTAATTAAAGACTCATCACGAGATAACTCTTTGTCAATAATGGCATCTACAATATTTAAACCAAAGTGCGTATACCAAACACGGCCATAGCCTTTATTTTTGCGCCACATATCAAGCTCAATCTGAGTCATGCCATTTTCATGAGCAATAACTTTAGCAGGTGCAGCCACTTCAATTGTTCCGGCTTGTTTTGATTTTTCAGAGTCTAAATATAGGGGCTGAGGTACAATGTTGTAATATGTTTCACCAACATTAATTTTAGTACCCGAAGCTTCTGACACTAATGAGTCAAAAGCTGGATTATGCATACCTTCTAGAACTGGCAATTCATGAGCAATACCTTTGTGGCAATCCACACAACTGGCATTACGCTCTGCTGCACTGCGCATAATCATTTGCGATGTCACACGCATAGCGCTAAAGTCCATACTGTCGTAGTCATGGCAATTACGACACTCTTTGGAATTATTGGCCTTAAACCGCGCCCATTCGCGCTGTGCAAGTACACCACGATGCTCCAAAAACTTCTCACGGGTATCAATGCTACCCACGATCTCGCCCAATACTTCTCGAGACGCTTGCATTTTACGCGCAATTTTATCGGTAAAGTCATGAGGTACATGACAATCTTGACACTCTGCACGAACCCCAGTACGGTTCTGCCAGTGCACGGTTTTTTGTAATTCTGGCAACATATTGTCTTCCATCGTATGACAAGACAAGCAGAATTCTTCAGTATTTGTCGCTTCTAATCCAGCATTAAAGCCAGCCCAGAACCATACCCCACCTGCAAAACCAATAGTGATTAGCAGACCTAGCCCAATTTTGGCGGAAGGTTGAAATAAGAGCCGACGCAGCCAGCCAAAAAAGCGTTTAATTGCGTTCATAATAATTCCTTGCCATATTCAAATCATATCTAGGTAGAGAAATTAAATTAGCATATTAGTGAGAGATACCTAATTTTAAAATGCCACCTTAAAATTTTTGTCTCAATAAAATAATGCTCAGTATTATATAAATTTTGAGCTAGTTTGACTTAAGTTGGTGGTCCCCAAAATAGAAGCTGACCAAACCAAACAATAAAGCCATAGGCACAAATAAATAATAGCGCGATAATTGGCAAAGCAATAAATGACATTATCAATACTGTTAACCATTCACGCTTTACAGGTTGAGTATTTGATTGCATAGGTTTCCCCTTCCGGTAATTTTATGGCTTTAAACTATTTTTTATCTATTTATATATATGTACTTAGCTGTATGTATTAATGTTTGTACTGATATACGGGAATTACAATCAAAGTATTAGGGACTGTATAAAATTGGCAGGAAAAGAATTATTATATTTTTTTATACCAATAATTAGTACGATATTTGAACAAACTTATCAACAAATAAGCATATGTTTTATATTCATAGAATTTAAATGCGCTAATCTTATTTTAAAATAATTAATAAATAAAACTAGTAGAAGACTGACTGAATATCGAGCGAAATTTTATTAATAAATCTATATTAAAGGGGCGAATTTTATAAAAGAAATCAATTAATTTTATAGTATAAACTATTGCTATATAAATTCGCTTAGGGCTTGAAGTATTTTGGCTTGAAAATCATAAGTAATGTTATAAATTTTCTATCCCCTATTATATATGAGGATATGATTTTTATCCATCCTTTATAAGAAAAAATGCGTTTTAAAATTAAGTTTTGACTGAGTATGGTTTATTATTAAGCGGTAGTATTAAAAGCATCGATTATGGTTTTGGCGTATCAAATATCTCGTGCATATCTTGATTATGAATTTTGGATTGAGTCATAAGCTTACTGCCACTTTCTTTTATATTCTCAACCCAAAATACGATATTAAATTGAGCATCATCACTTAACTCAACTTTATGCCAATATTGAGGAGGACTGGTCGCAAACTCACCTGCGTTAATAATGACTTTTTTCTCAGGCTCAGTTGACTGTTCATTAGCAAAACCATAAAAAGTTACTACGCCCTGCATCACACAAATCTGTCCGAAAACACCTTGTGCAGTATTGTGATGATTTAATAAAGATTTGGGTACGTTATCTTTTGTGAAAAAAGGCGTTGAACGCTTAACTTTCCAGTGACTGGGTATGATTTGATGTGCCATAGAGCCTCCTTATAACCCACTATTTGACTTTTAACTCATTCTCTAATTAATAAGTAATTTATGTGATAACAATCACATATAAACGCAAATTTAATACTTTATTTGCTATAGCTGAAAGTTACTACAAATTGACCATATGTAACGTTATATTATTATAATACTTTATTGATTGATTTAAATGTCTATCTTATGAATGAGCATATATAAAAAAGCCCTAAAAGCATGAAAAATGCTAATAGGGCCTAAGTTTATATACAACCTATTAATAATAGGCATAAGTTATTAAGACATTGCAGAAACTAATTGTTGAGCCACGTTTAAATGCATAGCTACCGCTGCACGGGTTTGCGCTAAGAAATTACGTAGTTCAGGTGTTTTTGCATTTGGCATAAGCTCATTATCAATAGTGTTTAAAACTTTAGCATGAACTTTAACTTGATCCATCAAATAAATCTTATCGGCTGGCGCAGAAGCTTGAGAAAGTTTAGTGACTATATTATTGCTATCTACTTGCAGCGCATTACTCGTATGGCTAGCTTGTGGCACTAGGCCCAACTGCTTGCCTAAAGCCTGTCCTTTCATCTCATTTTCAGTATGCTTTTCAATCATCTTTTCAGCAAATGTACGTGCTGATGCAGATTGTAACTTTGGCATAGCCACTTTAGCTTGCATAATCTCGCCATTGTTTGCTGTGCTTAATACTTTTAGAATCTGATTTTCAGACAGTGCCACCATATTTTTTTGAGCCTGCGGCGTCGTTGTAACAACATTACCTTGATTCATTGGTGTGTTTTGACAAGCACTCACAGTTAGTGCACCGCCCAATACTGCACAAGTTAAAACTGATTTGGTTAATAATTTCATGATTTCATCCTATTGAATAATTTATTAATTAGAAATAACTAAAATAGTTATTGTTCCTCAAAAGCTTCGTGATTTAAATCTATAAGCACTCAGATGGATTAACTGCGAGATAATAACTTCCCAGACAATAAAACCATCTACGAAAGGGTTTATAACGAGATAATAAACAACATTTCATACCCTCATTTTTTAAATCTTGTTTTTACAGGCTTTAAGCTTAGTCCTGATTAAGTATATGAGTGCACAAATTTATTACTGTGAAGCGTTTGTAGTGATTATAGGTAAGTGATATTACTAAATACAAGTATCAACCTATAGAACGTAGGTCTAAGGTAAAGGGGTGTAACTGAATTTACATTTGGAGGGGATAGTTAAATAATGATCGAATAAGTTAAAATGTAGATACTTTAATTAGTCGACCAACCACAAAAAGCCCCACTACTCTTAATTGAATGGTGGGGTTTTGGCTATATATTTTTTATTTATTTATCAAATGATAAAATAAGCATATTTGGAGCGGGAAACGAGATTCGAACTCGCGACCCCGACCTTGGCAAGGTCGTGCTCTACCAGCTGAGCTATTCCCGCATAGGTATGAACTTGAAGTCATTAACACATATGAGTTAATAGTTACAACAAATTATCTATCAAACAATACTCAAAAGTCTATATTAAAATATGGAGCGGGATAAGAGATTCGAACTCTCGACCCCAACCTTGGCAAGGTTATGCTCTACCACTGAGCTAATCCCGCTTATACTGAAACTTCTACTACGTCTTGATAGGTGGGATATTATATACGAAATGAAGCATCTGTCAATACTTTTTTAATAGCTAGATTTTTGATATCTCTATCAGGCTATACGCATTGATTTACAATAAAAACCTATTTTGTTACTGTAGGTAAGCAAAATTATGTTTAATATAGAATCCTATATACATTTGTGTTTGTTTAGGTTGGTGTTCAAAAAATCTTATATTTAGTTAATAGAACATTAGGGTTATTTAAAGCAGATTATGGATATTAATGACTATTTAAATAAAGCAAGATACATCAATAGAGCAAGGTACAAAATTATTTATCTCTAAAACTTCCAGCTGTTCGAAATCATCAATCACTCAAAACTATTAATTACTCAAAACTATTAATTACTCAAAACTATTAATTACTCAAAACTATTAATTACTCAAAACTGTTAACCGCCCACAACTACCAACCACTCAACCATATTTACGGATTATATTACTTAGAGAGGACTATAATGAAGAAATTTTTAATACATAGTACATTAGCGGCTTCTATCGGAGCTATGGCACTTACTGGCTGTACCTCAACCACTAATTCAGGGGTCCTCGGTAGTGAAAGGCAGCAGCTATTATTGGTCTCTAATGAACAAGTATTACAAATGTCTGCTCAGAGTTATAGTCAATTATTAAGAGAAGCTAATGCACAAGGGGTATTAGATACCAATCCTGAACAATTGGCCCGCTTAAATCGTATTGCACGTAAATTAATTAACCAAGCAGAGTTATACCGTGGTGATGCTAAAAACTGGGATTGGGAAGTGCATACTATTCAATCTGACCAATTGAATGCGTTTGTATTACCTGGTGGTAAAATTATGTTTTACTCAGGTATTATCGACCGTTTAAACCTAACTGATGCTGAAATTGCTGCTATCATGGGACATGAAATGGCGCATGCCATTCGTGAGCATTCTCGTGAACGTATATCAAGTCAATATGCTACCCAAGCAGGTATTGGTATTGCGGCGAGTATATTTGGCTTATCGCAAGGTCAAGCGGACTTAGCCAATATTGCTGGTGATTTGGGTATCTCACGTCCAAACAGTCGTACCCAAGAAGCTGAAGCGGATAAAATCGGACTGGTACTAATGGCTCGAGCGGGGTATAACCCCAACGCAGCGGTGAACTTATGGAAAAAAATGCAGCGCGCCAGCCAAGGTGAGCCGCCCCAATTCTTAAGCACTCACCCTTCAAGCGCAAACCGTATTGCTACGTTGCAAAGCTTGATTCCAGAGGTTATGCCTTATTATAACAACTAGATAACTCTGAACTATTAGAGTCAAACCGTTATATTTAATTTAAAGTTATTAAACAGTCAATAGCGATGCTTTGGCTGTTTTTTCGTTCTATTCAATTTTAATTTAGTTAACTCTTCTAAAGTAGTCTTTTATTATGCACATTTAAGCTATCTAACTTTCAAGCTATCTCACATTCAAAACATCTCACATTCAAAACATCTCACATTCGAGCAATTTCACATTCAAACTATAGAGCAGGCTCAATAATCCTTGATAAGATAACACCAGACAGAATAAACCCAGTTTTTAAATTGAATTTATGTCATTAATATCATTGGTGTCTGAGGCACGTAAAGACTCTATTATAATTACTACAACTTAGGAGACTACCGCATTGGATACGCATAATGCACTCATAGAAAGCTTATCTCCCCTATATCCTGAACATGTCGAGCTGATAAATGAATCTATGAATCATGCAGGATACTTTGAGGGTAAACAAAGCCACTTCAAACTTATCATTGTTAGCCCTGAATTCTCAGGTAAGCGATTGGTCGGGCGCCATCAGCAAATATATGCTTTGGTAAACCCTTTAATGACAAGTCAGGGTGGTGAAGTTCATGCCTTGGCGATACATGCTTATACCCCAGATGAGTGGCATAAACTTTATGAGAAAAATCAAGATGTTCCCGCAAGTCCACTGTGTGCAGGACAAAATAAATAGGTAAATTTGGGATGGACTTATAATTTTATTTTGACGATGTTATTATCTAAATTATAGTCTTATCTATTAAAACGAAGTGACGGTAACCGTGAAGGGATTTTATGAAACACTTACATATGCTGATGGTAGCGATAATTATTGTGTTGTTTATATGGCAAAGTTTTTTAGTCATCAATCGAGGTGAACGCTTTGATAAAAAGGGTAAAATTGCCACTCATATGGCATATGCTTTGGTAATCATTTCAGGAATCGTATTGGTCATGCCACTGTTAAGCCTTAACGTGCCGCTTCAGTGGGTGGCAGGCAAGATTATATTACTTGTTGCTGCAATAAGTGCTAGTATAAAAGCATTTAGACCGACTGCCACACTAGCCCAAAGCAAAGCTGGTATCTTAATTGCGTTAGTTGCCTACATTGGGATTATAACCTTGGCCTTTATAAAACCAGGTAACATCATATAATTTGAATGTTTGTGATCCCATTTTTTATATCAGTAGATACTCTATAATCAGTCTAATAAATAAGGGTAATACAACGTCTGCTTTAACTCGGGTTTAACCCTATCATGAATTCAGGATTTACTATGCCAAACTTTATGTTAAAACTTTTGCCTGCGTCAACTGGTGTGTTATTGGGCAGCCTATTGTTAAGTGGTTGCGCCAGTACACCAAATGTAACGCCGCAATATATACCGCCTAGCAACTACCAAAGTTATGATTGTTCCGGATTGTCTCAAGAATACAACCGTATTCAAAATTATATCAGTAATGAAAAAAGCGCTTATTCGGGCATTACCACAACTGGTGTTGGCGTCGGTATTTCAGCTGGGCGCTGGGGGGTTTCCCCCAATATTAATATTGGTGTAGGAAAGAGTAACAATAGTAATGCTCGAAACGCTAAATTATCGCGTTTATATGGCGAACGTGATGCTGTTGTGCAATCCGCGCGTATGAAGCAATGTGCCTTTTCAACCAATTTAAAAGTATATGGCGAAAAGTAAAGTTATAAGGCAATAATCTATTATGAGTCTTAACTCTATGCAACCCTCTTTTAGTGCTTCAAGCGCCACACGTCGTAAAGCGCCTTATCATACTCGTGACGACCATCAACGGGTTGTCATTACTGGTATGGGGGCAGTGACGCCTTTGGGGTTAGATGTCGAAACCTCTTGGCAACAATTGATTAATGGTAAAAGTGGTATTAAACCCATTACCCATTTTGATGCGTCAACTTTTCGCTCACAGTTTGCAGGAACCATCGAAGATTTTGACCCCAGTCTTTATATGGCAACAAAAGAAGTGAGACGTTATGATAGCTTTGTCCACTATGGTATTGCCGCCGCTAGTATGGCATTAAAACAGGCCGGTTTTATTGATGAGATAACGTCACAACCTACCCCTGTACAGCGTATTGATGCAGATCGCATCGGTGTGATTATTGGCTCAGGTATCGGGGGACTACAAACCCTTGAAGATAGCCGAGATACCCTCGCTCAAAAAGGTGCTCGCCGTGTATCACCTTTTAGTCTACCCGGCGCTATTGTGAATATGGCAGCGGGTATGGTGGCCATCAAACACAACTTACGGGGTCCTAATTTAGCGACAGCGACTGCTTGTACTTCTGGCGCTCACGCTATTGGTCTGGCTGCTCGGTTGATTGCCTATGGTGACTGTGATGTGATGCTTGCAGGCGGTAGTGAAAAAGGGTCTAGCCCACTTGGGATGTCAGGCTTCGCTGCGATGGGCGCTCTATCTACCCGCAATGATGACCCAATGCGCGCCAGTCGTCCTTTTGATAAAGACCGTGACGGTTTTGTATTAGGAGATGGTTCTGGTGTGCTGGTACTAGAAAGCTTGGCACACGCTACTGCTAGAGGCGCCACAATTTTAGCAGAACTTGCAGGTTTTGGTATGAGTGATGACGCCCATCATATTACTGCGCCACCCGCTAATGGCGGAGGGGCAGCACGTGCCATGCAAAGTGCGATTAGTGATGCAGGTATTGCACCTTGTGATATTGGATATATTAACGCACATGGTACCAGCACACCGTCGGGCGATATCGCGGAATCTAAAGCGATTGAACATGTGTTTGAGCAGTGCTGTGATCAGATATTAGTCAGCTCTACCAAATCTATGACAGGCCATTTATTGGGTGCGGCGGGCGCTATTGAAGCTATATTTAGTGTTTTAGCCTTGCAGCATCAGACTGCACCACCGACTATAAATATAGAAAACCAAGATGAGGCCTGCCGGCTAGATTATGTTGCAAATCAAGCACGTCCTACTAGTAACTTAATGCTTAGCATGTCAAATAGCTTTGGGTTTGGGGGTACTAACGCTTCTTTAGTGTTTGCAAAATGGTCTGATTAACGTTAAGTCGCACATTCGTGTTATATCAATATGGAGATTTTAAACTATGTCACAAGTCGCGTTTTCGCACCAATTTGCTCATCACTGGACGAATGCCCCTCAACAAGTGAAAGGCGCACTTATTCAAGAATTAGATGACATTACTCTGCTATTGGACGATGACACTGATTTAGATACCTTTTGTTTTACCAATCCTGATTTGAATCAATATATTGATAGTATTTATGCCGATATAGCGTTGGAAGAGATTGCATTGGCAAAAGAACACGACGCCCAACTCGAAGTAGAGCTATTGCGCCAAGAGCATCAAGAAGCGCATAGCCTGTACCGAGAAACACAGGACAATGAGACCCCTGATTCAGATACCGTATTAACCTCAGATACTCCAAATGTGAATGTCTCTAATCTGGACTATTCTAACCGTCAAATTATCAAACAAAGTATAGACTCTAATCCAAGTTCAATTGATGATGAGTTAAGGAAAGATGATGAGTTAAGGTTAGAAGATAATGATGCCATTGTTGATAGTCATCTTGCCAATACAGAAGCCCTTAATACCGAGTCCGTTGATGCAGATACTGCTAAGACAGATAGCAATACTGACAGTAGCTGTAACAATGAAAGTAATAATAACGGTGACAATAATAGCAGTGGCAATAACGACAGTGAAAGTAATAATGACCATCACTCCAACACTACGCAAATACTAGTAGCAGATGACATTATAGAGATAAAAATGGCTGATATAAACCCAGCTGCATCAGCTGATTTTAAATTTGAAACGACCGAAGGTGAAATTGATGATAAGTTTGTCAAAGAACTAGAGAGCCGTATCGATGACTATTTAAGCGATCAGCTTGCTACCATGTCAGAAGACCTAAAAGCATGGTTACGAGATCAAATTAATCACCATCAAAACATCAAATAAAAATGTCGCTTCTACTAGGGTCTGTTGAATAAATATTGCTCCCAAAATAAGAAAGGCGCTAATTTAAATGAAATTAGCGCCTTTTAGTATCTTCAATGGCTATGGTGTTTATGGATATCATAATGGAAATAGAAAGTTTATAGTCGGCGAACTTATAAAGAGTCACGGTGTTAACCTCGTTAAGCCTACCCTAGTAGTACTTGCAATCGGTTGCCTTGTGACTACTTTAAAGTTCTTTGACTATAGAGCGGTAGCGCCTATAAATCCAATCTTCTAAGTATCTTCTATCTTTAAGCGTCTCTGATTTTAAACAAGAATCATAACTAAGCTTGAAACATTCAAATAGGATACGGCATATCAAAGCCTATTCATGTAAGACTTTGTATATCGTATTGGCCATGACCTTACCGATACCATTAACCCCTTCAAGCTCTTGTTGCGATGCGCCTAGCAGCTGCTGTAGCCCTCCGAAGTGGTTTAATAAATCACGTCTACGCTTCTCTCCCAATCCTGGTATGGCTTCGAGTACCGACGAAGAACGGCGTTTATCACGCTTTTTGCGATGGGCCGTAATGGCAAACCTATGCGCTTCATCACGTATATTCATTATAAGATGCAGCGCTTTAGAATCCATCGGCAAATCTAGTGGCTCATGATCCACAAAATGTAGTACTTCTAATCCCGCCTTACGCCCCTCGCCTTTTGCGACACCTATGAGCAGCGTGTCATCAATAATACCAAGCTCAGTCAAAACCCCAATCGCCATATTAAGCTGCCCCTTACCCCCATCAACAATCAATATGTCGGGCAAAGGATGTTTTTTATAGCGCCGTGTCAACGCTTGAGCCATAGCCGCGTAATCATCGCCATCTGTTACGCCATGAATAGCGTATTGCCGATAGTCACGCTTACGAGCCCCGCCTTGATCGAACACCACGCAGCTAGCAATAGTGGCCTCTCCCATCGTATGAGAGATATCAAAACACTCTATGCGATCAATATTCTTATCAGTGACAGGTTTTAACGTGTCACGTAGGGCATTAAATCTTGCATGTAGCTCAAGATAATCACCAAGCTTGGTTGATAATGCATTGTTCGCGTTGAGTTTAGCAAGATCTAACCATTCAGCTCGATGCTCACGCACATTGGTCTTTATTGTGGTTTTAATATTAAAATGCATTGTTAGTGCTTCTTGCACGGCAGCTTGGTCAGGTAGTTTATGACTAACAATAATTTCAGCAGGCAAATCGTCCGTCACCTGAAAGTAAAACGAGGTAATAAAAGCAGATAGATTCTCATCAATGGGAGAAGAGCTATCCACATCAGGAAAGTAGTTTTTACCCCCCAATACACGTCCGCCTCTTACAGTTAATACATTGACGCACGTCATCCCAGCTTGGCTTGCTACAGAAATTACATCCGCTTCGCCCTGTACAGTATAGACAGCTTGACGTGATTGCACTTCACGAAGCATGGACAACTGATCTCTATAAAATGCTGCTTTTTCAAAATTAAGAGACTCTGCAGCGTTTTCCATCTTATCGATTAGGGCATCATGAATGTCACCAGAATCACCCTTCAAGAAGCGAATAGTATTTTGTACATCAATGGCATAATCTTCAGGTGAGACCAGCCCTACACAAGGCGCTCGGCAGCGCTTAATTTGATATTCAAGACAAGGGCGCTTGCGTTGACGAAAAAATGTATTGGTACACTGGCGCATTTGAAACATTTTTTGCATAAGCACCAAGGTTTCCTTGGCAGCATGAGCTGATGGGAAAGGACCAAAAAACTTCCCTTTTTGATGCTTCGCTTTTCCGCGTCCATACGCCAACCTCGGGTAAGGCTTATCCGCTGATATAAACACATACAAGTACGACTTATCATCACGTAATAATACGTTATAAGGTGGTCGATGCTCTTTAATAAGGTTTTGTTCAAGCAGCAGTGCTTCGGTTTCACTGCGGGTAATAATAGTTTCTATATTATGAATACGTGATACTAAAGCACGGGTCTTGGGATGATCGATTGTTTTTGCAAAATAGCTATTCACACGGCTTTTCAAAGACTTTGCTTTGCCGACATATAAAATATCTCCATTTTTACCCAGCATTTTATAAACGCCTGGCAAATTTGGCATACGCTTAATTAGATGCTTGAGACGGACTTTTTTGTCCACATCTGATGTAGGCGTAGAGGTTACTGCGATTGATGAAGCTGCTGAAGCTATTGTCGTCGAATCATTATCCATAGATTTCCGTTTATTTGAAAAATTACTATAGTTCTATTAATGGGGTAATTTTGCTCGTATTGCAAGTTGCCGTGATAAGTTGTTGATATAAGTTGCTGGCATATAGAAGCGTTATAATATTATTTCTCACTTAGTTTATTAAAAGTATAATTATAGACTACTAAGTACAGAGCTGTTTTATAGCTTGTTATTAAGACTAAGACTCTAAAATTAAACACTAAAAAAGCCCTTAACTCAGTGAGCTAAGGGCCTTTTGATATCTATCTAACTTTAAGACATATATAATCGATATAGACTATTAAATATCAAAAAGCTGATTAGCGTCTGCTATTTAGATACCTGGAGCAGTTTCTACTGCATCTGGAACGCCAGCATCCGTTTTGCTCTGAACACCTTCACGGCGCACAGATAATTTTTCACGGATACGAGCTGATTTACCAGAGCGCTCACGTAAGTAGTACAATTTAGCACGGCGAACAGCACCACGACGCTTCACTTCAATACTATCAATGATAGGAGAATGAAGCTGGAAAGCACGCTCAACACCGATACCACTTGAAATTTTACGAACGGTAAACGCTGAGTTTAAACCACGGTTACGTTTTGCGATTACCACACCTTCAAATGCCTGTAGACGCTCACGCTCACCTTCACGTACTTTTACTTGTACCACAACTGTATCACCAGCAGCGAAGTCAGGACGCTCAATATATTGCGAATTTTCAACTGCTTGTACTAATGGATGTGCATTACTCATGAGATTGCTCCTCACATGGGATGGCATAGGCTAAATCGCTTACCACCCGTTTATAATAATTACCCCATCATCTTCAATAAGATTAAATGGAGAAACAGAATTAGATTAAAATAACTGGTATGACGTATTACTGACAAGGTATCAATAATCACTTTATCTATATAAATAAAAAGTATTTAAAAAAATTACTATTTAATCCAAATACGCTTTGTTGCTATTATTAGGATTAAGTTTTTTTAACACTTTTGCTTGTTCCTTAGTCGGCTCAAATTTTTGCCATAAGTCAGGACGCCGAGCTTTAGTACGTTCTACCTGCTGTAAAAAGCGCCACTTCGCTATATTAGCGTGATGCCCAGAAAGTAAAACATCAGGTACACGTGCTCCCTCAAATTCATGAGGTTTAGTATAATGTGGGCAATCAAGCAACCCTTCGACAAAAGAATCTTGTTCAGCTGATTGAGAATCACCCATCACATCGGGTGACCGTCGTATTACGCTGTCCATAAGTACCATCGCTGGTAACTCACCGCCAGTCAGTACAAAATCGCCTATAGAAACTTCATAATCAACATACTGCTGTATTAATCGCTCATCAATGCCTTCGTAACGACCACATAACAATATCATGCCGTCATACTTACGCAGTGACACTACCATCGATTCATCTAAGGTTTCGCCCTGAGGCGATAGGTAGACAACGGGGCAATGTTGAGCATCAACCAGACAACCATGCTGACTTGCATTTCTCTTAGCAAATTCAATAGCTTTTGCTAAAGGCTCAGCTTTCATCACCATACCTGGACCACCCCCAAAAGGACGCTCATCAATACGGCGATAATTATCCAGTGTAAAATCCCTAGGATTAATACAATCGATAACTGCTTGCTTGTTTTGAACCGCTCTACCTGTAATGCCATACTCAGTAATTGCAGCAAACATCTCAGGCATAATGGTGATGACTGCAAAATACATAACGTCACCCTCATTTGTTAATTGAGCATTTAAACTTATTTCAGTCGCTATATATGTAACTGAGTCGTTAAACTGCCTAATTAAATAGCTGAATTATTATCGGTTAAAAGATTAAATCAAATTAAAAATCTTTTTCCCAATCAACAACCATATATCCAGACGTTAAATCAACGTCGTCAACCGTTTGCTTATGCCAAGGTATCATACGCGGTTCATCATCGATACTATCAGGACTAGGTGTCACCTTTAGAATAGGATGCGCACCCGTTTCAAACAGCTCTCTAACAATACCAAGACACTCTTCTTGCATATTTATAACACGCAAACCGACTAAGTCAGACCAATAGTACTCATCTTCATCAGTATCGGGCAGACTGTCTTTATCAATCCAAATGCTAACCCCATTCATGGTTTCTGCAATATTACGATCAGGGACTTGCTCAAATTGAGCCACAATACCTGAACCTTGTTTGCGCCACTGGGAAACAGTCAAAGGTTTGAAACCTAAGGCTGTTTTCATCCACCATGGTGAGTATTCAAAAATCTCCTCACGCTTCTCGGTGTCACTAAAAACCCATAACCAGCCTTTTATGCCGTATGGTTTTTTAAGCTGTCCTACTTTAATAAGACTATCAGCATTGGGGGTTGTCATAAAGCATACTCACAGACAGCAATCTATCATAGCTAGCTATTTAACAGCCTAACTAATAAAGATTTACTTAAAATTTTGCGTTGATAAGATATACTCTCATATCAGTAACGCAGTAAATTAAGCAGTTTCATCAACAACAGCTGGCTTATAACCTTTTGCTAATGATTTTACACGATCAGAAGGCTGTGCGCCTTTTTCGATCCAAGCATTGTATGCTTCCATATCTAAACGAAGCTCAACTTCTTGACCTTTAGCTAAAGGGTTGTAAAAACCAATGTTTTCGATGTAACGGCCATCGCGTGAACGACGTTGATCTGCTACAACAACTTGATAGAATGGGCGTTTTTTGGCACCGCCCCGTGCTAAACGAATTACAACCATAATGTCTCTCTCTTACGTAGGTATACCAAAAAGGGCATAATTATATCAGAATACTCTTTATTTGAAAACCTTTTAACGGGTTTAATTGTAAACACTTTAAATATGATAAGCGATTAAATAATGAACTCCCCTTTTAAACACTCTTTTTTCTCGAAGCTACGTTTAAAACCCTACTCTAATACGTGGCAAACCACCCTAGCTGTTATGTTCATGGTGACCCTGAGTGTGGTGGTCTCCATTTGGTTTTTTTGGCGTAGTTTATATCTTCCAGAGCTTAAGAACCATGCGCGCTATCTATCAACAGAAATTAAGCTCATTAGTGCTACCCGTGAACGTTGGGCTGACAACCAAGAGGTTACGAATTGGATTTTAGCCAATAACCATATCACAGTGGTAGAAGATCCTAGCCAGTTTCCAGATGTGTCTAATAAAGCGGTGGCCGGATTTTTCACAGATATTATTCAACAAGAAATAAATGAGCAGATTGGCAATGAGAGTGTGGTTTATTTCAAATTCAAACCCACGCCGCAGCTTTGGGTAAAAGATACTGAGCATCCAGAATTTTGGATAAGAGAACCTGTCATTTTTTATGCACAATATAGCCCAAGCTCCCTAATATTTTTTATCTTAGGTATCCCCTTATTTACCTTACTCACTATCTTATTATTAGTAAGACAACTAAATCGCCCCCTACGAAAACTCCAACAGGCAGCCACTAATTACATCCGTTTAGGTAGCGCCACAACGTTACCAACAAATACAGGAACGACTGAAATACGCCGAGTAAATATGGCTTTTAATCGATTATTTAGTACCCTTAATCAGGCTCAAAAGGAGCGTACGATTATGTTGGCAGGTATCTCTCATGATTTGAGAACCCCCCTGACGCGTATGCGCTTAACCGCAGAAATGTTGCCTGATGAATTTTTACGTGAAGGGTTGGTTTATGATATTGAAGATATGGATGCGATATTGGAGCAATTTATCTCTTTTATGAAAGATGGGTCTGATGAGCCCGTCCGCGTCACTGATCTAGATGCTATTTTTAAAGAAGTTATGGTTCAGTTTTCCCCCATGGAATTTATCTATCAAACTGATGGTTTGCGCAAGGTCGCTATAAGACCTTTATCAATCAAACGTCTCATTATCAATCTAGTGGTTAACGCGCAGCGGTATGGCAAACCGCCTATCTACATGACAGCAACCGTAACGCCCACCTTCACCTCATCAGAGATTGATTATGATGATGAAGAATCTATAGCAACCCCGGGTATGGTGCGAAAAGCAACAGAGCAATTAATAATTTGTGTACGCGATTGTGGTTCTGGCGTGGCGCATGAACACTTAGAGCGTATTATGCAGCCTTTTGAGCGCGGTGAAACAGCACGTACAACTCAGGGTAGTGGACTGGGATTAGCGATAGTGAAGCGAATCACAGCGCTTCATCATGGCACGGTAGAAGCGATTAATCACCCCGAAGGAGGGTTACAAGTTTGTGTTCGATTACCCCTTGTTTCAAAGGCCCTTTCGTCAGACAAAACAGCTGACACATAGTAGGTTTTCCATATCACTTTGAACACAGCCTACTTTGAACATAGCCTACTTTGAAAATAGCCTTCTTTATTGACATAGCTTTGTTTTGAAATAGCTTAGCTGTATTGCGGCATCAACAACACTTTAATTAAAATTAGCTAGCTGATTAGAATGTAAGCATTAAAGATTGCATTAAAGATATAACTAGAATAAGTTAAGTATTAATCTTCATCTTCAATTAGTTTCTTCTCGCCTTTTTCTTGAGTAAGCAGGTCAGCTGAAATGGTCTGAGTCAATGGGCGTACCGGCCACCGCATGGTAAATCTTGCTCCGCCTAGTTTCGGACTTTCATCAACTGACATTGTGCCGTTAAACCAGAATGCAATACGCGATACAATAGATAGTCCTAAGCCATAACCCCCTGACGCTCTGGTACGGCTGTCGTCCAAACGTGCAAAGGGGACAAATACCTTATCTCGATCTTCTTCAGGAATGCCCTGCCCATCATCTTCCACTCTGACATACGCTTCACCCTTACGAACGCCACAACTGATAATAATCTTAGAATCAGCATATCTTAAAGCATTACCGGCAAGGTTTTGGACTACGCGGTGTAAGTAACGGCGGTCTGCTACGGCAGTAAATTTTGAGGTCGATGATAGGCCTACTACTTCTATAGGTTTGCCTAAAGCGTTGGTTTCCCGAACGATCTGATCCACTAATTCTTTTAGATCAATAGATTCAAGGTCAAGTTTAGGGGAGCCTTCCTCAAGCTTGGCATAGGTTAGAATTTCATCAATTAAGCCATTTAGCGACTCTATATCCTCATCAATATAATCGCGCTGCATATGACGAGACTCTTCATCTTCGGTATCTGCTAGCATATCAACAGCGAAGCGAATACGAGCAACTGGGGTTCTTAATTCATGTGATACCGCACGGGTTAACTCACGTTGCGATTCAATAAGCCGCTTTATGTGCTCAGTCATCGTATTAAAAGTTGCCGCAAGCTTAGCTATTTCATCCTGTCCAACTACTTGAACACGCGTATCAAGGTTACCATCACCCACTTCATTCACCCCTGACTGTATCAGCTGTAATTTACGCTCAAGGGGGAAAATAAGCGCATAAACACCCAAACTAATCAAAAACATGCTGATCAGTACCACACTAATAATTAAATTAAAAGGAAACCATTTGAAGAGTCCAACTGGGCCGATGACAACGACCATATTTTTAATTTCTGATGGGGATATTATCTTAATCGAAGAGTCATCTGAAAGCGTACTGTCCTTGAATAAGATAATGACTTCATCACTGTGCAATCGGCGCAGTTGATCCTCATCTAGGTCCATATTATTAACGTGCTTTATACTTAACGGAAAAGCAAAGCGTTCTGACATTTCACGTAAGCGTTGGCGTTTGCCATCTATACTTTCAAAGTAAGACAGATCATTTAATAACAAAACCGCCATGGCTCGTACTTGCTGCTGAGTGACCTTGGTAACACGGACCGTGATAACATTATCTTCATCTTCAATAGGGTGAAAAACATCAGCATACGCTGGCTGCATATTATATCGTAGTACAGTTTTTTCATCTTCCAAGCGTTTTAATTCACTGGCTTTAAAGTCAATACTTGTTTCAGACTGGATATTGAAATCGTCTCCGAAAAGTTGGCTAATGTCTTTTAACCATACCTCACGTTGATCATCGTTAGGTTGCTGTTTGAGGCCTGAGCTTACCAAATACATAGCACCAGTGGCCATGTTCTCTCGGTAAGCTTGGATGCGTTCTTTATTAATGGTGTCTACTAAAAGCTGAGCAAATAAAGCAACAAAAAGACAAACCAGTAATAACCCAGCATATATACGTAGAAAAATACTGTGTTTTAATGACGAGAATATTGGCATAGATGGTCTAATGGAACGTCATGGTCTAATGGATCGTGATGGTCTAATGGATCTTAAGATTGTTTAGTTTATAACAAATTGCAAGTTAAGCCGTATAAACTATTGTAGATTGTTATTGAGTTTATGTAGCAAATTAACTAATTTATTGATTGAACTTTAGATTATTTACCCAAGTGAATCATCTGAAATTCTAGATAGTCTTTACATTGAACACTATTATATACTGCTACCGAGACTTCAAAGACAGTTGAAATGATAAAACCAGCCTAAGGCTGGTTTTACAGTAATATATATTGAAAGTAACTTAATTAAAAGCCTTTATATTAACTTTTAATTCGCATCCTTAAGTTATCAGATAAGGTAGGCGACTAGTTACCTTCTTTGACAAATAAATAGCCTTTACTACGTACCGTTTTGATACGTTTGGGATTTTCAGGATCATCACCAATTTTTGGACGAATACGAGAAATACGAACATCGATTGAACGATCTTGTCCGTCATATTCAATACCGCGTAAACGCTCAAAAATATCTTCACGTGATAAGATACGTCCCGCATTAGAAGCTAATAACCAAAGTAGATCATATTCCGCACTAGTGAAGTCGACCAATTCTTCATTAAGGGTTACGGAGCGTCCACCATTATCAATGACCAACTCACCAAACTCTAATCGCTGAGGAACTTCTTCAGAAGGGGCATTGTCCGAACGTCTTAATAGTGCACGTATACGAGCAAGTAGGACACGTGGCTGAGCAGGTTTTGCGACATAATCATCGGCTCCCATCTCTAATCCTAATACCTGATCCATATCTTCAGTACGTGCAGTAAGCATCAAAATAGGACTATGATAGTGTGGACGGACTTCACGGCAAACTGTCAAACCGTCACTACCTGGTAGCATCACATCTAAAACAACTAAATCAGGTTGCTCATTAATGATTCGTCGAATAGCACGATTACCATCGGTTTCAATAGCGACATCCATACCATTTTTTACTAAATAGTCCTGCGTTAGCATTGCTAAACGCTCATCATCTTCTACAATTAAAATTCTTGGGGTTTGTTCTTCATCAATATTAGACATTATTATTCCTCAAAACATATTTTAGTAGGTACTTTGATTGCCTCTATCACAACAATACTGTTTATTATCAACTACACTATTTAATAATTATTATATAGATTATATGACAGTATAACCAATAAATATCCTTAAGCTCTATAATAATCATGCTTGAAACAAAAGTATATAACTAAATAGCATGGATATAAGTCTGATATAACTAAAACAAAATTAAACTGCTCTAAATGGATGTTGTTTTTGAATCTAGCCGTCTTTAAAACTTCGTATAGTAATATAAAAGCTACGATGGTATCTGTTACTCTATAATGTATATTTAAATTAAAGTGGAATACGCAAATTAAAGAAGGAATATTCAAATTAAAGAAATCATGAACAGATTGCAGTACATTTAAAATTAGCTCATAAAAAAAGCAACCTTTAAAGGCTGCTCATATATTTATATAAATAAACTCTCATAGATATTAGCTACAATTCTAGACTACTAGAACAATCGTTAAGCACGGTTGCGATATTTTCTAATAGTTTGTAACTGAGCAACCGATTCTGCAAGTGAAGCCATTGCAGCATTTGTCTGTAGCGTCTCAGATTGATTCTCAAGCATTTGTTCTGCTTTCTTGCGCGCCT
This sequence comes from Psychrobacter sp. CX10, assembly GCF_057621575.2. Lineage (NCBI taxonomy): Bacteria > Pseudomonadati > Pseudomonadota > Gammaproteobacteria > Moraxellales > Moraxellaceae > Psychrobacter > Psychrobacter sp. CX10. The sequence continues at coordinate 2,439,002 of NZ_CM177736.1, forward strand.
CAATAATTTTAGCTTCATCTAAATCATGCGCTCGTAATGCCGTATCGGCCAAAACAGTGACTAATTTAGGCTGTGCTTCAAGAACACCACCTGAAACGTAAATTACTTCTTCTGTACCATCTGCTAATTGCACTCTTAATGAGCCTGGCTTAAGTAGCGTTATAAGCGGCGTATGACCTGCTAAGATACCAACTTCACCCTCACTACCTGTCGCAATCAACATATTGATTTCACCAGCAAATATCTCTTCGCGAGCACTTACTACTCGGCATTGTAAAGTTGCCATGCGACTCTCCGTCATTAACTCGTTAACTTGCAAATTCAGTATAGTTTTGAGAATTGTATAGTTTTAAAGTAAATAAAACCAGTCATTCTTATCTATTTAAAGAAAATTATTGGAAGGTATGACGCAATAAATTTATTGTGTCATACCTTATTAAATTTATAAATGAGCTATAGGTATAGGATATTAAGCCGCAGATTTAGCTTTCATCTCTTCAGCTTTGGCAACCACTTCATCAATTCCACCAGCCATATAGAACGCTTGCTCTGGTAAGTCGTCGTACTTACCATCTAAGATATCACGGAAGCTTGCGATGGTATCACGTAATGATACATATTTGCCTGGCGCTCCAGTGAATACTTCTGCAACATGGAACGGCTGAGACAAGAAGCGCTGAATCTTACGTGCACGATAAACGACTAGCTTATCTTCTTCTGATAACTCATCCATACCTAGAATAGCGATAATATCTTTAAGCTCTTTATAGCGCTGTAGTACTTCTTGAACACCACGAGCAACATTATAATGCTCTTCACCGATCACTTGCGGATCAAGCTGACGAGAAGTTGAATCAAGAGGATCAATCGCTGGATAAATACCTTGTGAGGCAATATCACGGCTTAGTACAACAGTTGCATCCAAGTGAGCGAAGGTAGTCGCTGGTGATGGATCAGTTAAGTCATCGGCTGGTACATATACGGCTTGGATAGAAGTAATAGAACCCGTTTGAGTTGATGTAATACGTTCTTGTAGAACACCCATCTCTTCTGCTAGTGTTGGCTGATAACCAACAGCAGATGGCATACGACCTAAAAGTGCAGACACTTCTGTACCAGCTAGCGTATAACGATAGATGTTATCAACAAATAATAATACATCTTTACCTTTGCCGGTCTCATCAGTCTGATCACGGAAATACTCAGCCATTGTCAAACCCGTTAGAGCAACGCGTAAACGGTTACCTGGTGGCTCATTCATCTGACCATAAACCATCGCAACTTTTGAATTAGTAAAATTCTCTACATCAACAACGCCTGCTTCTTGCATCTCATGATAGAAGTCGTTACCTTCACGAGTACGCTCACCGACACCAGCAAATACTGATAAACCAGAATGCTTAAGTGCGATGTTGTTAATCAATTCCATCATGTTAACGGTTTTACCAACACCGGCACCACCGAATAAACCAACTTTACCACCTTTAGCAAACGGACAAAGTAAGTCAATTACTTTGATACCTGTTTCTAGAAGATCGGTGCTATTTGCTTGCGCATCGTACGATGGCGCTTGACGGTGAATTGACCAATGGTCTTCAGCATTAACTGGACCTTGTTCATCAATCGGACGACCTAATACGTCCATAATACGACCTAGTGTTGCATCACCAACAGGAACCGTAATAGGTGCGCCGGTATTGGTTACGGGGAGGCCTCTTTTAAGACCTTCAGTAGAACCCATTGCAATAGTACGAACAACACCATCACCCAACTGCTGCTGAACTTCTAACGTAGTTTCGGTACCATCTACAACTAACGCATCATATACCTGAGGTACATCAGTGCGGTTAAATTCGACGTCAATTACTGCGCCAATAATCTGTACTATATGACCGCTACTCATAGCGTTCTCCTTGAACTTCTAAAATATGGGCTTTATAAAATATGCTTTATAAAAAAAGTTAACTAATTACGAAACAGCAGCAGCTCCGCCGACAATCTCCGAAATCTCTCGGGTAATCGCTGCTTGACGCAGCTTGTTATATACTAACTGTAAATCATTAATAAGATCGCCAGCGTTATCTGTCGCTGCTTTCATGGCTACCATACGTGCAGATTGCTCTGATGCTATATTTTCCATAACCGCCTGATAGACAATAGATTCAATATAACGGTCAAGTAAACCATCAATCAACGATTTGGCATCTGGCTCGTAAATATAATCCCAATTGGTCTCAGCACGAATACCTGAATCTTTATCAATTGCATCATCAGGTAATGGAACGAGCTGATTTACAATAGGCTGCTGCGTCATGGCATTAATAAATTTATTATAGACCACAAAAATACGATCTAAGCGACCTTGGCTGTAATCCTCAAGCATCGCTTGCACAGGAGCGTTTAATTGCTCAAATGTGGGATTATCACCATAATCTGTGACAGCGGACGTTACATTGCCACCAAAGCTCTTAAAGAAACTTACACCCTTAGAGCCTATGACTGCAAATTCTGACTCGACAGACTGATCTTGGTACTCTTTTACATGTGTCGTCAATTGTTTAAACAAGTTGATGTTTAAACCTCCTGCGAGGCCGCGATCAGAGGTTACTACAATATAACCGATACGACTAACCTGTCGATTCGTCATGTAAGAATGTTTATAGTCTGATGAGGCATTCACTAAATGTGAGATTACACGGCGCATATTATCCGCATAAGGACGACCGACTTCCATACGCTCTTGCGCACGGCGCATCTTACTAGCTGCAACCATTTGCATCGCACGCGTAATCTTCTGCGTACTTTTGATACTCGTCACTTTAGCACGAATTTCTTTTAAACTTGCCATAGCATTTCCAAATCGGCGGGGTTTAAATGAGAGTTACACTTAAATTCTAAAAGTTGCGATAAGCCATCTTATCGCAACCTAACCTAATTAATAAGTATGATCTTTTAAGAAGGTTTCAACTGAAGCTTTCAAACGGCCAGCGATATCATCGTTATAGTTTGCCGTTTCATTGATCTCTTTCATAAGATCAGCATGTTCGTCATGCATATAGCGAAGATAAGCTTCTTCCCAATCCCCAATTTTTTCAACAGGAATGTCTGATAAGTAGCCTTCGTTAGACGCATAAATTACAGCGGCTTGTTCAGCAATAGACATAGGCGAATACTGTTTTTGCTTCATTAATTCTGTAACACGTTCACCATGATCTAACTGCTGCTTAGTCGCATCATCAAGATCAGAGGCAAACTGAGCAAATGCCGCAAGTTCACGATATTGAGCCAGCGCAGTACGAATACCACCTGAGAGCTTCTTGATAATCTTGGTTTGAGCAGAACCACCAACACGAGATACTGATATACCAGCGTTTACCGCAGGACGGATACCTGAGTTAAATAAGCTAGATTCTAAGAATATCTGACCATCAGTAATAGAGATTACGTTAGTAGGTACGAAGGCAGATACGTCACCTGCTTGTGTTTCAATAATCGGTAGTGCAGTTAAAGAACCTGTTTGACCTTTTACTTCACCATTGGTGAACTCTTCAACATAATCAGCGTTTACACGTGATGCACGTTCTAGTAGACGTGAATGAAGATAGAATACATCACCAGGATAAGCTTCACGTCCTGGTGGACGACGTAGTAGTAGTGAAATCTGACGATAGGCTACTGCTTGTTTTGATAGGTCATCATATACAATTAGTGCATCTTCACCGCGATCACGGAAGTATTCACCCATCGTACAACCAGAATATGGTGCGATATATTGTAGCGCAGCAGGTTCAGAAGCTGATGCCACAACAACTGTGGTGTACTCTAAGGCGCCAGTTTCTTCAAGCTTACGTACCACATTGGCAATGGTAGAACGTTTCTGACCGATAGCGACGTATACACACTTAATGCCTGAGGTTTTCTGAGCGATGATCGCGTCAATAGCTAAAGCAGTTTTACCAGTTTGACGGTCACCAATAATGAGCTCACGTTGACCACGTCCAATAGGAATCATGGTATCAACAGCTTTATAACCTGTCATAACTGGCTCATCAACAGATTGACGAGCGATAACGCCTGGTGCAATCTTTTCAACTTTATCTGTTAGCTGAGCGTTGATAGGACCTTTACCATCGATTGGGTTGCCTAGTGCATCAACAACACGTCCTAATAGCTCTGGGCCTACTGGGACTTCTAAAATACGACCTGTACAGTAAGCTTTTTGGCCTTCTTGTAGACCTAAGAAATCACCTAATACAACTGCGCCTACGGAGTCTTGTTCAAGGTTTAATGCCATACCATAGACATCACCCTCAAACTCAATCATCTCACCGTACATTGCATCTTCAAGACCATGAATCTGTACAATACCATCAGATACTTTGACAATAGTGCCTTCATTCTTAGCGGTTGCGCTTGTATCAAGGTCTTGAATTCGCTGCTTAATCAGTTGACTGATTTCTGCTGGATTCAATTGTTGCATTGCCTTGTTCCTTTAATTTGTGATTGCCTGCTTACTCGCCGAATTTTTTAGCTTAACAACTTTTTATAAAAATATAAGAAATGTATGTAAGCTTTAATTGAGAATTCACTTATTCGTACTAAATGAGAATTTAAATAAATTCTTATTGTATTACTAAGTTTACGTTAAGCAGTTAACTGTGTTTTTAGCTGTTTTAATTTTCCACGCACCGAATCATCAACAAGCTTATCGCCGATTTTAATGGTAGCTCCCGCTAACAAACTGGGATCTACATCTTCATGGAGATTAATAGAGGCAAAAAGAGATTGTTCTAATTGGCGCTGAATCATAGTGCGCTGAGCATCCTCTAAAGGATAGGCAGATGTAATGTGTACATCGACTTGTTTAAGCTCCTTGGCACGATACAAACGAAATTGCTGTAATACCTGAGGTAATAAGCGCAAACGCTCTTGATCCGCAAGCTGACGCACAAAGTTTTTAATTTCTGTTGTGGCTGTAGTCAACTTATTAACCGATTGATCTAAATTTGATGAAACATGATCATCATAGATGCCTACTAATGCATCTGCTTTTTGATCAGAAGAAATGGCAGGATTATCAAGCATTTTTACAAAAGTAGAATCACCAACCACGCTACTTGCGAACTGAAGGAAATCTTCCCATTCACCAATGACAGTATTGTCACGCGCATAATCAAATGCAGCTTTGGCGTAGGGTCGCGCTAGTGTAGATAATTCAGCCATTATGTCCTCTTAGCCATATAGTTTATAAAAACTGTATTAAAACGAACTTGTAAAAAGTCAGTAGTAGACAAAGTTATAACCTAATTCCCAATCAATTAATTTAGCTATTGATCTGTTTTAGACAGTTTATAGAACTTATCTATTCATTAATCCCTTTAGAATACAACTTAAGGAATCGTTTGAACTAATAAATAGATACTAATCAACTGATACCATTTAACTTCAATTAATACGTCTAACTTTAATTAATACGTCTAAAAAATTATAACGCTTCAATGTCTAAATTGATGAAATGCTATAGCTTAGCTGCTAAATCTTCTAGCATTCTAGCGTGCTGCTGTGCATCAACTTTTTCTTTTAGAATCTGTTCAGCGCCCAGTACTGCAAGCTCTGAAACTTGACTGCGTAAACCTTCACGAGCTTGATTAATTTCAAGATCGATAGATTCACGAGCCTGTTGACGGATACGTTCACCTTCAACTTCTGCTTGTGCTTTTGCTTCTTCGATAAGCTGGTTAGCGCTTTTATTTGCTTGCTCGATTAATGCAGCTGCTTTAACTTTAGCAGTAGCTAGCTCTTGCTCAACTGATTGCTCAGCATTCGCTAAATCAGCTTTTGCTTTTTCAGCTGCATTAAGACCTTCAGAAATCTTCTGTTGGCGTTCTTCGATTGCACCCATAAGTGCAGGCCAAATGAACTTCATGCAAAATAATACAAATATTGCAAACGCTATAGACTGACCGATAAGGGTAAGATTAATATTCACACGATCACCTCTTTATTAATAAAAATCAGTATTATTGACCATTCGCTATCTGATAAATCATCCCAAATACTTGCGAATGATCAACAGGGGCCACTGATGTTTAAATTAAGCTAGAGGGTTAGCGAATAATAGTAACATCGCAATACCAACACCGATCATTGGTACCGCATCTAGTAGGCCGGCGACAATGAACATACGAGTTTGTAACTGTGAGCCAAGCTCAGGCTGACGTGCTACGCCTTCTAGAAACTTACCACCTAAGATAGCAAAACCAATACCAGTGCCTAAAGCACCAAAACCGATTAGTAATGCAACTGCGATAACTGTGTAACCACCTAATACTGGATCCATTGATGTATCCTCATTTACTTTAGAAAAAAAACTTTAATTAATGTTCGGTTTGTGAAGCAAGTGATAGGTAAACTATCGTTAGCATCATAAATACGAACGCCTGAAGAGTAATAATTAATATGTGGAAAATAGCCCAAGGTACTGATAATGCCCATTGAATCCAGAATGGCATTAAGGCAATCAATACAAAAATCAACTCACCTGCATACATGTTACCGAATAAACGTAGGCCAAGTGAAATTGGTTTAGCAATTAAGGTTACAAATTCTAAGATGAAGTTGATTGGGATTAAAATAATTTTTGCTATTGGGTTCTTAGCACTGAAGGGATGAAGCGTTAGCTCCCCTACAAAGCCGCCAATGCCTTTTTCTTTAATGCTGTAATATATAATTAACGCAAATACTGAAAATGACATACCTAATGTAATGTTAGGATCAGTAGTTGGCACAATCTTAAAGTATACATGATGTGGATCATATCCCATAGCAGCGCCAATTTTTTGCGCCAATACTGGTATATAATCGATGGGTATTAAATCCATCAGGTTCATCAAGAAAATCCATACAAATATAGTTAGCGCTAATGGTGCGATTAATTTTGATGTGCCACTGTAAGAATCACGAACATTTGTATCTACAAATTCAACAATCATTTCAATCGATGATTGTAATTTACCTGGTACGCCTGAGGTTGCTTTTTTTGCAACAAACCAAAATAGCGCACAGAACAGAATACCCAAACCGATTGACCAAAGCATTGAGTCTAGATGGATGGCCATAAAGCCCATCTCACCAGCTTCTTGAGCGGTATGAGCAACTTTCCAACCTTCGCCAGGTAAATAGCCAAATGTCCAATTGGTCAAATGGTGAGCGATATAATCAGTCGAGGTTATTTCAGATGCCATAATCTTAGCTTCTTATCAGAGTGTGTTAACCAATAATTTAATTAGCAAAAAATATTTATAAAAACTTTTGGCTAATTAAATTTTATATTTAAATGAACATTTATTTGTTTAGATATTAAGTGCTTTGTACAATAATCTAATAGTATATATATAGATTTAAGATGTGAACTGTCTTAATTAACGCTTGTTTTAAAAATGCTGAATAGCTTTAAAAGCGCTTATAAAATATGTTCTCATCATACACTAATTCTGCACCAAATTAACAACTATTATAGTGTTCATTACTGTGAAATTTGATATAAGCAAAACGTATAAACTACTAAAAACTATAATTATTATAATATAAAGCGGTTACTATAAACCTTATCAGGCGTTCGTTAAGCAAATTTCCATAAGGCTACAAAGTGTGCAAACTGCATTACTAGGAAACCAGCTATTACCATCGCAGGCATTAACGACTTAACAGTCATAAATACCACACCAAATCCTATCAGTATGATGACCCACTTTATGATCTGCCCAAGGTATAACTGCCCGACTATATTGTGTTTTGATTTAGCACCCGTGTATCTGAATACAAACCAAATAAACACGGTTAGGGCTACCCAATTAATTAATGCGCCTAAAGCAACACTTTTGGTAACTACAAACCCAGTATTTATAGTGTTTGCCGCGTCACTCCGATAGAATAAGATATCGATTAAACAGGCTACTATTATAATTAAGATAAGAACACTGGTTCTTATCTTAGATTGTCGTCGTAACTTAAGTCGTTGTTGTTGTATTCTTTCAGACGCACGTAATGGCGTTTTTGAATGAGATGGCATGGCATTTCTACAATATAAATCGCCGACTATTATAGTGATGGCTTTATAGTAAAGCAAGAAAAAAAACAACCTTTACTGAATAATTTTTATGAGTATCTATGTAAATGATAGAAAATGAGACAGTATTTAAGCCGGCACTACTTTTAGGGCTGCTTTGAAGGCCTGTCAAAGACTTATTTAAGGTTTGTTCTAAGGCTCGACTGCAACTCAATTGCAGCATAGCCACTTTGAATTAGCCACTTTGAATTAGCCACTTTGAATTAGCCACTTTGAATTAGCCACTTTGAATTAGCCACTTTGATTTATACACGCATTGATATCTTTACCTAAGTTAAGCCAACCTGATACAAAATCAGTGGCGTCGCTCATATCTTCTTGCTGTACGGTACTTACCACAGGTCCTAGTTTTGCGAGCGCGCCATCATTATTAGAAGACTGTAAAATCATGCACATTTTCTCATGAGGTTTATTTTGCTTGAGCCAATGGTATTGTCCTGCTTTGGGCGACATATGATGGTCAGCTGTTAAAGCGCCTATCATCTTGAGGTTCAAAGTGGGCTCTATGTAGCCATAGGCATCGTGATAAGCCCAGTAAGGCTTTTGCTTTATGCTATTGGATTTTACTTTAGCCACTGCGGCATTCATATCACTTGAAAACTTTTGTACATTTTGTAAATAGGTTTCTTTATATTGCGGATTAGCGCGACTATAGATAGCCCCTAATGCGCGTGCAATCGCTTTTGCATTCTCAGGATCTAACCAGATATGGGGATCCATCGTGCCCTCTATTTTTTGACCTTGTACATCACGCAGTGGCAACCGATTAAAAGCGTTTAGCTTAAATAAACTGATGGTATTATTGCTTTTGGACAGTGGTTTAACTAAATTTGATTCAAGCGCTTCACCGAACCACACTACATAGCGACTGTCTTTTACCGTTTTAAATCCAGTAGGACTTAAGCTGCCATGATGCCCTACACTACCAGCGTTTAACAACAGTTTACCTGAGGGTGCGCCTTGAGTCACCGCTTCACTAATTAGAAATAACGGGTAGTTACTTATCGCAATTTGGGTTTTATTACGTATGTGCTCAGGTACGTCAGCTACTTCGCTAAGGTCCAGTTTTGAGACATGACCATACCCTTTGACATTTTGACTGTTAAGTTTACTTTGACCATGATGCTGTTCATAAAGGTGATCTGTATGATTATGCTCTTCTGTATGCTCATGATGAAGCGAGTGTTCATGATGATCTGAGTCTTCGGCTGACTGCGTTGCCGCAATTGCTGGGGCAGTTAGAACGAGTGATAGGCATGACACAGCTAAAGTCGTCCATAATATAGATATTTTGTGCGCAATACGTGGCGGATAGGGTGTGTGTTGAGTCGTCGGCATAGTCGTCGATATAGTAATCTGCATAAGGCACTCTACTTTGTTTAAATTTATAATTAAGCGATTTAATTTTTATACTACTTTATATATGATTTCTCATAAATGGTTTCGCATACTCTAATGATAATCTTGAATTTGATATGTTATACTATAACATTAAAACAGTTAAGAAGTTTTTTTAGAATGTTGTATTTTTAAATACCCTTATCTTTCAAATACCGTACTATTAAAATTTAAAATATTTAAACCCTATATCAAGGCCCGTAATGTCTATATTAGATAACCATACTGATGATTGTCACTCTGCTTTACACGGCGATAGCACTCCGCATGCTCATGATGTTCATGCATTAACCTCCGATGATATTGCACGTCGTATCCAAACCGCAAAACAATTATGTGCTGATGAAGGTGTCAGGTTTACCCCTTTAAGACGTGCTGTGTATCATTTAATATTAAAATCAGACAAACCTCTGGGCGCCTATGATTTGATCCAAAGTTTGCAAGATAGTAGAGCACAAGAAGCCGGCGAAAAAGCGAAGCTGGTCGCACCCCCTACCATCTACCGAACGTTAGAATTTCTATTAGAAATCGGTTTTATTCATCAATTAACCTCAATTAATGCGTATGTACCCTGTTGTCATCCCCGTGATGAACACAATGCCGTGTTTTTAATGTGTAAAGACTGCAAACGCGTTCAAGAGTTCAGTGGTATGCCGGTTCAAAACATAGTCAGTTATGTCAAAGAAGAAGTGGGGTTTAGCGTAGAGCAAAGTATTATGGAACTAAAAGGACTGTGTCAAACCTGCGCAAATGCTGTGTCTGCAACAGAGCTTACTGATCAGCTTGGTGTTGAGAATGTTGATCAGATTGATGGTCGTTTGCTGATCAGAAGGGGACTTAACTGATGTCAACTGCTTCTGAGTCCACCTCCTCAACTTCAGTTGTGTCTAACGCTGCGTCTGACCATCCAGCGTCTATTCGCAATCTTGACCCCTTATTAACCCTGTGTGACGTAGGATTTGAAGTTGATAGGCAGGCGTCAAAACCATTTAAACCCTCTTTTGCTAATGTTGCCTCTCCAGCATCTGATGGCTCTCAAGCGACTAACGCCTCTGGGGCAAAGAATCTTAGCGGTTGGTTAAAAGGCGCACGCTCAGCTAAATCAGTATCAAAGCCGTTAGCATCAACCTCGCCCACAGTCTTATTAAATAATATTAATCTAGAAATTCTTCCGCATGAAAAAATAAGCGTCATTGGGCCAAATGGTGCAGGTAAATCGACACTGATGAAGCTAATTTTGGGCCTAATTAAACCAACTTCGGGCCAGCTTAAACGTCATCCTAATCTTAACCTTGGTTATGTACCTCAAAAATTTAACGTGCCCGCTATTTTGCCACTTCGTGTACAAGATCTTTTGCATCAAACAATCAAAAGACTAAGCACACATGAGCAAAATTTCTTGTATGATCGTTTGTCAATTGAGCCTTTATTAAAAAAACAGGTTATCCATTTGTCAGGGGGAGAGACTCAGCGGGTATTGTTGGCGCGTTCATTAATGACCAAACCCAATTTATTAATTTTAGATGAACCCATGCAGGGCCTAGATCCTGAAAGTGAGCGATGGTTGTATGAATTTATCGATGATCTGCCACCTTTTTTACATTGTGCCATGGTTGTGGTGTCGCACGATTTACATTGGGTCATGCGAGGCAGTAGACGGGTGATTTGTTTGAACAAGCATATTTGTTGTGAAGGTCAACCCAGCGACTTAGGGGTATCAAATGAGTTCAAAAAGCTGTTTGGTCATCAATACGAACAGCCTTATATTCATAAACCTCACGAATGCCATCATTTAGAGCCCAGTGAGTCTACACATATTTCTTAGCTTTGATTTTTATACAGTTTTTTAGCACATTTTTTTAGCACAGTTTCTTCATAGTTTATAAACAGAGCTCTTTAACATAGCTTCTTAGGAACAATTGATCATTCATCGTTGCCGGAATTGACCCATTATGCCAACTTTCTTTATACAATGGCTAGAAATCATTGCTCCTGCTTGGATAGCTGGTAGTGTACTGGCACTTTTATCCGCACCGCTTGGGTGTTTGGTACTATGGCGCCGTATGGCATTCTTTGCAGATGCCTTGGCACATGGCACATTATTTGGCGTGGCGCTGGCAGCATTGTTTCAAATGCCCTTCGCTATTGGTATCACCCTTGTGAGTGTATTAGTGGTGATGGGGCTTATTTGGCTTGATGACGAACGTTTGCCAAATGATGCGGTTTTAGCCGTGGTATCAGTTACCATGCTCTGTTTTGGGCTGTTAACCTTAACGCATCTTACCCAAATGCAATCAAATGTTTTGGGTTATTTGTTCGGCAATTTATTAGAAGTGAGCTGGGGCGATTTGCCAGTATTGACGGTTTGTGTCGCTATTGGTCTCGCTTTTTTAATCTATATCTGGCGTGCTCAAGTTCTGTTAGCAACAAATCGCGAATTGGCACAAGTTGCTGGAATAAACGCAGCATATCAACGCATATTTTTTATGGGTATATTAGCAGGCTTTTGTGCCTTGGCACTCCAAGCTGTGGGTAGTTTGCTAATAAGTGGCTTGTTAATACTTCCTGCCTTGACCGCTCGCCTATTCGCCCATTCTCCCAAGCAAATGGTCATCATATCGGTTATTTTGGCACAAGTAGCGGTTACAGCTGGTGTATGGGGCAGTGTGCTATTGGACATTCAAACAGGTTTGGCCATTGTTCTAGGACTTGCATTGACTTTTATAACTGCATTTAGCTTGACACGTCTCTCTTAACTCTTTCACCTCTTTTTAGTAACCTATATGACAGCCATTTAGACACCCATTTATACACCCATTTTGATACCCATAAGGCCATCTTATGAATTCTATCGAGTATCCGCCCACACAGATAATTACTGACGATGGTATCGTTAATATCTTGCAGCTGACAGATCTTCATCTTTATCTGGACCCTAATACTGAAACATCTGGTATCAATAATCAGCTAAGTTTCGAGGCCTGTTTGACCCAAGCACTGAGTGAGAATAAACGGTGTGACCTTATTCTGCTCACAGGGGATTTGGTAAATGAAGTCCATTTAGAAATATATGACCGCATCTATCACCTATTACATCAAACTGGCATCCCCTTTGCATGGATAGCAGGGAATCATGATGTCACGGACGAAATTGGTTCTAAAGCATCTTTTGATCAGCGCCAATTTATCGCACGTAAGCCTGATGAGCGATTGCTTTCGCAGCACGTAATCATGGCAAATAACTGGAAAATATTATTGATTGATTCAAGCGTGCCCGGACAAGTGTATGGCAATATCGGTACTGACAATATTAAGTGGCTGCACCATAATATTCAAAGCAGTCATTATCCTGTCATCATTGCAATGCATCATCACGTGCTATCAATGAATTCTGCATGGATAGATAATCATATTGCGAAAGATGCAAACGCCTTTTGGCGTATGGCAGAAAAGCATTCTAATCTTAAGGCGATTGTGTGCGGGCATGTGCATCAACACCAAGATTATGAACATTTAGGAATAAAGATGTACACCACGCCATCCACATGTTATCAATTCAAACCTAAGGAAGATAAGTTTGCTATTGATGAACACGCAAAACCCGGTTATCGCTGGATAACCTTATGCCGTGAGGGATTGCATGACAGCCATATTCAACGCATCAATCGATAATATAAACGCCATAACATAAATGCTATGAACTCTAATGGTTAGGGGGTGTCCATTTGGTTGGTGAGGCTAAAAATGAGATAGATTTTTGCTGATCAAAGTAAATTTTACAGAGAATATAGATATATTATCTAAAAATTTGCAAAGATTAGCGAGAATATAGCCATATTTTTACCATTTATCTTAGGAGTACCGATTAGGGACACGTCCTAATAGTCAAAAAATTAGTTCTGATGGCTAAAGCTGCGGTGTGATACGGGTTATATATAATGATAACCTATAGTCAGTGAATTACTAAACGGTTATGCGTTAACCTCACTAAGTCCTCAGGAATAGTAATTGCACTCGGTTATCTTGTAATTATTTTAGAGTTCTTTGACTATAATTAAATTAAATATCGAAGGTTTGCGAGACCGTAGTATTACGATACAGTCAATATATAATTCTCGCATATGTTATAAAACTATGATATAAGGTTCAATGATTTTCAGCACCCTAAAATGAAATGGATAGGATATAGGAAACTGTGATGAGTCAAACTACTACTGACGACCTGCTTTTTAAGCCTTATGAAGCAAAAGCTGATGAAGAATATATGTCAGATGAGCAGCTAGCACACTTTGAATCAATGCTTAAAGCATGGAAGCAACAACTTGTAGGTGATGCTGACCGAACGAAAAGTTACATTCAAGATGAATCTGCCTCTTTATCAGATACGAATGATCGTGCAACTCAAGAAGAAGAGTTTGCCTTAGAGCTGCGTACTCGTGATCGTGAACGCAAGCTTATTCGCAAAATTGATAAATCGCTGGGAGAGATCAGCAGCGGTGATTATGGTTTTTGTGAAACCTGTGGTGTTGAAATTGGACTTCGCCGCTTAGAAGCACGACCTACAGCTACTCAGTGCATTGATTGTAAAACGTTGTCTGAAATTAAAGAACGTCAAAACTGGGGTCATTCTTAAGATCTACAGCAGTATTTAAATGTTCGTTTTCTTACCTGCTAGTGACGCCCTTTGTTTATGATCATACCTACTTCTGAACGGCCCACATCTTGCCCTATTTATCGGCCAGTTGTGGGCCGTTTCGCCCCCTCCCCTACAGGTGAGCTGCATCTAGGTTCGCTAACCACGGCTATTGCAAGCTATTGTCATATCAAGTCTTTGAATGGTCTATGGTTGTTGCGGATTGAAGATACGGATCATCAGCGCTGCGATCCTAGCTTTAGCCAACAGATATTAATAGATTTGGAGAATTTAGGACTGCACTGGGATGGGGAGATATGGTATCAATCCGAGCGTGAAGATATCTATAATGATATGTTGTTTAATGTCTTAAACAGACGGGTGTATGGCTGTAGCTGCTCTCGTAAACAATTAAGTGGCCATGAGATATATCCTAGATATTGTTTGCCTTTGCGTAATTCACGTACCCCTTTTAATTTATCCACCCCTTCTACAAGCACCTCGTTTTCTATAAACGCATTATTGCAGGATTTTTCATTGCAAGATTCGTCTTTTCATGACTCTGAAATGGGGCCTGAATTGTCAATAAAGGGGTTAAAAGCGCGTATTCAATTGCCTAATTATATCATTGGGTTTGTGGACCATCTTCAAGGCATGCAGTGGTCTAACCCTCAACAGACGTTGGGCGATGTGGTACTGCGCCGAGCAGATAATATTTTCAACTACTTCTTAGCAGCCAGTGTGGACGATGGCATGCAGGGCGTCTCTCATGTGATGCGGGGACTTGATATCTTACCGATGACCACAGCTCAAATAAGCATTATGCAGTATTTAGAGTTACCCGCCGTCGAACACTGGTATCACTTGCCGTTAGTAGAAAACGCGCAAGGTCAGAAACTATCTAAACAAAACTTAGCCACACCTATTGATACCTCAAGTACAAAAAAGTGTCAGACACTTATTCAGCTGTCTCTTCAGTTATTGAAGCAGCCCCCAGTTGAGGTTGATGCGCCAGAGATTATGTTAAGTCAAGCTGTAAAACAGTGGACTAACACGCCGCTACGCAATAAGCAGTGCTTGGGTCAAATTTAGTTTGATGTTGCACGGGTTTACAGCCAGTTGTTAGCCATATGTTCTACAGCTACCCTCTATATTCTTAATTGCTCTATTCTTGATAACCTTATACTCAATTGTTCTACTTTTAATTGCTATATTGTAAAGGCCTCTATATTTAATTGACATATAGCTATCAGACCTTAATAGTTTCGGCAGTACTTGCCTGGTATCTGTGGACTCTTCTTATGAATCTTGAGCAATATACCCACCATAACCAAACTGATTACGATAGACGAGCCGCCATAACTAAAAAATGGCATAGTCAACCCTTTGGTCGGCATAATGCCCATATTCATACCCCCGTTAATCATGACCTGACCAATAAAGATAACAGCAAACCCATAAGCGGTATAGCTCAGTCGCATTTGTCTATTTTTTAGAGCAATGTAGCTGATGCGCATGGCGCTAATAATAATAAGCGCTTCCAAAACCAATACGGTAAGTACGCCAATCAAACCCAGCTCCTCACCTGTGATTGCCAGTAAGAAGTCCGTATGCGCTTCTGGTAAATGCGCAAGCTTCTGCACACTTTCGCCATACCCTACCCCAGTGACCTCACCGCGACCAAATGCGATCAAACTCCGCGCAAGCTGATAGTCAGAGCCTTGAATGTCATCAAAGGGATCTAAAAAGGAGGTCACTCGGCTCATACGATATTCTTGAAAGATAACTGCAAATGCGCCAGCTACGAGCCCCATAAATAGCAGAAATAAAGACTGACTCCATGGCGCGCCAGCGACAAAAAATATGGCTAAAATCACACCTACAACCATCACTAGTGACCCAAAGTCCGGTTGTTTTAAAAATAAGATAACCAATAAGAATATGAGCGCACCCATACGCAGGATGCCACCAATACCTCGTCTAACCTCATTACCACGGCGTACCACAAAGTCTGCAGTGAAAATGACCATCACTAATTTAACTAATTCGGCAACCTGAAAGTTAAAAGGCCCAAACTCAAGCCAACGTTTAGAACCATTAATCTCGTCACCGAATATAAGGGTAGCTACCAGTAGCAGTAACATGGTTAGTAGGCCCATACCCAGCCAAGTCATATCGTAAAACATGCGTAGTGGGATGACTTTATAGGTAAACCACCCAGCGATAATTCCGACCGTAATATAGGTTAATTGCCTATCAAAAAAATGAAGCTGCTTCATATCGTGCATGTTAGCAAACGGTATAGAGGCAGACGCCACCATGACTAGACTTAATACCAGTAAGCAGCACACACTAGTTAGTAGCACGCTACCTGCTGATGGCAAAGAGAATAGACTGGTGTTAGAAGGGGATTGTTTTAATAGAGCATTTGGAGAATATTTAGTTGCTGAGGTATCTTTAGCCATAGGGTGTCAACTGTACTTAAACTATTATAAATTTACTGATATACGATAAACATATTACTTATAGTGCCAATCTCATTTATACCACTAATCATAACGATTCATACGTTATTATTAGTTCGTATTAACTGGTACGTTTTAATTGATAAGATATATAAACCTCATTCTCAACACATTGCATAGGCTAGCGTGGGGTGTATATAAGTTATCTATTATCTTACAAGACATATTAAGCCTTAAGCTGATTAACAAGCTCACAAAAATGCTCACCACGTTTGGTATAGCTTGGATATTGATCAAAACTAGCACAAGCTGGTGATAATACCACGGCAGTAATTTGTGACATACTGCTTTGTATTAAAGCTTGAGCTTTTGTCATCGCTTTATCTAAATTATCACAAAAATGGATATCCACACTATCTAATAGCTTCGCTTCATTCAAATGCGATTCGATAATTTGGGCATCTTCACCGATTAAGACCACTTGGCTCACATATTTATTAATCAGTGGTGAAAGCTCACCAAAGTTTTGGTTTTTGCCTTGTCCGCCTAATATTAACAATAACTTCGTTTTACCTTCATTTTTTGTCGCATAAACCGACCCTAAACCTGATATGGCAGCCATTGTAGAGCCGACATTGGTACCTTTAGAATCATTGTAATAATCTACACCATCAATATTCGCCACAAACTGACAACGATGCGCTAACCCATTAAATGCTTTAAGCGTCTCTAGCATACTTTCCATAGGAAAATTAGCAAGCTCACCAAGGGCTAGAGCAGCTAGAGCATTAACTAAATTATGCTTACCTTTGATGCTAAGCTCATTTGCATTAATTAGCTTGGTTGTGCCCTTCGCCAGATAAAGAGAGCCCTCGCCTTCGGTAATGATGCCATACTTTCCCAAATCTGGCGCATTAGAGCCAACACTTAGGCGCGGTATATTATCTGCAATTAATGGGCGAGACAGGGGGTCATCACGATTCACCACGATCGACTTAGCGCCTTGAAATATACGATGCTTGGCTTGATGGTACCCTAGCATATCGCCATGACGATCTAAATGATCAGGAGACATATTAAGCACAGTGGCTACTTTTGCACCTAAATTAGTGACGGTCTCTAATTGAAAGCTAGATAGCTCTAATACTACCAGCTCCATGTCGTCACCCAGACTATCATCATCCAACATGCTTAAGACTGGCACACCAATATTGCCACCCACGCCCACTTTAATGCCTGCATCTTTAGCCATTTCACCCACTAAAGTCGTCACGGTGCTTTTAGCATTTGATCCCGTAATAGCAATAATAGGTGCATGGCAGGCATCTTTGAACACCTGTATATCACTTACAATAGGAACGCCTGCTTTAAGGGCTTGAGCGACCTCAGGAGTACTAAGCGCTACGCCTGGACTGATAATAATACGTGCAGCCCTATTGAGTAAATCACCATCAATAGCGCCAAATTCCCGAATAGTAATGTCTGATTCTAATTGATCAGCGAGCGCCGGTGTCTTATTGCCATCTGTTACCGCTACCGTATAACCACGGCGTGACAAATAATTTGCCGTCGCTAATCCAGACTGCCCAAGCCCAATAACGACTTGTAGACCACTGCCTTTTTGTATAAGTGAATCAGATGCTGACTTCTTTATAGTATTAGCATCAGTTGGATCATTATCTATCGATGTGTTTGTTGCTCTTATTTTTGATTGAGTCATACTCTGGTCGGTACTCATAGTCTTTCCTTATCTCTGTATTGTGATATGATGCACCCATTTTTGACGCAATAGTTAACATACCTTGCGATATTACGGTAATTCATATTTATAGACATCGTTATTTAATGTTAAAATAGCCGATTAGTGGTCGCAGGTTAGCAGCTATATAGAATAGAAATATAAACTTAAAATCTAACTTTATTCTACCATGACCCAGCCGCAATGAGCTTAATTTACAAGATCATTCGCGTTAAATACTTTATCAATTTCGATTTATTTAGTCAGTCAAGGACAAAATGTGATATGCATTTTGGGTAATGGACTGGCATTTATTATTAAATCACACTCTATATTGAGCACTTTAATACAGATATGCACATGGCTTAAGTTGCTCTTTATAAGATGATATTTGTAGTACGTTTATACGTTATAAGCATATTTTTTATTAAATCAGCATTTAAACCTAGGGGCTGTATAGAATTGATTCATGGAACTGGCAGAGCAATGCTTTGCTCGAGAACCGTTCTCAAGGCTAATGCTAAAATTGCCCCAAACGTTGTTGTAAACCTAGTTAAAGTCCAATACGCTTCGGGCATCATCAGCGGTTTACGCCTAGTTTGGAACACAGCTTGGATTAATTGGTAGCTATCAGTAATCCTAATTAAGCAATTCTATACAGCCCCTAGTATGTTCAGCACCCTATTTTATAACCTGACCTAAAAGCAGTCGACTCAAATACTATGATAGTACCTTCTTTAAATACGATTCAAGACGAATGGTTTTCTAATATACGCGGTGATGTATTATCTGGCCTAGTGGTAGCACTTGCTCTCATTCCAGAAGCCATCGCGTTTTCAATTATTGCTGGTGTTGATCCAAAGGTGGGGCTATATGCCTCTTTTTGTATCGCTGTGGTGATTAGCTTTGTCGGCGGTCGTCCTGGTATGATTTCTGCAGCCACCGGCGCTATGGCACTGGTTATGGTAACTTTGGTGGCAGAACATGGATTACAATATCTATTAGCAGCTACCTTATTGTGCGGGGTCATCCAGTTCATTATGGGGGTGTTTAAGCTTGGCAATCTGATGCGATTTGTATCGCGTTCAGTGGTCATAGGCTTCGTCAATGCATTGGCTATTCTAATTTTTGCAGCTCAGCTCCCTGAATTAAACCCAGCGGTTGATCGTGTGGGATTGCCTGTCTATATTATGACTGCGACAGGTCTGGCAATTATCTATGGTTTTCCGCTTATTCCTAAGATTGGTAAAATCATTCCCTCACCTCTAATCTGTATTGTAGGCTTGACGGCAGTTGCGCTATATATGGGCCTAGATATCCGTAATGTGGGCGATATGGGTGAGCTACCTGACACGCTGCCGATGTTCTTATTACCAGATATTCCCCTGACATTAGAGACGTTACTCATTATCGCACCATACTCAATTGCGCTTGCCGTGGTTGGTCTACTTGAGTCGATGATGACAGCCACTATTGTGGATGATTTGACGGACACGCCCAGTGATAAAAACCGCGAGTGCCGTGGTCAAGGTATCGCTAACGTAGTATCAGGATTCTTTGGCGGAATGGCCGGCTGTGCCATGATTGGCCAGTCTGTTATTAATGTTAAGTCTGGTGGACGTACCCGTCTTTCTACCTTTATTGCAGGTGTGGTGTTATTAATTATGGTGGTGTTCTTGAGTGACTGGGTGAGCCAAATTCCAATGGCGGCTCTGGTTGCAGTCATGATCATGGTATCAATTGGTACGTTCAATTGGGAATCCCTGCGCGAATTTAAGACGCATCCCATGTCATTTAACGTCGTCATGCTTGCCACAGTACTTACTACAGTGTTTACACATAACTTAGCTTATGGTGTATTGGTAGGTGTGTTACTTTCTGCGTTATTCTTTGCCAATAAGATTGGTCAATTCTTAAGTATCGTTAGCGAATATGATGAAAGTACGCATACCCGTTATTACTATGTACATGGTCAAGTTTTCTTTAGCTCGACCACGCAGTTCTTAGATAGCTTTGATACTAAAGAAGCCTTAGATAAAGTCGTTATTGACGTCAGTCATGCCCATTTTTGGGATGTTACGGCTGTCGATACTTTAGATAAACTGGTGATACGCTTCCAGCGCGAAGGTATCGATGTTAAAGTTGTGGGATTGAATAATGCTAGTCGCACGATTATCGATAAATTCTCAGTACATGACCGCCGTGACATTGGTTTACTTGACTAGTTTCATATAACAACTAGCACATGAATACTTTTGAATAACAGTATTTACATAACAACAGTACGTCTGCATGGAGGCGTTGAGTAGCATTGTTACTAATTTATTTAATATCCTATTCAGGTATTGCCTGAGTGGGATTTTTAGTTTACGTTAAACATAATTATACCGATATGAGTATGTCATATGAGTAATTTAAAACCCAATAGTGTTATTGCTTGTCTTGATTGTCCAGATCATGTGCAAGCGGTATTAAACGCCAGTATGTGGGCAGCTAGAATATTACAACAGCCTATTGGGCTACTACATGCGGCGCCTAGTGTGCATCATAAGTCAGCTATTGACTACTCTGGTTGCCTGATGGCTGATAATGGTCAACAGTTACTAAATAAAATTACGATAGAAGAACGTGATGCTAATGGTAAATTGCGCGATCAAGGCCGTTTGCTACTCGAACAAGCCACCGCTTACTGTCAGCAGCATCAAGGCCGCTATGAGCATATAATATATACACTACATCGTCATGCCTCAATTGCACAAAGCCTCGACTATGTTGACGAATCGGCGCAACTAGTTGTTATCGGTCATCATGTTACTTGCAAAGATACCTTATCACAATTAATTCGAGCCAGTCGTTGCCCTGCCCTAGTCACCCACGAGACTTTTACCCCACCAAAATCAGCATTATTCGCCTTTGATAACAGCCCTACCTGTCTTGCTTTACTAAAATGGCTGTCTGATAGCGCGCTTGTACGCAATCTTTTCATACATGTGGTGATGGTAGCAAACGATAACGAACGAAATAAAGATGCCATACGTGAAGCTTATGCGCGTTTAAAGCAGGCAGGAATTAAATGTAAAAAAGCCCTAATCCAAGGTCATGACATTACCGCTACTTTACTTCATTATCAGCAGCAGCATGAACTAGATATGCTGATAACGGGCGCATTTGGTGAATCAAGATTACATGAGTTTTTACATGGTAGTGAAACTAGAAAGCTATTAAAAGCCAGTCAAACCCCTTATTTACTGTATCCGAAGATGTAGTCAACATGAGTAAGATAGATTGATAAAGTGTCGTTATCAATTAAACAAGATTGTAGTCATATTGGTGAGCTTATTATTAAACTCACCTTTTTTTATAACTTTTATCTTAGTGTTCACAAATTGCTAACTAACCGCTAACTCTACAAGCGTAAACTTGTTTATAATAATTTGGTTATTGCTTAATATGGTGCACGCTATTTTGGTGCACTATTATTTAATACGCACTGTCTTGATGCATTTTTTAGCCCTAAAAGTGTCCTCCCCCTTCATTTTTGGTTGGCATAATTCTTGAATCAATGACATCAAAGCAGATAATTCAATTATTGTATTAACAAGCAGTTTGTTATAACAAATCAAACTCAAACAATATCAAAATCATTTACGAGGAATACCTATGAAATTGATTACAGCTGTACTAAAGCCATTTAAATTAGATGATGTGCGTGAAGCCTTATCTGAAATTGGCGTAAAAGGCGTTACTGTCACAGAAGTTAAGGGTTTTGGACGTCAAAAAGGCCATACCGAATTGTACCGCGGCGCAGAATACGTTGTGGACTTTTTACCAAAGGTAAAAGTAGAAGTTGCGTTAACCGATGAGATGGTTGAGCCTGCTATCGAAGCCATTACTCGCATCGCAAGCACGGGCAAAATTGGTGATGGTAAAATCTTTATCTCCCCACTCGAGCAAGTCATTCGCATCCGTACCGGTGAAACAGGTCCTGACGCTATTTAAGCTAAAACTAATTAGCGTCACTATCTAAGCCTTAAATCTAAAGTATTTGGTACACACTAAATAAAAGATGTTTAGGTATAAAGATAAGATGCGCTATTTTGAATGTATTCCAAGGGGGAATTAACGTGGAAGATAATTTAAACTATATTTTTCAATTGCAGTATGCTTTAGACACTTTTTATTTTTTAATATGTGGTGCATTGGTCATGTGGATGGCAGCGGGTTTTGCCATGTTAGAAGCGGGTTTAGTCCGTTCTAAAAACACCACAGAAATCCTAACTAAAAACGTTGGCTTATTTGCCATTGCTTGTACCATGTATATGGTATGTGGCTACCAGTTTATGTATGGCGGTGGTTATTTCTTAGACGGTATAATGGGTGGTGAAAGCGTTGTAGCTGATGCTTTAGCTTCTTCAGCAGAGGAAGGCTTTGACGGCGGCTCAGTTTATTCTGCTGCTTCGGACTTCTTCTTCCAAGTGGTCTTCGTAGCGACCTGTATGTCTATCGTTTCTGGTGCAGTTGCAGAACGTATGAAGCTTTGGGTATTCTTTGCATTTGCGGTCGTCATGACTGGTTTCATATATCCTATGGAAGGTGCATGGACATGGGGTAGTAAACCTGTATTTGGGCTTTTCTCATTAGCTGACTATAATTTCAAAGACTTTGCTGGTTCAGGCATTGTACATTTAGCCGGTGCAGCAGCAGCTTTAGCAGGTGTTATGCTATTAGGTGCTCGTAAAGGTAAGTATGGCAAAAATGGAGAGGTTCGCGCTATTCCTGGCGCTAACTTACCCTTAGCAGCCTTAGGTACCTTTATCCTTTGGTTAGGTTGGTTTGGCTTTAACGGTGGTTCAGTACTAAAGTTAAGCGATATTGCAAACTCTAACTTAGTAGCGATTGTATTCATGAATACAAATGCCGCTGCCGCTGGTGGTGCTATTGGGGCCTTAATCATTGCTCGCATCATCTTCGGAAAAGCTGATTTAACCATGCTACTTAACGGTGCATTAGCAGGTTTGGTTGCAATCACTGCGAGTCCTGATACGCCAACACCGCTATTAGCAACTGTGTTTGGTATGGTTGCTGGTGTAATCGTTGTTCTATCTATCCTAGCGTTAGATAAGATGAAAATTGATGATCCCGTTGGTGCTATTTCAGTACATGGTGTGGTTGGCTTCTTTGGATTGATGATTGTTCCAATTACAGCAACTGGTGACAATAGCCCTTCTTTTCTTGGACAGTTTTTTGGAGCAGCGACAATCTTTATCTGGGTATTTGTAGCAAGCTTAGTAGTATGGGGCATTCTAAAAGCTGTGATTGGTTTACGTATTACTGAAGAAGAAGAGTACGAAGGTGCTGATCTTTCAGAGTGTGGTCAAGAAGCTTATCCTGAGTTTGTTAACTAAGCTAAGTTTATTAACTAAGCATAAGTTTGTTAACTAAGTCTGACATAATTAACAGACCAATCTAACAAATAAAAGGAGCCAATATGGGCTCCTTTTTTTATACGTTATTTCTTTGTAAATATTTAAAGTCTTATGCATTTATCCACTGCACGATACGCCCTTCTAATTCATCTTCACTAACTGACAGCTCACTCACACAGCGCCCTGCTACCCCTACTCCTGCTTCACGCATACCTTGCTGCGTAACTACCGCATTTTTGGTTAATAAAAGATGCCACTTTGGTAAATCAAGTCCCAAATATAAGCGTTTGTAAGCGCAATTTTCAGGAAGCCACATCATATCTTTGAGTTTGTCATAGGTTAATGACACACATTCAGGAACATAATGATGCCGTTTAAGGTAGTTGGAACAATAGCCTGTGTCGCAGTCTAGAAGTTTACAGGCGACGTCGGTATACTCTACCAAATAGGGGGCATTGGGATCATCCAAAAACTTCTCTAAACAACAGCCGCCACAACCATCACATAAGGCCTCCCACTCCGCTAAACTCAGTTCATTAAGTGGGTGTTTTTCCCAAAAATTTTCTCTTAACACCGATTTGGATTCTTGTGGCGGGTTAGATTCATCGCTATTGCTCAATCTATCTCCTTTTTAATTTTTTAATATATGAAATCGCTATCATTGTATTGCTTAATGGGGGACAGACCAATTGATTCAACACCAACTATAAATCTTTTTATGATGACATAGCGTAAAACTTGTTCACATTTCTTCAATCGAATCTATAAATAGTCTTTGTTATGTTAAGAGGTGAAATAAATAATAAAGCTAATAATAATATTAACTCTAAACTATCGATAGTTCTCATATAATTGGGATTAAAACAAAGATATTCAATAATTCAAACCCTAACTATTTACTAAAAACACCTAATAATAAAGGATACGATTATGGACATTAAGACTTATGAATTAAAAACCACTGCAGACTATGGTATGGAACTGATTAGCTATGTGGCACTTCCTGAAGGGGCTACGGATGACAGCTCAATTCCAGGTATCTTAGTCGCACCAGAATGGTGGGGCGTGGTTGAACATCCGCGTGAAACCACTGAGCGTTTTGCAAAAGCCGGTTTCGCTGCAGTTGCGATGGATGTATATGGTGAAGGCAAGTTAACCACAGATGCAGCACAAGCTAATGAGTGGATGACGCAGATGTTAAACGACCAAGACAAGCTAATGGGTCGTTGCCGTGCAATTTTAGATGATTTTGCTGATCAGCTTCCAGTTGATAGAAACCGTCTAGGTGTGGTTGGCTTCTGCTTTGGCGGTAAAATTGCGTTAGATATGGCGCGTGAAGGCATGCCATTGAAAGCAGTGGCGACTTTCCACGGTAACTTATCTCCTAAGCAGCCGGCTAAAAAAGGTAAGTTTAATGCCGAAGTACTGGTAGCGCATGGCCGCGACGACAGCATGGTATCAATGGATGATGTGGAAAACTTAAAACAAGAGTTAGACAATGCGGACGTGACTTACACTATTGACGTGTATGACAATGCCAAACATGGCTTTACCAACCCAAATGCTGACAAACGTGCTGCAGAAAACGATGTTGATTTAGGCTACAACGAAACAGCTGCTAATGAAAGCTGGATTAAGATGATTGAATTTATGCGTAACCAATTAGACAATCGTTTTGATGCTTAATGGATTGGTTTTATCCTTAAAATAATCTACAAAATATGATAAAAGGCTGATACACGTTTTAAGTGTGTCAGCTTTTTTTATATTACCTCAACCTGAGCTTATTAGTGCAACAATCAACAGCCGTCATTTCCAGTAGAATGGTGTAGAATTAGGGTTAATCGAATTCCGTTAAATTTAAGTGAAATATCCATGAGCCAATACAACATTCAAAAGCCCAACAGTATCCAATGGTTTCCGGGTCACATGAACAAAGCCCGTAATGAGATTAAAGAAATCATGCCCGATATGGACGTGGTGATTGAAGTCATCGACGCGCGTATTCCTTACAGTAGCGAAAACCCGATGGTTGCCGCCCTTCGTAGCAATGAGCAAGGTAGTCAAAAACCGGTTATCAAGATTTTGAACAAAGCTGACCTTGCTGACCCGATACAAACCCAAGCATGGATTGACTATCTAGAACAACAAGACCAAGTTAAAGCTGTGGCGTTTGACGACAACAAAGCCACGCAGGTAAAACAACTCACTAGCATGATAAAAAAGATGATGCCTAACAAGGTCGGTACGGGGCGTCAAATTAAAGTGCTGATTATGGGGATTCCAAATGTCGGTAAATCGACACTAATCAATGCCTTAGCAGGGCGCAGTATTGCCAAAACTGGTGACGAGCCAGCCGTCACTAAATCACAGCAGCTGATTAAAATTGATGACGACATCATGCTCTACGATACCCCCGGCATGCTATGGCCAAAAATTGAAAACCCCAATTCTGGGTTTCGCCTTGCTGCTACAGGCGGCATTAAAGACACTGCTTTCGATTTTGATGATGTTGCCAGTTATACCGCCGAATATCTGCTTAAAGCCTATCCACAGCTGCTAAAAGAACGCTATAAACTAGACAAATTACCCGATACCGATTGGGATTTTTTTGAAGCAGCGGGTCGCAGTCGTGGCTTACTTAAAAAAGGTGGCGTGGTCGATATCTACCGTATGGCAGAGATTCTGATTAACGAGTTGCGCAGCGGCACTCTAGGACGCATTACTCTTGAAACGCCCGTCATGCGCGTGGAAGAAGAAAAATTTGTTGAAGAGTTGCGTGCCAAAGCTGAGGAAAAACGATTGGCTAAAATTGAAGAGAAAAAGCTGCGTAAGAGACGGGCGAGAAAAAACCGGAAGTAATAAATCGAGCTAGATTGATTTACATTGTAGGCTGTGAATGTAGCCGAGCGGCTTTGAGTTACGGTTTAGTAGCTTTTCCTGCTTTTCGCTACTATCTTGGCGTGCACTGAGGCGTGCGCAATTGGCAACTGCCGTTCCTGCGCCACGATACCGCCACTTGCCAAGCGCACGCATCTCAGTGCTTTACCAAGTATATTCGCTCCAATCAGGGCTAGCGGTTACATCGTGTTCTTATCACTATTTATCGTGGTCTGGTCTTCCTACAATAAATATATGATAGTAATTTCAATTGATGTATAGATATTTAAAAAAACTAAAATTCATAAAAACATTAAATTGTTTCAAGGAAAGTTATTCATGATTGGTAAAATTGAAAGAGTTGCTCTACGTGATATATGGCGCCATGAAGCTTATGACTTTACCACTTGGTTAAGTCAGAATATCGACATATTAAATGAAGTTATTCATTTTGAGATTCAAAATGTAGAAACTGAAAAATCAACAGGTAGTTTTTCCGTTGATATTACTGGTGAAGACCCGTCAGGAAATATGGTCATTATTGAAAATCAGTTAGAGAAAAGTGATCATGACCATCTGGGTAAACTGATTACTTATTTAGCTGCTTTTGATGCAAAAACAGCTATTTGGATAGTCGCTGATGCAAGGCAAGAACACATACAAGCAGTTAGCTGGTTAAATGAGAATAAAGAAACGAATTTTTATTTAGTAAAAGTTGAAGGGGTGCGAATTGGTGACAGCCATCCTGCTCCCTTATTAACAACCCTCGTAGAACCCAGTGAAGAGCTTAAAAGAGTTGGTACTGTTAAAAAGGAAAACTCCGAAAGACATAAGACACGGTTCGAGTTTTGGTCACTATTACTTGAACGATTTAAAGACTCTAGTTCCTTATTCCAAAATATATCGCCTACACAATACAACTGGATTGGAACTAGCTCTGGACTAAGAGGCGTTAACTATACTTTTTGGCTAAAAAAGGATAGCGTGTCTATTAAGCTTTATATCGATAGAGGCAAAGAAGCAGACGAAGAAAACATCTATATCTTTAATCAATTGATTGCTCATAAGGAAGCTATTGAAGATAGATTGAATTTTGAAATCAATTGGCTAAGGCTAGATAAATATAGAGCCTGTATTATTGACAGTGAGGTTAGCTCTGGAGGATGGCAAACGAAACAAGAGGACTGGAATATTGTTATTGATGAATCTATTCAAAGAATGATAATTCTCAAAGACACTATCCAACCGTATATAAATGCAATTAAAATGTAAAACCACGTAATAGTAAAACGTATCCAAGACCCCCATATAAAACACTATCTTTATCAATACAAAGCTCTATCCTATGACCCAGCCAACCGCTAACGCAACAACCGAAAATAAAACTAATCCTGATACGCAAACCTTCAACCATACTCCCACCGAACTCAACAGCTTCGCGCCCCGCATCCTAAACTGGTTCGATACAAACGGTCGCCATGACTTGCCATGGCAACAGCACCAAACCGACACGCCGAACCCTTATATCGTTTGGCTGTCCGAAGTCATGCTCCAGCAAACCCAAGTCACCACCGTTATCCCTTATTTCAAACGCTTTATGACCTCGTTTCCAACAGTGCAAGATTTAGCCAATGCCGACTGGGATATGGTTGCCGAACACTGGGCAGGGCTTGGTTACTATGCGCGTGCCCGCAACTTGCACAAAGGCGCCAAACAACTGGTCGAAATTATTGAAGAGACAGGCGACTTCCCACAAACCGTGGCAGGTTGGGAAGCCATTTCGGGCGTGGGTCAATCCACCGCTGGCGCTATCGTAGCAATGGGCTTACATGGCTATGGAGTGATATGCGATGGCAATGTCAAACGTGTGATTACCCGCTGGGCAGGTATCGATGGCGATATCACTAAGTCGGCGACCAATAAACAGCTTTGGGAATTGGCTGAACGTTTGACCCCGAAAGACGCCCCGACACACGAGAGCGGTCATTATGCGCAAGCGATGATGGATATGGGCGCAACCCTATGTACTCGGCGCAATCCAAGCTGCGAGGTTTGCCCTATTCATGCTGACTGTATTGCTTATGCCGAGAATAAACCAGAGTTTTATCCAGTTAAAGCCAAAAAGAAACCGAAGCCTAGCAAGTTTAGTAATGCCCTACTCCTGCGCAATCAGTCAGACCAGTTATTATGGTTACAACGTCCCGACAGTGGCATCTGGGGTGGGCTTTGGGTATTGCCGTTACAGTTTGAGAAAAAGACACAAGGTAAGAAAGTAGTTGCCACATCCGCAGAAGATTCGATTTATGAGAGTGAAAACTCGGTTGCCGAGCAAATTATCGATAAATGGTTAGCTGATCATAGCTTGCGTGCCGACTCTATTACCGATGGCTTATTCGCAGCCGCTCCGATTAAGCATACCTTGACCCATTTCCATTGGTATCTTCAACCGCAAACGCTTGCTTTAAGCGCTAAGCAAACCAAGCAATTAACACAATTGCTTCAAGACGCAAATATTAACTTGAAGTGGTTATCTGCTACTAAAGCACAAGAAACGCTTGGTCTACCCAAAGCGATGGTTAAGGTATTGGATACGCTTAACGCCCGAAATTAAGGGCTGAGAGCTGAGGTTAAGGCGTCCCTATTAAAAACTATTTAGAGGTCGTTAGCTTAGCTAAGTTATCCAATATGTTATCGAAGTAAGCATTGTTGGTATCGGCAAAATGCGGTTCATTTGCAAATATAACTTCAACAGGCTGAATGCTATTGGGGTGGGCGTCCAAATCCTGTTGTGAGATACCTTTACCTTTGTAAATATAATTACTAATCGTATTC
Organism: Psychrobacter sp. CX10; assembly: GCF_057621575.2. Taxonomy (NCBI): domain Bacteria; kingdom Pseudomonadati; phylum Pseudomonadota; class Gammaproteobacteria; order Moraxellales; family Moraxellaceae; genus Psychrobacter; species Psychrobacter sp. CX10. The sequence continues at coordinate 2,468,502 of NZ_CM177736.1, forward strand.
ATATTAACCTCAAAATGAGACTGGCACGCTAAAATCCAAGTGTTTCGTTGTTTGTGGTTTTGTGTTTGGTAGATAAAACCTTGGTTTGGCCAATGCTCTGAAGTAGCTAAGGGTATCGCACCTTTTGGGCATTCAAACCCATCTCCATGCCACTCAAAAGTTGTAAACTCAGTTGGCAGTCCTACTACTATTGGGTGATGTTTTGCCTGCTCGGTGAGTGTCAGTTTGGTCCAGCCAATCTCTTTGACCGCTATAGGCCCAACCTTTGCGCCCAACACTTCAGCGATTAGCTGTGAGCCAAGGCACATGCCAATGATGGTTTTACCAGCATCGCACGCTCGTTTAATAAATGATTTTTCAGCAGTTAACCAAGGGAATTTATCAGTATCATAAACGCCCATGGGTCCACCCATAATAATTAACCAATCAAAGTCATCGATATTGGGAAATTCATCGTCTTTATACAGTCGTGTTTGGGTTAAAGTATGATTATTGCGCTCTATCCAATGATGGATTGAACCCAAATGATTCATATCATTGTGAAACAAGGCGTGAATACGTAAAGACATGATAATCCTTAGGTGATAAATTAGTGATACTGTTTTTATTAAATTCTAAACTCAAACAGGAGTTTTGCATAATTACTTTGCAAGAACAGGAGATCACCATGCACATTGCAATTTTAACCGTAACCTTTTCCCTACCCGGCTGTGCCTCGTTAAAAGAGAAACGCTCTCGTGTTGGCGGTCTACATCAACGTTTTGGCAAAAATCCAGCGGTTGCGGTTTGTGAAAGTGGCGAGCGAGATCGGCATGATGCTAGTGAGTGGTCGTTTGTCATCGTCCAAGTCTCCAAACGTGAGGTTGAATCTACGTGTGCTCAAATTGAAGACAAGCTACAAGGTATAGTAGACGGGCGGATTATGAATATTGAGAAGGAGTTTATCTAAGGATTTTAACTAAGCCTTATAGCTATTATGCAAGTAGTAATATTTAACTCATAACTTTTAATTGACCACGGTATGAGCCTTGCTGCTTTTCGCCGAGGGACGAGGCACGGCCATAGTGGCTTAAAATAGACTCAGCTTGTACCGCATATTTCTCCCTTATTAAAGACCCCCGATGTTAAGGCTAACCTTGTCAGTTTAAACCCCACTCAAAGTTTAAAAGAGTGTCAACAGTGTGTCTCTATACGCTCACGTTATAGTTATGTTATTAAACCCATAATTTTGAGGTCAGGACTGGGCTTGATTATCGACTTTGACACAATTTGTTGATAGAGTAATTTAATACGATTAGCACTGTTTTGAACTGCCACTCTTGATTATTGATATTTTTATTACCATTTTTTTATCGAAAGCTTTGTATGAGACCTAAATCATGATGAAAGTCACTCAACCTATTATAAATAATAAAAACACTTCTACTCTATTAAAAGGCGTTGCGGTTCTAGGCCCAGCTATCCTTCTTGCAAGCTGTGTTAGTAAAGCGCCTGTGCAAAATATTCCTGTCACAACCCCAACGACAAAACCTGCACCTGTGGTTATTGTGCAACCGCAGCAGTCCTCGCCGCAGCCGCCACCTAAACCACAGCCGCCCACATCCTATAACAGCTTTGCTAATTGGAAATCTGACTTTACCATACGCGCCATTAGTGAAGGCTACAACGCGAATGATGTGCGCCGTTTGCTAGATACTGCACAATTAAACTATCAGGTTATCTCTCTTGACTCCAGCCAACCTGAGTTTTCCAAGATGCCTTGGGAGTATGCAGATTCAGCGGTTTCAAGTGGCCGTGTGAGCCGTGGTATCAGTAAGTTTAATCAAGAGCGCTCACTGCTTAATCGTCTTGAAGCTCAGTATGGTGTCGATGCAGATATCATTGCTGCTATTTGGGGTATGGAATCATCATTTGGTGCGGTAACGGGTAATAGCTATATCCCAAGCTCGCTTGCCAGCTTGGCATTTGATGGACGCCGCCGCAACTTTGCAGAAGAACAATTGATGGCACTTATGACGCTGCTCCAGCGCGGAGATGTCTATCAGTCTCAGCTAAATGGATCTTGGGCGGGCGGCATGGGTCAGACTCAGTTTATCCCTGCCACTTGGCTTGCACATGGCGTTGATGGTAATGGCGATGGGCAGCGTAATCCTTGGACCACTGCCGATGCTCTGGCTTCTACTGCAAATTATCTTAAAAATTCTGGATGGGTTCGAGGGTTAGCACCTTTTTATGAGGTGACCCTGCCGACGTCATTTGATTATGGCATTATTGGTCAGAAGCTGCCTGCGTCTACTTGGCAAGCAATGGGCATTACCGCGCTCAGCAATATGTATGTCGAGCCAACAACGCCTATGGAGCTTTGGTTACCTGCGGGTAAAGAGGGCCCTGCACTGCTATTAAGCCCTAATTTTGATGTGATTAAAGTGTATAACAATTCATCTAACTATGCGCTAGGGGTGAGCCTACTCGGACGGGCTATCTCCAATCAAGGCGGTCTGCGTACCCCGTGGCCTAGACATGAGCAGCCTCTATCCACGTATCAGGTTCGTCAGTTACAACAGCGTTTAACCAATTCAGGATACGATACTAAAGGTATTGACGGTATTATGGGTTCAAATACGCGATCTGCTTTTGCGCGCTGGCAGGCGGCGAATGGTCAAACTCCTGATGGCTTTGTGACCCAGCGCAGTGCTGCTTCTTTAATATGGTAAGCACTGGCGATTTATAGAAGACGCTTACAGGTTTATGAGCATTTATTATTAATTATTTATTATTGATCTTATTCAGCTTATTCAGTTAGGCGCTCAACTCTTATATTCAGCGCAAGCGTGATATTTTATAAATAGCTTATTATTTATCTAGCTAACTGTTTATCAAGCTAACTGCAAAGTGAGCAAGCTGTATTGCGGATTGTATTAACGATAGCATTGATGGCTGTATAAATAGTTATGAACCACGTAAGCGCATCAAGCCTTCTTGTTGCACAGTAGCGACAAGCTTACCGTCTTGCCAGAATTGTCCATGATTTAAGCCTTTTGAGTGTGAGGTCGTATCACTCCACATGTCATAAAGCAGCCACTCATTGATATCAAAAGGACGGTGAAAATGCATAGAGTGATCAATACTAGCCGCCTGTAGACCCTTAGTCATAAAGCTAATGCCATGCGACATCAATCCTGTCCCTACCAAATAATAATCAGACGCAAATGCCAATAAAGCTTGATGAATGGCTAGCGGCTGCTCGCCCAATTCACAGATACGTAACCAATTGGCCTGTTTAGGTTCCATCGGTTCAGGATGGATGGGGTCACGCGGTTTAACGGGTTTAATCTCAACATGTCGTGGACGCATAAAGCGCTCACGTAGTGCAGAGGGCACACTACCGACAAAATGCTCTTTTAGCGACTGCTCTGATTCCAAATCTTCTGGAGGCGGGTAAGCGGGCATGGCCTCTTGATAATCCAGACCGCCTTCCATGGGTGAAAAAGAAGCAATCATAGTAAACACCACTTGTTCGACGCAATTACCCTCTTGATCTTCTTTGATTTGCACAGCATTTACCTCACGAGCAGATAAGCTGCGACCATCCCGCAGTCGTCTCACTTTATAAACAACAGTCTGGTTAATGCTGCCACCACGCAAAAAATACCCGTGCAACGAATGGCAAGGCTTGTCTTCATCGAGTGTATGCGCCGCTGCCATAATTGCCTGACCAAGTACCTGTCCACCAAATATCCGCTTACCCACATAGTCAAAGCTACGTCCTTCATATACATCAGGCTCGATCTCTTTTAACTCCAAAGTATCTAGCAATTGTTCAACAAGCATTCTATTATCAGGCACTCAGTTCTCCAGCAGATATATGCATCATTTTTTTAACATCATAGAGTTTACTATGTTGCCGTATTATACATACGCACAAATATTTATATAAACTGTGCCATTATACTATCGATACACCAAACCATCAATTGTCGTCCTACAATCGCTTATTTTTAAGGCTTAGGTTACTTTATTGTTCAGACAATAGAGCGAAATAATTGGTCTATTATATGTTTATAGATACTTGTAAGTGGCTATAAATGCTTACAAATGGTTATAAATGAATAGTGGTTTGACTTGTCCTGCCTCAGCGGCTATATCAGCATTTAATTTTATTAAGAAGTTTACTTAGACTTTCTCACTGCACACTATGCTATGATAAAACGATTTTAAATAAATTTAGTAACATGATTGTTAAGTTATTAACCGCTTAATCCTTTACACTCATAGTGAATAAATATTTCAGAGAACAAGTGTTTTATTTTTACACAATATATGGCACCATATCCACTTTCAATTATTAGGTTTGACGACAACTTATGCGACCAAATCGTTTGTTACATTCTATTAAAAAGCGTTTAAAAAAACAGCGTCAGTCAGAAGAGAGACGTCGTGACAAAAAGTCTCAGTCTTCTCGCTCGGTAAGCTTCCAAGAGCAAGCGGCACAAGCGACTGCGGCAATCTCACGTTCTGGACGCTCAGTCAATCAGTTTTATCGTATGCTCTCAGGCAAGACACTCGATATAGCCGTCAAGCCAAAAGTTATTGGCGAGCTTCCTGAGGTTATGCCATCCGATGATACCCTAACCTTTTATGTATTACGAGAATACTCGCGCTCCAATAGTATCTTGGTAGATTTACAGACCAAAGAGCATGGGTTTCCGCCGGCACTGGTCGGGGTGGAAGATGAGACGCATCAGATTGATGAGAATGCGGCAGTTATCTTTTTAAGACATCCCAATGCCGATGAGCGTAAGGTATCTCCTCGGTTAGCCAGATTGGTCACTGCGTGTCGTCGGAATCCTGCACCAAAAATTAATCTGGTGCCTGTTTCAATCTTATGGGGCCGTGCTCCAGATAATGAAGACTCTTTATTTAAGTTATTAATGGCCAATAACTGGGAAGATCCATCGGTTATTAAACAGCTGTTTAACATTGGTGTTATGGGCCGTGATACTTTCGTACAGTTTCATTCTCCTATTTGCTTACATAAGATGATTGAGTCTATCTCTGATTCATCATCAACTCATAATAGTGTTGATGACAACGATCTGTCTGCGGCACTCGCTTCAGCGCTTTCACCCGAAAACTTAGACCTCCAAGACTCTGATCTTGAGAGTGATGAAGAAGCGCTATTAACTCAAGCCAAAAAGAACATCGAAACCAAAACATCCAGCTCAACGGCTTTATTAACGGCAGAAGAAGCTAATTTTAGTCTTACCTTATTGGTTCAACATAGTCTTAGTGCGTTTTTGGACAGTCAACGCCAAAGTATGATAGGTCCCGATTTGTCGGACAAGCGCAATATTGTTGAAAAGTTAATTTACTCGCCTGCCATCGAGCATGCTTGTAAGGAAGAAGCCGCACATTCTGATATAAGCATGACAGAAGCTAGAAAATTGGCACGTAACTATGCCAATGAGATTGCAAATGACTATAACTACTCGATCATTCGGTTCTTTTATATATTCTTAAATTGGTTATGGACTCAGCTATACGACGGGGTCGAAGTTCATCATTTTGAAGAAGTCCGAGAGCTTGCCACCACACACGAGATCATTTACGTACCCTGTCATCGAAGCCATGTAGACTATCTACTCCTCGGTTACGTTATCTTTAAAAAAGGCTTAAGCCTGCCTTATGTTGCTGCAGGCGACAATCTTGATGTACCTGTATTAGGCCCATTACTGCGCGGAGCTATTGCCTTTTATATTCGTCGTAGCTTTAAGGAAAACGAGCTTTATAAGGCAGTACTGCGAGAATATATGCATACGCTTATCCAGCGTAACACGCCTATTGAATATTTTATTGAAGGCGGACGCTCGCGTTCAGGTCGCCTTTTACCCCCTAAGCTTGGTATGCTTGCCATGACTGTACATAGTCATTTGCGTAGCTCCAATAGACCTATGGCCTTTATACCGACTTATATTGGTTATGAGCGTCTCATGGAAGGCGGTACATACATTGGCGAGCTTAAGGGCAATCCAAAAGAGTCTGAGTCTTTGCTCGCATTATTAAAGGTAAGTCGTAAAATTGAACGTATCTTTGGTCATGTTCAGTTAAGCTTTGGAACGCCGCTACTTATGGATGACTTCATGCAGAAGTTTGACGTCGCACCCAATAGCCTACCCGCTGACCGCACTGACACACCCCTTGATGAAAAAACCTCAGCCATGGTGGATAATCTGGGTGTAAAAATCATGCAGAACATTAATAAAGCGGCTGTGGTCAACCCGATTTCACTATTATCGCTGGTACTACTCTCTACACCCAAAGCTGCCCTAGATGAAGAGATATGCCGTGATCAAATAGCCCTGTGTCAACGCATCGCCATGCAAGTACCTTACGCTGACAAAACCATCATCACTGATATGGACCCGCATTCAATTATTGATTATGGTATCAAGCTTAAATTGATTGAGCGTACACCGCATATCTTAGGCGATATCATTAAAGTTATGCCTAGACACAATGCGATATTGAGTTATTTCCGTAATAATATTTTGCATGTCTTTATCATGCCCTCTTTTTTAGCTGCGCTGGTATATCGTAACGGTCATATTGAGCGTCAACATCTAGAAGATATTGTTAGTGAACTGTATCCCTTCTTACAAAGTGAGCTTTTTTTATATTGCTCCGCACGTAACTTGCCGCAATTGATTGATAAATCGTTAAAGAGCTTGATTGATCAAGGTGTCATCATTGATATCGGTGATGACATGTTAATCGCACCTGAAAAAAATAGCGAACAATATCAGCAGTTAGATATGCTGGCATCTTCGGTGTCTCAGAGCCTTGAACGTTATTTCATGACGCTAGCATTACTGGCTCAACAAGGCTCAGGAGATTTAACAGCCGAGCAAGTGGTTGATCTATGTCATCTTTTAGGTCAACGCTTGTCAGTACTGTACGCAGATGACATTCCAGACTTCTTTGATCGCGCCCTATTTACAAGTTTTTTAAATGCATTAATTCGATTGGATTATGTGAATAAAGACAAAGCTACGGGGCTGTTAACATTCGACGAACGTATTGATAATATCGCGGTACACGCTAACTATATATTGAACCCTGAAATGATGCTGATTGTAGAGCATGTCGCAAGTTTAAACGATGCCGAAATCGAGCATGCTATTAGCGAGATTAATAATAAGCGCTTAAGCAAATTTAACCGTAAGCGTTAATATTATATGCTCTGTTATTGTGAGATATCAAGCTGACAATTTACTAATCATAGTAAATTTTCTGTGTTAAAAAGAATAGTCAAAGAAGTCTAAAATGGACACAAGGCAACCAAGTGCTAATATAACTCATGTAGGCTTAGTCAGGTTAACACCGTAACTGTTTAGTAGTCCGCTGACTATATAAGTAGCACCTAAGAAGGACAGCATAGGCTGTCCTTTTTGCGTCCAGGATTGCTAACTATCTTGATAGCTATAAAGAAATATCTTTATGAAGTCTCTTAATTGAAAAATTTTGAACCATAGACTTACTAAACCATAGACTCTTTATTTAAAGATACCATTTCCAAGCGGCTGATATTTCTGCATCTTGTGACCCATCAAAACGATCATCTGCATAGTCTACGTTAGCACGGCTGACACTAACATCCAATAACCAACGTTTATCAAGTGCATTGTTTTTTGAATCATATCCGGTCAGTTTAAGCCCAATGGTTCCACTATATGCATCGCTTTTATCATCGTTTAATAGCGTTTTTGTGTCTTTGACTAACCCGTAGTCAGCGCCAATATATGGCGACCAGCGTATCTTATGATTATTAAGCGACCACCAATCCGATGGCGTTGGCTCATAGCTTAAGGTATTACGAAGCGTAATCCCCGTTTCAGCTGCATAATAGGTGTTTTTTATACCACGTACACCTACATAAGTTGAACCCAAAGATTGCTGATTAATACCAAATAGCTGATCATCGCTATATTGAGCTTCTAGCTGATGCGTCATTTGCCAATAGCCTTGCGGTTTAGTCGCCGATCCTAACGAATGCTGATGCGTCAAATATCCAGACAACAACCAGCGCAAATATTCATCGCTTAGCCCTTGCTTAGTAGCAGGGTTATCATGATTACCAATGCCTTGTTCTGCACTTAAATCAACGACCCACGCACCCGATACTACTTTATGAGCGTCATTATTATTGCTGGACACATTTTTGGAGGAGGATTTATTGCTACTGTTAGTTTTTTTATTATTAAATAGCGTTGTTCGGCTAGCACCAATACGAGCGCTGCTAATGGTTGGACTTTGGATATCTATTTTACTACCCAGTACCTCACTATTTACATCATTATGAGCAAGCTGCCCATACACTGTGGAAATACTGTCTTGGTCACGATCAAAGGTATAATCCAATCGCAGGTTGGCTTGCCAGCTATCGCCTGTCTGCTCTAAAGTGGCATTTTCTAAAGGCGTGGTTCGTGTGTACTCATCAGCGGCTAATAAACCTGACCATTGCCACTTACCATTAGGAACGATGCTATAGATACTGGCACTACGGCGCTGATTGTCTTCATCGTAGCCATATTTATTGGTTAAGCTTTGCTGTACAGACACCGATGTAAGATCTGCTTGACCCAGAACGTTACTAATCTTGCCACCAAGCTTTAGTTCATTATGCCCGTAGCTATCATTAGGGTCATAACGCCACTCTAAATCCGTAGTGACGGTATCTATATCACCTTGCTGAGTAACTTTAAGACGTACATCCTGATTGTCTTGTCCTACTGGATAAACATCTAATAATAATTTGCCATCTATCACTCTTTCGGCATTGCTAACAGCTTGATCGAGCGATGACATATTGGCAGGATCACCTATGATACTCCCGAACAATCGATTGGTCGGTAGCGTCGTTTGGTTATCTATGTCTGTAATTTTTCCTACATATACGCGCCAGATAACGGTTGATGGACTAACCGTTTCAGGTTGAATCGATGTTTTGAAATATCCTGCTTCCAGATAAGCTTGTGTAATATCGCGAATCAGCTTATTAGCATCTGAGACTGTGACACAGCGTTTCATATCAGACGCAGGTAAGATCATGTCAGTTGAGATGTGCTCAGCTTGTTGACGTAATTTTGCTTGAGTGGAGCGGCTTAGCTCAGGTAATGAATCTAACTCTATACGTTGCACAGACAGACATTTAAGTCGCGCAGGCATGTTTTCTTGAGGCGACGTGACATCATCGTCAGTAAGGCTTGGATCGGTAGGGTCGCCTGGTTCTGTAAATTCAGTAAGTTGGGTATCTACCGGGTCTTCAACCTGTGTATTTTGCAAAGACTCGATACGTTGCTGCTGTAGCGCCTCCTGCCAGATCTGTTGTTGCTCAATGGGCTGACGTAACGCCTCATTGACATCGACAGGCTGCATAGAAGACTCAGCTATTGGCTCTATCTGTGCCGCAGTATGACCCATTGATGGCAGGATAATTCCTAAAGCGCCAAGACCCATGATATAAGCTAAATGTGGTGATAGGTTCTTAGTCACTGCTGGATGAAATGCACATTGTTGAGAAGATTGCTGTTTATATGACTGATGTTTAAATAAATGAGGCTTAAAGGCAGCACAAATTGCGTAATTTATATATTTTTTACTGTGATTATTAGTGTGACGTTTAGGATGCATAATGGCCTACTGGTTTAAAATTTTAAAAAAACCCATAACTGTCATAATTACGGGCTACATATAGGATTAATATACAATAAGTTGAGGCGTGCAATAATCTAAAGTATATAATGATATAAGTATTATAGGGCGTATTGGCTTTCGTTATCCAATACGCCCTATCCTAAAACTATAGTATGATTATTAAAGCACAATCACTACAGTTTAACACTGGCCTGAGTATTGGCTCTATCTTCATCGTCCCATTCGTAGGTAAAGTCTAGATGAGCTACCTTCTTCAAATCCTCAGCATTACTATTTTTAGTGAGTTTTAAAATTTCAGCAGCATCGAACCCTGCATCCACCCCAATATTATGTACATAATCGTCATTATTGGTCGTACTCACAGTAGCGCCGTTAAGGTTTGAATTAGTCGCATTAATACTCGCGGCATTAACCTGCACATTTTGGCTACCTACAGTTGCTGTAAGCGTATTCGCATTAATGTTTGATTGTTGAGTAACTCGTCTATCATCCACAATAAACTTGGACTTAGCCGCTAAGTTGATAGAAACTAAATCATCAAGATCTGTGGTCTCATCAATGGCATCTAATAATTGTTCAGAGCTAATGCCAGATTTAAGCTCTAAAGAGTTAATACCTATAGAGATGCCTTGATTGATATCTACCTTCTTAACAAGATCTTGCGCCGAATCAATAATCAAGTCATTACCTGCCTCGATGTTAAGGTTATTAGCATCAACATCACCTTGTAGAGTAATATCTTGACCAGCTTCGATGTTCACATTGCCACCGCTGATAGAGCCAAGTTGATGATAACTGCTGTCATCGGTTTCAACAATTAACTGAGCCCCTACACTGGTTGGTATAAAACTCATTCCACTACCGCCACATGAACCACAGCCTGAACCACCACATGATGAGCAGCTAGATCCTTTGCTGCCTTGACTGCCACCAATAAACCCAATATTAGCCCCTACATAGAAGTTGCCTTTATCATTATTAGACACTGCACCGCCGATATCAACATTACCACCTGCATTTGAATTGCTTAAGTCTACATTATCAGCAGTTATATTTACGCCTTCAACCACTAGTCCATTACCTGCACTATTGGCTTCGACGGTCACATTATCTGAATTGATGGTGATTACGCTGGAAGTATTGCTACTTTCATTCACAACACCCAATGCTGCACCAGCATCAATAGAACCAGCATACCCCCCAGAAGCCGCTAAATTAACCCCTTTAGCAGTCCGTATATCTTGGGCAGCTAACAAGTTAACTTGATCGCCTTGTATGTTAACCGTATTAGAATTTATGTTTGCACCAGAGACTTGAGCAAGGCTACCACCGAATATATTTAAGTTACCAGCATTTATAGTAGATATATTCGCTTTAGACCCTTCAATGTCTAAGAAATTAAACCCACCTTTTACTGAAATTGCTGGTGCTACACCACATGACTGAGCTGAGAATGACATGCCAAAAGAGCCATCTAAATAGCCGCCTGCAGACGAGTCCCAAAACTTGTCATTATTTTGACCAATAATGGCAGAGTCTGCATTGACTGTTAAAGAATCTACATCAAAATCATTGGCAATATTAGCGCTGGTATTAGCATCAATATTCACATTGGTTGCAGTAACATTACCTTGAATGGCAGTCGCTTCGCCAGTCTGCTGATACTGATAAGTACCTTTACCGTTAACACCTATCGTAACGCTTTGGAAATCACTAGTCGTGGCGCTAACACTAATTTCTCCACTACCACTATGTGTCGTTACGATTTCTGAATCATAAGCAGCCGTACTGGTATATTCATCAGCGCTAATATTTATGTCATTAGCAGTCATGTTTGTGCCAACATCTAACACTGTATTTTCAGCAGTGATATTGATCGTGTCATCAGCATTTATGCTATTCGCTATCGCCGTAGTATTCTCAGTGACTTTACCAATACCTTGACCCGATATACCGACCGACGCGCCGACTATTGGACTAAGATCAGCAAACACTTTAAGTGCTGCATCACCGCCAGCGATAACATCTCTATCAACGATGCGATCATAGCCTGCTTCGTTAACAATATCGTTAGCTCTCAGATCTACGTTATTACCCGAGATTTGCGTACCTACATTTGTCAACGTGTTGTTAGCATCTACACTAACCTGATTACCGCCACTAACCACTGAATCAACAGCGTCATATTCGTGGTGCTCATTAATAATTTGGTCATGACCAAGGCCGATACCAAACTCTATACCAGTCAATCCACCTGCCACATAGATTTCAGGTCCTGTGCTTCGAATAAGCTTATTGTCAACATTGGTGAGGCCTTCTGCAACTGAAGTGGAGATGTCATTTGCATTGATATTTATATCATTAGTAGCTAAAACTTCAGTACCTTTTAAATCAATTTCTTCGGCCGTTAAGGTAGTGTTTTGACCAGAAAGCTCAACTCCGCGAGTCTCCCCGGTACCTTGTGTAATTATGGTAGTAATACCTTTTAGTCCGCTTGACGCTTCAAAACTAAACTCTTCTAAATCGACTTCGTCATCACACTGCTTACAACCAAATATATTACCTGTTACCTTAGAGGTGTTCACTTTTCGAATATCAAAATTCTCAGTTGTTGTGATATCTGTAGCATTGGCAATATCTGTACTAATTAAACCATTAGCCTCTGTCAGTAATTCGCCATCAGCAATAACGTCACTACCTTCAATAGAAATACTATCAGCAGTTAATTTAACATTATCACCGGATAATACAGACGATTTAGTGCTCTGCTTGTTACGATCTTTAGCAAATTTCAAATTAGTAATATTAAACGCAGAACCGTTGCGTGCTTCAAAATATTCGCTCTCATTTTCAAACTCATGGCTAATCGTTATATCACCTTCGGTATCAAGCGTGATATCGCCACTTGCAGTCATATTAGTAGCGGTAAGAGTGAGATCATTTTTACTGGTCATAGAGACGGTATCAGCAGAAATGTTACTGCCAGTTAGATGCTCTTGGCTATCGTTGTCAATATTGGTTTGACCGCCACCTATACCACCCCAGTATAGAAAGTTCTCATCATTTATTTTCTCATCTTTAGTTTTACTGGCCGTAATCATTAAATCGTTACCGCTGTCAAATTTAGCATCTGCGGCTGTAAACTGTACCCCTTCTAAGCGCAGGTCGGCCCCACTTGTTAAACTAACGTTGTTACCATCAATAGTAGTTAAGTATTCTGTTTGAGTCGACTCCGAAACGGTTTTTTCACCTGTTTTTAGTTTTGAAGTTTCGTTTTTATAACTGTTAATGCTTGATGAAGAGTTTTCCGTAATCAGGCTCTGTGCAGTCAAATTGTTGCCTGCACTCAACGTGATATCACCATCCCCATCAATAGATGTTCCTGCTACCAGCAAATCATCAGTAGAGGACAGACTAATGTCACCTGTTGCCGTTAAACTAGATTTATGGAATTGCTGCGTACTATCTTCTGTTCTTGTCTCGTTGAACCAGAGCCCTTTTTTGTTATGGACTTTGCTAATATCCTTGTTTGTCGTTATCATGCCACTGACATTAATGTTATCCCCAGTCGCTGAAATGGATGTACCTTCTACCTCACTACCTATAATATCGACGCTGTCACCCGCCAGTTCAATATCGCCACCACGTATCGTGGATCCGCTAAAAGATTGATTTTGTTTGTCTGAGGATTTGGTTTGTTTTACCCAATTAGACAGTCTTTCTGTTTTATCTGGAGAATAGTCTCGGTCAAGCTCGACAGTACCACCAATGCTCAATTGAGAATCACCAGTTAAGGATACTGACCCTGCATTAATAGCGCTGTTATCAACTTTTAAATTATTAGCGCTGACTTCAAACGCATCTGTGGCATCAAATTGGCCTTGCAGGGTTTGAGTCGCATTTTCATCTGTATTATGTATACGAATACGACCAGAGTTCATGCTTCCTAGAATTGAACCGTCTAGTGCAATATTGTCCTGAGATTGAGTAATCACATCAGTTTCTAGCGTATCATAATCGACATTAGCTCGGCCTGAAACGAGGTTAATTTCATCTGATGTAGTAATATTGCCATCAATATCAATCGTTGGCGCAATAAGATCTAATCTTCTTGCCTGATCAATATCGCCCTCGATTATGAGCTTATTGTTTTGACGTACACCAACCTCAAAACCCGCCAATCGATCTTCTGCAATAGTCGGTGTACCTACCACTAATGAGGCACGATTGGTATTAATAAAGCCAATATCTTTACCTGTGATACCATTTGGATTGGCTAAGATATAATCCGCCGCCATACCGAATACTTCTTGCTGTCCTAATAAAAGGGACGGGTTGTTAGACACCACTTCATTTAAAATGACCGAGGCCGATTCCGTTAAGTTATTATTGCTATTAAGGTTACCAGCTAACTCAGAGCGACCCGCCTCTAATGAATTGTTTAAAACGGCGCCTGATTTACCCACATTAAAGTCATTATATTGATTGTGAGATAATCCCTGCGAATTAGGGTTTGCAATATTGACGACATCAACGTCACCAACTTGGCTCACAGTTGTATCGCCAAGTGGGTTAATATTATCAGCCATGGCTGATACACTCACCATTGGTATCACTAATGCCATACTTACTGCACTAGCGACACGGCCCTGGGTAGAGAGTTTAAATGTTTTTGTAGTGTTCATAACAGTGCCCTTTTATAATAGAATAATTCACGAAAAGAAAACTAAGATGTCGCTTTTACTAAATCAGATGTCAATCTTTTTAAAATATTTATCCAGCAAGAATGATTCCCACTAAATTTTTTGTAACATTACTGTAATTTTTCTATATATAACAACACTTTAAATCAGTTTAGTAATACTAATAAACAATTTTAGTAATTAAAACAACTTTTTAAGTACTAATTAGTCAATTTTTGTTAATTTACATAAATACACTTATTAACTATTTATTAACTTTTTTGTGCAAAAAAGAGGCACAATTGCTTTCACAATTGTGCCTCTTTAGTATATTACTATTTTAGTTTTTTATCGCATTCAAACTGTTTGACAGTAGAGCTTTTGTACTAAGAATTGATTTTCATAGATTCATCAAACAAACTCAAATTATCGCTAGCCTATGAGGATAACTGATTAGCTAGTAATCTTCTTATATTTCATACGTTTAGGGCCTGCATCATCGCCTAAAGTTTTCTTACGGTAAGCTTCATATTCAGAGTAGTTACCGTCGTACCATACGGGGCCTTCAGGTTCAAAAGCGAGAATGTGTGTGGCAATACGATCTAGGAACCAGCGGTCATGCGACACGACTAACACGGTACCAGGGAATACTTGAATCGCATCTTCTAAAGCACGTAATGTCTCAACGTCCAAATCGTTTGACGGCTCATCAAGTAAAATAACATTAGCGCCCTGTTTGAGCGTCTTAGCCAACTGTAAACGGTTACGTTCACCACCAGATAAGTTGCCTACAAGCTTTTGCTGATCTGACCCTTTGAAATTAAATCGGCCAATATAAGCACGACTTGGCGTTTCATAGTCGCCAACTTTAATAATATCAAGACCATCTGAGACCTCTTCCCATACTGTTTTGTCGTTGTCCAAATTGTCACGCACCTGACCAACATAAGCGACCTTGACACTTTCCCCTAGCTCGACACTACCCGTATCTGGTTCGTCAAGACCTGTCATCATGTTAAATAAAGTCGTCTTACCTGCACCATTTGGACCAATAATACCGACAATAGCCGCTGGTGGCACGTTAAAGCTTAAGTTTTCATATAACAATCTATCGCCAAATGATTTAGAAATATTATTAACTTCAATCACTTTATTCCCCAAGCGTGGACCTGGTGGAATATATATCTCTGAGGTTTCATTGCGTTCTTGGAACTCTTTAGAGTTAAGCTCTTCAAAACGCTGAATACGAGATTTAGACTTCGTTTGTTGACCTTTTTGGTTTTTACGTACCCATTCCAGCTCTTTTTTGAGCGCTTTAGCAAATGATTCTTCTTGTTTTTGCTGCTCTTCTAAACGCTTGTTTTTCTGCTCTAGCCATTCAGTATAGTTACCTTCATAAGGGTAGCCATAACCGCGGTCCAGCTCAAGAATCCACTCAGCCACATTATCAAGGAAATATCTATCATGCGTAATGGCCACGATCGTACCGCTAAAGTTCTTCAAGAACTGCTCTAGCCACGCTACAGATTCTGCGTCTAAATGGTTAGTCGGCTCATCAAGAAGTAGCATATCTGGACGAGATAATAGCAGACGACATAATGCCACACGGCGTTTTTCACCACCCGACAGCTTGCTAACCTCGGCATCCCAAGGTGGTAGACGTAATGCATCCGCCGCTTTTTCAAGCTGAGTGTTTAAATTATGCGCATCCCAAGACTGGATGATGTCTTCCATCTTGCCCTGTTCTTCCGCTAATTTATCAAAATCAGCATCAGGTGCCGCGTACTCTGAATAAATCTCATCTAAACGAGCTAAAGCATCCAACGCTTCACGCATACCGTCTTCAACGTTACCGCGCACATCTTTAGACTCATCTAATTGTGGCTCTTGCGGCAGATAGCCGATTTTGGTACCTGGCTGCGCGCGTGCTTCACCGCTGTATTCTGTATCCACACCTGCCATGATACGAAGTAACGTTGATTTACCTGCGCCGTTAATCCCTAAAACCCCAATTTTAGCACCAGGGAAAAAAGACAAACTGATATCTTTTAAGATTTCACGCTTTGGTGGAACAAGTTTTGATACCTTGTTCATTGTATAAATATATTGTGCCATTAAGACTCCGTTAACCTTAATTGTTCTTATAGAAATATATCTTATATAAAACCATTAAGGAGAATGAAAATAATTATTAAAATATTTGAAAAAATTTTGTAATCGTAGAATGATATTAGGGCGTGTCCCTAATGAATATTAAAACTGTTAATAGTCAATCATCAACATTTAGTAGACATTATCGCATATTGGGTGTCAGTTATCATCTGATGTTACTTTACTTCTTTGTTGCTCAACCTTTTTTGTTTCTTCAATTTCTTTGTTTATTAATCTTCTTTATATCTTAATTTTCTTTGTTTCTTTGTTTTCTTAGTTTATTGGTATGCTTGAGTTATTTATAAACGATGACATTACATTTTGTGAAGAGTTTTAAGAATATGTTTATATAACGTCTACAGACATCGTGTCTGATACACCTTATTATATATACCACTAGTAAAGTAAATTACCATGTACCGTTTGACAATGTTAAATATACTTATTATTAAACTAAATAATTGAACTAAATTATTCGATATATTCAATCAGGAGATACGCATGTCTACTTCTTTAGATATACGACATAATACGCAAGAGAACCGCTTTGAAACTACCCTAGAGGGTCATACAGGTTATATTAGCTACCAAAATCAAGGCGATGTTATTGTTTATGACCATACCATTGTTCCCAAAGCGTTAGGAGGACGAGGTATCGGTTCGTCACTAGTACAACATGCTCTAGAATATGCACAGGAGAATGATAAGAAGGTGGTTCCGCAATGCTCGTTTGTGGCATCTTATATTAATAAACATCCCGAAAAATTCAAAGATCTTGTAGAACAATAAAATCAGAATATAAAAGGGCTTTTGCTAAAAGGCAAACTTTATAGTGGTATCAACTAAATCGTGATTATTTGGAAGTTTAAAGATACAATATAATTTGTATTCCAATCTTATTTTGCATTACATATTTGTATTATTTGATTGATTGGTTTTTAGTATCATCATATATATATTCATATCCATAATTGTATCCATCAAAGGGATTATCTTTTTTTAGCCTGACAGAATTATGTGGGAGAGTTAAATGAGTCACTTGACAGATTCTCAAATAGAAATACAGCTACAAGATCTAAAAGGCTGGACAAGAGATGGCAATGCCATTGTTAAAACGTTTGAATTTAACAACTTTGTAGAAGCCATAAGCTTTATGATGGAAGCCGCTTTTCACGCTCAGGATATTGAGCATCATCCTGACTGGCGCAACTATTACAATAAAGTTCATGTACGATTGACTACCCATGATCTGCGAGGCATATCTAGCCATGATATTCGTTTGGCAAAACGTATGCAGCAAATTGCTTCTTCTAAGGCGTCTTAATCTCTATAGCATTCTGAGTCAACTCTAATTATTCGTAGGCTAATATTCTGTGGCAAATTTTAATACCCACCTCACTGGCGGCTTTGCTGTCAGTGCGGTTTTGGGTTTGGCAATTTATAAAGCTGGTCTTATTGATTCAAATGAATTCTTGGTATGTGTACTCATAGGTACGATTGGTGGTTTGTTACCTGATATCGATTCAGATAACTCGACGCCTACACGTATGGGGTTTAACCTATTATCTCTGGCGCTGGCATTTGCATTGGTGATTCATTGGCGAAGTGAATTATCGCTATTATCAATGGTACTGTTATGGGTAGCAGGATATGTGTTTGTACGTTATGCAATCTTTGCCTTATTTGCAAAATTAACCACACATCGCGGTATTATTCATTCAGTACCTTATATGGCAGCATTGGCGCTTGCTTTAGTCAGTTTCAACTATTATCTATTAGATACTCCGTCGGCTACCAGCTGGTTTTATGGGGTGTTCTTATTTATAGGCTCAATGATTCATTTGAGTTTGGATGAGGTATATAGCGTTGATTTATTGAATAACCGCCTAAAGCGCTCCTCTGGTACCGCTATGAAGTTTTACAAAGATTCGCAGCGATTTTACTATTTGGGTTTATACGCTATATTATTTCTATTTATATTTATTTCGCCCCCTGTTGAGGCATTTACAAATAAAGTCTCTGATCCCATAACGTGGTGGCTGCTCAAAGACTCTTTACTGCCAGAGGTGCTTAAGCGCTAAGTTTTGGCTCAGCTTAATGGCTGGCTTTAATGCTTAGTTTAATGGCTGGCTTTAACGCTTTAAGTCAGTATCGTATTTTTAGGATAATGGCTTTTAAGTATTAGCTTTTTACCTTTACAGTCAAGCTAGTAGAAGCAGACTAGTAGCAGTAGATTAGTATGTAAATTAGTAACAGTAGACTCGTAGATTTAAGGCTGTGATTCCGCCAGTTCCGGTAGCAGTTCAGGTATGGGTAAACCTTGACGAACGAGCTCAGAATAACGGTAACTATTGTTATTCTCACTATTGCTCAGATTAGCAACCTTTGGATTGATATGAGATTTTTCATACCACTCCTTTATGTACCAACTAGTATTCGGTAGCAAATTATTGTCATACAAATAGTTTGGCACATAGCCTGAGACTAATATTCGGATATCATGCGGAAACTGTCCATCAGTGGCGGCACGTGCAAAGTTAAAAAGCACTGTCGTACAATTTCTAACAAGCGTGTTATACCAAGTGGCTTCCTTATTTAGCGCGTCAGCAAGCTGTAAATAGTTGGTAAAAAATTCGCGTGTCTGTTCGCGGGAGATGTTTTCAATTGGAAACATATACACTTGCTCCCCGCGTATGTTTGAGCGCGTATATACCATATCGCGCTCTTCGGAGGCCACCAATACCATTTCAAACTGTTTGACAAACCCGCCAAATGCAGAAAACGACTCATCTTCTTCTTTACGAATCTCTATAGAGAAGCTTAATGGCCGATCATCTTCAAACCTAAAGCTTAATAAAGTATGCCCAATCGGCTTACCCATCCAGTAGGAATTGATGATATCCACACCACTTAATTTATTTAGATCTACAGTACGCTCGGTCCAGCGCTCGTTAGTGACCACATCGATTCGCTCCCCTTCAACGGAGGTTTTATTAGCTACTTTATAATAATAGGGCTCATTTGGCTGGACTAGAGTTTGACTATGTTCTGAACGTTTCCATTCAAAATCACGTACATTTTTTAGCGTTATGAGATTGGGATTATTGGCATCTTGAGTATAGGTGACTTTTTTACTTACCTCAGCTTGCCACGGTCTACTATCTTTTGCAGGCAACCATATAAACCATGCCAGTAGCATTAGCCACAGTACGGCTGCACCCATAAGCCACTTTAAAAAGGTAGCAAAACGTTTATAATACCCTCGTAATAAGAACACAGTTAAAGCGGAAACGAGCAGCACAGCCAGCCATTTTAAAATTGAATTGAATCCCAAATGTACCCACAGTACCAGACCTGCCCACACCCCACATAATAGTATTATTGATGACACAACTGTTTTAATTAGTGATGTCCCAAGACGTGACATGGGTGACGGTGTTGGTAGTAAGCGTTTAGTCAGTGGCTTACTTGAACTCGGCATCGTTTATTACTTCCTCAGCTATACAATACGTTAGTCAATATTTTAATTAATATGTTAATTAGTCATCTAATAAAATTAATCAATAAGTCATTTAATGAATGATCAAAACCGTCAGTTTATACCAGCCGTTGACACTTAGCAGTAAAGCGTCACAGTGACAATACAAATTTGCAGACAAAATACTGGGGTTTGGCGTTGAATATCGCTGTGCCTTGGGATACAGTGAGAACATTAAATTACGATACGAGGTAAAACTTATCCATGTCCGATGATAACTCTGGTAACTCCAGTTGGTCCATGCGAGGATTGAAACGCTGGCTTAACACCGCTCCTGAAACCCGAGACGAGCTTATTAAGCTTGTACAAGATTCTCGCCAGTTTTTAGAACCTGATACTGTAGATATGCTTGAGGGTGTTCTTGACTTGCCCGCCACTCAAGTTCGTGAAATCATGACGCCACGACCACAGGTTGAAGGCGTACATGAAAACGACAGTTTGACAGACATCATGGATATGATTCTTGATACCAGCCATTCCCGTTATCCTGTTTTTGACAGTCAGGATGATGACGCCGTCATAGGCATCTTACTAGGTAAAGACCTGATTCCTCTGCTGGTAAATTTAGTCCGTGATAAAGAACAAGACATCAACTCTTTTCGCTTAAAGTCTTTGGTACGTCAACCCTTATATATCAGCGAAACCGCACGCTCTGATACTTTGCTTCGCTCTCTTCAGCGTACGCAAGTGCACATGGCTGTTGTGGTTGATGAGTTTGGCAATATGGTTGGCGTGGTGACTATGGAAGATCTATTAGAAGAGATTGTTGGCGATATTGTTGATGAGCACGACAACTTTGATGAAGACAGTGACATCAATAACATTATTGCGCATCCCGATAAACCAAATACATGGATTGTTCAAGCATCAACATTGATTGAAGACTGTAATGAAGAGCTGCACACTTTATTTGATGATACCGATGTCGACACTATGGGTGGCCTTGTGATGCAAGAACTTGGTGATGTTGGTGATTTAGAAGGCGAAATAGTCACGACGCAAGGATGGCAGATATCTGTCATTGATGTTGATGGTAGATTTATAAAAGCTTTAGAGTTAACCCCTTTAGATGAGGCGCCCTTAATTGATTAGTTACGTGACCAATATTCGTATTACATATGGTTGCACTACCTATGCTCATATTATTAAAACCATAATAATAGCATTCGTAGCGGTAGTAGCAACCTTAATGACCAGTGCCTGCTCCTCAGTGGCCACTGAGTCTCCTACATCAGCAAGCTCAGTACCTGTATTGGACAATGAGCCTTTAAATGCACCCGTAATTGCCTTGGTACTCGGCGGCGGCGGTGCTAAGGGATTTGCACATATTGGCGTAATTAAAGCTTTGGAGGCGAACAACATAACCCCTGATCTTGTCGTGGGTACCAGTGTGGGTAGCTTTGTGGGTAGTATATATGCCAGTGGCAAATCTGCTGCTGAGTTAGAACGCTTAGCACTAAACACGCCCGATAGCGCTTTAACAGATTTGACCTTGTCCTATCAAGGGGTTATCGAAGGCAAAAAACTGCGACAATTTGTTAACAATCAGGTAAATCATTTACCTATCGAATCCTTCCCCATTCAGTTTGCAGCGGTGGCAGCTGAGAAACATACTTATAAAAAAGCGGTGTTTAATAAAGGAGAAGCAGGTCTTATTGTTCAAGCCTCAAGTAGCGTACCTAACTTGTTTATTGCACCGCGCATACCTGATCCAGCTACTTCAAACGTTATTGGTAAAAAGTACATAGATGGGGGTGTCGTCAGCATCGTGCCTGTTGATACGGCACGTTCGCTAGGCGCTGACATGATAATTGCGGTTGATCTACAAGTAAATACGGGACCAACTTCTCAAAAAAGCGTTAGTTCAGCACTACTAAATAACCTACGACTAAGTATGAGTGACAAAACCTTATGGACACTACTTGAGCAAGGTTACACTACTTATCTGAATGAATCCAAAAACAACTCAAGTTTCAATAACAATCCCAATTTTCACGACTATTATCAGCAGAACAAAGATGAGATATCGCGGGCTGATATCATTATTAGACCAGAGGTTTCTCGTATCGGTCCTTTAAACACATCAGATCGTGCCGAAGCCATTGCCGCAGGTGAAGCGGCTGTACTTAAGCATCTACCGGCTATTATTGATGGCATTGAAGAAGCTCAGATAAAACATCGAAGAAACTAAAGTTCTGTGTCAGTCGCTAAAATGCTTTCTATAAAGTGGTTTCTTTGGAAGGCTATTCGATAAAGTGCCTTTACACAAAATACTACTTCCATATAATGATAGTCCCATAAAATGCTAGGCCCATAAAGCGATAGTCGTTAAAGAGTCAGTCATTAAAGCGCTATTCGTTTAAGAGCTATTCACTAAAAAAGCTTAGATAAAAAAATAACCCACGACAGCAGTGCCGTGGGTTATTTTTTTTAGAAATAACTTTATGAGACTATCTAACCAATGCACGGTACTTAACGACAGCGGTCTCATCAACGCCAAGACCCTCAATAGTCCAGCGTAAACTTTTATAGTATTCTAAAGGTACTTCTTTAAGCTCACCACCAATTCGGCCTCGTAAAGGCATATGGTTAAAGTTAGTCCCATCAATGCTCGCCTCAGCTGTATTCGGTACAACTTCACCCAATAGCTTCACCTCATTAGGAATACTCATATAAACATCCATCGAACCCACTCGATCCGTGCTTTTATTAGTAAAGTAGCTGTGATACTCGATGACGTTCCCTTTGCGCAAACGTGTATTAGCACTAACTGGCTGTAGTACTGCACGCCCTTGCGAATCAACACTTACCAAAGCAGCGACTGTACGGGTTTCAATATTTGTAGCGGTGTTATTAGTCCCAATAGCTTGAGCGTTCTGTATACTGCTTGGATTATTGAGCTCTGGTTCAGGTGTCGGTAGCATCGCATGAGCGCTGATGCTACCCATTAACAATGTTGATGCCAATGCAAAACCGCCTAACAAATTTGAGGTAGGTTGAGTAGATGATAGATTAAGGTTCATAAATTCGGCTTCCTTATTATGATTAGATTTATTTTAAAATCAGTCTTTTGTATTAAGTTTAATGCATTTAGTCTATAGCATAAGACCAGACCACACTTACATAGTTTTTGAGCTTAAAAATAGTTTTCGAGCTTAAAATTGGAGTGGTGTCGTTTCACAGTAACAACTCTATAGTAACGACTCAATAGTAACGACTATAGGCTACAACGGCTTTACTAGAATTAACACCCTTACTAATTAATACTACGACAAATTCGCGTAATTATCTGTATTAAGTCAGTTTCTAAGCCCTTACTGTAAAATAAAGATGGCTCAAGTTATGATTTTTTGTTATCGTTAAAGCTTTAATTAACGCCTATAATCTTAGGCTTTTAGTCCGCTCTCTTCTGTGATTTTTTATGAAAGATACTGCCATGCCACGAATAACGCCTGATTATGTACATTGGTTTCGTAATTCCGCCCCTTATATCAACACACATCGAGGTAAGACATTTGTCATTATGTTTGGTGGTGAAGCGGTCAATCACTCAAACTTTAGCAACTTAATTCATGACTTTGCGCTCTTGCACAGCTTAGGTATCAATTTGGTATTGGTTCATGGGGCTCGGCCACAAATTGAAAAAAACCTAAACGGTTTAAATATAGAATCTCCCCTACATAACAATATTCGTGTCACGCCGAGAGAAGCCATGCCAGCAATATTAGAGGCAGTTGGCGCTATTCGTTTGCAAATTGAAGCCCAGCTTTCAATGGGTCTGGCTAATTCACCCATGTACGGTTCACGTATTGACGCCGTTTCAGGTAACTTTGTGACTGCCAGGCCATATGGAGTTCGTCATGGTGTGGATTACCAAATGACTGGAGAGGTCCGCTCAATCGATGTTGAAGCGATAAAAAACAATCTCATTCACAATCATATTGTGGTACTTGGCTCAATGGGATACTCAGCCACAGGTGAGGTATTTAACTTACTGGGTGAAGATGTGGCATTAAAAGCTGCTATAGCGTTAGATGCTGATAAATTGATATTTTTAGGTGGTGAAACCGGTATAAACGAAGAAGGTCGATTACTTCATGCCATGATACCTAATGAAGTTGATCGTTTTTTACGCGACCGCGACCTGAGCCGCGAGATTTATCATTTTTTACACTGCGCTGGTCAAGCTTGCCGTGAAGGTATTCATCGCACGCATATTATCTCCTATGCTCAAGATGGCGCACTATTAGAAGAATTATTTACCCGTGATGGTTCTGGCACCCTTATTAGCCACGACCCTTATGAGGAAATACGCCACGCTAATATTGATGATGTGGTGGGGCTTATTGAGCTTTTATCTCCCTTAGAAGAACAGGGGATTTTAGTTCAAAGATCACGTGAACGTCTTGAACAAGAAATAGAATCGTATAGTGTGATTGAACGCGATGGGATGATACTAGGCTGCGCAGCACTGCATCCTCTTGATGAGTATTCTGCAGAAGTGGCTTCAATTGCTATCCATCCAGACTATAGAAATGGCAGCCGCGGTGCAGATTTATTAGCATTCTTAGAGCAGCAGGCACGCAGTCATGGGCGTCATACTTTGTATGCATTGACGACGCGTACCGCACACTGGTTTGTTGAACAAGGATTTGAAGAAGTCGCTGCAGACGCTCTACCTGAGCCGCGCAAAACTGCTTATCATAACGGTCGCAATTCCAAAATTTTTAAAAAGACGCTTTAAACGTGACATTACCATTTAGTAGTTCGCTGACTATATACAATACTGTATCTTAATTCACTAACTATTATTTTATTAAATTTCTGATATAAAAAAGCCTGCATCATTGCAGGCTTTTATTTTTTAGATCTAATCTAAAGTTAAATATAGTCAAAGAACTTTAAAGTAGTCACAAGGCAACCGAGTGCAAGTACTACTAGGGTAGGCTTAACGAGGTTAACACCGTGACTCTTTATAAGTTCGCCGACTATACTTAGATTTAAGCACTTAAAACACTTAAGTAACAGCTTTTACTATAATTCGAGCTTTTACTATAATTCGAGCATTTACTATAATTTAAGCATTTACTGTATAGCAGGCGCATCTTTAGGATTAACTTCTAGCATCTCAACTTTAAAGATTAAGGTACTATTTGGATCAATACCAGGGCTACCTGTTTCGCCATAAGCAAGGTCTGCAGGAATATAAAGCTCATAAGTACCGCCTTCTTTCATAAGCTCTAAACCTTCACTAAATCCAGGAATCATTCCTTGGACAGGGAATACAACAGGCTCACCACGATCGTAGGAGCTATCAAACACGGTACCATCAATTAATTTACCTTCATAGTTGATCTTAACCATGTCACTTGCCGTTGGTGACTTACCTGAGCCTGCAGTCAATACTTTATACTGCAATCCAGAATCAGTTTGTTTAACACCTTCTTTTGTCGCATTATCCGCTAAAAATTTGTCGCCTTCTTGCTTATTAACAACAGCAGCTTGTTGCATTTTTTCCATCATTTCTGTTTGTTTGCGCTGCTGATAACTCATAACAACTTCTTGCATTTGTTCTTCAGTCAATGCCGCTTCTATATCGTTATAAGCATCTCTAAACCCTAATTCAAAGGTATCTAAGTCAAGGTCATCAACCATTTCTTTGTTACCTTCAGCCATCATATAACCAATGCTATAGCCTACTTTCTCAAGCTCTGAGCTGTTTTCAGTAACGGTAGCAACGGTGCCATTTGCCTCAGGATTATTTCCATTATTAGCACAAGCTAAAGCCATAGAGCTAAGAAGTGTTACGGCAATTGCCTTTGAGGCTAGTGTTTTATTCATAAATCGATCTCTGTTAAATTAAAGAATAAGTGAATTGAGGTTAAAAGTCTTAGAGTTAAAAGTAAAGTATTTAAATAAAAAGTACTGTAATTAAGGTTATACAAGTTAAGAGGTTATTAAAAGTATTGGATTTACAAACGGATTATTGTAATTACGTAGTTCTGTTCTTTAACAACTATAAACGTTGTTCTTTATTCAAGATCTATTAGCATTTACTCAAAGTCTATTAGCTTTAAAACAGACCTATAAGCATTAAAACTTTGTTATAATTTTATATAATATAAGCGATAATAATAGCATCAGAATTATAATTAAACTATATGCCTATGTTAAATCTTAATTCTATTGTATAGAAAATGTAAAAATAACCCGCATACCTTACATAAATTTAAACAACTCTTTGTTATATCGGTTTATTATTATTTATGAATACTATACAGTAGGACAACAATTATTAGCAGTTTCAAAACCATTAATTTTTTTAACCATAATTTGTTAAATTTAGTTAATTTTTTAGGTTGTTTTAACTTTTTTTAATGAAGTTATTCACAAATTTTCCATAGCACTTATCTTATTGTTTGTGAAGATTAGCATGTTTTTGTGCTGCCTTCTCAATAGGTTTTAATGGTGAGGGTTTAAATTATTTTATGAATGATGAAGCTGATAGATTTGAAATATTATAAAAGTTCGTATTTGAGTGGGTTTCCTACTTTTTTCTATTACTTTACAGGAGAGACAGCATGGACAACATGTTTGTTAATTTTAACGAAAATTTTACAGGGCCAATAGGCTCTATTATCGCCGCTATATTAGTCTTTGTTATCGGTTGGTTGATCGCTATGGCACTGGGTGGTGTTGTGCGTAATCTATTATCTCGTGCAAACTTAAACCAGCGTATGAACTCTTCAACTGGTAAGTCTTACGATTTAGAGAACTTAGTATCTAAAGTGGTTTTTTGGTTTATATTTTTAATGGCCATTGCTGGTGCATTAAGTATGCTAAACCTGACTGCGATTTCTACACCATTTGCTAATATGATCGATAGTGTCATCACATTCGTTCCAACGCTTATTGGTGCTGCTGTTGTTGGTGTTGTAGGTTGGGTTGTGGCTACTGTTGCGCGTACAGCAATCAATGCCGCCCTATCAAAAACATCTTTGGATGAAAAACTAACCGCTGAGGCTGGTGTTCAGCCAATGAGTAATACCATTGCAGATATGGTGTACTGGGTTATTTTACTATTCGTTTTAGTTATCGTTTTAGGTCAGCTAAAACTTGATGGTCTATTTGCTCCATTAACCAATATGGTTAATAAAGCAGTTAGCTATATCCCTAACATCTTTTTGGCCGCTGTTGTATTCTTCGTAGGCTATATTGTTGCCAAGATTGTTCGTGGTATCGTTACTAACATGGTATCAAGCTTAAATTTACAAGGATTCGCTGAAAAAGCAGGTATTAGTAATAATCGTGAAAACAGCCTTCCTAATATTGCAGGTTCACTAGCATTCTTGTTAGTTATTATACCTTCAATCATTATTGCTCTTGATACGCTGAAAATTGAAGTTATCTCTCGCCCAGCAACTAACATGTTGAACAAGATTTTAGATGCTTTACCTAATATCTTTACAGCAGCTGCTATTTTAGTAATCACTTACTTCATTATGAAAATGGTTGCTAATGTGGTTAAAGGGTTATTAGAGAATACAACAGTTGATAGACTTCCTGCTAAAGTTGGTCTTGATAGTGCAATGGGTACGACTAAAGTCTCAGATCTAGTAGGTCACGCAATTATTTTCTTTGCTATGTTGTTTGCAAGTATTTTAGCTGCAGATCTACTAGGTTTTGAACAAATTAGCGGTATCATCACTATGTTTATCGCTTTTGGTGCTGATATTATTTTAGGCGCAATTATCCTATTTATTGGCTTCTGGTTAGCTAACATCATCGCTGGTGTGGTTGAACGTTCTGATAAAGGGTCACAATTCTTAGCGAATATCGTTCGTGTTCTTATCATGGGCCTTGTACTTGCTATGGGTCTAAAAGCAATGGGTATTGCTGATTCAATTGTAAATCTAGCCTTTGGTTTAACTCTAGGTGCAGTGGCAGTAGCCTTTGCATTATCTTTCGGTTTAGGTGGTCGTGAAGCCGCAGCACGTTTATTGCGTAAGCTTCAAGACAAAGCTGAGACAGAAGCGACTAAAGCTAAAGCTAAAAAAGTAATTGCAGATACTGAAACTAAAACAGGTGAAGAGCCTTCAATTACTACCCTTTCAGGTAATGAGCCTTCAGTTCCAGGTTCTGATGATCTTTAATTTGTTATTCATTTAGTTATCAATTCAATAGCATTTAATCGTATTTATTTAAATAATTAAGGCAGCGCTAAGCTGCCTTTTTTTTATATTATTATTTAATCAAATATTTGAAGTTAAATATCGTTAATATGAGCATGCTTTATTTATTTTATCTTTTATTAATCTAAAACGCGAAGTTACTTATCCTTCTATTAATATGGTTGCTATAGACATTATTTGTTGTCAAAATCTATATATATACATTATCTATTTATCTATCAATCACGGGTTCTAAACATGAGAAGATTTAATAATAAAATTATCATTATTACTGGCGCAGATTCAGAGCTTGGTCATGCGACCGCCATGCGACTGGCTAGAGAAGGCGCTATCATTATATTGATTGGAATGGATGATAAAAAGTTAAGTGCTACAGCAGATGAATTGCCTGAAGACCATACTTGGATCAATGCAGGCAATCATTTGTCAGTTACCTCAGACATTACAAACCATGATCAAGCTAAAAAGTTAGTAGACTATGTAGTAGATAGATATCAGCATATAGATGGGGTCATCAATATTAATACCAATTTTACTATGGAGGCGCCCTTAGTCTCAGAACTGAGTCAAACCCAAGGTAATATAGTAGACGTTTATGCACTGCCTAACAGTGAAAAAGAGTGGAGTCTGCCCAATTATTATGAGCTGATACAAAAAGTAGAGAAAAACATAAAAAAACACGCGTATCAATACGCTTTGCAGAGCATACGAATTAATGCGGTAGTTGTCGGCGCTATAAAAGACAGTATCGATGGTGATAAACTCAGTGAGTTTACGCAGCAAAGTCCGTTAGCTCAGCCCATCGAATTAGAAGATGCCGTTGAATCTATTACTTTTTTAGCAGATGAGGATAATCGCCAATTAACGGGGGTAACTTTGCCCGTTGACGGCGGCTTGAGTCTTAATCGGCAAACAGATTACTAAAGAATAATAGCAATCGTTGAGTCAAACAACAATAAATCAAACAACAATGTATAGGTAGGACAAATATAAGTAAAACAAAGATTGCTAATTATAATATGGTTAAGACAATAGAAAACACTTTCAAACTACTGGAAAGTGTTTTTGTATTAATCGGAATATGATAATAGATTACCCTCTGTCTTCAGTATAGTCTTTAAGCTGCTTTGACATATTTTTAGGGTATTTAGGTGCGACACCTTCATATTGCGAAAGAATCCTGTCCATATCGGCATCAAAATCATCTGTCACATATATTGCCTGCATAAACCGTAATTCTTTAGTTTTGTAATCCATCGCAACCGGAATAATGGGTACATTTGCTTCTTTAGCAATATAATAAAAACCCGACTTAAGCTTATCTGTATAGCCTCTTGTACCTTCAGGCGCCAGCCCTAAGAATAAAGACTCGCTTTGTTTCATTCGTTCTATACTTGCCTGTAAAACAGAGCCCTTATTACTGCGATTAATAGGAATGATTCCTGCCCATTTAAAAAACTTGGACGTTATAGAACTTTTAAACAAACTGTCTTTACCCATTATTTTCAAATCTAAATCCAATGCTAATATCATTGGTATGGCATATAATCCATCGAAATTTGAGGTGTGAGGAAGCCCTATGACGACTGCTTTTTTAACATTAGGTATCTCACCTAGTACTTCCCAACCAAAAAGACGTAATAGCGTCTTACCAACTTTGGGCGATAGATGACCACCACGCTTTGGAATATTATCCCCTAAAAAAGCCGCTTTTAATTGCTTTCGTTTTGAAGCCAAATCTATTTTTGATTTCTTATTAGACATTTGCGTGCATCCCTACTATCTTTTTTAGTTAGAAAAGTAATCAAGGCCATACTAGGTTTATATTAGTGACAAATTTCTATTAGTGACAGGATTTTATTAGTAACAAATAGTACTAGACCATTATCTCGGCAAGGTCACCTTTACGCTCTAACCAAGACTTTCGATCTGAAGCCCTTTTCTTAGCCAATAACATGTCCATAATACTACTTGTTAGCTGCATATCATCCATATCCAGTTGAACCAACCGACGTGTATCTGGATTCATTGTGGTTTCACGCAATTGTTCCGCGCTCATCTCTCCCAATCCTTTGAATCGTGTAATCTGAGGTTTTTTATTTCCAGACACTTTGCTCAAAATATGCGTCATTTCAGATTCATCTAGTGCATAATGTACTTCTTTACCGATATCTATTCTATATAAGGGCGGCATAGCCACAAACAAGTGTCCTGCATCAACCAATGCCGGAAAATGCTTGACGAATAATGCACAGATTAAGGTCGCAATATGTAATCCATCAGAGTCTGCATCGGCCAAAATACAAATTTTGTCATAGCGCAGCTCCGATAAATCATCGGAAACGGGGTCTACGCCGATAGCAATCGCAATATCATGAATCTCGCGACTTGAAAGCACGGTATCAGGCGATACCTCCCACGTATTTAAAATCTTACCACGCAGGGGCAAAATCGCTTGAAAATGACGATCACGGGCCTGCTTAGCACTACCCCCCGCTGAATCACCCTCTACCAAAAATAGCTCAGCACCATCACGCACACCGCCTCGACAGTCGGCAAGTTTTCCAGGTAATGCTGGACCCTGAGTGATTTTTTTACGGGCTACTTTCTTTGCAGATTTTAATCTTTTTCCAGCTTTTGAAATTGCTAATTCAGCTATTTGTGTTCCTAATTCAGCGTGCTGATTTAACCATAAACTAAACGCATCTTTGGCTTGAGCTTGAACCGCAGCTGCTGCTTCGCGGCTTGATAACCGCTCTTTAGTTTGACCTGAGAACTGTGGCTCTGAAAATTTAAGAGATAGAATATAGTTCACACCATCCCAAATATCTTCTCCAGTGAGTTTGACATTTCGCGGTAGTAAATTGTGTATATCACAAAACTCTCGCAGCGCTTCTAAGATTCCAGTGCGCAACCCATTAACGTGTGTTCCGCCTTGCGCAGTAGGAATTAAGTTCACGTAGCTTTCCTGAATCGGATTACCGCCTTCAGGAAGCCAAGAGAGCGCGAAGGTGACGCC
Organism: Psychrobacter sp. CX10; assembly: GCF_057621575.2. Classification (NCBI taxonomy): domain Bacteria; kingdom Pseudomonadati; phylum Pseudomonadota; class Gammaproteobacteria; order Moraxellales; family Moraxellaceae; genus Psychrobacter; species Psychrobacter sp. CX10. The sequence continues at coordinate 2,499,798 of NZ_CM177736.1, forward strand.
AGCTCGCTCGCCATCTTTGGCTTCATAGTTAAAGTAAAAAGGTTCTGGTGGCAGGGTTTCAAGACCATCTAGCTGTTCACTTAAATACTCAACGACCCCATCGGTGAACTGCCACACTACTTTATCTTTGTTAGCTTCGTCATAGAATTCTATGGTGAGCCCAGCTGCTAATACCGCTTTTGCTTTTAAGTTATGTTTTAGCTGTTTTACGCTAAACTTGGGGGTATCAAAAAAACTTTCATCAATCCAAAAGCGGACCTTAGTCCCTTTTTTTCGCTTATTAGAACTGACTGACTCAGTAAGCTTGGTAACAGGTGCGCCATTTTCAAAAGCAATGTCATATTGCGTGCCATCACGCCATACCGTTACTTCTACTCGTTTTGATAACGCGTTAACAACGGATATACCGACACCATGTAAACCGCCAGAGACTTGATAATTGCTCGTATTAAATTTACCTCCAGCGTGCAAACGAGTCAGAATAATCTCGATACCCGTTTGATTAAATTCTGGATGAATATCGGTGGGCATACCACGGCCATCATCTTCGACTGACAATGAGCCATCGTCGTGTAGCTGTACTTTAATAGTTTTAGCATGACCTGCTAATGCTTCATCTACTGAGTTGTCAATAACTTCTTGCGCAAGATGATTAGGACGCGTGGTATCGGTATACATACCAGGGCGACGGCGTACTGGCTCTAACCCTTCTAACACTTCAAGTGACTGTGCGGTGTAATTACTCACTATTATTTCCTTTGCTTAGCTAGCTAATACTTATCTGCATATTATAACGAATATACTGCTTCGTATGGGGATATAGACGATATTAACGACAGTAATTGTCGTTAAAAAAACAACAAAGCTTAATGTTACGCTTTTAAATATTGTCTTTGATATATTCTAAGACCGCTTCTAATCGATCTAATAGTCTTACTATAATAAAGTTTGAATACGTTCCAATATCGATGGTAGCTGCTGTTCAAAGTCTGTCATACGGTGATCTCCTCCTGGTTGTAAAAACACTTGAACTCCTTGAGAACGATAAAATTTTGTAGAAATATTAGGATCTAATAGTTCATCACCGTCTTTAATAATCGCAATAACTTTTTTAGGATATACAATCTGTTCTAGCTTATGGCAATTGAACCATTCTAAATCAGCAAAAGTTATATGCCATCCCCCTATGGTTTTATAAATTACTTCTTGTTTCTCATTATTTTGTACGCCGTTTTGAACGCTATCATTATTATTTTGATCATTACTTTGACACATATCATCTACAAAGCGTTGTAAGCTTACATGAGGCCTAGTACTCGGGTTTAGTAATACTGCAGGGCATCCTGTCTCATTGCTAAGTAAGCTTGAAAAGTAGCCGCCTAATGAGCTCCCTATAACAAGAGTTTGCATAGAAGGTGGTCCAGTCCCAGCATCTGAACTTACTAACTCACAAAGCTTACTGAAAACCTTCTCAGGCGATTGATTCAAATCTGGTCTTACAACTTCAATATCAGAATGATAGATTCGACAATATTTCTCAAGTAATAAACCTTTCATTGAGTTAGATGAACTATCAAGACCATGAATATATATAATTTTCATGTTTAATCCTTTATCAATAGCAATCGATGAAGATTATCATGAATGTAAGCGAGAAAGAAATCGTGCTAAAATTGAATATTCCACGTAAGGTTACACTGGCAACAGATATGACCTAACTTCGACCTTTTAGCTTTTAAAAGGCTGAGGACCTTTTTTATAAGACTTATAGACGGTATATCGTTTTATGTTGGATCAAATTGAACTATTTGAAATTGAGAACCCTTGTATTGGGATTTGCCAAAGCAATAAAAAAGGCTATTGCTTTGGCTGTCTACGTAGCCGTCACGAGCGTCAATTGTGGTTGAAATTGAGTAATGAAGAAAAGAGAGAGGTTCTAAGACTAATTACAGGCCGTAAGAAGAGAATAGAGCACATGCGGATTCGTCAAAAACAGCAAATGGAGTTGGACTTTGAACAAGAGGTTGAAGTTGGCAATTTATTTGATGATTTGTTTGAGAGTTAGTTTTTTCTATATGAATAAGTTATTGTTTGGCTTATGGCATTGTGTACCCATACATATTAGTTAAAAGACATAGAAAACCCACCCAAACAAAAGCCCCCTGTACATAAGTACAGGGGGCTTTTAGGGTATAGGGAGCTGACGATGACCTACTCTCACATGGGCGGACCCACACTACCATTGGCGCAACGATGTTTCACTTCTGAGTTCGAGAAGGGATCAGGTGGTTCCATCGTGCTATTGTCGTCAGCAAAGGGGGTATAGATATGAGTTGTTGTATTGAACCTGAATCAAGTCACTTATATAAGTGATATAAATAATCAAATATATAAGTATATTATCAGGTGATATCGAAATAATTGGCTGATGTACAACTTTAAAACCACTTGGGTGTTGTATGGTCAAGCCGATCGAGCAATTAGTACAGGTTAGCTACACACATCACTGCGCTTCCACACCCTGCCTATCAACGTTGTAGTCTACAACGACTCTTAAGGGAAATCTAATCTTGAGGTTGGCTTCCCGCTTAGATGCTTTCAGCGGTTATCCAATCCGAACGTAGCTACCGGGCAATGCCATTGGCATGACAACCCGAACACCAGCGGTTCGTCCACTCTGGTCCTCTCGTACTAGGAGCAGATCCTCTCAAATTTCCAACGCCCACGGTAGATAGGGACCGAACTGTCTCACGACGTTCTAAACCCAGCTCGCGTACCTCTTTAAATGGCGAACAGCCATACCCTTAGGACCTGCTTCAGCCCTAGGATGAGATGAGCCGACATCGAGGTGCCAAACACCGCCGTCGATATGAACTCTTGGGCGGTATCAGCCTGTTATCCCCAGAGTACCTTTTATCCGTTGAGCGATGGCCCTTCCATACAGAACCACCGGATCACTAAGACCTACTTTCGTACCTGCTCGACTTGTGGGTCTCGCAGTTAAGCGCGCTTTTGCCTTTATACTCTTTGAACGATTTCCGACCGTTCTGAGCGCACCTTCGTACTCCTCCGTTACTCTTTAGGAGGAGACCGCCCCAGTCAAACTACCCACCATACATTGTCCTCGGTATTGTTATACCTGAGTTAGAACCTCAACATGACCAGGGTGGTATTTCAAGGTTGGCTCCACAAATACTGGCGTATCTGCTTCAAAGCCTCCCACCTATCCTGCACAAGTCAGGTCAAAGTTCAATGTAAAGCTGTAGTAAAGGTTCACGGGGTCTTTCCGTCTAGCCGCGGGTACACAGCATCTTCACTGCGATTTCGATTTCACTGAGTCTCTGCTGGAGACAGCGCTGCCATCATTATGCCATTCGTGCAGGTCGGAACTTACCCGACAAGGAATTTCGCTACCTTAGGACCGTTATAGTTACGGCCGCCGTTTACTGGGGCTTCGATCAAGAGCTTCGCCTTACGGCTTACCCCATCAATTAACCTTCCAGCACCGGGCAGGCATCACACCCTATACGTCCACTTTCGTGTTTGCAGAGTGCTGTGTTTTTAATAAACAGTTGCAGCAGCCTGGTATCTGCGACTGCTAATAGCTTACGGAGCAAGTCCTTCACCATCAGCAGCGTACCTTCTCCCGAAGTTACGGTACCATTTTGCCTAGTTCCTTCAGCAGAGTTCTCTCAAGCGCCTTGGTATTCTCTACCTGATCACCTGTGTCGGTTTAGGGTACGATTCGTTTATGACTAAGTTTAGAAGCTTTTCCTGGAAGCATGGTATAGACCGCTTCGCTGTACAAGTACAGCTTGCTATCAGATCTCAGCATTAATAGCCCGGATTTACCTAAGCCATCTGCCTACATCCTTTCACCTGGACAACCATCGCCAGGCCGGTATAACCTTCTCCGTCCCTCCATCACATCATAAACAAGTATCGGAATATTAACCGATTTCCCATCGACTACGCCTTTCGGCCTCGCCTTAGGGGTCGACTCACCCAGCCCCGATTAACGTTGGACTGGAACCCTTGATCTTCCGGCGTGGATGCTTTTCACACCCATTATCGTTACTCACGTCAGCATTCGCTCTTGTGATACCTCCAGCATGCCTTACAACACACCTTCTCAGGCTTACACAACGCTCCCCTACCACTTGAAACAATTTTCAAATCCGCAGCTTCGGCTCCTAGTTTGAGCCCCGTTACATCTTCCGCGCGGGCCGACTCGACTAGTGAGCTATTACGCTTTCTTTAAAGGATGGCTGCTTCTAAGCCAACCTCCTAGCTGTCTATGCCTTCCCACTTCGTTTCCCACTTAACTAGGAATTTGGGGCCTTAGCTGGCGGTCTGGGTTGTTTCCCTCTCCACGATGGACGTTAGCACCCACCGTGTGTCTCCCGGATATCACTCATCGGTATTCGGAGTTTGCATCGGTTTGGTAAGTCGGTATGACCCCCTAGCCGAAACAGTGCTCTACCCCCAATGGTGTTCGTCCGAGGCGCTACCTAAATAGCTTTCGGGGAGAACCAGCTATCACCGAGTTTGATTAGCCTTTCACCCCTATCCACAAGTCATCCCCTGGCTTTTCAACGACAGTGGGTTCGGTCCTCCGGTGCCTGTTACGGCACTTTCAACCTGCTCATGGATAGATCACTCGGTTTCGGGTCTATACCCCGCAACTAAACGCCCTATTAAGACTCGGTTTCCCTACGGCTCCCCTAATGGTTAACCTCGCTACAGAATATAAGTCGCTGACCCATTATACAAAAGGTACGCGGTCACCCCACAAGGAGGCTCCCACTGCTTGTACGCACACGGTTTCAGGTTCTATTTCACTCCCCTCACAGGGGTTCTTTTCGCCTTTCCCTCACGGTACTGGTTCACTATCGGTCAGTCAGGAGTATTTAGCCTTGGAGGATGGTCCCCCCATCTTCATACAGGATTTCTCGTGTCCCGCACTACTTAATATGCTTCATCTAGAATTTCGACTACGGGACTATCACCCACTATGGTCAGATTTCCCACTCTGTTCGTCTATTCTAAAATCCGTCGGCTCCTCCCCGTTCGCTCGCCGCTACTAGGGGAATCTCATTTGATGTCTTTTCCTAAGGGTACTGAGATGTTTCACTTCCCCTCGTTCGCTTACTAATAAATTAGTATATCTAGTTTACACTAGATGGGTTTCCCCATTCAGAAATCTCCGGATCACAGGATATTGCCGCCTCCCCGAAGCTTATCGCAGGCTGTCACGTCTTTCATCGCCTCTGACTGCCAAGGCATCCACCATGTGCGCTTAATTACTTGACCATACAACCCCAAAGGGTCTTTGTCAGCAATTATAACGATATCACCTTGATAATTTACGCTTGATTCAGTTCTCTTATTACTTTTTATAACCAACCTCTTGGGATAACAGCAATACTATAATAGCTATTGACGTTAAAAAGGTTGATTAATGGATAAACAATGGCTCAGTGAATGATTCATCGTTTATCCGAATATTACAACTCATATCTATGTTTTTAAATAGTAATAACGTCTTCATCAGATCGTTATGTTGTTTCTGTATAAAACAGAAGTAAGAAATCGTTTTACTGATTGCTTACTTCTATTTTATCTTCTTACTATATATGTTACGTCTCTTGCAATCATCTAGTAATGGTGGAGCCAAGGAGAGTCGAACTCCTGACCTCCTGCGTGCAAGGCAGGCGCTCTACCAACTGAGCTATGGCCCCTGAGAAGCGTGTAAAAAAAGCACCGCTTTTTTAGCTTCGCAAGAGAAATTTCCTTAAAGGGAAATTTCTAGAAGCCTTGTACTTTCCAAGATCTCATATGGTGGGTCTGATAAGACTTGAACTTATGACCCCCGCGTTATCAACACGGTGCTCTAACCAGCTGAGCTACAGACCCTGAGCGAGGATATAGATGAAGCACTGCTTCATCCCGAGCGCAAGAGAAATTTCCTTTAAGGGAAATTTCTATAAGTCTTGCTTCCTCGAAAGCTTTTATCTACTAAAACTAAAGAACAACTTGTTGTGAATTCTTGCTGACCGAATGCCGTTTATAAGGAGGTGATCCAGCCGCAGGTTCCCCTACGGCTACCTTGTTACGACTTCACCCCAGTCATCGACCACACCGTGGTGAGCGCCATCCTAAAAGGTTAGGCTACCCACTTCTGGTGCAATCAACTCCCATGGTGTGACGGGCGGTGTGTACAAGGCCCGGGAACGTATTCACCGCGGCATTCTGATCCGCGATTACTAGCGATTCCGACTTCATGGAGTCGAGTTGCAGACTCCAATCTGGACTACGATAGGCTTTTTGAGATTCGCATCACATCGCTGTGTAGCTGCCCTCTGTACCTACCATTGTAGCACGTGTGTAGCCCTGGTCGTAAGGGCCATGATGACTTGACGTCGTCCCCGCCTTCCTCCAGTTTGTCACTGGCAGTATCCTTAGAGTCCCCGGCCAAACCGCTGGTAACTAAGGAAAAGGGTTGCGCTCGTTGCGGGACTTAACCCAACATCTCACGACACGAGCTGACGACAGCCATGCAGCACCTGTATTCTAATTCCCGAAGGCACTCTCGTATCTCTACAAGATTCTAGATATGTCAAGACCAGGTAAGGTTCTTCGCGTTGCATCGAATTAAACCACATGCTCCACCGCTTGTGCGGGCCCCCGTCAATTCATTTGAGTTTTAACCTTGCGGCCGTACTCCCCAGGCGGTCTACTTAGTGCGTTAGCTGCGTCACTAAGGGATCAAGTCCCCCAACGACTAGTAGACATCGTTTACGGCGTGGACTACCAGGGTATCTAATCCTGTTTGCTACCCACGCTTTCGAACCTCAGTGTCAGTATGATGCCAGGAGGCTGCCTTCGCCATCGGTATTCCTTCAGATCTCTACGCATTTCACCGCTACACCTGAAATTCTACCTCCCTCTCACCTACTCTAGCCTAACAGTATCAGATGCAGTTCCCAGGTTAAGCCCGGGGATTTCACATCTGACTTATTAAGCCACCTACGCTCGCTTTACGCCCAGTAATTCCGATTAACGCTTGCACCCTCTGTATTACCGCGGCTGCTGGCACAGAGTTAGCCGGTGCTTATTCTGCAGCTAATGTCATCGCTTATGGGTATTAACCATAAGGTCTTCTTCACTGCTTAAAGTGCTTTACAACCAAAAGGCCTTCTTCACACACGCGGCATGGCTGGATCAGGGTTGCCCCCATTGTCCAATATTCCCCACTGCTGCCTCCCGTAGGAGTCCGGGCCGTGTCTCAGTCCCGGTGTGGCTGATCATCCTCTCAGACCAGCTACAGATCGTCGCCTTGGTAGGCCTTTACCCCACCAACTAGCTAATCCGACTTAGGCTCATCCAATAGCGAGAGCGCAAGCGCCCCCTTTTCCCCGTAGGGTGTATGCGGTATTAATACGAGTTTCCCCGTGCTATCCCCCACTACTGGGCAGATTCCTAAGTATTACTCACCCGTCCGCCGCTCGACGCCTGATAGCAAGCTATCATCGTTTCCGCTCGACTTGCATGTGTTAAGCCTGCCGCCAGCGTTCAATCTGAGCCATGATCAAACTCTTCAGTTTAATCTTGCTTGTAACCTTTCACTTAATTAAAAGTAAGATAGATTACTAATCTTGGCTCATTTAATACTAGCAAATTGCTTTTCGTATGTTTCATATAATGAATTAACTTCGAGTTTTTCTGCTGTATTAAATGATAATTTTTTATAGTTAGTCATTATCCATACCTATTAATAGATACAAACAATCCCAACTTCATTTTTAGCATTCTTAATCAGCAAAAATCCACACAAGTTGTTCTTTAGTTCTAGCTTTTAAATAATGACTAGCTTGTCGTCCAAGACTAGTTGTGCTATAAAGTTATTAGCCTCTTCAATTTGAAGTGCTGTAAGCTTTAGTAGCGAGCCGTCTAGTATATAAATTATTATATATTCTGTCAAGCTTTATTTTATTCTTTATCAAAACATTTTTCTCTATGTCTATCTGACTTAGTTCATGTTGTCCTGATGAGGTGCGTATTATAGACACTTTATTTTTAGTGTCAACTGTTTACTTTATTTTTCTTTAAGTTTTTAGCATGCTAATTTCAAATAGAGAATTCTGTTTGGATTTAAAGGATTCTTGTCGTCATAAAACTAAATATATTGACATATAAGTTTCTTGTTCTTGCCTAATACTTCATTTAAACCATACTACTTTTAATCTATATCCTATTATAATTAAGTTTCAATAAATTCCTGCTTCTAACCCTGCTGCTAATGTCATCGCTAGCTCCTCCACCTGATCAATAAACCTATCTTTCCATTCCCCTTTTAATATTAAAGCTTCGTGTATCCACTCCCAGCGTAGTCCTGTTGTAATGGTCTTCATAGCTCGCTCGGTTCCTGTCCCATCTTGGCCCGCTCGAATATAGACAGCAAATGGCATCCCTTGCTTCTTTTCTAATATGGGGTAATAGCAACGATCAAAAAAGTCTTTAATCAGTCCTGCCATATACGCAAAATTCTCTGTAGTGCCTAATAATAGCGCATCTGCTGCTAATACATCTTCAGGCTGCGTATCTTGTGGGGACTTTAAAATAACCTCTACTTCTAAGTCTGGGTGATCGGCCCCTCTTGCAGCGGCCTCAGCCAGTTTTTTAGTATTAGGCGATGGCGCATGAGCAACGATAAGTAACGTTTTATTAGACATAGTATTCCCTTTATATTAGATAGCTATTATTAGAGAACTTTTACTGAACAGCTTTTATTAAATACTGTCTGGGTACTTGAAAGTTATATCTTGATTAATATCTGGATGAATACTTTTTGCTACAGGGCAAGTTAATGCAGCGGCTTCAAGAACTTTACGCGTTCGCTTATCAAACTCTTTATAAAACTCAATACTTACTTTGATTTCACTAACTCGGCGTGGTTCAGCAGCCATAACTTTTGTTACATCAGCTTTTGTACCAATCACGTTTACTTCCATATCCGCAGCTTTAATACCAATAATAGTCAGCATACAACTTGCCAAACTGGTCGCTAATAAATCAGTAGGTGAAAACGCTTCACCTTTACCATGATTATCGGTTGGCGCGTCAGTAATAATTTGATTATTAGATTGTAGATGCAGCGCTTGAGTACGCAAATTGCCTTGGTATTCTACCGTTGAAGTCGTCATGGAGCTATCCTTTTTGCTTGTCTTTATTTTATGACTGTATGTCATGGTTATTAAATAATTTTCAGTTCTAATAATCGAGTGTTTACTTAATGAGCTCCATCATATAGGCAATGTTTTCAGTTGTGCCTATCAGCGCGCTGTCGGCTTGAAGTATATTGTCAGGCAAAGTGTTTTGCAGTGTTTCTAGGATGATGTTGATATCAATAATAAGACGATACATGCGCTCATAAACATATTGAGTCGGTTTTTAAATATTGGAATATAAGGCGTAGGCTATTAGAAGTAGGGTTTCGTTTGACCTATTTATTACCTTATTGTAGTTCTATATTGCACCTCTATCCGCGAGGAGCAATAGGTGGCAATGATTTAAGATGTTCATAGGTACCCTTAACTAAGATATTAGAATCTACTTTATCAATATGCGTATGCCCAGTGAACGCCATTGTAATATCACACTCTTTATATAATATTTCTAAAGCACGGCGAACGCCATCTTCTCCATAAGCGCCCAAACCATACAAAAAAGCACGACCTATCATCGTCCCTTTAGCACCCAATGCCATAGCTTTTAAAATATCTTGTCCTGATCGTACCCCACTGTCTAGCCATATCTCAATATCGCTACTCTCACTTTGTATTGCTTGTACAATATCGCTAAGACTGGCAATAGAGGATGGGGCACCATCTAATTGGCGTCCGCCATGATTCGAGACGACCATCGCATCAGCGCCACTACGGGCAGCCATAATGGCATCTTCGGGTTCCATAATGCCCTTAATAATAAGCTTACCGCCCCACATCTCTTTGATTCTAGCCACATCATCCCAACTTAATGCAGGGTCAAATTGTTCGGCAGTCCATGACGACAAGGAGGACAAATCTCCCACACCTTTTGCATGTCCAACAATATTACCAAAGGTGCGCCGTTTAGCACTGAGCATATTTAAGCACCATTCTGGCTTAGCCATAAGATTAAGGATATTTGCAGGGGTAGGTTTGGGCGGCGCGGATAGACCGTTTTTGATATCTTTGTGACGCTGACCAAGGACTTGTAAGTCTGCAGTCAATATCAAGGCAGAACAATTGGCCTGCTTAGCACGGCGTATAAGGTTTGACATAAATTCTTTGTCACGCATGACGTATAGCTGAAACCAAAAGGGGCGATTGGTATATTCAGCCACGTCTTCAATAGAACAAATACTCATGGTCGACAATGAAAAAGGGATGCCAAATTTCTCGGCCGCGCGGGCAGCGTGCATCTCACCATTTGCCCACATCATCCCTGTAAAACCCGTCGGAGCTATCGCAACGGGCATGGTTACCTTCTCACCGATCATTGTCGTAGCTAAGCTGCGATTTTCCATATCGACAAGCACTCGCTGGCGTAATTTAATACGATCAAAATCCGTCTCGTTGTTGCGATATGTTGTTTGTGTCCAAGAACCTGAATCCACATAATCGTAAAACATACGCGGAACTTTACGCTCAGCGACTCTGCGTAAGTCTTCTATTTCAGTCATCTTCATTAAGTTTTTCATACGACTACTCTCGTTATGCACTAACATCCATGTAGGTTTTCATAAACGTCCATTATAGTCTATATTCATAAAAACAATACAACTATGTCAATTCTTTATGCGCCATTATTTGTACGATAGCTATGACCTAAATCCATCTAAATCACGATACCAAACTTTAATCCGCTCTATACTGAATACAAATATACCCAATACAAAGCGTTTTAATTTTAATATAAGCAATTCTCAAGCGATTGTATTCCCACTAAGCTTTAGCAAAGTTACTGAGCGAAGTTACTGAGCAAAGTTAGTAAGTAAAGTTAGCGCCTTTAGCAATCGGGTGCGACTCGTTAGCAAACGGTAATATTTGATACAACACAAGATTATCCATACGATTTTCCTTATGATGCACCATTATATGGCTAATGCACTGTTTTATTGCATCTGGCTTTAAATAATGGCTCCTCCTTACGAACTATCAACGTCATCAGCATGGCATAGATATTGTAACGATAAAGCACTGTTCATACTAAAACAGTAGCGTGCAAGTTACGATACGGATCTTAAAATGGATATGCAGAAATTTCTATCACAACATGAGCTACCAGATAACTATATAAAAACCGCACAACAATGGTTCTTGCCGCTATGTGAACGGATAATAGAGCACCATAATAGGTCATCCCATCCCTTTATTGTAGGCATTAGTGGTTGCCAAGGCTCTGGTAAAACAACACTTACTAGCTATCTAGCAGAGTATTTGTCGGCCCAACATGATAAAAAAATCGTCTCTTTATCAATAGATGATTTTTATTTCAGTCAAGCTGAGAGATTGGCATTAGCAAAAAACATTCATCCTTTATTAAAAATACGAGGGGTACCCGGTACTCATGATATAACGCTGGCCATCGAGACATTTGATCGACTACAAAATGGCGCTTATACCTTGATACCACGCTTTAACAAAGCCTCTGACAATCCTTACCCTACCGATAAATGGGCTACAATAAATTATCGACCAGACATCATTTTATTAGAGGGTTGGTGCGTTAACTTAACGCCACAGCCAGTTGAAGCATTATCAGAGGCAGTTAATGAATTAGAAAAAGAACATGATGCTAAGAGGATATGGCGTACTTATGTTAATAAGCAGCTTAGTCAGGATTATCAAACTTTGTTTGATATGGTCGACTACAAAGTATTCTTAAAGGCGCCGTCGTTTGATTGTGTTTTCAAATGGCGAGGCGAGCAGGAACATAAGCTTGCAAACACTAATACAAAAGATAAGGCAATTATGACTGATGAACAAATAGCAATTTTTATTCAGCATTATCAAAGACTGACCGAACACACCTTGAAGACACTACCCAATGAATCAGATACCGTATTTTTTCTTGATGAATCCAGAACTATCACCAATCAAAAAGTAGTTAAATAATTAGAATATTATGATTAAAACCTTAGTTTTTACAGATATGGATGGTACTTTACTTGATCACCACACCTATTCATACACAGCGGCAATACCAACATTAAATAAACTTCGGAAAAAAGAAATACCGGTCATACCTACAACCAGTAAGACTTATGCCGAAATGCAGACACTTCGACATCGTATCGGACTAAATGGCCCGTTCATTATAGAAAATGGTGCTGCTATTTATATCCCCCTATTCTTTTTGAAGCATAAACCCATTGATACCACTGTAATAGACGGCTTTTGGTGTAAGTCCTTTATAGCAGATAAATCACATTGGATAAGTTTGCTTGAACAGTTAAATGATGAGTTCTCAGATCAGTATAAGCAATTTTCAAAGATGAGCGTATCCGATATCCAAGAGTGTACCGGCTTAGACGCTCAGTCCGCTGCCTCAGCCGCCAAACGTCAATTTGGAGAACCCATTTTATGGTTAGGAGATGACGCTGACAAAGCTAAATTTATCAAAGCTATAAAAGACAAAGGGGCCTATCCTTTAGAAGGTGGACGTTTTATCCATATTTCGGGAGATTGCAATAAAGGACAAGCGTTACAGTGGCTGGCGGCTGAATATGAAAAGCAATTCAAAGTCGATACCCATACTATTGCTCTCGGCGATGGTCAAAATGATGTTGCCATGCTTGAAGCCGCTGATATAGCAGTACGTATTGTCTCCCCTACTAACCCGCCGCCTGACGTTAATAAAGAAGAGGTTTATACCAGCTCGATGACAGGTCCTGAAGGCTGGGACGAGATGCTAACCACACTATTAAAACTATAGATTACAAATGATATATTAAAAACTTAACTATTATAGTCAGGAGGACTTATGGCTGATTTTTTTCAAAACGGCGTTATTACTACTTTACACAACTTGACGCGTCGACCTTATGAAGATATCGAAGCTGAACTTGTTCAGTTTTCAAAAAAACGTCCGATGGGTCTTATACTGCCCTCTTTATTTTCAGAGCTTGAAGGTGATGCCTTACCTCATATTGTTAGTGAACTTCAAGAGGTTCCTTATTTATCAGAAATTGTGATTGGTTTGGATAGAGCCGATGAGACTCAATACCGACAGGCATTGAAATTTTTTGATAAGTTGCCGCAGCATCACCGAGTCTTATGGAATGATGGTCCTCGGCTTAAGGCGCTTGATCAAGAACTTCAAACACATGGATTAGCGCCAAAGGAGATGGGGAAAGGTCGCAATGTTTGGTATTGTATGGGTTATATTTTAGCCTCAGAACGTTCAGAATCAATCGCATTGCATGATTGCGACATCACTACTTATGAAAAAGATCTTCTTGCCAAACTGATCTACCCTGTTGCTAATCCTATGTTCAACTACGAATTTAGTAAAGGCTACTATGCACGTGTTGCCAATGGCAAAATCAATGGCCGAGTCTCTCGTCTGCTAGTGACGCCGCTTATACGCGCTCTCAAACGCACCATAGGAGATAATGATTATTTAGAATTTATGGACAGCTTTAGATATCCATTAGCTGGTGAGTTTTCGTTTAGACGTGATGTGTTAAACGACATTCGTATCCCTAGTGATTGGGGACTGGAGATTGGTGTTCTCTCTGAAATGCATCGTAATTACGCTCGCAACCATCTGTGCCAAGTAGATATTTGTGATATCTATGATCACAAGCATCAAGATTTGTCACAGCACAATGATCAAGGCGGTCTATCAAAAATGTCTATTGACATCACCAAAGCTTTGTTTCGTAAACTGGCCACACAAGGCTACATTCTGAGTAACGAGACATTTCGATCCATTAAAGCTACCTATTACCGAATTGCTTTAGACTTTGTCGAGACCTATCACAATGATGCGGTCATGAATGGATTAAAGCTTGATATTCATAATGAAGAAAAAGCGGTCGAAATGTTTGCCAGTAATATTATGAAAGCCGGTCAAAGCTTTTTAGATAATCCTATGGAGACACCGTTTATACCAAGCTGGAATCGGGTAGCAAGTGCCATACCCGATATTAGTGAACGACTCATTGCAGCAGTAGAAGCGGATACCGCTGAGTTCAGGGCGTAGGAGTAAGCAATATGGCACTACAAACTCTTCGTGACAAGATCATACACCATTTGGATAGTATTTACGCCGATGTTGAGATGGATATTAGCTATCAGGCACTGGCTACTAAACTGCTGGAAACCATTGGTATTAAGTCTGAAGACGATATCGCCTCTCCACAGGCTCATCACAATTACTGGAATGAAAGCGATATTGTGATGATTACCTATGGTGATAGTGTCGTTAAAGAAGGCGAGAAGCCGTTAGTTACTCTGCATACTATTTTAGATGACTACTTCAAAGACACTATTAACAACGTGCATATTCTACCATTTTTTCCTTTTAGCTCTGACGATGGTTTTGCGGTTATCGATTATAAAGCGGTCAATCCGAGCTTAGGTTCTTGGGGTGACATTACTGCCATTGGCAAAGATTATGACTTAATGTTTGACTTGGTCATCAATCACTGCTCAGTACAAAGTGAATGGTTTCATAACTTTATAAAAGGTAGTGGTACAGGCCATGACTTTTTTTTCACAGCAAGTCCTAGCGATGATTTATCGGATGTGACCCGTCCTAGAGTCACTCCTTTACTACGAGAAACACAAACCGTAAACGGGGATGACTATGTATGGTGTACCTTTGGGCATGATCAAGCAGATTTGGACTTTAGCAATCCAAATGTACTACTTAAATTTGTCGAAATTATCCGCTTTTACATCGACAATGAAGCCAAGTTATTCAGACTAGATGCAGTGGCTTTTTTATGGAAAATTATTGGAACAACCTGCATTAATCTACCGCAAACCCACGAGGTAGTGCGGTTATTGCGCACATTAATTGAACATGTCGATCCATCAATTATCATTATTACCGAGACTAATATACCTAATCAAGAAAACTTAACCTATTTCGGTAATGCCAACGAAGCACACGGCATATATAACTTCTCCTTACCACCATTATTATTGTATACGCTAGCTTCTGGCAACTGCACTTACTTAAACAGTTGGATGATTAGTATGCCACCAACACAGAGCGGTACCGTATATTTCAATTTCATTGCCTCCCACGATGGTATTGGTCTACGACCTGCCGAAGGATTGCTGGCGGACGAAGAGATTGGCGCTTTGGTCAATAAGATGCGGGAGTTTGGTGGACAGGTTTCGAGTCGTGCGTTAGCGGATGGTAGTCAAAAACCGTATGAGATTAATATCACTTTGTTTGATGCACTACAAGGCACTTTTGCTGGACCCGACGAGTATCAAATTGAGCGCTTTATTTGTGCCCAAGCTATTATGTTAGGTATCGAAGGTATTCCAGGTATCTATATTCATAGCCTGCTAGCCACATCGAATGATTACGAAGGTGTTAATCGCACGGGGCGTAACCGCTCAATCAATCGTCATCGTTGGGAATTTGATAAGTTGGAAGGCTTATTAAATAAGCCCGACTCAAATCAATATATCGTACACGAAGTGCTGACTAAACTTATCAAAATACGTAAAGCACAACCTGCGTTTCATCCGAATGCCCAGCAGTTCACCCTACAATTGGGCTCCCATATCTTTGGCTATTGGCGTCAAGATCTAAAACGCAAGCAAAGCATTTTCTGTCTGAATAATATTACTGCTCAAAAACAATCCATCTTACTGTCTGATATTAATTTAATGGATACTGACAACTGGAAAGAGCTGATTACCGATCAAAAAATAGATTTATCTACTGAGTTTTTAGAATTGCAACCGTATCAGACCATGTGGATCAGTAATACTTGATTAGCTACTTAAACGAACATTAACCTTGATACAATCCAGCCGATGCATAATCTAGCCAATGTATAATTTGGACGCAGATTTATAAGGGACTAAGGCTGAGGGTACAAAGTTTTTTACTGAGTTTATATGTTTGATTGAGTCATCGAAGAAGATATGCGGTGCAAAAGTTTTTAAAACCGCTGTCTTCTCTAATCCCCCCAAAAAAAACGCCATATCAACGTTAACATCCCATTCACGTAGGGTTTTTATTGCTCTTAAATCTGCAGGCGCATTACGCGCTGTCACCAATGCAATTTGTATAGGCGCGGGCTCAAGATTACTGGGGATATTGTTTTGTAGCTTCGATAATTTGATGAGTAAATCTGCGTAGGGTCCCTTCTCAATAGGTAAGTCAGCCATACTGGCTTCTCTATCATGAAACGCCTTTAAGCCTTTTTGTCTGTATAGCAGTTCACCAGAGTCATCAAACAATACCGCATCACCATCAAAGGCAATGCGCAGTTGTTGTACATCCAACTCATAAGTATTAACAGGGGTTGCACTCAATATGGCACATGCACAGACATTGGCGTCGGTCACTTTTTGTGCGTCGGTTTTGTTGGTGGTTAAAAATAAATCTACTTTAAAGTCTCTAATATAATCCGTCACATCATTACCCGAAATAAAGGCAGAACGGGTTATATTCAGTTTGCGCTCACGAATGGCATTCAATACCCTAATACCAGTGTCAGGTGATGTTTTAGATACGATAACGACTTCAACAAGTGGCGATTCGACCTCGTACGTTTTGTTGTCGACATGATATTGGTTAAGGTTTAATATGGCTTGAATGAGCGGAAACCCTGCGCCCGTCTTTAAGGGTTCATTTTCTCTCTGTTGCATATACTCACGAAACTTCTTCGCTGCTGTAGCAGGATCCTGTTCAATTAGTTTTTTACGATAGATTTCTGTTTCGCTTAAATCAAACAATGCCGTTGCCGATATTGCAACGATTAACGTATTAGAAAAATCAACAGCCATAGTTCAAACCTTTATGCTTCTGAATTGAATCTGAACCCTCTTTAAACCGTTTTAGGGATAAGCCCTTTAAGGCTTGTCACCTACTAGGGCGTGTCTTGATTTAAAAATGAAGACACGCCCTAATTATAATATATTCGATTCAATTTAATTCTGCTATAAGGCGACCGACCGCAGATAATACAAGTAGTACATCTAGGGCGGTTAACACCGTAGCAGGTTTAAAGTGGATTGACTATACCTGCTTTATTGTCACTTTAAAGAGGTTAAACTCTAGTCTAACATTACTGGTTAGCACAGTGCTATTGCTGGGTTGTGTAGAATCACAATAGTTATAGTCAGTGAACTATAATTCAGCTCATATCTTTTAAGTAGAAATGAGTTGAAATAGAAATGAATTAAGAAATTCATTTGTACTAACATACCCTTTAAGCTCTTGATAAAACAGAAAGCGCTGCATTAAATAAATGCAACGCTTGTCAAAGTCTAGGGCGCATCCCTATTTGGTTGATGAGGCTAAAAATGAGGTAGTTTAACCAATCTTACCGATGGGCGGTTACTTCCTCAATATTTCTTTTTATAAACCCATACCATGTCTACCCATAGGACGTTCACCATTTCCAGCTCGCTCGCCACGCTGTTCATGTAGCTGCTCTAGCTGTGCTCTTTGCTCTACAGTTAAGACCTGAGCAATGGCATGTTTAGTTTGTGCCTGTTTTATAAAGCGCTCTTTTGCTTGCTCAGCATGCTCATTTGCAAGGCTATTGAGTGCTGCTGTATTCAAAGTTTTTCTATTCATTAAAGTTTGCATTCGAGCACGGTTTTGTTGACGCTCAGCTTGACGGTTTGCACGTTCGTTTTGACGCTTAGTACGCTGTGCTTGTTTAATGGTATCAATTTGCTGTTGTTGAGCATCGGTCAAGTCAAGCTGTGCCATGACGCCTCGTTGCTTACCAAAACCTTCATGTCCATCGTGGTGACGCAAGTCTGTACCTTTCACATTTTTTTGCTGCATCGTACTGGCTTTAGCTGTTGAGTAATCAACAATATTTGCTTGACTTATACCGACAACTGCTAGGGTGCTTGATAACGCCAATAGTGAACTGATTGCAAATTTCTTCATGTTTGTATTCCTATTCATTACGAGATTTATTTTAAAGTTGATTCAATAAGCGGATAAGCGCTTTCGCTGTATCCACAAATCAAATAATAGCGAAGACAAACATTGCATACTTTGATGAAACATTAAGAAAGGTAACAATTGCTTCTACGTCTACAGATTTGGTTGCTTGCTTACTCATACCTCGTTATGATTTAAACAAGTAATTATAATAGATTTTACTGACTCGAATGAGTAGCTTATGACATATGTTTTATTGGGTGATGACGATAAAGAGTTAACCGACTTACTACAGGAGTATTTAACCAATCATGGGATAACTTGCGATTGCGCTTATGATGGTGAAGAAGTATTACAGAAATTGCAAAATACGTCTCATCAACCCAAATATGATTTGTTGGTGTTAGATATAATGATGCCAAAAATTGACGGCCTAAGTGTTTTGCGTCGACTGCCGTCTATTATCCAAATACCAGTAATTATGCTCACCGCAAAAGGTGATGAAATCGATAGAATTATTGGTCTTGAGCTTGGCGCAGATGATTATATCTCTAAACCTTGTAACCCTCGTGAGTTACTTGCTCGTATCAATGCAGTGATTAAACGTAATAAAACACCTACCGTCGACGCCCTGCCGCTTAGCCACGATAGGTTACATCTTGATCAATCACACCGTATCTGCCGAATCGATGGCAATGAACTGGCAGTAACGGGTACTGAGTTTGATTTATTAGTAGCGTTGGTACGAATGCAGAGTAACACTTTACAAGGAAATATTGCCAGTAAAGAGTGGCTGTCACAGACGGTATTGCAACGAGATCTACAACCCTTTGACCGCAGTTTAGATGTGCATATTTCGCGTTTACGCAAAAAGTTACAACCTTATCATGACGATCCAATTAAGGCCATTCGCGGTAAAGGGTATCAGTTAGTATTATGACAATATCTATTCCACGGTTTACCCTCTTTTGGCGTTTATTTTTAAGCTTATTACTGATGTTGCTGATTACCTCAACGCTCTCAGTAGGTATTGAGCGATGGTTAAATAACAAACAAATTAATAACCTTATGCAAGAACAGGTGACGCATTTATTAACGGTACGTGAGGAAATTAGTGCTTTAATAGAAAAAGGAGAGTTTAATAGCATCCGTCAACGTTATCATCAAGATAGAATGTTAATGGAGCAAGTTCGTATTCTTGATGATCAAGGTAATCTGCTATCATTTAAACGTCCAAGACCGTTAAACTATCAACCTCTACCACCTCCAGATAAGATAACTAATAAAAATAATAGACAAGATAATCGCCATACTGAAGTTTCAAGAGTGTGGCAACAAATTAGTGTTAATGAAGACAGCTATCCACAACTTGCTGACACGACAGCGCTTGCACCAAATGGTCGAAGCTATACTGTTCAATTACAACCAAGATTACCATTACGTGAAATTAGATCATCTCAGCGCAGTTATACTGGACTACGTATAACGCTTACTTTATTACTCAGTATGCCCGCATGTTATTGGTTAAGCCGGACGTTAACCAATCGTATTCGTAAGTTGCAGCACGCCGTACACCATATAAGTGAGGGTAGCTATGAAAGTAATACTGAGTTAACCCAATTTGGCGATGACGAATTGGGCGTACTTGCAAGAGAGGTAGCGCAGCTATCTGAGCGCTTAGATAAAAGTGAAAAGGCACGTAAGCGGATACTAAGTGATATTTCGCATGAACTTCGTTCACCCCTTGCCCGTTTAGATGTTGCTACCGAATTGGCTCTTGATTTCGCGCCTGAAGCGAAACGCTATTTAGAACGTATCGACAAAGAATCTGGACGCATGAACCATCTGATAGACCAAATCATTCATATTCAGTCACTACAGATGGACGATAAACATCTAAATAAAGATGATATTGAAAATATTGATATTCTTGAAATATTGGAAAGTATTAGGAAGGATGTTAGCTTCGAGTTTCAGCATAAACAAGTGAATTGGCGTTGGATACTGAATGTAGAAAAGGACAGACCTAGTACATATAGTGTAATTGGTAATTACGAACAGCTTTATAGCGCTTTCGAAAACATTATACGCAACGCCTTCGAACACACCAGATTAAATAGTGAAGTAGGTATATCTGTAGATAATGTATCTATCGGCGACAATAAGAACACTTTAAAAGTTACCGTCACTGATGCGGGTTTAGGCATTAAAGACCCAACAGACTTAGAACGTATTTTTCAGCCCTTTGTTCGTTTAGATAATGCACGTAGTCGCAATTCAGTTAAAAGTGGTAGTTCTGAACCTATAGAGACGAAATCTACAGGCTATGGACTCGGACTGTCAATTGCGCATGCCATCATCACTGCGCATCATGGACAAATTCGGGCATTTAATCGTATAGATAATAGTAACGGATTAAGTATTGAAGTTGTTTTACCATTGAATGAATAGTAGATTTTTAACTATAGTCCATTCACTTTAAACCTACTACGGTGTGACCGCCCTAGACGTAATGGGTGTACTTTCTGCGTTCGGTCGCCTTATAGCAGAATTAAATTCAACCGACTATATGAAGGTATAAAAAGCCATTAATTCTCGTTTTTAATACCAGACATAGAGAACTATTAGAGTAATAAAAAGATAACAATACTTAAAGTCAAAGTATATTCGTTAAAACCCACCCAAACAAAAGCCCCCTGTACATAAGTACAGGGGGCTTTTAGGGTATAGGGAGCTGACGATGACCTACTCTCACATGGGCGGACCCACACTACCATTGGCGCAACGATGTTTCACTTCTGAGTTCGAGAAGGGATCAGGTGGTTCCATCGTGCTATTGTCGTCAGCAAAGGGGGTATAGATATGAGTTGTTGTATTGAACCTGAATCAAGTCACTTATATAAGTGATATAAATAATCAAATATATAAGTAATTATCAGGTGATATCGAAATAATTGGCTGATGTACAACTTTAAAACCACTTGGGTGTTGTATGGTCAAGCCGATCGAGCAATTAGTACAGGTTAGCTACACACATCACTGCGCTTCCACACCCTGCCTATCAACGTTGTAGTCTACAACGACTCTTAAGGGAAATCTAATCTTGAGGTTGGCTTCCCGCTTAGATGCTTTCAGCGGTTATCCAATCCGAACGTAGCTACCGGGCAATGCCATTGGCATGACAACCCGAACACCAGCGGTTCGTCCACTCTGGTCCTCTCGTACTAGGAGCAGATCCTCTCAAATTTCCAACGCCCACGGTAGATAGGGACCGAACTGTCTCACGACGTTCTAAACCCAGCTCGCGTACCTCTTTAAATGGCGAACAGCCATACCCTTAGGACCTGCTTCAGCCCTAGGATGAGATGAGCCGACATCGAGGTGCCAAACACCGCCGTCGATATGAACTCTTGGGCGGTATCAGCCTGTTATCCCCAGAGTACCTTTTATCCGTTGAGCGATGGCCCTTCCATACAGAACCACCGGATCACTAAGACCTACTTTCGTACCTGCTCGACTTGTGGGTCTCGCAGTTAAGCGCGCTTTTGCCTTTATACTCTTTGAACGATTTCCGACCGTTCTGAGCGCACCTTCGTACTCCTCCGTTACTCTTTAGGAGGAGACCGCCCCAGTCAAACTACCCACCATACATTGTCCTCGGTATTGTTATACCTGAGTTAGAACCTCAACATGACCAGGGTGGTATTTCAAGGTTGGCTCCACAAATACTGGCGTATCTGCTTCAAAGCCTCCCACCTATCCTGCACAAGTCAGGTCAAAGTTCAATGTAAAGCTGTAGTAAAGGTTCACGGGGTCTTTCCGTCTAGCCGCGGGTACACAGCATCTTCACTGCGATTTCGATTTCACTGAGTCTCTGCTGGAGACAGCGCTGCCATCATTATGCCATTCGTGCAGGTCGGAACTTACCCGACAAGGAATTTCGCTACCTTAGGACCGTTATAGTTACGGCCGCCGTTTACTGGGGCTTCGATCAAGAGCTTCGCCTTACGGCTTACCCCATCAATTAACCTTCCAGCACCGGGCAGGCATCACACCCTATACGTCCACTTTCGTGTTTGCAGAGTGCTGTGTTTTTAATAAACAGTTGCAGCAGCCTGGTATCTGCGACTGCTAATAGCTTACGGAGCAAGTCCTTCACCATCAGCAGCGTACCTTCTCCCGAAGTTACGGTACCATTTTGCCTAGTTCCTTCAGCAGAGTTCTCTCAAGCGCCTTGGTATTCTCTACCTGATCACCTGTGTCGGTTTAGGGTACGATTCGTTTATGACTAAGTTTAGAAGCTTTTCCTGGAAGCATGGTATAGACCGCTTCGCTGTACAAGTACAGCTTGCTATCAGATCTCAGCATTAATAGCCCGGATTTACCTAAGCCATCTGCCTACATCCTTTCACCTGGACAACCATCGCCAGGCCGGTATAACCTTCTCCGTCCCTCCATCACATCATAAACAAGTATCGGAATATTAACCGATTTCCCATCGACTACGCCTTTCGGCCTCGCCTTAGGGGTCGACTCACCCAGCCCCGATTAACGTTGGACTGGAACCCTTGATCTTCCGGCGTGGATGCTTTTCACACCCATTATCGTTACTCACGTCAGCATTCGCTCTTGTGATACCTCCAGCATGCCTTACAACACACCTTCTCAGGCTTACACAACGCTCCCCTACCACTTGAAACAATTTTCAAATCCGCAGCTTCGGCTCCTAGTTTGAGCCCCGTTACATCTTCCGCGCGGGCCGACTCGACTAGTGAGCTATTACGCTTTCTTTAAAGGATGGCTGCTTCTAAGCCAACCTCCTAGCTGTCTATGCCTTCCCACTTCGTTTCCCACTTAACTAGGAATTTGGGGCCTTAGCTGGCGGTCTGGGTTGTTTCCCTCTCCACGATGGACGTTAGCACCCACCGTGTGTCTCCCGGATATCACTCATCGGTATTCGGAGTTTGCATCGGTTTGGTAAGTCGGTATGACCCCCTAGCCGAAACAGTGCTCTACCCCCAATGGTGTTCGTCCGAGGCGCTACCTAAATAGCTTTCGGGGAGAACCAGCTATCACCGAGTTTGATTAGCCTTTCACCCCTATCCACAAGTCATCCCCTGGCTTTTCAACGACAGTGGGTTCGGTCCTCCGGTGCCTGTTACGGCACTTTCAACCTGCTCATGGATAGATCACTCGGTTTCGGGTCTATACCCCGCAACTAAACGCCCTATTAAGACTCGGTTTCCCTACGGCTCCCCTAATGGTTAACCTCGCTACAGAATATAAGTCGCTGACCCATTATACAAAAGGTACGCGGTCACCCCACAAGGAGGCTCCCACTGCTTGTACGCACACGGTTTCAGGTTCTATTTCACTCCCCTCACAGGGGTTCTTTTCGCCTTTCCCTCACGGTACTGGTTCACTATCGGTCAGTCAGGAGTATTTAGCCTTGGAGGATGGTCCCCCCATCTTCATACAGGATTTCTCGTGTCCCGCACTACTTAATATGCTTCATCTAGAATTTCGACTACGGGACTATCACCCACTATGGTCAGATTTCCCACTCTGTTCGTCTATTCTAAAATCCGTCGGCTCCTCCCCGTTCGCTCGCCGCTACTAGGGGAATCTCTTTTGATGTCTTTTCCTAAGGGTACTGAGATGTTTCACTTCCCCTCGTTCGCCTACCAGTAAACTGGTATACCTAGCTTACGCTAAGTGGGTTTCCCCATTCAGAAATCTCCGGATCACAGGATATTGCCGCCTCCCCGAAGCTTATCGCAGGCTGTCACGTCTTTCTTCGCCTCTGACTGCCAAGGCATCCACCATGTGCGCTTAATTACTTGACCATACAACCCCAAAGGGTCTTATACATTATTAAATTAATGTGTATGAATTAGCAATTATAACGATATCACCTTGATAATTTACGCTTGATTCAGTTCTCTTATTACTTTTTACGTTTATAACCAACCCCTTGGGATAACAGCAATACTATATTAGCTATTGACGTTAAAGAGGTTGATTAATGGTTAGCAGATGGCTCAGTGATGATTCATCCGCTAACCGGATATTACAACTCATATCTATGTTTTTAAATAGTAATAACGTCTTCATCAGATCGTTATGTTGTTTCTGTATAAAACAGAAGTAAGAAATCGTTTTACTGATTGCTTACTTCTATTTTATCTTCTTACTATCTCTACTACGTAATGGTGGAGCCAAGGAGAGTCGAACTCCTGACCTCCTGCGTGCAAGGCAGGCGCTCTACCAACTGAGCTATGGCCCCTGAGAAGCGTGTAAAAAAAGCACCGCTTTTTTAGCTTCGCAAGAGAAATTTCCTTAAAGGGAAATTTCTAGAAGCCTTGTACTTTCCAAGATCTCATATGGTGGGTCTGATAAGACTTGAACTTATGACCCCCGCGTTATCAACACGGTGCTCTAACCAGCTGAGCTACAGACCCTGAGCGAGGATATAGATGAAGCACTGCTTCATCCCGAGCGCAAGAGAAATTTCCTTTAAGGGAAATTTCTATAAGTCTTGCTTCCTCGAAAGCTTTTATCTACTAAAACTAAAGAACAACTTGTTGTGAATTCTTGCTGACCGAATGCCGTTTATAAGGAGGTGATCCAGCCGCAGGTTCCCCTACGGCTACCTTGTTACGACTTCACCCCAGTCATCGACCACACCGTGGTGAGCGCCATCCTAAAAGGTTAGGCTACCCACTTCTGGTGCAATCAACTCCCATGGTGTGACGGGCGGTGTGTACAAGGCCCGGGAACGTATTCACCGCGGCATTCTGATCCGCGATTACTAGCGATTCCGACTTCATGGAGTCGAGTTGCAGACTCCAATCTGGACTACGATAGGCTTTTTGAGATTCGCATCACATCGCTGTGTAGCTGCCCTCTGTACCTACCATTGTAGCACGTGTGTAGCCCTGGTCGTAAGGGCCATGATGACTTGACGTCGTCCCCGCCTTCCTCCAGTTTGTCACTGGCAGTATCCTTAGAGTCCCCGGCCAAACCGCTGGTAACTAAGGAAAAGGGTTGCGCTCGTTGCGGGACTTAACCCAACATCTCACGACACGAGCTGACGACAGCCATGCAGCACCTGTATTCTAATTCCCGAAGGCACTCTCGTATCTCTACAAGATTCTAGATATGTCAAGACCAGGTAAGGTTCTTCGCGTTGCATCGAATTAAACCACATGCTCCACCGCTTGTGCGGGCCCCCGTCAATTCATTTGAGTTTTAACCTTGCGGCCGTACTCCCCAGGCGGTCTACTTAGTGCGTTAGCTGCGTCACTAAGGGATCAAGTCCCCCAACGACTAGTAGACATCGTTTACGGCGTGGACTACCAGGGTATCTAATCCTGTTTGCTACCCACGCTTTCGAACCTCAGTGTCAGTATGATGCCAGGAGGCTGCCTTCGCCATCGGTATTCCTTCAGATCTCTACGCATTTCACCGCTACACCTGAAATTCTACCTCCCTCTCACCTACTCTAGCCTAACAGTATCAGATGCAGTTCCCAGGTTAAGCCCGGGGATTTCACATCTGACTTATTAAGCCACCTACGCTCGCTTTACGCCCAGTAATTCCGATTAACGCTTGCACCCTCTGTATTACCGCGGCTGCTGGCACAGAGTTAGCCGGTGCTTATTCTGCAGCTAATGTCATCGCTTATGGGTATTAACCATAAGGTCTTCTTCACTGCTTAAAGTGCTTTACAACCAAAAGGCCTTCTTCACACACGCGGCATGGCTGGATCAGGGTTGCCCCCATTGTCCAATATTCCCCACTGCTGCCTCCCGTAGGAGTCCGGGCCGTGTCTCAGTCCCGGTGTGGCTGATCATCCTCTCAGACCAGCTACAGATCGTCGCCTTGGTAGGCCTTTACCCCACCAACTAGCTAATCCGACTTAGGCTCATCCAATAGCGAGAGCGCAAGCGCCCCCTTTTCCCCGTAGGGTGTATGCGGTATTAATACGAGTTTCCCCGTGCTATCCCCCACTACTGGGCAGATTCCTAAGTATTACTCACCCGTCCGCCGCTCGACGCCTGATAGCAAGCTATCATCGTTTCCGCTCGACTTGCATGTGTTAAGCCTGCCGCCAGCGTTCAATCTGAGCCATGATCAAACTCTTCAGTTTAATCTTGCTTGTAACCTTTCACTTAATTAAAAGTAAGATAGATTACTAATCTTGGCTCATTTAATACTAGCAAATTGCTTTTCGTATGTTTCATATAATGAATTAACTTCGAGTTTTTCTGCTGTATTAAATGATAATTTTTTATAGTTAGTCATTATCCATACCTATTAATAGATACAAACAATCCCAACTTCATTTTTAGCATTCTTAATCAGCAAAAATCCACACAAGTTGTTCTTTAGTTCTAGCTTTTAAATAATGACTAGCTTGTCGTCCAAGACTAGTGTATTTCTTGCTTAACACCTCTGAGATCATCTCTCTACGTGCCGAGCAGGCTGACTATTCTATCACCATTTTTCGGTGTGTCAACTTTTTATTTCTTTTAATTTTCTCAGGGTTTTCACTTTAAAAACTCTCGTTTTTTTAAGTGCGTCCTAATGAGCTGCGTATTATAGGCGTTTTATTTTTGGTGTCAATAAGTTAATTAGATTTTTTCAAATAAATTTCTATATTAATCAATATCTTCTGCTATAGCTACTATGTTCTGGTTATCTCATAGCCCCGCTTAACTATATAGTATTACTTACGCTATAAGGCTATAGCATTCCAACAGATTTAAAGAAGTCTTTATAAGCCGCTACTTTTTTATCCAGAGATAAAGGATACGCTCTTGATGTTGAGGGTAAGCGATAAAGTGTCAATTCCCGTCCTGCGTATGTATATTCAATCTGCTGGTTGGTTTTAGGCCATTTAGACTTAGCTATCTTTAAACCCTGATCCTCTTGTAGTAATTGCATTAATATCTCTGTGGCTTTCCCACCTGTTGTGAATAGAGTTTTTACATGGGGTACTTGTCGCAAGACTTCTTTTAAATCTACAGTTTCTACAATGGTTAGAAATTCATCTGCTGCATTGTCCTTTTCTCGGATCACGCTTTTAACTGTGGGACAAGATGCTATTCCACGCTCGTTCAAAAAAGCTTTGATTCGTTCTGGATCAAAACCCTTTTTATCATCTGTGCGCTGCGTATCTATAAAGTGATCTGCGTCATCAAAAAACACACGTCCATAGATGCGCCACATATCATTATGAAAGTTGGGGTAATGGAATTGCATTCGCCATTTATCAGCCTTTGGTGGCATGGTGCCCATCATCATAATCGTGGCATGTTTTGGTAATACGGGTTTAAATGGATGACTTTCTACCACCCTCCCATCTGGTAAAGTTTTAAAATTATCACGCTTCATATTCCACTCCAATAACGCATGAACTAAAAATGTAGTTTTAGTTCATTGTTTAAATTGTTCGACTGTTAAATGTTCAACGTTTAAAAAAATTTTCTAGTTTAAAATGTGCTTCAAATAATATAACTAAACAAACTTATACCTTATTCAATCATTCGTATTTATATCCGATTATTCATAATTCAAGTAGTAAAAGTTGCCATTTTATTCATGCCTAAGTTGGTTTTATTTTATTGGTATAATCAAATTTAATATTGCTTTAAACTGATAGCTATAATCACCAAATATTCGACGTAATAATAGTCTTACTTAGTGAATAATAAAGTTATATGAGTTAAGTTATGTGAATATAGCTAAGTAACTGCCGTTATAAAGAGTTATCAAAATAATTATTTTAAATTTGATATCGTAAATTTTGACGCGCCATTTATAAAACACCCTACTTTATATAATCCAATATCTATCCCCAAACGACCTTCAAAGAGGCATTATGAGCAATTTAAATGTAGAGATAATTAATCATCCCTTAGTACGTCATAAATTAAGCTTAATGCGTGCCAAAGATTGTAGTACTTATAAATTTCGCACCTTAACCATTGAGCTTGCCCGCTTGATGGCTTATGAGGCATGTCGTGATTTTGAAATAGAAGAGTTTAGTATGCCAGGGTGGGATAGCACTGACATCATTGGTGAACAAATTGTTGGAAAAACAGTTACAGTAGTTCCTATTTTACGAGCTGGCTTAGGGATGCTTGATGGGGTATTAGACCTTCTTCCAACTGCAAAAATTTCTATGGTAGGTTTACAACGTGATGAGGAGACGTTACAGCCTGTGCCTTTTTTTGAAAAGTTGGTCGCTGATGTAGACCGTCGACCTGCATTGATTATCGATCCAATGCTAGCCACTGGCGGCTCAATGGTAGCCACAATTGATATGTTAAAAGAAAAAGGCTGCTCAACAATTAAAGCTTTGGTATTAGTCGCGGCTCCTGAAGGAGTTCGTTTGGTTAATGAGACCCATCCAGATGTTGAGATATACACCGCTTCTTTAGACAGTCACTTAAATGAAAACGGTTATATAATCCCCGGCTTAGGTGATGCTGGAGATAAGATTTTCGGTACTAAGTAGCTAACTTAAGGCCTCATTACTCACATGATCATCATTAAGTTGTTGATATCACTCTATAACAGCAAGTGTTTATTACCTATTATTAAGTTACTAACTTATAGAATAGTGCCTAATAAGGAAGGTTAACTCTGGTTGGGCGGTGTTTTTAAGATTTTGCTCTTGGGACAAAGTTAAATTCTGAAAATCCAGAATCATTACTTCGTTGCGTGCTCCATCAGAAGTGCGTTTATTATGCTTTACGGCAAATGCTTTAACTTTTTTTGAATTGACCTTTATTATATTTAATATAAAAACTGAGTTTGGATCGAGATTAAAAACTTGTGGTTTACTCTGCCCTTTGGAGTAATATTTAAGGGCCTCATTAATCGCTTGGAAGGGGTTTAACGTAGTGATTAATAGCTTATCTCTGCGCATCGTGTTAGAAAGCTGCCCGCCTGCTAACAACATTTGATCTTTGGGTAAATACTGAGTATGCCGCATTAACTCATGCTTCAATAAGTCTGGCATATCTGTGTTAAACACATCTTCGGTTTGCTGGTAAAATGCACTAAAGCTGCGCTGTATGTAACGACCAAATACGGTAAAGTTCACCCAATCTTGATAAATATCATTTTGTAAAAGTAGCTGGCTAAACTGCTTCTGATTATCTCTTAATTGAGAAGATAAGTAAGGGTTATCTGCGTTCGTCGCTCGATAATACAATTGTGTTTGCAAGGTATAAATAAGTAGCTGTTGCGCTGACTCAACTTTTTGATGCCCCCAGTTAAGTGGATATAGCGCTTGATCTAGACTCGGTAGCTCTGGGATAAGGTGTGATGAAGCTTTTCGATTTAAAAATGAAAGCATCACTGCTCCGGAGTATGGTTAACAGTTTGCTCAAAAGCTAAAAAATTCTTACGCTCAGTATCTGTCCATGCTAATTTTTCAGTTGCGTCTTTATTTAAGCGCACTAACACAGACTCCCCTGTAGCCGCCACAGCTTGTTGGGACTGGCTATAATAACAATACTCCATAACCAAACTGGTATTCCCGAGTTTTTTAGTGCGAACACCGATAAGCAGAGTATCTGGGAATACCACAGGTTTTAAATAAGTGCAGCTTGATTGAGCCAACACTGTGGTCACCTCTTCGGAAAAAGCACCCAACTCACTCAAGTAATTAATACGCGCTGACTCAGCATAACGATAATAAACTACGTTATTGACATGATTAAAGGCATCCATATCATTCCAAGCGACAGGCTGAACATAAATACTGGCAAAACCAGCCAGGGCTCCAGGCTTATCAAACTCTTTATCTAATGTAAAACTAAACATGGATATAGTATCTCTCCACAGCTTCTATAAATTGCAACAGTAGCTGTAACAGTAGTTTAAATAGGGGTTAGAAGTATAACGTAGAAAGTTTTAAGACTTTACTCTAGGTTTGTGACACAAGTCACGACTAATAGTCAGTATTAAAAGCATTCCAAATTTAATGGGTTTTATCTATTGATTTTCAAGCAGTAGCCTGACACCTCGCCAAACTTCATCAGGATCTAAATGCTCGATGCGGATACAATTGAGTTTCAAATCACTGACCGTATCAGTAAGACGCTTACCAAAGGTTAAATAATAGAAGTCCGACATAGCGTAAATTGTATCAGGCAAATCAGAATCAAGCTCTGCAAATTGTTCTCTCCAGTTAGTAAAAGCTTCACCACTACTGATTAGAACAATAGGGCGTTTAGGATGATTTATAGCCTTGAGACGATGTGCTAATTCGCTAAACTTTAAGGCAGTATCACGAGGACAACGACGCTGATACCAAGCTATGGCATGTACCGTCACCTCATTTTCCTGCAAAAAGTTTACCAAGACACGTCTTCCTCCTCGCCCACGCCAGACCAAAATATGATCGTCTTTACCTAACGTGTTTAAAGCAGACAGCTTTATCATGCCTTCGTTGCTATACTCATCAGGACATTGTACTTGCCAGCCAGCGTCTCGCAAAATTTCTGCGGTAGCATGACCAACGGCGATGACTACCGCTTTAGGAATAAACCCTTTTGGACAAGCAGCTAAACCCATTCGAGCTGCCGTTGGACTAACCACCACCAAAGCCTGATACTTATTAGGCTGTTGATAAAAATCTAGCTGATACTGCTGTTCGCGCTCACTAATATCAACGGTCACTAATTCTAGTAAAGGCAATGACAATACCGTCATCCCTTTTTCTTGCATGGCAAGGTTTAAGGGCTGAGCACGACTGGTTGGACGGGTATTGATAAAAACCATAACACCCCTAAAAGCTAAATAATAGCAATTAATAAAATATATAATCGACAGTAACCGGCTTATTCATGTTACGTTTTAAATGCCATGCCAATAAATAAACCTTATTTATTGGAATAAATTGCCGCTAAAATACCATCTGCCCCCAATGACAGCAATTCATCAGCCACATCGATGCCTAACTGCTCTGCTTGATTCTCACGATCGGCCTGATTACCTGTTAAAGCAATACGTTTATCCGCTTTAAGTAGTGTGGTTCCATCTTCAGACCCTACTCTGCCGCGTACCCATAATGTTTTGACATTAGACTGCTCTGAGTCTTTTTCAATGACAGAGTATGCTGCAATAGGAACCTGACACCCGCCTTCTAAACGACGGTTTAGCGCTCGCTCAGCTTTTAGGCGAATACGGGCTTGTCCATCGTTAAGAGGCTTTAATAAAGATAAAACGGCGTCATCACCTGCACGGCATTCAATGGCCAACGCCCCTTGCCCTACTGCAGGCAAACTAATATCTATATCTATTTCATGTTTGATACGATCACTGAGCTCAACTCGTTGCAGACCACTGGTTGCTAGTATAATCGCATCATATTCGCCGGCATCTAGCTTACCCAAGCGAGTTTGCACATTGCCTCTAAGCGTTTTGATTTGTAAGTCAGGACGGTAGGCTTTTAGTTGACACTGACGACGTAGGCTTGCGGTTCCGACCACCGCTCCTTGAGGTAAATCGTCTAACTTGTCGTAGGTGTTTGAAATAAAAGCATCTGTTGGGGACTCACGCTTACAATATGTGCCTAATAACAGACCTTCAGGTAGCTCCATAGGCACATCTTTTAAAGAATGAACTGCAATGTCTGCTCTACCGTCATAAAGAGCTTGTTCAAGCTCCTTAACAAATAGACCTTTACCGCCTATTTTAGCCAACGGGGTATCAAGGATTTTATCTCCTTTGGTCACAATAGTTACCAAACTGACTTCAAGCTCTGGATATAGAGACTCTAAACGAGACTGTATGTGCTCTGCTTGCCACATGGCGAGAGGGCTTTTACGAGTCGCAATTTTTAAGGTCTTAAGTGCAGTGGAATGTGCTGATTTAGTCATAGTTATCTTTTCTTAGGAATGGTTGTAAAGTAGAAAATAAAATTTAGTCTTAAGGCTCGATATTAAACCTAACGATTATCTTGCATATTTAACCATAATTGGTCATGTATTTCAGTGATGTTATGTTGAGCGCTTACTTAATTCGCTTAAGTGGCCGAGCAATCAGACAACAAATAGTTGTCAGTTAATAATTAGTAGTTGAATGACATTAGTTTAATATTAGTAGCTCAATTACAATAGCTTCTGGACAGTAGCTTAAGAGAGCAGCTAATCATCATCGGCTAACTGGCAAGGCGACCTAGTCCTTTGCTATACTGCTTTTAAATACTACTTACTTTACGCCATTTTTGGATTTGAACTGATATGACAGACAACGACTCGAATAAAAATTCTACTACTCAATCAAATGATTCTAATAGCAGCAGTGGTCAAGGGCAGCAGATGTGGGGTGGGCGCTTTAGTGAAGCAACAGACAGCTTCGTTGCGGCATTTACCGCTTCAGTCGGCTTCGATCAGCGCTTTGCTAGACATGACATTCAAGGATCGATAGCTCACGCTACCATGCTAGGCCGTTGCGAAATCTTAACTGCAGAAGAAGTAGAGACGATAATAGACGGCTTAAATCAAGTACAAAAACAGATTGATGCAGGCGAATTTAAATGGTCGATCGCCCTTGAGGATGTACACATGAATGTCGAGTCTCGCCTAACCGATATCATTGGTACAGTCGGTAAAAAACTGCATACGGGACGTAGTCGTAATGACCAAGTAGCAACCGATATTCGTCTATGGCTACGTGAAGAGGTAGATAATATCGTAGAGTTATTGGTTAAGCTGCAATCAGGGTTGCTAGACTTGGCTGAGAAACACACCGATACTATTATGCCAGGGTTTACCCATTTGCAAACCGCGCAGCCAGTAAGCTTTGGTCATCATGTATTGGCCTGGTTTGAAATGCTCAATAGAGATACAGAGCGCTTGATCGATGCCCGTCGTCGTATCAACCAAATGCCTTTGGGCAGTGCAGCGCTGGCAGGCACTACCTTCCCAATTGACCGTACGATTACGGCCGAGTTGTTAGACTTTGAAGGTATTTGTCAAAATTCTTTAGATGCTGTATCTGACCGAGATTTTGCTATCGAGTTTACCTCAGCGGCCTCTATACTGATGATGCATCTATCACGTATGAGTGAAGAGATTATCTTATGGATGTCAGCGCAGTTTGATTTTGTGCAAATCCCAGATAGATTCTGTACGGGCTCATCAATTATGCCGCAAAAGAAAAATCCTGATGTTCCTGAGCTGGTGCGTGGTAAAGCTGCAAGAGTATTTGGTCAACTAATCACCTTACTAACGTTAATGAAAAACCAACCACTGGCTTATAACAAAGATAACCAAGAAGACAAAGAGCCGTTATTTGACTGTGTTGATACCTTGACCGGCTCTTTACTTGCATTTGTGGATATGCTGCCTAATATAGTACCTAACAAGGAAAATATGCGCGCTGCCACCATGAAAGGCTATGCCACAGCCACCGATTTAGCAGATTACTTAGTAAGACGCGGCGTGGCTTTTCGAGACGCTCATGAAGTTGTTGGGAATGCGGTCGCTTTAGGTATTAAAGAAGGCGTTGATTTAAGCGAACTTGAGCTTGAGCAACTACAGCAGTTTAGCGATGCTATTGGAGAGGATGTTTTTGATTATTTAACGCTTGAAGGCTCACTGGCAGCGCGTGATCATCTTGGCGGCACTGCGCCAAAACAAGTTATCGAGGCTGTTGCTCGCGGTCGTGAGCGTATCAAAAGCTTTAACATCGATTTAAAGTAACCGTTTTAAAGTGGCTTATTTAAAACAGCGTTTAGACTTAGCTTTTAGCAAATAAATATTTGAAAATAATAGGATAAAATAATGACAGCTACCTTTGATCCAAAAGCAAACCTGGTTTTTTGCCGCAAATATCAACTAGATTTACCCAAAATGTCAAACCCGCCTTTTCCCAATAAAAAAGGGGAGGAGCTTCAAAACACAGTGTCTAAAAAAGCTTGGGATGAATGGTTGGAACTGCAGACCATGCTCATTAATGAGAACCATCTAAGCATGCTAGACCCTGAAGCTAAGAAGTTTATAAATGAGCAACGCGAGAAGTTTTTAGACAATGCTGACTATGAGCGACCTGCGGGTTATACGCCTCCGTCTTAACCCTACCTTAATATGATTGAAATATATGGGGCTATTTATAATTAGTATATGTCACTGACAGAGAATATTTCTAAATAGCCCCTATTATTAAAGAGCTATCCGCAGCAAAGTCTGATTAAACTTAATGAGCTGTGCTGTCTTTATTTTCTTTTTTTATTCCAATACATAGTCCTAACATCACTAAAAAATATATTGGTGTCGCTGAAATATAGGCTAAAGGCAACATCCACATAAAAAATAAACTACGCATCTCGCCAGTGGCGCCTTGCCCAATCACTAAATCAGTGAATACCAAATAAAAATACGCCATCATAATACTCAAAAATGGAAAAAGAAGACCGGTAAATATCATAAGTGACCAAGTATACTCAGGAGTATCTTGCTGAGTTTTTTTCAGTAATTGGTAGTTTGTTCGCCCGAACACAAGCAAAGCAAATAGTATGACAACATAGAGCGAGATACTTGTTAAAACTTTAGCCACAGCATTCAATGGCTTTTGATAAGTAAATGACATCTTAGTAGGGGTTTGTTTTTTAGACGCCCAGTGCTTCGTTTGTTCTAATGGCTGATCAAATTCTGCATCAATATCCACACTTATATAATCCGTATTACCTTCGAAATTAAAGGAGAGTCTAGTCCCTTGATACGCTGCTGCAGGTTTGAAATTAGCAAATCTATATTCAAAGGAGTTTATGCCCGTCCAATCGCTTCCATAGTAAGACGAGTCTACGCTATAGGTAGTACGGATAGTATGCTTACCTTTATCTAGATTTGAAACTATAAACTGTGAATATTCTTGATAAGAACGAAAGGGTTCAACTCCATTTTCGCTCATAAAAGTCGTGCTATTTAATAAACGGCTTAGGTCACCCGATGCATCAATGTCTTCTTGGTTAGCTGTAACAACAGCTCGATCATTTTGACTGTTGTTTTGCGAACCTCTATTTTCAGTAGAATAAATTGTGTCCGCATCTTCCAGTAGATTTGGCTCAATTATCTGTGCTTCAACAGGTTTACCATCAATGCTAATGGATATTTTTTTATCTTCATAATAAGTAACATCACCATACGTGTTAAAAATTACTGGTACTTGCAGTCCATCCTGTGTGTTTATAATATGATATTCGGCATGATACGTTGCGGTATCAAAATCTGCATCTGCATCAATGTTGATAACTTCTGACAATACTTTTATATTTTCATTAAAATCAGCTGATCCTATAGAAGTACCTTGAAACATAATGGGTTGAAACGCAAAAGCTGGCATTATCATTATAAAAACGATAACAGCATAGCCTATTATATGAATCAGTTTTTTTATCACCCTTTTCAATAGAACTTTACCTTTAAATAAATCTTATGCTCTTTAAATAAATCTTATTATCTTTAAACAGTTAATAAATATAAGTGTACAGCTTTTAATCAGAAGCAGAAACTATATGGTGATAAAAATTAAAAAAAGCCAATATCTTTATGATATTAGCTTTTATAATTAATACTTACCTTACTTATAAAATCACCTTATTCACCATTACGCGCCGCCAAACTTTCAGAAGCTTCTTGTACAGTTTGTTCTATAAATAGAAAGTCGGTATGACGCACATCTTTACCACTACTACAGTAGATAACAAGCTCTGCAATATTGCGCGCATGATCACCAATACGCTCAAGTGCACGAAGTACCCATAAAATATTAATAACCTTAGACACATGCCTGCTATCTTCCATCACATAGGTCATCAATGATCGACTGGCAGACTGATACTCAGTATTTACCGTATTATTACTTTGTAGTACTGATAACGCCTGCTCTGGGTCTAGACGCGTAAACGCGTCTAATGAATCGAGCAACATGAGGCGAACCTGATTGGATAAATGCTGTACTTCTGAATAGCCACGTGGCGATGCGCCCTCTTCGTGTAACTTTCGAGCCATGCGTGCAATCTTGCTCGCTTCATCCCCTACCCGTTCAAGATCCACAACCCCTTTAGACAAGGCCATAATCAATCTTAAATCGCTGGCAGCAGGTTGACGTTTGGCAACCAGCAAAATCACCAATTCATCAACCTTGATTTCCATTTGGTTAATCACGTCATCCGTTTCAATAACTTGATTGGCAATCTTCAAATTACTGTCGATAAGTGAATGCGTGGCCGAGGTGACTTGTTCAGCAGCCATACGACCCATTTGCATAAATAGATCGATACATTCTTTCAAATCATTATCAAAACTTTTAGACGAATGTTTTTCATTTAGTGGCATAAGGGCCCTTTTAAATATTTTAAATCTGCTAAAACGCTTTAATCTCTTGATACAATTAAGGCTACATTTTAGGTGTCATTCTAGCCGTAACGACCCGTAATATAATCTTCAGTGGCTTTTTGCGCTGGATTAGTAAATACTTGATTGGTCTCACCCATCTCAACCATATCACCTAAGTACATATAACATGTATAGTCAGAAACGCGGGCTGCTTGCTGCATGTTATGGGTTACGATAGCGATGGTGTAATCATGCTTTAGATCTTCAATAAGATCTTCAATAGCGCCAGTTGAGATCGGGTCTAGCGCTGAGGTTGGCTCATCCAATAGAAGAACTTCAGGCTTTGTTGCCACACCGCGGGCGATACATAACCGCTGCTGCTGACCGCCTGATAACGACAGACCTGATGCTTTAAGTTTGTCTTTCACTTCTGGCCATAGTGCTGATTTTTTAAGTGCCCATTCTACTCGATTATCCAGTTCAGCTTTACTTAGCTTTTCGTAAAGACGCACACCGAATGCCACATTGTCATAAATTGACATAGGAAACGGCGTAGGCTTTTGAAAGACCATACCAACACGTGCACGTAGCAAGTTGACATCCACATCTTTTGACAAAATATTCTTGCCATCAAGAATAATTTTGCCATCAGCATGCATACCAGGATATAAATCGTACATACGGTTAAACGTACGTAGTAAAGTAGACTTACCACAGCCTGACGGACCGATAAAGGCCGTAACATTTTTTTCAGGGATATCTATATTAATGTCTTTGAGCGCTTTGAAATCGCCATAATAAAAATCTAAATCACGAATTTCCATTTTGGCTGGCGGCATGTTATCTGGTAGATCAGCCACTGTTTGTTTCGTAAAAGACGCGGTATCAGGCTGCTCTTGCTGATTACCTGTCTCGATTGGCTGCTCTAACATCGTGTCATTGCTGTTTTTAACGAGTTTATTATCTGTCAATGGTTTGCTCTCTAATACGTCTGTCATGGTAGTACCTTATAAATATATGAAAAAAATGAATTAAACTTAATCGTCGTTGGATGATTTATTTAATTTAATTTAATTACTCTAATTTACTAGCGTTTTTCTCTACCAATAATACGGGCGATAATGTTAAGCCCCAATACGGATAAAGTAATCAGTAACGCGCCTGCCCATGCAATCATATTTTGAGTATCATCAGGAGCCGCAGCAAATTGGTAAATAGTCATGGGTAAGTTCGCCATGGCGCTGCCCATATCCCAGCTAAAGAACCGGTTGTTCAACGCTGTGAATAATAACGGGGCGGTTTCACCAGTAATACGTGCAAACCCTAATAGAACACCAGTTATTAAGCCTGATTTAGCAGCTTGCATCGTCACTGATGTCACAACTTTCCATTTAGGCGCACCCAGCGCATACGAAGCTTCTCGTAACTGATTAGGGACTAGATTGAGCATCGTCTCGGTACTGCGAACCACTACGGGTATAATGATAAGCGATAGCGCGACAGCACCAGCCCACCCTGAGAACCCGCGATTACTGACCATCAATGTAAAAATAAATAAACCAATAACAATAGACGGTGCCGACAGTAGAATGTCGTTTAAAAAGCGCGTCGCTTTACCCAGCCAAGATCCTTGAGAGAACTCGGCCAAATAAACACCGGCTAACAAACCTACTGGCGCACCAATAAGCAATCCTGTACCTGCTATCATAAATGAACCAACAATAGCATTACGCAGCCCGCCTATGGTGTTTGGCGGCGGCGTATCGGCTGTGAAGATAGGCATCGTTAGCATGGCTTCCATACCTTTGCGTAGCAGATCAAACAGTATCCAGCCAAGCCATACTAACCCAAATGTCATCGCTAAGACGGCAAACACTAGCCCAATCACATTCAAAAATTTACGTTTTGTGTAGAGCGACTTATTCATTCGTTGCTCAAAGCTTTGTGATGGCCTTGAGTTGTTGTCTAATGTTGCACTGGAGTGTGATGTCATGTTGTGATCCTATCAATACCTGTCATACCAATTTGAATTTGTGTCACGCTTAGGTGACTAAATTTACTATAGTTAAAGACGTCTAAAATAATTAAAAGGCAACCGAGTGCAGGTACTACTCATGTAGGCTTAGCAAGGATAACGCCGTAACCGTTTAGTAGTTCGCTGACTATAAGCTACTTTTCTATTTACACCACTTAAAATTAGTTACCCGCTCTCTTATCAATTCGTGACAACATAATTTTGGAGATGGATAAAACAACAAAGGTAATGACAAAAAGTATCAACCCTAAATGTAATAATGTAGCAACGTGCATTTCACTTGAGGCTTCTGCAAATTCATTTGCGATAGCAGAGGTAATGGTGACACCAGAACCGAAAAGGTTGGAGTTGATGTTGTAGGTATTACCTACTAAGAAGGTGACCGCCATGGTTTCGCCCAAAGCGCGACCCAGTCCTAAAATAACACCCCCGACCACACCAGCTTTAGTGTAAGGTAAGATTATTTTATACATAACCTCCCAAGTGGTTGCGCCCGCACCATATGCAGATTCTTTTAAAAGCTCTGGTACTACTGAAAAAACATCGCGCATCGTTGCCGCAATAAATGGAATAATCATAATGGCTAAGATAAGCGAGGCGGTGAAAACACCGATACCTAGTGGCGGGCCACCAAATAGGCTGCCTATCATTGGGATAGGCCCGAGATGCTCAATTAAAAAAGGTTGAACATACTTGGCAAATAAGGGCGCTAATACAAAAAAGCCCCACATGCCATAAATAATTGATGGGATACCTGCCAATAGCTCAATTGCCATACCTAAAGGTCTACGCAACACTACCGGACAAAGTTCAGTTAAGAAAATAGCAATACCAAAGCTTACGGGCACCGCAATTAAAATAGCAATAAAAGAGGTGACAATTGTGCCGTAAATTGGCGCTAATGCTCCGTATTCATCATTGACGGTACTCCAATCAGAGCTGGTATAAAACCCAAAACCAAATTCTTGAATACTCGGCCACGCACCTATAATCAACGATACGAGTATGCCGCCTAAAGATAACAGTACTAGCAAAGCGAACAATTTGGTCAAATTGACAAACAGAAAATCGTTTCTTTTTTGTTTTGCTAGCTGAGCGTGTAAGTCAGACATGGTGTCCCCAACGTATGGTTTTCTTTGGCTTAAAAAATCTTGGGCTAAAATCTTTTTCTTTATATAACTTTTGTTTTAAGTAATAAGGCAAGTAAATGAGAGGTCAATTACTTGCCAGTTGCCTTAAATGTTCATTGACAGTGACAAGTCAATCTTGTTACTTAGCGGTATAAACAGGTTGACCATCAGCGCCAACCACTTTATTCCACTCATCTTTAAATAAAGCAACGGCTTCGTCTGGGAAAGGAACATAATCTAGGTCCAGCGCAGCTTGATCGCCTTCGTTATAAGCCCAGTTAAAGAAGTTTAATGCGCCAGCAACTTTCTCTGGATTTTCTGGGTTTTTGTGTACTAAGATAAAGGTGGCAGCAGCGATAGGCCATGCATCGGCAGTGTCTGAGTTTGCAATAACCTTGTAGAACCCTTCTGCTTGTGACCAATCAACGTTGCCAGAGGCCGCGAATGAGTCAGCTGATGGCTCAACACGATTACCAGCAGCGTTAACCATTGCTGTATGCGACATATTGTTTTGTTTGGCATAAGCATACTCAACATAACCGATTGAGTTAGGGGCTTGTTTTACCATACCTGCAACGCCTTCGTTACCTTTACCACCAACGCCTGTTCCAGTTTTATCCGTTGGCCATTCAACACTTTTATCAACACCCACATTAGCCCAGTCGCTTGATACTTCATTTAGGTAGTAAGTGAAGTTAAACGTCGTACCAGAACCATCTGAGCGGTGAACCGTCGTAATATTAGCATCAGGAAGCTCAACACCCTCATTTAGGGCAGTAATCGCAGGATCATTCCACTTGGTAATTTTACCTAGATAAATATCAGCCAGAACTTCACCACTTAATACCAATTGACCAGGCTCGATACCTTCAACATTAACCACTGGTACTACGCCGCCGATAACGGTAGGGAACTGGATAAGACCCGCTTCATTCAAATCTTCTGGCTTAAGTGGTTTATCCGATGCGCCAAAATCAACCGTTTTTGCTTTGATTTGTTTGACACCACCAGATGAGCCGATAGAGTTATAATTAACTTGTCCTTTAGTAGCGCCTTGATAGTCAGCTGACCATTTTTGATAGATAGGTGCTGGGAATGA
This sequence comes from Psychrobacter sp. CX10, assembly GCF_057621575.2. Lineage (NCBI taxonomy): Bacteria > Pseudomonadati > Pseudomonadota > Gammaproteobacteria > Moraxellales > Moraxellaceae > Psychrobacter > Psychrobacter sp. CX10. Next base: position 2,540,571 of record NZ_CM177736.1, read on the forward strand.
AGCGCCCGCGCCGCTGACATTCATTTCTACGCCTTCAATATCGGTATACTGATCTGTGCTAGTAGTCGTAGCTGGAGCTTCACCAGTTACAGGTGCTGTTGCTGCGGTGTCATCTGTGGTTGTAGCAGTGTCTTCTGTTTTTGTATCGCAAGCAGTTAAACTTAAAATACTGGCAACTGCTACAGCTAATAATGAATGGCGCATGGTCTCTCCTAAAGAGTTATGAGTTATAGCTATCAAATATTAAGATTAGGAAGTTGACGGTTGTTATAATGTCGACTTCGTTATTGGAATGATGCTATTTTGCGCTTCAAATATGACAGTTTGATGAAATATTTAATTTTTGTATAAATATGTTAATCCAATAGTCTCATTAGCATAGCCAGTTAAAGGACAGTTTTATGTGCTTTTTAGTTTGGAAAAACTTCATTAAGACTTCATTAAATAGGTACGATGAAATTAAGTAATATACGAAAACCTTTAAATATAGATAATTCCCTATACTGTAAGCTTTCTTTACATTTAGTTAACGCTTTAGAAATATATTTAATACCTAACACCTGTATAATTCGTGCACATTAATTTGGTACTGCAAGTTTTTTTAATTGTTGCAACTCGGCAAATATGCCTCATATAGTTGTATTCACGAAATTTGTGACATTCAGTTTATGACACCTCGTTTGTGACACCTAGTTTGCGAATAGTTCCAATCATTAAAATTATTACAGGTATGACCTATGAAAAAACTTTTTATGCCCTTTACGCTTCTGTTGACTATGTTGTTAGCAGTGCCCGCTCAAGCAGGCATGGCATCTTGGTATGGACCAGGTTTCCACGGCAAAAGAACGGCATCAGGTGCTATATATAATATGTACGCTATGACTGCGGCCCATAAATCGCTACCTTTTGGCTCAAAAGTTAAAGTAACTAACCTTAAGAACAACAAGTCTGTCGTGGTTAAAATCAATGATCGTGGCCCATTTACGCCTGGCCGTGTTATCGACTTATCAAAAAAAGCGAATCAAGCGCTTAGCTGCAACTTATGTAAAGTAGATGTTGAAGTTATTAGTAAAGGCGATGGCAAATATCGCAGACAGTAAGTTTTGCATTTATTCACCATGCATCAATTCGATAAAGCGCCAACTTAGTTGGCGCTTTTTTATTGTCTTAAATGGTGCTGTTATTAGATTTTTAATTGACCCTGTTATTGATATCAAAGTTTGATAAGATAGCCATATCAATAATTGTAGACTCGGGGTGCAGACCTGTTGTTACTAATAATGGCCATTGACCATTAGGAATGACAATCAAGCGTTTGCTGAGACATCACCCGTTGAACCTGATGCGGTTAATACCGCCGTAGGAAAGTCATTGCAACTCCCCTATATATTATTTAACGACATAGTACATTACCGACTTTTCAATCATTCTAGCTTTTTAAGCTATATTTTGATTTCAATTATAATTGAGTAATAAATAGCCGGTTATTAAAACTACTTATTTTATAGTTATGCGCTTACTTTGTTATCGCTTAGCCTTTGTTTTAATCGCTAAGTCTGACTAGGTAAAAACGTCACTATAATTAACTAAAAATAGGTATTGCCTTAAAACTGAATTTACTTCATCTAAGGTCTGTTAATAATGAATAGGGTTTGAGCTGTTCTAATAGGCAGTCTCTGCACTCACTGAGTCTTTTTTACTTTCGGTTTTAGCTTTGATGCTAAAACCAGTGTTGACAGTTGCCATACGGCATTTGTAAAAAAGGACAGTTCCATGAATAATGCAGAAAATTTTATAAAAACCCCTGCCCACCGTAATACGAAAGACAAACTTTTTGATGAAGAAGCCCGCGATTTAACCCGTAGCCTGCCCGCATCAAAAAAAGTCTATATCGAAGGCTCTCGCCCTGACATCCAAGTTCCCATGCGTGAAATCACCCTGATCGACACCCCTACCGGTGGCTTTGGCCTTGAAAGTAGTGAAAAAAATCCGCCTTTTTATGTTTATGACACCTCTGGCTGCTATACCGATCCCAATGTTGATATTGATCTGACCAAAGGCTTGCCAAAGCTACGTGACAAATGGATTGAAGAGCGAGTCGATACCGAACGCCTAGCAGGTTTGTCTAGTAACTATGGCAAAGAGCGCGCCCGTGATATCAAAACTGCCAATATTCGTTTTGCCCATATTGATAAGCCGCGCCGTGCGAAGACTATCAATGGTAAGGCGGGCAATGTCACTCAAATGCATTATGCACGCCGCGGTATAATCACCCCTGAAATGGAATATATTGCTATTCGTGAAACCCAAATGCAGCATAAGTTAACCGACATGCGTCAACATGATGGGGATAGCTTTGGTGCCAATACGCCTAAGATTATCACGCCAGAGTTTGTGCGTGATGAAGTGGCAGCTGGTCGTGCCATTATTCCGAACAACATCAACCACCCTGAGTCAGAGCCGATGATCATTGGGCGTAATTTCTTAGTGAAGATTAACGCCAACATTGGTAACTCAGCACTCGGCTCAAACATTGATGAGGAAGTCTCCAAAATGACGTGGGCCACACGCTGGGGGGCGGACACCATCATGGATTTATCTACGGGTAAAAACATCCACGAAACCCGTGAATGGATAATCCGTAACTCCCCTGTGCCTATCGGTACAGTCCCTATTTATCAGGCGCTTGAAAAAGTGGACGGCGTGGCTGAAGATTTAACTTGGGAAATATTCCGTGATACGTTAATCGAACAAGCTGAACAGGGCGTGGACTACTTTACGATCCATGCGGGCGTGTTACTGCGTTATGTGCCTTTAACGGCTAAGCGCTTAACCGGTATCGTCTCACGTGGTGGGTCTATCATGGCACAGTGGTGTCTAGCACATCATAAAGAAAGCTTCTTATATACCCACTTCGAAGATATCTGTGAAATCATGAAACAGTATGATGTGGCGTTTAGCTTAGGCGATGGTTTGCGCCCTGGTTGTATCCAAGATGCCAATGATGAAGCTCAGTTTGGCGAGCTACAGACACTTGGCGAGTTGACTCAAGTGGCGTGGAAACACGACGTTCAAGTGATGATTGAAGGGCCGGGTCACGTTGCCATGAACCGTATTAAGGAAAACATGGATCTACAACTTGAGATGTGCCACGAAGCGCCTTTTTACACGCTTGGTCCATTGACTACCGATATTGCCCCCGGTTACGACCATATCACTAGTGCTATCGGCGCTGCGATGATTGGGTGGTTCGGTACGGCAATGCTGTGTTATGTGACCCCAAAAGAGCATCTGGGCTTACCGAATAAAAAGGATGTCAAAGACGGTATCATCACTTATAAGATTGCTGCCCATGCTGCCGACCTTGCCAAAGGTCATCCTGGCGCGCAGGCACGTGATAATGCGCTGTCAAAAGCGCGATTTGAGTTCCGCTGGGACGATCAATTTAATCTTGCATTAGACCCAGATACTGCTCGTGAATTCCACGATGAAACCCTACCAAAAGATGCGCATAAATCTGCTCATTTTTGCTCTATGTGTGGGCCTAAATTCTGCTCCATGAAAATCACTCAAAATGTGCGTGAGTATGCCGCTGGTTTAGACCTACCTAATAGTGAGGTTGCCATTACGCCTAGTTCAGGTGAATTAAGCGATGACATTCATTTAATTAAAGAAGTAGATACAGAGCTTGTCGGTAAAGTGGGAGAAGCCAGCTTTGATGAGGTGCAAAAGGGTATGCAAGAAATGAGTGAGAAGTATAACTCTGAGGGGCGTAAGCTTTATAAGGAGGTTTAGTCCTCTCAATTGCTACGCACAAAAAAAGCTTGAACCTTGTATAAAGGTTCAAGCTTTTTCTATTACATTCATATACATGAAGTTTAGAAATTTACTAAAATGTATTTGAATCAATCTAAAATAAGCTGATCTTAAGTTATACCTTTGAAGCGGTATAGATTTTATCGATTGATGCATCAATGGTCGCTGAGAACTCTTCGTCAGTCTGGTTTTTAGATAAGCCCTCAGTAAATGCACGCGAGAAGCTGGCGATCATACCTGGATTTTGTTTCAAACGCTCACACGACTCATCACGGCTATAGCCGCCCGATAGAGCCACTACTTTTAACACTTTTGGATGATCAATAAGTTCTTTATAAAACCCTGACTCTTCAGGAAGGGTGAGCTTTAACATTACTTGATGATCATCATCTAAACGATCAAGATTACGTAAAATCTCGTCTTTTAACAGTACTTCAGATTCGTGCTTTTCTTTACTTTCAATATTTACCTCAGGCTCTACGATCGGCATAAAACCTTCAGATAAAATCTGCTTAGCCACATCGAACTGCTGCTGTACTACTTTTTCGATACCGTGCTGTGCCGCCTCATGGATTACAGAACGCATTTTAGTACCAAATATAGGATAGTTTTTAGCCTTTTGTAGTAATGCATTTAAGTTTGGCATTGGCTTCATGACTTGAACACCATCCATTTGCTCTGCCAGACCTTTATCTACCTTCAAGAAAGGAACAATGTTTTTATCTTCCCAAAGGTAATTAGCAGTTGGCTTACCATTTACTTCACGATCCATAGTATCTTCGAACAAGATAGCACCTAATACGCGGCCACTGTCAAAGCAGTCACAAGTCATGATGCGGGTACGCATCTCATGAACTTTAGTGAACATTTCATCATCATTTTCATATTCGCTTTCTTCTACGCCATACATGCGTAGTGCCTTGGGCGTACTACCACCGCTTTGATCTAAGGCAGCGATAAAGCCTTCGTCATTTCTAATACGATCTAGCTGTTGTTGATAGCTCATTATTTTTTTCCTATTGCAGTTTATGAATTTATATTGGCAATTAGATGATGCTTAAAATTTTGTCTTAAAGTTAACATACACCAGAAACTAATTCCGTTATTAGATTGTTTAAGGTATGTTGAATAAGGGCGCCTACCTTATTAATAATACAAGGTAACATTATAATAAAATCTAATCATGAATTAATACGCTTTTATTTACTGAGAGTATATTCGTAACAATCGCTGTTATAAAGTACTTGAATGGTTACTACGCCTTGTTGAGGGAATTATGCTTTGAGATAATCGTCATGTTATTGCTATTTTAAGTTATTGCTTTTTTAAATAATTATTTTTTTAATTTGAAATCTTTAAATAGGAAGGAATTTATGAAAACTTTAAATGCTTTAGGAATTTCTGGTGCAGTTGCCATCGCTATTTTGGCTACAGGGTGTCAAAACACAACTGGTATGACTCATAACGATGTCAAACCGACGATAAACACTTATCAAATTACCAATCAAGCATTGCAAGCTAATAATTGGCGATTGATAGATGCAAAAGATGCTAACGGACAATCAGTTAACGCCTTGTTTATGAACCTAAATAAACCCTTAACCTTAAGCTTTAATACTATTGAGGGTACGAACATGGTTAATCTGATGAATACCTGTAACACCATATCAGCACCCTATACCATAGTAGATGGTCAAGTTAAATTAGGGGCGATGATGAGTACGATGAAAGCTTGTCCAACTGCTGAAGCTAAATTCGACTCAGCTGCCGTGGCGTCTGTTATGGGTAAATATACCTTGAGCAAAGCGGGTAATAATAACCCAGTGCTGGTAGTCACCAATGACAACCAAGTAGCACACTTTAAAGCAGTAACTAAAGCTAATTAGTGATTTATATTTAACCTATAAGTTTACAATAAGTCGCCTAAATGGCGACTTTTTTTGACGTTAAAAATTAAAGGGCTGTCCTAAAATAAGAAATTCACCTCTAATTAAAGTACTAATAGCAGTATCAAGTTTTAAATAAACTACTTTTTACACTTCTCAAAACACTGACAATTTCTAATATAATAGTGAATTAAATTCATTATATGCGTTTTATAAAATTTTGAGCATACTTTATATTATTGATTATCTTTCGTTTTGATAGCGAGTTACTTCAATAGCTAATATCTAAAAATTAAGAATAAATTTATTTAATGCACTAACTTATATCGACTTTTTAGCTATTGTTTATTTACTATGCCTCATCTACTATCAGCATCCTCGACCACTATCATTTGATAAAAGTGAATTATATTCATCTTATGTTTAAATAGTATCGTTTTTATTCGCATCAAAGCTTGAGTATGATTCATCACATACAGACTTTTGGTTTGATTTAAAAATAAATGTTGAGGATAATCCGATGAGCAAGCAGTTTACATATTCCATTTCAAAGATTCGCTTCGATGAGAACTATAAGCCAGCAGACAGTACTCGTCTGACCACAAACTTTGCAAATTTAGCGCGCGGTGAAAGCCGTGAAGAAAACTTACGTAAAACACTAACGATGATTAATAACCGCTTTAACGCATTAGCAAATTGGGACAACCCGACTGCTGATCGCTACTCTGTTGAAGTCGATATTATCTCAGCAGATTTAGATGTCGAAGGTAATGGCAACACCTTCCCTGCGATTGAGATGCTCCAAACAACAGTGGTTGACCACAAAGAGAATAAACGAATTGCTGGTATCGTCGGCAACAGCTTCTCGTCGTATGTACGCGATTACGACTTTAGCGTGGTGTTACTCAATCACTTTGATAAAAACCCATCTACGCCACCACCAGAGAGCTTTGGGAAGTTACATGGCAAACTGTTCAAACATTTATTAGATTCAGAAGCATACAAAGCTAATTTTAATAAACAGCCTGTTATTTGCTTAAGTGTATCGACCAGCAAAACCTATCATCGCACGAACAACCAGCATCCTGTATTAGGAGTGGAATACAGACAAGATGAATACTCACTGACTGATGATTATTTCCATAAGATGGGGCTCAGAGTACGCTACTTTAAGCCTAGAGGCAGTGTGGCACCGTTGGCATTTTATTTCTCAGGCGATTTATTGGGCGACTATACTGACATAGAACTCATCAGTGCCATTAGCACCATGGAGACCTTCCAAAAGATTTATCGCCCTGAGATTTATAATGCCAACTCAGCGGCAGGTCATGTCTATCAGCCAAGCTTAGATTATCAAGATTATTCGCTGACCCAAATTGTCTATGACCGTGAAGAGCGTAGTCAAATGGCCGTCAAACAAGGTAAATTTACGGAAGAGACATTCATTAAACCTTATGAAAACATCCTTAATGAATGGGCGGCGCGCAAAGATGCCCTTAATAGTGCTAATAGTAAACCTGCCAAAAATGAAACGCACAATAAAAACGTTGCCTAATCAACAAGCGATAACTTGCGTACAAAACACTTAAATACTATAGATGTAATAAAACAAATTAGATAAGAGAAATTGATTACCATGACACTATTACTCCCAACCTCAACTGCGGGCAGCTTACCAAAACCATCCTGGTTAGCAGAACCAGAGAAATTATGGTCACCTTGGAAACTAGAAGGCGATACACTTATTGAGGCTAAGCAAGACGCACTGCGGATTTCATTGCAAGAACAAGCAAATGCAGGCATTGATATCGTCAGCGATGGTGAACAGACTCGCCAGCATTTTGTTACCACTTTTATAGAGCACTTAGATGGCGTTGATTTTGAAAAGCGCGAAACCGTCAAAATTCGTGACCGTTATGAGGCCAGCGTACCTTCTGTAGTTGGTGCAGTGAGTCGCAAGCAGCCAGTATTTGTTGACGATGCTGCTTTTTTGCGCGCACAAACGGATCAACCGATTAAATGGGCGCTACCTGGTCCCATGACCATGGTTGATACGTTATATGATGGTCATTACAAAAGCCGTGAAAAGCTGGCTTGGGAATTTGCCAAAATACTAAACCAAGAAGCCAAAGATTTAGAAGCGGCTGGTGTCGATATTATTCAATTCGATGAACCTGCATTTAATGTATTTTTTGATGAAGTCAGTGACTGGGGGATTGCCGCATTAGAGAGTGCAGTTGAGGGTTTAAAATGTGAGACAGCCGTGCATATTTGTTATGGTTACGGTATCAAAGCCAATACTGACTGGAAAAAGACACTGGGTTCAGAGTGGCGTCAATATGAAGAAATATTCCCTAAGATTCAGCAGTCGCAGATAGATATTGTATCGCTTGAATGTATTAATTCGCGCGTCCCCATGGACTTAATTGAATTAATACGTGGCAAAAAAGTGATGGTTGGTGCTATTGATGTGGCGACTAATACGGTCGAAACCCCAGAAGCGGTCGCTGATGTGTTACGTCAGTCATTACAATTTGTTGATGCCGATAAGCTGTATCCTTCAACTAACTGTGGTATGACGCCACTGTCTCGCCAAGTAGCTAGAGATAAACTTGCTGCATTAAGTGCTGGTGCCCAAATTATCCGTCATGAACTAACAGCCTAATACTATTTTGTACTAATAGTTGACCTCATACTAAACTACTATAGTATTAAGCCCTAACTACCTTTTATGGTAGTGCCTGTTATTATAGTGCCAAAGTATTATGGTGCCAAAGTATTATGGTGCCAAAGTATTATGGAGGCAAAGTATTACGGTGCCAAAGTATTACGGTGCTAAGCTATTAGGATGCTAAAGATTTTTATAATTTTTAAGCATTGTGAGTTACTATAGCAGTATTGAAAGATTTTAAATTTAGGATAAATGCCATGATTGGAGCTACCGACTTTAGAGAGGGAATGTCTTTATTAGCCTCAGCGGTGAATGTGGTAACTACCCAAGGCTCGACTGGTCGACATGGTTTTACGGCATCTGCTGTCTGTAGTGTGACGGATACGCCCCCAACTTTGCTGGTATGTATGAACAGGTCAACCCGCTCACATAATAGTTTTGTTAATAATAAAGTGTTAAGTGTTAATGTGCTCGGCGCGCATCAACAACTTATTTCTAACGCATTTGCCTCATCTCTAGACTCAGAGCAGCGTTTTACACATGGGAATTGGACCACGCTTAAAACAGGCTCTCCTGTATTAGAGGATGCACTCGTAAGCTTTGATTGTCAAATTGATGCGGTTCATGAGGTGGGTACACATAGTGTCTTTATGTGCCATGTTGTCGCTATAAACACAAATAATAAAGGCAGTACAGATCTACAAGACCAGTCTGATGAAAGTCTAATTTATTTTAACCGTGCCTATCATAATGTATGCCAAACTTATAAACCGTAAACGTCGGCTTTCGATACGCTTTATGAGACATCATACGCTGTGACGAACAAACAGATAAAACTGTTTGAGATAACACTATATTGGATTGAGATAACACTATTTTAGATAAATGCTATCTAAGACTTTTAATAGAAACCATCACTTAGCTAAGGCTAACTAATTAAGAAGATACAAACCCGTGGAATTAATTGTTTTTTTAATCATTGGTGCTTTGGCAGGATTTGCCGCAGGGCTGTTTGGCGTAGGCGGTGGTACAATTATCGTCCCGCTATTATTTATTGTCTTCACCCAGATGGATTATCCTGCTGATTCAATTATGCACTTGGCACTTGGCACATCACTTGCGACTATTATCGTAACGTCGATTAGCTCATTAACAGCACACAATAAAAAAGGCTCAGTAATATGGCCTGTATTTAAAAATCTCGCGCCTGGTATGGCGCTGGGCTGTTTTTTTGGTGCAGGCATAGCAGGACTAATATCAGGGATCCACTTGCAAATTATTGTTGGTATCTTTTTACTATGGGTTGCTTATCGCATGTTTAGTAAAGCCAAAAAGCAGGCTATACCTAGCCAAAACCAAGTAAATATGACTTCATTAAATACCATTAGCACGGAGTCTACTAGTGTAGCTTTACCTTCGACGCCTAACCAACTAACCGCAGGTGGCGTCATCGGTATTGCTTCTGCCATTTTTGGTATTGGCGGTGGCAGCTTAACCGTTCCCTATCTCACTCATTATGGCGTTGTGATGCAAAAGGCTGTTGGCACCTCTGCCGCCTGTGGCCTACCAATTGCCATTGCTGGTGCATTAGGTTTTATGTTCTTTGGGATGCAGCATCAACTTGATGTACCTAATACCATTGGCTTTGTGCATATCTATGCGTTTTTAGGTATTGCTAGTATGAGCTTTTTTACAGCGAAGCTGGGCGCAAAGGTAGCCCATATTTTATCTCCCGCACTATTAAAACAGTGCTTTGCGATATTGCTCACCGTTGTTGGCTGTTATTTTCTTTATAAAGGACTACGTTAGATATATTTAAAGTACCACATGTGATGCTAGAGGACTACTGGCTTTTTAAGCTCTACCACTAAGAGCACTCAATCAGCTATCAGCACTTAGTTATGCACGATTATATAAAAGTAGACTCTCATAAACACAAAAGGTCGCTGTTGGTTATACACCTACAGCGACCTTTTTTTGTATTAGTATGTATGTCTTTTTTTAGTATAAACCCTACTCAACCGTCACGCTTTTCGCAAGATTTCGGGGCTGATCCACATCCGTTCCGCGCATCACTGCCACATGATATGACAAAAACTGAACCGGGATGCTATAAACAATAGGTGCTAAATGCTCATTGACATCAGGGACGTTAATCACATGTAGACGCTCTTCACTGGTTAGCTGACTTGATTCACTGGCAAATACAAACAGCTCCCCATGACGGGCATGTACTTCTTGCATATTGGCCTTAAGTTTATCAAGCATACTGTCTTTAGGCGCTAATACGACGATAGGCATGTCTTTATCAACCAAAGCAAGTGGGCCATGTTTAAGCTCGCCAGCGGCATAGCCTTCGGCATGAATATAAGAGATCTCTTTTAACTTTAAAGCGCCCTCTAAAGCAATCGGGAACTGAACCCCGCGGCCTAAGAATAAGGTACTTTTCTTATCTTCGAATTTCTGACTCATTTTCTCAATTGGCTGATCAAGGTTTAAGCTTCTATCTAACTGACCTTTAAGCTTATGCATATCAGTCACTATCTCGGCCAATGTGTTGGCAGCTATACGCTGTTGAACCCGACCGATTTTTAATACTAATAACATTAACGCCGCTAACTGAGTGGTGAAAGCTTTGGTAGATGCTACCCCAATTTCCACACCTGCATGCGTTGGTACAAAAATGTCGGTTTCGCGCACCAATGAAGAGGTTGCAACATTACAGACACTTAATGTAATTAAACCTCTTATATCACCAGATTTGGCTCTTCGCTGAGTCTCGCGTAAGGCTGATAAGGTGTCGGCTGTTTCTCCAGATTGAGACAGACAAACGATCAATGTATCATCCACCACTACCGGATTGCGATAACGAAACTCGCTGGCCACTTCTACTGAACAAGGCAAACGGGTCAGGTTTTCAAACCAATATTTGGCTACCATGCCAGCATGGTAACTGGTACCACAGGCTAATACTTGTATATTGCGTACTTTGGCCAAAGTCTCTGTATGTCGCTGTAAAAAATCTTCTTTTAGATCTCCTTCACCAGCGCCCATCTCAAGGGTACGTGCTACGGCGTCAGGTTGCTCATAAATTTCTTTCAACATGTAATGCTTGAACTCGCCTTTATCGGCATTATGGTTCTTAGCATCTAATTCTGTGACGCTACGCTCCACAGGCTTTCCATCGGCATAAACTTCAATACTGTCACGCTTAACAATGGCAATATCACCTTCTTCTAGATACATAAATCGGTTAGTCACAGGTAGTAAAGCCAGCTGATCTGAGGCAATAAAGTTCTCCCCAATGCCTACCCCTATCACTAGTGGTGAACCTAAACGAACGGTTATCATTTCATCAGGATTGTCGACATGGATTACCCCTAATGCAAATGCACCGTGCAATAAAGGGACAACTTTTTCCACTGCAGCAAACAAACTTTGGGTCTCTTTATAGGCTTCTGCTACCAAATGGGCAACGACTTCTGTATCAGTCTCTGAGGTAAAGCTATATCCCTTATCCATTAACTGATTTTTAAGCGGACCATAGTTTTCAACTATCCCGTTGTGTACCACCGCCACTTTGCCTGAGACGTGTGGATGCGCATTATGCTGAGCAGGTTCGCCATGTGTTGCCCAGCGGGTGTGAGCTATCCCCACATTTGCTTTAAAGTTTTCAGTATCATTATTTACAGCATCGACCAAAGCCTTAACTTTACCCACTTGACGCTCGCGGTATAATTCACCGTCCCTAATAACGGTCAACCCTGCTGAATCATAGCCTCTATATTCTAGGCGCTTTAGACCTTCTAATAACACGCTTGATATATTACGTTCGGCGATTGCGCCTACTATTCCACACATATTAAATCCTCAACTCGATATTACAGGGTATTCTTTAGTATTTATCTTTTGCTTTCTGGGCGTTGATAATTGTCTTTTTGTACTTGACGACCACGGCCGATAGCCAGCGCTTTGTCTTCAACATCTTTAGTAATCACCGATCCTGCCCCTACAGTTGCCGTATGACCAATATTTACCGGAGCGACCAAACTGACATTCGTACCGATGAATGCGCCATCACCTACCACTGTTTGGTATTTATTAACACCGTCATAATTACAGGTAATAGCGCCAGCACCAAAGTTTACCCCAGCGCCGATTTGGGCGTCTCCCACATAGCTTAGATGATTCACTTTACTACCTTCACCTATGTGTGATTTTTTAATTTCTACAAAATTGCCTAAACGTGTTTTATTGTCTAATACGGTCTGTGGACGCAGGTGCGCAAATGGCCCAATGGTTGCCTCGTCCCCAACTTGCGCCTCATCAAAGACACAGTAGGGCTTCACATGAACATAATTACCAATTTTAGTATCTTTAATAATACAGCCCGCCTCAATAGTCACGTCATTACCTATACTAACCGCTCCTTTGAGGACCACGTTAATATCGATAAACACATCTTGTCCTACGGTCACTTCTCCTCGAATATCCACACGACTTGGATCAGCAAACTGTACCCCCTGAACTTGTAGGTCTTCAACTAATTTTGCTTGCAAGCGGCGCTCAAGACTGGCTAGTTGCTGACGGTTGTTAACCCCTTCGATCTCGAATTCATGATCAGGCTCAATAGCTGCAATCGCGATACCATCCGCTACTGCCATCTTAACGATATCTGTCAGATAATACTCCTGCTGAGCATTATCATTCGATAGGCTAGGTAAATACTTGTGCAATAAGGCGTTGTCTACACAATAAATACCACTGTTAATCTCACGTATAGCTTGTTCTTCTTCACTAGCATCTTTTTGCTCAACGATAGCAATAATATTACCATTGTCATCACGCTTAATACGTCCCAAGCCAAAAGGGTTATCTACGGTTAATGTCAGCATAGACATACCTTCAACATTGGCCTGTTTTAGTCGGATCAAAGTATTGCCACTGACGAGCGGAACATCACCATAGAGAATTAAGCTTTTGCCTTCAGCAGGTAGCTCTGGCAGCGTAACTTTTACCGCATGCCCTGTCCCTAATTGATCAGTTTGCTCGACCCAAGTTAAGTCATAATCGGACATTGCTTGCTGAACTTGATCACCGCCAAATCCATATACCACGATGGTCTTATCGACACTCACACTTTGACATGTATCCAATACATGCGCTAATAAAGGTTTACTGGCCAAGGTTTGAAGTACTTTAGGTTTGGCAGACTGCATACGAGTACCTTTACCCGCGGCTAAAATAATTGTTGTGAGGGTGTCGTTCATAGCAATTAACTCTTAGAAATTTAAAATTTAGGTTTCAGTATTTGATCAACTAAACTAATTTGATTAACTAAACTTAAAGGGCATTTAATATGACCATAAAATACGAACGGCATCTTAATCTATTTATCAAAAATAGCAAGGCTTTTGAATTTCAAGCTAGATACCACTCATTTAATAGTTCTATTGTTGCATGAAAACTATTCAACTATCTACTTGTATTCAGCAATCTATTATTAGCGTTATAAAATAGCCATCAGTGTTTATCTAAAGTGAAACCATTATTAAATGGGGTAAAAGGTCATCATGAGGGTGACTATCATCAGCCAAGCAACAATTACCATAATACCTGCCAAAATATCATCAAGCATGATACCTAGACCACCTGTGAGCTTTGTATCCGCCCATTTGATCGGGTTGGGCTTGGCGATATCAAAAAAGCGAAACAAAATGAATGCCAGCCCAATGGCTAACCAATAGTCTTTTATTGTAATATAGTCAGCGGCATAGGTAATAACGAAAGCCACAGGTAATAGACTAATCCACATGCCTGCCCATTCGTCCCAAACAATATGTGGATCGTCATGAACTTGCATCAAATTCGATGTCCGATCACAAATCCAAATACCTATAATACTAGCTAAGATTGTAATTGATAAAAAAGGAAAAAAACCCAATTGCATTAACGGTATACCAATAATCAAACCGCCAAATGTTCCCCATGTTCCGGGCGCACGTTTGGGCAGGCCACTACCCAGACCGATGCCTAGCCAGTATACCAACGTGTCTAGTGTGCTTGTGCCTACTGGTAAGGGTGGACAGTCGTTGGCCTTGCTGATGTCAGGTTTATCATTAAAATTAGGATCTGAGGACATAAAACTTCCTAAGGGTGTGGTCACTGAGTAAAGTGCTGATAGCCTTTTAAATCGGGATAATCATCGAAAGGTAAAGGGGTTTGTTCAGTAACTTTTTCACCCTGATAAAATAGCTCAATGGGTGGTGAAGGCGGTTTTGATGAGCTCGCAGCTACTACCTCGCCAATACAAGTCACTTTTGTAAAAGCTGAGGCGCGCACCGCTTCAGACAACTCTGAATCGGCAGGTATGGTAAATATTAATTCATAATCATCGCCACCGGTGAGCTGATAGCGCAATCTATCTGCTAGTTTAACCTGCTGCAAAGGCTTACTGGTTGGTATTTTCTCTAAATCAAGCCGTACTGCCACACCGCTTTGATCACATATATGGCTTAAGTCTTGTACCAGTCCATCTGAGACGTCCATCATAGCCGTCGCTTCACCTAAACTGGCAAGCTTCTGCCCTAATGAGCTACGCGGGGTCGGCATATGCAGCCGATGACCAAGATGATGACCTACTTCAGTATCTGGGTGATAAAGTGCGTAACTGGCATCACCTAAGGTGCCAGATACATAGACTTTATCCCCTACCTGAGCCCCGCTACGATAGATAGGTTTAATAGAGGCTGGCAATACCCCATTTGCGGTAATACTAATCATTAGCTTATCACTGCGCGTAGTATCACCGCCAATTAGTTCTACCCCAAATTGATGACAAGCATGAAACAACCCTTTAGCAAACTCGCTAAGCCAACTTTCAGTGGCCAAACGCTCAGGTAAAGATAATGCCAATAGAATACTATGCGGTTTGGCGCCCATCGCCGCAATATCAGAAACATTAACAACGACTGCTTTATAGCCAATAGCGAATGCTAAATTTATGACCTGTTGCCAGTCATCACTAAAATGACGACCTTGAATTAAAGTATCGACACAGGTAATCCATTGGCCTGCAGAATTCCAAGCGATGACCGCAGCATCATCTCCTAAAGCTTTTGTAATTGTAGGATGTGTGGCCCTAGGATTCGATTGAGTAGCACGGGGGTCTTTGTGTTTAAAGTCCCCAGCTTCAAAGTTTTCAGCATTAAAGTTTTCAGCGTTAAAAAAACGATATATAAGTTCAAATTCAGTCATCAATCTTCATCCTTAAAGCCCATGCACTTGCAGTTTTTTATTATTTATTTTATTAGCTAAAACCTAAGCTCAAGTCTGATATTTATACGTTTATCAGCGCTTTATGCTAGCAGTTATTTTTTGACGTCAATCAAATTAAATAAAAGGCCATCTATCATACCTAATAGATAGCCCCCTTATAGCCTCTTAACTCTATAATCACTACTACTAAGCTACTTTTTAGATTTAAGACCTATTCTTTGCTTTGGCTGTCGCGGCTGTGGATCTTCTGCGTCATTTGCTTGTTGATTTGTGTTTAATTGTTGACTGTCTTGCTCAGTATCAGCTTCTACAGCTTTCACCTTCTGTTGATTAGCTTTGTTTTGCTGTTTCATCTGTTTATAGCCCGCTCCTGAATCTGCCTCTACTTCTATGGCACGTAGCTCTGCCGCCAGCTTATCCATTACCGCATTAATTAGTTTATGAGCATCTGTGGCGCCAAAATGAGTATTTAGCTTCATGGCTTCATCTAGCACAACCTTATAAGGAATATGTAAGCTATGCTGTAATTCATAAGCGCCAATCAATAAGACGGCATGCTCAACCCTATCAATTTGATCGATAGGACGATCTAAGTGTTTAGATATTAAAGCTTCTAATGCTTCGATTTGCTCAGGAATTTCACGCATTAGGGTATGGTAATACCCCAAATGAACGGTATGCATGGCATTACTTGCCCGTGTGCGTGCTGCAATATCATGCGGTGGATTGGCCTTCCACTCCCCTTTACCTGTTTGTTCAAAACGATGATCTGTCATTAGCCATTCATACAGCCCTTGCAGGGCGAAACGTCGTGCTTTACGCACTGCAGTATGAGTGGTTTTATAACTAGATTCATTAATATCAAACTGATCATTTGACTGATTTTCAGAAAAATTTTTGTTGTCAGTTTTTGGCGGATTGTTATTGCTCATGTATATAAATACCTATCATCAAAGCGAGCGCTTTGATATTAATATGGGTGATTAGTCTTCGTCTTCTTCTTCATAATTAACGTCAAGTTGAGAAAGTACTGCCACCATCTCTAAGGCAACTAAGGCTGCCTCAGCACCTTTATTACCTGCTTTAGTACCTGAGCGCTCAATGGCTTGCTCTATACTATCGGTAGTGATAATGCCATTAATAACCGGAATATTATAATCCATTGAAACGCTGCCTAAACCATTGGCTGAACTGCCAGCGACAATATCAAAATGCGGCGTACTACCCCGAATTACTGCACCTAAAGCCACAATCGCATCAAAACGGTCAGACTCTGCAGCGCGCTGGGCTGCTAAGGGTAACTCAAAGGCACCTGGGACACGAATGACACTGATATTGCTGCCAGAGACGCCGTGACGTAATAATGTATCGATAGCACCCTCAACTAATGACTCAACCACAAACGCATTAAAACGACCCACGACGATACCGATACGGGTTTTTTTATTCTGATACAAATTGCCTTCGATATGAGTGATGGCTTCACGTTCTTTTTGTAAATCTTGCATAACGGCATCCTAATCTGACTGATAAAATAAAATTACCGCTATAATAACATTTTTTATAGTTGGTTTTAGTTTTATAGACGGTTTTAGGGACAATCATTGGTATTAATCAGGTTAACTCGGTTTGAAATCTAACCTATTTAAACCCCTTCATCTTATTAGTAGTTTTTATACCCTTATAAACGCATTTCAATACCTTGCTCAGTCATAAACTGTTTTGCTTCAGCAACGGTATATTCACCAAAGTGAAAAATACTAGCAGCAAGTACCGCGTCTGCACCGCCTTCTAGTACCCCATCAGCTAAATGCTGCAAGTTGCCCACACCGCCCGACGCTATTACTGGAATATTGACTCGTCCGGTAATGGTTTTCATGAGCTCTAAGTCATAACCTTGTTTGGTGCCATCACCATCCATTGAGGTGACCAATAACTCACCTGCGCCCAATGCTGCCATTTTCTCAGACCATGCCACCGCGTCGATACCGGTTGGTTTACGTCCCCCATGGGTGAAAATCTCCCACCTCGGCATGCCGCCCACGTCAGCTACCCTTTTGGCGTCGATAGCGACTACGATACACTGGCTACCAAACTTAGCCGCAGCTTCACCGACGAACTCTGGGGTAAATACAGCGGCTGAATTAATCGCCACCTTGTCCGCGCCTGCGTTTAAAAGATTACGAATGTCTTCAATCTTGCGCACACCACCACCAACAGTCAACGGTACAAACACCGTCTCAGCAATGCGTTCAACCATGTCATAAGTCGTATCACGCCCATGGTGGGTCGCAGTAATATCCAAGAAGGTTATCTCATCCGCCCCTTGTTCGTTATAACGACGCGCAACTTCAACTGGATCCCCTGCGTCTTTAATATCCACAAACTGGACGCCTTTTACTACTCGGCCATTATCGACATCCAAACACGGAATTATTCGTTTCGCTAACATGGTTTTTGCCTTATTAATTTAATTTTTACAGTCTAAATGCTACCCAACTAAATGCTACCCAGTAGTTTTGTATAGACTTATGTTTAGTACACTTTGCATTTTAGCAAAAATCTACTCATAAATTTTTCCTATGCAGATTAATGCTATAAATAATATGTATAAAATTACTATTACCCTTTAAAACTATCTTAAGCGGAGACAAAATTGATTAGAACCTTAGTAGAAAAAATCTATATAAATAAAATTAGTCCTATAGTAATTAAATCTTTTAAGTTAAGTGCCTTGTTTATGCCGTATTATTAGTTTGTATCTCTAATCTTGTTTGCTTTAAACTATAATGAGAATATAGCGTTATTATCATCCTATGATTAGCCACCCATTTCCATTCCTATCGAAAACCATCTAAGAGAAATTCATGTCCGTTTATACTCACCTATCAGAAGATCAATTTACTGCTTTTTGTCAAGCTTTTGGCGTTTCATTTGCTAAGGCCATCCCCATTACTCAAGGTATTAAAAACTCTAATTGGTTTATCCAAACCTCAGACGATGCTGAAGGTGAGTATTCTTACGTCTTTACCTTATTTGAAGAGCGCCCGCCTGAAGATATTGCCAAAATGGCTACTATTTTAAATAAATTAAAAGGTCAACTTCCAGTGGCAGCACCCTTGGCCACACATTTGCCCAAGACAAATTCATCAAATTCACAATTCCACGAAAACTATCATAATAAGAGTCAGAATCAGCAAAATCCTAACTACTTAATTCAGTATGAAAATAAAGCCATCACCTTAGTGCCTTGTCTGTCTGGAACTCATCCCAAAGAGACATCCGTATCCATGTGCCATACTATGGGTCAAGCATTGGCCACTTTGCATAATACCTTACAGAGTTTAACTCCTGCTGAGAAGTATGGCGTTCCTTTGTATCCGTGGGATCAGGTGCGTGACCGAGAAATACAGTTCATGCCCGCTGATGAAGCCAAACTGATGCAAGATATTTGGCAACAATACGACGAGCTACCCTTAGATACACTGCCAAAAGGGCTATGTCACCTTGATATGTTTGCCGACAATACTTTATGGCATTTAAAAAAAGATAACGAAGAATTAACCGGCTTATTAGACTTCACAGAAGTGAGTGTGGAACATTATGTGATGGATATCGCCATTACTATTAATGATTTTTGTACCACTTGGGGCGATGCCAATGATGGAGAGTCAGTTAACTTTGACACCGAAAAAAAGCAAGCTTTCATTGAAGGCTACCAAAGTACACGTGAATTAACTGAGGCTGAGCATCAAGCTTTGCCGGTGATGTTAGCGATGGCGGCGGTGACTTTTTGGTTACTGCGCCTCAATGTAATTCATTATAATCGTGAGCAAGGTCGTACTGGCGATAGCATTATGGTGAAAAACCCCGACTTGATGAAACGCTTAGCAGCTTATCATTGGGGTGAGGTAGAAAGACTGCGTAATAGCCAGCAGACGGTTTATGTGTTAGAGCACGCCCGCTATAAGGAAGATGACAAAAATAACGATATTGAAGACTTTAAACTCATTGGTGTATTTTCTACTGAAAATCAGGCAAAAGCGGCTATTGAGCAACTAAGTAATCAGGATGGGTTTAGAGACTATCCAAATGGATTTCACATTGATGCCTATCTTTTAGATCAAATTAATTGGTCATCAGGGTTTAGTGTATATTAGGATTAATGGTGGTTAGGCTTTGATTGGGTTTTGTTTAAGTTATAGGATGAATAACTTGTTTCACGTGAAACAGCCTGACTTATATAATTATTCCTATCACGGTAACCTAAAAAGCACTAAACAAAGTCCATTTGAAAGTTTACTTAAAAGGAACTGCTATGAGTAATAAAGTCAATGATTGGCACAAACTGATTAGCTACGATACCAATATTCAAGGTGAGCTTCATGCAAACCTGCTGAAGAACAATGGTATTAAGGTTTCTCTACAAGCATTAAGTGCCATACCCGGTATGAACTCAGGCGCTGTGCTTTGGGTACAAAAGCAAGATTTACTGCAAGCCAAACGTATTTTAGATAACATTGATATAGAAAATGACTTAGAAATTTATATTGAAACTGATTCTGAAACTGATTTATAAATAGAGTCGCAAACCGACGTTGAACAGGAATCAATTCTAGATCAAGATATCAAAGACAGTGAAGACAATAAATAAGGCGGTATAGTGTAAATGTGTCAATTATTAGGTATGAATGCCAATACGCCCACAGATATTGGGTTTAGCTTTACTGGATTCCACAACAGAGGGGGGAATACTGACCATCATAGTGATGGCTTTGGTATTGCTTTTTTTGAACCCAGCGCCTGTGTTGGTACCAATCAAGGCTTAAATCAAAACTCAGCTCAGAATCTTGGCCGAGGGCTAAGAGTGTTTCACGATGATAAGCCCAGCTTTGAATCTCCAGTCGCAGAACTCATCAAAAACTACCCTATCAAGGCTTTAAATGTGGTGGCTCATATCCGCAAAGCCACTCAAGGCAATAACTGTCTAGCCAACACCCATCCTTTTGTGCGTGAAGTTTGGGGTGAACAATGGGTGTTTGCTCACAATGGTCAAATGAATGAAACATTCATCAAACGCTGTCAGCGCCTGCAAAATAATGGAAATAGTGAGCACTGTCGCCCCGTTGGGACTACGGACTCTGAGATAGCTTTTTGTTATTTGATCAATCGTTTAAAGTCGATGTATAAGCAGCGTCCCTCAGATGAAGAACTGTTTAAGTTTTTAACGACTCAATGTCGTTATTTAGCGGCTAATGGATTATTTAATTGTTTGATATCTAATGGCGACTGGCAACTGGCTTATGCCAATTCTTTGTTATTTTATTTAACACGTAAGGCGCCTTTTGGGGAAGCAAAACTTGCCGATGATGAGCTTTCTATTAATTTTGGTGACGTTACCACAGATAAAGACAAGGTGACCATCATAGTGACTGTGCCACTGACGAAAAACGAAGACTGGCAACAATTGGCTGTCAATGAATGTTTGGTTTTTCGAGATGGAGATATTATTTTTAGAGACACCCCTAGTCTGCGTAAATATCTAACTATTGAAGAAGGTATCGCCATTGCTAAAGAGGTGGGCGCAAGTCTGTAGCCATATATAAATTAGTATAGTAGCTATTCATTTAATAGCTAAACATCAACTAGCTCATTTGTAACTAGCTTATCCTTTTAATGACTTTTCTTTAATTCTTTAGAAATGCTTTTGATGATGCTTAGGAGAATGTTTTATAGAAACTGACCGCAGCAGCGTTTGAACTTCTCTCCCGAACCACAAAAGCAAGGCTGCTTTTGAGTTATTATTAAAGAAGTTGTAGGGTCTATAAAATACCAGCGTTTACTCGTTACTATAGTTGCTGACTGATCTGTTTTTAATAGCGCTGGTCTAGGTCCGCTATTCTCTTTCATACTAACAAACGTAGAACGTTCGTGATGAGCTGACAGATCAGATTCCTCTAACGCTGCCATATCCTTGTAGTACGCCTTAAACTCAACTTGAGCATGGCGTTTGCTGACTTTGGGGTTATGTTCAACGATGTGTAACCCAGCCCAGGGTGTTTGTTCAGCCCAGTCCTTTATGGCATCTTTATTCAAATAAGGCTGCTGAGCTGGCACTGTGGTTCTCACTATATAATCTGGTAATACGAGTACGAACGCACAATAGCGTGAGCGCATTAAAGCTTCACTACTATCGGCAAGTTTTATCCCTTGATGCAGCGGTTGACAGCAGTCTTGATAGGTCTTATCTACCTGTTGAGCATCAACCGATTTAGCCAAACCAACTAGACCAGCTGGGTTGTTGTGGGTATTTGGATTAAGACGACAAGGACAACAGTCTATAAACATATAACTTACCTTAGCTATTGCGAAAAGATACTATTTAATTAAAATATCACAAATTCAAGAAGTGGTGCATTCAACTATGCATTGATAAAATTAATCAGAGTTATTTAAATAAAAATAAAAAAAACTTATTTATTAATATGGATTTAGGCTATATTAAAAAGCAGATGGCTAAAAGGAGATAGCCATACTACAGCGACACCTCTTTATCGCATACAGCGGATTCTGTATGTGAACCTTTTATTAAATAGGTTAAGGATAACCATATGCTACTACCCCCCATGACTACCAAGCTCTCTATTCTATATACATCCCTATTCACCGCTTCATTGGCTTTGGGTTACACCGCACTGAGTGACCCTGAAACCTCTAAGTCTGATGAATCCTCAGAATCAGAGGTTCAAAACGACAGTGAGCCAACTTTTTTTAGTTTGGTCCATAGTCTTTTCAATAATGAAGTATCGACAGATCCACTTTCAAGCGCTGATATCAATCCTGCAAATACTGCGTATAGCACTAATACCAAGCAGCAGTATATGGTTGGCGCAGGCAAAGCTGACATTACGGGCGCTGCCGCTGAAACGGGTATGTTCGGTTATGCTGCTAGTCAAACCGTAGAGGGCATTAATGACAGACTATACTCGCATGCCTTTATTATTGCAGATGCCACATCAGAGACTAGTAACTCACAATATGACACCTCGCGTGTGGTCTATGTATCGGCAGATATGGGAGCGATGTTTTCGGCTGTAAAGTTAGAGGTTATCAAAAAGCTTGCTGCCATATATGGCGGGCTTTATAACGATGACAATGTGATGCTAACGGCGACGCACACGCATGTTGGTAACTCCGGCTATTCGCATCAACAGTTGTATCAAATTGCCAGTCAAGACGATTCAAGCATGGGCTATAGTACTCAAAACTTCAACGTTATTGTAGATGGCATAGTGGCGTCTATTCAAACAGCGCACAATCAAATGCAGCCTGGGTATCTTACATTAGCACAAGGCGAGCTTGCGGGCGTTACTTTAAATCGATCTGAAGTAGCTTATAACAATAATAAAGATGCCGCCAATTTTGATAGTAATGTTAATGAAACCATGACTCAATTACGATTGAATGCTGTAGATGGTACACCGCTTGGGCTCATCAACTGGTTTGCTATTCACCCCACAAGCTTTAGCAATAAGTTTATGCAATTAAGCGCAGACAATAAAGGCTTTGCGCAGCAAGGTGCTACCAAATTATTAGGCGCTAATGCTTCTGAAGAGGCGCCTTTTGTTGCTGCATTTCCAAATGCGGATGAAGGAGACGTTATCGCAGTAGGTGGTAATGCCTATTCTGCACCCGGATATGAGGGCAGTAACAATGAGCGTGAGAACGTTGAGCGTGATGGTCAATATCAGCTCGATAAAGCTGTCGAATTATGGCATCAAGGTGAGCCCGTGTCAGGTCCGGTTGATGTTCGCGCTCGCTGGGTTGATTTAGAAGGTTATCAGGTCGATTCTACCTTTACGCAAGGGGCCGGTTACAAGACGTTATGTACCCCAGCACGCGGTTATTCATTTGCAGCTGGTGGCGAAAATGGACCCACATACATCCCTGGTATCTATGAAGGTATGACGACCCAGAGTGTGGGCATTAATGGAAACTCAAATCAGATAGATCCTTCGGTAGAGGGTGTTTTAATTCGTACTATCTTTGGTATTGTGCCATTACTAGGCAAGCAAACCGACTGCCAAGAAGAAAAGGGCGTGTTCTTACCCACAGGCGACTGGGGATGGATAGAAACGCGTCAGCCAGTCCAGTTAATGCGAATGGGCAATTTGGCAATTGTTGCTATTCCAGGTGAGCCGACGACTATGGTAGGACGCAGATTACGAGCGGCTGTGCTTGCAAAGCTTCAAGATGACGGCATTGATACCGTCATCGTAAACGGGTTAGCCAATAACTATAGTGGCTACTTAAGTACACGCGAAGAGTTTGCGATACAACACTATGAGGGGGCGTCAACTGAATTTGGCCCCTATCAAACAGGCGCATATTTGCAAGAATATACGCAATTGGCCTCTGCTATGCGTGATGACCGACCTGTATATGACTTAACCTCTCCCCCTGACCGTTCTGGATCAACTTTTTTAGAACGCGCTGGGGTTTTATTTGATGACAAGCCTATGTGGCAACAGTGGGGACAAGTACTAAATGCACCCAATGATCAATACATGGTTGGTGAAACAGCAAGTGCAGTCTTCCGTGGCGCGCATCCTAAAAACAACCTACGAACGGGTGACACCTTCTTAAAAGTGCAGCGCGATGTCAATGGTCAGTGGGTTGATTATCTAACAGATAGCGACTTTGATACCAGCTACATTTGGGAACGAGAGGGAGTCTCTTATAGTAAAGTCACTGTCGACTGGCGTATTGATGCAGATACTCCAGCAGGTACTTATCGATTGGTGCACAGTGGCGACTGGAAGAACGGCTGGAACCACTCTATTAACCCGTACACCGGTTATTCAAACCCCTTTATCGTAAGTAATTAAAGCGTTCATGGTCTCTTAAGCATTTGCTAGGGCCATTTATAGACTTGCACAATTGTCGTGCCTCACACCTATTCTTATATGTTTGAGAGTAAAGGTACCGACCTTTAGTATTTAGTAGTGTGGCGTTATGATACAAAAGACTAGAAGATATAAGCCTACATAGAAAAGAAGCCAGATACAGTGTATCTGGCTTCTTTTTATCTACTTTATATCTATTATAATCTTTATATAGACGGATATTGCTTATGGTCTACTTTCTTATGATATTAATTAGAAAATACTTTATTTCTTTTTCCACACTTGGCTGCGTGAGAATGGACCTAAATGACCTTTTAAATTTAAGGTGCTACCATTTAAATTAGCGGTTAAGCGATAAGTTTTGCCATTTTCAGGATCAGTGATTTTACCACCACTATATTTACCACCACCATCAGCTTTAAGACCTGATATAACTGTACGACCTACGAATTTTTTTCCTTCAGGACGAACAGTTGAAATAATCTTACCGGTTAATGCACCGCCAGATTCAGTGATTTTAATTAGAGCTTTAGGCTCGCCATCGTCATAAGTTTGCCAAGTTGTATTTGCTAATGGATCTGCTGCCATTGCAACTGTGGCTAGACCTAATGCTGATACTGCGATTAGTGATTGATTTAATAATTTCATATAACGATTCCTTTCGAAAAATAAGTTTGCTTGGTAAAACATAATACTTGATATAACCATCAAGAAAAAGAGTTTGACTCTATATACTGTTCACATCTTAATCTTAATGCATTATAAGCAATACATTTTAATCTAAGAAGGACAATAAATAAAATAAAGAAATATCTAATACTTCATGACTTTTATTTAATAACTCTTATTTAATAACTCTCAGTACCAATTATATACAAGAGTACAATAAAATAAAGTGCTAAATCTATACTGTGTTACAGATTTATGAAATTATGGTTGGCATTATGAAAAAGGATTGTCTACTTTCTTGCTAGATTGCGTCTCTATCCTTTCTACCGACTCACTTACTACTGACTCAGAATTTAAAAGGTCATTCTTTAAGCTGGCTTGATTAAGGTTTGCTACAATATCATTTAGCACAGTCTGAAGTTTAAGCGCCTGCTCAAGCCCTTCTTGGGACATTTTTATATCAATATCCCCATAAATAATTACCTTATCCAACTGATTTTCAATAATCAATTCTCCCACTTGCATACTTTGGTGATCGTTATGAAATGGGTCAAAGGGCGTTTTCATAGCATTTTCTTTCATGGCATTTTCTTTCATGGCAGTTTATTTTATAGTGCTCTATTTAGGCGTTTAAATTACGGGCAATAAAAGTTTAAAATTTAACGGCGAATTATTCCAATTTTGGGACAACATTATTTGGATAAGAAATTATTGACTAGCCAGCGAAGAATCTCAATAAGTATAAGATACCATAAAGGCTCCTCATTGTTGTCTTGAGAGTCCCTTTGAGAACTGCTACCCGTTATATCATCCACCATCGTTGGCAACTCTACCCTATTAGATTTAGAAATAGAGGAAATCTGCGGAAAAGGATCTATACCTGAACGTAAGGCCAGTTCATCGATGCTAATCACTTCCACTCTTTTGGTGTCATCGTTTGGTGCATAATAGGCGCTTGCTTCACCAGTCTTAGGAATGTATAAAGCTTTAAAGGTATGGCTAGGTACCAGAACTCTACCATTGATTTGCGACAGCTTATCGCCTCTAAAAACCACCCCTGTCACCACATATACTTCGCCATATTTTTTAGTGAAATAGCGAGTTACAGATTCTAAGTTTTTCCAGACATAGCGGTTGTTATCTGGTGCTTGTGGAATGATATTAGCAAGGCTAAAACTGTCATACTGCTGTTTCTCATTTGCCATATCTGCATTAGGTGCAAGATGCCCGCGATCATAGCCTGATCCCCGATAGTCTGATAAATGCGCACGCATACGTTCTGGTATGCGGCTTTCATAATGAAAGCTGTCATCACGCGGTATTTCTTCGGCATTATTTAAGCGCTGAAGTGTTAAATGCTCAGCAGACCACAGCGGCGTGCGTGACACCCCCGAATACAAAGTCGCAAAACCATTAAAGCAAAGTGGCACTGTATCTTGTATAAGCTTGCTATCTAAGTAATCAGGCGGCTGTTGCTGATAAAAATTTTCAGGACAACCATTAAAATCTGCGGACCTTGCAGATATCGACAGTACGATAGCAAGCAAAGCCATTATTATCTTTACCATCCCTATCAACAGGTTATGACTCATCTGAGTAGGCCACTTATTCATATTGGTAAATTGACTTGACTCTAAACATACCTTTTGTACCTTTAGATGACTTAAAAAAAATGGACTAATCGCTCTACTCCTAAACTGATGATTTTTATAGATCAACCCTATTTCTTTATTAATATAAACCTTTGTTGTCTATAGAAATTTTTAATCATTTGCATAAAGAGCGCCTATGCTATCAACGACTTGTAAGTGAGTAAAGAGTAATTACTTACTAAACGTTATTGAGTGTCGCCCAATTAGAGATTTAGGCATCAAATAGAGGTATGGGAGAGAGGTATGGGAGAGGTAGGAGATAGATATCTCATTAAATATGGTGATTTTGATGACTTTTTAATTGGCTTTGGTTATACTATACGCCCCAAAACGGTGAAGTGGCTGAGTGGTCGAAAGCGCACGCCTGGAAAGTGTGTATACGTTAATAGCGTATCGAGGGTTCGAATCCCTCCTTCACCGCCATATTTTATATTTCTCCTTATCAGTTCAGTTCTTCCTCTTCCTATCTTATTGATATACTGGCACAATACTGTCAATAGTGCCCAGCTTTATATTAGGGTCTGTTTAAATTAATATTTTTAGCACCGCTTTAGGATCTTGTTAAGTTCTGCATACACTATAACGATTAATTTAGTCGATGGTTCTCTATCACTATATTTGTCATATAGGTATGAGATTTGCCCTATGCTGTTGCTATAAATATGGCCAATGTGCTACAAACAAGAATAACGTTTAAGCACTGTTTACTTATGCTCTTAAAATCTAGGCTCTGTAAATCTAGGCACTATATATTTAAGGACATCATTATCTCTCTTTTTAAAAGGATTTTTTTCATGCCCGCGAACAATGCGATCTCTGCTCTTAGCTCTTTTTCACCTTCTAATATACAACACGCAGGTTATCTTGCAATTGCTAAAACGCGCGCCACGGCGTTTCATGCCTTTTCGCTGGTAGTCCCTATTCCAAGACCACAGCTGTTTATCGGTGAGCAATCTTGCTATGAGCTATGCGACCTTATGATAAATGAAGGGGCAACCAATATATTGATCGTCACTGATGCGGTATTAAATAAATTAGGTATCCCCAAGAAGGTCACCACTTATCTTGATGAGCAAAATATAGGCTACCATTTATTTGATGGTATTACGCCAGACCCAACATTTAGTGTAGTAGAAGCAGGTTTAAAGCACTCGGTAGATAATCAATGTGATTCGATATTGGCTATGGGTGGCGGCTCAGTAATCGATGCCTCCAAAGTCATCGCCATGGCGCAGGCAACCAAGCGCAAGCCCAAAAAGCTTATGGGATTACTTAAAGCCTCTAAGTGTATGCCGCTGTATTGTATTCCAACGACCGCTGGTACTGGATCTGAAGCCACGCTAGGCGCAGTTATTTCAGATGATAAAACCCATCAAAAATCGCTGTCTATTGATCCACGAATGGTGCCTTTGGCGTCAGCCGTTGATCCTAAAATCATGGAAGGAATGCCGCCACACATTACCGCGGATACGGGTATCGATGTGTTGACCCATGCTTTAGAAGCGTGGATGAGCGCAAACGCCAGTAGCGAAACCGATTATTATGCGGCATCAGCGACACGAACGGTCATGCAGTATTTGCCTTTGGCTTATAAAGACGGGTCTAACCTTAAAGCACGCGAAGAGATGGGGATAGCCGCGCATTATGGTGGTATTGCCTTTAATAAGGCAGGCTTAGGATACGTGCATGCGATCGCCCACCAACTGGGTGCAATGTATAGTATCCCGCATGGCCGTGCCAACGCTATCGTACTGCCCTACATTCTTGATGTTAACCGTGATGATTGCAAAGAGCGCCTTGCTAGCCTAGCCAAAAAAGCAAGCATTTTAGAGACGGGCGATGCATCTGCGTCTGATGACGAATTAGCCGATCATCTTATCGAACAGGTACGTAAGCTTATTAAGGATCTAAACATTGATCCTACTGTTAAAGGCATGAATGAGAAAGACTTTAAGAAAATGGCAAAAGGGGCGGCAAAAGAAGTGAGCGATACCTACGCTGTCCCCCTCTATTTGAATAGAAAACAAATTATTGAAGTTTTAAATAAGATAAAAGCCGATAGTGAAGCTGCGAGCAATCGCTAGAATAAATACAGACGGTTATCAAGGGTATGATCCTGATATAAGTAGATAAAAGGACTTTATTGCCTGTTTTGATTTTATAGTTTGAGATGATATAGCCCTGTGATGGGCTATATTTTTGCCTTTTATAACATGGACGTTCATTATATAGTCAAAGAACTTTAAAGTAGTCACAAGGCAACCGAGTGCAAGTACTACTAGGGTAGGCTTAACGAGGTTAACACCATGACTCTTTATAAGTTCGCCGACTATATCTACGCCTTTATAGACGTATATATACCCTGTAGTGCTGGTTAACGAGCAACTGTTAACGAATGACTATTAACAAGTAAATGCAAACGAGTATTTAAAAACCAGTATCTGAACAACAGATCAAAACTGCCCGATAATACCCCTGTCGACCAATTGCCGATCCCAGTAAGGATCATCCCCAATCTTTTCAATAATAAAGTCTATTAAGCGGCGACAGCGCTGCGATAAGAATCGGCTCTTAGGATATACTGCATACGCGTTTACTTGGGGTAATCGATATTCAGGCAGCAACGATACCAGCTCGCCACCTAATAATCCCCCATAAGCTATAAAGGTTGGTGTATAGACTATTCCGTGTCCTTTTCGGGCCATATCTAGTAAAAAATCCCCATTATTGGCTTTGATTATAGATTGAGTCTTGATTCTAACAGTTTTATTGCTATCGTCTGTCAGTACTATTTCATCATTACGCCTCAATCCATATTGTAGAAAATAATGCTCACTCAATGCTTCAATGGTAGTAGGCTTGCCATGTTTTTCGATGTATTCAGGACTGGCGCAGAGCACAAAACGAATGGGGATTAAGCGCTTAGCTTGATAGCTTGAATCCTCAAGTTCGCCTATGCGTACCGCCATTTCATAACCTTGTTCAATCAGATCAACATGCTTATCAGAAAAATCAATCTCAAAACCTAATTTAGGATGCTGTAGTGAATAGGCATGCAAAATATTACTCAGATGCATAAGTCCAAATGATAACGGTGCTGTTATTCGCAAGGTACCTTCGACATGAGTTTTAGAACCGGTTATGTCCTCATTTAACATCGCTACTTCGCTGAGTATTTTATGCGACTGATGATAATACTGTTGTCCTGACTCTGTCAGCGTCGATAGTCGTGTGGTTCGATTAAGTAGTTGAGCGCCTAATCGGTTCTCAAGCTCTTTAAGGCGACGGCTTACCGCTGATTTTGCAATATTCAATTGATCAGCGGCATTGGTAATACTGCCCGAATCCACTATACGTATGAATAGTGACATGTCTTCTAATTGTCCCATGGCCTTATTCCTTTTATGGCTGGTTAGACGTTTTGGTGAAGGTTTAGCACAATTCTTAACTACTTTTAAGTCGTAACCTCCAGTAAACTTAAGATATAAATAAATACGCTTCGTTAAGTATAACAACACATTCCATACTGTAGAGGTGCCTAAAGTCATATTTACGATCAGGTATTCATTAGAAGATATTGAGCGATAGCGCTACACATTGGTAGCGCTATTGCGAGACTTGCTAAGTAGATCAAATACGAATTGTTCTAAAAAAGAGAACTATAATTTGTATTTTTTTATATTTACTCTAAATACGACAACAATTAAAATAGACCCACTTTCAATAAAACCTAAGCTTAATACTTTTTTAAAGGAATTACTTATGAATACTATTACTAATCTTAGTGCACCGGTTGGCCGTTTTTTACTCGTTGCTATCTTTATTTTTTCAGGATTTAATAAAATTATAGGCTACGCTGGTACTCAAGGCTATATGGAATCAATGGGTGTACCAGGATTCTTATTACCTTTAGTCATTATCACTGAGCTGTTAGGCGGTTTAGCAATTTTATTCGGTTTTAAAGCGCGCATCGTTGCTTTCTTACTAGCTGGCTTTAATATCGTTTCTGCGCTGATCTTCCACTCAAACTTTGGTGATCAAAATGAGATGATGAACTTTATGAAAAACTTAGCAATCGCTGGTGGTTTCCTAATGATCGTTGCTCATGGTCCAGGTGCTTACTCAATTGATGAAGGTACTCATACTGAACATCGCCGCGTATAAGATCGCTTTGAAATGTGATTTTTAAATGAAAGCATCTTGAGCAAAAGCTATAAGTTGAAATACATTCAGCTATACACAGTTAGGGTCTATATATATTAGACCCTAATCTGTATAGATATGGTGTTATCTCGCCTACTTTTGTAGATACTACCTATGTAATGCGTCGGTCTGCTATATAGTAAGACATATATTTGCGCACTTCGAGGCTGTCTACGCTCACTGAATTTTTTCGTATTTTAGAGTTTTATATTATAGATTTCGTAAATTACAAAAAGATTATCCACTTCAAATTTACAATGAGTTGTTATGAGTAATAAACTGACGCTCGCTCTTATCATTGGTAGCCTGCGACAAGCCTCTATCAACCGTATATTTGCAGAGTACATCGTATCTCAGCTACCTGAACACATTGAAGTAGATGACGTTAATATCTCTGATTTACCTGTCTACAATCAAGATTTCGATGATCGTCAAATTGACAGTTACGATAGGGTTCGCCAGCAGCTAAAAACCGCTGATGCTGTACTTATTGTAACACCCGAGCATAATCGCACTATCCCAGCTGCGCTTAAAAACATCATCGATATTGGTTCACGTCCCTATGGTGAGGGCGTATGGCAAGATAAAAAAGTCGCCATAGCGACTGCATCACCTAGCTCCTTTGGAGGACGTAGCAGTGGATTGGATGTTCGTAAATCCCTTCATTCGTTAGCAGCTAACGTTATGATTGCACCAGAGGTATATTTAAGCAGTGCCACAAAAAGCTTGGATGAAGGTGAGGTGACGAGTGAACGAACTCAGAAGTATTTGAATAGGTTTGCACAGGCGGTGGCTGAATTTATCGAACCATAATTTGATTAATAACGATGCTTAGTGTCTACACCTAATGACAATGCTAATAACAGCAAGTTCTTAATGACATCAGCTTATTCATGACATTAAGAACTTTGTATAAGTCAGCAACTAGAAGTTAGTAACTTAAATACTTGCACATTTAGAACTTAGTAGTTGGTCTAAATTTATGGCTTTGCGTTGTGAAATACTGAATTGTCTTGATATTCAGGGTGCTTATCAATATAGGCTTTTACATACGGACACGTTGGTTTAACTCGCAAATTTTTATCAGCGGCATCGTCAAGAATATGCTTGACTAAATAACCTGCAATACCTTGACCACCAAGCTCTTTAGGTACCTCTGTATGTACGTAAGCGATACCAGGCTCACCATCGCTAGTGGTGAAGTATTCGTAATCTTCGAAAGCCACATGGCCGTCAATACGAATTTCGAAACGTTTGGCTTCTTTATTATCTATAACATTATAATTTAATTTAGAATTATCAGACATGGCGGTTCCTTATTAATTATTAGGTTTTTTAGTGTTATTTATTTGGTGTTATTTATGTGGTGGTATTTGCTAATTGCAAACTAAAACGACAATCAACGCAATAATCAACTATAAGCAAGTGTCGAACTATTGTAAAGCCATGTAGAGCTATCTTGAGCAATAGCTTTCAGTGTTCATAACTGTATATATCCAGTTTATAGTGATTGGTTTCAATAGATTGAAACGTTTAAACATTTAAAAACTATAATAAAAATATAAAAAGGTGATGTTTATGAAGACCGTTTATCATGCGGCAAATACAAGAGGCGGTGCAGACTTCGGATGGCTTAAAAGTAAGCATACCTTTAGTTTTGGTGATTACTATGACGCAAAGCGCGTCGGGTTTGGAGCTCTACGTGTCATCAATGATGATTATGTTGAGGGGAGTATGGGCTTTGGCGATCACTCGCATCGTAACATGGAAATTATTAGTATCCCCTTACAAGGCACATTAGTGCATAACGATAGTCTTGGTAATACAGGGACTATCGAAACTGGCGATATTCAGGTTATGTCGGCAGGTAGCGGCGTTGTACATTCTGAAATGAACGGCGACTCTGACAACCCTGTTAAGTTTTTACAAATATGGGTCGAACCCAACAAGATGAATGTTGAGCCACGCTATCAGCAAACCAGTTTGGTAGCACTATTAAAGCGCAATACTTTTAATCAAGTATTGTCACCCAACCCAGAGGATAGTGGGGTTTGGATTCATCAAAATGCCTGGTTTAATATTGGCGAATTCGATAAAGATATTACGACTACTTATCGTATTCAAACGCCTTCAAATGGCGCTTATGTCTTTGTAATCTCAGGTAAAGTTGTTATCAATGGACAAACCTTAGATGGACGAGATGGGCTTGGGATTTCAAATACTAAAAACTTTACTATGGATGTTCTAGAAAATGCCCAAGTCTTAGTCATGGATATTCCTATGAAAGAATATAACTAGAGAGTCTACTACAAACATTCATCATGAATAGCATGGCTTTGAAGCATACTATTGTTATAGGCATACTATTCAAAACCTAAAACATATCTATTTAGAATATGTCTAACTAGAACATAGCTTAATTAGAACGTAGCTATAATATAAAATAAAAGAAACCGAGGTGACCTATGATTTCTAAAGTTTTAGAACCCCGACTGGCCGATGTAGGTGGTATTCCCATTGCTAGATTGTTGCCAAATAAAGGTAAACGTCCGATTGGTGCGTGGTGTTTTATGGATCATGCCGGCCCTGCTCAATTTGCAGAAGGCGATGACGGTATGCAAGTAGGACGTCACCCGCATATCAACTTACAAACGTTTAGTTGGATGATTGAAGGTGAAGTGCTGCACAAAGATAGTTTGGGGAATGAACAACTGATCTCAAAAAATCAAGTCAACGTTATGACAGCAGGTACTGGCCCAGATCAAGGTATCAGTCATACTGAACAAAGTGTCTTTCCAGATACAGGCGGCTCTCAGGATGCGGAGCGCGCTATAAACATGGTTCAATTATGGATTGCACTGCCATTAGATCAAAAGATTGAACGTGGTTTTCATCATTATCCAAAGCTGCCAAGCTGGCAGTCTCAACATGCTGAGTTTGTATTAACCACAGGTAGCTATACCACCCCTACTGGTGAGCGTTATGAAGCGCCTACAATTCAATACTCCAAAATGGTCGGTGTCGATGTTAATTTAATCGAAGACACTGAAGTGACGCTAACCTTAGAGCCGGGTATGGAGTACGGTATATTGATGGTGATAGAGGGCATCGAATACCAAGGTGCTCAGTACGAGCAAAATCAGTTGATTCGTTTCGATGAGGTGACAGAGACGACCTCTGTGACAGTGCGTGGTAAAAAAGGCACTCGTTTTATGCTTGTTGGCGGCGAACCTCTCAATCATAAAGTACTACTATGGTGGAACTTTGTTTCTGATAATAAGCAAGATATTGAACAGGCCATTGAGGATTGGAACAACAATCATCCCCGCTTTGGTAATGTTGATTCAGAATTAAGACGCTTAACCGCACCCGATCTACCTGAAGGTTTTAAAGAATAATTTGTAAGCAGAGCTTAACTTATATACATTAAGGTTAGCTAAGCTTACAAAATTATAATAGCAGTTTCATAGCAATGTCTTATAGTTATACAATTATAAGACGCAGCCTAAGTTTAAGCTGCTAGTCGTACTCTCACAGTCTTTATTATATAGCAGCTTGTTTGATTTATTTATACCGCTACTAAATTTGGACGTGATACTTTCAACATAATCAGTTTTTTATACTAAAAGCTATTTTTAAACTTAAAGTAGTTTTTAACTTGAATTAGCTTTTAAACTTAATAATTTAAATCAAAATAATAAACGGAGAATTATAATGTCAGATTTACAAACTTTTCATAAGCTTGCTGAAGCACGCCGTTCTATATATGCCTTAAACGATCAATTGCCCGTAGATAAAGAGGAGATCGTAAAATTAGTAGAACACGCGATCTTGCACACCCCTTCAGCCTTTAACTCACAATCTACTCGTCTAATCGTATTATTTGGTGAAGATCATAATAAACTATGGCAAATCACTGAAGACACGCTTCGCGGTATTGTCAATGATGATGAGAAATTTGAAAGCACTAAGCAGAAAATTGATGGCTTTAGAGCGGGTGCAGGTACTGTACTATTCTTTGAAGATCAAGAAGTAGTTAAAGAGTTACAAGAAAACTTTGAGCTATACGCGGATCGTTTCCCAGTTTGGTCTGAGCATACCAGTGCTATGCATCAATACGTTATCTGGACAGCATTAGCAAGCTTAAATATCGGCGCCAACCTACAGCATTATAACCCAGTGATCGACGATGAAGTTGCTAAAACTTGGAATGTAGATTCTAACTGGAAACTTATCGCACAAATGGTATTTGGTGGCATTGAACAGCCAGCAGGCGACAAAGAATTCAAACCACTTGAAACTCGTTTAAAAGTATTTGGTAAATAATTTAACTGATTATTAGTACCAAACCTAATCAAGTTCTAGTACTAAATTAAAAAAGCAGCTCTAAGTAGAGCTGCTTTTTTTGCGGCCAAATATTGTTTATTTAATCGGTATTAAACGCATCACTATTTATTAATACTAATGAATAAGAAATTTAATATAAGAGATGTCCGATTGTTGGAGATAATTATAAAAACACCTTACCCATTAGCCTGACGTTTAGCGCCTTGCTTTTGAAACAAGGCAATAAAGTTACCTGTTGTTTGCGGAAAAATATTGGCAACTTTCGCCACAAAACCGCGGCTTGCGGGCATGACGATTTCAAGTGGCCGCTTAGGCAGTATGGTGTCTAAAATAGTCTCAACGATTTCCTCGACAGTAAGTGTGCGATTACCTGAAAATGTTAAAGCCGCTTGCGCCTTGTCTTTTTGCTGATCAAGCATGGGGGTCTGTACTGCATCTGGGCACAGTGTGGTTACAGCAATACCATATTGCTTAAGCTCCATGCCAGCGGCTAATGAATAAGCACGTACGGCATACTTACTGGCGCTATATAAAGACAAGCCTGGTACTGGTGAAAGTGCGGCGAGCGACGCGACATTTATAATGTGCCCACCTCCTTGATTACGCATGGCAGGTATCACACTTTGAGTGCCATATATCGTACCTTTTACATTGATATCAAAATGTAAATCAACATCATCTGGAACCACAATATCGGTTATCCAGTTGTCTTTTAAAACGCCAGCAACGTTACATAATACGTCAATGGTTTGCCACTGGGCTAATACTTTATCTACCATAGCTTGCCAGTCATCAGGCTTACTGACATCAAGCATGTGCAGTATGAGGCGCTCGGCTTCAATGGATGAGGCATACTCTTCTTGGGCATACCGAGTTTGTAGCACCGTATGATTAATATCACAGGCACATACATTATGACCTTTATCCAGTAGCTGTTGGCATAATGCAAGTCCAATACCCGATGCCGCCCCAGTTACGATATAAGTTTGCGCCATAAGCCACCTCTTTTGGTTGGTTTGGTTTTAGGAACAAATGTACCGAATTCTAAATTGCCCATACGCGTGGTTGGTGCAGTTCCTGGAAAGAGATAATAACCTGCCGACTCAGAAGAAAGCGCCATATTATAAAAGCGCTCATCCTTTGGATAAGGCCCTGCTACTGTCTTTTCTTGAATCATGGATAAATATTGGTCTACCCCAAATTCCAGCGTATTACCGTTTAGTACCACCTCAGCGCCAGTGGTTCTAGCATAACGTGCTAGCCCCTTAATTTTGGAGTGCTGCGGCGCATACGAATCCATACTAACCCCATTTTCTGAGGTCACAAGCAGGCCTTGATCGGTGTGTGCGACAATCGAGTGATTGCCTTCTGTATGGCCTTTGGTGCGCATAAGCGCAACCGAACCATCGCCAAGTAACACATCACCATCTAACTGCACCACTCGGCTTGCATCCACCCCAGTTATGCCCTCTGGGCAGTACCACTGGCTTTGCCATGGTAATAATGCCTGTGTACTTTCCCACTCCTCTCGCATTACCAGAAGCTTGGCATTAGGGAAGATCGCAGAATAATCTTTTCCTCCAAGCCAGCGGGTAATATTTTGCGTATGCAAATGATCGTAAGTAATATAGTCAACATCCTCAGGCGCAAGTCCCAACTTCTCAATGGCTTTAAGCACAGTATGACGTGGGCGTGCCATAAGCTTTTCAACAGGACGGGCAAAAACACCTGCATCTTGTATCATATGATAAAAATAAGGCGTCTCTGATTGAGTTTCCCAGTCAGAAGGACTGACTAATAATGTTTTTAGACCCTCGCTACTGTTAAATTGAATGACAAATAGCTTATTACAGATATGTAAGTAAGGAGTCGGTAAGTCAAACGCATTGAGATATGCGTATTTTGTAGGATAGGGCACGCGAATCAGCTCAAAGGTTTTGTAAAACTGTACTTTAGGATTTGACAACATGGCTTTACGAAAGTCTTGTGCCGCACCGCGCACCTCTTCTACACGCTCTAATGGCTTAACTGCATCTCTTGAGGATTTAAACTGGTGAAAAGGGTGGATAATACTCATGTAACCTCCTTATTAAATGGGTCATCCTGACACGCTATTAATAATTTTATTAATAACTTTATAATACTTCTTACCTATAAAATACTACCTGCCGCATTGCAATAAAAGCTTTTTTAATGAGCGCTAGGGTTTTTAAAAGTTGACCGTAAAGAGCATACTGTACAAACGCTTAATTAAAGAGCTCAATGATAGCAGCTTAAAACGGTACAGGACTCTCCCACGCCATCCATGTATTCATAATGGGGTGTTTTAAACGCAGCTTATGTGCATGTAGATTAAGGCGGGGTGACAGTGCAAGTGCCTCGCCTTCTGCATAGATAGGATCGCCGATTATCACATGACCTAGATGCAGCATATGTACTCTAAGTTGATGACTTCGCCCAGTAATAGGGTGCAGCGCAACACGAGTCACTGGCGCGCCTTGTCGCAGCTCATGATGCAGCACTTCGTAACGGGTTAGCGCATGCTTTTTCCAAGTTGGATCAGCAACGTGCTTTGGTTTAATACTAGGCTCATAACGTACAGGTATATTAATCTCACCTCTTTTACCGGGCGTGGCTAATGTACCTTGGACGACTGCTTGGTACTCTTTTTGTGGAATTCGCTCAATAAACTGTTTACTAATATGCGTTTGAGCTGGTTTATTTTTAGCAAAAATCATCAGCCCAGACGTGTCCATATCTAAGCGATGAATCAGCTTAACTTCTGGATTGGCATGTTCTAATCGTGATAACAAGCTAACTTTTAAATCTTTACCATCGATACTTAAAAGACCAGCGGGCTTATCCACTACCAAAATATCATCATCTTCATACACAGTAACGCGGGTCATAAACTTTTTAAAAAATTGAGCATCATACTGCGTCTCTTCTTTATTAAGCTGATTTACTATATCTATAGATATCACCATGTTAAGTCACGCATTTTTTATGTTAAAGAATTAAAGGTTGAGGGCTATAGATCAATTTTATCTTGTCCAAAGCTTTAAACGTCTAAGTATACCATCAATCTAACTGATACCAATTATTAACCTTACTTAACGGGCTTAAGACAAAAGCGGACTCAATTAATGCTAAAATAGCAGTCATGAGATTAATTAAAAGGGGTTAAATAGTGTCTGTTATTTAGATAGATTTTTGATTTTATGGATTTTATTTTAGTCACTAGTAAGTTTGTGGCACTTGCATTTATATTGTAAAAATATGATGTAAAAACAAATCTTCTGCAATGCTTTTTAAATCATGCGCTTTATAACCCCTATTACACTTAGCATTCTATTTTTTAATACTTATAAGGATTAATGTATGTCAGATTTAATCGTAAATACAACCGATGCAAATTTTGATAAAGATGTGCTTCAGTCAGATGCACCCGTATTGGTAGACTTTTGGGCAGCATGGTGTGGTCCATGTAAAGCCATAGCACCCATTCTAGAAGATATTGCTCAAGACTACGACGGTAAAGTGAATATCGTTAAAGTTGATGTGGATGAAAATCCAGAAATCGCCAGTCGTTTCGGTATTCGTAGTATCCCTACTTTAATGGTCTTTAAGGGTGGCGAGAAAGTAGATACAGTTATGGGTCTACAGCCTAAAGCCGACTTGGTTGCTTTACTTGATAAGCATCTGTAACGCTTAATATAGCTTGCTTAATTGTAGCTCGTCTTGATTAAATAGGCCTACATTAAATGCTTTTAATGTAGGTAGCGTAATGTAAGTAGTGTAATTTAGATTGAGCTAGGTTTGCTAAATCATAGTAGCAAGCAAATATAAGTGATGATCAGACGATCATCGCTTTTATTTTTGCACTTTTTTTAATTAAATAGCGGTTATTACCTTATATTATCCCTATTAAATGCTAGTACCTGTTGAACACTCAGTCTTTAATATATTCGAAGCATATAAGGACTTATTTGTCACTTCAATAAACGATATTAAGTATGACATGCAAAAAAGCTTAAAATTATTATAAAAAGTGAGTAAAAATCAGCTTCTACCCAATAAAAACATTGACATCTTATAACCAAACACCGTATAGTTTGAGTCCTAGAGAATATCTATTGTCAGTTACTATCACTTTGCAAGTATCAATTTTATATCTATTGCATTATTGCTCTTTTTATCAATACCTGTTTAGTTGCATACTTCTTTGATTAATCCATATATTATTATAATCCTACTATCAAACCAGCTGTCTTTATAAACTATAGACCATCGTTCGTTGGTTGTATTTATAATAAGCTCGTAGTGTTAACTCAGTGGCCTAATTAAGAAGATGACAATATAATTCTGTTCTCTTATTCTTGCATGATCTTATATCCCATCTGTATCAGATAAAGTATAACTATTTAAACGATAAGCTCGGGATACCTGTTTATTAAAATAGTATCTTTAAGGATTTAAACCTATTCTTAGCTCAATAACCTTAGTCTGAAACACTTTGTCTAAAACGCTTAGTCTAAAGTAATCCTTAGTCTAAATTACTTAACTTGAGCTGGTGGTCTTATTAAGCGATGCCACTGTCTGACTTTTAGATAACCTATCTGATGAAACAGGGTAACAATCTTGCAAAAGAAAATGCTTCGATGTGACATGCTTTAATGCGATATAAACACAACAATAATATGCCTACCATTTATTTATTGGTCTCGACTCTGCCTGTGTAACGATAACAACTATCGTACTCACTTTTTAATGATGACATACGCCTAGTAGCTGACTATGACTCAAAGACCCTCAAAAAATACACAACCATCAAACGAAACCTCTATGAACCTGACTGAACTTAAAAAGAATTCCGTTTCAGAACTGCTAAAAATTGCAAAAGAAATGGGCCTCGATAACCTTGCCCGTAGCCGTAAGCAAGATATTATCTTTGCTATATTAAAAAAACATGCAAAAAACGGTGAGGCCATCTATGGAGATGGTGTCCTCGAAGTTCTTCCCGATGGATTTGGTTTTTTGCGATCTTCTGAGGGGTCCTATTTAGCAGGACCCGACGACATTTATGTGAGTCCAAGTCAAATTCGCCGTTTTAGCTTAAAAACTGGTGACTCTATTGCTGGTACTATCCGTCCACCAAAAGACTCAGAGCGTTATTTTGCGCTATTAAAAGTAGGCGAAATCAACTTTGATACACCAGACCGCTCACGCCATAAACTTATTTTTGAAAACTTAACGCCTTTATTCCCAACCGAACAGCTAAAGCTTGAGATGGGTAATGGCACATCCGAGGATTTAACGGGTCGTGTGATTGACCTTATTGCCCCTATTGGTAAAGGTCAGCGTTCTATTATCGTTGCACCGCCAAAAGCTGGTAAAACGGTTTTATTGCAAACCATCGCTCAATCTATTACCCGCAATAATCCTGAATGTTATTTGATCGTATTGCTCATTGATGAGCGCCCAGAAGAAGTGACCGAAATGCAGCGTACCATACGCGGCGAAGTGGTTGCTTCTACCTTTGATGAGCCGCCACAGCGCCATGTTCAAGTTGCTGAAATGGTTATTGAAAAAGCCAAGCGATTGGTTGAGCACAAGCAAGATGTGGTGATTTTATTAGATTCAATCACGCGTTTAGCACGTGCTTATAACACGGTAGTACCGTCCTCAGGTAAAGTATTATCAGGTGGTGTAGATGCCAATGCTTTGGCACAGCCAAAACGCTTCTTTGGTGCTGCTCGAAATATCGAGGAAGGCGGCAGTTTAACTATTATTTCGACGGCGTTGATTGATACTGGCAGTAAAATGGATAGCGTTATCTTTGAAGAATTCAAAGGAACGGGTAACCAAGAGATTACACTTGAACGCGATCTTGCAGAAAAACGTGTCTTCCCAGCTATTAATATTAAGAAGTCTGGTACACGCCGCGAAGAGCGTTTGATCGATGAGGACACACTGCGTAAAGTTTGGATTCTGCGCAAACTTCTTCAGCCTATGGATGGTGTCCAAGCCACGGAGTTCTTACTAGATCGTTTGAAAGAAGCCAAAACAAATGATGACTTCTTTGAACAGATGAAGCGTAAATCACAGAACTAACCCCTTTTGTTAACATGTTTGATGTCCGTTAAATAAATTAAAGCCTGCTAACTTAAGCGTTAGCAGGCTTTTTTAGATTT
This sequence comes from Psychrobacter sp. CX10, assembly GCF_057621575.2. Classification (NCBI taxonomy): domain Bacteria; kingdom Pseudomonadati; phylum Pseudomonadota; class Gammaproteobacteria; order Moraxellales; family Moraxellaceae; genus Psychrobacter; species Psychrobacter sp. CX10. The sequence goes on from NZ_CM177736.1 coordinate 2,582,193, forward strand.
GAAGCACTATTAAAAGAAGACTGTTTAAATAGCGCCTGAAAAGGTATCACAGTTTCGCACGTCGCCAGATTCAAGTCCTCGCGTAAACCAGTTTACCCGCTGTTGACTGGTACCATGCGTGAAATTATCAGGTACTGCGGCTCGTCCGCTTGATTGTGCTAAGCGATCGTCGCCGATTTGACTGGCAGCATGTAACGCCTCATCAATATCACCCTCTTCTAAAAACTGAACGCGCTGCTGATTTCGGTTTGCCCAAACACCGGCGTAGCAATCGGCTTGTAACTCTTGGCGAACTGACAATTCATTACCTTGAGCCTGACTAAGTTGACGTCTTGCTTCATTTATCTTCTGAGAGGTTCCCATTAATGTTTGTACGTGGTGACCGACTTCGTGTGCAATAACGTACGCTTGTGCAAAATCTCCTGCTTTACCTTGGTTTTCAGCATCACCAGAGCTTTGCTGATCGCCTGCAATACCTAAGTTTTGGCGCATTTCAGCAAAAAATGAGGTGTCTAAATATACCTTTTGATCGGCAGGACAATAAAAGGGGCCAGTTGCTGCGGTAGCACCGCCACAGGCTGAAGTAACGGTACCATTGAACAGAACCAGTTGCGGTTCACGATAGGTACCACCTAACTCTTGGAAGATTTGATTCCATACCGCTTCAGTATCCGCCAGTACCACAGAGACAAATTGTGCGTCTCGGCTATCATCATCTAAGGGCTGCGTCGCTGTCGATCCTCCCCCACCAGTTACTGATTGGCCTGTTTGAAATGCCGTCATTGGATTCACACCAAACACTAACCATAGTACTAAGCCAATAATAATGCCGAAAATTCCGCCACCTGCGGCCTTGCCACCACTCATTCTGACATTTGAGCTACCTTTTCTACCGCGCCATTTCATAAGGTTTACCTTTTTTATAAGTTTTCAATTTAAGATTTTGATCTTGTGACTCAATGTTTTCGCAACTTTTTGGTTACATGATTTTTATTTTACATTATTGTATTTGAAAATTATTGACTATAATATTTAAGTTTAATGCAATTATCTATAGTTGTTTATTATCTATAATCTTATATAACATGCTTAACTGAAAATCTACTATCAATACACTTATGATAAAATCATCATAGGCTTTAAAATAAATTTAATAATAAATTCAAATTCTCAACTAAATTCAGCTTTTAAACCTTTATTTACAGTAGATTTAAAACTTTCGTTAAGAATTGTATCTAAATTTAAAGTTTAACAACATTTACTTTAACTTGTAATATCTGTGTTGTATAATCGCCCACGAATACTGACGCTACATAATTCATTGCTCATATTAACGGTTAATTAGTAAGCTATATTACTATATCTAAGTTAATATAAATTATCTGCAATGAGTAATGCCGTTAGTAATATTTCACTTTTTTGGAGATTAATTATGAAACTTAAAGCACTTGCACTATCAGGTCTTATGGCTGCTACAATGGGTTTAACTGCTTGTGATAGCGCTAAAGAAAACGCTGTTGAAGATATCAACGACGCACAAGAAGAGCTTAATGATGCTCAAGAAGAGCTAAATGAAGCTGCTGCTGAAGGCGTAGCAGTTACTACAGAACAAGCTGAATTAGCAGACGCTGAAGCTGCTGCTGCTGAAGCAGAAGCTGCTGCGGCCGCTGGTGATGTAGAAGCTATTGAAGAGTCTAATAACATTGCTGCTGGTGAAACTGATGCTGCTGTCAACAATGCTATGGACGCTGCTGATGATGTTACTCTAACTGACGAAGTTGTTGTTGAAGAAGAAACAGTTGTTGCTCAATAAGCTATATCTGAATATTTAGTTGTTTATTAAATGATAATTTTATATAACAACTAGATATTCTATAGCAGTCAATAAAAAAGAGAGCCTAAAGGCTCTCTTTTTTATGGTGCTTTATTTCTATGCATTGGGTTTCTAGTACATAGGTTTTATAACAACTGGGCTTCAAACAATCGGCTTGATGCTCAAGTAGTTATTTATTTAATAAATCATTAAAGTGTTTATTGGATTCCAATCTAATTACTCAGCAACCAACTGCTTTTCATCTACTTGACGGCGTAATTTTTGTCCAGCTTTAAACGTAACCACACGACGCGCGCAAATTTCGACCTCTTCACCAGTCTTAGGGTTTCTACCAGGTCGGCTCTTTTTATCTTTTAAAATAAAGTTGCCAAACCCTGATAACTTGACATCTTTACCGTTTATCAAATTATCGTATATCTCATCAAAAAATGAATCAACCAGCATTCGCCCTTGCTGTCTAGTGAATCCAAACTTATCCACCAAATGCTCAATAATATCTGCTTTTGTCAGTGTCATGACTACGTCTTCCTTTTCGTTTAAATCATTAATTTTTAAGTTTAAATTAGATTATTTTTTTAAGCAATAAGTTTATAGCTTCCTGCCATAAACTTTAGTATAACTAATCACAAAATTAATTAAAAGACAAGTCTAACTGTCTCTTAATTGTGCACCGTGCTCGTCCTGAAGCGCTGTCACAACGTTTTGCATGGCTTTATTTACCACCTCATCAGATAGAGTTTGCGCATAATCTTGCCAAACTAGACCAAAAGCAACTGAGCGCTTACCTTCTGGCGTGTGCTCACCCTGATAGACATCAAATAACCAATGTTGCTGTAGTAGCGCACCACCTGCTTCACGTATGGTATGGGATAGCTGTTGACGCGGAATATCTGCATCAACTAAAAACGCAATATCTCGTCGTACTTGAGGGAATTTTGAAGGACTTTGGATACTATTGGTTTCACGTGCTAATTCTAAAATCGGTGTCAGCGCTAACTGTGCTACCCATGTTCTTGGTAGATCAAATGCCTGCGCGATATTTGGGTGTAGCTGACCAAACCAACCAATACGCTTCTGATCTATAAATATCTCAGCACTTTGTCCAGGATGTAAAAAAGACATTTCGCTACGCTGATAGCTTACTCTTGACTCATCAATTGTGCTTGGCAACAGCTGCTCAACATCATTTTTGAGATCAAAAAAGTCCATCTCCCGATTATTATGCGCTTGATCGGGGTAAACATCACCTGTGGCTATTATCGCCATACTTGTGGTTTGCACCAACTCATCAATAGTTGCACCTACAAAACTTAACCCCGTTTCAAAAAAACGTACTCGGGTCTGCTGACGGTTTAAATTATACTGCACACAAGGTAGAAGACTTGATAATAATGTACGGCGCATGACGGCCAGATCAGACGAAATTGGATTGGCTAATGCCAATACATTACCTAATCTAGAATCGTCGAGTATGTGCTCAATTTTTTCATCACTAAAACTAAAGCTGATTGCTTCCATATAGCCTGCATCAACCATCTTAAGTTTCAATCGATGCGTTAAGTCAGCAGTATCATCATAACGCATATCTACCCCAAGCTTAGGTAAGACGCTTGGAATATTATCATAGCCATAAATACGTGCAATCTCTTCGATTAAGTCTTCTTTGATTTCTATATCAAAACGGTGGCTTGGCGGCATACAATGCACCACTGCACCGTCGGCTTGTTCGGATTGTTCGACGTTGATATCTAAAGCTTTTAGGATCTCGATGATTCGATCTATTGGTATATCTATACCAATGACATCTTTTACTTTACTCAACGGTAGCATGACAGCGGTACGTTTTGGTAGCTTATCTACGTGCTCAGCGGTAGTGATATTGCCTGCCTGAGCATTTGCAACCGTGGTAATAATATTCACAGCGCGATTCAGAGCGTGTAAAGGTAGCTCAAAATCTACCCCACGCTCAAATCGCTGGGAGGCATCGGTATGTAGCCCAAACCGGCGCGCACGGCCTGCGATAGTAAGAGGTGAGAAGAACGCACTTTCTATCACAATATTAGTTGTCGTATCAGTGACACTGCTACGCTTACCGCCCATAATACCAGCGAGCGCAAGGATACCTTTATCATCAGCGATAACAAGCTCGTCACCTTTTAGTGTAACCGTCTGCTCATTTAGCAGCTCAACCGTTTCTTCTTTCGTCGCCAATCGTACCGTGATGTCACCGACAATTTTATCAGCGTCAAAAGCATGTAACGGTTGACCCAGTTCTAGCAACACATAATTAGTAACATCTACCAAAAAGTTATGCGTACGATGACCGCTTTGTAATAAAGCATTTTGCATCCATTCTGGGGTATCTACACTGCGATCAATATTATGAACAGGTTGCGCAAGATAGCGAGGACAGGCATCGGTAGCAGTAACGTTAACCGCTTGGCTGATGTTTGTAGTGGACACCGATGCAGTTACCTCAGGCCCATTTACAGCTAAATTATTAATGACGCCTATCTCACGCGCAATACCGCGTACGCTAAAACAATCCCCGCGATTTGGGGTGATAGAGATGTCTAAAATCTGATTGTCTAACCCAAGATACTGACGAATATCTTCACCAATGGGCGCATCCTCTGCTAATTCAAGCAAACCATCAACCACATCAGGCAAATCAATTTCGGAGGCGCCGCATAGCATACCTTGGGACTCCACGCCGCGTAATTTGCTTTTTTTAATTTTGAACCCTTTGCCATCTTCGGTGGGCAATTTAGCGCCTATCGTTGCAACAGGTACGCGCATCCCCACTTTGACGTTTGGTGCACCGCAGACAATTTGTAAAGGCTCATTTGTATCAATATTTACCTGAGTAACACGCAATTTGTCAGCATCGGGGTGCGGCTCAACCGATATGACCTCACCGACTACAACGCCGCTAAAATCAGCCGCTACGGATTCAATTGCATCAACTTCTAAGCCAGCCATAGTCAGTTGGTCAGCCAACTGCTGGGTGTTGTTATTAGGATTTACCCACTGACGTAACCATTGTTCACTAATTTTCATAGAATACTCGAAAGAATTTTCAGTTTTATTATATATTTTAAAAGATAAGCTTAGCCAAACTGGCGTAAGAAGCGGACATCGTTTTGGAAAAATAGACGCAAATCATCGATGCCGTAATACAACATTGCAAAGCGCTCAATTCCCATACCAAATGCAAACCCTGTGTATTTGTCGCTATCTATACCGCAATTAGTCAAAACTTTTGGATGCACCATGCCGCACCCCATTACCTCAAGCCATTTACCATTGTCATCTAATATATCGACTTCGGCAGAGGGCTCTGTAAACGGGAAAAAAGAGGGGCGGAAACGAACCGTTAACTGCTTACCAAAAAAGGCTTCCAAAAATTCATTTATTAGACCTTTTAGTTCAGCAAATGTTGTATGCTCAGTCACCATCAATCCCTCAAGCTGGTGGAACATAGGAGAATGGGTTTGGTCTGAGTCGCAGCGATATACGCGGCCCGGACAGATAATACGGATAGGCGGCTCACCTTGCTCCATAGTACGAATTTGCACAGGGCTGGTATGTGTACGCAGTAGATAGTGTGCATCAAAATAAAAAGTATCGTGCATGGCGCGCGCAGGATGATGCGAGGGAATATTTAAGGCTTCAAAATTATAATAATCACTCTCTACCTCTGGGCCTGTGGCGACATTAAAGCCTGCTTGCATAAAGAACTGCTGCATACGCTGGGCTGTCATCGTTACAGGATGCAATTGGCCGTTTTGCTGACCGCGTGCAGGTAGGGTGATATCGATACGCTCGGCATTTAGCTTAGCTTCTAATGCTGCCTTTTCAAGGGCTTGCTGCTGCATATTGAGCGCATCATTAATTTTGGTACGTACTTGATGTAGCCAGCCACCGACTGCTTTTTTACGCTCGGCATCAAGCTTACCCATTTGCTTTGACCAACCGGTAAGCGCACTTTTCTTACCCGTTAAATTGACACGCATTTGTTGTAAGTCTGAACTGGTTACAATCTGCTCAACAGCTGTTTGTGCAGCGTTCGCATAATGCTGTAGGTCGTCTTCATTTAATTCATTTAAGACATCGCTTAAACGTGGTAAATCGTTTATAAGATCAGTCAAACTGCGTGTTGGTTCAGAGGCCGGATTAGAGTCTTGGTTTGTTGTGCTGTCAGGTTGAGTCATGTAAGCGTTCTCAGAATTATTAGCTAAGGTCATTCTTTTAAAATTATTGGATGTGAAAACAACAATATGAACGTCTAATGTGATGAGCGTCTTTTGTTGTATCAGTCGTATTGTGTTGTATCAGTTGTATAAGCTATCTTTAGTGAATAAAGAATTATATTAATGCATGCAGGGTGTGGCGCATAATAGTATTGCTGAATGTCGTTTTAATTATCTGTATTGAACCACGTGCTTAATTGTAAGCAAATCAAACGAAAAAAGCCATCGATACGATGGCTTCTTTCAATACGAAAACAACAATAGTTTAATTACTATCTATAAAATGCTAATTAAGCTAAAGCTGCTTTTGCTTTTTCGGTTAGTGCTGTGAAAGCAGCAGCATCATGCATAGCGATATCGGCTAATACACGACGATCGATTTCGATGTTTGCTTTTTTCAAGCCATTAATAAAACGACTATAGCTTAAACCATTTAAGCGTGCACCAGCATTAATACGTGCAATCCAAAGACGACGGAAAGTACGTTTTTTGTTACGGCGATCACGATATGCATATTGACCAGCTTTAGTAACTGCTTGTACAGCGACACGATAAACTCTTGAACGAGCGCCATAATAACCTTTAGCGCGCTTTAAGATTTTTTTGTGACGACGGTTTGCTTGAACACCACGTTTTACACGGGCCATAAGATACTCCTAATAATATTTTTTGCCAGAACTTACATAGATCAATAATGTATAAATTAATAATGACTAATATAAGATCGTTGAATTAAATGGGTTTATAAATAAGGACACATACGGCGAACCGCAGCTACATCAGCAGCGTGTACCATCTTAGTACCACGTAATTGGCGGATACGTTTAGGAGACTTTTTGGTCAGAATGTGACGTTTGAACGCTTGCTTACGCTTGATGCCATTAGCAGTTTTCTTAAAACGCTTAGCAGCACCGCTTTTAGTTTTCATTTTAACTTTCATAAGAACCTCTTATTCTTTGTTGTTAATGTCAGTTTATCAAAATAGGTTTATTAATATGAGCCAATGAATATGACTTTATTAATATCTCTCATCAAGGATTAACATAATATCCTTGTAATCTATTTAAACACCGACCTATAACAGCGAAGGGAAAACCTGTTCGTCAGTGTATATAGGGCGTCTTTTAAGCTATTTTTATAGCGTTTTGCTATATAAAATTAGAGCAAATAGACCTTAAATAACACTGCCTTGAGGTGGGAAACGCGTATTGTATCAGAAAACAATATATTAACCAATACTATTTGCCTCTTATGAACAGGTATATATACAGTTATATAAACTGCCCTATGCTTTTTATTGAATTACTTATTTATAAGTTGTTGCTTATATAGTCATGTCACCTCATCAAAAGCTTTTTATAAAACGCAATCTCTATAGTGATGAAATGCTTATAAACCTATATACTAGGGCGTGTCTTCATTTGAAGCTTTATAATTTATGGGCTAAAAATGACTATAACTTCGCTAAACTGTGTCTAATTTCAAGTTAATATATGTATATTATCTGCGAAACTATCCTTGATTGACAAAAATCTATCTAATTTTTAGCCACATAATCCAATTGAAGACACGCCCTAGGCTCGTTAAAAAATGATAACTAAAACCTGATCTATTAGAGAATACTTTATGTCTAATACTGCCCTTCAACCTGTGGATACCTATGATAAAAACTCATCATGGCTCGACGCGGTTAGCTTTAATTCAGCTGGGTTAGTGCCTGCTATTGCACAGGACTATGTTACTAATGACATCCTTATGATGGCCTGGATGAACCGTGATGCTTTAGCGCTTACGGCTAAGACCAAAACTGCGGTGTATTATTCTCGCTCGCGCGCTAAACTTTGGCACAAGGGGGAAACCTCAGGACATACGCAGCGTGTGCATGATATTTATTTAGACTGTGATGCTGATGTCATTATTCTTAAAGTAACACAGATAGGTGATATAGCCTGCCATACAGGACGCAAATCTTGCTTTTATCGTAAACTAGACTTGTCCTCTCATGCGCCCGATTGGCTAATAGACGCCCCCGTTTTAAAAGACCCAAATGACATTTATGGCCATAAGAACCAAAATGATAAGCATGGGGACGAGAACGATGCTGCCAGCACAAACAAACAACCTTTCGGCGTCATGCCCGATGCGTTAATGAATGAGGCCTCGACTCATAACGTTCGTGACCATTTACGCCAAAACATTGATCATGCCTCAATTCTTAGTCATCTAGACCAAATCCTGGCTGAACGCAAACAAGCAGACGCAGATTCTTCTTATGTGGCAAGTTTATATGCCAAAGGCATAAATAATATCTTAGAGAAAGTGGGCGAAGAAGCGGTTGAAACCATCATCGCAGCAAAAGATTTGAATATGGCCAACCAGTCCTTAAAGATTACGCATCATGATAATCTTAAAGATAATAAATTACAGGATAGTGGCTTATTAGTTGACAGCGGTTTATTAAATGAAAAAGGCACAGACAAGCCGGCACTAGAACAAGACTTAATTTACGAAATTGCCGATGTTTGGTTTCATACCTTAGTGACTTTGGCATGGTTTGATATCGACTCAAATCGTATTTTGGAAGAATTAGCACGGCGCTTTGGTATATCTGGTATTGATGAAAAAAATAGCCGCACTCAGTAAACCTAAACTAAAACGCACTAGCAAGCTTTAGAACAAATTAGTTTAGAACGTATCAGTTTAGAATATATCAGTTAGAACATATCAGTTTAATACGCCTAGGGTAACTAGACTCTAAACAGTTAAACGTAGCGAAACAGTAAGGTTTGGCGCACTTTATAGTCAAAGAAATCTATAATGGTTACAAGGCAACCGAGTGCAAGTACTACTATAGTAGGGCGAGCGAGGTTAACACCGTAACCGTCTAGTATTTCGCTGACTATAATACAATAATTTTCATGATTTATAATAACAGCCTATAAAATATAGTCGAAGAAGTCTAAAATGGTTACAAGGCAACCGAGCGCAAGTACTACTCATATAGGCTTAGCGAGGCTGACGCCGTAATCGTTTAGTAGGTCTCTGACTATAGTTTAACTTTAATAGTACCTAGTCATACAGATTACTAGGTATCATAGGGTAATAAACCTTCCATATGAAGGGCTGATTAAATAAAAGGACAAGACTATGAGCTTATCTCCAATGCAGTTGTTGATCATTCTTGGTATTGCCATTCTTATTTTTGGTACCGCGAAACTTAAGAACGCTGGTAAAGATTTAGGCGGGGCGGTCAAAGGCTTTAAAGATGCCGTGAAAGATGAAGATGAGGCGCATCTTAATAATCATAAGATCATTGATCACGATAGCAATGCTAATAATGCTAATAATAAAGTCGACACCGGTGTCAGGGCCGATGATGTAAAAGTTAAAACAGATGATTATCAAGCCTAATTGAGTTTTATTTAACCCTAGCTTTTATGCAGTGATAGGAAAATAAGCGGTTATGTTTGATTTTAGTTTTTATGAGTTTATGGTGCTTGGTATCATTGCACTCATTGTACTCGGCCCTGAAAAATTACCTCAAGCGGTTCGCACCATAGGCACTTACTATGCTAAGTTTCGCCGAACGGTAGGCACGTTAAAAGCTGAAATGGAAGCTGAACTTGATTTGGCTGAAACACGCCAACAGATGGAAGCTGAGCTTGCTAAAATCAAAAAAGCAGAAGCTGAAATGCAAAAAGAAATGGCTCAAATGCGTGGTAATATGCGCGAATTTGAGCAGCAGCAGAACTCACAACTAAAAGCCACGGCGCAAGCAGCGGGCACAATAGCGGGTTCTGACTCTGACATTCGTTCTGGCATTCGCTCTGATATGAGCGCTAATATTGACTCTGATATCGGATCTAATACTAAATCTAAAACCGGTTCTGAGACCACATCTAAAATCGGATCAGTGACTGATACTGAACGTACCGGCGACAACAGTACTCTACATCCTCCCGAAACTGATTATAGCTATGGGTCGTATGAACCCTCAGATGTTGAAGCAGCGCTGGAAATGACGCGACCATGGGAAAACATGTGGTTCTTATTAGGCGATTACGACCGAAAAAAGAGATGGCCGCCAGCGCCATTTTTGCCAAATAATAAAGCAGACGCTTTGCTATATCAGACAGACACGAATGCTGCTTCTAATACCTCACAAACGATATCTCATACGCTATCTGGGACGAAATCTGAGACGCCACTTTCGAGCCATGAGGTGGATTCATGAGTTCGATGGATAAAAAAACCAAAGCGCAAGACGTGAAAGTATCGTATGAGCCCAGTCAGCCAGCTATAGACAATCAGTCACGCCCGGAAAGTTACGATACACATAACCATCACGGTGAGCAGACGAGCGAAACCGAATCACTAACGGATATGCCGCTCACTGAGCATTTAGTGGAGCTTAGAGCACATCTTATTAAGATTATGGCCGTCATCGGTATTGTGTTTTTAGGACTGGTTGGATTTTCCAGACAGTTATACGATTTTGTCTCTGAACCCTTGGTTGAGATATTATCATCCACGTCCACTATGATTGCGATTGACCCTGTCGCAAACTTTACCGCCCCTATTCGTCTGACGTTATTGGTTTCGATATTTATTGCCATACCCTTTATTTTGTATCAAATCTGGTCCTTTATCGCCCCTGGCTTATATAAGCATGAAAAGCGCATTGCGGTACCTGTTTTGCTCTCCTCTATTGGACTGTTTTATACGGGGGTTGCTTTCGCCTACTTTATTGTTTTACGCCGCGCGCTAAGCTTTTTGATTAAATTTGCCCCCTCAAACGTCATTCCTATGACAGATATTGAAAGCTATTTGACCTTTGTCACTAAGATGCTCATGCTGTTTGGTCTCACTTTTGAGATCCCTGTGGTGGTGCTAATTTTAGTGCTGACAGGCGTGGTGTCGGTTGCTACCTTATCTAATCAGCGTCGTTACGTCATTGTCGGCTGTTTTGCTGCATCGGGCGTATTGTCTCCACCTGATGTACTGTCTATGTTTTTGCTCGCGCTACCTATGATTTTGTTATTCGAATTTGGTCTGCTAATGGCGAAAGTGTTGGTTAAAGAAAAAAGAAAGCATCGAATTTAATCATCGAACTTAAAATCATCGAACTCAAGACTCAGTGGACTTTAAATCATTGAACTTAAAATCATTGAACTTAAGACTCAGTGGACTTTAAATATCTTAAACATAGGAAGCCTCTTATGTTTGGCGGATCGTTTAACTGGCTCAATACCTTCGAGTTTTGACGTAAACGCACGCTATACCGCCCTATGTACTCCCTAATTAATCAACAGGTACACCATGCTTGCAAACGTTCAGTCAAACCAAATGCCAGCTTATATGAGCGACCCAACAGATGAGCAATTGGCCGCTTTGAATATGGCAATGGATGGCAAGTCGTTCAAAGTTGTGGCTTACGCTGGTGCAGGTAAAACCACTACCCTTAAGCTTATTGGTGAGCGGTTGCGAGGTCGCGGTTTATATCTTGCCTTTAACAAAGGCATTGCGACCGAAGCCAAACAAAAATTTCCCAGTCATGTGGATTGCCGTACTTTTCACTCCCTTGCTTACCGTCATGTCCCCCGTGATATTACTGCAAAATTATCCCTCCCCCGCTTTTCTCCAAAACGTTTGGGGGATGATTTAGGTCTAAGAGTCATCCAAGTGCGTCGTCAAGTTGAAGGAAAAACCAATTACGTCCAATTGACACCCGCGCGTCAAGCTCGATTTGTCAGTGATGCGGTCAGCTATTTTTGTAGTACACACGCAAGCTACCCTGCGCCAAGACATTTACAGTTTCCAAGTTGGGTAAATGAATCTGATGAAGAGCAGCTACGTGAGATTCTCTACCCTGCTGTTGAAAAGCGCTGGTTGCAATCGATTGATTCCCGCCACCCTGCAGGTATAGGGCATGATATTTATTTAAAAATGTGGGCACTTTCCAAGCCTGCTATACCCGCTGACTTTATCTTATTTGATGAAGCACAGGATGCAGACCCTTTGATGATGGGGATATTGACGCAGCAGCCCCGTCAAGTTATCTATGTGGGTGACGCGCACCAACAAATTTATGAATGGCGTGGGGCGGTGAACGCCATGAAAAAACTACCCTTACCGCAAACTCTATTGACCCAATCATTTCGCTTTGGTGAAGATATTGCAGACGTTGCAAACTTGCTTTTAAAAGCGCTACAAGAAGAGGTGCCGCTAAAAGGAAACCCGAATAAACAATCCACGACCAAAAAGCTGGGTATTAAAGGTAAAAAAGACGCCATATTGTGTCGTACCAATGCATCAGCCATGGCACAATTGCTCACTGGGCTCAAAAATGGTCATAAAGTCGCTTTGCAAGCTGACTCTGATAGAATGCTTAAATTTTGTAAAGCAGCTGAAAGCCTAAAGGCAGGAAAATCTGCATACGGTGTTCCCGAGCTGGCTTATTTTTATAACTGGGGCGATGTGCAAGATTATGCTGAAACGAATGAAGGGAGTGATCTTAAAACCTTAGTAAAGCTTATTGACGATCATGGTACCGATGTACTCACCAAAGCCGTAAACAGCTTGACGCATGTTCGAGATGCAGACTATGTCATCTCTACCGCTCATAAAGCCAAAGGTCTTGAGTGGGATAGTGTTCAGCTCGATGATGACTTCTATTATGATGTGACCACTAATGGCATCAAAGTAAGTCCTGAAGAATTACGCTTATTATATGTGGCTTGTACAAGAGCGCAAAGTAACCTCGATATCCATAATATTAGCAATTTAATATCAGGGCTTAAATCGGGTAAAAAAGTTATTTATGGGTCTTAAATTTCAATTGGCCTTCAAGTTGGCCTTCAAGTAATCCATTTGTTTTCAGACAGCGTGGTTTTAAAAGCTCCTGTATCAATAGATAATAGTTCATTGCTAAAATCATCAATAGTTTAAATATCAGTAAGTTAGATACCCTTACTATTATCCCATTATCTACCTGTACCTTTATGTAATTCTATGTCCTTTTTTAACCAGTCTCTTACCAACCCTAGTTTTGCTCAGCAGTTTTTTGCAGCCCCTGTACGCTTACTTGCGCCTATGGAGGGGCTTACTGACCCGTTAATGCGACAAATATTAACCCAAATCGCCAGTGATTTAGGGCGTCCTTATGATTGGTCAGTGAGTGAGTTTATTCGAGTCACGCAGCATGTATTGCCTAACCATGTTTTTTATCGCTTTGTTCCAGAACTCAAAACGGACAGTAAAACTCAAAGTGGTACCCCTATTCATGTACAGCTACTTGGTAGCGAGCCTGAGCTGATGGGTGAAAATGCGCTAGCTGTATGTGATCTGGGCGCACCCGCTATTGATTTGAATTTTGGTTGCCCTGCCAAGACGGTCAACAATCACCGCGGCGGTAGTGTACTACTTGATGAGCCTGCGTTAATGCGCGATATCATTGCCGCAGTGCGAGACAAAGTACCTAATAATATTCCAGTTTCGGCAAAGATACGACTCGGTTATACCGATACGGATAATATGGACTCTATAAGAAGTGCGATTGCAGATAGCGGTGCAGACTGGCTAACGATACACGCCCGCACCAAAACGCAAGGATACAAACCGCCAGCGTACTGGGATAAAATTGAGCGCTTTACTCAGCTTCCTATTCCAGTTATTGCTAATGGTGAAATTTGGAATCGTGAACAGGCTCAGAGCTGTATAGACAAATCCAATACCGAACACCTTATGTTAGGTCGTGGCGCAGTGACTCGACCAGATTTGATCGCTCAAGTAGATGGTATGCAACGCGATTTGGCGTGGCAGAGTCTGATAGCGTATCAGATTGAATTTTTAAATGGTGATGCTAAGAATGATACCGTATTGGTTGGACGATATAAACAGTGGCTAGGTATGCTTAGTAAAGGCTACACTGAAGCGAGAACCTTATGGGAGAAAATCAAACGTATTCGTGAAAAGCAAGTGATTATTGAATTACTAAAACAACAAAATTAGGCTTTATAAATTCAGGCTTAAATAACCAGCCAACCTTCATCTCTTATCGACAACATTTAAGTCGCCATTCTTATCGAAAGATAAAACAACATAATACAGCACACCATTGATAATCCCCAAAGAATAGAGCGAAGCGTTGGTAAGTTTATTATATAAGCAATGCCGTAAAACACCCTTAGCGATACATACAATACTGCCAAATAATTAATCACCATTTGCGGCACAAAAAATAGCATCGACACAATCACCGCTGCCAAAAATATAGGCAAACTCTCAAAGCTATTTTGCTGTGCTGCATTAGCGCGTGCTGCATGCCCCTCATACTGATTGAGCCGTGCCCGGGGATGAGCGTTGTCTTTAAAACTAAATCCACCCAATGCCTTAGCGATGATGGCAAATAGCAGAGGTAACACACTGGCGATGATCATCGACCAAATTGCGGTACTTGGAGAATTCGGTATTAATGTAAATAACCAGCTCATGTGTTTTCCTTTTACTTGTCTAGCTTCACTTGTTGTCTAGCTTTACTTGTCTAGCCTAGCGTGTACTGACCAAACTGTGAAGCACACTCATCTTTAGCCAAAGATTAATCGCTATATACGTATTTAATAATAAAGCTTATAGGTCAACTATGACATTGTGCTCTTTATAAACAAGGGTCATTATGCTGACCTCTATTCGATAGTTTATGCGTCCATATTTAAGACAACCGGATTTAAGAGACGCTGACTATGCTATAGGCATTGTTATGCGCTTAATTTAATACTCTATCTTATCCGTTTATAACGTCATAACTGTGAGTTATATGCACGCCTCCAGCGGCTAACATTTTACTTGCTGAACAGTATTTTTCTGCGGATAGCTCAACTGCTTTGGCAACTTGTTTGTCTTTGATGTCGCTGCCTGTAACGATAAAATGTAAATGAATATCAGTATATACCGCAGGCACTGAATCTGCACGTACTGCTGATAATTCGCAGCGCACATCATTGATGTTTTGGCGACTTTTTTCTAATATACCAACCACATCGTAGCTTGCACAGCCTCCCAAACCCAACAGTATAAGCTCCATTGGACTGGCGCCCTCAACTTTATTGGCATCAATATTAACGCGTTTGCCTGAGGGCGCTGTACCAATAAAATGTCTATCTTGTTGCCACGTCACCTCACCTTGTAATGGCATTTGTTTTGGCTCAAGATTGGGAGTGTCGTTATTCATAGAATATTCCTAGTTAGCGTAATTGGTCAGAGTAATTAAACAAGTATATTTAGTAAACGCGCAGCCGTTAGACACCCATTAACTTTAAAAGTCTTTTAGTTTTGTTATGCCTTATTATAAAAAATCTGCAAATCGAATAAGACAATCAAAACAAGATAATCCAGCTTAAATAGAGTCGAAGAAGTCTAAAATGGTTACAAGGCAACCGAGCGCAAGTAGCAATTAATACTAAGGCAGGAGTAGGCTTAGCGAGGTTAACGCCGTAACCGTCTAGTAGTTCGCTGACTATAGATAACTGCTATTATAAACGTCAAAAAGGTTAGACAGTACCCTGTTTAACCTTTTATTTGCATCACTTAAACATTTACTATATACAGTTAGCTGGTGAGTTAGCTAATAAATATATGAAGAGTAGGGACTTATGGATTAAAACGAACTACTTAGCTCAATAAATACGCTCGTCGCTTCATCATCATCACCTGAGGCATGCGACACCCCCGCACTGGCGATTATTTTATCAAATTTACGCGCCAAGCCTAACGTGACGTCGATACTTTCATCATCTATACTCGCTGTGGGCGTTGTAAAGATCATATCAGAGACCGTATTCAAGCGAGTTTTGAGCTCTTCATGGTCATCATCAATCTGCTTTTGAAAGCTAATATCGCCAAACAGGTTGAGGTTATCATCCACATAAGTATTGGCCTTAACCCCTAAGGCACCATACACGGTATCGTACTTTTGCTCATCAAACTGCATGCCAACGGGGTCGCTCATATCCGCATCTCCAAAAGCATCCAGTGTCACCCAACTTCCTGACGCCCCTAGATAAGGCGTGAACGTGGTATTGGTAAACTGCGCTTTGTTGCTAACGCTTATCGGATAGCCTGCTTGGACGGTGGCAAAATACCGCTCGCCACTTGTTTCAGTTTGATATTGGCGGGTGTAATTGTCTAAGGTAACCTGACGGTTAAGATCCATATCCAAATCATCATAACCTATGGCTGCACTCAATTGTATATTCGCAATGTTTTGTCGGTGATACAGCCCCAAGCCCAATTCATCAAAATCAATATTATTAATACCTGATCGAACGCTACTATCTAGCTCTGCTTGACCCATGCGCGCATATATACCGCTAGTAGCATGTGGCATATTGTTATGATGAAAGTCTACGCCCAGTAGTAGCTGCGTATTCCCGCTACTCTCGAACCCTGCCACATCAAGTGCGTTCACATCTACCGATGCCCATACTTTAGGGCCTTGTTCATTATGAGTTATTGACCCTTGTTGAAGCTGATTGATGTGATTTTGTACACGCTTGCTGGTTGCTAAACCTGACTGAGTCGCAATATGGGGCAATAAGCCCACTTGGCTTGGTGTGGTCACTACAGAACTTGCAAAGTCGGCTATCATACGGTGCGCTCGTCCTGTAGGATGGATGCCGTCTGCAAAGAAATAGCTGTTATTGGCATCAGGTTCAACCAAGTCGTCTGGCCCACAGGTTAAAGAACTAACCTCTCCACATGCCTTGTCTGTCACATTTGTATAGCCATATGCAGCGGAGTCTTGAGAGACTTGTTGCAACAGGGAGAAAGTATCTAAAGGTATAATATTGGCCCCTGTTGCTTTAGCGCCATCATATAATGCTGTGTTGTACTGAGTAGCAAACTGAGTGCTTAAGTTTTGTACAAATTCTCCCCCTGCAATCGCATTAGGGGTCAAACCCACATCAGGTATATTAGGTACCAAAATATAGTTGGCACCATTTTGATCCAATCTCTGGATAATCCCAATCTGATCTTGTGTGGCCTCAGTAATAATACTATTGGCATTGCCCAAATCCTGCACAACAGATAATAAATCGTTGGCACCAATCCACACTGTATATAGCCCATCGCTGTCAACGGTATTGGTGGACAAATAGTCATCCAATTGACTTTGCGCAGACGCCACGGTGATACCCTCTCTTTGGACATCAACACCCGCTCGCGCTCCGCCGATGGCATAGTTATTAATACCACTATTGGCGTCGGCGCTATTCGTACCTATCGTATTAGGAACAGCTGTTAAGCCTAATTGCTCTGCGAAAGGGGTTGCCCATGTATTATCTGGGTTGGTGGTGAATTGACCTGCATTATCTTGCGATAACGTGGGTTTGAAGTAGCCCCCATCTGTCAGACTGTCACCAAAAAATGTCAAGCTACTGTATTCACTGGCATAGGCAGTGCTACATGCTGCCATTGTTACAGCTAATATAGCTTGCGACAATTTCTTGATGGTTGGATAAACTTTATTGTTAGCATCTAAATCACGACGATTCGCCATGATGGACTTTGCTATAGCTTTATTAGTCGTTTTGGTTAAATCCGTAGAGGCGTGATCTATATTGGAGCAGGTAGATAGCTTAGAAATATGCTTTGGCATCTCGACTTCCTTGTCATAAGTACTGCTTATGAGTACAAGTAATGAATACTTATTTTAAATACTCTTCTATTAATCTGTTAAGTGGGTGTTTATAAGAGTATCACCATGATTGACTAGGCTTTACTTCTTTGCCTAATTAAAATGTAATTAAAACCCAATTAAAACCTAAATAATATTAGGTACGTCGCATCGACTTTATATAATCATATAAACAGGGATACCAGTGTATACCCTGATATAAATTCTAGCAACCAAACCCATCTTAACTATCGTCTTGCTACTGACATAAATACGTTATTTAAAACTTTTATAATTTATTGATTTTGCTTGAATTTAATCAATTATAACGCTTTGCAAAGATAGAATAGCTAAGTAAACCTAATGAAACATTTTATATCAAAATAATATTATCATTTAACTTGAATTATTGCTTTAATAGTAAGTAATGATTATCAATCTGTCTGTTTGTATTTTATACGTTTGTTTATGATGGTTATAACTATGCGTATTTTTTTAATTTGAATGATGAATAAAGACAAGATTGATTTTATATTTTAATAACATTTATTTTTATAATTTTTAAAACATCTAATAATTGCTATTTTAAGGATTTAGTCATGATTGATGCAGACGGCTTTAGAGCCAATGTCGGTATCATCTTGGCAAATACACGAGGTCAAGTACTATGGGCAAAACGTGTTGGACATAACTCATGGCAATTCCCTCAAGGAGGGATAGATACAGGTGAAACACCGATTGATGCTATGTATCGAGAGTTATGGGAGGAAGTTGGATTATATCCTAAACATGTACAGCTTTTAGCTGCTACTAACAATTGGTTGAGATATCGTTTACCCAAACGTTATATCCGCCATGGACAGCATCCTTTGTGTATTGGACAAAAACAAAAGTGGTTTTTGCTCAAGCTAGATGAGCCGAATACGCAACATATTCGATTTGACACAGCCAAGCCAGAGTTCGACCATTGGGAATGGGTGAGCTATTGGTATCCGCTGGGTCAAGTTGTTCATTTTAAACGAGGGGTATATCGCCGCGCTTTGCGAGAGCTGGCACGCGAATTACCACTAAAAAAAGAGTTGGTTCTCCCTGAGAATACAAATCATCTACTTCCAGTGTGATTTGACAACTCTATATAATTTTATTGTGATTTTAAGGCTTGTATCTATTGGTACAGGCCTTTCTTTATGGGCTCAGGCATCATTGATACTTAAGACCTTTTATAGTCGTCGAACACCTAAACGGTTACGGTGTTAACCTCGGTAAGCCTATGTGAGTAGCCCTTGCACTCGTCTGCCATGTAACTCTTTTAGACTTGTTCACTATAGTTTGTCCACCTTTTCATTCCTTTTCTATTTCTTCTACCTTTTAAGTGACATCCTGTATCATCTCTACGCAGACTGGTGATCGTAGGAGCGACTGTTTAATATCAGTTTGAGAGAAGAGGCGAGCTGAGTATCGTCTGATTTAGCGCGCTGTATGGTTAACACACTTTGAGTACGCGTGCCATAGGTAGGCATCTCGGGAGTATCTATGCAGATAGAAGATAGCGACTGTTCAAGCTTAGGTGGCATGCCCGTATCAGGTAATTGATCGCCTGGTGCTTCAAGGGTATCGGATAGTACCCAGAATGCGGCGGGTTGCCAATAGCTAAAGTCGCCTTGATGCCGTTCTATACTTTCACTGATTAATGGCAGCACTTCTTGTCTGACTCGGCCACGTAACCGTTCAGACTTAAACCACGCTTCATCGGGTTGTCCGTTTGAAATAATGTGTAATCCATTATGTAGTGCCGTTGGTGGAAAGCCTCTATTGTTCACCAATACCGCTTGTTTATCATTACCAATGATAAGATTGAATCCTGCGTAAGCTTGCTGATCTAATTGTCTGGCGTATGCTAAAGGCGATAATGTGCTTGTTAAGAAGTTAGTCACTAACTCGCCGCGTGAGCGCTGATCAGCACTAGCCTGCACCCCATCACGGAAATTTAATACAGCGGCCCAGCGGCCATTTTGATACCCAATGCTATCTGCACTTTTGGTCTGCTGTTGATGAATACCTAGCCACGTTCCACCACTTTTATCATCTCGCCCCGCATATATGGGCGCATCTTCCCATTGATGTGCCTTAGTCGTAGGTCTCGCCAAAAATTCATCACGATTAGACAACAGCACTAGTGGCATGTCCTCAAATAACTGCCACGCTATGGCAACAATACACATAACTTATCCTTTTTGATGATTAGAGTCATATAAAAACTAAACATTGATGGTTTTGACCTCGCTAAGCTGACTTAATTAGGGTCTGTTGAACATTTTATATTGTCTATAGGTCTTAAACCTTATCACTGTTATTGACAAACTCAAAAGGTTTGAATTTGAATGGCCTGTCTATTTTAAGCCTCTCCACCAATGCGATTTGAAAAACGCAATATATTGAAACTCCTGAATATCTGAAACCCTAAATGTTTGAATAAATTGATTATTAGACATTGTTCATGGATTTACTGCTTTTTTTAAACGCTAAATAACTTAAAAGTAGTGCAATTATCAAACTATTTGTTCAATTTGGTGCAGTTTATTTAATAATTGCGCTCATTATGGATAAAAAATACGTTATTAAGGTGGCACAGATATTGAATTATTAAATACAGTTGTGCCTCAAACGCACTGATAACTCAAATTCAAAATTTAGGAGCTCTTCATGTCTGTTCAAACCACCTTAAATGACTTTAATCAACAAAACAGCAAACATAACATTTTTAACTCTAAACTGTCTTTGATGGCAGTGGCGATAGCGGGCAGCCTAAGCCTTATTGGTTGTCAAAAACCAGCAGAGACAGCAGCTCCAGAAGCTGAGCCAGAAGCGACTACAGAAACGACCAAGACGACCGAACCTGCAGCGGATGGCGATACGATTAAAGTTGGTATTTTACATTCTTTATCAGGCACCATGGCTATCTCTGAAACCTCGCTAAAAGATACCGCCTTAATGACTATTGATGAAATTAATGCCAATGGTGGTGTGCTTGGTAAGCAGCTTGAGCCAGTTGTCGTTGATCCTGCCTCTGATTGGCCACTGTTTGCTGAAAAGGCGCGTCAGCTGTTAACGCAAGATAAAGTAGATGTTATTTTTGGTGGGTGGACATCTGTATCACGTAAGTCTGTATTACCTGTTGTTGAAGAACTTAACGGGTTGATGTTCTACCCTGTTCAGTATGAGGGTCAAGAACAGTCAGAAAACATCTTCTATACGGGCGCTGCGCCAAATCAGCAAGCCATTCCAGCGGTCGAATATCTCATGAGTCCAGAGGGCGGTAGCGCCGAGCGTTTTGTATTACTAGGTACTGACTATGTTTATCCCCGTACTACCAATCAGATTTTACGAGCTTTCCTAAAATCTAAAGGCGTGGCAGAAGAAGACATCATGGAAGAGTATACGCCATTTGGATTTAGCAACTATCAAACCATCGTATCTAACGTTAAGAAATTTGCAACTGGCAAGAAAACTGCGGTGATCTCAACCATTAACGGTGATTCTAACGTACCGTTTTATCGTGAGCTTGCCAACCAAGGTATCGAAGCTTCTGACATTCCAGTCATGGCTTTCTCAGTAGGTGAAGAAGAGCTACGCGGTATTGACACCAGCTTATTACAAGGTCACTTGGCGGCATGGAACTACTTTATGTCGATCAAAAACCCTGCAAACAACGATTTCACATCTAAGTACAAGAAGTTTGCACTGGATCAAAACTTACCAAATGCCGAAAAAGTCGTGACGAACGATCCTATGGAAGCCACTTATGTGGGTATCAACATGTGGAAGCAAGCGGTGGAAGAGGCAGGCAGCACGGATGTTGATAAAGTACGTATGACCATGGGCGGTCAAACCTTTGATGCCCCTTCTGGATATACACTAAAAATGGATGAAGAGAACCACCATTTGTGGAAGCCGGTTATGATTGGTCAGATCCGTGCAGACGGTCAGTTTGATGTGATTAACAAAACGCCTGAGGTGATTCGTGCTGAGCCTTGGAGCCAGTACATTCCAAAATAACTCGTGCCAGCATAGCCTTAGAAACTATGCTACATAAGTAAGTCGGCAAATGTCGTATTTATCATAAAACCTAACCTTTTATATAGCGCGGATAGCCAAATGTATGGCTATCCGTTAAACACCTGATAAAAGTAAGCAAAGTAAGCCATTATATAAACGATGCATCAAAAAGCTTTTGTTTATAGTTTGTTATATAGCTTTCTTCTATTGGTACCCGGCGCATCCAAATTACCGCATTTATCTCGACTTCTACTTAGTTTAATTGACGTTAGTTGTAATCCTGTCAGCTTAAACGCAGTTAAGTTATGGTTTGAATGCATTAGGGTGCATCGATTTTAAAATCGCTATGGAGCCGTTAAAGATGTTACCTTCCATTTTACAGCCAACACCTGCCCTACTAAAGACAATCACTAAAAAACCCATTTCATTAAAAATTGTCACAGCCGGTCCGTTTAGAGACTTTAATCAGTCGTTTCACTCTAGATATAAGATGCATAAACAAGGGTTGATAACCCCATTGGTAAACCTTTGTTTATGGGTACTCATATTAATTGCGGCTGTTTGCGTTAGCCTGTCGTTAAGTATCGCGCCAGCTTATGCAAGTAGCAGTGAAGCGTCAAATGCTGTAGCGTCAAATGCTGATCAGCAACAAAACTCGCTACCTCTTGATACTGCGACTATCACTTCAGACATGGTGAATACACCCAATAGCAATGTTATGCAGCAAAACGAGCAGTCTTTAACGACTCCCGCTGCGGATGGCGCTACAGAAGCTTTAAATTCGCAAAGCAATATAAATACTGATCAGGATGCTATTGAGCAATTCGTCGCAGGAGACTTTACCCAGCGTCAAGCTATGCTAAATGACTGGCCAGGTTCTGTTGAAAACTTAGACACTTTGGTTGAGCTTATTAGTAACGATGAGTTATACCAAGGAAACGGCGGCCAAACGTACCTATTAAATAGTGACGATCAGCTGTTTACCTATCCAGACAGACAAGAAACCAGCGACTGGCCAAATGACTTATCGCAAGTGACTTTAACCAATACACTGCGCTCAGCGCTAATATTTGGACAAGCCAAAGCAAAACTCAATTCAGAAAATCCAGTTCAACGCTTAGAAGCCGTAGAAATATTATCTGAAAATATCAATCAAGTAGATCCGGCTACCATCACAACTGCCGCTGCCTCAGAGAGCAATAGTAAGGTCGCCGACGCATTGGCTGAGCTTCAAGCCCGTATTGATTTTAAACAAGGGGATGAAGCCACCAAGCTTGCTGCAGTCAATGTGTTGTCAAAAAGCGACAGCCCACAAGTCTTGGTAAATATTCAAAATGCACTAAAAGATGACACCTTATCCGCTGATTTAAAAGCGGCTTTGATAAGCGCAGAGAGCAGCGTTGCCAATCGCATCAAGATCAGTACGTGGGCGGGTCATTTGTTTACCGGTATGAGTACCGCTAGTATCTTGCTATTGGCAGCACTTGGTCTAGCAATTACTTTCGGCCTGCTGGGCGTAATTAATATGGCTCATGGCGAGCTGATTATGATCGGGGCTTACGCAACGTATGTGGTACAAAACCTGTTTCAAACCTATTTACCCAGTATGAGTGGCTGGTATCTCATTGCTGCAATACCTGTCGCATTTTTGGTCAGTGCCATTATCGGCATGATCATCGAACGTATTGTGATTCGCCCTTTATACGGACGAGAGCTTGAAACCCTGCTTGCTACGTTCGGTATTAGCTTAATATTAATGCAGCTAGTACGTATGACCTTTGGCGCGCAAAACGTCGAGGTGAGTAATGTGGATTGGCTAAGCGGTGCATATCAAGTGTCGGCAAGCTTATCGCTACCTTACAACCGTATTGCGATTATCGGCTTTACCGTAATCGTCTTGGCGCTTTTAATCTACCTACTCAACAAAACCCGCTTTGGATTGTTTGTTCGTGCGGTTACTCAGAATCGTCAAATGGCGCGTGCGGTTGGTATCCCGTCCGCTCGCATCGATATGCTTGCGTTTGGTCTTGGCTCGGGCTTAGCTGGACTTGCAGGCTGTGCTTTGGCGCAAGTAGGTAATGTGGGCCCAGATTTAGGACAAACCTATATTATCGACGCATTTTTAGTCGTCGTGGTAGGCGGTGTTGGTCAAGTTTGGGGTGCTGTTTTAGCTTCTCTAGGTCTTGGCATTAGTGGTACTGCGCTTGAAATCGGTATCGGCGCTGTATTGGCTAAGATTGTGTTATTGGTTCTTGTGATTCTGTTTATTCAGAAACGTCCACAAGGTTTATTCGCCCTAAAAGGCCGCTTTGTGGATTAAGGAAAACATCATGCGATTTACTCAACTACTGTCTGATTCACCACGTAACTCTATATTGATTGGATTATGTTTTTTAGTACTACTGATTTTACCGTGGCTGCACTTGATGCCAGAAACCTCAAGCCTACATTTATCTGCATATTGGATAACGCTTATCGGCAAAATTATGGCCTTGGCCATGGTGGCACTTGCTCTAGATTTGGTATGGGGATATGCAGGTATCCTAAGCTTGGGACACGGTCTTTATTTTGCCTTAGGCGGTTATGCCTTTGGTATGTATCTTACTCGGGAAACAGCTGGACCAGGTCTTCCTGATTTTATGCGGTTTTTAAGCTGGACTGAAATGCCATGGTATTGGGCGGGCACACAGCACTTTTGGTGGGCGATGGCCTTAGTGGTCTTAGTACCAGGTTTGGTAGCGTTTATTTTTGGTTTCTTTGCATTTAGATCCAAAATTAAAGGAGTTTATTTTTCTATCATTACTCAGGCCATGACCTATGCCGCCGCTCTACTGTTCTTTCGTAATGAAACTGGGCTTGGCGGTAATAACGGCTTTACTGGGTTTACCACTTTACTGGGTTACGACATTACCGCAGCATCTACCCGTGCCATGTTGTGCTTTGTGACGGCTTTAGCGCTATTGTTATCCTACCTTGGATTGCGTTATTTGATGAATCAGCCTTATGGACGGGTGCTGGGTGCCATTCGTGACAGCGAAAACCGTTTGCAATATTTAGGCTATCGTACACTGTGGTATAAGCTATCGGCTTGGGTACTTTCAGCAGTGATTGCGGGTATCGCAGGCGCACTGTATGTACCTCAAGTAGGTATTATTAATCCAGGTGAGATGAATCCGGTGAACTCTATTGAGATGGCCGTGTGGGTAGCCGCTGGCGGACGCGGTACTTTAATAGGCGCTATTGTTGGTGCAGGCGCTGTCAATGCCATTAAAACCTATTTTACTGTCGCCTACCCTGAATTCTGGTTATTGATACTAGGGGGATTGTTTGTGGTTGTGACGCTGTTTTTACCCAATGGCATTATCGGCCTACTGGACCGCTTTAAAAAGGAGAAGGAATAATGTCTAAACCATCCATAACACCTAATGCCAGTATCGAAAACAGCAATCAAAGTAGCACTGTCTCAACAAATAACGGAGCGAATAATAATTTGTCTACGATACCGTCCACTCAAGACATAACGGCTGCTAAAGATACGGTCAGTCAGGCGACTAAAACTCAACCGGTGCAATCGGTTACGGCGATGACTGGCCATGCGGATGACCCTCTTATCGATGAGGACTTTGGAACCGGAATAGATGGCCTTGTGCATCCCGTACCCAAATCGGGGCCTGATTTGAGCCACGGTATTGCCCTATATCTTGAAAATGTGAGTGTGTGGTTTGATTCATTTCGCGCGCTAAACGATCTATCGTTATACATTGAAGAAGGTGAGCTTCGCTGTATTATTGGTCCTAATGGGGCGGGTAAAACGACGTTGATGGACGTCATTACAGGCAAGACACGTCCTACAGAAGGCAGTGCATTCTTTGGACAAGTACATAACTTAGCGACTTTGTCGACGGAGCAAATTGCCGAAGCAGGTATTGGACGTAAGTTTCAAAAACCCACGGTATTTGAAAACTTTACCGTGCTAGATAATCTCATGCTTGCTGCGCCAAAAGATAAGCGTGTATCAAAAAGTTGGTTTACCAAGATGGATGCCGATACCCAAAACACGTTAGATTCAACATTGGATCAGATTCGTCTGCATGACATGATTAATAAGCCTGCAGGTTTGCTGTCACATGGACAAAAGCAGTGGCTTGAAATTGGTATGTTATTAATGCAAAGCCCAAAGCTCATCTTACTTGATGAGCCAGTGGCGGGCATGACAGATGCAGAAACAGAACACACTGCTGAATTGTGCTTACGATTAAAAAAAGACCACACCTTAGTCGTGGTCGAGCATGACATGACCTTTATTGACGCCATCAGCGAAAAAGTAACCGTACTGGCCAATGGGGCTATATTAGCTGAAGGTACTTTGGATGAAGTCCAAAACGATGAGGCGGTGATTGAAACTTATTTGGGTCGCTAATTAAACTGGTCAACAAAGCTTGACAAAAAAGCTTTTTAAAAAGCTGGTCTAGAAAACTAGTCTGAAAAGCTAGTCAATAAGTAGGAATCACCTACTTTGGTTAGAGAAGAAACAGCATTGTATTCATAAATTTTAGGGCGTTTATATGTTAGAAGTTAATGCTATAAATCAATATTACGGCGGCAGCCATATCTTACGAGATGTGTCATTTATGGCGCCAATTGGCGAGTGTAGTGTGGTACTTGGGCGCAATGGCGTTGGTAAAACTACCTTACTTAAATGCTTGATGGGCATTTTACCTATTAAGTCGGGCGAAATAATTTTAAATGGCAAAGACATTAGCAAGCTTACGCCTGAACAGCGAGTACGCGCAGGACTTGCATATGTGCCTCAAGGTCGGGATATTTTTTCAACCTTAACCGTTGAAGAAAACATTCTTATCGGTATGGCCAAGTTTTCTCAACGTAAAGCCAGTAAAGTGCCTGAACATTTGTATGACATATTTCCGGTGCTCGATGAGATGAAACATCGCCGCGGCGGTGATTTGTCTGGTGGTCAGCAGCAGCAGCTTGCTATTGCTCGCGCACTGGCTTCAGAACCTACCGTACTAATTTTGGATGAGCCTACCGAGGGTATTCAGCCGTCTATTATTAAGGACATAGGGCGCGTAATTCAAGATCTCGGACGTCAAGGCAATATGGCGATTGTTTTGGTAGAGCAGTTTTATGAATTCGCCGAAGAGTTGGCAGACAACTATACCGTGCTGTCGCGTGGTCAAGTAGTGGCGCAAGGACGCGGCACTACAATGGCTGCCGATAATATACAAGAGTTAGTTGCGATATAAAGTTTTATATCTTAATTATAAAAGAGCACTTTTTATGGCAATATTATCAAATATTGCCATTGTCACATGATATATAGCGGCATAGTTTTATCAGTCGTACAGATTAATTAGTTGCACAGATTAATTAGTCCACTGATTAATGCCCTATCTCCTATTTTTTGTTATCATGACGCTTATTCGAATAACAATGTAGACTGATGTCATGATGATTCATCCCCAGTTTGACCCAGTAGCTTTATCACTCGGACCTATACAGGTGCATTGGTATGGCTTTATGTACTTATTGGCCTTTGCCGCCGCCTATGGATTAGCGTGGTATCGCAGTACCAAACGTGAAGGCTGGACCACCGACATGGTATCAGATCTCGTATTCTTTGGTGCCCTCGGTGTTATTTTAGGCGGTCGCATTGGGTATGTACTGTTGTATCAATTCGGTGAGTTATTGCAAAACCCGGCCTATCTATTAAAGGTTTGGGAGGGTGGTATGTCGTTTCATGGCGGTTTCGTCGGTGTCGCCTTAGCCATGATATATTTCGCTAAAAAATACAAAAAGCCGATTTTTAGTGTGCTCGATTTTATTGTACCTTGTGTGCCAACGGGCCTACTGTTTGGCCGTCTTGGTAATTATATTAATGGCGAGTTATGGGGACGTGTCTCCGATGGCGGCTATAATTGGTTAACCTATTTCCCCCAAGCTGCACAATTTGACTCTGCGCTTATCACCACCAACCCTGCCATGCAGTCGCTGATGACTCAAGTAGATGGCAACTATCTTTTGCCACGTCATCCTTCACAGCTTTATGAAGCCTTAGCTGAAGGATTACTGACGTTCATTTTTGTATGGTGGTTTTCATCCAAACCACGCCCACGTATGGCGGTCACCGCTTTATTCATGCTATGTTATGGTATTAGCCGCTTTGTGATTGAGTTTTTCCGTCAGCCGGACCCAGGCTACGAGCTACTGATGGGCTGGATGAGTAAAGGTCAACTATACACGTTACCCATGATTATCATTGGTATCGTGCTTATGGTATTGGCTTATCGCCGCCAAGTGTACGATTGGGGCAAATACGCAACCAACTAATAACAATCCCTACTTTGATAAGACGTATACTCTAATAGGTTTTAACGCGCTATAAAGTAGCTATTTACTGATTAAAATATGTTAGGGTCTGTTGAACATTCAAATATGGAACTGGCGGCAGTTATTTTTTAGTCAATATGCAGGGAAATTTTAGACACTTAGTTATTCTAAGTTAGAAAATTTCACAATATATTGACAAAAAATAGCCCCGCCCCGTAGGGCTGATGCTAAAATTACCCCAAACGTTGTTATAAACCTAGCTAAGGTCTAGACATTATCGTCGGTTTATGCCTAGTTTGGAACAATTTTAGCTATCAGCAGTCCTAATATTTGAATGTTCAACAGACCCTAAATAAGCTATCAGATATAACGATACTTCTGAATTTTTAAAGATTATATTTTATACCAAGTATGAAAATTAACCTATTAAGCAAAACCAGTGCAAACGCTACCAGTAGTAGGGTGGGCGAGTTTGACAAGGATAGGTTATTTTTTAGAACAGGTATTATTATTCGGTTACTGCAACTATGATAACAACCAAAAATGAAGCCGCTTATCTTGATTTGATCCGATATGTTCGCGATCATGGTGCTGAAAAAGGCGACCGTACGGGTACGGGCACACGCAGTCACTTTGGGGCGCAAATGCGCTTTGATTTAAACGATGGTTTTCCGCTTTTAACCACCAAAAAAGTACATATGAAATCTATTACCTATGAGCTATTTTGGTTTTTAAGTGGTGATACTCATGTTAAGTACTTGCAAGATAATGGGGTCCGCATTTGGAATGAGTGGTCCACTGCAGAGCAAACGGCACGCTTTGGGCGTCCTGAGGGTGATCTTGGTCCTATTTACGGTCATCAGTGGCGTAATTATGGTGCAACCAAAGACGCTAAGGGCAACTATAATCAAGACGGTGTTGACCAAATCAAAAACGTGGTTGAGCAGATTAAAAACAATCCCAATTCACGTCGATTGATTGTCTCTGGCTGGAATCCTGCTGAAGCCAATCAAGTCGCGCTCCCCCCATGCCATACTTTATTTCAATTCTTTGTCGCAGACGGCAAATTATCTTGTCAGTTATATCAGCGTTCGGCCGATTTATTTTTGGGTGTCCCTTTTAACATTGCCAGCTACTCACTTCTTACGCATATGATTGCTCAAGTATGCGACTTAGAGGTCGGTGAATTTGTTTGGACAGGTGGCGATTGTCACTTATATCAAAACCATATCGATCAAGTTAATGAGCAGTTATCACGTACCCCATACGCGTTGCCAACACTGTGGTTAAACCCTGAGGTTAAAGATATTTTTAGTTTTACTTTTGATGACATTATGATAGAGGGTTATGAGTCTCACCCCGCTATCAAAGCTCCTGTCGCGGTTTAAAATCGGTCCGATGCCTTGTAACAGGCGCTATCCTTGTGACAGACACTGTTCTTGTGACGGACACTATTTAATAACCATGAAAGTAGTTAAACTAGGGTCTCTTGAACCAATAACGTAGCTATAAAGCATAATAAACATATTTGCATATAAGGACATCCTCATGAGTTACGCGCATACCCAAGTTGCTCAAATAGCGGCCATTAGCAACAACCGTTGTATTGGTAAAAATAATGAGCTACCTTGGCATATATCTGAAGATTTAAAACATTTTAAAGCCAAAACAACCGCTGAAACTGATCCATATTCTGATAGTGGCATGAAAGGTATTGTCATTATGGGTCGTAAAACCTTTGAATCTATGGGGTCAAAGCCACTACCAAACCGAGTGAATTTCATCATCACCACTCAGTTAGATTATGCTCAAAAAATGGGACTAGAAGACAATGATGATGTACACATTGTGCATAATTTAGACGATGCCTTAACGCATTGTGCTAACGTTGCGCACGGTCTGAACTTCGATACCATTTGGGTGATAGGCGGCGAAAAAGTGTTTACCAACGCTATGATGTTTACCGATCGTCTTGAATTAACCATTGTCGATACTGAGATTGAAAACGGGGATGCCTTTTATCCTGAAATCCCAGAGAATTTTGAGCTTACAGAGGAATCTGAATCATTTACCGATGAAAAAAGCGGTATGAGCTATAAGTTTGTGACTTATATGGCGAAGAAGGGTTAATCGTTTTAATAATACTGCAGTCGAAATAAATTATATGCGTGATTTCTTGAACGAGGTTAAAACTATATCCCTTTTTATAGCGAATTGACCTCACCTGTCTATTAATAAATAGAATATCATCACAATCTGTCTCATATGTTTAACTATAACTATTTAAGTATAAGATTCTCACATGCTAAAAAATATTTTTACATTATCATTTACGATGGCATTAGCAGCATTAAGCTTTGGCTGTCAAGAGTCGACATCAACTGCTACTTCATCAAATCTCTGCAGTGATGAAGCCTTTTTAAGTATGACTGATGAAAGTTTGAGAATGTCAACTACTATGGAATTTGAATCAAACTATGACGAGGCGAATAAAATTGTTGATACTCTTAACATACAGCTCGACCCACTTTCAAAGCCTAATAATGTCGACAGTGACGGATATGAATGTGAGATATTAGTCAAAATTAATTTTGACAATGCCAGTCATAATGCAGAAGGATATGAGTCAATTGAACAACAGGTAACTGTTATAACCAATGGTGGTTTTAATGAAGATTCTGAGTTTTTAGTAACAATAGGTATTGTTGATGAAGGATTATTAAACGATATACGCAAGAAAGTTATTCAAATTATCTCAGAAAACCAATAAAATTTTATAGGTTTTACGCACCTACCTTACCAATTAATTATTATATATAGTCAGCGAACTACTAAACGGTTACGGTTTAAACCTCGCTCGCCCTAATATAGTAGTACTTGTACTCGGTTGCCTTGTAACCATTTTAGATTTCTTTGGCTATAATTGGTGTAAGAATAAGCCCCTCTTTTAAAACTAAAAGAGGGGCTTATTAATAAAACAGATGTTTACGAATATGACTTTATTCTTAAATCGCCTTCGTACGCTCTGTTAACCACTCCAGAGCATCACCATCTACTCTATCTTTTAACTCATTATAAACCGTATGATGATAGTTATTTAGCCACTCAATTTCTTCTGAATTAAGCAGCTGAGTTTGAATCAACCGAGTATCAATCGGGCACAGTGTCACGGTTTCAAAATATAAGTAGTTACCAAACTCTGTTTCAGTTGGCGTAGAGACTGGCTGATTGACAACTAGGTTCTCAATACGAATCCCCCATTTGCCCTCACGGTATAAGCCTGGCTCATTGCTGGTCAGCATGCCCACTTTCATTGATCTCTGAACAGTAGGTGGCGCTGTGTAGGAGATACCTTGTGGCCCTTCATGGACATTTAAGAAATAACCCACTCCATGACCAGTACCATGCCCATAATCAAGCTGCTCTCTCCATAACGGCGCTCGGCATATGGCATCTAACAAGGGAGCAGATAGCCCGTCTGGAAAATGCGCGCTCGCCAGTGCAATATGTGCTTTTAGGACGATAGTAAAGTCTCGTCTTTGTGCCTCACTTACTATGCCGATACCCACCACACGAGTGATGTCAGTAGTACCGTTTTGATACTGAGCCCCCGAGTCGATGAGCAATAAGCCATCGCCATCTAGGTAGCTAAACTTGTCTTCGGTTGCACGGTAATGTGGCAGTGCGCCATTTTCATTATAGCCTGCGATGGTTGGG
Source organism: Psychrobacter sp. CX10 (assembly GCF_057621575.2). Taxonomy (NCBI): domain Bacteria; kingdom Pseudomonadati; phylum Pseudomonadota; class Gammaproteobacteria; order Moraxellales; family Moraxellaceae; genus Psychrobacter; species Psychrobacter sp. CX10. The sequence continues at coordinate 2,614,075 of NZ_CM177736.1, forward strand.
AAACTAGGTGATACGTAGTGTGGCTGCTTACTACGCACATCAATAAGCATGCTGTCGACGTCCAGCTCACTGAGTCGCTCGCCTTGATTAAGGCGGGCTTCAAATTCGGAGAAAAACTGACACAGGGCCGCGCCATCTTGACGCATGGCTTCACGTACATGCTCAATGTCTTCTTTAGATTTAACCGATTTTAATAGGCTACTTGGGGCAATTTGCTCAATCATTGCAATGTCATCGCCCAGCTTATCCAGTGTGCCTACTGCGACTTTGCTTGGGTCTAATAGCAGTAAGTCGTCTGGTGTGAGCTGACTTAAAGCTGATTGCACTTGAGCGTATTCTCCAGTCTCAATGCCTGCCACGTTCAATAACTCGCCTATGTCTTCCCCTACCTTGCTGCTATCGACAAACAGCGTCGCTGTATCTGTACTAATGAGTATGTGCGCTAAAAATACAGGGTTATAATCGACATCACTGCCGCGTAAGTTGGTGAGCCAAGCAATGTCATCCAAACTTGAGACGAGATGATGAGAGGCGCCAATTTGTTGCATTTGCGCACGTACCTGTGCCAGCTTCTCTTGGGCAGTTTGGGACAAGAACTGCGCTTCGTGCGCATAAAGTGGTGCACTTGGTAACGCAGGGCGATCTTCCCATAACGGTGTCAACAAGTCCATTTCAGTAATCAATCGAATACGTTCTTTATCATCGTTTGAGCCCTTTTCATCTAAGCACTTTTCATCTAAGCCCTTTTCATCAGAGCCAGTAGCATCAGAGGCAGCATCAAAGGCGTCTAGCAGACGATCTTGTTCAGACAGAGACAGGACATTGCCATCAATCGCTACATTATCGCCTGCCTGCAAATGTGTGGCCAGCCACTCGATATGATCGGGCGCACCTTTTTGCAGCTTCATAAAGCGAATACCCGTATCGGACAACTGATCTTCGGCTTGTACCCAGTAGCGGCTATCTGTCCACATACCGGCAAAGTCTTTGGTGACCACCAGCGTGCCTACAGAGCCTGTAAATCCAGTCAGCCACTCGCGCGCTTGCCAATATTCAGGCAGATACTCTGATAAGTGCGGGTCGGCAGTGGGTACCACAATTGCATCAATATCTTGGTTAATAAGCAGCTGTCTTAGAGCGGCGATACGGGCTTTATAAGTTTGTTTATCATAAGTTTGTTTACTACAGACAGCGTTATCTGCGGCACTATTGTTTGAAGTAGCGTTATTATTTGAGGTAGCGTTATTATTTATGGAAGTACTATTATTCATATTAAATCCTAATAAGGTTTTAAAGAGGCTTTAAATTTTAATGAAGGGTCTATTGTTTAATGGGTCTTATATAGCCAGCGAACTAGTAAACGGTTACGCCCTTAACCTCGCTAAGCCTACATGAGTAGTACTTGAACTCGGTTGTCTTGTCACCATTTTAGACTTCTTTGACTATACAGGGTAAAGCATCCAGTACAAAACTATAAAACCCGCTTAATCTAAGATTAAGCGGGCATTAGCATTTATAGACTCAATTAAACGAGCTTGAACTGGTTGACAGTTGTAGTGCTGTATTTAGCTTATAGTTGATGGCTGTTTTACGTCCACAGTCTTATTCAGTAACCGCTTCTTCACCGCCAAGACTCATGTCATCAGCAACTTCTACATTTTCAGAAGTTTGAGAGCTTGTATCTGGTTCACCAGCAACGGTAGCCGCCGCTTCTGCCTCATCAGTTGTTGCTGCGACCGCTTCTTCGGCACTTTGTACAGGTTCTTCAACCTCAGTTTCTGTACTTTCGGTAGCAGCACTAACTAAAGCAGTATCATCTGCCGCGCCTACAATATCTGTTGCCGTGCCTTCAGTTAAAGGAACTTGTGCAGCGTCAGTATCTACCACTTCTTCATCGATAGTAACAGTTTCTTCAGCTTCAACAGGCTCAGGCTCAATATGGTCGCCTGCGGGACGTAAGAAAGCCGAAATACCGATAAGCAGTACAAGGGCTAAAAAACCAACAATACCAATTAAAGCGTAAACAAGTTCTTTTTTGGGTTTATTTTGGCTTGCATCTGCCATAGGTCACCTATCTATATGAATAATAAAGGTTGAAGGATATGTTGTCAGTTTATATGGTCAATTGTTAGGGCCATAAATAGTGACGGAACGGTTTATATTTCTTGTCATTATATCTTAATTTGCTACGTTTTGTTAAAACGCCTTAGTCTTTTTGTGGATTAACAGTCTATTTTAAAACACCATTATGAACGGCTTGCTCGTCTACCCACGATACTGAGCAGTAAGATTAGCGCTATAATGAATAATATAGGATAATTTCCAAATCGCACAAACGGCGTTATGCCTGTACGAGATTCAACTTCGCCGCGCAGTACGGTACGCTCAAACTGCGGGGCGCGAGCCACTATTTTGCCGCGATGATCGATAATAGCGGTGACTCCTGTGTTGGTGGCTCGCATAAACCAGCGGCCCGTCTCTAACGAGCGCATTTGTACCATTTGTAAATGCTGTAGAGGGCCTGCTGAAGTACCAAACCAAGCATCATTTGAAATGGTTAATAAAAAATCAGTATCTTTCGCATTACGGCGTGTGGTCTCTGGATAAGCCACTTCATAGCAGATTGCTGATCCCATATTATGCCCTCGGACTTGTATGGGCGATTGATTGCTGCTACCTCGGCTATAATCCATAACCTCATCACTACCTGCTAGATTCGGGAACAGGTTCAAGACGCCTTTAAAGGGAATGTATTCGCCAAACGGTACTAGGTTTTGTTTTTTGTACAGTCCTTCGGCTTGCGACCCTAATGCAATGACACTGTTATAAAAAGGCGCGTAGTCTTGCGTTGCTGGATCGTAAGCATCTTGATCTTTGTAAGGAATACCTGTCACCCATGTGGTGTCAGTTTGCTTAGCCGCTTTTACCACTTCTGATATAAAAGGCCATGCTTCGGTCTGAAACATAGGTATAGAGGATTCAGGCCATATCACCATATCCTGATCCCACTCCGTTCGAGTCATCGTGGCATAAATCTCAAGTGTCTTATAACGGTACTGAGTTAACCATTTCAAATCTTGTGGGATATTGCCTTGAATTAGCGAGACTTTTAAAGGCTCTGTATTTGGTTTGGGCTGAGTCCACGCAGGATTAAATAACCACAGTCCTATACTCATAAGCAAAAGTATCGCTGTTGCCACAAGATATCCTGCCCGTTTGCGAAACACCTCAACCACACTGGCACCAAGCAGCACTGCCACAAACGACACTGCAAAGACACCAGCGACTGGTGCCAATGACGACAGCCAATATTGTTCTGTAAAAGCATAGCCCACAAATAGCCAAGGAAAGCCTGTAAATAGCCACGTTTTAAGCCACTCTTGTAGCACCCAAAGCGCCGCAAACGCCAAAGGCTGCTTGCCAACAAAACGGTTAAAAATGACTGCAAGCACTGCATGAAACAGCCCCATGCCAAGCCCCATAATGGCTATAGCCAGTAGTGCAAGCGGTACAGAGACATTGCCATACTCATGAATAGAGGTATATAACCAAAACGCGCCCACACACCATAGCCCCATGCCATAGGCTTCACCAATAAAAAAAGCACGTTTTTTAAACATCGGCGCCAATAATAGCGCATACAAAATGGCGGGGGAGACTAACGCAATAATCCAATATCCATAAGGGGCCAGCGATAGCATAAACATCGCTCCTGCCAACCACGCGACAAGCAGCGCAATACCGATTGGTAGTTTAGGAGCGTCTGAGGTAGCACTTAACTTGGATACAGGCGTTAGGCGGTTACTAACGTGTTGGGTTGAGGCGCGCATGAAGGCTCCAAGCAATAATTCAATAGGTTTTTAAAGTATTATTTGACAGTTTAATTCGTAGGGGTCTATTTATTATAGGCGTATCATAACAGCCTTAAACCAAAAAATCTTAAGCCGTGTACAGTATCTGCAAGTGGTAGTGCGGAAATATTATAATATGTTCTATAATCAATAGCATTAAGGTCTGTTGAACTGATCCTAATTACATACCGCTTCGTGTTATCTTTATATTTTAATAAGAGCTTCTAATGCCAACATCGTCAAACGCTCCTCAGCATCCTTTAAAAGACAAACTGCCACCCAGCGCGGTCGACTTGCCTGTTAATGCCTTATCTGGTGTTGGGTCAAAGATTGAAGGTCAGCTTGAGCAATTGGGTGTGACCCGTTTGTTTGATTTATTGCTTCATTTGCCAAGAGATTATGAAGATCGTAGCCGATTGGTATATATCAGTGACTTACAAGATGGACAATCTGCACTCATAGAGGGTGAAATAACGTATGTAGATAATAAGCGCGGCGGTATGACCGTGGTCATAGAAGATGCTACGGGTGCCATTCAGCTACGGTTTTTTAAAGTATATGCCTCATTAGTACAGTCCATGCGTCTTGGTGCGCGCTTACGTCTGTTTGGCGAGGTTAAGATAAGCCGATACGGCATGCAGATGGCACACCCTGAGTATACGATGGTAAGTGCAGGCACCCCTGTGGTTAATACCGGTCTACAGCCCATTTATCCCACCGTAAAAGGACTACATCAAAACAAACTGCGTACCCTCGCAAAGCTTGCACTACATACTATTAATCAGCAAGGAACAACGCTTAGTGTCTTTACAACTACTGATTGGGAGGCGGTTAATCAGTTGCCTGCACCTCTACCCGGTTTATCTGCCACCCCTCCCATATACCCCAAATCCTCACCTGACACGACCACTACAACAGCACACAATGTACCAAGTTGGCAGACGCTAACATTATTTGAAGCACTGACCTTAATACATACGCCGCCGATGCATACAGACATAGCATTGCAAGCGGCTCAATTAGAACAATTAAAAGACCGTACTCATCCTGCGTGCCAGCGTCTGATTGTTGAAGAGCTGACCGCACATCAGTTAAGTATGTTATACCGCCGTAAGCAGCTGCATCAGCATAAAGCACCTAAATGTGATGACACCAGCCCATTAGCGGACAAACTACTGGCTAACCTGCCGTTTAGCTTAACTAACGCTCAAAACCGCGTGATTAAAGAGATTACCAATGACATGAGCACCTCAATTCCAATGCTCCGCTTAGTACAAGGCGATGTGGGTGCTGGTAAAACCCTAGTAGCGGCACTGTCGGCTTGCTATGCGTTAGACAGTGGGTGGCAAGTGGCAGTGATGGCACCGACTGAAATCCTTGCCGAGCAGCATTTGATTAACTTTAAGGCGTGGTTTGAGCCTTTGGGTATCGGGGTGGGATGGCTTGCGGGCAAACAAACCGCCAAGCAGCGCCGAGACGCTTTAGAAGCCGTGGCAGAAAATGAGGTGCAAGTGGTGGTCGGTACGCACGCTTTGTTTCAAGACAAAGTAGTTTTTGCCAAGCTTGGTATGGCCATTATAGATGAGCAGCACCGCTTTGGGGTTGAGCAGCGAATGGCCTTGACCAATAAAGGCGTAGCAGACAGCACCCCGCATCAGCTTATCATGACCGCCACTCCGATTCCGCGTACGCTTGCGATGAGTGCCTATGGTGATATGGACACCTCAATCATAGATGAGCTGCCGCCAGGTCGTACGCCGATTACCACGGTTACCATTGACCGTGCACGCCGTGATGAGGTGATTGACCGTATTGCTGCTAACTGCGCTGAGGGCAAACAAGCATACTGGGTGTGCCCCTTAGTTGAAGATTCTAATACCTTAAACGCTCAAGCTGCCGAAGCGACTTATGCCGACCTCGACGACCGCCTTGATATCCGCATTGGCATGGTGCATGGCAAAATGAAGTCAAAAGAAAAGCAAGCGATCATGGCAGCGTTCAAAAATGCGGAGCTTGATTTACTGGTTGCGACAACGGTTATTGAAGTGGGTGTGGATGTACCAAACGCCTCGCTGATGGTGATAGAAAATGCGGAACGCTTGGGCTTATCGCAATTGCATCAGCTACGCGGGCGCGTAGGGCGCGGCTCGACCAAAAGCTACTGCGTACTGTTGTATCAAACCCCGCTATCGGAGACAGGCATCGAGCGTCTAAACGTACTGCGTGACAGTAATGACGGCTTTGTTATTGCCCAAAAAGACTTGCAACTGCGCGGTCCTGGCGAGCTGCTTGGCAAACGCCAAACCGGTAACGTGGGCTACTATGTGTCCGACTTGATGCGCGATGAAAACCTATTAATGATAGCCAGTCACCTTGCCAAACGGTTAATTGATGACGACGCGCGTAAAGCTGAGGTCACTCAGTTGATTCACCGCTGGATGCCAGAGGCCAGTAAATATACCAATGTTTAGGGCTAAGCGCATTAAGATGATATTGTGTCTGTCTTAACCCAAATCTTTCATTCTATTTGAATAGAGTCTATCTAATATGGAAACCTTAAACATCGTCTACCTTGTTGGATCGCTACTTATATTCTCTAGCGTGATGGCAAGTACCTTGTCGGCACGTTTGGGCATGCCGCTGTTACTCCTATTTTTAGTCATAGGTATGCTGGCAGGTGAAGAAGGGCTGTTGGGCATTGAGTTTTCGCAGTACACAATGGCGAATCTAGTGGGGCAAGCGGCACTGGCGTGTATCTTGTTAGATGGTGGGCTTAGAACTTCATTCCAGTCCTTTAAGGTCGGGTTAAAGCCCGCAGTGACCCTTGCCACATGGGGTGTGTTCGCCACGGTGGTTATTCTAGGTCTGTTTGTGACGTGGCTGCTGGGTGTTGATTGGCGTATTGGATTGCTGATGGCAGCCATTGTTGGCTCTACTGATGCGGCGGCTGTATTCTCCTTATTGCGACATGGTGGCGTTAAACTCAACGACAAAGTGCAGGCGACGTTAGAGTTAGAATCGGGCGCTAACGATCCATTCGCAATCTTACTAGTGACGGGACTTATCGCCCTTAATGTCGACCCTGCTGGCCAAACCTTTTTAGGATTTATTGGGCTATTGGCACAGCAATTGGGCTTTGGTCTACTGATGGGCGTGCTATTTGGTTACGCACTGGCAAAGCTATTGCCCAAGGTGCATCTGCCTGTGGGCATGTATGCCATATTTATTTTATCGGCCGGACTTGCGGTGTTCGCAGCCACCAACATCATTGGCGGTAGTGGATTTTTGGCGGTATATTTGGCCGGTGTGGTGGTGGGTAATCATAAAGTACGCGCCACCGAGCATGTCCTTAGGGTGATGGACAGCTTTGCGTGGCTGTCCCAAGCGGTATTATTCTTAGTACTGGGTCTGCTCGTGACCCCCTCTAATGTTATTAACGTGTGGTATCACTCGGTAGCGATTGCCCTATTTATGATATTTATTGCCCGCCCTATCGCGGTATTTACCAGCACGCGATTTTTTGGTTTTAAGTTCAATGAGATAGGCTTTATCTCTTGGGTCGGTCTGCGCGGCGCCGTACCAATCACCTTAGCGATACTTCCCATTATCGCGGGCGTTGATGATGCCTTTTTGCTATTTGATATTGCCTTTGGCGTGGTTATTTTATCCTTGGTTTTGCAAGGCAGCACCATACCTATTGTGGCAAATTTATTTAAAGTCAGAGTGCCTAGTACGCCTGAACCTGAGGAAGAGATGGAAATATGGGTCTCGGACGATGCTAGCATTACCTTATACGAGTTTGAGGTGAAACCCGGGTCGTTTGCTATCGGTCGTTATCCTAAGGATCTATCTTCAAGAGTAAATAATGATGAAATTGAGCTATTTGCGTTGGTGCGACACAATAAAATTATGCGTGTCGATGAAGACACGCGGTTAAATATGGGCGATCGGGTTTGGTACGGTTTACGTGGTGATCATGCCAGTACGATTGCGCGTATATTTAATGACTTTAAAATTGATACCAGACAGGTAGACAGCTTTTACGGCGATTGGGTCGTGTCGCCGCATGTAAAGCTGGGCGATTTACCCATCTTTAAAGGCCGCCAGCCCAAAGCGATGGATGAAGATGCACTCGTTAATACTGAGATTGCGTTGTGGGAGCAAACGGCAGCTGAGTTTATTCAATCAAAGTTAATAGCGCCTATCGTGACTGGGGATAAGGTGGCGATTAATGAGGAGTGGTCGTTTATTGTGAATGAGGTGGATGAGCGTGGTGGGCTTAGGAGTGTGGAGCTTAAGCATTATGAGGTTGAAGAGGATTAGGTTATAGGGTAATAAAGACCAAATCATCAAGCCTGAAACTGCGCCTTATATCTTCACCATTATTACACAAGCGACAGTGATTGTGATGAAAGATGTGGGTAATGTACCTTTGATGAATGCTTTAGCTTTAATAGCATTAGATCATAAGATTATGAATAAATACGATAGTGTAAAAATTTACTCAAGCATTGCTTTTAACCTCATATAATTATTTCTAACAGTTTGCGTATTAGGATGCGATGTGCCCAACGCCTTTTCAAGAATTTCTAATGCTTGCTCAAATAACGGTAAGGCTTGCTCATAATCGCCTGTGCGTTGATATAAACCAGCTAAGTTATTAAGGCTGGTGGCATAATCAGGGTGAGTCTCCCCTAAGCTATGTTTTCTTATTGCCAGTGCTTGCTCACATAACGGCAAAGCTTGCTCATAATTGCCTATTATTTGATACAAACCAGCTAAGTTATCCACACTGGTGGCATAATCAGGGTGAGTCTCCTCTAAGCTTTGTTTTTTTATTGCCAGTGCTTGCTTATATAACGGTAAAGCTTGCTCGTAATCGCCTATGATTCGATATAAATCAGCTAAGTTATTGAGACTGGTGGCATATTCAGGGTGAGTCTCCCCTAAGCTTTGTTTTTTTATTTCCATTGCTTGCTTATATAATGGTAAAGCTTGCTCATAATCGCCTATGCTTTTATATAAACCAGCTAAGTTACCTACACTAATGGCATAATCTGGGTGAGTCTCCCCTAAGCTTTGTTTTGTAACTGCTAGTGCTTGCTTATATAACGGTAATGCTTGCTCATAATTGCCTGTATTTCTGTATAAGCTAGCTAAGTTGCCCGCACTAATAGCATAATCAGGATGAGACCTCCCTATGCTTTGTTTAATATGTTCAATAGAATCTTTTAACGTAGTTATACCCAATGCGTAAACACCATTATTATACAAAAAAAAAGCAAGACGATTTAAATGGTTAACTAATAACTTTGACGATTTTGACTCTTTGACTAAACCAATACTACTCCTTATATAGCCTGCTATAGCAGGTAGGTAAGTTGGATTAAGTTGTTCTTTTATTGATTGTGCTGGATTGGCTCCTTTATCAGTAAAATTGTTGTCATTATCTAAAAGTGCGGTAGGAAAATTTAAACGACTAATTAAATACTTGAATAATTCTTTGCCGACTAAAAACATATTACTCGCTGTATAGCTTACTATAGCAAGTAAAAAAGTTAGATTGATTTGTTCTCGTTTAGATTGCGATATATTGTCTTTACTACCAATAATGTGCGCATCAAACTGACGATAGTAGCTCTCCATATTCTCAATGACGGGCTTCACAAACTCATATCGTGCCTCGTTATTTTTATAGTCGTCACAAAATTGACTGCATACGGCGTGGCTGATGACTTGGTGCATTCTGAAGTATCTTGAGTGGCTATCTTCTGCTGTTTCGTTAGCAGTCGCCATCTGCAACCAACCGCTTTTTACTAGTTTATTTAGAATAGATTTTTTATCAATTTCATCAAGCCATGTCAGCAATAAATCAAAAGTAATAACTTGACTGTCCATTAACGAAATATGATACAAGATATATTTCTGTGTTTCATCTAACCTAGCAAGCACAAAGAGTTTACCTAATGCGGTATTTATATCTTCTTCAAATGAGGTGTTATCTTTGTCGTATTCTGCCTCACCTTCTATATTAAATTTATTATTTTGTAGCTCATTCAATAGCTGTGTTGGTGTATATGGTTCCGCTTCGGCAAGTTTACTAAGCAATTCAATCAATAAGGTATGGCTGCCGGCTAACGTTACTATTTTTGTGATTTCATCATAATAATCCGCTTTATGAAGCTTTATAGATGCGTCACTATGCACTAAGAACAAATCAATACACTTATCGAGCGGTAAACTTACTATGGACTTTATATCAAAATTAGAATAGCGTTTACTTCTTGAGGTTGCCATAATATGGCAACGATTAGTGGGCAATATACTAAGCATATTAAGCTCGTTTCTACTATTCAAAATTGATGACTCATTGTAGGGCAAATCATCCAACACCAATAATAAATTATCGAGTTGCATCAACACGCTGATGATACGTTGTAATTTGTTAGGGTCATCATCTGTGGTTAAATGCTTTAGACCAAGCGCCTCTAATAGGTTTTCATCGGTCAGAAAACCTGCTTCAATACCATTGCTACAGTTGATAGCGATAACGTTTTGATAATTAACATTCTCAAACTCGCCAACAAACGCCTTATGTACCCAATGACTCATTAAAGCACTTTTACCCATACCACCCATACCTTGTAGTAGTACAGGGGTTTGGTAGTCTCGCATGGCTTCAGTAATGGCTACCAACTCTTTATCTCGACCAACAAAGGTCAAGTTTGTAGTATGAAGCGGTAGCCATTCTACTTTTTTGGTGTTTCTTCCTTTGAATAGTGATGATGGGTTTCGTGATATCCACCTTCTTCAACGATAATTTGACGACTGTTACCACTAAAAATATTTATACACTTCTCTTCAAACGTTTTTTTATCCACGCTTTTTACTTGAGTTTTCAAGTTGTTTGAATCAATAACTTTAACTATTTGCTCAGCCTGTTGTGGTTCAATAACAATGGACTTTTTATCAGAATAGTATTGAATCAAATCATTTGCAGTAACGTGAGTCGCTGCTTTTAAATAGTCGTATAACCCATTTATAAACACTCCTGTAGCAACAACACCAACCATATCTTCTGACATTTTTTTAATTCCTTAAGATAAGCTTATTTTTCTGATAAAAACGCTTAATAGATATCATGCCACAGTGATAACTTTAGGCAAGAGTTTATTGTTGACGTAGGGTGCTTTCCACGCATCCAACTAGATATTGCAGTTCTAAACGTTCATAAACGTCGCCTTAAGTGTGGTTTAGCCCTGATTGTAGCGGATATACTGGTAGACTTGGCAAGTTGCGGAGGTTTGGTTTGGGGTGGCATGGCGTCTAGCCAATGACACTCCAAACCTTAGCCACCGCCTTGCCAAGACTGGCAGATAGTAGCGTAAAGCAGGTTTCCGCTGCTTATTTTTTGTTTTAGGGCGTGCCTTAATCTCTGTGTTGATTGCTGTCTTCACAAATGGTTATCGCAACCTTGCAATAATCGCCACTAAATAACAAATGCGCCACGTAATTTACGTTGTGCGACTGGTCTAGAACGTGACCTATTGGCATACTTTTAAGCAGTGATTAACGCAGATAACTACTATATAACCATAAGTCAGATAAGCTTAAGCCAGATAACCATAAGCGTTAATTACTTTAACAAACAAAATAATAAGTGATAAGGAGTATAACGATGGCACGTTTACAAGATAAAGTCGCAATTATTACCGGCGCGGCGCAAGGTATGGGCAAGTCGCATGCCGAACTGTTTGTAGCTGAAGGTGCAAAGGTAGTGATTACCGATATCAATAGCGAGAAAGGCGAGGCGGTCGCCAAAGCGCTTGGCGATCAGGTGTTGTTTGTTAAGCAAGATGTAACCGATGAGCAGGATTGGCAAAACGTGGTTGAGCAAACCAAAACGGCGTTTGGCAACATTGATGTGTTAGTCAACAATGCGGGCATTACCATGCGTAAGTCGCTGTTGGATACGTCGGTAGAGGATTATATGCGTATTTTAAAGATTAACCAGTTGTCGGTATTTTTGGGTATGAAAGCGGTGATACCGTCTATGCAGGAAGCGAAGCAAGGCTCGATTATTAATGTGTCGTCTTTAAATGGTTTGGTGGGTGGTGCGATTGGTTATACGGATTCTAAGTTTGCGGTACGTGGGATGACCAAAGCGGCGGCGCTGGAGTTTGCACCCGATGGTATTCGTATTAACTCGGTGCATCCGGGGGTGATTGAAACGCCGATGATTACGCAAGGTGACACCAAAGATGCGGTAGAACAGTTTGCAAAATCGATTCCGTTACGCCGTATGGCAACATCTGAAGAGGTTAGCAAAATGGTACTGTTTTTGGCATCGGATGAGTCCAGCTATTCTACTGGGTCAGAGTTTGTGATTGATGGTGGTTTAACCGCTCAGTAGAGTTTGCTTTCGGCCATAATAACAATTATTGCGGTCATTAATATTTGTAATAATAGTGTGCAGCCAAAAGCCTATTAGGTTGATTTATAAGTTTTTAGGTGGATTCATTAACAGGGCGCACACTATTTTTTCGTCCCAATTTTATATCAATGTACGTTACAATTAAGAGGCGTAATTGGTGATTTAGTATTAGTTATTGAACCATAAATTGTATAGTCAAAGAACTTTAAAGTAGTCACAAGGCAACCGAGTGCAAGTACTACTAGGGTAGGCTTAACGAGGTTAACACCGTGACTCTTTATAAGTTCGCTGACTATAGTTATAAACTCTCAAGGATGAGCGACATCATGTTTCCTTTCATCAAACGTCATCATAGGTCAGCATCTACGGCAGCTGACTCTAGTCCTAGTTCTAGTCCTAAAAATGATGACAATAATAATACGCCGTATATCTCCTTTCGGCAGAAGCTGCCACAATTGCCAAGCCTGCCCAATTTGCCTAAACAAGCGGCTGCTAAGGTGCGTAAATTTAAGCCTACCCTGCCTTATAGCGCAAAAAAATCCCCCCAACTGGATGTTTTAATCATCGGTGCGGGGATATCGGGTGTCGATATGGCAAACCATATAAAGCGTGACACGCTGCTGTCCAAATCTATAAAAAAAGGACGGGTTAAGGTTGTTGAGAAGCGCAATGCGATTGGGGGTACGTGGGATCTGTTTAAGTACCCTGGTATTCGCTCGGATTCGGACATGACCACATTTGGCTTTGCTCATCGTCCGTGGATGGGCACAAAAACTTTGGCAGATGCCGATTCTATCAAGCACTATATCGAGGCGGCAGCAAGAGACGCTGCTATCGATAGCTTGATTCAGTTCAATACCGAGGTGACACAGATTGAGTGGTCAAGCCCGCTTAAGTATTGGACGGCCACGTTGACAGATACTCATACTGGCGAGAGCCAAACGGTGACCAGTCGCTTTGTTATCGGGGCGACAGGTTATTACGACTTTGAGCAAGGTTATCAGCCGCATTTTAGAGGTGAGGAGCAGTTTGAGGGTCAGATTATTCATCCTCAGCAGTGGCGCGAAGACACGGATTACGACAACAAACGTGTGGTAGTGATTGGTAGTGGGGCTACGGCGGTTACTCTCGTGCCAGCACTGGTGGATCAAGCAAATACCTCTGATGTTGATAGCGTCCAACGTGCCGCGCATGTAACCATGCTACAGCGCTCGCCTACCTATATCGGCAGCGTGCCTAGCGAAGACGATAGCTTAAACTTACTCACTAAGTATTTAAGACTTAGTGATAAGACAGCATACGACATCGTGCGCTGGCGTAATATTCTTATTCAGCAAGGGCTGTATCAGTTTGCTCAAGCAGCCCCTAAGCTTGTGCGAAGAAGCCTACTCAATAAGGCCAAAGATGCGCTTAAGGGTAGCGATGTCGATATCAAACATTTTGAGCCAGAGTACAACCCGTGGGATGAGCGTTTGTGTGCAGTGCCTGATGGGGATTTATTTAATGTATTACAAACGGATAAGGCAGATATTGTCACCGATACCATTGAGTACTTTACGCCCACTGGGATTCAATTGACCTCAGGACAGCATTTGCCTGCCGATATTATTGTTACTGCCACAGGGCTTAAGCTTCAAATGCTGGGCGGCGCTAAGGTGATTGTCGATGGGGAGGTTAAAGAAGTGAGTGAGCGTATGACTTATAAAGCAGTCATGGTAGATAGCACGCCTAATTTGGCAGTTTTATTTGGATATACGAACGCCTCATGGACGCTTAAAATTGACTTGGCGTGTCATTACATCACTCGTCTTTTAAGGCATATGGTTTTGTACGGTTATTCAACCGCTGTTGCCAGTCCCGTTGCTAAAGATGGTGAAACGGTTTCTAAGCTGCCTGATACGGTCATGGGGTCTTTAACTGCTGGATATATCAAACGAGCAGAAAATGTGCTACCAAAACAAGGCGATCGTTATCCTTGGTACGTGACCAACAGCTACTTTAGCGACCTTATAATGCTTAAGCATCAACGGCTTGAGGATAAATGGCTAAGGTTTGGCAAATAGATTTTACCAATTTTATGACTTAAGGTTTGTGAATTTGTTATAACCACACACTAAAAACGCTTAATAGCCAATTCTTTATGAATGACTATTAAGCCTTTTGTTAAGCGTTTTGGTAAGCGTTTAATTGCTATGTAGCTACTAGAAATTAGTACTTAATATAATACAATATAATTTAATTAAGCTTTATCTTACAGAGTCCAGCAAAGTGTTCACTGCAAGCTTACCAAAGTCATTAGCGGCAAGTGGACCATCTCCTGAGATTAAGTTTCTATCTTTGTGCGTGTTGCCAGTGGCCAGTCTATTAGAAATTGTAACGCCAAGCGCTTCTAGCTTTTCGTTAAAGTACCAAGGCATCTCACCCGGTAAGTAGCCCATCTTCGGCATTTGTTTGTCCATAACATCTGGGAAAGCAACAATGTCATAGCCTTCATAGATAAAGTCTTGTTCTAAATTCGAATCTGTATCTGTATTAGCGCTCATACCTTCTGGACGATCCAAATCAGCTGCCAATAATGCGGCTGGACCATGACAGATGACTAAGGTTAGCAGCTCATTTGATTTACCCCAGCGCAGTAGCTCCCCTAAATATTTGTCTTCAGGAAGCCCTAACATCGCCCCATGACCACCAGGTATAAAGATGGCGGCATACTCATCATTGTCTGCCATTTTGTTTTTGACAAAGTCTTCAATGCTATTAGGCGCTTCAAGTTTTGTCTTATACTCTTTATAGATGTCTTTTACCTTGTCATCCTCTTCTGGCATCGCCCATTGTTCAATTTTGACCGCCTCGCCAGTTGGGGTGAAAATATCTACGTCAAATCCTGCTTTTTTAAAGTGCAGTAATGGCACAAACATCTCAACAGGATGGTTACCTGTATCAAACTTCTTACCATCCGCCATTGTCATGTACTGCTCCTGAGTACAAACCATTAAAATACGCTTATCGCCTGCATATGGCATGTCATAATCGCTATCGTCATAGTTTGTTTTGTTTGGCGCAGCAATCTTAAGTGCGGACTTCGCAGGAATGTAGACGCCTTCTTCCACTTCTTGTGGCTGTATGCCTAGGGTTTCTTTGATATTGTCTAGTTCTACATTATCAAGCTTTTCCTCGATCTTTTTCTTAACCGTATTCAACGCGTCGTTTAAAGTGTCTTTGATAGTCATTATTCAATTGCCTCTTTTTAATTTTCAAGTGAATGTTTTAATTTTAAAGTGAATGTTTTAATTTCGAAGTGAATGTTTTATAGCATATAGGATTTAATTGATATATTCCCTTATACATCCATGCTTTGTTATATGTTTCAATTTTATTTTCTTTAGTTCTAGCTATATAAAATGGATAGGGTAATCGATCTCTGTGCTAATAACTGCCAAGTAGTCTGTGTGTTAAAACCATACTTTATTAAGATATCAAATTCGTCACCGTTTATAACGCGATTCGTGTGCTTTAATTTTGGGTGTTTCGTAAGCTATGTTAAGACTAAGTATCTATATTTGCGCGACAGTTTGCGCGGGTCGTGAGCTACGGTTGTGCATGTTTTGCGACGGTTTGCATGGATCTTGATAGCTTATGAATTTTAAAACACTGTTTTTTATTTTTGAAAAGTTCTAACGCGTTCCACTTTATTCTTATTTATATTTTATTTAATGGGTCATATTAATAACTTTGTAACACCAAACTGATAAAACTGAAATTGAAACTCTTATTGATAGTTAATTTATGGTTTACCTAGGATGTGAATATGACCTCTACCCCCTCTTTTAAAAATGATAATAAATACTTAATACCGTCGCCACTTTTTAAGACTGCCTATACCGCATTGACAGCCTTTATGATGACGATTACTTGTAGTACTGCCATGGCAGACGTATTGCCCGCCTATCAAACCAACGATCCTTGGTTTACCGATGCCAAAGCCAGCGTTCAGCAAAAAGTCAACAGCTCAAAAGACGTAGGCCGCGCCAAAAACGTTATTTTATTTGTGGGCGATGGTATGGGCATCTCAACCTTAACCGCAGCGCGTATTTTAGACGGTCAACAAAAAGGGATGATGGGAGAGGAAAACTACTTAAGTTTTGAGCGTTATCCCAATACCGCCCTTATTAAAACTTATAACACCAATCAGCAAACGCCCGATTCGGCAGGTACTATGACTGCGATGGTATCTGGCGTTAAGACTCGAGCAGGGGTTTTAAATATTGCCCCTGATGCACGGCGCGCAGACTGCGCCAGTGCCAGCGGTCGAGAGTTAAACACCTTATTTGAATATGCTGAAACTCAAGGGCTATCCACTGGTGTGGTGACCACTGCCCGTTTGACCCATGCAACACCTGCTGCAACCTATGCCAAGTCTCCTGAGCGTAATTGGGAAAGTGATGACAAGCTCACTGATGAAGCAAAACTAAACGGCTGTCAGGACATCGCCACACAATTTGTCGAATTTGGTACCAAGCCTGGTCAAGGCGATGGTATAGATGTCGCCTTTGGTGGGGGTCGTCGTCACTTTATCAGTAAAGAGGCGGTAGATAATGAAGGCCAAAATGGCAAACGCACGGATGGTAAAAACCTTATAGAAGAATGGCAATCTCGTACAGGCGGCGTATACGTAGAAGATGAAACTGGGTTTAATACTATTCCAAGCGATGCAGACAAGGTACTGGGCCTATTTAACGCCTCCCACATGCAATATGAGTCTGATCGTAGCAATGACGTGTCTGGTGAACCTTCACTTATTGACATGACTACCAAAGCCATCGAATTGTTAGAAAATCGCAGCGCAAAAACAGACAAAGGTTATGTGCTGGTGGTTGAATCAGGGCGTATTGACCATGCCCACCATGCAGGCAATGCATATAACGCGCTAGAAGACACCATCGAATATTCAGAAGCGGTGGATGCGGCGCAAAACATGGTAGGCGACGATACCTTAATCATGGTAACCGCCGATCATAGCCATGTGTTTACCCTAGCCGGCTATCCAAAACGTGGGAACCCCATCTTAGGTAAAGTCGTGGGAACGGATGAGCACGGGCTTCCAGAATCAGCGCCAAAGCTTGCATTAGATGATATGCCTTACACTACCGTAACGTATGGTAATGGTCTTGGTTATCGCGACTTAGGTGATAACACCAATGCAGATAAATCGTACGATTCTGGCCCTGAAACAGGACGCCGTGATTTAACCCATATTGACACGACTCGCCCAGGATATCATCAAGAAGCCTTAGTTTCTCTTGACTCAGAATCACATGCGGGCGAAGACATCTCATTACATGCTAAAGGCCCAGGATCAGCTTATGTACAAGGGGTTATGGAACAAAATGCTGTATTTCATGTCATTAACAAAGCGCTTGGGCTTGGTGTCGTAGCCAAATAGCCTTATGTTTTTCGATCTGTTTAGCGGTTTGTATAGCGCTCTGTATGACAATTTATATAACTAGCTATAGCCGTTGTTAGATGAACAAGTCATACAGCAACCGACTCAAGTACAACTAAAGCTACTAAAAAACGATCAAGATACCAAAACGATCAATCATTTTACATATAACAATTAAACTTATTCGTCGTTAATTCGGCAGGAGAAACTTATGTTGCACCGCAGAACCGACAACATTCATAAAAACAATACCTCTAGATATAGCCTTAAAAAAAGCCGTCTAAATACCGCCCTACTGACTGTAAGCATGACTCTACTAACAGCCACGATTACCAGCTGTACTAGCCTGTCTGCACAGCAAACAAACTATCAAGATAATATGTCCCCCATTCAAGCGCCATTAAATGAAAAAAGCGAAGCTTGGTTTGAGGCGGGTGCTCTAAAAGTGGCGCAAAACGAAGCTGAAATAAATAAAATTATTTCAGAGTCAAAACAAACCACTATCGATCAAGGTAAAGCCAAGAACATTATTCTATTTATAGGCGATGGCATGGGCGTATCTACCGTGACCGCCGCGCGTATCTTAGAGGGTCAAAATCAAGGCAATACGGGGGAGGAGAACTTATTATCTTTTGAAACCCTACCTTATACTGGTTTGATCAAAACCTACAATACCAATCAGCAAACACCCGATTCGGCAGGCACAGCGACGGCAATGCTCACCGGCGTTAAGACAAAAGCTGGGGTACTAGGGATTACTGACCGTGCCAACCGCGCAACATGTACCGGATTTAAAGGTGAGAAGCATGCAGAGCTAGTGACAGCGCTAGAGCTGGCATCTATGGCGGGCAAGGCCACCGGGATTGTCACCACCGCACGCTTAACGCATGCAACTCCAGCTGCCGCTTATGCCAAAACCTCTGAGCGTAACTGGGAAAGTGATGACAAATTAAGTGACGAAGCCAAACGTGGCGGCTGTAAAGATATTGCCACCCAGTTCGTTGAATCGCCTTATGTCGATGTGGCATTTGGGGGTGGTCGCCGTCATTTTATTGATAAATCCAGCACTGATCTAGAAGGTAAGACAGGTAAGCGTCGAGATAACACTGATCTCACTCAAGTATGGCAACAGAATACAGGCGGCGTGCTGGTACAAAACAAGGCCCAGTTTGATGCCATACCCAATCATGCCAAAAAAGTCCTTGGTTTATTTAATTCCTCGCATATGCAGTACGAAGCAGATCGGCATAATGATAAGTCTGGCGAGCCTTCGCTGACCCAAATGACCACCAAAGCCATAGATTTGTTAAATCAAGACGAGGATGGTTTTTTTATGCTGGTTGAGTCAGGGCGTATTGATCATGGCCATCACGCGGGTAGTGCTTATAATGCGCTAACCGACACTATTGAGTTCTCTAACGCGGTTGAAGCCGCCATGCGCAAGACATCCCCTGAAGATACTCTAATCATCGTTACCGCAGACCATAGCCATGTATTAACCTTGGCAGGCTACCCTACCCGTGGCAACCCAATCTTGGGTAAAGTTGTGGGCAATGACAAATACGGTGAGCCTAAAACAACGCCTGATTTGGCGATGGACAACAAGCCTTATACCACTTTAAGTTATGCAAATGGCCTAGGACATCATGACTTAGGAGACGAAACGAATGCGGATGTGGTGTATGATAATGACGCCGTTAGTGGCCGAGATGCGCACGATTTACACGCAGTCGACACCTTAAGATCGGGCTTTCATCAAGAAGCCTTAGTACCTTTAAAATCAGAAACTCACGCTGCTGAAGATGTGGCTATTTACGCCCGTGGTCCTGGTGCCCGACTGGTCTCTAGTACCAGCGAACAAAATGAGATCTTTCACATTATGGATTATGCTGGTAATTTGACGAATTTAGCACGGTCTAAGGCAGCCGCAAACTAAATAGTTAAATACATACATTTTATAAATCATTTATTGTTATTGATACTGACATCAAAAAGGACAGCACATAGGCTGTCCTTTTCAATACATCAAATTATATACGTCATATACAGAGCAATAATTTGATACGATAGACTAATCTATTCGATTTAAAATTTAAACAGCATTTATAATTTATATTCTATAACTTATAAATAAGTTAAACGCTTATTTCATAGATTTTTTTGACGCTTTTTTCTTCGCTTTTTTCTTTTCTACCTTTTTGTCTATCTTTTTTTCATCTTTAAGCTTATCGAGCTTTTTGACCTTTTTTTCGATCTTCTTTTCAGCTTTTTTGATGTCTTTTTTCAAATCTTTAATCTTTGAGTTATTCGCCATAGTGATTTCCTTATTTTCTAGTTAACGGTCTTAATTGCGTCTTAATCACAAGCTATAGTCAGCGAACTACTAAACGGTTACAGTGTTAACCTCGTTAAGCCTACTGCAGTAGTACTTGCACTTGGTTGCCTTGTAACCATTTTAGACTTATTTGACTATATCTGCAATGAAGCTTCGCTTATAAGACGGATTGCACTCATCAAGATAACACCTATTTTGTATATTGACTGCAAGAGAAGCTGTTACTGCAAAAGAGGCTAACGCTTTACATTACTATTTTACTTTAACCTTCAATCGACCATAGCCTAAAAGCGGTTGTCCTATTGCAGACTCATTAAATGAGGCTTAATTAAATACTAGCAAAGTAGGGTATAAATACAAATTTATACTGTATAAGCTGTGTACTATTAAGGTAGCTTCATATCACCGTAATTTATCAATCCAATACGGCGCATAACCCATGCTACCCCTCCTGCGATTAAGGCGGGTAAGACAAACATTAACAGCACAATCCCCATCCACATCATGGTAGGTGACAAGATGTCTTTGGATGCTTCAAGTACCCCAAATACACCCACAAAACCTGCGGTTCCCATACCTGAGCCGCTCGCGGTACTCATTAGCCCAAATCCAACTGTGGCAATAGGGCCCACAATCGAACTGGCGATCACCACAGGCAGTAAGATAATGGGCTTTTTAAATATATTGGGTATTTGTAGCATACTTGTGCCCACCCCTTGTGCAATAAGCCCACTCATTCCATTGTCTTTATAACTTGCGACGGCAAACCCGACCATATGCGCAGCACAGCCAACCACCGCCGCCCCGCCAGCCAAACCATCTAAACCAATAGCGATACAAATAGCAGCGCTAGACGTCGGCATGGTCAGTAGCAATCCCACCACTACCGCAATCACTACCCCCATCATCAACGGTTGTAATTGAGTGGCCACTTTAATGCCTTCACCAATGCTATTAACAACGCTGACCACAGGTGGATTTAACCAGGCGCAAACTGCCAACGCCAACAGCCCGACAACAGCAGGGACCAAAATAATATCAAGCTTTGTCTTACCTTGAATCCATGTACCAGCGCGATAAGCAAACACAGTGGCAAGATAAGCGCCAATAGGATTACCTGGAAGCGCTAAAAAGGTAGAAGGCGCTCCTTCTTGCGGTATAAACAAACGCCCAGCCATTAAAGCCTCTGAATGTGCGCCCATCATACCAGCCACCAAACACGCAAATACGACCAATGTGGGCGCTTTTAGATAATAAGCAATCCCTACCCCAATTCCCGCACCCATTAATATTGAGGCAAGCTTTCCTAAGTCAATTAAAAGGGGTAAATCTAGCGCACGTCCTACTTGAGAGAAGATCAGCCCTGCAATCAAGGTCACAAATAAGCCTAGCGCCATACCCGTAAAGGCGTCAATAAAATATTTATTAAAAAAAGCTTTTACCGGGGCATGAACTGGCGTAGTAGACGGAGTCATAGACGTATCCTAAACAAAAGAGCGTATATTATAAATGTATTATTGCTAAAATAACTATAAACACTTTTTCAATGCTCTTTTTATGCACTTTTTATTCGCAGCAACTTTATTAGCATGGGTTTCATTAAACATCTACTTTAAACGACTACTTTTAGGTTATAGGAGCTCCTATGTCATCGGATTTACAACATCCCCTTTATCACACGCTACTTGATATCAGAGGTGCAGACAATGAAAAGCAGCAGGTTCGTCTTGCCGTAATTCAAGCAGACATTACCAAGCTTGAGGTAGACGCCATTGTCAATGCTGCTAACTCAAGCTTGTTAGGTGGCGGCGGTGTGGATGGCGCCATTCATCGCGCGGCAGGTCCAGAATTGGTTGAGTACTGCCGTACTTTGGGCGGTTGCCCAACTGGCAGTGCCAAAATTAGCCCTGGATTCAAACTGCCTGCAAACTATGTTATCCACACCGTTGGGCCTGTATGGCATGGTGGCGACTGCGGCGAGGCGCAGCTGCTTCGCAATTGTTATTTAAATTCAATACAGCTTGCGCAGCAAAACAATGTGACCAGCATTGCCTTTCCTGCCATTAGTACAGGCGTTTATGGCTATCCTGTTGAACGTGCTGCACGCATTGCAATCAGCAGTGTGATAGAAAACTTAACACAAGATAAAAAAGAACATGCTGCAACCGCTGACAATTCGATTAAAGACGTTATCTTTTGTTGTTTCTCAAAAAAAGATGCCGACGTTTATGTGCAAGCCATAAAGGCGCTATAACGCTTGTCTTTTAAGACCGTTAATCTGTTGACTATGCAGGCCATATCTTACCTGGGTTTAAGATATTTTTGGGGTCTAAGGCTTTTTTGATCGCTTGCATCACGCCTACCGCATCTCCATGCTCATACTGCATGTATTTTTGTTTGCCCTGACCAATACCATGCTCGCCGGTACAAGTGCCTTCCATGTCAATGGCTCGCTTAGCCAATCGTCCAATAATTTTCTCAGCTGTCTCTATTTCTTCGGCATTATAAGTATCGACAAGCAATAATACATGGAAATTACCATCTCCAACGTGACCAACTATTGGGCCTATCATGCCTGAAGCTTCAATATCTTTTGCAGTCTCGCTGACACACTCAGCGAGTCGTGATATGGGTACACAAGCATCGGTAGAAAGTGCTTGCGCTTGAGGACGTAAGGCGCAACTGGCCGGATACGCATTATGACGAGCATGCCATAGTTTTTTGCGCGCCTCTTCATTGCTGTCCCAAGCGAAGTCTGAACCGCCACACCCTTCTACAATGTCAGCAAATATTTCGGCTTGTTCTTGTACGCCAGCCGTACTGCCGTGAAATTCAACAAACAATGTGGGCATTTCTTTTAAGTTTAAATTAGAGTAGCTGTTGCACGCTTTAACTTGTAAGGTATCAAGCAGCTCGATGCGGGCGATAGGCAAACACATTTGAATGGTCATCATTGTGGCTTCACAGGCTGCTTCCACACTGGGGAAATGACATACCCCGCTAGCCACACATTCACTAATACCAAATAGCTTTAGGGTAATCTCAGTCACGATACCTAGGGTGCCTTCTGAGCCAATCATCAATCGGGTTAAGTCATAACCTGCTGCAGACTTCTTAGCTCTGCTCCCCGTTTTAATGATGTTTCCTTCGGCAGTAACGACTTCTAAAGCCAATACCACATCTTTCATCGTGCCATAGCGTACTGCATTTGTCCCTGAAGCACGCGTGGCGACCATACCACCGATGGTCGCATTGGCACCGGGATCAATAGGAAAAAACAAGCCAGTATCACGTAAGTAATGATTAAGCTGTTCGCGCGTGACACCTGGCTGCACCGTAACCGTAAGATCTTCGTTATTTACTTTGATAATATCGTTCAGGTTACTCATGTCGATACATAAGCCACCATACGGGGCGTTGAGCTGACCTTCTAAAGAAGAGCCAATCCCAAAAGCAATAACTGGCATCTGATGACGGTTACAAATCGCCACCGCTTCAGCCACATCGTCTTTACTGTTCGCCATCAATACAGCATCAGCAGGCTGGCTAGTCAGCCAAGTCATCGTATGCGCATGTTGCTCGCGAGTAGTGAGATTGGTACTTAAATCATTACCAAATTTGGCCTTAAGCTCTTTAATGGCCTCATCGAATTTGAAGTTATGAAGGCCATGCTTAGCAGTACCTTCCCCAGAAGGGCTTACTTGTTCATTCTGGTTATCAAAAGAGTTATCTAAAGAGTTATCTAAGATTTGAGTATCGGATAATAATTGTGACATGACCACCTCTTATGGTTCTTTTTAGCTTAATAATAACGACTTTAAGCAGACGGATTCTAGGATATATTTGAAGATTTACAGCAGGTTAAAATTGTAAACAAGCTCTTTATTGTCAATAAGATATCCACTATATTCAATGCACAAGTGTACAAAACAAATTTGAATTAATTGATTGACTATAGGTATTTGTTTTCTTAGAATAAAGTCCATATAAAGACTTTATTACTATCTTTGTTACTAGCATTGTTAATAGTTTTGTTACTAGGTTTAGATACTAATTTAACATGTGGCTGAGATTTAAGACATTAAAAGTTAGCTTACTATATTTGTTTATTATATTTAGCTTATCATCACCCTTTGCATGTTTTATGGCTTTATAATTCTTATCTAACTATTATATTGCTAATGATGTATATCGCTAGTAACGGTAAAATAGTAGACGCTAATCTAGTAATTGCTTATCGGTAACTGTAACATACTTTACTCGTCTTATCTGACGAGAATTCGGTGCATATGGACATCACTCTTATACCGAATTATTTATACTAAGCTGTATTTTTCGCCACAAGGACGTACCATGAAAAAATCAATCTCGCTTGCCTGCGCGCTTGCCGTACCCGCTTTATTTGCCCAATCCGCTAATGCCCAATTTGACTTTTTTAAAACTGATGGTAGTTTTAAGCGTTTCTCTGTCTCTGCAGGTTGGTTACATGCTGAACCAACTGGCGATGCAACACCCGTTAAGAATAAAACAGCCATTTATAACGGATTTTTAGCAGAAAATGGCAGTGTCACTGTAGGTCAGGTTAAAGAAGTTATTGATCCAGCACAAGGGGAAGCCCGTGTCGATCAAATCAAATCCGCTTTAGACTTACCAAGAGATCCCCAGTTAGGGGATGATACCGATCTATCTAATACGCCCCTTCTTGGTGATTTATCAGGCGTTAGTAGAAGTTACGGCTTGGAGAACTTTGCGACACCTGGTACAGGACTGGAATCAGACAGCGTTGATACTATTGGTCTCCTATTTACGTATTATATTGATGAGCATTGGGCTGTAGAATCTAAAGCAGGTATTCCACCAAAAGTTGATATTTTGGGTAAAGGTGAGGTTTTCGCGCCTTTTGAAGGCACAGTAACACCATCTGGTGTGGCAAACGATATTGTAGGCGACTTTGATATTAAAAAAGACATCCAAATCACTGACCTGACTCAAGGTAATGGGGTTTCTTCTACAGCACGAGCTTGGTTACCTGCAGCCTTAGTACAATATCAGTTCGGCAAGCCTGGGGTTAACAAATTCCGTCCTTATGTTGGCGCTGGCGTTATGTTTGCCTACTTTAATGACATTGACTTAAATAAAGGTCTGGTTAATGATTTGGCGATCTCTGCTGGTCGCTTGCAATTAATTAGCGACAACAAAGCCGGAGCTGCATTAGGAACTAAAGAAGATATTGTTAATAATGCTGATGCTCAAGTAGCCACTATGAAAGTAGAAGCAGAAGCTGACAGTGTTTTTGCCCCTATCATTAATGTGGGTGCCACCTATGATTTGAATGATGATTGGTTTGCTGTTGGTTCAATCAGCTATGCCAAGCTTGATAGTGACACGACCATAACGGTCAAAAACGCTCAAGGTGAAAAACTTATTAAAGCCGTGTCTAACATTGATATCGACCCATACATTACCTATTTAGGTGTGGGTTACCGTTTCTAATATAGTCGGCGAACTTATAAAGAGTCACGGTGTTAACCTCGTTAAGCCTACCCTAGTAGTACTTGCACTCGGTTGCCTTGTGACTACTTTAAAGTTCTTTGACTATATATTCGTATCTAGATTATTGTTAAATGCATTAGTATTAAACGCACCTATTATTTAGGTGCGTTTTTTATTTTTATTTCATTTAGGGTTTGTTGAACATTACTTAAATGATTGTTCTTAGACATAGCTGTCTATAATCGACTGTAGTCTAAATGACTATCTTTAAAACGACTGTCTTCAAAACAGCTATTTATAAAATACGGGTCTTACATGAATTAGCTTGTTTAAATAAGATGTTAAAGTATAAAACGCTAAATAGATGGCCATTTTGGGTTATAGTTAACACTATAAACTCCGCACATTGTAGAAAACTTGAAATATATAGCCAATTATATAAAAGTGTATTCAAATTATGACTCAAAACGCTATCGATCATACTCGAGATATTACCAGCACCGACCTTCCTTACCAAATCGCTAATTTGCAACAGGTTCGTACCGGACAAGCGATGCCTTTCACGCGTGAACAGCAAAGCGCCATTAATAAATCACCGACAAAAGTGCCTACTGAAGTTAATTATTTAGGTTTGGTTACGGATGAGCAAGCAGACAGACGTCATCATGGCGGTCATCTAAAAGCGATTCATCAGATGAGTACCAAAACCTATGATCGCCTTAATGAAGCTTTCGGACTTAGAGTGGAGCCTGGCCTATTAGGTGAGAACTTAATAACCACTTCTACCAATAGCGCCATGCCTATGACCGAGGCCAACGTATGTATTGGTGATATCTATCAATATGGCGACACTGAAGATTGTGTTCAACTTATGGTGGTTCAGCCAAGAAGACCTTGCTATAAAATCAATGATCAAATTGGTGTTAATACGGTTAAAACCAACATTGCCTCATGGATAAGCCGTCAAGGTATTTCGGGATGGTATTTCAAAGTCGTAAAACAAGGCGTTATACAAGAAAACATGCCTGTGTATTTGGTCGATCGCCCTTATCCTTTTGCAACTTTAGCAGCGTTATGGAAGCTTACCAATGAAAAGAATAAAGTAAATGAGACTATAATAGCGCCTTGGTTGGACATAGCCTGTTTAGAAGACAGTTGGAAAAAAGCTTTAGCTAAAAAGATACTTTAAGTCAGTTATGAAAAGAACAAAAAACTTGCAAAAAAAAAGAGAGCGTCAAGCTCCCTTTTTCATAATATGTATTTATAAATGAACGTCTTTTAGTACAATTTCAATAAATAATCCTAGTTAAATGACACTAGTTAAATGATGCTATTTATATGAGCTTATACATATAAGAACTATAAAAAAGCAAACTTAAATCTTTCATAGCTCATTAAGGTAAGCTCATATAATCAAGCTTAACGATCACTTACAACACGACGGCTCTCTTGAATTTCTATTTCGCCTGGTTGTGTGGCTTCTAATTCACCAACTCTGTCTTTGATACGTTCTTGAAGCGTAATTGGTGCAGGTTGTGTACGCTGACTAGCAGGCGTTATATTACCATATGTTTCGCCAGGTAATAACGGCGTATTGTCCATAGCTTGAGTGTTTCGATTATTGGTATTATAACTAGAATTAGAAGCTGACTGAGCGCGGTTGTTTTCACTAATCTGCACCCTACCTGGTTGAGTTGCTAGTAATTCACCATCTGGACCTACAATCTTTTGCTGTAGTGTATTATCAACTGGGTGGTTAAGCGCTCTAGCAGGTGTCACCTTACCTCTATTCACATTAGATGGAGCGTTCGCAGAACGGTTCATGTTATTCATACTATTCATAGTAGCTTGATCACTTACACTACCAGTATAGCTCGAAATCTCAACTTCACCTGGCTGTGTCGCAATTAGCTCACCACGCTCATCTTCAATCTTTTCTTGTAAGGTTATCTTAACTGGCGTATTACGCTGATCAGCTGGTGTTACATTACCATAACTTATCGAGTTTGTATTGGCCATAGCTGAGCCTGATACAGCAATCAAACCTGCCAAAACAGAGGATACAATAACTTTAGGATTTTTTAGTGTCTTATTAAATGTCATGAAGATCTCCAGAATTATAATTATTAATATTTAAAGTAAATGTTTAGATTAAAAATCAAGCAGCTATAGGCCGCTTAAAAACATTTACTAAACTTAGTATCTATTACTTATTACTTATTACTTATTACTTATTACTTAGAATATATTATAGATATTATCTGCAAAATGATAATTAAGGTTTGTTAGTTTTATTTAAAAGATGTAGCGTAGCGCTCATATGTTTACGTATATATTTTCACGATTTGCATTAAGCCAATACTTAGTTTAACTATTGTTACATTTAGAACTTACCAATATTCTATGGTCTACTCTTAAACCAGATAACCACACTATTATTTATAGTGATTTTCTATTTAAAAGCGACCGTTTTAAAAGCGACCGTTTTGGCTCAATAATAGTCAAAGTTTAGTCATTAAGGGTTAGATGTTAGCTATAAAAAAGCCTTTCAACATAATCATAAATTTTAACGTATAATTTGAATATTTGTTAACTAACTATTTAATGAGTACATCATTAAAACCATACAGACGCCACTACTTTCGTTTGTGAGACCCATATGACAAAACTTCCTAATCAAAAAGATACATCCTCCCATTCTAATAATGACAAATCAGCACCTACTTATCCTAACCTTACTTCGAAGCGTAATTACAACTGGTTATGGTTGTTGCTGGCATTAATAGCTGCACTAGCAATAGGGTTACTAGCAGGGCGTATGTGGGGTGTTAAACAAGCTACTGAATCTACAGCAGTCGGCGATGATAACAACTCTATAGTAGGTTCAAAGTCTGATAAAGCCGATTCTGAAAGTTTGGCCTCTCAAAAGCCTGTTTTGACTGTAGAAACGGTTAAGCCTTCTCAGTCTACCATTGAGAATGATATCAGTGCTGACGGTACTATCAGTCCTGAAAGCACTTCTACAGTAAGCGGTAAAATTAATAACGTGGCTATAGAAAGAGTACTTGTTAAAGAAGGCGATCAAGTTAAAAAAGGACAGGTTCTGGCTGTGTTCGACACCGATGCCTTAAACCAAGCATTGACACAAGCCAAGGCAGAGCTCGCTGAAGCTGAGACAAGCTATGAACTAGCTCAGCGAGACGCTAATCGTATTCTGCCCTTACTTGAGATTGATGCTATCAGTCAGCAAGAGGCAGATCGCTATGTGGCGACAGCAGAGCAGGCTGCTGCCGCGGCCGCCGCTTCAAAAGCACGCTTAAACACTCAAACACTTAATTTAAATAACGCACAAGTGACTGCGCCAGTGAGTGGGACGATTAGTAATAAAAACGCATATGTGGGCAGCGTACCTGGTCCAGAGCCATTATTTACAATTATTGAAAATGGTAAGCTTGAGTGGCAAGCTTTAGTCGACCCTAATAAAGTGGGTCAAATTAATGTCGGTACAGGCGTAGAAGTCAATCTACCCAACAATAAAAGCGTCTCAGGTCAAGTGACTCGAATATCTCCTACCGCTGAGGACGGCAGTCGTAAGATTGCCATTTATGCCTCATTAGCCCCGCATCCAAATGCACGTGCTGGCATGTATCAACGCGGTACATTCAAGCTGGGTGTGGATAACAAAGTGACTATTCCAGTCAGTGCGATAATTACTCAAGATGGCTATGATTACGTGATGCAAGTCAAAGCGGTAAAAGATGAGAATCGCAAGACAATATACCGTGTGAATCGCGTTAAGGTTAATCTTGGTGAGCGTCAAGGTGATCGCGTGGTATTGCTTGAGCCTTTAAAAGGAAAGGGTAATATTGTGCGTCAAGGCGGTAGCTTTTTAAGTGATGGTGACATTGTTCGAATAGTAGGTACAGATTCTAAAACGCAAACGACCACAAAAGATAATAATCTAGCTGAAAAATAATCTAGCTGAAAAATAATCTTGAAATAAACCTAAGGGCTAATCACTTAAACTTATTATCTAAACTAAGTATTGAAACGGATTACTTAAACCTAATAAATTAGCTTTTTATTTTAGACTTATTACGCCAATTACATCAATAATAATTGACGAATTTAAAAGTATTATCAAATTTTGTTTAATCCCAGGCAGGATGCACTTATGAGCCTTAACGTCTCAGCTTACTCTATTAGAAACCCTTTGGTAGCCATATTACTATTTATTCTCTTAACGCTAGGAGGTATTTATGGTTTTATGCAAATGAAAGTGCAGCAGTTTCCCGACATTGATTTACCCGCTGTGGTCGTTACTGTCACCTTACCTGGAGCCGCGCCTAGCCAGCTTGAAAATGATGTCGCCAAAAAGCTTGAAAATAAAATCTCAAGCATTGAGGGCGTTAAGCACATGCGCACTACTCTACAAACTGGAGCGGCAACCATAGCGACTGAGTTTGTTCTTGAAAAAGATATTCAAGAAGCCGTAGATGATGTGCGCTCTGCAGTTGGTGAAGTTCAAGGTGATTTACCTGCGGCGGCTAACGATCCTATAGTCACAAAGGTGACCACTGCTGGACTGCCTGTAGTTACTTATAGTGTGTCTGCCAATAATATTAGTACTGAGGACTTGTCTTGGTTTGTTAATGATACCATCAGCAAACGCTTGTCTGATATTAAGGGGGTAAGCACCGTAAGCCGTGTTGGGGGTCTTGAGCGAGAAGTGAGTGTCGAAGTCGATCCTATTACATTAAACGCTTTACAATTACCCATTACTCAATTGTCACAGCAAATTGCCAGTATTCAGCAAGACAGCTCTGGGGGTGAGGCGGAAATAGGCAGTAGTAAACAAAATATTAGAGTCTTGGGTGCGGTTGAAAGAGCAAACGAATTAAATGATCTTCAAATCACACTGCCCACGGGCGGCGCCCAGCGTCTAGGTGAAATTGCTACTATCACAGACGGTACAGCGGACCCTGGTTCTATTGCTAAATTAGATGGCGAAACGGTAGTGGCTTTTAACGTCACCCGTGCTAAAGGTGCCAGTGAGGTTGAGATTGTAGAGCTGGTCGATGCAGAGCTTGCTAAGTTACAAAAAGATATGCCCAACTATAAAATAAGTAAGGTATTCGATAGAGCAACCCCAGTCGATGAAGATTACCAAGCGTCTGTACGAATGCTAATCGAAGGCGGTATATTGGCAGTTGTCGTGGTATTTTTATTCTTACGTAACGTGCGAGCCACCATTGTATCAGCAGTTGCGCTTCCATTATCGGTAATACCTACCTTTTTGGGTATGTATCTGTTTGATTTTAGTTTGAATATTATTAGTCTATTGGCATTGTCGTTAGTAATTGGGGTTTTGGTGGATGACGCCATTGTCGAGGTGGAAAACATCATGCGGCATTTGCGTATGGGAAAAACACCTTATCAGGCAGCTATGGAAGCAGCGGACGAGATTGGGCTTGCGGTGGTAGCCACCACGTTTACTCTCATTGCGGTATTCTTACCAACTGCCTTTATGAGCGGTGTTGTTGGCCAGTTCTTTCGTCAGTTTGGATGGACAGCTGCCATATCTATTTTTGTGTCTTTAATGGTGGCGCGCCTTATTACACCAATGATGGCCGCATACGTCTTACGTCCTGAAAAAAACCATGTCGAAAAGACAAGTCGCGTGATGCAGCTATATCTAAAAACAGTAGGATGGACCCTGCATCATCGCTGGTTGACTTTAGGCATCACCTTACTGCTGTTTATGGCGTCATTAACATTAGTAACCCAATTGCCCACAGCTTTCATCCCTGAGAACAATATTGATCAAACTCGGGTTGGGATTGAGCTTACGCCAGATGCGAGTCTGGAAGATACCAGTCGCATCGCTAAAATGGTAGAAGAGCGTGTATCGCAAGTTGAGGGCGTCAAGAGCGTCTTAAGTGTCGTGGGCGATCCACAAGAAGCCAGTTTGGACTCCGCATCCAACGCCGCCAGTGTCGAAAATGCAGCCAGTTTAGATATCGTGCTAGAGCCTCGCGGCACTCGTCCAAGTAAGATTGAGATTGAGCGTGAGATCAGCGATATATTAACCTCTGTCCCAAGTGCACGCTTTGATGTCGGGTTATCAAGCGGCGGTGAATCAGGATACAGTTTTGCCGTTACGAGTACCGATCCTGAACTATTAGAACAAACCGCGCGCCAAATTATGTCCGAAATTCGCGCTTTACCTCTAGCAGGTAGCGTGACCAGCAACCGAAGTTTACCGCGTCAAGAGCTCTCCATCACCCCAGACCGCATAGCGATGGCCGATCAGGGGGCAACGACTCAAGGCGTTGCAGATACCTTACGTGTTGCTACACTTGGTGACTACGAACAGCGTCTTTCAAAATTGAATTTAGAGACGCGCCAAGTGCCTATTGTTGTACGTTTACCTGAAGAGGCTAAGGACAATGTGAGTCAACTCGGGGATTTATTTGTACCCAGTAATAGCCCTGCAGGCGCACGTGTTAGTGACGTTTCAAATTTAGACTTTGGTACTGGCCCATCAGAAATACTGCGATTTGATAGAGAACGTGCTATTACAATTACAGTGCAAGTTGCAGACGGTGAGCTTGGAGAATTGATAGAAGCCGTTAAAGCCATACCATCGCTTCAAGAGAAGAATATACCTCAAAGCATATCTATCATTGATCAAGGTCAAGCTGAGAGTATGTCTGAGCTATTTAGTGGCTTTATAGTGGCTATGAGTGTGGGTATTATCTGCATTTTTGGGGTCTTAATTTTACTTTTTGGTAAGGTGCTTCAGCCCTTTACTATTTTGATGGCCCTCCCTCTATCAATAGGCGGCGCGTTTGTCGGTTTGGTAATTACCAACAGCAGTTTGTCCATGCCCTCTATGATTGGTTTTATTATGCTGATGGGTATTGCCACCAAAAACTCAATTCTATTGGTGGATTACGCTATTTTGGCAGAAAGAGATCATGGTCTGAGCCGTTTTGATGCGTTACTCGATGCTTGTAAAAAACGGGCAAGACCCATCATTATGACCACGGTGGCCATGGGGGCGGGTATGCTTCCGTTAATATTTGGATTAGGTGATGTGGATTCAACCTTCCGCCGTCCAATGGCAGCCGCGGTATTAGGCGGGCTAGTCACTTCAACCTTCTTAAGTCTGATTGTTATTCCAATGGTTTATACTTTCATGGATGACGTTTCAAACTGGTTTGCAAAGTGGTTACGACCACATGGTAAAACACAAGAGTCGTCTTGAAGTAACCTGCACGATAGTACATAAAGATAGCTGTCTTAACACTTACTAGCTTTTGACATTTACTAGCTTTTTAAAAATTAGCAGTTAATAAGTGTTAATGACTCTATCACACTATTTTTTTGACGCTATTATCTTGGCGGCTGAGCATAGCCATTATCCGCTGGAAAAGATTGCGGGCTTTGATATCTAGGTTTATTAGGATCATAGAGCTCATAGACCACGGTACCTATAACACCCGTGTTATTAATTGATCCTGCGGAAGTGTTAGCCGCATAAGCACTTTCTGGTTTGCTGAATATAAAGGAGGCGACCGCATTTTGACTTTTGCGGAAACCTTCAATGACCAATTCATCATTTGGATATAGAACATAACCATCATTATATCTACTCGCCGAAGCGCCATTAAGAACGTCTAAACCATCCACACTGGCAACAATCTCATATATTTTTTGGCTATTATTACGATACGTCAGACGATAGGCTTGTCCAGCCTTACCTTGTAGATAGTAGTTACCTGCATCACGATATATCGGTAGCCTACCTCTATCACCCTGTACGGCGAAGTCGAGCTTCCCTGCAACCAATGAGATACTATTTAAGGCGCGCCCTGAATAATATTTATCGGCGTAATTCACTTGCATAGTATCAATTGGCTCGCTACTTACTCGGCGCATATCAACCTCATGAACTCTAGAGGTGACTTCATCGCCCCACTCTGTGCCCAGTCGCTCTGACTGTGCTGCCACTTGCGTCGACTCAACATTGTAATTATCGTTTTGCGAGGAGCACCCCACCAGTAAAGCTATTGAAGAAACAACAGCCACGCCAATAGTTTGCTTAAGCTTAAATCCTTGTAATGCCATCCGAGTTCCCTAATAGTAGTTAGTTAGTTAACAAATAAATTAATAAATGTATAGTAATTTTAGTTACTTTTTTAGTATATCTAAATAAATCATTTAAACAACTTTATGTTTATATCAAATACGCGGCCTTGTTACTATGCCCTGAAAATCAAATAGCCAGTTTTATTGAAAGCCTTTAAAATTTATTGATTGATTATAATTATATGGGTTTAAAAGTTAAGAAGAGTTTTAATAAGTACTCTACTTAAAAGATTAGAATTTACTAAAGTATGTAAACTGATGCAAGTTTATTCGTTTCTATATTGTTAAGCCTACGTTATTCTTATTTACATAGATACATATGTTGGATAATCTTTAATTAAAACAAGATTATTAAATCAAGGATAATTAAAAAAGGTGCGCATTTAGTAGTTTGATAATAACTATATATCTCATAACTTTATATGGTATTGAAATATTTAAAGTATTGAACGTTTAATGTCCTACCCCTTATTTTAACCATTAAGCCAGTATATAAGTACTAGCCAAATGAGGAAGTTATGAAGTCCATATCTGCTTTATCATTCAACAAGCTGTCCCCTCGACACTTATCTTCGATGTCGTCCATATTCATATCAAAACTCATGGCGGCTACTTTATTCTGTCTATCTTTTGGCTCAGCCAATGCCGCACCTACTATGATGCCTTCGTATAGTGAAGCAAATAGTGCGCTTGTTAATCAAGGTGCTTATGTCGCGCGTCAAGCAGACTGTATGGGCTGTCATAAAGAAAATTACTCAGGCGGTATCCCTATTGAAACGCCAATGGGTAAAGTCTATGCCACTAATATCACCCCTTCTGTAAAATATGGAATTGGTAACTACACAGAGCTGGATCTCAAAAAAGCCATCACCCAAGGTAAAACACCGACGCATCGATTATATCCAGGTATGCCTTATCCTTCCTATAGTGGTATGACAGATGAGGATATTCACGCTTTATTTGCTTATCTTCAGACGGTCACACCCGTAGACAAAGAACCCGAATACGAAACCCAGTTAAAGTTCCCATTTAATATTCGCCAGTTAATGATTGGATGGAATATTATAAATATGCCGAATTGGGAAGTTCGAGATGGCCTGACCGAACAGCAAGTTAAGGGGCAGTATTTGGTCGATAATCTGGGACACTGTGGTACTTGTCACACGCCGCGTACCTCTACCATGGGTTACAAGTTTGATAAGTACTTGACAGGCGCTATGTTAGGTAATGTATTTGCACCTAATATTACCCCAGATGATGCAAGTGGTATTGGTAGCTGGACAGAGGATGAGATTGTCGAATATCTTCGTTCTGGTGAACTACATGGCAAAGCTTTGGCAGCAGGCCCCATGGGTGAAGTAGTTATGAATAGCACTCGTTATTTAAGTGATGAAGATCTTAATGCGATTGCAAGCTATCTAAAAGCCATACCTGCTATTGAAACTGAAGATACACTGCAGCCAGTTAACCTTGCGGCATTACCCAAAAAACATAGCGATGACATCGAAATCAATTTAATGGAGCAAATTGATTATCTTGAGACGGCTAAATCTCAAGCACAGTCACCTGCAGAATCTTTATATCTATCTAAGTGTGGCAGCTGTCATGGAGTGAATGGATATGGACAATCGGATGCGGGATATGCGCCAATTATCGGTTTATCCAGCTTACGTCGTGATAATCCAGCACCAGTCATCAATGTGATCAACTATGGGGTGCATGATGTCGTCAATACCCGCCCAAAAATGCCTGGATTTGCTAACGATTTAAGTGCAGATGAAATTGCACAATTAACCAACTATGTGCGGGTTAAGTTTGGCGGGTTATCAGAAAGTAATGTTTCTGCTGAGGATGTTATTACACATCTTAATGCGAGACCTGACACCCCTTTTTTGATTAAAAATGCTGGGTGGCTTGCCATCCTAGGTATTATCGCCGGATTAATCATATTGTTCTTGATCATTCGAGCCTTTATCAAACGCAATTAGTGCGCTGACTTAGTTAGGACGATCTAAACTTAGTTAAAACAAACTAAAGCTAGTTAAGACGATCTAAACTTAGTTTAATCAGCTCAAACTTAGCGATTAAAAGTTATAAGGACAAGATAATGTTAGACAATCTTAAATCCCCAACCCGCCGGCAGCTACTCTCCATGATTGGTAAGACAGCGGGCGCTACTGCCATGTATCAGGCGATGACAACATTAGGCTTTGCATCTGAATCTAGTTTTAAAGATCAAATGGATCTTAAAGGCGCACCTCCAGGTGCTAGTATTGTTGTACTAGGCGCTGGTCTAGCGGGTATGGTAGCGGCGTATGAATTAAGAAAAGCTGGCTATAAGGTAACTATTCTTGAATACCAAGATCGTAGTGGTGGTCGTAACATAACGCTTAGAGGAGGCGATAGCTTTACCGAACTTGGGGGCGAAGAGGTTACCTGTAACTTTCAAGATGGCAACTATTTAAACCCAGGGCCGTGGCGTCTTCCCAGTCATCATTATGCCGTGTTCCATTACTGTAAGAAATTCGGGGTGAAACTTGAACCTTTTATTCAAACCAACAACCGTGCTTATCTACATCGCATTAATCATTTCAATGGTGCACCGCAGCGTTTAGGTGATGTGGAAGCCGATGTGAGAGGTCATGTCTCTGAATTATTGTCCAAAGCGGTGAATGTTGGCGGCTTAGATCAAGCCGTAACCAATGAAGATAAAGAAAAACTTTTAGAAAATCTCAAAAGCTGGGGCGCTTTGGATAATGACTATACCTACAAGCGTAGTATGGATACCGCGACATACCGTGGGTATTCTGTTTACCCTGGAGGCGGTGACATGCCCAAAGCTCAGCCCTCTACGCCTATCCCACTTGATGCACTATTAAACTCAGGCGTGTGGTCAGACATCTACGCCAACTTCACTCCGTATATGCATCATCCCACCATGTTCCAGCCAGTAGGGGGCATGGATGCCATTGGTAATGCATTTGCACGCGAATGTCAGGATATGATCACGCTAAATGCCAAAGTAACCCGTGTGCATCAAGATGATAATGGGGTACGAGTAGATTATGTGAACACTAATGATACGGGTGGCGCGACCCAATCGGTTACTGCGGATTGGTGTATTTGTACCATACCTTTATCGGTATTAACACAAATTCCTGTTAACTTCTCAAGACCTATGCAAGAAGCTATATCAGCGGTACCTTACCAAACCTCATTCAAAGTAGGACTTGAATTCAAACGTCGTTTTTGGGAAGAGGATGAGTGGATTTATGGCGGTATTTCTTACACTGATTTGCCCATTCAGCAAATTGCCTATCCGTCTCAAGATATGTTTAGTCAAGGAACTGGCGTTCTGTTAGGCGCTTATGGATGGGGTCCAACCTCGTATAAATTTAACACGCTAACTCCTCAAGAACGTATTGATGCAGCGCTTGCCTATGGTAAGCACATTCATCCGCAGTATCCTAAAGAGTTTTTATCAGGTACGTCGTTGGTTTGGCACCGTATACCGTGGACGTTAGGGTGTTACGGCATATGGACTTATGAAGCACGCGATCAATATTATAAGACCTTAACTAGCATTGATAACCGCATTGTGCTAGCAGGTGAGCATTGCTCACATATACCTGCATGGCAAGAGGGATCACTTTTATCTGGGCTTGATACCGCCAATCGTCTGCACAAAAGAGCCAAAGCGGTTTAATTTGCCCTTCAGTAGTATGACTGAATCATTGGTGATAAGTAATGCTAAGTTTCAAGAATAACAAAGGTTATTATTAAATACCGTTATTAGTTATTAACTTAGGCTTAGTAAAGTTATCTCGCACTGGTTTTTAAAACTATTGTTAATTACGACCATAAGGCTTGTCTACAAAATAATGAGATTAATATGACTTATTTTACATACCGACTCATCAGACCTATCAGTGCCCTGCTTATGGCATCCACATTAGGGCTATTATATGGCTGTTCAACCGCAGATCAAAATGCAGAAACTTTAGCAAAAACCACAGACGGCTATGCACCAACAACTCCGCAAGCACAGTTTGATCCGCAAGCCAGTCGTAATAATGGCTCTTGGGGCGCAGTTTATATGACAGAAGCGGAATTAAATGATGCGAATAGAAATGTCGTTGACTTTAGCGACATAGCCCCCTATCAAGAAGACCCTGAACTTGATAAATGGAAGCAGAAGTTTGGGGAGGAAAATTCATTTGCCACGACAGATGGCAAAAAGCTATATCATGATTCTTGTGCAGGATGTCACATGCATCAAGGAGAAGGCGCCTTTGGTGCAGGCTATTATCCACCACTTGCTAATAATACTAAGATGGATTCTAAATACTATATTATCGATATCTTGATTAATGGGTTACGCGGTATGCCATCTTTTGACTTAATGATGAACGATCAACAGATAGCGGCAGTCACACAGTATGTGATGAATGATTTAAACAACTATAATGCTGAGGTTACCGAAGATGATGTTATTCATTTACGCCCTGACCACGCGCCAGTTGAAGATGAAAGATAGCTCAAAACGTTAAGCACGCTCTGGGTTAATTATTGACTAAGCTAACTATTGATTTAAACAAGCTGCTATGATTATCAGCTTGTTTATTGCTTTTACTAGATTGCTTTTACTAGATTACTTCTATTTATTAGTACTTATCTAATAATCTCAACCACTTAATTACCGCGATAGCTGAGTGCTTCACTCAAATGAGGCGTTTGTATATCAGCACTATTTGCCAGATCAGCAATGGTGCGAGCCACCCGTAATAATCGATGATACCCTCGGGCAGATAAATTAAGCTTACTTTGAGCCATTGCAAGTAGCTGCTTTTCATTTTCTCCTAACGTGATATGTTTGTCCATTTCACTGGGCGTTAACTCACTATTTGGCTTATTCTGCCTTTTATGCTGCTGCGCATAGGCACTGGTAACTCTTGAGCGCACCGTATGCGACTGCTCGCCCGCTTGGCTATTTTGTAAATCACTGATAGGTAGTGCCGGCACACTGACCTGCAAATCTATTCGATCCAGTAAAGGGCCAGAGATTTTATCTTGATAGCGCTGGATTTGCTCCGGCCGACAGTGACAGCGGTTAGAAGGATCACCATGATAGCCACATGGGCAGGGATTCATAGCGGCCACCAATTGAAAGTTCGCTGGAAAGGTTGACTGTTGGTTAGCACGGCTAATGGTAATTTGTTTTGACTCTAACGGCTGGCGTAGTACCTCTAATACCTTTCTATCAAACTCTGGCATCTCATCCAAAAATAGCACCCCTTTATTAGCAAGGGTAATCTCACCTGGTTTAGGTCGTGAACCTCCGCCGACTAATGCAACTGCTGATATAGTATGGTGAATTTCTCTAAAAGGTCTGGTGCCATACTGATACTCAGTATTGGCTACTGAATAAGTACTGGCGACCTCTAATGCCTCTTCATCCGTTAAGTCTGGCAGTATGGTTGGCAAGCGAGCTGCCATCAACGTTTTGCCAGAACCAGGTGGGCCGGTGAACAATAGCGAATGCCCACCTGCCGCTGCTATCTCTAACGCTCGCCTGGCATGATGTTGACCTTTCACATCTGCCAGATCAACTTTATAGCTGGCATCACGTTTAGGTAGTTTGGAGGTTATGGGCGTTAATAAACCCGCTTGACTTGTCTTATTATTAGGGTCTAACGCGATGCTATGCTGTGCCTGAAGATGGTCACATACAGCAGCAAGCGTTGTGGCGCCAAACACAGTCACTCCAGCAACGCGGCTTGCCTCGCTACCATTGACAATTGGCAACATCAGCTTATGCGATATCTCATGGCTTTGTGATGACTGTGTATTATCATCTTGATTTGACGGGTTGGCTTGGCTATGTTTTTTGTTTAAGTCAGTTTTAATGGCTCGTGCTACAGCTAGCCCACCTGCTATGGGACGTAAATCACCATTTAACGCAAGCTCACCGATAAACTCATATTCATGTAACCATTCAGGATCTATTTGACCACTCGCGGCTAATATGCCCATCGCAATCGGTAAATCCAAGCGCGCGCCCTCTTTGGGGAGATCTGCTGGCGCAAGATTTATCGTTAGACGCCGATTAGGAAACTGGAAGTTCGAATTTATGATGGCCGAGCGCACTCTGTCTTTGCTTTCTCGAACTGCGGCCTCTGGTAGTCCTACAATGGTTAATGCAGGTAGGCCTTGCGATAGATGCACTTCTACCATAACTTTAGGGGCATGCAGCCCAACAACCGAACGTGTATTTACTTGGGCGAAAGACATGTATTACCTTAACGTATAGACATATATAAACAGGGATGTGAAATAAGTTTAAAAACCGTGAACATTAGTTGTTATGCTACATTTGAACAATTGATATGAGCAATTGATATGAACATTAGACAATAAAGATTCAAATAATAGATTAATTATCAAAACTTAGCAAAGCTCAATTTGAGTTTAGCTAGAATTGTTTGATGATATTGATCATACTTTTAAATTTGATGAACATGATTAACAGACATAAAATGCGCCGAATAACGCTAGGCACACGCCATAGAAGAAATTTAGGATCAGATTAAGGAACAGGCTAAGGATCAAGATGTTAAATAAAAACTCAGTCACTGCACTGGCTTGTCTATTGGTTGGCGGCGCCCTTTTAGGCGTTTCGACCAATCTGGCCAAATATGCCGGTACTATAGATCTTAACCCTTTAGCATTTGTGTTTTGGTCTATTACTGGCGCAGCTTTGATATTATTGTTCAAGGCCAAAGCCCGTCACCAGCCGCCACTGATAACTAAACGCAGTCTCGAGTATTATTTGGTAGCCGCATTGGTCAGTGTGGCAGGCGCTAACTTAATCTTTTTTTCTGCTATTCCTCAAGTTGGCGCCAGTTTTGTGGCGTTAGTCATCACCCTTCCGCCATTATTGACTTATCTGGGTGCGCTATTGTTAAAGATGGAGCGCTTTGATGTGTTGCGCGCTTTGGGCGTGATATCGGCATTGGGCGGCGCAGGGGTCTTGGCCGGCAATAAATTAAATGCGCCTGATGCGAGTGTTTTTTGGGTCTTAGTAACATTGTGTGGTCCTGTGCTATTGGCGATAGGCAATCTTTATCGCACTCTACGATGGCCACCGAATGCCCCGCCTAGCGCCTTAGCACCGGGTATGCTAGTAGCGGCAGCCATACAGTTAACCGTGGTAAGTATTTTGCCAAACTTTTCATTATCCCTACCTACCCAAGATTCATTAACTTTTACCGTCTCAATCGGTGTAATCGTACTGCAAGCTTTTATTTTTGCTGCTCAATTTCAACTGTTATTTATTTTACAAAAATCTGGAGGGCCTGTACTACTAAGCTTACTAGGTTCTACCGCTGCCGTCTTTGCCATACCCATTGCGATATTTGTACAAGGGGAAGCTCCTCCTAAAGGACTGGCTATGGGGGCTTTATTAATCGTTAGCGGCGTAGCCTTAGTAACTTGGGGCGGTATAAGAAAATCAATGCTCAAATGAACTATGAGCTGCGCGGCATAACAAATAATATTATAACCAACCATTAAATTGTAAAAAAAATAGCTATAAAGTATAAGTTGCAGCTATATTTAAGAAGTATGATAACCCTGAGGTTACAGGTTATTTTGCTATAATTTGTTATAATTGACCAGAGGCTGTATAGAATTGATTCATGGAACTGGCGGAGACTATTTTTTAGTCAATATGTAGTGAATTTTTGACGCTTAGTCATTCTAAGCTAAAACCCTTAATTATTGAATGTCGCAATATATTGGCAAAAAATAGTCCCGCCCCTGATAACGGATTAAGCTATCAGCAGTCCTAATTAATCAATTCTATACATCCCCTAATAAATCAATCTATCCATCCGCTTTATTTTATCGGCTTTCCGATAAGGCAATAGTTATGACCAATTCTGCAATATTTACAGACCAAGCCAACCTACCTCCTTCAACTGAACGTCCAGATTTTACGCCACCAAATCCTTATGCCAAAAGACAGTTTGATGCCGCGACATCTGATATGCCGCAGTTAGAATACGATGAAGCTTTGATTCAAAAGTATAATCGCTCAGGGCCTCGTTACACCTCATATCCTACCGCTTTGGAGTTTAAACCTATTCAAAGTGGTACTGAATTAAATATTTTGACCAGTCGCGACCCCAATGCTCCGATATCACTCTACTTTCATATACCTTTTTGCCGCCACCTTTGCTATTACTGTGCGTGCAATAAAATTATTACCAAAAAGAACAGTGATGCTGGCGACTATTTAGAGTATTTAAAACAAGAAATAAAACAAAAACGGGCTTTATTAGAGCGTCCAGACTCAGGCGGCAAACCCTATGTGAAGCAGCTACATTTAGGTGGAGGAACGCCAACCTTCTTTAGTGATGACGAACTGGTTGAGCTTTGGGAGTTTTTACAGACTCAGTTTGAATTTGCACCGTCGTCAATCGATAATACTACCGAAGCGCAGCCGGACGTTGGCGATTATTCGGTTGAAATTGACCCGCGTGAAATTAGAGGCACCACCCTTGATGTCTTACGTAACTTAGGCTTTAACCGCATCAGCTTTGGGGTACAAGATTTAGACCATAAAGTACAAATCGCGGTCAATCGAGTACAGTCTGAAGCGCTTATTCGCAGTGTGATGGATAAGACGCGCCAATTGGGCTTTCAGTCTACCAATATTGATTTAATTTACGGCTTACCGCATCAAACTCCTAAGACCTTCGCCAAAACGTTAGAGACGATTGTCGATATCTCACCAGATAGATTGTCTATATTTAACTATGCGCATTTACCTCATCGCTTCAAGTCGCAACGCCAAATCAAGGACGAGGATTTACCGAGCCCCAGTGAGAAGCTTGAAATGTTCAGCGATACTATAGCTGATTTAAATGAGGCAGGTTATCAATATATAGGTATTGATCACTTCGCTAAGCCTGATGATAGTATGGCTGTCGCACAGCGCGAAGGAGTGCTACATCGCAATTTTCAAGGCTATACTATACTTGGTGATTGCGATTTATTAGGTTTCGGCGTGTCCGCTATTAGTCAGATCAATAGCACCCTTCATGCCAATAGAGGCAATAGCGCCACACATATATTGCAAAATCATACCGATCTAAAAGAGTATGAAGCGATGGTAGATGCCGAGAAATTGCCCGCTGTGAGACACATCAAAACCAACATTCAAGATCGTCTCCGTGGTTATGTCATTTCAAACTTACTTTGTCATGATTACATCGACTTTAAAGACTTAAATCAGAAATTCGGTATTGATGCCATCACCTACTTTATTGATGAGATTCAGCAG
Organism: Psychrobacter sp. CX10; assembly: GCF_057621575.2. Classification (NCBI taxonomy): domain Bacteria; kingdom Pseudomonadati; phylum Pseudomonadota; class Gammaproteobacteria; order Moraxellales; family Moraxellaceae; genus Psychrobacter; species Psychrobacter sp. CX10. The sequence continues at coordinate 2,657,131 of NZ_CM177736.1, forward strand.
CTCGGTGATATGCAGAAAGACAGATTAATCAATATGGATGCTGCGGGAATTCGTATTTTGCCTAAAGGTCGTCTTCTCGCCCGTAACGTGGCCATGGTATTTGACACTTATTTAGCCAGTAAAGAAAAAGGTCGTTTTTCAAAAGTGATTTAGTAAGGAGCTATAGTCAAAGAAATATAAAATGGTTAAAAGGCAACCGAGTTCAAGTACTATTATAGTAGGGCGAGCGGGGTTAACACCGTAACCGTTTAGTATTTCGCTGACTATATTTGATAAAACATTAAATTAAGGAGCAGCTAAGCCTGCACCTACACTGGTCGGTAAGGTATAACCAATCGAGCCCCATAACGGTTGCCAATAAAAAGTGACTACTTCGGGAAAACGAACTTCACTTAAACACAATACGAGGTTCCCTGCCTTACCAATACTATATTATTCTGATCAAGACTATCAGTAATAATGTGCCATAAGTCTTTGTGTGGTATCGGTAGCGCCAGCCTATACGACTCGATCAAATAGATAGTCGGCAATGGTATACGTTGATCGTGTCATTATGAAATTTATTTTTATTATCTTTGTTGTCTATTTAACGAAGTTATTGTTAGAGTCCTTTAACTTTAAACCTTTAATAATCTTTTAGCTTTCGAGAATAAAACTAAAAATGATATCAAATCGACTTAAGATTTAAATTTGTTACCCACCATACCTTTAACAGTACTTAAAATATCCGCTGGCAGTATGACAGTTTTGGCATTATCAGACTCCGCAAGCTCTCGCATGGCTTTAATGTACTGCTCACCCAAAAGATAAACCACAGGCATCTCTTCTTCACCCATCGCATTGGTAATCAAGCGTATGGACTCTTCAGAACCTTTTGCCAATACAACTTGAGCCTCAGCATCACGGCGCGAGGCTTCTAAGCGTCCATCGGCTTCTAAAATAGCCGCCTGCTTCTGTCCATCGGCACGTGTCACGGTCGCACGGCGCTGTCGCTCTGCCGCTGCTTGCTCTTCCATCGCCGTCTGCATGGTATCTGAAGGATTAATATCTTGAATCTCTACAGTTTTGAGGGTAATCCCCCAGTCTGCGATGTCTTCGGAAATGGCTTGCTTAAGCAAGGCTTTAATATGATCACGGCTTGATAAGGCGCTGTCCAAATCCATTTCACCAATAATAGAGCGCAGAGACGTCTGTACTAAATTACGAATACCGTACTCATAATCTTCAATGCCATACACTGCTTTTTCTGGTTGAACAATACTGATATAGGCCACGGCATTAGCAATAATAACCACGTTATCGCGCGTAATAACTTCCTGCGACGGAATGTCTAAAACAATGTCCTTGGTGGTTAATTTATAAGCCACTTCATCCACATAAGGGATGATTAGATTAAGTCCAGGTTCAAGCGTCTGCTGATATTTACCTAATCGCTGGACTACCCATTTATACCCCTGAGGAACAATTCGCACGCCTTTGAATATCGTAAAGACAACCAAGGCGATAAGTACTAACATAACAATACTGACACTTCCCATCATAAACTCCGTTTAAACTTCATCCGTTTATCGACTATTTATTCTATAATCTGTTGTGATTCTATACTGGTCTATTGAGGTACTATACGGTTATCGGTGGTTGATATGTGCCTGTATTTTAGAGGGCGCAACAACCAGCTCATTACCTATAATATCAACCACCACTACCCGTTGCCCCATCTCAAGAGCTTCACCTCGCGTTCGGCATGGCCATTCGGTGGCACCGACTATAGGCACACTAAAGCGAACCGTACCTGTTCTTTTAAGCGTTGGTACCAAAGTAATCATTCCTGTTTCACCAACTATGACAGACCCACCAAGCCCAGCTTTGGTTCGGTCAATTGACAAAGGTTGTATAAATCTAAACCAGATAAATACCATGGCAATAGACATAATTAACCATAATACAATTTGCATTAACTCTGATATTGGAAACAGCCATGCCAACAGCGCCACAATGACCGCTGCCACACCAAACCAAAGCGTAGCAAATGTGGTCAAAAACATTTCAAGTATGATTAAAATACCACCGAGTACTATCCAGTGCCAAGGTTCTATGCCAAACATACGTCATCCTTAAGTGTGTTAACTATGTTTATATTACCATCATTAATCCATAGCGTCTGTGGAACATTTAATAAACTCTAATTTTATTAACTTAATCAATATTACTTTGCATCAAAAATTATTTTAGACATAAAAAAACGACCGCCGAAGCGGTCGTTATGCATTCAATTAATTTAAGTCAATTTATAACAAATTAATTAAAAAAGATATTTTGCAGTTGATTAAAATTTGAAATTAGCACCTAAAGTAATACCTGAAGCATTTAAATTACCTTGGTCAGCAACGTTATCAACTTTTGGATACCAATCATAAGCAAGCTCTATAGCAGCATTAGGCGCTAAATTATAACCTAAGCCTAATCCACCTGCTAATCCAGTGTCTGATGAACTACCACTATAGGCGTTATAAGTGTAAGCTTTTGAATCAACATCAATTTTGTTTTTAGCAATACCTAGACGGCCTTTAGCATACATTTGTGAAACTGGGAATGTATAATTATAGGTACCATATAATCCATAAGCTTTTGCGTCATACTCTGACTTATTAAGTACACCATCTTTAAACTTTTCATTACCAGTTGTCATATATTCAGCTTCAATACCCCAATTAGGATCAAAGGTCATACCGCCGTATACACCATATGATGTCGCATCATCCTTAGCACTATCTAAGTCATACATACCAACTTTAGCGCCAATATAAGGCTGCGCTACCATACCATTACCATAGGTAACGGCTGCTTGTGCACCCATTGTCATTAATACGCCAGTTGTTATTGCGAGTAGTGTTTTTTGAAATAGTTTCATGATTAACTCCTATTATTATTCTTAAATAATATTTAGATAATTAAATGTTAAAAGAGTATAAGAATTAACTTTTTATTTTTTATACTTTTTATTACTTCCAACTCCTTATGTATCTATAATAGCAAAATATACAATTTAGTCTGTTGAGCTTTGATGGGCCAGTTGTAAAGTATTCCTTCCAAATATATCCATTACCGCTAATCAGTAACTTTAAGCTAATAGCTTTACAATAGAAAACGGCCACTTATGCGGCCGTTTTTAATTTTGCTTTGGGACTGTCTCAAACCTAAATTAAACTAAAACTTATAATTAGCACCTAATGTAATACCCGATGCATCAAAATCTTCATCGCTAACCTCAACAGGAGGATAAAAATTATAATAAGCTTCTATTGGAAGTATTAAAAACTATGACATATGAAAAAAACGACTACCTAAAGTAGTCGTTTTGTTAATTTAATACCAATTTTTAATAATAGTAAAAATTTAGTAAATCTAAGATTTAATTAAATTAAAATTTAAAGTGAGCACCAAGGGTAATACCTGAGGCATCTAAGTCATCACTGTTGTCTACTTCAATAGAAGGATACCAGTTATACATAGCTTCGATAGAGGCATTTGGTGTTAAATCATAACCAAGACCTAAACCACCTGCAACGCCCGTGGTAGAACCTTCAGTGTTAACATTAATGTAGTTAGATTTAGTCTCTAATTCTACTTCATTTTTTGCTACACCTAAACGGCCTTTACCATATAAACCATTGGTATTTGGCACATAATAATCTGCAGTAGCATATAAACCATAAGTATCTGCAGAATATTCATATACTTTAGAGAAGTCTTCATCACCTGTAGTCAGATATTCAGCTTCAAGACCGAAATTAGGTGTAAATTTAGCACCACCATAAATACCATATGACATTGCTTCGTCGTCGGCACGATCTAGATCATATTGACCAATCTTAGCGCCAATGTATGGTTGAGCTGTCATGCCATTACCATAAGTTACGGCTGCCTGTGCACCCATAGTCATTAAAGCGCCAGTAGTTAATGCTATTAGTGATTTTTGTAATAATTTCATAATGTCTCTCCAATTTAATAATAGTGAACAAGCTTAGTATGTAACAGTTGAATCTCAAATCTAAATGTATTTTTATTCATCAAATAACATTTAAATCAGCTGGTTATCGACTTTGCTTGTCTTTCAATCGATGAGTACATAGTAACAAGATATTTCGAAATAACTGTTTGTGTTTGTTAGATTAGAAGTTAACTTTTGCACCTTTTAGTTATTCATCTAGTTACAAAGCAGGGTTTGTTAAAACATTTTGTTACAACTAACCTTTTTAAGTATATTCTAGTAACAATATCGAGGAGTTAAAAGTTACTTTAATCCTTAATATTCAAAAAGATAGTTCATATTTTAGTTTTTAAAATTTTAAATTTAATCATATAAATGTTTATAGATACAAAAAAGGCCATACCTAGGTATGGCCTTCACGATTAAACACCTATCAACAATAACTTAATCTACACACTTGTCTTAGTTCATAATTCAAGTTATTAATGACGGTGATTAAACACACAACTCTTATTTTTTATCTTCTTCGTCTACTTCAGTAAACTCAGCATCTACCACATCATCATCGGCTGCAGCATCGTTAGTTTGCGCGCCATCTGCCGCTTGGCTAGGATCTACACCTTCTGCACCTTGACCAGCAGAGTAAATCTTCTGGCTAATAGGTAAGAATGCGTTATCTAAAGCCTCAAGCTTCGCTTTGATGTCATCATGATCATCTTCTTTAGTTGCTGTTTCAAGCTCACTAATGGCAGCATCAATCGAGGTTTTCTCCTCATCGGTAACTTTGTCTTCGGCTTCCTTCATGGCCTTTTGAACCGCATGAATACGACCATCTGCTTCATTACGAACCTGAGCTAACGCTGCGAATTTCTCGTCTTCAGCTGCGTTTGCTTCAGCATCTTGTACCATTTGCTCGATTTCATCATCTGATAAACCAGAGTCCGCTTTAATTTGGATACTTTGCTCTTTACCCGTACCTTTATCTTTTGCTGAAATATTCATGATACCATCAGCATTGATGTCAAAAGTAACTTCGATTTGTGGGATACCACGAGGCGCTGGTGGAATATCTGTTAAGTTAAAGTTACCCAATAGTTTGTTCTGCGAAGCAACTTTACGCTCACCTTGATAAACCTGAATGGTTACTGCTGGCTGATTATCCTCAGCGGTTGAAAACACTTGAGACTTCTTAGTTGGGATCATCGTGTTTTTCTCGATGATAGGTGTCATCACACCGCCCATAGTCTCAATACCTAGTGTCAATGGCGTGACGTCTAGTAATAGTACGTCAGTTTTGTCACCAGATAGTACGGCGCCTTGAATTGCTGCACCAACAGCTACCGCTTCATCCGGGTTGACATCTCTACGCGGCTCTTGACCGAAGAAGTCTTCCACTGTTTTTTGTACCAGTGGCATACGGGTTTGACCACCAACTAAGATAACATCGTCGATTTCGTTGGCTTTTAGGCCCGCATCTTCTAAAGCGATTTTACAAGGTTCAATAGTACGCTTCACTAAGTTTTCAGTTAACGCTTCAAGTTTAGAGCGGCTGATGGTCACAACCAAATGCTTAGGACCAGACGCATCTGCAGTAATGTAAGGTAAGTTCACATCAGTGCTTTGGGCACTTGAAAGCTCAATCTTAGCTTTTTCAGCGGCTTCTTTTAAGCGCTGCATTGCTAATGGATCACCTTTTAGGTTAAAGTCTTGCTCTTTTTTAAACTCTTCCACTAAGAAATCAATCAAAGCTAAATCAAAATCTTCACCACCTAAGAACGTATCACCATTGGTAGAAAGTACTTCGAACTGCTGCTCACCGTCAACATCTGCAATTTCAATGATAGATACGTCAAATGTACCACCACCTAGGTCGTACACAGCAATGGTTCGATCGCCTTGCTTCTTATCCATACCGTATGCAAGTGCAGCTGCTGTTGGTTCGTTAATAATACGTTTAACGTTTAGACCAGCAATTTTACCGGCATCTTTAGTCGCTTGACGCTGGGAGTCATTAAAGTATGCTGGTACAGTAACCACGGCATCTGTTACTTTTTCACCTAAGTAATCTTCTGCTGTATTTTTCATTTTTGTTAGGATTTCAGCAGAAATTTGTGGTGGCGCCATTTTTTTTCCGTTGACTTCTACCCAAGCATCACCATTGTCTGCCTTAACAATTTTATAAGGCACCATACCGATATCTTTTTGCACTACTTTATCGTCAAAGCGGCGTCCAATAAGACGTTTGATAGCATATAAAGTATTATTTGGGTTAGTGACTGCTTGACGTTTTGCAGACTGACCTACAAGAGTTTCACCATCTTTATAAGCGATGATAGAAGGAGTCGTACGGGTACCTTCAGCGTTTTCGATGACTTTAACTGAGTCACCTTCCATTACTGCAACACAAGAGTTGGTAGTACCTAAGTCGATACCTATTGTTTTAGCCATAATATAAAACTCCAAAAAATTTATTGTTTATGTTTATTTAAAAATTAGCACTTGGCTTTGAATGTATCAATAATTTGATTGCCATGAATAATTTGATTGCCATGAATAATTTAATCATATTGATAACATCAACCTTCATAAGCCTTGCTTCTGGTCTTTATATCGGTTTACTGCGGTTATTTTTCAAGTTAAACATGCATAAAATTAGCAAATTTTTTGTCTTTTTATGTATGTACGGTTTAGATAACTACCGTATATTTAATTGCTGTCTATGCTTGTCCGGTTATGAACAGCCCGATATTGATGCACATTTAGTGAGAGATGAATTATTGACCCACTTTAACCATAGCAGGACGTAATAGTCGACCATTTAAGGTATAGCCTTTTTGTAAAACCTCACCCACTGTATCCGCTTCAGCATCAGGGTCGATACCTACAGCCTCATGAAAATCAGGGTTAAACTTTTCACCTTGTGGGTCAACTACTTCAACGCCATGCTTATTTAAAACATTTAATAAAGATTTGTGAGTTAATTTTACCCCTTCCATGATAGCAGCATCTGCGTCAGTATCTGCCTGTACGCTAACGATAGCGCGCTCTAAGTTATCAACGACATCTAAAAGCTCGGTGATAAATTTTTGCAAGGCAAACTTACGACTCTTTTCCGTTTCTTGCTCCATACGCTTTTGTGCATTATAAGCATCCGCATTGGCGCGTGCTTGACCTTCTTTGGCGGACTTAACCTCACCTTCTAATTCGGCAATACGATCTTTAAAAGCTTGAAGGTCAATCTCATTTTCAATGGTTTGATTTTCACCACCATTTACATCAGGATTAAATTCATCTAATGACTCTTTTAATACGGTTTCCTTTTGATCTAAATTGGACTGTGCAGCAGTAACATTATCTGCATCATGTTGATGATTAGGGGCTGTATTATTTGTATCGTTACTCATGGTTTCTCCTTAATAGCCAAAACTTTAGGCAAATTATAAGATTAAAATTAAATGATATTGAAAAAATGATATAGAAATCAGAAGTCGGTATTTGATAACGACCTATTTGAATTTAATATTTATAGGCTTTCTTTATATACTTATTGCTTGATTAAGGTTATTCACTAAAATTTCAAGGCCTAGGAACAAACTTAAAACAATCTCAGTATCGTATCCAAAGAGACACGTAATCATTACTTAAGAAAGTACAGGTCATCGGTATACTAAGTTTTAATATCATTGATATTTTTGTTTTATAGTTATAGGTGATAAGCATTTCATATTGATATCGATATCGCTGATATATAAGACTGCCTAGAATTATCACAGGACCCATTTAGAATGCAATTGAACACACCGCCAAAACAGTACATTAATTTCTTTGAATCAGGACTAGGGTTAAAAGCCATTAGAGCGCTTATGATAAGTACGAGTTTAATGATGAGTGCTTCTTTAATGCTCAGTGGGTGTCAAAAAACTGATAATGGAAGCACTGAGCTGCCTAACGTTCAAATATTAGAGGATGAGGTGATTGTAGTTAGCTCACTTATTATGACCAGCAACCCAGAGCGATACCAACCTAGCTATACGCTAGAAGGTGCTTTAATTCCTGTGGATTTCACCGCTATTAATACTCCTTTTAGTGCAGATAACATCACTTTATATGTCAAAAAAGGTGAGCGTGTAGAAAAAGGACAGATACTGGCAACGATAGACACCTCCATGAGTGACGCCAATGCGTCCTCTATAGATAGCCGTTATATAGAAGTTATGGTTGATGGTATTCGTCAAAATCCCACACGGTCTGACTCTTCAAAAGAAGCTGCGTTAATAAAAGAAGCTACGTCAGTAAAAGAAGCTACGTTAATAAAAGATAATACACCAAATGGCGAGGCTTCAAACGATGTCAGCCGTGCTTATACGTCTTCAGCAGCGTCAAAGTCGTCACAAAATACGCAGTCATCAAAAGATAGTAGAAATAATAACGACTCTTCTAAAAGTACAACCCATAGTGTTTCAACCAATGCCGTTGATACTGTAAAAAATCTACCCGAAAAAGAGCCGTCGACTATTCATAAAAATAATAATGGCAGTTTAAATGCCGAGTTCGAGGTTACGTTAATATTTAAGTCGCCTATTAAAGGTACTATTATTAATATTAACGAGGAGTTAATGGCATCGCTAGAGTCACTTAGCCAAGCATCTCAAACTTCTCCTGCCAAAACTTCTCCTGCCAAAACTTCAGCTTTAAAAACTTTAGAAGCACAAAATTTAGGTCCCCAAACTTCTGATAATTCTAAATCATCGCAAATTCATAGTTCCCAAGATTCAGCCAATACTTTAGCCAATACATCTGCTAAAACGTCAATCAAACCTCAAGATAAGGCAAACACACAGCAAAGTATTGTAGAAACCAATATGATTGATGCAGCTGACACAGCCGCTAGCAAACCTCTTAAGTTGTCACATCCGCTTAATAAAGACATGACCTTACTTACAGTAGGCGATACTCACAAATTACAGCTAGTGGGTAGGCTTCCTTTAACGGCAGAATCCGAATTATCCGTTGGTGATTCCGTAAATTTCAAAGTCTTTGAGGCGCATAGTGAGTTTACCGGTCAAATCAGTCACATAACGCCGGTGCTTGATGAAGGGTATCTGGTGGTTCGAGCTCCACTCCTCTCTGAAGATGATGATAAGGCCATACTAGAGCCTGGAATGCTCGCCATTATGTCGATTGATTATGGTCAAAAACAGCTGGGTGTGCGCTTGCCAAAGGAAGGTATTTTTGAAGCTGATTTGTCCAAACTAAACGCCAAACATCCTAGACCAACTGAGGAGATACATGGTTATGTTTGGGTCATCGAGCAAGACCAGCACCTATCTTATACCCCCGTTAAAGTCATTGAGTATTTTGCTCAATCCGATAAATATTTAGTTCACGGTATTAATAATGACAGTGTCGTATGTTTAGCAGATTTACCAAAAGATTCTGCGGGCAAATTAATATCTGTGGAATAATTGTTGATTGTTTTAGCTCTTATTTTATTGACGTCTGGTTACGCAGTGCATTACCAAGATCAATATGCTTAAATTCAAAACCAAAGTTTTCTAATGCGACGGGTAACACCTTTTGACCATCTATCAATAGTGTTGACATATCTCCAAACATTAGTTTTAGCAACCAACTGGGTAAAGTCATAAACGTAGGCCGATTGAGCCACTCGCCAACAGCGTTAGTAAATGCATCATTACTGACAGGGTTTGGGGCAGTTAAGTTGTAAATAATGGGGTTTTGCTGGCTTAACGGTTTAGATTCATCAAAGCCTAAGTTTTGCTCAATAATAAACCACGTTGCACGTACCCAATCTTCACGGCTAATCCAGCTCATGATTTGCGTACCATCTCCAAGCTTGCCCCCTGCTCCCATTTTAAAAGGTGTCAATAGGCGTGCAAGCATACCACCCTCTGGATGTATAACCACACCTGTTCTAACTAGCGCCACTTGTGTGCCGAATGCAGCTGCACCTGCTGCTTCTATCTCCCATCTATCACAAAGCTCATGCGCAAAATCGGTATTGACAGAATTAGCATCATCATATTGTGAAACCGCGCTGCTGTTTTCATCTAAAGGTTTATCCCCTTGAGCACCATACCAGCCAATTGCCGATCCGCTCACGAGAAGTTTGGGTTTCTTATCTATTCGTGCCATATAATCCAAAATGGCTTGAGTGGGCTTAATACGACTTGCATATAAGTGTTGTTTGCGCGCCTCACTCCATCGTTTATCCGCAATACCTGCACCTGCAAGGTTAATGATGACATCAAAGTGCATGGTAGTGATTTTTAGCTCATCATAGCTCATCATTTTGATTTCACTAGGATGCGATTGATTCACATCTCGACTTAACCAAGTTATATTTATACAGCTTGCGTCTTTTAGTATATGACGATAGGCATATTCAGGATTATTGACAACCTGCTGCAAAACCCAGTTGCTAAAAGCACGACCTAGAAATCCAGTGCCACCGCTTATTAAAATATTCATCTGTCTCTTCCTTATTTACCTGATGCACTTTGTTTGTAGTCTATGTTTTATAGTCTTTGTTTAATAGTCTATGTTTAATAGTCTATGTTTTAAAGTCTTTGTTTTAAAGTCTTTGTTTTAAAGTCTTTGTTTTAAAGTCTTATTAATCGTAATTATTTACAGACACGTTATCAAGCAAAATGACGTCTGATTGGACACTGATTATTATCAGTCCCTCGATTGTTATTGTCATGAGTGTTACGTTTTTTATTTAACCAGAGTTTTAAGTCTTCTATTTTTGGAACCACATGGTTACTTGTGGTTGCAGGCGCTATCGAGTCAATGCGTTTGGCAAGTGTCGGTAGATTATTGGTAGGTACAGCTGGATATAGATGATGTTCCACGTGAAACAGGAGACCAAAGGTTACTAAATTTATAAATCGATTGCGTTCAGTTCTTGCAATACCTTCATTTAAATCATGATGCACGCCCCAGACTGCAATCAAACCAACGCTAGCATTAGCGAGTATCATCACAATAAGATGGTAAATGGCCACTTTGAGTACCGACGCATTGATGAGATAAGTGTAGGATATGAGGTCTTTAGTAGTTAAATAGCTAAACGTAGCACCGACACAAATAGCGATTGTACATAGTCCTATCAGGCCAAATTCAATCCAAGCAATTCGTTTAGATTTTTTTGAACTTAATACCAGCCCTTTTTTATAAATTGCAAATCGATATCTGATTCCTCCTAATAAAGCTTGCCACCAAGACAATTTAGCCAAACTGCCTTCAATATCATCTTTACCCAATGGGTCCCGATGATGCTGCATATGTGTGGCTCTGATACTGTGTAACCCTGTAAATAGCAAAACACTCATGATCATTATCAGGAGTGTGGTACTGCGTTTGCCAATACCTAAGCTGTGGTGGTATCCGTCATGCGCCTGTCTGAATGCAGCCGCAAAAAACAAATAAGTGCTTATACAAGCAAACACAAACATAGAATGCCATGCAAACCACCATGATAGGAATAAAAAAGGATAAGGAAGAATAATATTATAGATAACTTGAGCATGTGTCAGTTGACGTAAATCCTTCCACTGAACCTCTTTGAGGGTTTGCCGAATGGTAAGTGTTTTGTTGCGTGTTTTTGTGGACATTTTCATACTAAGTCCTTATGAGAATTTTGGATTTAGGCACTCGATAAATATGTTGCAATCGCAATAAAGGTTTGTGTAGCACTATAGTCAAAGAACTTTAAAGTAGTCACAAGGCAACCGAGTGCAAGTACTAATAGGGTAGGCTTAACGAGGTTAACACCGTGACTCTTTATAAGTTCGCCGACTATACTACTTTGACTTAACTACTTTCCAGTCTGTTTTGATACAAACCTAACGTATCTTCTACAAATTCACGCATCACCCATTTACCCCAATATCCTGCATAAAAATTTATATTAGTAGTAATACGATAAGTCACTTTAAAGGTAAGCTCCGTCGAATTTTTAGAGATAGGTTTGATATCATATTGACCATATAATAATTTAAAATGAGCGCCATTAATCGTGACATGATCATCTAAGGTTTTTGGGGGAACAGAATCAGGATAAAAAACGAACTGCCAACGCAATTGTTTATTAGGGATTTGAGAAATTAAAGGTTCATCAAACGTTATACCGCCATACCATTCGCATTTGCGCACCCATTGCCCATTTTCAACGACCGTAATAGCAGATTTGGGAGTAGGAACCTGCATCAAAGGTAGCAGATGACTTTTTTTATAGAAATTCTGAGGTTTGATATCTTGGATATGATTAATAGATTGCCAAATCTTTTCAGGCGAAGCTTGAATAACTGTACTGTGCGTCACTTCATATGTTTCAGGCGACTGCTCAAGAGGTAAAAAAAGAATTATAAAAGGAAGAATAGCAACAGAGTGTAAGGCTTTACTTTTCCAAAAAAGAGTACATATCAAATGCATAATCAAACCGCCACTCAATAGCGCAGCATACAATATGGGTGACGCTAATACGATACATATGATGCCTTCTCTGAGTATGGGAATTGATATAATTAGTATGCCCAGAATAACCCAAAAGGTGATCTTAAAAACTTTTTTTATGGTAATAGGGTCACTCAAACTTGCATAGTAAACAGCAGCTGCACCGATAAAAAAAGGCACACCAATTAAAAATTGTCCACCTAACAATTTGTCTTTATCTTCAGCTATCCAATAGCATAATGTAAATATTCCTAATATGAGAAGTAACCCTGTCAGCGCAGGAAGTAGCTTTTGGAGAAAACTACGTGAAACATATGCGCGCTCCTTCTTTCTAAGCTCATTATCTACGATGGTATTCTTCGAAATAAGCGCAGTGTGTTTAAACTCCTCCTCTAATATATGTTCGTTATCATTATCATGGGCTTTGACAGTTGGTTGTTCATCTGGTCTTACAGAAGCCTTCTCGATGACGTCAACACCCTCTAACTTCGAGCTTTTACTGTTAGCATTCTTCCTACTGTCATGATTAACCGGAGAGTTATCTTGTTGAGACTTGTCCGGCTTTTTGTCTTTAATGAACTTATTCATAATAGCGTCTTATAATTAATAATTTATAAGTAATAATCTAGGTATTTCTTTATTTTTAGTTATTTCTGTTAAGAGTGAAATAATTATATAAAATTTTTAACGAATTTTTTTCTTAATTCTCGCACCAAGTTTTAGAATCTTTTTTAACGTACTGGTTGGTAATCTAAGCATTTCATCAGACCAACTAGTTACTGTTTCGACAAACTCTCTGGTTTCAAGCATACGATCTTGCACATCGCTATTTTCTTGATTAAATTCTGAGCTTTCAACCAGTTCTGTCAAAAACTGCACCGTTGGCGCAAGCTCACGTTTTTGACGTTCAATGACAATAACACGTGCCAGCTCCCAAACATCTTGCTGGGTAGTAAAGTGATCACGTCTATCGCCTAAGATAGAAACCTTCTGTACCAAGCCCCAATGTTGAAGCTCTTTGATACTGTTAGAGACATTGGAGCGTGCTACCCCTAACGTTTCGGTTATTTCTTCAGCGTTAAGCGGTTTGCCAATGATGAAGAGCAGCGCATGAATCTGTGACATGGTGCGATTAACACCCCACTGAGAGCCCATTTCTCCCCAGTGCAATACAAATTGTTCTGTTGCTGGATTCAATTTCATACGTTGACTTTAACCTTTCAAATGATTGTATTGGCTAAGACTGCTCTTTTTATAGCTTACTGGCTTTAAGTGTTTTATGTTTTATAACTAATTATTATCATGCTTTAAAATATACTTGTTTCTGATATTTCAGTCAATACAGAAATAATAAATTATTAACATTCTATTTGCAAGAAAAACTTTTACCCTTAATTACGTTAAACTGCTGCGTGCCAGCTCCTTATCTTAAAGCTTTTCCTGACAATGCATCCTTGATCTGACTGGGTAAGGTATATCCTAAGGTTTCACCTTGTAGATAATAGATATCGTTCGCAAAATAGGCGAATGCTTCATCAAAGGTTGTGGCAGGGCTGAGCTGCGAGGGGTTACAGCTGGTCGACACTAAAAACCCAAAAGGATTATTATCGCTAACCAATCTTTGACAAAGCGCCTGAATCAAAGAATGTGCAATAACACGTACCGCTACAGAGTCATAACGCCCTGTAATCCATTTGGGAATTGGTCTATACAGTTTGGTCGCCGAGTCATCAGTTGCTAATGGAAGTACCCAAGTATGTGCTTGTTGATATTCATTTTTGTGATTTAGAGACTCTGTATTGGAGTTTTTATCTTCCCAACTTTGAGCAACCTGTTCACGCTTAGATATTGGTAAGTTTGCCAATAATGACTGAATACGATCCACCTTATCCGTGACCACTATCATTCCTTTTTCAAGCGGTCTATGCTTGATGGCAAGGATTTTTTTGACTGCTACTTCATCATATGGATTGCAACCGATGCCCCAAACACTTTCTGTAGGATAAGCCAGAAGTTTACCTTGATTAATCCATTCGGCAGCTTGTTTGGGGTCTTTTGTCACATTCATCATAAGGTGATTTCAATCATAACGATTTTAAGTATCAAAACTGTCTGTACGCCAATGAACCTGTTATATACGTTTGTATCGCCCACCAATTTGCACCAAACTACCTAAAAGCTCTAGTTCCATTAGTTGACTCAATAAGGTAGATGTGTCAATTTGTGTTTTACGTACCAATATATCTAAATCCTGACCATCAAAATCTATATGCGTCCATAATGGTTGCAAATGCGAGGGAATTGAGACCTTAGGTACAGGCGCTTGGTTACTTAATGAGGTTTGCTTACTTAACGTTGCTTGGTTACCTAATGGCATGGATGCAAAACCAGTCGCTTTTACGTCTGCCATAAATGCTGATGCTATAGGTTCAATCGGTTGAGAGGTATTAGATGGCTTCTTAATAGCCGAAATTGTTTTAGAAGTGTCATCAAACGCTGAATTTAAGGCTGCAGAAGAGTTTTGAACCGGATGTTGAACAGAGTTTGGAATTGAAAACTCAGCAGCATGAGCAGTAAGTGATTCGCTGTGAGACTTTATATGTTGACGCTGTATGGGCGTAACCAGTTGATGCGACAAATCACTGACTACTTGCTCTGGATGATAGATCAGTGTCGCCCCTTCACGAATAAGATGATGACACCCTTGTGCATTAAGGTTATCAACGGTACTTGGCATAGCAAATACCTGTTTACCTTGATCAGAGGTTAGACGTGCGGTGATCATTGAGCCACTTTTTATCTGAGCTTCTGTCACGATTGTACCTAAGCTTAAACCCGCTACTAAACGATTGCGTCTTGGAAACGTATGCTTATTTGGTAGGGTGCCAGGCAATAGCTCACTGATAATACACCCGCCTTCCTTAACGATCCGATCAAACAAGGCTTGATGCTGTTTGGGATAGCAAACATCGATACCTGTTCCCATAACGCCTACCGTGCGACCAGCACAGTCTACAGGCTGCGATAAAGCACCCATGTGTGCCTGTGCATCGACCCCTTGCGCCAGCCCACTGGTAATAATATAACCTGATTTGGCTAAATACTGCGCCATATCAAATGTCAATTTTTGTGCACTAGGGGTGGGCTTACGACTGCCTACAATGGCTATTTGCGATTGATTTAATCGATCGATATTACCCCGGACAAATAAGACAGGCGGTGGATCAAATAAAGCGGCAAGCTGTAAAGGATAGCGCTCATCTTGTAGAAACAACAAACCATACTCGCCTGTCTTTACGCTGTGTTCAATGTGAGCCAAAAACTGTATATCATACTCTGCACTGGCTTCAACATGCCGTGTTATATGCTTTGCATGAATCTTAAGCGCACGCCAAGTATCGGGCGAGCTTTGGAGGGCAAGCCTTGCATCACCAAAGTGTTTGGATAGTTTATGATAGGCAGACAACGAGGTATTCACCCGCTGCCATAGTAGTAAAATTGACTTTTGGGTATCGCTCAAACCTTGAGACATCATTGAATCACTAACTGGGCGGCTATCGTTTATCGTTACTGTCATCCTGCTTGCAAACTCTTAAAACTCATCAAATATCCTATACATTTTAATTCCAGTAGACGTCTATTTTTGCAATCAACTCATACTGGGCGGCATAAGCCAGATAAGTGTCTATTAACACTCATGGTTTCGCCTACTGTTCAACTGATTTTAGTCAATTTTATCTAAGCGTTGGCGGTAATAATCGGTCGCCCACACTCAATGCTAATTCTGAATCTAGGACATAGGCATAGCTAATCTTATCAAAGGTTTTAAATATCATAAGATGACCCGCTTGCTCACTTGGTAGGCGTACCGCCATATCATTGTCATAGACATCACGTACCAATGCGCCGCGCTGGAATATGGTGAATACATCACCAGCACTTACCCCATTTTCGCTACCCAAATTCACTGCAACGACGTCACCGGCGCCAGCACTGCTAATAGAATCCATAATTCTAACGATCTGTCCGCCTCTGTTTGCAGTACCTGCTTTAGGATAAAACACGGGTGGCAATTGCGGACTGGTCTCGATAAAGACGCGATCGCCCTCACGTACCTCAGAATCAAAAGACTCTAGCAACTGCAGACTGGAGATACCATTGGCAGCAACACTCATTACTCTGCCAGACGCCACCTGTTGTACTTCAAGACCTATTAACTCTTTAGATCGTGAGTCAACGTAGGGCTGCTTTTCACGATAAATACCATAGCGCTGTCCGACAATTAGCGGCGCCCCTTTCACATAAATCTTATCGCCTGCACCAGTAATAAGATTACCTGTTTTAGAGGCCAGTACATAAGGCGTGGCATTAAAATGTTCTGGATTGACAATGGTATTTTTATCTAGCCAATGCATGATTGCTGATAACGGAATGGGAGGAATACTGTTATCTAGCGGGGTGATGGTGACCGTCTGCTGCGGAGTCGCCGCTTTAGTCATATTGCGTTCAATCCCAGCGCAGCCCTCACCCGTATCAATACCAATTAAGGTCTCCCCTTTGATGATACACATCAATAATATGTCGCCAGGGTATATGAGATGGGGATTTTTCACCTGTTTGTTCGCCGCCCATATTTCACGCCACTGCCAAGGGTTATTTAAATAACGGCCCGAGATATCCCACAAGGTATCGCCTTTTTTTACCACATAGCGGTTTGGCGCATCTGGCTTAACTTTAGGTGGTGGATTGTTGGCATGAGTAGCCGTTGCACTAAATAACATAGCTGCTGACATGCCTACTATAAGCCACTTCTTAAATACTGCGGTCTGGTTTAGTGCCACGGTCGACATAGTATGTGCTATTTTGTTGCGATAGGATGGGGTCATTGAATTATCCAAAAGTCGAGTTATGCCACTATTTTGCTACATTTTTAGGGTGAAGTCATAGTATTTAGTAAAAATAAGTCATAAGTTTTGATATAGAGAGCATTTTAGTGGCCTAAATAGTTGTCTACTTAAATAATTGACGACTTAGATTGACCACTTAGCAAGCATTCAATTGTTTTACCCGCCTAAAGCTTTAGTCCATAACACGCAAAGGTTAGACCTATACCAATAATAACGAGCATACCTATTAAGCAGGCGCAACCACCGCTCTTATCTCATCGGCGACCAAACTGGCATCGTTGTCCAAAACTGTCACGTGCTGCTCTAGACTTTCAATGTCTTTGGTGTGCTCTGGACGCTCAATATCAATTTGTCCCACTGCCTCAAAAATAGTTTCAGAGAACTTGGCTGGCAGTGCCGTTTCTGCACAAATAATAACCTCACCGTCTTTTTGTAGTTCACGCGCTACTTTCACGCCATCGGCAGTATGCGGATCAATTAAGTCGTTGTAGTTTTCATACAGATCTTTAATGGTGTTTAGACGGTCTTGATGCGTTGATTTACCGGCTGCAAAGCCATAACGAGTATTCACCGCTTCTAACACATCCGACAAATCAAAGCCTTTACCTGATTTAACCCCATCGAACAACTCATGCACCCGCTTACTGTCTTTTTCCAATAACAGATAAATGAAGCGCTCAAAGTTAGATGCTTTGGAAATATCCATAGACGGGCTAGAGGTCACATACGTTTGTTCCGCAGGGCGAGGGCTATAACTGCCTTGATTAAAGAAATCGTTTAGCACATCGTTCTCATTAGTAGCGACGATTAAACGCTCAATTGGCAGACCCATCTCACGAGCAATATGACCGGCGCAAATATTACCGAAGTTACCTGAAGGAATACAGAAGCTAACCTTTTTATCGTTATTGGCATCATTATTAGTGACAGCGAAATACGCCTTAAAGTAATAAACGATTTGCGCTAAGATACGACCCCAGTTAATCGAGTTCACCGTACCTAAACTATATTTTGCTTTAAAATCCGCATCTTGCTGCAATGCTTTGACGATATCCTGACAGTCATCAAACATGCCTTTAATCGCAATGTTATGAATATTAGCATCGGTCAAGCTGTACATTTGCGCACGCTGAAACGCACTCATTTTGCCATGTGGCGACATCATAAACACTTCGATATTGTCTTTACCACGTAGCGCATATTCTGCTGCACTACCGGTATCCCCACTGGTCGCACCAATGATGGTTAAACGCTTGTTTTTGGTTTTGAGCACATATTCAAACGCATTACCCAAAAACTGCATCGCTACGTCTTTAAATGCCAACGTGGGACCATTAGACAACCCTAAAATATATAAATCATCTTCTAATTTACGTACCGGCACAATGTCCTCAGAACCAAAAACCTCAGCCGTATACGTGCGCTCAATAATATCTTGTAAGTCTGCTTCATCAATATCGGTGGCATACAGACGCATAATCGCAAATGCCAACTCGGGATAGCTCAGCTTACGCCATTTATCTAAAGTCGCACCATCAATTTTCGGATAGCTCTCTGGCAACATCAAACCACCATCTGGCGCAAGTCCCATCAACAACACATCGCTAAAATCCATCGGCTCAGTTTGACCACGGGTACTGATATATTTCATGTTTTGTCCTATCTACGAGTCTTATAATATTAGATTAGAAAAAGAGTAGCATATTTTGAGAGATAAGCCATATTAAATAGAGGTATGATTGGATTTTGTAGCTAATCCAGCTTTCCACTACTATCTTGGTTGGCATAAGGGCGGGCGCTAATAGCAAGTTGCATTCCTGCTATCACGATACTGCCCCTTGCTAAGCGCCCGCAACCTTATGCTACACCAAGTATATCCGCTGCAATTTGGGCTAAACCGCTCCTACGTTAGATACCCCAGTCCTTTAAAGGATGAGTTAAGAGTGGTTAAAGTACCGTAGTGTGGGTGCAATGCATCCGAACCTGAAAGTAGCTTAGCATCCATGCTACTACTTTAGCTTTTGTAGCTTTCATTATAGCTTGATAGTAGAAAGTGTGACATTGAACCAGCAAGATTAACTGCTAATTCAGCGTGTCTTGGTTTAGGTTTAATATTAATAACTCCTTGTCCATGAGCATCGCCTACATTATTTCTTAATTGTCCCAAACCATTAACAATCCCTGAGCAACCTCCAAGAATTTGTTTAAAAATTAGGTTTTTCTCGTACTGGCTAGCTGACATTTTTAGTAATTCTGAAGTACGTTTATATAGTTCTGATAAATCTGTGTTTTTATCATAAGATATTCTTTCAAGGTCTAAAATGTGTTTACAGACAGATTCAATCAAACTTCTCGCTAAGGTAATAGCCCCTTCGGGGTCATTCTCCATACGATCTGTAGCTTTCTTCCACATAGCATCAATATGTCCTGAGTTTATAACGGCAATAGATTTGTCAAAAGCAGGAGTGATACCTGATCTATCAAACTCTATAGCATTAAGCAAACTTTGAAATTCGCCATAAATAAAGGCTCTACGTTCAGCATAAGAATCATATTTGGTCTTAATAAATTGCCAAAATTGATTCAAATCTCTTTTATGTCTAACAAAGTCGGGCACTAAATTATTAAACTTCGATTCAAGAATTATTTTTCTTAATAGAATGTAGTCTTGATTTTTAGGATCTCCCCCAGTAGCACGAGAGATTAAAATACTTTGAAGACCATTCGCTTGGTCGTATATTGTAGGTAACTCGACTAATATATTACTCATGAAAAC
Organism: Psychrobacter sp. CX10; assembly: GCF_057621575.2. NCBI lineage: Bacteria > Pseudomonadati > Pseudomonadota > Gammaproteobacteria > Moraxellales > Moraxellaceae > Psychrobacter > Psychrobacter sp. CX10. Next base: position 2,677,283 of record NZ_CM177736.1, read on the forward strand.
CTCTATCTCAAATTGCAATGTTGATAGTGTTCTTAATACTAATATATTAAGTATCTGACTAAAAACAAACTATAATGTATCAAGTAAAGCATTCCAATACTACTTATCAGATGTCAGTCAAGACTATGCTGTTTAGAGTGGTATAAGCAAACATCTACTTTACGTGACCAATGTTGATTTTACTGATATCTATCTAATCACAGTGTTTGCCATCCGTCCTAAGAGAAACTGCACTACTTAAGCTGTAATTCAATGAACTAAATTTGAAATAATTTTCTTATGAATTTTTCTTCATCAAGATTTCCATTCTCATCAAAATAGTTTTTTTCAACAAAAATATAATTAGCCCAATTTGGGTCGAACGAAAGCTTGTTCATTTCTTTAACAATATCCAACTCACTTACTTTAGAGAAATCCTTTTTTATTAACATATTTGCAAGCTCGATAACTCTTTTATTCCTTTTATACTCATCCGTATTGTAATATGAGATGACTTTGTCAAAGAACTTTTCAAAGTTTAAAGACCCATCTTCATTGTTATAATCATTACTCCAAAAAATATAATTACTCCAACGTGGATCAGGTAATAGTTCTTGTAATTCTTCACAGATAGCTGCTTGATCAGCTTCCGATGAGTCTTCGTTTAAGAGTTCAGTTAATAATTCTATTGCTTTTGACTTCTGAGAATCATTCATAGGGCTAACCTAAAGTTAAATGAATTAAAATCATACTAGCGTAATACTATACCTTCCTCAATACCGCATAATAAAACCCATCACCGCCAGCTTGAGTTGCTTCATCAAGAGGCAAACACTGACGACCAACCGCTTGCTCAATGCCCCAATTAGTTTTCTCATCGTCAAACGCCACAGCCACCGCATCATCATGACGCTCAAGAAATGCCTGCATTTGTTCCACGTTTTCTTGCTTTAATATCGAACAAGTGACATATAAAAAGTAACCGCCACGTTTTAGTTGCGTCCATAAATTATCTAAGATTTGCTCTTGCAACTGCGCCGTATGTTGCACATCTTCCTCGGTACGCAGTAAGGCAATATCTGGATGACGGCGAATAACACCGGTTGCGGTACAGGGTGCGTCAAGCAATATGGCATTAAAGCCAGTCGATTTATTATTTGTCTCTTTTGCCTGCCAAGTGGTTGCATCCACGCATTCGATGTCCAAATACAATTTGCTATTCACGATAGGCGCGGGCAATTGCAACCGTTCTAAATTCTCAAAAATACGGGTAATACGTGGTGCTTCGTTATCAATAGCCGTTAGCTCGACTTTATTAAAGAGAGTCGTCGATTCTTTAGGTTGTTTCACGTGAAACAAACCTGTATTTTGCTCTTCCCGCTCACCTAGTAACTCAAGCCAATGCGCCAACTTCCCCCCTGGCGCAGCACAGGCATCTAGTAATCGTACAGTCTCAGTTGGACTAGCAATGATCACTTTTTGAAGTAGCGCATCAATAATAGGCGCCGCCAATTGAGCATGCGCATCTTGTACGCTAGCAATACCCGACTCAAACTCGGGCAGGCGACTCACAGGCACGCTATCTATTAGCGCTATAGCTTGTTGATTAATAGCAACCGTTTCATCAGCGTTCTCAGTATTTATTGAGGTTTCTAAAGAGACCAATTCTGCTGCTATCTCTGCCTCATTAAGTTGTGCCAAATAGCGTTCACAATCGGTTTGTAAGTTATTAACCCGCAAAAACATCGGAGCGGACTGGCGCAGGCTTTGGGTTAATTCATCATACTGATCTCGCCAATCTGATTTTAACTGCTGAGCCAACCAATTAGGCAGGCTGTGATTTTTATTGGCCTTTTTTTGAAATTTATTCGGATTTTTAGCTACTTTACGCAGTACCGCATTGACCAGACCTGATGCCCGATCAAATTTGATCTGCTTGACCGCTTCTACCGTTTCATGAATCGCTGCATGGTCAGCCACATTTAAGTACAACAGTTGAGTCAAACCCAATTGAATTGTGGTACGCACCTCAATCTCATCAATTGGATTGTCCGCTAAACTATCTAGCAAGCGTGCGGTTGCATGCCAATGGCGTAAAGTTGTGAGTAATAAGGCATGTGCAAAACCTTTATCATCGCCACCCAAACTATTGAGTAGTGGATCTAATAACGTGCTTAATGATTGACCTTGTTGAATGGCGAGCAAAGTATTGATAATAGCCACACGCACATTTTTTGGTTTCGATTGATACTGCTGATTATTGCTCATTGAATGCCTAATTATATATTTGCTCGGATTAATATAGGGTTACTTGATTGAACTTAATTTTGTGATACAAATCGATCGCCATTATCAAGCTGATTACCATGACAGATTTGCTCAGCAGTGACAGGTTTGCTACCTGCAAATTGCAACTTGGTTAAACGCAGGGTAGTTGCCACGTCATCATCTGGGCTGTTTTTACCACAAGCCACTAAGATAGCCTGTTTACCAACACTAATAACCGTACCCGGCTTTTCGCCCGTAGTTTGTGAAGAATTTACTGACATGGCTGATAAGACTTTTACCCGTTTAGGCTCACCTTCGTCTTCTGAATCTGCCAAAAAGGTGTAAGCTCCCGGATAAGGATGCATACCGCGTATTTGACGCTCGATATGAGTCGCCGACTTGTTCCAATCAATTTCACCTTCCGCTTTGCTCAATTTCTCCGCATAATTCGCTAAGCTATCGTCTTGTTTTTCAGCCTGAGCTTGATAGTTGGGTAAGTCTTTTAAAACTTCTATAATCGCCTTAGCACCTAACGCCGCCATTTTGTCATGTAAACTGGCAGTGGTCTCATCAGCGGCAATATCGTATGCCACTTTATACAGCATATCGCCGGTATCTAAGCCTTTATCCATTTGCATAATGGTAATGCCTGTCTGCTTATCACCTGCTAATATGGCACGATGAATCGGTGCTGCTCCCCGCCAACGGGGTAAAAGCGACGCATGAATATTCAAGCAACCAAAGGTCGGTGTGTTCAATACACCCAGTGGTAAAATTAAGCCATATGCAGCGACTACCATCACATCGGGTTGATAGTGTTTTAAAGTTTCACGTGAAACAGCTCCGTTATCTTTCTTTAAACTAAAACTAAGGGGTTGCTCTACAGGAATATTGTGCTCAAGCGCTAACTGTTTAACGGGCGATGCGGTTAGCTTTTGACCTCGTCCAGCTTTACGGTCTGGCTGGGTATAAACCGCAACAATCTCTATATTTAGCGCATCACGTTGTTCTATCAAAGCTTGCAGTGCTACGGCAGCAAATTCAGGTGTGCCTGCAAAAATAAGTCGTTTTTTAGCTAATTGTGACGAATTAGGTGAACTCATATCAGTCTCTTTATTAACAAAGTTGAGTTATTGCTTATTATGCAATCCATTGGGGCTTAAATTTTAAATATAAGAAATCAATATAGTCCAGATTAACTTCGATATGCATTATCCAGCATCAGCACTGTTCAATCTTTCTAGATAGCGAGCAATTAAATCCACCTCAATATTGACTTGTGCACCTTCTTTCCAATGTTTACCTATATTAGTGACTTCAGCTGTATGCGGAATAATGTTTAAACATACAATATTGTCTTTGACCAAATTTGTGGTAAGGCTAATGCCATCTACTGTGATTGAGCCTTTTGTCGCTGCGTATTTTTTTAAAGTATCAGGTATGGCTATTTCGATATAAATTGAACGCGCATCTTCTTGCATTAACTCTATAGTACCCACGCCATCAACATGACCTGAAACCATATGTCCACCGAAACGTGTGGTCGGAAGCATGGCTTTTTCAAGATTTAATGTGTCTCCTTGTTGCCACTTTCCCATTGTTGTCTTATCCATAGTTTCACGTGAAACATCTACTGAATAACTATCTTTACTTATATAAACTACAGTTAGACAAACCCCATTACTGGCAATAGAGTCTCCCAATTTAATATCATTAAAATCTAAACTTTTCGACTCTATTGTTAATCGAACGTCACCACCAACTTCCTCTATAGATTTTAAAATGCCCGTACTTTCTATAATTCCTGTAAACATAAAAGACCCTTTTTCAAATGGTAACTATTAACTTAACCTGTGGATAACTTTAATTCTAGGATTTTAAACCATTTAATTGTGTTCAAAATTGAATACTTATCCACAACCAACCCCTTAATTAGCGCCTACAAATAAATATTTCATAGTTTCACGTGAAACCTATACATAATAACCATTTTCACGAATTTAAGATTCATTAATGTTCCATGTGAAACCTATTTAATCCACAGTTTCATGTGAAACAGCTAGACTTAATGCTATAAACTTTATATATGAGATATGAATTGTGGATAACTTTAAACTACCTTTATTAAGTCACATAGTGAAAATTTCTTAATATAACTCGTAGTTCCTGATTTAGAGAACTATATGTAGCTACTATACTAAAGTTACAACTCAATGAGACAGACAGATATTAATTAAATAAACCATAAATATTTACTAAATATTTAATGGATTATCTGACCCTAATTTATTTTATTGGTTTGTAAACTATTTTTAAGTCATTACCTATACGCGAGCTATCAATAAGTTGTAAACGTAATTGTTGAGATAAATGTTGTAAGTCTATATTCAACATCGGACGAGCCGCATGTCCTAATATGCAGGGCGCTTGATATACCACCAGCTCATCAACTAAACCTGCTTGAATAAAACTGCCTGCAAGCGTCGCACCCGACTCTACCAATACATCATAAATCTGATTTTCACTCACTAACTGCGCTAATAACTTTTTGAGATCAGAGTCATGAACAATGTGGGTAGATGAATTCTGTAGAACATTGTAGTCTGATCCTGCTAAACGTTGCCGTCTATCAAGAATGAAAATCTTTGGTTGCGGCACGTCATTTACATCTACTCCAAGCTGGGTAGAGCGCATATTTAATAAAGGATTATCGTCAATAATAGTTTGACTGCCAGTGATAATTGCACCGCTCAACGCTCTTAACTTCTGTACGTCTTCTCGAGCTGCCGGACCTGTAATCCACTTTGACTGTCCAGAAGCCATGGCCGTTTTACCATCTAAACTGGTTGCAATTTTGAGTCTGACGTAAGGCATTTGGGTTCGCATGGCTTTTAAAAACCCCAAATTAAGCTTTTCAGCACTCTCAGCAGCAACACCTACAGTCACACGAATACCAGCTTTAATAATCATATCAGCCCCGCGTCCAGCGACTTGAGGATTAGGATCAAGTCCCGCGATAACTACACGGCCGACTCCTGATTCAATTAACGCTTTAGCACAGGGTGGTGTGCGTCCTGTATGGCTACAAGGTTCTAAGGTAACGTATGCAGTCGCGCCTTCAATATTAGCTTTGTTATTATTTAAAGCATCTCTTAACGCAAAAACTTCGGCATGAGGCTCTCCTGCTTTCGGGTGATACCCTCTACCAATTATTAAGTTATCTTTAACAATTAAACATCCTACCGCAGGATTTGGGCGGGTGGTGAATAGACCTTTTTTAGCTTCTTCAATCGCAATTGACATGAAGTAGCCGTCTTGGGGCTGTCTATCAGATACTGAAAACTGTGTGGAGGTTACCTCTAAGTTTGGCGATGAGGTCTTAGAGTGTGGTGACATGAGATACTCTTTATTTGGAGTTTGAGGCTAGATCGTTTAAGAACTTAATCATAACCATAATTAATTGTATAAAGTATAGGAAATATACGATTAAGTTAAGTTTAAAATGCTTTTATCCTAGAAATGAAGTTATAAAGAACAAAGCTTTAAAGAATTAAATTTATAAAACAATCACTTAGGCAAGTTTGTTATGTCATATCTGAACCAGAAGGGCGAATGTTTTGTAATTCTTGCCTAAACGCTTCAATATCTTGAAAGTCTCTATAGACACTGGCGAAACGTACATATGCCACGTCATCTACCTCTTTAAGCTCAATCATGACAATTTCGCCCAAATCCTTACTATTTATTTCACGCTCACCTAACTGACGTATGCGTTTTTCGATACGACTAATCATGGCTTCCTGTTCATCTAAGGTGACCGGTCTTTTTTGTAACGGTAATTGAATCGAACGTCTTAATTTTTGCGCATCGTAAGGCTCTATTCTACCGTTTGATTTAATAATACGCGGCATAACCACTTCGACCACTTCAAATGTCGTAAAGCGTTCTTGACATTGATTGCATTGACGACGACGACGAACCTGAGCACCTTCTGCCGCCAGCCTTGAGTCTATAACCTTGGTGTCATCGGCATTACAGTAGGGACATTGCATACTTTTTCTCTTTGATAATAAGTCAATCATTCACGTTATAAATTTATAAAAATCCAAATACAAAGCTAGATTGCACGCTTAAAATATCTTTTATGGATTCAAGACGTGGTTTAAAGGTTCCTAACAATATTTTATCTGGCTGTTGTATCTAGTTGTCGGATTAAAGTTGTCGGATTAAAGTTGTCGGATTAAAGTTGCCTGATCAAGTTACCGAATTAAAAAACTAAAGGGTACTTTAAGTTTATAGGTTAATACCGACTTGTTGATTTATTTACCAATACAAAAACTGCCAAATATTCGGCCTAATAGATCATCGGCGCTAAATTCGCCTGTGATTTCACCTAAGCTAAATTGGGCCTGACGCAAACTTTCAGCCACCAGTTCTCCCGCTTGAAACTCAACCAGTTGCTCATAAGCATCATCTAAATGTTGTTGCGTCCGTTTCAGTGCGTCAATATGTCGAGTACGGGCAATGAGGCTATTTTCCGGGGGATGAAAACCGACCTTGTCACACAATGTGGTAATCAGAACATCTAAGCCCTGTGATGTTTCACATGAAACATTAACTTGTTCGTAACCTTCAATAATGACCTTATCGGGTAACGTGGTCATTTGGTTTGTCTGTGTCGAAACCCTTTTAACAGAACTATCGATAAAGTTATTGTCAACCAAATCTCGCTTATTGCCAATGAGTAATAACTTAGCAGGTTCCAAATTCGACATTGATGTATTCTGGGTAGCAAACAGGTCTTTAGACAATTGAATAGGATCAACTTCTTTAGATAAATCATACACCAAAAGTAGCAAATCTGCTTGTTTGATGGCGTTATGCGCTCTTTGTATACCGATGCGCTCTACCGTATCGGCAGTATCTCTGAGACCGGCAGTATCGGTTAAATGAATCGTTAATCCGTTTAAAACAATCGTCTCTTGTAGGGTATCACGAGTTGTCCCAGCTACCTCAGTCACGATGGCACGCTCTTGTCCCGCCAAACTGTTTAGAAGGCTAGATTTACCTGCATTAGGACGCCCCGCCAAAACCACATGCACCCCGTCACGTAATAATTGACCTTGCTGGGCAGTAGCCAGTATGTGGGTTAACTTATTTTGAATATCAGTCAGCTTATTCTCAATAATACCATCACTCAAAAAATCAACATCTTCCTCATCTGGGAAATCAATAGAAGCTTCTACATAAAGACGCAGCTCTATCAAAGATTCTAACACTTGATTAATTTTATTTGAAAATTCACCAGTAAGGGAGCGTATGGCACTGCTCGCGGCAGCAGCACTAGTGGCATCAATAGCATCGGCTATCGCTTCGGCTTGAAGCAGATCTAGTTTATCATTTTCAAAAGCTCGATAAGAGAACTCTCCAGCCTGAGCTTGCGATGCACCAAGTTCGAACACGCGCGCCAATAATTGATTTTGAAGTATGACGCCCCCATGGCCTTGCAACTCGATAACGTCTTCACCAGTGAACGAATGAGGCCCTTTAAAATACAGAACCACACCTTCATCTAGCACCTTGTCATCGGCGTCATAAAACCTGCAAAAGCTCGCTAATCGAGGTTTAAAATCCGCTTTCCCTGTTAATTGGCAAGCGATGTCATAAGCTTTAGATCCTGATAGTCTAATGATACCGACGCCGCCTCTACCAATGGGGGTGGCTATAGCAGCAATCGTTTTAGTATGGCTCATAGTGATTCATATACCTTAAGAATAAGGGCAATCATTAGCAGTATAAGCTGTTTTAAATACAACTGATAAATTGTCGCTAATGATAACGCAAATGATGAGTGGTTTACGCGTGCCTATTGACCAAAATAAACACATATAGTCAGTGAACTACTAAATGGTTACGGTATTTAATTCGCTAAGCCTACTTGTATCGTACTTTAATATAGTTGCCTTTTACCATTTCAGAATTCTTTGACTATAGCTTAATCATGGTAGGTGTAACACAATAAATATACAATACCATTTATAAAGTAAAAGCACCCATATGCTGACATATGGATGCTCTAAATAAGCTAAATGACTTATGAGTTATCGTTTTTATTTAGCTTGCCATTCTTGCGGCTCTTTCTCTTTGTTCGCGCTCTACCTTTTTATTTACCACATACTGCTGACCCATCGTGAATAAGTTATTCACTGTCCAATATAAAACGAGACCTGCCGGGAAGAACAACATAAATGCGGTAAATATGATCGGTAAAAACTTCATTACCTTCGCCTGCATAGGATCAGTAGGTTGCGGGCTGAACATCTGCTGAGCGAACATACTTGCACCCATCAGTATTGGTAAAATAAACCAAGGATCCATTGCTGATAGATCTTGAATCCATAATATCCATGGTGCGTGACGAAGCTCAACGCTTTCTACCAATACCCAGTACAAGGCTAAGAATATAGGCATTTGTAACAAAATAGGCAAACAACCCGCCATTGGATTGACTTGCTCTTCTTTATAAATGGCCATCATCTCTTGCGACATCTTCATACGATCGTCGCCATGCTCTTCTTTCAATGCCTGCAAACGTGGTGCAATCGCACGCATTTTTGCCATCGAATAATAGCTTTTGTTTGAGAACCACATCAGTGCAATCTTAACCAAGACGGTTAACGCAATGATTGACCACCCCCAGTTACCTACGATTTTGTGAATGCCTTCCAAGATTGCAAACAATACTTTAGAGATGGGCCATAAGAATCCATAATCTACAGTTTTGTTAAGACCTGGCGCCACTTCAATTAATGCAGTTTGATCTTTAGGGCCTGCATATAATGTCGCGGTAACATTTTTCTGTTTTGCAGCAGACACTTCGATAGGCTGACTGTTCATACCAATAAAATAGTCGCCGCCCGTTTCACGTGCAAAAAAGCTGCCTGTGAAGTTTTCGGGTGTCCATGCTGATACAAAATAATGCTGAACAATACCTACCCAGCCATCTTGACTTGACGCGGTTAGTTTCTCATCATTAAAGTCTTTAAATTTGAGCTTATTGTATTCATCTTCTGGCGTGCCCCAAGCACCCCCAAGATAGGTTGCCATACTTAAGGCACCTTTATCAGCCATACCAGGATCTTTACTGCCATCACGTTTTAGCTGCGCGAACATCTGGCCATTCCAAGCTTTGTTAGAGGCATTATTGATGTTGTAATTCACCGCAATCGGATACTTACCTTTGGTAAATGTAAAGGTCTTAGTAATCGTGACCCCATCTTGTTTGATGGTTAAGGGCACCTCTAAAGTTTCTTGATCGGGTTGCAAGATATAGCTTGTCGCATCATAGCTATATTTAGCACGCCCTGACGGGGTATCCACACCATCTTCACCAATTAAACCAGACTGGGCAATGTATACTCGGTCTCCAGACATTTCAAGTAATTCAAACGGGTTTTCACTGTCGAGCGTGGCATCATAATCGCGCAAAGCGGCATAAACAACGTCACCACCTACAGGATCAATTTTGATTTGATAGCGATCTGTTTGAACGTCTATCAATGCCTGTGTTTCAGGTTTGGTTGTATCAGTGTCTGTTCCAACAGTTCCAACATTGGGAACATCGGTGGCTGCGGTCGCAGGGATATCACTCACACCTGTACTGGTCGGGATATCAGCAGAGGATGCGACAGTGGTTACCGGTTGGGTCACTGCATCTTCTGAAACAGGTGGCTTATCGGCATAGTCCTTTTGCCAGGCTAATACCAACAAATAAGCGGTAATCAACATCGCGATGATGATGAGCACCCGTAGTATCTTTTGCATAAGATTGTCCTAAACAACTTAAATTAAATAATCTGAAAATGAGCCTCTAAAGACGTAACGGTCATATCTTCAGCGTATCAATGACTCAATGTTAAATCGACAGCACTTTAATAAATACATCTATAGCGGTTACAAAATGATGACTATTTTACTAAAAAAACCTCGTAAATGATATAGATACCCAACAGCTATGTTTATCAGTGCATAGTCAACTCTATTCGTTAATTTTATTATTGAATTATTTTGATTTAACTGTTTTGATTTAACTATTGTTATATAAATAAGTCTTTAGAGTTTAACGTTTTAAACGTTTAGATAAATGTGACATATAACTACTGGTGTCCACATAAACACCTCGAGCAATAAATAAAGTTTCACGTGAAACATATTGCTGATTAACTAAAATCTTGCTAACAGGCTTGTAGGTATATTGATATAGAGGTAACGGTACAAAATCTATGCCATGACCGCCTAAAGGATGACAACGTGATAAACGCTTTACCAATAACCATCCTCCTTTTTGTGGACCATGCCACCGAATAGCCGTAAGACCATAATCTGAGCAAGTAGGATAATAGCGGCAACGTGCAGGCATAATGGGGCTTATAAAAAAACGATAGCCTTTAATAAGAGACAAGAGCAGTTTGGATAACATGGATGTCATCATGATAGACTGGCCCCCTTTTATATGTACCTCTGATAAGATATTAAATGAATACGCCGCTATGCTTATTACCCTTTGAGCGGCTTATGCCTTTCATACTTTTTTTTAGTCTGTGCCATAATAGTCATAATTTCTTTATATAGGGCATCGTTACTTAGGCTCTTAGTTGACTGTTTGACAATAAAAACAATATCCACATGCGGTAAGTCATGCTGTTGATGTCTAAATACTTCTCGTACCATACGTTTAATTCTATTACGAGCAACGGCTGTCGGCACTTTCTTTTTGGTGATGGCCATCCCTAATCGAGCTTCAGAGTATCCTGTATCACTGACAAATGCCATCAAATGATTTTGATGTACTTTAAATAGAGGTTTATTAAAAACGGTTTTAAATTGATCGGGTTTGAGCAAACGTTTAGTTTTAGGATAGGTAAAATTTATCATTGAAGAACCAATAGTAAAATAATTTATTCATAAGATGTGCTAAACAGTCTAACTTAAGCATGACTTAAATATGCGCAATAAAAAAGCACCTAATTTAGGTGCTTTTTATCATAGAATTCAACTTGTTTACAATACGATTAGGTTATGCCATTAGAACTGATTAATTGAAATATGAATTAAACGGTTAAACGATGACGACCTTTTGCACGACGGCGTGCTAAAACTTGACGACCTTTTTTAGTTGCCATGCGAGCACGGAAACCATGGGTGCGTTTGCGTTTGATAACGCTTGGCTGGAAAGTACGTTTCATAAATCACCTATAGATAATCAACAAATAAGTTGAGGTAGACTTCACTAAGAATTTGTAATAACGAGCGATTATGCCACTGTAAACGCCTGATGTCAATAATAATTAAAGGCATTAATCAGATACCAGTGCCTTAAACCCTGATGAGTTTCTTTATGCATACACTAAAACAATAAAATCATCTGTATTGGAATACTATCTATGTGGGCTATATGGTAACAATAGCTAATATCTGTAGTCTATTACTTGAAGATTATAAATAAAGGGTATGGACAAAATAAATGCTAGCTAAGTCCAATATGCATAAAGCTTCATAACTCTATATGTTAAATTAAACCGAAAGCTAGCGTCAGACTTAAACCACAACTACCTTCGTTATTAGGACCCATTTGGGTTTCTATTAATTCATTCCCAAAAAATAAATATCAAACTTATTTTGATATTCAGTTATTCATCAATATTGAATTTTTAACCAAATTAATTGATTTAATATTCACTCATATGCCTGCTAAAGCCTTTGATAATAAGACGTTTAATTTAGTAAACTCTTTTAACGCTTATTGAAGTTATCCACAAAAAGGTAATTACCCTATAATATTATATATATAAGTTCTTTTGTTATTATTAGTGTATGGTTTTACTGTGAATAACTATAATAATTCTAATTAAATCAATAAATTATATTGTGGTTATCATTGTGCATAACCTGTTACTAATCTATGTATAACTTCTTATTAAAAGTTATACACAGGCTTACTAACAAAGTTATCCACAGAATAAATAAAGTGATAATTTAGATATTATATGCTAAAGTTATCACATTAGTCGTACGGAATATGAAAATATTCACGTCTCTTTTTTACGTATGTTTTTATCTGTCCTTAAAATTTGCAGGTATTCAGGATTGGCAAGTCCTTAAGGTAGGTAAAGTTTTAGGATTAGTGACTCATGTCAGATGGTTTATCAGTGTGGGATGAATGTCTTAATGATTTAAAGTATCAACTCAAAGAAAATGAGTTTACGATGTGGCTACGCCCGTTAACCGCAAAAGTTACGGGTAATACTTTAGAATTACTTGCGCCTAACCAATATTTTGTCTCTCATGTTCGTAAAAACCATGTTGAAGAAATTAAGAGATTGGCCAAAAAGCATAGCGGTGGTCAAATAGACGACGTTGTCATTCAAGTAGAAAGCAGCGCTCAAAACGATAGCACTGATGCTGTGGATGGACTAGCAACAGGTGCGCCTGAATCTTCTCAACAAAATACATCACGTGCTGCTGATACGCGTACTCGATCTGGAAGCAATCTTACCAATGATAAAGCGCTCAGCTATATTGACCCTCATTTTACATTTGAGACTTTTGTCAGTGGTAAGTCAAATATGCTCGCGTATAAAGCGTGTTTAGAGCTTGGTAAAAAACAGTCACAAAATCGCCATAATCCCCTATTTTTATATAGCGCTTCGGGACTAGGTAAAACCCATCTGATGCACTCAGTTGCACACCGGTATCTGAAGTTAGGTAAAAGTTTTTACTACTTTTCTTCTGAAAAATTCATCAATCAGTTGGTCTCTGCTTTACGCAATCAAAAGATTGAGCAGTTTAAAAAGAAGATTAAACGTGTTGATCTATTGATTGTTGATGACATACACGTATTGGCAGGCAAAACCAAATCTAGTAACGAGTTTCTCTCTTTATTCGCTGATTTCATGGTAGAGGGCAAGCAGGTGGTATTGGCCTCTGACCGTCATCCTTCACAGATGACAGAGTTTGATGAACGATTTCGCTCACGGTTTTCATCAGGTTTGGCAGTGGCTATTGAACCACCTGAGATGGAAACACGAATGCAGATCTTACAAAAAAAGGCAAGTTTGTCTAATGTGATGCTGCCTAAAGAGTGTGCCTTGTTTATTGCGCAAAATGTGGTTTCCAACGTGCGTAGATTGGAAGGGGCTTTGAATCAAGTCATTGCCAATGCTAATTTAACAGGCAATGCTATCGATCTTGATATGGTGCAATATGCCCTAAAAGATGTGATTGCGATTCGCTCTCAAGCTGTAAGTATGGATAATATACGTAAAGTTGTGGCTGAGTATTATGATGTGTCTGTAAAAGATTTGATGGGTAAAAAGCGTACTCGGAGTATTGCCAGGCCGCGTCAGATTGCCATGTCGCTTGCGCGGGAGCTGACCAAAGATAGCTATCCTGATATAGGACAATCCTTTGGCGGCCGCGATCACACCACGGTGATGCACGCTTGCGATAAGGTTGCTCAGCTGCGTAGTGAAGATCCGGCTTTAGATAAAGAGTACAAAGCATTAGCCATGACGCTACAAGCGGGATAAAGTTGTGGTGTTTTCATAAGTATTTAAAGCCATTCTTGGCTAAGTTGTGCCGCTTCACTCTGAGTATAGCTTGGGATATCATAACCTTAAATGGTCTTAATAAATTCGCCACAGTTACCTTAATGCAGCAATTATAATATTTAGTTATACTAAGTGACTGCGAAATCTGTATAAGTTCATTGTGGTGCTATGAGATATTATGTGTCATATTAAATTCTAAGATCTAATTAATAAGATCAAACTATAAGAACAAACTAAAAGATTAAACAATTAAGACCTAATCAAAGAGTCCTATCATTATGCAACTGACTATTAATCGTGAACTATTATTAAAAGCCATAAATCTGATTGCTAAGGCAGCAGATAAACGTCATAGCATGGCGGTTTTAGGAAATATAAAACTTGAGATTACCGAACAGATGCTTATATTGACGGCCTCAGATTTGGAGGTTGAGCTATCTGCACAAGTAAAGCTTGGTAATGGGTCAAGTGGTGATATTGGTGCAACCACCTTACCGGCTAATAAGCTGCACGAAATTTGTAAGTTATTACCTAAAGATACGATGGTAAATATCAAAGCAGAAGCCAACGAGCGCTGCGTTATTACCAGTGGCAAAAGCCGCTTTGTACTTGGTACCTTACCGGCAGCAGACTTTCCACTATTGGGTAATCCAGCAAATATAACGCCCCTAACTTTAAGCCGTACGGTGCTTCTGGATTTAATGGCAAAAACTGAGTTTGCCATGGCGATTCAAGATGTGCGTTACTACTTAACTGGCATGTTATTTGAAGTTGGTCAACGTCAGTTAACCACGGTTGCCACTGATGGTCACCGCTTAGCTTTGGCGCGTAGCGCAATTGATGTGGCAGATGATTTTCAAATGCAAGCCATATTACCGCGTAAAGCAGTCATTGAGCTTGAGCGTCTGGCAAATGAGCTGGGTAAACTGGTGGGTGATAGCGATGGTAATCTGACCTTAAGTTTTGGCCGCGAGTTTTTGCAAGTTAGCTTGCCCTTTGGTAATGTTGACAGTACGGGTCAAATCGATGATTCAATTGTCGTTACCTTTACCGCACGCTTGATAGACGGTAAGTTCCCAGATTATCGCCGTGTTATGCCTAGTAACACGGACAAAACCGCGTTGGTGAACAAAGAGCAATTAACCGATGTGCTGCGACGTGTTTCTATTTTAAGTAATGAGAAATCTAGAGGGGTTATTTTTAACTTCTCTGCCGATGGCAATGTCGAAGTGCGTGCTAATAACGCTGAGCAAGATGAGGCTGTAGAGGCGCTGCAAGTGCAATATCAAGGCGATCCTATAGAGCTGTCTTTTAATGCCGCCTACTTGCAAGATGTACTTGATGTATTGATGGGCAGTGTGGAGCTACACATGGGTCAAGCCAATAGTTCCGTACTGGTCAATCAACAAAATGACAGTCAGCATCAATATGTAATTATGCCTATGCGTATCTAGTTTTAAATTAGCTTAATAGGGGACGGTACTGTAATGGTTTAAGCGTAAAGGTTGGTCTTAGTGATTAGGCCAAAGGAGACACAATAATATTAACTTATTAAACCATATTTTTAAAAACTGATTAAACAAAAGCCAAATAAATTGAAGCTAAATAAACAAAAGCTTAATAAATTGCTAAAGCAAAACTCTAAAGTTTTGCTTTTTTATTTTAGCCAAATCAAATAGGTTAGGGCTAAGTTCTAAGTTCTAAGTTCTAAGTTCTAAGCTAAGCTAAGCTAAATAGGTTATACACGATAAAGTAAGGTCTGACCTTCTATCATCTTATTAACATTTTTATTGATTTATAGCGGTATAATCTGCTGATTGAGCACAAATGATGCAAGGTATTGTCTATGTTGACCCAGCTAAGCATATATCATCTACGTAACCTACACATGGTAAGCTTGCAGTTAGCACAGTGTAATGTGTTTATTGGGCCCAATGGTAGTGGTAAAACCTCCTTATTAGAATCTCTATATCTACTCTCACGCGGCAAAAGCTTTCGCCATCATCAGCCAAAGCGCTACATCTCTCACCATAACCCACATACCACCGTCCATGCTAAATTCTCAGACGGTAATAGTATGGCCATTCAAAAAGCGCAAGATGCGAGTACCTCATTAAGGCTTGGACAACAAACGGTCTATGTCCAAAGTACACTGACCAAACAGCTGCCTACCTTGCTTATTGATCCCTCTTCTATGGATGTCCTTGAGGTAGGGAGTGGCAGTCGGCGGCAAATGCTCGATTGGATAACGTTCCACGTGAAACCTGGTTTTCATGCGCAGTGGATAGCTTATCAAAGGTTACTAAAACAGCGTAATGCGTTGTTAAAACAAACCAAAGTCCTATCTGAAGCACAAAAAAAAGAGTTGGCTGCTTGGGATAAAGGCCTAGCTACCCACGCCGGATTAATTACTCATTATCGCAAGCATGCTTTTGAAGAATGGCGGCCACTATTTGATGACTTACTAAAACAACTGTTACCTGCCTACGCGCCATTTATCGAGTTGAGATTTTCAGCGGGATATAACATCGATGTGCCATTAGATGAGCTATTACAGCAGCGACTAGAACAAGACAGTCAAGCAGGGTACACTCGTATTGGTTGCCACCGAGCGGATATACAAGTGTTATGGATAGATAACGAGGAAACAAGACAACAGGCCCAAGCAAAAGCACAACGTCACGCCATGGACACACTCAGACCTCAACCAAATTTAGAAGCATCACATGCCGTTAACGTCACAGAAGCTATGCACAGTAATGAGCAACAGCACCTCCATTCTGAACGTTCTATGTTAACTGATGATAATACTGATCACAGTGACAACAAAGACAACAAAGACAATAAAGACAATAAAGACAATAAAGACAATGATATTAATTCAAATGATGTCTTAAACAGCATTTCTAATGAGCGTACATTTGCAGAGAATGACTCAACTCATCATCAAGAAGCCGTAGACAGTCAAAGTAGTGTGCGAGAACAAGCAGCCAATGTTTTATCACGCGGTGAAAAAAAGCTTTTGGTTACCGCATTAAAGCTCTCACAGTTGCCGTTACTTGTGCATGCGCAACAAATGGAGTCAAATGACGGCCGGTTTATAGCTAATGAATCTTTGATGTCTAGCGTACCTGTGGTACTGCTTGATGACATTACCGCTGAGCTGGATGAGCGTGCGCTCGATATGCTATTAACGACCTTGTCGCAGTTAAACTGTCAAGTGTTTATTACCAGTTTATATGACGCCATAATTGGCAAAGTAAGCATGTTATGGGAAGATATAAATTTGTTTCACGTGAAACAAGGTCAGGTTGTTCCTTTAAATCATGCGAATGAGTAATGCGTATGGATAATACGAATGAACAATACGAATGAACAATATGAATGAACAATATGAATGAACAATATGAATCATCGTAAGCCTGATTTACATCCTAAAACGTAGCGCTGCAAAAAGACATCAAATTAGCGTTAAAAGTAACGCAGCTCAAGCCCCAATTTTCATAAGATCGCTATGGAAGACAACAAGATTTTTTTGCTAAAAAGTGGTATAATTATCGATTAAATTTGTACGCATTATTTATGCGTATGAGCAAAGATATTTGGCGCTTTATTTTGCCATAACTCAATAAAAATACGCTATGACGGAATACATTAAACCGTTTCACTGCGCTGTGTTAATGATACAAACTTGTCTTGTTCGTATTGCTTGCACACTCAGCATTGCTGTTTTAGTAAAGGATAACTCATGAGTGAATCAAATCATACTACTGATCTAGAACACGCTGATCTAGAACACGCTGATACCTTGCCTAAAGATATAGACATTGCAGACTTACCAAAAGGGGTAGACCCAGAAGAGTATAGCTCAAAAAACATTCGAGTATTAAGAGGACTTGAAGCGGTTCGCGTCCGCCCAGGTATGTATATTGGTGATACCGATGATGGGACAGGTCTACATCATATGGTATTTGAAGTCGTGGATAATTCCATCGATGAAGCTTTGGCAGGTCATTGTGACCAAATTGATATTATTATTCATGAAGATGAATCGGTCAGCGTGATGGACAATGGGCGCGGTATTCCTGTCGATATTCACCCTGAAGAAGGGGTGTCTGCCGCTCAAGTTATTATGACGGTGCTACACGCAGGTGGTAAGTTCGATGACAACAGCTATAAAGTATCTGGCGGTCTGCATGGTGTAGGCGTCTCAGTTGTAAACGCCCTCTCTAAAAAGCTTGAAATGAACATTTGGCGTGAAGGTCATCATTATCAGCAAACCTATAGCGATGGGGTGCCAGATGGTAATATCCAAATGCTTGAAGAGACTGATAAAACCGGTACGCAGGTTCGTTTTTACCCCAGCCCAGAGGTCTTTACTGGAACAGTATTTGATTTTGATATCTTATCCAAACGTTTACGTGAATTATCATTCTTAAACTCTGGCGTACGCATCGTCTTAACTGATGAGCGTACCGACAAACAGCATGTATTTGAGCACAAAGGCGGTTTATCTGAGTTTGTGGCTTATATCAATTCCGGTAAAGAAGGCTTAAATGAAGTTTTCCATTTTGTCAGTGAGCAAGATGACGGTATTGTGGTCGAAGCTGCCTTGCAGTGGACGGATACTTATAATGAAAAAGTTTTGTGTTTTACGAACAACATTCCTCAAAAGGACGGCGGTACCCATTTATCAGGATTCCGTTCGGCATTGACCCGTTGTCTTAATAGCTATATGGACAGCGAAAAATTGATGAAGAAAGAGAAGGTTAATACCACAGGCGATGACGCCCGCGAAGGCTTAACTGCTATTGTCTCTGTCAAAGTGCCTGATCCTAAGTTCTCAAGCCAAACCAAAGATAAGCTTGTGTCCAGCGAGGTAAAATCTGCCGTTGAGTCTGCGATGCATGACAAATTTAATGATTATTTGTTAGAGCACCCAGGGGCAGCGAAAGCGATCGCTACTAAGATTATTGATGCGGCGCGTGCTCGTGATGCGGCGCGTAAAGCCCGCGAGTTAACGCGTCGTAAAACTACCTTAGACATTGCTGGTCTGCCTGGCAAGCTTGCTGACTGTCAAGAAAAAGACCCGGCTCTATCTGAATTATACATTGTGGAGGGTGATTCAGCTGGCGGTTCTGCTAAACAGGGTCGTAGTCGTAAGACACAAGCAATTTTGCCACTTAAGGGTAAAATTCTGAACGTGGAACGTGCGCGTTTTGATAAGATGCTGTCTTCTGCTGAGGTTGGGACACTTATTACAGCACTAGGTTGTGGTATTGGTCCAGATGAATATAATCCAGATAAAGTCCGTTATCATAAAATTATCATTATGACCGATGCCGACGTCGATGGATCACATATTCGTACGCTATTATTGACGTTCTTCTTCCGTCAAACCCCTGAGCTTATTGAACGTGGATATGTTTATATTGCACAGCCACCTTTATATAAAGTGAAAAAAGGCCGTCAAGAGCTGTATTTAAAAGACGATGAGGCCCTAAAAGCCTATTTGTTATCGTCCACTATTGATGATATGAACCTACACATTAGCGAAGACGCGCCCTCTATCACTGGCGAAGCTTTAGAGTCACTTCTTAATGATTACAACCAAACACAGTTGGTCAAAGGCCGCTTACAAATCCGCTATCCTGCGGTGCTGTTAGATGCCCTTGCACATGTGCCCAAGCTTACGACAGATATGACGTATGATCATGATGTCATGGTCGAATGGAAACATAGCTTACAGCAGCAACTAGAGCACTTTGGCAGCGAATTGAATCCAATGATTGAATTGGATAATATTCATGCGCCGCGTACCGAGGAGCTGACCGAAGCCGACAAAGACGCAAACAATCAGTTTAAATTTAAAATAGGGGCAAAAGTTTATAGCCCTAATGATGAGCTAGAAGATGCCAAAGTGGTCGAAGGGGAAGACAGTGATATGCTCTCAACCAAACCGCAGTGGCTACCTCGCATAACCATCTATGTACATAATTTAGCTCAGCACTATTTACTTGATGCTGGTTTCTTTAATTCTGGTGAATATGCTCGTTTGATGCGTTTGTCTAAAGAATGGAATACCTTGTTAACTGAGACGGCGTATATCCAACGTGGAGACAAGCAAATTCTGTTACGTAACTTTGATCATTTATGGCAGCAAGTGATGCAAGAAGCAAGACGTGGTCTGTCTGTACAGCGCTATAAAGGTCTGGGTGAGATGAACGCCGATCAGCTTTGGGATACCACGATGGATCCTGAAAATCGCCGTATGCTTAAAGTTACGATTGAAGATGCGATTGCGGCTGATCATCTATTTATGTGTTTAATGGGTGATGATGTGGAACCACGTCGTCAGTTCATTGAAGAGAATGCGTTGACGGTGACTAATTTAGACATTTAGTTTATCGACTCATTTGTTTAAAAACTTTATCAATATTATTAAGTTGCTGATTAATTCACAATAAAAAGTCATCTTGTTATTCAAGGTGACTTTTTCTGTTTCACGTGAAACTGAATTTGCTTAAATAACATTAAGTTATTTGAATAGGCATTACAAGGAAATCAAAAGCTTATAGTCAGAAAAGTACTAAACGGTTATGATATTAACCTCGCTAAACCTACTTTAGCAGTACTTGAGCCCAATTGCCCTCTCACCATTTTATAGCTCTTCGACTCTAGTTTTAAGGTGGTTTTACTAAAATGCGACTTTAGCAGCTAAACAAAGGTATAAATGATGTGATTGAAGTCATTCTATTAGCGATTGCTCTAGCGATGGATGCCTTCGCGGTCTCGATTGGTTTAGGGGCTAAACAGTCCACCGCTGTCCCTAGTGATACTACTGAATCTAATACTCAATCCAAGCCCGCCATCAATCGTGCCATCCTAGTACTGGCTTTACTCTCTGCACTCTATTTCGGGATAGCTCAGGGCATCATGCCCTTAATAGGTTACTTATTAGGGTCAGCGATAATTGGATGGTTAGCCTCTGCCGCCCCATTGATAGGCGGTATCCTATTGGTTGGTTTGGGTCTCAAGATGCTTTATGAAGCGTTTAGTGGCGGTCCTGATAAGTTACTACCTGATGAGCTACTAAGCAGCGAACTCAACAAGGGTTCCGAAAACAATAGACGCACGATAACAACAGATCATAAGTTAATGCTGTCACTGGCAATCGCCACCAGTATTGATGCGCTCGCTGCCGGTTTTACTTTAAATTTACTAGATATTAATGCATGGCTTGCTTGTTTTATTATTGCGATCATAACCGCTATGTTTGGCTTTGTGGGAGCCTACTTAGGATACAAGTCAGGCACTTGGCTAGAAGATAAAGCCGAAATATTGGGCGGATTGGTATTGATAGCGATTGGGGTTAATATGGTTTTATAAAAACAACATAAAAAAGCTTTGGTTAATCTGTGGTTTGATTCTTTTCGGCTAAACGCTTGCTCTCCTTTTTTAAAGGGCTACCCTTAGGGCAAAAGTTTGCGGTGAAATTAACCAATGTAGAAATTAAATTATCTTCTACGATTGAATAATAAACATACTGACCTTTTTTTTCACTTTTAACCAAACCTGCCCCTTCTAAGATTTTTAAATGCTTAGAAAGTGCAGGTTTACTCATTTCAAAACGTTCGGCTATATCGCTTGGCGTCAACGTAGCACTCGATAGATAACTTAGAATTAAACGCCTAGGTGTCGATGAGAGCGCTTCAAAGACTTTAGCTGACTCTTTATTATCGGACATAATTCACCTCTGGATTTTATGATGGATTTAAATATAGGGAATACAAGCTGTTAAATTCAAACCACAGAACATAATTTAAATGATAATAAACCGTTAAGCCTTTATAACATATTAAATTCTACGGCTACTAACGTCTATTATAAAACTTTCTGATAAATTAACTTGATTTATTCAGATATTATAATACAATAATTAACTAATTAGTTAAATAACTAATTATCTATATGGTTGTTATATCAAGTGGTTAATTAACCTTCATCATGACTTAAAATAAATAGTATAGGAAAAATCCAATGTTAAAAGCGAACACTATGGAAGGTGTAAAACATAAATGTCAACTTTCCACTCCGTTTGAACCACACTATAAACAAGAGCGATCAACTAAACTGCAAACTTGTCACTCCTATTGTGAAGCTCAACCTATCTTTGTCCAACTCGGTGAACCTGAGACTTGTAGCGTGCACACTCGTAGTCTGCGATATCATAATTCTCAGATGGGGTATATATTTCAAACCTATCCTAACTCCCTTATACATGAAAAACAGGCGTTGCATAATTCAAACGAAAACGCCTCATAATTTAGCCCTACAAACGACAATGTATTTGCCAGAATTGCCAGTCGCTATGATTTAATATGCAACTTATTTAGTTTCGGTATACATCACCTATGGAAACGTCGATTTATTGAGTTTATAAATAAAGAACGCTGGCATAACCTACTCGATATCGCGTCAGGAACAGGGGAGATAGCGTATAAGTTATTAACACAACATCCCGAAATTTTTCCAGAGTCTACTGGTAACCAGTTATATACATTCATCGCTGACAAGCCACCATATTCATTCAAGACGTCATCTCACTGCAATACACCAGCGCTTCCGCAAATAATAATATCTGACCTAAGTGACGAAATGGTGCACGCCGCTAGATTAAAACTTAATAAGTATCAAAGATATCTTAAGTTCATGGTGTTAGATGCGCATGATTTGACAAATGTAGCATCAAATAGCCAAGACGTAGTCAGCATATCAATGGGGTTAAAGCTACTCAATAGACAAAAGGCGCTGAGGGAGGTGTTTAGAGTACTAAAACCAAATGGTAGACTCATATCGATAGAAGTATCCATTATTCCGATTGCTTGGCTACATAAATGTTACCTAAAAGCCTTATCCATCATCATTCCTATTATAGCTAACCTTACGGCAGAAAAAGGCCGGTCAGTATATCGGTATCTACTTCAAGGCATTCGGGATATCCCAACTGCCAGTAAGTTAGCTAAAGAAATAGAAGATATTGGTTTTGTTGATGTGGCATTTGAGCGTCTCAATTTGGGCGTTGTGGCAATACATAGTGCGCGAAAAACGTAGTGGTGGTTTTTAGAAATGCTGTTTACAAAGGTTTAAGACAAAACTTATTCAATAAAAAGATAAGATAAAACATACTAAACTATTAGGAATCACTATGTCTAGGAGTCACATGTCATATTCTAAAGCCAGCTTTTTTAGTGCTTTAAGCGTTTTTACAGCCTCATTTGTACTTACTGCTTTAATATTTAGTTATGGGGGTGCATATACGATGATTGTTGTCGGTTTGATTGTCTCGGTTATTGCAACCTTAATAGGCATAGTAGGTTGTTTATTCATCGCTATACCAACCTATATGTACTTTAAATCACGCAACATCGACAATCCAATAGTGTTTAATATGATAGGTTTTATAACGCCTATGCTCGTCATTTTGCTTCCAATACAAATACCTGAAAACGGAGTTCAAAACGGAGGGAATATATTTGGATTTAGTATCATCATGGGCTTGTTTGGATTATTGGCTATGAGTGTCTTTTGGTATTATATGAATCAAGAGATAGATAAAGAACTGACTTAAGATTAAAATATAATCAAATATAGAGTGCTAACGATATCGCCACGCCAATATACGCGTCGCTTTTTGACCATGTTGCATATTGATGGTTTTAATCTGTCTGGCGCCCACTTCTCTTAACAGCGCATCAAGCGCTTTTAGATTCTCAGCTTTTGAGACTAATGTTGTAAACCAATTGACTTGATCGGCATACTGTACACTCTCTTTAATCATCTGACTGATAAAGCCAAGTTCGCCACCTTTGGTCCACAGCTCGGCATTTTGACCCCCAAAGTTAAGATTGTTAGACGCATCCCCTTGTTTATTAACTAGCTTTGAGTTCGGATTGCGGCGCGCACGATTTTTTTGCAATTTAACTTGCTTACGTCGATTGGTCTCTAACACCTCCTCCATTGAGCCATGAAAGGGCGGGTTACACACTGTAATATCAAAATAATCATGTTCTCCAATAATACCTTTAAAGATATGTTTGCGGTCTGGCTGCTGTATGACATTCGCGCGTTTTTTTAGGTTTGAGTTCAGCTCACAGATTGTTTTTGCGGTTCGCACCGATACTGGGTCAATATCTGTCGCAGTAAAATACCAACCATAGCTTTGGCTACCAATAATAGGGTAAATACAACTGGCGCCGGTTCCTATATCTAATACATGCGGTTTTTTATTCTCCGATCCACTATCATTATTATGCAATAAATCCGCCACTTGGTGAATATAATCAGCACGGCCAGGAATAGGCGGACACAAATAACCCTTGGGCAAATCCCAATACTTAATGCCGTAATGTAGCGCCAGCAGGGCTTTATTTAGAGTCAGGACGGCGTCTGCGTCAGAGAAGTTAATCGTCGGCTCACCGCTAGGGTTCGCAATCGTGTGCTTCGCCAGTTCAGGCAACGCTTTGGTTAATTTTTCGAAGTCATAACGACCCTGATGCGGATTGCGTGGATGCAGTCTGCTTTTAGAAGGCGTTGGTTTGCGATTAGGGTACGAAGGTTGTGTCATTGTGATTTAAACATCCAAAAAGTAGGTAATATGCTGTAACGGTTAGTTTAACAGATTTACCGATATTAAACGCTTAACTCAATCGTCAAGTTACCCAGCACTATATCGCCCTAAACAGTATAGGATAGATACAGTTAACATAATTAATCAGCCAACTTAAAACAAACAACCATAAAATTAAAAAGGAGCTCCCCATGACAGATCATGATACATGCACCGCAAAAATTGAGCGCATCACCTATCAAACCGATGGCCATATCTGCCTAATTGGTCTGAACAGAGCCAACAAACGCAACGCCTTTGATAGTCATATGATTGCGCAATTGTCAGATGCCCTAACCCGCTATGAAGCTGATAGCGAGCTACGCTGTGCGCTAATTTTTGCCCATGGCGAGCACTTTACCGCAGGGCTGGATTTAATGGAACTACAAGACAAACTTGATAAAGGCGTGTTTGATTTTAATGATAGCCAAATCGACCCGTGGGGCATCAGTGGCAAACAGCGTACCAAGCCAGTCGTGGTTGCCGTACAAGGCACCTGTTTTACTGCTGGTATTGAGCTGATGTTAAATGCCGATGTCGTGGTAGCCAGTAGCGATTGCAACTTTGCGCAAATGGAAGTACAGCGTGGCATCATGCCGTTTGGCGGCGCAACCGTGCGTTTTGTAGCGGCAGCAGGGTGGCAAAAAGCAATGCCGTATTTACTTACTGGTAAAGCCTTTGATAGTGAAACTGCTGACAAATTGGGCTTGGTCAGTGAGGTTGTAGAGCAAGGCACACAGCTTGAACGTGCTAAGCAATTGGCAAATGAGATTAGTAAAGCTGCACCGCTTGGGGTACAAGGGGTTTTGGCATCTGCACAGGATGCCGTACGCAATGGTGCATCAACTGCATTTGATAATATTCATGGCTTTTTACCGCCACTGTTTAACTCAGAGGATGCCAAAGAAGGGGTAATGGCAATGGTTGAACGCCGTGAAGCTCATTTTAAAGGCCGGTAATATGCATGATTCTTTGATATTCAGTGGTAAAGCCGCAATGGACACCGACTACAAATACAATCTAGGTTTATTCTTTATAAACTATCTTATTGTATGTGTCTTAAGTTATGATTTTTTAACACGGCATGTTTTTCATCAACATCCTATACAATTTTTATTGCTGTTTGGCATAGTGGGTGTGGGCATCGCTGCTTTGATATCTAAATTAAAGACTTTTATCCCACTAAAGACACTAGTGGTCAATATCTTGTCATCTGTGATAGCTGCTTGGATTTTTATTGCGCTATATGATGACTGCGGTGGCGCCGGTTGTGATAGAAACCTCCAAGATTATTTATACCTCACCTTTTACTTATTTATGATTTTGAAGTTTTATATTCCTATACCCGTCATAACTGTTATCTACGCGCTACTAAAAGCTAATAATACGTCTAAATAAAGGATGGGCTTTTATTAGTATCGTTATATGCCTTTGAATACTACGAGAGTTCTGAACGTGTTATTCCTCCCATGCCGATAAAAGGCGAACACTTACATGTTAGACATTATCAACATCACTGCACCGATTTTTATCATAATCGCACTGGGCTATTTAAGTGTTCTCACAAACCTTATTGACCCGCGCCATGCCAAAGGTATGGGCGCATTGGTGATGAACATTGCACTGCCTGCGCTCATGTTTAATGCGATTGCAGACATGCCGTTTCAGGAAGTGATATCACCGAGCTACTTGCTGATCTATGCCACTGGCTCGATCATGGCATTTATAATAGGGGTTATTATAACCAAAGGGATTTGGCGTCAAGATAATGTCACAGCAGCGCTCAACTCTACCGCTTTGTCCTACTCTAATACCGCTTTTATTGGTTTTGCCGTGCTGTCAGCGGTTATCGGGGCGACAAAAGCCGCTACCTATTTATCCATGGTGGTGCTCATAGAGAGTTTCATCATGTTACCAATGCTATTTATCATGGCAGATATGAGCAAGGACTCGGACAAAACTTTAGGGCAAGTGCTTCGCGGTATTGGCAGAAACTTATCCCGCAACCCCTTAATCATCGCCATTGTGGTCAGTGTCAGCTTCTCTATTTTTAGCATTCCTATTCCCCAAATCGTGTCCGAAACTGCAATAATATTAACCGGTGTTGCCGCCCCAGTTGCCCTGTTCGTTATTGGTATGAGCTTGTATGGTTTACAGTTTAAGGGTGATTTACCTAAGCTTACGACCATTGGCTTGGGTAAGCTTATCGTGCATCCATTGATGATACTACTTGCCATTATGCTGATTCCAAATGCCTCTATAGAAAACAAATATGTCGCCATGCTATTTGCGTCAGCACCCACCTTCTCGACCATTGCGATTATTGGTCAGCATTATGGTCTGGTTGAGCGGGTATCGGCAATTGTCATTATTTCGACAATTGGCTCGTTTTTTAGTATGAGTGCGGTGCTGATTTATTGGGAGATGACAGTTGGGTTTTAGAGGATAAAGGAAGGTTTAAACGTCAGCTAAATAGGTCTGGAGCTGTCCCCGCTTTTTGCTACTATCTGCACGCCATGACGAGGCATGCGCTAAGCGATGTGGCGTCGCATGCTTCGCGCGCCACCGCATCGCAAGCGTATGCAACTCGCCCTGTCATGCAGTATATCCGCGTCAATCGGGGCTAGCGGTGACATCACTACCTTACAGGTATGCATTGTGGTTTGAATATGTTGCTTAATTGGTCTTTATTTAAATTAAACTTATTAATGAGAAATACCGGAGCATCATTTTGTAAGGCAAAATCTACCCAGAGTTTTTAGTAGGTATTCTTAGCTTCTAACCTAATAGATACTAATTTTAATAAGCTGTCGTATATCACAGTTTGCAAATGAGCGACTCCAAAAGCTTCTAGCACTACTTTATCAAAGGCTATTCTATCTTCAGACTCAAGCTCCTCGTCTATATTATAAACAATTCTTGAATCAGAAAGAAATGGCTTAAAAGCATCCTTAATGGCTTTTTTTTGGTCTTTCGTTAAGGTGTTTGGATTAAGCATAGACATATACTTGAAATTATCTGCCTTTAAATCTAAAGCTCCCAAACCTCTACCAAAGCCTGATGCTTCAATTAAAAAGTAGGCTATCGTAGTGTTTAGAAGAGCATGGATTAAGTCGATATCTAAACCTTCGATTACTTTGAAACAAACTACTCTTTGGTCAATAAACACATCTTCTTTAATTTTGGCGTAGAAAAAACGCTCTGAGATATTTAAGTTTATTACGAAATCAGTTGGTTTTTGTTGGGGTAGAATATGCCAATTATCACCTTTATTTTTTAAAGACAATGTGTTTGGTTCGCCATTAGCATTCTTAAAGGATTGAATCCATCTATATATGCCTTTCTTGTTAAATCTTTTAAGTTCGTCTTCAGTATAAGGACAAACCAATACCTTAAAGCCGGTGTCTCCAGTAACAAAGTAATTTTTAACATTTCTAACATTTTTTAACAAAGGTTTGAGAAATTCAACTTCGATATCAGTAGTAATATCATTTTTGTGATAGAAGAATTTATTATCACCACTTTTTATCCCTCTACTAGATTTTAAAATTGCAGATATTTTTACTAATGGTAGTTCAAACATCCAATCGCAATCGACAAATTGAGAAGTTAAATTAACACCTAGTTTTAAAAAATAAAAAACCTCATTGGTATTCACTGTCCTTATATCCAAAGACTCGCTATTATTTACACTTCCAGATATGATTTGAGAAGATAAAACTGACATATAATCATCACTTTCTAAGTCAGTTAGTGGACGCTTTAATGTTACGAAGTCTATATTTTCTAAACTATGGTCTCCTGACTTTCTTTTTTCAAGTATAAGGATATTAGTTACTACTTCACTGTTATTAAACCAACGTCCAGCCCCAGACGTAATGACAGTCTTTAAATGATAAAGTCCAATCAAATGTTTAAAAAAGATAATTCCCCAATCTGTGCCTAACCATGAGTTTGAAATAATAATGCCAAGTATGCCACCCTCTTTTAGTAGTGGATACACTTGAAAAGGTATGTAAGCATATATATCAGATTTTTTATTTAAAGCTAAAGGCACTTCGTTATCTAAAAAATCATATTCATCAGGAAGGTTATTTACGACAGTTTCAATAGCATCCTCAAAAGTTTTTCTGCCATCTTGAGAAATGAAAGGTAAATTGCCTAAAACTGTATCAAATTGACCTAATTCTTCTTTATGACTTGTACCGGTTCTTGGGTCTTTAATAGTGACCTGATAAGATGGTTCTAGTGAGAAAATATCTTCATTAAACACTTTTATAGGTATGTCAATACTATTCGGTTTTGCCAGTGCAAAAGTGGTCATTTGGTTCGCATGATAGTCTAAGTCACTGGCATAAATTGCATTGTTGGCTTCTTTTGAGTTACTCACCTTAAGCTTGGCTTCAAGTGCTTCTCTTATAATTGTTCCTGACCCTGAGCAAAAATCAGCAACTTTATCTTTTTTAATATTATTGATAGACAGCGCCACTAACAACTTTGCAAGAGGCTTAGGAGTGGTATATTGACCTTTTAGTTTACGAGAGCCAATACTTACAGTCTCTTCTAATATATTTGATAATTGAGATTGTTCAATCTCACCAATTCTTAAGTCAGTTAATAAATTATTCAATGAAAGAAAATCTGACCAGATAGAGGCGGGTAATAAACTCATACCTATGCTTGGAGAAAAAATAGTCCAAAAATTGCACTGATTTGATATTTGGCTAAATATCTCTAATGCTTCTTCTACGGTTGTAGAATTATCTATGTTGTTAAGAAAATTACGAGCGGAAGAACTGGATGACGTTAAAATATGAGCAAAAAGAAATTTACCTAGCCAATTAATTAAGATAGCTCTTGAAAGTGCGTCAATTTCACGTTTTTCATTTTTAGCATCATATTCTTGACTATTTTTATACAACCATAAAGTAACTTCTGCTTTGAAACGTTTATCTGTATTAAATTTACTAATTAAAGCATCACTTAAGGTATCGGTGTTTTCAAGTATTAATGACGTTATACCACCGCTACTATAGGCATCAATAAAACGCTTACCTGATAGCGATCCATCATCGAGATAATTATTGACTGTGTCGATTATCTCACGGCATAGTTTTTTCCATTTATTAGAATAACGCTTGACGTCCTCTCTAGTTTTTATTTCGGTTAAATCATCCCAAACTTTTGCAAGCTCGAAGTCTTTATTTTCTAAGTTTAAAATATAAAAATGAGCGCATTTCACGTTCCATAAAATAAAACTGTCAAGACCTAAAACCTCAGCTTTCTTTTTAGCATTTGCATAAAATTCATAATCATTAATATTGGTGTCAGGCATTTTAAGTTCCCAACCTTGCAAAATCTTTGCAGACTCGCTATCTCCATAGAGTAAAACATCAGGAAATAAGCTACTTCCGTCAGGGTTATTAACTGTACTTTCACCACCAGCTTCTTTAATAGGGCGTTCAATTGAGCTGACATAAGATTTAATGTATGCAATCAAATCAATTGCCCATGAACGCTCGTTGTAATTGGTTTTGAAATTCATGATTTACTCTTCTTAGTTATTCAAACAAAGGGTCTACCATAAATACCCCTTTTTTTCTTAGCTGGTCATTTTTGGCGTTAGGTTGTAAAAAAGACATCAGTGGTGGAAGCTCATCTTTGAAATTAGAAGTATCCTCAACCTCTTTTAATCTTTGTTTAGCAACCTCAATGTAATCAATCGTTTCTTTTTTAAATAAATGGACGTCGTCATTTTTTTCAATACCAATAAATCGTCTTTGTTCCATAGCAGCAGCAACCAAATATGACCCACTACCAAAGCAGTTATCTAAAACCGTATCGCCTTTTTTGGTAAAGGTGCGAATCAAGTAACGACCGAGTGCCACAGGCTTTTGTGTTGGATGCCAAACCCTACCTCCTTTTTCACTCTCAGATGTCTTGCAGTAGATGGTATCTGTCGGATATCGCTCACCCTCGCTTTTTACATGCACAGGTTTGAAGTCGCCATAACTGCCTGTATATTGATCTTTTCTAACGCCTTTATCGTATGCTTCGGCAGGAAACATCATGGGTGTATAGTTCGGTTGTTTTTTATAAAATACACAAATATCTTCGTGCTGACGTAAGGGTTGTTTCTTGGCATTTAGAAAATTAGTAGACTTACTTTTAACCCAGACAAGCTTATACTTAAAGATTTTTTCATTACTTAAGATAAGCTTGGCAGTAAACACACCTTGTGAGTTTAGGACAATAGCACCTCTAGGCTTTATAATACGCTCGTACTGCGCCCATAATAAATCTAAGGGAATGACACTGTCCCACTTATTTTGAGTGGTACCAAATGGTAAGTCACAAAGTATCATATCAATTGAGGCATCAGGAATATCTTTCATAATATCTAGACAGTCGCCTTGATATATCTCGCCACCTAAATATGTCATAAAATTATCGTCCTAAATATCCGCTATGTTGTCATAATAATAAAGCGTAGACAATATAAATAATATTTCAATTTATTCTGTGCGACAACTAATGTCGTCTCTATAAATATCTTTCGTAAAACCTTGTATTGTACTTTAAATTACTTAATATTTACATAAGAGTTCACCATGACCCTCCTCCAAATGACCCTAAACGACTACGATGCCGTCTACAACCTATGGATTAACACGCCAAACATGGGGCTTAATGATATAGATGATTCACGGCAAGGTATTGAGCGTATGCTAAAGCGCAACCCAACTCTAAGCTATGTTGCAGAGAGTGATGATGAAAATGAAAACAAACAAATTGTTGGGGTGATTATCGCAGGCGAGGACGGTAGGCGTGGTTATTTCTATCATACCGCAGTACATTTAGACTATCGTCATCAAGGCATCGGACAACGGTTGGTAAAACAGGTATTGGATGTGATGAAACAGCTACACATCTCTAAAGTCGGCTTATTTATCTTTAAGCGCAACGATATTGGTAATGGCTTTTGGGAGAAAATGGGCTTTAACATTCGTGATGATATTTACTATCGTAACAAAGCAATTATCGAGCTTGAGCGGATAGATACCTGACTACTCAGCGTAAGGCTGGTATGTGATAGCTTAGTTTTGGCTTAGCTTCTGAGTGTTTGTAGGAGGCTTGATAGGGTGCGTCATATAAAATAGCCATTACCGCCATAACTAAGTGATAGGATAATCTGTTCTAATATATTAATATTACTTAAAAATTAATGAATCCTAGCCTATTTAAATACGTTTAATGTTAATATTAATCTTTAAACGATACCTTAACAACTAAAGTCAAACGGTGATAATTATGGCAGCCTACATCACAGTCGGTGCAAAAACCACGCATGGCGGTACCGTTATCTCAGGCTCACCCCATTCCACTCATAATGGTATACCCATCGCTCGAAAAGGCGATAAAGTCATCTGCAAGAAATGTAAAAAGGTCACGACTATCATTACGGGTGATCCGACCTTTATTGTGGATGGTCAACCCATATCAAGACACGGTGATGTCACCAGTTGCGGTGCAAAACTCATTGCGATTCAGCAGTCGTTTGCATTCTCTGACTTTGAGGTTGGCGGTATTGAGCCTTTGCAGTTTAATAAGTCTAATTTTAGTGACTTTTTTAATACAGATAAAGAGGCGTCGCCCGCCCTTGAGATTAAAGATGTGTCGCTTTATAAAAACGAGTTTGTACCGTTAGGCGTGCCCAAATTTGGTGAGCCTGAAGCTGAGGGTTTAAAACACAGTAAGTTCACTATCGAAATTAAGATAAAACAAGGCTCATATAGCAAATTAACCGTCTTAGGCGGTAGTGGCTTAAGCGATGTGATTGAGGAGCGCACCGATACATTTAACGCAGGTCAAACGGTTGAGATTGAGTGGGATGGATTTATCAACGATATTTACGACAGCCGATGGTTTACCGATAAAAACAACCGTCCTGCCATTAAGGTACAAGGGGTGAATGCATCAGGTGGCACTGACGAGCATACCTATGAGATTGAAACAGAGTTTAAAGATGAGAAATGGGCAGATGTGGTCATTGATAGAAGTAAAAAACGAATTGATGTGACTATGAGGGTAAATATTGATCCAAATATACAAGTTGAGGGCATCAATCCTAATGCCCGTACTATCGCTGAAATACAAAGTGCGCCCGAGTACAAAAACAGTATTCCAATATTAAAAAGACAAACAAAAACCAATCAGCAGTTACGCGATTTGGTCATCGCCGGGATGAATAAATATTGGAGTCGTAATAGTACGACACATACCTTAATCACACCCAGTATCACTGTTAATGGGGTCTCCTATGAGGTATTCGTTAATACAGTCATTACTGACCAAAACGCACTACCACAAGCCAAAGTGACCTTTAATACCAATAATGAATGGGGACGTTCAAACAGTTTCCCTATTTTTAGAAACGTTTTTTATAACGTAGGTTATATTAAGTATGGTTCAATTTGGGCTTATGACTCTGAAGCAAAAGCCGATAATCGCTTTAGAGGGACATTTGCTCATGAAATGGGGCATTCAATCGTTTGGGACTATAGAGGCGCTTGGGAGTCATTGACTCATGAAGGCAGTTCTACCCTTTGGCAAAATATTAATGGTGATTATAACTATCCTACCACTGGCGAACTGGATTTAAATAAATATGCAGGTAACCGTAAACCGCCAGATTTTTACGAACGTGTAGTTGCAAATGAAGATGATGTAAAAGGCTTGTTATGGGTCTCTAGACTTGAGGAAGATTAGTATGAATATGAGAACGTTTTATCCAACTTTACTTTTAATTTTATTGGCCAGCACAACAGGTTGTCAAACAAAAGTGATTTATGCAACGCCAGAAATATCAGGGCAAGTAATCGATAAGCAGACCAATCAGCCTATTGAAGGTGTTCAAGCTGTCATTGGTGGTCCAGCCCTTGATTATACTGACCAACAAGGTCGTTTTACGGTACCACCCATAACTTACGAGTATACAATCAATACACCAAACCATCAGGAAGTTAGATCTATTGGAGATGCTAGTTTCTTGATTTATAAACAAGGTTATGAAATAAAGTCATATGCCAATGGAGGATTGTCATTTACACCTAATAAGCCATATACTGAAAAAATTTATGTAAATATGGGCAAGGTCTATTTAAACCCTGTCCCTGTTGGCAAAGAAGGTGAGTACAAAACTTACTATCTAACTCTAGATTTTTGCAAACCCACTGAATCACAAAAAGAGGTTGATTGTATCCCTGTGCCTGAGGGTAAGACTTATGCAGAAGTCAGTCCCAATCAGCCAATGGATTAAAGGGATAACATGAAGCATAGAACGCCATATCTAATCACATTTATTATTACACTAGCCAGCTTAACAGGCTGTCAAACAAAAGTAATTTATGCAACGCCAGAAATATCAGGGCAAGTGATTGATCAGCAGACCAATCGGCCTATTGAAGGGGTAAAGACCGTTATTGGAGGCCCAGCCCTTGACTATACTAATGAACAAGGACGTTTTTCAGTACCACCAATTACTTCTGAATACATATTCAGTAAACCAAACCATAGACTAACTATGGCTAAAGGAGGAGCAAGTTTTATGATCTATAAACAAGGTTATGAAATAAAGTCATATGCAAACGGAGGATTAGCTAAACCTTACTCGACTAAACCATATACCGAAAAGCGCTATGTGGGTATGGGCAAGGTCTATTTAAATCCTGTACCTGTTGGCAAAGAAGGTGAGTACAAAACTTATTATCCAACTCTAGACTTTTGCAAACCCACTGAATCACAAAGAGAGGTTGATTGTATTCCTGTACCTGAGGGTAAGACTTATGCAGAGGTCACTCCAAATCAGCCGTTGGATTAAGAAGGGTGAAATGACAACCAAAACAATTTATCTTACTTTATTTGCCCTTTCAGTAGCCAGTTTAACGGCTTGTCAATCTAAAGTGATTTATGCGACACCAGAAATATCAGGGCAAGTGATTGATAAGCAGACCAATCAGCCTATTATGAAAGTAAACGCAAGTATAAACAATAAACAATTTGATACTACTGACGCTCAAGGTAGCTTTACGGTACCAGCTATTACAATAAAGTATACGCTCAATATACCAAGTCACCAAGAAATGACTGCTATGAGAGATGCTAAGTTAGTATTTAACAAATTAGGATATGAAGAGAAATCCTATGTAATTAGTGAATTAGGCTCTTTACCCATGTCTTTTATTAAGAAAACATCTATTGATATAGGACAAATTTATCTGAACCCTGTACCTGTTGGCAAAGAAGGTGAGTACGAAACTCATTATCCAACTCTAGACTTTTGCAAACCCACTGAATCACAAAAAGAGGTTGATTGTATCCCTGTACCTGAGGGTAAGACTTATGCAGAGGTCACTCCGAATCGGCCATTGGATTAAAGGGATAATATGAAGCATAAAACGGCATATCTAACCACACTTATTATTACACTAGCCAGTTTAACAGGCTGTCAAACAAAAGTAATTTATGCGACACCAGAAATCACGGGACAAGTGATTGATAAAGGGACCAATCAGCCTATTGAAGGGGTAACGACCGTGATTAATAATGAGGCTTTGGACTATACTGAT
The DNA here is from genome assembly GCF_057621575.2 of Psychrobacter sp. CX10. Lineage (NCBI taxonomy): Bacteria > Pseudomonadati > Pseudomonadota > Gammaproteobacteria > Moraxellales > Moraxellaceae > Psychrobacter > Psychrobacter sp. CX10. The sequence continues at coordinate 2,712,436 of NZ_CM177736.1, forward strand.
AGTAATGGTCAGTTCAAGGTACCTCCTAGTACTTTTGAATATTCAGTTAGATCTCCAGACTATCAAACAATAAGATCTATGGGAGTGGCAAGGTTTTTAATTTATAAACAAGGCTATGAAATTAAATCCTATAGGAATGGGGGATTGGCTAAACCTTACTCGACTAAACCATATACTGAAAAGCGCTATGTCGATATGGGCAAGGTTTATTTAAACCCCGTCCCTATTGGCAAAGAAGGTGAGTACAAAACGCACTACTCAATATTAAATTTTTGCAAACCTACTGAATCACAAAGAGAGGTTGATTGTATTCCTGTACCTGAGGGTAAAACTTATGAAGAAGTGAGTCCGAATCGGCCATTGGATTAAGAAGGGTGAAATGACAACCAAAACAATTTATCTCACTTTATTTGGCCTTTCTGTAGCCAGCTTAACGGCCTGTCAAACAAAAGTGATTTATGCGACACCAGAAATATCAGGGCAAGTGATTGATAAGCAGACCAATCAGCCTATTGAAGGGGTAAAGACCGTGATTGATAATGAGGCTTTGGACTATACTGATAAATATGGTCGATTCACTGTGCCGCCTAGTACTTACGAGTATACAGTCAATACACCAAATCATCGAGAAGTCATGTCTGTAGGCGGTGCTAGTTTTATGATCTATAAACAAGGCTATGGAATAAAGTCATATGCAAACGGAGGATTGGCTAAACCTTACTCAACTAAACCATATACCGAAAAGCGCTATGTCGATATGGGCAAGGTCTATTTAAACCCTGTCCCTGTTGGCAAAGAAGGTGAGTACGAAACTTATTATCTAACTCTAGACTTCTGTAAACCTACTGAATCGCAAAGAGAGGTTGATTGTATCCCTGTACCTGAGGGTAAGACGTATGCAGAGGTCAGTCCAAATCAACCGTTGCATTAAGAAGGGTGAAATGACAACCAAAACGATTTATCTCACTTTATTTGCCCTTTCAGTAGCCAGTTTAACAGGCTGTCAAACAAAAGTGATTTATGCGACACCAGAAATCTCAGGACAAGTAATCGATAAGCAGACCAATCAGCCTATTGAAGGGGTAACAACCGTTATTGGTGGTCCTGCCCTTGATTATACAGACCAACAAGGTCGTTTTACGGTACCTCCAATAACTTACGAGTATACAATCAATACACCAAACCATCGGCAAGTGAGATCTATGGGAGGAGCAAGTTTTACTATTTATAAGTCAGGTTATGAAATAAAGTCATATGCCAATGGAAGATTGGCGTCTATACCTAAACTGTATACTGAAAAGCGCTATGTGGATATGGGCAAGGTCTATTTAAACCCTGTACCTGTTGGCAAAGAAGGTGAGTACGAAACTCATTATTCAACTCTAGACTTCTGCAAACCCACTGAATCACAAAGAGAGGTTGATTGTATTCCTGTACCTGAGGGTAAGACTTATGAAGAGGTCAGTCCGAATCGGCCATTGGATTAGGGGAATTACATGAAGCATAGAACGCTATATCTAATCACATTTATTATTTCAGTAGCCAGCTTAACAGGTTGTCAAACAAAAGTGATGTATGCGACACCAGAAATATCAGGGCAAGTAATCGATAAACAGACCAATCGGCCTATTGAAGGGGTAAAGACCGTGATTGATGATGAAGCTTTGGACTATACTGATAAATATGGTCGATTCACTGTGCCGCCTAGTACTTATGAGTATAGAGTCAATGCACCAAGCTATCAAGAACTTACGTCTAATGGGAATTATAGTTTTATGATCTATAAACAAGGCTATGAAATAAAGTCATATGCAAATGGAGGATTGGCGTCTATACCTAGAAAATATACTGAAAAGAGCTATGTCGATATGGGCAAGGTCTATTTAAACCCTGTACCTGTTGGCAAGGAAGGTGAGTACGAAACTTATTATCTAACTCTAGACTTTTGCAAACCCACTGAATCACAAAAAGAGGTTGATTGTATCCCTGTACCTGAGGGTAAAACTTATGAAGAAGTGAGTCCGAATCAGCCATTGCATTAAGAAGGATGAAATGACAACCAAAACAATTTATCTCACTTTATTTGCTCTTTCAGTAGCTAGCTTAACAGGCTGTCAAACAAAAGTGATGTATGCGACACCAGAAATATCAGGGCAAGTAATCGATAAGCAGACCAATCAGCCTATTGAAGGTGTTCAAGCTGTCATTGGCGGTCCAGCCCTTGATTATACTGACCAACAAGGTCGTTTTACTGTTCCGCCTATAACTTATAAGTATACAGTTAATGAACCAAATCATCGAGAAGTCATGTCAGAAGGTGTGTCGAGGTTTCTAATTTACAAGTCTGGCTACGAAATTAAATCATATAGAAATGGAGGATTGGCGTTTATACCAAAGCCATACACTGAAAAAAGTTATGTCAATATGGGCAAGGTTTATTTAAACCCTGTACCTGTTGGCAAAGAAGGTGAGTACGAAACTCATTATTCAACTCTAGACTTCTGCAAACCCACTGAATCGCAAAGAGAGGTTGATTGTATCCCTGTCCCTGAGGGTAAGACTTATGAAGAGGTCAGTCCCAATCAGCCGTTGGATTAGAAGAAAAATATGAAGCATAGAACGCTATATCTAATTACGCTTATTATTACTCTAGCCAGCTTAACAGGCTGTCAAACAAAAGTGATTTATGCGACGCCAGAAATCTCAGGACAAGTAATCGATAAACAGACCAATCAGCCTATTGAAGGGGTAAAAACCGTCATTGGTGGTCCAGCCCTTGATTATACTGACCAACAAGGTCGTTTTACGGTACCACCTATAACTTATAAGTATACCATTAATGAACCAAATCACCGAGAAGTTATGTCTAGAGGAGTGGCAAGTTTCGATATTTATAAACAAGGTTATGAAATAAAGTCGTATGCAAACGGAGGATTAGCGTCTATACCTAGAAAATATACTGAAAAGAGCTATGTCGATATGGGCAAGGTCTATTTAAACCCTGTCCCTGTTGGCAAAGAAGGTGAGTACGAAACTCATTATTCAACTCTAGACTTCTGCAAACCCACTGAATCACAAAGAGAGGTTGATTGTATCCCTGTACCGGAGGGTAAGACTTATGCAGAGGTCACTCCGAATCGGCCGTTGGATTAAAGGGATAAAATGAAGTATAGAACGCCATATCTAATTATATGTATTATTACTCTAGCCAGCTTAACAGGTTGTCAAACAAAAGTGATTTATGCGACACCAGAAATATCAGGACAAGTGATTGATAAGCAGACCAATCTGCCTATTGAAGGGGTAAAGACCGTTATTGGTGGTCCTGCCCTTGACTATACCAACAAACAAGGTCATTTTATTGTGCCTCCAATAACTTACAAGTATACAATCAATACACCAAACCATCGGGAAGTTATATCTATTGGAGATGCTAGTTTTATGATCTATAAACAAGGCTATGAAATAAAGTCATATGCAAACGGAGGATTGGCTAAACCTTACTCAACTAAACCATATACTGAAAAGCGCTATGTCGATATGGGCAAGATCTATTTAAACCCCGTCCCTGTTGGCAAAGAAGGTGAGTACGAAACTTTTTATCCAATTCTAGAATTTTGCAAACCCACTGAATCACAAAAAGAGGTTGATTGTATCCCTGTACCTGAGGGTAAGACTTATGCAGAGGTCACTCCGAATCGGCCATTGGATTAAGAAGGGTGAAATGATAACCAAAACAATTTATCTTACTTTATTTGCCCTTTCAGTAGCCAGTTTAACAGGCTGTCAAACAAAAGTGATTTATGCGACACCAGAAATATCAGGGCAAGTAATCGATAAGCAGACCAATCAGCCTATTGAAGGTGTTCAAGCTGTCATCGATAGTCAAGCGTTAGATTACACTGATAAATATGGTCGATTCACTGTACCGCCTAGTACATATGAGTATAAGTTCAATGCACCAAGCCATCAAGAACTTATGTCTAATAGAGTCTCAAGTTTCTTGATTTATAAACAAGGCTATGAAATTAAATCCTATAGGAATGGGGGATTGGCTAAACCTTACTCGACTAAACCATATACTGAAAAGCGCTATGTTGATATGGGCAAGGTCTATTTAAACCCTGTACCTGTTGGCAAAGAAGGTGAGTACGAAACGCACTACTCAATATTAAATTTTTGTAAACCTACTGAATCACAAAAAGAGGTTGATTGTATCCCTGTACCTGAAGGTAAAACTTATGCAGAGGTCACTCCAAATCAGCCGTTGGATTAAGAAGGGTGAAATGACAACCAAAACAATTTATCTTACTTTATTTGCTCTTTTACTAGCCAGCTTAACAGGCTGTCAGACAAAAGTGATTTATGCGACACCAGAAATATCAGGGCAAGTGATTGATAAGCAGACCAATCAGCCTATTGAAGGGGTAAAGACCGTGATTGATAATGAGGCTTTGGACTATACTGATAAATATGGTCAGTTCAAGGTACCTCCTAGTACTTTTGAATATTCAGTTAAATCTCCAGGCTATCAAACAATAAGATCTATGGGAGTGGCAAGGTTTTTAATTTATAAACAAGGCTATGAAATTAAATCCTATAGGAATGGGGGATTGGCTAAACCTTACTCGACTAAACCATATACTGAAAAGCGCTATGTTGATATGGGCAAGGTCTATTTAAACCCTGTACCTGTTGGCAAAGAAGGTGAGTACGAAACTCATTATTCAACTCTAGACTTCTGCAAACCTACTGAATCGCAAAGGGAAGTTGATTGTATCCCTGTACCTGAGGGTAAGACTTATGCAGAGGTCAGTCCCAATCAGCCATTGGATTAAAGGGATAACATGAAGCATAGAACGCTATATCTAATCACATTTATTATTTCAGTAGCCAGCTTAACAGGTTGTCAAACAAAAGTGATTTATGCGACACCAGAAATATCAGGGCAAGTAATCGATAAACAGACCAATCGGCCTATTGAAGGGGTAAAGACCGTGATTGATGATGAAGCTTTGGACTATACTGATAAATATGGTCGATTCACTGTGCCGCCTAGTACTTATGAGTATAGAGTCAATGCACCAAGCTATCAAGAACTTACGTCTAATGGGAATTATAGTTTTATGATCTATAAACAAGGCTATGAAATAAAGTCATATGCAAATGGAGGATTGGCGTCTATACCTAGAAAATATACTGAAAAGAGCTATGTCGATATGGGCAAGGTTTATTTAAACCCCGTCCCTGTTGGCAAAGAAGGTGAGTACAAAACTTACTATCCAACTCTAGGTTTTTGTAAACCCACTGAATCACAAAAAGAGGTTGATTGTATCCCTGTACCTGAGGGTAAGACTTATGAAGAGGTCAGTCCCAATCAGCCGTTGGATTAGAAGAAAAACATGAAGCATAGAACGCCATATCTAACCACACTTATTATTACACTAGCCAGCTTAACAGGCTGTCAAACTAAAGTAATTTATGCAACGCCAGAAATATCAGGGCAAGTGATTGATAAGCAGACCAATCAGCCTATTGAAGGTGTTCAAGCTGTCATTGGCGGTCCAGCCCTTGATTATACTGACCAACAAGGTCGTTTTACTGTTCCGCCTATAACTTATAAGTATACAGTTAATGAACCAAATCATCGAGAAGTCATGTCAGAAGGTGTGTCGAGGTTTCTAATTTACAAGTCTGGCTACGAAATTAAATCATATAGAAATGGAGGATTGGCGTTTATACCAAAGCCATACACTGAAAAAAGTTATGTCAATATGGGCAAGGTTTATTTAAACCCTGTACCTGTTGGCAAAGAAGGTGAGTACGAAACTCATTATTCAACTCTAGACTTCTGCAAACCCACTGAATCGCAAAGAGAGGTTGATTGTATCCCTGTACCTGAGGGTAAGACTTATGCAGAGGTCACTCCAAATCAGCCGTTGGATTAAGAAGGGTGAAATGATAATCAAAACAATTTATCTTACTTTATTTGCTCTTTCAGTAGCCAGCTTAACAGGCTGTCAAACAAAAGTAATTTACGCGACACCAGAAATATCAGGGCAAGTGATTGATAAAGAGACCAATCAGCCTATTGAAGGTGTTCAAGCTGTCATCGATAGTCAAATGTAGGATTACACTGATAAATATGGTCGATTCACTGTACCGCCTAGTACATATGAGTATACGGTAATGACACCAAATGGAGAGATTTATTTTCCCAAAGGGCACTATAAAGCTGATTATTCACAAGAGTCTAATAGTTACAAACATTTATTTATTCATGAAATGGTTCACGTTTGGCAATCTCAGTTAGGATATCCAGTGGCAACTAAAGGACTTTTATTACATCCTTATTGTAAAATGGAAGGTTGTGATCCTTATAATTATTTTTTAAGTAGCAGTAAAAAACTTTGTGATTATAATATGGAGCAACAAGGGGATATTATTGCTGACTATTTTGCCTATTATTGTTTGAGTTTACCTGTAGTGAAAGTAAGGGGTACCGTATCTTCGTCTGGGTATAGTTATCGCAATTATAAATGTAATTACTTATTGACCCTGTCAGACTTTTTAAATGATCCTAATAATAGAAATAATTTACCCAACTCTTAAAGGCTGAGTTAGATGTATAAAAACTATTTGAATAACTTAATAGTATTGGTTGGAGTAGGTTTAGGTATGTCATGTGCATACAGTAACCCTTCACACAAAATTCCTGTTAGACTTGATGTAGAATTCTTTATAAATGTAGATAATAAGTTATGCTTTAACCCCGACTTTGCGACAGCAAATATCTCATCTAAACCTTATAATTTAGATGAGATATCTAATGTTTTCTATAGTCTAGATCTAATTAGCCAAAATGAACTTATACCTATATGGGAAGATAATTTACCTAAAGAAGAAAAGTATCGAGGATTACCTATATGCTCAGATGAAAGCGTTAATGATTTATTAAATATTAATAATGAATATGCATTTTGTTTGAGAGGTATGGAGCCTAAAGGAAATTACAATGTTGTGGCATGTCCAGGTTTTATTTATTACGAAAATAATCTCATAAAAATTGAGAAGCGGTTATCATCTGAGTAACACATTTTATAATCAAGGATTGAGATATAATTATTTAATAGTATTAACTTGTTTAAAACTATCTAAAAGAGCATCCCGTAATTTAGATATTATGGCCTAACCCGCAATATATATCGTTGTAAATAGATTTTGAAAATTGTTTACAGACTTTTATTATCATAAATTTATGCCTCGGTAAACAGATTATGATAAATATATTTCAAAAGTTATTCATGATTATAGCTATGTTGTCAATATCTGTCGTAACTCAAGCCATGTCAAAGCTTGATTATGGACAAGTAGATATCACGCTTAAAGACAATCAACCCTGCTTTTATTTGGCTAAGTATAATAGAGAGGTACCTGTAGAAGAGGACAAAAATAAGTTAGTTTATCTCAATGTATCCAAAGGTTCTGAGACATTCTTTTATTTAAACGATATCTATTTAGATATACCTAACAGTCCACAAACTTGTCTACCCGTATCGGCTATGGAGACTTTAACCAATGAAAAAGCCATTCTTCCTGACACCCATTATTATGTATCAATGATTTTGGGTATAGAGGATAAAGTCATCAATGGTACCAACTATTTATCAGAATTTTGTTTAACACAGACTGATAAAGGATACAAAATAGTAGAAGGCGATGTTGGAAGAGTTACGCCAAACTCAAATGAAGTGACTAACTACTGTACTGACATCCCTTTTGAAGAACAAAAAAGCTGGCTAGAACGTCTACATGCATGGCTTAAGACAATATTTAGGAGCAGATAGCTCAACGTCTAATTAATATAAACTAATAAAATACAAATTCAAATCAACCGTTGGATTAGAAGAATAACATGAAGCATAGAACGCCATATCTAATCATATGTATTATTACTCTAGCCAGCTTAACAGGATGTCAAACAAAAGTAATTTATGCAACGCCAGAAATCTTAGGGCAAGTAATCGATAAACAGACCAATCGGCCTATTAAGGGTGTAAACGTAGGTATCGACAACGAAGCTTTTGATACTACAGATGGACAGGGACGTTTTACTGTTCCGCCAGTTACTTATGAGTATACAGTCAATACGCCAAATCATCGAGAAGTCATGTCTGTAGGCGGTGCAAGCTTTTCAATAAGTAAGTTTGGCTATGAAATAAAGTCGTATGCAAACGGAGGATTAGCGTCTATACCTAAACCGTATACTGAAAAGCGCTATGTGGATATGGGCAAGGTCTATTTAAACCCTGTACCAATTGGTACAGAAAGAGAGCATAAAACCTATTATCTAACTCTAGGCTATTGCAAACCCACTGAGTCACAAAAGAAAGTCGATTGCGTAACTGTACCAGAGGGTAAGACTTATGCAGAGGTCAGTCCGAATCGGCCATTGGATTAAAGGGATAACGTGATAAATGCAAATACCTAAGACAACCATTTAAATAAAAAGAACACCCCTTACGCCAAATACGAGAACCACACCATGCAATACAATTTTGACGAAGTGATTGACCGCAGTAACACCGGCTCAATCAAGTGGCATTATGAAGATGACACCATTCCATTGTGGGTAGCGGATATGGATTTTAAGACGGCTCAGCCTATTTTGGATAGTATTCAAAAGGTGGTCGATCACGGCATATTGGGGTATACCAAACAAACGGAGGCGCTGTATGAGGCCATCATAAACTGGCACAGCAGTCGTTATGGGTTGTCGCTCACTCAAGATGAGATTTTGTTTTCACCTGGGGTGGTGCCGAGTATTGCGCTGATGCTAAATATGTTTACCGAAGTGGGCGATGCAGTACTCATCAATGATCCTATATATGCGCCTTTCGTGACCAAAACTAAGCTGAACGGTTGTCAGGCAGTTATGTCGGCGCTGGTAGAAGATCAGGGCAAATACACCTTTGATTTGGCAGATATGGAAGCCAAAATCAAACAACATAAGGTGAAGGTGTTTTTGTTGTGTAATCCCCAAAACCCTGGCGGGCGGGTATGGACGGCGGAGGAGTTAACCGCTGTTTTTGAAATCTGTAAAAAATATCATGTTGCTATTGTGAGTGATGAGATTCATCAAGATTTGACCTTAACAGGACATACGTTTACGCCCTTTTTAAATATCGCCAAAGGCTATGAGCATATGACCGTAAGTTTAACCTCGATGACCAAAACTTTTAATATCGCCGGTATTAAAGGCTCACTTATCTTTGCTAAAGATAAGGCGCTGATAAAACAGATTCATAATCATCAAAAGCTCAATGATGAATTTGAGTTAAATTTATTTGCTTATACAGTGATGCAAAGCGCTTATGAGCACGGGAGTGAGTGGCTGGAGCAAGTACTTGCGTATATTGAGAAAAATATAGAGTTAACTATTGATTATCTCGCGGCTCATTTGCCGGATATCAAGGTAATGCGTCCTGAAGCGTCGTATTTGATTTGGTTAGATTGTGCGGCGTATGGTGATGATGACAAAGCGTTATATAACCAACTAAGAGACGCCAAGGTAGATCTCAACTCAGGTATACAATATGGACAAGAAGGGCATTTAAAACTGCGTATTAACGTGGCATGTCCAGAGTCTATATTGCGTGAGGGGCTGGCTCGTTTAAAGCAAGCATTGGGCGATGCTTAGTAGACAGTGGTTAAAGCGAAAAAAAGAGGCTGGATTAATTAATCCAGCCTCTTTGCTATTTATTTTGATTAGATAACTTATGTATGGTCATCATCAAGCTTTTTAGCATGCAGCTTATCAAGCTCTTCTGCCGCTTCGGCCTCTTCATCACGAATCATATCCCCCCACTCTTCTTGTAGTGCTAACACAGAACCTTCTGGCGCATCGGAGGTTTCACCAATCTCCCATGGCGCAGTGTCTGCAAGCTCCTCAATATGAATGGTTTTGAGGTTATAATCAGGCTGATAATACAAGTCGTAACGAGCCGCTTTTATCACAGACAGCATCATCATACATAAAATTATAATCAGCGGTGCACCTGCGAATATAGAAGCCGTTTGCAGGGTTGATAAATCGCCTAAGAACATCAAAATAGCAGGCAATAGACACAGTGTAAAGGCCCAGAACAAACGGTTCCAGCGATGTGGCTCATCGTCCACTTCTACTTGTACCACCGACGCTAGAATGTATGAAATTGAGTCGAACGTGGTAGCGGTAAAGATTATCGCTAAGAAAGTAAACACAGCAACCACCGCATAGGACATAGGTAAGCTGTTCAAAATCGCAAAAATTGCCGCTGTTGCTGTCTCATTGTTTAGAATACCTACGACGTCAACTTCGCCATTCATCTGTAAATACAGACCATAATTACCAAGAATAATCATGAAAATAGCGCAGCCTAATGATCCGTAGAACATAGAACCAACAACCATATTGCGAATGGTACGACCACGAGAGATTTTGGCAATAAATAGACCAATCGTGGGCGCAAATACTAGCCACCATGCCCAGTAGAATACCGTCCAGTCTTGCGGGAAGGTGGTGTGCTCAAAGCCTAATTCTGGATAGTCTTTGAAGGGCTCGATATAAGTCATCATACGCGGCATTTCGGTTAATGAACGACCAATTGCCTCAAGCCCTGTATTTAAAATAAATACTGTCGGACCGACAATCAAAATAAATGCCAGTAAGACAACGGCTAAATAAAAGTTAATGTTAGAGAGTTTTTGAATACCGCCTTTAAGCCCTTGATAAGCACTATAAGCAAAGATCAAGGTGGTGACTAATAACACCACCAATTGCATGGTGATATTACGCGGTAGACCAAAGAGGTTGTATAAACCTTCGTTAATAAGCGGAGAGGCTAGACCTAGCGTAGTCGCGCCGCCGCCTACCATACCAAATACAAATAACACATCGAGCATCTTAGCCCAATTACTATTGGCTATTTTTTCTCCCAATAATGGCATTAACGTTTGGCTAACTTTTAACACAGGGGTTTGGCGCACATAATAAAAATAAGCAATGGCTACCGCAGGCACTAAATAAATGGCCCAAGCCACGGGTCCCCAGTGAAAAATACCGTAAGTGGTCGCCCAGCGAATGGCATCAGGTGAGCCTGGCTCTAGATGAAAAGGTGGACCTTGGTAATAATATGCCCACTCAATCAAACCCCAATACAAAATACTGGCACCAATACCCCCACAAAATAGCATCGCCGCCCACGAGCTATCAGCAAATTCGGGCGTGTCTTCAGGACGGCCTAGTTTAATCTTACCAATGTCTGAAAATATAATATAAACAACAAACATGGAAGCGATCACACCAAAGGCCAAGTAAGCCACACCAAAGTTGGTGGTAACAAAGGTACGGGCAATGTTTACCCATTCTTTACCTTGATCTGGATAGTAGATCAGCGGAATACAGATGGCAATAAGTATGAAAAGCACCATGCCGAAGGTGAATTTATCAATACTGGTATCAGGCTCATGATCAGGACGACGTTGACTCATATCCATGTCAACGCTAAAGGTACCCAAATGAGGAGGTTTGTGATGTCTTGCATTGGTTCTTATGTAGTCTGGCAAGTATTCTTGTGAGGCAGCTTTAGTATCCGCTCTTGTATCAGCATTTGGTTTAGATGGGTGACGATTGTTGTCACCGCTAGAGGTCGTCATCATTCCGCTCCTGATTTGTTAGTGGATTGGTTAGCAATTGTGAGTTTTTAATAAAACTTAATGCTGCGACGTATATTAACATAACCAAACTCTAATGGTGCAAATGGTATCAAGAGCCACAGTCATGCTGCTCATAAATGGCAAAATGCACTTATTTAGACAATGTACTTATATGGAAAATGTACTTATATGGAAAATGCGCTTATTTAGAACGTCGTCGTCTGATAAATGACATGAGGTAAAACAATAAAGTGGTGATGACACTTAGGATTAAGATATAAGACATATCGTGACCGAGATTGAGGAATCTATTAAGTAGATAGTTGATAATGGTGACGGTGATAAAAAAAATAACTAAACTAGCAATTTTCATGGTCAAACCTTGGGTTCACATTGTGTTTTAACAACAGCCTATCTCAAAATAGCCCAAATCAGCAACTTAAATCAGTCATTGATATATCAGTGACTGTTATATCGACCCCCATTATATTGACTACTATAATAAGAATTAGAGTGCGTAAGCTACTTTGCTGGGTAGCCGGTGATGTCTTGAATACTTTGATATAAGGGCTGCAACCGATCATACATTTTAAGATAGACTTCATGATATAAGCGTTTGTATAGCTCAACGTTATCCGCAATGGGTATAAATTCATCACCCAAATGCGTCATGGCGTCACAGGCAGTGGTGTAGTCAGGATAGATGCCTAAACCCACAGCGCAGTTGATGGCAGCACCTAAGCCTGAGGCCTCAAAAGTATGGGGACGATATGCTGACATGCCAAATATATCAGCGGTCAGCTGCATGGCTGCATCGCTTTGGGAGCCGCCGCCTGACACACGCAGATGCTTGATGGGCTTGCGTGTGCGTTTTTCTATCGTATCAAAGCCAAGCTTGAGCTCATAAGCTAAGCCCTCCAGTATAGCGCGGTACACATGGGCGCGGGTATGCACATCGCCAAAGCCAATCAGCGCCCCTTTGCCTTCTATACCCGGATGACGAACGCCGGGCGACCAATAGGGCTGTAACATAAGCCCCATACAACCTGCTGGAATATCTTGCACGGCTTGATCTAATAAATGCTCGGTATCAATGCCTTGCGTCTTAGCAAGCTGGCTTTCGTAATGCGCAAACTGCTCTTTAAACCAGCTCACCATCCAAAAACCGCGATATATCATGTATTCATGATTGTAGTGATTCGGCACTGCCGCTGTGTACGATGGCATATGCTTTAGCACTTCGACATAGTTAGATGAGGTGGTGTTGATGGTGGCGGTGGTGCCAAAGCTCAAGCACGCTGTGTTTTCATCAAGCCCTGCTGAGCCTAGTGCTTCACAAGCTTTGTCGCTTGCTGCGGCAATCATAGGCGTACCCTCAATAATGCCTGTGGCGTTGGTCGCGCTCGCTGAGATGTGCCCCATAAGCTGCCCTGGTTCTACTAGGTCTGGCATCTGTTTAAGCCGGCAACTAAACAGCCGCCATTTGATATTGCTTGGCTTCATCCATTTTTGAGCTTTGTAATCATAGGGCAAATAACCAAGGGCATGCCCTGTAGAATCCATAAGTTTGCCCGTTAGCTGATAGGTGAGATAAGCAGACAAATTTACATAATGCGCAGTTTTAGCCCATATCTCAGGCTCATGATGAGATAGCCAGTTGCAGCGTGCCTTTTGCTGTGCGTCTTTTACCAATTGCCCCATGCCAACGAGCTTGGTAAGCGGGTCTAGCATACCAATATCATTGGCTTTACCATGGCGCATGTCCATCCATACAATAGCAGGTCGTAGCGGCTGTTTGTTGTCATCAAGACATATCATCGTATAGCGCTGAGTAGCAAGGCTAACGCCTGCAATTTGTTCAGGGCAAATGCCACTGGTTTGCCAAAGCTGCTGGCAGGCCTCGCTAAGCGTTTTCCAGTAATACTCTGCATGTTGTTCGGCATAGCCTGGCTGCGTCGAAAAATAAGGGTCGAGGGGAATACGGGCTTTGGCAATCTCGGTACCAAATTGATCAAAAATAAGCGCTCGCACGCTTTGTGTCCCATTGTCGATGGCTAAAAAATAAATTGGGGTAGGGTGCTTGCTCATATTGAAATACCGCTCAGTCCATTGAGTGATTAAAACTACGATTATTTTCAAAACCTTCTAATACTTAAACGCTTTTTAATCCTTTAGCGTTTTAAAAATCTTCAAGGGTTTTGAATTCTACATAAGCGATCATTAACATCGTGCCGCTATAAAACCTAAACAATGAAAGCCTAAAAACAAATAGCTAGAAACAAATAGCTAGAAATAATAGCTAAAAATAAAAGCTAAAAATAAAAGCTAAAAATAAAAGCTAAAAATAAAAGCTAAAAATAAAAGCTAAAGTGTTTGAAAAGGTCATAGTTTTAGTCTTGATTTAGGTTTTAGTTTTAATTAGAAGGTAGATGATAGTAGCGCTGCCATAACTGCTGATAGCGTGTTAACTCTTGCTGCCACATCTTATCATTCCAGCCAAGCTCTTGCTGGCAAATGATTTTTAAAGTATCGACCACTTCAGGGATGATACCCCCGTTTGACAACACCAGTCCTAAACGCGTTCGGCGCAGTAACAAGTCATCTAAATGTATCACTTGCTCATAGCGCGCAGCATATCTAACCTCAGCCCAAAGCGTATTGGTATCAAAAGTATTTGTATCAAAGGTATTGGTATCCATTATGGGCACAAGCTCTTTGCTATCTGCCATGTGCAATAACGTGTCTACTTGACGCCCATAAAAGCCTTGCAAACGGCGTTGTAAATCTGGCGACAGCGTCGCAAACTTAGGATCAGTGGGAGTAGGATTGGTAAAAATAGCATCATCAATACTGGTATTGTCTATCGGCAATACCTGCTCACATATCTTGAGGACATCAAGGGCGATAAGCCGAAACGTGGTTAATTTGCCGCCGCTCACTGTCACTAGATTGTTGTCTAGCCACACACTGTGGTCGCGTTTTTCTTTACTGGGATCAACACGTTTGCCATTGCCACTGTCTGAGATGAGTGGCCGTACGCCTGCCCACGTGCTAATGACATCTTCGCGGCTTAGCTTGGCGTGGTCAAACAATCCATTCATCGCTAATAGTAAATAATCCACTTCTTCATTGGTGATGCCCACCTCTTGTTCGTCCAGTGGGGGATGGTCTAAGTCGGTGGTGCCGATCACAGTACGTTTCTCCCACGGATATACAAACAGCGCTCTTTTATCAACAGGGTGTAATAAGGTGTAGGCTTGTTTAATTGGAAGGCGGTCTTGACTGACGACCAAATGACTGCCACGAGAGGGGCGAATTTGACTTTGTATGTTGGTATCGTCAGTGGCCTCAAGACGCAAATCGTCCGCCCATGCGCCAGTTGCACTGACCACAACTTTGGCATAGACATCATAAGTATCTGTACGTCCTGCTGCATCATCAGGATGACTGGCCGTATCGACTAAGGTAGCGCCCACCACATGGCCTTGATTATTTTTTAGTAACGCGTCTGCTTTTAAATAGTTGATGGCATGGGCTCCATCATTAATGGCTTCATCTAGCACGCGCATTACCAATCGGGAATCATCTGTCACCGCATCACTAAACTGACTTGCGCCCAAAAGTTTGTCCTCTTTAATACCAGGATTTAGGGGTAAAAAGGCATTCTTTTTAAAATAGGTAAAGTAGCGTTTGCCTGCCAGCTTGTCGTAGACCCGCAGCAACGTATTAAACATCCACGGTGGCGGAAATTTGCCTTTATAGTGCGGCATCACATAGTGCATTTCATTGACCAAACCGTCTGCCTCTTTGAGCATTCGCTCACGCTCGCGCACACTATGTAGGGTAGTTTTATAATCGCCTGAGGCAATATAGCGCAGTCCGCCATGTACCATTTTACTGGAGCGACTTGACGTACCCCAAGCAAAGTCTTTTTGTTCAACCACTATGACATCCAAACCACGCTTAGCCGCCTCGCGAGCAATGCCTGCACCCGTAATACCGCCACCAATTATCAATAAATCCCAAGGTTCAGAGCGGTTAAGTGGCGCTAGAGATTGCTGACGGTGCTGGGTATGAGTCATAACTGTCTCTTTATAACGCTTAAAAATGATTACGGGGAATAGGGCATAATCTTCTATCTTAAACCCAATCCCAACTCTTGACATAGGCTGAACATTTAGCCCATCAACCATCATAAAATTTGTTATTTAGCTGGGCCAAAAGCACCGGCCTACAGCAAATGCTAATAGGTTAAGAGTAGGAAATCTTAATGAATTCTTAATTTAGAAGTTTTTTACTCAAGTAGCTTTTAATAAAGGTGCTTATTAATAAAGGTGCTTTTTAATTAATAAGGCGCCTGGGTTCATACGCTCGTCTGGATCTAAGCTGCAAATCATGTCGCGAGTCACTTGTAAGCCAAGCTCCCCTTTTTCTGCTTTTAGATACGGCGCATGGTCACGGCCCACACCATGTTGATGTGAAATAGTGGCTTTGCCATTTGCGACGCTACTGCTTGCGGCATGTTTGATCTTTTGCCACCGTTTTAAGGTTGTGGCATAATCTTTAGCCGCTCTAAAAAAGTAGGTGGTATAAAGACTCGCACCTTGTTTATAAACATGCGAGACATGGGTAAAAGCCATGACCTGTTCGCCCTCATCTATCAACGAGTCTCGAACGCCCGCCTCCATTTGCGCCATTTGCGTATCAATATCTGTCCAATTAATAGACGTTTCAAAGGTATCTACCATGATGCCTTTTTGCCACAACGTGCCGCGCAAATAAGGAAATTTAAAACGGCCATGTGCCCAGATTGAGCCCATAACATCTGTCAGCTTACCACTCACGCCATTATATTGTTTAAGCAGCTGTTTAAATTGGCTGAGAGCTAACTTGTTTTGTGCTTTGTCTCCGCTAACCCCATAGGTTAACATCACTTTATTCGAGTCAAGACCACGGGTTTTAAGGTAAGTACTTAAGGCTAGAAATTGGCTACGGGTGGTGCCTAAATGTAGATGCGCGTCCGTCTCTTTAGCATTACTTAAACGCAGCATAGATAAGGCAATGTTTTTTTGCACGGCATGTCTTAATACGGCTTGGCCCGCATCCCAACTGGGCAAAAACACCACTTTAAAGACCTCTTCCTCAGGCTGCAGCTGCACTCGCATTTTTACCTCAGTAAATATACCCACTCGCCCCTCAGTGCCCATCATCATCTCACGCAAGTCAGGACCTGCCGAAGAGGCAGGAATATCTGGTATCTCAAGGGTACCTTGCGGCGTCACTAGCGTACCACCGGCAAACATTTGCTCAATACGGCCATACCCTAAAGACTGCTGCCCACTTGAACGCGCCGCAATCCAGCCGCCGAGTGTCGACAGCTCCCACGATTGGGGATAATGACCCAAACGGTAGCCATGCGTGTCCAACTGAGCCTCTACCGTAGGGCCTTGAGCGCCAGCACCGAAGGTTGCTATTTGACTCTCAGTATCTAACTTAATGAGTCTGTCCATCAAATGCATGGTAATGGTCAGCACAGGGCGGGCGTCTTTTGGTGGGTTGATGTGTCCTGCCACCGAAGTCCCGCCACCAAAAGGAATCACAATAAGATCATGCTCACTGGCAAGCATTAATAACCTTTCAACCTCTTGGGTAGAGGTAGGTAGGGCAACCCCATCAGGAAATTGACCAAAATCACCACTGTGCATGGCTATCCAATCAGGAAAGCTTTGCCCGCGCGCATGGCGTACACGCGTCTCTTTATCTATTGTGACTATATCTAATTGTTTTACCGCATTTGGCAGGCGTGAGTCGGGTACATGGCTGATGACTTTGTTTAGGGTTACCGAGGACAGTTTTTTAGTTTTACCAATATGGGATTTGATGAGCTTAGCCCCATGCGGTGAGACTTTTTTAGTGATATTAACGTTGCCCCACCCATTCCAGCGTGTCTCTTGCATGGGCGTGTTACCGTTTTTAGCATTTGCTAAAAAATCATCAGCGTCTACAGAATTATCGTTGGGGCTGGTTTTGGCCGTATTACCAAATAAAGATGCAAGTTTGCTCATGTGATATAACCTGTCCATTTGTTATAAGTAAATCGTTAATAGGTGAATTTGATGACGCCACAATTGGTCAAGCCACGCATCTAAAACTTGCTAGGACCAAATCAAAACCATATTAAAGCTGATCCAGTATCAACTTTCAGATTTGGTATAAATTGCAACTGTCAATTCATATTACTGATAGTTTTTAATATAAGCAATATAAATAACTATTTTTTAGCAGTGATGTGTCGATCAATACTTATAGTTGCGAAACTGTATTCCACCACTGTCCTAAATAGATATTAAATGGAAAAATAACCGACAATTAATAGGCATTGTTTCAAATACAGCACCCACACTTCGGTCTAATCTTGTTAAAATAGGCGTTAAATTATGACAAGCGACGCACCACTGTTTCATACCCATATCTAGCACCTTATTTTTCAGTAGCTTATTTTTCAAAACCCTTTTTTCGTCAACCTATATGCATTACCCTATACCCATTTAATAAACCCACTTCTTAACTTGACTCTAAACTTGGACGACATCATGAGCAATTCATTGAGCAACGATGCACCCACCATCAAACAAGACCGAATTTTAATCATCGACTACGGCTCACAGTACAGTCAGCTGATAGCCCGACGCGTACGTGAAGCTGGTGTGTTTTGTGAAATGTACCCTTACGACATCGATGCAGGCCGCATCAAAGACTTCGATGCAAAGGGGATAATCTTATCTGGCGGGCCCGAAAGTGTACACGGTGACGACGCTCCACAGATTAACCAAACCGTGTTTGACCTACAGGTGCCAATACTCGGTATTTGCTACGGTATGCAAGCGATGGCAGACCACTTTGGTGGTGAGGTTCAACCGAGCGCCAAGCAAGAATTTGGTGCGGCAACCATTGAAGTGACGGGTAAAAGTCAATTGCTTGATGGACTAGATGACGACATTCATAGCGGTGAACACGTACAGCATTTGGATGTATGGATGAGTCATGGTGATAAAGTCACCCGTGCACCAGATGGCTTTGATGTGGTCGCGAATACCCCCAGTTGCCCAGTGGCAGTGATGGCGAACGAAGATAAGCATTATTATGGCATTCAGTTTCACCCCGAGGTGACTCACACTTTGCAGGGGCAAGAAATACTATCGCGCTTCGTGCACAACATTAGTGGCTGTGCTGGCGATTGGACGCCCGATAACATCATCGACATGCGAGTAGCACAGCTCAAAGAAGAAATTGGCGACAAGCAAGTATTATTAGGATTATCAGGCGGCGTCGACAGCTCCGTGGTTGCGGCGCTATTGCACAAAGCCATTGGCGACCAGCTTACCTGTGTGTTCGTGGATAACGGCTTACTGCGTCTGCACGAAGGCGATCAAGTGATGCAAGTCTTCGCAGAGAATATGGGCGTCAAAGTGGTGCGTGTCGATGCTGAAGACCGCTTCTTAGATGCCTTAGCGGGCGAGGCGGATCCTGAAGCCAAACGCAAAATCATCGGCAAGACCTTTATCGATGTCTTCGCCGATGCTGCACGTGATGTGAGTCAAGGTAGCGATGGCAAGCCTGTTGAGTTCTTGGCGCAAGGGACGATTTACCCTGATGTTATTGAATCTGCCAAGTCCCACCAAGGCAAGGCACACGTGATTAAGAGCCATCATAACGTAGGCGGATTACCTGACGATTTGGCGTTTGAATTGGTTGAGCCATTACGTGACCTGTTCAAAGATGAAGTTCGCAAGTTGGGTATTGCCTTGGGCTTACCGCACAAGATGATTTATCGTCATCCCTTCCCAGGTCCTGGACTTGGGGTGCGTATCTTGGGTGAAGTCAAAAAGGAATACGCCGATATCCTGCGTCAAGCCGATGCCATCTTTATGCAAGAGCTTGAGCGCTCTGGTTGGTATGAAAAAACGGCGCAAGCCTTTGCGGTATTTACCCCCGTCAAATCCGTTGGCGTAGTCGGTGACGGGCGTCGCTATGCGTGGGTGATTGCGCTACGTGCGGTCGAAACCGTCGACTTTATGACCGCCCGCTTTGCTCATCTGCCGTACGAACTCATCGAGACGGTCAGCAACCGCATCATGAATGAAATTGCTGACGTCTCCCGAGTCACCTATGACGTATCGAGCAAGCCGCCTGCCACGATTGAGTGGGAGTAGAGGTTGATCCAAATAGGCATTTATTGTGGTGTCAGGTTCGCTTAATGCACTTGATGTGCAATTTGCGCTCACCTTCCTTGCACTAAACCCCTATTTGATTCACCCTAGGAGGTAGGTCGGTTTAGAACTAAAAAGCACCCGATTGGGTGCTTTTTTTTGATGTCAATAGACTTCTTTCAAAATCCCTATATATAGGCTAAAAACCTCTAGTATTTTGGACTTTATATTTATCGCAACCATCTTGATCACCGTTATCACAAGCTTTGCCAAACCACTCTTTAGCAGTGTGATAACTTTGCCGTACGCCTTGACCGTTGTAGTACATCATGCCTAAATTATATTGAGCATACGCAAGACCTTGATTAGCGGCTTTGCTGTACCACTCAATAGCCTTGGCATCATCTTGCTGTACACCTTCACCTTGGTCGTACATCAAACCAAGATTATACTGAGCAGGTGCATGACCTTGATTAGCGGCTTTGATGTACCATTCTATAGCTTTGGCATAATCTTGTCGTACGCCTTCACCTTGGTAGTACATCACACCTAGATTATGTTGAGCATCCGCATCACTTTGTTTAGCGGCTTTGCTGTACCATTCAAATGCCTTGGTATAATCTTGCCGTACACCTTGACCATTGTCGTACATATAGCCCAAATTTAACTGAGCTTTAGAAACACCTTGGTTGGCCGCTTTATTGTACCACGCAACGGCCTTGGTATAATCCTGTCGAACACCTTGGCCTTTTCTATACATTTGACCTAGATTAAATTGAGCATCCGCATCACCTTGGTTAGCGGCTTTGTTGTACCACTCAATAGCCTTGGTATAATCTTGCCGTACGCCTAGACCGTTGTCATACATCACACCTAGATTATATTGAGCAGATGCATCACCTTGATTGGCCAACTCCTGTGTTTCCGAAAAATTTATAGCCATTGCTGACAGTGACAACAACGCAGCTGCAAACAGAACCCCGAACCGACGTTTAAATCCTTTCAAATTATCCTCCCGCTAATCCTAAATTTTGTAATTATAAACTTTATCAGTCAAAGGAGTGAGACTCTCTAACGCCCCCAAGTACTTGGATTAGCAACCATATATTTATGCATTGCTTTTATGTTTTCAATATTCTTTTTTTCAATACTGGTTAATTTATTGTCCACATTGGTATAACAAGGCACATACCAATCTTCCTTAGCGAATGTATTGGCCCATTCAGTAGAGTTAAATGAATAGCCGTGGCGAGCATAAATCTCATTACGCATATAATCTAGATCTGAAGGACTGGTAAACAACTCTTCATCTGTTAACAAACGATTTGAAGCCTCACTATAATGACCCTTATAATTTTTATAGCCACATTCTTTTTGTTTAAGATTAAAACTTTTGGCTGATAAACCAGAGGCCGTATCGGTTTTAGGAAAAACTTTCCAAGTTCCTATTAACAGATCTGGACTATTCTTATTGGTCATCATATCAAATTGTCCATCTCCTATCTGAGTAGCAGGTTCATTTAACGTCAGTCGCCAAAAATTACCTTCTGCCTTAATAGTGCCATTTAAGGGGCGTTTATTATGTTTGTATAAACTGCTGCCCCGAACGTTGCCATTAGAGACAGAGTCTATAAATAGGGTCGCTTTACCGTCACCAAATTTGCCTGAGAAAACACCAGTTGGATAGGTGCTAGCGTAGCTGATACCGCCGAGACACGTCACTGCGATTAAGGCGAGCGGAAGGGTTAACGTTTTCATGGGTTTTCCTTAAGATGAATTTAGGGTATCCATAATCTACAAAATTTTGGAAAGTCTTAAAAAAATTCTTATTATTATTGAGTCAATAGGTTAAATTTAATGTAGCATATTCTATTAAAAATTAATTAAATTGAATTAATTATTCATTTAAAATCCATTTAGATCTTATTGTATGTCAACTATTAGATATGAACATAAATTATTAGGCAAGGCCTTAAAGTTTCTCAGCTTGGGGTTACTGGTATGGTTTTGTTGGTTAATGGCCAAAACGGTACTTATTTATATCCCCTTTGAGGACAGAGCAGGGTTTCTCATCTTAAAAAGAAGTTGGGTCGAGTACAACTGGTGGAGACTTGCGTTCAAAGTGCATGTTTACAGTAGTGGCATTGCCATGCTGGCAGGGTTTACCCAGTTTTGGAATATATTCAACTCGGTTCGTTTTCCTAATTATGCAAAATGGCATCGTAGATTGGGGTATGGTTATGTCTTTATTATTCTAGGGTTGGCATTACCTTCGGGGCTTGTATTGGCTTTAACAGCGCTAGGCGGGCTGCCCGTTCGGATGAGCTTTACTGTATTGTGTTTATTATGGGGATTGACTACGTTAGGGGGCGTTTATTTTGCCTTAAAAAGACGTTTCAAACGACACAGAACCTTAATGGTTTATAGCTATGCATTAACCTTATCAGCGGTTACTTTACGCTTTTTAAAATTGGGGCTGTATCAACTCGCTCCATACTTCGAATGGCTTACCCCACTTCATATCTACCAAACTGAAAGTGTATTAGCCTGGGGGATAAACTTAGTGTTTGCATGGCTTTATTTAAATATAAAAAGATTTAAGTTATTTAAATATAGGACTAAATAACAAGAAATTTGTATTCAAAAAAATTAAAACCCATACCTTAAAACCCATTAATAACACGATAAATTTAATGTTTTTAATGATAACTTGCTAATTCTTATCAATAACAAGTAGCTTATCCCGCTTTCCACTCCTATCTGCTTATTTATCCGAGGCAGAGGCTAAGCTTTGGGGTGTCGCTTACTTCGTGCGCCTGAGGAGGGATAAAGTGAAGCACTGCTTCACCCCGACGCAAGAGAAAATCTACGATTTTCTGAAAAAAACAAGCCTCTGCAATTCGTCTCAATAAGCAGGATATCCGTTGCAATCGGGGCTAAACCGCTTTTGGATTTTGGATTGGGAGTGTTTAACTGATTTAGCTACAGATTTAAAGATCAAATATTTGACTACGGAATTGGAGCTAATTCCACAGTTTCTAAAAACTACACCTTGACGTCTAAAAACTACACCTTGACGTCTAAAAACTACACCTTGACGTCTAAAATTACACCGCAATGCCTAAAAGTTACACCTCGAAGTTTAAATTTAAAGGTTTATTCATCTACTAGCTTCCAAAGCTTTCTTTCTACTTGAATTTTATTATGTCTGCGCAAGTCTTGTAGCAAGTTTCGCACTTTATCTTTTTTCTGTTGCTCTGAAAGTACATCTGGTAGTTTATCAAAAAGAATCTCGTCGAATAATGAGCGCTTTATTGCACCATATTCATCAAGGCACTGAATGATAATATCTTTGTAATACTGATTATTCATCCCTTTATGCTTAATATAGCTCGCCATTTCATCAGTCTGCTCTGCGATATGTTTGCCAATATGATAGTTTGGCTTTCTACCCTCAATGAGTTGACGACCTTTGAGGTATTTAGCTTCACTATCACTAAGAACCTTATCTTTCTGCATTTTATCTAGCAGGATAATATCTTCAAGCAATAAATCTGGTGCTTGAGCTAGTTTTTGCGCATAAGCTAAATCTAAAACCTTACCGTAAATGGTTACCTCAACTTTATTATTGGTAATATCGTATTCAGGCAAAGGAAAAAATTTATTACGCTGAATCATAAACATTTTTCTGATACCACTACCAATGGTATCTATCATATTTAGATTAACCATTGCTTCTGCCAAGAACTTATTGCGATAGCGATGTTCAGGGGCGTCTTCCTTTACCACCGCCTCAACGCTAACAGGAATAAAACGTCCTTCATTTTTTATAACTAACTTACCATCTTCAAATTCAACTAGCGTAATACGTCCACCTTGCTCATAGTCTTGATGGGCAATGGCATTGTTTAATGATTCTCGAATCAAATAAGGGGCATATTGCTCAACTTCTTCAGGGAATAAGGTATCGCCCTGCATATAACGGTATTTCAAATTGCGAATTTTATTAAATACCTTGTCTACAGCCAAAAGTAAAGGGCAAGCAAAATGTTCATAGTCCTTCTCGATACCCTCCTTGTCTTTGAGTATCCAAGTTATTTTTGCAGACGCAGGATTAATAAAATACTCTGATTCACTTTTACCTAATAGTAAAATAGCGGTACGTGTAATTTGCCCTTTAAAGGTAAGTTTAGCTTTATCTAAGAACTTTTGATCATCCCAAGCTTCTATTTCATCTTTAAGCTTTTGGTTCTTTTCAGCATACCTTAAGCGAGCAAAGGCTATAGCATCGGGGTCTAAATCCTCAATACTAGCACCACTGATAATATGCCGGCTCCAGTCGGACTGTACCGATGCTCGAATAGTCTCCAGCTCATTTATATTTAGTGCTACTAGCGAAGAGCCGTCTCGTCCGTAGTAGTGTCCGTCAGATGCGATAGGCATACCTTGTGGTGCAGGTGGTATTTGTAACATGAGGACTCTGCCATTAGGGTGAGCAACTTCGTGTATATCAATAAATGTCACTCGCCCTGTCATGCGGTCAGCTGTATTCTTTTTTAAGCTATCTAAGAAGCTAGCATTTGTATATGCTTGAGTACCTACGACATTCTTATCATTATCCACTCCCAATACTAGCCATGCGCACTTTTTTGCTTTTAGATTGGCTTCGTTACTTAACGCTGAAAAGTATTTACATAACTTCTTAAAGTCATACTGTTTTTTGGCTTCTTTGAACTCAACGACTTCATCTTCTTTAGTGTCGAGCAGTTGCGCTAGTTGAGAAATGGAATTTGACATAATGAACACTTAAAAATTTAATATGATGTTTATGAGGGTAAGGATAACTTTTATTAGTTACTTGAAGTCGCCAACTTAATTCCTAATCCTGCAAAGATACTACCTACAAATCTATCTAACCACATGCTAATCCTCCTATGACTTCGTATCTTATAAGCTACCTTGTCAGCAACCAACACATAAGCACATTCAACCACAATAGCAACTGCAATAACCATCAACCCCAAATATAACAACTGAGACGAAACCGCACCTGCATCAGGTCGAACAAACTGCGGTAAAAACGCCATAAAAAATAGTGCGACCTTGGGATTTAATATGTCGATAATCACCCCTTGTCTAAATGCTGATGCAAGCGACTGCGTAGTTCGCTTTTGCTCGTTAATATCTAGCTCAAACCCAGATGACTTAAATGACTTATAGGCTAAATACAAAAGGTACAACGCACCTATATATTTAACGATGCTAAAAGCAATAGCAGAAGATACTAAAATAGCCGATAGACCCGTTGCTGCTATTATTACGTGAAACAAAGCGCCCGTACATACACCTAGAGCTGAAGCGATACCGATTCTTCTACCACCACTAACTGTCTTAGTCAGGATATATAGTAGGTCAGGACCAGGGGCGATATTGAGTGCAAGTGCCGCTGTCAAAAACAGCAACCAAAAATTCAAATCTGACATTTTATTTCTCATATTTTAGAGAGTAGTTATGATTTAGTATAACCGATATAAACGGACAGACCACTGTGACGCAAAAAAAGCAGCATCGAAGACGTTGCGATTCTATAAATTTATCAAAAGATTTCACTAAACTTAGTATCAAGTTTTAACTAAAACATTAAAATCACAAACACCACCAGTCAGTAGTTTTAATTTGAGTTAGAGTCTGTTGTAAAGATTAAAGCGTATTGATTCATTATTAGCTTTTTTACATTCCTCTATTTAGCCTATTTTAAAGATGCATTTGCAGTGCTATAGTAAAACTAACTAAATACACATTTATAATGAGCACATCTATGGCAAACCTGACTATCGCATATCCCACCGCAGCATCTGACTCTCAAAGAAACCCCGTATCTATCCGCTCCAACATGGCCAATCGTCATGGACTGATTGCAGGAGCAACGGGTACAGGTAAAACGGTTTCGTTAAAAGTGCTGGCAGAGCAATTTGCCGAGCAGGGCGTGCCCGTATTTATGGCAGATGTTAAAGGGGATATATCAGGGCTAGCACACGCTGGCGAGATGAGCGATAAGTTGCAGCAGCGCTTAGATGACTTGCAACTTCCCACGCCAGAATTTACAGGCTATCGTTGTGTGTTTTGGGATGTGTATGGCGATCAAGGTCATCCCATACGGACTACTATAAGCGAGATGGGTCCGCTGATAATGTCGCAATTGTTAGGCTTAAATGATACCCAGTCTGGGGTGCTTACCGTGGCGTTTCGAGTGGCAGATGATGAGGGATTGCTGCTACTGGATATGAAAGATTTGCGGCAAATGCTACAGTTTATTAATGATAATAAATCGGAGCTGCGTAATCGCTACGGCAACATATCTGCCGCCAGCATTGGCGCGATTCAGCGCAAGCTGCTAACTTTAGAAGATCAAGGGGCAGATCAGTTTTTTGGCGAGCCAGCACTAAACCTTGAGGATTTAATACAAACAGACGAGCATGGCCGCGGCGTTATCAATATTTTAGCAGCCGATAAGCTCATGCTAAGCCCGCAATTATATAGCTGCTTATTGCTATGGCTGATATCAGAACTATTTGAATCCATGCCCGAAGTGGGCGATGCCGAAAAGCCTAAAATGGTGTTTTTCTTTGATGAAGCGCACCTGTTGTTTGAAGATGCCAATGACGCTTTGGCTGAAAAAATAGAACAAGTGGTGCGCCTGATTCGCTCAAAAGGCGTCGGCATTTACTTTATCACCCAAAATCCTACCGATATCCCAGATGACATTTTAGGTCAATTGGGTCATCGTATCCAGCACGCCTTACGTGCCTTTACTCCGAAAGACCAAAAGGCAATTCGAGCTGCTGCGCAAACGTTTAGACCCAACCCAAATGTCGACGTTGAGGCGTCTCTCACCACACTTGGGGTGGGTGAGGCTTTGGTCAGTGTTCTAGACGACACAGGCACACCAACACCCGTAGAACGAGTTTGGATGCTGGCGCCAAACAGCCAGTTTAAACCTCTTAGCAAAGGTCAACGCTTAGATGTTATGGACGGTAGCGATTTAGCTGGCGTGTACGACGAAGCGATTGATCGAGAGAGTGCTTATGAGCTATTGAATAAACGTGCCCAGCTGGCTGTCATTGAAGCAGAGAAACAAGCACAATTAGAGATTGAGCGTGAAACTGCAGAACAAGCTGCCGAGGAGCAGGCGAAACTAGATGCTAAAGCCGAAGCTGCGGCACTTAAAATGCAACAAAGAGATGAGCGGGATAGAGCACGTATGCAAAAAAGGCTGGTAAGCACACTGGCATCAGAGGTAGCACGCAAGGTGGCGGGCCCTTCTGGAGGGCGTATCGTACGAGGAATTTTAGGGTCGTTTTTTAGATAGTAGGTTTAGATAGTAGGATTTGATAGTAGGGCTAGATAGTAAATTGCCCATTAGAAACGGTTATCTTATTTGCGAAATGTTGGGTATTGTACCTCGACACCACTCTATAATTTCGTAAGTGTTAGTTTTAAAGTTTGGCAAACATAAGCTGACACTGACGTCTAAAAGCTCAAGAAAGGGAAAGGTTAAATAGCTTAAGCCGATAAGCACAGTTATTCTGGTGTAATCACTTCAAAGTTTTCATCCACCATATCGGTAAGTAGCGGCTCGCCTTTTTCATTGACCCGAAACAACCCATATTCTGCCGCTTCGTACGCCTCGCCGTGCCCTTCTTGGAAAAAGAACGCATTGGTCGCTAGTTTAATTTGTCCTTTACGCGCACGATAAAATAACGGCATCTCATTTGGCTTTAATTCTGACGATGGTATAGCAGCCTTGCTTAATTTTACCAAATGACCAACGTTATGAGCATCTTTTTTAATAATGGCAAAGCCCTCTCCTGAATATTCATACAGTCGACGACGGTTACTGTCATTGCCAAAACGCTCATTATTCTTAGTCTCATTAAGTTCCCGAGAGATAATTTGCTGAATGTCATCAGCAATGGCATATTGCAGTATCATGTAATCGCCTTGCATTAAGCTACGCGGGTCAACAGGCGCAAGCTCTAGTAGTACGGTGTCGCCCGTTGCCAAATGGGTCTCGTATTTATAAATACTCCAATTAACCAGTACCAGCGTAACTATCAAACCAATGAAGGCAAAGGTCAATTTAATGACCAGATTAGGTTTGGAGGAGTGATGTGCGCCGCGATGGTCTGTTTCAGCATGATCAGTAATAGGATATTGAGATATCATTTAGCGCCTCCTTGCAGGCTAGATAAACGCTCTGAAGGCACAAATGCTTTATGCAGTAAGACCCAGCGAATCAATAACAGGACTATGCCGACTGCCAGCATTGATACCGACTTGACTAAAAGAGAGGTGTCTAGCTGATAGTAGTACCAAAAAATATATCCTACCAATGCTGTTACGCCGAGTGCCACCAAAGCGCGTTGCTGATTCGCATAGGCAATCACAATGACCAAACAAGTGGCTAGTAGCCCCGACACATATAAAGAAACCATGCCCAATGCAATAATTGAAAGCGCGGCTATCACACCTATTTTTGTTGATAAAGATAGCCCGTAACGCCTTAAAATAATAAAAGCAGCATAAAGGCTTGCGGCAACTAATGCGCCTTGTGCTAAAGGGTAATGATAGTAAAATTGATGAGAGATGCCCATTCGGTAAGGTCTGTAATCTGCCATAATATAAAAGGAACTAATTAGCAATAGCATCAGTGCGCTTGCCACGGCTAAGGCTTTAAATGTTTGGACGGTTTTTGAATTTATAGCAGGGTCGTTAATATCTTGTGAGGTAAGCGCTGCAAGTTGCTTTGGGCGTAAATGGCGTAAAAACTCACTACGCTGTAACCCAAATACAGCCGTAGCCAATGCCAATAGACCAGCAGCAAGCTCAGGGGCATTGAACTCGTTTAATAGCCAAACAAGGCAGCCAAAAGCAATTAGACCGCTGACCACACGATGCATGAAGTGTGGCAACCATATTACCAATAATAGCTGTAGTAATAGAACAACTGCCACGCTTATAGCCGTATTATCAATGACATCAGACAACATAACCATGACGAAAAACTGACCTGCAAAGCTCAACGAAAACGCAAAACTGCCTAAAAATGCATGTTGACTGGTAATGTTTTTGTAAAACAATGCAAAGCTTATGGCAATTAAGATACTGCCAATAATCCCTGAAGATGTATTATTCAATGCTGTATCAAACAACAAAGCCAAAAAGCCGACTATTAATGCGCCAGATATCAGACCACTACCACCCAAAAACAATTGTAAATACCAAGGGGTGGTGTCATCCATATGTGCTTTGGCTGCAGGCGAAGGTGATAGAGTAGTCATTCCCTCATCACTTAGCGTTGATGCGGTAATTGTTTCTTCAACGTTCTGGTTAACGTTCTGACTAACATTGTTGGTAATGCTCTGACTAACATTGTGGGTAACGTTCTGGTTAACATTGTTGCTGCTGTTATGGCTTACGTTTGAGGATGAACTCGACGCCGCGTTTTGAAGTGGTGTGTCCTGACGTTTATGAATTTTTAATAACCATGTTATTGCGGCTGAGCTCATACCAATAAGCATCACTGTATATAATAATAGTGAGCCTGCATCATAGCTGGTGCCAAGATATCTGATGCTAAGCGCCATAACAACGATGATGATAGACGCACAAAAACAAGTGAGTAGCAACACATCGCGCTCTTTTTTGTAAAAGCGCCAGTAGAAAAGACCCATAATAAATACCCATAAACCAAAGGTAATACCATTTCCAACTCGGCTGTTTTCCAAATATGTCACATCATTAATAACGTTAAACAAGCCTAAAGCGGTAGCAAAAACCGCAGTCACAACGCCTATGGCATAGGTACTCCAGTGATTACTGCGATTATGAGAGTGCGTACTATTGATATAGCTGTCTTGTCTAGCATCGTCACTTTTTATGTTAGGGCTGTCTGGCTTAGCGAAGATATAAAGCCAAATGAGTAAAGCAATAGTGTTTAACACCCCTAACGTTATAAGGGTAAACCCTGGGAAGTCAAACCAAGACCCATCAAGAAGATGCCCTGTTGCCATATATAAAGACAGCGTTATGTTAATAAGCCCAAGCCACATTAGCCACAAGGCGGGCAAGCGTGCGATGATAACAAAAGGGGTTATTAAGACCGCCCAACTAAAAAACAGCTGCCATGTGTCAGCACCAGTTTGGTACACCTGACCAACCAACGCCAGTAGACTGCCCGTCACAATGCTCGCCATCAATAGCAACAGCTTTTGTGCAAAGTCAAACTTGCGTAAATATGCCAATACACCAAAGCTACCCACACAAAGTAGCAATGCCGACTCCACCAGTGCAAATTTACCAATCTTGCCCAAATACATCCAATTATAGGCAACAAAAAACACGATCCCAAGCGTCAGCGCAATAGACCCAATGCTAAGCAGGGTTGTGTCAAAAAAACGATGCCACGTTTTTGCACTAGGTAGATGATTTATAGGGGATAAGCGGGTTATGGGAGGTGATACTGACGAGGTTGATACTGATGAAGTCGATTGGGGGGCGGACTGAGTTTTAGGTGGCTGCGGCGTACGGTTGGGCGGAGCGGACGTCATAATAATCTCATAAAAGGTAATAAAGTAGCTTGAGAAAAATCATTCTCATTACGATAGTATACCATTACCAAACAGTTGTTTTAAATTTATAGCTATACATTGATGTATGCCATAGGGGTAAGACTCATTTGCAGTATTATTCATACAACCGCAGTCTGTCGCACTGTATTAGGTTCTAGCTTAGATTGCTTTAGCAACTAGGTACTTTAATAAAACGGCTATAAACTACCAAAACAGCGTATATTATAAACTTGTATCTACACTTGTTTTAATTTAGTCTGATGACAGTACGGCTTAAGCAAACCGCTTAGCGCTTCGATAGTTTAAACATTTAGCTGGTTCAGATATTAAATAATAACCAACAAGGACGATTTTATGACACTCTCAAAATTGATTGTTAAAAAAACAGTAAAGCCTCTACTTTGCGGCGTATCGATTGCAGCGCTATTAGCCACCTCAGGCTGTGCAACCTCAGAGCTATTGGACGATACGCAAACGACGCGTACCACATCAGCTAAGCAAATACTTGTAGAGGATCAGCTGGTTGCCTTTGGGCGTCCTGCTCAGCCGTTAGCTAATATGCCCGCGAGTAGCGTGGTTATTGTAGGTGAAAATAACAGCTACGTGCTGAGCCAAGGTGGACCCGAAATGGTCAAGATTTTAACCAGCCTTACGCCTGAAAACATTCAAGTCGATAGCGACATGACCTTTTATTCACCAAACAATGACGGGTATTTTCAAGGTGAAATGAAAATGTCCTATGCCAAGTTAAAAGATGAGTTTAAGCGCAGCGACTATCAATTCTTCCTACAAAATGGAGGGCAGGAGTGTACCCGCGCTAGCGATAGACGTATTGCAGCACAGCGTTTTTGTTTTGATGTACCTATCAAAGGCGCTGTTTACCCTGCGGTTAGCAACCTTAGTATGATCCAATCAAAATACAGCGCGCTAACTAAGCCATACCCTGTCGTAATTTATACCAATACGCAAAGTCGCACCCGCACGAATGGCAAAAACGCAGGCGAGAAGTTGGTACTGCTGCCGTTTGCACTGGCCTTTGATGTGGTCACCTTACCTATCCAAGTCTTAGAAGCCATTGCCAATTAAAGTATGAGCTAACTAGAGTATGAGCTTAAAGGTATAAGCTGAGTTATAAATACTAAAGAGAGGTTATAAAGAAACGCTAATTTAAGCTTAGATTTGGATTTGGATTTATAGAACGAAGGCCTTTGTGAGTGGTCATAAAGGCCTTTGGTGTATTTAATTACTCTAAAAGACCAACTAGACGACAAATAACTTACTGATAAAAGTATAACCACACAACCACAGATAGGGGCGGTAATGACACAATTTTTAATAGGGCGCAAAAAAACAGAAGCCATAAAAAAAGGACTTGCCGCACTACTGGCAGTAACGGTAATTGGGTGTACATCGCCTAATTCAGTCACAATGGCGACCACCCAAACGCTCTTACAGTTTGAGCGCAATAGGGCAGGTGTCGAAGTTAAATCGTACGAGCTATCGTCTGGCGATACCCTAGTCTATGCAGATAACAACAATACCGCTGGCGAGCCGTTGCTACTGGTGCATGGCTTTGGCGGTAATATGGACAACTTTATTCGAGTGTCCAAAAAGCTGGACGACTATCATGTCGTCATCCCTGACCTGCTCGGGTTTGGCGAATCAGATAAGCCAATGCAAAAGGACTACCGATCAGAAGATCAAGCCAAACGCCTACACGAGCTGATGCAAGCCAAAGGCATGGCGCAGGGTTTAAACATTGGGGGTAATTCGATGGGCGGCGCTATTAGTGTGGCGTATGCCTCCATGTATCCCAATGAGATCAAGAGCCTATGGCTAATAGACAGTGCTGGGTTTTGGACCGTAGGGGTTCCAGAAGCGCTTGAAGAGGCGACACTAGAAGACAATCCTCTGCTGATTAGCAGCTATGAGGACTTTGATAGACTGACTGAATTGGTCATGCACCAGCCGCCATATATTCCAACCGCAGTAAAGGCGGTGATGGCGCAGCAAAGAATCGAAAACCGAGCACTTGAGTCCAAAATTCTTGAGCAAATCGTGCAAGACAGCGTCGAAGAAAGAGCCAAAATTATTGCGGACAACAACATCCCCACTTTGGTGACTTGGGGCGACAAAGATCAAGTGATTAGACCAGAAACCGCCGAGTATATCAAAACGCTAATACCGCAAGCCCAAGTCATCATGATGAAAGACATCGGGCATGTGCCAGTGCTGGAAGATGTAAAACAGACGGCAGAAGATTACAAAAAGTTCCAACAAGCCATCGATTAAAAACTATTACCCAGTAACTATGACCCAATAACTATGACCCTGTGGCCCCATAACCCAGCATCAACGTAAGTACATAGCGCTGAGTCTTTAATAGATAGTATAGATAGTATCGAGAACTAGGCGCTACTTATATGACGCTTTTATGCTATTGCGATAACGGAGCGACCAGTCGCTCTAAAAGCTCACTAGTTGCCTCAAAGCGTACTTGCGGCACACCTTGCCCCGCCCAGAGCGACATATAATCAACATTTTCAGCCCGTGCCGCCGCCTTGCGCATAGGCTGCGTCATCGCATTTAGCTGTGGATATGCAGGCAAAGCAGGGTTTGGATTTGCCGTTTCATAGGCAGTGTCATACGGGGCGTAAGTTTCTATAAAAGTATTCACCAAACCGCGCGCAGGCTTGCCCGAAAACAAACGAGTAAGGCGGGTAACACCGCTACGCTCTCCCGTTGATGTTTTGATCAGCTCCGCTTTATACACAGGATTAATACCGCTTTCATACGTGGTCAAAAATGCAGTACCTAGCTTCGCCATTTCAGCGCCCGCCGCTTGGACCGCAATGATGTCTTGCCCAGTCATGATTCCGCCAGCAGCGATAAGCGGTATCTTTGTAACCGCTTTGGTACGACTGATTAAAGTCAACAGCCCCAGGGGGTCTTGCTCACTTTGCGGCAACCATCCACCCCGATGCCCGCCCGCCTCGTACCCTTGCACACACACCGCATCTGCACCAATATCTGCCCATGCTTTTGCCTCATCTGGATGGTTCGCCGTACCGATAACTTTTGTGCCAAGCTTATGTAGCGCATTGACTTGCACCTTGCTGATAATACCAAAAGTAAAACTTGCAACAGGCACAGGATTGTCCAGTAGCACCTGCAGCTGCTCATCAAACGAATGCGCTGGCATATCTGGCAAATCAAGTTCAATATTTTCTTTATCATAATAGGCGCGTAACCACTCTGGCACAGGCGCATCAAGCGTAATAGACTCAAGCTCACTTAACACCATCAAATTCACCGCAAAAGGACGATCGGTCAGCGACTTAATCACATTAATGTGCTCATCCAATACATCAGGAGCAGTCATGCCCGCGCCAAGGCTTCCCAAACCGCCAAACTCACTCACAGTCGCAATAAGCTCAGCGGTAGTCGCACCGCCCGCCATAGGCGCTTGCACGATGGGGTAGGTAAGATTTAGGGTAGTAAGTAAGCTCATGTGGGTGACCTTATATGATGTTATTAATTATGTTATTGGTTGGGTTTACCGTTAGGCTTACTGTAGCAAAAATTAGACGCCCCCATAACCGATAGAGGTTATTTAATTGGTAAATGGGTACGGGTGAAGGTGTAGAAATGAACGGCTCGGGCTGGCGACATGGGCGTAGCATTTTGAAGGGTGGGCAGAAGTGTTGTAGCTCGTCCCGCTTTACGCTGCTATCTGCCTAGCGCATCGAGGCAGTGGCTAGGCGTTGGCGCGTCGCTTACTTCGTGCGCCGCCCCAAAGCAAGCCACTGCAACTCGATAAGCTAAGCAGTATATCCGCTGCAATCGGGGCTAAACCGCACCTTCGAGGAAGCGTTAGCGCTTAGCATCAAAGATATTAAATTTTAAATAAGAGTATTTGAAAAAAGATGGTGAGTTTGTTATGACTGATGCGGGTATAGAAGTAGGCGGTGAGGTCAAAAAAAACAGATCTGGCGAGTTCTGTTTATGACGTGCAGATCTGACTGTATAAGTGGCTATTTTAAATAAAGGTTATAGTAAGCTATTTCTATTTTGTGGATTCTGAGGACTACGAGAAATTTTTGAAATTAGGTTCAAATTGATAAGTCCATCACAAAAACATTAATACCCTCTTTATATTGTTCATCAATACAATCCCGCTATTGTCTGTCGCAGAAGAAACCTCATCAAATACATCAATTAGTAAAATTTTACCAGCGTCAACACCGAGTCTTTTAATTGATTTTTTTACCAATTCTGATGCAGTTAAAGACTCTATTTCATTTGGGGATATATTTTTGATTCTCTCTATTAGCAAAGTCTTTCCCATCCCTGCATCCGCAAGCACAACAACAGGTTGAGACTTAGCAATTTCTAACAATTGAGTCTCCTCAAGTGTTTCCGTTATCATCTCTCCATCTTTATTTTCTGTTCGATATTCTAGCTTTCTAGGGATATACATAGGTCTTCAATTTGTGGTTTTCTATCACAATAACTTATCATTATTTCGAGAAGTATACAGCACAAGATGTCATTTTAAACCAGAGTTGGTTAAACACACCTAACTATGCCTTAGGAGCGGTTTAGCCTTGATTGTAGGGGATATACTTGGTGCAGTACGGCACTACAGGCGCTTGGCAAAGAGCGTTATCGCTAAGTCAGGAACGAAATTTGCTATTAGCGCCTGTTGCCGTGCCAGCCAAGATAGTAGCGAAAAGCAAGACCAGCTACACCATTAGCCATAAAATCAACGACACAATAAGTCATAAACCCCACGTTTATATTCTGTTGCAAAAGCCCCCTACACCTCCTTTCGTTGATTGTGGTAATTTAGAGTCATAGACGCTATAGCTCAGCGCCATGCTTTAGTCCACAATAATCAGATAAGGAAATCACTATGCCTGCAGTCCCGATAACGCCCGCCCCAACACCGTCTTCATCGCTTACTACGCCATCTTCCTCCTCGCAAAACACCTTACTGCGTGACCGTGTACGCTTGCTTGGCAACCTATTGGGCGATACCATCACTCGTCAAGTTGGCGAGGATACAGTACAAACCATCGAAACCCTCCGCAAAGGCTTTATTGCTGAGCGCCGTGACCCCAATCCAGAAAAAAAACAGCAGCTGATTGACCTGATTGCCTCGTTGGACAACCAAACTTTAAAAGTGGTTATTCGGGCATTCTCAATCTACTTCTTTTTAGCAAATCTCACCGAAGAGAACTACCTGCGTCAGCAAAGAAACCTATTACGCGACCAGTCCGATCAGCACTCTAATAAGAAGTGGGAAGGCTCGTTTAAGCGCACGTTGCTTGAGTGCCGTGAGCGTAATATTGCCCCCGAGCAGATTAAAGAGTTGATTGATAATCTAAAATATATCCCGGTGTTTACGGCGCATCCGACCGAAGCACGCCGCCGTACTACCATGAATATGTTGCAAACGCTTTATGACTATACCCATGATTTAAACACTTTGCCGGAGGACAGTACCGCCTTTGCGCAAGCCAAACAACACACGGCACAAACAATCGATTTATTATGGTCATCAGATGAGGTGCGGACGCGTAAGCCCTTGGTGTTTGATGAGATTAACAACGGCTTGCATTATTTTAATGCCAGCTTGTTTGAGGCGATTCCGCAAGTGTATCGCAATATTACCAATGCTATTGGTGAGGTATATCCTGAGTTGGCAGACTACCCGATTCCTGACTTTTTAAACTTTGGCTCGTGGATTGGGGGCGATAGAGATGGCAACCCGTTTGTCACTCATGAGACCACTGAGCTGTCGATTTTGATGCATGCCGATACCGTGCTGCGTCATTATCGAGTGCTGCTTAAAAAACTGCGTCGGCAGTTGATTCATAGCGATACCATTGTCGAGATTGCGCCAGCGGTGTATGCAAAAATTAAGGCGTATGCCGAGCTCGATGAGGAAATATTCATCTACAATCCTGATGACTACAATCACGAGCCGTATCGCCGTTTGTTGTCGATTATTCTTGCCAAGATAGAGGCGACCAATCGCTTGATACAAAGTAAAGGGGAGGATAGCATTGCCAAGCTAGATGCCTATGCCAATCCGC
The DNA here is from genome assembly GCF_057621575.2 of Psychrobacter sp. CX10. Lineage (NCBI taxonomy): Bacteria > Pseudomonadati > Pseudomonadota > Gammaproteobacteria > Moraxellales > Moraxellaceae > Psychrobacter > Psychrobacter sp. CX10. The sequence continues at coordinate 2,749,075 of NZ_CM177736.1, forward strand.
AAGACTTCTTGGAGGATTTGCGTATTATTCGTCAAAGCGTTAAGGCGCACGACAAGGCTCAAGCCAATGGTCTACTGCGTGATATGATTCGCTTGGTCAAGACCTGTGGTTTCCATTTGGCGGCTTTGGATATCCGTCAAGATTCGGGCTATCACGGTGAGGTTATTGCCGATATTTTTGCGCATGCGCCCAATTTGCCCGACTATACGGCTTTGAGTGAAAGCGAGCGATTAGAATGGCTCACTAAGCTACTAGAGCATGATGGCGCACCGCTCATTTTTGCCGACTCGCTCAGTGATAAAACCCGTGAGCAGCTCGCCTTGATGAACTCTATTGCCAAGCTGCGCAAGCTGGCAGGTGAGGGAGCATTTGGTAGCTATGTGATATCAATGACCAATAACGCCAGCCAATTGTTAGAAGTGCTGTTGTTGATGCGCTTTGCGGGATTGTCAGGTGTAGACGAGACTGGTCAGGCGTTTGCAGCCCTACCGGTTGCCCCGTTGTTTGAGACCATTGACGACCTTAAAAACATCAATAAGATTCTGCCTGCGCTGTTAGACAATACCTACTATCGTAACCTGCTTAAAGCCAGTGGCGACATGCAAGAGATTATGCTGGGCTATTCAGACTCGTCCAAAGATGGCGGGATTATTACCTCGGCTTGGCAATTGTATAGCGCCCAGCAGACCATCAAAGCAATAGCCGAAAAATACGGTATCAAAACCCGTCTGTTCCACGGGCGGGGTGGTTCGGTCAGCCGTGGTGGCGGGTCGACGCATCAAGCGATTGCGGCACAGCCCGCAGGCACGCTCGATGGTGAAATAAAAATCACCGAACAAGGCGAAGTGCTCTATGCCAAATACGCCAACATTGATACCGCCGTCTATGAGCTGACGATGGGTATTACTGGCGCTATCAAAGCCAGCTCATCACGCTTTGTCGAGCAGCCCAAAGCCTTGCCCGATTATGAGGCGCTCTTTAGCCGTTTAGCAGAAGCAGGCGAGGCCAGCTATCGCAAATTGACGGACAACACCGAAGGCTTTTATCAATTTTACTCACAAGCCACACCCGTACAAGAGATTTCTTTACTGAATATCGGTTCACGCCCTGCCCATCGTAAAAAAGGCTTGCCGAGCAAATCGACGATTCGAGCGATTCCTTGGGTGTTTGGTTGGTCACTCGCTCGCTTTACCCTGCCTGCTTGGTACGGTGTGGGTAGTGCGCTTGCTGCGGTCAAAGCGGATGAAAATTTGATGAGGGAGATGAATACAGACTGGCCGTTTTTTAAGTCATTTATTAGTAATATCGAGATGGCGTTTTCCAAGTCGGAAATGAGCATTGCACAGGCGTATAGTCAACTTTGCGATGATGAGCAGCTGCGTGACAGGATAATGAGTGCAGTCATTGATGAGCATACCCTAACCCATGATGGTTTAAATTCGCTGTTGCAGCAGGACTCCTTGCTTGCCAGTCAGCAGGATTTGGCATCGACGCTTGAGTGGCGCAATGCCTATCTTGACCCGATGAACTATATTCAAATTGAGCTGTTAAAACGGTTGCGTCAAGCGGGGGAATCTGATGAATCTAAAGACGAGCTTGCGGTAGAAGATCCGCTGATTCGCAGTATCAATGCATTGGCGGCGGGGCTGCGTAATACAGGGTAGGCTTGGCTGATGTAGCTAGTCTCGCTTTTCGCTACTATCTTGACTGGCAAGGCGGCAGGCACTAAAGCAAGTGTCGTTCCTGTTACCTCGATATGAGGAGGAAAAAAGCAAGTGTTTGGGGAACACTTGCCTCGACGCAAGATAAAATCTATGATTTTCTGACCTCTTGCTAAGTGCCTGCAATGCCTTGCTGTGCCAAGTATATCCGCTACAATCGGGGCTAAACCACACCTTCGAATTGGCAGTCTTGATGTTGAATTAAGCTTGGCTACGCAATCGGTGCGCGGGGCACACCCTACAGAAGCTATTAATGATTAGGTTTAACAAATATAAGTGTGTTGTTTGAGAGAAAATCACTTCAAAACATCTAAAGAGGAATGATTCTATACCGAACCAGTGTTATAGGGAGTTGATGTCATATATGATGAACTAAATATTAACATTAGTCGTAAGTTTTATCGCTATATAGACCTGATCATAAAACGTAACTTAAGCGCTTATTAAATAAAAGTGACTATGCTCTAATTTTAGTGCTAAGCGTTAAACTAATGGAGGTTCGACGTAGTATGCACTGCACCGTATTTTTAAAATAGTCATGTTTTTGGTGCGCAGGACACAAATTACAGTCATTACTCATTTTTGGTATTCGCACATATTTAATTACCTACAATATCACTTAATTTGATAAAATAGTCATATCTGTATATGAATATACAACCATTTTTATAGAGTTTCGCTACTTGATAGGAGGGCGTAATGACTGATAAATCAAAGTTCGTCCTTAAACTTTCTGGTATTGGTTTAGAAAATATCAACGCTGGCGATATTGGTCGACTACTTAATGACTTTTGCAAGCTTTTGGGTAATGACTACCTGTTTTTTGATAATATCTATTCAGGATCTGCGGTTTTAAAAGTAAGTACGGACACCGAGCATTACTATGAGAAGCGTGACATACTTAATAGCAATATAGCCAATCAGGCAAATGCTCTTGACGACATTAATAAGGTTATACGCAGTTATTCCAAAAATTTTAGTGACATCGAGGCTTCAATTTTTGCCAGTCGTACAGCGGTCAATGACGAAGATATGGAGTTAGTACATCAGCTTGATTATCGTAAGCCTAGCTCAAATACCTTTACTCAGGTAGAAACGATTATAGGTAAGCTTATTAAGCCTGCCCATGGTAAGGATGAGACTGACCACTTTACCATTGAGTTGCTTAACGATAGCGTTATATCTGTTGCAGTACCAAAGCAAATATCTCTAGATTTAGCCTCTCATCTCGAATCCTTATGGAAGTTTGATAGTCTGATTGAGTTTACAGGTAAAGCTAGTTATGAATTGCAAGACAGCTACAACCTTATATTGAAGCGTTTTGAAGCGACTGGTTTTAGTATTATTAAAAACGATACGTCTGCAAAATCTTGGATGGATGAGTTTCTATCTTACGGTGAGAGTGGTTGGCGAGACAGTGACGATTCAGAAAATACGTGGCTTGAGGAACGCCATACATGATAATAATGGCAGATAATAATTTCTTAATTAAACTGATAAATGATAAGCAGGCTTATCGAGTTTTTAATCAAGCATTAGAACGAAAAGAAGTAGCATTGGGGCTTTGTACGCCAGTGATTAGTGAGTTTCTTGTAAAAGATGATAACCGAGGTCGTTCTGATTTCTTAGGAATGGTGAATAATTTTACCCAAGTTTTTAACTTCGATTTAAAGTCTGCTCAAATTTGTGCAAACTTGTTTCGTGACCTTATGGATAAAGGTTATATAAAAGACAATAAGGCAAATCGACAGGTTATCAAAGTTGACCTTCAAATTATTGCTATAACTCTAGCAAACATTATCTCTAAGCTATACACCACTGATAAAGAGATTATCGAAATAGTCGCTAAATTAAACCTGCCTATTGAAATCGTGAACTTTGAAAAGGATGAGTTTCAAGGAATGCCCTTGTTTGAAGGTAAAGGAAACTAAGTCAAAATTTTATTTTAATTAGTGTTATCTAACCTGTTCTATCACCTCATATCATTACCCTAACCTCTAGGCGGCCACGGTCTATCCGCTTCACTCTCAATCCATTCCGCCACATATCCCGTTGCAGGCAATTTTAAATCAGATTGACCCAGCGCGTCTAAGATCTCTTGAGTGTCTATCACCTTTCCGCCTTTGGTCACGCCAGTACGCAATAAAGCCGTTGAACACGGTTTACCCTTCACCCACATAGACTGTTCCATATAGACCCAGCGCTCATCAATAGCAGCGATGTGCGTCTTAATCGTGACCATATCAAACGGACGAATACGTTTACGGTATTGAATGGTGCTGCCCGCAACAACCAAACCCCACCGCTTTTCAAGCAACTTTTTACCCAGTCCAGAGCGAATAGCAAAGTCAGTACGACCAAAATCGTATAACGTGAGCACCCGCCCATTATTCATCTCAATAAAGTTATCAATATCGGTTAGGCTACACCGAATCTCAATCTCTGCGGTATCACCAAGGTCGATGATCTCGCCTTTTTTAGTAGCGGCAATGGCTTTAATAATAGTTTTGGTATAACGATAAAAAGGATACATAATTTAATCTCAATAAAAACCAAAAACGACCAAAACATAAATAACGAAAGCAGTGATTATGCGCAAAACAGCTGCATTTTAACAGCGTTTGCAGTGTCTAGACCGTCATCTACAATTAATCAAATCGTTAGCCAGTCAAATCCTTAGCCAGTCAAACATTGCGCGCTAATAAACCAAACAGTGCGTCCGCTAACTTGATAAACACACGGCCTTAAAATAAGCAGATACCGTTTCTGGAATCCAATTGATATCAAACTTTTTTAGCTCAGAGCGATAACGCAGATAGCCGATATGACCCCCATGCTCAGTATCTAAAATAGTTACGGTGTCAGACACGTCATTTTTAGTGGCGGTAAAGCCGATAAACGGATCGTCTTTAGCACTAATCAATAATAACGGTTTAGTAACGTCTATCAAGTACGGCAGGGCAGACGCTTGACGATAATAATCATTATTAGAGCGATAACCATGACGGGGTGCGGTGAAGATATGGTCAAAATCGCTAATGCGTTTGACTGACTTAATGGCGTCAATCTCGTCATTACTGACTTCATTCTTCAATGCTTTTTTTATAATGGGATTGAGCAAATAAGGGGTGTAGAGTTTTTGACTGACAAAGCGGTGCATGCTGATAGCAGCGGATGACATATCAACGGGCGCTGAAACAACCGCTGCCGCCTGACAGATGGCATCATCACCGTATTCTCCCATGTATTTTGCCAGGGCATTACCGCCAAGCGACACCCCAACACTATAGATGGTCTTATAGTGCGGTTCAAGCGTTTGCAGCATATGATGCACCTCGCTGGTATCGCCTGCATTATAAAATACGCGGCCGCTAGCAGGAATACCGCCACAGCTTCTAAAGTGTGCCACCACAAAGTGCCAGCCTTCATTATGTATATGATGGGCAAGCGCCCGTGCATAATGACTGTCGCTACTGCCTTCCATACCGTGAAACAGCACGACAAGCGGTGTGTCTTCACGTTGTGCATTGCTATTGTTTTCCCTATTAGTGGTGTCAAGATTGTTAATAGTGACAAGATGTGCATCGTAAAAGTCGTATGCGACATCGCTCTCATCTAACGAGTCGCGTTTAACCTCTCGTCTATAAGGAGGTGTTTTTGGCGCAAAAAACTTAGGTAATATGGTTTGCAGATGCGGATTGCTAAGCCAAAAGGGAGGGTTAAAGGGAGTAGGGTTAAACTTAGTAGCGTTAAACGGTTTCGATGGCGTGTTTGATGCGCCTGTTTCTTGAGAAGGTTCTGTTTTTTGCATGGTATTAAACCTATTGAAAGTGTACATATGACTGGGTATTGTTCCTAAACCGATCTAAAAAAGCGCAAGGCGGTTTCAGGCGCCCAATTGGCATCAAGTTGCTTATTCTTCCAACGCAAAAAACCAATATGTCCACCATACTCAGGAGTATATAGTGCCACGTGTTCTGATACGTCCCCTTGAGAAGGTAGCACTCCTAAAAAGGGATCATCTTTGGCAATCACAATCAGTGTCGGTTTGGTGATTTGATGCAAATACGGCATAGCGGATGCTTGGTGATAATAATCATTTTCTGAACGATAGCCATAGCAGGGTGCGGTAAACACGCTATCAAATTCACCAATATTACGACTGGTCTTAATCGCTTGTATTTGCGCCTCGCTTAGCGTTAATTGAAGTGCTTTGGTTGCGATAGGGTTGAGCAAATAAGGGGTATAAATTTTACGACCAAAAAAATTCTCCATAGCGGTGGTAGCAGAGGATAAATCCAAGGGCGCTGAAAAAATGGCGGCCGCTTGGCATAGGGCTTGATCGCCATATTCACCCATATATTTAGCAAGCGTATTACCACCAAGTGAAACGCCCACACAATAGATGGTTGTGTAACGCGCTGCCAATTGTTGCAAGGAATGATGCACCTCTGGGGTATCGCCTGCACTATAAAGACGCTCTCCTTTTACAGCCACGCCGCCACAACTTCGAGTATGTACTACGACAAAATGCCAACCTTGATTATGCACGTAATGAGCCAGTGTTCGGGCATAGTGGCTTTGGCTACTACCTTCCATACCGTGGAACAGCACCACCAAAGGCGTGTTTATCCTATCTGATAGGTTTGTATTTGAGTCGATATTAGGTTCTTTTTTAGCAAGTTCTCTGTCTCGAGCATCTTTATCCTTAGCCTGTCCTTTATAAACGTCTGCGCCGTCCCAAAAATCATAGGCAACCTTACTTTCGTCCAGCGAATCAAATATTAATTCGCGTCGATAAGGCGGCGACTCAGGCATAATAAATTTAGGCAATATGGTCTGTAAATGCGGGTTTCTTAACCATATAGGCGGGTTGAATAGGGGTTGATTAAAATTTCTTTTAAAGGATTTATGAGAACTTATCATAATAAATATTAAATTTTTGATTGGTTTAGGTTTGATTGCACATCAAAACACCTCTAATTATATCTCTTTACTAAATAAGGCACATCTACACTATTCCGTGTACCTGAAATAACTTTTGGATATATCAGACTAATAAGTAATTTATCGGAAAATACATTAACCTTATAGGTTTAATCGAATTTAATAGAGGTAAGATGAGTTTGACCATCATCACCTTTTATGAATTTTTCTAAAAGGATGTAGCACCTTTCATTGCTTGAACCACCAGTAATACGATAATCAGTGTTTGCATGAGGGGTAAACTGACCGCTCACATTACAATTTGTCTGAGTATTACCGTTGTTATTACCCATTGAGTATTTGATATTGATCTGTTCATTAGGGTTAACAAATCGTTCGATCACACTCACTGGTTTATTTTTACCATTAGCGTTTGGTTTTAGCATACCTAAATCGCTTGAACCAATTTTTTGTTTGTCCTCTTTACTAAAAAGTGGGTTAATATGTCTAGTGGCAACCACCCCTTGGCTTTTGCCATCAACCTTATTCTTTGCAGAGTTGGGTGACCCTATAAACATGCCATACCAATCATTAATAACAAACTGAATTCTACTTGAACTGGTTTCAGGCAGTTGAGCAACACTCATATTACCTCCTGCAAAACCGTTTAATAGGTTCTTTGAGGTTTGACAGCTTGCCAAACTCATAGTAGAAATAATCGCCATATATAATAAATGGGACGATTTCATTGTTTACTCCGAAATTTAAAAATAATGAGAATCTATAACCTTTATAGGGGATTAAAAAGCTTCAAAATCAAAAGTTTGTCTTTTTATTTGTGGCGGCATTTTCAGTTGAGACCGTGTGGACGTCATCTTCTATCCTACCTACAAAAATACATAAACTTATTTGATATACTAGGTTCTGTTACTCAACCTATAAGGGTTATTCTGTTTTGTCAAGGTTTATCAGTCGTTGTTTAGGTTAGGCTGAGATAATTTGCCCATATATGCTTAGCCTATCTTCCAGTTTCGCTATAGCTGACTCAGCCAATCGCACTGACAGTGTGACTGCTCTGCTGTAGTCAACGCTAATAACCTCACCCCCCATATCTTCTACCACATAGCGTACCTGGGATTCATTGGCAAAATCCGCTTCAATAGTCACTTGCGTCATAGGTACATAAGGGGTGAGCGTCATCTCATCGACAGCTGCTTGAGCTGAGCCTGCGTAAGCTCGCGTCAGGCCGCCTGCGCCAAGTTTGATACCACCAAAGTAGCGCACCACAATCACAATCACGTTACCGATGCTTTTGTGTTGTAGCACGTTTAAGATAGGGCGACCTGCCGTACCACCGGGCTCACCGTCATCATCGAAGCCTGCACTGGTGGTGTTATCTGGGTCACCAATAATATACGCCCAGCAGTGGTGGCGAGCGTCAGGATATTTATCACGCAGCTGTTCCACGTGAAACATTGCCTTTTCACGACTGTGTACGGGATAAGCATAAGTAATAAATTCCGACTTTTTAATTTCAAGTCTAGCCGTTACCGGCTGGGCTAAGGTTTGATAGCTCATAGTATTTGGTTTTATTAGGTATGATAAACTGGTAACCCTTATTACATCTTATTAGCACACCCTAATTCAAGACAATATTAGTTACAACTTAGAGGATACCATAAATGCGTTTAGACAAATTTATAAGCAAAGCGACCGAACTGTCGCGTAAAGAAGCCAAAAAATCACTACATGCCAGTGAAATCACGGTCAATGACGAGGTCGTAAAAGATGGCAGTGTTCATGTCGATGTGCTCAATGACGAGGTCATGTGGCTGGGTGAGCCATTGTCTGTCGCAACCGGCAGCCGCTACATCTTACTGTATAAGCCAGAGGGTTTTGAGTGTACTTTAAAGCCAAAAGAGTATCCGATTGTGACCGAGCTTATCGCCGTGCCTGAGCTCAGTAGCTTACGTATCGCTGGGCGTTTGGATGTCGATACCACGGGCGCACTAATTTTAAGTGATGATGGTGGTTGGTTACACCGCGTGACCAGCCCTCGTCATCAACATGCCAAAGTATATGAGATGACGCTCGCTGACCCGATGAGTGAAGAAGAACAAGCCCATGCGGTCAAAAAAGTAGCACAAGGTATCTTGCTAGATGGTGATTATGAGCCGACTAAGCCTGCTAAGCTTAAGTTTATTGATGATACTCATGCACGCTTAACGCTTACCGAAGGCAAATATCATCAAGTAAAACGTATGATGGGTTATTTTGGCAATAAGGTTGTTGCGCTGCATCGTGCCAGCATTGGTGATGTGACGCTTGAGGGTCTGGAAAAGGGTGAGAGCCGTTTCTTAACCGAAGAAGAGGTTAATAGTTTTTAAGCTTAATAGCTTTTAGGAATAATGACTTATAAGGTTAATGACTTTTAATGAAATAAATATACTGGACGCGTTAAGCGTCCTTTTATCTGATATCGTATTTAGAATAAGAATGCTGTATTGATTCAAAATGCGTCTAACAAAAAGTAACGAATTGAGTCATCTGTGCAAAACATATACGATATTATATCGATACTTATATTATTTTAAATTTTAATTCTATTATTACGACTTTGTAGGTGCATATATGAGACAGATATCGCAAACAAAAAATGGATCAATTCAAAAAAAGTTTTCTCTACCATTGTTATCTTTACCATTAGCCATATCGATGACCATCTCTCCATTTGTAATCATGTCTCCTGCACAGGCCAATCTTGAGTTATTTAATAACGCCTATGACAAGATAACAGCAGCCAGCAACAATTCAATAGCGTCCCAATTAGCAGCACCTACTGAGCAACAAAAACAGCGCATCAAAGACATCTTAAACCGTGCAGGTATGACGGCACCCATTGAGTCTATCGCGCCCTCCAAATTACCTTCAATGTATCAAATTACTTTGGTTCAAACGCAAGGTGCTCAAGGCGGTAAACCCCAGCCGCCGCTACATATTACCGCTGATGGTCAATACATCTTGCAAGGAGAGTTAAGAGCTAACCCAAGCCCTAAAAAATCTACACCATCTCAAGAGCCGCCCAGTCAAACCTTGAGCGGCATGCCTGTAAGCGAGCAGCTTAGAGCGTCATTATTAGACAATACAAGCTTACTCAAAAATATCACGCCAGATGTGTCTTTTTATCATACTTCGGTACCGGGTGTGATCTGGGGGATTACGGTTGCTGGTACACCGTTTTTAACCAACACAGAGGCGAGCGTCTTTAATACTGAGGGTGAAATCTCATTAATTCGTAATGGTCAGTTTGCAGGGTTAGATATTGACTTCGAACAAAGAAAAAACCAGTATATTTTGTCACAGCTCAATGAAGATGAGTTGGTTGTTTATCCTGCAACCACAGATGAAAAGGCAGTGATATACGTGGCGACAGATATCAATTGTCCCTATTGCCGTATTATGCATAAAGATATGGATAAGCTAAATCGTCAAGGTATTACGGTGAAGGTGATTGGATTCCCAGTATATCCTGAGTCCAAAGAGCTGATGCGTAAGCTATGGTGCGAAGCGGATCAGGCGCGTAAACACGCGTTAGATGCTGCCATGAATGGGCTGCCAGTAAGCAACTACTGCGATGGCAGAGCAACCAATAATCTAGCCACTAATCAGCAATTGGCCGCAGGACTGGTGGTGGCTGCGACCCCTGCCATTTATCGTGAGGATGGTATGCCGTTTAATGGGACTTATAACGACCCTAGGTTTTTACCGTTTTTGGGTATAGCTGACTAAGGGCTGTATCCTAACGTTTTAAATTAAGGGCTTTAAGCAGATAGGATCTAATTAAGATAGCTTGCGGTATCAATCACCTTACGTTTATCGCCTTCAATATAGTATTCTTCGCCCGATTCGGTACGAACCATAAAATCCCAGCCACCATTGGCATCAAGTAATGAGCTAAATAAAGAGCTTTGAATGGACTGGGGAATATGGTTAACATAAAAAATGACAAAAGTATCATCCGCCCATTTTTCTAGCTTAGACAACTCAATGCCGTTCTGTTCAAGCAGTGTATTTGTTAGGTGATTGATATGCTGGATATCAGTGTTGATGTTTGGAGTTTCGCCGTATTTATACTGTAAGTCTATGACAGCATCGGCAATATTGTTTTTGAAAATACGACCAAATTTATCGATATAATACATAGTGCGTAGTGGTTGTGTGTTTGGGTCGCCACCACATTTAGGACTATGTCTTTCATAGATACTTAGCTCATATTTTATAGGTAGGGTAGATGGTGACATCTTGTTCACGGCATAAGTAAAGCACCCCCTTTGATTGTTTAAATGAAACCTTCGAATTAACAGTTGGTAACTGTTACGTTGGCTGGCTGTCATTATTGACAAATAATCACTCTCCTTAGTAATTATCTTATTACCATCCCAGTCAAGCAGTGACTTTGAATATGAATCTGTATTTGTATGCACAGCATCAATCCCTAAAGATTGAGTCGATTGCATACTTAGTGCTGTATTACTGATCGCCACCGAAATTAAAGTAGCTGATATGACTTTAAGACATAAATTCAAAGAAGGCTCATGAAGTAGTTTCATAATATTAGATATCCATCGTCTAGTGCCAATCTTAAAAATAAGTCTTTATGGCAACACCACATCCACAATCTTCCAGTCGATAAGTCCTTCTCGCGCCATTTCTACCGTGACAGGGTAGCCTTTGAGTTTGCCTGAAACCGTAAAGCAATTGATACCACAGTACGATAGGTCAGGCTTTGGACTATCTTCACCACTTTGAGCGCGCTGCTCAAGCTCATCTGCTTGCTGATTTATAAGAGTCTGAACTTGATTTTTCATCACAGCGTCTAAGTCACCACGCTGAACAATCAGCTGTTGAATCAACCCTTGCAATTCAATTTTATTAGAGGCAATCGCCCAGCTAGCAGCAAACTCTTTGGTAGCTTTGTTTGCTTGACCTTGCGTGTTGATTAAGCTGCTGACATTGTCCGCGTTAACGGCTTGACGTGTCGCTTGCTGAATAAAGCTATTGGCAGTTTGTTGCAGTGCGTCACCGCCTAACTGCGCCACTAACGGATATTGAGTTAATGTGGTAGCAAATCGCTGGGTTAACTGGTTTTGAATATTCGGCTGTAATTGCTCAAAATCAATGTATTGCGTTACGGCGTCACCGTCGTGGGCATCATAAGCATTTTTGAGCTGATAGACCGTGTAATATGGCGAACCTAAGAAGACAGCAGCCAAAACAATAACAATTAAAATAAGAAGTGTAATGAATTTTTTCATAAACGGTAGACACTGTGGTTAATAAGCTTGGGTTAATAATAAGCGGTCAATGACAACGATTTTACCACGCCTGCTTGATAAATGAGGTGTTTGTCACCATTAACGTTGCAAAGTATTAATAAATTTTTGAAACATGCAAACCATGATGCACTTAGTGTGAATTATTGTACCTATTATTACGCTTTGCATGACCGGCTAACTACAATTGTATTGATTGAAGTGGTGGTGTTTCACGTGGAACGTAATGGGTAAATTGATAGGAGACTCCATGAGCAAGCGCGATTTTTACGAAGTATTGGGTGTAGATAAAAACGCCGATGAACGTGAAATTAAAAAAGCCTACCGTAAGTTGGCAATGAAATACCATCCAGACCGTAATTCTGATGATCCTGATGCTGAAGAGAAGTTTAAAGAAGCGTCAATGGCTTATGAAGTATTAAGCGATCAGGACAAACGTTCAGCATACGACCGAATGGGGCATGCAGCCTTTGAAAATGGTATGGGCGGCGGCGGTTTTGGCGGCGCAGGTGCGGGTAACTTCCAAGATATCTTTGGTGATATATTCGGTAACTTTGGCGATATCTTTGGACAAGCCCGTGGCGGTGGAAATCGTCAGCGCCGAGGTTCTGACTTACGTTATATGATCGAGCTTACCCTTGAAGAAGCCGTTCGTGGCTGTAAAAAAGAAATCAGCTTTACGGCGCCCGCGCCTTGTGAGACGTGTGACGGCAAAGGCGCAAAAGATGCCTCCGATGTTCAAACTTGTAGCACGTGTGGTGGGCATGGTCAGGTACGTATGCAGCAAGGATTTTTTGCAGTACAGCAAACTTGCCCTAACTGCGGCGGCTCTGGTCAAGAGATTAAAAACCCATGTGATGACTGTCATGGTAGTGGCGTAAAAGAAAAATCACGTACCCTTGAAGTCTCAATCCCTGCAGGTGTTGATGATGGTGATCGCGTACGCCTAGCTGGTGAAGGTGAAGCGGGCGGTGCTGGCGTGCAAAACGGTGATTTATATGTCGAAGTGCGGGTTAAAGATCACCCTGTATTTACGCGTCAAGGTGCTGATTTGTATATGGATGTTCCGGTTAGTATTACCGATGCGGCACTGGGTAAAGAAGTTGAAATACCAACTTTGGATGGCAAAGTTAAGATTAAAATTGCTGAGGGCACGCAAAGTGGAAAGCTACTACGTGTTCGTGGCAAAGGTGTAACGCCAGTGCGTACGACGATGAAGGGCGATCTTATCTGCCGCATTATGGTTGAAACACCTGTTAATCTTAATCGCGAGCAAAAAGACTTACTGCGTCAATTCCAAGACACTCTGGATGGCGATAGCAAACATGATCAGTCACCAAAGAAAAAGTCTTTCTTTGATAAGCTTAGCGATTTGTTCGATTAGGTTTGAACCATCAGTGCAGCATCTAAATTAGTTGCTGTTATAGAGTTGAGTTTTGTATATTGGCCTGTGGGTTTCACGTGAAACCTACAGGCCCTTTTTAGTCTAGAAAGCTTTTTACAAATATAACTACTAATATAGCTACAAATATAATCGTGCTATCATTCGATAGAATTATTCGTACTATATTCAGCGAACTACTAAGCGGTTAGGGTGTTCACTTCGCTCCCCCACGACGGCAGTACTTGCACTCGGTTGCCTTAAAACCCTTTTAGACTTCTTTGACTATATATTGACCGTATTAAGTGCGAATTGAACCCTGTATGAATTAAACCAAGTATGAATTAAACCAAGTATAAATTAATGGCGTATAAAATAAAATAACCGTTAAACCTAATAAACAAAATAAACCTAATACCAAGTAATCAAATAATAAAAGGAGTAACCCATGACACAGCAGAGCTCTAAGACAATTAGCGTAGGTATCATAGGCGCTGGAGGCCGTATGGGGCGTATGCTCATTGAAGCGATTAATAACAATAAATCTACTACATTATCAGCAGCGATAGAGCGTCAGGGTTCAAGCTTAATAGGCGTTGATGCAGGTGAGCTTGTCGGGCTTGAGAAAAATGGAGTGGCCTTGTCTGATGATTTAGAATCACAGCTTGATAAGATGGATGTGTTAATAGACTTTAGCCTGCCAGACTCAACCGAACAGAATGCTCAACTGTGTGCCAAGCATAATGTGGCGATGGTGATTGGAACCACAGGATTGAGTGAGGCGCAAGAAGCAGCGTTAGATCAAGCTTGCGGGCAAATCCCAGTGGTTTATGCCGGCAACTACTCAACCGGCGTCAACGTGTCTTTAAAGCTTATTGAAATGGCGGCCAAAGCATTTGGGGACACCGCTGATATTGAAGTGGTGGAGTCCCATCATAAGCATAAAGTTGATGCGCCGTCAGGCACTGCTTATATGATGGCCAATGCCGCAGCAGAAGCACGTGGACAGGACTTAAAAGAAGTGGCGCTGTACGGACGAGAAGGGCACACAGGAGAGCGTAAACAAGGCAGTATTGGTATCCATGCTATTCGCGGTGGAGAAATCATAGGGGATCACAGTGTCATGTTTATCGCCGATGGTGAAATGGTAGAAATCAAACATCACGCCCGCGAGCGTATGACCTTTGCAGCAGGAGCGGTACGAGCAGCGACTTGGGTAGTTACTCAGTCTACTGGTCGTTATGATATGCAGGATGTGCTGGGTTTAAAATAATCAGGGTTTTATACATAATCTCTAATACATGACCTCTAATACATAATCTCTAATACGTAATCCGTAATTAGCGACTCAGTTTCAGCCATAGGATTGATAATAATTAAGGGCATAGGTACACGCCTTTGAAGCTACTATATTAAACAACCTAAGCACTCATACTTTCTCATAGCGTCAAGCTCTCTGAGATAAGCCATCAGCGATAAAATGAAAAAGGATTTTCAATGATCGCTTTGTTTAGTGTCATACTATTTTCTATACCCGTTTTGATTATCTTACTGGCGCAAAAGTTTGCTTGGTTAGATAAGTTAGGTGTGGTTATTTTAGCATTTGCAGCAGGACTGCTTTTTGCCTACCTGTATCAACCTGCTGAGTCATCAATTTTATCAGCGTTAACGTTTGCCAAAACTCAGGTTTCAGAAATTTCCGTCGCCCTTGCCATCCCCTTATTGTTATTCTCAATCAATATACCAGCCTCGTTCAAACTCTCAGGCAATGCCTTAAAAGGGTTTTTGTTGGCGTGCTTATCAATGTGTATTGCAGCAGCCGCTACGTCACTTATATTTGCAGATCAAGTAGCTTTGATATGGCAAGCTGCAGGCATGACGGTAGGAGGCTATACGGGAGGTGGGCAGAATATCGGCGCGGTCAAAGCTGCCATTGATGCTGATGAGACGCTATTTATTGAAGTGTTGACCTACGATATTCTTATTTCAACTGTATACTTGTTATTAGTCATGACCGTATTAAAGCCATTAGCCTTAATGTTTTTACCAAAATTTGCCAAACATCAAGACCGCAATACAAAAGCAGTTAATCATAATACTGCACCAGATTCTTTACCAAACACATTAAAAGATTCTTTACCAGAGCCTTTAACAGAGATTAGGCATGATCAGACAAACAGCGATTTTATGCATTTATCCAATGATAAAGCCTCTATGTATGCAGGATGGGTCGATAAGAAAATGTTCGGCTCAGTGCTAATAGCGTTAGGCTTATCAGTACTGTGTATAGCGATCTCTATGCTTGCATCCCTGCCTTTAAATGGTCCAATGCAATCTGCATTTACTGTCATTATGCTCACTACGTTTGGGGCGATATTATCTTGTATACCCAAAGTTCGAGCACTACGCATTAGCTATCCATTGGGTATGTTTTTTATCCTCGTATTTTGTTTTACCTCAGGCAGTATGGCAAGCTTATCAGGCGTAGCTACGCTTAACTGGGGTTTGTTTAGTTATATTATCATGGCCTTGATTGTGTCAATAATCATACACGGCATACTGTGTAAAATATTTAAAATAGATGTCGATACATTTGTGGTGACAAGCTCGGCGGCCGTGATGTCAGTACCGTTCATTCCAATGATTACCAGTAGAATTAAAAACAAGGCTCTGTTATTTCCAGGCCTAGCTATCGGGGTCATTGGATATGTACTCGGAAATTATTTGGGGATTATGATGGCGTACATTGTTCAGTGCATTACCTAGTTTTAAGCTATTAAAAAGCCCTACTGTTTTAATGTATTAACTTAAAATACATAAAAACAGTAGGGCTTAACTTAACTAGACTTAATTAGGTTTTATTTTTTACCATGACTATGACGCCTCAAACTATATAGGTTCAAAAGGTTAAGCTTTAGTTGACGCCAGCTGTTTTTCTCTTAACTTTACCACTTTACGCACTTTGTCTCGTGCCCGTGTTTGTTTTAAGCGTGATAGATAATCTACAAATAACACCCCGTTTAAGTGATCCATTTCATGCTGTATACAAACGGCCAACAACCCTTCGGCAATCTCTTCAAAAGGATTACCCTCCCCATCTAGCGCTTCGATTTTAACTTTGGTTGGGCGTTCGACGGAATCATACACGTCAGGTACAGATAAGCAGCCTTCTTCATACGGCTTTTTATCTTCGATGAGCGGTGTGACTTTAGGGTTAATAAAGACACGTGGGGTGTCGTTATTTTCTGACAGATCCATAACGATGAGCTGAATATGACGATCGACCTGCGTTGCCGCCAGTCCAATACCTTTGGCATCGTACATGGTCTCAACCATATCTGAGATTAGCTGTTTAATATCCGCATCGACGGTTTTAACAGGCTCAGCTATGGTTCGTAAACGAGGGTCTGGGTAACTTAATATTGGTAATATGGCCATAATTGATCACGTTATTAGATAAAAATGAATTAAATTTTAGAAATTATAAGAAAGTATAGGGCTTTATTATAAAGATATGGTTGGTCATTGACCCGCTTATTAATAGCCCTTTGCAATCATAAGCTAGTAGATGAGGGGGCGGACATCAAAAATCAAGCCCTGTTAAAGCGCAGAGTCAGTCTCTATTATACGCCAGTTTGGTTATGAATTAAATTTATGACCGATACAAAAGTACTGTCGTTTGCGAATGATGAGTTGTCACTACGAGTGAAGAATAATTTATTACGAATTATACAAGAACCTATAGTCAGCGAACTACTAAACGTTTATAGTGTTAACCTCGTTAAGCCTACTCTAGCAATACTTGCACTCGGTCGCCTTGTAACCATTTTAGACTTCTTTGACTATAGTTTAATAACGCATTATTTAAGAAAAGATTTTTAATATTATAAAATACCGAAGGGTGGATATTGTTCAGACATCAACACATAAAAAAAGCGGACTTAAATAATAAGTCCGCCTAGTTAGTTACTTGAGTCATTTATTCGAGTTAGCTATTCGCGTTATTTATTGCTTAAGCCATGTCATTTTAATCATCTGTTGTAGATATTTATCTACTATACATCATAGTTAAATAAATATACTCTAATTTATACTTTTCGTTTACCAGTTATAATTTCATAGATAAATAATAGAATAATAGCCCCTATTACTGAGAAGGCAAGACCCATAAAGCCGCCGTCTGCATCAATACCAAGCATACTACCTAAGAATCCACCAATTAGGGCACCAGCGATACCCAAAACAATGGTCATTATCCAGCCCATCGAGTCGTTACCTGGTTTAATGGCACGCGCTAAAAGACCAGCTACCAAACCTATGATAATCATCCAAATAAAATTCATAATATGTTCTCCTTAATCAATTTGTGTTTAATATAAAGTTTATAGACTATATAGAGCTCGCACAATAGAACCTACTTATAGACCTAAAGCTATGAAGCTTAAGCGTTTGATGTTTTCTAAAACATATCTTTAAACTCTTAGTATTAACTATTATAACTTCCATATTAAGCAATATATTTAATACTTATATTACTTAACTATTAAAGCAAGTAGATACTAGTTAGCTGTCCTATATAGACGAACTAGTTGAAATTCTATTCAATAAGCGGATAGAGCGCTAAGGTAGGTTTGTTAACCATGTATGTGCTGTGTGAGAATCATCCTATCTATGATGACATTTAACAGCTTAACGTTAACAGTTTGTATAGATTTATTAATATCTATGCAAGTTAGGGTAAATACTTTAACATTTTTTTAGGAATCTGACCGTTTATACTTTAGTAGTTTTGATAGATTATCTGTATAAACATTTTAATAGTTTCGATTGAAATATGAGGGCTTTTTAACTCTTAATTTTACAAGCTCAAATTATAGCGACTAAACTTAAAATACTATGGGTTTGTTGACCATTTTTGGGGTTTATCTAAGGCGTTCTATATTAGAAACAGTGTCTTTAAATGTGTCATTTAATGTAATTTTCTAATGAATCGACGTAAAGCATTTATATTCCTAAAAAACATAAAAAAGCCGCTATAAATGAGGTTAGCGGCTATTTTAAATCTATACGATATGGACTAAAGCTAGGTTTAGACTATATTTAAACTAACTTTGCTCGAAACGTTTTAGCAAACGTTGATGTTGAACTAATTTAAGAATTACAAACTTGTTTTGATAAGGTTTTCCACAAGTAGATAATTCAATGTTAAACCTAAATAAGATATTCTATTAAGGTTAGACTATGGTAGCGTACATAACAGTGGGTGCAAAAACCAATCATGGTGGAACCGTCATCTCCGTATCATTGCATTCAATTCATAATGGAGTACTATTTCTCGTAAAGGCGATAAAGTTATTTGTCCAAAGTGCAAGAAATTAACTACTATTTTCTTTAACAGAAGATTTGTCGAGATATACTGAAGGTTTCTGGAAAGATGAAAATAGAGTTCATGCTTTCCATACTATGAAGTATATAGAATTTAACAATTATGTAATGAGTCTTGTAATTAATAAAGCTCAAGGAGCGATCATGCACATGGCAACCTACAGTTTTGGTACACTTTCAATGAATATCAAAGGTGCATATAGTACTTTTAAGCTTACTAAAAAAACATTGAAGGATTACCAAATATTAGAACAATCTATGAGAATTGTTATGAATAAAGGTCCCTCAATATTTAACGAAGAAACATTTTTTAAAATCTTCAACAAAGAATATCATTAAGAGGCAGTTGCAGTGAAAAGTGAACACAATAACTATAAACGAATTAATAGATTGTCAGATATCAAAGAGAGAAAAACATACGGTATATGGTACGAAAGTAAAAACCCACGGTTCTAAGGTAAACTTATGAAACCTTTAGTCATGTTTAGTATTGCTCTATTAATAGCGTCCTGTTCAACTATTATGGATCAAAATAATTGTAAAGATAACCCTCAAAATTATGAAAATTTGATAGTCATTTATTCATCTATTAGGAACGATAAAAAATTATTCATGTTGGCTGAAACTCAAGAAGAGAACGCTATAGCTCATGAAGTATATAGTAACTTAATTCGTAGATTATCATATATAGATGGTCTAAATAATTTGTATAATATCGAATGGGCTAAAGATTATGAAACTAGAGATGGTTATCTAAACTCTGAAATTATTGATGCTTTATGCGTGGGTAATATATTGTTAGAAGAATATCATCCCTATAGAGCCGACGTAAAGTATCCAGAAGCATTTGAAGAAGAAGTTTATCACTTAAGTTTGTCTCATCAGCCATTATACATACGAATACTTGAAAATAGACGCAAAAAGGATGCAGATAGCATTAATACTCTAGATTGTTTAAAACTTCTGAATAATTAAAATCGGAATAGAATATTAATTCTAATATTGAGGCACTTTAAAAAATGGCTTCAATTATTAAATAATAGTTTACGAAGTGTTGATTATCATATATCGAGTTAAATTATCTTCTATTTATTATTCATAAAAATTGGGTGTATTGGACAAAACAAAAAAAGCCGCTATAAATGAGGTTAGCGGCTATTTTAAATCTATACGATATGAATTAAAGCTAGGTTTAGACTATATTTAAACTAACTTTGCTCGAAACATTTTAGCAAACGTTGATGAATCCCCTCGAACCCGCCATTTGACATGATAATAATGGCATCATCTTGTTCAGTTTGACCAATTTGAGAGCAGATATGATCGATTATTTGTTGGGTGTCGTTCATAACATACTGATAATTATGAAGGCCTTGAGCCTCATCGATAACTTGCTTTAGGCCCCACTCCAGACCTGCAGGCTCATACCAAATCACCTCATCTGCCAGTGCAGCAGACGCCGCTAGATTGTCTTTATGTACGCCTAATTTCATAGTGTTGCTGCGCGGCTCTATAATAGCCCAGATTTTAGCAGACTTAAGTTTTTTTCTAGCGCCATCTAAGGTAGTGGTTATCGCAGTAGGATGGTGAGCAAAGTCATCGAATATTTGAACTCGGCTGTTATGCTTGTCTGAGGTGTGCTCAAAGTCAGCAATTAGCTCCATACGCCGCTTTATTCCTGAAAACTTAGATAAAGCGGCGCAAGCGTCTTCAACACTAATGCCGATATCATAAGCTGCCGCTACGGCAACCATTGCATTTTCTACATTATGGCGTCCACTCATACCCCAGTTGACGTCACCTTGGGCAGAGGGACCGTTAGCGTCTTGAAAGTGAATTATAAACTGACTGCCATCTTCTTCAATGAGCTTAGCTTTCCAAGCACAATCCTCAAAACCGCTAGAGACCTGTGTGGTATCTACAATCTCAGTGCGCCAAATAGGAGTCCAACATCCTTTATCTATTGTCGTCTCTAAGCTTTGAGTATGACCCGGCATGATGATTCGACCGCCGCTAGGAATCATACGAATCATATGGTGAAATTGAGTTTGAATAGCGTCTAAGTCTTTAAAAATATCGGCGTGATCAAATTCTAGGTTATTCAAAATAGCTGTACGCGGTCGATAATGAACGAACTTTGAGCGTTTATCAAAAAAGGCAGAATCGTATTCGTCGGCTTCTATCACAAAGTAGCCGCGTTCATCCTGACTAGCTTTATCAGCACCTAAATAGCTACTATGAGCAAAAACTTGGTTTAGCTTTTCATCCTCACTGTCAACCAGCGGCACACCACCAATCAAAAACCCAGCATCGATACCGCAGTAATGCAATACCCAAGCCAGCATCGTCGTCGTTGTAGTCTTGCCGTGGGTGCCTGCCACCGCCAGTACATGACGATACTGCAACACATGCTCAGCCAAAAACTGAGGACCAGAGGTGTAGGGTAGACCTGTATTCAACATATATTCAACGGCATCAATACCACGCTTCATGGCATTGCCTACGATGACCAAATCAGGTGCAGGCTTTAAATGGTCAGCATCATAGCCTTCTTGGATGGTGACCCCTGCACGCTCAAGTTGGGTGGACATGGGCGGATAAATACCAGCATCTGATCCCGTTACGTTATGACCTAAGTCACGTGCTAATAATGCAAGTGAACCCATAAATGTGCCACAAATACCTAAAATATGAACGTGCATGAAACCTCTAAATGTTAAGTTGTCTGTAATAATTTGGATGATGGTTAAATTATTAAGCTATACAGTTATATTACTTAAGCTAGCTTCTACACAGCCTGTTCTTAAAAACAGCTGCTTAAAGTCACTGAAAAAATTTTAAACCATTAAAGCGTGCGTTTAACAGTAATGCGCCCTAAAATGACTAGATTAACCAAAACTAAGAGACTAAACAAGATTAACGCTTGCTCAGGAATTGATAATCCTAAAAATGACCAGCTTATTTCAGCACATTCACCCGATCCTGAAAGTACCTGACTAAGCACCTCTTTCATAGGTAATGCTTCTAGCCAGTAGTCCAGTCCAGGGCCGCATGACGGCACTTGATCCGCAGGCAAGTGCTGCAACCAGACATGACGCGCGGCTACCCCAGCTGACCATAAAATACCAGCCATAGACCCTATCCACAAAATAAGTTGTACCCACTTTTGTTTCGGATTAAAGAGCGCTGCTAAGAGTGCGAAAATACCCATTACAATAAGACCGAAACGCTGAAAGACGCATAACGGACAAGGTGGAAGACCCTTATAATTCTGTAAATATAATATGGCAAATGCCATGGCAACAACTGAAGCGACGACGAGAAGTAGGTTCAAAATCCGATATGAGAATAAGCGCTGCATTAAAGCGGCTCCTTCGCAGCCTATGGCAATGCTCTTAAATGAGAGGGCTAGGCAGTATGGGTTGAGTAAATATAAATAGCTTTATTTTAACGATAAAAAAAGCGTTTACAAGTTTAAAGCGCATAAAGATATGCGTGTAAATCAGGTAAATGCAAATATTATAAGCGGTTATATACCTTGAGCATTAGCGATACTGCTGAATAAAATCATAAAAGCTTTGTTGTTCATTCTGTTCGATATCGTGCTGCTGAATCCATGACTTTTCAGACAAAACTTCATATTGGGCTTGAGTTTTGGGACTTAACGTACTTTTCATGATGTTATCACGGTGTTGTACAGCTAAGGTTTGCCCCAGTTGCCAGCTGCTTCCTAAACGCTCAGTATCAGTTAATACCTGTGCTGATAGGCTGGTTTTTGGATAGGTAGACTTACCCAACATCAGTGTAAGGGCAATGCGATAATGGTTGCCACCATAGTGGGCGTCAAGTAGATTAGCAAAGGGTAGCATCGCTTCTAAATGCTGCTTCATCCACTGTTTAAAATCTATTTCCTGACCGTTTGCTTTAAGGGTAAGATCAGGTTTGCATCCTTGATTGACCACACGTTCTAGATTTTCGGCCAATATATCTTCTTCAGCAGGGAATAACTCTGGTGAGTCATTCATCAAACAATATAGTGCCAGTACTTCAAGGAAGCAGGCAGTCGTTAAGCGAATACCGATGTCACTATAAGGGTCTAAATCAACCGCTCTAAATTCCACATAAGCAATGCCTCGTGACTCAAGCGCATGGCTTGGCGTCTCACCTGATTTGGCGATTTGTTTTGGACGAATTGGGCTATAATATTCGTTCTCAATTTGTAAGATATGGTCATTAATTTGAATTGGATTGCCATCGGCATCATCTAATCCTAACTTACTAAAATTAGACATAGGCGTTTTGATAGCGCGGCGTAACCCTTCAATATATTCAGGTAGCGTGTTATAGCGAATATCGAGCTGATCTTGTACGCTATTGGTATAGCCAAGTCGTCCCATACGTAGGCTTGTGGCATAGGGTTTGTAATAAGTGGTCTTATTCATTAACTCTAAGTCATGCTCGCGGCCAGTCAAGAAACAAGGACACACAGAAGGGCTGGCCCCTGTTAAATATAGCACTAAGCTACTCATACGTTTAAAGTTACGAATAAGGCCTAAGTACTTAATATTCTTAAATTCAGTCAATGACTCGCCTTGAGCGCCTTTAGGCAACGTATCGCGCCATGCTTTAAACAAATCATCGCCGAATGATAAGTTGTAGTGAAGACCAGCAATCGTTTGCATACGGCGACCATAGCGGACACCTAACCCGCTGCGGTATAAGGTTTTTAGGCGGCCGACATTAGAGCTGCCGTAATCTGCTAATGGAAT
This sequence comes from Psychrobacter sp. CX10, assembly GCF_057621575.2. Taxonomy (NCBI): domain Bacteria; kingdom Pseudomonadati; phylum Pseudomonadota; class Gammaproteobacteria; order Moraxellales; family Moraxellaceae; genus Psychrobacter; species Psychrobacter sp. CX10. Next base: position 2,772,590 of record NZ_CM177736.1, read on the forward strand.
ATCTTCATCATCGGATGACAGCATACAGGGCATTGATAGCGGCCACATAAGCTCGCCCTCATCCATAGACTGATATACGAGCACATGAAGTTCACGTAGCATTTTGAGCATTTCGTGAACGCTTGATTTAGGCGGCGTAATGAGTTCGAGCAGACTTTCTGAGTAGTCTGTGGTGATATAGGGATGGGTTAATTTAGAGCCGAGTGCTTCTGGATGAGGTGTCTGCGCCAAATAACCATTTGGCTGCATTCTCAGCCCTTCTTTCTCAACGCCACGTAGCATACCTTCCAAATGTTTGCTAGTTAGCCAAGAAGGCATTATTGAATTATTTGGATTTGTAATATCAGTCATACAGTCATCTCAGAATTAAAAAAAACTCATCGTTTGCTACTCTCTAATTAGACGATCCAAAGTCTAGTCAGATGATGCAAAGTGTTATTAAAAGTGTTATTGTCAGTATTATTATAGGGGTGTCGATATAAACGTGTCATTTTTGCGGTTTGGGTTCAACCAGTTAAAGTCTCTCATCTTTAGCCTCATCAACCAAATTGGGACACGCCCTAATTTAGTTTAGCTCAATGCCGCAAAAAAATCATGTACGGTTACAATAGATAGTCAAAAGAGCCTATATCAATTGTTCGATAAATAATGGCTTTTAAAAATAGGCAGTCAATAGCGCAAACCGCATATTATAACGTGTCTATTCTGTATTACTAGCAGGTTTAACTAGGTTCATAGTATTTTAATACTTATTTATTCGTAAGCTTGTATGAAAAGACTATAAAACGACTATGAAATGACTGGGCATTGAACGATATTAAATAACTGCAAACCAGATAATCTTATAATAAACAACGGTAGGATTAAGGCATAAAAATAGCCGCAACATCAATAAAAGATATTGCGGCTAAAATGACATGGAATAACCATGTTTAAAGGGCATTTTTATAAGTTATAAGCGTTAAGGCTTAATTTTATGGCGTCATAAATAAAGCTTAATAGGTTTAAAACCTTTCAACCATGCATCGTTCATGACCTAAACTAGATGAATACAGAGCTATTAGCTAAATACAAAACGTTAAGTTAGATAGAAAATGAGGAACCACACCCACAAGTAGTGGTCGCATTTGGATTGGTGACCACAAAACGTGCGCCCTCTAAGCCTTCAGTATAATCTACGGTAGAGCCTTGCAAGTATTGATAGCTTAAAGAGTCTACCAATAAGGTAACGTCTCGATTGTCAAAATTGGCATCATCTTCGCCAACTTCATCAGCAAAGTTAAAGCCATAAGAAAAGCCTGAACAGCCACCACCCGTCACATAAACGCGTAACATAAGACTATCATCACCTTCTTCTTCACGTAGTTTACGGACTTTATTAGCAGCACTGTCAGTTAAAGTAATGGTTGTCATAATATCCTCGTAAAGCTTACTACTTCACTTGCGTAATTTCGATAAGCGCTTGTTATTCATCTGTCGCTCTTTTTTTATATTAATACCATCAGTTGTTGACGACAACAGTGTCTGTAGATAAAAGAGACGCTGCCTATCTGCCTATAATGAAACATTGTCTAAGAAAACAGCCCGTAGGAAGATGCTAGCTCGCAGCTTGCAGGGCAAAAACCGATGTCATCCACTATTAAACAGTCAATATAAAGCTAAGAATGGCACAAATTTATCGCAGCTTATTGATATTACGTTTATTTGATTTGATTAATGTTTAGTATACCATAATGAGGGTGAATCCTTGATTTTCAACGTATGACTATCCATAAATATAGAGTGTGATGTCTCACTCATTAAATAAGCCAAAGACAACAAACATCACGTACAATGTGCATCAAGAACAATGTTTATTAAGAACAATGCTCATTAAACACGACGTTCATACGTAAAATATTTTAAATCTGATCCCCTAAAACGTTACAATGCACCCAAATATAACCATAAGCGATATTAAAACATGATCGAATTTAACAATGTTGGGGTTCGACGCGATGGTCGGATTCTATTTTCAGAAGCCACTTTCCAGATTCATCCAGGACAAAAAGTTGGGCTTACCGGTAATAACGGTACCGGAAAATCTACATTGTTTGGCGTGTTATTAACCCAAATGGGTGAGCGCTCCCAAGACGAACTAAGCGTAGATGCAGGCACGGTGAGTATACCAAGCGGCTGGGATGTGGCGCATATGGCTCAGGAAGTTGCCGGCAGTGAGCAATCAGCTATTGACTACGTGTTAAGCGGTGATAAAGAGTGGTATGACATCAATCAAAAGATCAGCAAACCCGATAGCTTAAGTGATGATGACATTGCAAAGCTATATCAGCGCTTTGATGATATTGATGGCTACCGCACCCCAACGACAGCGGCACAAATTATGGCAGGTCTGGGATTTAAGACCAATCAGCATGAGCTGTCTGTTAATGATTTCTCTGGTGGATGGCGCATGCGTTTAAATCTTGCAAAAACGTTAATGAGCCGCGCTGATTTGCTGTTATTAGATGAGCCGACCAACCATCTAGATTTAGATGCAATTTTATGGCTTGAAGAATGGATTGCTAAGTTTGATGGTACTGTCTTATTAATCTCCCATGATCAAACCTTTTTAGACGCAACCGTTGGCTTTATTTTGCATATAGAAAATCACCGGTTGACCTTATATACAGGTAATTACTCGCAGTTTGTACGTGCGCGCAGTGAGCGATTGGCACAGCAGCAACAAGCTTATGAAAAGCAGCAAGAGACCAAAGCACATTTGGAAGATTTTGTGCGACGCTTTAGAGCTAAAGCGTCCAAGGCTAAGCAGGCACAAAGCCGTATAAAGCAATTAGAGCGTATGGCTGACCTCTCCCCCGTTATGGCCGACAATCCGTTTAGCTTTAGGTTTTATGAACCAAGTCATATGAGCTCACCGCTCATTTCATTGAAGTCAGCTGATATTGGCTACAGCGACACGCCTATCTTAACGAATGTGAATGTAGAGATTACGCCAGATACCCGATTGGGGTTGCTTGGTATGAATGGGGCGGGTAAGTCGACCTTAATCAAGGCCTTAGTAGGAGAGCTTGCACCTTTATCAGGCACTTATAAAGTATCTGATACCCTGCACATTGGTTATTTTAACCAGCATCAAATGGACAGCTTGGATGCGCAAGCGTCCCCGATGATTATGATGCGACGTATTGCTGGCAAAACCTCAGATGCTGAGCTGCGTTCGTTCTTGGGTAGTTTTGACTTTCGTGGTGATCGTATTGATACCCCCAGTAAACTGTTTTCAGGGGGTGAACGTGCCCGTTTAACGCTCGCTTTGATCGTATGGCAACAACCTAACGTTCTGATTCTTGATGAGCCTACCAACCATTTAGACTTACAAATGCGCCAAGCACTAACCATGGCACTGCAAGGATTTGCAGGGGCAGTTGTGCTGGTATCGCATGACCGTGAATTGATCGCTAATGTGTGCGATGAATTGTATTTGGTACACAATGGCAAACTACAAGAGTTTGAAGGTGATGTCTCTGACTATGGTAAATGGCTGTCCGAGCAGCGTAAGTCAGATGCCAAAGAAGCGGCCAAAGAGACGCGTGATGCCAAAGCTGCATCAAATGAAGCTGCCAAGCAAGCAGAAGCGGCTAAAAAAGTAGCAGAAGCCAAGGCTCAAGCAGAGGCCCCACAGTTAAGCAAAGAAGAGCGGCGCAAATTGGCTGCCGAACAGCGCAAGTTGACCGCTCCTATACGCAAACGTATAGAGCAAGCAGAAAAAAAACTGGATAACGTGGCGGCTAGTTTGAACGAGTTGGAAGAAAAGCTTACCGATACATCGCTATATGATGAGGACAATAAGAAAAAACTACTCAAGCTATTAGAGGAGCAAGCAAGCTTTCAGCTGCAGCAAGTACAGTTAGAAGAGTCGCTTCTTGGGGCTATGACTGAGCTTGAACAGTATGATAGCTAGTATATGGTTGGCATTTTAATATTGGTTTTGATACTTAGTAAGCTAAATGTATTTATAAAACTTAAATTAAACATACAAGTATTAAACCTTATAAGGTTATAAGAAAATCTTAATAAAAAATACGCTATAATTGTTAGTAATTTTTATCAGTACGTTAAGCCAATATATTTTTTTCTTGCTATCTGCTTACTATATTGTAAAATTGAAATACAGGTTAACAAAGTGTTAAATATTAGATCGACCGATATTAAAGTTATTTAATCTGTTAAATATCATACATCTATCATTCATTTAATTAATGTGCGTAGTTTAGAGTGCATTTATAAGGAAATAATATGTTAAAGAAAATTGCTATCGCTTCACTTGTTGCTGCTATGCTTCCACTAGGCGCTGCTAATGCTGATCTAGGCTCAAAGTTTAAGTCAGAAGAAACGGGTCGTACGATTGAGCAAATCTACAAAGAGTGTGGTTTAGGCGGCGCTTTATTTGGTAATTCAAGCCCGATCTTAGCTATTATAAGTAACGTTACATGGGATTTAGGTACGACAGCGGCAATCTCTGACTCTATGTCACCTGACCAGTGTCAAGGTGGTAACGTAAGAGCCGCAGTCTTAATTAATGAAGCATTCCCAAGTGTCGAAAAAGACTTAGCTTCAGGACAAGGTGCGCATTTATCAGCCCTACAAGATGTTGCTAACTGTGATTCTGTAGCAGGTGTACGTGCACAATATGGTCAGTATACGCAATCATCTGCATACACCACTGCAACTCAAGATCAAAACGCACAAGCATTATATAGCATTGTTCAAAACAGCTGCGCTATGTAATTTGACGAGCGAATATATTGGCGCTTTATAGATAGCTTTATAATGATATTAAAAGCACGTAAACTAAGTGGTTTACGTGCTTTTTGATGCTATGCTTTTTGATGACATTGCTTTTTGATGACATTGTTTTTGATGTTTAAATGGTAAGATTTATAGAGAATACAAAATCTGACAATTAAATTATCAAGTAAAACGATAAATGATCGCAAACGCTACACATAGTAAGTCTAGCGAGTTTTACAAAAATAGGTTGTCTTTTAAAAAAGGTATAACAAGGCATAATGTTGGATAGGAACACTATATACCGTAATAAGGGAGTGGTAAGTAGTTTGATAGGTATGAATGTTTATAGAGTCGCCACAGTTATGCCATTTGTTGGTATTGTTATTTCAGGTATGATGGGGTTAAATGCGATAGCCGCTACTAATATGCCAGACAAGACTGACGCTGTGCAAAGCACGCCTGTATATGACCATATTAGCAGTGTCAATAGCCATAATCATACCAATAGCCATGTCAATACCCTTAAACACGATCTTTCGCCTTCCATAGGCTCAAGCATACAAAGCAATAAAGTCGATGACAGCACCCCGTTACTCGGTCAACGTCAGTCGCTGCAAGAGCTTCAAGCGTTAAATCATATTAGCGTAAACACGACCAGACTAAAACAGCTCGCTGAACACAAACAGTGGCAACATTTACTGTTTTATAAAAACGGTAAAGCCGAGGTTATCTCCGATGGGTTTTATTTAACACATTCACAAGATACGGATGCTCGTGATTTTGATCCTTACAAAGAGTTAGTAGCCATAGTGGCGCAGCGCAATAATAAAGATGTGGTATGTCAGTTTCCTGCACGCTATTTTTGGCTCAACCATCATATCGATTCTTTGAATATCGATCTTAGCCAATGTTCTCAATTGCCTAACCCCAATCAAAGTATCAGCTTAATGCTGGTAAGTAATTATTTAAAAAATCCTGCCTCCTCATTCGGTCACGTACTGGTCAAAACCAATGACCCTAGCCGCTCAACTATGGCGGAATCTGCTATAACGAAATCTTCACACAGCACGCTATCAAGTAAAGACTTATTGAATAATTCATATAATTTTGGTGCTCGCATACCCCCTAATGAAAATGGGGTGTTATATGCCATAAAAGGCTTGTTTGGTATATACGATGCAGGGTTTGCAGAAGCGGAGTTTTTTAAACAAGATGCGGTGTATTCCAAAAGTGAACAGCGTGATATGTGGGAGTATGAGCTTAATTTAGATGATTTTGACACGCAGCTGCTAAATTATCATTTATATGAAGCCAAGTCTGCACGCTTTGATTACTATTTCATCAAACAAAATTGCGGCTATCGCTCAGGTGAGATACTCGAACTGATTAGTGATATACAAACTACAGATCGTTTGGGGCCGTGGTATGCGCCAGATTATGTGTTTGATCAGTTGATTGAGTATGATGACACTGCATCAGACCCCTTGATTGCCTCGGTACGCTATATGCCATCAGAGCAAACACAGCTTAGGCACACTTTTGGGCAACTGCCCAAGCCTGTACAGCAAAAAGTGAATGAGATTATAAGGATTAAGGACAAATCTTCAATTGATGTCTTGAATGCTTTGGATGACTTAGAGTCGTTTGATGACCATCAAAAAACACTCACGTTAGATTATTTAATATTGCACCAGACCTATAAGCTCTCTCAAGAAGATACGCCCCAAAGACAAGCGTTTAAGAAGCGGCTGATCAGTGAGCGTTTTAAATTGCCAGAAAGTGATGCGCTTGCTAACTTAAAGGTTCCCAATAAGCCGTCTCCTGCGCTGAGTAATAAAACGGCGCAAACTCAGATAACACTGTCAAAAGATTTGGCCCAAATTGGACTGTCCTTGTTTGTTAAAGACCCTTTAAATAGTTATACAGATATTAACAAGCGCTTTGAAGCTGTTAAGACCACTGCCGCGTATGATTGGGATGAACATGTTTGGACGCTTAACGATTTTGTCTTTTTGGACATGCAGCAAATCGAAGATTTGGCTCAACCATTGGCAGGCGAGCCCAAACTGTCTTGGCAGTTAAAAACAGGGGCACGAACCGATCCTTTCAATAACAATGCTCATCGCCCTTATTTAAAAGGGGGTATTGGTGGCGGCGCTATGTTCGGCGATAAAGCATTAGGTTATGTGATGACCAATGCGGTATTTCATGATCAGCAGGATAAAATAGACGCCAGTATCGAATTTGGTATGCGTATCAAAAGCGGTGGTCAGGCAGCAGAGCTTAGTTATCATCATACGATACGTAAAGGCGAAGACGCAGTTGCAAAAGCGCAACTGGCATTGCGTCAACAGCTTGCAAAAAATGACGACGTTAGACTACGCATAAGTCATACTCAAAATGACAATCTACCTGATCAAGAAGGCATGAACGCGAATGTAGCCTGGCATCATTATTGGTAAAATTTAAAATTTAAAATTTAAAGTTTAAAGTTTAAAGTTTAAAGTTTAAAGTTTTAAAAATATAAAAACATGAAAAGTAAAAAATGAATAGGTACTAAATAGACCTCATAGCTACTTGTCACTTGAAATTACTTTAATGTATATCCATTCATCACTCATAATAAAAGCACAGTCATCTTAAGGATAAAAACAATGGCAGAAAAGAGTTTTTACGATATCTTGGGCGTGAGTAAAGATGCGACAGAAGCGCAAATCAAAAAAGCGTATCGCAAACTGGTGAGAAAATATCATCCGGATGTGTCCGATGCACCCAATGCCGATGAAAAGATTGCAGAGATTAATAATGCGTATGAAACCCTAAGAGATGAAGAAAAACGCGCAGAGTATGACGCTGTTCAATCCAGCCCATTTGGTAGAAGTGGCGGATTTACAGGCGGTTTTGGCGGCGGCGGTAATCAGTCTGGTGGGTTTAGATGGGAGGATATTAAAGATCAATTTGGTGAGGGGGCGCCCTTTGGTAGTGGCAGCTTCCGCTTTGATGATATCTTTTCTGCTTTTGGTGCCGGCGGTGCGCAGTCAGGTCCGCAATCTAAGCAATCTGGCACTTCTGGCTTTGAAGGTTTCGAGCAGTTTAGCGGCGCTTTTGATCAGTCTGGTTCAACGCCTGGGCAAGATCAACATGCTGAGATTTCAGTGAGCTTGGCTTCTGTGTATAAAGGTGATGATTATAGTATCAAATTAAATGTGCCTACCAGACAGTCCGATGGCACTATTGCTCAAGAGCAAAAGACGTTAAAAATCAAAATTCCAAAAGGTATTACCGAGGGTAAGCAAATTCGCTTAAGTGGACAAGGTGCTGCCAGTTATGCCGGCGGTAAAAATGGTGATTTATTTTTAAAAGTTACCATTGATCACCCAAGCAATATTCGCTTAGAAGGGGCCGATGTCTATCAAACTGTCAATATCACACCATGGGAGGCAGCACTGGGCGAGAAGATTAATGTCAATACGCCTGCTGGCACGTTGGGCGTTAGCATTCCTAAAGATAGTAAATCAGGCAGTCACTTACGGGTAAAAGATAGAGGTATTCCTGCCAAAAACCCAGGGGATTTGTACCTAACGCTAAACATTGTTAATCCAAAAGTTTCGACAGACGCCCAAAAAGATGCATTTGATGCATTAAAAGCAAGCTTTGCAGGTACCAGTATAAAGCGTTAATAAGGTTTGCAGCTTAAAATATTATAAACCGATAAAACAGATAGCATAATAATAAAAAGGATGTGACCATGCGACACTCTAATGAATTTAATGACATTATCATGACCTTAGATGAGCTTATTCAAGCATGCGGACAAAATCCCGATTGGGTTATGGCCTTAATTGAAGAAAATGTGATCGAATATGATGTGCCAGACTCTCGTAAATTCACGGGGTATCAACTGGCTACCGTTCGCCGTGCATCTCGCTTAAGCCGCGATTTTGATGCCAGTATTCCTGCTATTGGCTTGATTCTAGAATTGTTGGATGAAGTAGAGCAGCTACGCCAGTTTAAGCGCCAATGGGAATCACAAGATAGTAGCCAGCAGATAATCGAGATTGATATCGATCAATAGTGGGTGCACAAGCCTATAGTCGATGCACAATCAATTCGATGCACAATCAATTCGATGTACAATCAAATAGTCAGTACAGTGTTAATGTTTAATACTTGTTGCACATAAAAGCCTCATCGACTGATGAGGCTTTTTATAGTCAGCGAGCTACTAAACCGTTACGGCGTTAACCTCGCTAAGCCTACCCTCTCATGGTGGGGCATTAATTGCACTAGGTTGACTTGTCACCATTTTAAACTTGTTTGACTATAGGTTTTAAGCGTGTTTGTTTAGTTATTTTTATAATAACGCTATCTTTTCATAATAGGATCAGCGGCCGCAGTAAAGAGTACATCGGTAGAGGAGTTAAGCGCAGTTTCTGCCGAATCTTGAACCACACCAATAATAAATCCGATTGCAACAACTTGCATCGCCACTTCGTTAGGTATATCAAATAAACTCGCCGCTAAAGGAATCAGCAGCAATGAGCCCCCTGCCACACCAGAAGCACCGCACGCACTAACCGTAGCCACCACACTTAATAGAAGGGCAGAACCAAAGTCTACATGAATGCCTAGCGTATGCGCTGCAGCGAGGGTTAAAACGTTAATAGTGATTGCCGCACCTGCCATATTAATAGTAGCACCTAGGGGCAAGGTAACCGAATAGGTATCTTCATCCAAACCAAGCTTAGCAGCAAGGTTCATATTGACAGGAATGTTCGCCGCAGATGAGCGGGTAAAAAAGGCGGTAATTCCAGATTCTCTTAGACAGCGAAACACTAAGGGGTAAGGGTTTTTACGAATATTAAATGCCACAATAATTGGGTTTACCACCAGCGCTATAAATAGCATACAACCCAATAATATGGCCAGCAATCGCGCATAGCCTAATAGTGCATCAAAACCAGTTTCGGCGACTGTATTAGCCACCAAACCTAAGATACCAAGAGGGGCAAAAGCAATCACAAAGCGCACCACACTAGAAATAGCTTCTGCCAAATCTGATACCATCGTACGGGTGGTTGTGGACGCTTTGCGTAAGGCAAATCCTATCACTATCGCCCATGCTAATATGCCCATATAGTTGGCGTTGGCCACTGCACTAACCGGATTATCCACCAAATTCATCAACAGCGTCGTTAATACTTCTTGTAATCCTGTAGGAGGCGCTCGGTCAACAACTGCCTCAATCGTGTTGAGACCTATAAGTTCAGTTGGAAATAAAAAGCTCGCTGTAACCGCGGTCAATGCAGCGAGAAAAGTCCCAAATATATACATGATGAGTACTGGCTTAACATGAACCTTGCTTTTACTTTGGTGTTGGCTAATGGCGGCCATGACCAACACAAATACTAAGATTGGCGCCACTGCTTTTAAAGCACCGACAAATAAAGATCCAAGTAAGCCCAGTGCAATACCTACCGAAGGTAACAGCCACCCTACCAAGACACCAATCACCAGCCCAACAACAATAAGTGGCACCAGTCCTATACGTTGGTACATATTAACGATGGCATTCATAAACGCTCCGAATAAAGGGTATTATCTAAATGTATAGAGGATGAATCGAATAAGCACTTATCGACACTCCTATAGGTCTCTAATAACAGGTTTTTAATAAAAGATTTCTAATAAAAGATGCTTAAGGATTCAATCTGTGAACCGATTATACAAAAGATGACCTTATCTGCAAAATTTTGAACGAGATATGGACAAAATATATGATAAATAGAGGTATTTTACTGATAGAGATATTTTGCTTATGTAATTGTTTGCCTATTCCAGTCTATATCTATAGGTAATCTGTTTTAAATCACATTTTATTAAGATACTATAGTCAATGAAGTCTAAAATGGTGACAAGGCAACCGAGTGCAAATGCTACACCTGTAGGCTTAGCGAGATTAACGCCGTAACCGTTTAGGTGTTCGCTGACTATAATAACTAGCTTGGCTTACCACTAATACATCAGTTAATAGGAAAATACTTGAGTTCAAAACCCAAATCGCGATAAATTCGATATTTGTCACGGCCTTGCTGCTTGCTGGTTTCATCAGGCGTGATAATTTCTAACACTCGATCAGGTAATATAGATAAGTTAGTCAAAGGGAGTGCGGTCGCCGCAAGATTGAGTACAACACCATCAAATCCATTAGGAAAATTTGAAATGAGAGTTACAGGAGCGGACAATTGCTCAGCATCAATTTTAGGATCTGTTTCATCATTAGTTTCAGCATCAGTCGTAGCTATAGCAGCGCCATTATTTGAGGCGCTAAGGTGTCCACCGCTATCAAGCTCAATTGAGTTGTGAGGGAGAAATAAGTTGTGAGGGACAAAGCTCACTGGATCAAATGACCATAGCGCTGTATCAAGCTGATTTAGCCGTTTAGTATCATCATCAACAATTACCAAACTCATCTCGCTTTTTTTAAGGACAGTCTGCGTTAATTTACAGACAAAATTAAGCACCGCCTCAGCATTAACCGCTGAAGCAGTGCTCTGCTCATTTGACTCAGTGTTAGCGACTGTTTTATCTTGAGAAATAAAAGCATCGCTTAAGACATAGAAGCTAATTTGCATGTCACCTACTTAATAGGAATGTGCTCATAAAGCAAAGCTCATAGAACCCAATGAGCTTACTTCAAAAAAGAGCGGATACTAAGAATTAGCTTGCATTAAGAATGAGCTAAGTTTTTAAGATATTGCATAAATAAAGGTACAGGACGACCCGTCGCGCCTTTCTCTTTGCCTGATTTCCACGCCGTGCCGGCGATATCTAAGTGCGCCCATGCTTGGTCATCTTTAACAAAACGAGATAAGAAACAAGCCGCTGTGATAGAGCCTGCAGGACGTCCGCCAATATTTTGAAGGTCTGCTATTGGCGAGTCAAGCTGGCTTTGATACTCATCATCAAGTGGCATATGCCATATCAGATCGCCAGATTGATTACTAGCATTTTCAAGCTCGAACAACACGTCTTCATCGTTACTATAAACCGCTGAGCGGATGTGCCCAAGGGCGATCACGCAAGCGCCAGTAAGCGTGGCGACATCGATAATAGCGCGCGGGTTGTAACGCTGTACATAGCATAGAGTATCAGCCAGTACCAAACGTCCTTCTGCATCAGTGTTTAGGATTTCAACCGTATCACCATTCATTGCGGTGACGATATCACCTGGACGTGTGGCTTCACCTGATGGCATATTTTCTGCACATGCCAGCGCGCCCACAACATTAATAGGAAGACGTGCTTCACATAACGCTTTTATGGTACCCAGTACCGACGCAGATCCGCCCATATCAAACTTCATCTCATCCATGGCAGCGCCTGGCTTGATTGAGATACCCCCTGAATCGAAAGTAACGCCTTTACCTACCAATACGATTGGCGCATCTTTATTAACTATTGCAGCGGTGTTGCTATCAGTGTTTTGGCCAGCAGTATCTTGGCCAGTTTTTTTGTTAGCTTTACCTTTGGTGGCTTTTTTGGGTAATTTGTCTACGACAGCTTTCACGTTTTTAGCCAAGGTGCCTGCCAGTCCAACAGGAGTATTATCAGAGGTTTGGTTATTACCTTGATACTCCATAATAACCAGTTGACCTTCACGCGCAGAACCACGTGAGACGGATAAGAAGCAGTCCATTCCTAGCGCTTCCATCTCGCTTTCACCCAGTACAGTAACTTTTAATAAATCCGGATAATGTTCTGCCAGCACGCGCGCTTCATCTGCCATAAACTCTGGGAAACAAACGTTACCTGGTTCGTTTGCAACGTCACGGGCAAGTGACTGACCATCATGTACGGCAAGGGCATAATCGACAGACGCTTGGTCAAACGAGTGCGATAAAATATTGACTTGATGCAGGGCAGGCTCTGAGCGTTTGGCTTTGTATTTATCAAAACGATAGCTTGCATTTAATAGTTCAAGAACAAACTGATGATTGGTCTCAGCAGAAATAACATCGGCGATAGCAAGCGTAAGCTCATCCACTCGTTTGTAAGCCGCATTGTATAGTGCTGAAGTAATTTTTTGTACCTTACTGTTGCTTAGCTTGTTGATATCACCGATACCAACTAATAATAGCTGTAACGGTGCTTTTTTGGCATCTGACGCCAGTGCAAAATCAGCGACAGTTTCACCAACTCTTCCTTTAAAATTCGCTGCTTCAATTAAACCTTTAATGCGGGGTAGATAGGCGTCAAACAAGCCTTCATCATGCCCCAGTATCTTGCCATCTTCGTCAATAAAAACAGCCAGCAATTGAGCGTTCTGGTCTACGTTTGGCGTCTTTTTTAATAGTTTTTTTGGTTTAGGTAGGGTATTTATTACAGATATTGATAAACTCATTATAAATCCTCTTTTTATTGTTAAATGACGTAGTGAGAGTTGAGCCGCTATCTATACATCAAGTTATATACAATAAGGTATATATTATTAGTATTATGAATGCATAGCATACGGTGTAAACCGCTCAAATTAGTACAAGATAGTTTAACATATCAGACATATTAGCAACATGAGCACTTAATCCAACCTCATAACAAACCCTCAAGAGGCTAGCTAATTTACTCTACATATTGCCCTACATATTGACCTATACATTTATATGCTGCTACCTAATGCTCCTATATAGGCTGCTATCTAAATTCAGTTATCAAAATTGACATCTAAGCTACGATAATCTGATAACAGTCATGATAAAATATGCACCGAACTTAAGCTTAAACTTACTTGGACTTAATGCGCGTATTGATAGCTCTTATTTATGGCTTATATTGATGAAATGCTACATTTTTTGAACCACACGCTATAGGTCATATGTAGTCTAGTTAAGTTTTAACCGCGTAGTTTTATTAAGAGTAGTTTTATTAAGAGTAGTTTTATTAAAGATACGCTCTAGCATATCTTTAAATAGCATTTATAATGTACGCTTAGTGTTTTGGCTTAGTAGAAATATGATACCGATTTTGTCATTATGCTCTCTAAATATTTATGTTAATTGTTTTAAAGTGACTGCATTAAAGCGAGCAAGTTTAAGTACTGCTCATGTAGCCTAGCATGATTAAAACCGTAACCGTTTAGGCGGTTGCTGACTATACAAAACGACTTCTAACAATATTCGTCAATCCTCAATTTTTATAATAACCGAGTGTGCCTGTGATCTTACGCCGTTATATGACCCAGCAAGTGGCTTCGACTACCGCATTAGTCTTGGGGTTTTTGCTTGTATTGCTATTGGGTGGACGTATGATTCGCTACTTTGGCATTGCTGCTGAAGGGCGTTTAGACGTAGGCTTACTGTTTGCTATTATCGGCTACAACTTACCTTATTTTCTAGAATTGGTATTGCCCTTATCCTTCTTTATTGGGCTTATGCTAGTGTTTGGCCGACTCTATGTCGATCATGAAATGGCGGTACTAAATGGAAGCGGTATTTCGCGCGGCCGATTGGCACGATTAATGACGCCGCTTATCGTTCTTTTAATTATAGTGGAAGCAGGGTTATCGTTATATGCAAAGCCTTGGGGAGTGCGCAATACAGACACCATTTGGCAGCAGCAATCATTGAGTAGTGCTTTTGATTTGATAAGGCCGCAGCAGTTTATTAGTAGTGGGGATTATCATTTATATGTCGGTGATATGAATGAGGATAGAACAGAATTACAAGATGTTATCTTGATACAGACTGCTGATAACAGCAGTAAAGACCAAGCTTTGGGTCCAAATACAGCGAGTGACGACAATGCCAATCATCAGGAACAGTTTCAACAGGAACAGTTAGAGGACCAGACAGCATCGGCACTGCCCATTAGCGAGGCATTGTCAGAAGATTTAACCCATTCCAATGCTATTAATGAAAAAAATGCTGAAGATCAGTTAGATTTAGAAAATAATAAGATTGTCACCAGTCTTACCAATCCTATAGCCGCTACCCAGTCTAATGAAGTTCATGCAGAAAATGGCGCAGTTAGCGACAATGAGAGCGACGTTGAGAGTGAAACGGTCATCACATATAAAGATGTAATCAGCAGCGACGACACGTTATCTGACAGTACATCTAATGTAGTTAGTACCAGCTCAGATCCTAAGCGAGATACGTTAGTGATGGCCAAACGCGCGGTACAAGTTCAAGGTGTTGAGAACAGCAACAAGACACAGCTGGACTTGTATCAGGGTCGCCGTTATGAGGTAGATGCTGATAGCTTGGTTTATAATGAAGTGAGCTTTGAGCGCTATCGTATCAGTCTTGAGCGCCCACCAGCAGATGTTGTCAGTGAGGACAATGTGGCGACGCAGCCACTGGCCGTATTATGGAAAGTAGCAACAGGAAGGGATTTACCTTTATCTGCGAACACTTCAACGCCTGAGCTTACTACCGACAATGCGGGTGGACCAGTAATAGCTGCTCAAGCTGAGCTTGGCTATCGTTTTGCCCTGCCGTGGCTGATACTCATTGCACCTATGCTCGCTGTCCCATTGGCTCAAGTGCGGCCACGGCAAGGGCGCTGGCTACGCATAGTACCTGCTATCATGATTTTTACCAGTTGCGCCTTGGTTATTATTTCTATCAAAAGCTCGGTGGCGAAAGGCAACCTACCCGTATGGATAAATGCCGTTGCCATCTTTGCCTTTATTGCACTGGCCTTGTATCTGAACTGGGCGAGCCGTATACATCACCGTGTTCGATTTAGATTAGGTCAACGAGAGTTAAATAAAAACATGAATTCATCAGTTCATGAGGATCAATCAAAAGGAGGACGGTCTTGAAAAACATATTTAAAGACCGTACGGCTTCTTTGGAATCAGTACGACCGGGAACAATTTTACCCCGATACGTTAAAAAAAGTGCCTTATTTGCGATGTTGTTTGCTGTCTTAGGCTTATGGGCATTGCAACTGGTATTTGCGTATCTTGCTGAATTAGAAGACTTTAGCGACAGTTATACTTATTTGGATGCGATAAAGTATATTTTTTACCGTTCGCCCTATTTTTTAGAGCAGTTCACGCCCACAGGCGCACTTTTGGGCGCCGTAATTGGGCTTGGTCTATTAGCCAACAACGCTGAGCTGATGGTAATGCGGGCATCGGGGCTAAGTATTTATCGCATTGTTGGCTGGGTATTGCAGCCCGCATTTATCTTTGTGCTTTTGGCGCTTGTCATCAATCAATATGTGCTACCCCAAACCAACCTTATGGCCAGTCAAATTCGTAAACCGGACACCGCATTACTGGCGTCGGTAAATGGGTACTGGACGATTCAAGAAGCCCCTCAAGTTACTCAAGCTCCTAATATTCCTCAGTCTTCACAGACGTCAGAAAATGGGCATAATGCGCAAGATAACGAGCAAGTTAATAGCGCCTCAAATAATAATGGCGTCTCCAATGGGCATAATATCCTATATATCGATTATGCAGATGCTAACGGTAATATCGGACAGGTAAAACGTTGGCATTTAAATGGAGACAATGACTTAACTGCTGTATCCAAAGCTTCCGGTGGCACCTATGTGGCACAATCTGATGCGCAGACGCTCCCGATGGGCGGACAAAACAGTGAAAGTTCTGCTGATCAATCTGCCCTTGAGGGATTAGATATAATCAATCACCAGTGGCAGCTAAACGATGTGACCACAGTGACTTTGGCCCAGCGCTCTGAGATTATGAATCAAAGTCAGGCTCAAAACTTACAAGAACCCATAAAGCCCACATCTACTGATGAGCAAAACAGTCAAGATGATCTAATTCAAGATAACCTGATTCAAGATAACCTGTCCCAAGACAGTACAGCGCAAACATTAGCGGGGGTTCTAACTGATGCCCCTCTCGTGGCACAGCATCATGAAGAACAAGGCACCATGATTTTACCTATTTCGCCAAGTTCGGTTTATTTATTAACCCGCCGTGCTGAAGACTTATCCTTAACTCAGCTCTATGATCATAAACGATTTAATGCCTCGCAAGGCACACGCTCGTTAGAGCATGAGGTAGCATTCTGGCAAAAGCTGCTGTCACCATTTGCGATCCTATCGCTGGTCATTGTCGCTTGCTCATTTGTGTTTGGTTCACTGCGCACCCACAGCTTGGGTCTGCGCATTGTGGTAGCGTTGATTTTTGGACTGCTATTTAGCTATATCCAAGATTTGACCAGCTTTGTATCGTTAGCCACAGGCGCATCTCCGCTGCTGATGGTGTTATTACCTATTATTGGCAGTGCAGCATTGGGCTTATATCTGATTAAGCGCCAAGGATAGAGCAGGATAGGTATGGGTATAGGCCAAGGGTTTATAGGGTCTGTTAGCTTTAAGCCTGTAATATAGTCAAAGAACTACTAAAAGAACTACTAAACGGTTACGGCGTTAACCTCGCTAAGCCTACATGAGTAGTACTTGCACTCGGTTGTCTTGTAACCATTTTAGTTTTCTTCAACTATAGTGTTAATCGTCTCTACACGCTGAATCGCCTAAATGATTTTTAAATGATAAAGCCCCGATCTTAAAAATCGGGGCTTTATCAAAGGTTTGTCAGTATTGGGTATTTTGTGTTATTTTTCTCTTAACTGCTAACTGTTAATTTTTCCTCAATTTTTAATCTTTAATGGCACGAGTAATAGTGTAAGTTTTGCCTTGTTTAACCTTGTCCGCATTACCAAAGACTTCGGTACAAGCCCGTTTCATAAACTGGCGCAGACCATTGATAGTCACCACATAAAACCGACCGCCTGAGCGTAATTTGCTATAGGCATCAAGTAGGTATAAATAGTGCTGCTCTTTACCTACCTTTGCTGGTAGATTGGTCATTACCAGACTAAAATCTTTGTTAGGATCAACATGGTTAAATCCATTTGATAAATGCACGTCAACATTGGTTAAACCATTTTTCTGACAGTTACGACGGGCATATTCGACCGCCATAAAGTCTTTATCAATCAAGGTATGCTGACCCTGTGGGCATTCACGCGCCGCCGCCATCCCAAGCACGCCATAGCCACAACCTAAGTCGATTGAATCATCATCAGGTTGAAAATCAATATAGTCGAGTAGCATCAAGCTACCTGCGTCTAGTTTTTCAGGTGAAAAAATACCCCATGTGGTGGTGAAGTGCATCGGTTTGCCCAGCACGTCTTGAGTAAATGTGATGTCTTCGCGCCAATGTTTGGCTTTTTCTAATAAGTCAGCAGGGGGCTGGTGTGTCATCTGATCTGTCATTTAAAAACCTTTCGTATGAATAAAACTTATATAGATATAGATATAGGTATAGACGATAAAAAATTATAGTTAATAGTAGAGAGGGTAAGGGCTATTTGAAATAAATCGCATTATGCATAGCTTGCAATGACCCAATCTACCAAACTTTTAAAATCATCAAACGCGGCAGTTGGATTTAGCTCACGGATATCTTGGCCGTAATTATACCCATATGACAGGCCCAATGTGTCGATGTTAGCGTTTTTACCAGCTTCAATATCATTTCTCGAATCACCAATCATGACAGCTTTCGCAGGCTTTATATTTAAGTGCTTACATACATGCAGTAACGGGGTAGGGTCTGGTTTTTTTACGCTTAGACTATCACCGCCAAGCACTTGTTCGAACGTGTCTTGCCAACCAAAGGTTTGCAATATCTTTGGCACGAATCTAATCGGTTTATTAGTCACTAAAGCTAACGTAAATCCCGCTTGTTTTAGCTGCTTTAATCCTGAATCAACGTCAGGATAAGCCACCGTGTTTTGACCGCTTATGTTGTTATAAGCTTCAAAAAATACCTGTTCGGCATGATCAGCGTCAGCTTTACTTAATTGGCCGTCTGTCACCTCAACATCACCTACCAAAGCACGCTCAACCAGCATACGAGAGCCATTACCAACCCAATTGCGGATAGTGTCAACTGCATAGGTCGATTTTCGTAAGGTTGTTAGCATTTCATTGACGGCTTGAGCCAAATCAGGAACGCTATCGATCAACGTACCATCAAAATCAAAAATTAGCAGTTGTTTGTCTAGATCTGTCATAAGATTCTCAGGTTTATATTGTTTTAAGCAATCAGTTTAATTGATGTGTGCAATGAATTTGCAGTAATTTAGAATTTTAAGCGACTGTATTTATTTTTAGAGACTTACATTATTGTATTTAAAATAGCCTTTATTCAACGTCTTTGTATTTCTCACGGTGCGCTTTTTTCATTTTCAAATAAGTCTTATTTTCTCGGCACAAATCCCATTTTTGTTTAAAGATACGTGCAGACTCGGCTTTGATAGGATCTTCTTCATCTCGTGGTAATTCTTCGCGGCCATGCGCACCACTTTGACCTTTTTTATCATCGGGTACAGGGCCCTTGTATTTTTTACCGCCCTTGTGATTGGCATAACGCCTAGCACGTGTATAGCCCATTTGTAAGAACTTACGCGCCATGTCTGCGCCAACAAAGTCATCATTGTCCAGATACTCTAAAAACATCTGATAGATGACATCGCTACTCTCTTGGGCGACATCAGGGGTAGCAAAGCGCCAGTGTGGTAAAATCTCAGATTTATAAGGCTCAACCAATAACACGCCTTGTTCACCGCGTCCTACTCGGTACAGTTCAGGCTGCTCACGAAGATTTAGATTTTTGTAGTCTAAGTCGTAGTCAAATTCACGCATAATAAGTCGCACATCATTAGATTAAGATTAGTCGCTAAGACATCAGGATAGAAGCTTAGAACTATTTAGTATACCCAGTGATGTAGAACAGTAAATATGGACTGTGTAACCCAAGCTTAGTTCATCATCTAAATATCAGCCATAAAAAAACCCCCAAACTATGAGTAGCTTGAGGGTTTCGCAATTTGGCAAAAAGATGGTGGCTCGAGGCAGAATCGAACTGCCGACACAAGGATTTTCAATCCTTTGCTCTACCAACTGAGCTATCGAGCCGTCTTTATGAGGACGCTATTAAACTAAATATTAGATGACCTGTCAACCTTTTTTTCAAAAATAGATGAAATAAACAAGATTTCGCGGTTGGATGATTGGTTTAAAGTTTTATATCATTTTACCTTATACCCTTTGTCTTAGATACGGACGGATACAAGTCTATTATATTTACAATAGTAAATTGACAGGCTTTTATTAATAGTTATCTCTTAACCCGAATCAGCTCATATTCGCTCATGATTTGATGAATTTGAGTATCAGCTGGCATAAATTGACACACACCCTTTTTGACTTCTTTGTCGTAGACCAGCTTAATAAATTTGGCGTCAATACCGCGGTTCACATTTTCTGGATGCATGGCTAGATATTGCAGTCGTTTGGTATCTGTCTGGCCATCATCAAAGCAACCGACAGCAGCAATGGGCTTATCATTAAACATGCCCACATACATAAGGTTGCCACGTTTAAAGGCAGTTTCAAACATAGCCATCACTGCATGAGCATCCGATAAATTACCCATATTGGCGTTATCGGCTGCATATAGTTTGGTAATGCGCTCACGCAGCTCGTTATCGTGAGTGGTCTCACGCATAATGGGGGCGTCAAAAGAATTAATGGCAACGGCTTCTAAAGGCATAGTAAGGCTTCCAAAATTAGCGTAAATAAGGACTAAATTAAAATAATATCAGTATTTTAGCAAACTATCGGCGTTTATAGACTGTAAATATGGCTTAAAAGTGGTGTGTTTGTTATCATCCATATCATATTGTTTGACTTAAATTTTTATCTATAGTCAAAGAACTACTAAACGGTTACGGCGTTAACCTCGCTAAGCCTACATGAGTAGTACTTGCACTCGGTTGCCTTGTAACCATTTTAGACTTCTTTGACTATATTATTTATATTGGTTGTTCTTTATTAGCGAGCCAATGATTAGTGAGCCTTATTGCCATGACTACTGAAATAAATTCAAATCCAGCCAATCGTCCAAATCGTATTGCGAGTGTAGAGCGTAATACGGCTGAGACGCAAATTAGTGTGTCAGTTAACCTAGATGGTACCGGACAAGGGATTATAGATACCGGCGTGCCATTTTTAGATCATATGATCGACCAGATTAAACGTCACGGGCTGTTTGATCTTGATATTACCTGCAAAGGGGATACTTACATCGACGATCATCACAGTGTCGAAGATACAGGCATTACGTTGGGTCAAGCCTTTGCCAAAGCATTGGGTGATAAAAAAGGCATCCGCCGTTATGGTCATTTTTATGCCCCACTTGATGAGTCTTTAACCCGAGCAGTCGTTGATATTTCAGGGCGCCCTGGTCTGCATATGGACATTCCATTCACCCGTTCACATGTTGGCAGCTTTGATGTCGATCTATTCAGCGAATTCTTCTATGGGTTTGTCAACCATGCATGGATGACGGTACATTTAGACAATCTAAAAGGCGTTAACAGTCATCACCAGATTGAGAGTACCTTTAAAGCTTTTGCACGTGCGCTACGCATGGCCTGTGAGTATGATGAAAGAGCGTTGAATACGCTTCCTTCTACCAAAGAGGCGCTGTAGCTAATGACCAAAATTGCACTTTTAGATTACGGTATGGGCAATCTACACTCAGCTAGCAAAGCATTGGCAGCGGTGGGTGCCGAGGTGTCTATTACAAATGATCCTAAGATTATTAGAGCGGCTGACAAGATTGTGTTCCCAGGTGTTGGCGCCATGCGAGACTGTATGGCTCAAATGCGTGAAGAGGGCATTGATGAGGTGGTAAAAGAGGCGGTATTTAATAAGCCAGTGATGGCAATTTGTGTTGGTATGCAGGCGCTGTTTACTGAATCGCTAGAGTTTGAACATACTCAATGCCTAGATATCATACCGGGTCAGGTCGTCAGATTCGAAGATGACTGGACGAATGAGCAGGGCGAACGCATTAAAATTCCGCATATGGGCTGGAACACCATCTCGGGTATGGATGCAGCTCATCCGCTGTGGCAAGGTATCGATGAGCACGCACATTTCTACTTTGTACACAGCTATTACTGTGCCCCTGAAGATGAGTCTGTGACGGCTGCTGTTTGCGATTATGGTCAGCCATTTTGTGCCAGCGTAATTAAAGATAATCTATTTGCCACTCAGTTTCATCCTGAAAAAAGTCACAATGATGGTTTACAACTACTCAAAAACTTTGTTGAGTGGAACATATAGCTTCAAAAACAAAAAGCTTTAAAAACAAAAGGCTATAAAACCAAGGTTTAGGACTATCTGGTAGAAGAAAGCAGGATAAAGGTATATGCCAACTTATTATCTATATCTGGTCTTAGCCGTACTGCAAATTGTATTTGCTTTCACTTCCTATCCTGTCTCTTTTAAAAATAAGCAGCGGGTCATGATGATACTGCAATTTGTTCTAATTGCAGTGTTGTTCTTTGATGGGTTTTATAGCCTATTCACCGCCACCTCCTACGATAGTTATATCACTATTCCTTGTGTACTAATTATCTTGCTATTACCTAGATTTAGACCCCTTAACTGACCTATTTTAGTTTACTCACCTCCTGTTATTAATTACATAAGCTTACTTCGAGGCCATACTCCGGTACTAGCGTCATTATAAAATCGTTGTTAATTTTGATATGGCATAAAAACTATATGACATAAAAAGCATATGACATAAAGAGCATATGAGAAGAAAACAACGAATAAGCGCTTATATATGCAGCTATTAAAATTAAATATAACAAGGAGCAACTTATGAAACTTCAGGATAGAGTAGCTATCGTGTTTGGCGGTACTTCAGGATTAGGGGAGGCCACAGCAAAAGCCTATGCCAATGAAGGCGCAAAAGTGGTTATCGTAGGTCTAGAAGAGTACGCGGGTAATCGTATTGTAAATAAATTAAAAGATAATGATCAACCCTCCTTATTTATACAAGCAGACGTTACTAATCAAGCAGACATAGACAAGGTTGTCGATAAAACATTGGAAACCTTCGGTCAGATAGATATTTTATATAATGGCGCGGGGATTCATGATGCCTATAAAACCGCCACAGAGCTTGAGCTTGATGAATATGAAAAATTAATGGCAGTCAATGTCACAGGACCCTATCTGGCCTCAAAAGCAGTTATTCCACATTTTATTAAACAAGGAAGTGGGGTAATTATTAATATTGGTTCGCAAGCGACGCAAATGGCAGGTCCAGGGGGCTCTGCATATGTGACTTCAAAGCACGCCATTGCTGGTTTTACCAAACAGTTGGCATTTGATTTTGGCTCAAAAGGAGTTAAGGTCAACCTGATATCTCCTGGGTTTATTGAGACTCCGATGACAGAAGGTATTGAAGATGAGCGTCTAAATAATATACCTGCCAAGCGGGCGGGCAAGCCAGAAGAGATTGCAGCGTTAGCGGTATTCTTAGCGTCTGATGACTCAAACTATATGCACGGTGCCAACGTATTTATGGATGGCGGTTGGACTTTAGGTCGATAGAAAGAACTGTGAAGCGCTCATATCGATGACATTTAAGATATTGATGGTGTTTAAGATATTGATATTGTTTAAACTTTTCTTGGATTAATTTTTTAGAAGATTAATGATAGAAAAAGTATTGATGCTATCAATCAAAGCTCATGCAAGCTCTTTGTAAGTCGGTAGTGGGGATTACTAACGTAACGCCCACTTTTTTGGTTATATAATATAGTGCTGTATTTGTATTGTGTAACCAGTCTAAAGACTGTCTTTTTACTAAATTCGCGCAGTGTAAAAGAGACCAACTCATTTATTTAACATTATCTTTTGAGGCGACTAAGCCTTTAAGCGATAAGTTTAATGATAAATAAGTGCCAACTAGGATGACTATTGAGCCAACAATTGCTGCCATATCTAGTGCTTCGCCTAATAATACAAAGCCAAGTAATATCGCAAAGATAGGGATGATCAGCGTTATGCTTGTGGCACGCATGGCCCCAATGCTTTTAATCAGTTGATTCATGAATATCAGGGCAATGGCTGTCGAAAAGACACCAATACAAATGACAGATACCCAAGCTTGCAAACTGATCTGCTGACCAACAGGAAACTCATAGATAGCTATCGGTAGCATCACAACACCCGCTATGATCAGCGACCCAGACGTAATCGCAATGGGAGACAAATGCTCTAAATAATTGCGTGTCAAATTTGCACCAATAGCGTATCCAAGGCTTGCAAATAAAGCAATCAATATCGGTGTTAGCCCTGATTCAAAAGCTCCTGATTCAAGCGCTCCTGAATCTTCAGCTTGTGATGTTAATTCATGAGTTACCGAGCTTGAGACTGCGTATAGGTTAGGGAATAAGTGTTCGCTCATTAAAATGATTACGCCCATAATACCAATAATCAATCCGATAGACTGTTTGCGCGTTAATTTATCATTAAAAAATACACTGGCAATCAATCCGCTCATCATTGGAACAGACGCATTGAGTACAGCCAGAACGCCTGCGTTAATAGTCTGGGCGGCATACGAATATAATGTAAAAGGGATAGCTGCCGTACAAATACCTACGATGGCTAGCATTTTGATATGGTGTTTGATGCCTTCTCTGTTTTTAAAACTCATTAGTACAAATACCAGCATCGTAATCGCTGCAAAAACCACACGCAGACTGGCGAAAGAGAGTGAGCCAAATTCGGGCACACCTATTCTATAAAATATAAAAGACAGAGACCACATAAAGGCAAGCGAAATAAAGATTAGCAGATCACGTTTAGTCATTGTTAGCTCAAGCAGCATATAAAAAGGTATAACAGTAATACATGGATATTATGGTAAGAATGGGTACGATAAAGAGAGGCGGCTTAAAATGGATACGATTAAAATGTCAGTAGCAGTAGGATTTAGTGATAGAGGCAATGATAGGTATATGCTTTAAAGAATCAATCCCTTGCTCTTTATATATTTATTCATAAACAATCCACAGCCTAGTATAACAGTGTTACGTAGAATACCTATTTATTACTGAATTTTAAGCAGCTGCATTTAGAGTTTATCAATTATTCAAGCGTATCAATACGTGATAATAGAATCATAACCTGTTAAAAAAATCATATTTTGTATCGGATATTACCAGTGGACTTTCAACGGTTTAAATTAAAAATTATGGGAATGACAGGGCTTGAAAGAGATGCCCTGCATATCTATGTGGGTATAGGGGTGTTTGTTATAAGTTTACTACTTACCCGACCTATTATTCAGCGACATATCACAAGGTTAAATATTGCCTTATTCGTCTCCGTGATGTTTGCTTTGGCGGGTGAGTATTTAGACTTGAGCGTTAATTATCCAAATCTGACTGGCGACCATCTTCGAGCCAGTATTCATGACATTCTCAATACTTGTTTTTGGCCGGTTGTCCTCTATGTCATAAACCGCTGGACACCCCTATTTGATAAACATTATTAAAATCATTAAAAAGATGGGGTGTTACATTTGAAGATTGGTCCTCAATTATTGCAAGCTATTCACCATAAGATATAAATATGCGCAAAACGTCAGACCGGATCCGTCATGCTGTAGGCTTTGAAATTATAGGGCTATTGTTATTTGCTCCACTCGCCAGCTGGGCATTTGGCTTTCCATTACATGACATCGGAGTGATTACTATCGCAGCCTCTATCGTCGCCACAGTATGGAATTATTATTATAATATCTTATTTGATAAAGCCATGCTTAAGGCAAGAGGGTCCGTACATAAGACAATTCCCATACGTATCTTACACGCCGCCTTATTCGAAGGGGGGTTGTTACTATTCTTCTTACCTATAGTCGCTTGGTATCTCAAGATTAGTTTGTGGCAGGCCTTTATCATGGATATTGCCATGGCGATATTTTATCTGGTTTATGCGTTCTTTTATAACATCGCTTACGACAAGGTTTTCCCAATTCCAGACACACCCTAATATTAAAAAGACAGTGTTAAACTAAGACTATTGTAGAAACAGTATTAAAAGAACAGTAATGCAGACAAAAAAATGCCTGACAATGAGTCAGGCATTTTTTATTAGATTAAATTATTGAGTAATGTAATAATTTAAGCATGTTCTTGAGCAGCAAGTTGACGCAATACATAATGTAAGACACCACCATGACGCACATATTCACGCTCTTTTGGCGTCTGTAGCATCACGTTCACCTCAAAGCTTTCAGTACTACCATCGGCACGTGTTGCGGTGACAGTAGCCGTCTTACTTTCACCATTTTCAAGACCAGTAATGCTCAATACTTCTGAACCATCTAGGTTATATGTATCTGCATTTTCACCGTCTTTGAAGGTTAATGGCAGCACACCCATACCGACTAGGTTAGAGCGGTGAATACGCTCAAATGAGCCTGCTAATACTGCTTTTACGCCTAATAAGATAGTCCCTTTAGCAGCCCAGTCACGGCTAGAGCCAGTACCATATTGCTCACCGCCTAGGACGACTAAGGTACGCCCTTCATCCTTGTACTTCATGGCTGCATCATAGATGGCCATTTCTTCACTATC
Organism: Psychrobacter sp. CX10; assembly: GCF_057621575.2. Classification (NCBI taxonomy): domain Bacteria; kingdom Pseudomonadati; phylum Pseudomonadota; class Gammaproteobacteria; order Moraxellales; family Moraxellaceae; genus Psychrobacter; species Psychrobacter sp. CX10. Next base: position 2,798,887 of record NZ_CM177736.1, read on the forward strand.
TTGTAACGTCGCTTTATCACCACTAAAGTAATAAGTATAACCCCCTTCTTTACCACCCATCATTTGGTTTTTGATACGAATATTCGCGAACGTACCACGCGTCATTACTGCATCATTACCACGGCGTGATCCATAGCTATTGAAGTCTGCTTCCAATACACCACGCTCCTGTAAGTATTTACCTGCTGGAGAGTCTGGATCAATATTACCCGCAGGTGAAATATGATCAGTGGTAATAGAATCACCAAATAGACCTAAAATACGCGCATTCTGGATGTCTTTAATCCCTTCAGACTGCATGGTCATATCATCAAAGAATGGTGGATTTTTGATATAAGTAGAAGCGTCGCTCCAAGGATACAACTGACTGTCGGCCGAAGAAATTGCGTTCCATTCTGAGCTACCATCGAAGACTTCGCCATAGTTCTTATGGAACATATCAGCATTGATATTTTGAGCAATCAGCTCGTCAATTTGTGCGGTGGTAGGCCAGATATCTTTTAAGAACACATCATTGCCGTCTTGGTCTTGTCCTAACGGATGTTCAGTTAAGTCAATATCAACTGTACCCGCAAGCGCATAGGCTACTACCAATGGTGGTGAGGCAAGATAGTTGGCTTTAACATGCGAGTGAATGCGCCCCTCAAAGTTACGGTTGCCAGAGAGCACCGAGGTCGCTACCAAGTCTTTCTCTTCAATAGCTTTTTCAATCACATCTGGCAATGGACCTGAATTACCAATACACGTGGTACAGCCATAGCCCACTAAGTAGAAACCGACTTTTTCAAGCTCGTTCATCAATTGGGTTTTCTCTAAATAATCGGTGACGACTTTAGACCCAGGAGCGAGAGACGTTTTTACCCATGGTTTGGCTTTTAGCCCTTTTGCAGCAGCATTTTTTGCGACCAAACCAGCGCCAATCATTACCGCTGGGTTTGAGGTATTGGTACAAGAGGTAATTGCCGCAATGACCACAGAGCCATCGGTGAGCTTGTGCTCTTTGTCATCGATACAGACGGTAGAGAACACGCTTTGCGAGTCTGCCTCGTCTTTAGCGGCATCGTCTTCGGTGTCTACTTCAATAGCAGGCTGCGCGGCGAGATGGTCGGCTTGCTCTTGTTGACCCCCTTCTTGATCAAAGCGTACTTTACCTTTTAGTTCTACCTTACGGTCTTGAGTCATCACATTTAAGGTGTCTTGGAACTTATCGTACATATCAGATAAAGCAATACGTTGATGCGGTAGTTTTGGACCTGCTAAAGAGGGTTCTACGGTGCTCAAGTCAAGTGTTAATGTACTTGAGTAAATAGCATCAGGCGTATTAGCATCATGCCATAGGCCTTGAGCTTTTGCGTATTCTTCAACCAGACTAATTTGATCTTCTTCACGACCAGATAGACGCAAATAATCAATAGCGACTTGGTCAATTGGGAAAATACCACACGTAGCACCATACTCTGGTGCCATATTAGCAATAGTGGCACGATCCGCAAGCGGTAGGCTATCTAAGCCTTCGCCATAAAACTCCACGAATTTACCAACCACACCATGAGCGCGTAGCATTTCAACAACACGCAGTACTAAGTCAGTTGCCGTCACGCCTTCTGATAATTTGCCAGTTAATTCAAAGCCAACCACTTCAGGAATAAGCATAGATGAGGGCTGACCTAGCATTGCAGCCTCAGCCTCAATACCGCCGACGCCCCAACCGAGTACACCTACACCATTAATCATGGTCGTATGACTGTCCGTACCAAATACGGTATCAGGATAAGCGGTAAGTTCACCATTTTGCTCACTTGCCATAACCACACGAGCCAAATATTCTAGGTTAACTTGGTGCACAATACCGGTGGCTGGAGGTACAACGACAAAATTTTCAAATGCATTTTTACCCCAATGCAGGAACTCATAACGCTCATTGTTACGTTTGAATTCAATCTTTTTATTTAAATCTAACGCATCCTCACGGCCATATACATCTACTTGCACCGAGTGATCTACCACCAATTCACTAGGAATAAAAGGATTAATCTGCTCTGCATTACCGCCAAGTTTAACAATGGCATCACGCATAGCGGCTAAATCAACTACTGATGGCACCCCAGTAAAATCTTGCAAAACCACACGTGCCGGCATAAAGGCAATTTCTTTTGAAGGGGTGGCTTTAGCATCCCAATTGGCGACTGCTTCAATATGTTGTTCACCAACAGATTGACCGCCATCTTCATTACGCAGTAGGTTCTCTAATACGATTTTCATGCTGTATGGCAGGGTATTAATATTCGGGTACTTTTTAGCAAGCTTTGTCAAGCTGTAGTAAGCATGATCCTTACCCGCAACTGTTAAGCTGTCTTTTACATTAAAAACATCACTCATAATGGCTCCCTTTTCTTTTTTTTACTTTCAAACAAAGCAGTAAGTAGGTGGCTAACATCCTCAAAAACAAAGTTTTAAGGTCTGTTATTAGTTGAGACTATTAATAACTAACGTCGAAACTGATCATTAAAACAAACAATCCTAGGCTACTATTAATATAGCTGACAATACTGCCACTTAAATCCCTATTTAATGACAGACCTATAACCTTAATATAACTAATAAAACTAATAACGCTAAAAGATACGGCATTCATATAAACTCATAACCGTTTAAAACAATCGTATGTTCTACATTTATAGGGTGAATATAGAGCATAAAATATCATTAGGTATATGACTTATAACATATCAAATATGTGACTTTCACATAAGGGTTAGGCGTATTATCATCGTGGTTAAATCGTAACAACAGACCCTAATATAACTAAACGCGCTAAGCTTTAAATCAATGAGTCAGTACTATGAGCACTAAAAGCAGTTTAGCAAAGTGAACGTGCTATTTATTTACGTTAGTTAAGGAATACAGCAAATAAAAGTTGCTAGACTGATTAAAAATATCTACCTTTCTACCTAACCGCTTGAATTTCATTAGATATACCCTTTTTTAACATCTACTACATTACTCCTTAGGAATCGAATGAAGCGACGTAAATTTATTAAATCAATAGGTCTTGGATTAGGCGCAGCCACTACAGCGGCAACCATGAGTGGCTGCCAGACGTTGGCAAAACCCACTATTGACCCTATGCTGCAATCAAAGCCAGTCAAGCATGCAGGTCACTTTAGTAATATCGTCGTGGGTAGTGGGTATGGCGGGGCGGTTTGTGCGTTGCGTCTTAGCGAGCAAGGGCATGAGGTACTGATTTTAGAGATGGGTATGCGCTGGGACAGAACACCTGAGCATGATACCTTTTGTAAGATGATTACCGCAGATGAGCGCTCAAGTTGGTTTAAAAACTGGCCAAGTGCGCCGATTCCGATTCCACGCCGTATCAAAAAGTATCCTGGCGTACTCGATTTGATTGAATATAATGAGATAAAAGTCTTCGCTGGTCGTGCTTATGGCGGTGGTTCTATCGTTAATGGCGCGATTGCCATTAAGCCAAGACGCTCGCATTTTGAAGAAACCTTTCCTTGGATAGATAGCGATGAGATGTATGGCACTTTTTTTCCAAAAGCCATGACTGCGTTAAAAGTCAGCCAAATACCAGAAGACTTTTTTAATCACACCGAGCATTACGAATATACTCGCGCAGCCGAGCGTCAAGCAGACAAAGCAGGGCTCAAAACCGAATTTTTCAGTAACAGCTACGATTTTGAGTATATGAAAAAAGAAGCCACAGGCGAGGTGTATGCTTCAGGGTTGGGCGGTGAGGTTATCTATGGTAATAATGCAGGCAAGTTCTCTCTAGATTTAACTTATCTAAAAGACGCTGAAGCCACAGGTAACGTTAGCGTCAAAACGTTGCGTAAAGTCAATAATATTGAGCAGCTAGCAAAGGGTAAGTTAAAGCTTGAAGTGCATGAGCTGAATAAAGAAGGCGGTATTGATACTATCGAACACTACACCTGCGACAAGCTATTTTTGAATGCAGGCAGCACAGGTACATCAGAGCTACTGCTCAAAAGCCAAGCAGCTGGCACGCTCAATAATCTCAACGAACATGTGGGTCAGCACTGGGGGCCCAATGGCAATATCATGACTGGACGCAATTTTGTGCATGCAGCTGGAGAGGCTCAATCCTGTATCCCCGTCAAAGGCATTAACATGTGGGATGGCGATAGAGACGGCTCTAAGTACAAGATATTTGCCGAGATTGCGCCACTACCTATGGGGCTTGAGACGTGGACTACCTTGTATTTAGCGATTACGGATAACCCCGAACGTGGCAATTATTACTACGATAAAGCGTCACAATCGGTCAAATTAAACTGGAAACGCTCGCAAAATGAATATTCGGTCAACGCTGCCAAAGAACTGGTTGAAAAGTTGGGCAAAGCCAATGAAGGACGCATTTCGAGCTTATTGTTCAACAGAGGCTTTGGCGACGATTTTTGCTACCATCCTTTAGGTGGCTGCGTGTTGGGCAAAGCGACCGATGAATTTGGACGAGTCAAGGGGCATGAAAATATTTACGTACAAGACAGCGCATTGATACCGGGCAGTGCTGGCGTTAATCCCTATGTGTTTATCACTGGGCTTGCCGAGCGCAACATGAGTTATATTTTGCAGCAGGATTTTGGCTAACAATAAAGCCACTTCTTTTAAACCAGCACCCTCACCGCATAATGCTTCTATAAGACTGTTTTATAAAAGGCGCCCAAGTTGCAAATAGCTGAGGGGTAGAAGGCTGAGCTGAGGGAGCTAATCTCGCCATCCGCTTGTATCTGCCTCGTCAATGGCGTGCGGACTATCGTGACCAGATGCGTTGCTGTTACCTCGACACCCCCTCTAGTCACCGTCCGCATCGCCATTGCCGTCAGCAGGATACCGCTGCTGTCGAGGCTAAACCGCACCTCAATTTTACCCTCAATACAAAAACCTCAAAATCCAATGTAATCCTATGAAACAATCAAAGATGATGTGTTCCCTTAATTTTTCAAGGGGAGGGCTAGAGAGGGGGTGTCGCTTAACGTCATGTAAATTGGCGAGTAGGGTGTCGCCATGCGTACCAAACAGAACCCGATAATCACATTAAATAATAAGTTCTAGCCCAGAGTTTAAATGGATAACATGGATGGATTGTCATTCATGTATCTGAGTGATAGCAACATCTGTTGAGCCTTTACCATCCTCTTTAAAGGTAATGGCAAAGTAGGCAGGATGCTGTTCAGGAGTAGTCACCCATAGTTCACGCCATGTTTTTTCGCCAGTAGAACCAGTTGGATGTTCGATAACAAATGGAGTAATATCATCCAATGGTGTGATGTAACCATTTTCCACCAAAATCAATGCTGTGTCTCTACGTAAGACGTCATTGGTAAATGAGCCTGGTGTTAATTCGGATGATATGGATGCAGAGAGCGGTTGTGAAGGGGCTTGAGCCATAGCAGGTGTCATTACCACCCCTACCAAACTGACGATAACTATAGCGGATGAAAGAGCAAAATTCATGGTTAGTCCTACATGATTGGGCCTAATAGCGGACGGGGCTTTGGGTAGATTGACCTAAAGTCGCTACTCAATAGACCTTTGAATATAAGTTTTAAAAGTATTATTGAGCTTAATTAAACAACATCTTCCTGATAAAAACAACTCAAGATAAAAACAAAAAAGGAATCCATCATGAAACTTCGCATCTTAAAATCAGAAGTCACTAACCCTTGGTTTAATCTGGCGACAGAAGACTGGATTTTCCAAGAGCTTGATCCAGGCTCGCACACCTTATTTTTATGGCGAAATAGCGAAACTGTGGTGCTCGGTCGCTCCCAAAACCCTTGGGTCGAGTGCAAAACTGATAAGATGGAACAAGATGGGGTTTACCTCGCTCGCCGTCAAAGTGGGGGCGGGGCAGTGTTTCATGATTTGGGTAATACTAACTTTACCTTTTTATCTCCAAAAGAAGACTACGACCAAGATGCCAATTTCCAAATCATTATCAATGCCCTAAAAAAGTTGGGTATCGACGCCACTCAGTCGGGTCGAAATGACATGCAAGTGGGCAACCGTAAAATATCAGGCAGTGCATTTAAGCATGCGGTTGATCGCAGTTTCCACCACGGTACGCTATTGGTGGACGCCAATATGCAAAAGCTTGGTGACTATTTACATCCGCACCCATTAAAGCTAAAAGCCAAAGGTATCAAGTCAGTACGCTCACGGGTAGCTAATCTGGTTGAATTCAATGAGACTATCACTCACGAAAGCCTGTCTCAGGCGATTATAGAGGCGTTCTGTGAGTATTATGGGCAAACTGCTGAGGTTGAGGAATTAGATGAAGCCTCATTAAAACAACAACCTCACTTAAACAAATATTATGAGCAAATGGCAGATTGGCACTGGCGATTTGGCAAAACGCCACAGTTTAGCCATCACATCGAAACCCGTTTTGATTGGGGCATTATCGATCTACATATGGATGTTGAACAAGCTATTATAAAAGAAGTGGTCATCTTCTCTGATGCACTTAATGTCGATTTAATCGATGCACTAAAGCAGGCATTAACTCACATCAATTATGGTACCGCTTCAGTAAGATCAGCTCTTGATAAGCTAAAACAAGTCAAGCCTGAGATGGCAGATCAGGTTACTGATTTTGAAAATTGGCTACTGAGCGAGATGCAAACCTAATTACATAAACCAAAAGCAATACATATTAAACGGTAGGGCTTTGCTAATTTTAAACGAAGTCTTACACATAATAACTTAATAATGCGCAGTAGTTCTTTAAAATAGTTTGTAAGCGTATAAATATAGTCGGTAACTACATAACCAATAAGCTTTATTTATCAATGGATTGGGCTATAAATTCCACTATATTTGTAATGAAATAAGATGACTATTAATCATATTTATTAAAATTTAAAATAATAAAGGAGACATATATGTTCGATATTAAATCTTTATTAACAAGATCTGTCGAAAAAGAGCTACTGGATGTGGATGATTATATCTTTATTCCTGAGCGTTACGATTTAGAAATTGATGATGGCGTTTTAAGCTGTGTGCTAAATAGTGATGGCCGTGTAGATATCTTCTTTCAAAAGCATGGTATTACCGATGTACGCTCAGCTGCTCGTAAGCATGCGTATACAGGGTTTGATAGAGAGCTACACTTAGGCCTCTATGACGATGTCATTGAAGATCTAATCAATGACGTTAACAAAATATTAGATGGCAAGTCACGTTATTTCCAACAAGAAGTCGTATTGCCCGCTACAGCAGCCTTAGATAACAAACCATATGTAGATACTGACCATATGTAATACTGTTAATATCTCATAAACCTACCCTCTAGTTTTTCATATTAAAAAGCCAAGTACTTAGCTATGTACTTGGCTTTTATTATCTTAAAGTTTCAGAACGTTGACGTTAATCTTTACACAGTTCCAATGTAAAGCAGGTATCATGCCGCTGTACCAGTTTCACCTCAAAACACAAGCCTTCGACTTTAATCTGATACTTACCGCTTCTGGCACCACGGGTGCGAATAACAATCTCACGAGACACACAGTTCGTACCACCTTCTTCACAAGGTCCAACGTTACCAAAACATATCCCACCGCTTGGGATAACCTCAACTGAAGGCGTACCATCAGGCAGGGTAGGGACCGCCGAGCCATCCTCCATTACGACAGATAGCTGAGCGATACGCACCCCACTAAAAGTAATATTGGAATAGCAATTGCACACTGAGATGATAGCCGTTTCAACGTCATCTGTCTCAAAGCAGTCGCAGTCGCTGTCGCCCCATTTTAGGGAGACGCAAGGGTTAATTTTTGGTATGTCCAACGCATTACATTCTGACCCGCATGCATTACAAATGGCGTTGATCAGTAATTCTACGTATTGCTCTTCACTGACCGGGCCATGATAGGTACTACCCCCAGTAGGATCAGTCATGTTGTCATAGGATGCGACAACACCGGGGCTATTGTCACTGCCGGGCGTTATTTTATGAGCAAATACCACCACGCCATTGGCAACAGCTGCCGCAGTGGCATTGGTTGCAGCCGCATCATAGAATGCCGAATAACCATCAAGTGCCGTATCACTAATATAAAATATTGATTTACACGCCCCCTCTCGCCAATCATAAAAGTTACTAATGTCAGCAATTGAATCGGCCCCTTCTTCACCGGGGTAGGTGCTATCTCCTGCTGGTTGCGGCTCATCTTGCTTAAAAGGACCGGTGCTGCCAATGCCTTCTAAATACTGTTGATGGGTCTGGGTAAAGCTAGTACCAGCAAGGGTAGAGGTAATATCGCCAAGATATCCTGGTGTATTGGCCCCAGATTTTGAACCATCGACAGCAAGCCATGTAACTCGTAAGTCTGATGGACATTCATCAGCGGCTTTGCGCAACGCTTCATCGGCGGCTTCTGCAACGGCTGTCGCAGCAGTGGACATCGAGCCACTGGCATCAATGAGTATGACCAAATCGACTTTAGGCGTGCTAGAGGACGACGAACCGCAGCCGCAGCCTGCCAAGCTGTCTTCACAATGAGTTAAGGCATTAAGCTTGTCTTCATTAAGCTGATTTATTGCTTCATTGACATCTTGTAGCAGACGCTGACAGGTCTCATCGATGCGAGCCACATTACTGTGTTTGCCAGTGTCTTTGGCTTGATTACCATCGGCCCAGTCTTTAGTGACACCTCTGGTGGTGTTTTTTTCAGTACGCTCCTTCATAGTGTTCTCCTTGGTTGCATTAGAGTCCGTCATATTGAGGGATACAACAAAAAAACATATGAAAGACGCTGTGGGTCACTATTTGAGTATACGACTGTAAATTATCAATTAAAAGTGAGTTAAGAGAGACTTTTGTAAATGGTTTTTATCAGTGCTCCCATGAATAATAGTGCCAAATCTTGGCGTATTTGAAAGCTGTAAACTTATAGTCTTAATTTAAATACCCTTAATACTAATTGTGTATTATATTAATACCTATTGAATAATACTTTAATCAAAGTAGAATTTTATTGGGTCAAAGATAGAGACTATTGGCGCTTGGGTCGCTACCAATATAATTAATAAAGACCTACGGTCTAAGCCAATTTATTCTATTCTGTATCAAGATGACTATTCGGAGTGTTTATAATTAAAGCTGCTTTGTGCGATTCAGAGTTACAGGGATTGGGTTTTGAGTAGCCAATCGCGCCATTCGCTACTATCTTGGCTTGATTAGGGGCGGGCGCTTGGCAAGCGTCGTTCCTGACTCAGCGATAACGACTCTTACCAAACGCCTGCAGCCCTATGCTTCACCAAGTATATCCACTCAGAAAATGCCCGTTAAAGCATTTTATCTTGCGAACCTAAAATTGCAGTGCAATTTTTAGCGGTTCTCATGTCACGGCTAAACCACTCCTCCAGTTGACGTTGGGGGTGTTAAGTAAGGATTGAAACAATATACATGCTCATAGAATTATAAAATCGTGGGTGATAACCTGCGTTAATATTAACCTTCGTGGACTTCGATTCACTGCACTACGCTACGCCTACTTAAAACTATTTTAAACCAATAGCCATCAAGCAGAGAAGTAACCCCTATGAGTAATCTATTAAAAAACCGATACCTCATCACCTCATTATTATTACTCGGAATTAGCGCCTGTGAAACGCAGTCCGACGAGTTGACGCAAGCTGAACTAACGACTACCAAAGCTAGTCAAGCCGTGCCAAAGCCAGTAGAAATTTCTAATGAAACGAAAAGTATTGAAAAAGAAGGTACTGTAGAAAATGAAACGGAAATGGCGATAAACGTCGATACAAGTAAAGCGAACTGCGACATTGTACGTGAGATAATGGCGCAAGTTGGCATAAACAGTAAGATAGAGGCTATCTATCAAGTTAATGAAGCGCTTCCTGTTTGTTTAGAACAAACGGACAGTACAACCGCACTCATGCTACTAACACAATACAATGAGATGTATTACCGTTTTTTGGATGACGGCTTGCGGGGTGAGGACGACCTTGACGTTTTTAATAACATAGCATACAAGGTAGACACTGGCGAGGCCCTCTCCAAGACTCAACAGGCAACGCTAAATCCACATCTTAGATACTTACTCACGTTATCACAGAGTGATGAAGATGTTTATCTTAAGTATTTGGGCGAAGGCTACTATACTTTTAGCCATGATTTATCAGCAATGGTGTCTCGGTTTGCCCCTTATTTGACCGAACAAGACCGTACCTTCTTTGAGCGTATGGCAAAGGACAATCAGGATATTTTTTGGAATGATGCGGCTATTAACGTCTCTTTAGAAAACCTTATAGAACGCGCTTTGTTTTGGGAAGATTATTTAAAGCGCTATCCAAATGGACGCCATAAGCAAGAAGCCCAGCAACTATATAACATTTACCGGTTCTCTTTATTTTACGGATCAGATAATACAGATTGGACAGACGATGCCATGCATTACTTCTATGAGCCAGAAGATAATTTGGCAATGATTGAGTTGTCGCATCAGCCCAACAGCCAACTGGCAAAAGACGCCAAGAAATTCTTACAGTTTATGCAAACCTCAGACATTGAGCGCCGTGGTGACATCGAACCCAATGGTGAAGACTATCAAGATATTTCTATTGCCGGACAGCGGGTTGATGAAATATTACAAATCCCTAATCCTTGGCGAGAGGAAAGCTCAATAGATTGCTTTACAGGTATATTCTGTCGTTAGGGATTTGTAGCTAATCCTGCTTTAAGCTAAAATCTTGGTTTATACAGGGGCAGGCGCTAATAGCAAGAGTCGTTCCTGACTTAGCGATACCATCTCTAGCCAAGTGTCTGCACCCCTGTGGTATACCAAGTATATCTGTTTCAATCAGGGCTAAACTTCTCCTCCGATGCAAGGTTTATTACTGGAATGAGAAAACACGATAATGTTCATACGTGTTTAATATAAAATTAATTATTGTAAACACATTAATAGAGTTCTCTAAAAATCATGTTAATGTATAAGACCTGCATTAAAAAGGTTATAAGTTAATCATTAGGTTCTATATTTATGTCAATTAATAAAATGCTTGATAAAGACGTACGAAACGCTGTTAAGAAAAGAGTTATTAAAAACCATATTAGTGACCCATCAACGCTAGTTGTGGAAGAGATGGGTCTAAATTATGGTCGTAATCGTATAGATATAGCTGTTGTAAATGGTAAACTTCATGGTTTTGAGCTTAAGAGCGATTCGGATAATCTGTTGAGGTTACCTAGTCAGATTGAAGCGTATTCTGCGGTAATGGATAAAGTCACTTTGGTTGTAGGATCTAAGCATGCTGATAGAGCAATAGAAATCATCCCTGAATGGTGGGGAGTTAAAATAGCTACACAGGGTAAAAGAGGAGCGATAAAGCTAAAAACCGAACGTCGGGAGAAAGAAAATAAAAATATAGATTCATTTGAGTTAGTTAAACTAGCTTGGAAGGATGAAATATTAAATTTACTGGCTCAAAGAATAGAAGTTGATTGGAGAATTAGAAAGCTAAAGAAACAAGAAATCCACCAACTAGTAGTGGATAACTTCAGTTTAAATGAAATTAGAGATAATATCAGAGCTATATTGAAATCCCGTAGTGACTGGCGTTCTGTCTAGCGACAAATGTTATGTGATGATTGTGTCCTACTTTTACCCAAGTTTCCATATTGCCACAAGTGGCAGTTTTGTTAGCGCATTCACTCAAATAATTATCTCCCCATGAATAAGTAGCACCTAAGAAGTAAGGAGAGCTAACAATTATATGTGATATATCATGATACTGATTAAAACCATCGACATGATGGGTGTTTACTTGATAACCAACTGCAAATAAATAATCATCAGATAATGTGTATTTAATCTTAGCATTTGGATTAACGTATGTTATAGGCTCCAATTCATCAGGATGTACTACAGAATAGTCTGAGAAAATTGGATGTTTAGACTCTTGAGTAAGCCCTTGTAAAAATTCTTGAAAGCCTAACCAGTGAATGCGAGGAGCATGTCCATAAGGATTATAATCTTCCCTTAACAACTCTTTTGGTGCTGAAGAACCAGCTATAATTATTTGATCGACACTATCTACAAAATTACTGACGATGTAATCGTAAAAGGTCTGAATATGATGAGATTGAGCTTTTTCATTAGACTTAATATTTGACCTAAAATCAATTAGAATATCTACGATACGCTCATCGTCCGTTAATTGATCAATAAGTTTCTGTAAACTTAAAATAGTGGTATTATCAAATAATTGAATGTTTATTTTTAAGCAGCATTGTAATTTATGCTGTAACACATGATTAATAATTGATAAATTAGGATTATGTATGTTAATAACTGGATGATAATTTAAATTCCTATTATGAAATTCGTTTAAAATAAAATCTATATGGTTAACGCCTTGAATAGAAACATTCGAGGGTTCGTTTAAATCTATATAAATTGGATTGCTTCCCCATTTTTGCTCTACATTTTTGGCTAATGATTATCCTCTAGAGTCCGCTTTCTCTTTTGTTAATGTGATAACTGGTTTAATATGAGACTTAATTGATGCATCTAATTCTAATAGTGCATTAAACTCTCCTCTTTTGGAATTGAGTATTGGTACGTATAATACTTTATCCTCCATTGAAAACATCCTTATTGTCTATAATTGTAAGTATTTGTTATTAATGCCTTACTTATATAGTGGTATTTGTTTTTTTTTCAAGTGTTGTTTGAAAAAAACCTAAACCATCCACCAAACCCTCTTTCTGATCCCACGTCCAATCACTAACCTAACCTGCAATAATCAATTACTCGCATCCATATAACTCACTTGGCGACTCTGAATAAGGGAGAATAACGTAATTATTCTCATCAATAAGCTTTTTCAGGGTTGAGCTGGTTGGTTTGTCCAGATGATAGAGTGATGTTAGTTTGGACAATAAATTGTGTAAGATTTTATTGTCAAAACTTGGTGTCTTGATAAAACCCATTAGTGACGCACCAAGCCCAATAAACTCAAAACCGAAATCATCCATCATAGTTATAATGGCAAAGTTTTCAAACGGACTAAAATCACATGTAAAATAACCGTTTAATAATAGAGCTAACTTCAACGGCTCATTATCAAATTCACCCGCCTTAACCATTATACGTTTGTCCATAACGGGCAAAGGGTTTTCATTAAAAGCAATGATTGCCATCAAATCATCCGCACTATAGGGTTGCATCTTTTCATCAAAACTTCCAATCTCAACACGGTATTCGGGGTTTTGGAGTTGCTTAGCGTAATATTCAATTTGTTTAGGGTAGACTTCACCTTCAAAAATCTCATTCAATCTTGGGTCATCAGATTCTAATTCATTCAATATATCGTCAGCATCACTACTAAAACGTTCATGAGTACTGGCATGCATAGAGGTATAGCCCGCTTGTGACTCATCATCTAAGACTAAGAATATTCGTTTTGGAGCGAACTGTTTTTTCAATTCATTATAAGCATCCAAGACCTCTTGACATGTGCAAATATTGGTAATAGTCGCAAGATGGCTTAAAGCCTGTGCGTCGTCACTAATTGGTAGTGTTTTCCTATTTAATTTAACGTCAGCCATTGGCTTTTATCCCTGCTATTTAATGTTTTATAGAATTTTTAGTAAACCATCCAATCTAGCCTAGCACACAGAGGTTATAAATAGGACTAACTCAATCCCCTAAACCATCCCCCGCACCCTAGCCATAATCCCACGCCCAATCACCAAACGCACATAGCCAATTGCAATAATCAACAACACCGCCACCAGTAACACCGCACCGAGCGCAAAGCTACCCCAAGGCACACTAAAGCGCAGATTAAACCACTGGGTAATAATCACATACGCTGTACTGCTTGCCAGCACGACGGCAAACGCACCCGCACTAATCCCTAATAAGCCTATCTCTAGCATATTAATCTTATACAAATCACTGGTTTGCATACCCAATAAGCGAAACGAGGCACTGTCCCGTAAGCGGTCTTGCGACGTCGATAATAAGGACGTAATCAACACCATAATGCCCGTAATCATCGCCAGCAAGGTAAACACCTGCACCAAGCGGCTCATTTGACTCACAAAGCCCTGTACTTGCTGGGCAATCGCCCCGCCATCAATGGTGGTAATCGCAGGAAACGCACGCACAAGATCGGTTTGAATTTGCGGAATCTGCGCGCTATCTACCTTAGTCGTCGCAAACTGAATTTGCGGGGCATCTGCCAAGACGTCAGGCTCAAATAAGAAATAGAAAAATGGACTAGGACCACGCTCGTAACGCTCACGAATACTGGTGATCTGTCCGACAATCTCAATGCCTTGAATATTAAAGCGGACTTGATCGCCCATATCGACATTTAATAAATCGGCTGCGGTATCTAAAATGGATAACGGCACAACATCTAACGTTGTAGTCTCACTGGACGTTTGAGATTTGGCATCAATAGAGGCATAAAGCTCGCCAGAGTTGACCGATTCGGTAATAAATTCAGTGTCCATGATACTATCGGCATAGCTTAGATTAAACACCCGAGTGGGGTCATCGCCCGAGCTACCGCGTGGTTCGACATTCTCAATAGGCACACTGCCTGCCTCGGTCACCCTTGCGCGCACCACCGGATAGTAAGTAATGGGCGAGTCAATCATGGTGTTTAATTGGTCATGCTGGTCACTTTGCACATCGAGCAAAAACAGATTTGGGGCGTCTTCAGGATAGGCTTGTACAAATTGCTCATTTAAGCTGTGATTAAGTAGGGTAATCATGGTGAGTACCGCCACCGACAGCGCTAATGTCACAAAAAATAGCGCCGATTGATTGCCCTTGCGGGATAGGTTATGCACCGCAATACGAGCCATCCAACCTGACGACTTACCGCCGCCGCGTGCAATAATTTTTGACAGTAACCACAACCACCCTTTACCGAGTAACCAGAAACAGCCTGCCAGCGCCAGCATACCGCCCAATACCTGCAGGCCTGTCAGCCAGGAGCCAAACTCATAAGCAAGCAATCCATAACTTGCCAGCAGTACCAGTCCGTACCAATACAAAGGCGGATGTTGGCGGGTATTACTTGCCGACTGTTTAAGTACCGCAGATGGCTTGGTGTGGGTCACCGCATATAAGCTTTGCTGCACCACCAATACGGTAATGACCAAAGCGACAATACTGATTTTTGCCACACTCACCCAGCGAATCGACAGTGCGATATCAGGCGGTAAAATAGCGGTTAAATATTGTGCGCCGATATGAATCATACCTAAGCTTAATAGACCAGAGGCGACACAAGCGAGCACCGCCATACCCAAAAACACCTGATAATAACTGCGTTTAATCGCTTGCACCGACTCACCAATGGCGCGGCGAATGGCATTGGACTTTTGTTGCATGCCAACAAAGGCTTTGACCACACTAA
This sequence comes from Psychrobacter sp. CX10, assembly GCF_057621575.2. Lineage (NCBI taxonomy): Bacteria > Pseudomonadati > Pseudomonadota > Gammaproteobacteria > Moraxellales > Moraxellaceae > Psychrobacter > Psychrobacter sp. CX10. Next base: position 2,814,337 of record NZ_CM177736.1, read on the forward strand.
GTAGCGCCACCGCAGACAAAAACAGCACCGCAATGACCAATAACTTCAAAAAAATTAACACATTATCTGACACTGCAGTGACTGACGTGTTGGATTCGTCAGCAGTAGTCAGCTCAACATCTTGGGAGTCGGGCAGGGTGTCAATGATTTGCTCAAGCTTGCTGTAAACGTTGGCAATGGCATCTGCATTTGTATCAACGTTACCCGCCAACTCAATACGGTAATTGACTCGGCTACGTTGCCCCATTAAATTGGTGGCGTCTAAATCGCTATCAGTCATCAGCACCCGAGCACCAAAACCAAATGCCGTTAACGGACGGTCGGGTTCTGCCACCAGTTCATCAGCAATGGTAAATACTGCATCCCCAATCTTAATCTTATCGCCAACAGCTACCTCAAGTCCTGTTAATACTTGCGTTTCTACCACCACGGTTTTGGGCTGTAGTTGCTCCCAAAGCGGTTTGCCTGAGGCCAGCTCGACTTCACCATATAGCGGATATTGATTAGATACTGCTTTGATACGAGCGAGTAAAGCACTGTTGTCTGCACTGACATCTATACTGACATCTGCACTGACGTCAGCGCTGTCTTCATTTAAAGCGTTGTTTAAAGAGCTGTCATCGTTGATGCTCGAAATCATGGCGTTAAATTGATAATCGTAAACCACGCCAGTTTTATTAGTTGCCTCGCTATTAGTTGCACCACTATTAGTCGCGTCACTATCAGATGCAAACGCTTCTACCGCTTGCAATACATCGGGTGTCCATGCCTGCTTACTGTTTAAGATGATATCCCCACCCACCAATGCTCGCTGATTGTCGGTCACATAATCTCGCACCGACTGTTGAATGGAATCGAGGGTTAAATACGTCGATAACGACAACACCATCGCCAATAAAAACAACAACGGATACACCCAATGCCGCCACCAGCTACGTTGTAGGGATTTACTACCAAGGTTTGAGTAGGCTTTGGATGGCTTTTTAGATGATTTGGGCGTGGTGTCTGAGGTCATAGCTATATAGATGTCTGTTTGTGGTGAATTCAATAATGATTGCTAAAAAGAGAAGTCTTCATTAGCCCCGGTTTAACTGCGCTGGTCGTAAAACGTTGCTAATCAACTCTACCGTCTTTATCCATAGTAGCATTATTTTCAGTCTTTTCTTTTTGCCAAGGAAACCGCCCCTCAAGCTCAACTTGTAACGATAAACTTAAGAACGTTCTGATTAATACAATAAGACCCAGCACGACCACGCTTCGTAGTGTCGGTTCTGTCACTACGGTTGCCATAATGTCCGCAGCAATCAGCACCTCTAGCCCCAATAAAATCGACTTTCCAACGTCTTGTCTAATACCTATATAGGTATCATGACTGAATTTATCCGATGACATTATTGCCTTCGCAAATGCCATGACTAGCCCTAAAAACATAATCATCACACCAATAAATTCGACAACTTTGGCAATGACATCAATCCATTCAATTAAATGTTCCATTAACGAGAGCATGGGTAAACCTTTAGGCTAATGATAAGTTTAGTTAGAATAGTCTAGCCAATATACAAAACAAACCCTGTATCTTGTGTCTTATTTTGTTGATAGTCTGTTGAAAATAGACGACCACTTGATTAATAACGACGCTCAAAATTAAAACTATGACCCTAGAAACAAAACGTCTTTATCTGCGTCAATGGCGCAATGATGATCTACCTATGTTTGCCCAACTAAATGCTGACCCTAAAGTGATGGCGCATTTTCAAAAGCCATTAACTAGGCAAGAGAGCGATGCAATGGCAGTAAGGCTTAAACAGCTGATAGCAGGTAGAGGTTGGGGGTTTTGGGCAGTTGCACTAAAAGACAGCAAAGACAGCGTAGAGGTAAATGGCAAGTTTATTGGCTTTGTTGGACTGCATGAGCCAAGTGCAGAGCTACCGTGCTCGCCTTGTGTCGAGATTGGTTGGCGATTGCATTCTGACTATTGGGGTAGAGGTTATGCTACTGAAGCAGCAACCGAGGCGTTACGGTTTGCCTTTAGCGAGCTTAATTTGCATGAAGTCGTGTCCTTTACCACAACCACCAATTCAGCCTCGCAAGCAGTGATGCAGCGTATTGGCATGACCAATACAGGTAAGAATTTTTATCACCCTAACCTTGAGCCAACACATCGGCTAGCCGAGCATGTATTGTATAAGATGACTAAGAAGATGTGGACGTCCCCTTTGTTAGCGTCGCGCACTTAACCACTCATTATCAAAACATCACCGATAACGGTCTCATTGTTAGTTATTTTTGTTTAAAAGTTAAATAAGTATTATCTACCACTCTATATGCTTACCTGCCCAATCCACAAAGCAGCCAGTATCGTTAAAGGTTAGCTGTCCTAATACGGACAACAGATTATCAGCGCATTGATTGGGTTCGAATAATGTCTCTTTAGGGACATTGGTTTGATACGGCTTAGACAATGACGTATCAACCGTACCGGGCTGCATCACCACAACACAGACGTTTTTAAGTGAGCGCTGCCATTCAATCGACAACGTTTTCATACCCATATTGAGTGCCGCTTTACTCATGCGATAGCTGTACCAACCACCGAGTCTATTATCGCTAATACTACCGACCCGAGCCGAAATCGTCGCATAGATAGCTGGATGCACCTCACTGGGCTTACCCGCTTTTAATAACGGTTTGATATGTTTGGCAATCAGCAGGCTAGGTAAGGCATTGATTGTTATATTTTCTATAAAAAAGTCGGGGTCAAGTTGTCTGATTGCTTTCTCCGGTTGGTGCGTCTCCTTGTGCAATAATCCCACCGCATTGATAACCCAATCAATATGGCTGACGTGCTCACCAATTTGAATAATGGCATTTTTTATACTACGCTCACAAGTCACATCCATCGCAAGCCAAATCACTTTACTATCAGCGTGGCACTCAATATCGCTTGTATTAAAGTTGGCAGGTACTCGATTATGATACGTCGCAAAGATTCGCGCTACTGATTCGTCATGGTATAAGCGGTTGAGTAGCGCTTTACCTATACCGCCCGTACCACCAATGATAAAAATATGCTTTTTATTAGTTGTCATAAGGTTTGATTAACACCGTCGAAATCTAGCAATTTATTGTTAAATGTCATGATGAAGGCTTCGATTAAGGGTACTCTATAACTATAAACATAATAAATGGATTTAAATATGAAACAGCACGAGCAACTAAACTATGTCGAATTTGCCTCAACAAACTTATCAGCGACGAAAGCCTTCTTTCGCACAGTATTTAATTGGCAGTTTACTGATTATGGCGAGCACTACACCGCATTCGAAAATGAAGGGTTAGATGGTGGCTTTTATCAGTCGGACAAGGTGAATCTAACCGATCATGGTGGTGCTTTATTGGTATTTTATAGTGATAGTCTGTTATCAACTTTGGATAAAGTGATTAATAATGGCGGCACTATTATTCAAGATATATTTGAGTTTCCCGGTGGGTATCGTTTTCACTTTACCGAGCCCAGTGGTAATGAGTTTGCGGTATGGTCGGAGTCGGATGAGTAGTGGTCTGATTTAAGAATAGGACAAAATGATTATCAGGCTGTAATCACACTCTTTCTATAGCTGGGGTCTAGGTCATGTCTTCCTTTGGAACTTCAGAATTTGTAGTCTCAAAATGGCTATATTTTTAACCAAATTTTGCCTGCTTTCCAACTAATATGTCGATATTATCTTGTCAATTATTCGTATTTGACGACAGTTTATCTCATTTGTAACTTCATAATCTAATAGCAAACACGGCCTAATGCTGGATTAATATTATTACTCAAAATAACAGTAATACCGCTTATTATCCGACGCCAACGATAACAATTCATTATCCTCTACCGTATCACCATAGGCATAAATCTGTTCAAAGTCATCAAGATTATAAGCTTTGCAAACCATCAGTTGTTTCTGATGTGAGCTACAATCCCCTTGTTTAGTATAGCCAGTCAGCACACCGTCTTTAGTAGCAACTTCAGTGCATATCAATGCTAGCCCGTGTATCTCACACCAGGGTTTTAAATATAAATCTAGTGACGCGGACACAATGACGACTGTATCGCCTCTATCTATATGCCACTGTATTCGTTGCATTGCTTTAGGGCGTAGATAATTAGGTAGCTCTTGTTCCGCATACGTCCTACCTTTGGCTCTTAAACTGTCCTCGCTGGTACCTCGAAACGCAGAATGTAATACTTTGGCACGAATATCTTGACCTTTTACTAAGCCTAGTTTGTATTTTATGAGTGTCGGCAATAGTATAAAACGACCAAGGCGCAATCTGTTTTTGGGTGTGGCATATAAAATAAAGTTACTAAAAGTATCTTTGCGAGTGATCGTGCCGTCAAAGTCGAACAAGGCTATATTCATACAATCTGCCCATCATGAATGGTAATTACCTGATCTGCTTTTTGGGTAAGCTACTGTTTAGCCGCAGGTTTAGTAGGATTATGATAACCGCCATAATACTTAACGGGTGACCAGCTTGGGATAATTGCAGGCAGTTGCGGATTTAGCGTATTGTACTCACCAGCGCCATAAACCACATCACCGCCAACCACTGTCAATACTGATTCAATGGTTTTGATTTTTTCGTCAGGTACGGTGAAATAGTCGTCAGATAACAAAACAAAGTCCGCATATTTACCCTTCTCTAGCGTCCCTTTAACGTCCTCTTCATGAGAGAACCATGCACTACCGCTCGTGTACACCTCTAGCGCATCGTCACGGTCTAGGATATTGTTCTTATCGTACAACTGGGTACCGCCAACTGTTTTACCTGTGGTCATCCAGTACAAGGATATCCACGGATTGTAACTTGCCACTCGTGTACCGTCTGTACCAGAGCCTAGCGGAATGCCCATGTCATATATCTTCTTAAACGGTGGGGTAGTCTTAGCGGCCTCCGCACCATAACGCTCCACAAAGTATTCGCCAGCATACGCCATACGGTCTTGTACCGAAACGCCACCATTCAAACGTTTGATTTCACGCAAGGTCTCATCAGTTATGGTTTCACCGTGGTCAATTGCCCAGCGCATCTCATCACGAATTTTATGGTCGTTTTCACGGTCAATCTCATCGACCAAATCAACAATTAGGGCAGTATTCTCGCCATAGGTAGAGTGCTGTCTAAACGGCCAACCCTCGTTAACGTGCATTTGGATAACCTCTTTGGTACTCTCACGCCAACCCTCGTTATTTTTAATAAAAGGCTTTGGTGCCAAAAAGTTTTCAAAATCACCGGCCGCCCATGTCATGTATTCTCCACCGCCTTTTAACTCATAGCCGTGTTCAAGGTGGGTATGCTCGTTAACAGAAGCGGTATTATTTGCCATCCATTGTTCAAAGGCTTGTTTTTCTTCACCTGCTTTTTGTGGGAATAAGTAGTAAGAGATCCGCAGTGAAGCATCACCGTTTTTTGCTAAGGCTTGCGAGGCGTCATAGTCTTGCGGGAAAGTATGCCCACCGCCGCCAGCATCAATCGCACTGGTCAAGCCAAAGCGATTTAATTCATGGTTAAAATGCGCCGTTGAGTTAATCATCTCTTGTTCAGATAATGGTGGCAATTTACCAATAACTTGATACAGAATCATGGCATTAGGCTCAGCGAGTAGCACGCCTGTAGGATTGCCGTTTTCATCGCGCTCATAACGACTGTCATCATTTGGCGGCTGGGTATCTTTATCAATCCCCAAGGCGTCAAGTCCCGCTTGATTCAACCAACCACGGCTGTATAAATACAATACGAAAGCAGGCGTGTCACCTGTTGCCTCGTTAATCTCCTCTATAGTCGGCATCCGCTTTTCTTCAAATTGATACGGTGACCAACCACCAATCACACGTACCCATTGACCTTCAGGCGTTCTGTCTGCCTGCTCCTTTAGCATACGCAGGGCTTCTTTTAATGAGGTGACGCCATCCCAGCGCAGCTCGGTATTATAAAAACGACCACCCCGAGTTATATGAAGATGTGAGTCATTTAACCCCGGTATCAGTGTGCGACCATGTGCATCGATAACTTGAGTATCGTCATTACGCAAACGCAAGATGTCCTCATCGCTACCTGTCATGAGTACCTTACCGTCCTTAATGGCGATTGCTTCAGCAGTGGTACGTGCGTCGTCCATCACCGCCACTTTGGCATTGGTGACAATCATATCTGCTGATTGCAGCGTTGCATAAGGGGCGTTGGAGGTGCTCTGTGAGGTCGGCGTAGCACAGGCGGTGAGAATACCGGCTGCTCCAGCGAGTAGAATAAAATTTCTGACTGGTTTCTTTATGGTTATACTATTAGTCATAAAAGTCTCTTAGTTAGAATAAAAACTTAAAAGTTACATAGGTTGAGTTAGTTTTCCTTAATTTATCACAGTTACTTTTAAGTTCTCATTTTTAGCAAACTTTTATAAACATCAGAAACAAAAACAAACATTATTTAGAGATAGGTTGGCTATTTAATCCTCAATCAATCCTCAATCTTCAATCCGCCCATCATGAATGGTAATTACCTGATCTGCTTTTTGGGTAAGCGCCGGGTCATGGGTCACCACCACCAAAGCGGTTCCCGATTGCTGTTGTAATTCCAGTAATAAGTTCATCACCTGCTGGGCATTTTGTTCATCCAAATTACCCGTCGGCTCATCAGCAAAGATGATTTTAGGACGTGCAACCAATGCCCGTGCCAGTGCAGTACGCTGCTGCTCACCACCAGAGAGTTGATGCGGTAAGCTGTCACTGCGATGGGTGAGTCCAACCGCTTTGATTAATTGCTCGACCCGTTTGGCATCAGGATGACGGGCAATATCGAGCGGAAAGGCTATGTTCTCGCTAACGGTTAGCGTTGGCAACAAATGAAAGGATTGGAACACAAAGCCCATGTCTTGCTGACGTTTTTGTGCCAATTCATCTTCAGACAAATCGGTTAAATTCTGTCCATCTAGCCAAACTTCGCCTGTATCAGGGTAGTCTAAACCTGCGAGCAGCCCGAGCAGTGTCGATTTGCCTGATCCCGATTTACCCATTATCACTGCAAACTCACCTGCTGCAATACTCACATTAACGTCTTTGATAATGTCAGTCTTAGTCTCGCCAATAATAACGCTTTTAGATAAATTTCTGGCGTACAATAGGGGTTTGCTCGTTTTATTCGAATGGGGGTCATTTACTGTTTTACTTATCGACTTGTTCATTGTACGGTCTCATATGGCTCAGCCTCTTTACTATCCACAAATTTTTCAAGTGTAGGCGTTAGTACGGGCAATATATTGTTATGAACTATCTTGGTATACCCCTCAGCTGTGGGATGAATGGCATCAGATTGGTTTAACTTAGGATCACCGCCCACACCTTCTAAGAAGAAAGGTATGAAGGCAATATCGTATTCTTCGGCCAGTCTCGGATAGATGTTTGAAAAAGACTGTACGTAGTCATCGCCTAAGTTGTCATAAATCTGCATACCACCAAGTATCACCGTACTGCCTTTACTTTGTAAACGCTTAATAGCGGTACGTATATTATCTTCTACCGTCGCTACATCGATACCGCGCATGGCGTCATTAGCACCTGTGGTCAATATCGTAATATTAGGTTGAGTTTTTAAAGCCCAATCCAACCGATTCACAAGCCCACTTGTGGTCTCACCACTGACACCGGCGTTTACAACTTTAGTATTTACATAGCCGGCTTGTTTCAAGGCTTCTTCTAATTGGGCAGGGTAGGTATCATCTTCTGCAACGCCCAAACCTTCGGTTAATGAATCGCCGATGGCTAATATGGTGATGGGTTGTTCGATAGTTTGGGTGGGTGAGGTAATCGGTTGTGGCGCTGTTGTATTGGTAATTGGCACAGTCATTGGTTGTTCTACAGGCATAGTTTCACTTTCGAGTGCAATCGTATTTTCGGGGTTTTTAGCCGTGTCGCTGGCAGGTTGGCAGGCACTAAGTGCAAATCCAAAAAGAATAGACAAGCTAAGTACCTTTAAAGAGGACATTGTCTTTTTTTTAGATAAAATAGGGGTAAAAACTGACATGAATCATCCTTTTAAACACTAAAATTAGTAAAGGGGTATAATGGTAATTGTAGCAAAGTCTTAGTTACTAAGCTGTTTGAGATCAGTTATGCATTGATTTAGTAAAGGATCAAAGAGTTTGCTATGCTTAACTAGATTGAATAAATGAGAGATTTATGAATAAATCATTTGTTACTACAATTATTGTCCTTATAGGCCTACTAAATTTATCTGCTTATTCGAATGATACTGATCATCTTAATAATATCAAGGGTGTCATTAGTAAAAGCGAATTACGTAGTATGACCTATAATAGTTGTATCAATACAGCCTCAGAAGCAGAGGCTTACTATATGGGGTTTATAAAATCAGAAGATGACTTTAAGAATTATTGTGGCTGCGCAGCAGATAACACGGTCGCCAAATATGATTCAGGGGTAACTTCAGTAAAAGAAGTAGGAGTTAATGTTGAGCAAAGTGCTTATCAATGCTTAAAACCTTATATACAATCTTCAGTCATCAATATGTGTTTAAATGCTGCTAAAATTAACCATAAAACAAATGCTGCTCAAAAATGCCAGTGTTTTGGTGAGCAGTTAGCAAAGCATGCATCAAAAGATATAAATAAACTTTTCGCTGATACAAAAAGATACCTTGATTATTCAACGCAGTATTGTCGTTTGAAAGAGTGAATAATTTTGAAATTAATTGTGTTGACCGAAAGCTTTAAAGCATCTTTGTATATGACCATTTAAAAAGACTAACTTTGCATTTAAGATGCTCAGATAGTCTTTTTTGTGAGCAATAGGCAATAATTCATTGATTAAGCACAACTTAACTTAAACCCTTTAAGCATTATCATAAAGCTCACGCACCACCTCACCAATTACTTTGATGCCCGCTTCTAAAGTATCATCATGAGCGGCAATACTCATACGCACGCATTGATGAGCGTGTGGGTAGTTGCTGTTATCTAAACCAGGATAGAAGTGCTCACTGGGTACAATTAAAGTGTTTTTCTGTTTTAAGCGATCGTATAGCTCTGTGGTCGAAATCGGTAAATCTTTAAACCATACCCATAAGAAAATAGCGCCTTCTGGTTTATGTACCAAGACCGGATAGTTACCCATTTCTTTTTTAATATGAGCAATGGCCTTTTTTGCTTTTCGCGCATAAAACGGCTGGATGGTCTTATCACAAATCTGTTTTAGACGATCGTCTTTTAGCAGTGGCGTAGTAATGGCAGCACCAAAACGAGTAGGTGCTAGATTGACTACCGCATTCATAGCACTGACAGTTTTAACCACCTCAGGCGCGGCGACAATAATACCAGTACGCGCGCCTGGCAGACCAATTTTTGATAGGCTGAAGCATAAGATGGTATTGCTGTCCCAGTTTAAATTGACATCAGGGTAAATAATATTGGGGAACGGCTCGCCGTAGGCGTTATCAATGATTAGCGGCACGTCATACTGCTTAGCGATTTGGGCAAGATGTGCCATTTCTTCGTCGGTTAACACGTTGCCAGTAGGATTAGTTGGGCGAGAGCAGCAAATAGCACCAATCTCACCGTTTTTAAGAGCAGGCAAGTTTTCTAAAGCTGTAAAATCCACTTTATATTTAAAAAATCCGGTTTCAGATTCGTGCTCAACCTCTTCGATTTCGGGCTTTATCGAAATAAAGTGTTCACCATCAATTTGTACATCGCTATAGCCGATATATTCAGGAGCTAGTGGCAGTAAAATGGACTTGGTACTCAGGTTGCCTTTATCGTCTTCAAATTTCCCACCAAACAAGTTAAATAAATAGAAGAAGGCATTTTGCGAGCCATTGGTCAATACGATGTTATCGCTAGTTAAGTTCCAATCATAATGACGGTTAAAAAAGTCAACCAAAGCATCAATAAATTTTGCGTCTCCTTGTGGGTTTGAATAGTTACCCACGGATTCTATCGCACTGCTCTCAATACCACCTTGTTGCAAGGATTGATATGCTTCAAAAAATGCCTCATTTACTTTATCGATACGGGCAGGGTTACCTCCGCCTAGCATATTAACCGGAGTAGGGCTTTTTAAAGCATCACCTAAATCATCCATGAGCTGAGAGATAGCGCTGGTTTTAGTGAACTGTTGACCGTATTTTGAAAACTTCATAAAAGGACCATTTGTTATGTGCTTAAAAAGGGAGTTGATAGCTTAGATTGAGTAAGGATTAGTAATGTATTGCCATAGAATAGTGCTTAAGCAGGCTTGCCGTCAATCATAATAGGACGACTGGCGAGCCAAGCAATAATGATGTTAATGACAGTCAATACCAAAATAAACAATAAAGGGGCATCCCAATTATCCGTGATTTCATACAACCAACCTGCACCAAAAGGTCCTATAAAAGCCACCAGATAGGCAACTGTTTGCGCCATACCCGAAAGTTTACTCGCTTGATTAGGGGTGTAGGTGCGCAGTGAAAACAACATGATACATAAGGTAAAAATAGCCGCGCAACCTAAGCCAAGAAAAGCCGTCCATAGAATCGGCATGATAGACGGCAGGTATGAGATACCGATCATACCTAAAACAATAAGAGTGCTGGCAATGAGGGCGACTGTTTGTATTTTCATGCCCCGCTTACGAATCAGCCACGTCATACTTATAATAGCAATCGGGGCCATAAATTGAAAAATAGACGCCATGCTACCTGCCTGAACCTCATTCAGCCCTCTACTAATCCATATTGATGGTAAAAAAGCAGCAAAGGTATAAAACACCAAAGACTGTAAACCCATGAATATGGCCAATTGCCAAGCTAGGGGCGATTTCCAAACCGAAGTCGCTTCTTGAGCCGTTTCATTTTCTGTCAGCGTTGCAGCGGGTATGTTATGAGATGAGCCTAGCTTCAAGCGTAAAATAACCCAAGCGACAATTGCGGCTACGCCAAGGATGGTCCAGCCGCCAAGTGCCCACTGCCAGCCGACTTGTTCAGAAAGTGGATAAACCAGCCCTGATACTACGCCCGCCATGATAGACATCGTCAGACTAAATATACTGGTCACCAAGGCAATATGAGCTGAGGTATGCAGTTTTATTATTGGTGCAACCAGCGTATTAGCAAAGCCAATAGCTAAAGTTAATAGAACCGTCCCCAATAAAAACCCATACCAATCTAGCCATGTCGAACGAATAATAATGCCTATAGTCACCGCTATGACAACGCCGATCAGCGTGTTTTCAAGCCCATAACGTTTGCCTATTGAAGGTGAGATCAGAGCGCCTAGCGCAAACATTAACATTGGGATTGCCCCTAGCCACCCGATATGCGATGCATCAAGATTTAAAGCGTCTTGCACTACAGGCGCGATAGACCCCAGTGCCACGATTGGCGAGCGCATATTACTCGCCATAAGCACAATAGCAATAATGACGAGCCAAAATGTGGTACGTGATGCAGGCTCTTTGAGCGAATTATGCTGGGTAGCGGCAGCGGGGTTTGACATAAAAAATACCTACTAAAAGCAAAGCGATGACAAGATATCCACTAAAAAAACCACCGCCTAAACGATGGTTCTATTAGTGTACAACTGGCTAATCTGATACTTAGAAACTGGCAACTGTTAATTAACAACCGCCACTTAAGAGCATTCACTTAATAGTTGCCACTTAAGAAACAAGATTTAAAAGCTTAGAATTAAAAAAGGTATTAAACTGAAAGTTAAAAAGCTGCTGGTTAAAAGTAAGTAAATCAGACAGCTGATTTACCAAGTTCTGCCGCTTTTTCATTAAGGTTAGCATCATCGTTCATCTTGTCGCATTTATTGGGATCATCCCCACAAAATGAGCAGGTCTCATCCCCCATTAGATTAGCCACACGACCGCAAGAACCCCTTAAGGGTTCTTTTTTGATCATATATCCAATACCCATCATCAAAAAGAAAAGAACAAATACGCCAAACGTAATGGCGAGCATAGGAAGTAATTGAGCGAGCATAATAACCTCACTTAGTCTAAAAAGCTTGAGCAGTCATTATTTAGAATTCAGATATTTGAATCTACTGTGTCTAAAATGCTAATTTTTACACTACAATATTCGTGTCACATATATCAACGTCAAATATCAGTGTTATGAAAGAACACCTAATTCATAAAAAATGATTCAAGCTTTATTTATCATTAATTATTTATAACTATTGTAGCATAACTAGGGTAAATAAGCGTTTTAGAGCGGTATAAGTGCTGTAAAGCTTCAATAAATAAGAAAAAGTTAAAGCCCTTAAGCTGACTTTTATTCTGCACAAGGTAGACATTTAATTTCGACGAAAAAGCCATAAAGATAGACTCTTTATGGCTTTAAATAACACGTTTGGTTTTATTTAGTTTTGCTCTACTAATCGCGGGGTCTATATGACATGAATAGCAATATAGGTTGCAGCCCCTGCTAGGTAGCCAACTAAGGCTAAGATACTAATGCGTTTTAAATACCATATAAAAGGTACTTTCTCCATACCCATAGCGGCCACGCCTGCTGCAGAGCCAATAATTAAGCAACTACCGCCGGTACCCGCACAATATGCTAAGAAATGCCAGAACGCGCCATCTTGCAGGAACATACTTTGACGCGCTAACTGGTCGCCTGTCATTCCTGATAAAGCAGCCTGATCAAGTAGTGGATACATTTTCATGGCACCTGCTACTAAAGGTACGTTATCTACTAACGAGGACAACAAGCCAATAAGCACATTGATCACATATAAATTGCCAAAGGTATTATCTAACCATAAGGCCACATCCGTCAAATGCCCCGCTGTCGCTAAACCAGCAACCGCCAATAATATACCTAAGAAGAATAAAATACTGGGTATATCCACGCGTGATAAAACGCCAACTACCGTCAACTGTTCTTTAACATACCAGTCATGATGGCGATGCATCACTTCGGTATAAACCCATAACACACCCAGCCCAAACAATATGCCCATGTATGGCGGTAGATGAGTTACCGTCTTAAAAATAGGGACAAAGGCAAGGGCTGATAAGCCTAATATCAATACGCTTAATCGCATTCTTCTTGTAATGGTACGCTGTGCCATCAAAGCCAACTGATCTTTGGGGAGTGTTTCAGGCGCACTGGTTGGCACCGCTTCCATAAACACAGGTCCTCCTGCTAACGCAGGGTTTTGATCCACAGGTCCTAAATAGTTACTACTTGAGGACTTGGGCGCAGGTTTATCTTCTACAGGGCGAAGAATCTTTTTACCTTTTAGCGACACGCTCAATATAATGAGTGGCACGACAGCTGCAATAATACTAGGTACAATAAGATCAACGATAATCTTGCTGGCGGTAACCTGATGACCAATCCATAGCATGGTGGTGGTTACATCACCAATAGGGGACCATGCACCGCCTGCGTTTGCACAGATAACGACCATGCCAACGTACAACCAGCGCATTTGCTGTTTGGTAATCAGCTTACGTAGCAAAGACACCATAACAATGGTCGTCGTTAGGTTATCGAGTAGAGCGGAGAAGAAAAAGGTCAGAATTCCGATGGTCCACAACAGCTTAACGGCGCTTGTGGTTTGAATACGGCTAGTGATGGCATAAAAACCATCATGCGCATCAATAAGCTCGACAATCACCATTGCACCCATCAAGAAAAATAGAATTTCTGCAATTTCTGCCAGATGATGCCTAAGCTCTACATTAATAAATTGACTGACATTTAATCCTTCAGCATGTACCATTTGGTCCGCCAATAGGGTATCAGAGCCAATAACTAACAATGTCCACACTAAAATGGCAGTAAGCAGCGCCGAGGCCGCTTTATCAACATGAATATTATGCTCTAGAGCAATCGCGATGTAACCTATTACAAAGACTAGCGCCATCAATGTATAAATCATTGCTGATAAATCCTTAATATTAGTAAACGCTTGCGGTTTTAAAAAAATTGAGTCATTTTAGAACATATATACTAATTAATATAGTTTTTAATTAGGCTTTAATAAAATAGTAGTGAGTTATCACAAGCCTTGTTTTTTTAGCTTATCAGCGCGCAGCATCTGCATTGATGAGGTTTGCTGTATTTGCCAATAATCAAGTGGGTCTTGACTGCTTTTCTTAATCTCCTGAGTGGTAGGTAATTCATTATGTATCTCTCCTTGTTTTGGGATGATAAACAAGGCAGCAATATTCTTATCATGGGCAAGCTCATATGCTCTTTTATAAGGCATCGCAGTAAGAGCGGTCGCCCACGCATCAGCAATGGCAACGCTATTAGCCACCACAGTTACCGAAGGTGCGCCGCCCACAATGGGCTGTCCTGTTGTAGGATCAATGGTGTGACTATAGCGTTTGTTATCAAAAATAATGGAATTACGATAATTGCCTGATGTTGCTAAATGCAATTGATTGGTGGATGTAGGCTGCCTGATAGCAGCAATGGTTAAGCGATCGCTGACACTACTATCGAGCACGGGCGCATCAATGGCAATTTGCCATGGCTGTGAGTTTTGATTGACACCTGATGTTGCCACCTCTCCCCCAATCTCGACCATATAGTTATTGATGTGATATTGACTGTTTAAAACCTCTGCAATCACATCAACCCCATAGCCTTTGCCAATGGCTGAAAAGTCGATCTCAACCCCATCTTTGGACTTAGTTAATGAACTTCCCTCTAAGGTGATGCTATCAAAATCAATATATTGTTTTGCTGCTAATATATCTTCATTCGGTGGTGGATTTTGTAGTCTATCCACGGTAATTACACTGCCAAATCCCCACAAGTTTATAAGCGTCATCACGGTGGGATCAAAAGCACCCCCTGATTGAGTATAAACCTGTTTAGAATCTTGTAGCACCTGAATAAAGTCCGGGTCAACCGTGATACTTTCGCCTGCTCCTAAAGTATTAAATTTAGATATGGTCGAGTCATCTTGGTACGTCGACATACTGTTATTAATCTCTTGTAATCGACTATCGATAGCGGCTTTTATCATATCAGCGCCTGCTTTTTCTGGCTGCCGATAGGTAATATGATAGCTGGTACCCATCGTTTGACCTTCCAGATATTGATACTTTGGTGATTGATCGCAGCCACTTAACATCAAAGCGGATAATATGATGACACCAACCGTTGTACCGACAGACGTTTTGGTGATTAAGTACGCAGTAAAGTGAGGGGTAGGGGAGGATAAGTTTTTCATAGAATGGCTTTAAAGTTTAATAAAGTCGGTGTATAAAAGGGTTAACCTTTAGAAGAACTCTATTTTAACGTTTATGTGACTACTTTTGGAGTTAATTCACATTCAACTTCAAAATGAGTTTCGTTTATATATTCCTTATTTTTATGCTGTGCAACCTGAGTTATAAACATAAAAAAAGAGCCTCAAGCGAGACTCTATTTGTTTACAATATATTTATATAAAAAGTAACTTAGCCACCAAAGTCATCAAGTAAGATGTTTTCATCTTCTACGCCAAGGTCATGTAGCATATCGATAACCGCAGCGTTCATGACAGGAGGCCCACACATGTAATATTCACAATCTTCTGGGTTTGGATGGTCTTTTAGATATTCTTCATATAAGACATTGTGAATAAATCCAGTATAACCTTCCCAATTATCTTCAGGTAGTGGGTCTGATAAAGCCACATGCCATTCAAAATTATCATATTGTTCTTGAAGCATGTCGTAATCTTCAACATAGAACATCTCACGTACAGAGCGTGCACCATACCAGAAGCTGATCTTACGCTTAGACTCTAAGCGTTTAAGCTGATCAAAGATATGTGAACGCATTGGTGCCATACCTGCACCACCACCGATAAATACCATTTCAGCATCAGTGTCTTTAGCGAAGAATTCACCATAAGGACCAGAGACGGTAATTTTATCGCCTGGTTTTAGGTTAAATACATAAGACGACATTTTGCCTGGTGGAATGCCTTCAGGGCCACGCGGTGGGGGACTTGCGATACGGATGTTAAACTTAATAATACCTTTTTCATCAGGATAGTTCGCCATAGAATAGGCACGAATAACTTCTTCATCTACTTTGGATACGTATTTGAATAAGCCAAATTTTTCCCAATCTTCAAGGTACTCTTCTTCAATATCAAAGTCTTTATAATGCACCTCATGTGGTGGCGCTTCAAGCTGTACATAACCGCCAGCACGGAAATTAACTTCTTCACCTTCTGGGATTTTTAGCACAAGCTCTTTAATAAACGTTGCCACATTTTCGTTTGAGATGACTTCACATTCCCACTTTTGCACATCAAAGAACTCAGGATCAATCTCAATTTCCATATCTTGCTTAACAGAGACCTGACAGGCCAGACGCATGTTATCGCGGATTTCACCTTGGGTAAAATGACCTTCTTCGGTTGGCAGGATAGAGCCGCCACCTTCAAGAACTTTACACGTACACTGACCACAAGTACCACCGCCACCACAGGCAGATGATAGAAATATACCTTCGCTAGCAAGGGTTTGTAGTAATTTACCACCAGCTGGGGTTACCACATCGTTGTCAGGATCATCATTAATATGAATGGTGACATCCCCTGAACTGACCAATCGAGAGCGCGCAACCAAAATAATGGCAACCAAACTCATGATAATCAGGGTAAACATGGCGACGCCGCCAATGGCGGTACCAAATAACTCCATGATTTTTGTCCTTATTTAAATATTAAAATCGCTTGATATTCATCTATATAGACTTTGTCAGCCGTTCAAATTGACATACCACCGAATGACATAAATCCAAGCGACATCAATCCGACAGTAATAAAGGTAATACCTAGACCACGTAGCGGGGCAGGCACATCAGAATATTTTAGTTTCTCACGGATTCCAGCTAGTAGAGCAATGGCTAGCGCCCAACCAAAACCTGCACCCACACCATAAGTCAATGATTCGGTGAAGTTATAGTCACGCTCTACCATAAATAATACCCCACCTAATATAGCGCAGTTTACAGTGATTAGTGGCAAGAATACCCCAAGTGCGTTATACAGTGCAGGGACGTACTTATCTAAGAACATCTCTAATATTTGTACAGTTGCGGCAATCAAAGCGATATAACTTAACAAACCTAAAAAGCTCAAGTTAATATCAGGAAAGCCTGCCCAAGCGAGCGCACCATTTTTCAAGATGTATTGATATAACAAATTGTTCAAAGGCACGGTAATGGTCATAACGGCAATAACCGCAACACCAAGGCCAATAGCAGTAGATACCTTTTTCGATACCGCTAAGAAGGTACACATGCCTAAGAAGTAGGCAAGCGCCATGTTTTCAATAAAAACAGACGTGATAAATAGACTGGTATAATGTCCCATTAGTGTCCTCCTCCATGCGCCATACCTTTAGACTGAGGCTTCATAACAAACTCTGGCTCTTCAACCTGCTCAGGCTTCCAAATACGAATAATCGCAATAAATAAACCGATGATAAAGAACGCAGATGGTGGCAATAACAATAGACCATTTGGCACATACCAACCACCATCAGTAACGGGGTTTAGTAACGTTATCCCTAAAATACTACCACTACCGATCAGCTCACGGATAACCGCTACGAAAATCAAGACCGCTGAATAACCTAGACCGTTACCGATGCCATCTAAAAAGCTTGGTACGGGTGGGTTGCTCATTGCGAAGGCTTCCGCGCGCCCCATCACAATACAGTTAGTAATAATCAAACCTACGAATACAGATAGCGACTTACTCACATCGTAAGCAACAGCTTTAAGTACTTGGTCGACGACAATAACTAAAGAGGCAATAATTGTCATCTGTACAATAATACGGATGCTCGATGGAATCTTATTACGAATGATAGAAATAAAGAAGCTTGAAAATGCGGTCACCAATGTTAATGCAATACACATTACCAGTGCATTCTTAACGTTAGTGGTTACTGCCAACGCCGAACAGATCCCTAGAATTTGCAGTGCAATAGGGTTGTTATCAAAAATTGGCGTGGTTAAGATCTTTTTAGTATCTGTTGCCATGTTATGCCTCCTCGCCTATAGATGGTGATGGCTGTTCGGCTAACTTCGCCGTTGCACCACTATTGTTCGGCTTAATATTGGTGCTACTACTACGCAGCTGATCCAAAAATGGTTTGTATCCACGGTCACTTAGCCAAAACTGGACAAGGTTGTTAACACCACGGCTGGTCAGGGTTGCACCGCTGATACCATCAATAGGTTTACCTTTACCAACGCCAATGTTCACATCACCTTGATCGTCGTACGCTTCTACACCTTGCCACTGATCGCGCCATTTCTTCTCTTCAATGCGGGCGCCGAGACCAGGGGTTTCTTTGTGATCGTACCAACTGATTCCTTTAACTGTGTTCAAATCACTCTCTAACGTTAAGAATCCATAGATAGTACCCCAAAGGCCATAGCCATGAACTGGAAGTACAACCAATTCCGGGTTACCATCGGCATCATTCTTAACATACACTTTAGCAAAATTTGGAACTGCACCAATACTGGCGGGATCATCGTCACCTAGATCTTGGCTAAGTGCTTTATTTTTGGCAGCTTGGTTAGCATCATAGTCGTTAATATCAGAGATACCTGCTTCTGATAGTTGTCCTTCAGTGGCATAGGCGCCACTATTAATATCAATTAATTTGACGTCAAAATCTTCAAATCGTTCGGCGACGTCATCATTGGTATCTTTTGCTGGATCGAACAATCCAGCAGCAACTAGAATGTTTTTGTTACGGTCAAGAAGCTGGTTCTTCACTTGTGCAGATTTTAAGCCAACTGCGACAGCTGATACTAAGACTGAACACACCAAACACAAGACCAAGGCGACCATAATGGTGCGCATGTTTGAGTTTGAATTCTTTTTAGTCTGCTGGGACATGACGCATCCTCCGAGCCGTTTGACGTTTGATGTTTGCCTGAGTGACAAAATAGTCAAACAATGGTGCAAACAAGTTAGCAAATAAGATCGCTAGCATAATACCTTCTGGGAAGGCTGGGTTTATAACGCGGATTAATACGGTCATAAATCCAATCAAAATACCATATGCCCAGCGACCTTTGTTGGTATGGGCGGCTGATACCGGATCGGTTGCCATAAATACGGCGCCAAAAGCAAACCCGCCTAATACTAAGTGCCAATAAAAGGGCAAACTCATCATTAGATTGTCATCTGAACCAATCGCATTAAATACTAAAGAGGTTGCTACTAAACCGATGACACAGCCGGCGATAATGCGCCAAGAGGCAATACGTGTCCAAATTAATACAATCATGCCAAGTAAGATGGCAAGTGTAGACACTTCACCAATACTGCCTTGCATGTTGCCTAAAAACGCATCCATCCAGCTAATAACATTACCGTATGCATCCGTAAATTGATCAGGCGTGACATTAATGGCAGATAAACCTAGCGGAGTGGCACCTGAAAAGCCATCAACCGCTGTCCATACCGTATCTCCTGACATATAAGCCGGGTAGGCAAAGTATAAGAAAGCACGGCCTGATAACGCTGGGTTTAAGAAGTTTTTACCGGTACCGCCAAACACCTCTTTTGCCACCACAACGCCGAAGGTTATACCTAAAGCGACTTGCCATAAAGGAATATCGGGTGGTAAACATAAGGCAAATAGCACAGAGGTCACGAAAAAGCCTTCGTTGACTTCGTGGCCGCGTACCACAGCAAAAATAATCTCCCAAGCGATACCCACCGCAAAGGTCACAATATAAATAGGTAAAAACTGCATGGCACCATATACAAAGGCTGCCCATATGCTATTTGGGTCATAGCCTACCATATTGGTAATGGCCGTACGCCAACCCTCAGGCTGTAAACCTAACTGCTGAATAGCGGTTAATGCTTGAAAACCGACGTTGTACATACCCCAAAACATAGCAGGAAAAGTACATAACCACACCATGATCATAATACGCTTTAAGTCAATACCGTCACGTACATGCGCCGCTGAATGGGTAGTACTACTAGGCTGACGTAAGAAAGTATCAAACATCTCAAACACAGCATAGTATTTCTCGAATTTGCCGCCTTTAGTAAAGTTAGGCTCTAAGCGGTCAAACATATTGTGTAAAAATTTCATCAGCGTTAGCCCTCCTGCTCAATGCGAGTTAAGTTATCACGCAAGATGTCGCCAAACTCGTATTTACCGGGTGAAACAAATGTACATAGAGCCAAGTCTTCTTCATCTAGCTCTAATGCACCGAGGTCTACTGCTGAAACAATATCTTCTACAATTAACGCCCGTAATAATTGAGTCGGTAAATAATCTTGTGGCATGACTTCCTCATAAACACCAATGGGAACCATGGCACGAGGGGAGCCGTTTGTGGTGGTGGTAAAATTGTATTTTTTACCTTTGAAAAATTGTGAAATATAAATCGGGAGCTTAGAGAAACGCTTGAAACCAGGGCTAAAGAAGTGGAACGCTGGACGCTCATGACCTTCTTCTAAAGCGCTGACTTGATTATGAAAACGCCCTAGATAAGCGGTGGTAGGAATGGTGTTACGCCCAGATAATACTGAGCCACTAATAACACGGGGATCGCTACCTTTAAGCTCGCCACTGGTCAGCTCTGTCAAATCAGCGCCACGTTCTGTGACAACCAATCTCGGCTTATCCATAGCAGGACCTGCAAAGCTTATCAAACGACGTGTAAATAACTGACCTGTGGTAAATAGCTTACCAAATGCAATCACGTCTTGATAACCGATGGTCCACACAGTAACCTCACGGCTAACAGGATGTAAGAAGTGGATATGCGTACCAGCATTACCCGCAGGATGCTTACCTGCAAAAGCGTGGTATTCAGTCACGTTAGTTGACGCTATACTCGCAACTTTTGGAATGCTAGCACTGCCATGATGGCAAACGTACGTCTTTGGCGAGAGGGTCGATAGAACTGCTAATCCATCGTTAAAGGCCTGTTGTTCTTCTTGAATAAGAACCATAGGATCAACCGCCAACGGATTGGTATCGATTGCAGTAACAAAGATAGCTTGTGGACGGGTTCCAATATCAGGTGTACGGCTGTAAGGACGCGTACGCAGTGCCGTCCATTCACCTGATTTGACCAGCTGTGCTTCAACCGTTTCAGGATTAAGACCCGCTAATTCGCTTGAATCAAACTTATCAAAGCTTTCTTCACCAGCGCTGGGATCAACCTCAATAACTAAACTTTCAAAAACACGGCGCGCACCGCGATTTATAGCCACAACCTTTCCTGAAGCAGGTGCGGTGTAAATCACACCAACCCGTTTTTTATCTTCATAAATAGGCTGACCTTTGGTGACGATATCACCTTCTTTAACGTTCATCGTAGGCTTCATGCCGACATAGTCGTAGCCGACAAGCGCAACGTGCTTTGGCGAATGCTGGGTGATTTCACTGCTGGGTGCACCAGCAATGGGCAAATCAAGCCCCTTTTTAATGGTAATCATAAGCGAACTTATTCCATAAGCGAAGAAAGGCCAGACGTCCCGTCGGGAGTGAGCAAACCAGAACGGCGCAGTGGCCGAGATTTGAACTTGATGATATAAGATTTATTAGTTAACGCTCTATAATACGTATGTCAAAGCCCATCATCACATAACTATTGAGATGGGTGCTTACGAATATAAAGGTTTATTCTAATTTCTTATCATTGAAGACAGTGGCGACTGGCTACCAAAATACATATACAATATATCCTAGGATTATACGTTAAATTGCCCTAAAATTGCCAGTATGTTTACTTAATTTTAATGGCGACATCCAAAAAATAGCCGCCGAGAATAAATTTATAACCATTTTAATTTAAAATTTAAATTCAATTAAGGTTTTTGATATGCAAACTCAATCATTGAGTACTACAAATTTAACCACAGAGCAAAAGAATACTCAAACCGCTTCAGGTTCAAAAGCGCCTGTTCTTATTCCTGCAATTGATCTTAAAGATGGTAAATGCGTTCGATTAAAGCAAGGTCGTATGGAGGATGATACGGTTTTTTCAGATGATCCGGTAGCCATGGCAACCCGCTGGGTCGATGAAGGCGCGCGCCGTTTGCATTTAGTAGATTTAAATGGTGCTTTTGATGGCGTGCCTGTGCATAAAAATGTCGTTACTCAAATAGCAAAGGTTCATCCTAATTTACCTGTGCAGTTAGGCGGCGGTATACGCAGCTTACAAACGATTGAACATTACCTAACAGCGGGCCTAACCTATATTATTATCGGGACAAAAGCGGTCGAAAACCCAGAATTTGTTGAAGAAGCATGTCGTGAGTTTGCAGGTCATATTATCGTTGGTATTGATGCCAAAGATGGTATGGTAGCAACGCATGGATGGGCCAACGTAACCGATACCAAAGCCATCGATTTGGCAAAACGCTTTGCTGATGCAGGCGTGTCTTCTATTGTTTATACCGATATTGCGCGTGATGGTATGATGCAAGGGGTGAATGTGGAGCAGACCGTTAATCTTGCACGCGAAGGCGGTCTACCCGTTATTGCCTCAGGCGGTGTGACGAATATGAAAGACATTGAACTGTTAAAGCCATATGGTGATTGCTTAGAAGGCATCATTACTGGCCGCGCGATTTATGAAGGTACATTGGATTTAGGTGAAGCGCAGCTTTATTTAGATAAATAGCTTAGACAACTAGCTTAGACAATTAGCTTTAACCAATAACTTATAGCGTTAGTTTTTAATTTAATTAAGTTGTGAACTGAGCCCTTTTTTAAGCAGTAGTTTGAAGATAAAAATACAAAAAGCTTGTTAATTTTTAAGCTAACTTGTCTAAAATTAATGGGTCTAATAGTAAATTGGTTTAAAGGTTAATGGGTTTTAAAATTAATAGGTTTAAATACAAGTGGTTTAGGGATAGCTTGCGTGCTTGTTTTAATTTAACACTGTGACTCAGTACTGCAACTCAATCTTGCGCACCATTTGCGGCTCAATACGGCGACTCAATACCAAAGGATAACTCAGTAATGGCAACCTCCCCCTCACAGCGATTAAGGCTGCGCCAAGTGTTTTTAATCCGCTTTATTGTTAGGTTTATAGCCAAGTTGATATATAGATTTATAAACCAGTCTAAGCTGCCCATAGCGATGTTGATGTTATTGCTGCTATCGGTATTGCACCTACCTGCTCATGCGGTATCAGAAGAGGTTGCGGCGGCAGGAGAAGCGATACTCACTGGTGATATTGCTGCCGCTAATGACGCATTAAAAACGGCTTCCAATGCTAATGACTCGGCAAATTCTGATGAGCAAGCACAGGCGGCAAGCGGCGATGAGATCTCAGGGGGAAATACGGAAGAAAATAGTAGCGATGTGTCAACTGACGATGCGTCTGTTGATGCGCCTACTATCGATTCAGCACCTGCAGCAGGTAATATCACTGAAAAAGACACCGTTATTGAAACCAGTGCCAATCAAGTTAATGATGGTGATATAAAAAAACGTATTACGGGTATCTTTTCTGAAATCGAAGGATTGAAATCCATTGTTGTGGGCGTCAGCGAAGGGGTAGTGAGCTTAAGCGGTGAAGCACCAAACGAAAAAAAGGCACAGCAAGCTATTAATCTTGCTAATCGGGTGAGTGACGTCGTCGCCGTCGAAGATCGAATTAATCGTACATTAGATGTGCAGGATAATGTGACACCAGTGATTGCAGATTTAAAACAGCAAGCACGAGGTCTAATCAAAGCCTTGCCTTTATTGCTCGTTGCTATCTTAGTATTTGCTGTGGTGGTATGGATTGGGACATGGATCTCTCGGCGTAAGTCTTTATGGAAGCGCATCACCCCCAATCCTTTTGTCGCAGAGCTATTGTCACAAACGATCAAAGTGCTGTTTGTAATTATAGGCCTTATACTCGCGCTTAGCCTTATGGGAGCTGAAGCCATTATTGGTACGTTGCTTGGCGGTGCAGGAGTCATTGGTATTGCCGTTGGTTTTGCAGTCAAAGACACTATTGAGAATTACATTGCCTCGCTGATGCTTAGCGTACGTCAGCCCTTTAGAGCGCGTGATTATGTTGATATCAATGGTCAAGAAGGTATCGTCGTTCGTCTCACTAGTCGAGCCACCATCTTAATGACGTCAGATGGTAACCAACTGCGTATCCCAAACTCCGAGGTCTTTAAAGCCACTATCTTGAACTATACCAAAAACCCTGAACGGCGCTTTACCTTTCAGCTGGGTGTGGACGCCAACGATGACCCTATTGCGGCGATTAAAGTGGGTCTGGATGCGGTTAACGCACTGGATTTTATTTTAGCTGATCCAAAATCGGTGGCAATTATTCAGGAAGTGGGCGACTCTAATATCATTTTAGAGTTTCAAGTGTGGGTAGATCAAACTAATACTGATTTATACAAAGCGCGCAGTATCGCTATACGTGAAGCCAAACATGCTCTTGAGAATAACGGATTTAGTTTACCTGAGCCGATATACCGTATGCGTCTAAATGGAGATGTTGAAGAGGCTATTAAACATATCAATCGCGCGGCCAATACGGAAAGTAAGCAGGACGGTATACAAGCAACTATTCAGCCTGAGATACCAGATCAGCCTGAGATACCAGAAGACGCCATCAAATCGTCCGAAGGATCAACCCAAAGCCTGCAAACTAAACCAGATGACCTTGAAAAAGAAAAAGCCAAGCAGCGCGCAAGACAAATCCTTGGAGATAAAGATGCCGATGATGTGCTTGATGCGCGTCCAGATCCAAAACTAATGCAAAAAGTTGAAGCAGAGATTTTGGAAAATTCTGGTGATGAAGACCTACTTGATCATAATAGCCCGCAAGAATAGTGGCCGAACCTCATAAAAGAGACGTGTTATAAGAATAAAACAAACAAGGAGTCAGTTGTGTCCGCTAATCAATCCCTACCGCAAACCCAATCCGCCATTATTATTAATGATTTTGGAGAGCCTGATGTTTTAACGTATCAGTCTGATGTCCAAACGCCTGATATGAAAGAAAATATGGTGTTTGTTAAGATCGCTTATGCGGGTGTAAATCCTGTGGACTATAAAACTCGACAAGGCTTGGGCTGGGGTGCGGATAAGATTAAAGACAATCAGTTTGCACAAAATAAGCCCGCTATCTTAGGCTTTGATATGGCAGGTGAGGTGCTTGCCAGCAATTCTCAAAATTTTAATGTGGGGGATAAAGTGGCTGCACTAAGCTTTGATGGTGGGTGTTACGCGCACTACAATGCAGCAGATGCAAGCTTATTTGCGCGCGTGCCAGATGGGGTGTCGCTACAAACTGCGGGCGCTATCCCGTGCGTAGGTACTACGGCATATCAAGCAGTTAGATTTGCACAGATTAAGTCAGGAGCGCATGTCGTTATGAATGCTCCAGCAGGGGGCGTGGGGCACCTCATGCTACAAATGCTAATCGATAAAGTAGACAATAATGACATTAAGCTCACGCTTATCTGTTCTCCTGAAAAATATAATAAGCTTAAAGCGCTTATTGATATCACGAAGCTTGAAGGGTGGATAGATTACACCAAAGAGTCAGATTTTCCGGCGCTTGAGGCAGACTTATTATTTGATTTAGTTGGGGATGATGCAGGCGTACGAGCATTGGCCTTGGTCAAAAAGGGCGGACGTGTCGTCGTATTACCCTCCATTTGGGTGGATAAATTACAAAAAGCAGGTTCTGATAAAGACATAGAGGTTGATGGGTTTGCAGTAGAGCCAAATGGAGAGGATTTAAAGCGCGTGTTAGATATGGTTGGTAGTGGTGAATTAACGCTTGAATTTGAAGCTGTGTATTCGTTACAAGATACCAAGCAAGCACACGAACACATTCAAAATGGCAACAGCTTTGGCAAAATAGTCCTTAAGGTCTGACGTTATTAACGTGAAGCTTAAACAAAATCACGCCTTTGTATTGAGGCAACATATCCTTTTATAATTGCAACATAGAGCCAACCTTATAAAAATTAACGCTTTTTAACAAGGCTTATATATAAGCATTAAGTCATACATGTTTCACTAAACTGTATTAATTATAGCGGCTTATTAACAACCGTTTATTAAAAGCTATTTGTTAAAAGCGGCTTATTTAAGCACCCTGTTAAAAGTTATAGGGTTAGTTTGGAAGAGCTAAGCTTCTATGAGCTCTTTTCTTTTTACCGCTTTTTGGTAACTCTCTAAAACCTTAAATAAATATAAGACGCTAATAATCAATAAAACACTTAATTAAAAGGATGATGATTAAAATATGCCAAACGATAATATGGACAGTACACAAGAAAATTTGGATAATAACCAAACAGATTCCAAAGACTATAATGAAAAAGCTAGAGCAGAGATCAATGAGTGGATGCATCCAGATTCAAATCTGCTAACCAAGTCACTATCTGCACTAAGTACCCCTATAGAAAAAGCAGGGGATGCGTTATTAAATGCGCCGCAGTTTGGTGAGACTCTAAAAGAGGTCATTGAAAAGTCGTTGACAACGTTTAGCGATGCGGCCACTTGGTCTATTGATATCCAAGACATACTTAAAGCTTATAATGAGCAATCAAACGAGGTGATCGCTACTCTAGGAGATATCCAAAAGCTGCCACTTGAGACTATTGATAATCAAGTTGACCTGTTTAAAAGTAAATATGTTGCGGCAACCAGTGCGCAAGGCGTTACCACTGGCATGGCAGGCTGGGCTGGTATTCCTGCTGATATTGCGGCTGTGATCGCAGCAAATTTACGCGCTATATCCGAATTCGCCACTTATTATGGGTTTGATGTCAGTAAAAAAGAAGAGCAGCTATTTGCCATGTCGTTGCTCTCTATTGCCACATCGACGTCAACAACAGATCGACAAGCGGCATTAGATGAGACCCTAAGTCTATTAAAAGACCCTGAAACGCTTGCCTTTAACAAAGTGAATGAAGAGGTGGCCTCACGCATCATTAGACAAACGGCGACAAAAGTTGCGACAGATATGGTAAAAACCAAAGCCGCTCAAGTTATCCCTGCAGTTGGCGCTATCGTAGCAGGCGGTGTGAATGCTAATTATACTGCCAATGTGTGTGAAGCAGCCTATCAGTGCTATCGTGAGCGCTTTTTAGACCGCCAAGTATCGGCATCTCTATAGTGCAGAACATCGCATCTCAATAGTGCATAACATTTATATAGACAAGTGCTGCAAAGGCATTTGCCGAAAGGTAAGACTGATACGACCTTCTTGAACACTTTTTGTCTTAGTGACGGTATGTTTCCAATTCTGCTGCGTCTTACCTCGCATGACAATCAATTGACCTGACTCAAGATAAAGCTCAACTTTATCTTGAGTCTTTTTGTGTTTGAGTACAAACTTTCGCGTAGCACCAAGCGATAGCGAAGCGATGATAGGCTCAGGACCAAGCTCAGCTTCATCATCCGCATGATAGCCCATACCATCTTGCCCTGTGGGATAGAAGTTTAATAAACACGTATTAAAATGGACTTGAACACCGATTTTTTGCAGTTTGGATTCGATGATGTGTTTCACGTGAAACACAGTATTATGCCAAGGAATTATGGGACGAGTATGCCCCGAATAAGTATAAGCGAGCGAGGAGCCGTGTGCCATATCTCCCATCCAGACAATCTTGCGCGTGGTGATGTGCGTCTTACCGAATAGCGTGACCTTATCTGACTGCCAAGGGAGTTGATTTAAAAGCGTATGATATAGAGCTTTATCTTCAGCACAATTATCCTCAGCGTCATTATTTTTTGCGTGAGGGTATAAAATAACACCCAAGTCATTCACAACACCATCATAAGGCAATAGGTTGTCATGTTCGCTTGGGCTAAATAGATCTCGCATGCTACGGGTACTCGTTAGGTTGTCGACTTAACTGTAGGTTTAAATCGCTTGCCTATGGACTTTATCTTAGCGAATGTTCAAGGTTCATTTTTATATGATAGGCCTTTATTATCTTAGCTTAGTGGCGCTTCGTGCTTGCTCATAATCAAAGATAACATTGGCACATACTTTGGGTGCTTCCAGTGGCAATAGATGACCATAGTCTCTTAGCGTAATCATATTATCGTTTGGCACCACGTTTCGCCAACTGACGCGGACTTTGTCACTATTAAATATCGAAGGCTTTGCCAATATAAGTAAATAGGGTACTTCTTTTTTATTAAGCTTTTTTAAAGCAGGGGTCATATAAGGCGTACCATAGTAGCTTGCGAGCTCGTATTTTGGATCAAATAACAAGGCAAAGCTGGATGACGCGCTGTCTTTTTTATACAGACTGTTTTGCGCAAACAGGGTTAAGTTTGCATTACTAATACGTTTAAAAGCCCTATTATTACGTAAATACTGATAATAGTCGTCGACACTGGCCCAATTTACCTGCTTTACTTTTGTACTCTTAAAAGGCTCTTGCGTCTGTAATATAAAACGGGGAATACGGTTTACCAGTAGCGTTTGACTTTTGGTGAACGTGACTGGATCTATAAAGTAAAGACTGGAGAATAGGTCAGGGCGTTTGGCTGCGGCTATTGCTGTTGCTGTTGCACCTTGAGAATGCCCAATACCAATAACGGGTCCTGACTGGGTCTTTTCCAAAAACTTAATCAAAAGATTAGCGTCTTGTTCGCGCGTGAGTGTCTTTTTTTTGGGTAGGTCATACCAGTAGCCTTGTAGCGCCAAGCTGCACAAGTCATATTGCTGACTTAACTCAGTTAATAATGGCTCGTATGCGCCTACTGGAAAGCCATTACCCCCATAAAAATGAGCAACTGGTTTTTTAGAGTCAGACGTCTTGGATGTTTTGGATTGATGCTTGCTACCCAAAATGTGTGGCTTATCAGAGTATTTTGAGCGAATTGGGCTATCTGATTTAGCTGAGCTATTTGATACAATGAGCTCTTTTAAATCATAGTATCGAGCCTGTCTGCCCTCTATTTCAATACGCTTTTCAAACGGCTGCATTCGATTATATTGTGTCTCATCCATATATGTACTTATTCCCTACGTGTTAACTAAGTTTTTAGGTTAGCTAAGTGGTTAGGTCAACGACGCTAATAGATTAAAAAAGCTATTTGGTTAACTTTACTCACTCATTTTAACGCAATTATGTCTATAATCCTTATTTATATAGTCGTTGTTTCTATAGTCGTTGTTTCTATAGTCGTTGTTTCTATAGTTGTTGTTAAGGTATCAGTTATACCTATAATATTTTTATCAATAATCTACATTTAAAGCATCTATCTACACATCAATCATCTTCACCCAAGAACCCACCACTTTGACGGTCCCATAAACTTGCATAAACACCATTTTGCGCGAGTAGCTCATCATGGCTACCTTGCTCAATAATACTGCCTCTATCCATAACCACTAACCGATCTAGCGCAGCAATAGTGGACAACCTGTGGGCAATAGCAATGACCGTTTTACCTTCCATCATAGCATTCAAGCTTTCAGTAATGGCGTGTTCGACTTCTGAGTCTAGTGCGCTGGTGGCTTCATCAAGCAGTAAAATAGGTGCGTTTTTTAGCATAACTCGGGCAATGGCGATACGTTGACGCTGCCCGCCTGATAGCTTAACGCCGCGCTCACCCACTTGGGTGTCAAGCCCGACATTGCCTTTGGCGTCATGTAGCTCTTGAATAAACTCCCACGCCTGCGCTTGTTTGCACGCTTCGATAATCTCCTCATCAGTTGCCGAGGGGCGTCCATAAGCGATGTTTTCACGTACCGTTCGGTGCAGCAAAGAGGTATCCTGCGTGACCATACCAATCAGACGGCGTAAGCTTTCTTGTGTCACTTTATCGATAGCCTGTGAGTCAATAGTAATACGACCCGAATCCACATCATAAAAGCGCAGCAATAAATTCACCAAAGTAGACTTGCCGGCACCCGAGCGACCGACTAAGCCTATTTTTTCACCGGGCTTGATATCCAAGTTAAAGCCATTTAGCAGTTTCACATAATCAGACTCACTATCAGCCGATTGAGGTACCCCATCCAAACTGTCATCCGCAGTGGCAACCTTACACCCCATACTCGCTTTATCAGCATCTTCATAACCAAAGTCAACGTCTTCAAAACGAATATGCCCTTTGCTAATAACAAGCTCTTTGGCATCAGGGGCATCCACAACTTTTTGCGGTGTGGATAAGGTGCGGATACCATCTTGCACTGTACCAATGCTTTCAAACAAGGTTGCCATCTGCCACATAATCCAGTGTGTCAAGCCATTGATACGCAGAGCCATTGCGGTAGCGACCGCAAGCGCACCGACGCCCACATCACCACGTTGCCACAAATACAAGCCAATCGCAGCGGTGCTACCTATGAGGGTAACGCTCACCACATGGTTAACAAATTCAAGCACCGTTACCCAGCGCATCTGCGCATGTACCGTACCCAAAAACTGCTTCATGGCAGACTTGGCATACCCAAGCTCCCGACGTGAATGGCTAAATAGTTTCACCGTCATAATATTCGCGTAAGCGTCGGTGATACGCCCTGTCATTAAAGCGCGAGCATTGGCCTGAATACTTGCCGTTTGACGAAGTTTGGGTAAAAAATACCACAGCGTTGCACCAAACATAATTAACCATAGCGCAAAAGGGAGTAATAACAAACTGTCTAATTTAAATAAAATAATCCCACTGGTAACGAAGAATACCAATATATAGGTCAACATATCGACCACAGTCAAAATAGTGCCTCGAACCGCCAGCGCAGTTTGCATTACCTTGGCGGAAACTCGACCCGAAAACTCATTTTGGTAAAACTCCATCGATTGACCAAGCATACGCTTGTGGAATCGCCAACGCATTTGCATTGGAAAAACACCTTGAATGACCTGAAAATGCACCAAGGAGGCAAACCCTACCCAAAAAGGGCTTAATATGAGCACCGCGAACATCAACTTTAAGTCACTACTTTTGTCCGCCCAGAGTGTACTTGGCGTGTAAATACCCATCCAGTCAACCAAGTCACCAATCCACGCGTATAGCAAGGCTTCATACACCCCAATACCGGCAGTGAGGATCATAAATAAAACCAGCCATTTGCGTAGGCCATAAGTACATGCCCACAAAAACTTTAACAAGCCCTCTTTTGGCAGAGGCACCTTGTTATCGGGAAAGGCAGAAAGACGGGTTTCAAAAAAGTGAAAGAGCTTATTCATAGAGTATCAAATTAAGTCGCTTTAATAGTTGGGCTGTATTGAGCTTAAACAATCGATCTTAAATAAGGGATCTTAAATAAGGGATCTTAAATAATGGAGCAATAATAATGTACTTGAATAATGAAGATTAAAAGTTGGTGATTATATTATTAAGTTTGGCAAGCACGTCATGGCTATCGTCCAAAATGCTGCGCAATGCGCTTCACCGCACTCAAATACCCTGTACCAAATAAATTTAAATGATTCAGGTAATGATACAGATTATAAATGTCCATCCGAGCTTCAAAATCATGTTCAACAAGACCAAATGCCGCATATGTCTCATAAAATGACGTATCAAAACCACCAAATAATCGAGTCATGGCCAAATCAGTCTCGGGATGTCCAACATAAACGGCAGGGTCTATCAAATAGCCCACAATGTTGTGGTTATTCTTGCCGTGAGCATTAATACTGTCATTAATATTGTCATTAATATTGTCACTAGTACTGCCGCTATATTTGTCACCACTAACACCGCTCGCTTTAACGTTAGCACCACTCGATGACCCTAGCATCGCATTACCTGCCCACAGATCCCCATGTAGTAAACTGGGCCTGGGACGCCCGTTATCGTCTTTAAGCGGATAGTCAGGTAAAAGGTGGTTTAATTTAAGCTGTAGGCGCTCGATTTGCTGAACGGTTTGCCGATCAATCAACTGATTATCATACGCCATCTTAGTCTGCACGCCCAGCCGATGTGTGGCAAAAAACTCATGCCAATCGGGCGTCCACTCATTATACTGCGGGCTGCTACCGATAAAGTTATCATCAAACCACCCTGCAAACCATCGTCCCGCATCGCTCGAATCAAGACTTAAATTCGGCTCTAAATTAGACTCCAATTTAGGCTTAGTTCTATGTTTGGAGGGCTGGGGAGGGGGCGCTTGATGCAGCGTTGCCAATTGTACTGCCATATCTTTCCAGCCCTTCGCTTCAATGCTGGATTTATTAACAGCAGCAGTATAAGAAGGTATCATCGACAGTATTAAAAAACTACAGTCAAGCGCATTATCTGTACCAAATGCTAAGGGCTGGCAAGTGCGTGCGCCAGTTGCGCTTATCGCCGAGAGTCCAACCATTTCAGCGGTCAATAGAGGCAGATTGTCAATGGCGTTACGCTTCAAAAATACTTGAAGGGGCGCGTGTTTGGAGTGGGTTTCTATTGGCTGCTTTGGATGAGTGTCGTCATCTTTTGAATAAGAGTCATCAGATATTGGTATGCTAAGCACACTAGCGTCATTGATACAGCCTCCAGACATAGGCTTAAGCGTGACCTCATCTAAGCTATTAATCATGAGCGTATTAGTACTGAGCGTATTAGTACTGAGCTTATTGCTACTGTTATCGGCATTATCCGTCTGCTGACTTGTAACCCCACCAATTAATGAATTGATAGCATCAATCAAGCTGTCAAATTCAAGCGCTCCAAACTGCGTCCTAGCAAAAGGTTTTTGATCAATAGAGACAGTCGTTGTGTCATGCTGATCCGAATGCTTACAGTCTGAGTTTACTGAGTATGATTGCCTCATCGCTATTTACCTAATCTTCTACCTAACCTTAAAGCTCTATTAACCATATCAATACCAAACGCCCAAAATCCTCATCACAAGCGCAAAAATATGGTATAACTTGTAAAATATTTTTACATTCTCACATTTTTTATTGATTGGTTATAACTGTATGAGCTATCTCATAATTGCAGTACTCTGTAGTGTTGCCGTTTCGGTATTGCTAAAAATACTGCGTCAAAACAATATTGATATTCGTCAAACCATCGTCGCAGGCTATCCTGTCGCCTTTATATTAACGTGGACATTATTGAATCCAGACATAAGCGCCGCTGTGCATTTGGGTAGTGCATGGAGCATCATACTACTATTGGGTGTGTTGTTGCCGTTAGTGTTTGTTATCTTAGGTCGCGCAATTGATGCCGTGGGCATTATCGCCACCGACGCTGCGCAGCGATTATCACTTATCATACCTATCATTGCAGCATTCGCTTTATTTGATGAAACGCTAACCACTCAGCGCATCATCGGCATCGCAATAGGATTTCTTGCTTTAGCAGCACTGGCTTATCGGCAAAAGGACGTACACAGAAGCGAAGACGCTGTTGTTGCGCCAAACACTATCGCCAAACAAACCAAAAAATCCTCACTCGTTATGCCAGTCGGCTTTTGGCTACTGAGTGTGTGGGCGGGATATGGTGTTATCGATATTTTGTTCAAACAAGTCGCCAAACAAGGCAATGCCTTCCCATTGACCTTATTTATGGCATTTGCAATGGCAGGCATCGTGCTATTTATTTATTTGCTTATCATCAAAGTACAGTGGCAAGGTAAAGCGTTAGCATCGGGGCTAATATTGGGCGTATTAAATATGGGTAACATATATGCCTATGTCAAAGCGCACCAAGCGTTATCTGATGCGCCGAGCGTGGTGTTTACAGGCATGAATGTCGGTGTTATAGCGGTCGCAACGCTCGTTGGCGTATTTGCCTTCAAAGAGTCGCTTAGCAAATTAAATATGCTGGGCATCGCACTGGCGATCGCGTGCGTGTTTGTATTATTTATGGGGTAGGGCAAGGCTTATCCAAATTTGAATACTATGAGCGCAATCTTAAAACCTTAATCACATTAATTATAAATACAAGTAGCTGATCCCGCTATTCGCTACTATCTGCTAGTTTTAGCAAGGCGGTTCGCTAAGCCATGGGGTGTCTCTTGCTTCGCGAGCCACCCCATGTCAAGCGTCCGCAACTTGCTAAACCGAGCAGTATATCCGCTGCTATCGGGGCTATTTGTCCAGCTCAGCGTCCTTTACCCAGCGTCCATACCCAACGCTTATCCTTTATTTAGAACCCTTATTTTAGTTAACGTCTACTTTTTCACATTTATTTTACTGATACCTATCCTGAACTTTCATTTATTATGTAGTAAATATAAATTTATAAAGATAGTTTTATTAAAGATGCTGCTTGCTCATACTGTTTGTACTGATTCAATAAGTTTTGGGATTCAATTTGATAGCTGATTCAATAAAATTGATAGCGCCTTTTATATTTGGTTTAACTAATAGTCAATCCTGATAGCACCTCATAGTTACAATGCTCAGGCTCATAACCTGACATATGTTGACCTGTCATTGCAAAGTATTTGCCCTCATAGTCAAGATAAGTGTGAATGGTTTTACCATCAGATAAGTATATGTGATTATTAACCTTATCCATATATTCTTTATACAAAGTATCGACTATTTGTGCAGCTTTGGCTCTGTCTTCAATCACGAGCGTGATCATTTCTATCATCTCATAGCGTTCTTGTTTTAATAGTTGGTGTTTATATTTACTTCTAAGGTGAGTATAAAAGTTACCATAGCTTAGTGTCTTTATCTTTTGAGTTGGTTTTGAAAGATAGCTAGCATGGTTGTTGATAGCTATATAACTATCAAAACCAAATTCATCAATCATGGCTGTTAATCTATAACTACTACCATAACTACCATTGCTTAATTTTTTATCACTCAAAGACTCCCATAAGGGAGATTGTTGAATCTTATCGTTAAACTCTTGTCTGGTCATTAAGACTATTGGTTGAGTCCTTTCAATACCTGTACGAGGTGGGGGTAGCGGGTTCATTCCCGAATTCTCATAACGATGAGCACAGACTATAAAAGGATTTGCCTGTAATTTTTCTGCAGCTACTTCTGACATAAGGGGCACTATGGTAATTTCAGTAGCGACACTTCTGGCAACTTGTTCTAACTTTTCTCTTTCTGTCAGTGGGGTTTTTTCAGGCGTTTGGGTAGGCTTTACGGTGCTACAACTCAGCAAGCTGGTTGCTAACAAAACGCCTATTAGTACTCTTATCGGTTGCATGTGCTTTTTCCTTAAAGTCTTGAGTCCATGGTTTAAACTGTAGGCGTCAAAGCTTAATTACCATATTAATTTAATTGACTACTGTGTTGTCCCTACAAGACATCTTGCTAATTAAGGTATACAGCTTTTTGATAATTAAATAAAAAACCGATCAAACTTCATCCGTATTTAGTATGATTCAATGAAATTAAGCGCTGTTAAACAGTTAACAACGCTTAATAATACTAATTATAGTAGCAGCTATTAGAATCAGTCACATAAAATTTATCAACTTCTAAAAGGCGATCAAAAATCAATATTAATGCCTTGCAATAAACTCACTCACCTGCTCACTTAATATATCCCACAGCTTCTGTTGCGCCGCTCTACTGCCCCACGCATTGTGCGGGCTAAAGATGACTCGTGGATGCTCTTGACGCGCCAATTTAAGTAGCGGATCGTCTTGGGCGACAGGCTCTTGTTCAAACACATCGGTTGCATAGCCAAGTACTTGTTCGTTTTGCACAGCCTCGGCCATTGCCTGTGAGTTGACCACACCGCCTCGGGCAACATTGACCACCAGCGGATGCTTATCCATCATCGCCAGCGTATCATTGTTGATCAAATGCTGGGTTTTGTCAGTTAGCGGCACATGCAAGCTGATCACGTCAGAAGTCTTAAGCACCGTATCAAAGTCGGTATAGTCGTCATTGCGAGGTGGTTTGCCCTGATGCTCTGCCCACAACACTTGCATACCGAAGGCTTTGCCAATCTCAGTGACCCGTTCACCAATCGTACCGACACCAATAATACCGAGCGTTTTGTCTTCTAGATCTATAAGCGGTACATCCATTAAGCAAAAGCTTTCTGAGGCTTGCCATGTGCCATCAACCACCTTGTTGTGATAATGCAGCGATGCACGCATTGCGCTCAACATCAGCATAAAGGTATGCTCAGGGACGCTTTTGACTGCGTAGCCTGCCACATTATATAGTTCGATGTTGTGTTCTTTACACGCTTCTTCATCGACATTGTTCATACCCGTTGCGGTCAGCTGAATCAGCTTTAAGTTAGGAAGCGCTGAGATAATGTCGCGATTTATTTCCACTTTGTTGGCAAAAATAATGTCTGCATCCTGACAGCGCTTGATAATCAGCTGAGTGTCTTGCTCGGTATCTGTATGCACCTCATAGTCTGTAACGCCTTCGGGTGCGGACAAGTCAACACTATCCAAAAACGTTCCTCTATCCAAAAATACGGCTTTCATCATATTCTCCTAATGGTCTGTATAAGTATTTAATCGGCATTTAGTTGATATTTAGTTGATATTTGGTTGTTATTTAATTGTTATTTAATTGGTATTGATAGCAACACCGCGATAGGTGAATGCGGCATAGCCAATATTAAAAAGATGCATCAAAACATATCGGGTTAGGGTCAGGATTTAAAGTATCAACTTGTTAACTCTATTCTTGTTAACTCTATTGTTGTTTATTTTATTATTAACAGCGAACGTCTGAACAATTTCGATATCAACCGCGCTAAACCTACAAGAGTCGTACTTGCGTTCGGTTATCTTGCAATCATTTAATCTCTTTGACTATAGCAGTGTGGTGAAAGATTTATAATGATTTGGTATATATCGTCTCTATGCGCGTCATAAGTTGTTAAACTATAGGGTGTTAAACTAGCGACTGTTAAATTAGGGTCTGTTAAATTAGGGACTGTAGGCTGCAAATGATAACTTTTTAATGAGAAAGCGCTTTAGTATAAGAGCCAGTTATCAAAAAGCAATGTCGCTTTGTTTAAAAGCAATGTCGCCAATATCAGTAATATTTGATCAATGCGCTTTAAATTAAGAATTTAATCGTAATATAGGCAAAATAAGGTATAGAAATTAATAAGTTTGACCTCATAATTGTAGTTATGAATCCCTATGAATGCTGTTAATTAGTAGAAGCTGTTAATGGTAGATGCTTTTAATTGTAGAGTGTGCATGAACGGTTATATAATCTTTGTGGCTCGCTATCATTACAGCTAGATCAATCATAGCGTGCTTCAGTAATAGCTATATCAATAGCTATCTCGTTGACGTGATACAAGAATAATAAACATACGTTAATCGTGTTTTAACAACTCCACCCCTGTAAAAGAATATATTTATTTATGACAATAGCTGCTTTAATTCCTGAATTTGCCGTTGGCCAACGTTATTTATCTGATACCGAAGCTGAGCTTGGCTTGGGCGTGGTCATTGATGTTGATGACCGCTGTGTACACATCTTGTTTGCCCAAAGCGAAGAGACGCGGGTATACGCCAAGAACTCAGCACCACTATCGCGTGTCATCTTCAAAGAAGGTGATGAGATTACCGACCAAGAAGGCAACACCCATATCGTCACTGGTGTTGATGAGGTGATGGGGGTGCTTAAATATCATGTTGAAGGGCATCCTCGCGGTATTATGGAAACGCGTTTAGCGGCGAATATCACGCTTGCTAAACCACTTGAGCGCCTACTTGCAGGACGTGTAGAACGCGGAGATTGGTACGAGCTGCGTCAAGACATATTGCGTATGCAGTCGGCGTTAGCAGGTCATCCTCTAAAAGGTCTAATGGGGGCGCGTGTCGATATTATTCCGCATCAGCTCTACATTGCACATGAGGTGGGTAAGCGCATTGCGCCACGTGTGCTACTTGCAGACGAGGTGGGGCTAGGCAAAACTATTGAAGCAGGACTGATTATTCATCAGCAGCTATTAATGGGTAAAGCCAAGCGGGTGCTGATACTCGTTCCTGATAGTTTGCAGTATCAATGGATGATTGAGATGCGTCGCCGCTTTAACCTAAATTTTGCTTTATTTGACCTGGTCCGTACGGCGTCCATTAAAGAGCACAATCCAGATCAAAACGTATTTACCACTGAGCAGTGTATTATTGCGGGTGTGGATTTGCTGCTCGACCACCAAGACTTATACGATCAAGCCATCGAAGCTGGATTTGATTTATTAGTTGTGGATGAGGCGCATCATCTGCACTGGGATCGTGAGCAAGGTGGTAACGATAAATATGAGCTGGTGGCAGATTTTGCACATGAAATGCCAGGCGTATTATTATTAACCGCCACACCAGAACAGCTTGGTATCGAAAGTCATTTTGCCCGTCTGCGCTTGCTTGATCCCGATCGTTTTGATGATTTAGATGACTTTATTGACAGTCAAGATGCCTTTGCACAGACTGCTACCGTGGCAGAAGTATTGATGGATAAAGACCCATTGTCTGACGCTCAAATTAAGGCGCTAACTCAACTGCTTGGATTTGATGACAGTGATGAGCTGGCATCAATTAATGAAGATGACAAACTACGCACTTATGCGCTAAATCAATTGCTAGATCGGCATGGTACAGGGCGGGTATTGTTCCGTAATACCCGTGATAGCGTGCAAGGGTTTCATGGTCGTAGCAGCCATCCACATCCGCTTCCTTGTCCAGATAGCTGGAAGGACAGCTATCAAACTTGCGGCAAGCTGCGTGAACAGC
The DNA here is from genome assembly GCF_057621575.2 of Psychrobacter sp. CX10. Classification (NCBI taxonomy): domain Bacteria; kingdom Pseudomonadati; phylum Pseudomonadota; class Gammaproteobacteria; order Moraxellales; family Moraxellaceae; genus Psychrobacter; species Psychrobacter sp. CX10. Next base: position 2,852,989 of record NZ_CM177736.1, read on the forward strand.
TTTGGGGAGAAGAAAATCAACCTGATGGCGGCTGGCTTGAAGATGACCCTCGTGTGATGTGGTTGATTGACCTACTAAAAGATGACTTAAAACAACAAAAAGTATTATTAATTGCCCGTAGTGGGGCAACGGTTGAAAGCTTGGAGGCGGTACTGCGCTTACATGCTGGTATTAAGACGGCATTATTCACAGAGCAAATGAGCCTACTTGAGCGTGACCAAGCGGCGGCATTCTTTGCAGATGAAGAAGGCGCGCAGATTTTATTAAGCTCTGAGATTGGCTCTGAGGGTCGTAATTTCCAGTTTGCAAGTCATTTGGTACTGTGGGATCTACCGGCCAATCCAGATACATTGGAGCAGCGTATTGGTCGTTTGGATCGCATCGGTCAAAATGAAAAAATCACCCTACACGTTCCTTATGTCAAAGGCACAGCGCAAGAGCGTTTATACCGTTGGTATGATGAAGCGCTGAATATATTTAACCGCATCTCACCAACGGCGCAAACGGTCCAAGAGCAGTATATTGTGGATCTAAAGCCGCTGCTTGAAGGCGAAGACACGCCGCAGAATCGCCAAGCGTTGTCCGATCTAATCAATGACGCGGCTAAGCTACGTCAAGAGCTTGAAGCAGAGCTGCAAGCAGGCCGCGATCGACTTTTAGAGTATAACTCTTGCCGTCCTCGAGTGGCAGGTCGAATTGCCGATGCAATGAGCGAATTTGATGCTAATAATCTACTGCAATCTTTCCTCGATCGCTTCTTAGCCTCAGCCAATATAGATCATAGCGTACAGCGTGATGGCTCTTGGGTGATTCATCCGCCAGAAGCGGAAAACAGCCAGCATCCTGATATTGAGAATCTACCCCTATCAGAGGATGGTATGAGTCTGACCTTTACGCGTAGCCAAGCACTCATGCGTGAAGACATGGCGTTTATGACGCATGAGCATCCTTTAATGCAGTCTATTTACGATATGGCAAACTCTGGCACGTTTGGTAATACGACGGTCGCCATGCTTAAGAGTAATACAGTTCCAGAGGGTATGCTGCTACTAGAAGTTAACTTTAGAGTGACTACGATTGCACCTAAAGTGCTGAATCTAGCAGCTACCTTGCCAACACAAATGTTGCGCGTATTTTTGGGTGAGCAGGGTAATGATCTGTCCGAACGTATCACAGCCGACATGATACTGCCGCATATTGAGCGCCTTGACAAAAACCGCGCGCGTCAAGTCGTTAAGGTTCGCAGTCAAGTCATTGAGGCGCGCTATCACGATGCAGAGTCTATTGCTCAAACTAAGCTTTATGACCTCAGTGCGCAAGCGGTTGAACGCTTTAGTCAAGTGTGGCAACGTGAGATTAGCCGCCTGAAGCAGTTACAACAGGTAAATCCAAACGTACGTGATGAAGAGATTGAGCGATTAGAAGCGCTTAAAGCTCAGGGTGAACAGGCGCTAAACAATTTGTCTTTAGTGCCTGATAGTATCCGTGTTTTAGTAGCGGTTAAACCTTAAGAATACTGTTAGCAAACGAGTGTTAGCAAGCGGCTGTTGTCTAGCAATCGACTGTCAGCTGTTAATTAACGGTATCTATAATATTTATGAGGGTTCTTAACTTTATTGGTTTAGAGCCCTTTTTATTGCTTTCAGATAATTGAATGATCATGAAGTTAATTGAAGTTTAAGTACAGATTATTGTGTAGAAGGTCGTCTATTTTAAATGGAGCAGTAGGCGTTTAATGCATTGTTCCTAGACTGAAGTTACTGGCACATACCCCAAATCCTACGACACCACCAATTAAACTAAACAATAAGATTTTTTTAGCGTTATTAAAAATCTTTGGTTTTTTATCGACATCTTTGATAAATGCACTGACAATCAGTTGGATCAAGCTAAACACAAACATAATAAAACAAAACACAAAGGCGATAGCTCCTATTATTACTAATGCTTCATCCATATTTAGTATCTCCTTGAGTCTATTGGTGAATATAGTTAAAGAACTACTAAACGGTTACAGCGTTAACCTCGCTAAGTCTACATGGGAAGTACTTGCAATCAGTTAACTTGTAAATATTTTGGACTTCCTTAACTACAATTTTATTGATGTATTTTATGCTAAATTTTTATAAGTCTAGTTGAATGGCTTATAATTGTTCACAGAGCTTTCTAAAAATTTCTTTCTAAATGGCAGCTTCAGCTTAATAAGAACGTTAATAATAACTAACGTTATCTTTAAGACTAACCTATTAGCAGTTGGTTTGCTATTATTTTTAAATGTTAGTAGCTTAGTAATTAGTTGTTTTATGCTTAAGCTTAACTTTACTATTGGTAATGACTATATTTAAAACAATGGCTGTATTAGTGAACGTTTTAGCTCATTGGAATTTTACCGATTAAAGAATTCAGATACTGATCTTATTTGAGCGAGTATTTAGATAAGTTTTAGGCTGCTTTCAGATTGTATATGATAGCCTCAGCTTATGCTTTAGAAACTACTTTTAGGATGTAACACCATGACGCCAGCGGTAAACCTCGCCAAAAAACTAAAGCTCGACTATCATATTCACGAATATGAGCACGATCCGAATGCTGAATCCTATGGACAAGAAGCAGTGGACAAATTAGGCGTACCTGCTGGATATGTGTTTAAAACATTGGTCGTTAGAACGGACGCCAATAAGCTTGCCGTTGCTGTTCTGCCTGTCATGCATACATTAAACTTTAAAAAATTAGCCAAAGCCTTGGGGTGTAAAAAGCTACAACTGGCTGATCCTAAAGCCGTTGAACGTACAACAGGCTATGTGCTCGGCGGTGTCAGCCCGCTGGGTCAAAAAAAGCGCTTGGCAACGGTCATACATCAAAGCGCTGAAACGCTTGAGACTGTGTATGTCAGTGGCGGCAAACGCGGTTTGGAAATAGAGCTGCCGCCAGAACAGCTTATTGATACCTTGTCGGCGCATACTGCTGATATTGTGGATTGAATGATTTATCAACTACTAAACTATTAAAGGAAGTACAATGCCTCACGTTATTGTTCAAGCCACACCCAATGTGGTTATCAAAAACGCAGAAAGCTTACTAAAAACGTTAAATAGCACTTTATGGGATACAGGACATTTCAGCACTCGACAAGCCATTAAAGCCCGAATATTGGATGTTGAAACGTTTTTGGTTGGTATAGAAGATGATCAGCAAGAACAAGGGTTTATCTACTTACAATTAAGGCTTATGCCTGGACGTAGCCAGCTAATACGAGATGACTTAGCTGAAAAGCTATTGGACTGTTTAAAAAGAGAGCTAACAGAGCAGCAATCGGGCCGAGTATCGATTCAATACTGTGTAGAGGTGGTTGAGTTGACAGAGGCTTATAAAAAGCAAAAGATCTAATACCAAATTTAAAAATTAACAAATCGATTAAAACGAGCACAAACGCTAGTAGATTTAGCGAGTTTGGCAAAGATATAATCAGCGAACGACTAAGCGAACGACTAATAGATTAAGGCGTTAACCTCAATAAGCCTACCCTCTAATGGTGGGACACTAAGTGCACTCGGTAGCCTTGTAACCAATTTAAACGTCTTTGACTATAGGTTGTTTTCACAAAAGTATAAATCTAAAAAACCGCCCTTAACTATTATTAAGGGCGGTTTTGTTATTAAGAACGATTTTGTATCGCGTACTTACATCAATATTTATACATTAAACAATTGATTAGTCATAGAATGCGAAGTTTTCAACATCCATATCTGTCATTGAAGAGCTTGGTGCTACCATGCTCTCTGCATGACCTGAGGTACGTGGTAAGATCTTATCAAAGTAGAAATCAGCGGTTTGAACCTTAGCTTCATAGAAACCAGGCGCTTCAGTACCACCATTTTCAAGCTTATCTAACGCAACTGCTGCCATACGTGCCCAGTGATAGGCCATCATCACATAACCTGAGTACATGAGATAATCGACAGAAGCGGCTGAGATTATCTCACGATCTTTACGCGCACTTAGCATTAGGCGTACGGTTAAAGTGTTCCACTCAGCACAAAGCTTGGTTAATGCCCACACGTATTTGCGCATGTTTTTATCAAGCGCATACTCACCACACCACTTCATGATGCTAGCCGTATAATCACGGACGATTTTACCTTTAGATTGTAAAATAACTTTACGGCCTAATAAGTCTAGTGCTTGAACACCCGTTGTGCCTTCATAAAGGGTGGCAATACGAGCATCACGAGCGATAAGCTCCATGCCCCATTCTTTGATGTAACCATGACCGCCGTATACTTGCTGGCCTTCTTTAGCAGCTTCAATACCAAGCTCAGTCAAGAAACCTTTTAAGATAGGCGTATAGAAGCCAAGCTTGTCATCCCACTTTTCAAATTCGTCGTTGTCCCCATCAGCCACACCTTGCGACATCTTATCTGCATAGCGCGATGCATGGTAAATCATTGAACGACCACCTTCTGCAAAGGCTTTCATGGTCAATAGCATACGACGAACATCAGCATGATGAATAATAGCATCAGCAACATGATCAGGATCTTTAGTACCTGAAAGGGTACGCATAGAACGACGATCTTTGGCATATGGTAGGGCATTTTGGAACGCAAGTTCAATGTGTGCCAGACCTTCAATACCAGTACCAATACGGGCAGTATTCATAAAGGTAAACATGGCTTTTAAGCCTTTGTTTGGCTCACCAATCAAGTATGCGGTAGCGCCATCAAAGTTTAATACACAAGTTGATGAAGATGCGATACCCATTTTATGTTCAATTGAGCCACATTTAACGCCATTGCGCTCGCCCGCTTCACCTTCTTCGTTCACTAAAAACTTAGGTACGATAAATAGTGAAATACCACGCGTGCCTTCAGGCGCATCTGGAAGACGTGCCAATACAATATGGATAATATTATCAGTTAGATCGTGCTCACCACTTGAGATAAAGATCTTAGTACCGTTTAATTTATAGGTACCATCATCTTGTGGGATAGCTTTAGTCTTAACTTGACCTAAGTCTGTACCGCACTGAGGCTCAGTTAAGCACATCGTACCTGACCAAGTGCCTTCTACTAACTTAGGTAGATAGGCGTCTTTTTGCTCTTCAGTACCATACTGTAATAACGTATTAATACAACCAGTGGTTAACCCAGGATACATTGACCAAGGCCAGTTAGCCGTACCAATCATTTCTGATTTGATGAGGTTAATCGACATAGGTAAGTTCATACCGCCGTACTCTTCAGGGTACGAAATACCTTGCCATCCGCCTTCTACAAACTGGTTGTAAGCATCTTTGAAGCCTTCAGGTGTCGTTACTTCACCATCTTCAAAATGACACCCTTCAGCGTCTGCTGGCTGATATAAAGGGGCAATAACGTTTTCAGAAAAGTCAGCAATACCCTGTAAAATCATATCTATAGTTTCAGGATCGGCATTTTCGCCATTACTCAAGCTCTTATAATGTGTTTGGTAGTCAAATACATCATTAAGCAAGAATTTAATGTCACGTAGGGGAGCTTTATAACTTAGCATAATCTATTCTCTTTGATAAAATTTTAATGAATTAACGGAGCGATGCCTTCCTTGACCATATTTATTCAACCTTACTGAGTATAAGGGCAAATACTTGAAATAACTAATATTGATAACAATAATTCATAAGTAAACATTTGTCTTATAACAATAAATTATAACCCTGCCAATTATATACCTATCATATGACATTATAAAGTGATAGATAGAGTACAGTTAAAACGATAGATAGGACAGTTCTTTAATTAAGTCTCACATTCAGTTCATGATAACTATGCCTATTATTAACTATGAATATTACTAACTATTCAAATTATTTATATGAGTAACAGCAGTCCCTGTCCAAAGCGCAAAACTTAATGCTGCTTGCCCGATTAGCATGCCATAACCATCAGATACTGCAGCGCCTTTTGACTTAAAGTGATTTAGAAAGGGCAGCTCACGGCCATACATCATGTCATAAGCGTATGAGCCGTTTAATTGAGGACTAAGCGGCAGAGCATCCCCTGATAATCCAATAGAGGTTGCATTGATAATGATATCAAAGTCACCTGTTAAGTCTTTGATAGAACTGCTATTAAGCTGCATGTCATGAATTGTAGAGCTTTTTTGAGACACCTCTTCAATCAAACTTTCAGCCTTACTCACCGTGCGGTTAGCGACGGTTATGTGAGCGACGCCTGCCTCAACCAGCGGCAAAATAATGCCACGCGAAGCGCCTCCAGCGCCTATTATGGCGACTTTAGACCCTTTAATAAGCCAATCTAATTGGGTCAAATGATTGACCAAACCTTGCCCATCTGTATTATCGCCGTATAGCTGTCCGTCTTTTAACATCAGGGTGTTTACCGCACTTGCGACAGCGGCATGAGCTGACAATCCGCCGTGTGAGGCGCAAAGGCTATAAGCGGTCTGCTTAAATGGAACGGTGACATTGGCCCCTACGCCGCCACCATTAAAAAAGGCATCAACCACCGCAGTAAAGCTGGCTTCATCATCAGGGCAGTATTGGCGGCTGTACTGGATAAGGATACCAGCTTGTTTGGCAAAGGATTGATGAATCTGTGGTGATTTACTATGTTCAATGGGATTACCAATAACAATAAAATGTTGAGTAGCAGTTAAGGTCATAAATAGCTCAATTATTATATGTGTAGTCGGGAGGTTAGAGTGCGAGAATTTATCATTCAAAATCGTGTTTGTGTCGATATCTTATACTTACTATAACAAACACACTAATATAATGAGAGCTATGCGTAATAAATTGATAAGGTTGTGTGCTTTTGCCCCTATGCAATAGCTAAGCTTTTGGATAAACTAAGCATCAATCGTATAACCATACGAAAAGTATGACTTAACGAAAACTACCATTAAACAAAACTACGACGGTATAAATTATACCCGCATGACTAGTATGGCGATATAACTAGTATGACTACATCATTAGCATGATCATATGAGACGGCGCGAATTAAGTTTGGTTACGTCTGATTGTTATATAAGCTATATAAACTATATAAGTAGTCTAGTAGATAATTGATAAATAGTTTATAGATAGTTTATTTAGATAATTTAATAAATAGTTATATGTGTAAGTATAATGCGTTAGGCTACGTCTTAAGATAATTGTGGTTACTATTAATGGCGGTTACTCTTAATTGTAATCACTCTTAATAGGGTTAATCATAACAGGGACTACTCCCTAGCATATCTGGATTTAACAACGTTTCGTAATATTGGGTTATAAATGGAATGAGAATGAGAATAAGCAAAATTACAAACATCAGCAGACAATTGTCAAACGTTGCCTCGTTATCTCGCACCAGTCTATATGATATTGGTCTATCTCATATTAGTCGTATGGGTATTAGTGCCACCCTTATGGCAGGTCTCTTACTAACAGGGTGTAGTAATAATGAAAAAGACGTACCTGTTGAAGAGATCGCTGATGAGCAAGTGGTAGGTGAAGAAGAGACGGTTCAAGCTGCAAATGGCAATGCGGTCGTTGCTCATGGTATGGGTAATGAAGCATTAGATTCAGATGCTTCACAAAATGCTGATGACGCTGGAGAAGCCCCAAAACCTGTCAGCTATGATGTACAAAACTGGAAGGGGCATGATCAGCAGCTAACGCTTAACGATCAGGATGATATTAAAGATTTGTTAGGTTCTGTCACCGCCACTGATAAAAATAGCTTAGATTATGTCAGTAGTACGGCCACCAAATATAGATTTATGGAAGGTGAACAACCCTATTTAGACCTTATTGACTCAAAAAAGTATCTGGAAATAGGATGGTATTACGCCAATCCTAGAGATTCAGATAGCGAAAAAGAGATGAGTATCGATCACGCCAAAAAAGTCTACGCCGTCGCAACAGCACTTATGGGTGATGCAGGTGCACAGTTGGTTGCAAGTATTCTATCGGGTCAGATTATAAAAAATAAAGAGATTAATGGCGTCAATGTCGAGCTTGCCAAATGTGAGTTTTATAGCTGTATGCTGATTATGCAAAAAGACAGCTAGAGCATTTTTTAAGTCTGAGTGCTTTAAAACTTTTGACTATATTCTTCAAATTCCAATTATTAATAGTTTAAATAGCTATTGGTTTTTATAGCTATTAGTTTAAATAGCTATTAGGATTGCGACTTGAGGGTTTTTTAAACTTTAAATTAGTTCTAAAGTAGAATTATTATGTCTCAAGTCATGATGTGGTATCAGCTTACAGAGTCGGGGATGGCGCGCTGTGACCATGACGGTAGTCATAACGTTGATACTGCTTCAACCCCTTGTCATCAAGTTATTGTTGATAGCACTTTCTCAGCCAGTCCCATCTCTAATAACAGCGATTCTAACTCTAATAGCTATTCTTATCACTGTGTTTCTTATAACTGTGTTGCTCCAGCGTTAAGGGGCATGGCATACGGTGACGGGTTTTTTACCACTCTTGGTGTTTATAACGCTGATCCCCTACTGCTGGAATATCATCAATCGCGAATAGATAGTCATTGCAAGGCTCTGCATCTACATTTACCTGAACCTTTAAAGTCGCAGCTATGGCGCTCAGTCATGCAGCATTCAGTCGATATCCAGCATGGTATCCTCAAAATTATAATTACTCGCAGTCCTCAGTCTGTTCGCGGTTATGGCTATGCGCCTAATCTTGAGGACAATACAGCGATGGTTTGGATAGGTGTGAACAAAACACAGCCTTTGGCCCATGAGCGTACCCCAATTTTGAATACCGAAGCGTCGTCACCTAATGATGTGAGTGATCATACACCTGTGATTTTACAGCAGTCACCTATTACTGCTATTTGCTTACGCTCGAAGCTTGCAAGTTGGCCTGAGCCTTTGGCAGGGCTTAAAACCTTAAACCGTTTGGATAATGTCAAAATCGCCGGCGAGCTTGAGCAGATTAAGCAAACATTAAAAAACGTGGCAGAAGGGCTGGTTCAAGACATGCGCGGTAACTGGGTAGAGGGGGTTATGAGCAATATCTTTTATCAACTAAACCCCACCACTAAAGATAATACTCCGAATCCATGGTACACACCGCCTATTAGTCATGCTGGGGTGCGTGGGATTACGCGCCAAGCTATCTGCGATAGATTAGACACTAAAGGCTATCCTGTTCAAGAACGCCCTCTAAAAGATAAAGATTTGAGTCAGTTACACTCACTGTTCTTTTGTAATGCAGTACGTGGTGTTATTCCAGTTCGCAAGCTTTGGATAAAGGATGAGGTGCTTGAGTTGTCGTTAAAGGCCTTTAAATAAAAACTCTGTGGCAATGTGATGGCTGCTATTTAATACAATATCTTCGTTTGTATATTCCTCATGTATTTGTTCAATAGCTTCTTCCTTACTGCTAGCTTATATTTCAATCGTTTTGGCTAGAGTTTCAATAATTTCAACTGAATAATTCTGACTCTTTAATGTCAATGTTAGTCCCTTATTAGGATTTAAATATAAAAATGAAGCCTTTTACTTATATAAGTATTGTAAACAGCTTTTGATTGTATTTTAAAAAGAAATTATGCTTACCTACTTCCATAAGTTTATAGAGTTAATATCCCATATACATAGTTCATTAAAGTATTAACTATATCTTCTAACTTTTATAATTAATAGAGTTAAATTAGAGAAACTATATATAGGCTGTCCTAAGACAATTTGCGGTATCTGCCCCTGCCTATGAATTCAATGATGCCCTTATCTCGCAGAATTTGTAATTGCTGACGTATTTTCGCTTCAATATTATTATTCTCAGGATATAGAGATTTGAAATAATCCTTGAAGAAATAAACCTGTTCAAGTTTGAACTGTGGGGATAGTTTATCAATACAGCTCATAACCTCAAGTGTCCAGCCTCTATTTTGAACAGACTGATGACGCAAAAAAGTAGTTTTTTGAAAGTGGGAGGTAACTTGAGAAAGCTGTATAACCTCTTGGTCTCTTACTATAAAAACTTTTCCTAATTCTGGGATTTTATGCAGGTTTATATTACAGCCTACCCATCCAGCTCTTCTAGCTGTTGAAGGTAGAGGAGGGCGTTTAATGATGATATCTGGTGTAAAAAAATGTTTAGGTATAATTATAAAGTTATTAACTGTGAATTGCTTTGAGTAGGTCAGAAAGAAGAAGTTAGGATTGTCTTGACTACTTATACGTTTAATCATAGTCGCATAAGACCCGTCATTAATAATACTGCTTAATTTTGCTCTCTTACTTTTTAACTCATACTGTTCATTACAAACGGAACAATAGAAGTCAGCCACAGGTTGGTTGTTTTTAAATTCAGATAAAGGACTATCTCCACAATTTGGGCAATAACCATTATTTTGAACCCAGCTCTCACTTAGCACTCTAATTATTTGACTTGGCGATTTGTAGTTCTTTGCTAAGCGTATATCAAACTTTAAGTCCATTAATTGCTCCTATCGCACCGTATTATATAGTTAAAGAAATCTAAAATTGTTATAAGCCAACCGAGTGGAAATTCTGCTCATGTAGGCTTAGCGAGGTTAACACTGTAACCATTTAGAAGTTCGCTGACTATAACTAAATTTTAGGCCAAAATAGGTTAGATGCCGAATCACCATTGAATATCATTGCATAGAGTGCTAAATTCTAGCAAACTTTAACTTCGTGAGTGACCATGAGCGATATTAATTCTGAAAAACCAAATAGCATTCCGCCTAAACAGCCCAATACACACACTAACACACAACCTATCGAGCCCACGGATGTCTCTTTAGTGTGTAATGAGACTGAAACTACCCCTCCCAAAAAGTTGCCCGAACCGACGGCCAAGAAAGGCTACCGGTTTTTATTGGTGTTGGCATTAATAGGGGTGTTCGTATTAGGTATGGGGTATCAAACCTTATTTGGACATTCTGATATAGCCGAAGGGGATATGGTTGTTGAAGAAGGGCAGAGTTACTACGGGCTGTTACCTCAGTTTCAGCGTGACGTGCCTATGTTTTCAGCAAGTATGGCAAAGCTATATATCAAATATCGCATTAACGAGCCATTAAATGCGGGCACGTACCATGTCCCAGCGCAAGCAAACTTAGTAGAGCTGATGGACGCATTACAATCAGCCCAAAAGCTTGATATGGTGGTGGTTCAAGCCATCGAAGGGAGAATGGTGAGTGAGCTTTATAAGAATTTAGCCAATACTGAGGGTGTGGTTTTAAACGTATTAAATGAAGATGGCACACCAAAACCAAATTTAAAACAACTGCTAGGGATTGATGCCACCACTCCTGAGGGCGAGTTTTATCATAATTTAGAAGGTTGGTTCACCCCAAATACCTATCATTATGCTAAAGGTGTTACGGACACCCAGATATTAAAAGATTTATATAAAACTCAGCGTGAGGCGCTTGATAACGCATGGGCAAATAGAGCAGACGGCTTACCGTATCAAACGCCCTATGAGGCGCTGATTATGGCGTCTATTATCGAAAAAGAAACCAGTGTGCCAAGTGAGCGTGAGTTGGTATCGGCTGTCTTTGTGAACCGTCTCAAACAAGGCATGCGCTTGCAAACAGACCCAACGATTATTTATGGTATGGGCGATCGCTATGATGGCAATATACGCCGTAAAGATATTGATGAAAAAACTGCTTATAACACGTATCAAATCGATGGTTTACCACCGACACCTATTGCATTGCCTTCGCCTGAATCGATAGAAGCTGCCATGCATCCAGCAGACAGTGATGCGCTGTATTTTGTGGCGACGGGTAATGGCGGACACAAGTTTACCAAGACGCTTAATGAGCACAACCGTGCCGTGCAAGAATATCTTAAGGTGCTGCGTGAACAAAGAGCAGCCGAAACCCAATGACTGAACTCTTAAAATTATAAGCTCTAGAACTGTTAGCTTTAAAACTTTATTCTTTAAAACTATTTGCTCTTGAACTATAAGCTCTCAAACTACTAATCTTAAAACTATAGAGAAACATGCGTCATGATACAGACGGTCAAGTCAGGTCAGTTCATAAGCTTTGAAGGTACAGAAGGTGTGGGGAAGACCACTGCCATTAATGGACTGTGTGAGCGTTTAGATGCTCTAGGCATCGATTATGTACGTACGCGCGAACCGGGCGGCAGTCCTTTTGCAGAGCAATTGCGTGAGCTACTGCTAGATACCAATACAGAAATTGATGATGATACTGAGCTGTTATTGATGTTTGCAGCACGCAGCGACCATTTGTACAAGGTGATTTTACCCGCACTCAATGAAGGCAAATGGGTGGTGTGCGATCGATTTATAGATTCGACGGTAGCCTATCAAGGGTATGGGCGTGCTCATGCCGATGCGGCAATGCTGGATAAGATAACTCATTTGATTACCCAGTTTGTGCCACGTTTGCCTGACTTAACCTTGTGGTTAGACTTAGCTGTTGAAGAAGGTATGCAGCGGGCAGGTAAACGCGGTGCTGCCGACAGGTTTGAGCAAGAGGCAAAGGCATTCTTTGAACGTGTTTATCATGGATTTAGTGAACAGCATAAAAACCATCAGCGTATTAGACGTATTGATGCCAGTGGAGATGAGCAGGCAGTAGCCGAACGTATTTGGGAAACGGTACAGCCTTATATAAAATAGGCCTGACCCCCTCTCGAGCACAGCTCTCGCCTTGAGAACGGGCAAAGCAGTAATTTGCTCGAGAACCGTTCTCAGGGCTGATGCTAAAATCGCCCTAAACGTTGTTGTTAATCTAGCTAAGGTCCAATACGCTTCGGGCATTATCGTCGATTAACGCTTAGTTTGGAACACAGCTTGGATCAATTGATAGTTATCAGCAGTCCTAATATTTGAATGTTTCACACGCTCTAATCTTAGCGTTAGTCTCAAATCAGCGGTAACAACAGAAGCAAGAGTCTAATCGTTAGACTTCTTGTCAGCTTCTGTCTTACGAGCTTGAGTATCTGGCAAACGTTGAGGGTCTAATGAGCCGTCTGCTTGTTTTGGCGCTTGAGAGTTACCATTTTCTTGAGATTCTAATGATTTAGATTTCAAAGACTTTTGTGATTTAGTCAGCTTGTTCGGATTTTCAGCATGCTTTTCAATCGATTTTTCAAGCTGATTAGCAAGATCTTCTTCAAGTTTGGTAGCTGGCGCAGGCGTCACGACATTAGATTCGGCCTTAATTTCAGATTTGTTTGCCGCTTTGTTTTTATCTGTACTATACGTTCCTTGCGTGCCATGCGTTTTAAGTGCTTTAGACGTTTTAGTCGTTTCAGCCGTTTTGGAAGCGTCTGCCGATTTTGATTTTTGAGTGTCATCGTACATGGGATCACGAACGTCGTCCGTTAAGATTTTCTCCTTACGTTTTTCTGGCGACTTAGAGGTAGCTTCAAACTGAGAGTCTGCACGCGCACGCGCTTCGTTTTGTTTTTCAGTGACGTCGACTTCCTTCGGCTGCACCTCATCATCAATGACCAAAGCGACTAATTTATGATCACGGGGTATATTGTTATCAAAGCTGTCTGTAATAACGCTTAGACGGCCCTCTTTGTCCACCGTATATAGCGGAACAAACTGCTTGTTGTCAGCTCTATATTGGCTATAGCTGTAGCTATCGGTAATATTAGTTATTTTGATACGCGCTTTTTTAGATAGCATACTGGCCATCTTAGTGTAAGTCACATCTTTACCGAACAACCAACGAGACTCAAAGTGAGAGCGTTTTTTATCACGTTCTGTTTTTGTTTTATCTTCACTAAACTTTAACCGATAAATCTTTTGATCTCCAAATTCGTGACGATAGTGTATTTCAGACAAAGTATTCATCTCTTTGTCCACACTCATTGCGAATAGGTGCCCGATGCCAATTAAGTCTAAATAACGCTCTGCATGGTCTGATATTGGATTGCCAAAGTAGGTGCGTAGCCCCGCCATACGCGCTTTGGCGATATTGGTGTAGTTATTGTGCGCAACTAAAACATCGAATCCCTGATCTTGTAGAGATTCGGCGACTTTTAAAGCCACAGGGTTTGAGCCAACAACGAGCACGCCATTGCTTGCGGGTTCACGTACCCCCAATAGGTTGCCGACCATCTTCGCTCCCAAGCCTTGGATTAGCACCGTACCGATAATCACCATAAACACAAGAGGGACTAATAACTCGACTCCCACAATGTCATATTCTTCCAAACGAATGGCGAATAGTGAGGAGATTGCTGCGGCAACAATACCGCGTGGCCCAATCCAGCTAATCATCAGCTTCTCATTGGTTTTAAGATTGGAGCCCATTGACGATGCCCAAACGGATAGAGGGCGCGCCACAAACATAACGATAGCCAGTAAGACAAGCCCGCTAAACCCAACACTTAGTAGACTCTCTAGCTGCACACGCGCGGCCAATACAATGAATAGCACCGAGATTAATAATACGGTTAATGATTCATTAAATTCGAGAATCTGATCACGCGGGAAGTCTTTCCAGTTGGCTAAAGCAACACCCATGACGGTCACAGCCAGTAGCCCTGACTCGTGCTCGAAATGGTTGGAAATAGAGAATAATAACAATACAAATGCCAGCGTAAATACATTATGTAAAAACTCTGGAATCATATGACGTTTGATTAAGTTTGCTAATACAAAAGCACCAAACATACCAATAATAGTAGCGATAATGACTATTTCGGCAAACAAGAAGATACTATTGGCTTCACCACCAGATATGATGTATTCGTATACTAAAACAACGGCAATAGCACCCACTGGATCAATGATGATACCTTCCCACTTCAAGATATTTGAGATGGTTTTGTTGGGGCGTACACTGCGCAGTAGCGGCATGATAACAGTAGGACCAGTGACACACACTAGCGAGCCAAATAACAGTGCAATTAAAGGATCAACGTCAAATAGGATATAGGTAGATAAAGCGACGACGGCTATGGTTATCAAGACACCAACGGATACCAGCATCTGTACAACTTTACCGTGCTGTTTGATCTCGTCAAACTCTAAGGTCAGTGAGCCTTCAAATAAGATAATGGCGACACCTAACGAGATAAAAGGAAATAATAAGTCGCCAAGCACCTCATCCGGGTTTAAGTACCCCATCACTGGTCCAACAAGAATACCAATAAGTAGTAAAAATAGAATAGACGGTTGTTTCAAGTACCAAGCAAGCCACTGAGCGGCAATGCCAAGCCCAACCACGCCAGATAAGAGTAAGGCGGTATCCATGAAATTTTCCTTTTGTTATCAAGACATCATCACGATATCGTCTAGTGTCAATTAAGCGTATGCTCAGGATTGCAATTTTGATTTTTGATTATAAAACAACGTATTGTTAACGCCATTAACTACGATACACCCAGACAGTTGTTCAATAGTGATTCTATATTAGGGCTACACGTTAATTCAAAAAGGGTACACGGTGTAAAAAAAAGCCTAGTAATGACTAGGCTATAACAAAATGTAATTAAGTTTAATGCGTTTTGCGTTACTTAGTATATGAACATTTAATTCTATTGAATTAAGATAACGATTTTTAAAATAACGTTCATCTACTTAACGTTTATTTACGTTGCTATTTTATAAAATGGCTAAAATAAAATATCTACTATAAAAACAACATTTACAAAGTTTGCTTCTATATAGTTAGCTTTTACGTACATTGCTATTAATTGAGTAGCTCTTATATTAATGGATTTAATTAAATAGTATAAAAGCGAACGTTAATTTTAATAGGTTATCAAAGCCTATCTTTATTTTGCACCCACAAACCTCACTTTGAGAACTATCCTTCTTGATGGCTGTCTATAATAGATAGCTGTCTATAAAATGGTTATCAAACCATTAAATATTTAATTAAGCTTAATATTTTTCGTAAGCTTAATATTATGTGAATCACAATAAATATTATTATTTTTAGGATTTAGGATAGAGTTAAGCGTCATAATGATGAGGCAGCGTACTTTAATACCAAAATTATACGTAGTTTATTATATCACGAAACATACATACTATAAGGTAAAGTAAAATCACTACCCCTTTTCTCGATCCTTTATTTACATAACATGAAATATCGGCGCTAATCTAGGGCGGAGAAATTATAATGAAAAAAACCAACTTTATGCTTAAGGAGACAGCTATCAAACATAACATGCCTAAAGAGCATCGCGTATGCATAACGCAAGCGTCACAGGCACCTACCAAACGTCCCCCTTCTTTATTAAACGCAATGGCATACAATAGCCAACGCCTGTTCAAAGCCATAAGTGTGAGCTCATTACTCGCCATGAGCAGTTCAGGTTTAATAGGTACCGGCGTGATAGGATCAGGATTAATCGGTACGGCAGCGTTAACGCTAACGCCCTTAGTCTCGAATTCTGCGCAAGCAGCCGTAATAGCAACAGACTTCTCTGAGCTGGTCGAACAAGTATCTCCAAGTGTGGTGCGTATCAACGTCACCAAACAAGTTAGCCAAGAAGAGCTTGCTAAAGCACAAACTGCCGAATTGCTACGTCAATTTTTTGGCGATAGAGTTCGCATACCAGGCGCTCAAACGGCACCTGCTATTGAATATAGTTATGGTACTGGCTTTTTTGTGACTACCGATGGATATATATTGACCAACCATCATGTTATCGCAGGCGCCGATAATATTACCGTCAGTTTAAACGATCGCACCGAACTTGATGCCACGTTAGTAGGTAGCGACGAACGCTCAGATGTGGCGGTGTTAAAGGTTAAAGAGAATCCAATAAAACCTTACTACAAGATACCCACAGGCGATTCTAGTAAAGTCAGAGTTGGCGAGCCTGTTCTGGCCATTGGATCACCATTTGGGTTTGATTATTCGGCATCAGCAGGTATCGTTAGCGCGAAGTCGCGAAATTTCTCTCGTGAGACCAGTGTCCCTTTTATACAGACCGATGTGGCGTTAAATCCAGGTAACTCAGGCGGACCTTTATTTAACCGCCGTGGTGAAGTTATTGGGATTAACTCACGAATATTTAGCGGTACAGGTGGCTATATGGGACTGTCGTTTTCCATACCCATTAATGAGGCTATGGATATTTATAAGCAGCTCAAAAACAATGGCGAGGTTATACGTGCTTATTTGGGCATATTCCCACAAGATATCGACCGTAATCTAGCAGAAGCCTATGGTTTAGCTAAACCGCAGGGTGCTTTACTCATTAAGGTGACTCCTGACTCGCCTGCCGAAGCCGCAGGATTTAAAGCCGGTGATATTATCACCGAGTTTAATGGGCGTACGGTATTAGAGTCGAACGATGTGATTAATATTATTAACCGTGCTAAACCCAATGATAGATTTAATGCAAAATTAATTCGTAAAGGAAAACAGCTTAGTGCAAGTGGTGTACTCAAAGCGGCGCCAACTGATATGAGTGAAGATAGTATGGCGCAAGCTAATACTCCTCAAGTTCGTTTGGGCTTACGTATACAGGCATTATCTAAAGAGAATCAAGCGCAGCTTGGTAGTAGCGGGGTGCTAATTACTGAGGTTGATCCTACAGGGCTTGCAGCACGTGCAGGTCTAAGACCAGGTGATTTAATTACCAATTTCCATCAAAAGTCTATTAATAGTATTGATGACTTTGTATCCGCACTTAAGCAGTTGCCTGATGAAGGGGTAGTAACTATTGAAGTGGTACGTCAAGGTATTCCAGCCATTATCGGTATTAGATTGGACTAAATTAAACCAAAAAAATAAGCGCTCAAACTGAGCGCTTATTTTATATTATTACTAGACAATCAAACTAACAATTTTAAATTTATATTCAACGAAATACTAAACGGTTACAGTATTAACCTCCTTCAGCCTACTATAGTAGTACTTGCACTCGGTTGCCTTGTAACCATTTTAGATTTCTTTGAATATCGTCTATAGCTTAGCGTACATTGTCACCTAAAGTAATGATAGGCTTATCTAAGCGATAGTTAGCTGCAGCATTACGAGCACCCATAGTACTTGCAATGAATGTCAATAGAGTACTGATTAACCAAAACAGCCCTGAGTATAACGCTGCTTTACGTGCATAATCTTCGGCAGTGTTTAATGCTTGATTCGCTTTTTGTTCAGCAGTCATAATCATGTCTTGAGTCTGAGTTTTGTAGTCATTGTATGACGCCACA
Source organism: Psychrobacter sp. CX10 (assembly GCF_057621575.2). Lineage (NCBI taxonomy): Bacteria > Pseudomonadati > Pseudomonadota > Gammaproteobacteria > Moraxellales > Moraxellaceae > Psychrobacter > Psychrobacter sp. CX10. The sequence continues at coordinate 2,871,155 of NZ_CM177736.1, forward strand.
ACTTCTGTACGAACCTGTTGAGCTTCAGCTTCAGAAAGACCGGCAGCTTGAAGACGGTTAATAATTTCTTGACTTTCAAGTGTTTGCTGAATGTCATTCAAACGATTTTTAGCAATACCGTTAAGGTTCTTCCACGTTTCAAGATTTGTGAAATCAAGCGACTGAACTTCTGCTTTTTGCTCATTTACTAAGTTTGCAATAACTGTTGTAGAAGCATTGATCTGTTCTTGATCTAAACCTTGCGTGTTTTTGGCCAACCAGCCTTCAACATCGCTACGACTAATATCACCCGTTACACGGTTATAAATATTTTGCGCTTCTTGTTGAACGTTAACATCAGATTGCTGAGCTGCAGTACCGACAGCAGTAGCAACACCACCAGTCGCAGTTGCTGCAGTGCTAGCAACAGAGCTTACCGTACTACCGACAGCACTAGTTGTTGATGAAATGATGTTAGTTGCGCCATTTAGCGCCATTACTGAGGTTAGGACTACCATAGTGGCAGCAGTTAGCATACCGGTCAATGTGGCATCTTTTGGATCAATCTCAGTGCCATCTCCAAATAAAGCTTCTGGTGCTGAGTATTTTACCGCGAAATAACCAGCGACATAAGCGCTGACTAATGCCGTAATAACAGCATATATACCAGCCGCTATACTTGTACCTTGCAAGCTAAACGGTAAGAATGAACTTAATACTAAGGCTAAAGCAACCATAGCCATAACTACAATCAGTCCCATTAAGAGACCTGCAATTACGCCACGCCATGATGGGCGTCTTTGAGGACGATATGAAGGTATCATTTTTATTATCCTTTTAATTGAATTAATAAAGAGATTGGTTATATGGACACTATTAACAGAATTAATTTAATATAAGATTCTTATAAATAGCAATTAATAGCAAACCATAATATCCTTTCTAAAATTACTCTTAAAATTATTAAACTTATGCGTCGTCTAAATGACTTAAAAATTAATATGTATAGATTAATCAATACAGAGTCAAGGTAACGAGCGCACAAACCCATATATCTATAATTGCGAATGTTATCAATAGATGATGAGAAAATAAATATAGTTTAGTAAGGATATGCCAAGAAATGTATACCAACTGCGCTTAATGTAAATGCAATGTTATGTTAGGTATAAATTAGATATGTTAAAGGATATTTATGGAGAACTTTCAATCACTTTAGGCATTAGTTATTTTAAATGTTAAAGTGTTTTGACATACAACGCTTTGAATATAACGGATAAGTTAGCTGGTCGATATTTAGAACAATCTCGTATAAAAAAACCTCCAATCAATTTGATTGGAGGTTTAGTTGTTTATATTTATACTAGATAAACACAAACAGAATAGGTGGTATCCCGTAGGGGATTCGAACCCCTGTTACCGCCGTGAAAGGGCGGGGTCCTAGGCCTCTAGACGAACGGGACACAATATCATGTAAACATGAAATATTTTACAACGTAAGGTGCTAACATTTATAACTAAATGAGCATTGCCTAGGTGCTTACGTTGGTGCTGTTGATGCAGCATTATATCCAAAAGATATGAGCGAATCAACGGGTAATACAACGAATACTTTTAACAAAATTCTTAGCGATAAGAATTGGTGGAGCTAAACGGAGTCGAACCGTTGACCCCTTGCATGCCATGCAAGTGCTCTACCAACTGAGCTATAGCCCCTTGTCAAGAGTGGGCGTATTTTATGTAAGAAGGGCTAGGTTGTCAAGCGTTTTTTTAAATTGATTCTAATTTAATCTGTTTGGCTATTAAAGAATCTAAAATTGAATCCTAAGCACCTTCTCCAAACCGTCCTTGTTGAAAGTCGTTGACTGCTTGCATGATCTGTTGTTTATTATTCATCACAAATGGACCGTATTGAACAATGGGTTCATTTAGCGGTTTACCTGTGACCAATATTACTCGGGTATCCGTATTGTCATTTGCTTCAATTACCACACCATCTGCATGCATATCATTTTGTAAAATTGCCATGTTTTTAAGTGGTATTAACTGCTCATTAATGCGAGAAATTCCACGATATACAAAGACAAATGCATTATGAGTAGTCGGTATAAGATGGCTAAAGCTTGTACCTGCAGGCAGGTGGATGTCTAAGTAAGTCGGCTGGGTAATTTCCCGAGTTACTGCACCTGTAACGCTATGAGACTCTCCAGCAATAACGGTGACCTTTACGCCTGCATCAGTTGTAAACTTGGGTAAGTCTGCATTTTGAAAGTCTTTGTACCACGGGTCATTCATTTTATCTTTTGCAGGCAAGTTTAGCCATAGCTGAAAGCCTTCCATAACGCCATCTTCTTGTTCAGGAGTTTCTGAGTGTATAACCCCTTTACCCGCGGTCATCCATTGGACGCCGCCATTTTCAAGCAGGCCTTCATTTCCCGCACTGTCTTTATGGCGCATACGTCCACTAATCATATAAGTAATCGTCTCAAACCCTCGATGCGGATGATTGGGAAACCCAGCAATATAATCATTAGGATTGTCACTTTTAAAATTATCTAACATCAAATATGGATCAAGACGCTGCTGTAAGTTTTGTGTCAGTACTCGCGTAAGCTTAACGCCAGCACCATCTTGCGTATCGTTACCCACAACCAGATGCTCTACACTACGAGGATGAGTAATGGTAAGTTTTTTTAGTTCATCGCGTTGATTATTGGTAGTATTCATAATGTTTTACTTGTTTCACAACTACTTAAATGTTCAGATACTATTGATATGAGGTTTACAAGGACAAATTTAAATTAAGACATACTAGGGGCTGTATAGAATTGATTCATGGAACTGGCAGAGGCTATTTTTTATCAATATATGGTGACTGTTTATGAATAATAGTTATAAGTTAGAATAACTAAGTGTCTAAGATTTCCCTGCATGTTGCCTAAAAAATTACCGCCGCCAGTTACATATTTGAATGTTCAACAGACCCTAATATCTAGCATTATTTTATCAGTTAATATACTTAATAATATAATGATTTGTTATAACATAGTTTAAGTTATAACATAGTTTAAACTGTCAAACGATTTAGGTTTTATAAAACATTAATAGTTATGTCACAAACCTCGCTAAATCCATTTATTTATTCTAATAATAACTATCTTAAAATAACATACGACAAACGTGGAGACGGTATGAGCACCTTGTTTAGCGTCAATTTAAATAAGCTTGCATTAATTCGTAATTCTAGAGGCACAGATTATCCCAATTTACTGTATTTTGTGCAAAAGCTGATAGATCTAGGAGTCAAAGGGTTTACAGTGCATCCAAGGCCAGATGAACGTCATATACGCTATCAAGATGTTTATGATATCAAAGCGCACTTAGCAGATTATCCTGATATTGAGCTTAATGTAGAGGGCAATCCGAACGACACGTTTTTAGCCATGATTAAAGAGGTCAAACCGCATCAATGTACCCTAGTGCCCGACAGTGTCGATCAGCTCACCTCAGATCATGGTTATGATATTATCCAGCACAAAACATTTTTATCTAAGCTTAGCCAAGAGCTCAGCGCAATCGGTGTACGCTGTGCGGTATTTGTTGATCCTGATCTAAACCAAATTCAAGCGGCGATAGACAGTGAGCTTACGGCAGTAGAGATATACACCGAAGAGTGGGCGCGCCAGCATGCTAGCGGTGATTATGATACCATCAAAAATAAGTATCAACAGAGCATTGCGCTGGGTAATCAAAATGGCCTTAGAGTCAATGCAGGTCATGACCTAAATCTAGATAATTTGACGACCTTTTTGACATTAGGTGAGGTGGCAGAGGTGTCTATTGGGCATGCCTTTACGGTTGAATGTATCCAGCAGGGTATGGATACCGTGGTAGCGAAGTATCTAAAGATATGTGAGTAAATCAACCCACATTATCTTATTAACTTTATAGATCAAATAGCTCAACTGCAGAGTTTAAACCTGTTTTTATATACTGTAATATAGAATACTGTGATCAACGATAAGAAGGTGTCATGTACGACGTTAATAAGTGCCCTAACGATAAGCAGCGAGGCGAAGCAAGGCTACAAAGTGCTTTTTGGATCATTGGTATCATTGTCGGTATTTTAGGTATCGTACAGTTTGCTTTGCCTTATATCGTCTCAAAGCCTGATACCACTGAGTCACAGGTGCCAAATGAAGATGAGGATAAGGCTGCTGAACCTAATCCAGAACCAGAACCTGAACCTGTTGAGCCAAACAGTCCTTCAACCAAAATCGATCAGTATACGGCTTATGATAATGGTGTAGTCATCGATGAGAAGACGGGCATAATGTGGATGCGCTGTACCTTAGGACAAGAATGGGATGGTAATACGTGCCAAGGTAGCGGCAAGACCTTGACTTTAGAAGAAGCTGGGCAGCGGGTCGAACAGCTTAATAAAGTAAGTTATGTCGGATTATATGAATGGGAGCTGCCTAATATAGAGGCATTACAGTCGCTGATTTATTGTAGTGAAGGGTATGACTCAAGCTACACCATACCGCTGACCTCCGGAGAGTCAGCAGAGGTGGAAATGGGCTGCACCAGTGGTTATATCCAACCGGCGATCAAGAGTAATGTTTTCCCGAATACTCAAGAGGCCATGTTCCATGGTTATTGGTCTAGCAGCCGCGATGTTGATGGCACACCGCTAACGGTTTATTTTAATTCAGGAAATATTAAACCTAAACAAGGGACACACTATGTACGTCCCATGCGCAGGGTTAAATAAGATTGTGCTAAATAAGCTTATAAAGATAAGCTATAGTCAAAGAAACATAAAATGGTTACAGGTCAACTGAGTGCAAGTACTATTATAGTAAGGCGACCGGGTTTAACACCGTAACCGTTTAGTATTTCGCTAACTATATTGTATGTATGATCGATCAAATGGTAATTCTAAACCTACAAAGTTTAGAAGACAAAGTCTTAAATACAAGTCTAAACGATCAGTCTAAACCATCAGTCTAAAACATAAGTCTAAACCATATAGTCAAACACAAAGCTTACTCAGTCAGCATTACTCCGCTAAAAAGTCAGGTAACTCACTGGCGCGTTTTTCAAGTTTTTTAAGTTTTTTCTTACCGAGGCCGCCTAGTACTTCAACGGCGTGACGTAAGCGAGTTAAGGTCATGTCTGCGCCAATAATGTACATTGAGTTCATGACCGGCGTAGAGGAGGTGCTACCTGCGATGGCGATAAAGAAAGGCGCCATCATGTCACGCAGTTTAATATCTAAGGCACCGCTCAAACCTTTAAGGGTTTTAAAGATATTGTCTTCTGTCCATTCGGGTAGCGCTTCTAACTTCCATGTCGCTAATTGCAAAATTTCCATAATTTGCTCAGGTGTAAATGTCTTATGTTCAAAATCTTCTAAGGCAATATCGGGTAGATTTTGGAAATAAAAGCCGCCCCAATTTACCGCATCAGATAACAAATGAATACGCGGTTGAATGGCAGCGGCGATGGCGGTTAATTTATCAGAATCATTCGCCCAGTCTAAGATTTTATGTTTAAGCGCCTCAGGCGACAATTCACGCAGGTATTCTGCATTAAGCCAGTTTAGTTTTTCAATATCGAAGATAGGCCCGCCCAGTGAAACACGCCTTATATCAAAGCTATCTATCATTTCATCAAGCGTAAACTGCTCCTCTTCATTTGGCATAGAATAGCCCATACGCCCTAAATAGTTTAGTAGCGCTTCTGGCAACACACCGGCATCACGATAATAAGTGATCGACGTTGGGTTTTTGCGTTTTGATAGTTTGGATTTATCAGGATTACGTAGTAGGGGCATATGACATAGCGTTGGCATCTCCCAACCAAAATAGTCATATAACAGCTGGTGCTTAGGTGCTGAGTTAAGCCATTCTTCACCCCTGATGACGTGAGTGATTTCCATTAAATGGTCATCTACCACGTTTGCAAGATGGTAGGTGGGCAATCCATCTGTTTTTAGAAGCACTTGCATATCTACTTGCTCCCAAGGGATATCGACTTCGCCACGTAGCATGTCTTGAACCTTACAGACACCATCTGTAGGCACTTTCATACGAATAACAAAAGGCTTGCCCTCGGCAGCCATTTTGTCAGACTCTTCTCTGGGTAGATCTGCATAGCGGCCGTCGTAATGTGGGTTTTCACCACGGGCGATTTGTTCTTTACGCATCTCATCGAGCTCTTCGGCAGTGGCAAAGCAGCGAAATGCATGACCTTTATCGAGCAGCTCTTGAGCGTATTTTTTGTAGATATCAGTACGTTCACTTTGACGATAAGGCGCATGAGGACCGCCAATATCGGGACCTTCTGCCCAGTCAAGACCTGTCCAGCGCAGCGCATCTAAAATCATTTTTTCTGATTGTTCGGTGGAGCGGCTTTGATCTGTATCCTCAATACGCAAAATAAATTCGCCACCGTTAGCTTTAGCAAATGCTAAATTAAACAAAGCAATATAGGCAGTTCCAACATGAGGAAAGCCTGTAGGCGAGGGTGCAATACGGGTTCTAATAGGGCGATTAGAGGCAGATTGTGTCATAAAAATTCTCTTAGCTTTTATTGGAGGTTAGGGAGTATAAATTTGCGAGATTTAGATTAGGGGCGGTATAGTAAGCAGACGTAAGCGATTACGTTGTGCTTATGTCTCATTATGCTTATGTCTCATTGCGCTTATATGAAATAGTGCTTATATGAAATAGTGCTTATATGAAATTGCGCTTATGCCTAATTGTTGTTTTGCCTATTATAGCAGGTTTGATTTCAAGCTTTTAAGCCCTATGTTGACGGCGTGTCACTAATTGGATTCGCAAACTTAAACAATAATGAAAACTATATTTTAAGTTAACTTATATTGCTGTCCTTGACATGTAGAGTAAGCTTGCCATAATGAATAGTTTGGTTGCTAAAAACATAAAGTAGAAATAGAAACTTATAATAGAAACTATAATTTAAACTATTCACTTATAATAATTGCTATTGGCCATTGTAACTGTCCAATACGTCCATAAATGTCCAATAATATATAAAAACGTCGTATAGACGTATAAACACTAATGATTTTTTATAACTTTTAATCTCTCTATTAAATACTGCTTATATCAAGCCTACAGCGAGCTGATCAGATCACCATGCACTCATCCAAACCCATTAACGCCAATCCTAGAACCGCGCAGTTTAGCCATGAAACAGTGCTATTATACGAAACTGTGGCCGCAGTAATAGGGGAGACAGCGCTACATGAAGATACGCCCATGCATTCTGGTATTTTTGTGGATGCGACATTCGGTCGAGGTGGTCATAGTAAGCTATTGCTCAATTATTTAAGCGAAGATGCGACGCTATTAGTTTTTGATAAAGATCCGCAAGCCATTGAAGTAGCAAACCAGCTGGCACAAGTGGATAATCGGGTGGTGGTGGTTCATAATAGCTTTGCCAATATGACCCACTGTTTGCAGCGACATGGCGTCAATCAAGTTAATGGTATTTTGGCAGATTTGGGGGTATCGTCTCCGCAGTTAGATGATGGCAGTCGCGGCTTTAGCTTTATGCGAGATGGCGCTATCGATATGCGCATGGACACGAGCCAAGGCCAGTCGGTAGGAGAATGGCTTGAAACGGTCGATGAGGAAACCTTAGCAAACGTACTTTATGATTTTGGTGAAGAGCGCCACAGTCGGCGTATCGCACGGGCTATTAAACATATGGATAGCTATACGTCGACGCTTGAGCTTGCCGAGGTGATCAAACAGGCGCACCCAAAATGGCAAAAAGGCAAACATCCTGCCACCCAAAGCTTTCAGGCCATGCGAATTTTTATTAACAATGAGCTTGGTGATATTGATAGTTTTTTAGAACAAAGCCTGCCGCTGCTCGCGACGGACGGCTATTTAGCAGTGATTAGCTTTCATTCTTTAGAAGACAGGCGCATAAAGCAGTTTTTTCAGCGTCACAGCCGTGGACAGTATCCAGAAGATCAGTGTTTACCTATGCCACCGCAGCGGCCGCGCTATTTTAGTAAGCCGAAACGTATTGCGCCAAGTGCAGCAGAAGTTAATGTTAATAATCGTTCAAGAAGCGCGTGGTTAAGAGTAGCAAGACGCACTGATACGCCATATAATACGCATACAGAAATTTAAACCAAACAGGTAGTCGTAGTTTGTATTGTTAAGCAGACCCTAAAAACTACGTGTGTTGATAGAGTTTTTAAATCGTTCGTTTGTATCATCGCTAGATAATGGGATTGAGATGCAGATATTGCGAGGAAAAAGCATAAGATAGGACCTCCAAAGAGTGATATGGTTAAGTCAATGAAGTCCTCTAAAGTAAACGATGCTGCACTGTCATTGAGTACGTCGCATCGAAAAAAAAGCGCTAACATAAAGCATATGACAGACCGTAATAAACAGATCCAAGACGATCAAGACTCAGCATCGCTAGAATTAACAGATATTCTAGCGAATCGGTTTCGTGCCAATCGTATTTATCCCTTGGTTATGTTTGTGTTGGCAGTGGGCATTATTTGGACCGCTGTTTTAACCGCTGAACAGGTACAGCAATACCATAATAACTATATGAAATTGCAAAAAATGAAGGTTGCTCACCGTAATTTACAAATTGAGAATCAGCGATTAATTATTGAGCAGCAAACCTTTAGCGCCACACCGCAAATTGCAAGCCGTGCTGTTACCCAGCTTGGTATGTTTTCACCCTCAACAAAAGATAAGCTTATTCTACAGCCGATGGCATCAACTCAAGGGGACAGGCTAAACGTTGACGACCGAATCACCATACTGCAATCAGATGAGCTGACCCAAGGAGGCCAAGATGAGTAAAAAGCCTTCTAAGCCCACAATCAAACGCAAAAAGTCCACATCAGCTAAACGCTCAAAAGCTGATAGCCAGCCTATGCACGGTAAGGTCACCGAACCTTTGACCACAGCTAAAGCTAGCTCGACTTCTAAAAAAAGTAGCACTAAAGATAATAATAAAAGTAACACTAGATCCAAAACCACTGGCAAAAACACTGCCCCCAAAAAGCTGGAAAAATTAAAATTCTGGCAAAAAGAATACGACAGTAGCGCCCCTTATACCAGTATCAAGCAGCGCGGCAAACCCTTCTTTGGTAAAAAAGGCGGGGCAACGACTCGAGGCGGTGTTGAAGATGATAAAACCCGTTTCCATGTGGTATGGTTAATCGCCTTCTTATTGCTTGTAGCACTGGTGACTCGAGCATTCCAGCTACAAATATTCAAAGCAGATGAGCTTATGGCGAAGGGCAATCAGATTATCACAAGCGAGCGTACCCAGCGATCATATCGCGGTATGATTACCGATAGAAACAATCAGCCCCTTGCTATTAGCGCGCCATTATCTAGTGTTTCTTTTAGTCCGCATGATTATGCATTGGCGTATTATGATTTGCTCAGACGCATTGAGATTAATAAAAACAATCCCACCGCACTAGAGCGCTTAAATACCCGATTAGACAGTATGGATTTGGCACGATTAGCAAATGCTTCGGGCGTCTCGTTAGAGCGCTTAGAGCGCGCTGTAGATATAAAAGACAATATCGCTTATGACGATGAAGATGTGGTCAAAGCAGCTTTACCTAAAGGCGCCGGTTCTCACTATGTACCGCTTCTTAATAAAGTAACGCCCGAGATTGCAGATGCCGTTATGGCGCTGGATTTTAAAGGGGTGTATGAAAAACAAGAATTTAGGCGCTATTACCCGCAGCCGCAGCCTAATGCGCAGCTTTTAGGATTTATGGGTTATAACGCTAATGATCCTGAGAGTGGGTATGAAGGCCGTGCTGGTATCGAGCGGCAGTATCAAAGCAAGCTTGCTGGCGAAGATGGCAAGGTTTTAATTCTAAAAGACCGTTATCAACATAGTATTGAAGAGCTTGAACAGATCAAACCCATGATTCCGGGTGAAGATGTGACGTTGTCTATTGATTCACGTCTGCAATACTTGTTATATAAAGAGCTTGAGCGTGTAGGGCGTGTGCAAGAAGCACGATGGTCGACAGGTATGGTGGTGGATGTGCATACAGGTGAGGTGCTTGCCTTATCAACATGGCCTGCATTTAACAACAACAACCTAAACGAGATGACAGGTAATAATCAGCGAAACCGTGCGGTGCTTGATGTGTTCGAGCCTGGGTCTGTAATGAAGCCTATTACCGTCGCTGCAGCATTAGATTCGGGCAAATACACGGAGCATTCGTTAATAAATACCAGTCCAGGCTCGATAAGAGTCAGGGGCTACACGATCCGCGATCATAATAATTTAGGCACCATCAATATGGCCACTTTGATTCAAAAATCCAGTAACGTGGCCTCGACTAAAATTGCATTATCGCTACCGCCAGACGGCATTACCAGTATGCAAAAGAAATTTGGCTTTGGCACCAAAACCGCACTGCAATTCCCTGGGGAGCAGTCAGGAATAGTGCCTACACCAAAAGAGAAAGAAACCTCACGCCGAGCAACTTTAAGCTATGGCTATGGCTTGCAGGTTACTTTGGCTCAAATCGCCCAAGCATATGCCGCATTAGGCGCAGGCGGAGTCATGCATCCTTTGACCTTAATCAAGCAAGATCAAAAAGTACCGGGTAAACGCATCATCAGTGAAGATCAAGCAATGTCAGTGGTCAAAATGATGGAAACGGTGACTCAAAAAGGTGGTACAGGCACTAGAGCAGCAATAGATGGGTACCGTGTGGCAGGTAAAACGGGGACTTCTCGACGTGTTAATCCAAGTGGCGGGTATTATAGCGATCAGTACCGAACGGTTTTCGCGGGCATAGCGCCTGTGTCTAATCCGCGGCTGGCGACCGTTATATTAGTAGAAGACCCTCGTAAGACTTACTATGCAGGTTTGGTTGCAGCGCCTGTATTCAAAAACGTTATGCAAGAGGCGCTTCGTTTATATAATGTTCCTCTTGATAAACCGTTACTGGATAGCTCTTTAAATGCGCAGCAGTAGTTTAAAATGTAAAAAAGATGGGTTTGCCTTTTGTGTCATAAGCTACTTATGATAAGCCATTTTTTAATCGCTAACACTAAAACTAATACTAATACTACGTATTATATGACCAATCAATGCGATTATACCAAACGTCTACCTTGATAAATCGGCTATCCCAAACAATTCTATCTAATGCAGCGGTATCGACTAAATAAACGTAACGAACCAATAAACGCAACGAACCAATAAACGCAACGAACCGATAAATGCAACGACTAAATAAATGAAGCGGTAACGACTAAGGTAACTGTATGGTGACCAATATTTCAAATGACGCCCTTATCTCCAAGCCCTCTTCACCCCAATCTTCAAAGGGTGGGCATACTTTGATTGAGATAATACAGGTTGCGATGCGAGTATTGCCCAATCATACGCCTATATTCGAAGCCCTACTTAGTCAACTCAGCCCAGATGAGGCTGAAACTATTGAATTTTCTGAGTTTGTCTTAGACAGTCGCAATGTAGCTCAAAGTGAGTCCAATTTGCCACTTCAGCCAACTCAAGCATCAACTCAATCCAAACGAGCGTTTGTGTTATTAAAAAGCCATACTCAGCCCATTGAAAAAAGCAAGCAGTATGCGCAATCTGCCTCAAAGCAAGCGGCATTTATCCTGACTGAAATAGACGCTGAAAGTTTGGGTGTCTCTTTAGATAAAGATTCAAACAGTGGCGATTATTTGAAAGATGCAAATAAGCCCACACAGCATAAAAATACCTGTCCAATAATAGTGGTGCCCAGACTACGCGAAGTTCTTGGTACCTTAATACAGCTGAGTCTACTGCCGTCAGATCAACTTGCGACGATTAACTCTGCTGAAGATTTGGCAAATCAGTTGCCTTTGGTTGTTGCCGTGACTGGGACCAACGGCAAAACCACAATTACACAGCTTATCGCACAATTGTGCCAAAAGTCTGGGGTTGAAGGCATATCTGATACCGCCGTGATGGGTACGGCTGGTAATGGCCGCTTAAATCACTTGATTCAAGCCAGCCATACCACTGGAGATGCCTTGGCAGTACAGAGCTTTTTACGTCAAATGCAAAACGAGGGCATAGAAGTCTTATGCTTAGAAGCCAGTTCACACGGTTTGGATCAGCAGCGCTTACAAGGCGTGCCTGTCTCAGTAGCAGTGTATACGAATCTAAGTCGAGATCATCTAGATTACCATCCCGATATGGATGACTACGCCAAAGCCAAAGCGCGTTTGTTTGATAAAAACTACTTTCCACTATTAACCCATGCCATTATTAATGGTGATGATGAGTTTGCGCCCTTAATGATAAAGACAGCCTCTGAGTCAAATCTCAAGGTATGGGTGTATAGTCTCGATGCAAACTCTGGTCTGGGCAAAATCGCTAACAACAATAGTGACGCTATAAGAAAAGCTGATACAAATTCAATAGATGCTTACTTCATTGCAAAAGATATACGACCAAGCTTAAAAGGGGTGGATATACAAATTGATACGCCTGATGGTACTATGCAGGTGCATAGCCCTTTGTTAGGACGATTTAATGTCGCAAATGTATTGGCGGCAATGGCGACGGGTCTTGCCCTAGGGATTGATGTAAAAGCCATGCCGCAGCTGGTGAGTCAGCTAAAAGGGGCAAGCGGGCGAATGCAGCGTGTTGAATTAGAACAGCCTAATTTAGAAACGAGTTCAGAAACGAATTCAGAACAACCAAATAATCAAGGTGTGTTTATTGTTGATTATGCACACACGCCAGATGCCTTAACCCAAGTTCTTAATAGCTTGAAGTTACATTGCCGAGGGGAGTTATGGGCCTTATTTGGATGTGGCGGGGATCGTGATAGCGGTAAGCGGCCACTTATGGCGCAGGCGGGGCTTGCGGTAGCTGATAAAGTGATTCTGACCTCAGACAATCCGCGTAGTGAAGATCCTTTACTTATTTTAAACGACATGCAGCAAGGTATGAGTGATATACAGCATGCTAAAACGCACGTTATAGCTGACCGCAGAGAAGCGATTGCATTTGCAGTAGCGCATGCAGGTGTAGAAGACATCGTCGTGATTGCCGGTAAGGGTCATGAAACCTATCAAGAAATCAAAGGTGTACGTTATGACTTTGATGATCGCGAAGTTTTGAAAAACGCACTTAAAGCATAGGGTCTATTTAAACTAACCACAGTACTTAGTGAATGTGGCTATGACAACCATAAATCAACCATACATCGTCCTAATCATATGAGAAACCAGTAAGATGACATCAGCGGACAATAACAATAGTCACCACTCAATCAGCAATCATAACCCTATCAAATCTAGTAAAAATATCAGTAAAAACAACAGCACACATACTCCTAATATGCCTAATAGCCTAATTACCTCTAATATCTCTAATACTTCTAATATCTCTTCAATGACTGAAACGGACTCCGGTTTGTTTGTTTGGGATAACGATCACCTATTGGCCGCGACGAATGCGCTAAACGGGCAATGGAGCGGCGGTAGTCAATACACTAACATTCAAGCCACCCGTATCATCACCGATACGCGAAAGATTAAGTCAGGTGATATATATTTGGCCATCGTAGGGGATAAATTTGATGGTCATCAGTTCGTAAGTGATGCAGCCGATAAAGGCGCAGTGGCTGTTATTGTCAGTCGTATTGATCCCAATGTCTCTATTGCGCAGTTAAAAGTTGATGATACCCGCCTAGCTTTTGGTCACATTGCAGCCTATCGCCGCGAGCAGCATAAAGATTTAAGAATTATCGCCATTACCGGTTCAAGCGGTAAAACTACGGTCAAAGAAATGCTACGCAATATTTTTTATCAGCAGCAGTTCAAACTGGCGAAGCAAGATAGCCGCAACGTATCAGTAAACGACTCGTTTGAATCTGGCGATAATCTTGCCCAAACCGTATCTCAAGAAACTGTTTCACAAAAAGCTGTATCTCAGACTCAGAGCATAATAACTTTAGTAACACGCGGTAATCTAAACAATGATTACGGCGTGCCTATGATGCTATTGGAGTTGTCAGATCAGCACCGCTATGCTGTATTAGAATTGGGCGCCAATCATGTCGGTGAAATCGCCTACACTGCTGATATGGTCAAACCTGACGTGGCCTGTATTTTAAACATAGGTACGGCTCATTTGGGCGAATTTGGGGGTAGAGATAATATCGCCAAAACTAAGGCCGAGATTTATCAGCCCTTAACCGCAGATGCAGTGGCGGTAGTACCTTTTAATGATGACTATAAAGACGATCTTGCCAAAACTGCCAAACAATATACACAAAATGTTGTTTATTTTGGCGCTCAACCAAATGCATTATCGACATTGAGCGATACGCCAGATGTCTTTGCTACTGACATTGACGCATCCGCAACGCATTGCGCATTTACGCTACAGGTCTCATCCTCTATAATGCGTGCTGAAAACGTCTTTAATAAGTCCAGCAACAGTAATAAGATCATTAGCAGTGACAAGGCTGATAGTGATGATGACAACAATGACAATGACAACGACAACGACAACGATAACGGTAGTGTTGGCAGCATCAGTACTAACGTTACCGCCTTGCCTGTAAACCTGCCGATGGCGGGACTACATAATGTTAGTAATGCGCTTGCGGCTGCAGCTTGCGCCTATTCAGTAGGTATTGAGCTTGACACCATTGTGGCAGGTTTAAATCAGTCAGAATCTAGCAAAGGCCGTTTGGGGCGTCAAACATTGGGTCGACATCATATTATTGATGACACCTACAATGCCAACCCTAACTCAGTACGCGCTGCTGCAGAAGTATTGGCAGCCCAGCAAGGATTTAAAATTTTGATACTGGGTGACATCGGAGAGCTTGGAGATGCCGCACAGCGCGAACATTTTGAGCTGGGTCAAGCCATTGCGAACAAGTCAGTAGATATGTTGTTATGTGTGGGCGAATTTGCTGCAGATACGGTAAGCGGTGCGCTGTCTAATAGCTCAATTTCTGATAGTCAGCAATCGGTAATAGCATCTGACGCAGACGCTATGCCGCCAGTAGGTTCAAATCCAGCGTCCAGTGGTGTAATGATTGCACACGCTTTTGAAATCAAAGCGGCATTATATCAGCATCTATATAATGTGCTAATTGCGAAAAGAGATAAGGGACAGACGTGCACCTTATTATTTAAAGGGTCTCGTAGCGCCACAATGGAAACACTTATAAATGACTTAGTGCAAGACCCCGCTTTGATCTAGGTATCATCACTATTTATCGGTGTCTTATATCACTATAGCGCTAAATAAGCACCTAAAACCTGTATATAAAGGGATGCGTATTTTTAGCAGGGTTTGTTACTGTGTTTTTTTAGTGAAATAGATGTGCTTTGTTTAATCCGTGGCCATTTATTGCGATAATTAAAGTTCGTGTTTCCATCGTTAGCGTTGTAATAGTTAGCTTTCTAAGAATTAGTTTTCAAAGAGTTAGCGTTTTAATTTTGGGCAAACCAAGACTTATTCATACGTCATTCAACTAGCCATTAAAATTTATGAGTGATAAGAAATTAAAAGTAATTGAGGAGTAAGCGGTGTTATATTGGTTATTTGACAGTTGGTTAAGTCAATTCTATTCACCGTTTTCAGCGGTTTCTTCTCTTACCTTACGTGCATTGCTAGCGGTGATCACCGCCCTAACATCCAGCCTTGTTTTAGGCCCGCGTACTATTCGATATTTACGACGCTTAAAGTACGGACAAGCCGTACGTGATGATGGTCCAAAATCACATTTGGCCAAAACAGGTACGCCTACGATGGGCGGGGTACTGATTTTAAGCTCAATAGGCTTTGCTACCTTGTGCTGGGCTGATCTCGCCAACCCGTACGTTTGGATATTAATCATCGTTATGCTTATATTTGGCGGTGTAGGCTGGGCAGATGACTGGCTAAAAATCAAATATAAAGACCCTAAAGGTCTCATTGCTCGTAAAAAGTATTTTTGGTTATCGATAGGAGCCTTATTTGTAGGCGTCTCATTGTATTATATTGCCACACAGCAGCCAGATGTTGCGACCACACGAGCAATGCAAGATTTACTAATTCCTGTCTTTAAAAATTGGATGATTCCATTTTCAGCCGTTCCTCTGGGCATAGGGTTCATCATCTTTACTTACTTTGTCATCAATGGGTCATCCAATGCGGTAAATCTAACCGATGGTTTGGATGGCTTGGCAATATTGCCTGTGGTATTTGTTGCCGCAGGATTAGGTGCTTTTGCTTATGTATCTGGGGATGTCAGATTCTCAGAGTATCTGCATGTTCCTTATATTGCTTATAATTCAGAGGTAACAATCGTTTGTGCTGCCATGATAGGCGCGGGGTTAGGTTTTCTATGGTTCAACGCCCATCCTGCCCAAGTCTTTATGGGCGACGTAGGCGCACTAGCACTTGGAGCGATGCTTGGAACAATGGCGGTGATGACACGCCAAGAGATTGCTTTTGCCATCATGGGTGGTCTATTTGTGGCAGAAGCGGTATCGGTGATATTGCAAGTGGGGTCTTTTAAACTACGCGGCAAACGTGTGCTATTGATGGCGCCTTTACATCATCACTTTGAAGAGCTGGGCTGGAAAGAAACCCAAGTTGTGGTACGCTTTTGGATTGTGGCCATTTTACTGGTGGTACTCGGTTTGATGACGCTTAAGTTAAGGTAGAAAAATATTCAGGTAATAGATTTTGATTTCTAATGGTAGGACGAACAACCCAATTCTGCGTAACCATGTTGGTCCTGTAATCAAGCAGCAAGCTTATCTGTATAATATTTTATTAACCCGTTTAAGCATTATATTGACCAACTACTTAAGCACTGGGATTAATAGCGGTATCACCAAATAAGATATACCCTAACCCATAAAAAGCGGTATATTGATATAAGAATACAACTACAGGATTAGAGATGTCAGCGTATGCTCTCCAAAGATTTGTCTAAAAACCCAGTGAGTAAGGCGGCATCAGATGCCATTACACGAAAGCAGGCCACCGCTTATAATGCATTATTAACCCAGTTATCCAAAACGATAGTGAATCTACATCAGCAGATATTATCGAACCCAAATATTGATGCAAAGTTTAGTCCATTGGTATGTTGGCAGCATTTACTCGACGATTTGCAGCAAGTGGTATTGCCTGAGCTATATGTGGTGTTTCAAGATAGCACAGCGACAGCTAGGGACAGACGGCGTTTGTACGATCTCACCCAAGCCATCTATTATGCGTTAGAAAGCTATCGTAAACCCATATTTTTGCAAAAACTATCACTTGCCAACCTACCGCCGTCTGCCTTTTCAAGCTCCATCAAGGTATTTTTCGACTACTTTGATCCTTCTCCGCGCATCTCTAATGACGTCATAACCACTGCCGATTCTTATCTTAGCGGTGAAGGGGTGAATGCAGAAACGGCCTATGCTCTAAGAAAGATTGCCAATCAAGTAAAAGTTGATGGCTATTTATATTTGGCAAAATTTAAACCGTACTATGAGCTATTGCTCAGTAAAGAGCGGTTAATCCGCTATTTTGAAAACAATGGCATAACCGAATTATCAGAGACTTTAACGACATGGCAAAACGAGCGTTTGAAGGCGTTTGGGCATGTGACAGACGATATAGAATTGTTAAAGCTTAAGACGGCGCATGATGCTAATGGTAATGATAATGTTAAAGCTAATATCGATCACAAACTGGCCATATGGATGCTCAGGGATGGGTCTGCCTTAACAACAACTTCTGACAACCGCTATGAGGTAGCAACCTCAAGTGACTCAAAAACTGCGCTTATAGCCAACGTTGATAATTTTAAAGCTGGCTTAAAGTTTAGTGCCATAAGCTTGGTTATATACGCCATTATCGCCTCTTGGGGCGTCATAATGGGGGTTGTATTGGGCGTGCCTTATATAGCGACCTTGCTATATGGCAGCTACCGTCTCAGCGATTCATTCAATTATAAAGACAAAGCCCTTGCTTTAAATAATAGTGTCGGGGTCATTGGGATAGTCTCGTTTGTTGCGTTATTCTCAGGCGGTGTATTTACCGCACTGGGCCTTACTTCGCTTGTCACTTTATATTGGACGGCTCAATTATCAAACAAAGCCCTAAACTCAAATAAGCTAATTGAGTCACAAGAGCGTAAAACCGACAAGCCACACCTAGACAATAAACAGACAGCCTCAAATACAACAGCTCCAAATACACCGAAGTCGCAACTCGATAGCTTCGATGCCATTAAAGTTACTGCCGTTGATGTGGCTGCAGAACCCGTCGTCACTATAAACTATGATCTGCCCTTAGATATCAATCGACAGGGTCACCATCTGGCCATACTGCTATCAAAAACACCAACGGCGCATTTAGAGCAGCTAATAGTAGCGACAAATAAACTGTATAACCATTTGCCTTACCTACAAGAGGCACATCCTTATCTGGCGACCAAAGTAGAAGAGCTGGTCAAAGACCTAACTGAAAATACAATCCTACGCCTAGATGAGTTGGCCAGTCAATTTGTGAGTAGCGGCAAAGTTGATACTGACGCCAGCGCGCTGTTCAAAGAGCAACACGAGGACCGAGTTGACGAGCTGATTGTTCTAAATTTAAATCAAGTTAATGAGCTAAATAAAACCATATTAGAAAAGCAAATGTCAGGCTTTGCCCAAATTGGCAACGATGCTGAGCATAAGTTTAGAAACAGTGTCATGGAGCTTAAGATACTACTGCGCTGGCTAATCGCGCAGCAGCCCGATGAGATCCAAGCTTCTAGTCACGAGGTTATATTAGAGAATTTAGAAAAAACCACCTTGGCGGACATGCAGACAGCGTTCTTTGATACACAAACCACTCAAAGCCAGCGTGACGCGCTACAAACACAGTTACAAAGCCTACTCAATCATTTTAAAACCCAGTCAATAGAGCACATGTATGTCAGTAGTACGCAGCCAGATAACCATGAAATAGTGGATTTGTTGAACCTGTCTCAATCACAATACAATGCAAGCAGCTCCGAGGATACCTCACGTTTAGATACAGACGATAGGCAAAGTCAGCTAACGACTCAGCGCTTTGTTGAATTGAACCAGCACTATGTGAACGAAATCATGAAACACTGGCACTAAAACGCATTCAAACTAAACAGGTACGCATTCTAAGCGTCTACCTTCCAAGCTTCTAATAGCGGCGATCTTTTTAATCATTATGTCACCAGCGCCAAACTTGTCTTCAGGAGTTTTATCATGGCAGCAGCAGAGTGCTTAACGCACCCTAAGTTTTTATGCCCATACTGTCAGTCGCCGCTAACGCCTTATGCCAAGACATGGCTTTGTAAAGGTAATTTAAACCCTAAAGGCATGCAACATCCTTTTGATATGGCCAAGCAAGGTTACGTTAATCTCTTGCCTGTGCAGAACAAAAAGTCCAAAGATCCGGGGGACTCACAAACTTCCATTGAGGCGCGGCACCGTTTCCTAAACCAAGGTGATTATCAGCCGTTGCAACAGTTGATTACCAAGTTGGCAGGCGATGTTACGGTTCCTGTTATTAAGTCTACCAATACCAAGTCTACCAATACCAAGCCTACTAATACTAAGCCCAACACCAGACCTAATAAAGACGACAGCAATCAATACAGCAATATTTGGCTCGATATCGGTTGCGGAGAGGGCTATTACACCCAAGCTATCGCTCAAGCACTTAAGACAAACTCTGTCTTAAATACCAACAGCTTGATTGCGGTAGATATCAGCAAGCCTGCCGTTGTTCAGCTGTCCAAGACGGCAAAGCAGCAACGCGGGTTGTGGACTCAAATTGAGACAGCCAAGCAACACGCGATCAGTGCTATGGCACAGGGCATCATGATTGATCTTTTGCCTTCATTGCCTGCCATTTACCCCATCGTAGCCAGCGCCTCGCAACTGCCATTAGCCGCTGGTGGTGTTGATGTTATAAGTACTATTTTTAGTCCGATATTGCCCGAAGAGTTTGCGCGTGTATTAAGGACAGGTGGACGGCTTATCATTGCCAAGCCCGACGAGGGGCATTTACAAACGGTTCGAGCCGCACTTTTTGATACGGTCCGCCCACATGACTCCGATAAGTTTTTAGATGAGCTAACACCATACTTTACCCTGGTTGATACGCATAAGTTCGATACCAAATTGACCTTAAACGAGCAGCAGTTGGCAGATCTGCTAACCATGACCCCTTATTCGTATCGTGCGCGCGCTGAAAAACGTGAAGCGTTATTACACTCTGCACAGGATCAAGGCTTTGAGACTCAGGCTAGGTTTGTGGTGTATGAGTTGGTGAAAAACGACTCGCAGTAGCTTTCCCCGCTTTTTGCTACTATCTGCAATCCAGCACGAGGCATGAGTACGCTATGCGATGTCTCTTACTTCGTGAGCCACCGCATAGCTTGCTCATGCAGCTCGTTCTGTCATGCAGGATATCCGCTTCAATCGGGGCTAAACCGCACCGCAAGGCAACTTTGTATAACAAGATATGACTTAACTAATAACAAAACTTAAAGCATAACTTTTAAGCTGAAGGTCTAATATTATTCATAAAAAGAGGTAGGATCGAATCCATATAGCCACATATTCAGCTGACCATCTGAGCTCTCTAAGCCTACAATATCCATAATTTGCTCAATATGTTCACATACTCTTTCTCGGTCTTCCGTATCCAAATCAATATAAACATCATCGAACCTTGCAAGCCCTATTCCAATTTTTTGCTGATAGGCTTTATCAGTTGGATTATCTGAATGAGCAACTGCTTCAAAATCTTTCGCTATTTGGTTTATTTTTTTAGTTAAGAGTGGACGCATAGACTCATGCGCTATCCCAGGATAAAAATCATCTTTAGTAAATTTCTTTTTTGCAATAAATTCATCAAATTTTATACTATTTTCTTCGGGAGCTTGCATAGCATTTACTCTCAGTGTAAAACCAATTAAAAATAACAACAGACCTAATAAAACGATAAGTTTATTCAAATTAAGAGTTCCATATAATTGTAATAGTAGTAAGTGCTCGGTGCTGAGGATAGTTGTTATCTTTTATGAGAACTGATGTAAGTGCCGGCTAATTAGTATGAAAATATGCCTACTTACGGTCGATTTACCGTATCAAATGTGATGGATGAACCCAGTGTTAACGGACGTATAGGATGAGATTGCGGAGTCAATAGTATGTTTTGCTCATAATCAATGACACCATACTTACTACTAAATGTCTCAAAGATGGCATAGTCTTTATCCAGTGTGAGGTTTTTATACTTTGGCGATAAGACGACTTTACCGTTGCTATCCATGACACCAACTAATTCTGTGATCTCTTCGCTATCGAAATTGTTTTCACTATTGATAGTTTCGCTATCTACTTCATCAGCCCTATTTATAATTTTAAGTGAAATTTTGTTGTAGTCATTGAGCTTATAAAGAGTGTTGTCAAATTGTGGTTGGGTGACAATATCGCCTTGCAAGTTAATGACGCCAAGCTTACCGTCTATTGAGAGATAGGGGGCAAATCCTGCCTCATTGAATTCGCTAATCGTACCTGGTAATGCAGGATAAATATCATTACCATCCATATTGATAACCCTAAGCTTTCCTTTAGGTTTCTCTAAATGGCTGTATGCCAGACCATATTTATTAAACGCGTAACTGTTATAATTGTTGGTTTTAAGCTGCGGTATATTTGTTGGAGGTATGACCCATTCACTTTTGGTGTTAATGAAGCCGTAATAATCACTGTCTAAAGTATCGCTAACAGCCATTAATCCATGTGTATCAAACTGGGTAGGGGCGACTTCAAATTGCCAGCTGATTTTATCATGTCGTGGAGCATAGAACTTGTCAAGAACGACGATTTCACCCTGTAAGTTCATGGCGCCTACCGTTTTAGTGGTGGTGTTTTGATAAGTGATTAATCCTTGGGCATCAGGTATGGATATTAACTGAATGTTATCTTGCGATGGGATGACCCATTCGCCTTTATCATCTATCAGTCCGTAGTTGCTACTATGGGGGTCTTCACCGCAGGAACTGGCTAGGCTATAGTAACGATTATCGAAGCTAGACTTGACGTATTGTTCAAAATTATAAAACTTTCCAACCACTTCAAAGTCTGAAGGCTTCGGGGGGTTTGTTGTATTGTTCATGCGTAGAAAACTATTACAATGATAATACTCTGCCGCAGAGTCGTTATTTTTGACAACCATAATGAGATCTTTTGGCATAGTTTTCATGATTGATGTAGGCTCATATTGAGGAGGCACGACCCAATTACCATCTGTATCGATAATACCCATTAATCTAGTTTCACTACTTACAGCAGGTAACCTATCATATTGTAATAAGGAAGGATTAAAATTATGTATTAATTTATAGAACCCTTTGCCCGCTATTGATACTCTTTTTTGTGTGCGTAGATGTAATAGGTCAGAATACTGTGGAATAAGTTCAAGTTCCATAAAGCGTCGATACACTGAATTGTCTTCTACCTCCCCAAGCCTTTGCTTAGCTATGTCTGCAATATCATATAATGAAATGCCTTCTTGTAATGTTAATATATAAGGACCCGTTGATAGACCACTTAAAGACGGCATAAAAATATCTTTTTCAAGTTGATTACCATCCAAATCATAAATATCAGCTGTATACCATTCCTTATCTTTACCACCCATGCCTATAATCTCATAGACAGCATCGGATCCTAAACTATTAGAATAAGGATTGAGCATGACCTTATCATATTGTGCAGGCACAATGATAATGCCATTTGTCGTCATGACACCTTGATAGATGACACTGTCTTTATATTCCGTGCTCTGTCCAGTATCAAATTTATACATAAGTAATGAAGCGAGTTTTTGTTGCTGTGAGGATAGGGCTTTTATCGTAGTTTTTCCTTTAAGGGAGTGTGTAGTAGGGTGTTCGGCTACTAAATCTATAGGCTGGGTGGCACAGCCTCCCACTAGTAGCACAGTAAACACTAAGCTACTTAAACATATACTGCGACGATTAACATTCATTGATTGGTTGCACCTGTTTTGATAGGACATAATTACTCTTAATTTGATAAACAATAGATTGCTAAAAACAGGTTGTTCACTTTAAATGTTCTGATAAATAGTTTCTAATGTTATCTTTAATCCCAATTACCCTCTTGGATGATGCGCTTCGTGCAGCTGTTGTAGTCTTGCCGTGGCAACATGGGTGTAAATCTGTGTGGTTGATAAATCGCTATGACCGAGTAATAATTGCACGCTACGCAGGTCTGCCCCGTGATTGAGCAGGTGGGTGGCAAAGGCATGACGTAGGGTATGGGGTGACATGTCACTGTCGATGCCTGCTTGTTTGGCGTATTTTTTTAGCATATACCAAAAGTTTTGCCGGGTCATATAGCCGCCTTGGGTGGTCAAAAATACCGCTTGGCAGTTGCCAGATTTAAGTTGAGCCACAAGCTCATTACGGCCATGCTGGAGATAATCATCTAACGCTTCACTCGCATATTCGCCAAGTGGTACCAGCCGAGTTTTATTGCCTTTCCCGGTGATTTGTAGCCAGCCTGCATTGAGGTTCACTTGCTCTAATGACAGATTCATCAGCTCGCTGACCCGCAGTCCGCAAGCATATAATACCTCTAGCATGGCTTTATCTCGAAGCCCCATGGCGGTGCTGGTGTCGGGGGCGGATAATAGGTTTTCGACGTCCGATTCAGACATGTCTTTGGGTAGAGCGCGTCCTATCTTTGGGGTTTTGATGCGCTCGCAAGGGTTGTCCTCTCGCCGCTCATTGCCCACCATCCATAGGAAGAATTGACGTAAGCTTGATAGCATGCGCGCTTGGGTTCGCGGTGTTTTCCCTTGTTTATCAAGCACTGAAAAACAGTGCAAGACGTCGGTATCTGTCCATAAGGTTAGGGCTTTGGGATGGGTTGTCTCACAAAGCTTTAGGTCACGCACATACGCATTACGGGTACGGGTTGATAGCCCACGCGAGAGCATGGCCTGACGAAACTCAGTGATATAAGCGGCTTCATCATCTACGGCTAATGCTTTGGGCTGTCTAGGTTGTAAGGCGCGTTCACGACTCATTGTTGATACTTATCACTTATTTAAGTGCTAAAAAATTCAATCTAACTTATGCTGTCATATCTTTTATTGATGTTTATATCAAAGCGCTATTTAAGACCTGTTTCAGCACATATTAGCCATAGTTTAAATACTATTTAGTTTAAGCTATACATAAGCTTAATGTGTAATCTTGGGCAAGTGGTACTCTACTCTGAACACAAATAGACTTTGGCCTTTAAGATAGAATGTATAATAATTCGGTATTTTTCTAGGGACTATCACATTGTAATATTTGTCTTGAGAGAGGGTGAAAGCGGTTGATGCTTCTTCAGAATCTTTAAACTTTATCTCAAATACCCCAAAAGGCCTTAAAGCCTCATCGCCATAATACATAATCCCACCCATATTACATATAGCCGATTCGTTACTCTGATAGAAGCTATCAGCCAAAAAGTCTCTTATGTCTGTATTGTCATAATGTATTTTTCTAAAAGCTTTTTGACTTAAAGAAGGGGTATGATGATCAATTTTGTCTTCAAAATCTTTGATTAGATTTAACTCACAAGCCATAGCCGCTTGAGCAGAGTTATAAAAGAGTAACGTTAACAACAATCCTATGATAGCTTTCATTTATTTCCTTACTCTATAGCACTTAAAATTTTGCCAACTAACCAACTAACCATCTAACCATCTAACCATCTAACCAATCAGCCAATCAGCCAATCAACTCATGACTAAACCGACCCTCAAGTGTTTTAATCCTCTAACTTTGCTTCTTTTGAATGACATAACGATACAAGGTGTCAGTGTGATTGGTGCTGTCGCCGTCGGCATTATCAGCTTTGGTTTCTTCAATCAATGTATGCCCTAAATGACGACAGAAGTTAGGAATGTCACGAGTGGTGGCAGGGTCAGTGGCTAAGACTTCAATAAGCTCGCCGCCTGAAGCCTTACGAATGGTGCGGTGCAATAACATAACAGGTTCAGGGCAGATAAGACCTTGCGTGTCTAAATGATGTTGAATACTTGTTGTGTTTGGCTCAGTCATGGTATGTCTCATTATAGGTAATAGGAATGACTAAATAGAAAAAACTATAAGGTAAATTGCATTTTAATTAGAGAGTGGGGGTATTAACGGCGCTTTGAGCAGATATAAAGTTAAAAAAACGCTTAAAGGTGGCTTGAAACCAATAAGCCACGCCAATCCACGCCGCCATTGCCAGCCACAACCAATCCGATAACGAAAAAAGCAGGCAAATAACTAATAATAAGCTTGCGCCGCCCACACTGGTCAGCAGCATTGAGGGCTGACTAAGACGGTAGCGATGCACCAAAAATGCTTGGTACAATGTCATCGGTATGGTCAAAGCCACTAATACATAGGGTAAATAGTGAAACAGTAAATATAAATTGCGACTGCCATGAAACATCTCTAAGCTTGCCAATGTACCAAAAACCACAAACGCAAATATGGCTAACACAATTAACAGTATGGAGAATTTATTAAGCTTTCGGGCACCACGTAAGGCCTCTATCGCCAGTGGGGGAAACCCAGCAATACTATTGCTAGACTCAGAAGGTATATGCGGATTGTTTTCTATACTCATGTTGAGGCGCTTCATTGATTGATGGGTTGATAGTGAATAGGTGCTAAATAAGCGGCCAATAGTTGCTAAATAGATGCTGAATAGGCTCTGAACATCGGACGCTTTACGCTAAGAATGCTGATAGGTTGAAATATCATGTGCGTATTTAGGGTTGGTGAAATACGTACGTAGCAACAGACAGGCTGATATGTCATCAATCGGATCACGGTCATCTTTAATGAGACCCAGCTCCCACGCCATTTCACGAGCTTCGATAGACGTTAAACGCTCATCAAACAGTTGTACCGGAACTTGCATATGCTGCTCTACAAGACGATGCGCTAAGCGGCGCGCAAACTTATGAGCACGTTTGGCAAGCATTGAGCTACTGCCATCCATATTCAGTGGCAAACCAACCACGACCTTACCGATCTTCCACGTGTCGATGATGCCAAGTAGGTTGTCCCAGTCTGCTGGCTGTCCATTATTCATGGCCAATATTTCAAACGGGCGCGCATCAAGTGTGACCGTATTGCCTAATGCCATGCCCATTTTTTTTACGCCATAATCAAGCCCGAGAAGTACGGTATTCTGAGTCTGCGCATCGTCTGAATTTGTCATTTGCGTATGTACTTTTGCTATCAATTAATTAAAAGAATAGAAATTTATAACATCGTTATGACATTATAATGAGCTGCAGCGATTAAGCGTGGCCAATATCATCGCTTAAAAAGGGGAAGTTAACCCCTATTTTCTCAGCAGCAACGTGCCAGCGGTCTTCAAACGGTGTCTCAAATAATAACTCCAAATCGGCAGGGCATACCAACCAATCGCCTTGATTTATCTCTTTTTCCAGTTGGTTTTTGTGCCAACTGGCGTGGCCAAGGCATAAGTGATAATGCTCAATACCTTCGCCACTGGCAATTCGCTCTAAGATGTCCTTACTGGTGGTAATCGAGACGTTCTCAGAAATCCCAAATGATGACGCCCAATTGGGTTGTCCTGTATGCAGTACAAAACCAACCTCAGGAAATACAGGCCCGCCATCAAGCGGAAAGTCTTGCATTACCTCATCATTAGTAACGTTGAGTTTTAACTCTTTGAGAAGTTTGCCCACTTTTGTACTTACAATAGGGCGATTAACCACCAGCCCCAATACGCCATATTTGTCATGACGACAAATATAAATAAGCGTATTCGCAAAGCGCTCATCAGGCATCTGCGGCGAGGCAATTAAAAAGTGATGGGTCAAATTTGCAGTAGTCATAGATAGTAACGTCTTAATCAAGGGTTTATGCTAGGGCGTGTCTTCAATTGGATTATATGGCTAAAGGTGAGATAGCTTTTTGTCAAACAAGGATAATTTTGCCGATAATATAGATATATTAGCTAGAAATTAGACACAGTTTGGCGAAAATATAGCCATCTTTTAGCCCATGAATCTTAAAGTTCCAAATGAAGACACGCCCTCGCTAATAAATCTATATCCTAATATATGGGGGTAATAACCAAAAAAATAGTATTTACGAGCGTTTGGAACTTTTGATGAGCGTTTACGAACTTTTAGGAGCATCAAAGCTCTACTTTAGCGCTAGTTTGACACGTCAGTTTGTCACATCGGCAAGTAAACTGCGGGCATGCTCCCGGGTAACGTCAGTGATATTGACACCGCCTGACATTCGAGCCAACTCATCAACTTGGGCATCACCCTCCAAGATCTCTATCTGACTGGTCGTTTGACCCTCTTCGGTATCATGATGCTTTTGTACCAAAATATGCTGATGCGCTTGTGCAGCAACCTGCGCTTGGTGCGTAATGGCTAACAACTGACGGTGTGTGCCAAGCTTACGCAGTAGCTCACCCACAACTTGAGCAGTACCGCCACTAATGCCGACATCTACCTCATCAAACACCAACATAGGCTGCGACGCCGCTTCTACAGTATCTGCCGCTTTATGAGACTTATTATCAGACTTGTTATTCGAGCTGACGTAAGCGTCTTTTACAGTGTCTTTTGCATTACTGCCTGGGCTGTCTTGTCTGTCGGTAGCTAAGAGCACCTGCATAACCAGCGCCATACGTGATAATTCGCCGCCAGAGGCAATCTTATACAAAGGCTGCATGGGCATACCCACATTGGCGCTAAACATAAGCTCTATATCATGTATGCCTTGTGCATTATACTGCTCGGCCTTTTTATCTTTGAACACAAACTCGCATCGAGCGTTTGGCAACGCTAATGGAATAAGCTGAGCCACAAGTTTGCTGCTGATAGCAGGGGCGATTTGTTGACGGGCATCACCTAGCTGCTTAGCGATATCGATATACTCATCCCATGCGTCTTTAATTTGTGCTTCGATGATCTCAGAGGTTGGCTGGTTAACCAGCGTTTCTAATTCATCCTGCCATTCGCGAGCTTCTTGTACCAAACTTGTAGCAGGTAGGCCGTGTTTACGCGACAGACGATGGCCCAAACTAATCAACGTGTTGAGCTCTTCTAGACGTTCAGGGTCAGGAAGCTGCTGCTCAGCATAATCAGTCAATAAAGCAGAAGCTTCGCTAATGTGCTGCTGAGCCAAATGCAGAGACTCGCCAGCTTGACTAAATGTGGCGCTAACCTCCGACTGATTGTCGCACAAGCGAATGGCACGTCCTAATAGGTCTATGGCGGCAGGCTCATCCAGTTCATTATCCAATAGTTGAACGGCTTGACTCGCCTCTAACATCAAGGCTTCAAGGTTAGACAGCTCATCATGCTCAGCTTCAATTTGCTCATAGTCAACGGCAAGTAGCGGCTCTATATCCGCCAATTGGCTTTTTAAAAGCTCAATGCGGTCATTGCGGTGCGCTTCTTTTTCAGCAATTTCATTGGCTTGGCGTTTAAGCTTTTGGTAGCTGCGAAACGCCTGTTCAGTCTGTTTGGCTAACGGCTTTAATACGGCAATACTGTCCAGCCAATCTACAACAAACTGTGGCTTTAATAATGCCTGCTGTGCATGCTGGCTGTGGATATTCACAAGCATAGTGCCCAGCTCTTTAAGCTCATTAATACTAACTGGCGAACCATTTAACCATGCTTTTGAGCGGCCATTACTACTCAATTGACGGCGAATCATCACCTCACCATCAAACTCTCTTTCATGGTCTATAAACCAGCGCTGAATGGCTGTCAGCGTATTGTTAAAATGGCTATCTTTATTGTCATTCGTATTCAATGACGCGTCCTGCACTGAGTCTTGTTCGATAGCAGGCTGCTCTATATTATCAATATTTGAGCGGATATTAGTATCGATATCAAACTCAAATTGAGCATAGATATCCGCATTGTCTTTACCATGTCTGACCATACTGGTATCTGCACGGCCGCCTATACAAAGGGACAAGGCGTCTAATAGTAAAGATTTACCAGCACCTGTTTCGCCAGTGATGACATTAAAACCACTGTTTAGAGAAAATTCGTGATGATTAATCAGCGCAAAATTTTGCAGTGTGAGCGAAGTGAGCATTAGCAATCTCAAAATATTTACGTTTAATTTAAGAAGTTTAATTTAAGAGCGGTTCAAAAGATAGGTTAAAATTATAAAGGTATCGTATCGTTATGAAGGGCTAAAAGCAAACGCAGCAACGTATGAGTTTATGACTTATCCACATACCTTATAATGAATAAGAGCGACCTTTTTAGCATACTCAATTATATATAGACGTTTGACTTTGTTGTATGGCATTGTCTGTTTATATATAAATGACTAGGGGTAAAGGATCATATAACATACTAGGCTGTAATATAACTAGGGGGTAGGTTATAGGTTTTGCATAAAGGATGCTGTCGCTAGTTACTTAACTAGGTACTTAACTATATACTTCACTATATAACAATGTAACGTTATAATTTTTATAGGGAAAGTATAGTATTAGGGGCTGTATAGAATTGATTCATGGAACTGGCAGTGGCTAATTTTTAGTCAATATGCAGGGAAATTTTCGCAGCTTAGTTGTTCTAAGTTAGATAATTTCACAATTTATTGGCAATAAATAGCCCTGCCCTGTAAGGCTGATGCTAAAATTGCCCCAAACGTTGTTGTAAACCTAGCTAAGGTCTAGACATTATCAGCGGTTTACGCCTAGTTTGGAACAATTTTAGCTATCAGCAGTCCTAATTAATCAATTCTATACAACCCCTAATTAATTGATTCCCTGCCTTTATTTATACTGCCGCTAATATGGTGACAAGTTTTATTATTAGTTAACATTTATACTTAAAAAAACGCTAAAAAATTAGCAGCTGTCACAAACTTATAGGTAATATTGTGGTAGGATTGAATAACAAAATCATAGTACCAATATGATTGGCCTTTAGGCTTATTTTTATCTCATTTAGGCCCACGATAAATATTAAGTATAGATTAAAATTAAGGAAGCCCCCATGCCGTCGACTTATGACCAAGTTTCTGTCGTAAAAAACGCCACCATTTCTTATGATGGGCGTTGTAGTAGCCACACTGTACTATTTGAAGATGGTAGTAAAAAGATGCTAGGCGTTATCCTACCGTGTGACGAAAGTGTTTATGAGTATGAATTTGCGACCCACACCTCTGAAAGAATGGAGATTACCAGTGGGGAATGTGAAGTAAAAATTACTGGTGAAGAAGACTTCACCTATTATCGTGCAGGTCAAGCATTTGTCGTGGCAGGGGACAGTAGCTTTACGCTAAAAACAGATCAAATTGTTCAATATATTTGTCATTTAGAAGGCTAGTAGATAACAGGTTACTAGATAAAAGTCCGATCTAGGGTTTAAAGATCTAATGATAGTACCTAAAAATGAATAACCCTATCTACGACCAAATGTTAACGTTAAACAGAGTAATAGCGACGAGTAAAACGATAACATTTAGTATAATGATAACGCCCAACTTCGATGTGGGCGTTATTTTTTTAAGATAGCCACTAGTAAGATAGCCACAAGCAAGCTATCAAATCAACTTAGCAGCGTATTATAGTGACAAATAAAGTCAAAAAATAAGGTGTTTTATGGCAAAGCCAATATATTTTTATGGTATTCACGCAGTTCATGCATTGTTATCTCACCGTCCTACCGATGCCGTAGCATTGTTTGTACAGCAAGGGCGTCATAGTGACTCTCAAAACGAAACCGAGTCAACTTATAATGAGATATTACAACTTGCTGAACAAATGGGCGTGAGCATTCAAGAAGCCAGCCGTGATAAATTAACCACTTTATGTCATAGCCCGCAGCATCAAGGGGTTGTTTTGCACGCACGCCCACTGACAATGGCAGACGAAGGTAACCTTACGTCTTTGACAAAAGCAGATAACGCTTTGTTTTTAGTTTTAGATCAAATTACGGATGCGCACAATTTAGGCGCTTGCTTGCGAACGGCCGCTGCAATGGGTGTTGACGCTGTTATTTGCCCCAAACACCATTCTGCAAGCTTGACCCCAACCGTGGCTAAAGTCTCCGTCGGTGCTATGGAGATCATGCCGGTCATTGCTGTGACGAATTTGGCCCGCAGTATCGAGAGCTTAAAGCAAGCGGGTGTGTTTGTTTATGGCACGGCATTAGATGACACGGCTAAACCACTAGCAAAAGTGGATTTAACAGGAAAGGTGGCTATTATCATGGGCTCAGAAGGCGAGGGGATGCGCCGACTGACAACGGAGCGCTGCGATGAGCTGGTATATATCCCCATGTCAGGTAACAAACACGGTTCGCTACAAAGCCTTAATGTGAGTGTGGCGACAGGAATGGCACTTTATGAAGTCAGTCGTCAGCGCGACGCTCAAAAAGTCGCACTTAATAAATAGCATCACTTAATTCAAATAGCTCTTATTAAATCTTATCAACTAACGCTTAGTCTCAAAAGATCTAGTTTAATAGCTCTTTGTTATAAAAACTCTCTAATTTAAAAGCTGTCTAGTTGAATAGAGTTTTAGGGTTTTATTTTTTTGATATGTTTATAGCTCTCATGTAGCGGCTTTAACTGTTCATATAGTGCAGCTAAGTCGTTTTCATTGGTGACCACATCATCGGCATGTCTAAGGCGCTCTTGGCGAGGCAATTGATTGGACATAATGGCTTTTATCTTCTCAATACTTTGAGTGTCACGGCGGCTGGCACGTTCAAGTTGTGTCTTTTCTGATACATCGACCACCAGTACCCTATCGCATAAGGCGACAAGCCCTGCTTCATAGCTTTCTAATAATAATGGGGCAGACAAGATGACATAGTCAGAAGTAGAGGCAGATAATTGTCTTTTAATCTCTTTACGAATCGCCGGGTGGGTAATGGACTCTAAGGTTAATAAAGCAGAGTCATTCAAAAATACATGTTCACGGATTGCTGATCGATCCATCTCTCCAGTCTCATCAACTACCCAGTCTCCTAAGGCTTCAGACAGCTTTTGCAGGGTAGGGCTGCCTTTTTGCATAATCTGATGAGCCACAACATCCGCGTCAACCACATCGATACCTTGAGACGCAAACCAATCTGAAACTGCTGTTTTTCCACTACCAATACCACCCGTTAAGCCAATGATAGGTTTATCGATATAAAAGTTTTGAAACTTCTGCGGAGCATCGATGGTGTCAAGATAGTTATCTTGTATATCACGGCTAGTAGGGTTATTAAAGCTATCACGGCTATTAGAGCTATTTGGATTATTGGAGTTGTTATTGGAGTTGTTATTGGTCATCGAAGCGGGTTGTGACTGTGCAGTAGGATGTGTCATGTTAATACCTTAAAACGGGCTTACTATGAAATGCAGCAATAGTCTGCCTGAACCGAACAGACCCTAGTATTGTCCCAAATACCACTGCATTATTGGTTGGCCATACAGCAAGGCGATGATACCAGCTATTGCGATAAATGGACCAAACGCAAAGGGCCGGCTCTCACCACGTTGTTTCATTAATATGACTCCAATAATAGACCCGAGTAGCGAAGATAGCAATATGATAAAAGGTAACATTGCTGGCCCAAGCCAAGCGCCAAGCGCTGCTAATAGCTTGAAGTCGCCTTCGCCCATGCCTTGTTTTTTGGTGAATAAGTAAAATACTTTAACCACTACCCAAAGGCATAGGTAACCTAAGATTAATCCCCAGATAGACTGGGTAGGTGAGACAAACCAGCCTTGAGAATTTATAGCAAGACCCAGCCCCATTAATAAAAAAGTTAACCTGTCAGGCAAAAATTGGGTGTCAAAGTCTATGCCCGCCAGCGCAATTAATATCCATACCAATACAAGGGCTGCAATAGCACTGAGCGTTACCCCAAATGCGATAATCACAGCGATAGATAACAGGGCAGTGACTATTTCAATAAACGGATAGCGCGGGCTAATGTTGTTGTGGCAGCTTGTGCATTTACCCCGTAACAACACCCAACTAATGACAGGAATATTTTCAAACCATTTGATTTTATATTGACAATATGGGCAATGAGAGGCAGGAGCTGAGAGAGTAATGAGGGTGTCTTGATTGACAATTTGGGCAATAGGCTCTACAAGTGTTTGGGGGATATCATCTTGGCTACTTAGTAATTCTACCGAACCTGCACGCCACTGCTGCATCATGGTGAGGGGGATACGATATATAACAACGTTCAAGAAACTACCAATACACAGCCCTAAAGCACCAAAGAAACAGATAGCAGCGACCATATTATCTTGAAGTAATTGCCAAAAATGCATAGCATCGCCTTAGAATTCGATAAAAAGCCCATCAGTACAGCACAAACTGATATATAGCTAACTTTTAAAAAACTAAATCTTTGATAGAACTGACCCGTTATATAACCGCGTAATAAGTTTTAAATAATTAGCCAATAACAGAGCCAAGTTGGAAGAAAGGCATATACATCGCCACCAATAAGCTCCCTATTATTATTCCTAAAACAACGATGATAAAGGGTTCTAACAAACTGGTTAAGCTATCTACCGCATTATCAACTTCATTTTCATAATAAGAAGCAACTTTATCTAACATCTCATCTAAACTGCCTGATTCTTCACCAATGCTGACCATTTGTAGCGCCATCGTTGGGAATAAATTAGTGCCGCGCATCGCAAAGTGCAACTGCTGACCTGTAGACACATCGTCTTTGACTTCCTGCGTCGCTTCATAAAAGACATGATTATTAGTGGCATTTGCTGTAGCATCTAGGGCATCAATGAGCGGAACACCAGCAGCAAATGTAGTGGATAGGGTTCGTGAGAAACGGGCGACAATGGCCTGATAGGCAATCTTTCCTAAAATAGGTATTTTTAAGGTGATTTTGTCCAAGGTATGACTGAAGTTTTCATTACGGCGTCTGGCTTGTATGAATGCCACAATAGCAACTAAAATAAAAGCCAATAACCAAAACCACCAGTCTTGCACCCATCTCGATAACGATAACACAGCTTGCGTAAATGCTGGAAGTTCAGTATTAGCAGAATTAAATAATTCCTCAAATTTGGGTATAACCCATATTAACAATATCAGAGTTACTACGAAAGCAACCAATATAACCGCGATGGGATAGGTAACCGCTTTTTTGATTTTAGACTTTAACAGCTCTGTTTTTTCTTTGTAGGTTGCCACACGATCCAGCATGGTCTCAAGTGACCCTGAGCGCTCACCTGCTTCAACTAAAGAGCAAAATAAGTTATCAAAATACTTAGGATGCTTACGCAAAGCGCCAGAGAAAGTAGTGCCGGATTCAACTTCTGCTTTGATATCTAATATGACTTCTTTCATACTTGGATTATCAACCGACTCAGCCACAATCTCGAATGACTGAACCAAAGGTATCCCAGCTTTCATCATTGTAGCAAGCTGGCGAACAAAGATAGAAATATCAAGCGACTTAATACGTCTTTTTACTTCAAAAATTGGTTTTGGCTTCTTTTTGATACTGGTTATGTTGATGCCTTGCTTACGCAATTGAGCTTTAGCAAGCTCCATATTTCTACTGGTCAGCTCGCCACTAACTTTGTGCCCACGGCTATTAGTACCATTGTAGATAAAGTCTAGCAGCATCTCTGTCGCGGCTTTTGCCATTTGTCATATCCTTTGTTCAACCGCAATTTAGCGTAAAATTAAACAGTTTATAAATGTGTTCGATTATTCAGAAGTAATGCGGTACATTTCTTGAATACTAATGATACCTTCTAATACTTTCATTATGCCAGCCCGTCTTAAGTCTTTGAAGCCATTTTTTAAAGCAGCCGCTTTAATATCGATGGCATTTCCGCCTTGCATAATGATTTGGGAAATACTGTTATCCACTTTCATCACTTCATAAACCCCAACTCGGCCTTTATAGCCTTCTCGACATTCACTACATCCTACCGGTTCATAAATAGTATATTTAGGGTTATTAAGCTCTGATTCTTTAAACCCCATCTCTATTAAACTAACTTTTGGAATTTTGGAGGGCTGCTTGCAATGAGGGCATAAGCGGCGCGCCAAACGCTGCGCCATAACTAAAGTAATAGACGTGGCAATATTAAAGTAGGGCACACCCATATGATGTAATCGAGTAAGCGTTTCAGCGGCTGAATTGGTATGTAAAGTAGACAGTACCAAATGCCCAGTTTGCGCAGCTTTAATGGCGATATCAGCAGTCTCTAGATCACGAATCTCGCCGACCATGACAATATCTGGATCCTGACGCAGAAATGACTTTAGGGCAGAGGCAAAGGTTAGGCCCACTTTATTGTTCACATTGACTTGATTTATCCCTGGCAAATTAATCTCAACGGGGTCTTCTACCGTCGATATATTGGATTCTACCGTGTTTAAGATACTCAGCCCTGTATATAAAGAGACCGTTTTACCCGAGCCTGTAGGTCCTGTTATCAATATCATACCTTGTGGGCGATTTAGAGCATCCAAGAACATCTCTTTTTGCGTAGGATCAAAACCAAGCGCGTCAATACCTATCATCGAAGAAGAGGGGTCTAAGATACGCAGTACTATCTTTTCACCATATAAAGTAGGTAGCGAATTTACGCGAAAGTCTATGGCGCGATTCTTAGATAGCTTAAGCTTGATTCTACCATCTTGGGGCACACGACGCTCAGAGATATCCATCTTCGACATGACTTTTAGACGGGCCGAAATTTTGGCTGCCAATTGTACAGGAGGCGTAGACATCTCATGCATAATACCATCAATACGAAAACGTACCCGATAAAACTTCTCATAAGGCTCAAAATGTAAGTCAGAGGCGCCCATACGAATAGCATCTACCAGCATCTTGTTGACAAACTTAACCACAGGCGCTTCTTCAACAGCTACTGCTACTCTGGTTTCTTCTATATCATCTTGAGTATTAATATCTTCAATATCAACAGCCAGATCGCTTTCACTAAAGCTGCTAAATACATCCATTGAATCAGAATAGACTGAATCAATAATGCGTTGAAGCTTGGCTTCTTCTACCACGACGGTCTGCACTGTAAGACGAGAACTAAACTGAATGGCATCGATAGCGTCAACACGAGCAGGGTCGCTCATCGCTACGTATAGCCGCTGTCCTCTGACAAATATAGGTAAAGCATTGTGGTTTCGAACCAGTTTTTCACTGATAATGTCTTTGGGAATGGTGTCAATATTGATCTGATCAATATCAAATAAAGGATCACCAAACTCATTAGAAATATGCCAAGCTAATCTGTCAGCGCGAACAAGTTTATTGTCATTGATATAGGACACGAGGCTTTTATCTTGCTTTGCTGCTTGTGTCACCGCTTCACTCATTTTATCGACGCTTAATAGTCGTGCGCTGACAAGTCGCCGAGCAATGGCATTATGTAAAAAGGGTTGTGACATACAAGCTTACCTATATTAATTGTTATTTAAAGATAATAGTTATCTAAAGATAATAGTTATTTAAAACGAATAGTTATTTAAAGCCATCATGTCCAAAAGCTTTATATGCAATTCTGCATTTTTTTACTATGTACATTGTAAGATAAAATGCTTACGGTTAGAACAGGCAGTGACAATATAGTCAGCAGAGATTAAAGTCTGTAGAGATTACGGCCATCAGATGTCACAACCTATTAATAACAGAATCGATAATTAAAATAGCCAGCAAGTATTAAAGATTCTAAGATATTCGCCCCAAATATTTAATTAGTTCGACTCCCTTTGAAGCCATTGGATTAAAGCATAACTACGGCTGATAGATACCTCTTAATAAAGTCTAAATCTGTTGTTTAAGACTATGATATAATTCAAAGCTACTTATTATTTAAACGACTATGATTTGAGCGGCTTATGATTTAGGCGACTTATGATTTAGGCGACTAGTTATTTAGACGACTAATCTAAGCTGTTTATACCAAGATTCTTATATAGGCTGCTTATTAAAGCTAATTAAGCATCATTGGTTTCAATCAGATTACGATACATTTATTTTATTTGAGAGGGTGGTATGACGCCTTGGATTATTGGAAACTGGAAATTAAATCCTAAGTCGCAAAGCGAAGTTGAGGCTTTAATTAGTGGATTGGCAAGCCGAATGGCGACCTTTTCTCAAAGAGGCAAGGCATTAAAGTGTCATGTGATGGTTGCACCCAGTTTTTTACATATCTCCAAAACCCGTGATGATATTGAGCAGCATAAGGCAGCTATAAAATTAGCTAGCCAAGACGTTGCGACCTTTTGTGAGTCAACAGGTGCCTATACAGGAGATGTGTCTGCCGCTCAATTAAGAGATATGGGCGTACAGTGGGCCATAATCGGTCATTCTGAACGCCGTCAGTATCATAAAGAAGATAATAAGATATTACTACAAAAGCTTCAGCACTGCGCCGCTCAAGACTTAGGCGCTATTCTTTGTATTGGGGAATCAGAAGCCGATTTTGAGTCTGGTAATACTGAGCACGTTATCGCACAGCAGCTTGTTGTCGTTGAGCAATTCTTAAAAGCACTTAATGTTGACGCTAATATTGACGCTAAAAACGACACTAGGAACGAAGTTGATAAGAGTGATTCAAAACCGTCCTCAAGACAGCAGTACATGAGTCAGAAGTTTATTGTGGCATATGAGCCTGTGTGGGCTATAGGCACCGGTAAAGTGCCTAGTGTGGATGATGTCGAAAAAGTACATGATTTCATTCGTAAGCGTTTGGAATCGTTTGGCTCTGATTTGATCGATACCCCTATCATTTATGGCGGCAGTGTAAAACCTGACAATGCAGGCGACTTTGCTAAGCTTAAAAGCGTTAATGGGGTGCTGGTCGGCGGTGCTGCTCTTAACCCAGATAGCTTTATTGAGATTGCTCAATGTTTTAATGGTTTATAATCCATTAGATTTTATATACACCCTAAACTTTCATAAATTTTAAAGTATACGTAAGGCAACACATGTTTAACATTATTCTAGCCATTCATATTATTGTGGCTATTGCTATGA
This sequence comes from Psychrobacter sp. CX10, assembly GCF_057621575.2. Lineage (NCBI taxonomy): Bacteria > Pseudomonadati > Pseudomonadota > Gammaproteobacteria > Moraxellales > Moraxellaceae > Psychrobacter > Psychrobacter sp. CX10. The sequence goes on from NZ_CM177736.1 coordinate 2,909,285, forward strand.
TCGGACTTATTCTAATTCAGCATGGCAAGGGCGCAGATGCTGGCGCGTCTTTTGGTGCAGGTTCTGCGGGTACTGTATTTGGTGCAGCAGGTAGTGCAAACTTCTTGACCCGTGCAACGGCTATTTTGGCGGTTATATTTTTTAGTACCAGTTTGACGCTGGCTGTGCATGCACGCAAACAAGCTGAAGGTCAATATCAGTTGGATGTTCCAGCAGCTACCCAAGTTCCTGTCACGCAAACCCCAGCTGCTGAAACGCCGGTATCAGACCCCCAAACGACTGAAACGCCGGCTTCTTAAAGTCGATTAAAATACAAGGTGTGATTATAAGATGCGACTTAGATATCTTATGATATAAATACCTTATATAGTCGGTGTTTAAAAACAAAACATGTATTAAAGAAATATGAATAGTCGATTAAACAAGATATCTTTGGTTTTATTGACAGTCACTCTATTCGTCAAACCAACTCTATGTATTAAAATAGGTTGCACCAGTTTCCAAACACGAGTAGAATGTGCAACCTAATTTAGTCATAAGTAGTTAGATTAAATCACGTACTTAAGCCTCCTCAATAAGTTAAGTATCGCGCTGACTACCTATAGATTAGAATAAGCATAGATTCAAATAAGCGATTGTGGTGGAATTGGTAGACACGCCATCTTGAGGGGGTGGTAGCGCAAGCTGTGAGGGTTCAAGTCCCTCCAATCGCACCATCATTTAATCTTGCAAAGTGATGATATGATAGGTTTGTATTTTGGTTTTCTATATCTAAATAGTGTTGAGTATCTAATTCATAAATTTAGATAGACTAGGAATGAATTTAAGACACTAAGCGTTAAATTAATTATTTAAGTGCTTGACAGTCATAAGGTTTATCCCTATAATAGTCAGCCTAGATTGATGCGGGGTGGAGCAGTCTGGTAGCTCGTCGGGCTCATAACCCGAAGGTCGTTGGTTCAAATCCAGCCCCCGCTACCATTTTTTATTTCAATCTTATCTTTTATTTTACCCACCATTATTGTTTGTGGGTTTTTTTGTATCTGTTATTTTTAAACTGCTCAATTTTCATATTGTGAATTTATAATAGATACTTTTATCTATGGAATAAATATATCATTTATGAAATTATCAAATAAAGTTACCCAATTAACAGATCTTATAGCATCTGCAGTAGCAGCTTGCGATGTGGCGCTTTGGGGTGTGGAGTTTTTGCCTCAAGGTGGGCGGTCTTTATTGCGTATTTATATCGAAGCTTTACCAGAAGATAAAGCTCAAGACAAGCAAGTAACCATTGAAAACTGTGCAGCAGTTAACCATCAAGTAAGTGGTATTTTAGAAGTACATGACCCAATTGCTGGCGAATATGTATTAGAAGTGTCCTCACCGGGTCTCGATCGTCCCTTCTTTTCTCCTGAACAGATGGCAGATTATGTAGGGCAGACTATAAGTTTGCGTTTAATTCGAGCGATCGGTGAAGGAGATACAAAACGCCGTAAAGCAACGGGTAAACTTGAAAAGCTTGATGACACTCAGCTATCTATAGTCACTGCTGATGGTGAGCAGTTTGATATCGCGCTTGATAATATCGATAAAGCTAATTTGATCTATCAGGAAGTATAACAGTTTATTGAATTAGCAAATTTAGATAGTCATATATGTAAACACTGTAATAAATTTAAACATCAAAGCTATTAAGCCTACGATAAAATACAATTAATTAATTTCTGCTGCTTTTATATTTAAGTATGCAAGTATAGGTGTCTAATGAGTCGAGAAATTTTAACAGTCGTTGAAACTGTCAGTAACGAAAAAGGGCTAAACCCTGAAGATATCTTCGAAGCTATCGAAGAGGCGTTAGTGGTTTCAACCAAGAAAAAAGTATATACAGATCAGCCAGAAGTTACCGTACGTGTTGAAATTAATCGTGACACTGGTGATTATGATACGTATCGTTATTGGACGGTTGTGGCAGATGAAGATCATGAGATGCCTGCGTGCCAATTAGCAATAACTGATCTTGATCAAGACGAATGGTCAATCGGTGATGTAAAAGAAGAGCAGATTGAGTCGATTGATTTTGGTCGTATTGCAGCGACACAAGCGAAGCAAGTTATCATTCAAAAAATTCGTGAGGCAGAGCGTGCATTGACCGCTGATGCTTTTGAGCCTAGAATTGGCGAGATGATGTACGGCGAAGTTAAAAAACAAACGCGCGATGGCTATATCATTGATTTAGGAGATAATGCTGAAGGTTATCTATCTCGTGATCAAATGTTGCCACGTGAGCAACTACGTCCTAAGTCACGGGTTAATGCTATTTTGTACCACGTCAACCGTGATAATCGCGGTGCGCAGTTATTGTTATCTCGTGCTAGCCCAGAGATGCTAACTGCACTGATGAATAAAGAAGTACCTGAGATTAACGAGCAAATTATTGAAATTCGTGATGTGGCGCGTCAGCCGGGTGTCCGGGCTAAGATTTCTGTCAAAACTAATGACCATCGTATCGACCCAGTCGGTGCTTGTATCGGTATGCGCGGTACCCGTATTCAAGCCGTACAATCTGAACTTGATGGTGAGCGTATTGACGTTATCGTATGGTCAGATGACCCTGCACAATATATTATTAGTGCGCTAGAGCCAGCTGATGTTAGCAGTATTATTTTAGATGAAGATGCAAAAACTGCAGATATTATCTTTACTGCAAATGATCAGTTAGCCCGTGCAATTGGTGCTCAAGGCCAAAACGTTCGTTTAGCTTCTGAGCTAACTGGATATAAATTAAATATGATGCTTGAGGAAGAATACCTTGAGCGACAGCAAAACGAAACTAAAGCGTATTTAGATTTGTTTTATAATCGACTTGAAGTTGATGAAGATTTAGCGCAAGCATTAGTGGATGTAGGCTTTACCAGTATTGAAGAGGTTGCTTATGTTCCTGTCGAGACATTCTATGACATCGAAGGACTTGACGACGAATCTATTGAAATGATTCAAGAACGTGCAAAAGACGTCGTGATTGCTGATGAGCTTGTAAAACAGCAAAATATGAAAGAGCCAAGTGATGAATTGCTAGCGATGGAAGGCATGACCACTGATTGGGCTTATAAAATGGCGCAACGTGACATTATCACGGTTGATGACTTAGCCGAACAAGCTGTATTTGATCTTGAAGACATTGAAGGTCTTGATGAAAAGACGGCAGGTGAGCTCATCATGAAAGCACGTGAATCTTGGTTTAATGAAGAATAATTAATAGGTGACTATAAATGGCAGATAAGACCGTCAAAGAATTAGCAGACATGGTAAGCAAAAAAGTCAGTACGCTACAAAAGCAACTGGTTGATGCTGGGCTGCCTGCTCGTGGCGAGGATGACGTGGTCACCGAGCGTGAGCAAGAACAGCTGGTAGCCTACTTAAAGCAATCGCATGGGCAACAGGACAAACGTCGTATCAGTCTAAAATCTAAGACGACAAGTACTGCGCGCGTTACTGGATCTTCTGGTAAATCTAAAAGCGTAAATGTTGAAGTGCGTAAGAAAAAAGTATTTGATAAACCTGATCCAGTAAAAATTGCTGAAGAAGCTAAAAAGCGTGAAGAAGCGGCTAAAGTTGCACAAGAGCGTGCAGCTGAAGAAGCTAAGAAACGTGCGCAGGCTAAAAAGGAAGCTGAAGAACGTCAAGCGGCGACTCTGGCAGCAATGCGTGCAAACTTAGGAGGTGGCTCATCATCGAAAGAATCTAATGATGAAGTCTCTACGGTTGTCGTCAAAAAAGGCAGTAAAGCGGAAGCACAAGCTAAGAAAGATGAAGCGCCTAAGAAGAAGACTGCACCTACTAAGCCTAAAGTTGAAACAAAAGCCGAGCGTAAAGAACGCGAAGCTCGTGAAGCCGAAGAAGAACGCTTGCGTAAGATTGAAGCTGAAACTCGCCGCAAGCAAGCTGAAGAAGCTCAGAAAAAGACGCTTGAGCAAATGCGTAAAATGGCAGGTAAATATAGTGATAAAGAGCCAGTTGCTGAGGTTCGTAAAGATGAGCCTTTGGCTGAAGGTCTGGTTGGAGAAGCACTTGAAGAGTCGTTTGAAAAAGAACGCCGTGAAATCAAGCGCGGTTCTTCTAGTACTGCCACACGTGGCCGCCGCCGTAAAGGTCAAGAAGAGCGTGAAATTCGTAACCGTAAGCATGGCTTAAAATCAAGTCAATCTGCTCAGCATAAATTTGAAAAACCTGTTGAAAAGATTGTACATGATGTTGAGATTCCAGAGCAAATAATGGTTTCTGATCTTGCACAGCGTATGGCGGTTAAAGCGCGTGAAGTGACAAAACTGCTTATGAAAATGGGCGAAATTGTCGGCGCAGACGATGAGATTGATCAAGCAACGGCAAGTTTAATTGTGGAAGAGATGGGTCATAACCCTGTTCCAGTTAGTGATACTAAAGTGGAAGATGACTTACAAGAAGCGGTTGAAGAACGTCGTGGTAATGTTCAGACACGTCCCCCAGTAGTTACTATTATGGGTCACGTTGATCATGGCAAAACATCCTTACTTGATAAGATCCGCGAAACCAAGGTAGCGACTGGCGAAGCCGGTGGTATAACCCAGCATGTTGGTGCTTATCATGTCACAACTGATCGTGGTTTGATTACCTTCTTAGACACGCCAGGGCATGCGGCATTTACCGCCATGCGTTCACGTGGTGCTCAAGCGACTGATATTGTCATTCTAGTTGTGGCTGCTGACGATGGCATGATGCCGCAAACCGAAGAGGCTATCGATCATGCACGAGCATCAGGCACTCCAATTATTGTTGCTATCAACAAAATGGATAAAGATTCTGCCGATCCTGATCGTGTACTTAACGAGTTAACCACCAAAGAAGTGGTTACCGAAGCGTGGGGCGGTGATACGCCAGTGGCTAAAATTTCAGCCAAAACAGGTGAAGGTATTGATGAGCTACTTGAGCTAATTAATCTTCAAGCTGAGCTTATGGAGCTTGAAGCGCCTACAGATGGTGCAGCTCAAGGTGTGGTCATTGAGTCTCGTTTAGAAAAAGGTCGTGGCCCTGTTGCTAGTATCCTAGTTAAGAAGGGTACCTTGAATCAAGGTGATCTTGTTCTAGCCGGTGAGTATTACGGTAAAGTACGCGCCATGATTGATGAAAATGGCGAGCGTGTTAAATCTGCAGGACCTTCTATTCCAGTAGAAATCCTAGGTCTTCCAGATACGCCTGCCGCAGGTAGCGAGTTCTTAGTGGTCTCAGATGAGAAGAAAGCACGAGAAGTTGCTGAGTTTAGAGCCAATCGTGAGCGTGAAGAGCAGCTAGAACGTCAGAATAAAATGCGCTTAGAGAGTATGTTTGAGCAAATGGGACAAGATGACTTGTCTTTCTTAAACATCATTCTTAAAACCGATGTGCGCGGTACGCTTGAAGCCCTACTTGCCGCCTTAAATGAGCTATCTACCGACGAAGTTAAAGTACGTGTGATTAGTTCAGGGGTAGGCCCAATCGCTGAATCTGATATCACATTAGCTGAATCTAGCGAAGCGGTACTATTAGGATTCAACGTACGTGCAGACAGCGCTGCAAAACGTAAAGCTGATGAAGCTGGTATTGATATTCGCTACTACAGCGTAATCTATGGTTTAATCGATGATGTGAAAGCGGCGATGAGCGGTATGCTATCCCCAGAACATCGCGAGAAAATCTTGGGTATTGCTGAGGTACGTGAAGTATTCCGCTCTAGTAAGTTTGGCGCAGCAGCAGGGTGTATGGTTGTTGAAGGTACTATATATCGCAACAAGTCTATTCGTGTACTACGTGATGACAAAGTTGTGTTTACCGGTCAGCTTCAATCATTACGTCGATATAAAGACGACGTGAACGAAGTACGCGCTGGTATTGAATGTGGCTTGGCAGTACGTGGCTACGATGTAGAAGTAGGCGATAAGATTGAAGTCTTTGAGATTCAAGAGATTCAGCGTACTATCTAATATATTTAAATAGGTTATAAAGACCTATCAGGTCATCCTGTTAGGTCTTTTTTTATTATCTTTTTAAACATTATTTTGTTATGCCAAATCTGAGAATTAACATATCGAGAAAAATGAGTGCAAACGCTCAAGTAGTAGGTTAAGCGCGTTTGACATAGATAGGTTGTTTATCAGAAAGCTATTATTTTTACGATTAATGATTAATGATTAATGATTAGTGTTAGTGGTATTGTATAGTTTGCGAGTAGTTGAGGAGTTTGAGGCTATATAGATTTTAGGCTATATAGAATTGTCTTTTACTGGAGTATTCGCTGTACCCATTAAAAGTGGACGACGAATTGCTGATTAAAGCTCGGTTTGCAACGCTTATTATGTTTAACAAGTACCATTTGACAACCACTATCATTCTTACACCCCTAGTTTAAACTAACGTTTATATTCAAACTAACGCTTATAGCTTTAAGGAACGAACTCATGAACCAAAGAATGCAAAGATTGGGTGACCAAATTCAGCGAGAACTTGCTGTGCTTATTCGCGATGACGTCAATGATCCACGTCTAACCGGATTTGTGACCATATCTAGTGTTAAAGTCAGTCCAGACTTGGGCTACGCCGATGTTTATGTAACTATCATGGAGCCTGAGCTTAATGATGCGATGAGTAAATATAGCCATGAAGAGAGTCTAAAAGTCTTAAATAAAGCAGCAGGATTCTTGCGTACAGAATTAAGTCATAGTCTAAAAACCCGTACTACGCCACGTCTTAGATTCCATTATGACGAAGTCACCGCTCGCGGTAATTACATGATGGATTTAATCAATAAAGCAGTGACCAAAACTGAACAAACCTCATCTGAATCAGATGATGACCATCAGCACGATTAAAACGATTAGCCTCATTAAAATAAGAAGCTCGATTAAAGACAAGCAGTACGATTAAAATAAACGTGTTGAACGGTATATGTTAACTGTAAAATACTATTGGTTTATAAATACTCTTGGTTTATAAATAGTATTGCTTTTTGAGTAGATAAATATGACAAACAGCAACAAAACTCAATTATCTGACAAGATACGAGTATCTGGCGTAGTACTGATAGATAAGCCACAAGGACTAACGTCTCAGCAAGTCGTGTCAAAAGTAAAATATCTACTCAAGTCACCAGAGTATAATAGTAAGAAGGCAGGACATACAGGCACACTCGACCCGATGGCGACAGGGCTTCTTCCTGTTTGCTTAGGTGAAGCTACCAAATTTAGTCATTATCAATTGGATGCTTATAAATCGTATCAAGCGGTGGTTAAACTTGGAGAACAGACAGACACAGGGGACGCCGAAGGGCAGGTGATTGCTAAAAAGACCATACCTGAACTCTCTGTACAGGATCTTGAGAAGGTAGCCCGTCAGTTTACAGGGGATATTAAGCAAATACCGCCGATGTATTCAGCACTAAAAAAGCAAGGTAAAAAACTATACGAATATGCCCGAGCTGGTATCGAAGTCGAACGTGACGCTCGGCCTATTACTATTGATGAGCTGACCTTAGCCTTTGGCGATAGTCAAGATGAACTTGTATTGAACGTTTGCTGCTCAAAGGGTACTTATGTGCGTGTGCTTGGCGAAGATATTGCCACAGCGTTGAATACTCTAGGGCATTTGGTGGCGTTACACCGTACCCAAGTCGGTCATTTTAATATTAAGGATGCGATCACACTGACGAAGTTAGAAGCGCTTGATCACCCGCAAAGACTGGCTCAGCTATTAAGCATTGATGTGTGTATACCAAATGTACCCAAACTTATTGTCTCAGACAGTGAGTGCGCTCGTTTACATATGGGTCAGCGGTTAAATGTCTCACCCGCCATCGATACCACGCTAGCAGCTTATATACAAAATAAATTAAGTGATAGCCCTTTAGAAACACAAACCGTTGATATTAGGCTCTTTGATACGGCTAATAATTTTTTAGGTCTTGGTCAGCTAGAGCAAAATGGTCGTTTACAGCCTAAAAAAATGATACAACGATAATCTTGTTTGTCGTCATCTCAATCCTATTTACTCATATCCTAACAAGCTGATATTTTAACAAGATAGTAATAAAAAAACGTTCATGCGTGTCTTATATCTGCGTATCATATGTTCATGTTATTACAACTAAAATTTACTATCGCTAAACACAAGTCACATTCTCATACATTCGCTTGCAACTTACCCCTATAGAAATACGCTAATTCTCGCTACTATTAAGATCATAATTAATTAAAAATATATAATCTATATCAAATCAATCTTACTTAGCTAATACACACCAAGTAAGATTATAAATATAAATAAAAAAATTAACTGATTATAAATCAAAAAATATAACTATAAGATTTTATAGATAATAATTATAAAAATAATATGAACGTATATAACAATAATAAACTTATAAAAAAATATATTTAAGCAGCTATTTAAGTAGCTCTTCAAGTCTTTATAAATATTATCTAGAACTAATAACTATAAATACTATCTAAACTGATTATATGGTTGATAAATATCAATTTTTAACATCAGTGATCAGCCTGTAGTAATCAGCGCGATTTGCCTAATATAACTCTAAGCCTACAATAAATATAAAAACATGATTTGTATGGAGACAGACCAATGAGTAAATCAATTGCTTTTTTATTGCATTCATATTTTGAGAAGTCTGAATACGCTCAAGTAAATAAATTGCTTGAAGACAAAGGCTATAAAACGGTTCTAATTACTTCTAGCGATGACAAACAAGTCCAGTCAATGGAAGGCGACGTTGATAAGGCCGATATTTATATCGCTGATTTATTTCTCAAAGATCCAAGTCCAGAGGATTATGATGCGGTGGTCTTACCCGGTGGTACGGTCAATGCTGATACTATTCGCGGTAACGAGCAGGCGCAAAACTTTGTTAAAACGCTATTTAACTCCGGAAAAGTTGTTGCTGCTATTTGTCATGCCCCGTGGTTATTAATTAACGCAGGGTTGGCTAAAGATAGAACGCTAACTGCTTATCAATCTCTCGAAACTGATATTTAAAATGCTGGTGGTACATTTGTTGATAAACAAGTACAAAAATCAGATAACATTATTACTTCAAGAAATCCTGATGATATTGAAGCTTTTGCGAATGCAATCGATCAGGCATTAAGCCAATAATAATTAATAATACGAAGTTAGATTTTTAAATCATAACTATTCATAACTATAAGGATTAAAATTATGCCAAACGATAAGAAATATGAACAACAGCAACCAGACGCAGAACTAACTGGTTTGAAAAACCAAGTAGAAGGTAACCTAGGGCACAACAAAGATAAAAGTCCTGAAGAAGCGGCTGAAGGCTTTGCTGAAAATCTTGAAAAAGAACATAAAAAATAAAATATTAAAGAAACTTGTATAAATATTATATTTATACAAGTTTTGTTTTATAAGTATTCAATACATCTATTTTAGATAAATATTTAGAACTACCTGTATTAAAGCTACATGATAAATTGGTTTAACTAATCTAGTACAAGGGATTAATCTATGAGTAATAACAAAGTTAGTAAAGAAGAATTAGAAAAAGTGCAGAACGAACCTATCGATAAGCCTATGGATGAGCAGATTCCTGATAGCCTAGCAGAAGCATCCACTGCGGCATTAGATGATGACGCACTGGGTGGCCATGCGACACAAGATGGTGTTTCAGATAAATAAACCTTGAAGAATTTATCATCATTCCTATATTCATTAATTAAGCCATATATCTAGGAAAAAACTACTCACATAGGAGTAGTTTTTTTGTTATAATAAGAGGCTTACCTAGTCGTTTTTTTAGGTCATCTCTAGTAATGCAGGGATGTCCCCAATGAAACAGACTTTATTTTGTATGCATTGCAGGAGAAAGCTATGTTAACTAATACTGACCGTCAACAGATTGTTGCCCAATACCAACGTGCCCCTGGCGATACAGGTTCACCAGAAGTGCAAGTTGCCCTATTAACGGCACGTATCAATGATTTACAGAATCATTTCAAAGCGCATAAAGGTGATCATCACAGCCGCCGCGGTCTAATCCGTATGGTAAACCAGCGTCGTAAACTTTTAGACTATCTAAAAGGTAAGGATTTATCACGTTATGCCTCACTTATTAGTGAATTAGGCTTGCGTCGTTAATTTTCGATATAACCTCAATACGATATCTATTATGAGTATCGTTGAGGTATTTATCAAAATCAATACGCTCATGCCTTTAAAAAAAACGGTGTGAATTATTCACGCCGTTTTTTTTGTATCTTCTTTTTGTATCTTTTTTCGTAGCTATAGTTTGTATATGGATCTTGTATCTAAATATTGAATCTGCAGTTAATGTTCAGAGTTTTATAAGCGTTTACAATTATTAAAGCTAAATATAGTCAGCGAAATACTAAACGGTTACGGTGTTAACCTCGCTCGCCCTACTATAGTAGTACTTGCACTCGGTTGGCTTGTAATCATTTTAGATTTCTTTGACTATATCTAAAAATCCATATCTATAGACTGACTTAAATTGGTCAACTCTGATAAATATCTGTAAAATATACAACGGTCTATGAGGACGACAGGCTTCTAACGTTTACATTAGCAGTTTAAACTTGATAACTTAAACGTTAGAGGCTGTTAAATACCCTCATAAGGCTATAACACCCAATTAAATTAGTAATTAATAAAAATAGGAAAATTAAATGTCGATGTTTAATACAATTTCACGCGAGTTTCAGTATGGCAATGAACAGGTTGTTATCGAAACTGGACGCGTTGCACGTCAAGCAAATTCAATCTTAGTCCATATGGGCGGAGTGTCTGTATTGGTTGCTGCTGTGGTAAAAAGCGATGCCAAAGCCGGTCAAAACTTCTTTCCACTGACTGTAAACTATCAAGAAAAAATGTATGCTGCCGGTAAAATACCAGGTGCCTACGGTAAGCGCGAAGGCCGTCCTACAGAGTTTGAAACATTAACATCACGTCTTATTGACCGTCCAATTCGTCCTCTATTCCCTGAGGGCTATGTGAACGAAGTTCAAATCACCGCAACAGTTGTTTCAAGTGACAAAAAGCACTATGCAGACATCGCAGCCATGATTGGTGCCTCTGCCGCTTTAGCTATATCTGACGCACCATTTAATGGCCCTATCGGCGGTGCACGCGTAGGCTTTATCGATGGCGAATATGTGCTTAACCCATCGATTGAAGCGCTGCAAAAAAGTGATCTTGACCTAATCGTTGCGGGTACCAAATCAGCGGTATTAATGGTTGAATCAGAAGCTGCTGAATTGTCAGAAGACCAAATGCTCGGCGCGGTATTATACGGCCATGAGCAGCAACAAATCGTTATTGATAACATCATTGAACTTGCCAAAGCAGTGGGTACAGAAAAACAAGAATTCGAATCACCACAACTTGATGCTGACCTAAAAGACAAAGTTACCTCGCAGTTTGGCGAGCAAGTTGCTGAGGCGTATTCAATCAGCGATAAGCAAGATCGTTACGAAAAGCTTGATGAGATCAAAGCATCGGCGATAGAGGCGTTAGCGGGTGATCCTGAATCAGAAGAGTTTGCTGATAACGAAGCCAAAATCAAAGACATTTATAACGATCTTAAGTACCGTACCGTTCGTGATGCGATTCTATCTGGCAAACCGCGTATCGATGGCCGTGATCTAGATACTGTACGTGCCCTTGATATACAAGTGGGTGTCTTGCCATATACGCACGGTTCAGCCTTGTTTACTCGCGGCGAAACTCAAGCATTAGTGACCACGACACTAGGTAACACACGTGATGTGAATCTAATTGACTCATTAGCGGGTACAATTCAAGATCACTTTATGCTGCATTACAACTTCCCACATTTCTCAGTGGGCGAGACAGGCCGTGAGGGTGTGCCAAAGCGCCGTGAAATCGGTCATGGCCGTCTGGCTCGCCGTGGTGTACAAGCCATGCTACCTGATAGCGACCGCTTCCCATACGTTATCCGTGTCGTATCAGAGATTACTGAATCTAACGGGTCATCGTCTATGGCGTCAGTATGTGGTGCAAGTCTTGCATTAATGGATGCCGGCGTACCGATGAAAGCACCAGTAGCAGGTATCGCGATGGGTCTTGTGAAAGAAGGTGAGCGTTTTGCCGTCTTATCAGATATCTTAGGTGACGAGGATCACTTAGGTGACATGGACTTTAAAGTAGCGGGTTCAAAAGATGGTATCACTGCCCTTCAAATGGACATTAAAATTGAAGGTATCACGCCAGATATCATGGAAAAAGCGCTAGAGCAAGCCCATGCAGGTCGTATCCATATCTTGAACGCTATGAATGAAGTATTGCCAGCTAGCCGTACTGAAATCAATGCACATGCACCAAACTATGCGGTTATCGAAGTTAAAGCTGACAAAATCCGTGACGTAATTGGTAAAGGCGGCGCAACGATTCGTCAGCTAACCGAAGACACAGGCGCGGTAATTGACATCGATGACAGCGGCACCATTCGCATCTTCGGTGAAAACAAAGCAGCCACCAAAGAAGCCATCCGTCAGATTGAAGCGCTCACAGCAGAAGTCGAAGTTGGTAAAGTGTACAAAGGTACGGTTGCTCGTGTTGTGGACTTCGGTGCATTTGTCACCGTATTACCCGGTACAGATGGATTGGTTCATATCTCTCAAATCGCTGAAGAGCGCGTTGAGAATGTCTCTGACTACCTAAGCGAAGGTCAAGAAATCAACGTATTGGTACAAGACGTTGATAACCGTGGCCGTATTAAACTGACCATGAAAGGCGTTGAGCAAGACGCATAGTCCTACCAAAATATCTGATTAGCGTTGTTAAGCTTGCTTAGCCTACGATGCGTAGTACTGTCACAAGTTTGCCTCGCTCATTAGACTTTTGATAAGACTGTCTGACTTATCGATTAACACAAAAAATGCTCCCATTTGGGAGCATTTTTTTGTGTTTAAAGTTTATAAGTGGTAGCTGGTCTCGCTTTTCGCTACTATCTTGGCTTACACTAGGTGATTCGCTAAGCTTTAACCCGTTCCTGCTACCGCGATAACGGTTTAAAGCAATCGCATCAACCTAGTGCTACACCAAGTATATCCGCTGCAATCGAGGCTAATAAGCCTTGTTAGGGCATAGTGCATCTAATTTTTTGATAAATCTTATTCATAATCTGAAGTTGTATGGTGTCGCCATGCACACCTATTGCATTGAATAAACTAAATGGTGCGCGGGGCGCACCCTACTGGAACTTGTAGACTATTTTAGTAGCTGGCATTTATTCAAATAAGTTTATTTGCTTAAAAGTTTTTTCAAAATTATCTAAAGCAATCGTAGCGTGGGTGTAACCCTGCGAAACCCACATATTAAAATCCCTTGTATTAGCGCTAACGTTACTGTAGCTGTATTTAAATTCATGTTTAGAAGTTTAACTGAACTCTTAATGAAACCGTTAGACCACCAAAATAACCTAAAATTAATACTTAACTTAAAAACGATTGGTAGGTTGGTGTCGAGGCAACGAGACCCAACACATTATGAATTAAAACCGATGGGTGTCGTTCCTCCACTAACCTACGCGCTACGTCGCTAAAAATGTAGAAACGTTAATCGATATCAACCTGTAATGTAGCTCGAATGTAATGACTCACAACCGTTTCTAGATCAGTCACCATAATAAAACTTTGTTCTGATCAATTTATTCAGCTTCGTAACGATAAATTTTGCAGCTTAAGTTTTACAACATTGGTTATAACCAAACATGAGTATTGACCCACTATTCATTATTCTTATAAGTGAGTTATTAGTCGGTAAAACAAAGCAGGAGGGGGTTGCGCTGTAAGGAGACGATTTTATAACTATGGCGATAATCATATAGGGTATGTACTGGGGTTTATGCCTGGGTTTGCTAACATAGATCTAGATATCTTAGATATGTACTTTAAGGATGATATAGTGAATCGGGTTGGGCAACATGAGTCGTAAGGTTATGTTTTAGGGGTAATAGTGGGTTTAGAGTAGCGCAGATGTTTTGCAGTGATACTCAACTATCAATAATTCTTGTTATAAAACAAAGTTTAGCTTCGATAGTTAATAACCTTTAAATTTTAAAGAATTTAAAGAAATAGGCGAAACAAGTAATAACTTATGGCCATTGTTGCACACAGTTTTTATAATTTAATTTTGTCAGTTTTGTCACGATTACAATCATAACAAGTTAGACGGATATTATGCTCTTCGGAACTTCCTCCTTTTGACACAGGTATAATATGGTCAAACTCAACTTCATCGTCTCTTAAATGTTTGGAACATTCTTGACAAGTATGGTTGTCCCTTCTTACAACACGAATTTTTGTCTTAAATGAAATATATCTGCCTCTTCTTCTTTTCTCACTTGTTTCTGTGATAGATTCTCCGACAAATACTACAGGACAAATATGTCCGAAAATATTGCATGACATTTCTTCAACCTCTTTTGGAATAAATTCAGGATATTCCTCAGGATTGAAATCTTTTATAGAATCTTCAAAATATTGTTTTCTTATTGGATCTAATTCTCTTCTTAAATCATCTTTTCCCATTGTTAAAGCAATTTCTAATTCTTTAATTTTTTTATCAATTCTTTTTTGCAGGTCAGGTGTGATTTCAATTTCCATAACTTCGTCAAGAAGTTTTTTTCTATGTTCTTCTTCACTCTCGTCTAGAGGGAAAGGAACTCGATAAGTTTCAAAGTTGTCATATGGGGTTTGATATAATTCAAATAATTTCAAATTCTTCTCAACACCTTCTTTTATTACTTCCTCATCACTTAATTCCCTGTAAATTTCTGGCAATAGTAAATACGGATGTTCTTTTAGTATATGGAGCTGTTCCTTTTTTTCCTCAAGTTGCTCTTGTGTTAAGTCAATTACTGAACCAATTAGATTGGTTTCAAGACAATTTTTCAAATACTCATTGTGTCTTATAGCTTCATCTTTCGTAGCTCCAACTAAAGGTGATTGCTCAACAAATGGTCCATAAGGACAATACTTCAATTCCCAGCAAGGTTTGCAAACTTGACTTGTCTTTCTTTTCCAAGCAGCTTTAAATTCCTTGTCAGACATATTTTCATTAAAACCAAGGGTCTTTTTTATAGAGCTATGAATCTTCTTTTTTGACATGATTAAGTTTACAATTAATAAATATTTAGGATTATTTATAAATATCTTAAGGGATATTGAATAAAAAAACTAGTAATTATCAATGAGTTTATGCAACAAAAAAGCCTTACCTATTAATCAAATGTTACCAGCTAAATCCATACCTACATTATTCAAGGCTATTCTTTTTAATTAGTACGATAGGCTCAAAGCTTAGATTACGAAAACAATATGTGGAAAAAGTTTAAGCTTTTGTTTTTGTGCGAGGGACGAGCACCGAGTAACGCCATGCAAAGTAGACTACCCATGACTCGCATATTTCTCCCTCTCTAAAATGCTCCGATGTGGAGGCTAGTCTTTTTCTTTTTTTTCTTTTCAATATTTATCTTACGTAAGATAGTCGCCCACAAAAAAAGGGCTGAACGCCCTTTTTTGTTCTTATAGCCGAAAACCTACTTAATAGCCTATTCTAAAAACTTCACCTTACCCGACGTGCCTGTAGACATCGCATCATTGGCTAAGCTGTTTTTCTCGGCAATCTCATCTGGATCAGGACGGCGCTCGATATGACTACATTGAGTACATTCGATGTATTCATCGAGCTTAGGCTCAAAGATTTGAACCTGAACCACAACATCCATCGTCTGACATTTTGGACAAGCTACGCCTGCTAAAAACTGACGTTTAGGACGATTAGACTGATAACGCATTTTAGGCCACCTCGCCGTTGTCATCTATAAAACCACCATGACGCAGTAGGGCGTCAATACTGGCTTCACGACCTCTAAAGTTTTCAAAATTGGTTTTAGCCGGTAAGCTACCGCCGACGGCTAAGATATTGTCAAGGAAAGATTGACCAGTGTCTGCGTTAAATACGCCTTCTTCCTCAAAGCGGCTGAACGCATCGGCCGATAGCAGTTCTGCCCATTTATAAGAATAATAGCCTGCTGCATAACCACCCGCAAAGATATGACTAAAGCCATTTGCAAATCGGTTATAATTAGGCGTATCCATAACGGCAACATCTTCTCGTACTTGATCTAAAGTAGCTAAGATGCCCTGATAATCAAGGGCAGGTGTCTTGGCATGAATGAGTAAGTCAAACAAAGCGAACTCAATTTGACGTAACGTTTGCATACCGCTTTGGAAGTTTTTGGCAGCCAATAAAGCCTCAAGCTTGTCTTTCGGCAGTGGCTCACCACTATCCACATGAGCACTGATTAGGTTAATGCCTTCTGAATCCCAAGCCCAGTTCTCTAAGAATTGACTGGGTAGCTCAACGGCGTCCCATTCAACGCCATTAACCCCTGCCACATCTCCTACGCTAACTTCAGTTAACAAATGATGTAGTCCATGACCAAACTCATGGAATAAGGTCAATACTTCATTATGGGTCAGTAAGCTAGGTTTATCTGCTGTAGGCGGCGTAAAGTTACCGACCATAAAGCATACAGGCAGCTGCGAATAGGCGTCATTCGTGCCAGCGTACTCATAACGAGCTTGGAAACCACTCATCCATGCGCCGCCCCGTTTGCCGCTACGCGCATATAGGTCGAAGTAAAAACCGCCTATAAGGTGCTCTTTACCCTCTTCATTGGTATCAAATAATTGATAAAAACGAACGTCTTCATGCCACAAAGCGACTTTGTCAGACATTTCGACCGCTCGGATACCAAATAGCTTATTAACGATATCGAATAAACCCTCAATCACTTTAGGCAGTGGGAAGTAAGGACGAATCTCTTCTTGAGACAGTTTAAATTTGGCTTGTTTCACCTTTTCGGCCAAATAGGCGGTATCCCAAGGTTGAATCTCATCAATACCTTGAGTGGCAGCTTCTTCTTGAAGTTGCTGTAAGTCGCGTTTGGCAGCAGGTTCAGCCTTTTTGGCCAAATCACGTAAGAAGCGTTCAACTTGAGAGGGGCTATCTGCCATTTTGCGAGATAGCGACACTTCTGCATAATTGTCATAACCTAACAGCTCGGATTTTTGAGCGCGTAAGGCCATGATGTCCGCCATAACTTGACTGTTATCTAATGACTCACCTTTGTTGTTTTGATGCTTATCAAATTCAGAGGCACGCGTTACATAGGCTTTATATAAGGTCTGACGCAGCTCACGATCGTCTGCATGGGTCATTACTGCCAAATAAACAGGAATATCTAATGTCGCCACAAAAAGGGGCTCATCGTTTTGAGCCTGTTCGGAGTCAGGGTTTTTGGTTTTATATTGATCCCCAGCCGCTTGCAACATGGCCAGACCACTTTCGGTTAACCCAGTTAGCTGCTCCTTAGTTAAAGGCAGCGCATAGGCTTGGGTAGCATCTAAAATATTATCTGAGAACTTAGCTGATAAAGTAGAAAGTTTACTTTGAATGTCTGCATAGTCACTTTGTTTATCAGCTTCTAAAGCGACGCCTGATAATTCAAAACTTTGTATAGCCAATTCAATGGCACGTTTGCGCGCATCGTCTAAGCTGTCAAATAGCTCTTTATCATGCTTAATGGTTTGATAGCGCTCATAAAGAGGTTTGTTCTGACCCACACGAGTACTAAAAGCAGATAGTAAAGGCAGCATTTCATGGTGTACTTCGCGAATGTCTTCGTTACTCATTACGCTATTAATATGGGATAAAACACCCCAACTACGATCTAAGCTTAAGCCAATATGATCAAATTCTATAATGTCATCTAAAGCTTGCTTGGCAGGCTGAGGTTGCACACTAGACTTTTGTGCATGAGGCTTAGTTTTGTGAAACTCAGCTTCATGGTCTAGGTTGTCCAAAAAGGCATTACCAGATTCGATTGCTTGTTGTATTTGAGTCTTTAGTTGTTCTGGCGTGACGTTGTTAAAGTCGACTAAGTTTAACTTTGGGTCTATCTCTGTAGATTGAAAAGTGGTTTGCATATTGGAGTCCATCACATTGAATTTGATTTATTTTAATTTTCGATTTATAAAGTTTTTTTATATACGTGTTTTTTATATAAGACTTTGCAGATAGCTTGTTAAAAGCACAACAGTTTCAAAATTATAGTCATACCGATTATAGCCATACTTAATATGTTAAGAAATAAATTAAAAGGGTATCTATAACTATTGTGTCTGTCTCTAATTATTGCAAGTCATGTGAAATAGCTATTGAGAGTCAATTAGCCGTTTAATACTGTGTTTGGTTTCATAAAATAGCTAACGCCTAATTAACGAATTATATTAGTTACATAACCATGACAAGAACCGACATAGTGCCAAAATTGTTTACAATCGTTATATAGCAAGGGGAGAGACTCATTGATAGAGTCATATTTGAGCTGAGTTAATTAGCTACTCGATTTTAATTAGCTACTCAATTAACTATTAAATCAAATAAATTTTAATTGATTTAATAATGCTATGTAAGAGTATCGATAATAATAAAATAAAACAGAAAAAAGGTTATTGCATTTTTAATGACTGATTTTTGATCTTAAATTAAACTTATTATATTAATAATTAACGATCAATATTTAATAATAAAGTTAGTGTTTTAATACCTATAAATCAACTATAACAAAGGATTATTCTATGAAAGCGACATTGAAAAGTTTACGTGAAACAACTGCAAATCCAGCAGTTAGTATCTTTGTTAAAACTCATCGTACGTATCCTAATAATGAGCAAGACCATATTGCCCTAAAAAATCAATTAAAAGTTGCTGAAGAGCGCATCACTACTGAATATGATAAGCATGTAGCGAGCACTATTTTAGAAAAGATTCATGCCAAGACAGATGAACTAGATCATAACTATAATTTAGATACCTTAGCTATTTTCGCAAGTGTTGATGATGTGAAAGTGCTGCGTCTTCCTTTTGATGCAAAAGAGCGTGTTATTATTGATGAGCATTTTGCGACTCGTGATTTAGTTCGTGATATGGCAAGCTCAGTTCATTACTATACTGTTGTTCTTGGTCGGGATCAGACACGCTTAATTGAAGCAGCAAACAGCCGTGTGGTTAAAGAGTTTGATGAACACTCTCCTGAACAACAAAATATGGTCAATATTGCGTTTCCTATCGAAAACAATAGTCTATATAAGACAGGTGATGGGGGTTCTGATCGCTCTTCTAATAATGAAGACAGTGCGCGTAGAGAATATTTCAACCGCGTTGACAAAAGTGTTCAGGAGCTTTGGGGCGAGCATCAGATGCCTTTAGTATTGGTAGGTGACACACGCAATATTAGTTATTATAAAGAAGTGTGTGACCGTCCTGAGAACATCATTGGTTCAGTATCAAACGTAACTAAGCTTGAAGACGGTAGTGCGCAGCACATTATTGACGGGGTCCAAGAAGCCGTTGAAGCCTATCGTACCTCACTACATGAAGAAGCACTGGGTGAGATTGATAAAGCCCGCGGCGCTGATATGCTGGTAACAGATTTGCAAGAAGTTTACCGTTCTGCCTTCCAAGGTGCTGGTGAGACGCTATATTTACGTAAAGGCTACATGCAACCTGCTAAAATTGACGAGAAAGCTCAGACTCTAACCCTTGCGGACGATCCTGCTGGTGAAGGCGTAACCGATGATGCTTTGAGTGTAATTATTGAACACGTGATGCATAATGGTGGTAAAGTTGTCTTTATCCCACAAGAAATTATGGGTGATGATCTACCAGTAGCCTTAGTAACTCGTTATTAGTATATTAATGATTTACTTCGACTAATTTTTATTAAGGATAAATTAGTTTTACCTTAGAGTTTAAAGTTTAGGTAAAATTCAGAAAAAACGCTTACGGTAATTAGTTTAAAAAGCGCCAGTAACTTTACTGGTGCTTTTTTATTAGTCTCCAAAAAACTTCTAAAAAATATGTATTATTCTAGACAGCCCCTAATAAGTAAAACTCGAAAGTTATTTTTCGGCAGTCTTCTTCTGCATGAGTGCCAGTGTCCCTAACTTTTCTTCGACTATCGTCGTCCCAACACTCTCTACAATCTAGCATTCCAGCGCCTAACACTTTGGTTCTGATTTCTTTGGCAAGTAGGTTTTCAAAATTATCTAATTCACTATCTTTTAAAGAAGCCAAAAACTTTCTAATAGAGGTAGCTCGATCCTTAGATAATTTGAGGTTGTAATCAAATCTTGCAATACAATCAGTATGACCTATGATTGCTACTCCAATAGTTGGGTCTAAGTGTAAGGCTGAATTTAGTGTTTTAGCTATCTCAATTAATGAACGTTTGGCCGCATCTTTATTCATTGAGTTTGCAAGCTGATTTGGAAAAATTGAGCCATCCATTATGTAATTTAAGTTGATTAAGGGTCTGACAATTTCATTAATGTCATCAAATACATGAATGCCATTAGACTTTGGTTGGCTATGGTGTCTAATCTTATCTTTTTTATATAGGTAACTCCATTGCTCAACATCCGTTACATTAAAAGTTAATGGATAGCTGATAGCCTGCCCAGGCTTATTAGTACTGCCATAATCCTTGTCTGTATATACTTTACTGGTTTTATAAGGACTGGAATAAGATGAGTTGTTTGCAGCTTTAAGCTGATCATAAACTCTGATGGGTTTATAAAAATTTAGTAAACGGTTAAGCAACAATGCCAATTTACTTGAATTATTATCTTGAGGTTTGTCTCCTATTATCCCCTCTAAAACATCTTCAAACTTTAATTGTCTATAGACCTGCTCAATTAGTGTCATATATTTTGGAGTAATGATATGTTCGCTATTTCCGTTGATAATTTGATAATACTCTCCTTTTGAACCATCTTCAAAAGTGGGTTTGGACAATTTACCTATTGAAGATATTGATCGTCTAAATGCAACTACTTTCCTTCGTGATATAAAACTCTCAGGGTTTTTAGACACCTCGATTGTAGTATTTTGAGTTGTTTTTAGATGCAAATCCTGATTACCGACTTGTAAATTAGGCTTATAACGAAGTTGTATAATATTTACAGTTTTGTTTTGTTCTCCATGAACTGGATATTTCATTTTGAGTGGGGTCTTATCTAAACCTTTTTGATAAAACAATTTCAGATTTTTATCAAGCAAGTGCTCTTTTTTAGTTTTTATTACTAAATCATGCCAGTCTGATTCATGTAGTATAGATTTGAATCCATCAGACATAGTCACCATAAAATTTACAAAATTAGTTTGTTCAAAGTCTGTTTTATATCGACCACTGTAACTTCGTGGAAAAAGTTGATCATAGCCCAAAGTTTTAATAGATAGGGATATCACACAAACATATTGCGGTAGTCCCGGTGTTTTAGTTGGCCACTGTTTGTTTGTGGGTGAAAACTTATTGTCTTGATACAGTGAATGAGGCTGTTTTTTATAAACATCATTATAAATTGCTCGATCTTTTAGAAGGTTGTAGCTCATCTAGCACCTCACGGGAATACAGGGTAAACAGTTTGAATACCCGTCATCACCTTGTGGCCGTAGCCAAACCTGGTTGGTGGGAATAACATTTTCCCATTCTGCACCTATATAAACTGCCCCAACTGCATATTTTAAGTTACTTAGGGTAGTTATTTGGTTGTTACAATAGGGCTCTTCAATGTCACGTTCTAAAGTAACTATCCAACGTATGGATTTAATAAATTCTAAGTCATTTTGTTGTGCGGAGTTGCTGGGAACATGAACTTGACTATTGTAGCTCCCATCATCAATACGAATATCAACAATTCGATAAGATTTCCTTGCAATAATAATCTCTCTATCAATGTCTGCTTCAATCTTTAGGTCATCAACAGCACCAGCATAACTAGAAGAATCATCCCAATCCCACCAAAAGTCAGTACCATGGATGAGAACTTTAGTTTTATTTTGACCGTCTGAATTTCCTAAACTGTCTTGAACTTGATTGCCCAGCTGATCGTTATAATCGAAGTCAATATCTAATAACCCAGGGCGATCTTGTTGGAAGTTACCTGAACGGCTTTTAATCTCTTCATGCATTGCTAAAAAGTGCTGCGATTCTGGGTTGTAATCTGGCTCACCTTCACTCATCCAAATCTCACCATACTGCTCATAGTGAATAGCTAGATTCTCCATCCCTGGGCGTACTGGTATGGTAACGCGAGCAGCGCCAGAAGCTAGAAATTTATCAAACAGCGCATCGCCACTATCTTGTTCAAACTGATCGGACCATGCACACTTTTTGCTCCAAAAGTAAGGATAAAAAAGGTACATCATTTGTTGCACATCAAATACTTGCTCAAAAAACTGAATAAACGCTCCTTCTTCTTTAGCTCTTTGAATATCAAGTTGTGGATACCCACAAGGCTGAACCTTTTCATTCATAGCTATAAATTTATCAAAATGCTGGCCTGATAGCATGCTGACTATTTGTTGCCAAAGCTGTGTTCTTTCAGTTTCACGATTTAAAAATGGATTACGGCCATAATGAGGATTTATAACGTTTTCTTTTGCTGAGAGTAGTGCATCGTTATAGGCATTCTTGCTAGCATCAACTTTTTGTAAAATAGCCGAATACACTTCTTGCTTCCATAGGTTCTCAGTTTCTGGCAACAATTCACATATAATCCTGCCAGCACCCCCTGCATCAATAGTTTTGTTGAAGTGTTCATTTTCATCATGAAAGTTGGTAACTGTACCGGTAAGTACCCCATCTGTAGGAGGAATTATGTTGACTCTTTGACTAAGATTATTATACCCACTCATCCAGTGATGACCGGCGAAAAACAACATACATCTATCTGTACCCCAAAAATCTATTTCTGCACTACGTAGCTTATACCCCTCAGGTATCGTTCCCATGTTTATTGATGCTGCTCTATGAACAGCAACTGTAAAATCAAAATGATCTACAATTTCAATTTCAGGAGGATTAGGTAAACTATCAATGCCATATTTCTTTTGTAAATTTAAATAATATAAAGGGTCGTTTGGGTCTCTGGAGATATCTTGAATTTTAAAATCAGCATCTAAGGGTGGTGGTATGTTCCCAAGTTCAGGTTTGTTACTGCTATGTTTTAATGATTTATATAAACGTGCAGGTTCAGGGATAACAAATTCGTACATGATCCGTTTTCCCCAATTCATTACTTGTGAAGCAGTACGTTTATTCACCCAAAAGTACTGACCTATAACATGCTCATCTCCACCATCAAACTGATGAAGATTGGATTCAGTAATTCTTTGCAGCTCTCTACTTGTGGTAAGGTTTCTAGTACTCTCTTGAAGCCGCATTAAAGATCTTTCGGTTGTTTCCTTGGCATAACTGCGCGCTGTCTCTTTGGCATCAGAAGTTGAACGTTCATAAGCTACATTTGCTGTTGCAGTATAGCTGCCAGCTGGCCCATAACTTCCACTTGCGGTTATACCGGCTTTGACTGATAAATCTTGTTTAACCGTTTTTTCAACCGCTTCTTGCAATTCAAAACGATCGGATTGAGTAAATTCGGTTTCTTGATCACGAGTAGAAGTGGTCTCAGTTTCAGAGCTAAATTCATTCTCCTTAATAACTTCGTGGGTTCGTTGTACCGTTTCTCCTTTCATTATATTTTGTATATGCGCAATTTCACCCGGTTCGTAATTGATAGGTGTCTCTCGAACCACCATTAAATCCATTACATAAGACTTTAAATGAGTGTTACACGGGTTTTGAGGGACACAGCAGTCATCGCACAAACATTCACAGTTCTTCTCTGCCTTATTATTTTTACAATTTTTACGTGCCTCTTTCAATTTTCGGCCATAAGCTTGTACAGCCTTAAGTTGTTGTAGAGGAGAGTTTTGTATCAAACTGTTGTTATTAACGGAGTTATCAATACAGTCACAAGGAGACTTTGTAGTCCAGCTAGGAAAAGCTATGGGTTTAGCCATAACTAAACTTGCACGCCGAAAGCTAAGCTCTTTTTTTTCTTTAGATTGGTTGTATTCAGTTAGCGCTTCCTCTAGTGCATATATAAAACGAACATATCCTCTTAAGTTAGGTAAGTTTTCTTGAGAAGAGGCTTTTATTAGTTTAAGACAACACAGGGTTTCAGTAAGAAATTTTAAAACGTGTTTAGCATCTTGTCTTTTAAAGGCAGAAGATATAGAGTCATATTCTGAGCAAAAAAATCGAATTGCACGGCGACGATGAAAGTCAGTACGACAACCCCCATCAAATATATGATGTTTTGAAACTATCATATCAAGAAAGTTTAACCGTTTAAGAATATCTATTGGCGCTTTAGAGAAGGGAATACCATTGAAGGTAATTGAATCAATATCAAGTTGTTTGGTGGCTTCTATTATGGGTCTATTATTTGCTTTTAATTTAATTAATTCATTAACTTTAATTTTATGATGTTCTATATTCTCAATAAGTTTTAAATTGTGAGCAGCACGTTTTGTTGCCTGTTGATAGGCTGATTCCAACTTGCAATTGCTAACCTCTATCCTGAGTTTAATTAGATAGTCAGATGCGTCCTCATCACTGTCTATAAGTCTTATGACAGACTTGAGTAACTTGGATTTATCGGCTTTCTGAGCATGGCGGGGAATAAAAAATTTAAAGTAGTTTGACATTTTTTAGCTCCATTAATAAGAGACAAATATCAAAACTACATATTGAAAGATTTATAAACGCGTAATCAGTTTTAATATTTATAATTTAAAAGTATTACTAATCATAGTATGAACGTTTAATTAAATTTTAATAAAGTCAATAATTGTATATTTTTGTACAGGTTGTGGACTAAAAATATATTGATAAAGATGATTGTCTATTCAAAAATCAAACAATAGCTATGAGCCAAAACATTCATTGCACAATATATAGTTATGAATTGATAAACATTAATTGACAAATTGAATAATGATTAAGAAGTACACTATCAATTAATAAGTACACCATAATAAATAAAACTTATATAGAGGGCTCAACATGCTTATACCAAATAATAAAATAGGCCACAGTATAAAGAGCTCCCAAGCGCTGCTATCTACATTTATGCGCGTGGGTTTAGGAATGATGGGTACCGCTCATCCTCTACAACCTGAGAAATCATTGATACTTTATGAATTTGAAGCCTGCCCCTTTTGCAGGCGAGTACGTGAAGTAATGACCCATCTTAATCTTGATTATGAAAGCCGTCCTAGTCCTCATGGCGGGCATGTGTATCGAGATGAGCTACAAGCTAAGACGGGGAAGACGCAAGTGCCCTATCTGATAGATGAAAATACGGGTGAGGGACTTTTAGAATCTCAAGAGATTATTGATTATTTGTTTGCGCACTATAGTAAAGAGGGACGCACACCGAGCAAATTTGAACCAAGTAAGTTAGTAGGGGGTGCAGGTGTATTAAACTCTGCTGCAAGTATGGTATCGATGCTGCGTGGGATGAAAGCTTATCAAGCGCAGAATAATAGAGCACGAGGAAAGCCTGAACAGCTCTTAGAATTATATGGCTTTGAAGCGAGTCCTTTTTGCCGATTGGTACGAGAACAATTAAGCGCGCTTGAAATTAGCTATATCAACCATAACGTGGCCCGCGAGCAGTTACAAGATATTGGTAGCCCCAGTACACGCTTGGGTATGGGAGAGTACAAGCCCGTCAAAGGCGGTAAGCGTGAGCGCATTATGCAAGAAGTAATGAATGGTAAAATTCAAGTACCGTATCTCATCGACCCAAACACCAATACAAAAATGTTTGAATCAAAAGGGATTATAACTTACCTTCATAACACTTATTCAAAATGAGCATTCCTAAAACGATTTATGCATAAATAGTCATTAACCACATAGGGATAAGACCTAATAATTGGATTTATATTTTTATGAAAAGTATTACCATCACCAGCTATAACATTCATAAAGGTATGTCGCCTTTGAACCGTCAAGTGGTTACTCAAAAGATTGGTGCGGCATTGCGTGAGCACAACCCTGATATCCTTTGTTTACAAGAAGTACAGGGTCAGAATTTAAAGCGTATGGTTAAGTACAACGAATATCCAAATCAGTCGCAGCATGAGTGGTTCGGCGAGTTTTTAGATTGCCAGCAAAGCTACGGTAAAAACTCTGAATATAATCATGGGCACCACGGTAACGCTGTGCTTAGTCGTCATCCGCTTGATCCGAAGCATAATGTGAATATAACGGTCAATAAGCTTGAGCAGCGCGGTGTCTTACATTGTGAGGTACACCCAGAGGGATGGGAGCAGCCCGTAATTGTTCTGTGTGCCCATCTGAACTTGCTTGAAATTGATAGACAGAAACAATACAAAGCCATTGCGGACTACGTGAATGACAGCGATTTAATTGATGATGACATGCCGCTTATATTAGCGGGTGACTTTAATGATTGGAAAAAGAACTCGTGTGAACAACTTGCTGTTGAACTAAATATGACAGAAGTATTCATGCACCTACATCATAAATTGTTACCTACCTTTCCTGCCCGTATGCCAATCCTTAGCTTAGATCGTATTTACGTTCGTAACTTAAAGGTGAAACGCGCTTGGGTGCATAAGGGTAAGCCTTGGTCTGAATTGTCCGATCATTTGCCCATCAGCGCGGAGTTAACGTTAGCTTAGAAAAAGAGAATAAAAAATACCGCTATCTTAGATAGCGGTATTTTCTCTTCACTTTTCATAACCTTCTAAAATAATTGAGTCTAAAATAGAAAAGCGATTATAAAATAAAAAACTAAATTAGGCGATTAACCCATATCTTCACTGCCATCGATCACAAAGCTTACAATCATGATCACATGGTATGAGCTGATATTTCCGTCAGATACACCGACTTTCTGTTCTTTAACCCAAGCGCCTTGGACATTATTTACTGTCTTTGAAACTTGAGCGATACCTTTTTGAATGGCATCTTCAAAGCTTTTGGTTGAGGTACTGCTGACTTCAATATTCTTAGCAACTGTCATTATATAATTCCTTTTATGTGGTTAACTTTCTTATTAATAAAACAGCGTTTAGTCAAATATTATTTATTTAAACGCCGAATGTCATGTAGGAGACTTAAGCATCATCTGTTATCTTACTCTTTATAAGACTTAATATAACTTTAATCTCATATCTGAGCTCAATGTTATGACTCACATCACTGTCATTGATTGGAACTGATAACAATAAGTAGCAATTTGTCTACCTAAGTATCATTCTAACATTATTACAATGAACATCATAATAGGTATAAAGTTGAGATTAAGTTATAGGTCTATAAGTAAATACTTAACTATACTCAACAATACTTATTAGCTTTTAGGTTTGGCTTTATTCCTGCTTCGTCCGCTACGTCGACGTGCAGGTTTTTTATCACCAGCCGACTGCGCAGAATTAGTCTTGGCTTTGCCATCCTTTTTAGATTGATTCATGGCACTGGCTTTAAGCTTAGCCACCAAATCAAAGTCAATCTGCAATAAGTCCATATTTACCCCAGCGACTTTGATTCGTACCATGTCACCAAGTCCAAAGAGGTTGCCTTTATCTTTACCGATAAGCTGCTGCTGCTTTTCATCATAAACGAAGTAATCATCACCAACGTTTGAGATATGCACCAAACCATCAATAAATAGCTCGGTTAAATTCACAAACAAACCAAAGCTGGTAACGGCCGTCACCACACCATCAAACTCTTCGCCCACATGATCTTTCATATAGTGACACTTAAGCCAGCTTTCGACAAAGCGTGAGGCTTTTTCTGCGCGGCGTTCTGTTTCAGAAGTTTGTTGTCCTGCTTCTTCTAGTGTAAAGTCCATAACTGGCTGCTTTTTACCAGTTACTTTTGATTTAATAGCACGGTGCAGCATCAAGTCAGGATAACGACGAATGGGCGAGGTAAAGTGCGAATACTCATCGTAGGCCAGTCCAAAGTGTCCAATATTATCAGGCGAGTAGTTCGCCTGCATCATGGAGCGAAGTAGCATACTGTGAATACTAACGGCATCTGGACGCTCTTTGGTGGCTTCTATAAAGCGTTTGAAGTCAGCCTGAGTTGGGTTCTCTTCTGGGAAGCTTATACCGAAGTTTTTGGCGTATTCATGTACCATACGCGACTTTTCAGCATCCGGCTTATCATGGTTGCGATATAGAACAGGCAACTCATGCTTCAGCGCAAAGTTTGCCGCGCAAGTGTTGGCAAGTAACATTAACTCTTCAATAAGTTTGTGCGAATCGCCACGGGTACGAGGTACAATCGCATCAATACCACCTTCTTCATTAAACTTAATATACGTTTCAGGGGTTTCAAACTCCATAGCATTGCGCTGTTCGCGTTTTTTAACCAATGCTTTATACAACTGGTGCATGTTATCGATAGACTTTTTAACGTCTTTATTGCCCGTAAGCGAGTCAGGAACGTTGTCCATATCGCCATCAAAATAACTATTCACTTGATTGTAAGTCAAACGCGCTTTGGAGTGCATGACAGAGGGGTAGAATTCATAACCTGTGATATTACCAGCACGAGACAGTTTAATATCTGCCACCATACACAAACGGTCAACGTCTGGGTTTAATGAGCACAGTCCATTTGATAAAACCTCAGGCAACATCGGCACCACATGATGCGGGAAATATACCGAAGTACCCCGCTCAAAAGCTTCATGATCTAAAGCAGAGTTTGGCGTCACATAATGACTAACATCTGCAATAGCCACAACCACTCTAAAGTTGCCTCCTGAGCGTTTTTCAGCATATACGGCGTCATCAAAATCGCGTGAATCTTCACCATCAATCGTTACCATCGGTAAATGACGAATGTCGGTACGACCTTTGATTTCTTTTTCAGTAGGTTCACTATAGCTATTGGCCTGCTTTAAAGCGCTTTTACTAAATTCATGCGGGATATCGTAGTTCAGTAATGTGGTTTCGATGATCACTTCACGGTCGTTATCATCGTCCATCACCTCGACAATTTTACCTGTCGCAAATTCGTGCTGGTTTGGCCAATCGATGATATCAACTTTGACTGGCATACCAGGCTTCGCTGACACACCGTCTATATTTTCGGCCGTTACCGTAATTGGTTGATGATTATTGGGGCTGGCAAGACTAACCGTATAGCCTTCTTCATCGTGCTCAAGTGTACCAATAAACTGGGTTTGTTGACGCTCGGTCACGTCCACAATACGGCCTTCCATACGCCCGCGATTGTCGGTTGAGGTGGCAATTGCATCGACCGTATCGCCGTTAAATACCCAGCGCATTTGCTTTTCGTGCAAAAACAAATCTGGCATGTCATTCAACACAACAAAACCAAAGCCCTTAGCGTGCGCTGATACATCGCCGCTAACGACATCATCTTTGGTTACAGCGCGATACTTATTAGGCCTACCTTCACGATTAATCTGACCATCACGGGTCATCGCTTTTAGTCGATTGCCTAAAGCATCAAACTGATCTTCATTGTCGATATCAAAAGTTTCAGCGAGCTGTTTGTGTGTAAGCTCTCCCTTTTCCCCAAGCGTTTGCATAATAAGCAACCGGCTAGGAATCGGGTTATCATAGTTTTGAGCTTCTTGTTTAGCGTTTGGATCATTCCAGGACATAGCGTACCGTTTTAGTTATTTATATTTTATGTGTAAGCGTAAAGGGAGTCGCATCCCTAGACTAAGTAGATTAGATTATTTTGTGATAATCAAAATTAGATATTTGAATAATTATTCTATAGAGAAGACGTTAAAAGTATGTGAAAGACCAAATAAAAAATCTGATAAAAGATCTGATGTCAGGTTATTAAGGCTATATTAACACAAAAAATAGGGTAATAAGTATGCTCACCTATCATGCTACACGTTAACAAACGTAAGTGAAAAGTAAATGAAATGATAGGTTTTTAGATTATGAGCAAATTATTCTGCATGGGCGAAGCTCTAAAAGTATAACGTAATGAGTTGGCCCATAGGTTTAACAGACCCTAATAACCCGCTTACAAACAGTCTTCTTATCTTATAAGACTATATAGGCGTTTGTATGGTATTCAAGGCTTAACGCCTGATTTAAATAAAAAAGCCCAATTCTTAAGAACTGAGCTTTAGATGTATATCAAACTTTTGGTATTAAGCGCTCAAATAAAAAGACGCTCAAACGTCATATTATTTATTTTCATGGCTTTTTTCATCTAAATAACGACCAATCTCATCTTTAAGAGACAGTTTACGACGTTTCATTTCATCAATTTCGTTTTCGCGGCTTGTTGACTTTACAACATCATTTTCAAGCTTATTGATTTCTGTATCTAAATCATTATGCTCTTTAAACATTTTTTGGAAATGCGTATCAGATTGCTTAAGCTCAGTAATTAAATCACGATGTTCATGAAACATAGACGAATCCTTATTATTGATTTCTTAATGAATACAGATGTCGATACTCTATGGCTAAGCCATAACAGCACGCATCCACAGGTTAAATACAACACTATAATTCTTATGAATCTGCTATAAATTGTACCCAAAATCAACACTAAAAACCATCTTAAAAAGTAAATGCTGCATACATAGCAATACGGCGTGACAACCTAGCACGTAAAACAATCAGTATTAAAGAGTCTATACGATCTATTCAATAAGCACTCATTGTTTTGAAATATAAAACGTTAAACATTGTAAGTTTAGTTTTATAAATCATAGAATTTGAGTTTTCCTGTTTGAGCTTTTGACTAATAAGCATGATAATAGTGGCATAGCAAAGATAGCTGCATTAAAGCTGTCCGATAAAATAGACATACCTTCTTTAGTGATTCATATTTAGTTTAAACAAGACTTGTGGTTATCAGACCATTAAAATAATGAATAACGCTCTGATACTTCATGCTTTATTTTAACAAATGACTAGATTGTGAATTAAGAACTAAAAAAATTAGGAGCCACAAATGTTAGACCAAAGTTTATTAGATGCTGTGAAAAGCTATAGTGAAAACATGACCCGTCCGATTAGTTTTGTTATTGGACAAGGTGAGCATGAAAAAAAAGCGGAACTGGTTGATTTTTTGAGCAAAATCGCAGGGACGACTGACAAAATTAATTTTGATGAAATTAATACGGATGACACCTTACCTAGTCCAATTAGCTTTAAAATAACCACCGAAGATGAAGGCAGCACTGTAGAAACAGGTATCGTATTTAGCGGTATTCCAGGCGGTCATGAGTTCACGTCTTTAATATTGGCTATTCTTCAAGCGGGCGGTCATACCTTAAAGCTTGATGAAAGTATCCAAAGCATGGTGAAGCGTATTGCACACCCGCTCAAATTCCAAACGTATGTGTCGCTATCTTGTCATAACTGTCCAGAAGTGGTGCAGGCATTAAACCAGTTTGCGCTATTAAACGATGGTATTAGTAATGAGATGATTGATGGTGGCTTGTTCCAAGAGCAAGTAGAAGCCAACAATATTCAAGGTGTTCCTGCTGTCTTCTTAAACGGCAAACCATTCTTAAATGGTAAAGTTGATACCGCACGTATTATTGACAAACTACAACAAGAATACCCAGACCTACTGTCTGCTGCAGACGATGCTGAGCAGTTAGAGCGTCAAGATGTCACCGTGATTGGTGGTGGCCCAGCAGGGGTAGCCTCAGCTATTTATAGTGCACGTAAGGGTCTTAAAGTGACTATCGTCGCAGATCGAATTGGCGGTCAAGTTAAAGACACTCAAAGTATTGAGAACTTGATTTCAGTACCCCTAACCACAGGTAGTGAGCTGTCGGCTAACTTTGAAAAACATCTTGCTGAGTATGAGATAACTGTCAAAGAGCATGTGAGTGTCAAAGAGCTGAGTGAAACGCAAGATGAAAACTATAACATTCACTTAAACACCGGCGAGCAGTTTGAAACCCGCAGTATCATTATCGCGACAGGTGCCCAGTGGCGTAAGCTTGGCGTACCAGGTGAAGAAGAAAACATCGGTAGTGGCGTGGCCTACTGCCCACACTGTGATGGGCCATTCTTTAAAGGTAAAGACATTGCCGTCGTCGGTGGGGGTAACTCAGGTATCGAAGCGGCGCTAGACTTAGCAGGTATCGTGAAAAACGTTACCGTATTTGAATTCGCAGATGACTTAAAGGCGGATCAGGTACTGATAAATAAAGCTAAAGAGACGAGTAATATTAGCATTATTACCTCGGCTGCCACTCAAGAGATTAAAGCGGCTGATGGTAAAGTCAAATCAATAGTCTATCAAGACCGCAGCTCTGGTGAAACCAAAGAGCAGGATTTATCGGCGGTATTCGTACAGATTGGTTTGGTGCCAAACTCAGACTTTATCAAAGGGTTTGTGGATGTAAACCGCTTTGGCGAGATTGAAATTGACGAAGCGTGTAAGACGGATCGCAGAGGTATCTTCGCAGCCGGTGACGTGACGACCGTGCCATTTAAGCAAATCAACATTGCGATGGGCGAGGGGTCAAAAGCGGCGCTATCTGCTTATGAATACCTAGTAATGCAATAAGCTTTTGATAACAACTTAAATGAATCAAAAACCACCTTTGCTATAACAAGCTTGGGTGGTTTTTTTGTAGCTTGTCTCGCCATCCGCTTGTATCTGCATTGTCAATGGCGTGCAGACTATCGTGGCCAGAGGCATTACTGTTGCCTCGATACTGCCTCTAGCCACAGTCTGCAACGCCATTGTCGTCAGCAGGATACCGCTCCTGTCAAGGCTAAACCGCACCTGTGAGGCGAGGTTAGCTGTAAGTATTAGTGCTTAACTACTAAGTCATCCGGATTTGCCTATAGTCTGTGATAGGTGTATTGAGCACACTAGATTAAGCTATTTAAAAAGGGTTATTTAGAGTTTTTATCTATGCAATAAACTCGATAATGTTGTAAGTCTCCCTTATATAGAGTCAAAAAATTATATTTAACCTCCCAAAACTCCCTCAAAACTTAATATCTCACCCGCCTCATCTTTCTCAATAACACGAATCTCTTGCAAAGCATCCTCTATCCAGCTCTGTATATGCGGATTATTGAGCATAACCTTCATATATTGTTTGGTCGTCGCTCGCAAGTTTATCCCAGAGTTATCCATGTAGGTTTTTAGGCGCAACACGACAGGGGCATAAAACGCATCGGCAATAGTAAATCTACCAAACAAATAGCTACCCTCAGATTCAGATAAAGCGTTATGGTGTAGGCATTGTTGAAAAATATCTTCGATACGCTCTAAGTCTGCCAGACATGCCTCACTAGGCTTAATTTTTGCTATAGCTCGAATATTCATCGGCATCTCATTACGCACCCCCATAAAGCTTGAGTGCATTTCGCTGACGATACTTTGGCAAAAAGCGCGTTGTTTTTGTTGTGTACTGTCTTTGAGATTCAAATCAGCTTTATCCATATCCGCCCTATTCAGCCCTGACCAAATATCTAAATCAGTCAAATAATCATTAGCGAACAAGCCTATAGCGAGACTGTCAGTAATGGCAATCTGGCTACTAATATCTTGATGGCTAGCGTCATCTTTATTTATTACCAATATAGGCACTTTACGAGTGGCCGAGTATTTATCAAGTACAGGTTTATTTGAATCATCGAATAATTGGATAAGCTGTTCGTCAAACTGGATATCAAACCCTTTTAGTAGTAGCCAACCACGTAATGACCAGGAGGAATAGTTTTTGTTGCCAATGATAAGTAAGGGATTACTCATAGTGAAACGCTCTTTTAGTCAGTTTGAATGTAGGGACAGTATGTCTATTTTATTTAACACTTAACAAACGCAAAATTCTGATATGACCTATAAGTAAAATTAAGGGGCGTAAGCCATTTAACCTATTTAAGTGTGCTAAAGTTGATAGATCAAGCGTTAATAAACCGAAAATTAAGAAGAGCTAATATGGATATAGAAGCCATACGGTGTTTTATAGCGGTGGTTGAGACAGGTAGCTATACAAAGGCGGCAATGCAAGTGCATCGTAGCCAAAGTGCGGTGAGTCAAAAAATGAATAAACTGTCAGAGCAGATGGGCAAAACATTATTTACTCAATCTGGGCGATGGTTAGAACTGACCGAAGATGGTAAGTTTTTTCTTAGTTATGCAAGGCATATTATTAGCCTTTATGATGATGCCATGCGCCAAATGCGAGAAAGCAAAAATGTAATACGTCCGCTACGGTTGGGATGTCCTGATGACTATGTTGAAAACATTTTGCCAAGCGTATTAGCACTTATCCAACAAGTAATGCCGGATATGCCTGTCATTGTCAGTTGTCATAACTCTTTAAGATTACGAGAACTGATTGCCGCGAATGAATTAGATATAGCGATTGTATCAAGAGGTTCTGCTAAGGAAGCAGGACATTTTATAGATGAAGCTCAAGGTGTGTGGGCGTTTAACGGCAATCGTGAAAGTTTGAATACTATATATAAGGAAAAAAAGTGTGTACCTTTAGTGTTGTTTGATGAAAGTTGTCATTTTCATCATGCGGCGGTACAAGGATTGAGTCAAATAAATATTGCGAGCCAAATTGTTTGTAGCACCAATAGCGTTGGCGCGATAAAAAGCTTGGTAATGGTTGGTCAAGGGATTACGGTTGTTGCCAAATGTAGCATTGGAGATATGGTCTTGCTGAATGAGGACAATAACCCATTACCGTTTAGTCTACCCAAAATGCCCAGTGTAGTTATTGAAATGGTCACCGCAGCAAACGCCCATCCAAACTTTGGACGGGCGCAGCTAAAAGAGGTCTGTGATAGATATATCAAACACGTTTAGTCGTCAAGCTTGTCCATTTTTCTAGCCGCTTCATACAAGCCATTGGATCGATTGCCCGTACGACAAAACATTAAGATAGGCTGTTCTGCTTCATTGAAATAATCGGCAAAGTCTTCAACATGCTGAATGTTGAGCTCGCTACCCGCAAATGATATTTCTTTATAAGCCAGTCCTGATTTTTTGGCTGCCGCTTCTATATCAGCACTGGTTGGCTGGTCTGGGGCTTCACCATCTGGGCGGT
This sequence comes from Psychrobacter sp. CX10, assembly GCF_057621575.2. NCBI lineage: Bacteria > Pseudomonadati > Pseudomonadota > Gammaproteobacteria > Moraxellales > Moraxellaceae > Psychrobacter > Psychrobacter sp. CX10. The sequence continues at coordinate 2,944,375 of NZ_CM177736.1, forward strand.
TATTAATAATGGTTTTAAAGCCTTGGTCGGCAATTTCTTGAACTTGCTCTGGAGTTATTTGCCCTGTAAAACTAACTTGATGTGCCATATGTTTAGTCCTTTTAATCGTTTGATAATAGAGAGTAGGTAAATTTTTTGATTTAAGGTTTTGAGCTAAAAGGTTTTTCTGAATGTTCTAGCTCGATGTCTTTAGCTTAATGTTTCTAGCTTTATAATTCTAATTCAGTGCTTTTCATTCAGAGCTTTTCATTCAGAGCTTTTCATTCAGTGCTTCTAATTCAGTACTTCTCATTCAGTACTTATAGCAAACCTTGCATGATTGCGCTTTGATATAGCAATTTCGCCCGTGCGCCTGATCCGCAAAATAACATAATAGGTTTTGGCATTTTATGATATTGCTCAGCAAAGCGCGTAATAGTGGCGCAGCTTAACCGCTCTTCATCAAAAGGAATATAGCAATACGCTAAGTTCGCTTGCGCGGCGGCAGAATTCAAGGTGTCGCTTGCAGGCTGGTTGTGTACCTCGTTATCAGGACGGACGTTTATGATAGAGCGATAGCCTAGATCAAATAGTTTACGACACTGGACAGGATATATTTGTTTGTAGATGGTTAAAGAGTCGGTCATATTTTTAGCATTATTATTAAAGTATTGAGTTATTATTTAAATAAGGGAAGATTAACTTAAAATTTGTGGCGTCATTAAAGCATAGGATCAGTGAGTAGTCATTAATTATACGCACCTAAACTATGCTCGCACTTGTCACCATAAATAGCAATCTCATTGTTTTTATTGAATTATACTGCTAATAGCAGGCTTTTATTCTATTCGCCTTCTTTTTGTTGAATGGTTGGGATAATGTCGTTTTTAGGGTCATCATCGGTTAACAAAGTGACTGCTTGTACTGTGCTCAAAAATACGCGTCCGGACAACTCTTGGATGATAGGGGTGTGCTTAATAACATCCATGATAGGCCCTTTGATCACAGCGTAATGTAAGCGTCTGTCTTTCTCAATTAGCTCTCTATTTAGCGTAATGAGCATCTCTTGAGCGGTTAGATCAATATGGTTGACAGCGGACATAATCAGCACCAAATCGCGTGCTTTTGGATAAGCATTCAACGCATTTTGAATTTGGGTATGTACCGAGTCGCTGTTACCAAAGAATAAGCTCTCATCCACACGCAGTATTAACAAATTATCATAAGTAATGACGTCGTGACGATTAATATTACGAAAATGCTCAGTACCAAGCAATCGGCCAACCACAGCAATATGTGGCTGGCTAGATTGCCATATAAGACCAGCAAATGACACAATGATCCCGACCACCAAACCTGTGTTTAAGCCAAAAAGCAGTACCCCAGCAAAGGTTGCGACGTAGCTTAGGGCGTCTAATTTATCAGTTTGGTAAGCGGCTTTAATGGTTTTTAAATCAATGAGGCTAATGATGGAAGCCATAATCATAGCCCCTAAAAGGGCATAAGGTAGAGGCGCTATGATCTTGCTTAATATGAGTAAGGTTGCCACCATGACGGCGACAGTGATGATGCTTGCTAATGGGGTTCTAGCGCCAGAGTCGACATTGATGGCGGTACGCGAAAACCCACCAGCCACAGGAAAGCTTTGAGTCAGGCCGCCAGCCATATTTGCCAGTCCCAGACCTCTAAGCTCTTGATTAGCGTCAAACGACTCTCCGCGTAGACGCGCATAAGTACTTGCCACCGAACTACTTGATACAAATGCAATAAGCGCCATCAACCCAGCAGTCGGAAGCAATGAAATAACTTGTGATAACGAACTTGCGTCTGGCAATACGATACGCGGTAGGCCGCTTGGAATATCCCCGATAATGTGAATACCATAGCTACCCCAATCACCGATATGGCTGGCAATAATGGCCACAATGACGACCAATAGAGGGAACAAACGGCTCATCCATTTGGCTTTTGACTCTGAGAGCCACGAGCCCCACAGTTTATGACTGGCATATCGATTGAGTATGAATAATACCAATGCGGTCAAACCCAGTATCAATGTAGGTCCGTGCAGCTGATGCCACTGCTGGGTTAATGAGGTTAATGAGTTGGGTAGGGTAGTACTAACGATTGGAATATCTGTTATATACTTAATTTGACTCAAAAAGATAAGAACAGCTGCACCACTTACAAACCCGGCTGAGACGCCGCGGCTGATAAACTGCATAATCCAGCCAAGCTTTAAACGTCCTGCAACCCATAGCAAGATACCGATCATGCCTGCCAGTAAGCTTGCTAATAAAGCATATTGAGCACTTCCTGGTTCAGCATATCCATGTAGACCACTGGCTGTCATAATGGCCGTGATAGCCACAGCACCGACTGCTTGCACATTACTAGAGCCAATCCAAGCGTAAGCCAATACAGGTACAATTGATGCATACAGCCCGTATTCAGGAGGTAGGCCTGCCAGTACGGCGTAGCCCAAACTTTGGGGGATAACCAATACGCCCACCACCAATCCTGCAATAATATCAGTCGACAAATGGGCAGATGAATATTGTGTGAGCCATGTCGGCAATAGGCGGGAGGGTATGCGAGACATAAGTTCTCAGACCTTCAAAAGCGTCAAATAGCGACAAATAAACGGTTGATTGATAAACTGTTTATTCCTAAGCAGTTAATTGCTGAACAGTTAAGCGATGAACAGATAATATAAAAAGTAATAGATAATTGACCATTATTTTGTCAGATTAATTTGTATAAACACCTCTATTCTAACAGCATTTGTGGGTCAAATAAGTTATTGGCTTGCAACACATCTTAAGTCATATAAATTAAGCATTCTAGATAAATAAAAAAGATACTACGCTCATAACTTAACCGTTGAGGGCTTGATAATTTATTGCCCTGCTGTCATAAAAGTATTATATAGTCGAACCACTCTTAAAGTGTTACAGCGTTTAACTCGCTTAACCTACGCTAGTAGTACTTGCATACGCTTGACTTGTACCACTGTTAAGATTGATTGACTAAAGTTAACTGTGAATAAACAAGGATATATCTATGTCAACTTCCTCATCACATCTCGTGTGCCCTAATTGTGCTGCCACCAACCGTATTCCTAATGAGCGTCTGAATGAGATGCCTCAGTGCGGCAAATGTAAACACACTTTATTGACCTCAGCTCCCGTCGTTTTAACAAGTCAAACCGCAGCAAAAACCATTCAAAAGAACGATGTACTTACTATTGTTGATTTCTGGGCAAGTTGGTGTCAGCCTTGCCATATGATGGCGCCTGAGTTTGAGAAAGCGGCAAAACAGCTGCCCAATGTGGTGTTTACTAAGCTACAGACAGATCAATTTGAACAGGCTGCGGCGCCGTACAATATACGCAGCCTGCCTACCCTAGTAGCGTTCAAAGGTGGTAAAGAGATTGGCCGACAGTCTGGTGCTTTGCCAAGTCATCAAATAGTGCAATGGGTACAGTCTTTAGGCTAGTCTTTAAGAGTTTGGTTTAAGCAAAACAAACCTGCCCCAATACCACAGCTTTATTGGCACCAGTAACCGCAGGCAAGTTACCTGTTTCACCCATAATGGTTTGGCGAGCCAACCACGCAAATGCCATGGCTTCTACCCAAGTCGGCGCTATCCCAAACTCTTGACTGGTGCTGACTTTCCATTGGGGCAGTAGCTGAGCAATACTTTGCATTAATGTCTTATTATAAGCGCCACCTCCGCAAACTATGATATTGCCCGATTTCAATTGTAATCGCTTTTGTTCCGCAATAATCGCTTCGCAAAGAGTTTCAGCGGTAAGCTGGGTTAAGGTCGCCTGTACAGAGGCGGTATCAACAGGCTGCTGAGTGTCTACATTAGCCACGTTCGACTGGTTAAGACTAAACTGTTCAAGTTGTTCGGTCAGCCAAGGTAGGTTGAAGTCTTCTCGACCTGTACTCTTAGGAGTGCTAAGGCTAAAATAAGGATGAGCTTTTAGCTGTGCGAGTAGATCTGTATTGACAGTACCAGACTGTGCCCATCTGCCTGACTCGTCATATAGTATTTCAGAATCAGGGTGATTGCTTTGATACCAAGCATCGAGCAAAATATTGGCAGGTCCAGTGTCGTAGCCAGTAACCTTATCTTTATGCTTTGCTGGCAAGACGCTTATATTGGCTATACCACCAAGGTTAACCACTATAAGGTCGTCATGACTATCATTATCTCTGTTACTATTACTATTATTGTCATTGTCACTGGCATTTTCAGAAGCAGCAAACTGAGCCAAATGAAAAGCAGGGGCTAGAGGTGCGCCTTGGCCACCCACCGCCATGTCTCTACGACGAAAGTCAGACACGACACTAATGCCAGTACGTTCAGCAATAATATTTGGGTCTACCAGTTGTAAGCTAAAGCCTAAATTCGGACGATGGCGAACCGTTTGACCATGGCAGCCAATGGCCAAGATTGACTCTGCTGAGAACCCTGAGCTTTTGAGTAACTCATCGACCACGGTACTAGCAAATTCAGCATAGGCCTTACTAGCCCATCCAAACCATTCAAGCTCACTTTGAGGCTTAAGATGTGCAATAGTGCTAATATCTAATTGATCAAGCTGCTGCGTTCCATTAGGCTGACAAAGCGCTAATAATACGCTACGCAGGTCATCGGGAAAGTCTTTGGAGTGAGTGGCGACGATTTTTTCACAGTCATTGTCATCAAACTGGCTTATGACAGCATCCATACCGTCCAAACTCGTACCAGACATCATCCCAATATAATAACCCGTATCAAAGCTTTCAAACAGCGTCTGATTTAACACCTCACTAAAGTCATCTGTCATAATTGCAGGGTTCGAATCATCATCGTGCTCGGAGATATTTGGCATGAAAAGACCTAGTTGAAATATTGAATAAAGGTTAAATAAACAAGAAATCAAATTATATACAAGAAGACATACCAGTCTAAGGCGTGCCCCTAATCAGAGAACGATTAAACGGTTAGGATGTTACCCTCACTAAGCTTTGACTTCTTTGACTATAAGTAGCGATTCTAGCGGTATTATACTAAAGTGACTGATAGATTAAACTGACTATAGTATACTTTGTCCATCTTAACATCATTCGTCATAACATCTTATCCACTCAAGTTATCAATTCAAGACCCGTAAAGAGGAAATCATGAGTACAGCGTTATCAGAGCAAGCAGCCAAAGCCTTATCAATAGACGAGCAACTGGCCATCATTCAGCGTGGGACGCACGAGATACTTTCAGAAGAAGATTTGATTGCTAAGTTAAAGCAAGGCCGTCCACTCAAAATCAAAGCAGGGTTTGACCCCACCGCACCAGATTTGCATTTGGGACATACGGTATTGATCAACAAGCTAAAGCATTTTCAAGATTTAGGCCATGAGATCTATTTTTTGATTGGCGACTATACTGCCAAAATTGGTGATCCCTCTGGTAAGAATGCAACGCGTCCGCCATTGACTGATGAGCAGGTCATGGCCAATGCCAAAACCTACGCCGAGCAAGTATTTAAAATCTTAGACAAAGACAAAACTCATGTGGTGTTCAACTCGCAGTGGTTTAATGACATGAGCGCAGGCGAGATGATTCAGTTGGCAAGCCAGTTGACCGTCTCTCGTATGCTTGAGCGTGATGACTTTGCAAAGCGCTATGCGGCGCAAACCCCGATTGCGATTCATGAGTTTTTGTATCCATTAGTGCAAGGGTATGATTCTATAGCGCTCGAAGCGGACGTAGAGATGGGCGGTACTGACCAAACCTTTAACCTATTAATGGGTCGCACCTTGCAAGGCCGTTATGGTCATGAGGCGCAAGTATGTATTACCGTACCGATTTTAGAGGGGCTAGATGGCGTCAATAAAATGTCTAAGTCGTTAGGTAACTATGTGGCTATCGATGATGCACCGGGTACTATGTATCAAAAGCTGCTCTCCATGCCAGATACGCTTATCCGCCGCTATTATGAGTTTTTGAGCTTTAAGCCGATGGATGAAGTCGATGCGCTAATGAAAGAGATGGAAGCGGGACGTAATCCACAAGAAATAAAACGCATTCTAGCCGAAGAGTTAATTGAGCGTTTCCATGACAAAGAGGCGGCCCAGAACGCGCATAAGTCAGCAGGTAACGTCTTAGCGGATGGTGAGCTGCCTGTCGATCTACCAGAAGTAACGCTTGAGCTTCCTGATGGTCAAGATGCATTATTCATCACCCAAATTCTAAACCAAGCCGAACTTGCCAAAAACAACGCCGCTGCCAAAGACATGCTAAAACGCAACTCAGTCAAAGTCGACGGTGAAGAAGTACATGCAGGCTTTAGCTTAACCTCAGGACAAACCGTTGTGATTCAAGCGGGCAAAAAGGCGTTTGCTAGGGTGACGGTGGCTTAATACTGTATTGTTTAGCAGTATATAGTAGCTATTCCTGCTTTTTGCTACTATCTGTGGGTCTAAGTGAGGCGAATGGCTAAAGCTTGGAGTGTCTCTTACTTCGTGAGCCACCCCAAGCTAAGCCCTCGCAGCTCACTCATCGCCACAGTATATCCGCTGCAATCGGGGCTAGCGGTCACGTCATATTCTTGTTTAAATTTATCGTGGTTAATGTGATTGTTTGTCAAAGATGACTATATAAGCATTAAGGTGCTTTTAAAAGACTAATAGGACGTTAGAATATGAATGAAATTCAAATTCTTGAGAATCTAAAACAGGATTTTCAAAAATTAACTTATGAAAACCATGATAAACAAGAAGGCCTATCTATAAGGTTTAAAACCGTAACTAGAAAGTTGTTGGGTGATAATACAGAGCATATAGCAAGTTTTGATAGAATTAGTTTTACGCCAGGTATTATTTCTATTAGTGGAAGTAGCAATCGAGCTAGGTTTAAAGAATCATGGGAAAGAGGGCATAAAAGAGCTTTAAGTCTTATTGATGCTGTTATAGTAGATTCAAAGCTGTTTGCACAAAGAATAGAAACGATAGAGAAAACAGAACCAACAACTATGGAAGCTAATTCTAAGGTTTTTATTGTACATGGTCGCGATAATGAAGCTAAAATTGATGTCGCAAGGTTTATAGAACGTCTAGAATTAGAAGCGATCATTTTGCATGAGCAAGCAAATTCGGGTGCAACCATTATTGAAAAGCTAGAAAAGTATACTGATGTTGGTTTTGCTATTGTGCTTTATACGCCATGCGATATTGGTTCTGTTAAGACTGATTTGGATGATCTTAAACCTAGAGCAAGACAAAATGTAGTGTTTGAACATGGGTTACTTATTGGCAAAATCGGTCGTAACAATGTCGTTGCACTGGTTAAAGAAACTGTAGAAATTCCTAATGATATATCAGGTATGGTATATGAAACTATGGACGATAAAGGTGCTTGGAAATATCAGGTTGCAAGGGAATTAAAAGAGTCTGGCTATGCTATTGATATGAATCTAATTTGTTAGGAAACGGCTATGAATCAACATCACGTGCCCCAAGGTATCTACCGCCATTACAAGGGCAGTCTATATCAGGTGCTGCATACCGCCCATCATTCTGAAACAGAAGAAGATCTTGTAGTCTATCGCTGTCTGTATGGTGAGTATGGGGTGTGGGTACGCCCGCTAGAGATGTTTACCGAAACCATAGAGCGAGATGGCAAGCAGATACCTCGCTTTGAGCTAATCAAGCCGCTTGCGGATTAAGTCGTCTTAATCTAATAAAAAACAGCTATCATAAAAAAAGACAGCGTAAGTGCTATCTTTTTCATTTATCTTGTTCATTGCTCTTATTACTTGGGCTGCTCTTTAACTCGTTATTAGCCCATTACTATTTCGTTAATATCCCTTTAATGCAAGGCGCTTTGACTTCGATTAAAGTTGAAAGTCATTAAGATAGGCGCAAGTACGCTAAGCCAAATGCCATAGGTAATGGGCAGACCGAGTACAACGGCATAAAAGCTAATGCCAATGATAGCTAAAGCGATGAGTAACGTCAGAATATTATACTGCGAGCTGCGACAGATCAGGCGGCGCAGCACCCATAGGATAACCAAAAATGCCGCCAGTTGAAGCATTACCATACCCATAGCATAGGGCATCGTTACCGCATGGTGTACTGACTTAGCAGAGGCTTCGACTGCATAATCCATCGCATCGGGGACTAAGTTTAAAGCGCTGCCAATACCTGCTAGTGAAGCGAAAATAAAAAAATGTCCATACCCAAAAGAAATCAAATCATGACGTCGTCTCTCTTCTTTTAAAATAGCATCAAATGGTACGCTAAAGTACAGCCACCATAATGCAAATAAAAGCGCTACCATACCTGACCCTGTGACCAATATATCGCTGGCGTTGTAAGCAGGATCTGCTAATAAATAGCGGATGGTGCCACTTACTCCTAGAATTCCTTCACCCAATACGATAATGGTTAATAGCCCATACCGCTCGGCTAAATGACTAGGGTGCCAATTATTAAATTGCTCAGCACGAGCCCAAATAGGCATAATTAGCTCAGCGATGACAAAGACAAAAAGTGCCGGCGTTTGTAGTACAGGCGGTAAAAACAGCCAGCTGATCCACATGGCCTGTAAGCCAAGTAGTCCAATGATACTGCGTCTAGCAACTTGTCTGTGCTCAGGTAAGTGTTTGTAGACCCGATACCACTGGCTACAGCTTGCAAGGCGCATAATGGCGTAACCGGCGACGCCTATCCAAATAAGGCCCTGATCAAAAAACCGACTAATATTGGCCGCTATCAACAACGAGCCAAACATTTGCATTAAGACGGAAAGACGATAAGGCGTATCGTCGGGATCGTAGCCTGAGCCAAACCAAGTGAAACTGGTCCACGCATTCCATAAGATAAAAAATGCTAAAGTAAAAGTAATAAACCCACTTAAATCATGTTCACTCAACCGATGATAAAAGCCTTCTGCCGCGGCAGAGACGGCGATGACATATACCAAATCAAATAATAACTCGAGTGTAGTTGAAGCGCGATGTGGCTCAGTTGGGTCTCGAGCATAAATTCGTCTGATGTTGGGCATAAAATTCATGCGTGATTTTCCAAGTATGGCGTTTTAATACATTGTACTTAATATAGCAAGAATATTAGCAGTCAAAAATAGAGTATAAAAAAAGGCGATACTCAACTATGAAGTAGCGCCTTCTTAAAAAGCTTAATCATATATAGATTTTATTTTTTCAAACCAGCTTCGATTTGAATTTTAAGCTTAATATCCTTCATCATGCCGCCATCAGTGTAGGTGTCGATACCCCATTTAGTTCTGTCGATAGTGGTTTCAAAATCGCCACCACATACTTGGGTTTTTAGTAAGGGGCTATCATAGCAGTTAAACTTAGTGGCTGTCAGTGTAACAGGGTGAGTCTGATCAAGCAACGTAAGATGCCCATTCACGGCAGCAACTTTATTGCCATTAAATACCCAATCTGTAGACTTGAAGTAAGCTGTTGGATATTCCTCAACATTAAAGAAATCAGCAGACTTTAAATGGTCGTTAAACTTGCGATTACCAGTATCAATACTGCTAATTGGAATCGTAACCCCAACAAAGCCTTCACGCTTATTAGGTTCATACTCTACAATACCTGTTAAACCATAAAAACCACCAGCGTTGGTAGAAGTACCGAAATGATCTACCGAAAAACGTGCGTTGGCATGATGCGGGTCAATTTCATAAGTAGCGGCATTACTGGCCACACTTAACGTACCAAGTCCTGCTAAAACGGCGATAGTGACAGCATTTTTTAATATTTTCACAGTTAATCTCCTTATGATGATCCTAAAGCTTAATAATTGACTTAAACTATTACTAGATAGATAATTAAGTACGCATAAACATTTATTAGTAATACTTATATTTAAAGCGATAAAGTTTAATAAATATATAAGTTTAGCACACACAAGGCTACTGCTGTTTGAAGCAATTTGGTTGTATTTTAGTATATAAAATACATATCAAACTGATCAAATATGCATCCATGTTCACCGATACGTATAAAACTTAAACAGTCTGACTCAAGCAGTCTGAGTAGGTTTAATTTTACGACGTAAAAACAAAGTATTGGCAACCCAAGCTGGTCCGATCAGTAAGAACTGTAGGTCTTCAAAGAAAGAAGGTTTTTTGCCTTCTATTTTATGCCCGATGAACTGACCAATCCATGCCACGACAAATACAGCCGCCCATCCTTTAAAGCCAATAGGTAATAGGGCAATTACTGAAAAACAAATCAGCGTAAATATGCCCATTGCAACGAACATAGGCGGGGACAGTTTGAAGTAAAATATGGCTATCAACATGGCGACCACGATAGTGAACCATGCAGCGACTGACATCCCCATACCTAAAATACTGGCAAAAATGGTAGGAACGCACAGCCAGTGAATGGTTTTATTAATTGGGTTTTGATGGCTAACCGCATAGTCAGCAAGCCATTGTTCTAAGGAGCGTTTGGTAGATTGCTTACGAGATGACATCCTAATGTCCTTATTAGTGATGAATGTAGAATTCTATTATTGCAGGTAGCTAGCTTGTTGTAAACACATAGGTAATGTAAACACATAAGTTAATTGCATAGCCTATCTGCTTGATGTTCAACTTAATTTTTAATTTATAGATAAGAGAGGCGCCCTAGATTGAATGACGAAGTAATATTGAATAAGTAAGTTATAGTTAATCAGCAAGAAATATTGAATAAAGACCTCACCACCCCCATTTTATTAACTAACATAAGTATTTAAGTATTTAAACAAGAGTAGGACAACAGCAGCAGTAAACCCAGTTATATCGGTTATCTTTATTTAAAAGCTATTTAAAAGCTATTTAAAAGCTATTTATAAGCTATCTAGCATAAGTTATTAGTCATAAGTTATGTGACATCATTTAATGGATACATTCTACACCGTTGAATGATACGGAATGATTAAGTAATATGGGCGTTGACGTTGTATTGAAACTTTGAAAAGGAAGTAAAGCGTATGATGCGTGTGGGGTTATTTTTATTAACAAACTTAGCAGTGCTGGTTGTATTCGGCATTGTATTTAGTATTTTGTCTAGCGTCTTTGGGCTAGGGTCTGTACATGGTGTGGGCGGTCTGAATCTAGGTAGCTTAGCGGTAATGTGTGCGATATATGGCATGGTAGGGTCAATGATCTCTCTATTATTGTCAAAATGGATGGCAAAGCGCTCAACAGGGACAGTCGTTATCGACACTCCAAGTAACGCCACAGAAAAATGGTTGATGGATACAGTGGCAAAGCAAGCCAAAGCAGTCAATATCGATATGCCAGAAGTAGGGATTTTTGATAATGCACAGCCAAATGCCTTTGCAACGGGTTGGAATAAAAACAAAGCCTTAGTTGCCGTGTCTTCAGGACTGCTACACTCTATGACGCCAGATGAAGTAGAAGCTGTGTTGGCGCATGAAATTGGCCACGTCGCTAATGGTGATATGGTGACTTTGGCGCTGATTCAAGGGGTGATAAATGCCTTTGTGATGTTCTTTGCACGTATCGTGGGTAGCTTTGTAGATAGAGTGGTATTTAAAAACGAAGATGGCCCCGGTATTGGGTATTTTGTCACCAGTATTGTGATGGATATATTGCTTGGATTCTTAGCATCCGCCATTGTGATGTGGTTCTCGCGTAAGCGTGAATACCGTGCTGACCAGATGGGCGCAAAGCTTGCAGGCCGTGACAAAATGGTAAGTGCGCTTGATGCCCTGCGACCTGTTGAAGCCAGCCCTGCCCAAATGCCAGATAACATGAAGGCGTTTGCGATAGCGACCGGTCAGACGCAAAGCTTTAGCATTGCTAACTTCTTTCGCTCGCATCCTTCATTAGATGATCGTATTGCGGCGCTTAAAGACTATACGCCTAACAAGGTTTAATTCATTTGTGGTAAGATTTATTTGATCATTGGCTTGATTTATTAAAGTATAACCTGCTCCAATAAACTCTTATCTATAAAAATACCGCGAGAGAGTCGCGGTATTTTTTATGGAACATCGTATTTAATACCTCACTCTAATGTATTATATAAAGCACGCAGTACCTAACATACAGTCTAAAGCATACAGTTGATAACGATGAGGTTTATATGGCTATTAAGACGTGCTATCACGGGCGTTTCGTTGCCATTCATACAAACCAACAAAAGAATTAATTTGATACACCATAGTTTGAATGGCAAAAATATAATTGCCCGTCATGAGGTTTACAATTAGCCATACGAAATTAACCATAATCCATATCCACCAATTAAATGAATAACGCAGAATCATAGTAGCTTGCGCCGTAATGGACAGTATAAAGGCAAAGACGTTAATCCAATAAAAGTCTATCTTACCTAAGAACTGACTGCCATCATTTTTAACGACCGCATAACCTTGATGCGCAAGCCATTCGTTGACTATAGGGAATAAAGCCAAGCCAATAGCAATAAAAGCAATGGTCACCATCCATACCCACTTGGTCGCTGACTTGGGTATCATATTACCATCAGCATCTGTATTTTTAGACCAATAAAACAAGCCATACACATGCGTAAAGAAATTAAATAAAGGAGCAAGCATTAAGCCAACAGCGCCAGAGGTAGCTTGCACCACCACTTCACCAGCGGTTGCTGCCATACCCAGTCCATTACCCATTACGTTTTTGCGAAAGGATAGCGATACCACACAGACTAAGCCGACCAATGAGACGCCCAAATAAAACCAATCTAACGTCTCATGCTCAGTAGTTAGCCAAAACCCTGAACTCAATGCAATAACACCAAATAAAAACCATGCAACAATCCATTGCATGGCCCATTTTCCCGTAATATTATCCAAAAACTTTATGCGCATATGAGTCCTTTATAGTTGTGGTTCTGGTTTAGAAGGTGTGATTAACATCCATAAGTTAATGTGAATCGATGAAAGTTAATGTGAATCGCTGAAATCCTGAATCAATGACCTACCGTAACCGAATCTCTAAACACATAACCAAACCACTAGCTTGATGAGAGACGTTAGGGCGATAATAGCAAAATTTGATCGTTATGATAAACCTTACTTAGCGCGTTGTATTATAAATATTTTTGTCAATATAATTGATGGCATCGGCATAACGCTGGAAATAGTCTGGGCTAGAGATACGGAAAGTATCTATATTATGACGATTAAAAATATCTACCAAGCGACTCTCAAAACGGTCTCGGGCTGTTTCAGAGCCCAGTGAGCGCATACCATCAGCAACCCAAGGGGTGTTATTGGCCAAAAATAAAGTATGATCGAAGCGAAACTCTTCAATACACGCCGTGACAAAAGGATGAGTACGACCTTCGTATTCTTCACAAAACGCTTGTGTCGTGACAAAGTCAGTATCCACAATTGTAATAGGCGCTTGCGCTTGGTACATGATCTCACGCATGGCTTGGGCGTGGTCAAGTGCAATTGGACCGTAGTCGTTATATTGCAAACCCACCTCAGTACCCCCTAGATCGGTACCGACATACAGCCTACCCATTTCTAACACCAAGTCAGCGCCGTAATAATTGGCAAGTTTGTGCGCCAAAGTTGTTTTTCCAGAGCTTTCACCGCCAACGATAGCGACTGTTCGGGTGTAACTGCCACGAGCTTCGGGATGAATAATGTCCCAGTTGGCAATCGGGTTAAAATGAATCGCTGTACTATCAAACTCAGGATGAAGAGGGGTGCTGGTGACGTCCATATTTAATGACGTAGTCACCGCAGGTTTAGATAGGGGGTGACCTTCGGTAACCAGTAATACGTTATCTTTATCTATCGAAAATTTATCTTGAATATAATCGATTTTGGCGTTGTAGGCATCAATGTTAATTGTAATGTCTTCAACACTATCATGTACTGGGAATGAAAAATCATCGCACACATGAATCCTGATAAAAGGAAGATCGCTACAGGCCATCTGCAACCAGCGCGCTTTGTCTTGCAAAGTCACTGGAAACTTAGGATTCGGGTTGGGGTGCCGGGTTATCACAATATGCAAAACTTCGACCAAAGAAGAAGCATGCAAAATAGTGCGAATATGTCCTAAATGTAGGGGTTCGAAATGTCCTATCATAAGTCCGGATTTTTGCATAACTTGTCCTTAGAGCGGCTTATTAAATGTATATGAACGCAAATATATTATAGATCTTGTCGAGGGTTATATTAAGGGAGTTTATTCTACAAAATTCAATCTACAGGTTATATAAAATTATAGATAGGCTGCTTGATATTAAATTCTGTTAATTATTAATAGTCCAATAGAATCATATAGTTACATTGTACATCTGTTTTATGCTTTAGTGACAGTTGCGAAAATTTGGAAAGATTCTTTGACTACAAACTTACAAATTCCTTATAAAGGATAAACAGCATTTTTACTCAATTTAGCTATAATAGAACGACATTGGATATTTGAGATATTCTAAATATCTCCGCACAAATATATTAATTTATTTATGAGTTATAGGTTAAATAATTGACAGCTATTATCGGTATCATAGCGTTAATTTGTCGTGGTGTTAATAGTGTTTAAGTAGCTTTGGACGGATATCTCATTATATAAAGGAGTTATGTAAATGCAAAGACTTAATAAATTACATCGTTCACGTAATCATAAAATGATTGCAGGTGTGATGGGCGGTATTGCAGAATATTTTGGTTGGTCACCTAACTTAACTCGTATTTTATTCGTGATTATTTCGAGTGCAAGTACTGGCGTACCTGGTATATTAATCTATTTAATTTTATGGCTAATAATGCCTAAAGCATCTGTAGATTCTTATGTTTAAACATTTTTAAGTTTTATGTATTACTTAAAAGTTTATAGTTATTGGTTTGAAAGTACAGGGTTAGGGTTTTAAGGTAATTTAGTTTAAGCACCTATTAATTCAAGCATTTGTTAATTTAAGCACCTATTAATTCAAGCAACTTTTTACCTTTTACATTATAACTTTCAAAAATATCACAACATCCCTTATTATAGCTAAATTCCTAATAATTAAATTAAAGTTCCGATTTGTTTTCCTCCTGCCTAGATGGCTAACCATCTAGGTATTTTTTTGTGTACATTAGTGCCTTTGTATCCTAATGCTCGAATATTGCGCAGACCCTAGATAAATTCGCGTTTTTTTAGTAAGGTTAGCGTATTAAAAATTATGTATTTATATCAAAATATACAAGCTTTATTATTTGTTGATCATCAACCCTTATTTTTATTATTTCTTTCTTTCAAAACATGGCTATTTTATGACATTTCAAGAACTCATTTTAACGTTGCAAACCTATTGGGCAGATAAAGGATGTGTGGTATTACAGCCATATGATATGGAAGTGGGTGCAGGCACGTTTCATACTGCCACGTTTCTACGCTCATTAGGCCCAGAAATTTGGAACGCAGCGTATGTGCAGCCGTCACGTCGGCCTACGGATGGCCGGTATGGTAATAACCCAAATCGTCTACAGCACTATTATCAGTTCCAAGTGGTGATGAAGCCTAATCCTTCCAATATTCAAGAGCTTTATTTGGGTTCACTTGAAGCCATAGGTATCGATACGCTCACGCATGATGTGCGATTTGTAGAAGATAACTGGGAGTCGCCCACACTAGGGGCGTGGGGTCTTGGCTGGGAAGTTTGGCTTAATGGTATGGAAGTCACTCAGTTTACGTATTTTCAGCAGGTGGGCGGGCTTGAATGCTTCCCGGTGACGGGTGAAATTACATACGGCCTTGAGCGTTTGGCTATGTATATCCAAGGTGTCGATAGTGTTTATGACTTGGTGTGGACCGATGGTGAATTTGGTAAAGTGACCTATGGCGACGTGTTCCACCAAAATGAAGTAGAGCAATCTACTTATAACTTTGAACACGCCGATGTACCAAAAATGTTTGAACTATTTGATTTTTATGAGCAGCAAGCGGATAAATTGGTAGCAGCGGATCTTCCTTTGCCAGCATATGAGATGGTATTAAAAGCGTCGCACACCTTTAACCTATTAGATGCTCGTGGCGCAATATCAGTCACGGAACGTCAACGCTTTATTTTAAGAGTGCGTACCTTGGCGCGTAAAGTTGCGCAAGGTTATGTTCAGGCACGCGCAAAACTTGGATTCCCACTGGCAGATGAGGCGCATAAAGAAGCGGCTTTGAAAAAGTATTTACCACATGAGAGTGCTGAAGCTTGCGAGAAGCAGGATGGCAAGAAAGACGGGAAGAAAGACAAACAAGCCATTAAGAAAGGCGGCAATCAAAAGTAGATCACGTCAAGCCTGCACACTTGAACTCAATAGCGAGATAAATATTTATAACATCTTATAATCACAGAGAGCCACATGAGCACAATTTTATTTGAACTTGGTAGTGAAGAGCTGCCACCAAAGAGTCTAAAACCCCTACGCGATTCGCTAAAAGCAAGCGTTGAGAGTCAACTAAAAGACGCCAATATTAGTTATGATCAGATCAAAGCTTTTGCCGCACCACGTCGTTTGGCCATCCAAATTGAGGGCATTAGCGAAAAGCAGCCAGACCGTAGTGAGCAAAAACGCGGTCCAGCCGTTAAAGCCGCTTACGATAGCGAGGGCAACCCCACACGCGCAGCACAAGGTTTTGCTAAAGGATTGGGCGTAGATGTAAATGACTTAATAACCATCAATACCGACAAAGGGGATTACATTGGTTATGATTTAACTGTACATGGTCAAGCAACAACTGAGCTATTGCCTGCTATTTTTCAAACTGCATTAGACAATCTACCGATTGCCAAGCGTATGCGCTCTGGTGCTAGTCGTGAAGAGTTTGTGCGTCCTGTTAAGTGGTTGGTACTTATGCAAGATGATCAAGTTATTGAAGCAAAAATTCAAGGCTTAACGTCTGCTAATCAAACCTTAGGACATCGTTATCACTCCCCAACTGCGTTTACGATTAGTCATGCTAAAGATTATGAAAGCCTGCTTGAAGACAATAAAGTGATAGCAGATTTTGATCGTCGTCAGCAAACCATTTTAGAGCGAGTTAAATCATTAGCAGATGAGGTTGATTCGCAGCCCATCGTGCCGCAAGAGTTACTTGATGAAGTTACTTCATTAGTAGACTTGCCGGTAGCACTACGAGCCAGCTTTGAAGAGCGGTTTTTGCAAGTGCCTCAAGAAGCTTTAATCAGCACCATGCAAGCGGATCAAAAGTATTTTTGCTTAACTGATAAAGACGGTAAGCTACAACCTTACTTTATTTTCATCAGTAATATTGAATCCAAAGACCCAAGTCAAGTGGTTAGCGGTAACGAAAAGGTTGTGCGTCCACGCTTGGCAGATGCTGAGTTTTTCTACCTGCAAGATCAAAAGCAGCCACTAATTGAAATGGCTGAGAGTCTAAAAACACGCGTATTCCAAGATAAATTAGGCACAATTTGGGAGAAGTCTGAACGCATTGCCAAACTTGCAGCCTCAATTGCCTCACTATTAATAGAAGATAACATAGAAGGTTATACTGATATTGATATCGCGCAAACTAAACGCGCTGCGATATTGTCTAAAGCTGATTTAACCAGTACCTTAGTTGGTGAATTTTCGGAATTACAAGGTATTGCAGGTACCTATTATGCGCGATTGAATGGGGAGCCAGAAACCATAGCAGCGGCTATCGAAGAGCAGTATTTACCTAAGTTTAGTGGTGATGTATTGCCGCAAACGCCAATCGGTATTTGCTTAGCATTGGCCGACCGTTTGGATACGTTAGTCGGTATCTTTGGTATTAATCAAGCGCCAACGGGATCAAAAGATCCGTTTAGCCTACGCCGCTCAGCAATTGGGATACTGCGTATCCTGATTGAAAAACAGCTGCCTATTAATCTAGATAAGCTAATTGAGCAAGCCATTACAAATTACGAGGGTAGGCTCGAAAATAGTGAGGAAACTTTAACCCAAGTTATTGATTTTGTGAACTCACGATATCGTGCTATGTATGTCGAGCAAGGTATGAGTGTTGATACGATTCAAGCGGTTTTAGCCATCGACCCCGCTGTACCAATGGACTTTGACCAGCGTATCCATGCGGTAAGTGCATTCCGTAAGCTGCCTCAAGCGGCCACCTTAGCTGAAATTAATAAACGTGTGGCCAATATTTTAGCCAAATCTGAAGGTAAGGTTAGTGATAGGGTGACCCAAAGCTTATTAAAAGAAGCGGCCGAGCAAGCGTTATACAATGCCGTAGTCAAGGCACAAGAAACAGTCGCGCCGCTACAGTCCGAAGCTAAGTATAACGATATTCTACAGGCCTTAACGAAACTTGAATCACCCCTTACCGATTTCTTCGATAATGTAATGGTGAATAGCGACAATGACGCGTTGAAGTCTAATAGATTGTCCTTGTTAAAACAGGTACGTGAGTTATTCTTGACGGTTGCCGATGTCGGCGAGTTACAGATTTAATGACATCCTAATTGGTTTTTAAAAATACCAGTCTTTTTAAGAGGGCATAACGTTCGATTATGTCCTTTTTGATATCTAACGTTTGAAAATTTAACCTTTTTTGATATATAACTCCCTATAGTCAAAGAACTTTAAAGTAGTCACAAGGCAACCGAGTGCAAGTACTACTAGGGTAGGCTTAACGAGGTTAACACCGTGACTCTTTATAAGTTCGCCGACTATATGTCAAGCTCACTGAACTTATTAACGGTCGTGTTTGCACTCGTTTCCTCAATATTTTGACTTTAAGATAATGTGTTAGATTCTCAGCAGCTCTAATGCTCTAGCAGTAATATTGTAAGTAATAATTACAAGTTAGCATTACTCATTTATATGACTTTATCGCATAATATTAAGCGTCACTCTTTGACATTATTCTTTTTATCATAACTCTCTTAAGATTATTTTTTATTTTATCGAATCTATACTTTCGAACCTTATAGTATTAAATATTATAGTATCGAATCTGTGGCATCGTATTTGAGGCATTGTTAAGACTGTATTTCTTTAGGTATGCGTTATCATGATTGAAAACTGGACACGTGAGCTGGTTACGCAGCGAATATTAACCGCAACATTGTTGGTTATCTTATTTATACTGTGTTTTAAAGTGGTACAGTTTTTCATCGTGCCTGCACTTTGGGCAGCGATTTTGGCTTATGTGACATACCCTCTTTACAATTTCTTTTATCGAAAAGTTAAATTAAGCTCTGATATGAGCGCCGGTATCATGACGGTGACTGTATCACTGATTTTAGGCGTACCCATCGTGCTTGGGCTGTTTGTTTTACAACAAGAGGCGCTTAATTTGTACGGTACATTATTACACCGTATCAAAGCAGGCTATGTTGATTTGCCAGAAGAGATTAAGAACTTACCTGTCATTGGGCAACAGATCAAAGATATCTTGTGGGAGATAAATAAAGACCCTGAAGCTTCATTAAATGCATTTAGAGCGTGGATGCAGTCGCATTTGTATTACGGTAAGGTAGCGTTAGATGTGGCGTTTAGTACCATGGCAAAGCTAGGTATGGCGCTCATGACGCTGTTTTTCTTTTACCGTGATGGTATCAGTTTGATGAAACAAATTCGTCAAGCGCTGCGTAACATTATTGGCAATCGGATTGATAATTACATTGATTCGGTAGGATCTACTACCCAAGCTGTTGTGTATGGCATTGGTTTGACTGCTTTGGCGCAGGCGTTTTTGGCAGGTATTGGCTACTATTTTGCTGGGGCGCCAAGTCCAATTTTGTTAACGCTAATGACCTTTGTGATTGCGTTAATCCCGTTTGGTACGCCTTTTGCTTGGGGCGGGGTGTGTATTTGGCTATTTACTCAAGGAATGGCTGCTGAAGCAATTGGCTTAGCGTTATGGGGGACTTTGGTTATAAGCTGGGTAGATAATTTAATTCGTCCTATCGTCATATCAGGCGCTACTAAGATTCCTTTTATCATTATCTTTATTGGGGTGTTAGGCGGATTAACCGCTTTTGGATTTGTCGGTCTGTTTATTGGGCCTGTGGTGTTAGCCATTGCTCTGGCTGTATGGCGCGAATGGATTAATGAGCACCGTAATGTGATTTTTGCGCCATTCTATACCAGGCTCCATCGTCACCAATGGACGCCTGCAGAAACCCCTGTGTCATTTGAAATATCTCCTGATGTGGTCTCGTTTAGTAAATATCCGTTCGCAGATTCTGCTTTACATCGTGTAGAGCAAGGTTTAGAACAGGGTTTAGACAAAGAAGCGACGCAAACGCCTTCTGCAGCTGACCCAAATGCTAACCTTGATATTAATGAAGCCAGTAACTCAAATGCTAGTAGCTTAAAGAAAAACAATATTGTCGTCATAGGCAAAGCGCCTGACTTAGAGGATTCCGCTCAGGTAGATACAACCGATGCAACAGATGAATCCAAGGCGGCTAATAGCACCCACGAAAAATAATAGCTACGCTAAATAGCACCTATAATAAACCGCACCTATATAAATAGAAACTAATTAATAGAAACTATAAAAAAACACTTAAAAAAAAGCACGTATAAAAAATGCCACCTACAATATCCAGTAGGGTATAAAAGCGTTTATATAATAAAAAGGGTAAGTATGCTGACCATAATCGCTGATAGTAATATTGCGAATTTACATGATTATTTTAATGAGCAAGTGTTGCAGCAGTCTATTAATCTCATTGCGATGGCTGGTCGTGATATCGATACCAAAGTCATTGCTGAGTATCAGCCTGACGCATTACTGATTCGTTCAGTTACTCCAATAAACGAAGCGCTTTTAGCAAACAATAGCACTGTTAAATATGTGGGCTCTGCAACCATAGGTACGGATCATGTCGATCAAGATTATCTAATTCAGCATGGTGTTCATTTTTCCAATGCAGCTGGCTGTAGTAAGCACTCAGTTGCGCAGTATGTCATTAGCGCCATCCTAACACTGCGTCCTCAGTATTGGGCATATAAAGACAGTAAAGATACACCTACCAAACCAATAAAGCCAATAGAGCCAATAAAGTTAGGTATTATCGGTTTGGGCAATATTGGCAGTACCCTTGCCCGTTATGCGTTAGATTTAGGCTGGCAGGTGCTAGGTTATGACCCTTTGTTAGCTGATTCTAAGATTAACAATGCAAGCTTTGATAAAGTGCTTCGTGAAAGCGACGTTATTAGCTTACATGTACCATTGACCATGCTGGGCTATAGTGAGTTGCCCACCCAGCATATGATTAATAGTACTGTTTTAGAAAAAATGCCGGTAGATACAATGCTAATCAATACCTCACGTGGTGCTGTGGTCAATGAAGCAGATTTATTGGCGAATTTGGATAAACATCCTGAGCGTCAGGTTGTGCTTGATGTGTTCGAACATGAGCCAACCGTTAGTGCCGAGTTATTAAATAGATTAACGATTGCCACGCCACATATTGCTGGTTATACCCTTGAGGGCAAGCTGCGAGGGACGCAGATGATTTTTGATACTTTTGTACGCTCTTATGGCGAGAGGGGTACAGATATCTTGACCATTAAAGAGCAGGACTTAATGGCTGATTTATTGCTTGAGAATCCATATAAGTGGCAGCAGCTAAAAGATAATCCGCAACAACTGACTGAGTTTTATGATATTAAAGCAGATGATAAGTTGCTTAGAGACAGTGTCGATAGCAGTGAGCAAGCTGTACCTGCTGAGGCGTTTGATGTTCTTCGTAAAAACTATTCTCTGCGCCGTGAATGGCTATTTGTATAGGGTGTTTCCATGTCTCAATCACTTGATTTCCACCCTACAATGAACCTTGGGATGGCTCATAAACGTGCCGAGATGCTTGCCAAAATCCGAGAATTTTTCGCACAGAAAAACGTACTAGAAGTACAAACGCCTCTGCTTTCTCAAGCAGGCAATACAGATGTGTTTGTGCCATCAATTTCTGCCAATATTACTCTCCAAGATACCCCAACAACTTACTACCTACATACGTCACCAGAATTTGCCATGAAACGTATGTTGGCAGCTTGGCAAGTGGCGATTTATCAGATTTGTCCTGTATTTAGAGATAATGAGGTGGGTCATCGTCATAACAGTGAGTTTACGATGCTTGAGTGGTATCGTCCTGGATTTAGTCTAAATGAGCTGGCTTTAGAGCTGGCTGAATTGCTCACTGTGGTTTTTGAGCGTGAGCAGTTACTAACACACTACAGTTATAGCCAAGCATATATGGATTATGTGGGTGTAAACCCTTTAAGTGCCAATTGCCATAATTTATCGGCTATTGCAAAGCATAATGGTCTGTCTGGTATCGATTTGGGGGAGGATCATCAAGGGTGGCTAGATTTGTTGTTTAGCCACCTAGTAGAGCCTAATTTGGGTCACGATAGTCCGACTTTGATAACCGATTATCCCCCTGCGACCGCGGCTTTGGCAAAAATTGAAACGGATAGTGACGGTAATAAGGTTGCCAAACGATTCGAGTTATATATCAATGGCATTGAGATTGCCAATGCGTATGATGAACTGGCAGACAGTCAAGCATTAAGGGCGCGATTTGAGCAGGATAATATTGAACGGACTCAGCGAGGGTTGCCTGTTATGCCAATCGATGAGCGTCTATTGGCGGCTTGCGATGCGCTGCCAGCGTGTAGTGGCATTGCGCTAGGCATTGATAGGTTGATGATGGTGATGACGGGTGCAAAAAATATTGATGATGTGATCGGGTTTGGTGTGGATAGGGCTTAGTATGCCAGCCATTCGACAACTATAAGCCATCCGACAACTATAAGCCATTCGACAATTTCAATTAATTCGACAGTTTCAAGTAATTCGATTAGGTCAAGCAATTAACCCTTTTGTACCATTAAGTAGCGTTTAAGCCATTAAGTAGCATTAAAGTAGTATATATACTGGCCTTCATCGATAAGTTAATTGTTAGATGTGCTACTCATTTTCAGAGGGACTATGAGTATCTTTGGACTGAAAGTCTTTCATAATTTTACTCAATGTTTTACTGTTGTCTTTGAACGCTCGACATCCAGGGCACATTATTAAATGGGAATGCAGTTGTATTTTTTCCGCAAGATGTAATGGTCGCTCTTGCCCATCGCTGACAATTTTGGTGATACGTTTACAGTTTTTCATAGTGTATGTCGCCTTAGCCTTAATATCGATGAATTCTCTACAGCTCTCTAATATAGTCAGCGAACGACTAAATGGTTGCAGTGTTACCCTCGTTAAGCCTACTACAGTAGTACTTGCACTCGGTTGCCTTATAACCCTTTTAAAACTTCTTTGACTATACCTTTTTTATAAAACCCTTGTCCAAGAAAGCCGTTATTCGTCAGCATAGTTAAACCACTTTATGGACAAACACGTCTGAAGACCTAGGCGTGCTCGATGCATTAACACATAATAATTACTGCTACTTATGCAAAGCGTTTCACAGATCTCTCGGGTCTCAAGCTCAATGTATTCACGCATTAAAAATGCGCGCGCTTGCTCATTTGGCAGATTAATTAAGCAGGCCTCGAGCACCTGCCAAAACCCCTCGGTATGGACATGGGCTTCAGGGTCACACCAACTGTCATCAAATTGACTCGGTTTACACTCTGGATACCAAGATCCAGCCTCATCAAATAGGTCATCCAATAAGCTATCTTCATTGCCATCGCTAGTCTCTTGAAGACTCGATATCGTGGTGTACTTACTATTTTTGCGAATATTATCAATAATTTTGTTTTTTAAGATAGCAAATACCCAGCTTTTAAAAGCGGCATTGCCTTTAAATTGATCACTATATTGTAGCGCTGAGAGTAACGCATCTTGAACCACATCTTCTGCCAAGTGATAATCGTCCAATTGTAGGCGAGCAAATGCAAGCATTTGATGACGAACTGATTCGACAAACTGCGGGGTAATACTAGAATGCTCTGGGACGGGAAGCTGACTGACGTCGTTCATTTTAACAGCTCTTATATGTACCGTTGTCAAACAAGACAAGTTATCGGATACGGTTGTTAGTAGTTAGTAGTTAGTAGTTAGTAGTTAGTATTCAGGGTATAACTTTAAAGTGCAAGGTTTAGGCATAAGCAAAATCATAAGTAAAAGTATAAGCTAATTAAGTCTTGTAGCGATACTGTCGCTTAGAGGCAGAAGGATTTAGCCAATAATCTAAACTCACATAACGACCCGCACCATAAAATAAGGTGACCAGTAGCATGACTGCATAGGTGGCCGCAAACTCAATACCATTGTTTAGTATCACAAAATTACCCGTTTCGGTTAGCCAGTCATAATTACCATGAGTTTGTAATATCTCTTTTGCCTTATCCAAGCGTACCGCCGCCTCATTGGTATTCTCTAAACTGGCCTCACTGCCCCAAAAGCCAAACGTATTCATTAGGCTAGAAAGGCTGGTTTCTGGATTGGTCGGGGTAATGGCATACCAGCCGTTGACCCAGTGCACGCTAAACATCGCCACCAACATGGTAATAATCAAGGAGAATGACACAAAACGGGTGCCTAGTCCTAATAATAACGCAATGCCGCCCACTAATTCTGCCAAAATAACCAGTACTGCCATTAGCGTAGGCATTGGCAAGCCTAATCCCCAATCACTATTGCCAAACCATTGTACGATGTCATTAAAACCTGTGACCTTGTTCCAGCCTGCACTGATAAAAATAGGCGCAAGGTATAAGCGTATCGCTAAAGGCGCAATAAAATCTAACGATTCTAATCGAGAAATAACGGCGTTAAAGGGTCTAAGGGTGTTGCTGGCAAAGCTCATAAGATACTCTCAATGTTAGAAAAGGGTTCTAGATATTTGGACGGTTAGGACTTAAGCATAATGAAGACTATAGCGACTGGGTATCATTTATTGACACTGTCTGAAAGGTGGTGCCAGAAGTTTAATAAATAATTCCCAGTCTGCTATCACCTAGCTGCTATAAATAGTTAAATACAGTTATTCTAGTAAGTCCTAAGTTTTTTATCCGGTATTGGTATTAAAACCTGCTGATCCACTAGCTGATGAATTAAAGGTATGCCAAAGGATACTAAAATCTGCTCGTCGTCATATCCTAAGTGGTTAGCAAACGCTTGCATCAATTTGGTCAGACCACTGTCAGTTGCCATAATTGGGCTATAGTTATCGACATTGCTACTGCTACTGACATGGCTTTGGATAAAGTCATTTAGGGCATAAGTGAGCGCATTAACGGTCATAAACTGAACCTTATTCTGATGATCTCTATAGACCAAGTAAAAACTGTCCTCAGGATTACTGGGTTGAAACTCCGAGCTAATCAGGTGTACCGGCCACTGATAGTGTAAGTTTTGAACGCTTGGATTGATGCTTAAATAGCTTACACTCAAATCGTTTAAACCCATATCGTTTAAATCTAAATCGCTGTCATCCAAAGCCGAGTCACTGATAAGCTGCTCAGTGTTAACCATCGGAGCGGTAATTGGCAAAGTGTCGAGACTATAGGTATCGACCATAAGCTCGACCCATTCATAATGTGCTAATTCGGCAAAATAAGGCGGAAGCTCTAATTGTTCTAATACATTAGGTTCAGATAAATAATCGACAAAGTGCTGGTTAATTTCTGTGAAATAAGGACTATGGCAAGGATGGTTAAGGAAAAACTGCTTGCAAACATATAGCCATTTATCATCACTAATCAAACTTTGGCAAACGGGAAAGCATTTATCTAAGAAGCCCCGTATGTTATTAAATACAAGAGTTTGATATAAATGACCAATACGACTGGGGATGGATGCCCCGTTTGCGAGAGTCACATTTGTGAGATTTTCGTGTGTATGAGTCTCGTTTGTAAGATAAGGGGAAGCATTGTCCGAGTTGGGATTGTCGATACCGGTCTTTTGTTCTCGTATATATTGACCAAAATTTTGCTGAAACTCTACCAGAGATGAGGTGGCTGTTAATTCAGAAGCTACCGAGGTATCAGCGTTAGCAGAAATCACTTTAGATAAGGTCATGCTGACCATCCTTAGTCTGCAGGCCTTGATTAGCCTGCTGACTATTATTAGCCCTATAACTAGACAATGACGGATAGGGTAACGTCGCTTTTTGGGCAGAACTCGTTTGTGGCTTAATTGACTGAGCCTGTAACTGGCGAATATAGGCCACTTCATCAATCAATTCATCCATACTTGGAAAATTGAAATCGCGCTCCAAACAGGTCGGTAAGGTGTTGGCAGGATGTCCTGTTTTTTGCTCGATAAGGGCATAAGCGTCCGATAATAATGCCCAAACAGGATCAATCACGCTTGCACCATGAGTATCTACAATCAGCCCATCTTCTTCAGTATGATGCCCCGCCACATGGAGATAACAGGTACGCTCAAGTGGCAGTTGCCGTAAGTACTCGTGCGCATCAAAGCCAAAGTTTTGACTATTGACATAAATATTATTCACATCCAAATGCAATAAGCAGTCTGACTCATTGGCAACGGCACTGATAAATTCAGCATCGCTCATATCACAGCTGACGCCATTCGTTGGGGGACTAAAGTAATAAGAGGCATTTTCAAACCCAATTTGCTGACCCAAAATATCTTGGGCCTGCTTAATTCTATCAGCCACCCAATAAACCGCCTCTTCAGTACAAGGGATAGGGAGCAAGTCATATAAATGACCCGAGGTGTCGCTACACCAAGACAGATGCTCGGTGTATAGCCCGATATCATGGATCTGCATAAAGGCTTTGATATTTTTTAAAAGTGCGGTATCTAAAGTGGCTGTGCTACCGATTGATAGCGACAAGCCATGACAAACGAAGGGGTGTTGTTCAGTAAATGATCTTAACTGCTTGTGGTATTGACCGCCCATTTGACCATTAGAGTTTAACCAATTCTCTGGCGATATCTCAAAAAAATCGATAGCAGACAGATCAGATTTACCCATCTCAGCCAAAAGCTCACGACGAAACCCAAGCCCTGCTCCGCCTAACTGTTTTTTTGATTGAACAGTGGCATCTTTAACGGTTGTAGACGAGCTTGGCATTGGTAACGTCATAGTAGTCCTTTATAAATCTGATTGGATGGGTAAACCTTGAAGGTCAACCCAGTAATGGGAAATTGCGTCTGTTAAAGCTATTTAGTGCCACCACATTTGGCTTCACCACATTTGGCATCCATTTTCTTGTCTGCACCGCATGAACTTTCGGCTTTTTTATCGGCGCCGCAATTGCCTTCAGCACTTTTTTCAGCACCGCATGACCCTTGATGGGCTTTTTCACCGTTTTTGTAGCCTGAGTCCATTTCATTAGCGGAAAAAGGGTTGGTTGATGTACAACCACCTAAGGTAACTAATGAGCCTAGGGCTAAACTTGCAACGATTGATTTAGTATTCATAATAATATTCCCTTTTTGATAAGATTGATTGGTTTAAACGTTGTGCTGTTTACGAAGCGAAAGTGACAACAGCGCTCAGTTTATAAATGTCCGTTTGTATGTAACTGTCTGTTTTAAGCTATGGGAAAGCTATTCACTTGCACCACATTTGCCTTCACCACATTTGGCATCCGCTTTTTTGGTAGGTTTTTTGACTGTGCCGCATTTGCCTTCGCCGCACTTAGCGTCTGCTGTTTTACTATCACTTTGGTGCGCGTTTAGCATAGGTTTGGCATTAAAGGGGTTTGCTGCATTAGCGCCACTCATAGTCATAAGTGAACCTAATGCTAAACTGGTAATAAATGCTGATTTTTTCATGATGTACTCCATTGATAGGGATAAATAATTGATAGGTGATAACAGTCTACAAACTAAGAGCCCTTTCAATGATGTCGTACTCAAATCAATGGCAAGTTATTTGTCTGTTATTAATTAGACGTGGCACGGGCGACTTTTCTTACACTTATTTTTTACTTTTTTTAGATAATTATTTTAAAATTAATATAAGATATTGATTTGTATTAGTTTTTATTTTTAAATAAAAACGATTAATCGAATGATTTGAGGGGTGGACGTAGTATTTCTAGAAAAACATAATGGGCGTGGTGAAAGTGAGAGTGCAACGTGAAAGGTGAAAAGTGAACTACTAAAGCAACTTAAAACGTCTAAAGTAACTTAAAATATAAAAGTAATTGATAATAGGCAAACGACTTAAAATAGGAAAGCTGAGATGATTGAACCAGCAAAAATAGAAGATGCAAAAGAAATCGCGAGTGTGATTAGGGAGAGTATTCTATCTTGCGCTGCAGATCATCAAAATGATCCTGTTGCAATTGAGCAGTGGCTAGCAAATAAAACGCAAAGTCATGTTGAACAATGGATCAGCAACAATGATGCCTTGGTTTATAAGCTTGGTAAGCAGATAGCTGGTTTTATTTTAGTGTCAAAGAAAGGTGATATATTGCTCAACTATGTGAAACCTGATTGCCAAGGGCAGGGTATAGGCAAACAATTATTGAACAGAATGAAAGAAGACTTTCTTCAACGAGGTATAACAGCGCTTACCGCTGAGTCGACATTGACAGCCAAGCCGTTCTATTTAGCCAATGGGTTTAAGGTTATTGAGGATGTAATAGAGAATGGACGAGTGGTTGCGCATCGGATGGTGTTGGGTTTGTAGGGGAAGGGTAGGCTTTTTAAAGCTTAACGCACCAGCTTATTTAGCCCATCGGCAAACATCTTTTTATCTTTATCAGAATAGGGCTTTTGACCGCCCATTTGCGTCAAGTCCAGTACGCCTGTTGAGCGCATGGTGTCCATAAAGTCACGAGCATTGAGTTTTTGTTTGATGTTATTTTTATCATAGATAACACCATGCGGGGTCAATACTTGTCCGTCATTATCAAGCACATCATTGGCCAGCGGAATGTCACTGGTAATAACAAGATCGCCTTTTTTGACATTATCTGCAATGTAGTCATCAGCCACATCAAATCCTGAACCCACTACTTTCATGGCAATCAGTGGTGACTTACGCACTTTTATCGGCTGATTAGCAACAAAGATGGCGGGGGTATTAGTGCGAACTACCGTTTTGGTTATCAGATCTTTTACCACCAAGGGACAAGCGTCGGCATCGATCCAGATAGTCATGCCCTCTTTTTTATCGGGCGATTTATTTTCACTCACGATGCAAACCCCATCTTATTTGGCAGAACTGAAATTAACTGCTCTAAAGCCATATCAAGTTGGGCAACATCGTTTGGCATTAACGTTATATGGGCTATTTTACGGTCTGCGCGTTCTTCTTTGTGATAAGTATGATAATGTACACCGTCAATGGCTAAGACGTCAGCCACATTTGGATACTCACCCAGCACATTAACCATCACAGAAGGATATACATTATCAGTATCTCCTAAGGGTAAACCAACCACTGCGCGCATATGATTTTCGAACTGACTGGTAACGGCACCTTCGATGCTCCAGTGACCTGAGTTATGAACACGTGGTGCAATTTCATTGGCTAAGATAACATCTTTACCTTTGTCATCTTTACTAACAAAGAGCTCTAAAGCCATGGTACCCACATAATCCAAATGAGTCATTAAAGTTTCAATGGCTTTTTTTGCTTGTGGCAATAGATGACTGGTTCCTACCGCAGGCGCATGGGAGGTTGCCAAAATACCAGTATGATGATGGTTTTCCACTAAATCATACGTGCGGATAGTGCCATCTTGCGCACGTGTGGCGATAATGGACACTTCTCGACTAAAGTCGATAAAGCCTTCGGCTATTAAAGGTGCAGGTGTGAGAGTTAGATTACTTTTACCAGTGACGGCATCACCCAGCGCTTTCCAAGCCTCTTCAATGTCTGCTTCAGTTTTTACCACAAACTGACCTTTACCATCATAACCACCACGGCTGGTTTTTAGTACTAAAGGTAATCCAAGCGTATTGTAAGCTTCTTTAAGATCTGCTTTTGAGCTAACACTGACAAAGGGGACGGTCTTAATGTTTAGTTCATTGAATAAAGTCTTTTCATTTAAGCGATCTTGAGCCACTTTAAGAGCTTGTGGTGGCGGGAACATACCTTGTTTTTGACCCGCATCTGACATTTGCTTGAGGCGTGCTACTGTCTCAGCTGGCGTATTCTCAAACTCCAAGGTGAACACATCGGCCGCCGCGATAAAACCTTCAAGTTGCTCACTGCTAAATACTTGACCATATAAAGACGCAGGGCAATTTGGGGCATCTTCTAAAAACACACAACGATAACCAAGAGGCAGGGCAGCCTCGGCCAACATCATACCAAGTTGACCGCCTCCTAAAATGCCGATAGTACGGATAGTTTGAGTTGTAGGATAAGCATTTGTTGTTGTCATGGTTGACCCTTAATATATAATCAGCTTGTACTTAATATAATTGAGAATATATAAGTATAGAAGACGCTTTACAGCCATTTTGAAGAGTTGGTAGTTCTACGGGTTAATAACGCCTGGCGTTGGACTGGCTAAAATAGTGTCTGTTTGATTGCTACGAAACTCTACTAACTTCTTAGCCAAGTCTTTATCCTGCAAGGCTAGAATTTGAATGGCCAATAACCCTGCGTTATAAGCACCAGCGGTACCAATCGCTAAGGTGCCAACGGCTATACCTTTAGGCATCTGCACAATAGACAATAAGCTATCCCATCCACTTAAAGTCGATGATTTAACGGGCACACCTAGTACAGGTAACTCAGTCTGACTGGCGCACATGCCGGGTAAATGAGCAGCGCCACCAGCACCAGCTATGATCACTTGTAACCCTTTAGACTTAGCCGATTTGGCGTAATCAAATAATTTATCAGGCGTACGATGCGCTGAGACCACTTCACATTCAAACGCAATACCAAAATCTGCCAATAGTTGCACGCCCAAACTCATGGTAGGCCAATCAGACTGTGAACCCATGATAATTCCTACTTTTGGGGTACCCGCTGGAGATTGAATGGGTCCTTGCGAAGTGCTGGTTTTGTGGCTGGTGTTGGCATTTGCCATGTTTTGAAATTCCTGTGAAAAAACATCCATCATACAAAATTTTTGACGCAATAAAAAGCCACTTTTTTAAATTTTGTAAGGACTAAACAATGCCTTATTATTTATGGTCTTTATCGTGTTTGTATTGCACAAAGTTATCGGCAGACAGTGGCATCGGATGACTGCTATCAAAGCGATAGGCCGTTAAATAACCAGAGCCAGCTGCTGAATAGTCTGTGCAAACTACTTGATCGCTAAGTGGCTCAGGTTGTCCGGTAAGCCAGTAGTGACCAATAAAGACCGGTTTATCAGTTTTCAATTTAAACTCAAGGTTTTTTGCCACAGCGTCTTTGGGTATTTGCTGCATATCGTGAGATGGCGCACGAGCGATATCGACAATACGTTGTCCTTGTAATTGTTTCTGCCACCATCTCACTCTGACGCGGCTACGAACAGCCCCATCTTTATCGGTAAAGCTTGACCCTGAAGGTAGCGCAATTTCGACGCCTTTTAATACCCTCTCTAAAGCATCGTATTCAATAGAGTGCTTTTGCCCTGTACGCTGTAAAGCCTCCATAGTCAGTTGATTGTCTGCGGTTAACAGGGGCTTTAATACCTGCATGTTGTCTACATCCCAGCAAGCGTGAACAAAACAAGCATGCTCAGTCTCAATCCATAGGGGTAATTCATAAAACCTATCAAGCCAGTACTTATGAGCCTCTGAGCCAAACGGCACTTCGTCTAAAAATGCTTTATGTTGACGCTCATGGGTGTCATTGTGGTGGCGCAAATAGATAGGATCAGTAGCCCCTTTAGTTGCAGCCCGTTGCTGCATCGCGGATTCATCAAGGGTGGCATATGCCAAGGCGTTGTATTCATGATTACCCATGACGGTCTCTGCGACGCCAGCATCAATCATTGCATAAACAATTTCTAAGGTTTCAAGCTCTTTATTACCCCTGTCAATTAAGTCCCCAATAAACACAGCTTGATGTCCGTTTGGCGGCTGGTAATAATCAATATCTAAAGTTGGATGCCGGGTTAGTTTATAGCCAAGCTTATTTAATAAACCCTTAAGCTTGTCAGCGTGGCCATGTATATCGCCTATAACGTC
The DNA here is from genome assembly GCF_057621575.2 of Psychrobacter sp. CX10. Classification (NCBI taxonomy): domain Bacteria; kingdom Pseudomonadati; phylum Pseudomonadota; class Gammaproteobacteria; order Moraxellales; family Moraxellaceae; genus Psychrobacter; species Psychrobacter sp. CX10. The sequence continues at coordinate 2,976,412 of NZ_CM177736.1, forward strand.
ATAAATCATAGAATGAGTACATCTCCAGATTAGGGTCTGTTGAACATACAAATATGGAACTGGCGGCGGTTATTTTTTAGGCAATATGCAGGGAAATTTTAGACACTTAGTTATTCTAAGTTAGAAAATTTCACAATATATTGACAAAAAATAGCCCCGCCCCGTAGGGCTGATGCTAAAATTGCCCCAAACGTTGTTATAAACCTAGCTAAGGTCCAATACGCTTCGGGCATTATCGTCGGTTTATGCCTAGTTTGGAACACAGCTTTGATTAATTGGTAGCTATCAGCAGTCCTAATATTTGAATGTTCAACAGACCCTACTTAATAAATTTGACTTTAATTAATATAAATTAATTCTAACAAGTTCGTAATGTTTAAAGCTTTGCTAAAAAAAGCACCTATACCTACTATAGATGCTTTTATAAGAATAAATAAGGTCAACGCAACTGATTCAATAGAAACTGTTTTTACATGATAGCGGTTATTGTTTGATAGGGGGTATTAATTATTAGGTCGTATTAATTAACAGCTATTAGGTTCTGCTTGAAAAAAATGACACGATAAATAAAATTACCGCTATCACTAAAAGAATAAGTAAAATCATTACTTAATCCTGCCACACCATCGAAGCTTAAAAAGCTTGCGATAAGCGCAATAATTGCAAATATGATGGCCCACTTAACAGGATTCTCTCCATGAAATAAACCTACAAAATTTGGATTATCGCCTCCAATGATATTCTTATAGCTTTTTTATTTCGCATATCAGATGTCATTAGCATAGCGAATAGGTACCTAAATAGGGTAAACAATTGTTATGCATTATAGGTAGTCGTGTTTAATACTAGCTATTGTTTTAGGGACAATTAATTCAATAAGTTAAACTGGCTAAAACATTTATAAAATCTTTTATTAAAAGAGTCTGAATTAAACACATTAAACACATTAGGAGCTATTATGGAGTGGTCAAAATGGTTTGCGATGGACTGGAATCAAGTAACGGGCGTTATCTTGTCGGCAATAGGTATATATTTTGGGTTGATAATTTTTACCCGGTTAATGGGCTTACGTAGTTTTTCAAAATTATCAAGCCATGACTTTGCGATGACCGTAGCTGTAGGTAGTATGCTTGCCTCAACAGTGCTTTCAAAGACACCTTCTTTGATGCAAGGTCTAGTCGGTATTGGCATACTGTTCTTATTGCAAGGCATATTTTCACTTTTACGTCGTAAGTTTAAACCACTTAAGATGTTTATAGATAATGAGCCATTGGTATTGATGGCGCATGGTGAGTTTCTATGGGTAAATATCAAAAAGGCCAATCTATCAAAAAGCGATATACAAGAAGTGCTGCGCAAAAATAGTGTAAAATCAAAAACTGAAATATTCGCCGTTATCATGGAAACAACGGGTGACATGAGTGTTATCAAACAAAATGACGTGACTCCAGATTTTGAACTGTTTGATGATATCAGGGAGGCTGAGCATTTGATAAACGGCGTTGTGTTTGACCGTAACTTGATAAAAAAAGAAGTTAAAAATAAGGCTATTTAACCTTTCACTTGAAAACAGAAGCTTTTACTTGAAGGACAGAAACTTACTTGAAAAACAGAAACGTGTGAATGAAAAACTCATTGAAGTCAAAATTGGTGGCCCCTGTTATAGAGCCGTATGCCCGCTATCTGTACGCGAATGTACTCCATGCCATAAGGCTGGGTGTGGCAGTAGTAGCGACTTTATTATTTAGTAAATGGGCCGCCATTCCTCATTCAGAATGGGCGACGATTACGGTGTTTATCATACTCGGCTTATTGCAGTATCAAGGAGCCATCTATACCAAAGCAAGTGAACGTATTTTGGGTACGGTACTGGGTATTGTGGTTGGTTTATTTTTACTATGGATTAATCAAGACTTACTGGCACCACTGGGCGCGATGTGGTTGTATTATATTATAGTCGGCATCATTAGCTCTTTTATTGGTTATTTCTCAATCAAAAATCTGGGATATATCGGACTATTAACAGGTATTACTATGTGCATGATAATCGCCAGTAGCAATAGTATTGGTCCAGATGGTATCGCACGGGCTATTAACGTGCTTATAGGCACCTTATTTTCAGTCGTAGCGTCACTAATCTTACCGCTAAAATCCACTTTGATGTGGCGTTTTTTATTGGCGAATAACCTTGTTGCCTGTGCGAAGATGTATGATGGGGTAGAAGCTTATATTTCAGACCCAAGCTTAGACAATCGGTTTGCAAATGCTGAGAATGAGGATAGTGAGACTAATAATAAGGAGTTAAGCTTAGATCATCCAGTAATTGCCAATCCTGCTAATCTGGGTACAAACGATGTGCATTTGGATTTAGGGGCTACCACGATAAGCACCTTCATGGATGGTACGCCCAAAGACACTGTTCCTACTTATGTTAATAAAGACATGGTGGCGCAATTTAAGAAAATTAATCAAAGACTACTCAAGGTGCGTGGACATATTGCGCCAACGGCTAGAGAATCTGGCATAGATACGCAGACTCTAGACATGATACAGCGTACCCATCGTAATATTATAGGCACCATTGACTTGTTGCTCAGCGCCGCACCCAAGCTTGCCCACAGTCCTATCGATGCCGAAAACCGAGTATTGGTTGATCATTATCATCGTGAACTGACACAAGGTATGCGCCATATAGCAGCCGTGCTGCGTAGTCCTAACGATGAGGTTTTTCGTCCTATAACCCGTATACAGGTTGCAGACTATCCCAGCATTAAGCAACTTACCTTTGAATGGCAGGGCTATTTTTGGTTGACGCAAAGCCTTCAGCAGCAGCTGCAAAGTTTGAGTGAGCTACTACAGGATACGCAGACAAAATGGTATGCAGGCTCAGGTCTTCGTTATCAGCGTCAAGAAAGACGGCGTATTCATGCCCACGGTAGAGAAACGAACTTAGATATATAATCCAGCAAAACAATTAAAGGGCCACACGTGTTGCACAATCATTTAAAAGAAAAACAGCAGCGAATTAATCAGTTTGTATCACGTGCTAATCTTATCTTAACTAACAATCCTCTATGCTATACAGGTAACTTTATCACAGGTAAACCCAATAACCCTGATATGCTATTTGTGAGTATCAATCCTGGACACAGCAACCGAGAAGATTGGGGTGATATAGAAGCACGCCGAGCCCAATCGGTTGTTAAAGAATTTGAACCTGTTGAGTGCAAATACATTGAAGATTCTAAGCGTGGTAGCCGCTATGCCAATCGTATTATTGAAATTGTGTGTGCAGGTGACATCGAGCGTTTAGAACACTGTGCTGAAACCAGCTTTATCTCCTATTTTGCCGCGCCAAAAGAAACGGTACTACAAGCTCAGTTAGCACAGCTGCCTAATCAGATGCAAGCTGAGCATGCTGCTTTAACCCAGCTTGATATTGAATACATCAATCCAAAGCATATCATTTGCATGGGCTGGCGATCTTTTGATCGCTTTTTAAAGCAGTATGGTGATGACAGTGAGATCATTGTTAATAAACTGCCTTTAATTGGAAAGATGGAGGCGTATTACGCTTATACTGAAGTTCGCAGCATCCCTGTCCATGGCTTAAGACACCTATGTACCAAGCTGACCACTGAGATGCGCACGAAGCTTGAGCATCGATTTAAAGACATTTGGAATGAGATAGAAAAGCAGGCTTAAAGAAATAAAGGGTTAAAGAAATAAAGGGTTAAAGAAATAAAAAACTAAATAGGTAAGCTCTTGATATATGCAAACAATGCCATATAAATTTAATGTAGTAAACATAGCCTTATTTAAAAGCTACTTGAAAACATTAAAATCGCTATTATATATACTTAACTTGAGCCCATATCTTATTAGCTGAGGTTATCAATTAAAGATTGCCAAACGACTAACTTAAGATTGAAGAGAGATAAAGATGAGTATAAACAACGTATCATTTAGCGATAACGCACCTACGTTGGGCGATAACCAAGCTTGCGAAGTTATAAAGCGTGACGTAGCACCTCGGCATCCTGACAGCCGCTTACAATCAGACTGGCTTTTCTTACTAGAGAAACTACCGCCAAATCAATGGTACGCCTCTGACTATGCTTACAAAACCTCAGGCTGGCTAAACGTACATACTAATATTCGCAAGCGTCAGCGTATTTTAAGACAACTGAGCGAAGAGTACTTAATGGGGGCGCTTAATTGGGAGAATTACCGTTCGCAGATACTTGAGCGTATCGGTATGCATGTTATGAAGCTACACCAGCACCACAGTGTTGAGGATCGCGGATTTTTCCCCGATTTTGTCAGCTCGTATCCTCAGCTCAAAAGTGGATTTGAGATATTAGAGCGCGATCATGTCAAGTTAGATGCGTTACTTGATGAGCTACTGGGCTTAAATAATGAGTTGTCGAGGTCGTCACAAGAAGATAGAGCGTTAGCCGATCGTCTCCATCAGAACTTGGTGACTGGTACTGACTTTTTATCGCAGCATTTAACCGATGAAGAAGATTTGGTCGTACCAATTTTAGCGTTACGTGATGTTTAAAAGGCTATGTTTAGCGACCTATTTTAAAAAGATGACATTTAAAGGTGAATTTTAAAAGGCAATAGAAGAAATCACACTTGTAAGTTGCTGTTGGTAGTGTCTATTAAAAACTCGCCTTATCAGTTAGTCTTGAGTCTATATAACGTTAATTTCAAGTTGTATTTAGGTTAGTTAAAATGATTTCTGATAAATTTAAAGTACATTCAAGTTTTTAGTCACAAGTCATCAGCCATTATTGGCCTTTTGACTATCAACTAATTTTAACGATTAATTAAATACAACTAAAGCGAGATGTATATATGGATAATGGTGCTAGACATAAGATTTGGGGATTAATATCCAGTGTTATAGGTTTAATTCTATTATTAGCCATTGTCAATTCAGGTAATAATACGCCGATATCAAAGTGGCCAAAAGAGGGATTCCACAATCTAGCCTTTAGCATAGGGTGGTTAAGCCCGTTCCCTGATTGGCTTACTTATTTAGTTGCTTTATTGACTATCTTTTTAGTCATGTGGATTTTTTATAAAATTGGCCAATGGCTGTCTAAAGAGTTTACCTAATCAGGCTTGTTTGATTCAGCCAATATAACCTAGTCCGTATAACTGAGCCTTTAAAACAAGGCTAGATTAGTTTTGCCCAATTCACACTAGGATTTTTTAAGTAACAAACCCATTATAAATAGTCTTATTGGCTTAAAATAGTCTTATTGGCTTGCTTAAAGTTCGATTCAAGACTATTTAACCTTCTAATTAATATTCTTATAAACACCAAATCAACGCCAAAACAATACTTAAACCAATCAACACTCACATTATTCATTAGACAGCATTCGTTGTTCTATTTGTACTTGTTCTAATTGCAGGGAATCACTAAAAGGATCTTCTAATGGCTCATATTGCAGAGGTTCTTCCATCATTAATGCTACCGCAAAGACGCCGATGTAAATGATGATATAAAATAAAGGTAAGCCAATGGCTAGTATTTTTAATACCGTACTAGGAGGCTCTGCGGGCACACCATACTTATTCACTCCTTCGTCACCAGGGGCAAACATTGCATACAATATAAAAAATAAGTTTAGTACGGGTACAAATAGTAGAAGACTGAGCCAGCCAGATTTGTTCAAATCATTCAATCGGCGTATCATTGGTACAAAGGTAATGTAACCTGACAACACCATATATGCCAAGAATGCAATGATCATCAATCCATAATTGATAGCGCTATCAAAACCAAATGCCATGGTGCTTAAGGAAAATAGAAGTAAGCACAACAGCACAAAAGGAGTGATAATACAAAATCCCAATATGATGCCATAGGCGATATAGCGTATTCGTCCTATACGACCTTTAGTAGAGTAAAAAGGCTCATTATGATAAGCTTGAGGGAGAGGCGGCGCTTGATTAGGCGGTAGCGGTGGGGGCGAATGTGGGCGGTTTGTTTCGGTTGCCTTGTGCCCCGTATCAGGGTTCTCTACCGTCATCTTTTTGCCTTTTATACGTTGTCTTTTAAATAAATATGGTCGTTTTAGATAAACATGATCGTTTGAATATACTTAGTGGTTTTAAATAAATATGGTCGTTTTAAATAAACATTGTTGATTTAAATCATATCCGTAAGTTTAAACCGTACTAAATTTTTTAGATCGTGATTATTTTAGAATACGCCGGTTAACTAATATATCATGCCAATATAGCACTTACAGCATTATTGCGCTTGTTAGCAATTCTTTATTAGTAATTTTTTAGCACTTATAAAAGATTATATAGTAAATATGAGGCTATTGGCGCTGGTATGGCCGAATTAAATTTTCGAGTATGGTTATTAGAAAGTATTTTTATAAAAACAGTTCTTTATGAATGACCGCAAAAAAGGACGATACTAGATTAGTATAACTAGGTTAGTATATTAAACTAGACTGTCCATACAGCCTAGTTTTTAAGTGTTTAATTAAAATAACAACGCAAGATAAAGAATGAAAATTATCACACTAGGGGCTGTCTAGAATGACGCGAATAGAATGAGAGATCAGCTGATTCTGATACGCCTTATCCTGTCACTTCAACCTCACGAACATTTTGAAAGCCTCTAGGCAGTTGACTACCACGATTACCACGTTTGCCATTGTAATTGGCTAAATCAATCGGCTTTAAGGTTATATGGCGTTTACCTGCATTGAGGGTAAGGCTGTCTTTATGATGTAGGGGTACAACAGCAACAACCTCTTCGCCTTCTTTTAGATTAATTAACTTATTACCTTTACCGCGCTGCTGTTCTGGCAATTCGTCAATGGGGAATACCAACAAATAGCCTGCTGATGTCACCACTGCAATCTGATCTTGAGCAAGTGCTTCTACCGTATCCTCATCTTTATCATCTAGTATAAAGTCAATATAGGGCACAGTTAATAAACGGGCTTTGTCATCAAAGTTGATGATGTTTTTACCTGCTTTTTGATTGGTATCAAGATTGCCTAATGTATTAATAAATCCGTATCCAGATGAGCTTGTCAGTATGATTCGCTGCGTGTCCTCACCGGCCAATAGCTGCTCAAAGCTTGCACCCGCTGGGGGTTTTAATACACTTGTCAAAGGGTCTCCTTGACCGCGAGCAGACGCTAGCGTATGTGCTTCAATACTGTAGCTACGTCCTGTGCTGTCGAGTATAAAGATTTTTTGATTGGATTTACCTCTAACGTGGGCTTGATAACTGTCTCCTGATCGATAACTCATACCCGCAGCATCCACGTCATGGCCTTTAGCCGCACGTATCCAACCTGCTTTTGACAAGATAGCTGTTACTGGCTCACTGGGCACAAGATCTGACTCTTTGAGTGCGGTTGCTTCCCCGCGTTCGACCACAGGAGACATACGATTATTGCCATGCTCTTTCATATCCGACTCAAGCTCTTTAATTATAAGCTTGGTAAGGCTGGCAGGATTATCAAGAAGTTCTTGAATAGTCGCACGCTCCGCTTCTAAATCGTCTTTTTCAGAACGTAGCTCAATCTCTTGTAATCGGGCAAGCTGACGCAGACGAATATCTAAAATGGCATTGGCTTGAATCTCACTTAACTCATAACGGGTCATCAGCTCCATTTTTGGATCATCTTCTTCGCGAATAATACGGATGACTTCATCAATATTAAGATAGGCCACCAGCAAACCTTCAAGAATATGTAAGCGCTTATCAATTTTGTCTAGACGATAGTTCAATCGGCGTGTGACCACATCACGGCGACTGATTAGCCACTCACTGAGTATTTGTTTCAAGTTTTTGACTTGCGGCTTACCGTTTAGACCAATCATATTCATATTGACGCGATAATTGGACTCTAAGTCAGTACTAGCAAACAAATGACTCATGACGCGATCAACATCGACTCTAGTTGAGCGTAGCTCAAGCACAATACGGCACGCATTTTCATGATCTGACTCATCATGTATGTCCACAACCCAAGGCAGTTTCTTTTCTATCATCAGTTTGGCAATTTGTTCTTGAATCTTGTTGCCTGACACTTGGTAAGGTAGCGCATCAATGATGACTAAGTTTTTATCATTGGCGTCTACATGATAGACGGCGCGCATTTTATAGCTTCCCCGTCCACTTTCATACATCGCTTGTAGGTCTTTTTTGGAGGTTATAATTTCTGCATTGGTTGGCAGATCAGGCGCAGGGATAGATTGTGTCAATTGTTTGACAGACAGCTCTGGATTCTTAAGCAAACGAATGGCCGCGCGAACCACTTCATTAAGATTGTGAGGTGGAATATCTGTTGCCATACCCACAGCGATACCTGTGGTACCGTTTAATAAAATATTTGGCAAGCGGGCGGGCAAAGTAACAGGCTCTTGTAGAGAACCATCGAAATTGTCTTGCCAATCGACAGTACCTTGTCCCAGTTCAGCCAGAAGCGTATTTGCGTATGCTGACATTTTTGCTTCGGTATAACGCATGGCGGCGAAGGATTTGGGATCATCAGGACTCCCCCAGTTACCTTGGCCTGTTATAAGCGGATAACGATAGCTAAACGGCTGAGCCATCAGCACCATCGCCTCATAACATGCGGTATCGCCATGCGGATGATATTTACCTAGCACATCACCGACGGTACGCGCTGATTTTTTGGGTTTGGTGGTCGATTTAAGCCCAAGCTCACTCATCGCATAAATAATACGCCGCTGTACAGGCTTTAAACCATCAGCGATGTTGGGTAATGCGCGGTCCATAATCACGTACATAGCGTAGTTTAAATACGCTTGCTCTGTAAATTCGGCAACCGAGCGCGTATCTGTCGCCTCGTTTGGAATAACTGCTGAGCTTGCTGGAGTGCTGGTAATATCAGACATAGTGTCAGGTTCTGCCTCAATGTTTTTAGGTGATGAAATGTCTTATTTTAAATATGGTTTTTTTAAATATATATATTTGAGTTATTTGATATATATTTTCTTTGGGGTAAATTTTTAAGTAGTTTAATAGCTTTTATATTTAATACCTCAATCTCAATACATTGCGTAGGCTGTGACTTTAGCCCAGCATATAAGTTCAATAGATACATATCGCTGTGCTAAAAGCACCAGCCTACAATGGATTGTAATAAGTTGAGAGTGGGTATTCAATAAAACAAGCTAATACATAGACAAAGCAATTTAGAATCCACTTATATTAAGAGTATCGTAACGGATATTAAATGAATAAAAAAGTAGCTGTATAGACTATGCGTCAAATAATGACGTCTGTATCCTATTTTTAGTTTCATCTTTACTATACAGTTCCTAATAGCAGGGCAATTAAACATATAAGTTATGTTTTTTAAACGCATTTTTCATAATTTGGTTGTCATATTGTAGATAAATAGTGTATTTTAGTTTTAAATATTGATAGGGCAGTGATATATACTGCAATTATTCTATTGAAAACCACATATTCGGCTTATTTAACTAATATACTCATCAATCCCCTGTTTAAATTTTAGGAGTTTCATAGATTATGGACGATCAATCAACCCAGTATCATCGCCTTAACGAAAAACCTTGGTTAAAAACATACGAAAAACTCAATATGAAATATGATATTGAGATGCCGCCAAAAGATAGCTCATTAATAGATATTTTTGAACATAACTTTACCGAACATAAAGGCAGAGTATCTTTTGTATGCATGAACCAAGAGATGTCTTACGATGAGCTCGATGTATATAGCAGACAGTTTGCTGCCTATTTGCAGTCTCTAGGTCTGCAAAAGGGGGATAAAGTCGCCGTTATGATGCCCAATATTTTACAGTCTCCAGTTGCTATACTAGGGGTTATCCGCGCAGGTTTTGTCCTAGTAAATGTTAATCCATTATATACGACGCATGAGCTTGAGCATCAGCTAGAAGATTCTGAAAGTAAAGCGATTATTATTCTTGAAAACTTTGCCAAAACCTATCAAGACATTAGCAAAAAGACGGTAGATCACGTTATTGTGACGTCTATGGGTGATTTGATGAGTCCTGTTAAAGGATTTATTGTCAATACAGTTGTGCGCCATGTCAAAAAAATGGTTCCAGACTTTAATATTAAAGGTAGCGTAAATTTCAAAAAAGCACTTAAATTGGGTGCTAAGCATAAGTACAAGCGTCCTGAAGGCGTCACTTTGGATGACATTGCTGTCTTGCAATATACGGGTGGTACAACAGGTGTGGCAAAAGGCGCAATGTTAACGCATGGCAACTTAGTGGCAAACCTTATTCAATGTGATACTTATATTGGTGATGCCTTCGATAAATATATCGAGCTTGATGAGCAGCCAGTCATTATGACAGCGCTACCTTTGTATCATATCTTCTCATTCACCGTGTGTTGTATGTATGGTATGCACAAAGGGGCGATTAACTCATTAGTACCTAATCCACGCGATGGCAAAAGCTTATTGAAAGCTTATAAAGACTATCCACCTGCCTTTTTCCCCGCAGTGAATACCTTATTTAATGGTTTGATTAACTCTGAGCATTTCCGTGCACTAGACCATAGCAAGCTTGAGATGTCTATGGGCGGTGGTATGGCAGTATTAAAAGATACCGCTGAGAAGTGGCGTCAAGGGACGGGCAACGTGATTGTTCAAGGTTACGGTCTATCAGAAACCTCACCTGTTGCCTCAGCCAACCCTATGGGACTCGATGAATTCCCTGGCAATATCGGGGTTCCCTTCCCAGCGACTGATATGGCAATTATTGATGAAGAAGGTAATGAGGTGGCAATCGGTGAACGCGGAGAGATTTGCGTGCGCGGACCTCAAGTGATGAAAGGATACTGGAAGCGCGAAGATGCTACGGCAGAAGTAATGACGCCAGATGGGTATTTCCGCACAGGTGACATCGGCGTCATGGATGAAGAGGGTTACTTTAAAATTGTTGATCGTAAAAAAGATATGATTATCGTCTCAGGCTTTAACGTTTATCCTAACGAAGTTGAAGATGTGATGTCTGGCCATCCTAAAATCTTAGAATGTGGTGTGATTGGAATTGACAGCGATAAAAGTGGTGAAGTACCGAAGATATTTATCGTATCGAATGATCCAAGCTTAACTGAAGAAGAAGTTATTAGTTATGCCAAAGAAAACTTAACAGGATACAAGCGTCCTCGTTTTGTAGAATTTGTCGATGAACTACCTAAGTCAAATGTGGGTAAAATTCTGCGTAAAGATTTACGTGAAATGGAAGCTAAAAATCAACAAAGTGCATAATTACAATTTTTAAGCGTATAATTGTGGTGTTAGATAATCGTTTTAAATCTTAGGCTTTAAGTTTATAGCGTTAACGAGTACAATACCCGCCATAATCTAAAAAGGACATAAGCATCTGCTTGTGTCCTTTTTTGTTAAACGAGCTTTTTGCAAAAAGATATTTTCTTATTAGAGTAAGGTTTTTATAAAAAGACTTTTGATATGCAAATCAGGGGCAGTATATTTAAACTCTGAGTGATTCTGTTAAGACATTTTCAAGCAATATTTATATAACAACAGTATTAATTAATTTTGATAGAATTTAGTCAAAGTTGATTATTAACAACAGTAATCGCACCACGATTCAATATTCCCAAAACGTTAAATTAAATACGATAAATTAGACTAAAACGATAAATAAGACTAAAACAATAAATAAGTTATATACGTAAATAGGTATTCATATGACCACAGATTCAAACCACACTACAGTAGAAACAAATAGCTCGGTAACCGAAGATTCAGCCATTGGATCATCTAACATCAGTAAACTACATGGCACCTTCCCAACCTATCCAGACATATCAGAGGATCGTCCTTGGTTTGCTTCTTATGAGCGATATGACTTACCAAAATCTATTGAGAGGCCTGACGATAACACCTCCTTATTAGAAGTGTTTGAACGCAATTTTGAGCGACATGGTAACCGAGATGCCTATATCTGTATGGGTGCTTCTCTAATTTATCGTGAGCTCGATGTTTATAGTCGCCAAATAGCGGCCTATTTACAGTCTTTAGGTTTAAAAAAAGGCGACAAAGTATCGGTCATGATGCCTAATGTTCTTCAATATCCAATTGTTGCGCTAGGAGTGATACGGGCGGGAATGATATTGGTTAACGTTAATCCGTTATATACCAGTCGCGAGCTTGAGCATCAGATCCATGACAGTGGCGCTAAAGCGATATTTATTATAGAAAACTTCGCTAAGACCTTTGAAGATGTCAAAGACAAAGGCGATATTGAACATACTGTGATTTGCAGCATGGGCGATATGATGGGACTAATCAAAGGTTTTGTGGTTAACATGGCGGTTCGCTATGTCAAAAAAATGGTACCCGATTACTCATTACCCGGCCACGTCACGTTCAAAAAAGCTCTAAATGCACGGTCTGCGCAGGCGTATCAGCGTCCAGAACTCGATCAAAGCCATGTGGCCTTACTGCAATATACAGGCGGCACAACTGGAGTAGCCAAAGGCGCTATGCTGACCCACGGTAATTTGACAGCCAATATGCTACAAATTAATGCGGTAATGAATGCTGCGTTTGGAGAAAGTATGCAAGGCGAAATAATTCTTGCTGCGCTGCCTTTATACCATGTCTTCTCGTTTATGGTATGCGGCATGTATGCAATGTACGAAGGGTGTACTGGTCTACTAATACCCAACCCACGTGATTTAGACGGGTTAATTAAAGAGATCGATAAGTATAAGCCTGCGTTTATTCCGTCTGTAAATACGCTGTTTAACGGTTTGGTCAATCACAACGAATTTAAAAACTTAGATTTTTCTAATCTTAAGGCGTCTATTGGCGGCGGTATGTCAGTTTTACCCAATGTGGCAAAAGCATGGCATGAAGCCACTGGACTACCTATTGTAGAAGGATATGGTCTATCTGAAACTTCGCCCGTGGTAAGCTTTAACCCCATGAATATCTCTGAATACACTGCCAAAATAGGGGTACCAGCACCTGATACCGATGTGATATTGATTGATGATGATGGCAATAAGATGCCTGTTGGCGAACGCGGTGAGATATGTGTGAAAGGTCCTCAGGTCATGGTTGGCTATCAAAATCGTCCGCAGGAAACCAAAGATACCTTTACAGATGAGGGTTATCTAAAAACAGGAGATATTGGGATAATTGATGAAAAAGGCTTTATCAAAATTGTGGATCGTAAAAAAGACATGATTTTGGTATCAGGCTTTAATGTATATCCAAACGAAATCGAAGAGGCCATGTCCGAGCATCCTGACGTCTTAGAAGTGGGCGCTATCGGTATACCTAGTGATAAGCGCGGCGAAGATCCAAAAATTTTCGTTGTCACCAAATCAGGAAAATCTGTGACCGAGGCTGAGCTATTAGACTATGGTAAAAAGCAGCTTACAGGCTATAAGCGTCCTCGACATGTTCAGTTTGTTGACGAACTACCAAAATCAAATGTCGGTAAGATATTACGTAAAGAGCTGCGTAAAATGGAAGGTCTTGAGTAAACGCTCACTGACTGTTGCTTACTGTACTGTCGTTCTAATAACTGCCGCTTTAATGTCTGGCGCTTACATTAAGATGGGCACATTGTGTGCTCATCTTGCTATTCAACTCCGGTCACGTTACGATATCATTCTTTAGATAACACGTGACATCTTGATTAAAAAAAATTTTCTCCTCATTTGATTCTTATCACTCTTATCATTCAAATATTATGATTCAACTATTAAAAACTCTAAGGACAATCCACACCCATGCGTATTAATAACCGAGAGCCAGATCAACTTCGTCCCGTAACCTTTGAGCGTAACTATACCAAGCATGCAGAAGGCTCAGTACTCGTCTGCTTTGGCGATACTAAAGTGCTGTGTACGGCCAGTGTCGAATCTGGCGTACCGCGCTGGCTAAAAGGCAAAGGTCAAGGCTGGGTTACTGCAGAATACGGTATGCTCCCTCGTGCTACCAATACTAGAAATCAGCGTGAGGCAGCACGTGGTAAACAATCAGGCCGTACCCAAGAGATTCAACGTTTGATTGGCCGTAGCTTGCGAGCGATGGTAGACCTAAGCAAATTGGGTGAGAATACGATTTATTTGGATTGTGATGTGATTCAAGCAGATGGCGGAACCCGAACCGCAAGTATTACAGGTGCCGCTATTGCTATGATTGATGCCCTAGAATCCCTACAACAAAAGAAAAAGCTAAAAGCTGACCCGCTGATAGGATTGGTAGCAGCCGTGTCTGTTGGGGTCAAAAATGGCGAGATTTTACTGGATTTGAACTATGAAGAGGATTCGAGCTGTGACACCGATCTTAATGTGGTTATGACACAAAAAGGGGAGTTTATTGAGATTCAAGGTACTGCTGAGGAAAAGCCATTTACTCGCAGTGAAGCGGATCAAATGTTAGCTATGGCAGAGAAGGGTATCGCGGATCTTATCAAACAGCAGCAAACTGCATTGGGCTGGTAATCTAAAACCTCTATGTCATACTTTTAAGCTCAATAAGCATTTATATAAGCTTATTAACTCTATATAAGCTCATCAACCATTGATAGGACACTTATGCTTCAAGTCACTAATACTGGTGCTAACATCACGCTGTCCGGTAAACATACCGGACACGGCGATGGCTTATTTTGGTTTGGCACAGCATTGGTAATTGGGGCAATCGGTGTGGCTATGGCTATGAGTGTGCTGCCTGTACGTCTCGCCATAGGGGTATTAGCAGCATTCATTGTGTTTGTGTTTATTTTTAACAAAGCCCGTAACCGACAAAAGCAGAACGGCTGTCAAATTCAGTCAGGACTTCTTAAAGTCAAAGCGGGTAGTTTTGTTCATAACGTGATGGGTAAAACGCAGCAGATTGTTCTACAGTCTGACGATACGATAACTACCGACGCTAAAACACTTACAATTGTTGCAGCAAATGGTCATATTAAATGTGAGATAAGCGGTTTTCAATCTGCTAAAGAAGCCCAAGTCATGCAAGCCATTTTACAAGGTCAACAACTTGGTAAACGCAATGTAAATATCAAGATGAAGTCGACTTAATCGTTTAGTTGAAGGGTTATTTGTTGTTTATGCCGTTGCTTATTTATAGGATGCATTGGCTAGTTTATTGTACTAATCTTTTGACTGACTAGCCTTTTAATTCACTAATAGTTAAACCAATTAAGCATTAAGTTAGTCTTGAGTTTATGTGGTGAGGTGGTAATATTGGTTATAAACTAGGGGCTGTGACCTAAGGACTGTCGCATGGACGTGTCAACTTCATTATTAAGAATTAAAAACCTGTTGTCTCGATTGATATATATTGGTATGTCTAGACTTCTATCTAGATTTCTGCCTAAAAGGATGATTCATACAACTTTTCAAAACCAGCCCCAATCTTCATACCGTCTAACTTCTTCCTATATCCAATACCACTCTTCAATTAATAAGCAGCCGTTACGCTTAGCGAAAAGTCCTGCAAAAATGGGTTGTCAGTCAACTGTTACTTTTTCAATATTCATATCCTCAAGATATAAAATAGCGGTAAGTACGGCGGCATTGATAACACTTAGTGCGGTCAGCTCGCTAAGCCATGCTGACAATATCAGTGATCTAATAACTTTGAAGAACCAACCCCATATTATCCCTTCTGTGCAATCAGTTCAGCCTTCAAATACACTATTTAGCGAGCCTAAGACTAATTTCTATAGCAATTATAACCAAGCGCCAAATATCAAAACAGAACATATAGATACCCTTTATACAGCGGAGCAGACGGCGTCTACTGCAGGTAGAATGGTGCTACAAACGGCTCGGCAAATGACCTTAGACAATCAAGAGATTGTGTCAGGATCGTGCTGGGATTATATCAATGCGGCGTTTAATCGATCGGCAGTTGGGCGAGACGATGTATTTAAGGGCGATTATCCTTATGGTCCTTTTATCGATACCGCCCAAATACAGCCTGGCGATTGGTTGTATTATGTCAATCACAGTTATAACGATGGGGAGCACAGCGGACTGTTCGTCGGATGGCTTGATCAAGACAGCAATACAGCTTTGATGTTAAGTTATGCAGGCGAAAATAGACAAGAGCCTGCCAGATATAAGGTGTATGACATCTCGCATACCTACAACGTGATGCGGCCTCGTTATTAGTCACTTATACGTTAGTTAAAAATTTCTATTTCCACTTATTTTTGATGCTTTTTCCATAAAATGAGCCTGATGTTCCTATATCATAAAACCTATTAAATTTTATGCCCACCCTATTAGGTATTTATGATCATCAATCCTATAAAAAGTATCATTAAAATCAGCCTAATAGGAATGATTATAGCCACTTTTATTGGTGCCGTATTTGTTTGGAGGGTTGCCGATAATATGGCCAATCCGCCGCGCCGAGCTTTGCAAGCGTATCATCAGCAGTGGCTAAAGCATCCGCAGCAAGAAGGCATTACTATATCGCGCCATGACTGTGCTCAAGGTCAAATGCCTTGTTTGTTCGTTATGCCTAGCGTAAATGCACAATTAGGCACACGTGGGCAGCATCTACGTGAGCAGCTGCAACATACCTATCACTATGATTTAGCACCTTATGAAGTGGCTCATGCGAATCCTAAAGGTATTGTGGTGCTGCTACATGGCAGAGCAGGGAGGAAGGAGGATTTGTTACCTGTAGCGGCTCGGTTAACAGCCGCAGGTTTCATTTGTGTGTTGCCTGACTTGCCTGCGCATGGAGACAGTCCACTTAATGTTAGCCGCTTCGGATTAGAATTGACAAAGACCCATCCCAATCTTATTAACCAAGTTGTGCAAGATATACAGCATTCAATAGGTCACAAACTTCCTGTATTCTTATGGGGCATGTCAATGGGCGGCTCCTATGCCAACTATGCGCTAGAAGAAAGCCCGCAGAATTGGCAAGGGCTGATTATAGTTTCTAGTTTTGCAGCGTTAAATGAGGTAGCACAAAAGCAGCTTAATAATTTAGTTTCACCGCTACCTAAGCTTTTACAAGCACCTATTGGTAAGGTTTTGATGACAATGTACGGCTTCTTTATTAACTTGCAAGGGGGCGCTGACCCTAATGAAGTGAACCCTATTGCGATAGCACGTAAGACTCAGATACCCGTCTTAATGATTCATGGCGATCAAGATAATACTATTGATATCAGTCAGGGAAGAGCGCTTTTTGAAAGTTACCCCACTGCAGACAAAACTTGGATGACGGTATCAGATGCAGGTCATAACAATGTTCTTATAACCCAAGCGCCGGTATACGCAACAATGGCTGACTGGTTATTGCGCCACACAAAAAAACATACAGCCGATAATAATCTTACAGCTGATGAGTACAGTAATCCTTAAATTGTAGATGTAAAATAAGATAAGCGGCGTTGCAAGATAATTAGGTGACACTTACCACGTATTTTTAAACAGCTAAGCCGGTCTAAAAAGGCTTCACGATCACTAAAATAATGACTGCAATTAATATGAATACAGGCAGCTCGTTAAACCACCGCCAAAATACGTGGGTTTTATGATGTGGGTTGTCTGCAAGCTTTTTACGGTAGGCTCCGCAGGCGCCATGATAAGCAGATAATATGACTACCAACAATAGCTTAGCATGTAGCCAGCCTTGAGTCTTATACACATCCCACCCTATATACACCATCCATAACCCAAATATCCAAGTTGCGATCATAGAGGGCGTCATAATACCGCGATACAGCTTGCGCTCCATGATGATAAAACGCTCATGACTTATCTTATCATCACTCATAGCATGGTAGACAAATAGGCGGGGTAAATAAAAGATAGCGGCAAACCAGCACACCATCGAAATAACGTGCGCCGCTTTTATCCAATTAAAGTAATCAGCCATATTAAGGTCTCAAATCAATAGTATTTAAGTGCATTGCTATAGTACACGCTATATTATACATAATTTGTTTGCCCGCTAATGGCATCAATGACGGCTAATTTTGAGGGTGTAGTGGCTTTAACAGGCTCAGATTTCAAACCCAGTGTTTTCATTAGCCTATCGTCATTTGACTGACTTGCGTTACCTGTCGTTAAAAGTTTGTCCCCATAAAAAAATGAATTGGCTCCAGCCATAAATGCCAAAGCTTGCTCGGATTCTGATAAGCTTTCACGTCCTGCGGACAAGCGCACGTAGCTTTTGGGGCAGCAAATACGGGTGACCGCTATGGTACGAATCCATTCCAAAATAGAAAGCTGACCTTCGCCTAGGACTTTGTCACCCAAAGGGGTGCCTTTAATGGGTACCAAAAGATTGACAGGAATAGATTCAGGCGGCATGGGCATACTTGTAAGCTCAAGTATCCAGTCAATGCGATCTTCACGGGTCTCCCCCATGCCCACAATACTGCCACTGCACACGTTAATACCTGACTGTCTAACATGTTCAATAGTGGCCAAACGCTCATCATAGCTACGCGTACTCACAACGCTGTCATAATAACGACGCGACGTATCAAGGTTATGGTTGTAATAATCGAGACCAGCGGCGGCGAGTTCCTGCGCTTGTTCAGAGCTAAGCATTCCTAAGGTCATACAGGTTTCAAGGCCTAGAGATTTAACCTCTTTTATCAATTGGGCAACATACGGCATGTCTTTTTTACTGGGGTGTTTCCAAGCGGCACCCATACAAAACCGAGAAGAACCAGATGCCTTAGCACGTTTTGCAGCGGCTATGACTTTGTCTACCTCCATGCGCTTTTCAGCCTCAAGTTTGGTTTTATCACGGTGATGACCAGACTGAGAGCAATATCCACAATCCTCTGGGCAGTTACCTGTTTTAATCGATAACAAGGTACTGATTTGAACTTCGTTAGGCTCAAAATACTGTCTATGTATCGTTTGCGCTTTGAGCATCAAGTCATTAAAGGGTAACTCAAAAAGCTGTGCAATCTGCGCACGAGTGCTTATTTTCTGCGCACGAATGCTCTGACTTTGCGCGCCAGCGGTTGTGTTATCTATTAGGTTGATTTGATTAGTCTCTTGAAAGTCAGCGGTGGTGTCAGGCAAGTCCTTTTGAGTGACGCCATTTGAAGTGGGCTCTGTTATACTTAATAACGAGGTCATAAGGTAATCCTTTACAGACAGAGTGCGATTGGCTATTTATTCACTCAATTGTATCATTATATAAGCTCAACATATAAATTCACTATATAAGTTTAAGAGCGTATAAAGACGTTAATATAGTTTTAGAATATAGCCCATAATTAATATGTTATAAAAAAGGTTCAACAACTGCTAATAGTTATTGAACCTTTTTGCTAACGTTACTCTTAAGATTTAAAAAAAATTAAAATTAAAACTTCTCTAAAGCATTAGAATCTATTTTGACATTTTATGCTTGGCAGTACTAATAATTTGCGCTGCGACACCTTGAGCTTTTTGCGCAATTGGACGCGCTTTTTTAACCAGTGGTTTAAGCTCATCAGGTACTTTAGGTACGATATGTTTGGCTAGCTGATTGAACCACATAAGTAGGCTATAATCGCCTTCCATAACCAGCTCTTTATCTTGAATAGCCGTCATGAATGCAGAAACATCACCACCTGTTAACAGCTTAACACCCGTCATAGAGTCTTTAAAGTCAATGCGTAAGCTTGGCTGATTTGCTTTACCCGCATACTGCTGGAATGTACCTTCGTCAAATACATAATAACGTGCGATACCATCTGTTTCACTACCAAGCTCGATACTAACTTTGCGATCTTTGATAATCTCTTCGATATTTGGGTCATCACTTTTTACCAGCATAGATAGACGAAGACCGACTATAGCAAGTAGAGCATCAAGAGGGTTTGCTTGAACATTGAGTATAGGAATTGAGAACATAAATGAATCCAGATTAATAATGAATGATAAATTTAATGTAAGTTGACTTTTATTTTAACAGCTTATTCATACCGTTATTATAATTAATTTATTACTAGTCGTTTATTATAGATAATTAGATACATTGTTACAGCAAAAAGCCAAGCAATGGCTTGGCTTAAATCATAAGGCATAAAGTTTAGCATTGGTTATTATTAACAAGGTTGATAGTATCGGTAATTGATATAGATTGTCAGTATCAACGATTAGTTTCTGAATCTAGGCTGGTAGTTATTATAAATAGGCGTATGCTCGATATATTTATCACGCTGCTCAGATACCTGACGCCTTCTACCAAATAGAGGTATCGCTGCTTTACCAGATGCTTCACGATTAACAAGGTATAAACCAAATCCTGCTAAGCTAAAAAGTGTCACAATAAAGGCGATAATGTAGCCTGCAAAAGTAGGAATAGGCGTTGCAGCAGTCAAAACCGTTTGTAGGGCTTCGACGGCTATCATATAAATCATGCCGCCCATAAAGTAGCCTAGTAAATAGCGATGGCTAGAAAAAAAGGTAGCGATAATACCGATCGCAAATAATGCAAAACCTAAGGTAGACCAAGTTAGAATGCCTGATATCCCGGATAGGCCAGCGGCCAAAATGGTATGAGTTGCCATATTTATTGCCTCTTAAACTGTCGACTAATATAACGCTAAAAACCTACTTAATAGCTAAAACTGCACTTGTTAAGAAAATTATAAATGTAGTTATAAATATAGCTATTTGTGCGATGGAAAAGTAATTTTTGCGTTGATTTAAATTCATTATGACGGTATTTTATTAAAAAACAAAGTCAAAAATGATGATTTACGACAGCACTTGTCGTGTGAAATAGCAATAAAATTTGACACAATCGCCTAGCCCTGATGAGGCAATAGATCGCCCTTTTTTTAATTTAAAAAAATAAATATTTTTTAACATTTATTTTTTACTTTATCATTTAGATAATTCAGACACCCACTCGTCTAAATATCAGACGATAATTAATTTAGATTAGATTAGTGTCGTTAAGGCAGTAAAGGTTGACCCTCAATAGCTTATTCTAATTAGGGTGCGTGCTTCGCGCCTGTATTTAATGTTTGTGCTAAGCTGAACCTAAAGTAGGTCGTGAGTGGAGTAACCCAGTACGTATAGCACACCTTCAAGCCCAGTGGCATTGATGGCAGCATCGGCACGTGAACGGACGATGGGCTTCGCGTGATAAGCCACACCTAAGTCAGCAATTGCCATCATGGCTAAGTCGTTTGCACCATCTCCGACACACACAACCTGAGCCGTTGATACGCCTTTATGTTTGGCAACTTGCTGCACCAATGCAGCTTTACGTTCGCCATTAACGATGGGTAGCTGCACATTTCCAGTCACTTTGCCATCTTCGATGTCTAATATGTTGGCGTATACCTCATCAATACCAAGCTCATTAGCAATTTGAACGGCAAAGTAGGTAAAGCCGCCGGATACCAAAACCGTATGATAGTTTAAAGATTTCAAAGTAGCGATGAGGGTCCGTGCTCCTGCTGAGAGTGTTAATTCTTTTTGAATGTCATTTAATACCTCTGTTGACAATCCTTCAAGTAGCGCTACACGCTCACTAAATGAGGTATCAAAATCAATTTCGCCTCTCATGGCGGATTCAGTAATCTCGCTTACCTTGTCGCCTATATTTGCTTTTTTAGCCAGCTCATTGATAACCTCTTGTTCAATGAGTGTTGAATCCATGTCAAAAAATGCAATGCGGTGCGGGCGTAGCATATTGGCAAGTGAGACGATATGACAGTCGATAGCAGAGTCGCCGCCCAAGTCATCTGTAATGGGTAAGGTCGCTATGAACTGACGTAAATGTGAGGTGATACCATCATCGAGTAAATGCGCCGCCGCAGACTTTTTACCTGGCTGCATAGTCTTGGTATCAGTTGGCATCAATATGTATCGATAGGTTAGAACAGGGGTCAAGCGGTCGTGACCGTTCTGGTCTTTTAGGTCACTGTCCTCCACAGCATCTGTACTAGAAACAACTTTAATAAGCTGCCATAACGGGTTTTGTGCGTCCCATTCGTCAATATGCGCTTCAAAGCTGATTTTTTTATCAGCATATGAACCCTCTTGTGTCAGTGCTTGCTTTTGCACCACGACAGATAAAGCAAAAACAGGTAGCGACTCAAGCTGCTCAATTAAGTGTAAGGATATTTTGCGGTTAGGTTGGCCGTTTATTTCTAAGCTCACGTCGCCAAATCGTAGATGATTTGGTAACAAATCATTGGCTTGTTGTAATGCTGTGAGCCATGATTTTAAGTGCGCACTCATCTCAGGCCCAAAGGATACGAAGTTCGCCTCCGCGTCTGTAAGGGTGTGAGCACCTGAAATGGTTGTAGAAATGTCGTCATTTTGAGCAATAGTTGTAGATTTTTTTGTCATGGTGAGCAAAGCCCCTTGTAAGCGTAAGCAAGATTAGGAATAATAGGGCGTGCCCAAAAATAAAGCAACTCCTATCTATCTATAAAAGTTTAGCATAACATGACCTATTTAGCGCCACGGCAAGGCTTGTTTGCCATAATTATCATTATCAGTTTTTTTATCCATACTACGCTGCTATTAATTAGTACCGATCAGCAGCTGGAAGAACTTAAGATGCAAACTGGCAAACGTATGTTGGTTCAACTGATTGAGGAAGTAAAACTGCCTTTATTGAGTAATGATAAAGTGAGCCTGAGTGTATTAACAGGGCGATATACCAGTGAAAATTCAGTCGCAAGTTTGACCATTAAAGATGTGAATGATGACGTCATATTACAAACTGGACAAGCGCAATTAATGGAAGGTGATACTATTCGCGAGCAAGTCATCATGGGCGATAATGTCATAGGGTCGGTACAAATGACGCTTCGTGATACCAGCAATGGTGAAATTATTGCGTCGCAGTGGTTATTTATATTAGGTTCATTTATCGTACATTTATTAATTTGGTTAATATACGGTTATATAGCGCGCCCCACCAGAGCACAATTGGCACAGCTGAGTCGAGATGTTAAGGAGCATTTACGGGTGCAAAGTCGCACATTAGGCACAGGGCCTGTGCGCCAACATGATGACAAAGCCGAAAAACAACGGTTGGGGTTAAAAGAGCCGCAAGCTGTTAGTGATTATATTCGGGGTCATCAATCAACAGCAAACAGCATTAAAAAAGACCAAACAGATCAGCCAAACGCTACTCAGCAGTCGCACACTTCGGTTGAAAATCCTGTTGATCAAACCCACGTTAATGATAGACACGAAGCGTCTGCTCAAACCAGTAGCAACCAAGCTGCTTTTGGTCAAAATGGATCCAATCATATACCTAGCTCCTATTCAACAGACGGTCATTCAACAGACAGTCATTCGAAAGACAGCTATTTAAAAGAAAGTGGCGAAGCGGCTACCAACATGTCACCGACGTCTTCTATCTCTGTCAGCAATGGTAGCCAACCTGCCAACTTGGTATCGACACGGCCGCTGAAAACTGTGAGTGTCTTGATACAGTTTTATGACCCTAATCATTTGATAGACACACTGGCAGCTGAAAAATCAAAACCCTATTTAGCCCTATGCTCGCAGCTATTAGATCGAACGATAACTGAGTTGCTCAAACAACCATTATTGTTTGGTGTAAGCGTTAGCAATACCCCAACTTTTGATGCCAAAGGGGCAACAGTTGAGCTCGCGTGTAAAGACGATCACAACAAAATAGCACTGGCTGCTATGATGCTGGCACGAGTATATTTGATGTTAAATCAAGTCACTTATATTAAGCATCGAGAATTAAAGCGGTTTGCTCTAGAGGTTCGTGTTGGCGTAAGCGATTACGCCACCAATAGCAAGATGTCGCAACTGTTAACTAATAATGCCAAAGTGAACGATATCTTAGTGTTGTTGCCTGTCGCAGGGCTTAAACAATTAAGCGGTAATATGCAGCTTAATAACTTACAAAATCCAACGACGGTATATGAACGAGACTGTGCGCGTCTAAGCGGAGTCAGTGAACCAATCA
Organism: Psychrobacter sp. CX10; assembly: GCF_057621575.2. Taxonomy (NCBI): domain Bacteria; kingdom Pseudomonadati; phylum Pseudomonadota; class Gammaproteobacteria; order Moraxellales; family Moraxellaceae; genus Psychrobacter; species Psychrobacter sp. CX10. The sequence continues at coordinate 3,000,383 of NZ_CM177736.1, forward strand.
TGACGCGCTTGATAACTGTGCGGGATGCGGTATTGTTGTCAGCGAACTCATAATAATCAATAAGAAAGGCTATACAAAATAAACTTTAAAAAAACAATAAATAGCTTTAATAAAATTGGCTTTTTTAATTAAACTGGTACGGTATGCTAGTAAATGTTTTTATGATTAAAAGCGACTGCTTATATTCATTTAATTGAACTATAAATTAACTTCTTAACTGACTTACTAATCATCTTATTAAGACTACCTATTATAATAATTTAATAAAATAAGAGGATAAAAACATGAGTGATAACGATCTTGATGACTTTGATGATGATAACTTTGACGACGATGATGATGCCAAAAAAGTAGATGAGGCAGAAGCAGAAGCGGCACGCTTAACCAGCTTAGAAAAGCGACGTTTGATCGATAATATGCTTGAGGAAAAGCGCTTAGAGCGTGAACTAAGAGATGGTTTTGATGATGACTTAGACGATCTTGATGACTTAGATGATGATCTTGATGATTTAAACTTAGAAGAAGAGTAATACCCGCGGTTGGTATTTGCTAACCGTATAGATTGCTTTAGATACTCTAACAGTTTATATGATATTCATCTCTATAAGACATTGTCCTCTTACAGCCTTCTATTCAACTAAGATCTATATTCGATCTAAAATTGAAGTAAACATGTGTCGCTCTAACTTTAAATCATAAGTTACCAATATAGTTTAGAGCTTTTAAAAGTTTCAAAAATAAGTAATAAGTTTTAACGTTATATTTTTAAGATCGATAACTTTTTAATCATGCTAAAACGATTTAATAAAACCTATAATAAATAAAACCATATATGAGATCACCATGACTTTAGATGAGTTACAAGATTACCTAGATTCTGATGCCAATAAACATGGGCTTGATAGTGTGGCCACGCATGGCTTTTTGACTGCAACTATTGTCGGGAAACCACTCCCTAACTGGATGTCGTTATTGTTTGAAGGTCAAGATAACCAAGTAAGCAATGATGTCAAAAAAGCGATTAAAGAGTGGCGATCAGAGCTACTCGAAGACCTACAAAGTGAAGCGGGTATTTCGCTGCCTTTAGAGATTGAAGAAGACTCCGGTGAGGTTGATTTTTCTCCAGAGTCCGAATTAACAGCTTGGTCAATTGGATTTGTTGACGCTATGTATGGCGATGAGAACGTTGATTGGTTCAGTGACGAACAAAGCAGCGAAGATGTGGCGATGCTAACGTTACCCATGATGGTGTTCAGTGGCATTGATACCATAGATGCAGACGGTAATGAAGCTGAAGATGAAGATTTGGCCGAGATTCGCGGTGATGATGATGCTTTGGCTCAGATGGCCAATAGTATTGAAGGCAATTTAAGCGAGTTATTTTTATTATTTAATTCAGACGAGTAAGTTATGAGCATACAGCTGTCTAATCTTGAACACCTTCCAGGCTATACCATCGTTGAAAGATTGGATGTGGTGTATGGTAGTACCGTACGTTCAAAACATGTCGGTAAAGATATATTCTCAAGTTTAAAGAATATTGTCGGGGGTGAATTAACCGCGTATACCGAGTTACTAGAAGAGTCGCGTCAAGAAGCGATAGACCGTATGTTAGCGAAAGCAGAAGTATTGGGCGCTAATGCTATTGTTGGTATCCGTTTTTCAACGTCTAGTATCGCTCAAGGGGCGTCAGAATTATTTGTCTATGGTACCGCGGTTATCGCAGTGCCTGAAAGCCATGCCTCGCAAGCTTCAGTATCTACGTCTACGCAGGCCGCACCACAAGTACCGCCGTTACCTGTATCAGATAGCGATCATAATGAATTTGATAGCCAATAGTCGAATGAAGCAATCACTTAATGATAGAGTAATGAGATGATGGGAAAGCGCTAAAGTGATGGATGCTATTTTCGACTTTATTGCCAACAATATTATTTTTATCGGTCTGTTTTTTGTGGGCTGGGTATTTGGTCGTTTTAATGAAGGCGATCATATTAAACGATTGGGTATTGCAGAAAAAGAGCTGGGTCATATTATTGTTTCAAGTGAGCGCTTTTATCGTCCTAAAATCGCTGATGAAACACAAGGCGTGTTGGTGATGGGTAGTGTGGTCATTGCTCAAGACTATTTTAAAATGATTATAGCCCGCTTGCTGAATCTGTTTGGCAAAAACCTAACCACCTATGAGTCTTTATTAGACCGTGCACGGCGTGAAGCCATCCTACGCATGAAGCTAGAGGCTCAGTTTATGGGCTATAATCAGATTTATGGGTTACGTTTAGAAGTGACTAGCATCAATCTGACGGGCAGTATGGTAGAAGCTATAGCTTATGGGACTGCGGTTTATACCATCGATAATCCAAACATACCACCGCCATTACCTACTTAAATTTTAGTAACCCACTTATTTAACCTTTAACCTTAGTATTAGTTACATGATTTTTGGATACATGGCTCTTACCTCTCAGTATTAAACCTATCTAAATCCTTTTTCTTGAATTTATCTATACCAACCACGACAGGCAAGCTCAATAAGGAGGTTTGTTCGGTATAGAGCAGGGATTGACCCACAACAACAATAATAAATCCGATGGGATACATCAAAGAGGCTAACGTGGTGGCATATATATTTGGTATCAGCGGTAATAAGAGCGTTAGAACGGTCATAAGCACAATATAGCTCATACCAATCTCTAATCCTGCGATGAAAGCACTGGTAAAAACTGAGCCATTTGAGCGTTTGAGCGTGTGCCGAGCATGAATAAATTGTTCAGTTAAGATGCTGGCATAGCTTTTAGGTTGACTAAAGCTTTCGTCGGAGGCTAAGTCTTTTATGGTATTAAGCTTATTTGAATCCACCTCTTTAAAATCTTCATCTTCTAATGAATTGGTAAGACTAGATTCGTTATCTTCTTTACCTTCTTTAGTATTTTTATAAGCATTACTATCTTTATGTGGGTCTAGGCTTGGGTGTTTATCCTTTGAGATTACCGAATTGGCTTCTTTAAATTCCTGATAGGAATTATCCTCTAAATTGAGATTAGATTTTTGGCTAAGATCTGAGGCTTCAAAAGGAGGATTAGGATTTGACATAAAATAGGTTTGGTTTGTACTCCGAGTGGTGAATAGCAATCGTTAAAACTAGTGCAAATTATAAGTTTTAACTAGATAAGTTTTAACTTGAAATGTTACTTATAAAGCTATCTTAAAAGTATAAAGCTTACTAAGTCTACTATTGTTGATTATTGATTATTGATTATTGATTATTGATTATTAGTTATGGGTTATGAAGCTTCGATGTCACTCCTGTGCAGACGTTTCTTTGATATATAAGTAGAAGGTTTAATAAGACATCGTAGGCTTTAATTACGCTCACCATCTAACAAAATTTCGTCATCTGCGTTAAAATCAATCTAACTAACTTTTAAACTTAAATATTTTTTCTTTAATTTACACACTCATTAACAATAAGACACGTCTACTATGAGCAATTCCAATACAAATAGCAATCTGACAGCATCCATTCAATCAGCACTAAAACAATTAGAAAATGCTTATAACCCAAGTGACGTCGAAGCAGGCATGTATAAAACTTGGGAAGATAAAGGCTATTTTAAGCCGACTTTTGATAGCAAAGACTCCTTCTCAATCGCCTTGCCACCACCAAACATCACGGGTAGCCTGCATATGGGGCATGGCTTTAACAATGCCATTATGGACTCACTCACCCGCTATCACCGCATGCTGGGTGACAATACGCTATGGCAACCGGGCACAGACCACGCAGGAATTGCAACGCAAATGGTCGTTGAGCGCCGTCTAAATGCTCAAGGCATTAAGCGTACAGACCTTAGTCGTGAAGACTTTATAGATAAGGTTTGGGAGTGGAAAGAGGAGTCTGGGGATAATATTACTCGCCAAATCCGTCGTTTAGGCTCATCTGTGGATTGGTCGCGTGAGCGTTTTACCATGGATGATGGGCTATCCAATGCGGTAAAAGAAGTGTTTGTCCGTCTACATGAAGATGGGCTGATTTACCGTGGTAAGCGTTTGGTAAACTGGGATCCTAAGTTCCAAACTGCATTGTCTGACTTAGAAGTTGAAAACCACGATGAAAAAGGCTCGTTATGGCATTTTCGTTATTACTTCACGGATAAATCTGTCAAAACCAATGACGGCAAAGATTATGTGGTAGTAGCCACGACTCGTCCTGAGACTTTATTAGGCGATACGGCGGTGGCGGTTAATCCAAAAGATGAACGTTATACCCATCTGGTGGGCAAAACCATCACTTTACCTATCACTGGTCGTGAAGTGCCTATTGTTGCCGATGACTATGTCGAAAGCGACTTTGGTACGGGTGTGGTGAAGATTACCCCAGCGCATGATTTTAATGACTATGAGCTTGGTCGTCGACATAACACGCCACTGATTAATATTTTTGATAAATATGCACATATCTTGCCTGAAATGCAGATTTACCCGGATTTGCAAACCCGTGACCCAAAGCTTGAGCAAACGCCAGCAGAATACGTTGGTTTAGAGCGCTTTGAAGCTCGTAAACAGTTGGTCGCTCAAGCAAAAGATGAGGGTTGGCTAGAGGACATCGAAGATTATCAACTTAAAGCCCCAAGAGGTGACCGTAGTGGAGTCATCGTTGAGCCTTGGTTAACCGACCAATGGTATGTGGCGGTTGAAGAGCTTGCCAAACCCTCTATCGAAGCGGTAGAAAATGGCGACATTGAGTTTGTACCTGCCCAATACAAAAACATGTATATGGCTTGGATGAACGACCTACAAGACTGGTGTATCAGCCGTCAGCTGTGGTGGGGACATCGTATTCCCGCTTGGTATGACAATGACGACAACATCTATGTTGCCCGTGATGAGGACGAGGTGCGCCGTAAATACAATCTTGACGACAGCATAGAGCTACGTCAGGACGAAGACGTATTAGACACTTGGTTTAGCTCAGGACTATGGACGTTTAGTACGCTTGGTTGGGGTGACCCACAAACGGATAAAAAAGTGCTTGAAACCTTCCACCCTACCAGTGTGCTCGTAACAGGTTTTGACATCATCTTCTTCTGGGTGGCCCGTATGATTATGATGACCATGCACTTTATGAAGAATGAAGATGGCAGCCCACAAGTGCCGTTCGAAAAAGTATACGTGCATGGTCTGGTGCGTGACAGCAACGGGCAAAAAATGTCGAAATCAAAAGGCAACGTGCTTGACCCGATTGATTTGATTGACGGTATCGACCTCGAATCACTGGTCGAAAAACGCACTAGCAACATGATGAACCCGAAAGACGCCAAAAAGATTGAAAAGCAAACCCGCAAAGAATTCCCAGAAGGTATACCTGCCTTTGGTACGGATGCGTTGCGCTTTACCTTCACATCTTTAGCCAGTACGGGGCGTGATATCAACTTTGACCTAAAACGGGTTGAAGGCTATCGTAACTTTGCCAATAAAATCTGGAACGCCAGTCGTTTTGTATTAATGAATTGCGTTGATAAAGTGGAAGAAGGTGAAGAGGCGACTGCATTACCTATCGACCAAAGCGCCAGTCCTGACGTTTGGGAATTGCCTGAAAAATGGATTATGAGTCGCCTTAACTCGACCATCAGCAACATCCATCAGCATTTTGCCCAATATCGCCTCGATATGGTCAGCCAAGACATTTACGAGTTTATCTGGAATGAATATTGTGATTGGTATGTGGAACTTGCCAAAGCGAGTCTTAATGACGACTCGGTGAGCGACGAGCGCAAGGCGCAAATTCGCTACGTGCTACTCAACGTATTAGAGACTGCGCTACGATTTACCCATCCGATTATGCCGTATCTGACCGAAGAAATTTGGCAGACTATTGCGCCACTGCTTGACCGTAAAAACACCGACAGCATCGTGATTGCCGACTATCCACAAGCGGACAACAGCCAAATCAACGAGCAGGTCGAAGCCGACATGGAATGGCTACAAGCGCTTATTGCTGGCGTGCGTAACATCCGCGGTGAGATGAAGCTGGGTAATGCGGTGCGCTTGCCTGTGTTACTTGAGAATATCACTCAGGATGAAACCGACAGCTTAAACCGTATCGAAAACCAATTTAAAGCGCTTGCCAAAGTCGAGAGTTTGACTATTGTCAATGAAGGTGATGACGTTCCTCTATCGTCTTCAAGTATGGTCGGGCAACTGCGTATTTTAGTCCCAATGAAAGGGCTAATTGACCCGACTGCCGAGCTGGCACGTTTGGGTAAAGCGCAAGAAAAACTGCAAAAACAAGCCGACGGTATCGAACGCAAACTCGGTAATGAAGGCTTTGTGAGTAAAGCCCCTGCGGAGGTTGTTGAAGGAGAGAAGACGAAGCTAGAGGAACTGCAAGGTCAGCTTAAAGTGATGAGTGAGCAGATGGCGCAGTTAGAGGCATTGTAAAAGAGCCTAAACGAAAAGCAAAAGCCTAAAGAGCATAGCCTCAGCACCGAGAAGTTATAACCATTGAAATATGCGGAGCATAACCCTGCTTTTCTTTAATGGCTAAGCTCGGCGCTCGTCCCTCGCGCAAAAGAAAGCATAACGCAATAAGCCACCATTTTTATGGTGGCTTTTATATGGTTTTAAATTAATTTAAATAGTGGTATAAGTAGAGTTAATTGCTAATATATAAGATTCAAAGATGTTCAAAGACTTTATTAACTCTATCAAAGAAGAATTCATTCACCGAGATAGTTTATGGGCGAACCTTTGCCATAGTATAAAAGTCGCCATACTTATTGGTCTAATTCCTGCATTTTATTGGTTTAAAGGGGGTTTGTATTATGCGATTGCTGCATTAATTATTGTTAGCGTATTAGTTCTATTTTATTTATTTGCTTATTTTAGTCTGTGGCATGACTTTGATGAATGGGATTAGAGGGGGATGGGATAAGTTACTTTAAAGCAGTATTCAAGCAAGTATCACTGCTACAATCGGGACAAAACCGAACCTTCAAGCTTGGTTATGCAACTGCTTATCTCAGTACAGATGAAAGGTCTAATTGACCCCACTGCCGAGTTAAACCGTCTTACTAAAGCGCAAGAAAAACTATAAAAGAGTTTGCATAATGAGTTATAAAAATATAAAAGCTGGTAACAAGATTAAAGGAATGAAAAGTGATTGGCTTTTAAGTCAAAAAATAGGTAAAGGAGGCAATGGATTAGTTTGGTCAGCTTTGAAAGAGGGTTCAGTTTCAGAAAAAATAGCTATTAAATTTGTTAAGTGTTCAAGTGACTACCAGAAGGCAAGGTTTGAAAGAGAAGTTACTACACAATCAAGCTTTACTCATAAATCAATTGTTCCTATTTATGAGTATCATACATCTGGAAAGAATTGCTGGTTCTCAATGCCTATTTGCAGTTCTGCCTCCATGCTATTAGAAGGTAAAAACGCAACGGAAATATGTGATGAATATTTGAATATTGTATCAGCTGTAAAATATATTCATAATAAAAACATGGCTCATAGAGATATTAAACCTGACAACATACTCAGTTTAGATGAAAACCTCGTTTTAGCAGATTTTGGTTTAATTTCCACACCCCTAAAGTCTAGAGATAGGCGTATTACTAAAGTCAAAAGTAAAGTTGGTAATTTTGCAACAATAGCTCCTGAGTTAAGGTTCATCAAAAATATTAAGGCTGACTTTAGGCCAGCGGACATTTATTCTTTAGCTGTTACATTATGGATGCTGCTGAATAGGGACAATAATGGATTTGATGGACAATATGCCAGCTCAGCTAAAAATAAAATGGAAAAGGTTTTAGAGGATGAAAAGCTCGAGTTAAAAGACTTGCACAACCTACTTGAGAAAGCTACAGAAAATAATCCTAAGCTAAGACCAAGCATTGAAGAGTTTGAAGAAAAACTAAGAAAATGGATAGAAGAGACTAAAGACTTTGCTGTTCTTATATCATCAAAATGGACAAATCTTCAAGAGGAAATAAATCCATACAATTCTCATTATTTATTATTTAACGATGTAGATGCTATTATTTCTATCTTAAACAAAATTGTTCGAAATGACACAGCTGTCCATCATTGCTTCTTACCTAGAATAGGTGGATTAGATTTGATTAAAGCTGAGGTTAAGGAAAATAGAGAAGTAAGGTTATCTATGAATGGTGGCTCTAACTATGACTGTCTTCCAAAAGCATTGCATTACGTCAATTATCAATACAAGCCTTCAGAAAGTTATTTTTTTCTTGAAACAAAACCAATTGAAAGACCTATTAATTCAGTACTATATAAAGACAATAATGTAATAGACTATACAGAGTTTGCAAATGGTGATCTTACCTTTGCTGAAATACATAACAATAGTATTTGGCAAGGTAGGTATATTTTTGGCGATACTATAAGTGTTACAAGGGTATATGAAGGTAGTTTTCTTTTTGTCTTCAGGCATTCTTTATACAATTCATTTGGGCCAGCATATGATGCTAGACATTCAAAAATGGGGTTCGAAAGGTTCCAAAGTTATTATCCAAAACCCTATTCTGAAGTACATATTTCACCTGAACCACCACAGTTTCTAGAAAATGATAGTAGTTGGGAAAATGACCCAGAATTTTATATATATTTAAATTCGCTAAACGTACCAAAAATATTTTCACTCTTAGAAAAATGGCCTATTGAAAAAATGGATAAGGATAATGAATGGGGGATTATTGGTTCAGGAAGTCTGTTTGAATACGCTATAGAACATATATCTTTAGATTTTGGTTTCTTAAAAGAACTGTGTTATGAAGAATTATTAGAGCTAGTTTGCATAATGTATCTAGGTAGAGATACATATGGTAAGAGAACTACATCAGAGATATGGAATCTTCATTTGAGTTATATGAAAAATGAATCATATGAGGAGTTAATAAGAGTTATTGAAGATAAAATGCCTTCTGCCACCAAAGAGTATATTAGTCAGGGTTTGAAGTCGTTGGGAGCTGAGCAAACTGACTATTGAAACTAACGATAAAATATATGTTTCTAAAGAGCTTTTATATGAATACAAGGAGCGCTATAAATCTAACCATCGAATAACGCCTACCTATAAGCAATCGCAACATTGACGATACCACGCTAATAATCCTTATGTTCACACGCCAAAGCCCAATTGAGATGGACATCAGTTGCTTTGTCTTGGACGCAGCGGGCAAACTGATCAATGATGATTACATGGTGTTTTATAATTAGCCAACTTCGCCTTGCAAGCAAATAAGAGCTTAAACGATCAGCTCAACTCTTCTTACGTTTTTCATTTTGCAGCGGATAGACCAACTGCGCCATAAAACCTTCAGGTACTTTTGTATTTGATGTCGTCCCATACTTTTTGGGTAGGTGAGCGGGCAGATGAGCGGTTTTGAATATCACATCATAAATGGGTAAAAATGCGGCAAAGTTTTTATCCCATGCTTCTTTTTCTGACGAATGATGCCAATGATGGAACTCTGGCGTTGCCAATACCCAGCGAAAATAGGGAAAACGGAAACGGACGTTGGCATGAATAAAAATGGCATGAAAAGAGATGAATACCAAATAAGCATAGGTTGCCGCGGGAGAAAAGCCCATAAACAATAACGGTATATAACCCATAAATCGGTTCACAATCAGCTCAAACACATGCACCCGACTCGCTGCCAGCCAGTCCATTTGATGCGAAGAATGATGCACCGCATGGATGCGCCATAAAAACGGGACTTCGTGCATCGTGCGATGAATCCAATAACTAAAGAAATCCACCACAATTAGAATTTCTATAAATTGCAGCACTAAAGGCTGACCGCTGACGAGCTGATGCCAAGTGGGATTAAGCCACTGGTTAAATAACATTTGTGCAGGAATGATGGTAAAAAAACTGAGTAGCTGAATACCCAAATGGCTAAACATAAAGTATTTAATATCGGTTACCCAGCCAGATCGTAGCAGCTTTTGCTCTTTATACTTAGCATAAAACCGCTCCATCGGAATAAACACCAATGCGGAAATTAACAGGGTCAAAATAAAATAGTCTAAGCCTGCATACACACTACGGTCGTAGTAATTGGGTTCAATCTGTCCTGAGGCGAGCAGGGCGGCAAGGGCATTGAGTAACATACCCGCCATGCCCCACCGTTTAGATGGATTACGCAGTAGGCTAATGACACCTGAGCCAAAGCCAATAACGATACTGGCAAATAACACGCCTCGTAAAATATTTGCATCGTATAAGGGTCTAAAATCTGGCGTGGTGAGCAGATTAGGGAATAAAAAACACAGCGCAGTAAGCGAGGTAAGGATACCTAAAGCCAGGGCAATAAAGGCGGACACCTGCCCTAATCCTTTTTTTATTTCACGGTCTTCTAGATGTTTGCGCAGTAATTTGCTCATAGGTTTAATCTGTTAATGCAATTAGAATTCAATTTAGCATTGTTTAGCAAAAATTATCAAATTAATTACCTATATTACTCGATAAATTATGCATGATTCACTCTACATATCGTTAGTTATGTTATAGCCGATAAATAAAAAAAACCGTTACAGCAATAAGCCGTAACGGTTTTTTAATATATATTAATCATCAATAAAGAGACAATATATCGAGTTATGCCTATATCTAGCACAACTTATCTAGCACAACTTATAAAGGTACAAACTATGAAACCATTAAAACTAATGTTTGCATTAATCGTAACCAGCTCACTTTTCTTAACCGCTTGTACCGTAACTGGTCTGGTAGGCGCAACCACTGGCTTTTAACGCTAAAATCAATCCTCACCCGCCTGACGGTTGCAAAACTGAAACCAAAAAAAATATATTGGCTATAATCTTAGTTTAGACTAGGCAGCGAAAAATCCATCACTAACCTAATAAAGCTAATGATAGTAGGCGCATAAGAGTAAATAATAACTCGCCTTATCTGTTGTAATTCAAGTCGAGGTGCACCGTGTTTAATAAATAAACCTGACCATGATGTTCTGTCAGATGGCATTTGGTCTGTCATTCTATGGCGTGATGATTGTGCTCACGCCTTTCTTTTTGGATCGGCTACAGTACAGTGAAGCGGACACGCTGCTCGTTATTGGTGCTTTTGGTGCCGTAGGGACGTTGTTTTCTATCGCGGGCGGGGTTATAGGCGACAGGCTTTTAGGGGCGTATCGTTCGCTGACCATAGGCTATGCAGCTTTTACTTTGGGTTATGTACTGCTTATGCTTAGTGCAGTAGATATCAATGTGTCGTTGAGTCTTATGGGAATTGCCTTAGTAAGTTATGGTCGCGGTTTGATGTCGCCTAATTATCCAACCTTGTTTCAGACTACCTTTGGCTCTCAAGAAGACTTTGAAAAGGTTTATCCCATTAACTACTCGGTAAATAACGTCGGTGCCTTCTTAGGTCAGTATGTGTTTCCGTTTTTGACGCTCATTATCGCTTATAAAGGCAATTTTATGCTGGCGGCGATTATGTGTGGATTGGGCGTGTTGTCCTTATTGATTATGCGTAAACCTTTTGTGGCAGGCGCAGATGAAATTGACCGAACCAAAGTGCCAGTGCAAAACTGGTTAAAGTTCGCAGGATTAAGCGCGTTAATGATTGCGGTTGTGTTCTATATGTTTACCGATATGAATACCGGTCAATATATTGTCTATGCGATTAGTGCTGCAGCCATTGCTTATTTTATTTATTTGATGCTCAAAGCGCCTCACTCAACCAAGCTGCGAATGGGTACCATTTTAATCATGATATTTTTGACCATCGCTTTCTTTGTTTATTATGGTCAAATGATGACCTCAATGAATATCGTGGCGATTAATACCATGCGCGGGGATATCTTTGGCTTTATTCCGATTCAGCCTGAGGGGTCGTTGGTCATGAACCCATTATGGTGTGCAGTAGTGGGTCCGATGATTGCCTTTATTACCAATTGCTTAGAGAAACGTGACATATTTCTTAGTACGCCAACCAAAGTTGGTATTGCGTTTATAGCGACAACCACCGCTTTTGCTATATTTACGGTATCAATCTTGAATATTGGTACCGATGTGGTGCTGCGTCCTGAAGTGTTCTTAATAGTTCATTTCTTCCAAGCATTCGCTGAAGTGATTGTGGGGAGCCTAGTAGTGGCTTATATACTTTCTGTAGCACCAAAAAAGATTTCCAGCTTCTCAGTCAGCTTATTTATGGTGGCTATGGCAGTAAGCGGTATCATCGGTGCGGTATTCTCTACCAATATTGCTTTGGAAAAAGGACAGGAGTTAACCCAAGCCCTAGCGGTAGAAAGCTATGGTGGATTTTTTATGCTGCTCACAGTGTTTGCTGCAGGTATTACGGTAGTGGCCTTTATCGCTTCTTTTATTATCAAAAAAATGCTTAAAGCGGCAGATGAATGGGATTAAAAGCACCCTAATTGATAAGCTGCTTTAAGACATAACTCTTCAATTCAAGCTTAAAAAAACACCCCGTTACAGGGGTGTTAATGTGCCTCAAAAACTATGACCTAAGATGTTTACTGCGCATAAAAGGGATCTAACATCTCTTTAGTGGGGATGGTACTGTCTATCTTTTTGAACACATCAGATTCGATACGGCCAAGTTTTGACCATTCTACTCGGTTGGTCTTTAAATCTATCAAGTAGATGGAATAATAACTGCCAGGTGGACGGTTTATAAGCGCGCCTGCAATAGGAGAGGTGGAGGCGGCTGTCATTCGCAAACCAAAGGACTGTTTGTTGGCGGTGGCTAAAATAACAAATACTTTGTCAGACTGCTGAGCTTGACGAATCTTTTGAATACTTGCTGTATCCAATCCAAGTGGCCATTGGTATAAAGTAGCTGGATTTTCTTTACTAACTTTATCAGACTCTTTTAATGCTTTATAAAGATCGATATAGGCTTGATTGGTTTCAGCGTCGTTCGTATTACTGGTGCTTAGAATAGGGTAGGTAGAGTTTAGAATCTCATCAGCGTCTTCATCCATGAGGATGTCCATGCTTGTTAACTCTTGCTCTGACATGGCGCCGCAAATCAATGGACTTTCAGTATTAACAATATTGACCCCTTTTTCGCTTAATCTTTCTTCTAGGGTTTTAGCTATTGCAACAGAAAGTGCTTCAGAACTTTGATATCTTATATCATCTTTACCAAGTTCAATCCATAGAACACAGCCATCACTTAAAATACTGACTGGCTGAGTTTGTAACGATTGTTTGGTAACATCATAAGCGGAGCGCGCTTCTGGGCTAAGGCTTTTTGTTGCACAGCCACTTACCGTCGCTATAGCGGCTAGTGCTAAGGGTAAGATTAAGAACTTAGGGCGGGTGTTAGGCATCATGAACATTCACTATCCTTTTGAATTAATAAAAATATTAACCCCCTGAAGATAATAGGGTCTTTAGGTGATAACAGACTAATTATGCCTCTGTCGACCTTTATGCACAAGATTTTTTGAATATAACCTTTAATATAACCTTTAATATAACTTTGAATATAGTTTTCAATAGAATATTGGCACTACGTCAGCTAAAACAATATAAATTTCATTGAGGATCTGTTATGCAAATACTAGATATGGAGACTGTCCAGCAGCAACTTACTATGCCCATGGCGCTTGAAGCGATTGAAGAAATAGTAACCATTCAATATGAAAACCCTAGCTGGGTTAAAACCCCCGAGCGTCTGGTTATCCCTACGCATGAAAACAACAAACAAAACACAGCAGGAACACATTTGTCCATGCCCTCGGTGGTTTTTGATGGCGAACACGAATATGCCGTGGTCAAATTGGTTACTATTTGTCCAGATAATCCTAAGCGTAATTTACCCACCACTGTGGCGACTATTACGGTTTCGGATACAGCCACTGGCGATACGTTGGCATTCATGGATGGTATCTGTATCACACAAGTGCGCACGGCGGCTTTATCAGGGGTCGCTACCAAATATATGGCAAAGCTTGATAGCAAAATTGTCGCTGTAGTAGGCACGGGCGGCATGGCCTATGAGCAACTCAATGCCGTATTGACAGTATGTCCTCATATTGAAGAGGTCACCTAATGGAATCGAACCACTGATACAGCGCATAAGTTTAAAGAAAAGTTTACGCAAGATTATCCAGATTGGGACGTCAAGATAACCGTTTGTGAGTCCATGGAGACTGCCATAGAAGACGCTGATATTATAAATCTTGCGACACGGGCTGATACGGGATTGTTTGAAGTAGACCAAATCAAGGCCAATGTCCATATCAATGCCGTGGGCGCCTATCAGCCAAGTATGAAAGAGGTTAGCGATTCGATAATTGATAAAGCAGCGTACGTAGTCATTGATGACTTAGAAGGCGGTAAACACGAAGCTGGTGATCTCATACAAGCGCATGATAATGAGGATTGTCAGTGGCAATGGCGTAAGCTTAGTGGACAGTTGATGGATTTAGTCTCAGGCCGCCTAACAGTTGATAATAAATCGCAGAACAAGGGAATAACATTGTTCAAGTCAGTAGGCGCTGCAAGCTTTGATGCTGCTGTAGCATTAAAAATAGCGCAAGCGGCTAAGCAGTATAATATTGGGGTAACAGCAGCGTTGTAATTTAAGTTTATCCAATTTGAGAATATGAATGAGTTAGATGTAGATATGACAAAACCGAATACCTCAGAGTCGAACAATTCAGAGTCAAACATGTCAGAGTCAAACATGTTAGACAAAAATCAGCATCGTCATACCGGCAATATCAATCAGTCCAAGTACGCACATATGCGCTGGATCTATTTGATATTAGGATGGGTGTTCTTTGTGTTAGGGGTAATTGGTGCGGTGCTACCAGTGATGCCAACGGCACCTTTTGTGCTGTTAGCAGCGGCGTGTTGGGCTCGCGGTTCGGAGCGGTTTTATTTATGGTTAATTAATCATGAGCATATGGGTAAGTACGTTAGGGATTGGGAAGAGCGCCGAGCCGTGCCAAAGCGAGGCAAATTGCTGGCAAGTGTCATGATGACCATATCAGGTACCATGCTTTTTTTCACAGTACCTGATGAGCAAATATGGGTTGCGTGGACGGTCGCTTTGATTTGTTTTAGCGTCGGTGTGTATCTCTGGCGCTTGCCTAATGCATAGCTTAAAAACGCAGGTTAGTTTTAATGCTTTTTACCTTTTTATTACCTACTTTACTTATTAGTTCTCTACTTTTAGTTTTCTATTTCTAGAAGCTGTTTTCTTTAGGTTGTTTTCTATAAGTTACCTTTTATAAGTTACCTTTTATAAGTTACCTTTTATAAGTTACTTTTTATAAGTTACTTTTTATAAGTTACTTTTTATAAGTTACTTTTTATAAGTTACTTTTTATAAGTTACTTTCTATAAGTTACTTTCTATAGGCTATTTAGGTGGCTTATCTAATTTCACCACCAGCACATCACAAGGCACGTTCGGCAAAATGCAGTCCGCCGTAGCGCCGTTAATCCAAGCTGAGATACCGTGGCGTTCGTGACGTCCGATAATGACTAGATCCACGTCATTTTTATGGCTGTAATTAATAATGCCTTCGCTATTGGAGATTGCGGTAGCAACTTGCTGAGACTCACAGTCTAGGCCATTACGCTGCATAAATACGCCAAGCTCTTGCCGCGCATCTTTACAACGCTCGTCGTCAATCTCATCATATAAGCTGGCTGCGGGAACCATCTCATAGCCAAAGCCTACGACCGTATCTTTGATGATGTGGAGTACCGAAAGCTTGGCGTCTTCTTGACGAGAATGAATATATTTTGCTTTTTGCGCAACTATATCAGCGTCTGACCTTAGATCGGTGACCAACAATATATGACGATAACTCATTACAATACCTTTAAATGTTCAGTTGTTTGATAGCGTTAATGTGTAGGCTACATGACACATAAAGCAATCAGGTAAACCTTTACTTATACAGGCGACTTATAAATTATATAAGCGGCATAAATTTACTACAGCAAATAATCCTTTAGCAGATCGACTAAATGTTGCTTTATCTCATATTAGCATAGTCTTATTTTAAAGATAATGCAGAGTTATAGATTATTTGAGTGTTCAACAGACCCAAATCTTATTTTTATTTTAAAATAGTGCTTGCTTTATCATTGTAAGCCACCTATACTACGCTCCTGCTTAAGAGAAGCCCGCAGCAAATCATTACCTCGTAGTATTAGCATTAATCCTCCGTTTTAAGATTTACCGTAGTTGCTCAAAGCGTTACCCGACCAAATCGGTCATTATTTTTTAAAATAGGATGATTCATATGTCAGATACTATCAAAGGTACAGTAAAGTGGTTTAACGAAGCTAAAGGTTTTGGCTTTATCGCTCCAGAAACTGGTCCAGACGTTTTCGCTCATTACAGCGAAATCCAAAGCTCAGGTTTCAAAACCTTAGCGGAAGGCCAAGAAGTTGAGTTCACCGTAACTCAAGGTGCTAAAGGCCCACAAGCCCACGGTATCACTGCTGTTTAATCAGCAAAGACAGCTTAAAGTGATTGTAAATGATTGAACCACTTTAACTCAGTCAAAAAAAACGAGCCTAGGGCTCGTTTTTTTGTTTTTATATATGAATAATTGGTATAAATGCACACACATACCGACTAGGCTGTTATCATATAACGTTATCAAATCTTCACACTCACTCTATATCCCATCGTGTTTAGCAAAGTATCAGTATGCCCAAAGATCTAAAAACAGTCTTAAACCCAAAGACAATTGCACTTCGTAGTGTGGTTTTTCTATTGACGTTGGCTATTTTTGTGTTGGCGATCAAAGTGCTATACGGACTCACTCAATCTATAAAGTTTTCAGACGTATTGATGGCTATTGAACAGATTCCAACCATCAATATCATAGGGGCAGTCCTTGTGGTGGCTTTTGGCTATTTAATTCTAACTTTGTATGATGCGATTGCTTTTAAGCAAATGAAGATTGAATTGCCCTTTCGCAAGATCGCACTAACCTCGTTTACCGCTTATGCCATCGGCCATACCATAGGGTTAGCCATATTGTCAGCGACAGGTGTGCGCTATCGAATGTATAGGGTGAATAAAATCCGTCCTGAAAATATCGCAAATGTGGTGTGGTTGGTGTCTATGGCATTTACCTTTGGTATCACCACTTTAGTAGCGCTTTCTTTGGCCATCAATCCGCAAGCAACCGTTACCATGATGGCTCAGCTTGATCTACAGTTGGCTGAGGTTTCGGCAGGAATACCTAGTTTTTTACATAGTGTCGGTGTCATTCGTGGAATAGGACTGAGCTTACTGGCGCTGGTGATCGTGATTGTTGTTTGGTCTGGCTCAAACGGGCGGCATTTAGAATTCGGTAGATGGCGTTTTGATCTGCCGCCTGCCTCGATTTTGATAAAACAAATTGTTATTTCAATTATAGATTTAGCCAGTGTTGCTTTTGTGCTGTATTTACTATTACCGCACGGGGTAGAGGGTGCAAGCTACTTTGCGGTATTTTCAGCGTTTGTTCAGTCAATGATCTTAGCTATCCTAAGTCACGTACCAGGCGGGCTTGGAGTATTTGAGTTAACGATGATTGCCTCATTACCCCAAGTTGATAAAGTGTATATGGTGGCTGTATTATTGGTATTTAGGCTGCTGTACTATATCTTGCCATTTTTATTGGCAGTGCTCTTTTTTATCATGCATGAAATCTGGTTACGCTGGTTTCGCACTGAGACTGACAGCAGCGAGCCTATCAAAGATATTAATCTTAAAAAGTAGCTACATCAGGATATAAATAGCAGTTTCTTCAAAGCTACTTTTTTAAGGTTTAGATAATAGTAAAAATTATTGTTGCAACGTTTGCGTACTGTGATTGCCATCTTCAGTTTGAGCAATAGGAACAGCAGGACTAAACTGCTCTGAATCAGGCGATACGCCTTTTTGTGCGTGTTCTTCTTTTAGTGATGCAGCCACTTCAGGCGGCATATAGTTTTCATCATGTTTGGCCAATACTTCACTGGCGACAAATACCTCACCTTGCATCTTACCGGTGGCAACGACACCAGAGTTTTCCGCGAATAGGTCAGGCAAAATACCTTGATAGCTGACAGGAACAGACTCGTTAAAGTCCGTAATGGCAAATTGCACTTTTAGATCATCATTAGGGTCACGTTGTACACTGTCTTTTACCACCATACCCCCTGCACGGATACGTTTGTCCTGAGGGGCTTCACCAGCTGCAATAGCAGTAGGGTCGAAGTAGTAATCAGTTTGCTGACCAATAGCATAAATGACTAAAACGACAGCGACAATAGCACCTGCTAACGTTGCGGCAACCCAAATTAGTTTTTTTCGACGGACAGCATTCATAGTCTTGCCTATATCTCTTTATCAAAATTTTATTAAAAGTGGTTATGGTTAAGTCATGATGTGGTTATAAGGTCAAACACAACTGGCCAAACATTTAAATCTCTCTATGTTTACATAGCGCTTTGTTAAGGTAGAACTTTGTTCAGTTAGTTATGTAATTAGATGGCTATATAATATATAGATTGAGCCATGTGATTGATTATCAATAGTTTATAGTCAAAGAACTACTAAACGGTTACAGCGTTAACCTCGCTAAGCCTACATGAGTAGTACTTGCACTCGGTTGCCTTGTAACCATTTAGACTTCTTTGATTATAAATAATAACTACCGCGTCTTTTTAAAAAGCCGTCTATTCAAAAGGCGAATTAAACGTCTACCTAATTTCAATTTTTCAAAATTCAGTGTGTCCGAAATATCAGTGTCAAATCCTAGTATTCAAAATGTCGGTGTTTCAAAATTCCAGTATTACTGTGAGGTAGTGCTCAGTATATATTGTGATATTAATCGGCTGATCTTTTAGACTCGGATAGTCATCTGCGCCTAATCTATTTACGCTTAATGGCTTTTGAGCGCTGTTGTTGACGCGCATGTTGTGTTTTGAGTTCCTTTAGAAGACGGCGGCGTTGAGTTAAGCTAAATAAAATAAAACCAAGCACTGCAAATATGGTTACACCCCATGTGCTCCAAACGTAGACCCCATGTTCGCCCATGGCTAAAAACTCTTGAAAGCTGTAAAAATAGGGCTGCATGTTTTCACTCCTCTTTGCTGGTTGGCTAGGTTCTGAGTAGATGGTCTAATAATTTCGTTGTAGCGCCATTTAGATATCTAAGCTAACTTCATAAATTCATGACTAATTTTAACTGCTAATTTAAGCCGTTAGTTTGAGCGACAGTTTATAAAGCTACTAATCTTAAAAACTGTAATTCATAACAGCTACTAGCTTGAGCTGCGAACATATTCTTTTACCCATGCTTTGTTTTGATCACGGCGTAAAATAAGCGTGTTGGTTCGATAAATGGCCAATGCTGCAATTAAAAAGTATGTGCCCAGAATCATCAGCAATAGAGGCGCTAACATATCTATGGACATTTTTGGGGCTTCGGTAATGGTTAAGGTAGTGCCTTGATGTAGTGTATTCCACCAGTTAACCGAGTACTTAATAATAGGTAAGTTTACGGCACCGACTACCGATAATATGGCAGCAGCTTTACCTCTATTTGGAGTATGTTCAAACGCGGCAAATAATGCCATCACGCCTGCATATAAGAAAGCTAAAATTAGCATGGAGGTGAGCCGTGCGTCCCACACCCAAAAAGTCCCCCAAGTAGGTTTCGCCCATATTGAACCAGTAAGCAAACTTATAATACAAAGAATAAATCCAATAGGTGCAATAGCTTGAGCAACTAAGTTGGCGGTTTTTATTCGCCAAACCAAAAATACAACGCCCAGTACCGCTAAGGCAAAATAAATAGATAAGGCGATGCTAGCAGCAGGCACGTGGATAAATATAATTCGGTAGCTATTGCCTTGTAGGTAATCGGGCGGGGCAAATGCCAGTCCCCAGATACTACCAACAATAAGCATAATGGCCGCAATGATAGCCAACCATTTTACCCAAGGGGAAAATATCCGAAAAAACTCACGCGTGCCGACAGTGGTCAAAAACCCTTGCCATAGGCGGGAGAAAAATCCAGAATTTGAACTTGATTTAGCATTTGGCATAATGGAACGACCTTGTAAGCCACAATATGTGCAAAAACAGTGCTGGTTTACTTAAGCACTCAGATCAATAACTCAGATCAATAAGAAATTAGTTTATTTAGGTACAGTCAGCGATCTACTAAACAATTACGGTGTTAATCTTGCTATTCTGACAAACGTGGTATTTGCTCTCGGTTGCCTTGTAAACATTTAAGACTTCTTTGATTAAAGCATACCGCTATAGGGAATTAATAAGTGACTTTACGTTTCATTTAGCCAGCTATCTATAAGTTGGCTATATATAATAATAAGACACGATTATTGAATAGCTGGTGTATAGCACTATGCTATTACTATTATAGCAAATATTTGACTTAATTTAGCCATGCCATTTTAAGGGTCATGGCAATCGCCCAAGGCATAATGAGCACCGACATAATACTACCAGCAGCCAGTAGCGCTAAAATAGGAAGCCCGTTTAGACCCGTTGCATACAAATCAACAGCGCCTGTTGCAAATATAAGTACTGGCAGCTGCATTGGTAAGGCGATGAGCGGTACTAAAACCGCGCCATTTTTAAGTGATAAGGTTAAGCTGCTGGCAATTGCAGATAGCATTAATAACATGGGGCTACCCACTAATATTGAGACCATTAAGGCACCGGCCTCACCCCATGTCAGCCCAAATAAGGGTACAGCAAGTAAGCTTAATAAAGCCACCAGTCCACTACTAAAGATCCAGTGAATCGTAAGACGAATAAGTACCCACAGAGGTATCGACGTTCGGGAGACCACAAGCTGTGCCAAGGTGCCATTATCCATCGCGGGTTTAAATAACCCATCAACACCCATGACTAAAGATAATAGTGCTGCTATCCATACCGCAGGCACGCCCAGTCGCTGCAATAACTGTGGCTCACTACCTGCAGCTAATGGAAATAAAGTAATGATAACCAAAAATAAAACCAAAGGATATAGCCATTGCACCGCCCCTTGCTGCTTAACTTGCCATTCACGGCGCCACAGCTGACCCCCACTTATCCCCAAAGAGGCGGTAGCGATGAGATCAGAACTAGGATTAGAAGTGTCTGTATTTGGAGTCATTAATTTATCCCTTCATCAGTGGACTGATAAAGATCTGATATCTTATCCTTAAGCGCTGCATCCTGCGAACAATCAGGTAGATAACCATTTAGATAATCATTTAGATAATTAGGTAGATAATTGGATAAATTTAATGATTTATTAGCAACTGCAACGGGCTGATGACTGGTCATTAATACCGCACCGCCATTATTTACGTACTGCTGTAGTCTTTGTTGCAGCCTGGCGACCATACCTACATCAAGCGCCGTAAATGGCTCGTCTAATAACCATAAAGGAGTGTGTTCTGAATTCATTAAATACAGTCGAGCCAAAGTAACGCGCCGAGTTTGACCCGCTGAGAGCTGATTACTACCCATATGTTCAAAACCCGTCAAATCTACCCAGTCTAGTGCACGCTCGATATCTTCAGAAGATGGGTCAACACCATATATATTTAATAAAAAAGTAAGGTTCTGCTCAACAGTCAAGCTAGGATGAATACCCAGCTGGTGGGAGACATATAAAGGGGCAATAGGAAGGATAGGCTGCTCTAAATAAAACACCTCTCCCTCAAGAAGCGGCAATAAGCCTGCAAGCTGCATCAATAGGGTGGTTTTACCAGTACCATTTGCGCCGATTAGATGACAAATTTCACCAGACTGTAATATTAAATCAACCTCTTCACACAACGGAAAATCACCACGCTGAATGGTTACTTTGTTTAGTTCTAAGACAGTGAGATTGGATGCGGTTAGCTTAGAGGGTATTAATTCAGATGGTTTGAAGCTAGTAGTTAACATATTGGCTCTAATCTAAATATATCCATTATTTAAAATGGTATAAGGCGGTTATTAAGAGTCGGGCGGTTATAAACATATGATGACGTTATGGCATAGTATATCAAACCTTTATAGATTACGTTCGTATTCCATAGATATCGCCTATTTGAATTTATCTAATGGCATCATTTATAAAAAATAAGATAAATTTGAGTATATGCACTGTGAAGTATGGGTAAATAATTAAATTTTAAATCTAGACAATAACAATAAAGTAGCTTTTAAAATGTAACAATTATAGTAAGAAAAATATTGACTATAAGCATTTATTACTTTTTAATCATAGTATGTAATTAAATTTATCTTTATAAAATAACCTTACAGAACCGTTTAATATTGAATTTTCAAATAGTTATCGAGATTATTGTGTGATCAAAGTCTAATAATATAATTATATAGATTTTGAATTTTAAGAATATTACTAAATAAGATCATTATTTTCGATGAAATTTTTTGATGTAACACATAGCATAATTTTGAACTATTTAAGTTTTTTTTGGGATGATTTAAATATGTTGAAAATATTTATACATACTTATAATATTTTTATCCTAAAGAATATAGCTCATAGAACTTATAATATTGTGCCCTTTCTTTTAGCCTCTCCTCAAATGCGATTAGCCAGTGTGCGCATAGCTGCTGATCGTCGTTTAATGAATACAACATTTAATCTTTTATTCGTATAGCACTATAAACTCAAAAAAGAGTTTAGGATTTTTTTTGCGTGGCATTCTATTGACTTAACTGGTTTTAATTAATAAGTCAAAGTCAATGTCATGATGCTGTACCAAATTATCAATACTTAAGAGAACCTTATGAACCATATCTATAAAGTAATATTTAATAAAGCCACTGGCACCTTTAACGCGGTCGCAGAATATGCAAAAGGAAAAGGCAAAAAAAGTAATCGCTCAGTAGGCAAAAAAAATATCGGTAGTAGCGGTAGCACTGAAGGTAGCTCCGTATTAACTCTAAAAGCCATAGTGGCTGCTATGTTACTTGTTGGAAGTGGTCAGGTTATGGCTGCAGATTTAGTTGATGCTGACGGTGCTGGTACTCGTCTTTTAGGTGTCATCGTCAATGATAGTCTTACAGCTAGTGAAGATGATGACATTAACTTTGTTGGCAGTAATGGGGTGGCTGTTAACTATGAAAATAGAACCTTTAATTTTTCGGTAGATCCATCTACTCTACCAAGTCCAGATACTTATTTTCATGTTAATGATGGAACTAATGCCAGTACTGGTAATGCATCAACTAATAAAGGTAAGGTAAATGAAGCGGCTGGCGCTACTGGAGATGACGCCTTAGCGGCAGGTGTAAATGCCCAAGCTACTGGTGATAATAGTATCGCAATTGGGAAGAACGCTAAAGTTTCATTAACTACGAATGGAGTAAGTCAAGCTCCAAATTCAGTGGTTATTGGTACAAACGCTATAACAAACGATTATCAAAATATTGTTATCGGTGGTCAAGCTAAGGCTATCAGTGCGGATAATGTACAAGGTAATAAAAGGGTGTATGAAACTATTGCAATTGGCAGAAGAGCAGAGTCTCAAGGTCATGGTAGTGTTGTAATTGGCAGGGATGCAATTGCTCAGAGTTCGGCTAGCCTAGCTATTGGTAATCAAACGCATACCAGTGGTGCTAGCCCCGAACAAGTTGCCATCGGTTCAGAAATTTATGTCAATGGTCAGCAAAGCATAGGCATTGGTAATGATGTGATTGTCAATGGTGATTTTGCCATTGCCATCGGTACTCAAAGAAATGGTAATCGTATAGATAGAGAAGTTAGCTCTGATGGTGATTTCTCGGTATCTATCGGGGGTGGAGAAAATGCATCTAGACGAGTTGCCGAGTCTGATGGTGACTCATCTATTGCTATTGGTAGCAACTCTAAAACCGCATCAGGGTCAACCAATTCTATTGCTATTGGTAGCAACTCTAAAACCGCATCAGGGTCAACCAATTCTATTGCTTTAGGTTATGACGCTAATGTAGATACTGATGTAGTAAATGCAACTGCACTGGGTACTGGTACTACTGCCAGCGTTGAAGATAGCGTTGCGCTAGGGTCAGCTTCAGTAGCTAATAGAGAAGTGCCTACAGAGAGTGGATACGATGCTATTACAGGTACTAATTCTACAAATACCACATCAACATGGCGAGCAACCACCAGTGCTGTGTCAGTGGGTGATGGAACAACAGTCACTCGGCAAATTACTAGCGTTGCAGCTGGGTCTCAAGATACCGATGCAGTTAATGTCGCGCAGTTAAAAGCTGCAGATAAAGATACCTACTTTCATGTTAATGATGGTACTAATGATGGTACTGGTGATGCTTCAACCAATAAGGGTAAGGTAAATGAAGCGGCTGGCGCTACTAAGTTAGGTGCGATTAGTGCAGGTATCAATGCAAAAGCAAAAGGCGAAGACAGTGTTGCCATTGGTTCGAGAAGAGCGACTGATAAGAATACAATTGCTGAAGGTGAGCGAAGTGTCGCTATCGGTTCAAATGCGCAAGCCCAAGGCGACGATGGTTATGCTTTAGGTGCAGGGTCAAGAGCAAGAGGAAATAACTCAATTGCACTTGGCACGGGTGCAGCCGCAGGCGCATCAACAGGAACATCAAATTCAAAGTTGGAGACGATTGCGATAGGTAATAATTCTCTTGCTTACTCAGCTCAAGCCATCGCAATTGGTAGCGATATAAAAGCTAGTGGTGATTTTGGCATAGCTATAGGATCAAATACGCAAGGTCGCAAAATTGATTCTACTGGCTATGCTGGCGTTGCAATTGGTAGTGGAGGCGCTAATGAGGGTGCAAAAGCAAATGGCGAAAGCTCAGTCGCTATTGGTGGCGGTAACGCAAAGAGTTCAGAGTTAGATGGTGCGGTTGCTACGGCTGATAATTCAGTTGCACTGGGTGCTGGCTCTAGCGCAACGCAAAGTTCATCCATTGCCTTAGGGTCGCAATCTGTCGCGGATAGAGATGTTCTCACTACAACAAGTGGTTATGATTCGCTTACAGGTACGGCGTCATTAGATGAGACTTCGACATGGAGAGCCACGACTAATGCGGTATCTGTAGGTGATACGTCTGATTCTGATGAAGCCAATTGGGTAACCCGCCAAATTACAGGAGTTGCAGCAGGCTCTGAAGATACCGATGCGGTTAACGTGGCTCAGCTGAAAGCAGTTGATAAAGACACTTATTTTCATGTGAACAGCACTGGCGCCACCCAAACGCCAAATGGCACTAACCTTGGCAAGTTAAATGACTTTGCTGGAGCGGGTGGTATTAATGCCTTAGCGGCAGGCATTAATGCAACTGCTATCGGTAAGGATAGTATCGCCGTAGGCACAAACACCTCTGTACAGAATAACGATTCAATTGTTGTCGGTAATAATGCTTCCTCTAACTTAGATTATATCACGGGTGGTGTTACTAAAAGTAAGACAGGAGACTTAGTTATCGGTGCAGATAGCTCAAGTTCAGTAACTTACTTTTGGGATACGACTGATCCTATTTACGGCAGCCTAAATAGCCCAAATGTAGTGTTAGGTAACAAAGCCAATAGCAGTGGTCCTTCAGGTGGTGCTGTGGTCATTGGTGATGAGGCAAGTAATCAAACTTTCTCGGGTGTTGCTATAGGTAATAACGCTACAGTTACGGCACCAGAAGGCGACCAACCTTACTTTGTACCTGCTGCTGGTCAAAATGCAAGCTACGGCGTACAAGGTGGTGGTATTGCCATCGGGGCTTATGCAGTTTCCGAACAAAATGGTGAAACAAGAGCAAAAACTCAGTATTACGATAGCGATTGTGTTGAAAATTGTGTTTTGGCTACGCCTATTGCAATTGGTGCAGAATCTAAAGCTACTGCTGATGGTGCAGTCGCATTAGGTGAAGGAACTATTGCTCCAGAACTAAGAAGTGTGGCTTTAGGGAGTTCCGCTGAAACTAGCGTTGACTATGGTGTTGCTTTAGGTGGGCAATCTGTTGCTGATAGAGCAGTCTTGACACCTGGTGCAGCAACTTCCATCACTGCTACTGCAGCAAATAACACGGTTTATGCGCTTGATGAAATCACTCAAACCGATAAAGATGCGATATCTGCAACTGTTAAGGGTGCTTATGGTGCAGTATCAGTAGGCAATACTGATAACACACGTCAAATTACTAATTTAGCTGCAGGTTCAGAAGATAGTGATGCTGTTAACGTTGCGCAATTAAAATCAGTAGCAAATTTAGCTAATTTACCGTTGACATTTACTGGCAACACCAATGCTGATACAGACGCTAATGGTTCGCAACAAAAGCTTGGCAGCACTTTTAATATTATAGGGTCCAATTCAGCTATTGCTTTGGCTAAAGATACCTCAAATACTGCAACTGAAGGTAATTATTCTGCTAAAAATTTACAAACCGTAGTGACCGATGGTCAGGTTCAAGTACAATTTGCAGATAATCCTGTCTTCACTACCGTCACGGCAACAGACAGTGTGACCATAGGGGACACTGCAGGCGACAACACCGTATTGACCAGCACCGCAGACGGTCTAGATGTTGGTGGCGACAAGATCACCAATGTCGCTGCAGGTGACGTCAGTCCCACTTCTACTGATGCTGTCAATGGTAGTCAGCTGGATGATCTGGCAAATAGACCGTTAACATTCTCAGGTGACACTGGTGCTGATTTTAATCGAAAACTAGGTGAAACCGTTAATGTTGAAGGTGGTGTCACAGACTCTGCATTATTATCTGATGATAATATTGGTGTCGTATCTGATGAAACAGATACACTAGAGATTAAACTTGCTAAAAGTTTAAAAGATTTATCGGATGCTACATTTGTAGATGCTACTGGTAATGAGACTCAAATTACTGGAGATGGTATTGCAATAACGCCGCAAGATACAAGTAAAGACAGGGTTAGATTGAATACTGACGGACTGGATAATGGTAACAATACCATTGTTAATGTTGCCGAAGGTGTGGCTGATACTGATGCCGTAAATGTTAGTCAGTTAGAAAGTGCTGTTACAGGTCTTAGCGAAGAAGTTGTTTCAAGTAATAAGTCTATTAATGTTGATGATAGTGGTACAACGGCAGATGGCGCAACCATCTTTGATGTCTCTGTCAATACGGACAATGATACATTAGTAACCGACCCTAATACTGGTGTTATCAGTGTAAATACTGGTGACGTTACTCAAAATACCAGTACAGGTTTAGCAGAAACACCTAATGCAGATGCGATTGCAACTACTGGTGACGTAGTAGATGCCGTAAACAATTCTGGCTTTAACGCAATTGCTGGCAGTACAGGCACTGGTAGCACAACAGGTGTTGTGGCTTCAGAAAACATAAAGAATCAAGACACAGTGACGTTGCGAGCTGGCGACAATATGGTGCTCGATCAAAATGGTTCAGTCTTTACTTATTCAGTGAGCGATAATCCTGTTTTTGAAACGGTTACAGCAACAGATTCTGTGATTATTGGAGATACTGCAGGTGATAGTACAGAACTATCTTCCAAAGCAGATGGTCTTGATGTTGGCGGTGATAAAATCACGGGTGTTGCTGCAGGCACAAACCCGAATGACGCGGTCAATGTCAGTCAATTGACCGAGACTAATGACGCTGTAGCCCAAGGCTTTAACGTTGGCGATGGTGATACCGACAACAACTACCAGCTTGGTGATACCGTTAATTTCACCGAAGCTGATGGCAATGTCATCACCACAACCACCGCTGACGGGGTTGAGTTTAGCCTAGCTAACAGCATAAACGTCGGCACAGTCAATCCAGTCACTATCAATGGCGATGATGGTACAGTAGGTGGACTCACCAACACCACCTATGACCCAGCAAACATTGTTAGCGGACAAGCCGCCACAGAAGATCAGTTGCAACAAGCGGCAGCGGCCTCACAAGAAGAAGTTACCTCTGATGATGGTTCTATCACGGTTGATAGCTCGGGCACAAACGCAGATGGTGCAACTATCTTCGATGTATCCGTCAATACTGATGGCACCACCATCACTAAAGACGCTGATGGGAACATTACTGCAAACACGACTGCACTGACAACAGACACGGGTGGCACAGTAATTACGCCAGAGAATGTAGATGCCCTAGCCACAGCCGGAGACATTGCTGACGCCATTAATAGTTCAGGGTTTACCGTTCAAGCTAACGGTGATTCAGGAGAGGTTGTTAATCCAGGTGATGACGTTAACTTCGTTAATGGCGACAATATAGAGATTACTCGTAGTGGTACTGAATTCACAGTCGCTACTGCTAAAGATGTTGTCTTTGACAGTGTCACAGTGGGTCCTGTCACCATCGATAATACAGATGGTATTGATGCCGGCGACACCGCAATCACGGGTGTTGCTGCGGGCACAAACCCGAATGACGCAGTCAATGTTAGTCAATTGACCGAGACCAATGACGCGGTTGCCGAAGGTTTTAATATAGCGGCAGACAACGGTACTGAGGACAATGTACAACTAAGTGAAACAGTCACCTACACCAGTACAGATGGCAACATCGTTACCACAGTGACTGACAACCAAATCGACTTTGGCTTAGCAAACAGCATCACCGTCGGTACAGCCAACCCTGTGACCATCAATGGTGACGCTGGTACCGTAGGCGGACTCACCAACACCACCTATGACCCAGCCAACATTGTTAGCGGACAAGCTGCTACTGAAGACCAGTTGCAACAAGCGGCAGCGGCCTCACAAGAAGAAGTTACCTCTGATGATGGTTCTATCACGGTTGATAGCTCGGGCACAAACGCAGATGGTGCAACTATCTTCGATGTATCCGTCAATACTGATGGCACCACCATCATTAAAGATGCTGATGGGAACATTACTGCTAATACCACAACCTTAACGCCTGACTCAAATGGCTCAATAGTTACCCCGACTGGCGGTGATGAAAACACGCTAATCACTGCAGGTAGTGTGGCTGATGCTATTAATAGTTCAGGATTTACCGTACAAGCTAACGGTGATGCAGGCGAGGTAGTTAATCCAGGTGATGACGTTAACTTCGTTAATGGCGACAATATAGAGATTACTCGTAGTGGTACTGAATTCACAGTCGCTACTGCTAAAGATGTTGTCTTTGACAGTGTCACAGTGGGTCCTGTCACCATCGATAATACAGATGGTATTGATGCCGGCGACACCGCAATCACGGGTGTTGCTGCGGGCACAAACCCGAATGACGCAGTCAATGTTAGTCAATTGACCGAGACTAATGACGCTGTAGCCCAAGGCTTTAACGTTGGCGATGGTGATACCGACAACAACTACCAGCTTGGTGATACCGTTAATTTCACCCAAGCTGATGGCAATGTCATCACCACAACCACCGCTGACGGGGTTGAGTTTAGCCTAGCTAACAGCATAAACGTCGGCACAGTCAATCCAGTCACTATCAATGGCGATGATGGTACAGTAGGTGGACTCACCAACACCACCTATGACCCAGCAAACATTGTTAGCGGACAAGCCGCCACAGAAGATCAGTTGCAACAAGCGGCAGCGGCCTCACAAGAAGAAGTTACCTCTGATGATGGTTCTATCACGGTTGATAGCTCGGGAACAAACGCAGATGGTGCAACTATCTTCGATGTATCCGTCAATACTGATGGCACCACCATCACTAAAGACGCTGATGGGAACATTACTGCAAACACGACTGCACTGACAACAGACACGGGTGGCACAGTAATTACGCCAGAGAATGTAGATGCCCTAGCCACAGCCGGAGACATTGCTGACGCTATTAATAGTTCAGGATTTACCGTACAAGCTAACGGTGATGCAGGCGAGGTAGTTAATCCAGGTGATGACGTTAACTTCGTTAATGGCGACAATATAGAGATTACTCGTGATGGTACTGAATTCACAGTCGCTACTGCTAAAGATGTTGTCTTTGACAGTGTCACAGTGGGTCCTGTCACCATCGATAATACAGATGGTATTGATGCCGGCGACACCGCAATCACGGGTGTTGCTGCGGGCACAAACCCGAATGACGCAGTCAATGTTAGTCAATTGACCGAGACTAATGACGCTGTAGCCCAAGGCTTTAACGTTGGCGATGGTGATACCGACAACAACTACCAGCTTGGTGATACCGTTAATTTCACCGAAGCTGATGGCAATGTCATCACCACAACCACCGCTGACGGGGTTGAGTTTAGCCTAGCTAACAGCATAAACGTCGGCACAGTCAATCCAGTCACTATCAATGGCGATGATGGTACAGTAGGTGGACTCACCAACACCACCTATGACCCAGCAAACATTGTTAGCGGACAAGCCGCCACAGAAGATCAGTTGCAACAAGCGGCAGCGGCCTCACAAGAAGAAGTTACCTCTGATGATGGTTCTATCACGGTTGATAGCTCGGGCACAAACGCAGATGGTGCAACTATCTTCGATGTATCCGTCAATACTGATGGCACCACCATCACTAAAGACGCTGATGGGAACATTACTGCAAACACGACTGCACTGACAACAGACACGGGTGGCACAGTAATTACGCCAGAGAATGTAGATGCCCTAGCCACAGCCGGAGACATTGCTGACGCCATTAATAGTTCAGGGTTTACCGTTCAAGCTAACGGTGATTCAGGAGAGGTTGTTAATCCAGGTGATGACGTTAACTTCGTTAATGGCGACAATATAGAGATTACTCGTAGTGGTACTGAATTCACAGTCGCTACTGCTAAAGATGTTGTCTTTGACAGTGTCACAGTGGGTCCTGTCACCATCGATAATACAGATGGTATTGATGCCGGCGACACCGCAATCACGGGTGTTGCTGCGGGCACAAACCCGAATGACGCAGTCAATGTTAGTCAATTGACCGAGACCAATGACGCGGTTGCCGAAGGTTTTAATATAGCGGCAGACAACGGTACTGAGGACAATGTACAACTAAGTGAAACAGTCACCTACACCAGTACAGATGGCAACATCGTTACCACAGTGACTGACAACCAAATCGACTTTGGCTTAGCAAACAGCATCACCGTCGGTACAGCCAACCCTGTGACCATCAATGGTGACGCTGGTACCGTAGGCGGACTCACCAACACCACCTATGACCCAGCCAACATTGTTAGCGGACAAGCTGCTACTGAAGACCAGTTGCAACAAGCGGCAGCGGCCTCACAAGAAGAAGTTACCTCTGATGATGGTTCTATCACGGTTGATAGCTCGGGCACAAACGCAGATGGTGCAACTATCTTCGATGTATCCGTCAATACTGATGGCACCACCATCATTAAAGATGCTGATGGGAACATTACTGCTAATACCACAACCTTAACGCCTGACTCAAATGGCTCAATAGTTACCCCGACTGGCGGTGATGAAAACACGCTAATCACTGCAGGTAGTGTGGCTGATGCTATTAATAGTTCAGGATTTACCGTACAAGCTAACGGTGATGCAGGCGAGGTAGTTAATCCAGGTGATGACGTTAACTTCGTTAATGGCGACAATATAGAGATTACTCGTAGTGGTACTGAATTCACAGTCGCTACTGCTAAAGATGTTGTCTTTGACAGTGTCACAGTGGGTCCTGTCACCATCGATAATACAGATGGTATTGATGCCGGCGACACCGCAATCACGGGTGTTGCTGCGGGCACAAACCCGAATGACGCAGTCAATGTTAGTCAATTGACCGAGACTAATGACGCTGTAGCCCAAGGCTTTAACGTTGGCGATGGTGATACCGACAACAACTACCAGCTTGGTGATACCGTTAATTTCACCGAAGCTGATGGCAATGTCATCACCACAACCACCGCTGACGGGGTTGAGTTTAGCCTAGCTAACAGCATAAACGTCGGCACAGTCAATCCAGTCACTATCAATGGCGATGATGGTACAGTAGGTGGACTCACCAACACCACCTATGACCCAGCAAACATTGTTAGCGGACAAGCCGCCACAGAAGATCAGTTGCAACAAGCGGCAGCGGCCTCACAAGAAGAAGTTACCTCTGATGATGGTTCTATCACAGTTGATAGCTCGGGCACAAACGCAGATGGTGCAACTATCTTCGATGTATCCGTCAATACTGATGGCACCACCATCACTAAAGACGCTGATGGGAACATTACTGCAAACACGACTGCACTGACAACAGACACGGGTGGCACAGTAATTACGCCAGAGAATGTAGATGCCCTAGCCACAGCCGGAGACATTGCTGACGCTATTAATAGTTCAGGATTTACCGTACAAGCTAACGGTGATGCAGGCGAGGTAGTTAATCCAGGTGATGACGTTAACTTCGTTAATGGCGACAATATAGAGATTACTCGTAGTGGTACTGAATTCACAGTCGCTACTGCTAAAGATGTTGTCTTTGACAGTGTCACAGTGGGTCCTGTCACCATCGATAATACAGATGGTATTGATGCCGGCGACACCGCAATCACGGGTGTTGCTGCGGGCACAAACCCGAATGACGCAGTCAATGTTAGTCAATTGACCGAGACTAATGACGCTGTAGCCCAAGGCTTTAACGTTGGCGATGGTGATACCGACAACAACTACCAGCTTGGTGATACCGTTAATTTCACCGAAGCTGATGGCAATGTCATCACCACAACCACCGCTGCCGGGGTTGAGTTTGGCCTAGCTAACAGCATAAACGTCGGCACAGTCAATCCAGTCACTATCAATGGCGATGATGGTACAGTAGGTGGACTCACCAACACCACCTATGACCCAGCAAACATTGTTAGCGGACAAGCTGCCACAGAAGATCAACTGCAACAAGCGGCAGCGGCCTCACAAGAAGAGGTCACCTCTGATGATGGGTCTATCACGGTTGATAGCTCAGGTAGCACCGCAGATGGTGCGACCATCTTCGATGTATCCGTCAACACAGATGACACCACCATCACTAAAGACGCTGATGGAAACATTACTGCCAACACCACAACCTTGACGCCTGACTCAAATGGCTCAATAGTTACCCCGACTGGCGGTGATGAAAACACGCTAATCACTGCAGGTAGTGTGGCTGACGCTATTAATAGTTCAGGGTTTACCGTACAAGCTAACGGTGATGCAGGCGAAGTTGTTAATCCAGGTGATGAAGTTAACTTCGTTAATGGCGACAATATAGAGATTACTCGTAGTGGTACTGAATTTACAGTCGCTACTGCCAAAGACGTCACCTTTGACAGTGTCACAGTGGGTCCTGTCACCATCGATAATACAGATGGTATCGATGCCGGCGACACCACAATAACGGGTGTTGCTGCAGGTGTGGCAGACACGGATGCAGTTAATGTGAGTCAGTTAGAGCAGTCTGTCGCTGCATCAAGAACGGAAGTTGAAGCAGGTACTAATATTGCCTCTGTTGAAACGTCAACTGGTGCTAATGGTCAAACTATCTATAAAG
Source organism: Psychrobacter sp. CX10 (assembly GCF_057621575.2). Classification (NCBI taxonomy): domain Bacteria; kingdom Pseudomonadati; phylum Pseudomonadota; class Gammaproteobacteria; order Moraxellales; family Moraxellaceae; genus Psychrobacter; species Psychrobacter sp. CX10. The sequence continues at coordinate 3,033,822 of NZ_CM177736.1, forward strand.
TGAATGCAGAAGGATCTACAGTAACTGCAAATGCTGATTCAGGATTATTAGTTACGCCAGTAGAGTCAGAAAATAATGTCACTGATTATCAAGTAAGTTTGAATGACGAAACTAAAGGTAGCTTAGATAGAGCGGACAGTGCGTTGCAGACTGTCGTTACGCAAATTGACGGTCAGGATGTTAAGACGGTTGATCAAAGCAACAATACTGCTAACTTCGTGACTGGAAATAATATCAAACTTGAAGATGATGGTAATGGTGGTATTAAGGTATCGACTGCCGAAGAAGTCACCTTTAACACTGTAAATGCAGGAGATGTTAACGCAAATGAGGTTATTGCAGACACCATGACAGTACAAAATGTTGACGACAATCCTAATGCAGTTACCAATAAGGATTATGTTGATTCGGGTAGAACTAAGGTAGGTTCAGAAGATGGTACGGTAACTGTTGTACAGACAGATAATGGTAATGACGGCTTTAATTATGATTTATCAATCGACACTTCTGCCATCGAAGCTGAAGCCGCTAAACATACCTCGGTGTCAGGTGAGGGACCAATCACAGTTACTAAGTCTGACTCTCCTAACGACAATGGTGGAGATGAATTTATCGTTTCAGTTGACACTGACGATACCATCAGTACGGATAATGGTCAGCTTAGCGTAAATACGGGCTCTATTACCACAGCGCCTAATGGCATAGCTTCAGCGGACAATCCAGATTCTATTGCAACGACTCAAAGTGTTGCAGATGCTATTAACAACGCTGGATTTACCGTGAAAGCCAATAGTGATGATGGCGAGATGGTGAACTCAGGTGATGTCGTTGACTTTATTGATGGTAACAATATTGAGGTTATGCGAGACGGTACGAACCTTACGGTCGCAACTAAAGACGATGTTACCTTTACTAATGTGACGTCAGACAATATGACGGTCAAAAATGATGACAGTATTGCTCAAGGTGGTGATGTTGATTATATTACCGAAGGCAATCAATCCGTCGTCAATGGTGGCGATGTTTATGAAGCCATAACCAGTACTATTGAGTCGACAGAACAGCAGTACACTGGGGATAATGGTCAAGTCGTAACCCGGAACCCAAATCAAGTATTGGCGATTCAGGGCGGCGCGACCACATCTACAGAAAACAATATTCAAACCGTGGCAAACACCAATGGCAGCATTGATGTTAAGTTAGCTCAGAATATTGATTTGGGTGATGCGGGTACTGTCCAAACGGGTAATACGGTAGTAGATAATAATGGTATTACAATAACTAATCCAGATCTACCTGATAACACAGTTACGCTTACCAACCAAGGTCTGAATAACGGCGGAAATACCATTACTAATGTTGCACCAGGAGTCAATGGTACTGACGCTGTCAATCTTAATCAGCTCAAAGACCTTGGGTATAACATCAATAATAAGATTAATAAAGTAGGTGATGAAGCCAATGCTGGCATCTCATCTGCAATGGCGATGGCGGCGTTACCACAAGCTTATCTGCCTGGAAAGAGTATGGTGACAGGTGGTATGTCGACGTATAATGGTGAAGGCGCAGTAGCGGTCGGTTTGTCTAAGTTATCTGATAATGGTCGCTGGGTAATGAAAATTAGTGGTAGTGCAGATACTGAAGGTAATGCAGGTGGTGCAGTGGGTGCAGGCTTCCACTTCTAAACCGCTATTTATGAAATATAAACAGTGTCACACCCCACAGTGTTCGAGTGTGACATACCTGTCGATATTAACATTCGCCATTATTATTATAAATTCTTAAGGAAGTTTTATGAAAAAGAATCACCTAACCAAATTATCTAGTCTAGGTGCCATTAGCCTGACTATGATAGCTATGACAGGCTGTATGGGTACTAAGTATCTTAGTGAAGGGATTACAGATGAGGGACATATTGAAGGTAATAATATTGTCTTTCCAGATTTGGAAGAGGCATGGCAGATTGAAGGGCAGTTTCCAAATAGTGAAAACCTTCAAAAAATAAAACCTGGTATTGTAAAGGATGAGCTCTATCAGCTTATTGGTCGTCCGCATTTTAACGAAGCTCAATACGCTCGTGAATGGGACTATATTATGAAGTTTTATAGACCAGATGAGTCTGTCAAAATTTGTCAATATAAAGTTATCTTTGATGCCAATTATAGAGCTCAAGAGTTTTATTGGAAGCCTGCTGATTGTCCTCCTAGTAGACCGAAAATTGCTGAAGAGCCAATTAAAGAGCGTATAAATCTAGGTGCAGATGCTTTATTTAAATTCGATAAATGGCAACCTGATAATATGCTGCCCCAAGGCCGTCGTGAACTAGATGATTTAGCAAATAAGTTAAGAGAGTACCAAGAAAGTGGTGATACTCGTATTGTTATTACAGGTCATACAGACCGTAAAGGAGACAATATGTATAATATGAATTTATCTCAATTACGCGCGCAAACCGTCCGTAGTTATTTAGTGGAACGCGGTATAAATCCAGCTTCCATGATAGCTGTTGGCGCTGGAGAGTCACAACCTGTAAATCAATGTCCAAGCAATCTATCTCGCCAGCAAGAGATCGAATGTTTGCAGCCTAACCGTAGAGTGACGCTTGATGTGACCGTGGTACAAGACTAATATAGTCGATTAATAGCTAATTCATCCTATACATTAAGAAAGGGATCAACATTTAGTTGGTCCCTTTCTTAATGTATAACAATAAATTCAATAGTTTTAAATCAACGTTTTAAATCAATCATCCACAAGCTCGTTTTAAAAATACGCTATGTTAAAAGTTGCCTTCTCCCCAATCTATCTATACGAAGTGCCACAAAAGCACCGCTTTCCTATGCAAAAATATCAGCTTATACCTGAGCGTTTGATGCAAGAAGAGACTTTAAGTAAAGATAATTTTTTTGCGCCAAACAAATTAACTGAAGAAGAGATTCTGACTACCCATACTAATGAATACTGGCACAAGCTTAAAACACAAACCCTAACGCGAAAAGAAGCGCGAACTATTGGCTTTGAGATGAGACCTGAGTTGGTTGAGCGTGGCAGGTATATTGCGCATGCCACCTATGAATGCGCGCTTTATGCAAAACACTACGGCGTATCATTAAATGTTGCAGGAGGCACACATCATTCATTTGCAGATCATGGTGAAGGGTTTTGTGTTTTTAACGATGTCTGTATCGCAAGCAATCTGCTGTTAAATAGGGGAGAAGCTAGTCGAATACTAATTGTTGATTTAGACGTACATCAAGGCAATGGTAATGCAAGCATAATGGCGCATGAGCCAAGAGTATTTGTATTTAGTATGCATGGAGCAAAGAACTATCCCTTTCGAAAGCCGCCTTCTGATTTAGATATTGAGCTTGATAATGGTACAGAAGATGACGAATATCTATTGACCTTGGAACAAATACTACCAAGACTGATTGCAAACCATAACCCTGATTTAATTTTTTATCAATCGGCAGTCGATGTGCTGGCCACTGATAAACTAGGTAAGCTCTCGCTGACACTAGAGGGCTGCAAATTAAGGGATAAATTTGTGCTAACACAAGCCAAAACTAATAATATTCCAATAGCTATTGTAATGGGTGGCGGATATTCTGAAGATATAGATGATATTGTTGAAGCCCACTGCAATACATTTAGAGTAGCACAGAAACTTTATTTTAATTAACCACTTAATAGTAAGTAATGTAGATATTTTACATTAGTTTTAAATAGCAACACTGTTTGTTAGGTGGTTTATATTGCGATAATCAGAATTTTCGCTAGTCAACATTTTTCTCACTAATCGGCATCTGATTGATTGGCAGTACGACCATAAAGCGTGTGCGTCCATTATATGTATCGGTTCGAATTTGACCATTATGGGCTTCTGCAATTTGTGCCACCAAAGATAGCCCCAATCCAGAGCCCTTTTTCTGCTGCTGTAGACGTACAAAGGGGCTAAAAATTTCTTCCCGCTTATCATGAGGAATACCACTACCCTCATCTATAACTGATAAGACAGCATAATTTGGCTGAATAACTGGATCGCTTTTGGGTCGACGCAGACGTTTAGCAAAGCCGATATCGTTTAGCATACCAGCCTCTGATTTACCTTTTTTAGCCTGTTTCTGAGACTCTTTATTTGTTTGTTGCGGGGTAGATTCGGTACCCGTCGTTTTACCAGAGGGCTTATCATCACTTTTTATGTTGTTAGCACCTTTTATTTCTTTAGTAACGCGCGTGTTAGCAATGCTCGAATTAGTAGCGCTCGAATTAGTAGCGCTTGTGTTTTCGTGAGAATCTTTACTATGAGCCGTATGGGAGACTGCATCGGCGTTATTAGAGTCTATTGCAGTTTCTAAATCATCTATAGAGGATGCATGTTTTGTAGTATTCTCAGGTTGATTTGATTTGGTCTTGAGCTCACTATCCTCATTACCATTCGCCATCATAGCACTACCATCCGTTATTGTAGCGCGTTCATTATTGCCCGTACTGACATTTGAACTGAAACTGGAACTAGTACTAACATAATCATTAGTAACGCTAAGCGCCTCAGTATGGGCTGGGTTGGCATCCTGCTCTAGAGGTTTTGTGGTCAGCGTTTCAAGATGAGGCGGTGGGTAAGGCGCTTCATTCGCATTGACCACGCCATATACATGAACCTCAATAGGTGGCTGCCCATGTATAAGGGCATTATTCAATAAGTTGCGAATCAAATGTATCAACAGTTTTGGTTGACCATTCATAACGAGTGACTTGCCATATAAGGTCGCATCCGAATAGTGTTGACACTCCTGACAGACAAGCTCATAGAGATCAACCCGTTCAACAGATTGCACAGCGTGTCCTGCATCTAAACGACTGACTAATAATATACTTTCCACTAAATCATTGAGCCCCGTTAAATCACGATTAACCGCTTGAGCCCGCTTTTGGAATTTTGCTTTTGCGGTATTGGTCAACTCATCTGTAAGCATGTCCATCATTTCGATCTGCAAGCGAATGCGAGTAATTGGGGTGCGCAGTTCGTGTGATGCATGCGCCAGTAGTAAGTTGTTTGCATTAATGAGCTGCTCGATTTTCTGTGCAGCATGGTTAAACCCTTTGGCTAAGCTTGCAATCTCATCTGTACCTTTGGCAGGGACGCGCACACTAAAGTCCCCATCACCCAATTGCTCCATTTGACGACTCATCTGATTAATACGCCACGTCATCGAACGTGCAATCCACCACAAAACGCCAGACATCAAAGCTAATAAGGTAAGCGTACCGGTAAATAAGTTTAATACCGCCCATAATTCTGAGCGCTGAGGGGGATTACGCGGTTCATATAATAACGTATAACCCCGATCACTCATGGCCTTTACATTAACTCTATCTGAGGAAAAAAAGGCGGGAAGTATTCGAGTCATTAAGGAGGGATCTTCGGGCAAGGTATCAGGTAAGTCACTATCGTCTGTCTGAATAAGCAGTGATCCGTTACGGTCGTATAGGCCCATTTTGGCTTGAAGCGAATCGTCGAATACATCAAAGCTTTTTTTTATGACAGCCAGCATAAACCGAGCTTCTAAAAGCTCTTGCATGGTCGTGGCATTATCTAACTCATCAATAAAAGGATCAACTTGACTCACTATCTGATTGGCTAACACCTCCCAGCGGGCATCAGCAGAATTATTATGCACAACGTTCATTAAAGTAATCATAGCCACAGCAAAAAGTACCAGTGTCAAAACAACACTAGTAAACAATTTACTAAAGACGGATTTAAAGCCAAATCTAGCCATACATGTTTAAACTTTAGATAGCGCCAATTGAACTATTATTAAATGGACTATGATAAAAAATGGCATTTAATAAATACCGTACGTTTTATGTTCAATTTATTTAGACTTGATCAGTAGCAAACTGATAACCCACCCCACGAACGGTAATAATACGTTTAGGCTGGCGCGGATTGTCTTCAATCAAGGCACGTAACCTTGAAATATGAACATCAATTGCGCGATCAATGTTGTCTGAGCTGTCATCATTTGGCATGGCTTGCCACAGTTGTTCACGATTAAGCACTTTACCAGCGTGAGTGGCAAAATAGTGTAATAGCTGAAACTGATGCGTGGTTAAGCGTACGGGCTTATCATCAATGGTAACTTCATGGCTATCAGGGAATACACTCAAGCGGCCAAAGGTCAAGCTGTCAGTTTGCCCATCGGTTTGATTAGGCTGCTCATGGCGGCGTAAGACTGCTCTAATACGAGCCAACAACTCACGAGGTTCAAAGGGTTTGGCGATGTAATCATCTGCACCCATCTCTAAACCAAGCACACGATCAGTCGTATCACCTTTGGCAGTCAGCATGACAATAGGTACTTTATTAGTTTGAGTGTTTTTACTACCACGAATTTTCTGACAGACTTGCATACCGTCAATATCAGGTAACATCAAATCTAGAATGATTAAATCGATACCACGCTCTTTGGCTTCCAAGATATCCAAACCTTCTTGACCTGTTGGCGCATGATGCACCTCATAATAGTTCATTGTGAGGTAATCACTAATCAGCTCTGCCAAATCTGGATCATCTTCGATTAATAATATACTTTTACTCATGTTATTCCTTATAAATTGTTAATTTTCAAAAATAAAACTCGTTAATTTCTATAACGTTAATTGTTATGCTAAGGCGCTTGTACTTAGACTATTTGTTTTAGATTAGACTACTTGTTTTTAGAATAGTGACTATTCGTATTTAATTCGCCCAACTATATTTATTCATTTTAATTATTTTATATACATTCACATTATTTATAGCACTATACTTATCAGCCTAAAAAGCGCTGTTTTTAACGAGGTTTATCATATAACACTTATAATGCCTAATTATAGACCCTCTCGACAATACACATATTGTTACTATTCATCGCTATTGTTACACGATGTCTAAGTTGTCCAACTATTTAATTGCTGTTAAGACGCGCACTTCGTATTTAATTTACGTGCACTTCGTATTTGAAGTAATAGTTAATCAATAGATTATATGACTTGTTATAATTCGCAACAATAACGAATACCATCTATAATCAATAAATAGCTATTTAATAAACAATTAATTAAATGAATTATTAAGCCAATTAAATAAGCCAATTAGAACTTTAATAGGTTATGATTAAGTTATAAGATTTACGCCCTATTAGAATTTTATAGACTCTTATTAAATACTCAATATACAAAATTTAAATTCTAACATTAGAGTCTTATATCGAGCGAAAGCTTTGAAATAGGTAGTAAACCTATTCAATTTATGCTAAAAATAGCATCATTGTTGCTGTTGTGTATCTTTTAAGATGAGCTAATAAAGTGAGCTAAATATTTAAAAGAATGCGAGTTCGTTTTGAATTTAAGAATTTAAACACTGTTTATAGCTAGATTAATGACCAAACTTATCACTATGTTGCACGAGGGAGGGCGGTAATGTGCTATCTTATCAGCTTAAACTATTCGTTTTTTTAGCTGAATTAATAGTAACGCTAATTAACGGATTACTATTCAAATTATAAGTAAGTTTAGGGAAAAGTTAATTAAGTGAAAAATGAGTTTAAGTGAAAAATGAGTTAAGTGAAAAGTTGATTAAGTGAAGCGTTAATTTAGTGATACGTTTATTAAGTAATAGGCGATACACATCTAAGCAGGATATAATTTAATTTGCATAATTTGAAAGATTTATAATACAGGATAACCGTAATGGATATAAGTTTTGATGGCTTAAAAGTCATGGTGATTGATGACTCAAAAACCATACGCCGAACAGCTGAAATGTTGTTACAACGTGTGGGATGTGATGTTATCACCGCCGTAGACGGTTTTGAAGCTTTGGCGAGAATTGCAGATCACAACCCAGATATCATTTTTATCGACATTATGATGCCACGTCTTGATGGTTACCAAACCTGTGCAATCGTCAAAAACAATCCAGATTTCGTCGATACACCTGTGATTATGTTGTCTTCAAAAGATGGGCTATTTGATAAGGCGCGTGGCCGTATAGTTGGTGCAGATGAGTACCTGACCAAACCATTTAGTAAAGATGAGCTGTATGGTGCTATTAGGCAATATCATAAGCAGGCATGACGCATAATTGTTTATTAGAGGAATGATGAGATAAAAATTATAGTAGGCATTTAAAATATTAAGCACTTATAAATAAGCACTTAAAAAAATAGACACTTAAAAAAATAAGCACTTAAATAGTGGGCACTTAAATTTGAGAGAGATAAAATGTTTAAGGTTTTAGTAGTTGAAGACTCACAATCTGAGATGGCAAGAGTTCGTGAGCTACTAAAAGCACATAACTTTGAGGTGTTTGAGGCGGTTAATGGCCAGCTTGGCATTGAAAAAGCGTTAGAGATTCAGCCAGATATTATTTTGATGGATATTGTCATGCCCGAAATGAATGGCTTTCAAGCGACGCGTAAATTAACACGAACCGACGAAACCAGCCATATCCCCATTGTTATGATCAGTACTAAAAGTCAAGAAACTGATAAGGTGTGGGGTAAAAGACAAGGCGCACGCGCTTATCTAACTAAACCGGTTCAAAAAAATGAATTATTAACTACCATTTACTCAGTTATAGGATAATTGGCCGTGGCTTTAAAAGGATTTATGGAGCTGCTGCGTTTAGATAGTATCGCTAAATCGCGCACCAGTAACCATCAGCAGACAGAAGAGCCAGATTGGAAAGGCGTTGCTTTTGAGGTCGGCGGTGAGAATTTTGTGGCGCCCATCGGTGAGATAACAGAAGTTAGGCAAATACCAACAACATTTACCAAAGTCCCGTTAACCAAGTCTTGGCTCACGGGGGTGGCTAATATTCGTGGAGAGTTAGTTCCCCTAACCGATTTGGCAAAATATTTGAATTTAAATAGTCATACTGCTCAGTTATCAAATCGAAAGCTTTTGGTTATAAAGCGTGATGAAAGCGCTTTTGGTCTGGTCGTTGATAACGTCATGAGTATAAAAAACTTCTCAAAAGATGATTACGTTGCCAAAAGTGTACCGAAGGATTCCCCGGCATTGCCTTACAATCATGGTCAGTTTGTTCAAGATGGTGAGGTGTGGCCTGTATTTATGCCAAGTTTACTGACGCAAGACCCCCGTTTTATTGATGCTTCTATCTAATTGGTACCTTTATCTCATTGTTGCCTATATCTAAACGATAGAACATAGACCAGTAGTAATTGCTCATTAGCTAAACGTATTTTATTAAATTTATATTAAACAATTTATGTTTTGCATTATAAATAAAAATATTATCAAACTGTTGTTCAAGGCCTTGTAGAACCGAACCAAACTTAAGGATTGACTGGATGAAAGATGGAACCATGCTACCGGTAGAAAATGCTAACCAAGCTTCAAATAGAAATCAGCTGGCGGCTACTGATAGAGAGCAAAAAAAATGGATTTATATACTCATTGGTTTGGGCTTATTAAGTTTTCTTAGCTTCCTCTATTTGGTTTATACCTTAACTAAGGTCACAGGGTACGTAAGTAACGTCAATCAGTTGGAAGTGTATTCCAATAACTTTGTTCGGCATGCTAATGAAGCTGTATTTTCAACGGACAATGAGAAAACCAAACGAGCACAGCAGCTGTTACAAGATGATATTCGCAACTACGATGAAGCGCTAAAATCAGTTCAAAACAACGCCCTGGACAACAAAACGGCTTATAAGGAATTAAGTGGACAGTGGGTAGATGTCAAAGCAGACTTAGATTATATAGTCGAAAACGGCTCCAAAATCGAGGCGTTAAACACCATGAATCAGCAGGTAATCTCTGCGATTGATTCTGTACAAGAGCTATATGGTACGGCGACCCGTCAAGCAGTAGCAGCCAACTTGTCAGCTAGCCAAATTGCCACCTTACAAAAACAGCTGGTGCGCTCAGAAAAAATTGGCAACGAAGTCAGTTTGTTAAATTCAGGCGCAAAAACATCGACCGCTGAGCTATTGCGCAATGTGTCCGCTTTTGAGCGTTCATTAGCCGATCAGCGCACAGTCTATCGTGATCGCCTGCCAGCACTTACCAGCATTGAAAGCTTATTTGAGAATGAAATAAAGCCTGCCATAGTGCAAATGGAAGAGTCCAGTATCCCTGCCTTGGGGTTACGTCAAAGGGCAAATACCATCAGTAACTTCTCCAAGACCACTCAAGACAGCCTGCGCCCTGTAAACCGAAATATCTTGCTGCGCCCTGGTATTATCATCCCCTCAATACTATTTTTGCTAAGTTTAATAGCCGCAGGCTATGTGTTATACCGTCTGTACAAAGCGAGCCGTGTTGCACAGCGGTTGTTAATAGAAAAAGACACGCTACGCCAGCGTGATGAGATGGAAATTGAGTTTCAAAGAGCACGTACGGTTCAGGCAGAAAATGAGCGTAACCAAAAAGCGATTTTAAAACTGCTTGATGAGCTTGAGCATTTGGCAGATGGTGATCTGACTGTAAATGCTACGGTTACAGAAGATATAACGGGTGCGATAGCAGACTCAGTGAACTATGCTATTGATCAATTACGTACTCTGGTCTCAGCGATTAATCATACGGCGTCAAATGTTGCTGACTCTTCTCAAAAGACTCAATTAACGGCCACCAATTTAGCAGATTCCTCCAAACAGCAGTCGCAAGAGATTACAGAAGTATCTACAGCTATTAGTAATATGGCATCCTCCATTCAACAAGTATCTTCAAATGCCGAAAAATCAGAATCAGTAGCGCAGCGTTCTGTAAAGATTGCACATAATGGGGCTGACGTGGTCCAGCGCTCTATTCAGGGCATGCACAGCATACGCAATCAAATTCAAGAAACTTCTAAACGCATTAAACGCTTAGGCGAGTCATCACAAGAGATTGGAGATATTGTTGGCCTTATTAATGATCTGGCGGACCAAACCAACGTATTGGCGTTGAATGCCGCGATTCAGGCATCCACGGCAGGCGATGCTGGTAGAGGGTTTGCCGTTGTTGCAGATGAAGTACAGCGCTTGGCCGAACGTTCTGCCAGTGCCACCAAACAAATAGAAACTTTGGTCAAAACCATTCAAGCAGACACCAATGAAGCTGTCATGTCTATGGAAGCCACCACTTCTGAGGTAGTACAGGGTGCAAAATTAGCAAAAGATGCAGGCGAGGCTCTAAAAGAGGTTCAACTGGTCTCTAATAACTTAGCCGAACTTGTTCAAGATATTTCAAGTGAGTCTAAACATCAAGCCAGTTCAGCAAATCAAATCTCTAATGCTATGGACATCATTCAAAGCATCACCTCAAAAACTACGGCTGGTACAATGGAAACAGCACGCTCGGTGGGTCAGTTGAATGATATGGCAGCTTCACTCCAACAGTCAGTTGCTGGTTTTAAAATAGGTCAGGATGCTACGCCGTCGTTAAAGGATCAATAATGAGCCCCTCTTCAAGTTTATTGCTGACATCCGATTGGATGTTCCCAATGATACAAGAGCAGCTATTAGAGCTGCGACCAGTGTTGCAAGACTCACCTGCTAGCATTGAATTTACTGATGTTACAGAAGAGTATGAGCATATCTCTGGGCTATTGTTTAGTGCTAAAGAAGACGATCTTGCACGCTTTGCCAAATTACTTGAAGTGATGGCACATAATATGGCAAGTGGTATGCTGGCGTTGTCTTATACAAAGACTATCCAAGAGTCGAGCGAGCATCTTCTATACCAGCTTACTCAGTATTATGAAGAAGGCAACTATCAAGTCGAAGACATTGAGCAGCATACAGTTAATCTGCAACATATTTTAAAGTCAGAGAATATCACTTATATATTCGATACTGATACTGATACCTATGATCATACTGTTTATAACGATGCTTCTAATGACAATCAAGACGATGCCAGCGACACTAGTTTTATAGACCCTAGTTTGATAAACAATAATTTCATAGATAATAATTTTATAAACAATGAGCATAAGAATAAATCACTATCGAGTTCATCCCATGATACGGCTTATGCAGATAGTGACAGTGACAGTGCAAGTGATGACAAACTTATAAGTGCTCGTTTAGATGAAGATATGACGCTCACCTCTAAGCCAACACAATGGGTTAAAACTCAGTATGAGCTTTTTAAAAATTCGTTAAATGAGGTGATCGTACCAGAGGACAATCATGATACGGATGACGAAATTAAAGAGATCTTTACTGAAGAGGCGCAAGAGGTCTTAGAAGCCATTAACTCGCTGTACGATCAATACCGAGAAGACGCTAATACGGACTCAGAGGATACGCTTCATTATTTAAAAGAGATACGACGTAATTTCCATACTCTCAAAGGCTCTGGGCGTATGGTGGGTGCCAATAGTTCAGGTGAGCTGGCTTGGGCAGTTGAGAATATGTTGAATCGCGTTTTAGATCAAAGTATTGGTTTGACCTCTGGTATTGAACAGCTCTTAGACGATGTCATTGCCGCCTATCCTACACTTATTGAAATCTACGAGCTTCAGAACCAATATCCACCAGAAGTCGCCATATGGATAGCTTGTGCCAATATTTATGCCAAAAAGCATCCTTATTATGATGAGAATAATGGCGCTGATTTCGATTACAATGTTATCGCTGATATGATCGCTGATGCAGAAGGTATTAACGAAATTAACATCGAAGGGGAGGCGTTAGCCGACGTTGAGACCTCGGATGAACATAGCTTAATCGTTGAAGAAGACATTTCAGATCAAGCGTCTATAGAATCAGAAACTGCGACTGTATCAAGACCTACCTTAGATTCGACTTTAGGCACAGATAAGCGCACTGATTACGAGGTGAGCGATCAGGCCGGCAATAACGCACAACAAATAGATCAAATAGATAACGAGGCTAGTATTTATGAGCCGTCAGATTATCAAACACCTGCTGACTCTCAAAATAATATAAATTATGAACATAATATATTTGATAGCGATAGCATTGAAGAAAAGATTGACGATAACGTGGACGAAAAGATAGACGATAGCGTTGACTATAGCGATGAATACAATGAACGTAAACGCGGCTATAACAATGATATTAGTAAAAATACTGCTATTGAAAGCGCTGCCAGTGAAAGCGATGTAAACGAGAGTTATACGCTTGTAGACTATGATGATGAGTATGAAAGCGTTCTTATAGATATGACAGATGCCAATGAGCGTCTAAAAGCAGCCACACATATTTATATTGAAAGCGCTCACCACGATATAGAAGAGGAGCTAAAACAGCTATTTATTGAAGAAGCGCATGAGCTACTTGAAGATATCGACAAGAGTTTGTCGAAGATATCATCGCAAGATACGGCATTTATAGATGATACTATGGTACGTGCTTTTCATACATTACGCGGTGCAGCAAGTAGCCAATCCCTAACAGCTATTAGTGAAATCAGCGCAACTGTCGAAAATGCGCTAGATAAGTTACAGAGAAACGATGCGCCTATGCAGGCGGGCCATATTCAAGCTGTACATCATTCTGTAGAGCTTATTAAGCATTATATCAATCATCATCTTGAGTCTGATTCTTCACTTCAAATCAAAGAAGATGTGGATGGATTGAGTCATGCATTCGACACCACCGATGATAGGGGCGCATTGCAAGAAGTTCCCTTTAATGCTAACGACTTGATTGACAACGAAGTCGATGATCTTCTTGATGCCCAATGGAATCTACAAGCTGCATTTTTGGGTAACGACGACGATGAAGTTATTCATTATGCAGCTAAATTACATGATCAATGCCAGATTTTGCTATCCCGTGTTGAAGGTGGACAAAAATTTGTTACTGTCTTAGAGGCGCTTGATCGTATTTATCAGCTCATTACTGATACACCTAAACTATCACAAAACCCTGTCGTGCTTGATGCACTTATTGAAGGACATGATCAGTTAACTGGACTGCTTGATGCACTAGCTGGCAGCATGACTCTTAAAGTTAATGATAATGTTATTGAGCGTCTGAATGCGATAGATAGCGATGATATTCTTATTGCAGAAACAGAAACAGAAACAGAAACAGAAACATCAAACACTATAAGCGGTAGTGCGATAACTCCGACAACAAAGGTTGAAGAAAAAGTCAATGCCATAGATTCAAACTTGATGTCAGAATTAGAGCCAGATAGTGACAATGATGACAATGATGCCAATGTGACAAATGCTGACAATACTGACAATACAGACGAAACAAACAAGATAGACGAAACAAACAAGATAGACGAAGCCGACTCAATTAATAAGACAAGGCCTACTGAAGAATCTGAACAACTCGTCGAAACTGAACTGATTACCAAAAAAGACCAAGAAGCCAAAAACGATCCATCACAGGATGTAGATTCAATTGACAAAGATGAGAATTTAGACTTTTCAAACCCAGTTAATATTGAGCTTATAGAGGCAGACCCGGAGCTATTACAAATATTTTTGGAAGAAGCTCAAGAAATCGATAACGAAGTTAGTCAGCAGCTGGCAACTTGGCAAACTGACCCTACAGACACTACGCTTATCAATAGCTTACAACGTAATCTACATACTATTAAGGGCGGCGCCCGTATGGCGGGTATCGATAGTATGGCTGAGCTTACTCATGAAGCCGAAACTATTTATGAGCTCATTCAAAAAGATGCCATAAAACCCGATACCAATTGGGTACAAGTATTGCAAACAGTACAAGACACGGTGGCCGCTCAAATTGAAACCTTAATAAATGATGGTCAGTCCTTCTTCGTACCAGATTTGATGACCGAGCTGCATAAGCTTTCAACGACAAGAACGCTCTCTGCTAAGCAAGTCAAACACTTTACTCAGATGGCTAAATCGGCGCCAGTCCAGTCGGATGTATCGGATGCAAATGTTAAACCAACCCATACAAGTGTTAGCTCTCCTGTTGACACTAATGCCACGGTTGATGACACAAATGCTTCTGTAGATAATGATAAGGAACGCTTAAAGCCTACTGTTGCAAGTACTGAGCCACAGTCAGTTAATGAGCTTGTCAAAGTCCCAAATGGTAACGACCGACATACTGACAGTAGCGATAACAGTTATAGCAGTGACAGTGAAAATACTGACTTAATGGACTCCTCTGAGCTAGAGTTTGATAGATTAAAAACAGAATCTTGGAAAGGTGTGATGCCTGATCCAGATATTGTTGCAATATTTATTGAAGAGGCGGATGAAATTCTTGAACGTATCAAAACCCAGTTTGATGCGCTTCAAAATACGGTACTCAATATAGACATTGAGGAAGATGACTCATTAGAAGCGAGCGAACCGCTTATACAGCTAACCCGAGAGCTGCATAATTTCAAAGGCGGAGCACGCATGATATTTGCTGATGCAACCGCTGATATTATCACTGCCTTAGAAGCGGCCTATAAGCATTTTATCAAACAGCCGGAAGGTTTATCGCAAGCGCTCCCTACTTTAGATCAAGCGCATCACTGGTTAATCCAAGCATTGTACCTAATCAAACATGGTATCAATCCACCAGTAGCAGATACATTAGATAACGAATTATCTGCATTAACCAAAGATTACCACGTAGACGCTCTAACAGTAGATGCTCAAACAACTACTGACTATTCGTTGAGAGCCTATACTGATGCTATTGAGCGTCATGAGCAGTGGCGTGAAGCCCGTTTAGGTCTGCGTGACATCAATGAGATGCCACCCCATATTATTGCGGCATCCAAAGCTGATAAGTCGGCCATGGTTAGCAATGAAGTCATCAGAGTTCCGTCAGATGTCATGGAGAATATGATCAGTTTGTCGGGCGAGTCTGTTGTGCATCGTTCACGTATCGAACTGGGTATGGGCAGCGTAACTAAAACTATTGATGAAATGGAATCAACCGTACAGCGTTTATCAGATCAGTTACGCCATATGGAGGTGGAGCTTGAGTCTCAGGTGCGCTCACAAATCAATGATAAATACTTACAAGCGCCAGATGGCTTTGATCCGCTTGAGATGGACCAGTATTCTATATTCAATCAGCTCTCTAAATCTTTGTCTGAGTCAGCTTCTGATTTATTGGATATTAAAACCACCCTCAGTGATAAAACACGAGACACCGAAAACCTGCTTTTACAACTCTCGCAATCGCAAACGGCGTTGCAAGAAGAGCTAATGACCTCGCGAATGATGCCCTTTACTCATATCGCTCCACGTTTACAGCGTACCGTACGTCAAACTGCAAATGAGCTTAATAAATCGGTAGAACTGGTGTTCATCAATGAACATGATGAGATTGATAGAACCCTTTTAGATCGTATTACGGCACCTATTGAGCATATGTTACGTAACTCAGTCGATCATGGTATCGAAACACCAGAGGTACGCGAACAACTGGGCAAGCCTAGTAAGGGTAGGATTGAACTGGCTGTCGAGCGAGAGGGCAATGAAATCATCATAACCTTGGATGATGACGGACAAGGAATTGATGTTGAATCGGTGCGCCGTAAAGCCGTTAGCCAAGGTCTAATAGGTAGTGACGAGAGTATAATTAGTGATTCAGAAATTATTCAATACATCTTCCATGCAGGACTGAGTACTGCAGATAGCTTGACGCAAATATCTGGACGCGGTGTGGGGATGGATGTTGTTTTAAGCGAAGTCCGTCAGTTAGGAGGTACAGTTTCAGCTCAATCTATATCAGGGGAGGGATCACGTTTTGTTATTAGATTGCCATTGACCATGGCGGTAACAGATGCCCTTGTGGTTCGTGTTGGAAATGAGAATTATGCAATACCGCTTATTCAAGTATCCCGTGTTGAACGTGTCAGTGTTAAGAGTTTGCTACGTTTTTATCAGTCAAACCAAAAAATGTTTGCGATTTTAGGTACCGAATACCGTTTGCGTTATCTAAATGAGATGTTGTCTGGTGTGCTTCCCAATGAGCTGTCTAACCATAAAAATACCAGCGTACCTGTCGTCATTATCAAGAACCAAACGGGACAAAATATAGCAATACAAGTTGATGAAATTATTGGCTCTAATATTGAGCTTGTGGTGAAGCCATTAGATCGTCCACTTCTGAACGTTAAAGGGTTTTCAGCTGCGACGATAACGGCAGATGGTACAGTTATGTTGATTCTTGACGTGTTAGATTTGATGCGTCATGTGCCGAGTAAAAAGACAGTACAAAACAACATAAAAAACCAGCAAAATATTCGACAGCAGCATAGTGGCAAACGGATTGTACCGCAGATTATGATTGTGGATGATTCGGTCACGGTACGCAAAGTGACGTCTCGATTATTAGAACGTCAAGGATACAAAACCATTACGGCTCGAGATGGCGTAGAAGCGCTAGAGCTATTACAAGGGTTAATGCCTGATCTGATGTTATTAGATATAGAGATGCCTCGCATGGATGGATTTGAGGTAGCCTGTCAAATTAGAAGTAATGACAATGACGCTTTGAAAAATTTGCCTATTATTATGATAACGTCACGTACTGGAGATAAACATCGCCAAAGAGCACTTGATATTGGAGTGAATCAATATATGGGTAAACCTTTCCAAGAAGCGCAGCTGATCAATGCCATTCAAGGCTTAATAAAGCAGAGATCCGGGGTGTAGAGTGGTTAAGCAACCCAATCATTCGCATGATGAGTCGTCTAATGCTACGCCCTTTGAGGACGCTAATGCTGTTCACAATCAAGTGGCGTACAAACAAATGGCACGCAAACAGACGGTTCAAAACCCAGCTGCTCAAGATAAGATCGGGCTACGAGTCATGGTAATTGCTGAAAGTGAGCATCAAAGGCAAGCCTTTAGCGATACTATTGAAAAGCTTGGTTTACAGTTGATAGCATGTCTTGAACCAGAAAATCTGATCGCTAATCAGGAACAATTTACCTATATTGCGGCAGATATATGGTTGGTCGATAGCCATTACGATGACACCCTCTATCAAGTATTAGAAGGCATACCACAGTCACTAATGCTGGTTGGATTTGATCAGGCGCCTAAGTTAAATGAAATTAATTTGTATGCAAAATGGCAACGCAAGCTCAAACGTAAAATAGGTAGTATGATCGATCTACCGGCGACTGCACAAAAGTCCATAGCATCTAAAAAGTTTAGACCCTGGGAATATGTCATATTACTGAGTGGTACACAAGATGATAGTGGTGCCATTAAAGCGTTTATGGATGCCTTACCAAGCACATTACCCATAGCAGTGCTTTTGGTACAAGATATACAGAGTCATGAGGTATATAGCTTGCCTCAGCATATTAGCCAGAATAATGAGTGGCAGAGCCAAGTTATATCATTATCACTGAATATTCAGGCTGGCTATTGCTATGTCTTGCCGCCCAATCAAAAAGTAGTTTTTGATTCAACAGGACGTGCTATTGTAAACACACCTGCAAAGGCTAAAGAGGAAAGTATCACTGAGATCTTTACCGTTGAAGCAGAGACATCTGAAACAACGCTACCTATAGAAGATGACGCCAACGAAGACACCTTGCAACTTTTAAATATGGCACAACTGATTGATAACTGTAGCGACGCTTTTGGTGAGCAGTTTATAAGCGTAGTTTTCCAAAACGTTGTTAGCACAGTAGACTTAAATAAAGCTAAGATTGAAGAAAATAATAGTCAGTTGTGGGTGCAAAATAGCCATAGCAATGCTGATAACACGAAGCATGAAAACGATATCTTTAATTATCAAGATACTAAGTCGAACATAACGGCGTTGAAATGGGTGAGGTGGTTTGAAGCACCTGCTGATTTAGCGCATCATCTACAAACGTTTATTCAAAATTAAATGAGATTAATATAGGTAGTTATATTTAGTTAGTAGCTATATTTAGTAGCTATATTTATTAAGAAGCTCTATTCATAGTAGTTGCATGACAAGTCAGCTGCAATACTTTAATACCTTATTATCCAGCTAATTAAGCGAGGCTGTCGTGAGTACAAATGACCAAACCAAAAATGAGTCTAAGCGCTTATTAACTGTTCATGCAGGTGCATTAAACATCACTATCATACCTGCGATCGATTCGCCGGACTGGGTACTTCCCTCAAGTATGATCGTTGACGTACAGTCGGACCCTATAAAAGAAAATGGGATACAGCACAGTACTGACACACAAAGCTATGTGACTGATGAATCTATAGCTAAAGACCTTATATCTAACAATCAGGTATCTAAGAACCAAGTATCTAAAAATCAGACCGCTAAAGAAGATGATCAAAAAGGTTCTGAAATAAAGCGCTATGTAAAATGGAACAATCATTCATTACCCATTTATTCGCTAGTACCTGATTACGGTGAAACCAACACATTGGTCGTCATTTCAAGTACAAAAGATCAAACGCCATTTGGGCTATTAATATATGGTGAACCTGAACTACGCCAATTGAGAATCGCTGATATTAACGATATTGAAGAAGATAGCTATAATATTGATTATCCATATGTGTCACAGGCCGTACAAATAGACAGTACCATCTATGTCGTGCCTGATATAGAGTCAATAACCAGTTATTTATTAGATGCTTAATAAATTATTAATAATAATGAGTAGATTATGTCCAATTTCTCTCGCAACAACATAACACGTGAAACACTTCTATTTAGACCTGATAGATGGTCAGCTGCAGTACGTGTATTCCACTGGGGGAGCGCCATATTGTTAGTCATCGTTTGGGCGATGATAATGATACATAAAAACTCTGATGGTTCCACTTTTATAGCGCTGCACAAGGCGTTTGGGGTGAGTTTGTTATTATGGATGATAGCGCGTGTCATCGTTAGAGTTATTAGCCAGTCTCCAACCCCCGTACCCATGCCGGGATGGCAAAGACTCATAGCACAAATATCGCACCTAATACTCTATGCATTATTGTTTGCAATGCCTATTACTGGCATATTAATGACTTGGTATGGCGGTCGTAGCATCGATATGTTTGGTCTGTTTGATTTACCCTCAATGCTTGCTACTGATAGAACACAAGCACGTTTTTTCAATGACATTCATACAGATGTTATTTGGCCGGCTATCGTTGCGTTTACTGTACTTCACATATTAGCCGCATTACAGCATCAGTTCATTAAAAAAGACAATATTCTTTCTAGGATGAAGTAGAGTAGGAAGATAGCGATACACGACAGCCCTTAAAATTGTTTTTTTAATACACAAAAAAGGAGCATAATGCTCCTTTTTTTAATAAATAAAGTATAGTCAGCGAAATACTGAACGGTTACTGTGTTAACCTCGTTAAGCCTACTATAGTAGTACTTGCACTCGGTTACCTTATAACCATTTTAGATTTTATTGACTATATTTGACATCTTATTATAACGATAGAGTCAAACGTTTATTTTTTGTCAGGCAGGTTAATATTCATCTCTAATACATCCAAATGATCTTCATGACGATGATTAATATTTACATCATCAATCTGTACACCATTCACATATTTATTAACCACTTCTAAAATCTCACGTTTCATCGTTTCAATTCGATCGTTAGTTAAACGCGAATTTAGCCGATTCTCACTGGCGACAATAACTTTAAGACGTTCCGTGGCCATGTTAGCACTGCCAGTCTGTTTGGTATCACCATTAAACCAGTTACTCCAAAATCCTTTTTTTCTAGACATGTCTAACCTCCGAACCAGCGTTGTAAGAAGCTTTTCTTCTTAACATCTATGTGACGTAAAGGTCTATCTTCCCCTAAAAAACGTGCCACGATATCATCATAACATTGTCCAGCAGGGGAGTCGCTTAAATGAATAACGGGTTCACCATGGTTTGATGCTTCAAGCACACTATTACTCTCAGGAATAACGCCTAATAAGGGCACTTTCAAAATATCGTTTGATATAGTATCAATGTCCATCATCTCGTTTGCAGCAGCACGTTCAGGATTATAGCGATTAATAACTAGATGCTCACGCACGGTTCCTGTACCTTCTTCGACCTTTTTAGTGCGACTTTGTAAGACACCAATGATACGATCAGAGTCACGTACTGATGAGATTTCTGGGTTGGTAACAATGAGCGCTTCATCCGCATGATACATTGCAAGCTGCGCACCACGTTCAATACCAGCAGGTGAGTCGCAAATAATATAATCAAATTGCTTGGATAACTCCTCCATAACTTCTGCGACACCTTCGTCTGTCAAAGCATCTTTATCTCGAGTTTGGCTCGCAGGTAAAATAAATAAGTTATCCAGTCGTTTATCTTTAACCAGTGCTTGAGAAAGACGCGCGTTACCAGAAATAACATCAACGAAGTCATAAACAATGCGGTTTTCACAACCCATCAATAGATCAAGGTTACGTAAGCCCACATCAAAATCAATGACAACTGTTTTATAACCACGTAAAGCCAGTCCTGCAGCAAATGATGCACTGGTTGTTGTTTTACCAACACCACCTTTACCAGAGGTAATTACAACGATCTTTGCCACTACGGCATACTCCTATAAGTCTAAATTATATTGTTTAAAATTTTAACGATGATATATAATGACACCCTTCATTATCAATTAATAATTCTCGGCGATGCCAATAATATATAACGGCCAATAGATGACATACAATATGTATTAAGCAAAATTAAACCGATTAATTACTATTACTTCACTACTATCTTCGTTAAAGTACACGGCATAGATTTAAGCTTGAATATAACTATTAGTACTTATTTACTAAACGTTTATACACCTTGCCCATACATATAGTAACCAAAATTATATGTTGTAAGGGTATCACATATGATTTTAAAGTAACAGTATCGGAATAACTCTCAACCAACGCCTCACAATTGCGACACTATTATAGTCAAATCTGAGTCTATAAGAGATAATGTAATTATGTTCCAAACCCCTGTTTGTGATGAGTAAGGTCGCCTAGGCGTCATTCATAATTTGAAAAACGAGACCTTGGCCTTCAACATATTTGACCTGAACGGACTTATCTAGCATTTCTTCAGGAATGCTGTCGCGTAAACAGTAAGTACCTGCAACAGAGACTAAAGAGGGATTAAAGCGTTGACAAAAAATTCGCGCATCTTTATCGCCTGTTGCACCCGCTACTAAACGACCACTGGCACGGCCATATATGTGCAGGTTATTGTCAGTGATAACTTCAGCACCGCTATTCACACTATTGGTTAGGATTAAATCACCGCCAACATGATTGATGCTTTGTCCTGAGCGCAGCATCTGATCATAGATCATGCTAACCAGCTCATCGCAGTGGGATAAATCAACAACTTCAGTAGCAATGTTATCAGTGTTGTCAGGCTCTAAATTTTTTGGCTGCTTAGTTGAAGTATCCTGAGACTCGCTTTGGGTTGGTGAGGTTTGATCGTTTTGTGTAATCTTTTTGGTGGGGCGGATACGTTCAATACGTTTGCCATCACCAGGGAAGATGGCCAAACGCATTGCTTTTGCGTCATCATCTAATATGCCTGTAACTACCCCAATTGGCTGTAAACCCCATGACCAGAATAGCTCAACCAGCTCGGGTAGGTTTTGTTCGATATCACTTTCGATAATGACAGGTATCTGACTGTTTTTATTACTCAGCATGGATTGTAGACTGTTTTCAATATCGTCTAAGTCATTAGTCTGAAGGAATATACGCGAAAAAGTCAGCATCTTGCCAAACATTTTGATTGCAGGGGTAGCATCATTGACAGCTGTCATTAATAATCCTTTAAATTTGATATCAAACTACGGTTCGCTTTGGTTTATAAAGACAAGAGTATCAATATACGTATCATAGGTCTAGTCACAAAATTACTATTTTTTCAAAAACTTACAACCACTCAAAACCTCAGATGTTCATGATGTTTCCACTGTTGAACCTTAACTTGTTCTTCAAACGCAGTCAGACCATCGTCAATAATGCTCGATACCAGTGAGTCTAGCTCTGGATTTTCAAGATTGATATTAGCAATAGTACTCGCTATTTCATCCATGATGAGCTCAGTTATCTCAGGTTGAGTCAAGTGACCTAATGCCGCCTTGGTGGTTTGCTCAGCAATATTATGACTGATGGTATGCAATTGATTTTCTATCATGCTGCCAGCGATTGGAATAAGGCGCAAATAACGTCTTAATTCTGGAGTATTATCGAGTGCCTCTTCAATCGCTTCACCCATTTTTGACGACAATTCATCTGCAGCTTTGCCATTGCCTAATTGCTGAATATGCTGGGACACTTCTTGCTTTAACATGGAGGAAATCATGGCTTGAATCTTGGGACGATTTTTATTAAATGTCTCCTCAATAAAACGCTGATTGGCCTGTTCATCCGCAAATTGCTGACGAAGGTTACCTGTTGCAGTCAAAATCACCCGATCAGATAATTCTTCAAAAACAACATCATAATAAAACTTGCCTTTTTCAATCCATTTCTGCGGCAATACCTTATAGCCTAGCTGATAGAGTTTTCGGCCGATAAAAAAGGCACGCAATAGCCGTAAAGCTCTAAGCTGTGGAAAGCAGCCTAGCACTTCATACCAGTGTGCGAATGGAAAGAAGAACCAACGGGAATAATCTTTACGAATGATAGACAGTAGCCAGCGCAATGTCAGCTCGACAATCAAAAATATAGTAAAAAAGCCGCCTAACACCCGTAGCGGATTATGCAAATGATCAACATAATAAGTTAAATAAGAGGTCAGGTTGAGCCACTCAGCAACCTGCGCCATAAACTTACTCATCAAGAGCAAATCAAGACTTATGATAAATAAATCAATGACAATCACGATGAGCATGATGATGTCATACAGTAGTGACAGCTTAACCGCTGTTTTACTTCTTAAAGGCGATTGCTCATTATGATTGCCCTCATATAAGCTAGTTGTTAGGTGTGGGTCATTAATAGGGGTGTTCGGATCGCCCATACGGTTACTTAACCTTGTAATTTAAAGTTCATTCTTAATTTAATAACAGTCTAATGATAAAACGAAATCTATTTTAGAATGCCCATTGACCCTTAGCAAGCTCAGTGTGAATACTAGCAGACTTATGGTACTAGCAAGATTACGATACTAGCTGGCTTACAATATTGCCGAATTCTCAAAATCTGCTTTCATTTGTGTAATTAACTTATCTTTTTCTGTCCATAGCTCATCAAGCCAGCTATACATCATCTGTTTAATAGAGTCATCGTTATTATAATCACCATCCTCAATCGCATTAAATAGCTCTTGTGGGATTTCAATGCGTCTTAAATTAATGCCTAGCCGTTTTATATTACCTTTCCACAAATCGGTGTAAGAAGGATTGCCATCTGGATAGACAATGGTCATGTCTAAAATACCATCTATCTGAGGACCTAGGGCTTGGATAGCAAGAGATATGCCACCTGCTCTTGGTTTTAATAAGTGCTTAAAAGGGGAGTTTTGCGCTTTGCTTTTAGCAGGCGTATAGCGAGTTCCTTCGAGGTAGTTTAATAGAGCAAAGGGTTTGTCTTTTAACAATTCGCAAGCACGTTTTGCTTCTAAGATGTCCCGATCTTTTAAGCTTGGATTTTCAGCGATTTCTTTTTTAGTGTGCCGCTTCATCATGGGAAAGTCTAAAAAATAAAATGCTTGTCCAATAAATGGAATATAAATCAGATTATATTTGGTAAAAAAGCGGGTTAGAGGCAGACGGTCTTGACTAATGTACTGAATAATACTGGTATCTACCCACGTTAAATGATTACTGATTAACAAATATTGTTTGTCTTCGGATAAATCATCAGGCATCTCAATACGCCAATCTTTTTCAGGCAAAACGTTATCGATGAGCTTGTTGTTAGTTTGGATCCAATGCTTAGCTATTTTTATGACCGTTTTGTCAGCAACGCTAACCCCCGTCGCGACTTTGGTCATTCCCATTAGCCATAACGGTAAACCAACAACTAGGGTGTTAGCACCAATCACACCTGCTGCCGTAGCAAAAGATGTCGCTTTACCAAATAAGGGTGCTTTGTTATGTAGACGTTGATAGATTTTTTTAATTTTCATAGGTCACCGCAGTAGTCAGTTTGAAGATGGAGAATAAATGGGATAGAGGGTTTAATAATGATTAAAAGTTATTATAAATTACTATTTTTAAGGTTTGATTCTTATTGTTAAAACTATCAATTCACGTGGGGTTAAGTTTTGCAAATAAGTTATAAGCTATTAAATGATATAAATAACGATTGTTATTAGTTTACAATTGTAAACCAAGGGTTGATAAAATAACAATCATTTATATTAGTCATCTTTTAATTATAATTTCTTTTAAACTGTTTTTAACTCATTAAAAACATTGCGATAAACACTATTAATAAATCTTTATTCTTAAATTTAGGTTGACCCAGTCTAAATATAGCTAATACAGCAAACCCACAAATTATTACACATAGACAAATATCAATAGGCATAATGATTAATGAATTATTTGTAAGATTTTATATAAATCCTTTCTATATCTATGATTAAGTATATACGATCTAGTTATCAAGACTTTTACAATAACATCATTATTTTAGACAACAACATTGAACAACACTACCCTTAGTTCAGTTTGATTTGTCAAATTTAGAAATAAGTGATGATTTACAATAAAAGAGCTTGCATAACTTTTTATAAAGTTAGATTTAGTTAGATTTAGAAAGTTAAGTAAATTAACTATTATTAAGGACTCATAATTATGAAAAATAAATTAATGATTGCTACTTTAGCTTCTGGTCTTGCACTAGCAGGTTGTACAACTGATCCAAATACAGGCGAACAACGTATAAATAAAGGTGTATTGGGTGCATTGGGCGGCGCAGCTGCTGGTGCAGGTATTTCTAAAGCAACTGGTGGCGAAAAAACAGGTCGTGATGCTGCTATTGGCGCTGTACTTGGTGGCGCTGTTGGTACATATATGGAAAGACAGCAAAGACAACTTGAGCAGGATATGGCGGGTACTGGTGTCGAAGTAGAGCATGATGGTCAAGGTAATATTGACTTAATTATGCCAGGTAATATTACCTTTGCTCACGATAGCACGAATATTAACGGTTCATTTTATAATACCCTTAACAAACTTTCTAATACATTAAACGAGTATAACCAAACTACCGTTACCGTAATGGGTCATACAGATAGTACTGGTAACCCATCTTATAACCAAGATTTATCACAGCGCCGTGCACAATCTGTGGCTAACTACTTGATGAATCAAGGTGTGTCACGTAGCCGCATCCAAACTATGGGCTTTGGTCAAAATCAACCAATCGCTTCTAACAGTACTGCGGACGGTAGAATGCAGAATCGCCGTGTTGAAATTAAATTAAATGCGCCACAAAACTTAAGATAATTTTAACATTGGTTTATACTTATAAATTCAGTATATTTCAATACCCAGTCTAAAAGCTATGTTTAGTTTAGTTTAGTTTAGTTTAGCTTAAGATTAGGCTTAGTTCATATTGAACCGATTAAACTTAATTAGCAGATATATTTTAGTTATATTTTGAAATGTACTTGTTCTAAACAAAATTGTTATTTTTAAATATGAGTCAATAAAAAGACCAGCTTTCTGCTGGTCTTTTTTTATGTTAAATTTTTATTGATAATGGTTATCAATAAGATTATACTTCTCATAACCATTAAAACATTATGGGCTTATTAATAGCTTGTTCCTACAATTGAGAATAGTACACAAAAGAGAATAGTATATGGCATCAACAATTTCAAAACCTATAATCAGATCAAAATTAACAACAGCAATAATATTAGCAGTGCTTGGACCATTCGCTTTATCAAGCTGTACTAAATCGGATGAGAAAGAAGGCACGACAGCCACTGAAACGGCTGATGTCACCTCTTATACCGAAACTACAGCGACTACTGCTAATGATTATGATAAAGCCTCAGTAGAAAAGTTGTTGATCAGTTATGCTGATATGGCTCAAGCAGGTTATGAAGATTCATTGAGTGAAGCCAAAGAGTTACAAGCTGCGATTGATGCCTTTGTAGCAGCACCGACAGAAGCTAATTTGTCTGCTGCTAAAGCTGCATACAAAGCTGCTCGTCAGCCATATTCTCAGACCGAAGTTTTTCGTTTTGATGAAGGGTTTGTTAGTGAAAACGATAACCGTGTTATAGGTAGCGTTGATGGCTGGGAAGGTCAAGTTAATGCCTGGCCACTCGATGAAGCACTAATTGATTATGTGTCTGATGACTATGCTGGCGAGTACAATATCAAAGACAATATCATTAATTCAGATGTTATCACTGTCGGTAGTGTTGAGCAAGACACCACCAATTTAACCCCTGAAATGTTAGCTGAAATGAATGAGATTGGCGGTAGCGAAGCTAATGTCACCACTGGTTATCATGCTATAGAGTTTCTGCTTTGGGGCCAAGATACAAATGGTGTTGGTGAAGGGGCAGGTAATAGACCAGTTACTGACTATAAGACAGACGAGAACTGTACAAGTGGCGAAGGCAATTCTGTTGATCCTGCTATTTGTCAAAAGCGTGGCGCGTATTTACAAGCCGCCGCACAGCTTTTAGTAAATGACTTAGAAGACATGGTGGCTGAATGGCAGCCAAATTCTGAAAATACCTTACGTAGTGATTTAATGGCACGTGTCGGCGATAATGCAGTTCGTCAACTATTTTATCAAATGGGTAGCCTCGCTTTAGGTGAACTTGCGTCAGAGCGTATGCAGGTAGCTTTTGTCACAGGGTCAACAGAAGATGAGCACGAATGTTTTAGTGATTTAACGCATTTAAGCTATGCCAATAATGCTCGTGGTATTGATAATATATTCCATGGTCAATACCAAACTGTTTCTGGTGATAATGTTGGCGGCTATGGCATTAAACAATTCTTGATAGATGCAGGTGAATCTGAGTCTGCACAGAACCTGGAAGCTGAGTTTGATAAAGTAGAGTCAAGCTTTAGTACTATTGTTGATCAAGCAGAAAACAATGGCATTAAAGTGGATCAAATGATTGCGACAGGTAGTCAAGCAGCGACAATGAATGTCTCAGCAGATGAGCAAGCCACTCGCCGTGCATGGATTGAATCCGCTATTAATGATCTTAAATCATTAACAGGAGCGCTCGAGCAAGCTGCTAAATCAATTGGTATTGATAATCTAGATGCTGATACAGGGTCACAGTTTTAATCGTATAGTTTTAATAGTATTTTAAAATTTAAGTATTTATAAATAGATAATAAATGAAACGACAGCGTTGATAATCGTTTATTAACTAAAGTTTGAAGAAAAGAATGGATAGATTTTATAGTTATCCTAGGAGTAATGGTTCTAGGATACACATTGAGTTTAAGTGAATATAAGACACGTTACCAGTGTATAGCTGGTAACGTTTTTTTGTTTAGTAAACTGTGCATAACTGACTAATTTGCATAACTGACTAATGCTCATAACCCACTAATTAGTTACGCTGTATAAAGGGCAACAAAATGACATATCCTCATAGCGAGCATCATCGAAATGAGCACCAAGCAAGTGATAGTGACGCATCAAAAGTGTCTGTAAAGCGATGTTCAAACAAAACGTTATTAGCATTGTTAGTGATGGTCTTAATTGGCTGTCAGCCCAGTGAAGACGCAAATATTGCTAAGCAAGAAATTAATAAGACTGAAAATAGCATGAGCGATATGCAGCAGCAGATTGAGTCACTTGCAGGTGTCCCTTATGATCAGCTTGTGGATTTTGATCCACAAGAGATCAAACAAGGCGGCGATACCGGAATCAATATAACCTCAACTGAAAGCTACTCCAAGCCATCTTCTAATATTACTCCGTCACGTAAAGGTGACTTCTTCATTGGGAATGCATTTTTTAAACAGCCTTGGGTAGTCGCACCTTCAAGCACAGATAGTCGCGATGGCCTTGGTGCTTTATTTAATGTAGCCGCTTGTCAATCGTGTCATATTAAAGACGGTCGCGGGCATGCGCCTATCAATGCAGAAGATAGCGCAGACAGTTTGCTGATACGCTTAGCTATGCCAGCTACCACCTCTGAGCTTCAACAAGCGCTGCAAAACTCTGAAATTGAAAAAGTACCCCACCCCGTATATGGTGGACAGCTACAAGATCGAGGTATCCAAGGCGTGCCAGCTGAAGCTAAAATAGCTGTAACCTGGCATGATGAATCCGTTACATTCGACGATGGTCATGTGGTGACGCTACGTCGACCAGATCTTCAATTAAAAAATCCTGGCTATGGCGCCTTTGATGATGCGCTTATGGTGTCGCCAAGAGTTGCACTGCCTATGCTTGGCCTAGGGCTACTTGAGTACATACCTGATGAGGCAGTTAAAGGTCAAGCGGATGAAAATGACGGAAATAAAGACGGCATTAGTGGCAAATACAACTGGGTTATTGACCCTCAGACAGGTCAAAAAGCATTGGGACGATTTGGCTGGAAAGCGGGTCAAACCCGTCTGCTGACCCAGAATATGAGTGCTTTTAATGAGGATATGGGGCTGACATCACGTATCCGGCCCATAGAGTCTTGCACCAAAAACCAACCTGAATGCTTAGCTGCGCCTACCGGTGCAGATGATCAAGGTGATGGAAAGCCACCGGTTGAAGTTAGTGATGAAGTCGCAAGATTTGTCGAATTTTATACCAAAAATTTAGCAGTTCCGAACCGGCGCAATGCAGATGATAAAATAGTTTTAGCGGGTAAAAAACGCTTTTATAACATGGGGTGTCAGGAGTGTCATACACCGCGTTATCAGTTACCTAAAGGTCAAGATGATAATTTAGAGCAGCATGGTCAAGTCATTTATCCTTATACTGATTTATTACTACACGATATGGGTGAGGACTTAGCGGATCGTACTATTTCTGGAAAAGTTGCACCAAAAGATATGCAAGTAGAGTTTTTGGCAACGTCTCATGAGTGGCGCACGCCTGCTTTGTGGGGCATTGGTTTGGCTAAAACCGTCGACTCCCAAGCAACTTTCTTGCACGATGGACGTGCACGTACGCTTATGGAAGCGGTATTATGGCATGGCGGTGAGGCTGAGCCTCATAAGCAACAAGTATTAAGCCTAGATGAACAAGGCCGCAGTGAATTAGAAGCGTTCTTACAGTCATTATAGTTTTTAAATCCATGTAAATTAAGAACAGTAAGCGCTGCTAATATCATTATTCGCTAATCAAAAAATATGTGCTGACTTTAATATTAGGGTCTGTTGCACATTCAAATATCAGACAACTTATTAAGATTAATGACTAAACAATATCGATAACTTTGGGAATATTATGAAAAAACATCAACTGGCTGCGATGCTTCTATCTGCTGTAAGTGCAGGCGTGCTAATCAGCTGTAGCAAACCAAACGATGACGTACAAAATACAGCGACTGATTCTGAGCCTAAGGAGAAGCTTGTATCTGAAGCGTCAGACAAGAGTAATCAGGTTCAGGCGATTGATATAGCGCCAGATACTGCCGAGCAGTACGCCAAACATATTACAGATACTCAAATAGTAAACGTTTATAAAGATGTGGTCGCTCAAAGCCGTAAGCTTAATGAGCTGGCTATCAAACAGTGTGCAACTAGCAGTACAGTGGAGCAACAGTCGTTGCAACAGCTTAGAGAGCAATGGCTATATCTTGCAAAAGCTTGGGCGCGTGCTGAGATTGTAAACTTTGGCCCTGCAATGGATAGCATGAGCAATCTTTATATTAATTATTACCCTGATGAGCGTGGGCTTATCCATCAAGGGGTGATCGATTTAATAGAGGCTAACCCAGGTCTAACAGCTAAGCAGTTGGCATCTGAAAGTGCTATTGTACAAGGTATTCCAGGGTTAGAAGAGGTGCTTTATAGTAATGATACATTAAATGAAGCACAGTGTCAGTACGTGCAGAGCGCTAGTGAAGCACTTACCATCCGTTTAGAAAGCGTATTACAAGCTTGGGAAGAGCAACCTGAACTGTTATTAGGCATACAAGAAGGTAGTCATAAAAAGGGGATGAATTATTGGATTAATTCTATCTTATCATTGGTAGAAACCACCAAAAGTAGATCGCTGGATCAACCGCTTGGCTTAACAGGTAATAAAAAAGGACATCTTCCCGCCCAAGCTGCAGGTCAAAGTCGAGAGATTATTACCGCTAAGGTAGCGGCGTTGAATAAAGCACTGACTGACGTTAAGCTTGTTACTATTTTAAATGAAGGCGGACAAGACACCGTGGCTGATGAGTTATCTACCGTCTTAGCAGAAACGTCTGCTTTATTAGCGCAAATGCCAGAAGATATTGCTACTGACACACCAGATAATCAAAAAACTTTATATGATAAGCTAACTAAGCTTACTCAAGTTATAAAACACCAATTAATGCCAGCGCTTGGGGTACAAGTAGGGTTCAACAGTACGGATGGCGATTAATGATGCGTATTGAAACTAATGTGATTAAAGCCAGCGCTAAAACATTGGTGCTATCTAGTCTAGGCACAATTGCTTTAGTGGGTGCGCATCACTTGGGACGAAAGCAGTATAATCCCGATGTCAGTCTACTTGATTACCTACAGGGCGTTAAGCATAAGCTGGGTATGAATGAAGCGTCTGAGTCTCAGGTGTTTGATCACGCTAATAAACATCCATACCACCAGTCAGTCTCCTCTAATCCACCTTCTATTAAATTACCTGACTGGATAAGTGGGGTTGCTGACATAGAGACCAATGACTTTGCTGTGGTTGCAATTAATGATGCACGTCAAATTATTTGGCAAACCACGATGCCCGAGCGTGTTCATGATATATTGATCCAGCCAAAACCTAAGTCAAAGCCACAGCTGACTGGATCCGTATTGAAACAAAATCGTCATGTCGCAGTGATGGGGCGTCGACCGAGTGAGTGTTTTTGGATATTAGATGTTCAAACGGGAGATATTATTCATCGTATCTTGGCACGAAAAGACCGACATTTTTATGGGCATGCCTGTTATAGCATGGCAGGGAGCTTGTTATATGTCACTGAGAATAATACCACCGATTTTAATGGTGTTATTGGTGTCTATGATGTGCAAGATAATTACCGCAAGGTTGATGAGTTTGCAGCGCATGGTATTGGGCCACATGAGCTTTTGATGCACACTGATGGCGAAACACTAGTCATTGCCAATGGCGGTATCAAAACAGAAAGGGCTTCTCGTGAAGAGCTAAATTTAGACAGTATGCAGCCATCGCTGGTATATCTAAATCGTCATAATGGTGAGTTGCTAGAACAAATATACCCAGAACATAATCAGATGAGTGTGCGTCATTTAGCAATGCATGAAGATGGCACTGTGATAGTGGCCATACAGTTTCAAGGTGAACGCTATCTTAGTGTGCCTATGGTATTGACTCATCGACGCGGCGAGGCTGAGCTAAATCCATTGCAGATACCTACTACGGATAACAAAGGTTGGCATCGATTCCATCACTATATCGCCAGTGTCGCAGTAGAATCGACTGCTAATCTTGTTTGCGTGACCAGTCCGATAGGTGGCTGTGCGGCTATTTTTGACTTGAGCACTCGACAGTTGGTTGATGAAACAGACTTAGCAGATTGTGCAGGGGTTGCTGTTTTTGATACAAGTCTGAATAAGAGTGAAAACAAAGAAGCACCACAGTTCATAGTTAGTGATGGGCAGGGGTATTTAACGCAGTTAAGCTGTGATATGTCGGCAAAATCTCCTAGTATCCAAGCAGATAAATTTCATCAACCTTACGCTTTTGATAATCATCTCAATACTGTACTAAGCTAGAGCGCTATCAGCCGATAAAAAACGGAAAGTCATGATATTTAATCAAAAGCCGAAGCATACAAGTCCTCATTCAAGTCATGAAGAAGCTGTATACAGCTCTTTGCTTGAGCTATTTACTGAAGCAGGTATTGAGCTGACTATCACAAGAAAGCGAGTTAAAAATATTAACTTTAGGTTAAAGCCGCATCAGCTTTCGGTATCTGCACCGCACTATGTCAAAAATGTTGACATTATTCACTCATTAGCGCAGCGTGTGGACTGGGCTATTAATCAGCATGCGAAACTACTCAAGCGTCAGAAAATGAAGCAGGAAAAAGGATTGGCACCAGCAAACAATAATGCTAATCCGATAACGCCAGTGAAACTGTGGGGTAAGCCTAAAGGTCTGATTATGGGTGAGGATGAGCGGCTACGCTGGTATCGACATGAGCTTGATAACGTAATGCCCGCTTTGTTTAATAAGTGGCAACCTATCGTCGGTGCTTATGCCAATGAGATGCGCATTAAGAAGATGAAAACACGCTGGGGGAGCTGCAATACTCGAGCAAAGCGAGTCTGGTTGTCGGTCTATTTGCCTGCTTATCCGGTTGAATGCACTGAGTATGTGATTGTGCATGAGCTGTGTCATCTGCATCAAGCCAATCACAGTCCTGCTTTTTGGGCGCATGTGAAGCGGTCTATGCCAGAATATAAACGCTGGCATGATATGCTAGCGGGTAAGTCGGGAGATGTTGATTAGCTTTCATAGCTTTGCTCTTACATCTTAATGAGACAGCATTTCGATTTCGTGCTTTATATTATCACGTGCTTGTTGCTCATACTTATAATAAAAATCATCAGTAAAATACAACCGCTTTCTCTCTAAGAAGCTTTCAAGAACTGTCTTTCTACCCTTACTAAAATCATTATCATTCACATGGGCATATTCAAGCCGAACATACTCTGTGTAAGTATGGTAGTTAGACCAATCTATGCCCAAAATTGCTAAGTCCATATCTAAGAAATACTTAGCGTCTCTTTTAGAAACCTCTTTATGATTATCTTTATCTAACTGAGTGCCCACTCGATGTTTAGCCGTCATGATAATCAGCGATGCTACTTGGTCTATCAAGCTGATTGGTAATCGAGATTGTAAGGACTGCTTGAAATAGTCTGCACTTTTTTGTTCATTATCAGAACGAGTAGGGTCGTAGATGATGTCGTGATACCAAATAGCCAGTTCTACCGCATCAATGTTATTAATATTACTTTTATTAATATCTAAGTGATTTAGCAG
Source organism: Psychrobacter sp. CX10 (assembly GCF_057621575.2). NCBI lineage: Bacteria > Pseudomonadati > Pseudomonadota > Gammaproteobacteria > Moraxellales > Moraxellaceae > Psychrobacter > Psychrobacter sp. CX10. Next base: position 3,067,894 of record NZ_CM177736.1, read on the forward strand.
TGACTCAATATGGGTCAGCGTATGATAATAACGGTGCTGCTCTGTATAGTGGTTTGATATCTCTTGCCACAGAGCTTGTATCCAAGTGTTTGACTTATCGTAGATTAAGGTGCGGTCACTCGACAGCGGTATTTCGAGCATCTTGAATTGAGCTACTTGTGATATTAAAGTGGCAAAACGATGCTCAAGTTTATTACGAGTCATATCGCTTGAATTGATCATCGCTTTTGCCACCTTATATTTATATCTATAGTCGTGTTTTAAAGCTATAAGCGCACAAGAAAGGAGAGTAAGCTGGCACTAATGATTCTGCTTATAATCTGCCTCTAGCGCACTTTTGAATATCTGGCCTAACAAGTTCACATCATCGACACGAGCATAATTTAAACGAGTCACAAATGCGATACGGCGATGTGGGCCTGCCTCAGACAAAGGAACAGAGATTACTTCATTATTTTGGCGATGTACTTGTTTTAATGCCATTTCAGGGATTAACGTTGTTCCCATACCAGCCAATGCCATTTGAATCAATGTGTTTAAGCTTGCATCTGAGAAGTTTGATTTGAATTCATCGCGGTCGAATGAGCAGACAGACAAGGCTTGATCTGTCAAACAGTGTCCTTCTCCTAGTAGCATCAGGTTGGCATCGCCTAGCTGATCGGCACTAATATTTTTAAGCTTAGCAAGAGGATTATCTTTTGGAAATATCGCAAAGAAATCCTCTTGCCAAAATTCAAAAGTATGCAGCCCATCGACAGCATAAGGTAGAGCAATAATAGCCGTATCAATATGACCATAGCGAACCTGCTCCAAAAGACGCTCAGTTTGCTGCTCAATAACAGTTAAGCGAAAATTGGGATATTGCACTTTTAATTCAGGCAGTATTTTGGGTAGTATATAAGGGGCAATGGTTGGAATCATACCGACTTTCATAGGGTATGCTAAGGGCGTTTGGTGGCTGTGCGCGCGCGTTGTTAAGTCATGTATTTCTGAGAACACACGCTGTGCACGGGTCAAAATCTCTTCACCAATAGGGGTAATCAATACCTGCTTATTATTACGTTCAAATATTTGTGTATCAAGCTGTTTTTCAAGCTCAGCGATACCTAAGCTGAGTGCTGACTGTGAAATATTGCACTCTTCAGCGGCACGTTTAAAGTGGCGGTGCTTGGCAACGGCGAGTGCAAACTCTAATTGTCTTAGTGTAATCATTTAAAATCTCTTATTGGTTTATTATTATTGTTAAAAGAGCTGAAATTGCTTAAAGGATATAAATCTCAATACGCTAAGCAGATTATAGCCGTAGTTCATAATCATAGCACGGCACATATAATGGCTAAGTCTTGAAAAGCAAGATAGTAGTGTCCATCTATAATTATAGAGCAGCTTGTTGGTTATGTGATTTTTAGTATTGTATTCGGTATGTACCCATTAGATTTTATGTTTTATAAAACAAAACATCAAGTTAAAAGGTTTAAACTATACTAAACATCTGCATTTGCTACAATCATAAATGTAGTTAGCCAGTACGCACCTTTTAATCTGATATCAATGATGATTACAAGCGGGTAATAGATAAATACTAAGATGTTTAATATAGTCGGTAGTGTTCAGGTTATGAAAAATAAATATGTAGCATTTATTGACTATAAAATTATGATAGGTTTAATGTTAATTAGTTATCATATTGGCGTATTAGGTTAAACTAGATTTAATAAGTAATAATAAAATTCACTTAAACCCACTTAAAAAGGAGCCGAAAAGATGGCATCTATTATTGATCAAGAAATCCCTGAGTTTTCAGCTGAAGCTTACGTTAATGGTGAGTTCAAAACTGTTACTTCTGACGATGTAAAAGGTAACTGGGCTATATTCATGTTCTATCCAGCAGACTTCACGTTTGTTTGCCCAACTGAACTTGAAGACATGGCAGCTCAGTATGAAGAGCTTAAAGGTCTAGGTGTAGAAGTATACTCAGTATCAACTGATACTCACTTCACTCACAAAGCATGGCATGATTCTTCAGAAGCGATCGGTAAAGTTCAGTTCCCAATGATTGGTGATCCAACGGGCCGTATCACTCGTGGCTTCAACGTCATGATCGAAGAATCTGGTCTTGCAGAGCGTGGTACGTTTGTTATAGATCCAGATGGTAAGATCCAAGTTGCTGAAATCCATGCTGGCGGTATCGGCCGTAGTGCAAAAGACTTAGTTCGTAAAGTGAAAGCTGCTCAGTACGTTCGTGAAAACGACGGTGAAGTATGTCCAGCTGCTTGGGAACAAGGTCAAGATACTCTTAAGCCAAGCTTAGATCTAGTAGGTAAAATCTAATTGAGCTTTATCTAATTTAACAGATAAATCGTTTTAGATTGAAAAGCCCCGCTATTAAGTTAGCGGGGCTTTTTTTGTTTCTCATTTTTTAACTTGAAGTAGAGCATAAGAGTTTAAACTTATACTTTTTTTGGATTTATATCCGCTATAGATCAACATCAACGGTATTAGAGTTGGTGCTGCTTTGATGAGTGATCTTCTTAGTATCGATTTCTTTAGATACCTCAAGCACTGTAGTCTGATTGGTTTTATCTAAGTATTTTTGAGCTTTATCAACCTCATGAGTGAGTGAGTCAACAGTGGTTTTCATACTATCTAGCGCTTTAACCTTATAGTCGCTTATCATATCCATGGTTTCATACACATTGTTAAAAGCGCTTTGTAGCTTATCAAGTTCGATAGTGCTATTGGAAGCCTGTTCATGAATTTCAGTCGATTGACGCTTCATCATCGCAGAGGTTGATTCAATCAGGCTGCTGGTCGTTTTGTTAAGCGCGCTGATTTGATCTAGTACCAGTTTTTGATTGGTCATGGCTTGAGCAACGACGACAGCTGTACGTAATGCAGAAACTGTGGTGGTGGTGGCACGATCGACACCTTTAATAAGCTCCAGATTGTTTTTGCGAATGGTATCTAAAGCCAAGTAACCTTGTACGTTAACCGCCAGCTGGGTTAAGAAGTCAGTATTTTTTTGACGCACATAAAACAGCATTTCTTCTTTGATAATACGGGCTTTTTCTGGGTCAGTCGCTTCAATCTCATAGACCTTTTGCTCTAATTGTTCATCAATATTTTTGCCTACATAAATGTATTGGCGCAACGACTGCATCAAGTTCCACATATTGACCTTCTCTTGCTCAATCATCGCATTGTCTTTGAGCAATTCGTCTTTACCATTATAAAGACTGGTTACAACAGCGTTAATATGTGACTGTGACGACTCATACTGGCGGAAGTAGTCTTGTACTTTGTTGCCCATAGGAATCAGTCCAAACAGTTTACGCGAGCTGGTCAACTGTTTTTTGCTTGGGTCTAAGTCCTCAACGATACCGCGAAGCTCAGTTAAAGACTTTGCGATAGGGGAGTTATCAAATAGACCTTTATCCAAGCTTTTAGCAGGTAACTCCAGCATGCGATTCGATACTTGAGCTGATTCACGGATCTCTTTATTACCCAAGTTGTGAATAGACTGTACGTTCTCTTTAAACTCGCTACTTTGTACGGGGTTAGTGAGAACATGATTAACAAAGGCATTTACCTTAGCGTCAAGCTCAGGTATCTGATTGGTATCAAGCTTAACCATCTGGTCCGCTTCACTAGTAGGAACTTCTTTAACGGGTTCAGGCGGTGTTAAGCTGATAGATGGGCTGCTGGCATTCTCTGGTGGTGTCAGTTCTTGCATAAAGTATCCTTATCAATGATTAAAGTAAAGTTGTTGCTAAATTGTAGGATTAATAGCCTCTTCTATGGAAGCTATCGTATTTTAATAATCGAGATAAACCTCTTAATAGGTATTTAAATTTGTTTTCTCAGTAAATTAGATGGTACAAGAAACTGCGCTTATATGGTATTAATTAAAAGTAAACAGACTTAACGGTAGCGTAAGCAACCTAAGTTTAGATTTAAGTTATCTTATTAACAGGGTTAAGACAGCGTGCAATACTGTAAATATCACACAATATTTTGCTTAAACAAAAAACCACCAATCTGCTACTGCAAATTGGTGGTGCTATTTTGTTAATTATCATACCAGTAGGGCATACCAAACGGTTATACCTTAGCAGTGGCGCAGACCTTATGAAAACCTATAGCTGAGTAATCAAATACGTTTACTTTTTACGTGTTGGGCCAAGTAGCATACCCATCTGACGGCCTTCCATTTTAGGATGCTGTTCGACATTTGATATCTCAGCGGTATCTTCAATGATACGCTCAAGCTGCTGACGACCAAGGTCTTGGTGAGCCATCTCACGCCCACGGAAACGAATCGTTACCTTAACCTTATCTTGATCTTCCAAGAAGCTGATAATTTTACGCAGTTTAACTTGGTAATCTGCTTCATCAGTACTTGGACGTAGCTTCATTTCTTTAAGCTGAGTTTGCTTCTGGTTTTTCTTAGCCTCTTTCGCCTTTTGTTTCTGGTCATACAAGTAACGCTTGTAGTCCATGATTTTACAAACAGGCGGTTTAGCGTCTGGTACCAATTCAACCAAATCTAGATTGTCATCACGAGCCGCTTTACGGGCAGTTTCAATATCAACAACACCCATCTGTTCGCCGTCTTCTTTGACTAGACGAACTTCTTTTTGCTGGATCTCTTCGTTGATGTTCAAACGGTTTGACTGTTTAATAGGTATTACTCCTCATCAGTTTTTGTTGTTAGTCGACCCTTTTGGTCAACTGCTTTTTTGACTAAATCAATAAAATCGGTCACAGACATGACGCCAAGGTTCTCGCCTTCACGAGTACGTACGTTTACTTGTCCTGACTCAACTTCTTTATCCCCTAATACTAGCATATAAGGGATACGTTCTAATGTTCTTTCTCGTATCTTAAATCCAATTTTTTCATTACGCAAGTCACTAATAGCACGTATGCCTGCATTTTTTAGCTCACTGACCACATTTTCGCAAGTAGGCGCTTGTTTATCAGTGATGTTCATGACCACAACTTGCTGCGGTGATAACCACACAGGCATCCAACCTGCATAATGCTCAATGAGCATACCAAGGAAGCGCTCAAACGAGCCTAAGATAGCGCGGTGCAACATGACAGGTGTGTCACGCTCGCCTTGCTCGTTAATGAACTCAGCTTTTAGGCGCGTTGGTAAGTTAAAATCAAGCTGTAACGTACCGCACTGCCAAACACGGCCAATAGAGTCACGAAGACTAAATTCAATTTTAGGACCATAAAAAGCGCCTTCTCCCTCTTGAAGCTCCCACTCAAGACCTGCATCATCAAGGGCTTCAGCAAGTGATTTTTCAGCGGCATCCCAAAGCTCATCAGCACCAACACGCTTTTCAGGACGAGTAGATAGCTTCATCTCGATGTTATCGAAACCAAAGTCTTTATAAACATCAAGTGTTAGTTTGATAAAGTCAGATGCCTCTTTACCAATTTGTTCATTGGTACAAAAGATATGCGCATCATCTTGAGTAAAGCCGCGAACACGCATGATGCCGTGTAAAGCGCCAGAAGGCTCATTACGGTGGCATGAGCCAAACTCAGCCAAACGTAATGGCAAGTCGCGGTAAGACTTTAGGCCCTGATTAAACACTTGCACGTGACAAGGGCAGTTCATAGGCTTAATGGCGTAATCACGGTTTTCACTGTGGGTAGTAAACATATTTTCAGCATAGTTATCCCAGTGACCTGATTTCTCCCAAAGTGCTCTATCAACAACTTGTGGCGTCTTAATCTCAAGATAACCATTATCTTGCTGAATTTTACGCATATACTGCTCAAGCACTTGATACATAGTCCAGCCATTTGGATGCCAGAACACCATGCCCGGTGCTTGCTCTTGTAAATGGAACAAATCTAAAGCACGACCAATCTTACGATGGTCACGTTTTTCAGCTTCTTCAATACGCTGGATATAGGCTTTAAGCTCTTTCTTATCTGCCCACGCCGTGCCATAGATACGCTGAAGCTGCTCATTTTTAGCATCACCGCGCCAGTAAGCACCGCTCATTTTCATCAATTTAAATACTTTCAAAAAGCGGGTATTGGGTACGTGTGGACCACGGCACATATCAACATATTCTTGATGGTGATATAAGCCTAGCTCTTTTTCCTCAGGCATATCTTCAATAAGCTTTAACTTATAATCTTCACCACGTTCTTCAAAGATTTTAATCGCTTCTTCACGTGGGGTCATTTTTTTGATGACATCATAATTTTGTTTAATCAGCTCAGCCATACGCTTTTCAATGGCGGCCATATCATCTGGTGTAAATGGCTTTTCACTATATATATCGTAATAAAAACCATCATCAATAACTGGACCGATGACCATTTTCACGTTTGGATACAACTGTTTAACCGCATGACCTAATAAATGCGCAGTCGAATGGCGGATAATATCCAACCCATCTTGCTCACGTGCGGTTACAATCTCAACCCTAGCGTCAGTCGTGATAGGATCACAAGCATCCACAAGCTTGCCATCCACACGTCCTGCAATTGTCGCTTTTGCAAGGCCTGGGCCAATACTTTCAGCGACCTGCATCACTGTTGTCGCACCGTCGAACTCTTTTACACTGCCATCAGGTAAAGTAATTGCAACCATAATCTCGAATCCAAATAATCTATAATGCAAATAAAGAAATGATCATAAAACACATATAATTGTGATGAAAACAATAAAGACAACCATTAAAACAAAAAAACCGACCTTAAAGCCAGTTTATAAGTCGTCATTTATCCTATTATAAACGATTTTTTATCCGTTTTTATAGCTATTCCTGCTTTTCGCTACTATCTACATAAGTGAATAACGCGATGGCTAACATTTGGCAAGTCTCTTGCTTCGCGAGCCTAGCCAAACTAAGCCATCGTACCTCATTCACTCATGCAGTATATCCGCTGCAATCAGGGCTAGCGGTGGCATCAGAGTTTTTTATATAGTGTCATCGTAGTTAAGGATCACAGGGCAACTATCGAGTCTTAGCTAATATGCCCTTTGATATAGATCCTATTTAATACTTATAATATATATAGCATGTGAAATAGCACATTAAATACTACATGATGCTTAATAGCTAAGCCAAATAGGAAGAAGTGAGAGGTAAGAAGTATAGGGCGATAGGATAGTGCACAATTAATAAAAGCCTAATAAAATTAAGTATAAATCAACCTATTGACCCTAACCTCTTGACCAGAGAAATAAACCCTATATACTAGCCACCTGTTAAGAGAAAAACCTAATTGGTACATCTAAAATTTGTATTAAAACAAAGGTTTAGCTGAGAGTGGGTGCGAGGTATTTTAGCAAGGTTAGATACAACAAACCAAAAATAAATCAATACATACCCTTGACAGCAGATACAAACCGCGTATAATACGCACCTCATCAGGACAACATGAACTAAGTCAGATAGACATAGAGAAAAATGTTTTGATAAAGAATAAAATAAAGCTTGACAGAATATATAATAATTTATATACTAGACGGCTCGCTACTAAAGCTTACAGCACTTCAAATTGAAGAGGCTAATAACTTTATAGCACAACTAGTCTTGGACGACAAGCTAGTCATTATTTAAAAGCTAGAACTAAAGAACAACTTGTGTGGATTTTTGCTGATTAAGAATGCTAAAAATGAAGTTGGGATTGTTTGTATCTATTAATAGGTATGGATAATGACTAACTATAAAAAATTATCATTTAATACAGCAGAAAAACTCGAAGTTAATTCATTATATGAAACATACGAAAAGCAATTTGCTAGTATTAAATGAGCCAAGATTAGTAATCTATCTTACTTTTAATTAAGTGAAAGGTTACAAGCAAGATTAAACTGAAGAGTTTGATCATGGCTCAGATTGAACGCTGGCGGCAGGCTTAACACATGCAAGTCGAGCGGAAACGATGATAGCTTGCTATCAGGCGTCGAGCGGCGGACGGGTGAGTAATACTTAGGAATCTGCCCAGTAGTGGGGGATAGCACGGGGAAACTCGTATTAATACCGCATACACCCTACGGGGAAAAGGGGGCGCTTGCGCTCTCGCTATTGGATGAGCCTAAGTCGGATTAGCTAGTTGGTGGGGTAAAGGCCTACCAAGGCGACGATCTGTAGCTGGTCTGAGAGGATGATCAGCCACACCGGGACTGAGACACGGCCCGGACTCCTACGGGAGGCAGCAGTGGGGAATATTGGACAATGGGGGCAACCCTGATCCAGCCATGCCGCGTGTGTGAAGAAGGCCTTTTGGTTGTAAAGCACTTTAAGCAGTGAAGAAGACCTTATGGTTAATACCCATAAGCGATGACATTAGCTGCAGAATAAGCACCGGCTAACTCTGTGCCAGCAGCCGCGGTAATACAGAGGGTGCAAGCGTTAATCGGAATTACTGGGCGTAAAGCGAGCGTAGGTGGCTTAATAAGTCAGATGTGAAATCCCCGGGCTTAACCTGGGAACTGCATCTGATACTGTTAGGCTAGAGTAGGTGAGAGGGAGGTAGAATTTCAGGTGTAGCGGTGAAATGCGTAGAGATCTGAAGGAATACCGATGGCGAAGGCAGCCTCCTGGCATCATACTGACACTGAGGTTCGAAAGCGTGGGTAGCAAACAGGATTAGATACCCTGGTAGTCCACGCCGTAAACGATGTCTACTAGTCGTTGGGGGACTTGATCCCTTAGTGACGCAGCTAACGCACTAAGTAGACCGCCTGGGGAGTACGGCCGCAAGGTTAAAACTCAAATGAATTGACGGGGGCCCGCACAAGCGGTGGAGCATGTGGTTTAATTCGATGCAACGCGAAGAACCTTACCTGGTCTTGACATATCTAGAATCTTGTAGAGATACGAGAGTGCCTTCGGGAATTAGAATACAGGTGCTGCATGGCTGTCGTCAGCTCGTGTCGTGAGATGTTGGGTTAAGTCCCGCAACGAGCGCAACCCTTTTCCTTAGTTACCAGCGGTTTGGCCGGGGACTCTAAGGATACTGCCAGTGACAAACTGGAGGAAGGCGGGGACGACGTCAAGTCATCATGGCCCTTACGACCAGGGCTACACACGTGCTACAATGGTAGGTACAGAGGGCAGCTACACAGCGATGTGATGCGAATCTCAAAAAGCCTATCGTAGTCCAGATTGGAGTCTGCAACTCGACTCCATGAAGTCGGAATCGCTAGTAATCGCGGATCAGAATGCCGCGGTGAATACGTTCCCGGGCCTTGTACACACCGCCCGTCACACCATGGGAGTTGATTGCACCAGAAGTGGGTAGCCTAACCTTTTAGGATGGCGCTCACCACGGTGTGGTCGATGACTGGGGTGAAGTCGTAACAAGGTAGCCGTAGGGGAACCTGCGGCTGGATCACCTCCTTATAAACGGCATTCGGTCAGCAAGAATTCACAACAAGTTGTTCTTTAGTTTTAGTAGATAAAAGCTTTCGAGGAAGCAAGACTTATAGAAATTTCCCTTAAAGGAAATTTCTCTTGCGCTCGGGATGAAGCAGTGCTTCATCTATATCCTCGCTCAGGGTCTGTAGCTCAGCTGGTTAGAGCACCGTGTTGATAACGCGGGGGTCATAAGTTCAAGTCTTATCAGACCCACCATATGAGATCTTGGAAAGTACAAGGCTTCTAGAAATTTCCCTTTAAGGAAATTTCTCTTGCGAAGCTAAAAAAGCGGTGCTTTTTTTACACGCTTCTCAGGGGCCATAGCTCAGTTGGTAGAGCGCCTGCCTTGCACGCAGGAGGTCAGGAGTTCGACTCTCCTTGGCTCCACCATTACTAGATGATTGCAAGAGACGTAACATATATAGTAAGAAGATAAAATAGAAGTAAGCAATCAGTAAAACGATTTCTTACTTCTGTTTTATACAGAAACAACATAACGATCTGATGAAGACGTTATTACTATTTAAAAACATAGATATGAGTTGTAATATTCGGATAAACGATGAATCATTCACTGAGCCATTGTTTATCCATTAATCAACCTTTTTAACGTCAATAGCTATTATAGTATTGCTGTTATCCCAAGAGGTTGGTTATAAAAAGTAATAAGAGAACTGAATCAAGCGTAAATTATCAAGGTGATATCGTTATAATTGCTGACAAAGACCCTTTGGGGTTGTATGGTCAAGTAATTAAGCGCACATGGTGGATGCCTTGGCAGTCAGAGGCGATGAAAGACGTGACAGCCTGCGATAAGCTTCGGGGAGGCGGCAATATCCTGTGATCCGGAGATTTCTGAATGGGGAAACCCATCTAGTGTAAACTAGATATACTAATTTATTAGTAAGCGAACGAGGGGAAGTGAAACATCTCAGTACCCTTAGGAAAAGACATCAAATGAGATTCCCCTAGTAGCGGCGAGCGAACGGGGAGGAGCCGACGGATTTTAGAATAGACGAACAGAGTGGGAAATCTGACCATAGTGGGTGATAGTCCCGTAGTCGAAATTCTAGATGAAGCATATTAAGTAGTGCGGGACACGAGAAATCCTGTATGAAGATGGGGGGACCATCCTCCAAGGCTAAATACTCCTGACTGACCGATAGTGAACCAGTACCGTGAGGGAAAGGCGAAAAGAACCCCTGTGAGGGGAGTGAAATAGAACCTGAAACCGTGTGCGTACAAGCAGTGGGAGCCTCCTTGTGGGGTGACCGCGTACCTTTTGTATAATGGGTCAGCGACTTATATTCTGTAGCGAGGTTAACCATTAGGGGAGCCGTAGGGAAACCGAGTCTTAATAGGGCGTTTAGTTGCGGGGTATAGACCCGAAACCGAGTGATCTATCCATGAGCAGGTTGAAAGTGCCGTAACAGGCACCGGAGGACCGAACCCACTGTCGTTGAAAAGCCAGGGGATGACTTGTGGATAGGGGTGAAAGGCTAATCAAACTCGGTGATAGCTGGTTCTCCCCGAAAGCTATTTAGGTAGCGCCTCGGACGAACACCATTGGGGGTAGAGCACTGTTTCGGCTAGGGGGTCATACCGACTTACCAAACCGATGCAAACTCCGAATACCGATGAGTGATATCCGGGAGACACACGGTGGGTGCTAACGTCCATCGTGGAGAGGGAAACAACCCAGACCGCCAGCTAAGGCCCCAAATTCCTAGTTAAGTGGGAAACGAAGTGGGAAGGCATAGACAGCTAGGAGGTTGGCTTAGAAGCAGCCATCCTTTAAAGAAAGCGTAATAGCTCACTAGTCGAGTCGGCCCGCGCGGAAGATGTAACGGGGCTCAAACTAGGAGCCGAAGCTGCGGATTTGAAAATTGTTTCAAGTGGTAGGGGAGCGTTGTGTAAGCCTGAGAAGGTGTGTTGTAAGGCATGCTGGAGGTATCACAAGAGCGAATGCTGACGTGAGTAACGATAATGGGTGTGAAAAGCATCCACGCCGGAAGATCAAGGGTTCCAGTCCAACGTTAATCGGGGCTGGGTGAGTCGACCCCTAAGGCGAGGCCGAAAGGCGTAGTCGATGGGAAATCGGTTAATATTCCGATACTTGTTTATGATGTGATGGAGGGACGGAGAAGGTTATACCGGCCTGGCGATGGTTGTCCAGGTGAAAGGATGTAGGCAGATGGCTTAGGTAAATCCGGGCTATTAATGCTGAGATCTGATAGCAAGCTGTACTTGTACAGCGAAGCGGTCTATACCATGCTTCCAGGAAAAGCTTCTAAACTTAGTCATAAACGAATCGTACCCTAAACCGACACAGGTGATCAGGTAGAGAATACCAAGGCGCTTGAGAGAACTCTGCTGAAGGAACTAGGCAAAATGGTACCGTAACTTCGGGAGAAGGTACGCTGCTGATGGTGAAGGACTTGCTCCGTAAGCTATTAGCAGTCGCAGATACCAGGCTGCTGCAACTGTTTATTAAAAACACAGCACTCTGCAAACACGAAAGTGGACGTATAGGGTGTGATGCCTGCCCGGTGCTGGAAGGTTAATTGATGGGGTAAGCCGTAAGGCGAAGCTCTTGATCGAAGCCCCAGTAAACGGCGGCCGTAACTATAACGGTCCTAAGGTAGCGAAATTCCTTGTCGGGTAAGTTCCGACCTGCACGAATGGCATAATGATGGCAGCGCTGTCTCCAGCAGAGACTCAGTGAAATCGAAATCGCAGTGAAGATGCTGTGTACCCGCGGCTAGACGGAAAGACCCCGTGAACCTTTACTACAGCTTTACATTGAACTTTGACCTGACTTGTGCAGGATAGGTGGGAGGCTTTGAAGCAGATACGCCAGTATTTGTGGAGCCAACCTTGAAATACCACCCTGGTCATGTTGAGGTTCTAACTCAGGTATAACAATACCGAGGACAATGTATGGTGGGTAGTTTGACTGGGGCGGTCTCCTCCTAAAGAGTAACGGAGGAGTACGAAGGTGCGCTCAGAACGGTCGGAAATCGTTCAAAGAGTATAAAGGCAAAAGCGCGCTTAACTGCGAGACCCACAAGTCGAGCAGGTACGAAAGTAGGTCTTAGTGATCCGGTGGTTCTGTATGGAAGGGCCATCGCTCAACGGATAAAAGGTACTCTGGGGATAACAGGCTGATACCGCCCAAGAGTTCATATCGACGGCGGTGTTTGGCACCTCGATGTCGGCTCATCTCATCCTAGGGCTGAAGCAGGTCCTAAGGGTATGGCTGTTCGCCATTTAAAGAGGTACGCGAGCTGGGTTTAGAACGTCGTGAGACAGTTCGGTCCCTATCTACCGTGGGCGTTGGAAATTTGAGAGGATCTGCTCCTAGTACGAGAGGACCAGAGTGGACGAACCGCTGGTGTTCGGGTTGTCATGCCAATGGCATTGCCCGGTAGCTACGTTCGGATTGGATAACCGCTGAAAGCATCTAAGCGGGAAGCCAACCTCAAGATTAGATTTCCCTTAAGAGTCGTTGTAGACTACAACGTTGATAGGCAGGGTGTGGAAGCGCAGTGATGTGTGTAGCTAACCTGTACTAATTGCTCGATCGGCTTGACCATACAACACCCAAGTGGTTTTAAAGTTGTACATCAGCCAATTATTTCGATATCACCTGATAATTACTTATATATTTGATTATTTATATCACTTATATACAGTGACTTGATTCAGGTTCAATACAACAACTCATATCTATACCCTCTTTGCTGACGACAATAGCACGATGGAACCACCTGATCCCTTCTCGAACTCAGAAGTGAAACATCGTTGCGCCAATGGTAGTGTGGGTCCGCCCATGTGAGAGTAGGTCATCGTCAGCTCCCTATACCCTAAAAGCCCCCTGTACTTATGTATAGGGGGCTTTTGTTTGGGTGGATGAAACTTGATTTACTATCTAATACCTATAGTCAAAGAAGTCTAAACTGGCTACAAGGCTAGTGAGTGCAAGTCGCAATTCATACGAGAGTAGGCTTAACCAGATTAACGCCGTAACCGTTTAGTAGTTCGCTGATTATATATGAGTTGTATTTATAATATCTCTATATAGGAATACTCCAACTATTGAAATAAAAAAATAGTTAACATATATATATAAATTATTTCTAGCTACATTAGCTTTTAAAATGAAAACTGAATGAGTGAATCTTATCGAAAAAGAACATTTTTTTAATATTATTAATATTTTATGCTGGTGGACTTATTAAATTTATTGTAATATCAATAGCATATAAGGAATTATACCGAAACGTATAATTCCTTTTTATGTTTAAGTATTAAGTTTTTACGTCAAAACGTCACTTAAACGTTTTTTAAATTTATTACTTATCAGTCTAATAATATGGTTTTTGATTACTTAATAACTCTTAAATTAGATTTTATAGAATCAATAACACCGCATTAATTCAAAGTTTAAGTATTAAAGAATAGAAAAGTGAATTTCTTTAATGAAAATTTTATCACTATAAAAAAATAATTATAAATTAATAAAAGGGCGAAATATGAAAACCTCTAAATCTTTCAAATTATCTACTCAAGGTAGGATTGCATGTACTGTTGGTATAGCATTGGCTTTACCGACGGTTTCTACGGTAGCGTTGGCAGATGGTATCAATGCAGTCGGACAAACTGAAACTACGCAACAGAACGGTGTCGATATAATCAATATTGCCACACCTTATGAAAATGGATTATCGCATAATCAATATAGAGATTTTAATGTTAGTGAAGCTGGGGCCGTATTTAATAATTCATTAAGTTCAGGCACATCTACTTTAGCAGGGCAGCTTGAAGCGAATGAAAATTTGACCAACGGAGCTGCTTCTATAATCTTGAATGAAGTCATATCTAAAAACCCTTCTTTAATTTTGGGTCAGCAAGAAGTCTTTGGTATTGCGGCAGATTATGTCTTAGCCAATCCAAATGGCATAACTTGTAATGGCTGTGGTTTCATTAATACCAATCGTGCATCTTTAGTAGTAGGAACACCAAACGTCAGTGAAGATAAGTTAAGTGGGTTCGAAGTTGGTAAACGTAGTAAGACCTTAACGGTGCTAGGTGATGTCGATGGCGATGAGCGTCTTGATTTATTGGCACCAAAGGTTGAAGTTAACGGTAATATTATTGCAAACGATTCAATCAATGTCTTATCAGGTCGTTACGTTGCAAATTATGACGACTTATCAATGGAATCTTTAAGCGGTTTTCAGCCTTTACTAGTGATGGATGGTAGCGTTGTTGGCAGTATGCAAGCTGGACGTATTCGATTACATAATAATGATGACCGAGGCATTCAAACCGTTCAAGCAGATTTGAATGCTACTGATAGTATTAGAGCGACGGCTGATAATTTAGAAATTGTCGATAGCAGTATTTATGCAGACTCTGTAGATTTGGTTGGTAATAAATATTTATCTATCGGTGGTGATGTGATAGCGGTTGCCGGTGAAGTTAATAAATCGGAGCAAAAATTGGATGCTAGAGTAACATTAACCAATACCAACTATACTGATACCGAGGTGTATCAAGGCTCTACTATTGATGCTAAAGCGATTAATTTGACGGGTGAAGAGGTTGAAATCAAAGGCAGTCAATTAACCGGTAATACTATTAATGCCAATGGTGACAACATAACCATTGAGGGTGTTATAACGACGAACACCACCGGTCAAACTGCGCGCCGTAGTAAAGGATTATGGTTCAATGAAAATGAAGTCATTGATACCGCTGAGCAACATCATGGCTCTAGTTTGATGGCTACTGACAATATTAATCTTGATGCCATATCAGACCTAAATATAAGTGGTACTGCAATTGAGCAACTTAATGAGGGTGACAGTACTTCTATCAGTCTGTCGGGGGGTGAAAATTTAAAACTAGTTTCAGGTATGCAGACTAGTGTAAGTAGTAATATCAACCGATATAAAAATGAAAGTTCAAGATTAAAAACTGGCGAAAATGGAATAACAACGACTTCGCAAATGCTTACAAATACTACAGTTAAAGGCGATGAAGTCTCGTTAAACAGTGGTGGTGCACAAGAATTGAAGGGTGTGGACATTAAAGCAGGCAATCTTGATTTAATCGCTGAAGACAACATAAATATTAGTCATAGCAATAAAAACTTTAGCCAAGAGAATAAAAATAGCTTCACGTATTGGGGCGGTCTTGAAGGTGGTGAAACTCATAATGACAATAGTACTCAAACCCAGATCGTTGGCTCAAGTATTGATGCAGATACTATAAATATCGACAGTCAAAAAGATGTCAATATTATTGGAAGTCGTGTTGCCACAACAACGACTGATAAAGCGAACGAGTTAACCATAACTGCTTCAGATATTATCAATATCGAAAATGGTATGACGACGACTACCAATTACAAAAAAGATAGAAAAGGTAAAGCGTTAAATATAACTGATGGTCAAACCATAACTGAACAAACTATTACTACTAGCACTTCTTCCGATGTATTTGGAGATAATGTCGCTATAGCGGGTAATACAGTTAATTTGATAGGCAGTAACCTTAGCGCGACTGATACCATTGATATTGATGCTAAATCAAACTTAAATACATCTATTGCTAATACAACGGATATTACTACCATTGAGCAAAAATTTTCTGTTGAGACCGAGTCATCATTTGATTTTGATGCGCCTAGTCCTGCTGCGGATAGTCTATTAAACGCAAGCTTTATAAATGAGGTTAATATAGATGCCAGCAGTAGCACAAAAGGTAAGACTATAATCACACAACAAGGTACAGGTAGCGTTGTAGGTAACACGTTGTCTGCCGATAACGTCAATCTAAAAGCGCAACTTGTGAATTTGCAAGGTAGTGATATTGATGCCGATAGCGCTATTGATATCGTAGCCGGCGATGTCAACATTGATGCTGGCGAAGCATTGGTAGCGACGAAGAGTACAACAACCAAAGCAGTTGGTCCTGAAGGCTATATTAAAGGTGGTCTTAGTGGTATCAAGATTGGTTTAGGTATCGGTATTGATCAAACCGTTGATTCTCACAGTGAATATGCGAGCGAGAACAGCACACTTAATGCCAATAATGTAACGATTAATGCCACAGGTCAACTTAGCAATAAGAGTACGGCTATTACGGCAGAAAATATCAGTTTATCAGGTGCAGACATTACTAACCAAGCGACGTATGATCGCGTTGTTGACAAAGACATTGTAGGTAGTGGTACAGGTTCTATTACTCTTGCCTCTGGCTTATTAAAAGTTATTGACGGTACGTTAGCAGTGTCTGGTAACGGCGCCGGTACAACCACTGAAATTAAAACCGCAACGCCAACTGTATTGAATGCAGTTGATACGATAGATATTAACGCTACTAACCAAGCTTTGGATATCGGCACACAAATGGACGCCGAATCTATCTTGATAAATGCCAATGACTATACTGGTAAAGCCGATTATGATTCATCAGTGACGACGACCCATTTTGGTATGGGTGAGCTTGACTTTGGTGCAGGCAGCGCTACTCTAGCCGATGTTAACTTAAACATTGGCACACAAGGTTCGTATCAATATCAACAAATTGGTGATGCTACCACGGTTAAAGGTAGCTTAAACGCTCAAACGGTAGATATCAGTGCGACTAATGACGCTAGTGTGGCTCAGGATGTACAAGCGACAAGCTATAGCATTAATGCAGGTAACACCGCACAAATTACTCAAGATAGCGATAGAAATTGGCAAACAGCAGGTGGCTTTAATCTAGGCGGCGGTACTGGATTTACAATTGTACCTGCGACGGGTGGTGCGATTAGTGTGCCATCTATTGATGTCGAGGCTGGGTTTAATGTTATAAAAGCTGAGGATAATAAGGCGCAAGTTGCCAACGTAAACGTAGGTGAGTTACAATTAACTTCTGATAACATAGCGCAGATTAATGGTGCGAATGTTAATGCAACTACCGTAACCGTTGATGGCGCTGAAGCGAACATCTTAGTAGGTCAAGACACTTCTACGAATACAGAGGTTGCAATTGGCGGTGATACTGCATTTAATTTAGACGTTACAGAAGCAGTCACAACAGGCGAGCTTCTTGGTTTAGGCGGTGCTATAAATATTGCGCATGAAAAGTCGAATACCGCGCATGGTGCGACTATCAATACTGACACTGTGAATGTAAATGCTTCAAGTTCGGATTCAGTATTAACCATAGGAGGTGCTAATATTGATGCGCGGTCTGTTAACTTAAGTGGTAGAGGGGGCGTAGACATTATAGCTTCTGAGTCTAAAACTGAAATGGGGCGTTTTGCTATTGGTGGTAGCCTGCCTACTGGTGCTTCAGCAGTGACTGACACTACCTTCGCTATTAAAGCTGACAATAGTAGCGCTTACACACTGGGTAATTTAAACGCTGGGCAACTGTCTATCGATAGCGGTGAGGCGGTAAACTTGCAAGGTAATGTAAATGTCGCACAATTAGACGTTAACGCTCAAGGCGATTTTAACGTTAGCTCTGCTCAAGATGCTGTGCGTAAAGTCAATATAGACCTAGCCATGCCCTTAAATGAGTTACCTATTAAAATTGATTTTGAAGACATAGACCCTGTTGATTTCAAGTCGGCATTTTCTACTTTTGATTTTCAACAATTACTAGGTGCTTTTAATACGGGTGCGGCAGATAATGTGGAAAATGACGCTGAGTTGGATAACGTTGATGTCACAGCTTTAGTAAAAAGTGTCGGTCATTTTTTACCTGAGAATGTAGCAGATGGTAGCTTTGTTACTATCAATGCTAACGGGAAAATTAGCTTGGGTGTAGATAGTCAACGTGTCACGCAGCATGCTAATATAGAAGCACAGCGTTTCAATGCTAACCTTTCAACTGACAATATTAATGTCAATGCAGCCACATTTACGTCGGATGTTAGTGAATTAAATGGCGCGCAAATAAGCCAAAGCAATAATGATGATTATGTACACACGTTTAATACAGTAGTTAATCTAGAAGCGTTAGATGCGCCTTATATTATCTCCAACTTAATATCAGGTGAAGGTCTAGATAAACTTATAGAAGTTGATTATGAGTGGGATGATACTGATGGCGAAGATACACAAGCCAAGGTCTCACTATAATTATCATACTTAGTAAAACTTAGGTTAGTTGAACGTTTTACTTTATGTCGTTACTTGATTATTAAAGCCTGTATCTTAAGCATACAGGCTTTAATGTTTTTAAATTATTAATAATAAGATTGAATTTTATCGATCATGCGTACATAATTTGCTGTTAAATGAGTTGACATATATCATTTTAGTTGTTACTTTCAATGCATACATGTTTACTGACTTAGGTTGCTCATCCTTTTATTAATAGTTAGTAAATATATTGATAATTAGTAAATAGCTTCTTGCTTATTTACCTATTGAATTTGACCTATCTAAGTAATCGCCTTGCAACTCTATCTACCTATTAAGGATCAATAGGTTTTTTAACATATCAAAGGAATTGATAATGAAACTTCATACCACTCTTTCTGCGGCTATACTCGTCGCGTTTGGCCTTGTCGGCTGTTCAAACCAATCCGCTAATGACACACCTGAAACCACTGAAGATGTGACGACTACGGAAGCATCATCTCAAGAAGTAACTACCCTAAGGTTTTCACACTTTTGGCCTGCAACGTCTTCTTTTAGCAAAGAGGTGTTAGAGCCTTGGGCTGAAAAAATTGAACAAGACTCAAATGGAAGACTCAAAGTTGAGTTATATCCATCTGCCTCTTTAAGTAAGCCCCAGGTCACCTACGAGGCTGCAGTAAAAGGTACTGTAGATATCGGATCTCAAGCGCATGGTTATACCAATGGACGCTTCCCGCTAACACAGATTGCCGAGCTGCCAGGGTTATCAAGCTCTGCTACACAAATGGGCTGTATACTCCAAACTTTATATGAAAATGGAACTATTGCAGGCGAATATGAAGATTCTCACATCCTATTTATGTACGGTGCAGGACCTGGGGCATTACATACTTCAGACAAGCTCATTGAAACGCCTGATGATATGAAGGGCATGCGCATACGTCGTCCATCAGCAGTGGCTGGTGATATTATCGAAAGTATGGGCGCATC
Organism: Psychrobacter sp. CX10; assembly: GCF_057621575.2. NCBI lineage: Bacteria > Pseudomonadati > Pseudomonadota > Gammaproteobacteria > Moraxellales > Moraxellaceae > Psychrobacter > Psychrobacter sp. CX10. The sequence continues at coordinate 3,087,434 of NZ_CM177736.1, forward strand.
CCCTGTTGGCCTTCCTGCTAATGATATCTATACCTCACTACAACGTGGTGTCGTTGATGGATTAAGCTTTCCTTGGGAAGCTGTCACAACCTTTAAGATTGATGAAGTTACTAAATATCATACCAACATTCCTTTTTATAGCTCAGGCTTAATGGTTGCTATGAATAAAGATAATTATAATAGTTTACCGGATGATCTTAAAAAAGTTTTAGACGATAATTCTGGGATGGCGCTTGCTAAGAAAGTCGGTGAAGTCTTTGACAAACATGATCTAAAAGCACTACAAAATGCCAAAGACTTAGGTCATGAAGTAATTGAAATACCTAATCCACTAAATGACCCAAATTGGAAAGGTCCGTTAGAAGAGGGAACCAAAAAGTATCTGTCCGACGTCAATGATTTAGGACTAGATGCAGATGGGGTATATGAAGCTGCGAAAGCTGCAAGCCAATCTTGTGAAGGTTAATGACTGTTAGTAGGTATAATTTATGTCAATGTTTGCTAGCATTAATAATCTGTTTAAAAAGATTTGTGAATTTATAGGTGGCATCAGTTTAATAGTCATTGTTCTAGTCACTATTGCGGATGTCATTACACGCTATGTCTTTAAACTGACTGGCGGAGATTTTGGATTTACTATTAAAGGAACGGTTGAAATAGTTTCTTATATGATGCTGTTCGCTTTACTTGCCGCGTTTGCCGCCTATGTAGAAAGATCTCAAGTTATTGTAGATGTATTTACTCAAGGTATTTCACAAAAATGGAAAGGGTACCTAATGGGCATTTTCATGGTGGGATATTTTGCATTAGGCGTGGTCTTTGTCTTCGGTCTTTATGAAAGCGCAATGGATGCCGCTGAATTCGGTAAAGTTACTCAAGACTTACGTATTTCTATGACCCCGATTTATTTAATAAGCTCATTTTTAAGTGCATTATTGGCTTATAGAGCTTTATATGAATCAATTAATATTTTCAGGACAGGTGAGTTCTATGACGCTGAGGAGACAGGTGCATGAGTCCTGAAATTATCGGATCGATTGGCTTAGTAGCCATGATACTGTTTGTATGTTTTAGAGTTCCAGTAGCATTAGCAATGTTAGGGGTAGGTTTGGTAGGCTTTGGCGCTATCACGAGTCCTGGTAGCGCACTACAGATGTTAAAAGATATTCCAACCGCAGTTTTAGCAAAATATGATTTTAGCGCCATACCTTTATTTATTCTAATGGGTGTATTTGCTGCTCATTCGGGTATGGCTGGAAAGCTATTTGATGCCACCCGAACGATATTTGGCGGTGTCAGAGGTAGTCTTGGTATTGCAGGTATTGGCTCTTCTGGTATCTTCGCTTCTATCTCGGGATCTTCTTTGGCAACCGCATCGACTATGACCCGTGTTGCCTTACCAGAAATGGAAAAATACGGATACCAACCTGGTTTTGCATGTGGCATTTTAGCAGCCGGCGGTACTTTAGGTATTATGATTCCGCCTAGTATTGCACTGCTTGTGTATGCGATTCTTACTGAGCAGTCTGTAGGCGATATGTTCATTGCAGGCTTTTTACCTGGCATATTGGGTATGGTCATGTATTCCATCACTGTGATGATAATGGTGCGGTGGAAGCCGCATTTAGCCGAGCGTGGCGAGAGAACCTCATGGAAGGATAAAGTATTATCCTTAACAGGTCTTATTCCTTTTGGCTTCATATTCGTCATAATTATTGCAGGTATATTCTTTGGGCTATTTACACCAACGGAAGGTGCAGCAGTAGGCGCATTTGCTTCTTGGTTATATGCGGCGTTTAAAGGCATGCGCTTTAAGGGCCTTAAACAGTCTTTAATAGAAACGTTAGCGTTATCCGCCGTGGTATTCTTTATGCTATTAGGTGCTGAAGCGTTAGGCCTGTTTATTAATGTGTCAAGGATTGCGAATTCTTTGGCAGAATGGATAGGCGGCCTTGCGGTAAGTCCTCTTGTGGTATTAATCAGTATCTTAGTGATGTACTTTTTGCTAGGGTTATTTATGGATGCCTTGGCAATGTTGGTTATTACGATTCCTGTCGTATTCCCAATCATTGTAGCTTTAGGCTATGACCCAGTATGGTTTGGTATTATTGCGGTATTGACTGTTGAGCTTGGTTTGATCACGCCACCGATGGGCATGAACATTTTTGTTATTAAAGCTATGGCGCCACATATTAAACTCTCTGATATGTTTAGGGGCGTAGCACCTTTCATTGTCTCAGATGTTGTTAGGCTAGTGATATTGGTCGCATTCCCATCGATCGCCTTGGTATTTTTATCTTAATAATATAAACCGTTTTTAAAGTATAATATTTTAGACTTAGAGGCCATACTGGTAACCTAACAGTATGGCTTTTTTGATGGTTTAGAATTTAGTACTTAAACTAATTGCTAGTATTTGTCTTTTAGTAGGATTGCCACCATATAATAAAAGGCTTTTGTTTACAGTTTAAATTAAGACAACAACTCTCATAATATTTTGTAAAATATATAGCGTAAACTGACTGCTGAATACTTGTTTCCACCCTTTTATCTATTATAAGTTAATTAGCTTAGTTGTAAGGAAGTCTATGCCCATAGATTTATCAAAGACACTTATAATCGCAATCTCTGCAACCGCATTGTATGACCTGAGTGAATCCGAGGCATATAGAGAAGAATTAATAAAACAAGATCCTCAAAATGCCATTCGCTTGTTTAGAGAATATATGTACGAACGCGAGCATGAGGATTTGGACATAGGGGTAGGGTTCCCATTAATTCAAGCGATTTTAAACCTTAATAAATATAATGCTAGCAATAATGTTAATAGTAGTTTAGGCCATAATTTAAATAGTAGTTTAGATGGCTATAAAGCAGACCCCTATGAAAACAAATCGCCTTTAGTAGAAGTTGTCATTGTTTCAAAGAGCTGCCCTGAAACAGGTATCCGAGTTTTAAATGCCATCCGCAATAGAGGGCTTTCTATTACGCGCTCGGCTTTTATTTCTGGAGGCAGCGTAGCTGATTATGTGGCCGATTTCGATGTGGATTTGTTTTTAACCACCAATCGTGAAGATGCACAGAGTATTGCAGATAGGCGTATTTGCGCTTGTGCAATACTAGATGCAACGCCAGTTAATACTTATAAATTAGATATAGATCAGTTGCGTATAGCTTTTGATGGGGATGCGGTTTTATTTGATGATTCTGGTGAGCTACTCTATAAACAGTACGGTTTGAAAGCGTTTCATGATAGAGAAGCTGAGATGATAGATCTACCGATTGAGAAAGGGCCGTATGCTGACTTATTAATTAAGCTCTCCTTATTGCAGCGGCGTTTGCCTTATTTAAAAACTAAAAAGCCAGTTCAAATCGCATTAGTAACAGCTAGGAATGCGCCAGCAGATTTACGTGCAATTAAAACTTTACGTGAATGGGGCGTAAATGTTGATATGGCATTTTTCTTGGGAGGACTTGAGAAAACAGCTGTATTAAAAACATTTGCACCCCATATATTCTTCGATGATTCTATTAAGCATATTGAGGCCGCAAGAGGGTTTGTACCTTCAGCACTGGTACCTTATCATTCATCATCACCGCTAAATGAGTACACATGGCGGCTCAAGAACAAAGATAAATCTAGAAATCTAGAAACCTAGAGTAGTATAAGCTAGCTATTTAAGCACTTAATTAAGTACTTATTTACTTACTTAATCTTAAGCCAATCTTAGGTACGCACTGCATGGGTATCGCTATAATATAAGTATTAGAAAACTCTGAAAATATATATGATTGAATATTGGTATTAAAGTTATGAATGTAAAAGATATAACACGCGTTGTTCAGCATCGTATTGGCCAAGTTTTTGGTCTATATATGATTATATTTTTGCCAATGTGGATCATGTATATATTAAATAATACGGTATTGTTTAACCTTTGGAATGCATTCGGGATTATTCCTCGCTCTCTAAGTCTTAATAGTATGATTGGGGTTATTGCATCATGGACCATGCACGGCAATTTTGCTCATATCATCGGCAATACTATTATACTTGCGCAGATACTGTTTTTATTCGGACTGTTTGAGCGCAATGCATATCGAACAATTATCAAATTAATTATAGGCTCTGGCTTCATGACGTGGGGTTTAGGCTCTCCGTTCTCAATTCATATAGGAGCTTCAGGTCTGGTCTTCGCTATGCTAGGTTATATGATAGGCGGGGCAATCTTTGCAAAAAGGTGGGGCTATCTTTTAGCTTGTTTGCTTATGGGGGCAAGCTACTGGCTAGTGTTAAAACAGGGGCTTATGCCACAAACAGGTATTTCATTTGCGGCTCACTTTGGCGGATTGTGTATTGGGTTACTGATTGGTGCGAACTCAAAACATTATTATATTAACTAAATATAATTTTGATAAGGGTTCGCATTAAGTATATCAGGCAATCACATGAAAAATTTGTTAAACTAGCACTTACATATACCCTGTATGACTACAATTCGTAAAGTAGGCTATACAAGGCTTTTTTAGTTTGTAGGGAGTAGATGCATGGCAGAACGTTCAGCCAAGCAGTTAGGATTAAGTAAAGTAGATTTACCAAATTCAATTATAGAAGTGATATCTACGCTTAACCAAGGTGGTTTTGATGCGTATATTGTGGGTGGTGGGGTACGAGATACACTTCTTGGCCTCAATCCTAAGGACTTTGACGCAGTAACAGATGCAAGACCGCATGAAGTTAAAGATATTTTTGGCAAGCGTTGTCGTATCATTGGTCGTCGTTTTCAGTTAGCTCATGTATATTCTGGGCGAGATATGATTGAAGTGGCAACATTTAGGGCGCCGCCAAATGGTGATGCACACACCACAAGTGATGGAATGATTGTGCGCGATAATGTTTGGGGCGATATTAAGCAAGATTTTGAACGTCGCGATTTTTCAATTAATGCCATGTACTATCAGCCTATTAAAGGTGTGGTACACGATTTTTGTAATGCCTATGAAGATATAAAAAGCAAAACACTACGACTTTTAGGTCATGCCCCGCTACGTATTGAAGAGGATCCTGTACGGTTATTGAGAGCATTAAGATTTAAAGCAAAGCTTGGGTTTGACTTTGATAAAGAGCTATCTGAACAGTTTCACGATAACAACTGGTCTTTATTAGATCAAGTGTCACCGCATCGGCTATATGATGAGTCACAAAAGATGTTCACCGGCGGATACTTGGTGCCATTATTACCGTTGTTATTTGAGTATGGCGCTATTCGACATTTAATCATCTATCCACCTGAAGCCCCTAGCGCTTTGGTTAACCAAGTAGCGATTAATACAGACAAACGTATCGCTCAAGGCAAAAGTATTAACCCTGCCTTCTTTTATGCAGCGCTACTTTGGGACAATTATCTTTATCAATTGGCAAAATTTAAGAAAAAAAATATGCCATTTCATGATGCACAGTTGCAAGCTGCTAGCAAAGTGATTGAACGTCAACGCATCAAAACTGCCATACCAAAATTTGCAGAGCAATTCATACGTGATATTTGGATGATGCAGCCAAAGCTTGCCAATCCGCGAGTTAAGCAAATTACACAATTGGCAGAACACGCTCGTTTTCGTGCAGCTTATGATTTCTTGTTGTTACGTGAACAATGTGGAGATGATTTAAATCCACTTTCAGAATCCACCAATGATATGGGTGAGTGGTGGCAAACGTATCAGACATTATCTGAAAAACAAAAGCAGCAAGCTATTGATGATTTCGCTAATGATAGTCGCCGCGGTGCAAGTAAATCT